>NZ_KI973216.1:0-4191 GCF_000534535.1 Enterobacter sp. MGH 33 | reverse complement strand
GGCCGCGGTTTCTCATTCCACGCCTGACACTCAGTTCCGCGAAGGCAGTTCGCTCCAGGATTGACTGTATGCACGAACCCCCCGTTCAGTCCGACTGCTGCGCCTTATCCGGTAACTATCGTCTTGAGTCCAACCCGGAAAGACACGAAAAATCGCTACTGGCAGCAGCCATTAGTAACTGGAGGTATACGAGAGACAAATTAAGAGGTCTTGAAGTATGGGCCTGAGAGAGGCTACACTGAAAGAACAGTTTTGGTTTCTGCGGTCTCGTATACCCAGTTACCTGGTTAAGCAGTTCCCCAACTGACTTAACCTTCGATCAAACCACCTCCCCAGGTGGTTTTTTCGTTTTCAGAGCAAGAGATTACGACTGTAACGACAGGATCACAAGAAGATCATTTACTCAGAGAGACTAACTACCACTATGTTTGCCTATCAACATACTTAGGAAACATTACTTGAGTTAACGACTCCACCTTACTTTTAGTATCTCGCAATGAATCTTCCGACCGCCGTTGTGTTGAAGTTCTATTGCGCCACCGGGGTATAAATCACTTTCGTTTAACTCAATTAAAAGCTCGTTCTTGTGAGCATCCTCTAAATAAAGGTAATAACACCCACCATAAAGGTTCTGCGTATCTGGCACGGCAACAAAAGATTTCTTTCCGAACAGTAAAACAGCCTCTTTTTCTCCATGCTCTGTCAGCAATAATCGAAATTCTTGTCCATTCAATCCTCTTTTCGCATGAAAAAACGACCTATACTTAGATGGTTAGTGACCATATCCACTTTACCTTTAAGCAGGGAACCTATTATGAATAAAAAAACGCTGTTGGCGGCCATGATGGTCGCGTTGGTGACCTTTGCCGCTGCTGGATGTTCTTCAAACCAAGAAATAAAAACCACAGATGATCGCACTATCGTTACAGACGGCAAACCCAAAGTTGACAGTGATACGGGATTAGTATCCTACAAAGATGCCCATACAGGCCGAACCGAACAGATCAACCGTGACAAAATTACCAACATGAGTGAACTAGACAACTGATACGGATAAAAGGAGCTGGCTTTGAAAAAGATTTTTGTTTCAGTGTTCGCAGCGGCAGTTGCGCTTTCAGCCCTAACCGGCTGCACGCGCACAAGCTATGCCATCCACACCAACGACGGGCGTACAATTGTCAGCGACGGCAAGCCTACAGAATCAGACTCAGGCCTGCTGGGCTATAAAGACGCAAATGGTGTCAAACAGCAGATCAATAAAGCCGACGTTAAAGAAGTCTCTGAAATTCCGCATTGAGGCATCGCTCTCTCCGAAAAGGGCCGCTAATGCGGCCCTTTTCTTTATCTGCCCCAACAACAGGCAAAAAAAGCCCCCGCTGGGGGCCAAATACCTGCAGTGGCTGGATAGTACTGCATTCCTGATGAAGGAGACGAATAAGTATGGGCCGGATTTTTGCGTCTGCAGGCTCGGTCGCCACAATTTTTCCGTACCCGCCAGGCATCATGCTTTTACCATAACATCCCTTGCCCGCACCTCTCCGGACGGGTTCAGCGCGAATGCGGCGTCAGTCCTGCAAAACCGACAGTAAACCACCCCGCAAACCGTGCATTCTGCGCCTGATAAATCTCACCCGACTGCATAGCCATGCAGCCGGGTGAATGGCACCGGGTTTCGGCGCAGATCCTCAATGAAAGCCCCGTTTTATCCGGTTATCACAGCGACGGACCGTCATACTCCTGCTGACGCTGCGATCGTTCCAGCTCCAGCGCTTTCTGGTGCTGCGCTGCGCGCTCCTGCTCCCGGTGTGCCTCGATGTCGTTCAGCCTTACGACAACCGGCGCAGCTGCTCGCTTAAACTCAGCACCTGCGTGCTCAAGTCCGTGACGCGCTCGCTCAGCGCTGCGTTCTCCCGTTGCATAAGACCACACATCGTCCGCCATTCCGCGAAGGCGCTCTCCCACTCGTCCAGCCTTTTCGAGTAGTCCTGCTGTAGCTGCTCTAATGCGCTCAGCAACTGTTTTTCCAGTTCCGTCATGTGCTATTTCCCCGCCAGTATCATCCAGCTCGAATCCTCTCCGAACCGTCCCGCGTCCGGGTTCACCCTCACGCAGCGGCGTCGTTCCTCTCCGCAGGTCGTGAGCTGCACGCCGCTGTTCCTCTCGGACAGCATGGCCTGCGTGCTCTTCTGCTCCCGGATGGTCGTGTAATTGTCGAGTATCTGCTGCCCCTGCCACCATAGAATGCCCGCACTTGAGGCTATCAGCAGCACGGAGACCAGGACGATGGTCAGCCACGTCTGGCTGACCATGCGCAGCATCCCTTTCGTACGCTGGCTCATGGCTGAGGACAGCATCCGGTCGTGGTCGTGGATGGCGGCGCTGATTCTCTTCTCGCTTTCGTTCAGTTCCGCTCTGACAGACTTCTCGTGCTCGCTGAATGCGGCTTTCAGCATCTCGCCGGTAGTCTGCTGCTGCACTTTCGATTTCTGCTCTAAGTCCTTCGCCAGCGTTAAAAGACTGTTCATAGATGGCTCCCTTCAGTCGGATGTTTCGCCCCCCGTCCGGGTCGGCAATGCTGATGCTGCTTTTTGTGGTGCGAACCACCTCAAAACCTGCGCTTTCCAGCGCCTCAGTGACGTCCTGACGCGTTTTCAGCTCCCCGGACGAGGCTAAGGCCAGTAAACCCCGCGTAATCGCCTGAGCGGCTTCCTGCTTCGTTTCCGGCAGCGCGGACGGCGTGACCAGTGCCCGCCGGTTTTCCGGCGCGTTCGGGTCGTGCAGCCCCAGACTGCCGTTCACGATGGTCTGCCAGGCATCAATGCGAGGACGGTCGGCGCGGTCATAGTATGGCTGGAGCCGTTTGCCGGTCAGCAGCTCCGTGTTCGGGATCAGGAAGTTCAGCTCCAGCCGCCCCTTGTCCCGGTGCTCAACCCACAGCACGCTGTACTGGTCTTTATCGAGTCCGGGCATCAGAACCCGCTCGAAGCTCGCCATCAGCGTTTCACGCTGCCCGGGCGGTAAGTCCTGTTCGGCAAAGGACAGCACCCCGGAGGTGTACTTTTTGGCGTAGGGCGAGGCGTCGATAAGCTCCCGGACTTCCTCCGGCTTCCCCTGAAGAACGCTGGCACCGTCGCGCTGGCGGTCTTTCCCCAGCAGATAATCAACCGGGCCGGCACCGCCTCCGCGTCCCCGGGGATGAAACTTAACGATCATCGTCAGCCCCCTTTTCCAGTACGGCATGCCGCAGCCGCTCGAGTCCGGCATCGATGGCCATCAGCGCGGCGACGACCTGCACGCGGTCGAGACCGCTACTGCCACCGGCGTTAACCTGGCGGGCAATCTGGTTGAGGTTGTTCCCCATGCCGGCAAGCTGACGAAGCAGCGCCGGCGAGATCGAGGGAAGTTTGCCGGCCCGGGCGGGCTTCTCGTCCAGGCACGTCTGCCGCATCCAGGCCGCGAGCTGTTTACCGTCGCAGCGTTCCAGCAGACGGCGGTGCTCATCTTCTGTTACCCACATCGTGAGCATTTTGCTGCGTTTGTCTGCCAATCCGGCCTCCTGATAACGCCGGGACGGGCGGGAAATCTTTTCCCGGTCGGCGCGGTGTTGGGCAAGCCGCAGGCGCGTCAGTGGCATTTAGCGGGTTTCGGGGCGCAGCCCTGAACCAGTCACGTAGCGCTAGCGGAGTGTATACTGGCTTACTATGGTGGCACGACGGGAATCGGGATGAAATAGTCAGTCATGAAAACTGTGAGATGAGGCTCAGGTGCGTAAGAGGCTGATGCCTGTCCCGGTGGATATTCCGCTTCCTCGCTCACTGACTCGCTACGCTCGGTCGTTCGGCTGCGGCGAGCGGTACGGACTCACGGATAAAGACGTGGCGGGGAAATACGTGAATGCAGGAGGGGAAGAAAGGATGCGCCGCTGCCGGTTTTCCATAGGCTCCGCCCCCCTGACAAGCATCACAGAATCTGACGCTCAAATCAGTGGTGGCGAAACCCGATGCGGCTTAAAGATACCAGGCGTTTCCCCCTGATGGCTCCCTCGTGCTCCCCCGCATTCCTGCCTTTCGGTTTACCGGTGTCATTCCGCTGTTATGGCCGCGGTTTCTCATTCCACGCCTGACACTCAGTTCCGCGAAGGCAGTTCGCTCCAGGATTGACTGTATGCACGAACCCCCCGTTCAGTCCGAC
>NZ_KI973215.1:0-5016 GCF_000534535.1 Enterobacter sp. MGH 33 | reverse complement strand
GGCGCTTTGTCGTGTTTTTCCGGATTGGACTCAAGTTGATAGTTACCGGATAAGGCGCAGCGGTCGGACTGAACGGGGGGTTCGTGCATACAGTCCAGCTTGGAGCGAACTGCCTTCCCGGAACTGAGTGTCAGGCGTGGAATGAGACAAACGCGGCCATAACAGCGGAATGACACCGGTAAACCGAAAGGCAGGAACAGGAGAGCGCACGAGGGAGCCACCAGGGGGAAACGCCTGGTATCTTTATAGTCCTGTCGGGTTTCGCCACCACTGATTTGAGCGTCAGATTTCGTGATGCTTGTCAGGGGGGCGGAGCCTATGGAAAAACGGCTTCGCCGTGGCCTTATCGCTTCCCTGTTAAGCTTCTTTCTGGCATCTCCCAGGAAATTTCCGCCCCGCCTGTAAGCCGGTACCGCTCGCCGCAGCCGAACGACCGAGCGCAGCGAGTCAGTGAGCGAGGAAGCGGAATATATCCTGTATCACATATTCTGCTGACGCTCCGCTGCTGCATTTTTCTCCTGCCACATGAAGCACTTCACTGATATTCGCATCCGTGCCAATATAGTAAGCCAGTATACACTCCGCTAGCGCTACGTGACTGGTTCAGGGCTGCGCCCCGAAACCCGCCAAAAGCCTGACGCGCCTGCGGCTTGTCCAACCCCGCGCCGACCGGGAAAGGCTTTCCCGCCCGTCCCGGCGTTATCAGGAGGCCGGTTTGTCAGAGAAACGGAACAAGATGCTCACCATGTGGGTGACGGAGGACGAGCACCGGCGGCTGCTTGAGCGCTGTGACGGCAGGCAGCTGGCGGCGTGGATGCGGCAGACCTGCCTGGACGAAAAACCTGCGCGCACCGGAAAGCTCCCCTCAATCTCGCCGGCGCTGCTGCGCCAGCTTGCCGGCATGGGGAATAACCTGAACCAGATAGCCCGCCGTGTTAACGCCGGCGGCGGCACCGGCCATGACAGGGTGCAGATTGTGGCGGCGCTGATGGCCATCGATGCCGGGCTTGAGCGGCTGCGGCACGCCGTTCTTGAGAAAGGAACGGACGATGATCGTTAAATTTCATCCACGTGGCCGCGGCGGTGGCGCCGGGCCGGTGGACTATCTGCTGGGTAAAGACCGGCAGCGTGAAGGCGCCAGCGTCCTGCAGGGGAAGCCGGAAGAAGTCCGGGAGCTGATTGACGCGTCGCCTTACGTGAAGAAATACACCTCCGGCGTCCTGTCGTTTGCGGAGGCCGATCTGCCTCCCGGCCAGCGGGAAAAACTGATGGCCAGCTTCGAGCGGGTTCTGATGCCCGGACTTGATAAAGATCAGTACAGCATTCTGTGGGTGGAGCACGAGGACAAGGGGCGTCTGGAGCTGAACTTTCTGATCCCCAATACCGAGCTGCTGACCGGCAGGCGGCTCCAGCCGTACTACGACCGCGCCGACCGGCCGCGTATCGATGCCTGGCAGACCATCGTGAACGGCAGACTGGGGCTGCACGATCCGAACGCGCCGGAAAACCGCCGGGCGCTGGTCACGCCGGCCGGACTGCCGAAAACGAAGCAGGAAGCCGCAGAAGCCATCACCCGTGGACTGCTGAGCTTAGCCTCGTCCGGGGAGCTGAAAAGCCGTCAGGACGTCACTGAGGCTCTTGAAGGTGCAGGTTTTGAGGTGGTGCGTACAACGAAAAGCAGTATCAGCATTGCCGACCCTGACGGGGGGCGAAACATCCGACTGAAGGGAGCCATCTATGAGCAGTCTTTTAACGCTGGCGAAGGACTTAGAGCAGCAATCGAAAGCGCAGCAGAAGAGTACCGGCGAGATGCTGAAAGCCGCATTCAGCGAGCACGAGCAGTCTGTCAGAGCGGAACTGAACGCAAGCGCGAGGAGAATCAGCGACGCCATCAGCGCCCACGAGCAGAGTATGAGCGAGGCGATGGAGAAAAACCGGCGGAGCGTGTTGCTGACGGCCGGGAGGACATGGCTCACCATCCTGATGGTGTCAGCGCTGCTGATCGCCACGAGCGGGAGCATTCTGTGGTGGCAGGGGCAGCAGATAACCGACAATTACACGCATCTTCGTCAGCAGGAAGATACCCTGGCGAAAATGACCGCCCGGACGTGGGGAGTGCGCTATCAGGAGAGCAGCGACGGCCGGAGGTTTCTTATCCTGCCGCCGGGGATGCAAGCCGAAGCCATCCCCTACGACGGGACGACATGGATCCGCCTGAAACAGGAGTAGCGGAAAATGACAGAGCTGGAAAAGCAGTTGCTGAGCGTATTAGAGCAGCTACAGCAGGACTACTCGCAAAGGCTGGACGAATGGGAGAGCGCCTTCGCGGAATGGCGGAGCATGTGTGGTCTTATGCAACGGGAGAACGCGGTGCTGAACGAGCGCGTGTCGGACTTGAGCACGCAGGTGCTGAGTTTAAGCGAGCAGCTGCGCCGCTTGTCCGGGAACTGAATGCCATCGAGGAGAAGGCTGCACTGGAGTATCAGCGTCAGAACGAGCTGGAGCTGACGCTCCGACAGAAGCAGAAGAGTTTCGATGGTCCGAAGATGAGGTGACAGCCCGCACGAAGAAGGGCTCATCGCGTTCCTGCTAAATAGGCTGACTACCGGAATGGTAGTGACTTATCCCGGAGGAAGTGATGAAAATTCTCAACGTTATTGAAGCCCTGCTGAACTGTTTTTACCTGGTGATGGAGCTGTGTGAGTTGCCGGAGAGGCATTTGCCGGTTTTTAAGGCGTTCGCGCTGATTTTAGTGTGACTTTACGCTGCATGCATCTGGCTGCATGACTATGCATCAGTGTAATATCCAGCGGCTGCGTTTTTGGTGTTTTTTCGTCATGTCTGTCGCCACTTTCTCGCGTCTGGCACCGGAAACGCAGCCAACCCCGTTTCTGCGGTGCGGGCAAGGGGTGTTATGTTAAAAGCCGAGGTCTGGCGGATACGGAAAAAATTATGCCCGCGGCAATCCGGCCGATACTTAAATTATCCTTCACAAAGGATGTGCTGCGATCCAGGCAGTTGAGTGTTTTCCGGCTCCCGGATGGGAGCCATTTTTTTGCCTTCTGATGCCTGTTAATTCATGCGGAGCTGCGCTGGTTCTTCCAAGATTGATAGACGCCAGCTTCTCTGCTGGAGCCGGCGGATTTGCCGTAAATATGAACATTTTCTTATTGTTCAGCCCGCTAAAGATGGCGGGTTTTTTACGCGTGAAATCCGGAGCCGGACATCATGCCGGCATGGCTGAATAGCGGGCTTTTTCCCGCCCTGTCGCAGTAATATATAACGCTACATAAGGAGTAGCCGATAACCATGGCAGTACTTACATTATCCGGGCAATCTGATTCATATGTTTTCACTTAAAAATATGTTCTCCCTGAACCTCCAGCGATCAGCCATTTCGTATGACGCAATTTGTCAGAATAAGCCTGTCATTGAGTTCAGTCCGGAGGGGGTGATAAATAAAGCCAGCCCGCTTTTTCTCTCCACTATGGGGTACAGGGCTGATGAAATAATCGGTCACCACCATCGTATATTCTGCCCGCCCTCGCTGGTAAGTTCACCGGAATACAGCCAGTTCTGGCAGCGCCTTGCCAGGGGAGAAAGCTTTAGTGGCAAGTACCTGCGGCTGGCAAAGGGAAATCGTTCCGTATGGCTTGAAGCCAGTTATATCCCCGTTTCTGACAGGCGCGGCCGTGTTATCAGAGTCATTAAAATTGCTGCCGATATTTCTGAGCGCGTGCATTCTGCTCTTGAGCAGGAAGCAGTTGTAAATGCCATAAACCGTTCTATGGCCATCATCACCTTCAATCCTGAAGGGATCGTGCTTGAAGCAAATGAAAATTTCGTCAATGCCACTGGCTATAAGCGGGATGAAATCATAGGTAAGCATCATCGTCTGTTCTGTGCCGAGACGCTTTACAAAAGTGATGAATACCGACATTTCTGGGAGAGTCTGAATCAAGGTGAGTTTTTTTCTGGTCTGTTTCCACGCCTTAACCGTCAGGGAGACCCTCTGTGGTTCCGTGCAACTTATAACCCTGTCTTTAACAGTGATGGGCAGCTTTATAAAATTGTGAAATTCGCTACAGATGTTACGGCTGATGTCCTGCGAAACCAGAGAGAGCAAGAGGCTGCTGTGCATGCATGGGATATGGCCGTGCAGACCCGAGAAAGTGCGCAGAACGGTGCCAATGTTATTGAAAATAGCATCCTTATGATTGACAGAATTGCGCAGGGGATGGGGGCTGTCTCCACCGATATCTCACGGCTCAACAATCAGTCTGAAAGTATTGACGATATGGTGGAAACCATCCGGAAGTTTGCCATGCAGACAAGACTTATTGCACTGAATGCCGCGATTGAAGCAGCAAGGGCTGGCGCATCCGGAAGAAGTTTTGCGGTTGTTGCCGCAGAAGTGCGTAATCTTGCGGCGAGCGTCAGTAGCGCGACTGAAGAAATTGAGCAAGTCGTGGCCAGCAATAGTCAACTGGCCAAGGATGTTCTCTGTGGCATTGAAAACAGCCTGATGAACACTCGGGAAGGGGTTACACTCATGCGCGAAGCGGGTGAAGTTATGACCAGCATTCAGAGGAATGCTGCAGGGGTTGAGACTGCGGTTAAGGATGTCGCCATTTCAGTTAAAGCCGGATAGGCCATGGTGCATATCCCCATATCTGTCGAACATCACAGATGATCTTCTTGAGATCCTTTCCGTTGCGTCGTAATCTCTTGCTCTGAAAACGAAAAAACCACCCGGCAAGGTGGCTTTTTCGAAGGTTCGCAAGAGTTGACGCTCTTTTGAACCGCGGTAACTGGCTTGGAGGAGCACAGTCACCAAAACTGTCCTTTCAGTGTAGCCTTATCGCACCCGAAACTTCAAGACTCTCCTCCTCTAAACCTGTTACCAGTGGCTGCTGCCAGTGGCGCTTTGTCGTGTTTTTCCGGATTGGACTCAAGTTGATAGTTACCGGATAAGGCGCAGCGGTCGGACTGAACGGGGGGTTCGTGCATACAGTC
>NZ_KI973214.1:82696-105224 GCF_000534535.1 Enterobacter sp. MGH 33 | reverse complement strand
GCCCGTGAAAGGCTTGCGCTGCGGCTTGCGGCGTCGCCCCTGCGCCCTCCGCTTTCCGCCGGGTTTTTGTGGCGGCACGGCGCAACAGGGTGCCGCATATCAGAGAGGAGTGTGTCTATGTCCCGTTTTATTCTGGGTGACTGCGTGCAGGTGATGTCCCGTTTTCCGGCGCGTGCCGTTGATTTTATTCTTACCGATCCGCCGTATCTGGTTGGCTATAAAGACCGTACCGGCCGCACCCTGGCCGGGGACAACTCTTCCGAATGGCTCCAGCCCGCATGTCATGAAATGTACCGCGTGCTGAAAAACGACAGCCTTATGGTGAGCTTCTATGCCTGGAATCGCGCGGATCTGTTTCTGAATGCGTGGAAAGCGGCCGGCTTCCGGGTGGTTGGCCATATCGTCTTTGCCAAGAGCTACGCCTCAAAATCGACGTTCGTGGGTTACACGCACGAGAGCGCTTACCTGCTGGCGAAGGGGAGGCCGCAAACCCCGGACCGTCCCATCCCGGACGTGATCCCCTGGAAATACACGGGCAACCGACACCATCCGACGGAAAAGCCGGTGCAGAGCCTGCGACCGCTGATCGAATCGCTCACGCGTCCGGGGGCCATTGTCCTTGACCCGTTCGCCGGCAGCGGCTCCACCTGCGTGGCCGCCGCCGAAGCCTGCCGCCGCTATATCGGGATCGAGATGCTTGAGCAGTACCACGCCGCCGGCGTCCGACGTCTGGCACAGGTTGAACGGGCGAGAAGGATGCCGGCGGCCAATGACGGCGCGTTTTACCCTGACTATCCGGAGGCAGCATGAATTACCCGGGCCTTGAACACCTGCGCGCGGACGTGGCCGCGGTCAGCAATGCCATGTGTGATGTGCGGATGCTTCTGAACCGCCTCGAATCGCAGCACCGGCACGACGCGGCAACGCTTACTGAACGTATGGCAGCGCAGACCCTGCGCCGGATCAACACCCTGCTTCTGGAAGCCTACCGCGAAGCCCTGGTGCTGGACGAGACCTTTCAGGACTGACTGACCCTGCCGGGCTGAGGCCCGGCCTGTAATCCCTTACAAGAGAGAAAAAACAATGTACGGAACCCGCGAAGAACTTTGTGAAGATCTTGAAAACATGTTCACGTCTGACGAACTCCTGGTCCTGCTGGTCTGGACGGTGGAGGGGGTTAGCGTGGCCTGCCGTGAAGCCCAGCCAGAACCTGACGGGGCTGAAATCCGGAAGGTGATGAAGGCGCTCGGTGAAATGAAAATGACGCAATACCGCCAGGAGGGGGTAAATAATCAGACCGTCAGCGAGCTTCTGACCCGCCAGCGCGAAGCGGCAAACTGTCAGGTGAGTGTTCCGGCGGTACTCCTGTCCCGCGTCCTGCGTAACTATGAATGCGAGCTGGAAAACCGGATCGGTATAGCCTGGGAAGCCGGGCGGCAGGAGCCGGAATCCGTCAGAAAGGAGCTGAATAACGTTCGCGCCCTACAGGAGGCGCTGGCCGCCTGAGAGAACGCCGGGGTAACGCCCCGGCAACCGGTGGCCATCCACTGCGAAAAGGATGTCAGTACCTTCCGCTTTTATCCGCCGCCGCCCTCCGGGCCACGTCGGGACAATGAAACTCCCCTGAAGCTCCGTGCGGTGACGGCATGCGCCGTGACTTCACTGTAGCCCGGCCGCATCGGCCACAAGGGTTCGCTGACGCCTCCGTCCTCACCCGTTCGCACCCTTCACGGTGCATTCAGCCCGTGAAGGCTTTGCGCTGCGGCTTGCGGCGTCGCCCCTGTGTCCTCCGCTTTTCGCCGGTCTGTCGTGTCGTCACGGCGATGCCGGAACCGAGAATATTTTAACCGTGGAGGATCTATGAACCAGACCGTGACCTGTGATGCTGTTCGTCTTGAGGGTGCGCAGCGCCTGACTTTCCTGCCTGATTTGTTTGGCGGCGATTTTATGACGTCCGAGGCATCCGTGTACGCCTACGCCCAGCGTTATTGCCCTGAGTATCAGGGGGGATTCTGGCAGTTTTACCGGCTGCCGGAAGGCGGCGGATATATGGCGCCTGACGTGGAGAGCCTGACCCTGTGCAATCGGGAAAACTGGTTTGAGCAGACTGTCAGCGGGGAAGTGGCGGGGATCATCCTCACGGCGCTGGTACTGAATCACCGGAGCTGGCATCACAGTAACCATGACCATGAGGAGCTGTGCCGCCACTTCTGCCGCCGTTATGAGCAGCTTATGGCATTTGCTGATACCCATCCGGAAAGCGCCACCATCTGGCGTGCCCTTGACTGACTGACCACGGGCGGCGATGCCGCCCGATTAAAGGATAAAAACATGCAACTGTCACCGGAAACCCGCAGCATCCTGCGCCAGTATAAAACGCTCATTAACGAGCGACGTCGCGAATTAGGACTCTGCCCCGTAACCACAGCGAAAGTGCTGGATGAGATCTGCGAATCCGCAACCCGCCAGTGCGCGGTCTATCTATGTGGCCACTTCATCCTCCAGGGCGGGCAGGGCGACGGGCAGTAATGCGGCAGGGCGGGGCTGATGCACCGCCTGTACGCGCGCGAAAAACCCTGTCATCCCTGCGGGCTGACGGGCGGCAGGGGAAGCGCCTGCGGCGCTACCCCTCTTCGCCCTTGTGTGATGTCAGAGCAAAGCTGAAGCACAGCATTGTGAGGGCAATTTGTCACGGATACGCTCCTGCGTTGCGTTGCGTTGCGTTGCGTTGCGTTGCGTTGCGTGGCCACTGGCTCTGAAACCCGATCAGCAAATTTCCGACAATAAAAATCAACCCCAGTCTGGCCCCCTTCGGCTCCCGGCCAGCGCTGCTGTCCGGTCGTCGAGCCCCACTCCGCCAGGGCGGCCGCTGCGCACCCGCCGGGCTCCGCCGAACCCCTCCGGGTTTCGGGCCATACGGCTAGGGTCTGATGGCGAAGGTCAAAGGCTGCGGCTTCTCCGGCCGTGCCGTCCGGAACGCCTTCACCGCGCCGGCTGATGCCGTCGCTTTAATGGCGCCACGCCGTTCCGACGTGTCGGGTGTGTGCATCCTGTTCCCCTGGTGAAGCCATCCCCCGTGCGTCCTCACGCGGAGGGCTGGTCGTAGCACCGTCGGGTCGTCATCCAAGGGGTGAAATGCACTCCGCCAAAACTTTTTGCGTGCCGCAAAAACTTTAGTCTCCGCCCCTTTCCTTCCTCCCTTCGCCGTTGCTCCTTTGCCCTTTGCCGCGAGAGAACTCACCAGGGAGATGGCCAGCCATCACCACAGGAGAAAACCAGGATGCACACACAAAACGTCAACGTCAAAACCGCCGCTCAAGAATCTTCCAGGAAGATGGGGGAAGAACAAAACCCTGTTTCTGTCGCACGGGAGTGGGTGGCTCAGGCCACTGCGCTGAAAGCGGGTGTCACCGTCACCCTGTCCGATGTGTCCCGATACGGCGACGTGCAGGTGGAGATCCGCACCAACGGAACGCTTAACTGGCGCGCCTGGTCGTTTGAACCGGATTTTCTTTTTGAACTGAAGCGCAACCTGCAATACGTGCAGATGTAACCGGAGGCCGGAAGTCCGGCCTTAACCCAGAGAAGGAGGAACCATGCAGAACCTTAACACCCGCCAGACGACCAGAAAGGTCGGGCAGAGCACCGAAATCGTGAAGCTGCTCCGTATTCAGGCCAGCGACACTCACGTGGTCGAGTTTGACAACGTGGACACCCGTTTTAACGACTGCAACAACTGGCAGGTGATGGCAGGAGGCAAACGTGTCCTGTTCAGCAACCGCATGTATGAGCGTTTTTCAGATGTGAAATCGGGGATCGTGGCAACGATCAACGTGTGTGAAAACAGCGGCAGCGTAACGGATAAAGCGATGCTGGAAGGGGCAAAAGTCATGATGCAGGTTCTGGATGGCTATCCGTCCTTTGCGGCACTGGCAGCACACCCGAAACGCATTACTGGTTAACCGAGTGCCGTGACCGGAAGGCAATCCGGCCACGGCTAACCACAACTATCACTGAGAGGTAAAAATCATGGTCGCCACTAATACTACGGCAAAAAAACCAGCCAGGACCACCCGCCAGACAAAATCTGCGGAAAAAATCGCGCAGTCTACCGAGCAGAAGCTCGTCCAGCTGCTCGCTGATACGCCCGTGCAAATTTTCCCGTACTCCCGCCTGTCACGCACTGACTTAAACACGCGCATCATTCCGCATACCGATCAGGAAGTGGAAGAGATGGCAGACAGCATTCAGGCAATGGGCATCCTGCAAAACCTGATCGGTGCAGAACTGCCGGACGGTACGATCGGTATTGTCGGCGGGGAAGGTCGCCGCAGGGGCACAGGCATTCTGGTGATGCGCGGTGTGCTCGATGCAGACACGCCGTTTGTTCCGGTGAAAGTCCTGCCCGTGGAGATGGCGGTGGCGGCCTCGATGATCGAGAACGGTCGACGTAAAAACATGCATCCCGCCGAGCAGATTATCGGTTTTCGTACCCTTCAGCAGGAAGGTAAAACGGCTTCTCAGATCGGCGCACTGATGGGCTACCACCCGCGCCACGTTCAGCGCTGCCTGAAGCTGGCGAATCTTGCCCCCTCCCTGCTGGATGCGCTGGCGCGGGATGAAATCTCCCTTGAACAGTGTGAAGTCCTGACACTTGCTGATACCCATGAGCGTCAGGAGCAGGTCTGGAAAGAGGCTGTTGAACAGTGGCGCGATCCTGCCGTACAGACCCTGCGCAAAATGGTGACTGACGACAAGATGGCCATCAGTCACCCGATGTTTGAGTATGTGGGCGAGGAAGCCTATACCGCCGCTGGCGGTACGCTGACCGCCGACCTGTTCAGCGACAAGGACAGCACCTTTGCCGATGCGGCGCTGGTGAAATCCCTGCTGGCTGGCAAGCTCACCGTGCTCGCCGCCCGTGTTAAGCAGGAGCAGGGCTGGGGCTGGGCTGAGTTCCGTATGACGGAACTACGCTTCAGCGGTGAGGACGGTGAACTGTACCGTTTTGCGATGCCGAAAGCAGTCCTGACGGAAGAAGAACAGAAGCGCGTCAGTGAGCTGGAAGAACAAAGGGACGCCACTGAAACCTACGATGACGAATACGAGCTTCAGCAGCAGATCGATGACATTTACTGCGAGGCGAAGTACCGCGAAGCCACGCCGGAATTTCGTGCCGCGCACGGTATCTGGGTGTCATGGGATGGTGACAATTTTCAGGTTCAGCCTGGTATCCGCAAGCTGACCGACGAAGACCGGGCAGCAGAAGAACAGGCGCGTCAGGAGCGTGAAAACAATGTGATCAGACACACCACGCCTGACATTCCCGCTGACGCCTATCCGGCAACGCTGGTTAAGGCCATGTCTGCGGAGCGCACTCTTGCCGTTCAGGCGGAACTGGCGGGTCGCCCCGATGTATCGGTGGCGCTCCTGACGTGGACGCTGTGTCTTGCGCTCTTTGACCGCACCTACGGCAAGCGCAATGAACCGCTGAAAGCCTCCGTGTCCTCGAATCAGTATCACCTTGCATCACTGGCTCCATCCGGTGAAGAAGGGAAGGCGCTGACGGCGCTCAATGCACAGAAAAAATCGCTTCAGGCAACGCTGCCCGAAAACTGGCATCTTGATTTCACCTGGCTGCTGTCATGGTCAGCAGAGCAGGTGAACACCCTGCTGGGATTCTGTGCCGCGCACGGTATCAACGGTATTCAGGAACGTATGTATAACCATACGCAGAAAAGCGAACTGGACGGGCTGGAAGCGGCGCTGGACTTTGACCTGCGCAAATGGTGGCAGCCGGATGCTGAGAGCTACTTCGGTAAGCTCACGATTTCCCAGATTGGCAAAGCCTATGAAGACGCCGGACTCAGCGCCCGTGCGGGTGAAGTTGTGAAGCTCAAGCGCCGCGATGCGGCGAAGGCCGCCGAGCAGGATCTGAATGCTCAGGGCTGGCTGCCTGACTGGATGGTGCGCACAGCGCCAGCCGCTGAGGCTGAAGAAGCCACCGAAACCGACGCTGACACCACTGACCACGCTGCTTAATACCGGAGGCCGCCGCCTTCGGGCGGCGGGAACAGGCATGACCATGCAATATGACCTGAACCGAATCAACACCCTGACCGCCACAGACCTGGAGTTTATCCGTCAGCAGGGCGAGGACGCGCGCCGCGCCCTCAGCGATGCCGTGACCGGTCTCCTGTCGACACCAGAAGGATGGCGCGTCTGCGCCGAGTTCCGCAGCGAGTTCGGCGGCTTCTTCCCCGTCCAGTGCCGCTTCAGCGCGGACGGCAGTGATGACTGGCATCTGTGCGTGTGCAGCCCCGGCGAAGTCTCGCCGTACTGGCTTCTGGTGCTGCTCTCCTCCGGCGGTGAAGTGGTGCGTACCCTTTACCAGAGCGACACGCTCCGGCCTGACCGGATAAACCAGCTGATCGCGCAGCTGGCAGGTATGCGCCGCTTTAACTGCACTGCCAGCGCCGTGGCGAACCTGATGAGCGGGGAGGTGACAGCATGATCCCGTCCTCACACGCGCTCGTTTCCCTGAAGCCCGCCCGTCAGGCTGCAATTCAGGCTATCAGCCATGTTGAGTCTGCCCGCGAACGCGGCGCACGACTGCCCGCCATGCCGTATGTGCGTACCTTTCTGCGCCTTCTCACGGGCAGCGGTCGCCTCAACGCCACGGTGGCCAATAAAATACCAGGCCTGCACTGGGTGCCAAACAATCGTCATTCGAATCTGAAACAGGTCGAGGAGGCACTTAACACGATGATCGCCACCAGTGGCGAAGCCTGCCCGCTGCCGCTCACGATTGACGTACAGGCCGAACTGTTTCCTGAAGTCATGCACACCCGCACCGGTCGACGGCTGCACAGGTCCGGCATTAAGACCACGCGTCAGCTTCGCCGCCAGTCTCGTGAGTACGAACAGCGCTGGAAACTGCGCCAGAACCTGCTGGAGCAGGCGAAAATCGACCTGAATTTTCAGTCACCGGAAACCGTCTGCACCTGGTACACCCGGTGGAGCGACGAGTTTGACGCGGCAGAGCTTGCAACACCGTTCTGGCGCTGGCAGTCGCGGTTCGCGTCGCTGAAGGAACTTGACTGGCTTCGCATCAGCGGTGAGCCGCTGTATGCAGTGATGTACGAAATCCCGTTTATTGTCCGGGAAACACCTGAGCATGTTCGTGTCGCTGAACGCTGGCAGGTGCCAAATAAGCTGGCTGATCGGAGCGGTGTATGAAGTGGCGCTATTCCCTGCGCTGGAAGTTACCGCACAAGCCCTGCCCTGGTCCACTGGAGCTGGTTTCGGTTGTCGTGGAGGCAGGGCAGGTGGCACCTGAAGAGGTGATGTCACGCTGGGTAGCTGGCTCAGGTTACGCTGTATGCGTGGATTTTCCAGGCCAGAAACAGATCCAACGCTGGAGCGATGAACGAAAAGCAGCGGTGAGAAGGCGCAACATGCAGGCACGGATTAATCGTGTTGCCCCTTTGTTTGCCGATGAGTTAATCGAGCGTGAGCTGGCTGCACGTCCGGCGTATTTCAATGGCAAGTCCGCCCGGTGAATCAGATACAATGCTGTCTGACTGCACAGATGGCCATACAAAAGGAAAGCAGGACTATGAGGTACTGGTTGCTCGTTATATTACTGTACGCGCTGTTCTTTTTAATCGTCAGGCATGCTGCGCCAGAATGGGAAGGCACGACAGGCTATTATGCTGGCCTGTTCATATGCAGTCTGATAGCGATGGTTATCACATGGCGTGATACGCCAGGCTGGTTCGATAAAGTCCTGCTCGGCGTAATGAAATACGGCGTTCTGAGTGCCGGGATTATCTTCTTTGTCTGGGGCGTCGGGTACAAGCTGGCATTCTGGGGGCAAGGTAATTCTGATGCCGTATTTGTAAGTGCCGGGGACGTGATTTTGCCCAATCTTGCGATGGTCACGGGCGTACTGATCGCGGCATGGGGATACGTGAGATATTTCAGGCGTTAAGCAGCATAAAGCGTGGATATACCTGGTAAGAAAGAGCACCTGCCCGGTATAATCGACGTGGCGCTTGAGGCTTTTTGCCTCATGACGTGAAGGTGGTTTGTTGCCGTGTTGTGTGGCAGAAAGCAGAAAGCCCCGTAGTTAATTTTCATTAACCCACGAGGCCACCTGTATGCCTAGACAACATCAGGATAGCCTCTTAGATGCCGCAAGGCAAGGAGAAGAAGGCCATGTGTTAACACCAAGCTGTAATGTCCCCTTTGAACCATTCTAAAATGTCCCCAGACAATTCTCTGGGGGATTTTTCATGATCAAAGAGACTGTTACGATGAGTCATAAGGAACTCCACCGACTTCAGATTATTCAGGAGTCAATTAATCGACATATTACTCAGGAACAAGCTGCGGCACGCATTGGCATTTCTATTCGGCAGGTTAAACGTCTGGTGCAACGGTATAGAAATGAAGGGCCTTCTGGTCTGGTTTCCCACCGACGTGGAAAGCGTCCTAATAATTCCTTTTCTACTGAATTCAGAGCAACAGTAATTTCACTCCTCAAAGGCCGTTACGCTGATTTTGGACCTACGTTTGCGTGCGAAAAATTGCGCGAGATACACGGTTTATCTTTATCCGTTGAAACTCTCAGAAAGTGGATGATAGAAGAGGGGTTATGGCGTGAACGCCGTCGTAAAATTGCCCGTATATATCAACGCCGCATGCGACGACCATCTTACGGTGAACTGATCCAGATTGATGGCTCACCTCATGACTGGTTTGAAAATCGAGGCCCCAGATGTACACTGATCGTTTTCATTGATGATGCCACCAGTGCGTTGATGGCGTTGCGTTTTGTGCCTGCTGAAACAACCCGGGCTTACATGGAAACCCTCCGGGGTTACCTTAATGATCATGGCGTACCGCTCGCTCTCTACTCTGATAGACACAGTATATTCAGGGTAAATAACCCAGAGCGGGAAGGTGAGCTGACCCAGTTCACTCGTGCGATAAAGACACTGGGCATCGAGCCAATCCATGCCAACAGCCCGCAGGCAAAAGGGCGGGTAGAGCGCGCCAATCAGACACTACAGGACAGGCTGGTCAAAGAAATGCGGCTTCAGAATATCAGTGATATTGAAACAGCAAATGCATGGTTGCCGACCTTTATTGAAGCCTATAACAACCGGTTCGCTACGTCGCCTCGTACTACTGATAATGCTCATCTTGATGTGCACCATTCTGAAGAGGAACTGGGTTATATCTTCAGCCTACAGGCGAAGCGCGTTCTGTCTAAAAATCTCACTTTCCAGTACAAAAGCAGTGCGTTTCAGGTACGCAGTGAGGGCCGGGGATATCGACTTAGGCATTCGGTTGTTACTGTATGCGAGAACTTTGACGGTGAAATTAACGTTCTGTATGACGGGAAAGCGCTGGGCTGGGAAAAGTATGTTGATGGCCCGGAGCCTATACCACTGGATGATGAAAAGAGTGTCCATGAACGAGTGGATAATGCCCGTATTGATTTACGCTCAAAATACTATGTTAAACCTAAAGCTGACCATCCCTGGCTTACGCGCCGAACGCAAAGTCATCAGCAAGTTAAGCCCCCGAAGTTACCTAAAAAGAAGCCTGATCCCGATAAAAAAGATTGAAACCAAGATCGATTCGGTTGAGTGCATATCCATTCATAGGGTAGATTCTTAAGTCGCGTTTCTGGTGTTCATTTTCGGGTGGTTTGTTACTTGTTTTACCGGGGATATGCCAGAAACGCGCTGAGTCAGTCTGGGCGGTGCGCGTAATGCGGCGTTATGGTAAATAGCCTATGCTAATGTCCGCTAAGAGCGAGAAGCGGACGTTTGGTTGACGAACTATATATATAAAAAAACATAGCCCGTCAGAATTGTGTTTTAGGGTTTGCTGATAACTGCAACATATAAAATTGAACCATCATTTTCATGGCTTACCGGTCCACTGACCCGTACCAGGTCCTGAGCATCGAAGTGCTGCCCGTTCCAGACTTTCTGCGGGATGCGGACTTTGATGGTACCGGTTGGGTCGCGGAACGTATACCACTCGTCCTGCTGCTGGCTGACAACATTGCCTTCCAGTGTGATCCACGCCCCTTCGTGCATTGACGATACGATCTGAATCCGGCTTTGACTATTCTCCTGCTGAACTTTATGACCGGCATACATGTGCTCAGTGACGACAGGCTCTTTCTCTGCGGAGAAGCCACCTTGCGCTGCCAGAGCAGGAATGGCGATGAACGAAGTGAGTAACACTCCGGTGACGAACTGACTGAAATATTGTTTTTGCATAGCAGATTCCATTTATAATTTTACATCCCCCATGGGGGATATTGTCGATGATAAATGAGCGGCTATAAAAGCTCAATTCCTATCCCCGGCAGGGGGATAAAAATATGATGGGCTTCAGAAATATAAAACCCACCGGTTGGTGGGTTCAGGCGTGAGATTCATACAGGAGAAAATCAGCTCGTTACGCCGATCCAGCCGTGATAGCCCATGTAAATGCCGACAAGTGCAATCAGTACGCTTGAGAAGTATGGAGCCCGCCGCGCCAGCGTATCCAGGCCACTCCAGCGTTTGGTTGCCTGACGAACGCTGAAAGCCGCCGCTGCGCCCACTGAAACCAGCGTGATCGCTAAACCGATGCTGAAACACAGTACCAGCGCGGCACCGAGCGTAAATTCCTTCACCTGGATGCAGAGCAGCAAAACGGTAATGGCTGCCGGGCAAGGAATAAGGCCGCCGGTCAGGCCGAACAGGATTATTTGTCCGGTGGTTACGCTGCGATTCGCAAAACGTTTTTTGATGTCGTTCGCATGCGCTTTTTCGTGAGCATCCTGATATTCGCGAGAATTAACATCCAGACCTTCCAGCGAGGAATGATCGTGGTCGTGTTCATGTTCACGGAATTCCACATCATAATCATGCACATGGCCGCGATGGCCTAAAGACAGGCGAACATCAAAGCTGTGTGGCTCCGGGATCGCCAGGGCCGATTCCATAAACCCGTCTTTTTCGACGAAATCAAATACCTGTGAAAATGTCCCTGGACCACGGTTGGTCACCAGCGAAATGTCGCGAGCTTCCCATTTCTTGCCGCTGAGCGAGCGTAAACGCCAGTGAGGGGGTTGTCCTTCTTCGAAAATCGAGAGTTCAACGCTGCCATGGCCCGTATCGATGATGCGGGTTTCGTCATGATCGTGATGACCGTGGCTGTGTTCCTCTTCCTGCTCCATCTTCCACAGCTTTTCGCCGCGCCAGGTTCGCCAGAACATCCATGCCGCCGTACCGAGAATGATGACGGCGGAAATCAGCTGAAACCAGGGTTCGGCTGATTCAGCAGTGAATTTCTGACTGATATACATTCCGCCGAACGCAATGAGCCAGACAACAGACGTATGAGAAATTGTCGCGGCAAGCCCCAGTAATACCGCTTGCTTGACCGTTCCCCGGATGGCCACAATAAAGGCGGCCATCATCGTTTTGGAATGCCCTGGCTCCAGTCCGTGAAGCGCACCGAGCAAAATAGCGCTGGGGATGAACAGCCAGGCATTGGCCACGCCTTGCTGTAAAAGAGTGGAAAAATCAGTCATGTTTCGCTTGCCTTAAAGATATTTAGTTATCTCTTTAAATTCGCTAAGCGTCTTATCAGACTCCGTGTGGTCAGCATGAAGGGCATCCTCCAGGCAGTGATCCAGATGGTCATGAATTAAGGTACGCTTCGCATTCGTTATCGCCTTTTCCACAGCGTGCAGTTGCTGGGCGATATCCAGACATGCTTTCTCATCTTCGAGCATCTGGATGGTACTTTTCAGGTGCCCTGCGGCACGTTTAAGTCTTTTAATAATGTCAGGGTGTGATGCATGAACGGTCATGGTTTATCCTCTCCAGGTGGAAGGGATAAGATAATGTGTATCAACGCCATGGTCACACTTTTTATCGGCTTATCCTCTCCTGATACGTTGTCTTTTTTTGGGAAATTACTTCTCTTTCTTCGGCCAGGACGGATGTTCATCGTCAATGACGAAATCATGCTCATGGGTCGATTCGTTGTTTGTTTCCGGGTCTTTGTGGCTGTGAACCTGAGCGTACACTTCATGCTCAGGACGCCAGATAAGTACGGCGGTGACCAGCGACAATGTTGCCACAACAGTCAGGGCGATGAATGAAGCCTGTGTCCCCCATGCCGCACCAACCCATCCGGCCAGCGGATAAGTCACCAGCCAGCATGAATGTGACAGTGCAAACTGGGCGGCAAACAGCGCCGGTCTGTCTTCCGCTGTTGACGAACGGCGCAGCAGGCGACCACCCGGTGTCTGAGAAAGTGAATAGCCCACCCCCAGCAGTGCCCAGAGCACAACCAGCGTGATGTAATCCTTCAGGAAAATGCCTGACCCCAGGCCAATGACTAAAAGCGCCGTACCTGCAAGCATCGGCATACGGTCGCTCATGTTGTCGAGGAGTCTGGGGAGAACCAGGGCCGATACCATGGACCCCACGCCGAAGAAGGCCAGCGCAATAGCGGTAGACCGCTGTGAGAAACCAAAGTCCGCCTGAACCAGAACGACGGTGTTGACGATAACCATTGCACTCGCTGCCGCTACGGCCATGTTGAGTGCCAGCAGGCCGCGCAGTCTGGGCGTTTTCAGGAAGATGCGCATACCTCGTGTAGTTTTGTCATAGATGCTGCGTTTGACCGTTAACGCTTTCATCTTCGGCAGTGTCACGGAAACAACCAGAGCTGCTGAAGCAAGGAACCCGACTGCCGTACCGGCAAACAGGTTGTGGAAACTCATGACCGTCAGCAGTGCAGCCGCCAGCATAGGGCTGATGACGCTTTCAAGATCGTAGGCCAGACGTGACAGAGACAGCGCCCGGGTATATTCACGTTCGTCAGGAAGAATATCCGGGATAGTTGCCTGGAAAGTAGGCGTAAACGCCGCCGAGGCAGCCTGAAGAATGAAGATCAGGATGTAGATTTCCCATATCTGGGTGACAAAAGGCAGCGTGATAGCCACGAGAGCGCGAACCAGGTCCAGTGTTACCAGCATGGTGCGACGCGGGAATTTATCGGCAAAAGCCGCCGCCACGGGCGCAACAAGAATATAGGCGCTCATTTTGATAGCCAGCGCGGTACCCAGCACTGCCCCGGCTCTGTCACCTGCGAGATCGTAGGCCAGTAACCCTAACGCAACGGTCGCCAGACCGGTGCCAATAAGGGCGATAACCTGTGCCATAAACAGGTGGCGATAGGTACGATTAGAAAGAATGTTGAGCATCAGGAAATCTCTTGGTTTGAAATCACATCCCCCCCAGGGGGATATTCAAAGCATAGAGGGACCTGAAAAAAATGACAAGCTTTATCCGGGTGAGGAGGATACTGATTCGTCTGTTATCTTGGATGTTAAATAAAAAAGCTTCAGGTATCCCAGCGTTATACCTGAAGCAGCATAAAAAGTGTCGAAGGTGTTATCGCCGCTTCCCTGCGCAGCCCCTCCTGACGAGAAGGGAATTAACTCAGTTGTCCCAGACAGGTTTTCAGGCTCAACCGGGTGGCTTCAATATCACTATGGATAATGGTGCACCAGTCATCACGGTTAGCCCGAATGACCTCCAGCCAGTTATTCAGTGCCTGATTAAACGCCATGGTTTTCTCGCGCTGCGGCCAGCTCATCTGGTTAGTGCTGTAAATGTCCTGCCCTGGCTGCGGCATTAGTACGGTTTGCTGCGTCGACATCCGGGAAGTCACCGGCCAGGTATCAGAGTTGCCATCCCAGGAAGGCATCACCGGGAAACCCGCTCCGCGCAAGGCCATATCCCAGGTGGCATCAAACAGGTATGTTTTGCCCTGTAGCTCAAAAGCCACAGTGTCATGAAATCCCTGTGTTTGCGGCAAAATTGCCAGAATATCCGCAGGTACAGGCAAATCAGCCCAGTCAAACCGCACCAGCTTTCGCTTTGCCGTAATGCCACCATCGGTCAGCAGTCGTTCGGCAGCAGCGGCTTTATGACGGCAGTCGCCAAAGCCCTGCTGAAACAGACTCATGCTTTCGCCATTCCATGCACCGAGCTGATAGGGTATCCGCCTGACCAGCTCAAAAATGGCTCTTCGCAGTTCAGTTGAGCCAGGTTTAAGCCCGAGCGACTGCAAAACCCAGCCCGGCGTTATCGCCTCTTGTTGATTGCGGCGGGTGTTTATTTTTTGCCATGTTTCACTGACTTTTTCAGCCAGAGAGGCTGCCAGGGTTTCCCCCGGCAGTAATGTTGTCATCAGCAACGCTCCTGTGGTGGTGAGAAAATGTCTGCGCGTCAACATATCGGGCGTTACACCTCTACGTTGCGACGAAGCGCCGACATAACCAGTGATTCACAGACCACTTCTTCATCCTCTGCCCGCTTTACGCCGGGGAAGACCATCTGACTTACCGGGGACGAACGAAGCCGGTGATAACGGGCAATCGCGCCATTCATTCCTCCCATTTGCTTACGTCTGACCAGCCGCAGTCCGTGCTCCCAGGCGACTTCATCCATCGCGCTCGCCAGAACAGGGTCATGGTTGAAGATCAGGACGCCATCCTCTTTCAGCAGGCGTGCAGCGCTGCGAAGGAAAGCCGTGTAATCCTGTTCGAAATAGGCCGCTGCCTGGGAGTAGATAATATCGACCTCACCTGCCTGAACACCTCTGTTTTCCAGCGCTCCCAGCCCGGCTGCTGTCACGTAAGGATGCTCAGTCACGCCTTTTGGCAGCGATGCATGCCACGGTGTGAGATTAGTGAAGTGCAGGAATACGCTTTCCCCAAGTTGCTCCCTGAACTCCCCGGAAAGCCCGGAAATCGTCGCCTGATGGCCGGCACATTCCTCAGCGCGAAAACCCGCCCAGGCGGCACCAATTTCCAGGAAGGTGACTTTCCCGTTTTTGTGGTGAATGTTTTTCGCATAGTGGGCGATGTCGAACCCAATTTCTCGCGCCAGGCGAAATGAACCGCCGCTGGATGTCCAGGGGCCATCAAAGCCAAAGGCAAGGATCGCTTTGAGCATCGAGCCCGTTTCCTGATGCATCATTTTCAGGAACGGAATGACTTTACGCCGTGAAGGAACCGGGACATTCGGACGCATTTTTTTGGCCTGAAGGTCGCGATTAACGCCCATGCAGAGCGTCTGCCAGTGCAGGGGATCAACACGATAATTGAGTGCAGTGAAATTACGCGCAATCTCTCGACGCGCCTGGATAGAGTCTTTATACATAGCCTCTCCGCTAAATCTGAAGTTGATTAAAGCCGGGCAGCAAAAACTGCCGGTAACAGCGATCAGATCTGGCGGATGCTGGGAGGACGGTAAATGATGTCCGTGGCCTTAACCGGGCTACGAAGATCGGCAAGCGGCAACCATCTGTCTGTTACAGGAGAGAGGGAAATCTCTACAGAGGGCGGCTGCTCAGGGGTTTCATGGAAATGGTCTGTCTGATGATGGCCTGCGTGGCCAGACTGAGGGATATCCGAATCGTGAGAGTGATCCTGCATTGACATGGTGACTTCTGCGTCATGCAGATTCATCTCGTAGCCTGTCAGGCCGTTTGTACCGTGCGACGCAAACGTCACCATCGACGACATCATCATGCCAATGGCCATGATGACGATCATCAGAACATAACGGGGCGAACGTTTAAACATCGGGTACATCGCTGATTGCTTTCCTCAATAGACAATGACAACGGTATAAAAAGATTAGCATCCCCCCGGGGAGGATGTAAGGGCTGGAATGTAAAGTCTTGTATTGGCGATATGAATAAAAAGGCCCGCATAATGCATCAGCGACCGGGGCGACCAGAATATAAGCAAGCATCTTCATTGCCAGCGCCGTTCCCGACTCCCCCTGCCCTGTCGCCCGCCAGCAGGCCCAGTGCAACGGTAGCAAGACCGGTACCGATAAGAGCAATTATGAGCACCATAAAAAGATAGCGATATGTACGGTTAGAAAGACTGAAAATATGTAGCAATCTCTACCATATGTATTAATCTCTACACTATGAAACTACATATCCTTATTCTGACACTGCCCACTGAGCAGGCCACATTACGTATGCGTGTCTGGCGGGCATTAAAAAATACCGGTGCCGCCATGCTGCGCGACGGCGTTTATCTGTTGCCTGAAGCGCAACAGAGCCATGAGATTTTTAACGAGATGAGTCGTGAAATCAGCGGTGAGGGAGGAACGGCCTTTGTTTTTGACGCAGAGACTTCCGACGAAGAGAAAATTCGCCCGTTATTCGATCGCTCTCAGCAGTACCTGATCCTGATGGAGAGCCTTCAGGTTTGTAAAAACGACCTTAATGAGGAAACCGCGGTCAGCCAACTGAAGATGGTAAGAAAACTTCGTCGCGAGCTGGATCGGATTGTGGCGATTGATTTCTTTCCTGGTGAAGCGCAGGCGCAGGCCATTTTTGCCTTGTCAGAACTGGAAGCTGGCATTAACAGGTTCATCTCTCCCGGAGAGCCTCATGCCGTCAGTGGCTTGCTGACACGGCTGAAGCCTGAGGATTTTCATAACAGGATCTGGGCTACGCGTCGCCGGCCATGGATTGACAGGCTTGCCAGCGCCTGGCTTATACGGCGTTTTATCGACCAGGATGCGCAGTTTCTCTGGCTTAAGGATGGCAACGATTGCCCGGAAGAGGCGGTGGGGTTTGATTTTGATGGCGCGACCTTCAGCCACATCGACAATCGTGTGACCTTTGAAGTGCTGATGGTCCGCTTCGGGCTGACGGGGGATGCCCTGAATGGTCTGGGGATGCTTGTGCATTACCTTGATGTTGGCGGGGTTCAGCCCCCCGAAGCCGCTGGCGTTGAAAGTGTACTGGCAGGATTGCGTGAAAGCATTACGGATGATGACACATTACTCACAGCGGCCTGTTCGCTGTTTGACGGTCTGTTAACGACGTTTGAAATGAGGTCCGGCCATGATGAACAAAACGGAGTTGCTGACGCTGGCAGAGGAAAACGTTAAGCCCAAGCCGGTCCCCCTGAAGGAGGCGTTCTGGTTCTGGATGAAGCTGGGTTTTATCAGCTTTGGCGGTCCTGCCGGACAGATTGCGATCATGCATCAGGAACTGGTCGAGAACCGGCGCTGGATTTCCGAGTCCCGTTTTCTCCACGCACTCAATTTCTGTATGGTGCTGCCCGGTCCGGAAGCTCAGCAACTTGCCACCTACATTGGCTGGCTGATGCACAGGACCTTGGGCGGAGTGATAGCGGGTTTGTTATTTATCCTTCCCTCACTTTTTATTCTTATCGCGTTGTCGTGGATCTATATCGCCTGGGGAGACGTTGCCATTATTGCCGGTATCTTTTACGGCATTAAACCCGCCGTGGCGGCAATCGTGCTGCAGGCGGCGCATCGCATCGGCTCCCGTGCGCTGAAACACGGTGCCCACTGGGCCATAGCTGCTGCGGCTTTTGTGGCCGTTTTCGCCCTGAACGTTCCTTTTCCCGTCATCGTTATTTCAGCAGCGATAACTGGCTTTATCGGCGGACGCATCGCGCCGGAAAAATTTCACAGCGGCAGCGGGCATAACAAACAGGAGAAAGCCGCCGTTGATGCTGCGGTTATTGACGATCATACGCCCGTACCGGCGCATGCCCTGTTCAGCTGGGCGAAACTGTTAAGGATTGTGGCAGCGGGTGCACTGCTCTGGCTTATTCCCATGACGGTGCTGACGCTGGGGCTGGGCTGGGCGCATCCGGTGACGCAGATGGGCTGGTTCTTTACCAAGGCTGCGCTCCTTACCTTCGGTGGGGCCTACGCCGTCCTGCCATACGTTTATCAGGGTGCTGTCGTCAATTTTGGCTGGCTGACTGCCGGGCAGATGATGGACGGGCTGGCGCTGGGAGAAACCACGCCCGGCCCGCTGATTATGGTGGTCACGTTTGTCGGATTTGTGGGCGGGTATACCCATGCCGTTTTTGGCGCGGATATGCTGTTTGTCGGCGGCGCCGTTGCCGCCTGCATGGTGACCTGGTTTACCTTTCTCCCGTCCTTCATTTTCGTGCTGGCAGGCGGGCCGTTTATCGAAACGACCCACAACAAGGCGGGTTTCACGGCACCTTTAACCGCCATCACAGCGGCCGTAGTGGGCGTCATTGTTAATCTGGGGCTGTTTTTTATCTGGCATACCGTATGGCCGGAAGGCGCAAAGGGAGGGATCGATATCCCTGCCGCCCTGATTGCCGTCGCCGCTGCGTTTGCGCTTTTCAGATTAAAATGGAAGGTTACGCACGTTATTGCCATGGCGGCTCTCGCCGGGCTGATACTCCGCCTGACCGGGCTGTCAGCTGTGTGAAAAGGGGCAGGTTATCCTGCCCCTGATTTATCAGATAACCCGTTTGATGTTCAGGTAGTCGCCGGTTGTATCAAGCTGGATCGTGATGGTCTCAGAACCACGATTTCGCCAGAACCAGCCATGTTTACCCTCGAACGCGGCCTGTAAAACGCCGTCTCCGGATGTGATCTGCCGGGCTTTACCATAGCCATGGTAGAAGCCTTTCGGGGCGTTGACCGGATCGCCGTGCGCATCCACGTTTACCGGTCCGGAACTTGTCCACTGATAGGTCACGCGGGCATCTTTGCGCATTTCCAGTTTAACTTCAGCAGCTTCGTTAGGCTTCAGGGTGATGAGCATCTGATGACGTTGCGAGCCAGCCGATGGTACTTCCGGCGCGCGCGTGGTCGCCGGAACGCTCAGCTCCGGGTAGGTGTTCTGCGTTATTGCCGGAGGATTATCCGGGATCGGTCGCTCATTAACTGGCGCAGCCAGCTGTCCTTGCTGAACAGCGCTGGCCTGATTATCGGCATCAGCTTCTTCGGCAAGCTGCGTTTTGATTTCTCCCATCTGCTTAAGCCCCAGTAAACGACCCACGCCAGTAGGATCAATGCCGTATTCCGAAGGCATGACGACGGTGATCAGCAGCGTCAGCGCCACGATGGCGGCGAGGATAGTGGACTGCATCAGTTTGATGGCAGAAGGTAATTCTGCGCGTGTTGGTAAATCAGTGTTGTACATTGTTTTGTCTCCCTCAGGCTAAAATGTAGCCACAAAGCTGGTAACTCATTAACAGAAATCCCGCGCTCATCATCACCACATTGGCGGTATAAGCGTGTCGGAAAAAGCTCGCCGTTTGCCGCCAGTAGCTCATAACGATCAGGATGGCGCTCAGCGCGAGCAGCTGGCCGATCTCAACGCCAATGTTGAAGGCAATCAGGTTGACAAACAGGCCATCGGGAGAGATTTCGAATTCCTGGATTTTGGTTGCCAGACCAAAACCGTGGAAGAATCCAAAGATGAGCGTCGCAAGCTTCGTGTTGGGCTGAACGCCAAACCAGCGCTGGAATGCCCCGAGGTTATCAAGCGCTTTATAGACCACGGACAGCCCGATAATGGCGTCAATAAGGTAAGCACTGACGCTGATATCAAAGAAGGTGCCGATGAGCAGCGTCGTTGAATGCCCGATAGCGAACAGGCTAACGTACAGCCCGATATCACGCATTTTGTAGAGAAAGAAAATCACCCCGAACAGAAACAGCAGATGATCGTAACCGGTCACCATGTGCTTCGCGCCAAGGTAGATAAACGGGATGATGTTCACCCCGGTGATTTCCTGGATGTACCCTTTGTCGCCTTCCGCCACGCCGTGCGCATACGCGCCCTGGCTGTAGAAAAGCAGTAACAACAGGAAAAACAGACAAGCCGAACGCGCCTGAGCTGAAAGCAGGCGAGCGCTCAACCGGCCCTGTGTATCAAGGCTGGTATACATAAAAATCCTTACATGTTGAATAATAACGAATTAGCAGAAGTTATTACGCAGACAGGATTCTCGGAGGGCGTTCGGGGGTGGACTGCGGCATTTGCAGTATTTGTTCTGAACTCAACGCATATATCACCCGCATGCCCGGATTCCATGCGTGCAGAGTAGGCAGAGCAAAGAGTTTATTCAGATCGTGGGAATGATCGGCATTGAGGTGATGCACGCTACCGTGGGAGTGAAACAACAATGGATCGTGCTCATTCAGTGGTTCATCGCTGTCGTGTTGATGGTCACTGATGGACGTTGTTTCCTGAACGCTGTATGCAGCCTGTGGCTTTGCCATAAACGAACTGCTCAGCACGGCAACAGCCATGATGATAAGCACGATTCTGGAAATGACTTCACGGCTGATAAACACAGTTAACGGCATCCTGATGATACAAAGTAACAACGTGCGTAATGTATCCGCTATGCTGGCTTGATTTCAATAGTTGTTTTGAGTTTGGTTTTGTCTGAAATGTTCAACAAATCCTGCCGTCCACTTCTGGCACAAAGCGGACAGTGATCACCGTTCTTACGACTACTTTCTGACTTACTTCGTGACTTGCCCTAAGCATGTTGTAGTGCGATACTTGTAATGACATTTGTAATTACAAGGGGTGTAAGACATGGGTAGCATTAACCTACGTATTGACGATGAACTTAAAGCGCGTTCTTACGCCGCGCTTGAAAAAATGGGCGTAACTCCTTCTGAAGCGCTTCGTCTCATGCTCGAGTATATCGCTGACAATGAACGCTTGCCGTTCAAACAGACACTCCTGAGTGATGAAGATGCTGAACTTGTGGAGATAGTGAAAGAACGACTTTGTAATCCTAAGCCAGTACGTGTGACGCTGGATGAACTCTGATGGCGTATTTTCTGGATTTTGACGAGCGGGCACTAAAGGAATGGCGAAAGCTGGGCTCGACGGTACGTGAACAGTTGAAAAAGAAGCTGGTTGAAGTACTTGAGTCACCCCGGATTGAAGCAAACAAGCTCCGTGGTATGCCTGATTGTTACAAGATTAAGCTCCGGTCTTCAGGCTATCGCCTTGTATACCAGGTTATAGACGAGAAAGTTGTCGTTTTCGTGATTTCTGTTGGGAAAAGAGAACGCTCGGAAGTATATAGCGAGGCGGTCAAACGCATTCTCTGAACCAAAGCATGACATCTCTGTTTCGCACCGATGGTGACACTTCTGCTTTGCGTTGACAGGAGAAGAAGGCCATGAAACTGCCGCGAAACACTCTGCTCTGGTGCGTATTAATAGTGTGTCTCACACTGCTGATATTCACTTACCTGACACGGAAATCGCTCTGCGAAATCCGGTACAGGGACACGAACAGGGAGGTGGCAGCTTTTATGGCTTACGAATCCGCTAAGTAGCTAACCCCGGCGGGGGGGAAACCCCCGCCATTCAGGGGCTGAGACTGTATGGACATGCCTGAAGCGCCTTTATGAAGGGGTTGCCGGTTTACCGGTAGCCCCTTTTTCCTTCCCGACGCGACCGCACGCCTGAACTTCCGGGAAGGGCTGTTCCCCTGCGGGGAACGGGGGAAGGGGGACGCGCCTCCGGCGCTGCCCCTCTGCTCCCTCATGATCGCCTATAAACGCAGTAGCCCCCCATCAACCACATACTGACTACCCGTAACATATCCGGCATCGTCCGACAGTAAAAACAGTGCAACGGCAGCGGCTTCTTCTGCAGTACCCGGACGTTTCAGGGGGACGCCAGCGCTAATCTGTGCATCATACTGCGCACGGAAGGGGGCGGGAATAATGTCCAGTAACGGCGTATCGATGGCCCCGGGCACAAGCGCGTTCACCCTGATCCCCCGTGGTGCAAAGGCCGTTGCCCAGCTGCGAACCAGCGCCAGTTGCGCGCCTTTACTGGCGGCGTAAATTGCTGCCACGGGGGTTCCTTCATAGGCTGCCGTGGAGGCGGTCATTACCACGGAGGCCCCTTCTTTCAAAAAACGGGAGAGACTGGCGACCTGCAGGACCGCTGCCCGGACATTGTTTGCCATTATCGTATCGAACTGAGTCGCGCTGCAGTTTTCTACGGATGAGAAGGCGAGTTGTCCGGCGTTAAGCCACAGGCCATCCAGCATGCCGAACGATTCAACAGCTTCTGCCAGTGCCTGTGCAGCCTCCGGTTCGGCTCCATCGTTTTGAAGAAGTGTTGTGTGATGGGGGAGTTGTGCCCGTAGTTGTTCCAGTTTATGCAGATTGCGGCCGGTTATCATGACCTCGCCATCTTCTTCTGTAATGCGCTTTGCCCCGGCCAGACTAATACCGCTGCTCGCACCCGTGATCACTATTTTCTTGCCTGAGAACCTTCCCATTGAATCCCTCGCAGAGGGTTTTACGTCTGGTTTACTCACACTAAAACAATGGATATTTGTTGTAAAACCATAAACCTGGGGGGCGGGGCGATGGCCCCCTTCGGCTCCCGGCCAGCGTTGCTGTCCGGTCGTCGAGCCCCACTCCGCCAGGGCGGCTGCTGACGCACCCGCCGGGCTCCGCCGAACCCCTCCGGGTTTCGGGCCATACGGCTAGGGTCTGATGGCGAAGGTCAAAGGCTGCGGCTTCTCCGGCCGTGCCGACCGGAACGCCTTCACCGCGCCGGCTGATGCCGTCGCTTTAATGGCGCCACGCCGTTCCGACGTGTCGGGT
>NZ_KI973214.1:38668-82596 GCF_000534535.1 Enterobacter sp. MGH 33 | reverse complement strand
GGGTGTGTGCATCCTGTCCATCCGGTGAAGCCATCCCCCGTGTGTCCTCACGCGGAGGGCTGCTTGTAGCACCGTCGGGTCGTCATCCAAGGGGTGAAATGCACTCCGCCAAAACTTTTTGCGGGGCGCAAAAACTTTTGTCTCCGCCCCTTTCCTTCCTCCCTTCGCCGTTGCTCCTTTGCCCTTTGCCGCGAGAGAACTCACCAGGGAGATGGCCAGCCATCACCACAGGAGAAAACCAGGATGCACACACGAAACGTCAACGTCAAAACCGCCGCTCAAGAATCTTCCAGAAAGATGGGGGGGAAAACCGTGTCGTACACGATCCTCGTCGCTGAGACGAAAAAAAACTCTGAGGAGGAATCGGACGTTCTGGAGTTCAGCAGCCTTGCTGAGCTGAAGAAACTGCGCAGAAGCTGCCCCGAAACGATGCGCTGCACCTATTTCTACGCCCTCAGCAGCGGCGTCGATAAACAGTTCCGCCATATCCATGTGGCTGAAGCTGACCACTTCAAACAGTTTGTGCGCCTGATCGAGCGCGCAGGTATCGACATTTAAATCCGGTTCACCCCGTGCGGCAGCTGTCGCACGGAACCTCATCAGACAGGAGCATGAAATATGAACGTTAACACCCCGACCGCTGCACCAATGGCCTTTTTCGTTCCGTCTCATAACGCTGTTTATGACCGCGCAACACAGCTGGACGGGCAGTGGGTGACTCAGCGTGAAGCGAAAACGCTGGAATCCCTGCGCCGTCTCTATCCGGACGCGGAGCTGATCCCCGCGACTCAGGTGCAGGAAAAGCAGAATGACGGCTATCGCCGTCCCTGGGTGGAAATCACCGAGGCCCGGTACATCGACCAGCTGGAAACGTTGCCGCCAGTGGACTGGTGCAGAGGGTATGGCGGGGAGTCGTTCAAGTCGATGGAGTTTACAGGTGGGGATGTGACCGCGATTTTTGTCCGGTACGGCGAGCACTTCTTTGAGTGCCACGACCTGCACACCCGCCATCACCGGGAGCTGATTGGCGACGTGATCGCCCGTTTCTGTCTCGATGCGCCGCTGAATTCAGCGCATTAAAAAAGCAGGGTTGCCCCTGCTTTCTCAACGCCGGGTAGCCGCAGCAACGGTGAACCGGCAATCACAACCAAAGTAAGGAGATTGATCGTGAAATTTGACCCGCAAACTGTCGCACAGGCTGAGGCATTTGTAAATGCCCTCCGCGCCGGAAAACGTGCTCACATGCCCGCGCTGCGCTTTGACCAGTGGCAGCAATTTATGACCACCGTTTACGCTGGTCTGGGGCTGGCATAAGAGGAGGCGGCCGCCTGCGGGCGGCCGGTAAGGAGAAACCATGTCACAACTGAGTTTTGAATCCCTGTTCCTGGCAGACCAGACCGATCCGCAGCCGCGGGTTTCCGCTCCTGTCCGGGTATTGACGCCAACTGAGGCGCGTAAGCAGTTCGCCAGTGTATTCCGCCAGACTGCGAAATATATGCGCCGTTCCGAAGTGTTCCGCGATTTCATCACCCTGGTAGCCAGTGGGCTGGATATGGCGCGCATACGCTCGCCAGAAAACATCGAAAACAGCCGACGCATCTGCGAACGGTATCAGCCAGACGATTTAGACGCCATGAGACATCTGTACTGCCTGTTGGTGGAGGGGCTGGCGGGTGAAACTCATGATTTCCTCGGCGCTCTGTATATGGAGCAGGAGCTGGGCGCGGATGAAATGGGGCAGTATTTCTCTCCGTGCTCCATCTCCCGCCTGATGGCCGGAATACTCATGCCCGGCGCTCAGGAGACGATAAAGCGTGAGGGTTGGATGACGCTCGATGAGCCTGCCTGTGGTAGCGCCGGTATGGTCATTGCCTTTGCATACTGGATGGCTGACGCGGGATATAACCCGTCAGAACAGCTGTATGCCACCTGCACAGATATCGATCCGATGGTGGCTGATATGGCCTTTATTCAGCTGTCACTGCTGGGTATCCCAGCGAAAGTCGTGACCGGTAATACGCTGACCCTGAAAGCAAATCGCGTGCGTTATACCCCCGTTTATTACTTCAATGACTGGCAGGGACGTCTGGAGTTCCGCAGCCGTTTCGAAGCGATGAAAAACTTTCTGGCCACCGTGGCCGCCTGACTGACAGAGCGGCAGGGCAGACCTGCCGCAGGGAGAGAGAAAATGACAAGCAACACACTGAACGCTGTTCCGGCGACCGTGCTGGAGACGATGGCAGAACGCCTGAACGGTCAGCCTGAACCGCTAAAAATCCGCAGCAACGATGATCACGCCGCGCTGGCCGCAGATGTGCTCTGGAAATTTGCCCGTAAAACCGGGCTGAACAGGGAAAGCGAAAGCGTGCAAACCGTCATCACGGATTTTCTGGCCAATCTGCTGCACCTGTGCGAACAGTGCGATCCGGACGGGGCGGGTATCGATGGATTTAATGCCCTGCTGAATATGGCCATGATGCACTATGAGCAGGAAAACGGAGGTGACAGCGAAGAACCGATCTGAGCGGAAATCCAGGCCCCGGTGCATATCATCGGGGCAACCGCAAAAAACGCTACCCCTTCGGGGAAACGGGGAGGGCGAAAGCGCCTCCGGCGCTCCTGCCTTTCCCCGTTGCAGTGCTTCTCTCCTCTCTTGCGATCATAACCGACGTCCTGCTGGTTAACTTTCTCCGCTGCAGCTCCGTGGCCATAACCCAAAAAACGGGCAGGGCGATGGCCCCCTTCGGCTCCCGGCCAGCGTTGCTGTCCGGTCGTCGAGCCCCACTCCGCCAGGGCGGCCGCTGCGCACCCGCCAGGCTCCGCCGAACCCCTGCGGGTTTCGGGCCATACGGCTAGGGTCTGATGGCAAAGGTCAAGGGCTGCGGCTTCTCCGGCCGTGCCGTCCGGAACGCCTTCACCGCGCCGGCTGATGCCGTCGCTCTGATGGCGCCACGCCGTTCCGACGTGTCGGGTGTGTGCATCCTGTCCATCCGGTGAAGCCATCCCCCGTGTGTCCTCACGCGGAGGGCTGCTTGTAGCACCGTCGGGTCGTCATCCAAGGGGTGAAATGCACTCCGCCAAAACTTTTTGCGGGGCGCCAAAACTTTTGTCTCCGCCCCTTTCCTTCCTCCCTTCGCCGTTGCTCCTTTTGCCCTTTGCCGCGAGAGAACTCACCAGGGAGATGGCCAGCCATCACCACAGGAGAAAACCAGGATGCACACACGAAACGTCAACGTCAAAACCGCCGCTCAAGAATCTACCGGAAGATGTGATTCAAACCTCACCACGTCCCAGTTCACGGATCTGTTTTGCTGGGTCCTGGCAGCATCGGAAGGGGAGCCACAACCGGCAATTTTTACGCCGCCAGAGAATGCCACTGAGCTGACGTTAATTAATGACGAATGCCCGGATTATATCTCTGTCTGGATCGTAGATGGTCGCCCGGTGGCAATTGCAATGCCGCTGGATAATTTTCACCGCGTTATTTCTTCATCACTAACTAAATAATCAGGAGTAAATAAATATGGTCAGTTTCGCAAGCCGCTATCGTATGCCTACCTCGATTCGTAAAGACCGTCCGCTGACGAATGAGGAATTACAGCACATCGTTCCGAGCGCGTTCTCATCGGATAAACACGATTCACGCTCTGAACGTTATACGTATATCCCGACCATAAACATTCTTGATCGCTTACGTGATGAAGGTTTTCAGCCGTATTATGCAACTCAGTCACGTACACGTGACCAGGATAAACGCGACTTTACAAAGCATATGCTTCGCCTGCGTCGTCATGACCAGATTAACGGAAAAGAAGTACCGGAAATTATTCTGCTGAATAGCCATGATGGTTCAAGCAGCTATAAAATGATCCCCGGTATGTTCCGTCAGATTTGCAGTAATGGTCTGGTTGCGTGGAAGGATTTTGGTGAAATCCGCGTACCCCACAAAGGGGATATTGTCGGTCAGGTTATTGAAGGCGCTTACACGGTGCTGAAAACATTTGACGCGGTTGATGAAAATATTGACCTCATGAAAAGCATTCAGCTCACTTTGCCTGAGCAGCGCCTTTTTGGTGCGACCGCCCTGGAACTTAAGTACGATGGAAAACCAGCGCCGATTACACCGGAGCAAATTATTAACCCGCGCCGTGTGCTCGACAGAGGCCAGGATTTATGGACCACGTTTAACGTGGTTCAGGAAAATGTGATCCGTGGGGGCATTCGTGGCAGAACGGAAAAAGGGAAGATGACCAGAACGCGGGAAGTCACCGGAATAGATGGTGACATCAAATTAAATCAGGTGCTCTGGAAAATGGCCGAAGAGTTTGCAAAACTGAAGGCCTGATAATTAAGCCGCTCAACAGAGCGGCTTTTTACTGACCACTGTTTAAAGATGCTGTTTCTGCAATTTTCATCTCATGTTCCTTTCCCGCAGCTGGCGCCAGACGTTCAGAAAGTAACTTTTTTCTGGCCAGTAAAACGCGATATATATTTTTGATATCCTGAGCATAGGCCTTGCGCTGCGCAATGAGCTTTTTGCTCGGCCCCGTATTATACATCCCCACGCTGTCCCAGTTTTTTCCGTATGACCTGAAGTTGTGCGCTAGCACCCATGCCCCGGTGTAAACGCAAATACATGGATCATTCAACAGGCGATAACGGGTAATATTGAAGTTTTTAAGTTTACCGTAATGGGAACTGTTCACCTGCATCCCGCAGACATCTTCTGTCCCATTCCTGTTTGATCCATTTATCGCACCCGGCTTCAGTCTGCTCTCTTTAATCGAAATTGACATAAGCAGTAGTGGATCAATTTGATAATCTTTCCCGGCCTGATCAAAGCACATCTGGGGAGCTGCGCCAGCAGACAGTGAAATGGTCAGCAATGCCGCAGGTAGTAACGATATTTTCATGGTTTGGCCTTTTAACGAAATACACGGGCTCTGGAGAGCCGATTTAAAAAATACCCCGGCGGATCGTCGTAATCAAGTTAATTCACTACAAACGCGCGTGAGCGCTCTCCTGATGGGATTTTACATCTGTCAGAAATAAACATGTCAGAGCAGTAGGCGGTATTAACATGCCGCTCTTTACTAACCCTTTAAAACATCACACCCCACGCAAGACTTCGTCTTGCAGATTTTTCCTTTTATTTCAGTGGGATGTTTGCAAGAAATTTGCGCGCTTTTGGAATGTGACCGTTTAATGTAGTACATACCGACACTACACTATCGTATAATCATGATACCTGTTAGTGTCGGTATGTCTCACATGTATCGTACAATTGTAGATATGCTTTAATTACATTGAATTATATATCGCACAGCGTCACACTGTCGCACATCATAGTGCTGGATTGTACTACTGTATAGAACAGAAATTCACAGCAGTATCAACCCATTACAGCCTTGCACAGCAATCTGGTAATCCACCAACAGGCCATACATAGTGTCGGTTCCGACACTAACTTAAAACAGGTAAGAAATATGGGAAGAGTCGGCATCTACCTTAAAGATAAAATTGAACGTGAAGTTCGCGATATTGTTCAACAAGACCTGCAGAACGGCGCTAATGCTGGAGAAGCAAACATATCAGCCACCTGCAACGAATTAATCAGGCTTGGACTGCTTGTCTATAAACGCGATGGCGAGGATGGCAACCAGTTTGATATCGAAGGATATCGCAGAGACCTCATAAGAAAAGCAGCCGGCTCCCGCGAAGGCACATTCCTCATCGCCACTTTACTTTCTGAGATGTATTTAAAAATGACAGGGAAAGACGGCGAGGGCAGTCTGGAAGATACGCTTAATATGATTATAACCGGCATAAACACAGCAGAGGATGAGGCAGAAGCCAGACACTTCATCAACGATAAAGAATAAATCTGTGAGCCGGACATCCCGGCTCACATCGATCACAGGGACGGTTTTTCATCCCAGGGAAGGTCACTTTTCTCCACCTCCTTTATTTTTTCTTTCAGGAACACCTCGAACTCCATGCAAAGAACTTTAAGCGCCTGCGCATCCTCGTTCTGGTCAAGTAACCTTTCCGTAAAATAACCCAGCGTATTCATCAGACGGGTGAGCATTTCGTCATTCAGACTACGGTTATGCACCTTCGCCATTGCCCTGATTTCATCCGCAAGGTTTTCAGGAATTCGCATGCTATATCCGGTTGTTTTCCCCGGAAGCAAAACTCTTTCACCCTCACGCCACATCCACAATAGCTCCTGCTTGGGCGAGGGTTTAATTTCTTCAGAAACATCAATAGATTCACCATCAAGTAATTGCCCTAGCCACTCTTCAAATCTCACCGCCAGAGCAATGAGCCGTTCACCCTCCGCAGTTTTAATGACAGGCTTGCCGGGCTGATAATTCAGCGACAACAAAAGCCTGGCAATAATTTCCTCATTCACACTTCTGTTGCCAGCTCTGGCACATATTCTCAGCTCCATAAGCAGATTATCCGGAGCACGCAATCGCCACTCCACCGCCTCACCTGGCTGGAACTTGCGTGGACGGCCGCGACCATCCCACATTTTTTCTTTTACTTTCATAGCTATAGATCCCCGGAGGCCATTTCCGAACTTACTGGTCAACAAAGCCTACTCACTTACATATTCGGATAAATCTGAATGATTCCAAAAAGTGTGATATGCGTCACAGTTTTTTTTTTTTAGGGTCATGGGACAATTGCGCCCGCGTAAACAAGCACTTACGCGATTCACTTTTGTTTACTTCGGAGAAAACAAACATGTTAACCAAAGGCAGTGCCCTTAACGTCGGTAAGGGATGGGCGGTAGCGTCTTTATTCCGCAAAGCACGCGAAAATCGCAAAGCTAAATTTTACTTAAAGTCAGCAGGCGCTTTTTTAATTGCACTTATGGTCACTCACCCGGCATTCGCATCTGGTACTGACCTTCTTTCCTCACAGAACACCACGGTTAATTCCACCTTCGGTTCTGGTTCCTCACTGGTTAAATGGTTCTACATCGCCGAAATCATCATGGGCCTGTTTATTTACATTAAGGCCCGCTCACCACTGGTGTTCGTCGGTATCGTTATGGCAATCATCTTTACCCGTGTCGCCTTCGGCATCGCGAGCTAAATGATGAGTGGGGAAGGAGATAAATATAACTTCCCGGAAACAATGAACCAGCAGGACCGCTATTTAGGCTTACCGATTGACGAATTGATTGTTACCGCACCCCTTTTAGTTTTGGGGGTGCTTAACAACCTCTCACTCGAACTTGGTGTAATCGCGGGAATCCTCTGGTTTATCGTCAGATATCTGAAAAAAGGGCAGGGGTCATACTGGTTACTTAATTTCTGTTACTGGCACCTGCCATCACTTTTATTCAAAGTAACCTTTCGCCAGATACCTGATTCAAGTTTCCGGCACTGGAGGGCATAGTTTTTCATGAAACTGAATATTAAAGGAGAGCGCGATAAACAACTACGCTATGCGTTTATTGGTCTTTCAGCTTTAACTTTACTCATGGGCGCTGGGAATGTACTGACAGGGTCACTGGCGTGGTATTTCGCCACCACCCAGAAAACAATCACCACGCCATTAATGTTTAACCGCCCATTTGCATCAGATTCAAAAAGTGTCGACGCTACCGGTCTGACGCAGTTCGCCGCTTCCTTTATTTACTGGCGACTCAACGTTACCCCGGAAAACATCGAACACAACCAGAAAATGATTCTTGGATTTGTCCCTTCCGCCGAACGGGACGTACTCAAGAAAGCCCTGGACATAGAAACTGAGCGCATCCAGAAAGCGGGCATCACCACCCAGTTCGACACGAAAGAAATTCGCGTCATGGACGATGGCTCCGTGCAGTACAGCGGAGTTCTGAAATCCTCCACCACAAACGGCGCAATCATCACGCCACTGAAAGACCAGGAAAAAACCTACCGACTGAAACTGAGTTATGACAATGGTGTGATTAACCTCCACAGCTTTGAAGAACTCAAGCCGGTATCTCCCACTAACTGACAGGACTGCCCATGAAATTTCGCATTTCACCGGCAGCTGCTGCTGTGTTTCTGGCAGCGGGATTATTCACAAGCGGCCTCCGGGCCGCTTCCGCACCCGCAGCCATTCCGTTTGAGAACGACGCCGCCTTTAACGTCACCCTCAGCAACACCAACCCGAGCAAGGTTGTTGTCGACGGAGAACTCATTACCAGCATCAGCGGACCAACCGGTGCGTATGACCAGAGCCAGACCGAGGACGGAGCGCTTATCCTGTCTCCGCTTGTCGGCCAGAACTTCACCCTGTTTATCCAGACTGACCACGGCTCATCACTGAGCCTGAACGTCAGGCCGCAACCGGGTAACGGCAAAACACTGCGCTTCACCCCGATGTCACCACCACTTCGCAAGAACGACGATGCGAAAGCATGGGAAGAAGGGCAGACCTATGAAAAAACGCTGGTTGCGCTATCCCGCGCCGTAGTCAATGGCCAAGTACCGGACGACTACCGGGAATACCCGGTCAGCCGCATGCCGGCTTACTCACCCGCTAGTGATGTACACCTGACGCCTGAGCGTCAGTTTGTGGGCAACCACCTTCGCGTGGTTCGCTTCCGGATGAGCAATCCGGGCAGTATCACCCGCAGCCTCCGCGAGCGCGATTTTTGGCGCAAGGGTGTGCGGGCCGTAATGCTGTCGCAGAACCAGCTCTACGCTGGCGGCGAAGGGTATGCCTGGATTGTGTTCTCAGATGATGGAGACACCCGCTCATGACCATAAGCCTGAATGAAAACCTGAAAACCCGCCGCAAGCAGCTGGCCATCCTGGCCGCCGTCATCCTGGGCGGAGCAGCTGCAGCAGGCGGCGTAATGTGGTACGGGCAATATCAACAAAAACAAAAGCAACCCACTCCGGTTGCAACACCTAACCTGACCGGCGTAGTGACCGCGACGTTTAACGAGCAGGTCAACGATGCCGCACTGACTCAGCAGCAGGCAAAGACCTCTGCTCTTGAGCAAAACCTTGCCACGCTTGCTCAGCAGTTCGCGCAGAACAAGCTCACCACCGAGCAAAAACTGGCCGAGAAGGACGCTGAAATTCAGCGCCTGAACGACCAGCTTACGAAAGCCCCCGGCAGCAACCAGACCACTGGCCAGCAGACACCACCTGCTGGGCAGAATGGAACACCACTCCCCGGTCCGGTTGCTGCCGGCCAGGCCCGACCACCCGAATACAATGTGACCCCCGCAGGTGCACCGGCCGCCACTGGTGTGAATATGGGGCAGGGTGCAGCGTTCTACCCGGGCGGCTCCGGCCAGCGCATGACAGGTGGTCTGTCGACAACAAAGTTCAGCTACGACAGCCTGAAGAAAAAGCCAACCAAACTCCCCTGGATTCCATCTGGCTCTTTCTCTGATGCTGTTCTGATTGAGGGGGCCGACGCGAACGCCAGCGTCACCGGTCAGCAGAATACCAGCCCTGTTACTATCCGCCTGCAGGGCAACATTCAGATGCCCAACAACAAAGAGTTCAACGCTGACGGTTGCTTTATTGTGGGTGAGATGTGGGGCGATATTTCCAGCGAACGCGGAAACGTCCGCACTCAATCCATCAGCTGCATCCTGAAAAACGGCAAGCACGTGGACATGGAGTTTCAGGGGCATGTCAGCTTCCAGGGTAAAGGCGGCATTCGAGGCAAGCCAGTCATGCGAAACGGCATGATTGTCGGCTACGCCGGTGCAGCAGGCCTCCTGTCAGGCTTTGGCGAAGGTATCAAATCCGCCGCTACACCATCCGTCGGCCTCGGCGCCACAGCGGATGTCGGTGCCGGCGACGTGTTTAAGCAGGGCATAGGCGGCGGGGCCAGCAAGGCGGCCGACACGCTGAGCCAGTACTGGATTAAGCGCGCCGAGCAGTACCATCCGGTAATTGATATCGGTGCCGGCAACCAGGTGACCGTTGTATTCCAGAAGGGCTTCCGCCTTGAAACCATCGAGGATGCCGAGGACGCGAAAGCGAAAGAGGAACTGCAGAAAGCCGGCAACGCCGCGCAGAACGCCGTGACTCCGCAACCTGCGAGCCAGACCACTACATCCAGCACCACCTCAGTCGGCAACATCAACCCGGATGACGTTCTCCGCCAGGCCAGCCAGCTGCGCCTCGGTGACACCATCAACTGAGGAGGACAAATGAATGATATAGGTTCCATGAAGCGCGAAAGCGAACTAAAGCTTATCGAAGAGGACCTTAACCGCTGGATGGCTGGAAAAAAAACAAAGCCCCACTGGATATTCTGGGTTGGGGCATTAACCGCTACAGGGATGTTGATTTTCAGCTTCTGGTCAGGCAATCAAAGGCTTACCGTGGTTTCTTTTGCAATAGGAATGGCATTGATTCTCGCCGGGTTGCTACAGACTGGTGAAACATGGGAAGAGAAAATACAGAAGAAAATTCAGTCATATGAGCCACTTGATATCGATGCCATGCGTACCCTGGCCTTTTCTTTTTTTCACAAGGATGAGCTGACGCAGGAAGAAATCAAACAGTGGCTGGACGCGGAGTTCAGCGCCATTTCTGATGCCGCTCTTCGTGGGGGAAGCAGGAATGCGTGATGAAGAACGTAATAACAGTCTGCTCAGGAACATGCGGATGCATATTGCTGAATGGGAGGCTGGTCGGCCCACTCCGGCAGCAAGCAGGTACATGTTTTTGGGGGTTGCCATCTTTCTCGGTGTTGGGGGGCCAGTTCTTTCGTATTACCTCTCACTGTGGGCGCTGGTTTTCCTGATTGTCTGGCTATTTCTGACTCAATGGATATGCAGGCGAATTGTCCCCCGCTACAACGAAAGCTGGGCGGAGGTATTTGACAGGATGCTTTCTGAGTATGAACCCCTGAATCTTCCCGCCTGGGAACACCTTAAGCACCAGGCTGAAACGGAGGGGCTGACGGCCAGCATCGTCAGCAGATGGTATCAGCTGGAAGCGATGAGTGTCTGGCCAGAAAAGAAACCAGGCTTGAAATTCCTCCATAAAACTACTGACCGCAGCGTGAAAACAGGAGAGGAGTGAAGCGTAATTCGGCAATACCCCTAATTACCCCGTCTCCTGCATCAAAACTGGAATCAAAATCAATGGTGGCTATATGAGATACACAACCGATTCAGAAACAGGTCTTAACCCCCGCGGTCTTTTCCTCATCATGGGGGGAGCTATCGTCATCGCCAGCCTGCTTATTGCCTGGCTCTCATTTTACAGTATTAACGAAGGTGAAAGGGGAGTGCTGCTGCGAAACGGACGTATTGTTAAAGTCGCTCAGCCCGGCCTGGGACTGAAATGGCCGATCATCGAAAGCGTGGAGAAAATAACCGTTAGGAATGAGGCCATGCTTTATGAAGGTATGAGCGCCTACAGCTTCGATCAGCAACCCGCAAAAATGACCGTATCCGTGAACTTCCATGTTCTGCCGACCGAAGTGGAACGCGTCTACAGTGGCTATCAGACGGTTGATAACATGAAAACGCGGCTGATTGCCCGGCAGATACCTACACAGCTGGAAAACGTTTTTGGACGATATACCGCAATAAGCGCGGTTCAGGACAGAGCGAAGCTGGTACAGGATATGCAGGCCGCGCTGCGGAAAAGTGTTGATGGACCAGTGGTGATTGATACCGTACAGATTGAAAATCAATACGCCTTCGTGGAGCCGCAGAAGCTGAATCCATCCGCCAGCGCGGTGATGCACTTCGGGATAACCCCGGCCTGGTCAGTCTGACGACGGCTGAACGCTGGGATGGAAAGCTTCCGGCATCAATGATCCCCGGAGGTTCCGTCCCTTTCCTTTCGGTGAAGTAACCTCTGACAGCCTCTAATTCGTTCATCATCACAACCCCTGTAATTCATTTCACTGGAGTGTTTATGTCTGCCAACATGGCGCGCTATCCATTACTCAAAATCCTGCACAACTATCGCTATATCCTGACTCCAGCACTGGTATTCACTATCGAACTGACAGTGTGGGCAGTGCTCAATCTTAAAGGCGTGGGTGATATGGGCTGGGTCTCCTGGCGAGTGTGTCTGCTCTTAAGCATGTTCCTCGTATGCTTTAGCGACTCAGCCTTTAACAAACTCGATGGTGGGTTTCTTATGTATGGTTCAGTCGTTCCGTGGGGCGGAATGCTGATAGTGGCGAGTATTTATGGCTTTATCCAGATGAACCTGAACTTTCTGACGCTGGATTTATTTTATGCCGGCGTGTTTGGCAGCCTTGCTGTGCAGTTGGTTTTCACTGTGATTCAGTGCAACTGCAAATAATCGAAATTGAGTATTACCCCTCCCTGAATACCCCCCTTAAATTAAAACCGGAGTTACCCCATGAAAAAACTACTGGGTGCTGCACTGCTGTGCAGCGCACTGACCGGCTGCGCCGGTCTCAATTCTGATTTCGACTGCAACAAGACCGCGACCGACCAGTGCCTGACGACCGCCGAGGCAAACAAGCTGGCCGCTCAGGGTAAAAATCTGGATGACCTGACGGCCGAGAAAACCGCAAAAAAGCCTGCGGGTGAAACCCTGCCGGCACTGCGCAATTCAGCACCGGTCGTGAATCCATTCCGTCCTGTCTCCGCCGCAGCAACCGGAACCACCGCCGTTAAGCCTGCCGCACCGCGCCCCCTGACCGCTGCGCCGACGAAATCGTCTGGCTCGCTGGTCACGCCGCTGACCACAATCAGTCACGCGACCCCCGTGCCGGTTAACACTGCGGGCCGCGTTCCGGTTCAGCGTATTCCTGACGCCACGCAGCGCCTGTGGATTGCACCCTGGGTGGACACGGACGACAACTTTCATCAGCCGGCTGTGGTCGAGTTCGTGAAAAACAAATCCCACTGGGATGAGAGCTACCGCGTCATCGGGGAGGGCGGGGAATGAGCAGCCACTACGTTTCCGGCAAGAACGGCGTCGATCATCTGGTGAAATCATTCACCCATACACGTAAAGGAACGGCGCAAATCACTGCCACACAGTCAGTCGATACCGACGATGAAACGCTGGCCGTTCTGAGCGTCAGCTGTGACTGGCAGATTAAGACCGCCGGTGATGCACCGCACACCGGTCAGGTGAACGAAGAGAAGCTGCGTCGCCTGGAGTTGATCCGGGCCGCTGCGGAGGGCCGAAAATGAGTTTTGTCGACAGCCTGATGGATATGCTGAAAAACGGGAAAGAGGAAGACGGGGCAGCAATGGCCCGCAACAACCTTTCTCAGACCTGGGACTATCCGTCCCTGGTCGCTGCGCTGCCGTACCGGTATTACGACGACAAGAATGAAATTTTCGTCAACGCCGGCTCTGCGGGCTTCATTATGGAGGCCGCCCCGCTTCCCGGCGCGAACGAGCAGGTGATGGCCGCGCTCGATGACATGCTGCGTAAGAAGCTTCCCCGCCAGACCCCTGTGACCGTCATTATGCTTGCCAGCAAGTGTGTCGGGGAACGTATCGATCGCGGCGTGAGTAACGACATGTGGAAAGGGGGGATGGCCGATCACCTCAATAAAATTACCCGCGCGTTCTGGCAGCGCTCCGCGCTACACGGCCTGGCCAACGAACGTGAATACCCGCTCTACCTGCGTAACTACCGAATCTTTATTGTCTATGGACAGCCCGTTAAGCGTGCCTCCCAGATGCAGCGGGTGATGGATGACCTGATTCAGACGCGCAACACCATCCGCGTCTCCCTGGGGGCCGCGCGCATCGACAGCATGAATACCGATGTGCACGCTTTCCTGTCTGCGGTACGCGAGCAGATGAACTACCGTCAGGAGCAGGTGCTGACGTCCTCCGGGGATTACAACGAGGATGAGAAGCTCAACCGCCAGGTTGTTGATCCGGGAATTGACCTTAAGGTTCATCCATCGCATATCCGGATGGAGCTGCCGGAGACCATAGACGCGCGCGGGACACGCCTTCCGGCATCGGCATGCCGTATCATCAACATGCAGCTTGCCAAAACGCCTAAACGTTTCGCCCTCTGGCAGGGGGCTGACAATCTCCAGAACCTGCGTTTTCCCGACCTCGGGATACCCTGTCCCTTTATGCTGACATGGACGACGGAACTGGAGGAACAGACCAAAAGCCAGAGCGAGTCTTTCCGTAAAGACCAGGACCTGTCGAAAAAAGCCAACTCAGCCTATGCAGCACTCTTTCCCGGTACCAAAAAAGCGGCAGAAGAATGGCGACGTACCCGTGAACAGCTGCACAGCAATGAAATCGCGCTCTGCAATACCTACTTCAACCTGACCCTGTTCGCGCCGGACAACAATACCGAGGCCCAGAAGTGTGAACTGGCCGCCGTCAACGTGTTCCGTAAGAACGAGCTGGAAATGGTGACGATACAGTATCAGCAGATGCGTAACTGGCTGGCCAGCTTCCCGTTCGTCATGCAGGAAGGGATGTGGGAAGACCTGAAGATAACGGGAGCAACGCTGCGCGCCAAGTCATGGAACGCAGTGAGCCTGATGCCGGTCGTCGCCGAACGTCAGCTGTCCAACGTGGGAATGCCGCTCCCGACCTACCGCAACCAGGTTGCGTTTTACGACATGTTTGGCGAGGAGAACGGCAGTACCAACTTTAACATCGCGGTCACCGGCACGTCCGGGGCAGGGAAATCGTTTCTGATACAGGGGGTACTGCGTGATGTATTGAACGCCGGTGGTTATGGCTGGGTTATCGACATGGGGGACAGTTACAAGAACTACTGTCACCAGGCCGGCGGGGTTTATCTTGATGGCTCCAAGCTGCGATTTAACCCGTTCGCCAACGTTAAGGACATTAACCATTCTGCGGAAGGGATTGTGCGTCTGCTGACCGTACTCGCCAGTCCGACGCAGCCACTGGATGGCGTCTGTGAAGCGATCCTGCAGAAAGCGGTAATGGATGCGTGGGAGAAGAAGGCAAACAAAGCCCGTATCGATGACGTTCATAACTACCTGACCAATGAGGATGTGAACCAGGCGTTCGCAGACAAGCCGACCATCATCGCGCGCCTTGCTGAGCTGGCCATGCTGCTCGACACGTACTGCACCTGGGGGCCTGATGGAGAATACTTCAACGCCGACACCCCGACGCTCGATGGTGAAACCCGCTTCGCGGTGCTGGAGCTGCTGAGCCTGGAAGACAAGCCGAAGCTGCTCTCGTCCATCCTGTTCTCGCTCATTCTGGCGATTCAGGAAAAGATGTACCACAGCCCGCGCGACCTCAAAAAAGTCTGCATCATCGACGAGGCATGGCGTCTGCTGGGTGGCTCCAACCCGCACGCGGCAAGGTTTATCGAAACCGGCTACCGCACCGTGCGTCGTCACCGTGGCGCGTTTATCACCATCACCCAGGGCATTAAGGACTTCAGCGCCAGTAAGGAAGCCGAAGCCGCCTGGAATAACAGCTCCACCAAAATCACCCTCCTGCAGGATGCGAAGGCGTTTAAACAGTACCTTGCCGATAACCCGGATCAGTTCTCGGACATGGAAAAAGAAGTTATCCGTGGCTTCCAGCCCGCCCTGCAGACCGGCTACAGCTCCCTGCTGATAAATGCCGGTGAATACAGCTCCTTCCATCGCCTGTTCGTCGACCCCGTGACGCGTGCCATGTTCAGCTCGCGCGGTGAGGACTTTGCTTTCATGCAGAAAGCGCAGAAAGAAGCGGGAGCGACTGCGGAAGAAGCGGCGTATCTGCTGGCGGAGAAAAAATACGGCAGTGAACTTCGTGAACTTGAAGAGTGGGTGAAAGCAGCATGAGTGAACAACAGGACAAGCCGTATGAAGGCGACACCGTCCGCGACGGTGTAACAATCGCCAGCAAAACATCCCGCTGGGTTAAAGCCAGCATGCTGGGGCTGGCGGGACTTCTGGTTATGACAGGCGTGGCATATGTGACGGCGAAAGCCGTCACCCCGGAGGTGGTGGTCTTCGACATGAAGGGGACGGTGGACCTCTTCATGCAGCAGTCCGCTCAGTTACAGCTCGATGAAAACAGGGCTAAAGCGATGACCCAGCAGTTCAACGCGGCACTGACCGGCAGCCTGGATGCATGGCAGTCCTCACACAACGCCATCGTTCTGGTGAAGCCGGCGGTGATGAGCCCGCAGCGCGATATCACGAATGAAATTCGTGCTGATATTGCCCGACGCATCCAGGGGGGCCAGTGAAAAAACGACTGCAGCTGACGGCCATGATGCTGCTGATGCTTTCCGCCGGCAGCGGGGCGAAAGATCTCGGTACCTGGGGCAACGTCTTCGAGCCTGCAGAGCAGGACATGCTGGCGTTTATCCAGAATCGCCTGAAGGGAATGGAGCAGACGGGTGAGCTGGACCGCCTTCGCAAAGAGGCAACGGAAAGAGTGAAAGAGCATGCGGTACGTCCGACACCGGTGGAAGGGCTCACGAAAGCGAAGGAATACCGCAGCTTTGCCTGGGACCCGACATTTACCGTTAAGGAAACGATCACAGACATGCAGGGCAACGTGATCGCCCGCAAGGGCGATACGGTCAATCCTCTGGATAAGGTGCCCTTCAGCCAGGTGCTCTTTTTTATCGACGGCGATGATAAGGAGCAGGTGAACTGGACCCGACAGCAGCTCGCCGGCCAGACCAGCGTGAAGGTCATCCTGGTGAACGGCAACATCAAAGAAACCAGTGATGCGCTGAATGAACGTATCTACTTCGACCAGTCTGGCGTACTGACCCGTAAATTCGGTTTTGAACACATCCCCGCGCGGATATCGCGCGACGGTCGCGTGATGAAAGTGGAAGAGATTCCGGTACCAGGAGCGAAAAAATGAGTGCAACAACGTTAGGTGACCTGTTTCCCGAAATGCGTCAGGCGGTCACATCCCATCGACGTTACGGCAGAAAACCGCGCAAACCCGCTGAGATAACGCCGCGTATGGGAACAGCAGAACGACTGAAGACGCTGTACCCCGAAATTGACTCCTGGCATCCGGTACTGGTGACCAAAGCCTGGCTCCACTGGTGTGAGCAGAACCAGCAGGACAGCCGGGAGCCGTCCAGGCGTGATGAACGTTTCCCGGACTACATCATTCACCTCTTACTGGAGAACATGCGGGCCGAGGACAGCGCGAAACGTAAAAAGGGCCCGACGCTGTCACTTTCCGAGCGTCTCGACAGGTTGTTTGCAGGCGAAGGGCAGGAGAGCGCCGAATGTCACTGATACACAATAACTCTGTGCCACCTGCGTCTCAGCTCATGACAGGCCACAATGCTGATACCAGGGGCTGCGACGAAACCGTAAATCAACTCTGTCAGCTATACCCTGAGATCGCCTCATGGCAACCGGCGCTGATCGCCGGTGCCTGGCACCAGTGGTGCGCGAATAACCAGCGTCAGCCTTTAGCGCCGGAAGAACGAGATGAGGCGTTTCCTCTGTACCTCGTCAGGCTTATCCGCAACAGAATGGAGGAGATGAACGCATGGCGTTAATCAGCTGCTTCACCGGCCCCCAGGGGCTGCAGGGGATGCTCACCTGTTTGCGTGATACTGAGGGCATGACCGGTATCCTGGTCGTCGTTGTGCTACTCGCTGGCTGGATTGTTGTTCAGCATCTTGCAGATACACGCCGTGAACGCCGGGCACGGGAGAGCAGACCGGGAATACCGGTCCCTCTCGCACAGTTTGGCGGTGCCCGACATGCCGATGCGGTTCACGCCTTTGCTAACCGGGAATACTATCAGATATTGCTCGCAGAGCTGGAAAAAGGCCTGACTGAGGCGGGCTATGCACTCACACGCGATGAATCACTGCGCGTGACGATCCCAGAGGCCGACCGGCTACAAATCAGCCGCCGGATTTTCCGGGCACGCCAGAACTATACGTCGCCGAGAGTCTCTGAGGAGGCGATGCAGGACAACGTAGATGCAGCAGTGAACGATGGGTACGCCGGCTCCTGGCTCAGCTTACTCATACGTGGCAGTGAGCGCATTGGCTGGTACATCACGAGACCGGAAAACAGCCAGTGATCAACCGCGCTGCCCTTCAGGATGTTCGGTGCTCACTGCGTTGCGCTCCGCCTCAGCCTGAATGTCATCCCGGTTTCCGATTAACCCCCGACCAGGTAACGCCATGAAAAAAGACCCTGATACTGAAAAGGGCCGGAATGTCACCATCTCGTCAGTACGTCACGATGAGGGTTCGGCCCGACAGCTGGATGAAATCCTCAACGATAACCCGCTGTACAAGCCCTCGCACGTGCTGCGCGGCGCCATTCTTGCCCTGTACGAAATGAGCCAGGAACAACGTCTGGCCATCATCATGAAAGCGGCTGATAAAGCCAAAAACCACTGACCATTTCTTAAGCCCTCCCGCCGTCCGGTGGCTGCGGCACTCCCGGAGATACCCCATGACTCACCCTGAATCTGTCAGGCCGGTGACGGTTACCCGTGACCGCAACGGCTTCTGGACGCACCCTCATTATTTTGCACCTGCCAGTGATGAGGCCACACAGACTGAATTTGGCGACTGGATGCGTCAGCACAATCTGATCTGTGCCACCCGCTGGATGGAAAACGACGCGCCTCCCCAGGTGATCGCTGACTGGGAAAAGGGAAAACAAAACATCAGTGACTGGCTTCCTTCCGCGCCAGAGGGGGAGGGCTGGTTCATTGGCTCCATTCATGACACTGAGGACGGCCCGGTCTGTGTATGGCTGCGGGAGGTGAAATGAAGCGTTTCTCATGGCTTGCCGGCGTGATGCTGGTCCTGCTGTCCTGGATGCCAGCTCAGGCAACGGCCGCAGCCAGCAACGCGGGTGATGGCCGCTGGGTTAACCCGATAAGCGATGTCTGCTGGAAGTGTCTGTTTCCGATGACGCTCGGCAATATTCAGCTGGCCGCCGGTCCACAAAAGGATACCAACAACCCGGCTTCGCCGATCCAGATTTGTCCATATGGTGTGTTTTATCGTATCGGTCTGGCCATCGGGTTCTGGGAGCCAATGGCGATGGTGGACGTAACCCGTGAGCCTGGCGTCATGGTCAACATGGGCGGCTTTAAAATCGATCTAGGACGAACGGGAACGGGAACCGCAGGGCAGAGTGACCGGCCCGCTGCCGGCACGTTCTACCATGTTCACTGGTACAAATACCCGCTGATTTTCTGGCTGAACATCATCACCAGTCTGGGGTGTCTGCAGACCGGCGACATGGATATTGCCTATCTCTCCGAAGTTGATCCTCTCTGGAATGACAGCACCCTCTCGATGCTGATTAACCCCGAGGCAGCGCTGTTCGGCAACCTGATAGCTCAGGGGGCCTGTGCTGCTGACGCAGCTGCATCATCAGCTGGCCTTCCTCTGTCGCCGCTGTTCTGGTGCGCAGGTAGTCAGGGTTCTATCTACCCGCTAACAGGCTTTACCAGCGGTGAGTTTTCTCCGCTTGAGGCCTCTCTGCTGGTCGGAGAGCGAATGGCCTTCAAGATGCATCGTGAGGGGCTGGTATGGAACTCTGTGGGCGCGGACGTCGCCGTATGTAACCAGTATCCATCCCCGATCATCCCGAAAGAGCGATGGCGATACCAGATGGTGAACATGTACCCCGAACCGGGCAACTGCCATCCCTTCGGGGCCAGCACGCAGCTTTGGGGCACAACGCATAACTCTCCATCCTCCAAAAAGAACTTCGGCTACCTCTTCTGGCGCAAACGTAACTGCGTATTCCTTTAAGGACATGACAATGAAAAACGCTTATCTCCGGGCGCTGACGATCAGCGTCATGATTGCTTTCGGGCCGCTGGCCCTGGCGAGCGCCCAGACCGATATCTCCGTCTCCGACCATAGCTGGATCAAAGGTCAGCAGGATGCGCTGACAGCGATGAAGGAAGACCTGCAGGGGCATCCGGCGGCCGCACCCGTCTTACCGCAGCAGCAACTGGACCTGATTAACCGCCTGCAGGGCAATATCGCAGCCCGGACCAACAAGATGGGGGAAAAAGACACGTTCCCGGCTATTTACTTTGTGAGCCTCGGTATTCCACGTGAAGGTCTGCTGCCCATGCTGAAGGATGCCCGCCGTTACAACATTCCGCCAACGCTGCGCGGCCTGGTTAATAACGACATGCGACAGACCGCGGCGGCAATGTTTGAGCTGAGTAAGGAGGACAAAGACGCTGGCGTGCAAATCGATCCAACGTTGTTCACTCAGTACAACATCACCACTGTGCCCGCCCTGGTGGTGACCTGCCCTGGCCACTATGACGTAATCAGGGGAAGTCTGCCCCTGCAGCAGGCTCTCGAAAAAGTAGCTGAAAGTGGTGATTGTGCGGCAACGGCACGCCATCTTCTGGAGGCCGGAAAATGAAAAAACTGCTTTCAACGGTGCTGATGCTTTTTCCGCTTCTGGCTGGCGCAGCTGATCCTGCCTTTGAGGCGGGCGCGAGCTTTGGCAAAGGCAATGCCTCCGCCGGCACGGGAGCCCTGAAAAATCCGGATACCGTCACGGGGGCAATACCAGGCTATACCGCTAACCCACCGGAGAAAGGGTATTACGGCGGCGTGGATGGTGGTGACGGTGGGCTCGCCAACAAAGGGCAGGCCGCTCTGCAGGGCAATGACGCAGCGCAGTCGGTTATCAACTCCGGAAAAACGAACCCGACGCCCGCCATCGACCCGAACGCACCTTTCATCACTATCGGTAAAAATGCGGAAGCTGGCGCTGACGGTGTGCTGAACGGGACCGCGAACCAGTGTAAGGAGGTGACGGTATCGAAAACCACCTTTGAAAATTATACCTGCGATAAGGATGTGGCCTCAGTGGAAGCCTGTTCAAGAACGGCAACACCTGGCGGACATACTTCCACCACGACAGTGCAGAAAACTTTCACACTGACGGCGGCCAATGGCGATGTTGTTTTTACGAATAACGGTACTTCCTTAAGTTTTAGTTTTAAAGCGCCGGCATCAGGACCGGTGATCAGCGCGCATTTTTACTGGGCGGATCGCGATGTCAATGCCGGGAAAATCTCCTGGTGGGGCGTCAGTCAGACGATTGTCGGAAAAGCCTTTAACTGGGAAATGCCGGGCGCTCCGGGGACACCGTTGTCGCAGGGGGGCTCGTTACCTGCCGGTTCCTATCAAAGCACCGGATGTGTTAGCGGAAAGCAGGATGTCTGTAGAAAACATATCCGGGAGCAGATAGCTGACTTTCAGTCTGGCGCGTCAGGCTTCACGCTCGTGCTCGTTATGAATGCGGTCGAGACTACCTTTGTCCCGGAAGTGAACTGGTCCTCATCCTGTGGCCTGGATATGTCGAAGGCGAGAAAAACCACGTCAACCTGCACCTCTCCTGGGGGAAATAAAACCATTGTTAACAATGGTCAGAGCTATAACGTTTACAGTGACTGCTGGCAGTACACCGATAACTATGTCGTGCCGTCAGACTCCACCGGAACCTGCGGAACGCTGATGACAAACCCCTCCTGTACGGCGGCAGGCAACACCTGCACTGAATCGACCGACGGACAATGTACCCACATGAGCTACACCTACCAGTGTCAGACCACACATCAGTCGGGTGGACTGGTCTGCGGCGGCGACTACATCTGTAAGTCAGGCGAGTGTGACGACACGAATGGTGCGGGAAGCAGCGGTTTTGATACGGCCGTGGCCAAACTGGCCGGCCTTGCCTCGGCGGCTGAAGACGCAAAAGACGCAAGCAGTACCATTGAGGTTAAAGCCTTCACGGGGAAAGCCATGCGCTGCCGTAAGGCCTTTGCTGGTTTCTCTAACTGCTGCAAAGACTCTGGCTGGGGACAAAGCGCCGGACTGGCCGCATGTGATGATGAAGAAAAGGCTATAGGGAAGGCGAAGGCGAAGAAAATCACCGTCAGCGTCGGCGAGCGGTGCGATCGCAAGGTGCTGGGTGCCTGCATCCAGAAAAGTCAGGTCTACTGCGTCTTTGACGGCAAGCTTGCCCGCATCATTCAGGAGCAGGGGCGTCGCGACCAGCTGGGCGTTAAGTTCGGCAGCGGCGACAGCCCGAACTGCCGGGGGATCACCGTCCCGGAGCTGCAGAGCATCGACTTCGACAAAATCAACTTCTCTGACTTCTACGAGGATTTGATGAAGAACCAGAAAATCCCCGATACCAGCACGCAGGTCCAGCAGATTAAGGAGCGCATCGCCGCGCAGGTGAACCAGCAGGGAGGTGGTAAATGAAGCGTGTCCTCTGTGGCCTGCTCATGGCGCTGGCGAGCCATACGGTAGTGGCCGAGGAGATTGTAACGCCTGCAGAGCCTTTCACCGGCTGGTCCTGGTACAACGAACCGAAAAAGCCGCCGGAGCAGTCCAGAAAGCCACAACAGCCTGCACCGCAGGCCATTCCGGACCTCAGCAAAATGTCCCCGATGGAGCAGGCCCGGGTACTGAAAGGGTACACACAGGAGGCGCTTAATCGCGCCATCCTGTACCCCTCGCGGGAAAACACGGCGACGTTCCTGCGCTGGCAGAAGTTCTGGACCGATCGGGCATCGATGTTCAGCCAGTCCTTTGCGGCGGCGCAGCTGAGCCACCCGGATCTCGACTACAACCTGGAGTATCCGCACTACAACAGCATGGCGCCGTTTATGCAGACCCGCGACCAGCAGACGCGGCAGAGCGCCGTGGAGCAGCTGGCGCAACAGTACGGTCTGTTCTACTTCTACCGGGGCAGTGACCCGATTGACGTGCAGATGGCGGGCGTGGTGGCGGACTTTGCGAAAACCAACGGGATTTCGCTTATCCCGGTATCGGTTGACGGTCAGGTGGCAGCCTCCCTGCCGCAGAGCCGTCCGGATACGGGGCAGTCCCGGTCGATGAATATCACGCACTTCCCGGCGCTCTACCTTGTTGACCCCCGGAGCAAGAATTACCGCGCGCTGTCTTACGGCTTCATGACGCAGGATGATCTGTCGAAGCGATTCCTGAACGTGGCCACCGGCTTTAAACCGAATTCCTGAGAGTTTCTTATGACAAAAATGCTTTTACCCCTCATCCGTGATGCAGGGCGTTTTGCCCTGTTCACCCTTGTCTTCGGCCCGGCGCTGTTGCTGTACGGTATTGTGATAGCCATATCGCTGGAGGGCTCGCTGGCCGGGCAGTTTGTGAAAGAGGCGCAAACGCTAACCGAAGGCGCGCCCGACGGTAAGGTAATGCAGTGCGTTACGCATTATGAACCGGCACCACGACCCCGGCTACCTGAACCCGGCGAGGAGGCCAGTCCTCCTTCTTATCAGCTCCCGCCGATGTCGATTTGCCATCGTGAACCGGTTGACAGCGAACGCTGGACAAAGCCGATGGATGCCACGCTTTTCAACTTATGGCTGATAGCTGCGCTCTTCGGCGCAACTCTGGGTTTTCTGACCCATCTGTATATTCATCGTCGCGCCTCTGTGCATGAGGGGCGTGATATCTTCCAAAAGGAAACACATGTATGAATGCATCCCTTGTTGCAGGACTGATTTTCTGGGGCACGATGGCGCGCGTACTGAGCGAGCTGATGACCTGGTCGGTTGAGCATACGCAGCAGGGGCTTTTATGGCTCTGCAATGGTATGTGGGCCGGGGCGGCTGGCATGGTGGTGTATGCCGTGTATCGCTGGTTCCGTGACGAAAGAGGGCAAACGCATAAGGAAGGCGACCATGAACATTAAAACCGGACTCACGGCTCTGCTGATGGCCATACCGCTGCTGGCGAACGCCGGGGCGCGCGAGGAGTTAGTGGCGCTTGAAGCGACAAAAACGGCCTCTGCTGACGCTGCAGCCGTCACCGCCTCCACCATTCCGGTTCCCGCGCCGGTAAACCTGATGTCGCTGCCGGACGGTCGCCAGGCAAACATGAAGGATTATGCGGTGGTGCTCTTTATGCAGGCGCACTGTCAGTACAGCGCGAAGTTTGACCCGCTGCTGAAGGGCTGGGCCGATGAGCATGCCATCAGGGTGTACCCGTACACCCTTGACGGCGGCGGGGACGTATCTTACCCGACCCCGATGATCCCGCGTAAGACGGACCCTAACTCTCCCATCGCAGACGAGATTGTCACCTTCTTCGGAAACGGTTTGCCAATTGCGACACCGACGGCCTTTATGGTCAACGTCAACACCCTGAAAGCCTATCCACTCACCCAGGGCGTGATGGAAATCCCCACGCTTGAAAGCCGTATGGCTAGCCTGATTCAGGCTGACCTGGATAATGTTGACCCGAAATCGCTGCCGCCGATGCCGGCAAGTGCGCAGGTCACCCCTCAGTAAGACAACCGGACTTCAACATGAATACAACATCGTATGCATTATCGCGTGCCGAGCGCGTGTGGCTGCTGTTCAGCATGACGTTGCTGGTATCTGCCGCGTTTTACGGGACGCTGGCCCATCGCGTGGTCAGCGCACTGTCCCGCCCGGAAATGACTCTTTACCTTCAGGACGTGCCGGTGCTGCTGCTCATTTCGCTGAGTGTCGGCTTCTTTTTCACTGCCACCGGGTTGTACATCTGCCGTCTGACCCTGTCCCGGAAACCCCGTGAGGAGATCGCATGAAATTCACCAGACTGAAAACCTGTGTCCGCAATGGCTTCATTAAACAGATGAAGGACTCTGAGGGGAGCAAAGAGTCCCGGCAGTGGGCGAATTTATTCACGCTGAAACTGCTGTACAGCCTTGTTTTCTTTATCTTCGCTGAAAGAATTTATGTGTGGTGGGCTGACAACACGCTGGCTGCCATGCCGGAGCCGCTTGTTCGTTCTGAACAGTTTACACTCTCGCTGCTCATCCATTATCCGCAGTATCTCCTGTGGGCGATCATGAGTGGTCTGTTTGCAGTACTGGTACTGCACTGCATTCTGTGCTGTGTGGGCAAACTTGAGGAATCCCTGTACCGCCGGATAACCCGAAAAGACAGCGGCTTGGAGCCTGAGAGAACAGAGGTGCCCCATGATTAAGGCACTGATAACGGCAGGCGCTGTCTTTCTGGCTGGGCTGGTTGCACTGCCGGCGAAGGCGGACGTCAACGGCGACCTGAACGGTTTCTTCAATAATCTGGGCTACAGCGGCAACGTCACTCAGGCACAGGCCTGGCAGGGGCAGGCGGCCGGGTATTTTTCCGGCGGCTCAGTTTACCTGCGAAACCCGGTCAAAAACGTCCAGCTGATCTCGATGCAGCTTCCATCTCTGAACGCCGGCTGCGGTGGTATCGACGCCTATCTCGGGTCGTTCAGTATGATCAGCGGCGAGGAAATCCAGCGATTCGTGAAGCAAATCATGAGCAACGCCGCCGGTTATGCTTTCGACCTGGCCCTGCAGACGATGGTACCGGAACTGAAGCAGGCTAAAGACTTCCTGCAGAAACTGGCCAGCGATGTTAACTCCATGAACATGAGTTCATGCCAGGCTGCTCAGGGCATCATCGGCGGGCTGTGGCCAGTGACGCAGGTTTCCCAGCAGAAAATCTGCCAGGACATTGCCGGCGAAACCAACATGTTTTCCGACTGGGCGGCTTCCCGTCAGGGCTGCACCGTCGGAGGACAGGGCGACAAAGTCACGGCTAAGGCCGGTGATGCTGAGAAGGATCAGGTGCTGAAGAACAAAAACCTTATCTGGGACACCCTCAGTAAGAATGGTCTTCTCGGCAACGACCGCGCGCTGAAGGAGCTGGTAATGAGTACCGTCGGCTCCATCATCTTCAACAAGAATGGCGATGTGACAATTCTGACGCCATTGGTTGATAACCGCGACCTGATTAAAGTCCTGATGCGCGGGGGAACGGCGAAGGTCTACGGATGTGATGAATCCACTCTGTGTCTGGGACCTGTCGTCACTAACTTGACGATTTCAGAGTCCAATGCTCTGGTCACTCTGGTCAAAAACCTGATGCTCTCAATGCAGAACAAGCTGGTTGACGATACTGCGCTGACCGATCAGGAAAAAGGCTTTGTGAACACCACCTCTGTGCCGGTACTGAAGTACCTGACTAACGCTCAGAGCATGGGGATGAGCGCCACATATCTGCTGCAGGTTTCCGACTTTATTGCTCAGGACCTGATGATCCAGTACCTCCAGGAGCTGGTGAAACAGGCAAGCCTGTCTCTGGCTGGCAAGAACTTCCCTGAAGAGGCTGCCGCCAAACTACGCGACAACATCATTCATGCGCAGGGACTTCTTGCTGACATGAAGCTGCAGTCTGCAGCTGACCAGAACGCGCTGGACGGTATCGACCGTAATATGCAGTACCTGCAGCAGCAGGTGTCCACAATCGTTTCAGGCTCCTATCAAAGCAACTATCACTGGGGTGATCGCTGATGCTTGAGATATACACCATTTATGGCGGGGGAATGTGGAAAACGGCGCTGGACGCCGTTGTCACCCTCGTCGGTCAGAATACCTTCCACACCTTAATGCGTATTGCCGGCACCTTCGGGGTGTTGGCAGTACTGCTGACTTTCATTAAACAACGTAACCCAATGGTCTTCGTCCAGTGGCTGGCCGTCTTCATGATCCTGACTTCCATTCTGCTGGTACCGAAACGCTCAGTGCAGGTCATTGACCTCTCTGATCCGGGGGCGGTCTGGGTAACCGATAACGTGCCGGTGGGGCTGGCGGCCATCGCGTCGCTGACGACCAGTATCGGGTACAAGATGTCGTCGACGTATGACATGCTGATGGCCAGACCCGACTCGGTGACCTACAGCAAAACAGGTATGCTGTTCGGCTCGCAGATTGTGGCGGAAACCAGTGACTTCACCACGCAAAACCCGGAGCTGGCGCAGATGCTGCCCGACTACGTGGAAAACTGTGTGATCGGCGACATTCTGCTGAATGGCAAATACACGATCAATCAGCTGCTCAACTCCACAGACCCGCTGACGCTGATTACCAGTAACCCAAGCCCACTGCGGGGCATCTTTAAGATGACCTCCACCACGCGCCAGTTCCTGACCTGTCAGCAGGCCGCAACGGAGATTAAAACGCTGGCGAATACCGACGTGAATCCGGGCAGTGCGACGTTCACCTGGCTGACGCGTAAGGTCTTCGGTAACAAACTGAACGGCGCGGCGCTTCTGTCCAACGCAATGGGTGAGAGTTACGGGTTCTTCTATGCCGGGGGCATGACGGCCGCGCAGATCATGAAGAACAACATCACCAACAGTGCAGTCCGTCAGGGAATTAAGGGCTTTGCCGCGCGCTCATCCGACACGGCTAACCTGCTGAATCTGGCTACAGAGAACGCCGCGACCAAACAGCGACTCAGCTGGGCGGCAGGCAACGAGCTGGCGACCCGCACGTTGCCGTTCGCGCAGTCCCTGCTTATGCTTATCCTGGTGTGCCTGTTCCCGCTGATGATTGCGCTGGCCGCATCAAATCACACTATGTTTGGCCTGAACACCCTGAAAATCTACGTTTCCGGGTTTATCTACTTCCAGATGTGGCCGGTGATGTTCGCCATTCTTAACTATGCCGCCAACTACTGGCTGCAGAGTCAGTCCGGGGGTACGCCCCTGGTGCTGGCCAACAAGGATGTGGTGGCGCTGCAGCACTCGGACGTGGCGAATCTGGCAGGGTATCTGTCCCTTTCCATTCCGGTGCTGTCGTTCTATCTGACCAAAGGTGCTGCGGCGATGGGCTCTCAGGTGGCGGGGAGTGTACTCAGCTCGGGCGCCTTCACGTCAGCAGGTGTGGCAGCGACCACAGCAGACGGAAACTGGTCGTTTAACAACATGTCGATGGACAATGTCAGCCAGAACAAGATGGATACCAACCTGATGCAGCGTCAGGGTCAGCAGACGTGGCAGGCAGATAACGGCTCCACGCAGACGCAGACGGCCGGTGGCCATACGGTTATCGACGGCTCGGGTGCAATGTCGAATCTGCCGGTGAACATGAAGCTCAGCCAGCTGGCCAGCAGTGGTTTCCAGGAGTCAGCCCGCCAGTCGCAGGTACAGGCACAGACTGCTCTCGATGGCTACAACCACAGCGTTACCAGTGGCTGGTCGCAGCTCTCTCAGCTTTCTAATCAGACCGGTACCAGTGACAGCCTGATCCAAGGCAGTGAAAACAGCCAGGCCACTAATGCGACACGCGGAGCTGGCATGATGTTGTCTGCCGCTGAAAGTTATGCGAAAGCAAACAACATCTCGACACAGGAAGCCTATAACAAACTGATGGATATCAGTAATCAGGGGTCTGTGTCTGCAGGCATTAAAGGGACGGCCGGAGGGGGACTTAATCTGGGCGTTGTTAAGTTTGGTGCCGAAGGAAGTATTTCAGGCGATTTGCGGCATTCTACGGGCAGCTCAAGAGGAATTCAGGATTCTGATTCCCATTCGCAGGATATGCGACATGATCAGAATGGCCAGGCAGTTAATGACTTCCGCCAGGGTATGGATATGGTTAAAAGTAGCCGTATAACCGATGGCGCGAATCATTCTGAGAATGCTGCAAGCAGCAATGTTCAACAGCTGGCCGCAACCCTCAATGATGCTGAAAGCCAGTACCATCAGTACACCACCAGTTCGATGCAGAGTAACGAATTCAGCCGTATGGCCACCGTTGCACAGAATCAGAGTGCAAGCCTCGATACGAACTATACGCAGGAGTTTGTGGACTGGGCGGCTAATAAATACGGTGATAAGGCTCAGTCCATGCTGACAAGTGCGCCGTCGGCGCGAGAAGCAGCGATGGAATTCGTAAATGAACGTCTCAAACCTGAAATCATGGGGGATTATCAGCAGGGCCGCTCAGATCTTACCAGCGGCCAGGAGCATGCGGCATTCAGTGGGGATCATATCGTTCAGCCAGCGCGTGGCAGTCAACAGGTATCAGGGTCATCTGGTCATGATGGTGGAGTCACTTATAGCTCTCAGGGTGGCGGCGTTCATAGCTCGGGAGGTATTGGCAATGCCCAGACTTACGGAACGACTCAGGGCGCTGAATATGGAGGCCAGCAGGGTGGAAATTATTCTGCCAGAACAGACGATTCTGTTTCTCCGGGTATTGAGCAGTCAACTGTTCATCAAGGGCAAGCAGGCGGACAGAGAAGCAGCTCGGGTAATATCACCTCGTCGGCAGGGATGGTTGATGCCGGTGGACGCACCACTGCCGATGAAAGGACCGGCCACACTGCAGAGTCGCATCCTGAGTTCCAACATTCAGGAGCCGTCAGGGAGCAAGGAACCACGTATGGACAGGGGAGTGAAGTTGCTCATAGTCGTTCAGGCATTAATGTTGGCGGCGAAAAAGTACGTGGCGATGCCATGCAGGAGTCATACAAAGAAAATCAGGCTAAGTTGCATGAACATTCCACGCAGGGGTTTGGTCCCCAGAATGAGTTACAGCGCCGAGTGGCGGAACAAAGATCTGAAAACGAGCATAAAATCAACGAATCTGCTGGAGAAATTGGTAAAAAACAATCCACTGTTCAGGCATCCAGTGATATCCTGAAAGGAGAAAACTTAATCGGTCAAGGGCGATTCAAGCTTGGTCGTGCCGAAGCTGAACTGGATCAATCAAGTAAACTCAATCCGTTTAATGATCTCCAACCAGATGAGCTGCAACAGAGAGTGGCAGAATTAAGGAAGAAAACTGGAGGGTAAAATGACCAAAAAGGTAAGTGCTTATTGTTGTTTCATTCCAATCGGCATTTATGCAGCTTATTCTGTAAGCCTGCAATTACTTTTTGACGTGCCATTTATGGCTAAGAGCATGCTCTTATCAGTCATACCCAGCGCCATATATATGTTCTGCATTTGGAAGTTACGAAACAGCAAAAGAGGGATGAGCTTAAAAGCGACACTCCTGTGTAACACGATGCTTGCAGTCTTGCTAACTTTCTTGGTGGCATTTGTTGGCAATGATACCGAAAGTGCTCTCATAGCAGGCATAGCTGTTCACTCGCTGATAGCTTTCATCTTTGTGGGAACAGTATTGCGGCCTATTACTTTCAAGGATAATACCCTTCTTAAGAATGAAGATAATGGCCGGATATATGTTATCCGGAATGGGATAGCTCATATGTTGCCAGATAATGAGGCTCAACTCCTTAGCACTAGTGACAACAAAATTATCAGCTTTTCAGGCAGTCATATGAGTTTCCAAGATGGTGGAATTTCCAATATTCCTCTGAATACTTCCTTCAACGATTCGTTCAGTAACGGAATAACTGTGAACCCTGCGTCAGGAATGCCAATGGTTGGTGGTATCTCTGGCCTGGATATACACGGGAACAGTTGGGGAACAAACTTCAACGAACCTTCAAATACGTATGACCCTAACCGGGGATACTGAGAGTAAGGGGGCAATGGCCCCCTTAATTTTTGTAGTAATCTAAGCAAACCATCTATTTAACCTAAATTCCCTTTCAAATCAGCCGATAACGTCTCTGTTAGCTATATCTCGCTAACGGGGACGTTTTTCTATGCACAGGATGAATTCATGAAATTAAAACAATTAGCCGTTGTTGGTCTGATCGCTTCTACTCTCGCTCTGTCTGGTTGTGGTGCCATGTCCACAGCGGTGAAGAAACGTAACCTCGATGTTAAAACCCAGATGAGTGAAACCATCTGGCTGGAGCCATCTGAATCGCCACGCGTTTAACAGACACCTCAGAGTCATTTAAGATGACTTAAAGAGAGGTGCCCATGAGCGGTAAGCGTTATCCTGAAGAGTTTAAAACTGAAGCAGTCAAACAGGTTGTTGATCGCGGTTATTCTGTTGCCAGCGTTGCAACACGTCTCGATATCACCACCCACAGCCTTTATGCCTGGATAAAGAAGTACGGTCCGGATTCTTCCACTAATAAAGAACAGTCAGATGCTCAGGCCGAGATCCGCCGTCTCCAGAAAGAGCTGAAACGGGTTACCGACGAACGGGACATATTAAAAAAAGCCGCGGCGTACTTCGCAAAGCTGTCCGACTGAGGTACGCCTTTATCCGTGACAACTCCTGTTGCTGGCCTGTTCGCCTGCTCTGTCGGGTGCTGGATGTTCATCCCAGTGGTTTTTACGCCTGGCTTCAGCAGCCGCATTCACAACGCCATCAGGCAGACCTGAGACTGACAGGACAGATTAAACAGTTCTGGCTGGAATCGGGATGCGTCTATGGTTATCGCAAAATCCATCTGGATCTGCGTGACAGCGGGCAACAGTGCGGAGTAAACAGAGTCTGGAGACTGATGAAACGTGTCGGAATAAAGGCTCAGGTCGGATACCGAAGCCCGCGGGCACGTAAAGGCGAGGCCAGTATCGTGTCACCCAACAGGCTCCAGCGACAGTTCAATCCGGATGCTCCTGATGAGCGTTGGGTAACGGACATAACCTACATCAGGACCCACGAAGGCTGGCTGTATCTTGCCGTTGTTGTTGATCTGTTCTCACGCAAAATTATCGGCTGGTCCATGCAATCCCGGATGACAAAGGACATTGTCCTGAACGCACTGCTGATGGCTGTATGGCGGCGTAATCCCGAAAAACAGGTGCTGGTTCATTCGGATCAGGGCAGTCAGTACACAAGCCATGAGTGGCAGTCGTTCCTGAAATCACACGGCCTGGAGGGTAGCATGAGCCGTCGCGGTAACTGCCATGATAATGCGGTTGCAGAAAGTTTTTTCCAGTTGTTGAAACGTGAACGGATAAAGAAAAAGATCTACGGAACGCGGGAAGAAGCCCGCAGTGATATTTTTGATTACATCGAAATGTTTTATAACAGTAAGCGTCGGCATGGTTCTAGCGAACAGATGTCACCGACAGAATATGAAAACCAGTATTATCAACGGCTCGGAAGTGTCTAGATTATCCGTGGCGATTCAATCATCAGAGAAGACTGTTTATTTGCAGATCCGTAATACCTCTGACAAGGACATGTCTGGTCTGCAGGCACAAATTACAAATGAACTGGCCGCGAAAGGCTACCGCGTCTCCAGCTCTCCGGACACGGCCTACTACTGGATTCAGGCAAACGTACTGAAAGCTGAAAAAATGGATCTGCGCGATGCACAGGGGTTCCTTAAGACCGGGTATGAAGGTGCGGCAATGGGTGCGGCACTGGGCGCGGGTATTACGGCGTATAACTCGTCGTCAGCTGGCGCAACGCTGGGTGTAGGGCTGGCCACCGGGCTGATTGGTATGGCTGCAGATGCAATGGTTGAAGACGTGAACTACACCATGGTGACCGATCTGCAAATCTCCGAGCGCAGCAAAGCGGCCGTCACTACCGACAATATTGCCGCCCTGAAACAGGGCACGTCAGGTATTAAGCTGCAGACCAGCACGGAGCAGGGCAACCGTGCTAAATACCAGACTCGCGTGGTATCCAACGCCAACAAGGTGAACCTCAAGTTTGAAGAGGCAAAACCTGTCCTGGAAGCGCAGCTGGCCAAGTCCATCGCTGGCATCATGTAATACCCGCGGCTGCGGCGATCGTCGCAGCCGTTCTCCCTTACAGCTGATTTTTAACCGTGCTCCTTCCGGGCAGGGTGCGTCAGTGCATTCTGTTAGTTACCAGTAATTACGCTTCCTCGCATGACTGCGCCTGGCGCAGCCCTGTCTGCGGCGAGCGTTGCGTCCTTAATTTCAAAGGAGTTCGTCCATCATGATGCATCAGATAAATGAACGTGCAGATTACTCAGCTGAATTCTGGTCGCTTATCCATCTGGAAAGTGAGCTGATGGTAGCGAGGGCTTATATGAATGTATTTGGTTCACTTCCCGAAGGGCAGGGAATGACCATCATTGCTGGCTGGGCTGGCTATGAATTCACTCTATATGGTCTGGAGCCCCAGGAGTGGCATTCACCGGTTTATAAGGATGTGGCCTCCTCAGTCCGTTCTATGGCTGCATACATTAATGCACAGGACTGGGAGGACGGATGTCAGCAGGCCAGATATGAACTGAGTCTGATGTAATAACCCGACGTTTTCCCACTCGCGCTATCACGTAATTCATCACCCTTTTCAACGTTTCTCCCCTGATAACACACATCACCGAACAGGTGATGCGATAACGGCCGGACAACACTCTATGAGCTTCGCAGGAAAAAACCTCACCCAGGGCGGGCAGATGACCGCCTACCGCTGGCGCATGTTCATTCAGGTGAACAACTGGATAGGATTCTGGATCTTCATCCTGTTCGCCGTGCTTACTACCGCCATTTTTCTCTGGCGAATTCCACAGGAAGTCCTTGATAACGGCTCTCTGTGGTGGTTCGCCAGCATCAACAGCAGTTTTATCGATCTGATGCCGGCAACGGGGACGCCAAAAATTTACGACGTCCACTACTGGTATGCGCCAACCGCGACGATGATGGTGCTCAAAATGACCCTGCCGCAGATCTATACCGACCTGTACATGCAGGAGATGGGCAATCAGTGCCTGACTGAGCTGCAGTGGGCGGCCGGCGCGAGCGGGTTGTTCAGTATCGTGGTGTTTATCGCCGTGACATGGTTTATCGCCAATATCGGTCGAAAGGAAAGTGAAGACGAATACATTTCCGGGATGCAGCTGACTGACAAGCCTGCTGAAGTGAATAAGCTGCTGCGTAAAAACGGTGAGTTCTCTGACCTTCGCGTGGGTGATCTGCATATGGTCAGGATGGCGGAGGTACTCAATTTCCTGATGCATGGCACTATCGGGGTGGGGAAATCGACGCTGATACGCTGGTTACTCGACTTCATCCGAAAACGTGGTGACCGGGCCATCATCTACGACTCCGGTTGTACCTTCACAGAAACCCACTACAACCCCTCCACCGATTTCATTCTTAATGCCCATGACGAGCGCTGTGCCAACTGGCAGATGTGGGGGGAATGTATTGATGCGGTCGACTATGACAACCTGGCAGCCAGCCTCATTCCGGTTGAAGGGGAGTCCGATCCGTTCTGGGTATCAAGTTCGCGAACTATTTATGCCGACCTTGCAATTCGTATGTCGACGGACCCGGAACGCAGCATTGAGAAGTTCCTCAAAACCCTGCTGTCCCTCAGCATGAAAAATCTGCGTGACTATCTGGCCAATACGCCCTCAGCTAACCTGGTTGAGGAGAAGATCGAGAAAACGGCCATTTCCATTCGCTCAGTGGTAACCAACTACGCCAAAGCCCTTCGCTATCTGCAGGGGCTGGATGACGGAACGAAGCCGCCGTTCACCATCCGGGAGTGGATGACGCAGGAACGCTATGACAGCAGCTGGCTGTTTATTTCAACACAGGCCCGTCACCGCAAGAGTGTACGCCCTCTGATCTCGCTGTGGGTATCTCTGGCCACGCTGATGCTGCAGAGCATGGGGGAGAACAGCGACCGCCGCGTATGGTTCATTATCGATGAAGCCCCCAGCCTGCAGCGCATCCCCGAGCTGGCTGAGACGCTTGCCGAGGCGCGTAAGTTTGGCGGCTGTTTCGTGCTGGGGATGCAGAACATGGCGCAGCTGGTTCACGTCTACGGCCGCGAGCTGGCTAAAAGCATTTTCGACCTGATGAATACCCGTATGTACGGTCGTTCGCCGAGTGCGGAGATGGCCAAAGTGGTCGAAGAAGAACTGGGTAAGCAGCGTACGCGCAAAATCCGTGAATCAAACAGCTACGGTATGGATCAGGTGCGTGACGGTGTTTCCCTCGGCAAGGACGAGGTCAATAACCCGATTGTCGACTACGAGCAGATAATGCGTCTGCCAAACCTCAACTTTTATGTACGTCTTCCGGGCGAGTATCCGGTCGTTCGCCTGAAGTTGAAATACCGTCCATTGAAAAAACGTCACGCTGGCCTTATCGAGCGCAATATCCGCGATGCACTGAGTCCGGAACTGGAGAAAGTTATTAAGGAGAATGAGCGCGCAGCGACAGCAGCAGGTCTGACGTTCCCGACCGGTGACGAAGTGCTGGAGAAGGGTAGCGAGTCATCATCTGCAGCTGACGTTCCTGCACCGGTTTCTTCTTCAGGATCTTCCGGCTCGCCGGTAACGTCGACCGTCGAAAAAGTGGCTCGTACTCGGATGGAAGAACCGAAACCTTCGCGCAGCGCTGCACCTGAACAGAAGCCGGTACCACCCCGGGAGCCCGTTACCTTGCGAACAGCGTCAGTGGCTCCGGAAGTCGTAACTGAAAATCACAGCACGGTGACAGACCCTGTCACCGAAGACAAAAAAGACAACGTCGTTTCACTTCGGTCTTCTCCTCCTTCAGTAACTCGTCAAAAAGAGACTGCGCCCCTCAAACCGGAAATACCTGCAGCACTGCAAAAAATCCGCAGCAGAACCCAGCTGGATACGGGGGTTGAAGGCCAACCGGACGAGAACGTACGCGAAGTACATTTTTTGAGCGGTCAGACGAGTAAAGAAAACGAGGATTTTGTTTACTCTTTTCGTTGATGCCAGTAGCCATGCGGTTTCAGGTACTTTCAGTGTTAATAAACCCGGTAATCAAATCAACGTAAACCTGACGAACAACGCCACGACTTCATAGACCTAAAATCATGCAGTTAGGTTCTTAGCGTACATTTCCGCTCCATTGGGCTTCAAACCCCATCACCGAAAAATACAGTACGCTGCGTAAATACGCCCCGCGTATGCTTTCAGCATTGCAGTTCATCGCGACACCTCCCGCGCAGACACTCAGCGATGCGCTGGACACCATCAGGGACATGTACCGTAAACAACTTCGTAAAGTTCCGCCAGCAGCTCCAACAGGATTTATCCCTGAAAGCTGGCGAAAACTGGTACTGACGCCTTCAGGAATCGACCGCAAGTACTACGAGTTTTGCGTAATGAATGAACTCAAGGGGGCGTTACGATCCGGTGATATATGGGTAAAAGGATCGCGCCGCTACAGAAATTTTGATGATTATCTCATCCCGGCTGCTGAGTTTGAGAAATCCCGACATAATGACCAGTTACAACTGGCCGTTCAGACCGATTGCCGGGCATACCTTCAGGCCCGTATGACGCTTCTTGCATCGCGTCTGGAAGAAGTTAACGCGATGGCTCTTGCCGGTGATTTGCCCGATGTTGATATCTCAGATAAAGGCGTAAAAATCACTCCGCTGGAGAACAGTGTTCCTTCGGGGGCTTCCCCCTTTGCCGATTTGGTTTATGGCATGCTTCCTCATCCGAAAATTACGGAGATACTGGAAGAAGTGGACAACTGGACGGGGTTTACGCGTCACTTCGCACACCTCAAAAATAATAACGTCAGACCAAAAGACGGAAGACTGTTGCTGACCACTATTCTGGCCGACGGCATCAATCTGGGGCTGACAAAAATGGCGGAGTCCTGCCCGGGGGCAACAAAATCGTCACTCGAAGGTATTCAGGCATGGTACATCAGGGATGAAACCTATTCAGCGGCACTGGCCGAGCTGGTCAACGCTCAGAAAGCGCGACCTCTGGCTGCATTCTGGGGCGACGGTACAACATCGTCGTCAGACGGGCAAAACTTTCGGGTAGGCAGTCACGGGCGTTATGCCGGTCAGGTCAATCTTAAATATGGTCAGGAGCCAGGCGTGCAGATTTACACGCATATCTCAGACCAATATAGCCCGTTCTACGCCAAAGTGATCAGCCGGGTGCGCGACTCAACCCATGTGCTTGATGGTCTGCTGTATCATGAAAGCGATCTGGAAATTACCGAGCATTACACCGATACCGCAGGTTTCACTGAACATGTTTTCGCTCTGATGCATCTGCTGGGATTCGCTTTTGCACCGAGGATCCGGGATCTTCATGACAAGCGGCTGTTTATTCATGGAAAGGCCGAGCGCTATCCGGGGCTTCAGTCCGTCATATCAACAACCAGCCTGAATATCAAAGACATTGAGGCGCACTGGGATGAGATATTACGCCTAGCAGCCTCGATTAAACAGGGGACTGTCACCGCATCGCTGATGATTAAAAAGTTGGCCAGTTACCCAAAACAGAATGGACTAGCCAAAGCGCTGAGAGAGATTGGCCGCATCGAGCGGACGCTGTTTATGCTGGACTGGTTTCGTGATCCCGGGCTGCGCCGACGTGTACAGGCAGGGCTGAATAAGGGGGAGGCCCGTAATGCCCTTGCGCGAGCGGTGTTTATGCACCGGCTGGGTGAAATCAGGGATCGTGGGCTGGAGAATCAGAGCTACCGCGCCAGTGGACTGACGTTACTGACTGCGGCGATCACGTTATGGAACACGGTATATATAGAAAGAGCCATTGAGTCACTAAAACGAAAAGGTATTCCGATTAATAATCAACTGGTATCTCATCTTTCTCCCCTGGGCTGGGAACATATCAATCTGAGTGGCGATTACGTCTGGCGTAATAATATTAAGCTAGGGTCCGGAAAATACCGCTCATTACGCACAGTCGACACCGAATTGTACAAAAAACAGTCTTAGCGTGGGATAATTAATGAGATGGTCACTCCCTCCTTCCCGGTACTATGCTGAGGACAGGCTTTCATTCGGAGAACTATCATGGAAAACATTGCGCTCATTGGTATCGATCTGGGTAAAAACTCTTTCCATATTCATTGCCAGGATCGTCGCGGGAAGGCTGTTTACCGTAAAAAATTTACCCGGCCAAAGTTGATCGAATTTTTGGCGACATGCCCCGCTACAACCATCGCAATGGAAGCCTGTGGCGGTTCTCACTTTATGGCACGCAAGTTGGAAGAGTTGGGGCATTCCCCAAAGCTGATATCACCACAATTTGTCCGCCCGTTCGTTAAAAGCAATAAAAACGACTTTGTCGACGCCGAAGCTATTTGTGAAGCTGCATCGCGTCCGTCTATGCGTTTTGTGCAGCCCAGAACGGAATCTCAGCAGGCAATGCGGGCTCTGCATCGTGTCCGTGAATCCCTGGTTCAGGATAAGGTAAAAACAACCAATCAAATGCATGCTTTTCTGCTGGAATTTGGCATTAGCGTTCCCCGAGGAGCTGCCGTTATTAGCCGACTGAGTACCATTCTTGAGGATAATAGTTTGCCTCTTTACCTCAGCCAGTTATTGCTGAAATTACAACAGCATTATCACTATCTTGTTGAGCAGATTAAAGATTTGGAATCCCAGTTGAAACGAAAGTTGGACGAAGATGAGGTTGGACAGCGCTTGCTGAGCATTCCCTGCGTCGGAACACTGACAGCGAGTACTATTTCAACTGAGATTGGCGACGGGAAGCAGTACGCCAGCAGCCGTGACTTTGCGGCGGCAACAGGGCTTGTACCTCGGCAGTACAGCACGGGAGGTAGGACGACATTGCTGGGAATTAGTAAGCGAGGTAATAAAAAGATCCGAACTTTGTTGGTTCAATGTGCCAGGGTATTCATACAAAAACTGGAACACCAGTCTGGCAAATTGGCCGATTGGGTCAGGGATTTACTGTGCCGGAAAAGCAACTTTGTCGTCACTTGTGCTCTGGCAAATAAGCTGGCCAGAATAGCCTGGGCCCTAACGGCACGACAGCAAACTTATGTAGCATAACGGCAGAAATACACCGGTTTAAAGAATTACTGATCTGGTTTTGCGAATACTGATATTGATGATACTAACGGCCCACCGGCCTGTTGAGGAACCTGTAAAACGGAAAGGCTCATTGAAGCCGTATATTTTCTGGAGGTTCATCAGGCGCGGAACTCATCAAGGCGCGGGAATAAAATCCCATTCAGACGCCGGATAGATTCAAGCAAGCCAACTTGTCGTCAAAATCGGTGTTGCAAAAACGGGAGTGACCATAGATTCGTTTTCCAGGCGGACCCCGGCTACATCATTTCAGCGGTCGACGTCGTGGTGGCCGGTGCGGCCATCTTTGGTGGGATCGTCATGATGTCCTCAATGACGCCGGTGGGCGTGGTGGCCGGCGCGGTGATTGTCGTAAATGGCTTTAACACGATTTCACGGGAAGCCGCGCACAACCTCCTCGGTGATAAGCAGACGGAGGGAATATTCGCTGACGGCTCGATGGAGATCGCTGAATTTCTGGGCTTCAGCCGGCAGCAGGGGCTGGGGACGTATAAGGCTGTCACACTCTTCAGCGAAGTCTACGGCGCGTATGGCCTGAGGCTGAAACCCGAAGCACAACGGCTGTGGTACTGGACCAGGCCCGATTTCTTCAGGAAAGTATCCGGCACCCCCCGTCCCGCAATGGCGCTTAAAATTGCGGGATGGGGGGTTAAAGCCAAAGTGGCGCTTGATTTACTGACTATTGAGCCTTCCGGGAAATAGTCTTCTGCAGGCGGAATGCTTTCCAGCCCAGTACAGGAGGGAAGGTCACCCAGGCAATGATCAGGACTACAAGGGAACTCATGCCCCCGGAAAGAATGTGTGTCCGGCTGCCGGCAATGAGGGTGACCAGCATAACCAGAACCAGCGCGACAGTGATCCATACCGACACCCGGAAGCGCCGTGAGAGCGCATCGATGAGATGCTGCATGGTGCCTCCGCCTGCTGCAAGCCGGCCCTGTAAATTGTCCACTTCGTTCTTGCTAAAACCTGCCTCAAGCAGCTCTTTCTCACTGATAGCCATCACGTCCTCCCTAATCAGGCGAAAGTATACTGTACCAGACCAATAATCCCCAGGTGACCGGCGTAAGCATAATAAAAGAAATTACGCGGCATGAAACGCCTGCGGCCCTCCGGACAGATTTGCCTGCAGAATGAAACCACTGCCAGGGGGAATGCCAGAGTAGGCAGCGTGGCCAGTAATAATGTTTCTGCGGGCATATCCAGGAGATGCGATAACCCGTTTAAACAAATCAGTGACAGCACGGCAGTGATGGCCGCCAGACGCTGCACTTCGGGTTTTTCGTTGCCAGAAACGGTTGCCATACTGATGGCCAGCGTTATTCCTGCCAGCCCGTAGCTTGCCGGCTGCAATGGCCAAATCATGATGGCCAGGAGCAGATATCCCACAAACATTCCTTTCAGGCCGTGCTGGTACTGCAGGGCAATCAGCTGCGTGACGCCGGCAAACACGAACAGAATGTTCAGGGCCCACCAGGGCTGGTGATGCCAGAAGGCCAGGCTGAACACCGGCTGCGTGATGACTGCCCAGATCCACAGACGATTGGCTCTCTTCTGCAGTCGTTCCGGGGTACGCTGTACGTTCATCGCCCATATAAGCGTGAACAGGGGGAAGGCCATCCGGCCAAGCGCATACATCACCGGCAATGCTGGCGACAGAAACACCGTATTGATGTGGTCGATAATCATGGCCAGAAGTGCGAGAAGTTTGACCATATCGAGAGCTGCGGGACTGAGCTGGCTGGCGTCCCGGATACTGGGAAGAACGTCGGGTACTGAATGATTCATGCTGTAGATTCCCCTGGCGACACACGGTTAACAGCCAGCCCTGAACATAATGCCAGAATGCCCTGCCGGTTTGCGTAGTGACCCTGATCTTTAGTTTCTCCAGAATCTTGCGCACTGCAAATTCTGATTTATCACGCAGCACGCGCATTGCGCCTGCCACATCCTTATTCTGAATACAAATACTTAAATTATGAAAATCGTTCACACCGCCCCCTTTCTTACACTCTTATTATCGGCTGCATGAATATTATATTTAGCGGAGTAGGAAAATTCCTAATAAAAATTCATATTAGCGCCCAAAATCTGGGCCAATTTATCGACCCTTTTATATATGTGGCGATCGCTCATGAATTATCTGTATTATTTGCTGAAATTTTTTCCCTGACCAGAGCGAAATCTTCACGAATAGATTTTGCGGCAGGCTTCCACCCTTTAGCCCATTCCTCGTTCATACGGCCTTCATTGACAATTTTGAGGGTGATGGCATAAGGGGTGCGCTGCAGTTTCTTCGACAGCCAGAGTATATGATCGTCGATTCTGTCATCCGGAATATCAGCAATAATCGAATGAATAAGGTCCAGGTCCTCCGGTGCCCACGGTTTTCCTGATCGCGGAAATACTTCATCCGGAAGGCGTGTTTTTTTTCCTTTTCTTCTTTTACCTGCTTTTTAGCTTCTTTTTCCGCAGTGATTAGGCGCTGCCGCTCCGTTAACCCTCCCAGAATTGCAACCGTCCTGACCATATTTTCACGCTGCTCACGTGTAATATTTACTTCACCGCATATAATGGCATTTAAAGTATCTACAAGGTTTTCCAGCTTGCTTTCTGTCAATTTTAATGTCATTCAGAAATCTCCTTAATCATTATTCTTTTTTAGCCCATCCTGATGCAGACTACGCCAGCGCCAGGGCTCTGTCTGACCCGGTTCTGACCAGAGTCCGACTGACTGACGGCGGGCTTCGGCCTCCAGAACAGCGTAGTCTGGCCGGACGGGTTTTCCGTGGTACCGGTATGCCCAGGCCAGGCCTTTGCGTACCTGTGCGGCATTTACATCCGTCATACCAAGCCATATGGTACCCAGCAGGCGTCCATAGCGATCCATTTCACTTCCCGTGACGGTTACGGGCCGCTGAGCCACCATCGATGAGAGTTCCTGACGTGAACGCTGACCATAGGGCTGGCTCTTTTCCGGCGCATCGATGCCAGCCAGGCGAACGCGCGTCAGTCGGTTTCCTGGATCAAGTATCTCAACGGTATCCCCGTCCAGCACGCGCACAATCCGGCCGCTGATATCTGCACTGGCCGAAAACGCCACAACGAACAGGACCAGTGAGCAGAACTTCCGTTTCATTATTTATTATCCCCGGTTGCATACCCTGCGGGTATTAAGCTCGTAAATTTCAACTCGGCTTATCCTCCAACGAGGCTTTTTAAAGGTATGCCAAACATTGAATGTAATTTCCTGATCATGGGCAGCGTCAGATTACGTTTGCGGTTAAGCACTTCATAGACCCGGTTAGATTTTCCAATTGCCGGCTCAAGATCTTTTACCGTCAGCCCCTGCTGTTCCATCCTGAATTTAATAGCTTCAATCGGGTCCGGGGCTTCGATAGGAAAGTGTTTGTTTTCGTATTCATTAATCAGCACACACATGATTTCGAAAAAGTCTCCCTCCGGGGTATCAGCAGGAGGCTCGTCATCAAACATAGGCTCTACAGCGCGTAACGCATCTTCATAGTCCTGTTCAGTTTTAATTGGTTTAATCTGCATAGGGTTTACTCCAGGCTGACAGTTTCAGCATCTATTTTGTCATATTCTTTATGCGTACCAATGAATTTGATAAACATCCATCCTCGCTGGTATGCAATCGCAACAATTAATCGATAGTCATTTCCCTTAATATTAAAAACCACTCGCCTGTTTTTAAGAATACTGGCACTGCGGTATTGTTCTTTGATTTCTGCCGGAGTTTTCCATTCAGCTTTACTGGCCTCATCTACCCAGGCTTTTAGCGGCTGCTCTGCATCGGGATTCGCCGTCCAGAAATCCCTCAGTGTCTTGATAGCGATTATCTTCATGTCATGATGATAGTCCCATTTTAGGACTACTTCAAGTTTTTTGTCCCGTTATGGGACTTAAATTTATCTGAAGATACAGGGGGCAGTTTGGAGACCGGAGTTTTTTTACGTTAAACGTATTATTTAACCGATCGCGAGGCGTAACGGAATGATTTTGCGTCAGAGGCTATCGCTTTTAAGTTAACGCCCTTGCGATATCGCAGTTGCGGTCCAGCTCTGCTGGCTGCACGGGATATGACCTGGTATATTGAGACAACCGCCAGGCGTTAATACAGGGATACAACGAAGGAAATCAAGGCTCAACAGTTTGTCACATCAACGGGACGACAGGTGCTTACCGACAACGGCCAGCAAGGTATGGGTTGCGTAGCAGGTATCGGCTGAACAGCTGAAAAGTGTCAGGGACGCGTAGCTTAAGCAATTTTTGCGAACTGCGCGGAACTGGATAACGACCAGTTTATCGAGACCATCGATTGGATTAGGCTCTATAAGCGCTGAATGCCACCATCAGGTATGTAACAGTTAAGTGATATACGAAGTGTAGGGATATTTTATGATTGGAGAATTAAAATCTGAGAGACAAACCATTGTGTACGGGAGGTCGCAATGAAAAACTGGACCAGAAACTTTATTGATGACATGAAGCATATCTGGCGGGAGTTCAGGCGGGATATTGCTGAAACTAATGCTAAAAAAAACCTCAATGATGATGATGTGGCTGGCGTTAGCCATTCCGTTGACTGGAATAATGTACCTGATTTAGATCCGCGAAAGGCGGTTAACAACCTCGATAACTTCTACTCACGGCAATTAAGGGGAACGGATAATCCAGGTACGCGATATCAGCACAGGAACTAAATGTTTTGCGCATGCGCAAAATGCAGCTGAGTCTGCATTTTTTTGACTAAAAGCAATGTTCGAATCTTTTTGTTACCTCGTTTGCTGATGCCCAGCAATGTTGTCCGGCCACCAGTGCTGTACTGACGGGTACCAGCCCTGTTGCCGCAGTAAAATCACGACTACTACCGTACTGCTTCCCGTCACCAACCTCAGTTGAAATGGTACTGGCCGTTAGCGGGGGTTGAAGGCCAACCGGACGAGAACGTACGCGAAGTACATTTTTTGAGCGGTCAGACGAGTAAAGAAAACGAGGATTTTGTTTACTCTTTTCGTTGATGCCAGTAGCCATGCGGTTTCAGGTACTTTCAGTGTTAATAAACCCGGTAATCAAATCAACGTAAACCTGACGAACAACGCCACGACTTCATAGACCTAAAATCATGCAGTTAGGTTCTTAGCGTACATTTCCGCTCCATTGGGCTTCAAACCCCTATCCAGCACATCCACGGCCTCGTCAAGCGCCGAAATTTCCTGTGCTTTCACAAACGCAGTAAGCACGGCCAGTCGCCGTTCGTCAGGCATTCTTGAAATGTATTTCACCGAAGCCATTCCGGCATAACGGGCCAAATTCCGCAGCTGGATGGCAGGCAGACCGGAGAAATTCAACCGGGAAAACTCCATGCTACGCAGTCGGGTATATCGCTCCAGGGCGTCTGTAAATGACGGCCCACTGATAGTGACAGGACCTTTTCGCAT
>NZ_KI973214.1:6984-35185 GCF_000534535.1 Enterobacter sp. MGH 33 | reverse complement strand
ATGCGAAAAGGTCCTGTCACTATCAGTGGGCCGTCATTTACAGACGCCCTGGAGCGATATACCCGACTGCGTAGCATGGAGTTTTCCCGGTTGAATTTCTCCGGTCTGCCTGCCATCCAGCTGCGGAATTTGGCCCGTTATGCCGGAATGGCTTCGGTGAAATACATTTCAAGAATGCCTGACGAACGGCGACTGGCCGTGCTTACTGCGTTTGTGAAAGCACAGGAAATTTCGGCGCTTGACGAGGCCGTGGATGTGCTGGATAGGGGTTTGAAGCCCAATGGAGCGGAAATGTACGCTAAGAACCTAACTGCATGATTTTAGGTCTATGAAGTCGTGGCGTTGTTCGTCAGGTTTACGTTGATTTGATTACCGGGTTTATTAACACTGAAAGTACCTGAAACCGCATGGCTACTGGCATCAACGAAAAGAGTAAACAAAATCCTCGTTTTCTTTACTCGTCTGACCGCTCAAAAAATGTACTTCGCGTACGTTCTCGTCCGGTTGGCCTTCAACCCCCGTGAAGTGATACTTCCATCTCGCACGCCAAAATTAATCCAGCGCAAACAAACTGTTCGTGTAGGTGTTCCATAGTAATCCCTCAGAAGTGTTATGACGTGAGAATATTGCCCACGTAATAAAGGATCAATAATTTGGCTTTTTAAGTTTCCTTTTATAGCCTTAACCTGAATTCCAGCAATGTTGTGTGTGCCATGTATTAATGCTGTTTCTATTACCCCACTTTGGGGGTTTTTTCTAACAAAACGGATATCAGAACTACTGTGAGGCGCATATAAATGGGGATGCAGTTGATGAGTGCTAATAAATCCAGTCCCTATGGCTTTGTATTGATCGTATACACTCGATAAAGCCAACCTTGACCTTTGTGTACACCATGTAAATGCGGCTTGCCCCATTTTTTTATTATCATTGAGTTTACTTACCAAGTAAGCTTCAAAGACAAAACCAGCAAAGGATGGTAGTGTTAACTTAGACCTGAAAGTAACTTTTCCATTTACCTCCTCAAGATGTCCAGTTTCGATGCCATCAGCATATAGCTGGTTTCTGAATCGTTGCGCTAAAATTTTTCTACGCATTTCTGGAGTAATACTCCGATGATTAGGATCAATAATATCAAGTGGTACTTCAACTAAGGTAACTAACTCTTTCTCATCAATAATTATATTATCTGCCACAAAAGAAATCCTTAATATTTATTTTTAAGATGACATTCAAGTTGTTGAAGAAAGCAATAGTGAATTTTTTTTATTCTAGGGAAGGTGCGAACAAGTTCCTGATATGAGATCATCATATTCATCCGGAGCGCATCCCAGAGGGACATCATGAGCCATCAACTCACCTTCGCCGATAGTGAATTCAGCACTAAGCGCCGTCAGACCCGAAAAGAGATTTTCCTCTCCCGCATGGAGCAGATTCTGCCATGGCAGAATATGACCGCTGTCATCAAGCCGTTTTATCCCAAGGCGGGCAATGGCCGACGGCCCTATCCGCTGGAGACCATGCTGCGTATTCACTGCATGCAGCATTGGTACAACCTGAGCGACGGTGCCATGGAAGATGCCCTGTACGAAATCGCCTCCATGCGTCTGTTTGCCCGGTTATCCCTGGATAGCGCCTTGCCGGACCGCACCACCATCATGAATTTCCGCCACCTGCTGGAGCAGCATCAACTGGCCCGCCAATTGTTCAAGACCATCAATCGCTGGCTGGCCGAAGCAGGCGTCATGATGACTCAAGGCACCTTGGTCGATGCCACCATCATTGAGGCACCCAGCTCGACCAAGAACAAAGAGCAGCAACGCGATCCGGAGATGCATCAGACCAAGAAAGGAAATCAGTGGCACTTTGGCATGAAGGCCCACATTGGTGTCGATGCCAAGAGTGGCCTGACCCACAGCCTAGTCACCACCGCGGCCAACGAGCATGACCTCAATCAGCTGGGTAATCTGCTGCATGGAGAGGAGCAATTTGTCTCAGCCGATGCCGGCTACCAAGGGGCGCCACAGCGCGAGGAGCTGGCCGAGGTGGATGTGGACTGGCTGATCGCCGAGCGCCCCGGCAAGGTAAGAACCTTGAAACAGCATCCACGCAAGAACAAAACGGCCATCAACATCGAATACATGAAAGCCAGCATCCGGGCCAAGGTGGAGCACCCATTTCGCATCATCAAGCGACAGTTCGGCTTCGTGAAAGCCAGATACAAGGGGTTGCTGAAAAACGATAACCAACTGGCGATGTTATTCACGCTGGCCAACCTGTTTCGGGCGGACCAAATGATACGTCAGTGGGAGAGATCTCACTAAAAACTGGGGATAACGCCTTAAATGGCGAAGAAACGGTCTAAATAGGCTGATTCAAGGCATTTACGGGAGAAAAAATCGGCTCAAACATGAAGAAATGAAATGACTGAGTCAGCCGAGAAGAATTTCCCCGCTTATTCGCACCTTCCCTAGGTCAAGTTCAGCATTAACCCCCCTTAAGCTTGCAAAGCTAGATTCGAACGGAAGGGCTGCTTAACCAGCTTCTTATATAAGGGGTTTGAAGCCCAATGGAGCGGAAATGTACGCTAAGAACCTAACTGCATGATTTTAGGTCTATGAAGTCGTGGCGTTGTTCGTCAGGTTTACGTTGATTTGATTACCGGGTTTATTAACACTGAAAGTACCTGAAACCGCATGGCTACTGGCATCAACGAAAAGAGTAAACAAAATCCTCGTTTTCTTTACTCGTCTGACCGCTCAAAAAATGTACTTCGCGTACGTTCTCGTCCGGTTGGCCTTCAACCCCCGTGATCAGGTGAAGCGGGTCGAAATTGCCCTTACGGGACAGAAACTGCGTTTCTTCCAGGCTGTTGATGAACTCCTGCCAGGGAAGGACATCTTCTATCGCTGCCCAGGGATCTTCACCGGATTCTCTGGCATGCAGCAGTGCCTGACCGACAGTAACATATTGCTTCAACTTGCTCTGGATGAGTTTCCCCGTCAGCTGAAGCCTCTCGGCTTGTGTGCGTTTTGCCCGACTGAATAGAGTCCCCAGAATACGTTCGTGCAGTTCGATAACCTCATCAGTCAGTGTGGCCTGCGCTTCCTGAATGACGCAAACCAGCGTAGCGTAACGTCTGACATCGGTGAATTTTGCCAGATCTCTGCTGCTCATTTTCCGGCCCTCACGCGCCAGCTTAAGCAACCTGTTCTGGTGAATGGAAAGCGTAATACCATCAGGCAATCCCAGCGCGGCGATGGAATTAAGCCGGTCGATATGTTGCAGCACGTTCTTACCGTTGATTTTACCCGGAGGCTGAAGTAACCATGCCAGGCGGGAAGCTTGTTCACCCTCTGATTTGAGCAGACTGTCGAGTGCTGATTTATGCTGCTTTTCCAGTTGTGCGGTAAGTGCTGAAAATACCGCTCTATCAGCGAGCGTGACGGCTTCGGCAAGCGTCCGTTCGATCACATCAACAGAAGGGAAAATAACATTATTGCTATGTAGCCAATTGAGCATTTCTTCCGCCAGCATAAACCCTTTGTCTGTTCGCATCGCATAGGGATGCAGATGCCGGATACAGTCTTTTTGCAGTGATCGGCTGAACGGAGATAATTTCAGGTATCGATAAAGCTCAGTCAGATGTTCCCAGCGGGTTTGCTCTCTTGAAGCATATTCCGGCCATAAATCAGGCTGAAGCTTCAGTCGGGAAGCGATTCTGGATATGACGCTACTGTGAGGGACATTGCTTTTGTCCGGAATAAATCCAGGTCCACGCAGATAACAGAGTAATACAGCAAAGCCCAGGCGATTTGCTGGCCGCCGGTGTTTATTAATGAGTGCAATATCCTGTTCATTCAGAAAACACATTCGGGTCAGAATAATTTCATCATCTGGAATAACCAGCAAGCGCTCCTGCTCTTCACTGCTCAGTATCTGTCGCCGTGGCATAAATGCTTCCCTCGCGTATAGTTTCCATATGTTATGGATTGGCTATGACCGAAACCGGTCGGTTTCGTACACCTTGGGGGTTGAAGGCCAACCGGACGAGAACGTACGCGAAGTACATTTTTTGAGCGGTCAGACGAGTAAAGAAAACGAGGATTTTGTTTACTCTTTTCGTTGATGCCAGTAGCCATGCGGTTTCAGGTACTTTCAGTGTTAATAAACCCGGTAATCAAATCAACGTAAACCTGACGAACAACGCCACGACTTCATAGACCTAAAATCATGCAGTTAGGTTCTTAGCGTACATTTCCGCTCCATTGGGCTTCAAACCCCGATACTTCCTCCGGGCCTGCTGCAGCCGGCGCGCTGGGGATGCTGAAACGGCGGCTCAGTACCGGAGCCACCTCAGATGGAGAAGAAGGTCAGGCCAGCGAGAATGCGGGCGAATCAATGAACCTGGATATGAAGGTGACAGCACTGCCAGACGGCGGCCTGAGTCTGACGACGGCTGGGAAGTCAGTGACACCGCAGACCCCGGATGAAGCACACCGGACGAGCCGGCAGCTGGCGAAGGAAGAAGAGAACATTTTAATTCACCGTCACGCGGACGATCCGGGTTACGACGAAAACGACCATCACTATTACGACAGAGAGCCTGAACTATGATGTCAGTCGCCCCAGTAGCGTCAGCCGGCGAGGCTGCAGGCTACTACAGCAATTCCGATAACTACTATTTTCTGGGCAGCCTGCAGAGCCTCTGGATGGGAGAGGGTGCAAAAGAGCTGGGCATGGAGGGCAACGTCCGTGGCGATGATCTGACGGCCGTGCTCGAGGGCCGTCTGCCGGACGGCTCACGGCTGGGTAAAGAGGTTAACGGACAGCACGTCCACCGTCCGGGCCATGACCTGACCTTTTCCGCTCCCAAGAGCGTGTCCATTCTGGCACTCATCGGGAACGATAAAGAAATGCTGGAAGCACACTACCACGCCGTCCGCGTGGCGGCCGGCTATGTGGAGAAGCTCATCTCGGCCCGGAACACCAAAGACGGCGTTACGTCCATCGTACACACCGGCAAGATGGTCGCGGCCGCCTACACGCATGACACGTCACGTAACCTCGACCCGCTGATACACACTCATCTCCTGGTTGCCAATATGACGGAGTATGAGGGCAAATGGAAAGCTCTGGCCACGGACTATATCCATAACGCCGGCTTTATCGAGACCGTCATGAAGCACCAGGTCACGCTCGGAAAAATCTATCGAGGTGCCCTTCGTGAACGTGTTGAATCACTTGGCCACGAAGTGAAAGAGGTCGGCAAACACGGCATGTGGGAGATTAAGGCAATTCCGGATGAAGTTGTGGATGAATATTCCTCCCGTGGCCGGGAAATCAGAGGGGCTGTCGGTGCTGAAGCCACGCTGCGCAGCCGGGATGTGGCCGCCAAAGATACCCGCAGGGCGAAAGTCGACCCTTCGCGGATGCGCCTGATGGAGCGCTGGTTGGGTCAGATGAAGGAGAAGGGATTTGACCTGAAGGCGTATCAGGAAAGCGTGGTGCCGCGTGATGCAGGTCTTCGTGAGACCGCGCCTCAGCCGGAGCGAGATCACCAGGTTAAGCCGGTTCCTGCCGGGCCTGAACAGGCTTCTCTGCAGACGTCGTCCACGGCAGAAAAGAGCGTCGATACACCTGCTCAACCCGCAGAACGGGAGAGCCTGTCCCGTCAGCCAGTACCACAACAGACTGACACGCTGAGTCAGCCGGCACAGACCGGTCCCGAAAAGACGCCGGCGGCCAGGAGCTTTCCTGCAGCGCAGCTGGACACTGAAATACCCCGCCCGGAACTGACTGAGGCTGTCCGGCTGGCCATCTCGCAGCTCAGCGACAGTAAAACGCGCTTCACCTTTGGCGAGCTGATGATGACAACCGCTGAGCTGAGCGAACAGCTGCCGGAGATTCAGGAAATTCGTGTGGCCATCGATGCGGCGCTGAAGGACGGCATGATTGTGCCGCTGGACAGTGAGAAAGGGGTCTTCACCTCCCGTATTCACCTGCTGGACGAACTCTCGATCCAGGCACTGAGTCAGGAACATCTCAAATCTACAAAAGTCGTCAGTTTCACCCGCCCGGCGCAGTACGCGCCGGCGGCGCTGGAAGTGGTGGAGAAGGACGCCCTGGTTCTGATGAATGCCCCGTCAGGCGTGGCGGGCATCCGTGACCTGACCGCGCAGCTGGCCGGTATTGCCGGCGCGAACGGTCGTGACGTTCAGGTGCTGGCCAGCTCTGCCGAGCGCGCCATTTCGCTGGCGAAATCCGACGATTTGCGGGAACGGATTATCAGCCGGCAGCATGTTTTGAGCGGTGATTTCCACCTGAAACCCCAGAGCACGCTGATTATCGAAGGGGCAGAGCGTCTGGGGCTAAAGGAGACGCTGGTTCTGCTGGGCGAAGCGCGCGCGCAGGACGCACAGCTGGTCTTTCTCGACAGTGCCGGGCGTCAGGCGAACGGTAACGCCATGTCCGTACTGGAGTCAGCGGGGGTTGCCCGCTCACGCCGCACGGAGCCGGCGCCCGGGCTTGAGGCCGAAGTGGTCAGTATTCCGAACAAACGCGACCGTTACGAGGCGCTGGCCAACCGGTATGCAGAGCTGAGCGGAGGCAGTGAAAACGTCACCGCCGTCGTGGTCGGCAGGCGTGAACAGGCACAGCTGACAGGCCTGGTACGAGAGGCGCTGCAGAACGCAGGACAACTGGGGCGTGACGGCGTGGAGATAGAGGCCCGGCAGCCGGTCTGGCTCGACAGCAAAACGCGGCGCATGCCCGGTTCATACCGTTCCGGCATGGTGCTTGAGAATCGCACGGACGCAAAAGAGCGTAAGTCCTATGTGATTGACCGGGTGCATGAGGACACGCGAGTCCTCTCGCTTATCGACGGGGATGGGGTGCTGACCCGGATGAAAATCGGCGATATCAGCGCTGACTGGCGTCTCTTCAGCCGTGAAACCCTCAGCGTGGCCACCGGCGAAAAACTGCTGTCCGTGGCGGGCGACCGCGAGCACAGCCTGAAGGCCAAAGATCGTCTTGAGGTGACCGGGATAAGTGAAAAGGGGATTGAGGTGAAACGGGGGGAAGACACCCTGACGCTGCCAAAAGACCAGCCGCTCTATCTTTCACATGCTTATGTGACCGCGCCGGGCGGCCGGGATAACGACACCGGCGTGGTGCTGGCCGCGCTGAACAGCCGCGACATTTCGACCCAGACCATGAACTCGCTGGCACAGAGTGGCCACCGGGCGGAAGTGTTCACCGCCGAAGTGCAGGACCGGGCGGAAGCCCGGCTGCAGCGCATGAAGACCAGTGCCTCTCCCGTGCAGCTGGTCAGAAACCTGAGCGGTCATCAGGACGTCAGTCAGGCGGTTGATTCACTGCATGACAGCGTCCGGACGGATGCGGGCCTGGCCGTCTGGCGTGCCATTAACGACCAGCGCACCGTGGTGATCAATGAGCTCAAGCTGGCGACGGAAGCGCAGAAATATCATCCCGACCTTGAGGCCATCGGGAATGAAATTGGCGCGATGATTAAAAATGGCGAGCTGTTGTCCGTATCCTCAGGGGGAGAGCCGGTACTGGTTTCCCGGTCCACCTGGGAGATGGAGAAAGCCATTCTGCGTGTGGTGGAGGAAGGGAAAGGTACGCAGCAGCCGTTGCTGGAACAGGTACCGGAGGCCGTGCTGAACGGCCTGACGGATGGCCAGAAAAAGGCGACCACCCTGGTGCTGGGTACCACGGATCAGTTTATCGGGATTCAGGGCTATGCCGGCGTGGGGAAAACCACGCAGCTGAAGGCGGTGATATCTGCACTGGAGACCCTGCCGGCGGACGTTCGTCCGGTGATGACGGGGCTAGCTCCTACGCACCAGGCGGTGAAAGAAATGAGCGACGTCGGTGTCCGGGCGCAGACCATCAAATCCTTTGTCGTTGAGCATGACCAGGCGATGGCCGCAGGCGGGAAGCCCGACTATAAAGGACAGGTGTTTCTTATCGATGAATCATCAATGGCAGGCAACCAGGATACGGCGGCATTGTTCCAGGCTATTGCCAGCGGTGGCGGACGTGCAGTCTCGATGGGGGATATCGACCAGTTTGAAGCGGTCGACGTGGGCGCGCCGTTTAAGCTGATGCAGGAGCGAAGCCCGATGGATGTGGCCATCATGAAGCAAATCGTCCGTCAGAAAGACCTGCAGCTGCGCGGCGCAGTCCACGACATCATTGATAACCGGATCGATGCGGCCCTGCAGCGCATTGAAACCCAGCCGGCTGACCGTGTGGCGCGTAGCGCTTCAGCCGCGCTCCCGGAAAGTGCGATTCAGGAAACGGAGACGCCTGTTAGCGACATCGTGGCTGACTGGAAGGACCGGACGCCGGAGGCGCGGTCCCGTACGCTCATCATTGCGCAGCTGAACGCCGACCGTAAGGCGATAAATGCCGGCATTCATGCCGCGCTTGCAGCGAGGGGAGAACTGGGGGAGAAGGCCATTAAGGTGCCTGTGCTCGATAAAATCACCCATACGCGCCATGCGTTCAATAAAACAGAGGCCTGGGAAGCAGGGATGGTGGTTAAACGCGGTGACCGCTACCAGGATGTGGTGGCTGTTGACCGTAACGGCAGAACGGTGACGGTACGTGATGAGGAAGGGAAGATTGCTCTGATTTCACCTAAGGAGCTGATCACCGGTGACGTGCAGCTGTTTCGCCGCAGCGAGATGGAAGTCCGTTCCGGCGATCTGCTTAAGTTCACGGCGACCGATCGCGAACAGGGGCAGATGGCCAACCAGCGCTATACGGTGGAGTCGGTCAGCGAGGAGGGGAATATCCATCTGAAAGGGGAGAACGGTCGCGTCACCATCAATCCGGAGAAGGTCCGGGCGCAGCAGCATATCGACTACGGCTGGGCCGTCACCGGCTACGGCGCACAGGGGGCCAGCAGTGATTATGTCATTGCGCTTGAGGGCACGAAAGACGGACGTAAGGCACTGGCTTCCCGTCGTGCCTTCTACATTTCAGCCTCACGCGTGAAAGAGCACGTCCAGATATACACCGACGGGAAAGAGGACTGGGTTAAGGCGGTAAAAACACCGGAGCGTGATATCAAAACGGCGCACGATGCGCTGGCACCGGAAACGCAGCGCAAACAGGCGAAAGCCATCTGGGCAATGGGGCAGCCGGTGAATAAAACGGCCATCGGTCGCGCCTGGGTGCGCCATCAGGGCATGCAGGATGCGTCACTGACGGCAAAAATCATCCCGGCCACCCGGCGCTATCCTGAACCGGCGCTGGCGCTACCGGTGTATGACAACAATGGCAGGAGTGCGGGCCTGGCCCTGGTTTCCCTGGTTTCCAGCCCGGAAGGACGGATGACTCAGGGGGAGACACGAATGGTCATGACAGAGCGTGCACGTGGCGCCGTGCTGCAGCGGAGTCAGTCCGGAAACACGATTGTGGCCAGCGACCTGACGGCTGCACTCGATGCAGTACGAAATCATCCAAAGGACGGCGTGGTCTGGCAGACCGGTGATGAACCGCCTTCAGCATGGCTGCTTAAGGTAAGCGGTGGGACAAAACAGGATGTGTCGCCGGGTATTGTCTCCACGCTGACGGACGAACAGAACGTACAGCAGCTGCGCGAGCAAATGCTGGCAGACCAGGTTCGCAATGAAGAAGCCGGACGGAGCAGGCAGCCGGAGTCGTTGCTGGCGGAAGTTCCACAGGAAGAGGTGATCAGACTGAAACCGGAAGACATTAACCCGCGTAAACCGGAACCACTCAACCCGGATGCGGATGTGATCGCCAGGGTCAGAGGTGAGGAAAACACCGATGGACAGGAAATAAAAGCCGCTGCAGGCGTCAGAAGCGAGCTGGAAGGTGCTGACAAGACCGCTGGTGAACAGTCGCGGGCATCGCGTGTGATTGCAGATCTGGCAAACTCTGAACGAGACATGCTCAGGGCGGCAGAAAATACTGAACGCGGCCGCATGCCGGAGCGTGAAGAACAGACCCTCACTCGAACCATTCAGAAAGAACGTTAATCCCCCTTTTAATCATGAGAATCAGGCTATGAAAGCAAACAAATTAGCAGCATTAATAGTTACAACATACATTGGCTTTATTTCAATGGCACACGCTTCGGCCCCTCAGCCCTTATTCAGCCCGGAGCAGGAGGCACGTATCGGCGAAATCGCTGCTGACTACCTGGTGTCGCACCCGGAGATACTGGTGACGGTCAGTCGTAAGCTGCAGGAACAGCAGGAGACACGTAAGCAGAAGATGTCTGCACTCAGCGTGATGGAGAATCAGGCGAACCTTCTGCATGATCCGGACACCCCGGCTTACGGGCCTGATAATGCAAAGGTCGCGGTGATTGAATTCTTTGATTACCAGTGCGTGTTCTGCAGCCGCTTCGCGCCGGAGCTGGAGAAGGTCATGAAAGCGCAGCCGGACGTCCGCTACCTCTTTAAGGAGTGGCCAATATTTGGTGGTCGCTGGGAAGCTTCACTTCAGGCTGCACAGCAGGGGTTGACGGTCTGGCAACAGAAAGGGCCTCAGGCCTATGTCACCTATCACAATGCCATTTACGCCACCGGCCATAATGAAGGCAAGCTGACGGCAGAGGATATACTCGCGGCAGCGTCAAAGGCAGGGCTGGCCGCCTCTGTGCCGGGCAACCATACCGCGTCCCTTGAGAAAAACAGTAACCTGGCAGAGGAACTGGGACTCACCGGAACGCCGGGGATCATCGTCATGCCCGTTAGCGGGGCGACTCCCGACACCATCACGGTGTTCCCGGAAGCCGTAACCGCTGAAAGACTTCAGGCAGCAATCCGGAAAGCCACCAAAGTGAAATGATCCTCAGTCCGAAGAACGTCTCCCGCCAGAGACTGTTTTTCATGTTCCGCGCGTAAATGCCATCTTCCCGTTCCGTTCTCCTGCGCTTCCTCGATCAGGCCTGCCGGCCTGATACTGCGGCGAGCGCTGCCGGTTATAGTCCCTTAAGGACAATTAGCATGCAAACTATGGACGGTTATCTGGTCTAACATCTGGAAAAATTACTGACGAGAAGGTATTATTCGGATCGTCAGCGATCGTCTTGTGGTGGGACAGATTGTTGATTCAGATTACTTTTGTGACCTAACTCAAACTGACGGTTTGACAGCTTTGTGGTGAGGCTGACGGGTGGCAGAAGATGGTTTTACGGAAGAAATGCGGACTTCCGGAAACAAACAGGGACAGGACGTGTCCAGTAAAACGTTCAGGAGCAGGTAACGGGGTTTGAGGGCCAACGATGTAAAAAACCACGTTAATAGGTTAACCTATTGTTTTATTTTAATTATTAGGTGCTGCATTTACAGCTACTCCAATGATCATGGGGCTGATGGTCGATGGAACGCAATACCAAGTAGATTGATTGCATAAAGTTCCTTCAATTCCGATCTGCCCTCCCGTTTTCACATCCTACTTCAGTTCAATTTTGTTGCCATTCCTTTACAACAGCTTCCCAATTGGCCGTTCTCTCGACCAATTTCCCATCAGCATCCTTTCTTGTCCAAACATCCCAGAAATCAGGGTCATCAGAATGGGGTTGCTGCTCTTTCGTCAAATTTTTCATTTTAACTAAGACAGGAAGTTCAGATGCCCAGCCCATCAGTATTGCATGTTGAGATGGCAATGAAGGCAATTCACGGAGTAATCCTCGCAAATTGTCGGGTACCATTTTATGAACTTGCTCCTGATCTTTGTCATTGCTAATTCGATGCAGAAGAAAAGTATTACATTGAGATAAAACTGTAGGTGATAATTCTGATGGTCGTTGCGAAGAAATAACCATACCGAGACCAAATTTCCTGCCTTCTCGTGCAATTTTCTCAAATACTTGACAGCAAACAGCTGCGACATCCTGATTTTCACTGTCCTCACGATACCGTTTAATAAATGTATGTGCTTCTTCAGCAACAAGTACCGTAGGTAAAGATTTGTTATATAGTCGTCTATAACGTTGCAATGATTCAAAAATAATTCTTGAAATGACAGCTGTCACAAGATGAGTAATTTCAGTTGGTACTAAAGAAAGATCAATAATTGAAACGCAGCTATCACCATCACCATCTTTCCCAATATATGTTTCTAACCAATTAGCCAAGTCAACTCTATGCTCTGAGTCATTGGTTATGGGTTTCATTCTTGTATCCGCAAGCATTGTGCGTATTCTAGCTACTAGATATTCAACATATTGCTCGCTACCATTTTCTTGTGCTAACGCCTCTAAATAGGAGACTAAATTATTTCCGTCAAAAGGGACGGGGATATCCTCGTTTTTAGGAAGGAGTTCACACTCATCGCCTCCAAGGCTCTGAAATGAAGATAACACTCCATTTATGATGTTATCAACTGCGCTAACTTTAGCATTGTAATCTGGATATCTGCCTTCTCTTTGCCCACAAAAATCTTGAATAGAGATGATTAATTTATCTAGCTCAGGGCATGGTGTAGTTAATCTCGCTTTGTATTCTTCCAGACTCTGACGCCAAATATTAATTTTAGCCAAAAGATTTTTGGCTCCAGGGAAATCATTAAGTGCCGCTGCTCCTTTAGATTTATCCGCTTTTAAAGAAACCAAAATTGTACCTAGGTATTTTTTAACTTCTATATCTATATTCTTTTGTAAATCAAATTCTTCATTTCTCATTGCTCTCAAGGAGCGTTTTAGTAATGGAAGTTGTGCTTTAGGACTTGCTTGCGTGAATGATGCCCACTCCGAACTATTCCAAAACCATGAGGGTACTTGTAATTGGTTTTCACTGCCTTCAGCCTCAACCTTAAATACTCTACCTTTAAATTTCGTCGTTGGCCCCAAAGCACGTGCATACTCGCCGTTGGGGTCTAGGATGATAAATCTGGCATTTGGTTTTATTTGTGATTCCAATGCAGATTCGAGTGACCACTGGATTAATCCAGATACAGAGCAAGACTTACCGCTACCAGTATTTCCGAGCACTGCTATATGACGACCAAATAATCTATCAGGATCTACAGCTACATTTGCATTGTTCGCAAGTGGACTTTGTCCAATGATCACTCGCCTATTATTTCCAGATTCGACTATTGATCTAAGTTGTAAATCTGTCGGTAGTAAAATAGCAGCCCCAATAGAAGGAAACGATTCAGAACCTCGTTGAAATCTGAAATAATCAGTACCATCTTTGGACAAACGTTTAAGCATTCCCACCGGATTCAAACTTATTTTTTTTCGGGGGAATGGTAGATTTACTAAACCAAATTCTTGAACATCTCTTTGTTTTGGATAAGGCGAATGTTCTACAGCAAGCCACTCTATTTGCCCAACTAAGTAACCATTATCACATGATATTAATACATAACTGTTTACTCTTGGAAAGTTTCTAGGCGTTCCTGCATTCAAAGCAACAGTATCAGGTGAGTCAATCTCTAATATTGCTCTAATTTCATTAGGTGAAACAAAATCTACAGTGCCGACCCTGAGTTGCTCACCTTGTTCAATCGGAAATGAGTTCATTCAGCATCCTCGCTATTATTTGAAATTGTTGTACGATATAAACCCCTTGATTTCAATAGTTCTGCCATACGAATTGATGATCTGTCTATCGCTGCTTTAGGAAGATAAAAATCCACTAAATTCTTGATATCTCCAAAGTGGTCACCAAGTAATAAAGATATTTGAGCTTTTCTTCCACTTTCGTTTACAAAGCGCATAATTCTACCGAGTGGATCGCCGTAGGCAATTATTACTATATGCGTTGAGGGTATTGTCAGCATGTCAATAATAACACGGTTTATATGTTCATCTCCAAAACTATAACCATATGTTACCAAAGTACTATTAGGACGACATGTTGCAGATGCTAAGTCTCTGAATAGTTCAACATAAGGGTATTCTGATGTTTCTCGGTCTTTAACCGAGTTTGGATAAATCATTAATTGATGATAGTTCGCTGCTCCAGCAGCCTCCACTTGTAAAAAGGGTTCCACCGAACTCGCACCAAAAGGTAATCCAAATCGCCTTATGGCTCCTTCGGTAGTATACCAGTCCAATGAGCCATGTAATTTAGTAAAGCGCGCCACACCTTCCAAATATCTTGGTTCACCACGAATACCCGGTGGATTATAATGATAGTCGACTTCTAGTCGCGAAGATCTGAAAATAGGCGCTATAGTACCAACAAATCTGTCAATTAGTCGAATACCTGCTATTTCAGCTCCTGCTTCAATTATCCTGTCGTAATTCGTCGTGAAAATATGTAATCGATCCCTTGTCGCTGTTCGACTTGAAAAACTCATCAAAAAACTTACTAAATAATTAAACGTTTGTGTTTTTAAATCGTTTTTTGCATCGCGAATTAACTTTTCCCCATTACTAACTGAATCTGAGAATAATTTCAAACATCTTGTTAGCTCATTATTTAACTCAACTAACTCACTTTTTAAATTTCGATATGGGAGAGCACCAGGAGGCGGTTCTGGAAGTGGGAGATTTTGCGCAGTTAAAATCTCTAATCCTTTAATTAACTCATTAATTGAACGGATTTGGTCTTCAATATTACCTCTTCCTCTTCCTGAGGCTTCAGCTGTTTTAGCTACATAACTATCTATTTCGGGGGTTGAAGGCCAACCGGACGAGAACGTACGCGAAGTACATTTTTTGAGCGGTCAGACGAGTAAAGAAAACGAGGATTTTGTTTACTCTTTTCGTTGATGCCAGTAGCCATGCGGTTTCAGGTACTTTCAGTGTTAATAAACCCGGTAATCAAATCAACGTAAACCTGACGAACAACGCCACGACTTCATAGACCTAAAATCATGCAGTTAGGTTCTTAGCGTACATTTCCGCTCCATTGGGCTTCAAACCCCTTCACTACAACGTGAGTTTCTTGAAGATCGGATAAAAGGCCCTGAGTTTTTAGGTATAGATCAGCGCGATATTGATGACTACTATGACTATATCGAAGATTACCATAACGGGTACTGTTTACCTGATAAATCAATTTCCGATGCAACTTTCTCTGAGATTAAGCGGTACAAAGACCATAATGGGTTGTTAGTTCCTGATGACGTAGGAACAGAAATTTAAACAACTTGAAAGATAGAAGTAAAAATTACATCTTAGGCGCATACATAAACATTCAGATTTATCACGATAACAACCTTAATGAATTCATTCAAGAGTTGAAAGTATATAGGCCCGATTTATCGGGCCTTTTACTTACTGCTTAAGGATTAAAATTTAATTGCGGGCATTCATTCTTTTGTTTATCAGATCAAACAGCTTTTCAAAACGGTCCAGTTCTTCTTTGGACAATATCTGATTATCGCCATCTTTCATACGATTCATGAATGCGCGGGCGGGTTTGGCTTTCACAAAATGTTTCTTGTCTGCCGAGAAGGCGCTTTCAATCTGTTTGACAATCCGCGGTATTTTATCATTCAGTTTAAGAGTAGCTGGTTTCAGATCATAGCTTTCATCAACCATCTGAAGGAAAGTCTCACGATTGAAGAGATCTTCGATATCGCACTCGTCACGCTTAGACTCCAACGCATCAGAAACAAATATTACGTTCTTTCTAGTAAGCATGCCCTGCTGCTGAAGCTCAGTTGAAGTCTCCCGGCTTTGCTTCTCATCATCCAGAAGCACAACAACATTAAGATTCTGAGAGGACAGAAGAGAAACCATGTAGGATACGCGCTGTGCCCCGCCTGCAGGGGTTATGGTGATTTTGCTGTTCAAGCCTTTTCTGCCGACAGACGTCAGCACATCTGAAATTGTACTGAGGTACCAGAAATCAGTAACGCCCTCAACAATCAAATTATGGGAACCAATAAATAACGACTGTGCGATGTCATAACCCAGCGCGGCCTGCAACGGGAATAAAGTTGTGGAATCCCCGCTGGGATCGTTGGTCACCGTCGTACCCTTATCCTCTGCAATTGACACAGTTTTTATATCGGATATGTTTTTAATTGGTACAAGGAATGGAGAGTGAGTGGTATAGATAATCTGGTTATCAAAATCATTGGTAAGGTGATTAAGAAGATCAGCTTGAGATTTAGCATGCAAGTAAAGCCCTGGCTCATCCAGTAAAATAATAGCATTTTCTGCTGAGCCGCCCTTGGTATCAGCAAAAAATGTTATATAGAATGAGAAGAACCACTTAAATCCCCGGCTTCTTTCGTCCAGGTTCACCTCAACATCGTAGGCATTATTTGAATCCGAAACATATGTATCAAAATAATCACTGTCAACATTAAAACGGATTTTAAGAGGTTTATCCTGCCATAGCCTTCGGATTTCTGTCGTAACGACAGCTCCCGCTCTGTTTACAAGCTGATTTCGAACATCTGAATTATTTCTGTTTGCCGTCAGCTCGGCAGGGTCAATCCCTGCCACCTTGCAAAGTTTCTCAAAATTGATATCGGCATTAGTTAATTTGCCCTGCTGTTTACGATTATTATATTCAGCCATTTGATGGTGACCGTTCAGTTCAGGATATTCATCTACCATCACAAAGACAGGGATTTTTGTAAGAATCCATTCTCGTGCCCGTTGAGCTCGGGTAGAATCATTGCTTATCTCGTTAAGAGTATCCTCCAGTTCATCTAGAGCATCATCAGATTCCGACTTAAGCTCGATGTCATACTTAACCAGAAATTTTCTCAGCTCCTGAGGTTTACCCTTGGCCTGTTCTGACCAGCCAATTGGATCGTCCGGAATTGGAAGTAAGGCATTGCATATATCTCTTATAGCCTGTATATCAGGCTGGGTTTGTTCTGTTTTATTTTCGGGGTTATCGAAAAACAAATCAATTTGAGCCGTTATTTTACGGACTTCTTTTTTTATTTTTTGTACATCATATGCGAATTTTTCAAGCCCACTAAAACTGATGTACCTGAGTTTTCCATTGTATCGTCTACTGATGTCAACATAAGTAATATTTCGTGCACGTGGATAAATTGCACTGAGTTCCGCCAGTTCTGTCTCGGTTAATGTCCAGGTGGTATCTACAACGGGTGTGTCAGGAGTACATTCACTCAGTTTTCTATGCCTTGGGAAATCTTTTATATCATTGAGTTTGTCGAAACCTTCTGCCGGATTAAGGCTTTTAAGAGCAAGTAACAAATTTGTTTTGCCGCTTTCATTCCGCCCCAGAATTGCTGTCAGTTTCTCAGTGGTTATCACCCCACTGTCAAACACAGAGCGGAAGTTTCGAACACGAAAAGATTCCAGTTTCATCCATATTCTCCTATTTCAGTAATGCTGTGGCAATCGCCGTTGCGGAAGAAAGAAAGGCCAGCCCCAGAGCAGACCATATTTTAAGATTATTGGTTTTAATCTCGAAGCTGAGCCTTTTGTTCTGTTCTTCCACGGCAATCATCTTTGTCACGAGATCCAGCATAATACCCATCTCAGCCGCACTGACAGGAGGAGATTCACGGGCGTCAGTTTCATTATTCTTCCTTCTTCTGGCATAGCGGAGATGGATCATATACAGAGGCTCGCCCTGAGAACTGAGGTTGGAAGAGCGTCTGAAAAACGCCGGATAGGAAGCAAGTACTCGTTCCACCTCCTGCATATCCATACCTAGGCTATCAGCAATATTTCTTGGAGTTCTGCTGTTCCAGCGTTCATGCGCACCCAGATGCTGTATCAACGCTGTCAGATAGTGGAAATCTCTGACAAAAGAGGGCTCGTTATGAGCAGGTTCATTTGATTGCCGTGCAAATATCATATTTATCCTTAAAAGCTACGAACACTATTTACGAAAGCTTATCGGGAAGACCATGTCCTTCTACGATATGTGAGTCTGTATTTTAAACGGATTTTTAAATAACATCATTGTGGTTTTCATATCATTCGTGCTTACCGAAAAGATTCATCATTACTATCATAAATGTATTAAATGAAATGTTTTTTTGCTTAAAAAGCAATAATCTTCAATATACAATAATCTGTCTTCTTTATTGACTTTGATGCAATAATTCATCTCTTCTTATGCCGGGATCCGAAAAAAGGCAGAACCGGAACCGGGTAACACAGCAGCCCAAAATATTCCTCTCCTGTGTTACCGACATTCCCCTCAGGCGTGGACATAATGACCGTGACAGCAAAACTGATGAGGAAAAGAAATGAAATTCATCCCTGCCCGAACTGCCGCCGATGTGCTGGAGATAATGAAATCATACCGTGACGATCTACGTGAAAAGACATTGTATGAACCATCCTGGTCTGTGCTGGAAAGGCTCATTTCACGTGATACAGAGATGAATCCGGTATGGCATGACATTGCGCGACATGCGCTCACCGGTGAGCAGTGCTGGAATTTGCTGGCACAGATATTCCTGGCCGGTGTATACGGAACTGCTGAGCACCACAGGCGCCTGAAGGCTGATCACTCAAGACTGGCTTTCCTGAATGAGGGGATTGCAACTAAGGCCGCAGAACTCGGCAGAATGCTGACGGAACGGGAAGATATACTTAACCGCAATGCTTTTTACATAGAACATACAGCCCATATCGTCGATCTGATTGACGCAGCTTCTGGCCAGAACGGACATTACTCCTCTTTTTTGCGTGAAAAACTTGATGGCCTTCGCAGCCAATTTGATGGCAAATACTGGCCGTCGCTGCAGCAACTCCTGGAGGTGGTGGCGAAAGAAAATCCCGTGGCAGAGTTCATGGACCGGAGCGATGAAGCTGTCGTGCATGCAAGGGGAGTGGCTGTTCCGGATTTCCTGCGTCGGCTGTTCAGTAATTTTCATGATATCCGGGTAATGAAAGGGGATCTGCGCACTGCACACATTTATTTGCCGGCAGATTTCCGGCTGACTGACTCAAGTCTGGCGACACTGGCCACCGTTTCACTCGATCTCGCAGAGCCTGTCTCCGTGGACAGTGTCAAGATGCTGCGTAACAGACTGTATGATGCGGGTTATCCGGGGGCCTGGGCGACTCCTGCTACGATTTCCCCGGGGAAGACTGGCAGCAGCGTGTGAGGCAAAAGATTCCCGGAGCGGAGTCAGAGGGCGGAGAACGAAATGAGACGATGCAATAACGGAGTCGTGACGGCAGGATCAGGGGGTAATTAACTCCGTGAGGACAAAGCAATGAAGAGAACCCGTCAGGAAGTTGTGGCACGCTGGCTGGCCAGCCGTGCACCGGAACAGCGCACCGGTAATGAGGCGCTGATCTTCTCGGATGAATGCTGGGCAGGCGGTTTGCGTCTGGCCGCCAGCCCGGTTGTTCACTACGAACTTGTTATGGCCGCCATTCGCAGGACGCTGATTGACTGAATGGTATAAAAAAAGGCCCCCGGAGGGACCTTTTTTGAAGGGGTACATATTAGTCGTGAAGAAAATCACTGCTGAGCAGGCGGGCCTCATCCGGAGTGAGGAAGTCAGATGTCATGTCTGCAAACCGCACCGGATCTGTGATGGTACCGAAGCTGCCAAACTCTTCGCGGATCTGGCGCAGAAGACTATCCGGAAGCTTGCGTGCAGCACGGCAGGCACGATCAAACATATTGCCCGTCCCGACCGGACTGTCCACTAAAGCACGTCCGGTATACGGCAGGTATTTTTCCAGCATGTCCTCTGCGTAACGGATGGCCATACCCGGCTCAAGAGCCGAGGTTTTCAGCGTACCCCTGGGGGCGACGCGGGGGTTCAGTAGATAAACGGCCCCGAGTGCGGCCTGGTAGAAAAACTGCTCCCACTTATCGTAACGCCAGCCAATGCACAGCCCGTAGTCATACTCTTCAGCCAGTTCGGAGTCTTCCTTAAACGACACAACACCGGTCGCCGGCATTTCAGCGACTTCACGTTGCCACTCGTAGAACGGGATCTCAAAGGTGCGTTCACCACACGCCATATCGCCGTAGCGTTTTTCAAGATCAACGAGCAGGAAATACAGGATAAACGCGCGCAGGGCATTGCAGTCGGTATCCCACTGGCGGGGTGACTGGATAAGCGTCTCCGGGGCCTTGTCGAGGATCTGCTGTGCCTGTTCCTGCGCGCCGGCATTAATCCCGCTGGCATCTTCCTTCAGACGGCGAAGCATGGTCAGGACTGGCTGATTAAGCGTCATGGCCCCGACGGCGGTGCGCATCTGGTAAAGAACGGCATCGAATGTACCGTCAAGGACGCTGGCAATGATGCGATCGCCCCAGTCCGGGTTCCGCTCAGTCCAGGTCACCACCGAAGAGGCATCGCCATGCCGGCACAGGTAGTTATGCACCTTACCCGGGAAGGATTTCAGTACGTAGTTGAGGCTGGTCGGGAAACAGGCGCTGTAGATCTGGACGGCCGGTACCACCTGGGCCGTCATGCCATAGTCCATCATGGTGGTAATGATATGGCTCATGGCACCATGAGTGGTGGCATACAGGGGGGAACCCTTTAACCCCAGAGCCTCCAGTACAGCTTTGCGTACCGGTGGTGCAAGCTCGGCATTCGCCGGCTGTTGATGGATGAATCGTACTAACTGGTCATATTTCATTTTCTCAATCTCCAGGCGGTCCTGATCTGAGCGCGCGATCAGTTTAATTTCAGTGAACCCACTGTTCTGGGCAGTTTCGCGATTTATCCTGCCGCGTTCAGGTGATGATTTTGCGTTCATTTATGTAAGTCCTGCTACATGGATTATCTTCTTTTTAAAAAACCGTTTGCGAACGGTTTTAAACAAAATAACCTGGAAAATTTCTAACAGCAACAAGCATTTCTGATAACCATATATATTCTTTTTTTTATGTTTCTTATGTCTCCTTATACCTTTTCCATTAATCGTGTATCTCCTACTCCTGAGATCCGATTTCTGGCTGTTCCGGATCTTCCTCCCTGCCTCCGGCGCGCAGCGGCCGCCGCAGGCCATATATTGTGGTCACCGTCGCTTTCCCGTCGAGGCGACACCCCATATGTTGTGTTTTATCCTGTCCCGGATGACCGGGTGCTGCACACCGGAAAACGCCGCTTTGCTTATTTCCCTGCCGTGGTACACTTCCGGAAAGTTGAGATATGCCGGAAAGTCGGATCTGACCGGAACGGCCATCCGGTAATTTAACTGCGTGGCTATATGTCTGCTTATTATCAGCCTGAAAATGATGACGGCAGGGAAAAGTCATCCTGGTGACAGACTCAGGGTTGTGCTTAGCCGATTATGCTGCACGTCATCATTACTCTGAGTGACTATTTATTGCGTAAGTATTGCAGAGGGCAGAAATGGACGAAGTGGAGCTTTTTCACGAGCTGATGGATAGTGGTCACAAATTCGTCTGGTATCTCCGTGAACCAGGCGTCAGCAATCCGGATGGTAATTCTCCTGACGTTCAGCTAATTGTCGATCTGAACGGAAAAGAACTGGCCCGTCGCATTGATATCCCGGAAACGCCAGAAAATGGCTGGCGCATCGATTCCTGGCATGCGAGAGATTTTGGGGGACTGCCGAAAGATGCTCTGAAGGTGGATTTACATCTGCTATTAACCCGGCGTCTTCTCGGAGAAACAGGTTCGATGTTCTCGCGGCCCTTTTTCCTTTCCGCTGAGCAATGTTCATAACAGCGGGCGGGATTTCTAAATAAGGAACAAACATGTCGGATGTCATAACGGATACAGAACAGGTTAAAGCAGTTGTGCAGGGAGTTACGGCGTGGATGCCGGTGATTTCAACCCTCGCCGGTGGGGTACTGGCTGGCGGTGTTGCCTTACTGGTGAGCAGGGTAAACCACCGATACGCGCGTGAACGTGAAGGAGATGCGGCAGCAGAACGACTGCGCCATGAGCAGCAGCTGACTGAGGACAAACGGCAGAAAGAACTTCTTTACATCACCACGGAGCTTGTCTTTCACCTCGAACGTTTTGCTGAGCACTGCGTAAGAGTCTCCTCGGATACTGGCTATGAAGACCGTGACGGTGTTTTCCGGTTTTCAGTGGTACCGGAAGACCTCATTCTTAGTGCTATCTCTGGCGATTGGCGGGTCCTGCCACGTCAGTTAATGTACCGTATCCGTGAGCTTCCCGTGCTGCAGAACGGTGCTGACAGAGCTGTCAGTTCAGCGGCTGAGCATGATGATCCGCCTGACTATTCAGATACGTTTTATGAACGTCGCTATCAGTATGCCTGGCTCGGACTCAAAACAATCATTCTTTCCCGTCGCCTGCGAAACCTCGCACAACTACCCGCCACTCGTCTCGATGCAACGCCCTGGTCGGCACAACCCACACTGTGGACGATCTGGCGGCAGGAGCGCAAACGCCGAGCCCATATATATGTCCTGAACCAGCGAGCGATGGCCGCCTTTCAGATCGCGAATAACCAGCATCATCACGGCCAGCATGATGAACCTGCAGGGCCGTAAGTCAGTACAGCTATAACATGGTGAATAGTATGATTTTACAAGATTCGCAGGAAAATAAGGCCTCTGATGACATTATTGCCTTACTTAAACTGTGCCAGCAGCTGCAGTCAGAAAAGGATGGCCGGGAACGGTCGGCGCCCGGAACATATTCCCGCGATGAGGATGAATTTGCCGATCGCATCCGTTCCGCATGCGGGCACGCCCTGCAGCTGCGCCGGCTGCTGCCGTTAGCGACGACCCTCAGCGCCATCGGCGCCGAGATGGAACGCCGGGGAGATATCAGTGTGCTCCCGGGCGAAGATTACGCGCAGAAAGCAATGGCACGACTTACAGAGCAATACCTGTCCGGCAGGGACAACAAGCAATGATGCCGGCAATACCAGGCCAGGGTGTTTCCTTTTCGGCCACGCAGCTGCCGGTGGCCATCGACTACCCGGCCGCGCTGGCACTTCGCCAGCTGGCCCTCGCGCATGATGAACTGCCAAAATACCTGCTGGCGCCGGAGGTGAGCGCCCTGCTCCACTACATTCCCGATCTGTACCGCAAGACACTGATCGCCACCCTGTGGAATTCCGGCGCACGTGTCAACGAAGCCGTGGCACTGGGCCGGACTGATTTTTTGCTGCAGCCACCCTACCCGTTTGTGAAGCTGACCACGCTCAAACAGCGGACCGAAAAAGCTACCAGAACAGCGGGCCGTGCCCCTGCCGGCAGTCAGGTGCACCGTCTGGTACCGCTCTCTGATCCGCATTATGTCAGCCAGCTGGAGATGATGGTGGCCACGCTGAAGATCCCCCTGGAACGAAAAAACAAGAACACAGGCAGAATGGAAAAGGCTCGTATCTGGAATATTACCGATCGAACCGTGCGTACCTGGCTCAGCGAAGCCGTGGAGGCCGCTGCGGCCGACGGAGTGACGTTCTCCGTGCCGATAACCCCTCATACGTTCCGTCACAGCTATGCCATGCACATGCTGTACGCAGGCATTCCGCTAAAGGTGCTGCAGGCGCTGATGGGACACAAGTCAATCAGCTCGACGGAAGTCTACACAAAAGTGTTCGCGCTGGATGTGGCAGCACGGCACCGGGTGCAGTTCCTGATGCCGGGGGATGAGGCTGTGGCCATGCTGAAGGGTAACTTTTAAGTAGTCAGTTCTTATCTAATTGTTCTTTAAGGAAAATAGAACCAATTCTGGTCTGACTCGGTTAACCCAAATACTGTATGTTTGTGCCCTGTCACAGAAAAGATTTCGCATGCGAAATCTATAGCGTATCATTATTGATACCTTATTTTTTCTCTGTATACTGTTGCTCTGTTGCAAAGCATGACAACAAACGCAGTGGCAGAAAGCTGCTTCTGCATCTGGCGAAACGCCTGACTCACAGGAGTGCGTATGAAATACTTCAAAGAATTCAGTTCATTACTGAAATGCTCTCTCAAGTCGTGCCGCCCCTTCTCATACATTTCGCATGCGAAATATTAAGGATTGTTCCATGACACTGAAAATCGGACCTATTGGTAAACTTATCGTAGTATGCAGCCAGAAGGGCGGGATCGTTAAATCGCAGTCATCCAGTGAAATTGCACACGACCTTCGTAGTGCTGGATATCGTGTGCTCGAAATTGATATGGACTGGACAACTGGTCTTACGGAGAGAGCTTTCCCCGATGACTTACCTTATGAGATAGAACGAGAACCATTAAGTAACAGTTTTACCCCCGGCGTGGCTAACACATTTCAGCTTTTCTTTCCGGATACCGAAGTTCGACCTATCGAACTTCCTGGCGGGCGCTTCTTTATCGGTGCAACCAGTGAACTTAATGAAATTAATTACCGCAACAGCGATTGTATGTTTGACTTCAGGGATCGTGTTGAAGAACTGAAGAAACAATTTGATTTTATAATTGCTGACTCAGCGCCGTCTTACTCAAACGTTATGATCGCAGCGCATATGTCAGCTGATTACCTTCTAATACCTACCCTGCTTGAGAAGCAGGCCCGTAACGCGGTTGGCAAACAGCTTACTTATATGCAGAAAATAAAGCGGAACTATAATCCTTCGTTGCAGTTCATGGGCACTTATGTAACCCAGACGCAGGTTAAAAATTATAAAAAACCGCTTAAAGAAGGATATCTGGGACCTATTGATACACTGAACCTGAATCTCCTCATCGAGATCCTTCAGGGAAAAGGCTATTCAGAAGAGTACATTCTCGCCTATATATCATTTGTTCCTGCAGCTGCTAAAGAAGCAATCGAGCTTGGGCTCTCTTTTGATGAATACGACCCTAAGTGTCTTCCAGCAATCCAGTATAAAGAACTTACCCAGAAAATAATTCGTCTCGCAGGAGGTAAGTAATGGCCAGAAAACCGTTTATGAAACGACTTCAGGCACAACAGGAAATGAAAAAAAATGCTGTTGTTTCTGATATCGAACAGGTCATTGCAAACAAACAACCAGACGAGCAGAACCATGATATATCTGCGCATCAGATTATGGCGGATATAGCCCGCCCAGATATAGAACCTGAAGGACAGATAATCCGGGTAGATATAAATCTGGTATATGCTGAAGAACAAGTGCGGCCTGAAGAAGACTTCGAGGAAGATGTCATTGATGGAATGTCTGATACCTTCGAAACTATAGGGATGCTTACGCCGCCTCGTTGTTATCCTCGAGACAGACGTGGCTACCAGATATGGCTAGGCGAAACGCGTGTGCGTACAGCTCGCAAACGTGGTGATGCTTATATTGATATTTACGTTGGCAAGCCACCACGGGAAAGAAAAGAACGCATTATCGGTCAGCTCATTGAAAACCTGCAGCAGTCTGGTTTGAAACCCTTAGCTACGGCAAAATCCTTCTATGAACTCAAGCATCAGTTCAATATGACGGGTGAGCAGATAGCAAAAACAATGGGTAAACCTACCTCATTTGTTAGTAAACACCTTCGTCTTATTGATGCACCCGAAAATATTACCGCCCTTCTCCGGGATAAAGTCACATCCGATATCGATCTGGCGTACACGCTCATCCAGTTAAATGAAAAGTCTCCCGAAGAGGCTGAGAAGCTCATCACAGCTGCACGGGAATCAGGCATTTCTCGCGCGCAAGTTAAAGCGGTGCTTGATGAAGTAAAGAACAAAAGCAACCAAGAGATTTCGCATGCGAAATCTAAGGCTAAGACCGGGAGACCAACCAAGCCTCTGAATAACAGATCTGGTGGAGAATCCTGGCTGGTTGTTGTCGATATTGACGGTCAGCAAGGAGTAATAATGACTGACCGAGCGCCAGATGAAGAAGGTTATGTTTGGGTGAAACTGGAAATTGGTGAGATTTCTGTAGAGGCTTCTGAGCTACGTGTAATTGGGATGCGGTCTCTGTGATGAAATCTACTCCGTTTACCGAAATGGCCACGGCGTTCCGTGGCCAAATTGTCCGCCTCTGGGCACAAAAATATCCCGGTACCCAATCCGAAGCTGCTGCTGCGTTGACAGAAGAGGCTATTAACCTTGGATACGTTAAAAGAAGCAGGCCCGTGCCCGGAACGGCGTTACTGTCATGGTCCTCTAACCCAGCTGAAACTCCGTTGTGGGCGGCACTGACAGCATTAAGGTTGATGCTTAGCCACGGATGGAAGCCGGAAAGTAACCAGGAATGGTGCGGAATGTCGGCACTGATATTCAGATCTAATCGAACACTTTCACTTGAGCAGCTAGTCGCTTCATTGCCTGAGAGTATAGACAGACAAACTGCATCCGGATGGTTCGTCGCTGCAATCGAAGAGGATGCCAGCTACCGTTACAACAGGAAATCCAGATGACCTTTCAAGAGCTTGATGCTTGTATCGCAGGCTCTGGCAGACGTTCTATCGCTTCAGCTTTAATAGCATTTATTCTTGATGCTCTTGATGACGGGCAGGAAGGCGTTGACCTTGATACATTCCAGAGCCACACGCGTTTCGTTCGCAACAATGTCACCACTGTAGCCAGCTATCTTCAGCTGCATGGCATTATTCATGTGTTGTATTACCGTGATGGTGCAACCGAACGCCAGTATGCAAACGTCAATAACTACGGCCGGTGGGCAAAGCAGCACTACCGTCCTTCTCAGGCACTTCTTCAACTGCACCGGCGTGATTAAACCATAAGATTTCGCATGCGAAATCTTACTCTCACTTAACTTAAAAAATTACGTAGATAGTAATGATCTTCGGAGTGACAAATCATGGAACTGGTATGGAAAAAACCGAGAGGGAGGTTTGAGCGGAAACTAAACATGGCCGAGAGGGAGGCATTTTTGCATGTCTTTAGCAACGGCCGAAGACCAGCTCAGACCGATTTGCATATAGCAAATAAAATTCTAGAAGAAATGGACAGACGTGAGCTATGGATTAAATGTGACTGTGCCGAACCTGATCCAGTCGCTGACGGTCCTTACAACTGTGAAGTCAACGCAGCCAACTTACGCCACGTAAGTAAGAGCAAGCAGCATGATGAACTCTGCCCGCTTTTCCGGCTGAAGAAAGAGAAAGATGCTGACAACACTGTTAACGAGGGAAAAACCAGTCCTCTTAACCCTGTGGGTGACAATGACTGGCTCCCTGACAGAAAAAAGGAAAACCAGATCGTTAATGTTGACGGACCAGCTGTGCCACGTAAACGACGTCGTAAAACGCTTAAACCAATTCCAGCTCTGGGACGAAAACTGCTGACGCTGATTCAGGCCGCGGGACTGAATCAGCTCGAACTCATACCTGAATTTAAGAGGCCGGGGGCAGGGGGGGCGATCAGCAGGATAAAAATGGTGCTTGAAGAACACACCACAAGGAACGGAACTCCCCTGAGCAAGTTCTTCAACTGCTCACCCTGGCTTAGCCTCAATCAAATCGATGACATGCTCAAGCAACTGGAAGACACGCAGGAAAAAGATAAAGAACCATGCGTCTATATAGTTGGGATAGCCAGTGATGTCAGCATGGAGGAGGTAACGTTTACGATAAAGAAAAATACCTATATCCACCGCCCTGAAGCACGAGTTCGCATCAATGGTGAGAATACTTACAATGCAGGAAGCCGGGCCCCGTACTGGGCAATACTGGAATACCGCCGGGGAAGAGATGGGCTCGTTTTCTGTCACAAAGGATATGCGCATGCCGCATTTAGCATGGACAATCCGGTACCGGTTGATAGTAACAAAGAGCGCGACACACTTAATGTCATACTGAGTGCATCTGATTTTGCAGGCCGCCAGGGTAATCATCCCGACGCGATAAGTTTCAGCAAACCTCTGTTCACGATGAAAAGCGTCAGGAACGGAGAAGAAGAGGAAATTCATCCAGATTTTATACTGAATGTGCTGCCGGCCGGAAAAACAAAAGTTACGACTTTCATCATTGAAACAATGGGCTATGAGTCCGAAGAATATCTTGAACGAAAACGCCAAATGCACAGCTGGATGGAACAGGAAGGTGTTCTTTTAACCGATCCTCCAGGATGGCCGGGACCTTCTGAAAAGACCTTCAACAGCTATCTTCTTAAACATATATTTGGGGCAGGAAAAACGCGCGAGTAAGGTTAAGCCGTGGAATTGCATTGAATGGAGGCACAAGCGGTTATCTTAAATGCAATATATGCTCCTCATGGAAAACAGGTCAACTTGGTAGACCGGCCGAATTGTGGGAAACAGGTCAACTTCCCGGACAGCACGGACTGTGGGAAACAGGTCAACTTCCTGACAGCACGGAATGTGGGAAACAGGTCAACTTCCCGGACAGCACGGAATGTGGGAAACAGGTCAACTTCCCGGACAGCACGG
>NZ_KI973214.1:0-6644 GCF_000534535.1 Enterobacter sp. MGH 33 | reverse complement strand
TTGTGGGAAACAGGTCAACTTTCCGGAAAGCCCGGACTATGGGAAAAGGGTCAACTTTCCGGACAGCACGGATTGTGGGAAACAGGTCAACTTTCCGGAAAGCCCGGACTATGGGAAAGCGGTCAACTTCCGGACACCCCGGAGTGTGGGAAACAGGTCAACTAGGTCATGTAATATGGGGAATACAGCAAGTTCAGTATCCCCCTATGTCAGCGACCCTCTTAAGGGGAGATGAGATAAAATTCAGATTATTGTTTTTTATCAAGAAAATTAAACAATAAGCGACCATCTTCTTCGGTTGTATAACTTACCTTTAATGGTGTCTTCTCATTGATTTTCTTCAACGCAGGTTCCAGGAAGGTACGCTTCATTTCCGCAATATTGTTTTTCTGTGAGGATGGAAGCATAAACCTTTCACATAACCAGTCATGTGTCGTGATCCAGACACCAGTGCTCCTGAACTGGCACAGGCTTTCATAAAGCCGGATAACACGAACACTATTGAGCTGGCCACAGTCATAGAGAGAATAGGTAGTGAACTGGGAGGTCAAGCCGACAAGGAATGGCATGACCTTGTAGTTAAACTCAATCTGCCAGGAACCCCGGCCTCTCTTCATTCCTGCTTCAGCAAGCCACGGACGTTTAACTTCTTCAAACTCACCTTCTTTTGGATAGAAGGTAACCGTTGATTCGCCCAAAGCATTTACGCCAGCCTTTACATCGCGACTGGCGACAGACGTAGCGACATTGAAGTATTTGACGTAATCGGAAACGCTAATTTTGAAGAGAGGTAATACGTCAGAGTCATCATCCTGACTGTCGTTGAAATAGGCCTGCATAAGGCATAACCACAGCACTCGTTTTGCCTGAAGAGGCAAGTAATATGCGGCTTCGGTCAATTCGTTAGATTGCTTTATACTGGCGCGTTTTTTAAACGTTTTAGTAGCTGGCAAGAGTGCTTGAGTATCCATTCCAAGGCCTATGGGTAAATTAATATTCACCCATAATGACAGTGAAAACAGAAATTGCAAGCTATCGAATTACTTATCCACCGGGAAAATATGCATTTTATCCACAAGTAGATAACTGAGATCTAAACTTGACCTCTTTCCCATAGCTTGTTGATGCGTTTCCCATAGCTTGTTGCTATTGAACCCACAGATACATGATTAATTTCCCATAAGATGTTAACCCATTGCCCATAATGAACACCTGCCAGAACGCGCTGCATGCGACTTTCAGGCCTCCTAAAAGGGGTAAAATAAGAAAAAGAATTAAAAAAGACTTTATAAAAATATGTCCGTGGATAAGTGGATAAACCTGAAGGAGCTAACCATTAGACTCCGAGCGTAAGCAGAATTTGTCAGTGTAGTTCCCTGGTGCTTCCTCGCTCACTCGCGGGCTTCGCCCTGTCGTTCGGCTGCGGCGAGCACTGCTGGCTCTCTCTGAAAGGCGAAATTTAACTGATCCTCGCGATGGGGATATCTTTCCAGCGAGTAGTGTAGGCAGGGGAGAGCATATCGCGTTTCATTTGCCATGCAGGCGCAATCCCTCGCCCGGCAAACCAGACGTGTCCCAGACCGGAATGATTAATGCCATCGAGAACCTTCATCAGCTCAGCGCTGTGAGGTCGTGGCGGACGTTCGTCGAACAGCTGCAGCTGCGAAACGCCCGAGTCGGTGAAGTCATTCAGCATCACACCGGCTTTTGCATACCGATGTCCATCTTTCCAGATGCGCTCCAGAGCCGCTGTGGCGGCCGCAATGATATCCCGGGTGTCCTGAGTGGGGGTAAGCAGTTTCTCTGTGGCCACGTTGCCGTAGTAAGGCTCTTTAACGGCGAACGGAGACGTTTTGATGAAAACGGAAATATGCCGGCAGTACTGGCGCTCTTTCCGCAGCTTTTCAGAGGCCCGCTCTGCGTACTGACAGACAGCCTGGCGGAGCGAATCGTACTCCGTGATTTTCTCTCCAAAGCTGCGGCTGCAGACGATCTGCTGTTTCGTCGGTGGTGCTTCCTCAAGCGACATGCAGCTTTCCCCGTTCAGTTCGCGTACTGTTCGCTCGAGAACGACGGAGAAATTTTTGCGTATAAAGGCCGGGTTCGTCAGGGCCAGATCGAGCGCGGTCCTGATACCCAGTACATTAAGTTTGCGTGCAATACGGTTTCCCACGCCCCAGATCTCTTCGACCGGCTGCAGTGAAAGCAGTTTCCGCGTTCGCTGAGGATTCCCCCTGGTCAGGGCGAGCACACCACGAAACTGTTTCCACTCCTTTGAAGCCCATTGTGCTGATTTTGCCAGGGTTTTCGTAGGCGCCGCCCCAATTCCGATGGTCAGACGGGTACAGTCATATACGTGCTGGCGCAGCTGGCGGCCGAAGTCCTCCAGGTCCATGCAGTGCTCAACGCCGGTCAGGTCGAGGAACATCTCGTCAATCGAATACTGTTCCACCCTTGGGGCCAGCTCCTCCAGGCAGCTCATCACGCGCGCTGACATCGAGGCATAAAGTTCATAGTTGCTTGAGAACGCGTATATTTTTTCCGGATACGTTTCGTTTTTCATCTGAAACCACGGCATGCCCATTTTGATCCAGGGCTTTGCCTCGGCACTTCTTGCGATAACGCAGCCATCGTTATTACTGAGCACCACAACCGGCTTTCCTTTCAAATCCGGGCGGAAAACACGTTCGCAGCTGGCATAAAAGCTGTTCACATCGGCCAGGGCAAACATCAGTACATCTCCCTCGGGCGGTGGATGATGTGCGTGACGACGCCAAAGATATCCAGATCGTCCGGGTCGGGATAAATCGGCGGCCAGGCGGCGTTCATTGGCTGCAGCGTCAGTCGTGGCGTCAGCAGAAGCCGTTTAACCGTAAACTCCCCCTGCACACTGGCCACAACAATATCGCCGTGCCGGGGCTTCTCTGCACTGTCCACAACCAGCAGATCGCCATTGTAAAGGCTGCCGTCGGACATGCTGTCACCGCTGGCACGGAGATAGTAAGTCGCGCTTGGGTGCCGTATGCAGTAATCATGGAGATCCAGGTCGGACTCGACATAGTCAGCGGCAGGGCTCGGAAAACCGCAGCTGGCCAGGTCTGCAAACAACGGATGGGCCTGTGGCGGGAGTGCTTTCCCGGTGCTGAAAAGCTGCAGTTTCATCTTTCCTCCTGACGTCTAAATATACTGGATATGAATACAGTATATTTAACAGCGTGAGGATAATCCAGATCACCTGCTTCATGAACAGGGTGAGTAACCTAAGTTACTCAAAATGCTATTTAATATCATTATGGAACATTTAAATTACTCATAATGAGAAGTATGGCTTTTATTTTGCCATTTTGCTCTTATAATATGTATCAAATTGAGTTTAATTGACGGAGCATAATGATGAATATTTACTGCGATGATGGTTCAACTAATGTTAAGCTGGCATGGTTTGAAGGAAACGAGCTGCAGACCCGGGTTTCTGCTAACTCCTTCCGGCATGGCTGGAAAGTGGCGGAATTCAGTGCCGCAACGTTCAACTATCAGGTGGGCACGCTGAAATACACCTGGGACAGCGTCAGCCGGGATGCCATCCCGACAACAAACGTGGAATACCAGTACGGTGATCTCAACCTGCTGGCCGTGCATCATGCCCTGCTGAACAGCGGACTTGAGCCGCAGCCGGTGAGCCTGACCGTGACGCTGCCCCTGAGCGAGTATTATGACGGGGACTGCCAGCGGAACGAGGAGAACATCCGACGCAAACGAGAAAACCTGATGCGTGAGCTGGTTCTGAATAAGGGCAGGGCATTTACCGTAACGGACGTGAAGGTGATGCCTGAATCACTGCCGGCGGCGTTCTCCCGTCTCGCGGAGCTGAAGCCCGGACCCGCTGAGACCACCCTGATTATCGATCTCGGCGGAACCACGCTCGATGCCGGCGTGATTGTCGGACAGTTTGATGATATCAGTGCGGTACACGGCAATCCGTCTGTCGGCGTGTCACAGGTCACCCGCGCAGCTGCAGGCGCGCTGCGGGCTGCAGACAGCGAAACCAGCGCGCTTATTGCTGACACGGTCATCCGCAACCGCAATGATCGTCAGTATCTGCAGCGAGTGATCAACGATGCCGGAAAAATTGACGATGTTCTGAACAAAATTACAGAGGCAATCACTTCCCTGGGCGCGCGTGTCACCAGTGAGCTGACGGTCTTCAGGAGCGTTAACCGGGTATTCCTGGTCGGGGGAGGGGCATCCCTCATTGAAGAGGCTATCCGTCAGGCCTGGCCTCTGGCTCCTGACCGTATCGAGGTTATCGGCGATCCGCAGCTGGCGCTGGCCAGAGAGATTGCCCTTTACAATAAAGAGGACTAAACGTGCCGGACGGCCAGTATTCTTTCTATCTGCACAGCGACGATCGCACCGACATCGCGGCGATGGCGACCATCAGCACCATCTCACAGCCCCTGCGCGGTGACTTCATCCGGACCGCCGCCACCGCCGGGGCGGTGATGTACCAGACGGATGCCCGTTTACCGGCGCTGATCCCGGTGTTCTTTGACGGGCATCTGAGCGCCATCCGGCTTTGCGCCGTGATGGCTCTGGTATCCGGAACCTGGTCTTCACTCTCAGGACTTCCAGATGAGCCTGATGGTGGCGTGGCGGCTCTGGCCATGTCACCGGAGACGGAATACCAGCGCCGGCGTTACACCTTGACGCTTCAGGATGACCGGAGCAGTGAACGGGTTGAGCGTGTGCTGACGGGCGTGTCATCCCGCCTGCGGGGAGAGCTGCTGAGAAACCTGATTATCACCGGTCTGGCCCTGCATACGACCGCGCCGGAGCTGCCGCGTCTGCTGGCCAGCATGCCGGTACCGCCCGGCACGGTCAGCGAGCTGCAGGTTCTGGTTCAGCAGATGGCCGGTACGGCTGGCGTGAGTAAGGCTGCAGTACCGAAGAAACCAGCAGAGCCTGCCGCACCGGTATCCGGTGACGCGACCAGGATAAAGAAAAATATGCGACGGGCATTCGGAGACTAAAACATGTCAGTGATTAAACAAAAGGCAGAGCAGTGCATTCATAACTTTCTGCGCGCCCGGAACGTGCCTGAATCTCAGTGGCCGGAACTGGTCAAAAAGACCGGCAGGGGAATGATACTGGCTGGTGTCGCCGTTGTGATTCCTGGCGTACTGGCTGATAACATATCCCTGCCGGTGACAATCATGATGCAGGTCTGCTACGCCTCGCTGATTGGTCTCGGGGTTCTCCTGGCGTTTGACGACAAAAAACCAAAGGGGCGGGGATGAATATGAACATTAACCTGAAGGAAAACCGTATGCAGCTTGAAGAACTGACTGGTGATGAGCGCACGCTGGTCGTTGTGGCTCTGCAGGCGCTTTATCGACAGCGTGTAACTGCAAAGAACTCGACCTTAACGGTCTGTTCCCTGACGGGAAAGGAGGCTCCTCTGGAAGATATTTTTGGAGTGCGTGAAGTAGAGGAGGCGCTGCGCCGTATTGGTGCGGCTCCAGAATATCGTTAAATCCGGCCCCGTTCACTTCAGAACTAAAAACGGCAGGCTGATATCTTGTACCTGCCGTCAGACATTACCTCGTTTCAACCTCTGCCTCCTCCTGAATAAAAAGGAACTCGGTTCCCTTCGCCTTATTGCCGCCAGCCGGCGGCGTGTTCAACGCCGTGCCTTCACGCTAACCCGGCCGCTGCGGTCGCAAGGGTTCACGTTGTCTCCGTCCTCACCCGTTCGCACCTTTCACGGTGCATTCAGCCCGTGAAAGGCTTGCGCTGCGGCTTGCGGCGTCGCCCCTGCGCCCTCCGCTTTCCGCCGGGTTTTTGTGGCGGCACGGCGCAACAGGGTGCCGGATGCTGAGGACACAACCATGTTCAGACTGACCTGTATTGAACTCGATAACGGCGAGTTTGCCGTGTACATCAACCACCATTACCTGGGGAGTGAAGATGCCAGCGGAGAGCGGCTGTCTCTGGGGGAGATTCTGGAGCAGCTCTCCCTGCTGCCGGGGGTGGAATTACAGACCCTGCATGAACCCGTACCGGAAGAGGAAGACTGGTGCTGGAACGATATCGCCGATCGCGTTCTGCCGTCGCGTGCGGCATGTCGTGATGATGTGACGGTGGCAGGGCTCATCGCCAGGCTGAAGCAGTACCCACCGGATGCACTGTGTCTGGGGACGTTCTGGCTGGAAGATGATTTCCTGTCGCTCGATGGCAGTCTGACAGAGGAGGAAATTGCAGAAGCCATGCGTATCTGCGACCACAGCCACGATGCAGGCATCGGTTTTAACTGGGACACGCTGCAGTTCGCTATCGACTACGTGAAGGGGCGCTGAAAAAAAGGACACCATCCGGGGAGGGGGTGTCCTGAAGCCATGCAATTCGTTAAGGATGTCGGTTCCCTCCGCCTTATTGCCGCCAGCCGGCGGCGTGTTCAACGCCGTGCCTTCACGCTAACCCGGCCGCTGCGGTCGCAAGGGTTCACGTTGTCTCCGTCCTCACCCGTTCGCACCTTTCACGGTGCATTCAGCCCGTGAAAGGCTTGCGCTGCGGCTTGCGGCGTCGCCCCTGCGCCCTCCGCTTTCCGCCGGGTTTTTGTGGCGGCACGGCGCAACAGGGTGCCG
>NZ_KI973213.1:0-114639 GCF_000534535.1 Enterobacter sp. MGH 33 | reverse complement strand
GAAATAGATAGTTATGTAGCTAAAACAGCTGAAGCCTCAGGAAGAGGAAGAGGTAATATTGAAGACCAAATCCGTTCAATTAATGAGTTAATTAAAGGATTAGAGATTTTAACTGCGCAAAATCTCCCACTTCCAGAACCGCCTCCTGGTGCTCTCCCATATCGAAATTTAAAAAGTGAGTTAGTTGAGTTAAATAATGAGCTAACAAGATGTTTGAAATTATTCTCAGATTCAGTTAGTAATGGGGAAAAGTTAATTCGCGATGCAAAAAACGATTTAAAAACACAAACGTTTAATTATTTAGTAAGTTTTTTGATGAGTTTTTCAAGTCGAACAGCGACAAGGGATCGATTACATATTTTCACGACGAATTACGACAGGATAATTGAAGCAGGAGCTGAAATAGCAGGTATTCGACTAATTGACAGATTTGTTGGTACTATAGCGCCTATTTTCAGATCTTCGCGACTAGAAGTCGACTATCATTATAATCCACCGGGTATTCGTGGTGAACCAAGATATTTGGAAGGTGTGGCGCGCTTTACTAAATTACATGGCTCATTGGACTGGTATACTACCGAAGGAGCCATAAGGCGATTTGGATTACCTTTTGGTGCGAGTTCGGTGGAACCCTTTTTACAAGTGGAGGCTGCTGGAGCAGCGAACTATCATCAATTAATGATTTATCCAAACTCGGTTAAAGACCGAGAAACATCAGAATACCCTTATGTTGAACTATTCAGAGACTTAGCATCTGCAACATGTCGTCCTAATAGTACTTTGGTAACATATGGTTATAGTTTTGGAGATGAACATATAAACCGTGTTATTATTGACATGCTGACAATACCCTCAACGCATATAGTAATAATTGCCTACGGCGATCCACTCGGTAGAATTATGCGCTTTGTAAACGAAAGTGGAAGAAAAGCTCAAATATCTTTATTACTTGGTGACCACTTTGGAGATATCAAGAATTTAGTGGATTTTTATCTTCCTAAAGCAGCGATAGACAGATCATCAATTCGTATGGCAGAACTATTGAAATCAAGGGGTTTATATCGTACAACAATTTCAAATAATAGCGAGGATGCTGAATGAACTCATTTCCGATTGAACAAGGTGAGCAACTCAGGGTCGGCACTGTAGATTTTGTTTCACCTAATGAAATTAGAGCAATATTAGAGATTGACTCACCTGATACTGTTGCTTTGAATGCAGGAACGCCTAGAAACTTTCCAAGAGTAAACAGTTATGTATTAATATCATGTGATAATGGTTACTTAGTTGGGCAAATAGAGTGGCTTGCTGTAGAACATTCGCCTTATCCAAAACAAAGAGATGTTCAAGAATTTGGTTTAGTAAATCTACCATTCCCCCGAAAAAAAATAAGTTTGAATCCGGTGGGAATGCTTAAACGTTTGTCCAAAGATGGTACTGATTATTTCAGATTTCAACGAGGTTCTGAATCGTTTCCTTCTATTGGGGCTGCTATTTTACTACCGACAGATTTACAACTTAGATCAATAGTCGAATCTGGAAATAATAGGCGAGTGATCATTGGACAAAGTCCACTTGCGAACAATGCAAATGTAGCTGTAGATCCTGATAGATTATTTGGTCGTCATATAGCAGTGCTCGGAAATACTGGTAGCGGTAAGTCTTGCTCTGTATCTGGATTAATCCAGTGGTCACTCGAATCTGCATTGGAATCACAAATAAAACCAAATGCCAGATTTATCATCCTAGACCCCAACGGCGAGTATGCACGTGCTTTGGGGCCAACGACGAAATTTAAAGGTAGAGTATTTAAGGTTGAGGCTGAAGGCAGTGAAAACCAATTACAAGTACCCTCATGGTTTTGGAATAGTTCGGAGTGGGCATCATTCACGCAAGCAAGTCCTAAAGCACAACTTCCATTACTAAAACGCTCCTTGAGAGCAATGAGAAATGAAGAATTTGATTTACAAAAGAATATAGATATAGAAGTTAAAAAATACCTAGGTACAATTTTGGTTTCTTTAAAAGCGGATAAATCTAAAGGAGCAGCGGCACTTAATGATTTCCCTGGAGCCAAAAATCTTTTGGCTAAAATTAATATTTGGCGTCAGAGTCTGGAAGAATACAAAGCGAGATTAACTACACCATGCCCTGAGCTAGATAAATTAATCATCTCTATTCAAGATTTTTGTGGGCAAAGAGAAGGCAGATATCCAGATTACAATGCTAAAGTTAGCGCAGTTGATAACATCATAAATGGAGTGTTATCTTCATTTCAGAGCCTTGGAGGCGATGAGTGTGAACTCCTTCCTAAAAACGAGGATATCCCCGTCCCTTTTGACGGAAATAATTTAGTCTCCTATTTAGAGGCGTTAGCACAAGAAAATGGTAGCGAGCAATATGTTGAATATCTAGTAGCTAGAATACGCACAATGCTTGCGGATACAAGAATGAAACCCATAACCAATGACTCAGAGCATAGAGTTGACTTGGCTAATTGGTTAGAAACATATATTGGGAAAGATGGTGATGGTGATAGCTGCGTTTCAATTATTGATCTTTCTTTAGTACCAACTGAAATTACTCATCTTGTGACAGCTGTCATTTCAAGAATTATTTTTGAATCATTGCAACGTTATAGACGACTATATAACAAATCTTTACCTACGGTACTTGTTGCTGAAGAAGCACATACATTTATTAAACGGTATCGTGAGGACAGTGAAAATCAGGATGTCGCAGCTGTTTGCTGTCAAGTATTTGAGAAAATTGCACGAGAAGGCAGGAAATTTGGTCTCGGTATGGTTATTTCTTCGCAACGACCATCAGAATTATCACCTACAGTTTTATCTCAATGTAATACTTTTCTTCTGCATCGAATTAGCAATGACAAAGATCAGGAGCAAGTTCATAAAATGGTACCCGACAATTTGCGAGGATTACTCCGTGAATTGCCTTCATTGCCATCTCAACATGCAATACTGATGGGCTGGGCATCTGAACTTCCTGTCTTAGTTAAAATGAAAAATTTGACGAAAGAGCAGCAACCCCATTCTGATGACCCTGATTTCTGGGATGTTTGGACAAGAAAGGATGCTGATGGGAAATTGGTCGAGAGAACGGCCAATTGGGAAGCTGTTGTAAAGGAATGGCAACAAAATTGAACTGAAGTAGGATGTGAAAACGGGAGGGCAGATCGGAATTGAAGGAACTTTATGCAATCAATCTACTTGGTATTGCGTTCCATCGACCATCAGCCCCATGATCATTGGAGTAGCTGTAAATGCAGCACCTAATAATTAAAATAAAACAATAGGTTAACCTATTAACGTGGTTTTTTACATCGTTGGCCCTCAAACCCCGATCTGCGTTACTGCGTCGAAGGCAAGCACGCATACGTCGATCCGTACACAGACCAGGTCAAAGGGCAGGTGTTTGATATGCGCATCCTGATACCGGTTTACGATCTGGATGGCGTGATGAAGACCTTCCAGGGGCGTGACATTACCGGTGCAGCAGAACGCCGTTATCTCTTCCCCATGCAGCTGCCGGCGTCGGGTAAGTTTCTCTACAACGGCCACAATGCAGTCGGAAAACAAACGGTCGTTGTGTGTGAAGGGGCATTTGACGTAATGGGCGTGAAGCGAGCCATCTTCGACGAAGAGACGCTGCGGGATTATGTAGAGCCAATTGGCACGTTCGGGATGCACTTGTCCGGAAATATGAATGAGGACGCTGAAGATCAGTTAGGCGCGTTCCTGACGCTCAAGGCGCGTGGATTACGCAACGTCATCATGATGTGGGACAGCGAAAAGCAAGCGATCCGCAACACCATGTCAGCGGCCAAACGTCTCACCAGCATCGGACTGAATGTCAAAGTGGCCTGTCTGGGCGAAGAAGGTCTCGACCCCGGCGACGCGACGCCAGAGCAGATACTAAAAGCCTATTATCGTGCCAAGCCGTACTCCAGACAGTTGGAGCTACAAAGCAAGGTACTCGGCATTAAAGCTCTTGTATAAATTGCACGCCTTTAATGATAAGTAGATACATACTTATTTTTCTGTAAGAATATGCTCGACGAAGGAATTGAGGAACCTTTATGAAAGCAGATATTCAGAAGTCCGTTACCGAAATTATCGACAAATCAGGCGTAGAAATTGATACAGAAGAGCGCCAGAAGATTATCGATGAGGCGATCCAAACTGCGCTGGAGCACATCGCCACGTCTGTGAGCACAGCACCTCTTGGGGAAGGCTCGAAATACATGCGGGTATGGGTTCGTTTTGGAGAGTCCCCGGAGCTGCCTGGTGTTAAACAGAAACGCGCGGCACTCGTGGCGTTCACTCGCAAAATGAAGGACGCAACGGTCGAAGTACGTGCCGGTGCATGGTACGACGGTCGCGTTGTCTACACCAATCAGGCGGTGTGTGATGAAGGTGAACGATTTGAGGAAATTGTCGACGCAACTCTTCGCGCGATCAAAGGCAGGGCTGGTGTAGAGGATGATCCGTCTATCGCGGCGTTCCTGAGCATTGTCGAACTGCCTGAAGTTACCGAACGCGTTACCGATCTGACAACACCGCCTGGTTTGCTGGAATTGGTGGTCAGTGGCGATACCAAAAAAGCCGTTGAGCGCATTCGTGAGGTGGAATACGGCATCATCTGCGATATGTGCCGCAGCGACTTAGACCTGGTGCGCATCATTGTTGACGCGGGTCAGGCATGTGACGGTGTGCTCGCCAGTTTTGCAGGGCAGGTGGCACGCCTGGCCAACGAGCTGCCGATGATTAAACAGGAGGCAAAATCATACGCCGTCCACCATGCCAACGATTTACTGGAGCCATACCGGTTCGAAGCCGCTCAGGACAAAATGACTGGCTGGGCGACCTGGTAAACCTCGAAAAACCATTTAGCCCCCTGGTGGGGCTTTTTTAAACTGCGCTTAATAAGTAAGTACACGACTACGGTTAGAAGCATGTCCACAAGAACAGATTTGTCGAAAATCCCGTCTATCTCCGGAAACAACGGTTATTCGCTGCGCTGTCCGGAAGTGAAGATCAACGGCCATGAGGCCCATTGCAGCTATACAGTCTGCCAGCACACCATCCTCGCCTACAAAGAGAAGCGCCTCCCGGCGACATCGTTCCAGTCCTGCGCTGCGGCCATTGCTGCTGGCAAATGCCAGGCGCTGAAGATGATGGTCGAAGAGATCCGCAAAGGCGAACAGCTCTACTTCATCGATATGGCTGCGCTTATCAAAGAAGTGGAAGAGCAAAACGACCACGCCAGAACGCTAACCCGGAAGCGCAACACCATGACGATTAACAGTCTGGTTAAACGCACGAAGAAAACAGAACCAGCCAAACCCGAAACCACGTCCACCGATTCACTGGCGCCCGTCACTGACGTGTACGCGGCACTCATTGAAGAAGCAACCAAAGAAAACACATGAAAACTCCCGAGCGACCGATGGAGGTTAAACACTAATGGAAAAACTGATCGCCCTAAAGCACAAGCTGGATGCCATAAAAACGATGGGAACCAACGCCAAGAAAGAGGCGCTGGCCAACCTTGATGAATTTGAGCAGAGCATGGTCTCGCTAATGCTCAACCCATTCATTCGATTCGGTGTGAAGAAGTACAAAGTGGCCGAGCCACTCGATACTTCCGTACCCAGCGATCAGAAGGTAGTCGAGCTGCTGGAGAAGCTGGCGGCGCGCGAACTGACCGGGAACGCGGCCATTACTGCTGTCGAATCACTCGTTGCCTCAATGTGCGCTGACGGGCAGGACGTGTTTCGTCGCTTCCTGCTGAAAGATCCGAAAGCCGGCGTCGGCATTAGCCTGTGCAACAAGGTGTTCGAAAACCCAATTCCGAAGTTTGAGGTACAGCTGGCGTCTCCGTACAAGGAGAAAGGCGACAAATACCCATTTAAACAAAACCCAAAGGCCAAGTGGCCAATGATCGGCAGCCTCAAACTCGATGGTCTCCGGGTTATCTGCGAAGTTATCGTTGACGAGGAAGAGGTGAACTTCTTGACGCGTACCGGCAATCCGATTACGTCACTCGATCACCTTAAACCAGCCATGCTTGAGCGAGGCAGACTCTCCGGTTTCAAGCACATCTTTTTCGATGGTGAGGGTACTGCAGGTACGTTCAACCAGTCCGTGTCGGCGCTTCGCAAGAAGAACGTGACAGCCATTGGTGCCGTTTACCATATCTTCGATTTCTTCTTACCGGAGTGGCGTGCTCAGGCAAAAAGCAAAGAGTACCTGAAGACCGGCATGAAGCTGAAAGAGCGCCTGGCTATGCTGGTGGCGTTATTCCGCAACACTTGCGGGGAAGATTACGCGCAAGATATCCACCTGCATCCGTTCTACATCATCCATAGCCATGAAGACTTTATCGAACGCTTCATGAAGCGCCTGGACGAGAACGAAGAGGGGGAGATGGGCAAAGATCCGGATTCTGTTTACGAGTTCAAGCGTACCCGCAGCTGGTGGAAGCTGAAAGATGAGGATTCCGAAGACGGTGAAATCATCGACTTCGAGCCAGGCGACCCGGACTCAGGCTTTGCACATACGCTGGGCAAGATAGTGATTCGTCTGGAGAACGGCGTCATCGTTCGTGCCAGCGGTATCAAGCATAAGTACCTGGATGAAATCTGGAACAATCAGGAGAAGTATCGTGGACGCATCGTCGAGGTTCACTGCCATGAGAAAACGCCAGACGGTAGCTTACGCCACCCACGTCTGAAGTGGCCGAAATGTCTGCGAGATACCGAAGACCGTATTGGAGATAAAGACTGATGCTCGGCTGGATGATTGTATTTTTGGTCGTCGGCATTGTTATCGGCAGTCTGGTTATGTCCAGCTGCATCAACGATTACGTAAAAGCCGGTGTCATGCAGAGGCGCGGCCGCATTTACCGCATTGTAGATATCACGTACACACTGAAGGAGATTAAGGATGATCATGTTAAGTAAACGGGAGAAAGAAACTCTGCGTGAAATCAGCCAGTGGAAACAGTTCTACGCCAACTGGAAGCCAAAGACCCGCGCCAAACTGGAACGTATGAATCTTGTCGCTAACGTTTCGCCAAAAGGATGTGTGGAGAACTATCAACTCACTGAAAAAGGACACTCACTGTTACAGCAATTGACTGAGGCGGGGGCGTTCTGATGATTCCATACATCCTGTTATCTTTTGCTGGGGGCGTGGCCCTCGGCTTCAGTATCTGTCGCGATCTGGTCAGGCAGGAACTGAAAACCAAAACGCTTCGCATCGGTAAGCGTCTGTATCGGGTTGTTCACGAGACGGGAGTGCAGAAATGAGCAATTTGACCTCATTCGACTGGTGGCTGGCAACCTACCTTGTGGCGGCCGGCTTCGGATATGCCTTTTACATTGGTCAGTTAATCGTAAAGCTACTGCTGATCAGATTTGCCAGCCATAAACGCATAGACGACGGTCTGTGGCGCCTGGGTTCTCTGCTGGAGACTCACTACGGCGAACTCAAGGAGAACGAAACTATCACTATTCAAGCGAAGCGTTTTACGGCCATCATCACGAGAACGCCGGAACAGAAGGTGAGTTTGATCAAAAAGATAGCAACTGAACGAGTCACAGAATAATAAGTATTTACTTACTTATCTAATGTGTATAAGATTCACTTGTTTTCGTTGAGACGCGACTGTTTGAACGTTAAATATAACTGCAAACGAAGATACGTACCTGGCAGTAGCCTAAGAAGCCAAACACCAGCGAGGTCAGTTTCCAGCCTCGTCACCGAAATGGGACACACTGAGCGAGTGTGATTGCAGAACGCAGGATAGGGCATGTTGCACCACCCATGCCCTATTCGATGAAGTAACAGGATGGGCGGTTGGTTTTCCTCATTCCATTCCATCATCCCGGTTTCAGCCAGCTGACCGTCCATCCTGTTACGTCATTTCCATTACTTATGTCGTTTAATCTTGGGTTAAAAGCGGCGACGTAACCCGGCTGGCTTGGTTAGCCAGCGCACAACGTTGAGGTCACTGTTTTTCTTTTAATCATACAGGTGATTCCACAGAGCTGTAGTGACTGATCGATATGTTGGGTCGAACATAAATCGGTTCAGTGGCCTCAACGTTGTGAAAGCAGGATTCTTTAACCCTCTGGTGAAATCATTGTTGCCTATGTAACCCTGGTTTCACAACATGGATGATTCCATACATCCAATAAGATCGAAGAGTCTGGCGGCCATCAACCGCCGAGAAGGATTCCAGATCTTCGCTCTATGTGAGCGAGCCACAAGCCTCGTCTGGCACTAACGTAAAGTGCAAGTTGCGGGAAAGTTCTTGGTTGCCTGGTTGTCCATGAACAAGTACCGCCGCGAAAAATGATGGTGTAGCTCAGTGGTAGAGCGGTTGACTGTTAATCAACTGGTCGGTGGTTCGAGTCCACCCACCATCGCCAACACAGCGCTGAACGGTTTGGAGTTCGCCACCACCGTCCGAACGGAAAGACTCCGCAAATATCGCCAGACCGTTCAGCGCTGTGATAGACACGGCAGACGTTCTTAACCATTGATTCCTAGCATTGTACCAACACTTTTTAGCGCAAAAATCAAAGGGGCTTCGGCCCCTTTTTTGCTGGGTTGACTCCAGAATATTTCCACGTATGGTTTTACCACCTTTGGGCCTTCATTTAGCAACGGCAGCATTAGACTGCCTGCATGTGGGTGATAGGATGTGGCAGCAAAACATGGAGATAAGCCAATGAAAAAGCGCAACCTCAATATTCTCGCATCTCTGGTGATCGCGCTCGCTCTGACGGGATGTAACGAGTCTGAAGTAGATAAAATCACGCTGATAGGCCAAGACAAAAACGCTCTTGAGAGCCAGTACAAAACCCACTTTGAAAAACGAACCCCAAACATCGAAGCCTTCGCTCTGTTCGATAAAACCGCGGCTGAAGGCAAGGAACCGCATACCACTGGTGGATTAATTGACGGCAAAGTTGAGTCGAGCATGACTACTAACGTCGGCAAATATACCTTCATGCAGCTCGACGAAATGCTTACTAAAGAATACGGTAAGCCGGTTGCCACTAAAGACCAGGTATTTGATGAGACAGCCTTGAATGGACTGGAATGCGCCAAGACAATGTCATGTGCAGCGGGAAAGTATTATGAGGTATTCCGCGGCAAAGAGCGCCTGATCATGATGATAAACGGTGCCGGTTTCATGAATAAAGATGAGGGCGTAACGTTACTTACCTTTACCGACAAACACTTAAAAACGGCGCGTCTGGAAGAAGACAAACGCCACTAACAAACAACCATATGATTTTTTAAACACAGCGAGGTTAAACGTGAGTAACAGAGATGATTTTCCCCAATCGGTGAAGCGAACACTGGCCGAACGCGTAGGCTGGAAATGCTCTTTTCTTGGCTGCAACCAGGTAACAGTTGGCCCGGATAGCAGCAATCCAAACGGCAGGATTAATAATGGGATTGCGGCCCATATTACGGCAGCTGCAAAAGGCGGCCCGAGATATGACTCTAGTTTGACCCAAGAACAGAGAAGCTCGATTGATAACGGTATATGGATGTGTCGTTCACATGCCGCACTCATCGACTCTGACTACGTTGTCTATTCCACTCCACAATTGAAACTTTGGAAACAGCAGGCCGAAACTCAGCAAGCTCTACTGCTCCAGATGACGCACCAGGTGAGCCAAAACAATTACTCAGAAAGAGACATCGGTGTTCTAAATTCTATTACTGATATTTTTAATTACAACTACCTCCAAATACTGAAGAACGAGCAGTTCCGAGTAAAAGTAAGTACCAACATTACCGACCCTCTCTACGCTTTTGATGATATTGCAAACAATCCCTTTTACAGCTTCAATGATGTTGTTTTAGAAGGACTTCGTATAGCGTTGATCGGCAAAGTTAACAACTTTCGGGCGCTGTTCAGACAGCATTGCGCTGGAGGGTATGGCGGGTATTATGACTATATAGACATACCCAAAATCAGACAGTTCCGCCCTGATGAGGTTGAACGCCATTACGATATAATTAACGAAACCCAAGATCTGGCGTATGACATCAGTGTCGCGGCACAAAAATTACTCGAAATTAGAGCAAAACTGCCGTGAGTCATGAAGATACCCCTCTACATGGTAGAGGGATAACACACGCAAAATAGGTAATGACTTACCTATTATTTGTCGGTATAGTTCTTTCAGTTACTCACTTGAAAGGACTCAATATGGGAAACAAACGTAAACAGGCGCGTCGCGCAGCTCGTCAGGCTCTGAAGTCAAAACCACGCATCCACGGCTACGAAATTGACACAATCATCTTTGACGAGCTGGCCGCCGCCCCTGCTCTGCCACCAAAACCTAAACGCGACAACTCTCCCATCGAAGCGCGTAACGAGGCCCAGGCCCACTATCTTATCTCTCTCGATACCAAACCTCTGACGTTCGCCACTGGTGAAGCCGGTTGCGGCAAGACCTACCTGGCTGCTGCCGTCGCAGCGCAGCGTCTGCTGGATAAGGAAGTCGGGAAGATCATCGTGACGCGTCCGGTATTGCAAGCAGAAGAAGATCTGGGCTTCCTTCCGGGCGACATGAGCGAGAAGTTCGCTCCGTTCTTCCGGCCCGTCTATGACGTGCTACAGAAGCGTTTGGGTGGCTCGTTCCTTGAATATTGCTTAAAGCCAGAGGTGGCCAAAGTAGAGATTGCCCCCTTCGCTTACATGCGTGGGCGCACGTTCGAGAATGCTGTAGTCATTCTCGATGAGGCGCAAAACGTTACAGCGTCACAAATGAAAATGTTTCTGACCCGTATGGGCGAGAACGTAACCGTCATTGTGAACGGAGATGTGACGCAATGCGACCTGCCAGGCAATGTTAAGTCTGGTCTGGAAGATGCACTGGAGCGTTTTAAACCTTCCTCCCATGTTGGCCTTATTGAGTTTGCGACCGAAGACTGCGTGCGTTCTGAGCTATGCAAAGTCGCACTGGAAGCCTATCAGTAAGGGAAAGCCAATGACCAAAGAGTACCTGCCACACCAGAAACGTGTCATGGATGAACACGAAGAACTGTGTGGCCGCATCAAAGAACTGGAGGCGTACATTGCCGGCGACGAGTTTGCTCGCCTGCTGTATGTCGACCGCATCATCCTCATTAAGCAGCTGGACACGATGAAGGCGTATGACCTGATTCTTCGTGCTCGGATCGCTCGTTTTTAACGTAAGGAAACCAAAATGACCGATATGGATATCGAAAACGAGATTGTGGCCAAAGGCAAAACGGCCGCGCGTGTTACCCCGGAACGCATTGAAGCTGTTATCTCAGGCGAGTTTTACTTTACCGGCGCGGACGGATATCGCAGCTCACCGTTGTGGCTGAAGCAGGAAGAGCCTGAACCGGCCCCGCAATCACTCGAACTGCTGACCTTCTGCGTTCTTGTGCTGGAGAACGGCTACACCGTAACCGGCGAGTCTGCGTGCGCCAGCCCGGAGAACTTTGATCCGGAGATCGGACGTAAAATTGCACGCCAGAACGCGATTGCCAAAATCTGGCCCCTGGAAGGCTATCTTCTCAAGCAGCAGCTGCACGAGGTGAAGTGATGAAGGTCGTTATCTACGGACGGGATAATTGCTCATACTGCAAACGTGCGGTCGAGCTGGCGAAGCAGCTCCACGGCCACGGCTTTGGCGATTATGAATACATCGATATTGTGTCTGCCGGGATCGACAAAGAGAAGTTGAGCGACCTGGTTGGCAAGCCGGTGGAAACCATACCGCAGGTGTTCGTAAATGGCGAACCTATCGGGGGTTATACGGAATTTGCTGCTTTTGCGAGCACCCTGTAATACAATACGGCTCCTTTTGGGGCCGTTTCTGTTTGTCGCAGTTTCAGGGAACGCGTACACTTAGTTACGAGCCAGCAAAAAGCAGGCAGATAAATCATGAAAGACTCAATCACCAAAATCGCAATGGTTGTGGCACTGGCACTAAGCAGCCTGTCACACGGATCTTATGCCAAAGACCACACCCATGAACGCAGCGCTATTACTTCAGGGGCGAGCGCACCATCCCTCGCAGAACTGCGCGAAAGTGTGGGTAAAATCCAGGAAGTCACCGCTGATGGCCGTGAAATTTACGCCAGACTGGATGCGCTAGCAGAACATGATTTTGAGCAGGCAAAGTTTGCCGCAGAAGGCTTGCGTGCTGATGTAATTGGCTCCCTGGCAATTGCCGAGTTCTTATTCCAGGCATTACCAGAGATGTCGATCATCCGGTCTTACGACAAAAACTCCACTGAATACAAGCTATGCAGGGCTGTCGCTGAGATGCGTCACGGGGCCAAAAATCTCGATAATCTGGTTAATCAGATCCTGACAGTTAGCCCTCTTCGCGAATCAGAAATTAGCCATGCGGCTCTTGCTGTTCTGGCAGCCAGTGGCACAGAGGCTTCGACCAAATGGCTCTGATTGTCGAGATCAACCCCGATACACGCGCCGAATTTTTAGACCCCACTTTCAATAAGTTCCCTGGATTGGAACAGCAGCTCATAGACGAATTTATTTACTGCAAGGAGCACAACGCCACAACGGATATCTTCGGCAATGACGCCGTCTTCACTTTTCCACCTTATGCCGTAGACGCTCAACTCGCTCGCATCCACATCAAGCTACCCGACGAACAACCCTGGCCACCTCGCACTCCAGATCGGCAGAAGAAGAGTAATACTTATTTAGTTTATGCACAGCATTTGTGGAATCCGGACAGATACTCCATTCTTGCACTTGTTACCCCAGCACACGATCTCATGAGCGCCGCCAACACACAGTTAATCTCCCACTTTTCAGCCTGTGCTGAAGATTTTCACAACCGCTAAAATCATCTTGCTTGTTTCTCAGATTTAAAAAAATCGACTCTCAATGATTCCATACCTATTAAGTATGGAATCATTGTACAAAACAGGCTATTTTATGGTTGATCATACAAAAACTTATGCCTAATATACTGTTTATGTATACAGTAAAAAGGGCTTCACTCAGTGAGTGGACGATGAAAAACACCTTTGATAAAGCACGCGCAGCAGAAAACACCTCTCGGGAAGCCATCGAGTACCTCGAACGCGCTTCCGGTTTGTCGGCAGTGTCGACCGCCAAATTCGACGGAGACATGTCGTTTTCTTCCGCCTTCATGTTATTCACTCGCTTATCTTTACTGATAACGAGGCGTCGACCTGAAATAGCCGTTCATTGTGTTTTGATACATGTAATGCCGCATATCTCTGATGTAAAGGTAAGTGATATAAGTAGGGTCTTGGTCAACCAGCTGGTGAACCCACTGATACTGGAAGGCAAGATCGTCCAGGGCAGACGCGTGTTCTCCCTGATGAAACAGTTCCTGAGCTGGTGCGCCTTTCAGGGGCTGATTGATACATCACCGTTGAATGATATATCGCTCAATAGAGTTGCCGGTGGCGCAAAGCCAGTGCCGCGCGAACGTAAGCTGACGGACGCCGAGGTCTGGGTATTCTGGAACGTCTGGGATTACTTCAATGTGTGCGAAGGCACAAAGTGGGCGGCCAGGCTCTGTCTTGTCGCTGCCAGACGACCCGATGAAGTGCTCCGGGCCAGAAAGGATGAGTTCAACCTTCAACGTGATGTATGGAATCAAGGTACGCGAAACAAATCGGCCAGACAGCACGCGCTGCCGTTAAGCCCATTGATGCGTCAATGCGTGGAAGAGTTGTTCGAGTACGGGAAAGACAGCCAGTGGCTCGTTCCTTCGAATAAGAAGAAGGGCGTAGATACGCCAATGTCTAAGGTGGCAATTGCCCAGGCACTGAGAAGGATACTGGAACGACCTGAGTTGATGGAGGTTGAGTCATTCACCCCACGCGATCTGAGACGTACAGCGCGTAGTTATTTCCCTGCTCTGGGGATTAATCAGGAGGTGGCCCGTAAGATTATGAACCACAGTCTTGAAGGGATAGATCGCGTCTATGATCGCCACGATTATATGGATGAGATGCGAGACGCCTTGAATAACTTCTCAACGTACATCGCATCTATCGTTAATCAAACAGACTTAGACGAGATAGACCACAAATTCAAGGGAGATCGTCTAGCCACGGAGCTTATTCGTGTAAATTTCTCACAGTGACTTGATGGCCTCTACCACCTTTTCTGACGCACCCTGTTGACCGTCAAAACGGTTACGGAACGCTTCTAGAACGAGTTTTTCATCAGCGGAGAGAGGTGCAGTGCCCTCTTCGCGAAAAAACTCAAGCAGCTCAGGATGACGTTCTTCCAGAACCATCAGCATCAGTCGAACCGGATCTGCCTCCAGTGCTTCGGCTAAAGCTCGAACCTTATCGACTGGAAGTGGGATTTTGCCGCTTTTGATGAGAGAGAGGTTGTTGGCGTTCTTGTACCCAACCTCTTTGGCAATGGTAGCCTGACTTTTAGGCGAGATTGTGATTAACGAGTCAATGTAAGCTGCGTAGCGACCTTGTTTGATCTCTGTTTCGTTGGTAGCCATGTAGTGAACCTTGCGTGTTTTGTTTATCTCTGGTAAGTGCTTACTGATATTACAGCAAAGGCCAGGGTTGTAAAGACTTATCTATTTAATTTCGATAGGCACAAAACCCCGGCATACCGCCATTATACTATGGTTTTTAGGCAATTTGTCACTATTCGCTTACAGAAAAAAGTAAGACGTATCTGATATAGGTGCATTCCATATTGATACAATAGGTAGTAGTATTGCCGAACTTTCAAATGTGTTCAGTTGGATGATATGAAATGAAAAATATAACTTCTAAATTGACCGCCCTTGAGGTTGGACACGCATATGCGATTGGACTAGATGGCGTCGCGACGATCCTGACAGAACTAGAATCTGAAGAGCTTCCCGTGGAGATGGTTGATACGACGGTTTTCACTTTTGAGCTAAAAAATAAACATTTCACTCTCATCAATACTGGTTGCGGCTCCCTTGCCGTGAGAACCATTTAAAACACATTCCTGCCTATAGATGCCTGTACGAACAGCTTAGTTGCCTGTTCGTACAGTGATAAATTACGCACATCAGAAAACAAATTGTTTTAATAACAAGGAAATTCTCATGTCCAAAGCCATGACCAGATCTGTGCTGAAAGAGGTACAGGACTTTCGCGACTGCGTAAAACGAGTTGTAGCGATGCTATCAGGCAAACAGATACCTGTTGCAGAGCGAGGCAATGAAGCATATGTCCGCTACAACCGGCGCGGCGAACCAGTGCTGGTAAACATCCCATCTATACCGGACGACGCGTCACCAACCCTCATGAACGCAGTACGTGGTTTTCTCGACCATGAGGTAGCCCATATCCTCTTTACTGATCCGAAAGTCGCAATGAAGATGCGCGAGAGAGGAAAGGCTCCGTCTACCGGGCTTTGGAACGCGCTGGAAGACGTTTTTATTGAACGCAGAATGGGACAGGTATTCAACGGAACTCGTCGCAATTTGCTGGCCACACAGAACCTGGTGATCGACAAATACTTCAAGGGCAAAGTGTCAGAGGCGGTTTCAATCTGCCACGGCGACCAGCGTGAATTGTTCCTGAAATTCTTCCTTTGCCCGGTCGTTCGCGCCTGGGATGGCCAAAGCCCTTTCATCGACTTTATGGAAGAACACTGGCACCTCATCGATAAGCCTGTAGCCTTGCTCAAAGAGCATGGTATCGACGTGGCCGTTCGCAATATGTCGAACACAGAAGACTGCGTGAAGGTCGCAGCTGCTATCGCCCAAATCATGCAGGATATGAAAGACAAGCCAGAGGGCAAATTACCAGAGCTTAAATCGTCTGCTAGGAAGCCGTCGAAGAGTGAGGACGAGTCAGAGGAAACCCCAGAAGCCGGTGACGAACCGACTCATAGTGAATCAGCACCAAAGCGTACCAAAGGCGAAGACGACGACAAGGAAGAGCAAGAAGATGATGCCTCAGAAGAGGAAGAGTCTGGGGATTCTGATTTGCCTGAATCAGTAGATAAGGACTTACCTACAGAGGATAAAGAAATTAGTGATACAGAAAGTAAATATACAGAAGCAGGCGAAGAAGAATCAGGAGACACCCCAGAATCCGATGATGCCGGCATGGAATCAGGTGATTCTGATGACGAAGGTGGTAGTGATGACACTGGCTCTCCAACGCCTGGTGATGGCATTCGCGAAGACGCCGATGACTCCGATGGTTATGGCTCTGGCGCCGCTGGCGATAGTGATGGTGATGACGGCGAAGACTCCGATGCCAGTCACGGGGAGTCGGAAGGAGAAGGCGAAGAGGAAGATGACGCCGCCGATCACACAGACGGCGAAGGTAAAGAAAATGAGGATGCCGCGGAAGCGCCTGAAGACAGTGAGTCAGGCTTTGTTCCTGCTCCGGATGAAATGACTCTGGAGGACGCACTCAAGGCGCTCGACGAGATGGAAGACGGAACAGGCGAAATGACCGAAGACGCACTGTCGGCCACCATCAGCAAAGAGCTTATGAGCACCTCACTTTCTGAGTATCGCCCATACGATCGTTCATACGACTTTATCGGGTTGATTGATGAGGCTGAAGAGCATGTAAAGCGCACCAGAAAGACGTTTGGCGCAATCCCAATGCACTCACCGGTCGATCGCTACCGCATGGTTCCGGAAGGCAGAAGGCTCTTTGAACTGAAAATCGAAAAACATCTGTCAGCAGGCGTTTCTTCGACTCTGGCCAAAGACCTGGAGCGAGCTATCGCCAGCCGCAATCGAGTCCAGTTTATCCCAGGCCAGAGACGTGGACGGATACATGGCGCGAACCTGTATCGTCTGGCAATGAACGACGACCGCGTGTTCCGCAAGAAAGAAGACCACAGAGCGGTGAACGCGTGCGTCCAGCAGGTGATCGACTTGTCCGGCTCAATGGGCGGCAGGAAGATTCAACTGGCACTCGCCAGCGCCTACACCATTGCGGATGCTCTGGATCGTATCAATGTGCCTAACATCATCACCGGCTTTACCACGTTTGGTAGCCCAGATTATGAAACCATGTCGAAGCGCGGGTTTACTCGTTTCGAGGCGCTAATGCTGCCCATTATCAAAAACTGGAATGAGAAAGCCAACTCTCCAGAGATCCGCGCCCGCATGGGCTGCGTGTGTGAGACGTTCCCCCTGCTCAATAACGTCGATGGTGAGAGCGTCGCGCAGCTGGCGACTCTGTTTGCAGGGCGAATGGAGGACAAGAAGATCATGCTGGTTATGAGCGACGGGGCGCCATGTGCTGCAGGCGATGGGTTCCATCAGCATTTGCGAACCGTCACCAAAGAAATTGAGACGTTGAGTGACATCGATTTGATGGCTATCGGCGTTCTGACCGACGCACCACGGCGTTACTACAAAAATTACGCACTGGTAAACAGCGTAGAAGAGTTAGGGCCGTCAGTCGTCACAGAGCTATCTCGTATCATTCTTGGGTAATTGGTTTACCCGTAAAAATAAGTAATCACTTACTATACAGCCTAATATATTTATATAAGATATACCCCACGAACGACAAACAGTAAGGAAAAACACATGACCGCTACTGCACTACAGCAAGAAGAACATTTGCCAGAAGCCATCGTCTGCAAGTGGTGTGGCAAATCCTTTCATTACCTGAAATCCCATATCTCTATGGGCCGCTGCGAGAACATTCCTGAGTCCGCGAAAGGTCTGGACGTGGACGAGGTGGTGAAAATGTACACTACTGCGTTTCCGGATGAACCAACGATCTCTCGCACGGCACTGGCCAAACTCAATGAGAAGCGTGCCGAAAAGCATTCAGGTGAAGGAAAAGTGGCGGACATTAGCGCACATCCGGGCTACGCAGGAACGGTCGAATACAAGACCGAACTGGTGGCCGCGCACGAGCTGCTTGGCGTAACGATCAAAGAGCTGGGAACGCCACGCGGAAAACCACTACAGGTGACAGTCAACGTCAACACGCCATATCCGGAGTTCGTACCGGAAGCGAAGAAGAACTATGTGTATGGCGACTTCGACCTGATTAAAGACATCTTCATGATGCTGGAAATCGGAATCCCAGGCTATCTCTGGGGTCATGCAGGAACCGGTAAATCTTCTCTTCCTACGCAGCTATGCGCCCTGCTGAATCGACCACTGATCCGCGCCCAGCATACGGCGTCTATGGAAGAAGCACACGTTACAGGCCAGATCCTCGCTCGCGATGGCTCCACCTACTTCGAGCCTGGTTTGCTGGCGCTGGCGATGAAAAATGGCTGGGTGTACCTCGCTGATGAATATGACTTCGCGTTCCCGCAGATTCTGGGTGTGTACCAGCCAGTTCTTGAAGGAGAACCGCTGATCATCAAAGAGGCAACTCCGGACTGGCGCCGTATCACTCCGCATAAACGCTTTGCCTTCATTGGCACTGGCAACACTAACGGCTCTGGCGACGAAACGGGTCTCTATCAAGGAACGAACATCCAGAACGCGGCGAACTTCTCGCGCTTCGGCATTGTTTCGAACGTGAAGTACATGAGCACTAAGGCTGAAGTCAACATGCTGGCTGAGGCTGGCGTCATCCGCGAATACGCCGAGAAGATGGTGAAATTCGCGAATCTTGTCCGTGAAGGTTATGAACAGCATCTGATCAGCCAGCCAATCGGCCCTCGCGAGCTGCTGCTGTCCGCAAAAATCGGAATGATGCGCGGTGATTTCTCTGCCGGCATCGAAAAGTCGTTTATCAATAAACTTCCATCCACGTCTGCACAGGCAGCGCGTGAAGTGGTTCAGAAGATCTTCGGTTAATCGTGCGTAAAGGATGTTTCGGCTCTCTTATCGCAGCGTCTGAAACTGGCCGGGCTTGTCTGGCGTGTCCGGATAGGCCCGAGTGCCACCAGTCAGCCAAAGAGGTTGCGATTTCGATGTATGGGAAGTTCGTTGGCTTCCCCAATGACAAAATCAAGAAAACCAGAAAGGTAAAAACACATGAAGGCTCTGATGGTCAGAACTGACTTCTCCCTGGGAGAGTCGGCTCTAAAAGCAGAAAACGCGGTGAAAATCGCGAGAGACGCTGGCTACACCGCTGTCATTTCCGCTGACAGCATGAACATTGCCAGTGTGATCCCCCTGCAGCGTGCCGCTGGCGACGACATGGCGGTTATTTGTGGTGTTAAGCTGAATGTTGTCGACGATCCGACATACGAGCACCGCGCCCGCCTTGCGAAAGAGTCAGGGGGATGTATGGAATCATTGGTACGTGATCGCAGCTACTGCTTCACGGCACTGATAAAGAATGAGCAAGGTTATCGCGACGTGTGCGAACTGATGACCTTAGCCAACAAGCGCGAGCAATTCTACTTTGTCCCGCGTCTGGCGCTTGACCAGCTGGCGGCCGCATATGCCAAAGGCAACATCATCCTGCTGACGTCTGACATTGGCAGTGTATTCCAGCGCCAGGACTTCGCAAAGATTATCGGGACGCTGGTCACAGCTGGAGGACGCGATAACTTCTACAGCGTGGTTTATCCGCACCCTACCCCATTCTACGACCAGATTAACGTCCGGGCGATGAAAGTGGCGAGCGCACTGAAAATAGAGCCAGTGGCGTTCTACCCCGCTTATTACGAAGCGGTCGACGACGCTGACATTAAAGACATTGCGCACATGGTTACGAACAACATCAAAATCGATCAGCCGCATCGTCTGCGTATTCCCCACCAGCGAGATAACGCCGTTAATGGTCGCCGCCATCTCCTTGAAGCGCTGAAAGCCTTCTCCGTTCGAATGGATGTGCCGGTAACAGCTGCAATGGCCTCAACAACGCAGGACACCATTATTGAAGCCTGCACATGGCGCTGGCATGAATTGCCACCAGCACTGCCCAAGATGGCAGACGACGAGCCTGCAACGCTGATGAAGCTGGCTGTCGCGGGGCTGCGTAAGCGTCTTACTACCAAAGAGTTTGGCTACACACCACCGGCTTCTGAGCACCGTGTGTATGTTGATCGCCTGAAGTACGAAATGGACACACTGACCCGCCTGGGCTTCTGTGGTTACTTCCTGATGGTGCGCGACCTGATGAATCACAGCCGTGAAACTGGCATTCCTGTCGGGCCAGGTCGTGGTTCCTCTGCCGGTTCTCTGGTGGCGTGGTGTATAGGCATAACCAACGTCGATCCTATCCGTCACGGTCTTCTGTTTGAGCGTTTCATCAACCCTGAACGTCTCGACTTACCGGATGCGGATCTGGACTTCAGCCAGGCACGTCGTCATGAGGTGATCGAGTATCTGAATGAACGCTATGGCGAAGATTACGTTGCCGGTATTCCGAACTTCACCTATCTGGGCGCCGCTTCTGCGCTGCGTGACACTGCGCGTATTTACGGTGTCGACGCTGCGGATATGGCGGTATCCAAAGAGTTCAAGAATCTGGAAGACGATAGCCTGTCTCTGGAAGAGCTGCGCGAGCAACTGGCCAGCCTGGACAAATACGCCACGAAAAACCCGGAAGCGTTCAAAGCGGCTTGTAAGCTGCAAAGCCTGATGCGTGGTTTTGGTCGTCACGCTGCGGGGATGATCGTCGCTGGCGTTCCACTGGTAGAGCGCACGCCCGTCGAGCTGCGTGGCAATGCTCGCTGTATTGCGTTCGATAAACGTTACTGCGAGGCGATGGGGCTGATTAAGCTGGACGTTCTCGGTCTGGCCACACTGGATCTGCTGGATAGCGCGAAACGCTACATCAAAGAGAGTACCGGGGAAGACATCAATCTCGATGCTATCCCACTGGACGATCGCAAGGTTCTGGATGGGTTCGCTGCAGGGTACACGCAGGGCGTATTCCAGCTGGAGTCCGGCCCCATGCGCAAGCTGCTTAAAGATCTGGGCGGTGGCATTGAACCAATGAGCTTCAAAACCGTTGTCGCCACGACCGCACTCTTCCGACCTGGCCCGATTCAATCCGGCATGTTGGACGACTATGTCTCGGTGGCCAAAGGCTTCATGGCTCCACAGTCGCTGCACCCGGTACTGGACGAACTTACCGCGGAAACCAACGGCGTGATTCTGTATCAGGAACAGACGATGAACGCGACACGATTGCTGGCCGGCTTCACGATGGCCGAAGCAGATGGTGTGCGTAAAGCGATCGGTAAAAAGGATATGGAAAAGATGAAGAGCATGGGCGAGAAGTTCGTCGTTCAGGCTCAAGCTGGTTGGATCGACGTTGAGATGGAAGACGGCACAACGCAGCGCATTCACCGCGCGGAACACTTCAAATGTGAGGACGGCGCACTGCGGACGGTCGAAGAAGCGCTGGAGGCAGGTGTGAAATTGCCTATGGCTGCTGTACGCGTTACAGGGTCACAACCCGGCTTGTCTGAGACGAAAGCTAAGGAGATCTGGGATGCCTTCGAGAAGAACGGTGCGTATCAGTTCAACAAATCACACTCCGTTGCCTACTCGCTGATCAGCTATCAGTCTATGTGGCTAAAAACGCATTACCCCGCTGAGTTCTTCGCAGCTGCGCTCACCATTTTGGGCGAGGATAAGCACCAGGGGCTGGTTAAGGATGCGCTGACCTATAGCATTCGCGTATTGCCACCAGACGTTAACGTGTCATCTAACCGAATTGAGATCCGCACGCTGGAAGACGGCAGCCAGGTACTGTATGCGCCCTTCTCTGCTGTGAAAGGCTGCTCTGAGAATGGTTGCCAGGCCATCATGAGAGCGAGAGAGAAAGTTGGCGGCAAATTCGAGTCACTTGAGCAATTTGAGGAAGCGGTCGAGAAGCGTGCGTGCAACAGCCGGGTACGCGAGTCACTGCAAAAAGTAGGTGCGTTCGCATCGATTGAGCCTGGCAGTCTGCCAGCGACAGATCCGGAACGACTGCGCGACCAGGCAGAGTTGATGGGCAATCTGGTGATCGACGCTGTAAAAGCCTCTCGACCGTTCGAGATGAACCCTAAGCGCTCTGCTGAAGTGAATGTACTGATGACTCGCATGGCGGCCGAAATGGGTCTGGGAGACGACCTGATCCGCCCAAGCATTGGCATTAAGCCGAAAATCATGGTCATTCTGGACAACGCGAACGGCAATGATGGGCGTACCGGTTACTTCATGGAGAACGGCTACGACGACTTTAAAGCGAAGTTGCTTACTGCAGGCGATCTGCGCATGGGCGATCTCTACGTCACCGGCGTGTGCAAAAAGGTGAAGGACAAAGAGAAGGACTACACCAAAGACGAGATCGGCCAGTTCACCGACTTTATGCGTGAAGAGATCAATCTGGTGCGTCCGACCTATGTGCTGACGTGTGGCAGCCGGGCGACGTCACTCTTCAACAACAAGAGCAAACCATCCGACCTGGTTGGACGCAAAGAGTATCTGCCAGAGCTGGATGTGACCGTTTTCTACGGATTTAACCCGAACATTTTGTACTTTCGCCCAGAAGAAGGCGAAAAGCTGGAAGCAATTCTGGCAGAGGTAGCGGAGACTATTAGCAAATGAATAAAGAGAACACCATGAACGAGGCACAGAAGATTGCACAAGCGCTGGCGGCTATCCCAGCGGATTTTCAGGATAAAGCTGTTGCGGCCACCATGCGGTCGCAGTTCTGGGAAATCATCGACTGCCCGGTCACGTTAGATCTGGCGCTGGCGTTCGCCGGGCTGGATGGTGCCGATAAAGTCAGTCGTCTGCGTAAATGTGCCAGAGCGCTGGCGCTTAAAACGCAAGATCCGAAGGCGTGCCAGTATCTGCTGGAGATCTACGAATCGGATAATCCAGAGGAACAGTTGGAGGCGTTCAAAGTGTTCCGCAATCGGCTGGTGCTGAAGGTGGCCAAAGAGTTTATGGAAGTGAACAAGATTGGCGATGTGAGACAGTACAGGCTGAAACGCCAGACCAGAGTCACGCTATCCAACATTTTTGGTAAGAAAGTCGCATAAAGCAAAAACCCGCCGATTGGCGGGTTTTTTTCATGCGCATTCGGCGTGATGACGTCGACGTGCGATAAGAGCTACCGCGATCGACTCAACTTCTTGAAAATCTTTTGAAGCGCTTGCACGTAAGGCAAGGTTCCATTTACTCAGCACACGAGCGTTATTTACCAAGTTGCTGTCTTCTTTTAATCGACCGTTCTTTAGTAGCCATTCGGCTACATCAGCCCAATCCCAAAGTGGGGATTGGCCTTTGATTCGTTGGATAGGGCAAGGGAAGTCTCCGCTACCACGAGTGCCATCTTTCAGCATCGCAATCGCCTGGCGAGACATTTCTGTTATTTCTGCAATGTCGCTCAAGCCTACAAGGGCAGAGTCGACAGATTCAACAATAGCGCCGATTCCGGCTGATTCGATATTGTCGACCGCTGATGCAATAGCGGCATCCAGCGATTCAGCTTCGCGGTCGAACTCAACATAGACGGAGTTTCCATATGCGCAAATCAGCGCATCGTCACAGCCGCTTTCGTACAGCGCGTCTTCCAGTCCTTCGGTCTCATACGTTACGCCTGAGAGTGTCAGAGTGAAGTTATAAAGCGCCATAGTACCTCTTCGTTTAGTATTCAGAGTATTCTCTTATTGATTCGGTAAGGAGTTGTTGTCGCAACTCCTTACCGGGCAAAATCAATCGCAGCGATCTACCATACGAATGATTTGCTTGGCATGGTTTTCAGCACTTCTCGGTGTCGACCATACGCTCATCTGGTGATCTCGGTGCTCACCTTCTGGACTGCCGCAGCGCAATTTGCAAAAACAGTGTGCAGAATCGCCTGGTGGAACCCAAACCCAGCCCTGAGTTACAGCATATTCAATGGCCGCTTGAATGTGCTTATTAGTATGTTTCTTCAGATACAATTTATCTCCGGCATATTATATGTTCGGTGTTGACAACTGTCAACGGCAAGTGAAATCCCTCCGTCCGTGTCCCCACCACATTGTCGTACGCTGTCTACGGCCAGCTTTTAACGGGGCATAGAGTACCAGAACCACCTGATTTTTCACTGGCTTACCTATCTCATAACCTCCATTTCATCGTGTCATAATCTCCACCGCCTGTTTCCATTATGATAAAATTGATATATAGAAATAATCTGGAACCTATCAAAATGAGTGCAGATATCTACGAAAAAATCATGTCCGATCTGGAGTTCGACCGCGACAATCTTGAGGAAGTCTGGCGTCAGCAACCGCGCCTGTTGATGGAGTACGGCTCTAAGCTGGCGCGGGCAGAACGCGAAGTCGCAGATGCAAAACTCTCCCTCGATGCGATTGAGGCGAAAATCTACGACAATGAGCGTAAGAACCTGAGTATGAACGGCATTAAGTTTAATGAGTCCGTACTGGAGGCGAAGGTTAGAACCAACCCGCAATACCTCGCGAAGCGCCAGAAACTCGACGATGCCCGGCACGTTGCTGATCTGTACAAGCACGCTGTTGTCGCCTTTTCCCACCGCCGCGACATGATTGTCCAGGCGTCCAAAATGGCTATCGTGGAGATTGAGCGTTTGGGCGCCGAACGTTTCCACTCTCCCCGTTAATTTATGCTAGATCATAAGTAAGTACTGATCTATCATTCTTCTCGCTCGAAAGAGCCACGAATAAACGAACGCCCAACGCGCATAGCGCCAATGGCCACAATCACAACAAGGAGAAATACATGTCTAAGTCATTACTTGATCTGCTTAACAAGACCCGTGGCGATATTGCTTCTAAACGTGGCAATAACGTTGATTTGACCCGTCTGAAAGACGGCAATAACTATCTGCGCATTTTTCCGAACAAGGACGACCCGAATGGCGTGTTCTTCCAGACTTTCGGTATGCACTACGTTAAGCATCAGAATGAGGAAGGCAAAGATGTAACCACCGCCTACATCTGCGAACAGCACACCCACGGCCACGCTTGCCAGCTGTGTGAGATGGTTATGGAAGGTCGTGCTCGCTTTAAGGGCAACAAAGCGATGGAAGAGCGCATTAACAGTATGCGTGCTACACCGCGTTATCTGGTCAACGGTGTTCTGTCTGCGCGTGAAGACTTTGCGGACGCAGAGAAATGCCAGCTGATTGAGCTACCGTCTACGGTCTTCGACGATATCTGCAAAGTGATGTCCGAAGATATTGCGGATGATATCGGCAATCCACTGAGCAAAGAAGAAGGCTATGCGTTCCTGATTAAGCGTACCGGTTCCGGTCGTGACACCAAGTACGACGTATCCCCGAAACGTAAAGTCTACAAAGGCGACATTCCTGAGAAGCTCTGGACTACCCAACACGATCTGATCGCATACGCGAACCAGGCTGACGAAACCCGTCTGCTGTCTACGGCTCGCACTATGGGTCGTCTGATTGGTATCGCGGCTCCGGCAGCAACAATGTCCTCTCCGGCCATTTCTTCCGCTGCAAAATCAGCTGCTGCTGAACTGCCAGGCTTTGGCTCTATCACTGGTCATACGGAAGGTGCAGCTGCTGTCGCTACAGCACACACTCCGGCTCCAGAGTCCACCAGCCTGGTTGATGAAGAGATCCTGCGTGCCGCTGAAGCTGAGTTCAAACCGGAAACTAAACCGGAAGAAGTTAAAGCTCCGGAAGCCGCCGCAGCTGCAAGTGCTTCAGCATCTGCTGCCGCTGCATCTGCACCAGCTGACGAAGGTCTCGACGACCTGCTGGCTGAACTGGACGCTCTGTAATCCCATAACGTGACCAGTAAGGCGTCTACGGACGCCTTACTTTTTGGAAGGAGTGTACCGGTGAATTATCTCTTTGTGGACGGTAACAGCCTGGGCTATTACCACCAGCAATCCGACAAATTACACAACGGCGAGATGGAAGTTCAGGCGGCTTTTGGCTTCGTGAAGAACGTTCGTCGTTACGCCTCAATTCTCCATGCCCGCCCAATGATCTTGTGGGATGGATTCAGCGACAAACGTCGCGACTTCTACCCGGAGTACAAAGCGAATCGCGATGACGACCCGGATATGAAGAAGATGAAAGAAGGCTTTGCTCTCCAGAAGCCGTACATCTTGAAAATGATGACCGCGCTGGGCGTTAACCAACTCATTGCAAAGGATGCAGAAGCGGACGACCTGGCTGGAATGCTGGTCTCTCGCCTGGCACCGCAGCCGACCGTTGACCATATCTACCTGCTGACAGGTGATGGCGACTGGCTCCAGCTGGTTCGCGAGAACGTGAGCTGGGTAAGCCTGCGTGAAGATGCCAAGCACAAACAGGTGAACTTCGAACAGTTCGCAGAGCTGACTGGTCTGCCGACGCCACGCGCGTTTCTGGAAGCGAAAGCGTTGCAGGGCGATAACTCGGACAACATCAAAGGCGTCGGTGGCATTGGTGATGGTGGCGCGAAAGAGCTGCTTCATGAATGGGGAAGCGTGGCCGCAATGGTACGCGGCATTAACGACGGCTCCATTGTCATCAACAAAGGTCGCTATAAGACGGCATTCAACAAACTGGCAAAGAATGCCTTCAACGAGAAGACGGGCTGCCGGATGCTCGAAGCCTTTAAGCGCAACATGATGCTGATGAACCTTATCGACACAAAATTCCCACCCAGCGAAATCGAGTCGATTAAAGGCGCACGCGACATGAATGCCTTCGAACAGATGTGTTACGAGCTGAACTTCCGGTCGTTTCTGGAAGATCTGGAAGTGTTTGTTCTGCCATTTGAGAGGTACTGCTGATGCTGAAATCCATCATTAATGGCGGGGCAACTACGCCAACCATGCTGGCTAAAGAGATTGTCTTCTGCCACGGCGAGCACGCTGTGGTGGCGCTGCCGAACATTCTGGGCGCTGCTGGCATTTCTGCTACTGAGCGTGAGTTCGCGCTGGTCAGCGAGCAGGTCGTGAAGATCATCGCTCGCGTCGCCAAACACCTGAACCACGACGCAATCAAGTTTGACGAAGCCGCTGCTTCGAAGCGAATCAACGAATCAAAAGGAGCCTAATCATGGCAAAAGGCAAATCCGCACTGGCACTGGCGCTGAAAAAGAAAATCGGCAGCAATGACGAGATCCAGAAAGTCTCCCACTGGATTGACTCCGGTTTTCCCCCACTGAACAAAGCCATTTCCGGACGTTACGACGGTGGTTTTCCGTGTGGGCGTATCGTTGAAGTCTTCGGGCCACCAAGCGCTGGTAAAACCTTTTTGGCGACGGCTGCAATGGTGTCAGCACAAAAACAGGATGGTCTGGCCGTGTTCCTTGACCACGAAAACAGTTTCGACGTTGGTCTTGCGGTGGCGAATGGCTTGAACGCCGACGAAGACGACGGTCAGTGGGTCTACAAACAGCCGGATACCTTCGAAGACTCCGTCGAGCTGATCGGCACAATCCTCAAGCTGGTGCGCGACGAAGAGCTTATCCCGGAAACAGCCCCTATCTGCATCGTTGCCGACTCTCTGGCGTCGATGGTTCCGAACTCGAAGGCTGAGAAGTTCGACAAGATGGCAGAAGGCACTGCGAAGGACAAAGATCAGCTGAACATGAACGACAACACGGCGCTGGCGCGCGCGACGAGTGCGAACTTCCCTACTCTGGCGCTCTGGGCGCGTAAGTACAACGCGTGCATCATCTTCTTGAACCAGGTGCGTACCAAAATTGGCGTGATGTTTGGCGATCCGACTACGTCTCCGGGTGGTGACTCTCCGAAGTTCTACGCGTCGGTGCGTATCCGTCTGGGCGCATCCGTCATGAAGGATGGCAAAGAGAAGATCGGACAGGACGTTGGCGCCGAGTGCATTAAAAACAAAGTCGCGCCTCCGTTTGGCAAATGCTCATGGAAATTCTACTTCGACCCGACTCGCGGGCTGGACGTCATCGAATCGCTGGTTGAGTACATGCTGGAGGAAGGATACCTGCCCAAGAACGCCAGCGGGCGTGTGGAAATTGGCGATAAGAAATACACCAAATCGCAGATCGTCGAGATGTACCGCGAGAAGCCACTTCCGGAAATCATCGCAGCACTCCAGGCGATAGACGAGCGTCGAGCGAAAGAGTCGACCCCAGCCGAAACAGAAGAAGCGTAATCACAGGGCGTCCGTTGGACGCCTTTTTTATACTTGAAAATATATAAGTACTTACTTATCATTTCTACACCAAAACGACAAAAGGAAACACATGATCAAGGGTTATCTCATGGCTGTTTCAGCGGTGATATCAGTCTGCTTTATCTACGGTTTACTGGTTCCATCGCTTATCTCAGCTAAAAGCGATCTGGCCTTATTTATCGGACTTGCCATCGCTGTAGTCTTCCCGGTTGCCTTGTTAAAAGCTGGCCGCAGGTATATCAACTCACTCAATAAAATTAAGGAGAAGTAAGTAATGAAGAAAGGTTTACTGGCGGTGGCTTTGGCTGCTATTTGCACAATGGGTCTGACCGGCTGCGATCGCGTGGAACCGGGATACGTTGGCATTAAGGTAAACAAATTGGGTGAAGACAAAGGTATCGGTGAAGTTGTCGGCGTTGGCCGTCAGTGGACTGGTCTGAATACCGAGCTGTACACCTTCCCCACTTTCAAACAGATGAAAACCTACGATGAGCCGTTCACATTCCAGATGAGCGACGGTACAGCCATCGGCCACAAAATTGGTGTGGCATATCTGGTTAATCGCGACAAAGTAACTACCGTATTCCAGACCTATCGCAAAGGTGTTGATGACATTACCGACACTGATCTGCGCCAGAAGATTGCGGACTCACTGAACCGTCTGGCCAGCCGCATGACTACCGACACGTTCATCGACGGTGGCAAGGCGTCTTTGCTCGACAATGCGCTGAAAGACATTCAGGCAGAAATGTCACCGGTAGGTATTGAGGTTATTAGCCTGTCATGGGTGGGCAAACCAGACTACCCGGACACTGTCATCGAATCTATCAATGCCAAAGTGACCGCGAACCAGAAAACGCTCCAGCGCCAGCAGGAAGTTGAGCAGCGCAAGGCAGAAGCGAACATGCTGCGTGAACAAGCCGAAGGTGAAGCCGACGCTATCCGCAAGCGTGCTCAAGCAGAAGCTGATGCCATCAAGTTGCGCGGTGAAGCATTACGTCAGAACCCGAACGTCATGGAGCTGGAAGCCATCAACAAATGGAATGGTCAGTTGCCTCAGTACATGACTGAAGGGGCCAATACTCCGTTTATCGCGTTGAAGTAACAGCCTTTTCAAAGATACGGCGTCCACTTGGACGCCTTTTTTATTTCCGTATTATCACCAACAAGAAAACAAATTGGTTACTAATACGGAATTACCATCCGTAGAAGTACAAAGTGACAACGCCACATAGTTGTTCGGCAACGGATGAGAAGGAGATCGGGAATGAAAAATTACAGCGAGATGACGGACTTTGAGATTAACTGCCTGGTCGCGGAAGCCACCGGCCATCGACCGCTTATCTCACAATATGGCTGGAAAGGCTCACAGGAAGGCGATTACACAGCAGTGGTCGCCATCGGCCCGAACGGAGCCGGAACCTTCGACTGGTGTAACGATCCGGAAGATGCGTGGGACATTATTTATCGGCACAGAATCGGCGTAATCCCTGCCAGACAGCCTGGCGAGTGGAGGGCGGCCCACAGAAAGGTGGATAGCTCAACGCCACAACATCTGATCCAGAACCCTAACCCTTTCAGAGCGGCAATGACCGTGTTCCTTTTAATGCAGGAGAAAAAGCGTGAAGAAACTGTATGACGCGGCCAACGCTGCGCTGGATGTAGTGGATACCGAAATTGCCCAGGGCTTCCCGGAGCCAGAATGGGCGACGCAGCTGCGTGAGGCGATTGCAGAGATGAACGCACCGGAACCTTCAGAAGATGAAGCCGACTGGCAGCGTTTCATCAGAATGTACGCGGAAGAGATTGGCCCGACGCCCACCGCTGAACAGGCCATGCTGCTCAAGTACTTCAAGGAGGCTGGAGAGAATCTGCCGGTTGATGATACACCGCACTGGTTTCACGCCGCCTGGCGTAAGTTCGACGTGATCTACACCCGCGGTCTGGGAAGCAAAGATATGGTCGTCTGGCATCTGATGCACATTGATAAGGCTGTCGACCGGACGCTGGAGAAGTTCTTCCCACCAGCCTGAACACAATGATTGTGCGCCGCATGGCGCACATTAATATAAATAAGCACTTACCAACAAGGAGAAAACACATGAAGATTTTGGTTCGCATTTCAGCCAGCACCGACTATGACGTTTACCCGCTATTCATGGTCAAGTGCGATGGGCTGAACGATGAAGAAATTCAAGCGGCAATTGAGCGCAATCTCGTTGAGTACACTGGCATTGATGCAGATTCTGTGTATGTCGATGATGACGGTGTTTGTTGGCACAACGGTAGTTGCTGGTACGTCGACTACACGATGCCGGTAAGCGATGAAGACGCGGCTCATCTTGAGCGTATCTTAGGCATCAGCACTTTTGAGTGATATTTACAGCAAAAAATATATAAGTTAGTATCTACCTATCATGAAAACTGTATTAGACACTTTATTACTTATTGTCTCGATAGCTTTTGTGCTCGATTGCATCTTCACCGGAGCAATCCGTAAAGCGCTGGCGCCTGTTAATGGCGCGATGGTTAATGCGCTGGCCGTAGTGCTGGTATTCGACTCAGCATTCGGCGTTATCAAAGGAGTCGTGGCATGAAGAAAATAGCCCTGGCTCTGGCGCTGCTCTCCCTCCCTGTCTACGCGGACACGCACGTCTATGAGTGTGAGATGTCAGTGGCCGAAGTGAAAAACGACGTGATCCGCAATGTCGTCAAAGCCAGCTACGGCGCGATGGTTGTGGACAGCGGCGAACAGTTTTATGTTGTTCGCGATGATCGCGTCCTGTCTTCCCCCTATCTCACCAAACGTAACGGCAAACTGTCTGGCGTGGGTGAAGATAAGTTCGTTTACAACAAATCAGGTGATGTCTACGGCGTTCACGCGAAGAACGCCAGCTACCTTTTCGATGACTGCAAGGAGGTTGGTTGATGGCGGTTACACTGGCAGGTCTGGAAATCGAAAAAACAAGCGGCTACTGGCGTGCCAAAGGGTTTAAGCAACCCGGCGTGCTGGAGCGACTGGAACGTGAGGACGGTGTCATTGTCCACCAGCGTCGCGAATGGCGCATGTACGATCCGGAAACAGGTAAGCTCACGACGAAGGCCGGGACACTCTGGGGTCTGCTGAAGAAAATCCACTGATAACACTAACCACTGCGGTGAGTAGCCAGCTCACCGCGTGCGTATCCGGCCCATAACCACTGTAGTGAGTAAAACGGCTGCCGTGATATCCGGTATCCACTGTAGTGAGTAAAGTGGCGATTATCGACGTCGCTATCCACTGTAGGGAGTAAACAGGCGTTCATTCGCAGCAAACAACCACTATAGAGAGTGATGGAATGCGTTCTCCAGCGGGTATCCACTATGGAGAGTAAACCTTCACTGTTTTCAGCGGATATCTACTCACTACAGTGGTTAGTAAATACGGCCAACCGATTCTGCTCTCCACAGTGGATAGCCAATAACTACGGGAACAACGATAACCACTATAGAGAGTGGATCTAACAAGATACCCAGTGACCACTAACCTCGCAGCCCTTGTTTCATCTAGGTTTGTAACCACTAACATTTATTTCGCTATTTGAGCGCCACTGCCTACAGTGGCTACTCTTCGGTTGTTGTTACTCACTACAGTGGATAGCGGATTTCAGATAAACAAAAGGCTCACTACAGTGGATAGTGAGCCTTTCTACTCTCTACAGTGGTTGGGTTATTTGCGAGCTTTTGCCTTGCGTAGCTCTTCGAGAATCGCCAGTTCTTCCTTGCTCAACATGACCATCTCACCCTCTTTTTCTTCAGGAACAACATCGATAATGTCCTCCTGATCATCACCAGGCAAGATGTCTTCTGGTTCTTCAGGCGCAGCTTTAGTTGGTGGCAATGACGGGCGTAACTTCGGCCGCCTATAGTGGATGATGAAGTAGACCGAGCTGCCGCGCTTCACTTCGGTGTAATCGAGATAGCCGATCTCCCGAAGTTGCTCCATCGCCTTCCTGACTGTCGCGTTCTGGGTAATGGTGCGGCTGGTTAAGTTAAGTCTGGCGCGTAAGCGAGCCAACGAGATTGGTGCCGGGTCAGGTGGCAAACTTTCGATGAAGGTGTAGAGCGCCTGCGCGGATTCTTTTCTGGAGAGTTCGTTAATTGCCCGGAGTTGCAAAAGAACCTTTTTGTCGAACTGGTAGAGTTCGAAAATCTTAGGATCAGCCTGCAGCGAGACCGTGTCGTTCTTTGTGCTGTACTTTGCTGTCTGCACAAGGTGCGTCACGTAATACTCATCAGAGCCTTTACTGCGGAATGAGATAGTGTTTGTAGCAATACGAGTTAGAGAACTGTCCAGGCGCTTGCGTAACTTCGCGGACGATCTGGCCGTTGGTATGCCACAGAGCCTGACGAACTCGACGAACGGTAACGTGACGGTGTCGCCAACAACCTTGTGTTTGGCGAACGCGTGGATGATGCCTACCCACGTTTTGAAGTCGTTATCCATATCCAGACGAACGCCGGAGATCCTTATGTCCTCGTACCCTTCGGCTTTGGCCAGAGACAGCTGTTTGAGTTCAGCAGAGGCGTCCATAGAGACCATTTGCCCCTTTCTGCCCCTGGCGGTCGATTTCAGCGTCGGAACGAAGAGACCAAGACGCATCAGAGCAACAGGCTGAACTGTGTTGTTGGTGTTAGGAACTAACGTAACAACTTCACCGGTCTTTTTGTCTGTTTCTGAGAATGCTTCAACGATCGCTATGTTTTTATTACCGTTTTCGCTCATTCCAAGTGTCTCTTTTTATTCGACCGCTTTGGTGGCCTTTGCTGATTACAGTGGATAGTAGCACTCATCACAGCGGTTATCCTACCGCCTATAGTGGTTTTTCTACTCTCTACAGTGGTTGGCTTGCTCTTCATAGTGGCTGATCTTCTCTCTATAGTGGATATCGATCACCTCTAAGGCCATGTGGCACAACGGTTTGCTGGGTGCGGGGATCTTTTTGGGTCTTTGTGGGTCTCTTTGGTTCTCTTTGGGATCTGAATTACTGGATCGGGCCTGTGTATAAAAATCAGGTAATTGCAAAACCAGCCATCACTCCCCTTCTGGGGATAATGTGTGGTCGAAACAAACACGCCTGAACGCAAAACTTTCAACATCTCTATGAATATCAGCCACCTGACGTAGAAAAACAGGCACTGAGTTATCCAGTTAAGACAATGTATCCTACTCACTACAGTGGATACCGACCACTCTCCAGAGAGGTTGTTTTGCTCTTCATAGCGGTTATTATGCTCTCTACAGAGGTTACTTTCCTCCCCATAGTGGATAGTAAACCCCTCTCAGGCCAGTAACCGCAACGGCTGGAGACGATCGGGGATCTCTTTTGATCTTCTGTAGGATCTCTCTGGGGATCTAATTATTGGATCGGTCCTGTGAATAATGGGTATAAGTAAAACAGGCATTTGCAAACATCGGTGCGCCTTGTCAGTTATCGTTGCCCCGGACAAAACTATTTGAATAAGAATTATGGATCTCAAACGCACGCGCTGGGTTCGCCGTCTTGAAGATGGCTCCTACACCATTGAATCGAACACTAGCCTGAACAAACAGAAGTTGCTCTGCGACCTGTGCGGCATTGCGTCGAAGTGCCCGATTAACGAAACCCGGCTCAAACTCCACGACGCCGGGGCGCACTTCCACCTGAACAGCTGCATACGTTACGTGCCACTGCTGGCATTTCGTAAACCGATCATCGGATTAGACGCACCCTACTTCAACACATTCCGCTCTGGCGTAACATGGCGAGACCGGGTCGAACCTGGCAAGCTCGTTTGTCTGGTTGAGGCTGATACTGGAAATATCATCCGGTTCGGGAGAGTCGATAAGGTCTACTCCGGCCCGGTGGATGAGATGCTGCGGAAACACAGCCGGTTTAACCATCTCTGCATGGGTGGAGAGAAGATCGAGAAGGTTGGCGAAGTGATCCGCAAATCCTACGGACACTTCCTGAACGACGACAGCCTTCTTACGGCCATCTACATTCGCCATGTCGATCGGGAGTTCGATACGGAGTATCACAGTGCTGAAGAGTTGAATCTTGTCGACCCTCGCCCAAAAGCTGGGGTAATCGACATCAGCGTAGCGCGTCAGAAGCCCCCTGAGACGTTTTAAACGTAAACTCATGGTTTTACCGGGGCATAAAATATGGTGTCTTAGAAAGACACTGAGAGCTTTAGGGATTAATACATGAGTGAATTTTATTCAAGGGCAGCAACTGTGGCAGACATGCCATTTATCATGGGTGAGTTCGAAGACGGCGCACGCAAGGGTCACTTCTACGAAGAGATCCTCACATCAAAGGGTGGTAAAACCTTTGAGAAGCAGACCAGGCTGGCCATCCAGACGAACGAGCAGGGCCAATACTCCGGGCATTATATCTACATCCTGCTGCGCCGTTCTGATGACAAAAAAGCAGGGCTAATCTGGTTCTGTGCCGCACTCGATCCAACCGGTGCGCCACGACTTGAACTCCGTGCCGTCAGTATCGTCAAAGAGCTGCGCGGGAAAGGCTATGGGTCAATGCTGGTGTCCGACATGATCGATTCAAACCCGAGCCAGCCGATGATGGCGAAGTGCTACGTCAAATCCTCGCAAATGGCCGACATGCTAAAACGCAGAGGTTTTCACCTTTTCGACACGTCACCCAAAGGCACGCAGATGCTGTTTCGCGATCCAAAGTAAAAAGCACCCCATATGAGGTGCTTCTGAAGAATTAATCGCAGGTCGTTTTGCCTGTGCCGTCTGGGTATACGATGGATTCGCACGACTTGCCGTTCAAGAAGCTGTAGCTGCGAATAGTGCCGTCCGGATCGCGTTCAGTGTAGGACTCCAGCTTCTTCGGATCAGCATTCTTACGGCGCACTTCTTTCAGCTCTGAATCGCCACGCGTTTAACAGACACCTCAGAGTCATTTAAGATGACTTAAAGAGAGGTGCCCATGAGCGGTAAGCGTTATCCTGAAGAGTTTAAAACTGAAGCAGTCAAACAGGTTGTTGATCGCGGTTATTCTGTTGCCAGCGTTGCAACACGTCTCGATATCACCACCCACAGCCTTTATGCCTGGATAAAGAAGTACGGTCCGGATTCTTCCACTAATAAAGAACAGTCAGATGCTCAGGCCGAGATCCGCCGTCTCCAGAAAGAGCTGAAACGGGTTACCGACGAACGGGACATATTAAAAAAAGCCGCGGCGTACTTCGCAAAGCTGTCCGACTGAGGTACGCCTTTATCCGTGACAACTCCTGTTGCTGGCCTGTTCGCCTGCTCTGTCGGGTGCTGGATGTTCATCCCAGTGGTTTTTACGCCTGGCTTCAGCAGCCGCATTCACAACGCCATCAGGCAGACCTGAGACTGACAGGACAGATTAAACAGTTCTGGCTGGAATCGGGATGCGTCTATGGTTATCGCAAAATCCATCTGGATCTGCGTGACAGCGGGCAACAGTGCGGAGTAAACAGAGTCTGGAGACTGATGAAACGTGTCGGAATAAAGGCTCAGGTCGGATACCGAAGCCCGCGGGCACGTAAAGGCGAGGCCAGTATCGTGTCACCCAACAGGCTCCAGCGACAGTTCAATCCGGATGCTCCTGATGAGCGTTGGGTAACGGACATAACCTACATCAGGACCCACGAAGGCTGGCTGTATCTTGCCGTTGTTGTTGATCTGTTCTCACGCAAAATTATCGGCTGGTCCATGCAATCCCGGATGACAAAGGACATTGTCCTGAACGCACTGCTGATGGCTGTATGGCGGCGTAATCCCGAAAAACAGGTGCTGGTTCATTCGGATCAGGGCAGTCAGTACACAAGCCATGAGTGGCAGTCGTTCCTGAAATCACACGGCCTGGAGGGTAGCATGAGCCGTCGCGGTAACTGCCATGATAATGCGGTTGCAGAAAGTTTTTTCCAGTTGTTGAAACGTGAACGGATAAAGAAAAAGATCTACGGAACGCGGGAAGAAGCCCGCAGTGATATTTTTGATTACATCGAAATGTTTTATAACAGTAAGCGTCGGCATGGTTCTAGCGAACAGATGTCACCGACAGAATATGAAAACCAGTATTATCAACGGCTCGGAAGTGTCTAGATTATCCGTGGCGATTCATAAAGCTGTGAAGAAATTGCAGGATAACTGGCCGATTGAATACCAAGAGTTGGAACATTGGGATGTAGAAAAATCTATGCGTGAGGCATATGAAAAGTGGTGTTCGACAGAGCCAGAATTCGCTCCACCTCTTTTACCCGACCTGTATGTTACCCAACACGAGAAAGAAGTCGCACGAGACGAGGAAATCAGGCAGTGGATTAAGAACGGAGATGTTTGAGCACAACTAGCTTAATCAATCCGTTGACATTGGCGGTCACAAATTGAGGATTTCTATAAGAATCCGTTGATCGCCACTTTCCCCACCCATCCAACCTACCCCGGCCCAGGCGTGACAAGGCATTTAAGCCAATTACACCCATAAGAAAACAAATAAATAACACATCAACGAAAAGTCAACGCTTCCCCCTGATTTGGTCTAAAAAGTTGACGTTTTCACACGCCATCTCTTATACGCAAAATCCTGCGCACCAGAATCCATCTCCCTGCGACAAAACGTCAAAAACGACTAGTGATACCACCCAAAAACAAACACGCTCAGAAGCGCTCCCGTTGCGTTATATTGGACGTCTAAACAAGTTGTTTTCATGCACAAGAAAACAAGTTAACCACACCCACAGGAAACTCAGAGACGCCATTAGCCGCAATCCCGGAAACACCCACCTCTTCCTGTCAGGCTACCGAAAAGACCCACCTCTTTGCCACAGGCTACAGACCACCCACCTAATCTTCCCAGGCTACCGAGAACGCAGCTCGCGCACGTAAACCTCTACACGCCATTACCCAATACACGGAGAAGAACAGTCAGAACGAAACCCCGTACAACCCCAGACCAGAACAGGAACCGTCGCCATCTCGTTTACCCACCATTACCCCGAAAGAGAGCGCAAATTCCTGAATAGCAGGGAACGCCATTACTTCACATGCGGAGAACAGCAAAAGCGCCCTACTGCCATTACCCACACTTCCATCATTTCACGTAAACGAAGAGAAAAGCGCACCTGCCATTACTCCATACACGGAGAAGAACACTCACCAAAACGACGAGAACAACCCAGACGAAAACACAGAGAAGAACCACCTCAAGAACAACGAAACCACATACGCCGATAGAGAGAACAAACCACCCATTTCACCCAAAGGAATACTTGCCGTATAGAGCGTTATCAGGGGGAAGGTTTGCACGTCCACAGGAGAGAAAATCCGTAGAGATTGAACTGGAGGTATAAGTGGGAAGGGGAAGAGAGGTATCGCTACTTTCTTCGTAGAAATTCAAGCCATAGTTTTTGTCACCCGTAATGTCTCTCTCCACCCCTTCGGTCAGCCTTCGGGCCATCCAGGGAAAAGGCCGTTTCCCTTTTCACGAACGGGAGCATCGCCGCAGGGTAAAGGCTGGAGGTTTTCAGGGAAACGGTGGGAATCCCGCTATACGAACCGGGAAAAGGCTGGCTGCCGGTCGGGAAACGGGTACATCCCGGTACAGAGCGAGGGACGGCTGCGGGAGTATGCCTTTTCCTCATTCACCTGAAGAGTGCGGGAATTGGTGAATCCCGCAGTTGAGCGTTGGGACCAGATCAGCTTCGCACGCTCATATCGGGAAGCTAGATCTAGTGTAAAGGGTTACGGGTTTTGGTGGTGAAATCGCCGAGGACGTTTATTCGAAAATCTCACTGCCCTGATTCGCATCGTCCCTGTTGTCCCACAAATCATCGAGCGCCTCTTCTCTTGTCCCGAAGGGGCCGGAGACGACAGGTGCGCTTGAACTGGTATCGTCCAGCTCTGTGTAAATCTGACCGTTAACCAAAACGACGCGTCCGACAGCGATGCCGCCATGTAGCAACTCGCCTCTTTCGGCGTCGATGCTGAAGTACCCGTCTGTGTAGTCTTTAGTGCTCATCACATTCCCTCTGAGTTAGCCAGATACATACATAGCAATAAATCGGCACAAGCACATCAGCCTTTAAGGAATTCTTTTTCCCCGATTTCTTATTGCGATAATAACACCAACAAGAAAACAACGTGTTTAGACAATGGAGAAACACATGTACAAGCATCTGAATATCAGCATCACCCTCTGTGGCGAGGAAGAGTCCCCCGAGTGTGAGATCTCCCTCGATGACGTTATCCGTTCCCAGGATGTTGCTGGTCGCGTGGCGACGCTCATCTCTGAAGGATATAGAAAAGGGACGTTTGATTTCCATATCGAGGACAACCCAATGTCCGTCGCGTGGAACTGCACGACGTCAGAAACGAAGTTAGGGTGAAGAGATGATTAAGATGCCTGTGATGGTTGAGGTGTGGGGCGTGGATTCACTGGCTGAGTGTCTGGATGCTGTGGGGCCGGAGTTGTACCGCAAGTTGTGGTCTTTCGTCCCGGCTGAAGGGGAATCACCCAAAGGGAAGGATATCTGGCAACTGCTCAGTGAAGATGAACAGCGGGAGCTGGTGGACGCGGTACACATCGAGTTCCCGGACGACGAAGATTAAGAGTGAGGCCACCAGCACGGTGGCTTTTTGCTGTTTGCAACCTCCGGGGCAGCGCAGCACCGTAACGCTATGCTTTGTAGCCGTTTTCTCGCTGGAATTGTTTACACCAACAAGAAAACAAGTTGTTTACGGAGTGAATTATGAAAAACGCGATGATCACCAAACTGAGCGCGGGCCAGCCACGTAAAGAAAAACCAACCGTAATGAGCCAGCTGACCCTGCTCGATATCATCGCCAACGGCACTGCCATTCGCCTGTTCAAAGAGACGCTGGTCTCGTTCGACAATGGTTCCCGCACGCGTTACGTAATGAGTGTGCGTCGCCAGAGTGGGAGAGGGTGGATGGCAAAACAGATCATCTGGCCGGAAGGAGAGCTGGAACAGGCGCTACTGGAAGCGAACAAAGTAGCCCAGCAAGAAATCCAGCGTGCCTCTCTCCTGGCGACAGCCTGACATGTGCAAAAGCGATTAGTCGTCACTACGACAGCCCCGTCCATCCTTCGGGGCTTTTTTGCTTGCCCGTATTGTAAGTGCTTACCTATGACAATAATATAATCAGGTCAACAACAGGGAGACCAAAAATGACTGTAATTCGTGAAAACCTGGTTCTTGATTTGTACTATGCGTCAGAAACAACCTCAGGCGGAAAAGTTGCAAAACTGACCGCTATTCTGCGTGACAGCACGAACGGGACTGAAGTGCTCACCACCACCCTGATCCGCACCGGGACAGAAGAGGATTGGGTGTACACCGTAGGCTTCCAGAGCATCAGCGACGCATCCGAACCAATGCTGCTGAAACTGGAAACGTATTTCCGCGGCGTAGACAAAGAGATGTTTGAGAAGATGATGGTGAAAGCAGACGAGCTGTACACCTCCTACTTGAACCCGAGCAACACCTGGCTTGGACAATACGGTCTGCGCATCGTGTCCAACGAACCGGTTGAAAACTACATCCCGGAAAGCGTATTCGCTTAATCCCTCCAATGGCGCGTACCCCGCGCCATTTTCTTATCCCCGATAACAAAATGTTTTTTGCCTTATCCACAGTGCGATAATTACACCAACAAGAAAACAAGATGTTTACGCATTGAGGATATGCACATGACCGATTTCACTATCTCCCCTAAAGCTGAAAACGTATGGCTGGAATCCTGGCTCGACCTGTCGCCGGAAGAACAGCAGGAAATGGATCACGTTGAACAGGACGAACAATGTGATGCCCGCTTCTTCCGCTTTGAGGACAGCGTTTATGATATTGCCGACTTCATGCGCGATGACCGCTTCCCGGACTGGCACGCAGGCTACCCATTAAATGCCTTCGCCATGCTGATGATCCGCGTGGATGGCTCCGGCGATACCATCGACGTCGGTCTGCTCCACTAAGAGAACGAGGCCACCCACGCCGGTGGCCTTAAATGACCATCCTGTTTCCCGCAGGCTAAAAACACCCACCTCTTGTCGCCAGGCTACCGAACAACCCTCCGACTCCCTGCCGGCCACCAGCTGCCGGAACAGAACGCTTGGACGCCTTATGCGCGTAGCGATAATTAAACCAACAAGAAAACAAGTTGTTTAAAGGATTATCACCATGAACTTTATCGCTACTGTTAACACCCCTGCGCATGGCCATATTTCTGTGACGTTCTCTGATAACGAGAAAAGCGTGCTGGGAGCCTGGCGTGACAATGTAACCATCGAGCTGTCCGGGAAAGAGAAACAGCAGATCACCAATGACATTATCTGCAACCGTCGCCATAAACGCGTATTTGAAAAAGCGTATGTCTCCACTTCGGGATTTGGCGTATTCATCTTCCCGGTACGCAGCGGTCGCTTCTGCCAGTCAAAACTCATCGAGTTCGCCACGCAGATCGCGCTATGGGTTAAAACAGAATCCGGGTTCGACTTCAGCGAACAGGAAGCAGTGGGGGAGGGGATGCGTATCGCCAACAATGCCATCAAGTGCAAAAACGTCACCTACGAAGCAGGAATCGACTCGTGGAGTGTCTCGTGCGGGGAATACGTGAAAGAGGTGTACGGAAAGAACCGCATTCACATCCTGACTGGCAAGTAAGAGGGGAGGGGCTGGAAACGCCCCTTTCTTTTCGTCCACCAGCTGCCGCAGGGATATTCAGAAACGGCCAGAGGGCTGTCCGGGGAACCGAAGGGAAACGGCCAGGGAATTTTCGGGAAACGGCTGGGTTTGCCTTTATGTAGAAAACAGAGCGGGAGAAGTCCAGAATCCTGCCAGAAAATATCGCAGGGGCGCTGGGGTAACGCTGGTGGAGTTTCAGCCCCTGAGCCATCCAGATAGCTTTCGCTATGTGATTATGTGAATCCGTGGGTAAACCACTGCAAGCGCGTACACGTCGCGCCAACGTGCCAATGATACGCGAGCGCCCACGGATAGCGCCAACATTGCCGACACGTCCCGAAGGATAGCGCGGATCACGTCGCCAGCTATCGCCAGACGATCACGCCCACGACACGACAAAATAAACCACGCGCTAAAACGCTGTAAAACGCGCTATAACGTGTTTTTTATTGTGGGTAATGGGTATGACCACCACACATAAAAACGCGTTAAATTGGCGCGTTTATGGCGCTTATTTTGGGTCTGTTTTGGCTGACTTCAGACAATAAAAAACGCGCCAACAATGGCGCGTTATGATGTGCGGATCTTGAAACGAAAAAAGCGCCCACTATGGGCGCTATTGCTTAAATGCTGTTTTGCAGTTTTCCGATCATTTCAGACAAGCGCAAATATTCACGTTTGCGTTTACAGTCTCTTTTGCTGTTAAGCAAATCAGAAAACGTAAAATTTAATTTGTCACGTTGCGCTTTTAAGTCGCCGATTAATTCAAGTTTATAAGCGCGATATTTTGCGCGATATTCCGCGCGGATCTGGTCATAACTAATCATGATTTTTATCCTTAAAACTAGCGCCCATAGTGGGCGCTATATCCATCTAATTACGCTTTGAAAGCATCAGCCAGATAGTTATAAAAATCATTCTTGATAAAGCGATATTGTTGCGATCCGTTTTTAGCAGCGCCCATTCCTTTTATTTTCTCGACCAGTCCGAGACGTTCACACAAATTGATAAGCTGATTGGCTTGAGTGTAGCCAGCGTCTAATTTAATCTCACATGCTTTTTTAGCTTCATTCATTAAATCGAATACAGCGCCATTTGTGAATGTTTCTAATTCATCATTAATCATTTCGATTAATGCGAATACGCGAGATCCGGACATATCAGCGACGGAATAAACGCATTTACCAGACTTGATAGACTTAACCAGATAAACCAATTTTTCGAGTGAATAGCTATTGGTCATAGCTTCGCGGAAAAACACTTCTGGCGCTTGTTTGCTTGCTTTAATCGCGTAGTAAAAGACACCAGCTAATTTCTCATCATTAACAGCGTTTAAAACGTTGTTGGTGAAGTATGCAAGTTTGGTAGTCGCTGCAAGCATGTTAGCTTTATCTGCTTTTGTGTGCGTACCATTCTGATAATGATTGTTATAAGTCTGAGTAGCGTTATTGGCTGCAACTTGTAATTCATTAGCGATAACTACAGCAGCGTCGATGATGGATTTTTTAGAGATAGCAACGTTAGACATGATTTTAATCCTTATGTAATATTGATAACTTAATTTGTTATTTGTTTATCGTTAGCGTGTTCGCTTTCGATGTGACCAATTATCGATATACAGAAATTAAAATCAAGAGTTTTTTACGCGGGAACGAAAAAATTTTTCTTCAATAAAAATCAAAGTCTTAGAAATAAAACGCGTTTTCTCGAAGGTGTTGCCTAAATAAATTCCCTATTCGGTCATTCACCCTTATATATTTAAAATGGAATAGGGATTAGGGGAAATAAATATAACGGGAAGTGACACATAAAATAATAACCGGACTTAGCCGGTTATTACCCTTATAGATTTAAAACGGTAAAATCCGTTCGACCCAATCGAACATGACGACTGTCTTCCGTCCGTCCCCCATGTTGAGCGTGACCTGGCAAGCGTCAACGCCTGAAGACACACCCTCAATTTCACGGCCATCCGCCATGTAGACCCTTATAGACTTCTGCATCTCATGAGCCTGGCGACAAATTTTGAAGAAATCACGGCGAGATGGCCGATTGTCCACATAGTCTGGGTGTACCGTTGTCCGACCCGTGAAATCGTGCGCAATGCCTTCTGTCACACCTGATTCAATCGTACTGATTCGCTCAAGTGGGAGCCTTATACGATTTTCTTTGTCGAACGGGGCAGGGCAAAGATCGACTTTGTTGCGCGACGACATGAGACCCTGAACGTACATGCAGAACACCTGACCATCTTCCATCGTGACCCTTACAGGAATGAGAGACTTACGCCAGAACATCAGCGCCTTCTCCACGTTGGTGTAATCGCGCGGCCAGACTTCTGCAGGAATCCCGTAGGTGATGTCAGTAATATTCGTCATATCGTCACAGTGTCGTTGGTAGGATATCGATGTCACCTGCGTTGCTGGTGAACACCCGGAAGACTTTCGTCTCGCCAGCTTTGGTGATGGTCTCGCGTTCCTGACGAGCAGGGTTCAGTGCGCACAGTCCGGCGCCTTCCAGTGAAGCGCCAACAATCCATTGCCCGGCATCCAGATGGAACGTCGCTTTTTCACCGGTCTCCAGCTTTGCAACCGTCTCACCATTGATGAAGATGGACGCGTCACAGCCCGCACCTATCATACCTTTGTCCCTCATAACCACCAGCGTGGTTGGTGCAGACGTCTGGTATTTGAAAACTCTGGCCTGCGGCGCCGGTTTTGCATCGGCTACAGACACAGGGCGGGATGAACATGCACTCAGGAGTAAAACGGGGATGGTAATCAGTGGAAGTAGAACGTGTTTCATGGCTTGAACTAAATCCTTATCACTTCAACGAACAAGGCGTCTTGCGACGCCCTTAATGCTTAATCGAGACGTTTGAGAATATCGGCCAGATCTTCTTTGGTCATGCCAGAGGATTCGTAAATCTTCATGACCTTTTCACGGGCCTTTGCAGAAGCCTCTAATGACGTAGCTGCCTTATCAAAATCAGCCATCGTCATGTTGGACAGCACCAGATTGATGATGTCTGCCTTTGACAGCTTAATATTGCGTTCACGCAGTCGATTCTGAAAGGTTTCCAGCTTGTCGTTTGCTTTTTCGGTTAACTGAACCTGGCAGTGTATAGCGCGTTTCTCGCTCATGCTTACTCTCTATTCAAAACAGTGAAATCGAATGTGCTACCCACCGGCAAAACGCCCTCGGCAAACCCAGGCGTCGTGTCGATAATGTGCTTCCGCTCATATGAATGCGACATGAGATATTTGTTGCTCACGTCGATAAAGTCGGTAATAAAGCACACGTTAGCCTGATTCTTTTTGGCTCGAAGACCGCGACCAACACGTTGGCGCATCTCAACTTCGGCTTTGCCGCCACCACCCAGAATCACCGCCCCTACGCTTGGAACGTCGACACCAACATCCAGAATGGTTGAACCAATCAGAACATCTATCTTGCCTGCCGCCAGACTGTTGAGCTTTGCTTGTCGGGTAGTCTGGTTTGATTCTCCGTAGATGAAATCGACCTTCAGGCCGCTTTCCTTCATCATTTCCATCAAAATCTGACCATGACGCTTCAAACGAACCAGCGTCATACAGTTCAGACCGTGACTTTTGTACATTAACGCTTCGCGCACAATAGCCTCGTTGCGGCCCAGATTGTAAACGATGCCTAACTGATAGGCTTTCTGGTAAGCCGTACTCATTCCAACCCGAAAGTTCAGGTGTTTCGAAGCAAGTTCAGCCCTAATCCGCACCTCGTCTGGAGTGTACGCGATTTTATGATATAGAAAGTATGGTTTCGCTAAAATACCTCGATCGATCAAATATTTCTCCGTTACCTTTATCTCAATGCGGCCGGCAACGGCCATGAGACGCATATTTGCCTCGGTCGAGTCCTTCATGAACGGCGTAGCTGTCAGCGCCAGACGGTAATCGGCATTGATGCACAACCGGGCGATATCGTAGAAGTTTGAACCAGATGATTCGTGTGCCTCTTCCAGAATCAGCAGAGAAACGCTGGACAGAAAGCGCTTAACCAGTTCCCGGCGCTTCAGGTGGTACTGTTTTTTCTCCGGTGATGCGTCGCGCGGTGGCTCTTCGAGAAAACTGGCCAGGGTCTGCACCGTGGCAACGTTGATATGGCGCGAGACCTGGAACTCACCAGATCCAATCACCCCAACTTTCTGGCCTTTCAGCCACGGCTCGCCATTCTCCGCGCGGTAATCGATGGATTTCTGGAAGTTCTCTGCCATCTGGAACATCAGAACCGAGCGCGTGGTTAAAAACAGCGTCATACGACCAATGCGAGCAGCTGCCTTACACGCTACGTTCGATTTACCGCCACCCGTCGCAATCTGGGCAATCATCATCCCTTCGCGCACCAGTGTTTCCACAGTCTGATCCTGATACGCATAGTCCGGGTTATACGGGAATGGGTTAACTACCGGGTTCGGCTTGCCCAGCGCGGGGGCTTTTTCCTTACGCACATGCACGCATTTTATGCCAGCTTTCAGAAGGTTGGCTGCTACTGGCTTCGCAAACCCAGCCGGGAATGCGTTTTTGCTCCAGTTGAACATCGTGCTGGTTCCTTTCCAGTCACCAGCCTCCACTTCATAGCTCAACATCTCCTGAACGAGCCGTTTCACGTTGTCATCAGCGCCAGAAATCAGCGCATTGACTGCATTCGATACAATCCGAACTGTCATAAACCTCTTTCCTTCGTGCCTTTTGTATGGTAATTGGCTATTATAGTAAGTAAGTACTTATACAATGGATTGTATCAGAATTATGGATGTGAAAATTACGATTCTGCAGGTGGAAGTCGCGAACCTGCGTCCGAATCCCTGGAATACCAACTCCGTTGGGGCGCAAAACTTCGAAAAACTGAAAGGCTCTATCAAAAAATTGGGCTTTTTTAAGCCAATTCTGGCGCGGGAGCTGGACGGGGGCGTTTTTGAGATCCTCGGTGGCGAACACCGCTGGCGTGCCGCGATGGAGCAGGGCATTTCAACGGTTCCCGTCATCTCCGTGGGCAAAATTAACGACCTGGTGGCCAAACAGATGTCCCTCGTCGATAACGAGCGCTACGGCGAAGACGATCAGGTCGCTTTGCAGCGCTTAATCGAAGAAATCCAGTCTGAAATCGACTACCGGTTGTCCGATATCGCCCCATATGACGACGAAATGGCGGCAACACTCGCCAAAGCGTCCGTTATCGATCTTGAAGCGCTGGAAGCGCTCTCCCGTGGCGATGACGAGCCGGTCGATGAGGACAAACGCGATAAAACCGAGCGAGTCGGCGCTGAACACCAGACGATGCGCTTCAAAGTGACGTTTGATGCGTCAGATCGCGTCGCCGACACCATCAAAACCATCATCAAAGAGCAGGGAATCAATACCGGTAACGAAATGGAGAACGCCGGGGAAGCCCTGGTGTGGCTGGTCGACTACTACAAGGAGCGTATGTAATGACCAAAAACTTTGAAATCGTCTATCGAAACCCGGCAGAACTCATCCCGTATGAGATGAACGCCAAAAAACATGACGAACAGCAGATCCGCGACCTGGCGGCCGCCATCAAAAAGCGCGGTTTTGACCAGCCGATCACGGTCGACAAGCACGACGTCATCATTACTGGCCACGGTCGTCGCGAGGCGGCTCTTCTGGCTGGTCTGGAGCGTGTGCCGGTCATCGTTCGCGACGATCTGAGCGAAGAAGAAGTGAAGGCGAAGCGTCTGGAAGACAACCGCCTGGCCAGTATTGACTACGACGCCATCAAATTGCAGCAGGAACTGGAATCCCTGGTGCTGGGAGAGGTCGAGGTCTTCGGTTTTGAAGAGCGCGAGCTGAACGTGCTTGTCGGTAGCATGACCGAAGAGATGGAAACCGGCTCTCTGGTGCTCGATCTGGGCGAAGAGACGGAACGTCAGAAAGAAGAGCACACCGAGATCAGTCGCGAAGTGGCCGCTGAAGAAGTCCGCGTCATCGACGTATTGGGCTTTAAAACGCTCCCGGCAGGCTCTGCCATTGTGGTTGGGGATTTGCTTGCCCACATGGAAGAAATCACGGGAGAGAGCGGGGTAGACGCTTTCGTGGCGTATGCGGAGAAAGTTTCTTCTGGGGAGCTGGCTGCATGAGCAAATACACCATCAACGTATCGTTTCAGACCCGCGTGAACAAAACCACGCGCACGCTGGAGATTGCCGAATCGTTCGGTCTTGGCCTGGACGAAAAAGAGTGGACGCTTTACGACAATCTGGAGCTGGAAGTGAAGCAGGGCGATGTGGTGTACATCACCGGCCAATCCGGTTCCGGTAAATCCGTTGTGCTGCGCGAGCTGCAACGCCAGATGAAGGATGAAGGGCTTTCTGTAGCCTCCATCGATGACTTTACCTTCGACAATGAGGTTAACGTCATCGACCAGCTGGGCAATACCACCAGCGAAGCGCTGGGGCTGCTGTCTATGGCCGGATTGAATGACGCCTATCTCTTTGTGCGCAAGCCATCCGAGATGTCTGACGGCCAGAAATACCGTCTCAAGATCGCCAAGCTGATCGAGTCCGGCGCGAAAGTCTGGGCGGCCGACGAATTTGGCGCTGTTCTCGACCGTGTAACCGCTCAGGTTGTGGCGTCGAACCTCCAGCGTGCCGCCCGTAAGGTTGGTGCGACGGTAATGGTGGCGACGACCCACGAAGACCTGAAGAACGCGCTGCGCCCGGATATGCAGATCACCAAGCACTACAAAGAACGCGTGAAGGTGGAATATGCCTGATTTGAAGATCGTAGAGCTGAAGCCATCGAAAGAGGCTGACAACAACAACGTTGAAGTCATCCGCCTGCTGGAAGAAGCACTCCAGTACGCCAGAGAAGGCAAAAGCCAGAGCCTGGCGCTGCTGATGATCAACAACGACGGCAGTGTTCTGGATTGCTGGCATAACGGTGGGCGTCCATACGTCATGGTTGGGGCGATGGAATCGCTTCGCCTGGACTTCATCAATGCCAATATCGAGCGCAGGTGATCGACATGACAGACATCATCATCAAACGCTACCGCCCGGAAGAGTTCCCGCGTCATCTGGACTTTCTGGAGCGTATGACCGTTACCAAAGGCACGGTTGAAGACTGGCACGCGCTGAAGTCGCTGCACTACAAGACGGATGGTAAGCCGTTCGCGCCAACGTATTATCGCTGCGAACTGGACGACCGGCTGGTGGGCGTCGTGGTTATGGCTTACCCGAAACTGCTGCTGGCGCCTCGCCATCGCATGTTTCCTAAGCTGAAGCCAACCACCAATACCACCGTGGCCAACCAGTATTGGGGGCGGTACGTGAACAACAACTTTGCGGTGATCAGCCGTTCCGTTGTGGACACTCAGTACCGCGGCGTCGGCGTCTCCTATCGAATGATTAACCTGGTTAGCAGGATGCACGACCGGCCAATCATCGAGATCCAGTCGTCGATGAGCAAATACAACCCGTTCGCCATGAAAGCAGGGTTCCAGTTCATCCGTCCGGAGCGTCCGAAGAGCTATGAGAGTGCGTTGCGCGTCTTCCAGCGTCATTTCCGTTCCGACCCTGGCGACAACGAAGCGATCGTCAAAGAGCTGTTCGCCATGAGCGAGTCTCGCCGTCGTCGTGCGCTGCGTGATCTGGTCGCTGACTACCACAAGAACAGTTCCCTGGCCAAAGCCGGGCGTAATCGTGGCACGACGATTCAGGACATTGCCGACAGTCTGGTGGACGAGGCCAGCATCGTGAAGCTGCTCAAGGACATTCACAACCTGAGCTTCACGTCTCCGCTGTATGGCGTGTACCGAAACCCGGACTTTGGTCGTCAGCTGCCGGACACGCTGCCACTGCTGGCATTCGACAAACAGCCTTTGAATAAACCTCTTGAAATTGCATTACCGGCATAAGGATTTGCCATGACGTTGACCGACAAACAAAAAGACATCATCAAAACCATCAATTTAGGCCATGAGCGTGGGTATCTGCTCGATCTGGACGAGCTGCTTGAAGTGCTGCCGTACAAAACGACCAAACAGAGTATGCAGTTCTCTATCCGCGCACTGGTGAAAAAGGGGCTGGTGGAGAAAGGAATGTGCCGCCAGCGCGGTGATTCCGGCTACCACCGTCGCACGCTGGGACTGACCACTTTAGGTCGTGCCAGAGCCAAATTACTGGTGATGTAAGTCGGTCTGGGAGCCAGTTTGAGAGCCTGCTTCCGTATATATAAATACTAAGTGACTTATTAAATATATACGGAAGCAGGTTCTGAATACTCCCCAGCCCGGTTTTAAACACCCAGAAAACAAATTGGTTAGGCACAGAATTAAACAAGTTGTTTAGGAGCGCAAGGATGCGCTCTGAGTGTTTTAGAGGGATCTATGACTGTAGAAAAAGACGAGAGCAAAACTCGCCTGACGCCAGCTGAGTGGGCAGAAGCCGAAGCAAAGTGGACTTCCGGCGAATACACACTCTCCAAGCTGGAGGAAGAGTACGGCATTCGTCGTGAAACGCTCTCCAGACATTTCAAAAAGCGTGGATTAGAGAAAGGCGCGGACTCCGTTGGGAAGATGGTGCGCGAGTCGCTCAAATCCGACGCAGAGCTGCGTGCGAAGGCGCGTGCAGAGAAAATCGAAGAGCGCCGGACTCGTTACGACGATTGGGCATTCGCACTCGGTCGGATGGTGATGCATGAGGTGGCCACAGCCAAGAAGGACGGCAAGCCACTCGCAACCATCGAAGATGACCTGAAGAGTCTCCAGCGTGCCAGCGGCACACTCGCTAAGTGCTTCGAAATATCCTCGAAAGCGCTCGGTATGGATCGCGCTGAGAACGAAGAAGACGAAATCCCGAACCTGGTATTTGGCGAACTTACGCCTTCCCAGGTGGCGCAGCTGCGTAAGGAAGATGATGAGCCGGATCTGATTGATGACGATCTGCTTGAGTCACTCGAAGAGGAAGCACTGAGCGAAGCAGAGGGCGATTCTGACGCGTCTGGTGATGAAAGTGATGGGAGCGTCTAACTATGGCCATCCCGTCGTCTCTGAGTCTCGTACAGCTGCATTCTGGGCAGATGCAAGTCTTCCAGTCGCCACATCGTTTCAAAGTGGTGTGTGCGGGTCGACGCTGGGGTAAATCCCGGTTGTCGATCTCCACCATCATCCGCGCGGCAGCCAAAGAGAAAAAGCAACGTGTCTGGTACGTCGCACCGACTTACCAGATGGCTCGCCAGATCTTGTGGGATGACCTGCAGGAAGTTCTGCCTCGTAAATGGGTTCGTAAGAAAAACGACACCACGATGACCATCGTGCTGAAGAACGGCTCTGAAATCGCGCTGAAAGGTGCGGATAAGCCCGATACGCTTCGTGGTGTGGCACTGCACTTCGTGGTGCTCGATGAATTTCAGGATATGAAGCCTGACACCTGGTACAAGGTACTGCGTCCGACACTGTCCTCTACCCGTGGCGGTGCGCTGATCATCGGTACGCCAAAAGGCTTCTCCGAGTTCCACAAGCTGTGGACTATCGGTCAGAACAAAGATTTGCAACGCAAAGGGCAGTGGAAGAGCTGGCAGTTCGTTACGGCCGATTCTCCGTTCGTACCGAGCGCGGAAATCGAAGCGGCGAAGAACGATATGGACCCTAAATCGTTCGCGCAGGAATACCTGGCCAGCTTCGAAAACATGTCCGGACGCGTTTACTACCCGTTCGACCGCAATGTGCATGTGAAGCCACTCCAGTTCAATCCGAAACTGCCGATCTGGGTTGGTCAGGACTTCAACATCGACCCTATGTCATCGGTCATCCTGCAGCCGCAGCCAAATGGTGAGCTGTGGGCCGTGGACGAGGTTGTGCTGTTCTCATCCAACACGGCTGAAGTGTGTGATGAGCTGGAGCGTCGTTTCTGGCGCTGGAAGTCTCAGGTCACTATCTTCCCTGACCCGGCAGGTGCGTATCGCCAGCACGCACGCGGTGAATCGGACGTCGATATCTTCAAGGAAAAAGGTTTCCTTCGAGTCGATTATCCGAAGAAGCACCCGCCGATCGCAGACCGTGTTAACGCAGTGAATCGCATGTTGATGAGTGCCTCGGGCGAAACCCGGTTGTACATCGATCCGAAGTGCAAACACCTCATCGACTCGCTGGAGAAGGTGATCTACAAGCCAGGCTCACGCGATATGGATAAGACTGGCGGCATCGAACACAGTGCGGATGCGTTGGGTTATCCGGTTCATCGTAGGTATCCGGTGAAAAATCGTGTTATTCTTGGTGGATCTAGATAGGTAAGCACTTACCTAAAAGGAAAGGAAAAGCAAATGGAATTGACTGACAAGCAAATCAAAGACCTTGTGGCACGACGCCACCCTGAATATGAGAAGAAAAAAGAACATTGGGACTTCCTCGCCAGCACCTACGCTGGCGGGCGTGCCTGGTTCAACGACAATATCTTCCGTTACTTCAAAGAGGGCGATCAGGAGTTCAAAGAGCGCCTGGAACGCGCTTATCGCTTCAACCACACTCGTGAAGTGGTAAACCTCATCAACAAATACCTCTTCAAAGAGGTCATTCACCGCAACACTGATGAAGCGCCGGAGCAGATCCGCAATTTCTGGAAGCGAGCCACGCGCCAGAACACCTCCATCGATGCGTTTATGGCGGCTATCGATCTGCAATCATCCATTTATGGCCGTATCTGGGTTGTCGTGGACAGCACCATGAACGTCGATGTTGAGTCTGTTGCAGACGAGAAGAAAAATGATGCGCGTGCCTACGCTTACTGGATTTCGCCGCAGCAGCTGCTTGATGTTGCCTGGGACGAAGACGGCAATATGTTGTGGGCGCTGATTGTTGAAATCGCGCGCGACGACGAAGATCCGTTCACGTCAACCGGGCAGGAATACCAGCGTTACCGTCTGTGGACGCAAAACGAGTGGTATCTGTTCCGTGAAGAAGTGAAGAAAGGTTCCGGAAATAGCGGTCGTCGTCAGGCCAAAGTCGTTCTGGAGGATAGCGGCCAGCACAATCTGGGCGTGGTGCCGGTGTTTCCGGTGGACTGCATTGGCGAAAGCGAGTCTCCGTATTTCAGCCCGTCGTTGATTGACGATATCGCCTATCTTGACCGCGCCGTGGCCAACTACCTGTCGAACCTTGACGCGATTATTCAGGATCAGACATTCAGCCAGCTGGCGATCCCGGTTCAGTCACTGCTGCCGGGCGATGAAAACCACACCAAAGTGCTCGAAATGGGGACAAAACGCGTCTTCACCTTCGACTCTGAGAGCGGTAATCAGCCATTCTACCTGTCTCCAGACCCGAAACAGGCTCAGATGATCATCACCACGATTAAGACGGTGATTAACGAGATCTACCATTCCGTTGGTGTGGCAGGTGAGCGAACCAAGCAGGATAACGCGCAGGGCATCGATAACTCTTCGGGCGCAGCGAAGATGTACGACTTCCAGCGCGTTAACAGTCTGCTGGTGACAAAAGCAGAGCGCCTCGAAAGGGCAGAGCGCCAGATGATGCAGCTGGCAGCGAAATGGATGGGTGTCGAACTGGATGAAGACCACTCTCTGATCGCATACCCGGAAAGTTTCGACATTCGCGGTCTGACTGACGAGTTTGCCGTTGCCGAGAAACTGTCGCTGCTTCAGGCGCCTGATTCTGTTCGTCGTCATCAGATGGAAATGCTCATCGAGAAGGTCTTCCCGAACATTTCCGAGGCGATGCAAAAGGAATTTCAAAAAGATCTCTTGAAATTTCCTCCAAAAAATGATCTTAACACCCTTGAAAATAAGTCAGTACTTACTTATGATCAAGATGCAGCCCAAGAAAGCGGGCAAGATCAACCCCGAGGAATGGGGACTCATCTACTCAAGAGACCGAGTGATAAGTAACGAAAAGGAATTTCTATGAATCTGTGGCAAATGCTTATGGCCCGTCGTGGCCTGATGGATGTAGCTGAAGCGCATGAGCGCGGAGGCGCTGGTGGCGGTGCTCCTGCTGGAGACAATGAGCAGGGCAATCAAGACCCAGGCAAACAGGGCGAGCAAAAAGAGCAACCGAAGGGTGACGACGACGAGTATGCCGGTATGACTCAGGAAGAGTTGCTGGCAGAACTGCGTAAGTCCAAGAAAGCCGGTGCTGACCTGCTGAAAGAGAACATGAAGCGCAAGGAGAAAGAGCGCACATTGGCCGATCAGCTGGCTCAGTACGGTGATATTGACCCGGCACGTGCTCGCCAGCTTCTCGAAGCTGAACAAGCCGCAGAAACCGCACGTCGGGAGGCGGAGCAGGCTGAACTGGAACGCCGTGGTGAGTTCGATGCTGTGAAAAAGCAGATGATCGAAGCGCACCAGGCTGAACTGGCACAGCGCGACGAACGCTACTCCACTCTGGAGAGCGAGAACGCCGCACTGAAGGCTCAACTGGTCGAAATGACTGTTGGCGCTTCCTTCAGCGGCTCTGCCTTCCTGCGTGACAAAGTTCTGATGACTCCGGCTAAGGCTCGCGTTATCTACGGCTCTCATTTCGAAGTGGGTGAAGACGGTAGTGTTGTGGGCTTTGATAAGCCAGCCGGTCAGAAAGAACGTGCAGTTCTGGTTGACGGTGAAGGCAAACCGTTACCGTTCGAATCCGCGATTGAGCGCATTCTGCGTGCAGATCCGGAAGCTGACGCACTGTTGCGCAGCGAAGCCAAGCAGGGTGCTGGTTCCAATAGCAAACCGACCCACAAAGTAAACCAGCCGAAGAGCAAGTCGACTATGGATAAGTTGACCTCCGGCCTGGGGAAAATCGGACTCAAGTAACATCTTAAATCATAGGGAAATGAAAGATGCCATTACTGCGTGATGAAGCTGAAAAGCTGTCTAACAACGAACTTGAGCAGGGTGTGATCGAGACCATCATCGATCGCGATGACCTGTTCGCTGTTCTGCCTTTCATGAAGATTAATTCTAAGGCATACCTCTACAACCGCGAAGCTACCCTGAGCGAAGCAACCTTCATCGATGTGAACGACACCATCACCGAAGGCGCTGCAACCTTCACCGAACACGTTGCGAAGCTGCGTATCCTGGCAGGCGACGTAGACGTCGACAAATTCCTGGCGACCACTATGTCCGACACCAACAACCAGCTGGCAATCCAGGTTCGTCAGAAGGTGAAAGGTCTGGCTCGCGCATTCCGCCGCAACCTGATTCTGGGCGACTCCAGCACCAACAACAAAGCGTTCGACGGTATTCCGAAGCTGATGCACGACGATCAGAAGATCGACATCGAAGGCGCTTCCATGACCTTCTCCATGTTCGACGAGCTGGTCGACGCGGTGAAAGATCTGGGCGCAGACTGCATTATGATGCGTTCCGAGCACCTGCGTGCTTATCGCGCTCTGCTGCGTACCGTTAGCCTCGGCCCGTCCGAAATCATGATGGAAAACTTCGGTCGTCCGATGCTGTGCCACAACGGTGTACCGTTCATTGTGAACGACTTCATCCCGACTGATTCTGGCAAAGCAAGCATCTACTGCCTGCACCTGTCCGAAGAGAACGGTGTGACTGGTCTGTATGGCGGTGAAAACGCCGGTATCGTTGTTGAGAACATCGGTACTGTTCAGAACAAAGACGCAACCCGTACCCGCGTTAAGTGGTACTGCTCTCTGGCGAACAAGCACGACAAGGCTATCGCCGCGCTGACCAACGTAAAAATTTGATCAGTATAGTAGGTAAGTAATTATCTACCATTTAAGGGTGGGCTATACGCCCACCCTTTTTGTAGGAGCGAGAAATGCCAGAACAAAAGATGAAGATCACGGAAGAGGCGTTTGCGGATTTCACGGGGCATATGTGCCGTGCCGGATTCACCAATTCCATCTCCAACGAGCCTCTGAGCGAGCGCCAGCAGAACCATCTTGCGGCTTGCTTCCGGGCAATTCCGTTCACTCAGTCTGTCACCATTACACCGGCTGCGCCGTCCGTATTGGTGGGTAAAACCGTTCAACTTAGTGCAGGTATCACCATGAGCAAAAGCGCAGATTCATTCACCTGGACGTCGGCCAATGACCAGGTCGCCACAGTCAGCGGTACGGGTCTGGTTACTGGCGTGACTCCGGGAAAAGTGAAGATCACCGCCACCGATAAGCAGACTCAGCTTTCTGCGTCAGTCGAAGTGACCGTTAAGCCTGTCAGCGTGGAGTCCGTTACGGTAACGCCAGACTCTACCTCTGTTGAGAAGGGGAAATCGGTCAAGTTGCGCGTTGATGTACAACCGTCAAACGCAACAAATAAAAGAGTCACCTGGACTTCCAAAAATAACGACAAAGCGACCGTTGACCAGAACGGTAACGTAGCTGGCGTAGCCGTTGGTACGGCAACCATTGAAGTGGTTTCGCAGGATGGCAGCCATAAAGCTACTGCTACGGTTGAAGTCACTGAGCCTGTCGTTGCTGTTACTGGCGTCTCTGTCGATCCGAGCACCACCAGCGTTGAAGCCAACAAAACGGTACAGCTGACCGCGAACATCGAACCGGCTGGCGCAACCAATAAGCGCGTAACCTGGGCGTCAAAAAATGCCGAGTTCGCGACGGTTGATAGCGCAACTGGACTTGTGACCGGTGTGGCTGCAGGTACTGCCACTATCGAAGTCACCACGGAAGACGGTAGCCACAAAGCCACTGCGACCGTTGAAGTGACCGCAGCACCGGCTGCGTAACCAACACATGGGCGGCGATGCCGCCCATTAAGTGAGAAGAAGAATGAAACCAGCAAAAATTCGTTTATTGGAGCCTCAATTTTTGGGGTACACGGGCATTCTCTGCGGTATCCAGTTTGTCGACGGCATCTCGGTTGCCGAACTGCCATTCATCGATCAGCAGCGGATTTGTGCCTCCATGCGTGCCACTACCGTTGAAGGCAAAAATGTATCTCCTTCTGCCGCGTACAGCAGCCGCAATGATTTGACTGCGGACGACATTGTCGAGACGGCGGCCCCGGATATTGTGCCAATGAAACGTGGTACGGCTGAAGTGGAAGCCAAACCGGTACAGCGCTTTACTCGTGAAGAGCTGGAGTCGATTGCGGACTGTGAAGGTATTGCGGGTCTGCGTCAGATCGGCAACCAGATTGGCGTGAAAGCCAAAGGTATCGTTGAAATGATCGAAGGCATCCTGAAAGCACAGGGCGGTGAGTAATGGCGCAGATCGACACGTACCGTAGCGGGGAAGCAGTTTCCCTGTCGTTTGCATTTAACGTTCTGGATATTGAGTCGGCCACGTATACCGTCAGAGATGGCGCAGGTGCGATCATCGTCGATAACGAACCTCTCGATATTACTGAGGGGCAGATGTCCATTCCGGTTGTCGTGTCGGCCGAACACAACCTGCTTTCAGATAAAGAGCGCGATCTGCGACACGTCATTGTCAAAGCGGTGGCATCCGGGCTGACGCATGAAGAGCGCAAGATGTACGTTCTGCTGAATAGCTTCGAGCTGTCAATTCCAGGCCAGTCATTCGCAACGGTCGCAGACGCCCAGATGCAAGCTATCGATATGCTGAACGGCGACACCCTGTTAGCTGATGGCGAAGGGCTGATGCGCAAACGTCTCATTGAGGCCACCAGACGCGTCAAAACGCTGCCGTTCTCAATCCGCAAAGTCCTGCGTATCGACTTCGACCGTTACGACCGCCCGCAAAACATGCTGAACGTCTATGACATTCCGTGGGGTGCTGACGGGGCATATCGTCACGATCTGATCGATTGGGAGCAGATGACGCCGGAGAAATTCGACGAGTTCCCGGACTACTTCAAACAGGCATTAATGCTGGCCGTGGTTAATGAAGCCTGCGAAATCGCTAACGGTAATGACGTAGCGGCAGCCCGCGAGGACGGCATTCTGTCTGAGTCCATTGGTGAAACGACCAATATGTACCGCACCGGCAAAGCGGCAAATGTGCATGTGGCTCGCAGTACCTGGCGACTGCTGGTCAGTTACATCAATAACCGCATGATTGTTCGCCGTGCGTGACGCCAGTCGCATTATTTACTTCTGGTCGAAAGGCTCAAGACGAGCAATCGCGCCTTCGCCTGGTAATGAGTGCGGCTGCCAACCACAGGGAGAGTGCATGAACATTTCATGGCAAGCAGAGATAGCGATTTACCGTCTGGGTTCGAAGAACGTCTACGGTGAAGCGCAATTGCAGTTCGTCAGGAAGACGAACGTCGGCGTCGTTAAGTTTGAGCAAAGTAACGAGAAGTCATCGGTACGTGCGGACAGCTCCGGCAGTCGCGGTAAAGCGAATCTGGAATTGTTCGATGCTGTTCTGGTGATCCCACTTGAGGCCGCAGTGCAGCTTGATGACGTTCTCATTCTGGAGGGGCAAAAGCTGAAGGTATCCAGCGTGCATCGTCGCTGGGGACTGCGTGGGCGCCCTGGGCATCTGGAAGTAGGGGCAAACATATGGGTCTGAAGTACGACGCACATCAGTTTAAGCGTGCTGGCGACAGGCTCAATAACAGCCAGAAAGCCTTTAAGCGTTATCTCATCCGTGACATGGAGAAGCTGGCGCGTCTGGTTGAGCGTCTGGCGCGGGCAATGGCCCCGCTGGAGACCGGCTCACTCGAAAGCGCGATCTTCGCGAGAGTGGTCAAAGAAGGCTATACCGGGCTGCGTATTGAGTTATCGGTATCTGGAGCCAAACCACGCGAAGGGCATCAGGGCGTTGAGGTTGGCGATTATGCGGAGTACATGGAGTTGGGCAAGTATCGTCTAGGCTATCTCTCCCGCATGAAGAGCGTCACCAACCCGCCAGTCGCTGGTGTGAAGCCACGAGTTGGGCCTTTGTTCCTTGAGAGAGCCGTGCAGATCAGTGAGAAGCAGTTCACTCAGACGATAGCAGAAGCGGCAAGGAAAGCAGGTTTTACGAGAGGTTGATGTGTTTATTGAAGCATTTGCGAGCCTGATGCAGAAGGCGAAGATCGGTACAGTCGGCACTGACATTTTCTGTCACTACATGCCAGCCAATGTGAAGTCCGGTGTTCTGTTGGTTACTCCCAATACGGGGATCACCATTGACCATGAGTTAAAAGGCTTCTATCACGACTCTTTCACCGTCATCGTGCGTAATGCGACGATCACAAAGGCGGTGGCGAAAGCCAATAAGATCATGGACATGTTCCCGGTCGAAGAAACCGTGTCGGAGGGCGTTTACTTCCGGTTGGTTCGGCCAATGTCGATGCCGATTACTTATCCCAAAAACGAAGGTTCGTTGATTGAAGCGGGTATCCCGATTGAATTTGCGGGCTATTTGTTGAATTAATAAAATAAGTGAGTATATACTTACCATTGGCACCATGAAGGTGCTGATTTAACGGAAAAAGGAGTTTTCCAACAATGTCCAATACCCATGTAAAAAACATCAAACTTGGCGCCTGCAAAGTGTCGTTTGGTGGCGTTGATCTGGGTTACACCAAAGGCGGTGTTCAGGTTGAAGTTGCGACCGAAACTCTGAAAGTCACCGTAGACCAGCTGGGGCAGACCACCATCTCCGAGCTGGTGCAGGGTCGTAACATCACTATCACTGCGCCGCTGGCCGAGTCTGTGTTGCAGAATATGGTCGATCTGATGCCGGGATCTACCCTGAGCGAAGAAGATAACGCTGTGACCATCACCTCCGCACAGGGCGTCAACCTGATCGACGTAGCCAAAGAGCTGGTTCTGACCCCGCAGGATACCACCGACTACGTTCTGACCATCCCGAAAGCTGCGACCGCAGGTAACTTCACCATGACCTACCAGTCTGATGATGTTCGTGTGTTCTCCGTTCAGTTCACCGCTTACCCGGATGACGACGGCGTGCTGGGGAAAATGAGCGGCCCAAAGCCGGTTAAAACCGTCTCTATCTCTCCGGAATCTCCGGAAGTTAAAGCCGGTGAGACCGTGCAGCTGACTGCCCAGATCACCCCTGCAGATGCCGGCGATAAAACCGGTGTGTGGGAATCCGACAATCAGGAGAAAGCAACCGTTGACCAGACTGGTCTGGTTCGCGGAGTAGCTGAAGGTTCGGCAAATATCTCCTTTACCAGCAATAGCGGCGGCAAGAAAGCGACCAAAGCAGTAACGGTTAATTCTGCCGAATAATCGCGACGCAACTAAGCAGAGGCTCAGGAAGAGCCTCTCTTTTAAAAGGACTTTAACCAATGACCAAATTACTCGATCTCGACTCCATTCTGCCTCCGAAGAAAAGCATCAAGTTCGGCGGTCAGGAATACCCCATCGTTGAAATGACTGTTGGCCTGTTCGTCTCCATCAAGCAGATGGAAGGCAAAGACCTTCAGAACATGTCGCCTGTTGAGCAGGTAACTGCTTACGCCGACCTGGTTCGCAAGGTCATCCCATCCGTGCCGGACGCTGTACTGGAAAAACTGACTGTTCCGCAGCTCCAGCAGATCTTCACCTTCGCTATGGAAGTGATTGATGAAGAGAACGAAAAAGCGGCTGGTGAAGGGGCAAAGTAATTTCCCGCGATGAATCCGGGGTAAAGACCGTATCGATAGATCTCGGATTCTATTTCAGTCGTGTAGTTGCTCACTACGCCGTGTCGCCATTAGAGCTGCTGGGCGTCCCTCTAACGATGTTCTGGATGCTCAGTCGCAACATCGACCGTCTGCGCGCGGAAGAGGATGTCCGCAACCTGCAAGTCGCTCGCGCTGCCCAGGCAGATGGCGAGGGCGTGAAGGCGTTCATGGAGGGTTTGCAACTCAGGATTGGAAGACCAGTCGTAACCGATAAAGTCTACGATCCACGCAAGGATAAGGCAGACCCTGACGCCAAAGAGCAACTGATGCAAATTTTTGGCAGAGGATGACAAGGGAATGTCACAAAACGTAGAGTTTATCCTGTCGCTGGAAGACAAGCAGTTTACAGCGTCAATCGACCGGGCGGGTAAGCTACTTACCAGATTCGGGGAGCAGGCCACAAAGCCCGCTCAGAAAATTAACAATCTGGAACGCTCGTTGGGTTCGGTCTCCCGCATCATCGGCGTTCTGGAGTCCAAGCTCGATGCCACGGCAGACAAACTACAGGATGTAGCTGCCGGCTTCGAGCTTGTGTCTGATGTTTCGCGCAAGACGCGAGGCAACATTACCAGCCTCAACTCAGGTCTCAAAACCCTGATTGAGCGCGTCGACACAACCACCTCATCCGTTAATAAACTCACCACATCGCTGCGCAAGGTTCAGTCTGAACTCAACGAGTTTTCCGATTGGGCAACGTTCGCTGGCAAGAGCGCCAGCCGCTTCGGTACGGAGGTAAAAGAAGCCTCTTCCTCCGTGAGTGGCATGAATACGCGCCTTAACACCACGACGAAGCGTCTCAGTAATTGGGGTGTCACAGCGAGCCAGGCTGCCGAGGGGCTGAAGAAAGTCCGCGATCAGATGGATGCCGTGATTGGCCGCCAGCAACTGATCAGCAAGCCGGTACGTGTGCGCACCAGCGGCTACGGTGAGGGCGGTGGCGGTCGACGTGGCGGCACAAATGGCCACGGCTGGCGCGGTGCTGAAAATGGCGTTTTCTCTGGTCTGCGCGGCAATATTTTCCTGCTGGGCGAGATTGGTGATGCAGCAAGAACGGTAACTGACATCCTGTTTGGCTGGCAGAAGCCAATCGTCGAAGCCGCCTCCGAAATGGAGCGTATGCGCGTCATGTTGCGCGGGCTGAACAAGGACAAGGCCAACCCTGGCAAAGCAGCCGCAGAGGATATGCAGTACATCGTGGATATGGCGCAAAACGCCCCGTTTGCGATGCAGGCGCTGACCGATTCCTTCGTTAAATTCCGCTCGGCAGGTCTCGATCCTACTGACGGATCGCTGAAAGCACTGGTGGACTCCGTTGCACGCTTCGGCGGCGATAGCGAGCTGCTTAAACGTGCTGCCGTGGCTGTCCAGCAGATGTCCGGTAAGGGCGTCGTGTCGATGGAAGAACTGCGTCAGCAATTAGGTGAAGCCGTTCCTAACGCGATGAAGGCGATGGCAGACGCTGCCGGTATCACTATGGGGGAACTGACCAAAGCAGTCTCCACCGGTACTGTGGAAGCGAAACAGGCGCTATCGCTGATGTTCGTTGGTCTGCGTGCGGAGAACGAAAACGCCGCCAAAGACATGATGCAAACCTACACTGGTGCGCTGGCGCAATTGCAAACCTCCTTTACGCTGTTTGCCGATCGTGTCGGTCAGGCGGGCTATCTGGATTCTCTCTCAAAGGGGATGAAAGAGCTGGCCTCCATCATGAATAGCGCAGAGGGCATTTCGTTCGCTAACTCGCTGGGTTCCGGACTCTCCACGGCGATCGACGGCTTACGCGAGCTGGCGCAGTGGCTGGCTAAAAACCAGGAACTGGTTATCAGCCTGGGCAAAGTCGTTGCTGCAATGGTGGCGTTCAAGCTGATGCGTGCCGGGATTGCAGGCGTGATTGGCACTGCCGGGCAAATGGTTAACACATTTACCAAGATGTCGACCGTTCTCCAGGCTCCGTTCAATCTGGGCGCGACAGCTGTCACCCGCTTTAATCGTGCGGCTCGTATGGGGCTGGCTCCAATCCCATCGCTGATCTTCGCTATCCGTGGCGCGATTACGGGGCTTCAGGGCGCGTTTGCTGGGCTAACTGCGTTCATTGCAGCAAACCCCATTGGTGCAGCGTTCACCGTAGCTACCGTGGCTGTAGCCGGTCTTATCACGTATATGACCATGCTCCGCAGCGAAACGTCCAAAGTCGTGGATGAGATCCGCAAAATCCCGGAGGCGATGACGGCGGCCAAGCGTGCGCAGATGGCAGCGCGTGCAGCCGAGCTTGAAAAGCAGATCCAGCGAGACCAGCAGGCGCTTAAAACCGGCGAAAGCGTGAACTACTACTCCACAGCGGCTGGCCCTGTCGCCGTGAAGGAGTCCAAAGAGGTTGTTGAGGCTCGCCTGAAGAAAAATCAGGAAGAGTACGAAAGAACCACAGGCACGATGGCGCTGGGTGATGGCGCGGTGGCCAAACGGCTGGCAAAAGAGGCTGCTGAATCCCAGATTGAGAAAATCCGGGCAGATAACCAGGTCTTCTCTGCGACGTTTGTGAAAGCCCGTCAGGAGGCTCTGGATAAGATCCAGAAAATCAACGACGACAAATCGCTTTCGGACGACGAGAAGAACAAGCTGCTCGCACCGCTTCGCGAGAAGGTGAACAAGTCCTATCTGGAACCGGCGCAGAAGCTGGTCGACGACCTGTCTTCTCGCAAAAACGCAACCGAGAAGCAAATTGCCCACTTCAGCGACATGCTGGAGAAAGCGAAGAAAGAGGGGAACACCGAGCAGGTTCAGAAGCTACAAGGCAGCATCCGTGGGTATCAGGAGCATCTTGAAGCTGTTGCTCAGGAGCTGACTCAGGCGGAGTTCGAGCGTGATAGCGCGGCGAAAACCGGTAAGGGCGTAATGTCCAACCAGGGAACCGTTCTGGGGCTGGGAACGACCGATAAAGCGGCTCAGAAAGCACTGGCGCAGTATATGCGGAACCAGATGGACTCCGCGACCTACCAGCGCACACTGCCAGACGGTACGGCGATGCTGGACTTCGAAGGCAAGCCGATCATCGGGCCGAAACAGCTCAAAACCCAGTTGAACCTGCAGAAAGCCTCCAGCGCCAGCTCTCTGGAGAAAATGAGCGACGAGGAACGTGCAGCCGCGATCGCCGCACTGACCAAAGCGCGTGAGCAGGACGCCGCAGCAGCGGAAAAAGCCGGGCAGCGTACTGCCAATGCTTCTCAGCGTGCCGCGAGGAAGGAAGAAAATGCGCAGCGTAAGCTGGCGGCCGGCTACCAGAAAGCCCTGGATAAAGCCGATCAGCTTATGGGGCAGATGGGTGAAAGCTCAAAAGCGACCGTGTCGTTTGATCAGTCTCTCCGCGATACCACCAAATCGCTGACCGAACTGGCCAACGCCGTACCGAATGAGTTCATCACTCAGGAGATGATCGACAAAGCCAAGTCACGCCTGGCTGACCTGGCGAACGCGAGCGACGACTATCGCGAGATGTTCAACCGCCGCAACGTCGAGCAGATGATCTCCACCTGGGCGCCGGAATCCGATTCTATCATCAGCGCGGGTTACAAGCCGTCTCGTGAAGAGAAGGTGGTCGATTTCAACGACACCTACAACCGTAACCTGAAAGCGTTGATGGATCTGCGTGACCAGGCTTCTGATCCGAAAATCGTGGCGCTTTACACCAAGCAGATTAACCAGCTGGTGGCGGCAGGCAACACCGCTCTCATCAAAGAGACGGGTACGGCGACACAGAAGCTGGCGCTTGAGTACGAGAATCTGGCCGATCAGCTGGAAAATAGCTGGAGCAACCTGTTCAGCAACATGACGGATACGCTGACCGACTTCGTCATGAAGGGGAAAATGGACTTCTCCAGCCTGGCAGAATCCATCCTCCGTGACATCACCAACATGGTTGTGAAGACGCAGATCACCCTGCCTCTCATGAACATGCTGGGGATGGGAACGACGGCAGCGGGCAGCTCTCAGAGCGGCAATCTGCTTTCTGGTGTCGCGTCAGCGGTTGCCAACCAGGGCGTCCGGATGAATGCGGTCAACGGCGATAAGAGCGTGGGTGAGGCGACGAAAGAGACCTCCAGCTCGGTCTCCGGTCTGGGGCAGACCACTCAGCAGACGACCAGCGCGATTGGATCTGCAACCAACGCGATCGGCAGCTGGGTAAATGGACTGTTCACCAGTACTGAAGCCAAAGACGCGGAAACCAAAGCGGTGAAGACATCCATCTTCTCCATGCAGAACCTTAGCTCTGTCACTGGGGCGCTTTCTGCCGCGTTTGCCATGCTGGGCGCAAACATGTCCGGCTCTGGCAATAAGTGGTTGAGCTTCGGCGCTACCATTGCCTCCGGGCTGGTGTCGGCCTGGGCTGGTGGTGGCTTCGACAACATCGGATCTGGTTCCTCCGGCTCTAACTCCGGATTCAACAATCTCACCGGATCGGCATCTGATGGTACTGGCGGCATCCCGGCAATTCCGAAGTTCGCCAAAGGCGGCATTTTCGGGAAAGACGGCGTGGTTCCGCTGCGTGCGTATCAGAAAGGTGGCATCGCTGATTCTCCACAGCTGGCGCTGTTTGGTGAAGGGGATATGAACGAAGCCTACGTTCCGCTTCCGGATGGGCGTTCCATCCCGGTCACGCTCAACGCAGAGGGTGTTAAAGGCGGCGGTGGCGGCGTTTTCTCACCTGTCAGCATTGAGATCAACGTCAACAGCGACGGCAGTGTCTCGGAGAACAGCAATTCCGAAGGCGCATGGAGTCAGGCAGCGCAGCGCATGAAGGCGATCGCGCTTGAAACCATCGCTCAGGAGAAGCGGCCAGGCGGTTCGCTCAACCCTAACTCTCAACGTAACTAACCACGGCTGCCCCGGAAGGGGCAGTCTCACAAGGATGTGAGATGGAAAGACTGACTTTTAACTGGTATCCCGACTACGAGTCGGAAAAGACCGTGAAGCCTAACGTGACGGTGCTGAATTTCGGTGACGATTACGAACAGCGCCAGGCCAAAGGTCTCAATCGCATTAAAGAAGAGTGGAGCCTAACATTTACGCGCTCTTACGACGTTATTAATGCCGTCGATGACTTTCTGACGGCACGCGCGGCCGTTGAGTCGTTCTACTGGACGAACCCTCGTGGCAAAAAGATGGTTGTGGTGTGCGACAGCCATACTGTGAAGCGTTACCAGGGCTATCTCGTTCTCACTGCGACCTTCCGACAAATTTATGAAGGATAATTTAACCCACTAGATAAGTAAGCACTTATTTACTATTATCTATAGGCGCTGACAGGATGTTGGCGCCTCTTTATTTCAAGGAAGAAACGATGGGTATTAAAGCTGATATTCAGAGCTTGTCGCCCTCCGCGCTCATTGAGCTGTTCGAACTTGATATGTCGAACACCACCTCTGGGGGCAAGCTGTTTTTCCACGCCGGTACAAACGAACTGATGGAGCCAGTCGTTTGGCAAGGCGTGTCCTACGAACCGTGGCCAATCAAGGCGTCAGGCTTTGATAAGACTGGTCAGGGTACTTTGCCGCGTCCAAAAATCCAGGTCTCCAACTTTGCCGGAACTGTCTCCGCTGAAGTTCAGGCAAACGACGATCTGGTGGGCTGCCGCATCATCCGCAAGATGACGCTGGCGCGTTTTCTCGACGCGGCCAACTTCAAAGACGGGAATCCAACCGCAGATCCAAACCAGCACTTCCCGGATGAGATGTGGTTCATCGAACAGAAGACTCTCGAAACCCATGAGGTTGTCGAGTTTGAGCTGTCGAGTGTGTTCGATCTGATGGGTGTGCAGCTGCCGTACCGCCAGATCATCAAAAACACCTGCCCGTGGAAATACCGCGGTCCAGAGTGCGGCTACACCGGCCCCTATTTCGACAAAAACAACCAGCAAACCACCATGTCAGGCGCGGATTACTGCACGAAACGCTACGACTCATGCAACGCACGCCGTAACTACTTTGCCAATGGCGTAATCCACTTTGGCGGGTTCATTGGAGCAACGCGTTATGGGTAATAGAGCTTTCCCGGAGCTTGGTTCGGACGTTATGCAGGAAATCTATCTGACAGCCATCAAACGCTACCCGAACGAAGCGTGTGGCTTTCTGGTGCGTACCACTGGCGAGAAATATCGCTTCATGGAAGCCCGGAACGTGTCTGAAAACCCGGAAAACACGTTTGTTATGCACGCTGACGACATTATCGCAGCGGAAGATGCGGGAGACGTGGTTGCCATCTGGCACTCCCACACTGACGAATCAGCTGAAGCGTCAGACGCCGACCGCGCCGGATGCGAGGCAACGGAAGTTCCGTGGCTGATTCTGGCTGTTAGGAAGAATGTCGAGGGCGATGCGCCATTTCACTTCAGTGAGATGAATGTGATCACCCCAGACGGCTTTGAGATGCCTTATCTGGGGCGGCCCTATGTGTTTGGTGTCTTCGACTGCTGGATGCTGTGCCGCGACTACCTGAAGCGTGAGTTCAACGTCGAGTTGAATCCAAACCCGCACCTGCATATTCCATCGTGGTACACGGGTGATACCGACATTCTCGATCAGAACTACCGCAATGAAGGGCTTGTTCGTCTGGCGCCGGGGACGGAACCCCAGCGTGGTGACGTCTTCTTCATTCAGTACGGAAAGATGCCTGACCACTGCGCGGTGTACATCGGAGACGGAATGATCCTGCACCACCAGATCGACCGTCTGAGCTGTCGCGCTTATTACGGTGGCATGTACCAGAAACACACGACGCACCACCTGCGTCACAGAGACTTACTCAAGGGAGATGAAGCGTGACTGAGTTAGTTCATGTGCAACTTGGTGGCCCGATGGCCAGACATTTCGGCCGCCACTGGCATTTAAAAGTGCGCAACACCAAACAGGCGTTGGATTTGGTCGAAGCCAACCGTCCGGGCTTAAAAGCCTGGATGAAACGCAACATGAAGACCTACGACAGTTACCACATCCAGATCACCAATAAGCAGGGGCATAAGTGGTCGGTTGATGAGAGCGAGTTTCAAATGATGGGGCAGTCCGACAACATCGCGAAGATCCGCATCACGCCAGTTCCTCGCGGTAGTGGCGGTAAGGCTTTTGGTTGGTTCCAGACAGTCGTAGGGGCACTCGTCATGGTTGCCTCATTCTGGTTCCCAGCGCTGGCCCCGCTCGGCTTGTCGCTAATGATGGGCGGTATTTCGCAGCTAATTTCGCCCCAGGCGACCAATGACAGCGTAAGGCAGGCAGATAACTCGAACTCGTTTTATTTCGACGGGCCACAAAACACCACTAACCAGGGCAACCCGGTTCAGCTCATTTATGGCGAGGAAATTCTGGTCGGCTCACAGGTTGTGAGTTCTTCGATCACCATCGACCAGCTTTAGTAAGAAGGGAAATTTTTGAACATGGAACAGTTCAAGAAGAAGAGACTGCCTCTCCTGATTGCAGGTGCTGGCGGTAAGAAAAGCAGTGGCTCCAGCCGCACGCCGGTTGAAGCCGACGATACCGTAAACTCGCGTGCTATGGCGTCCATCCTCGACCTGCTCGGGGAGGGTGTCATTGGCGGGCTGGTGGATGGCGCAAAGTCGATCTTCGTTGATGACCTGCCAATCCTGAACGAAGACGGATCTCCAAACTTTAGCGGTATCACCTGGGACTTCCGCGATGGCTCACAAGACCAGACGCCGATGTCCGGGTTCGATTTCGTTGAAACGCCGAAGTCAGTCAACATCCAGCTGAAAAGAATGCACGACGTTACGATTGCCATCGATAACGATGAGGCAGACCGTGTCCGCGTCATTCTGAAGTTCCCGTCTCTGCGTAGCATTGACAAAAAGACCGGTGATACCAACGGTACGACCGTGAAGTACAAATTCCAGATTGCCAATGGCGATAATGCCTTCAAGGACGCCATTGCAGAAGGGGAGAGCACTTCCGAAATTACGCTGACGGCAAAAAAGACGGGCGTCTACTACCGCAGCTATGAACTAAAACTGCCCAAGCCAGGCCGTGCCTACAAGGTTCGCGTGCTTCGTCTGACCGATGACAGCAACACTCAGTACATCTTTAACGATACGTGGGTGGACTCTGTCGGTGAGATCGTCGATACGCCGATGAACTACCCGAACTCCGCGCTGGTCGGCCTCAAGGTCAACTCAGAGCAGTTCGGCAGCTCGATGCCGTCTCGTTCGTATCTGGTGCGTGGTCTGAAGATCCGCGTCCCGTCCAACTACGACGAACACACAAACACCTATATCGGCGTATGGGATGGCACATTCAAGCTGTTGTCATCTTCCAACCCTGCCTGGATTCTCTTCGACCTGCTTACCAACGCTCGTTATGGCCTGGGGCAGTACGTTTCTGAGTCCATGATTGACCTCGGGCAGATTTACCAGATTGGCCGCTACTGCGATGAAGAAATTGACAATGGCTTCGGGGGTAAAGAGAAGCGCTTCGCTATCAACACCCAGATCACCTGCCGTCAGGATGCGTACCGACTGATTCAGGATATCGCTGGCGCCTTCCGCGGTATGGTCTTCTGGGCTGGCGGCATGGTTAACGTCATGCAGGATAGCCCGTCAGATCCGGTCATGATGTTCACCAACGCGAACGTCAAAGACGGCATGTTCAGCTACAAGGGATCTGCGCGTAAAGACCGTCCGTCAGTTGCTCTTGTGACCTACAACAACAAGGAAGACGGCTACAAGCAGAACATCGAGTACGTCGAAGACCAGGAGGCGATGCGTCGTTATGGCGAGCGCAAAACCGAAGTGGTTGCGTTCGGCTGTACCAGCCGTGGCCAGGCGCATCGTGTCGGTCTGTGGCTGCTGTATACCGCACGCATGGAGTCCGACGTTATCAGCTTTACGGCAGGGCTGGATGCTTCCTTCCTGATGCCGGGCGAAACGGTGCTGATTCAGAACAAATACCGTGCTGGTAAACGCAACTCTGGCCGCATTGTGGCGTTCACAAAGAACAGCATCACTCTCGACGCACCGGTTACGCTGAATAAGGCTGGTAGCTACATCCGGATCTTGAATCAGGAAGGCGAAATCGTTGAGCGCGATATTCTTGAGACCGGGGAAGACATTACCAAAGTAACCTTCTCCAAAGCGCTCAATTCCGGTGATATGCCGGTTATGAATGGCGTCTGGACGATTACCGAGCCAGATCTGGAGCCAATGCGCGTGCGTGTTATCAACGTTGCCCAGGGCGAGGCTCAGGGGACGTTTGACGTTACCGTTGTCCAAAATAACGCATCGAAGTACGAAGCCATCGACAACGGCGCGACGCTGATCCCCGAGAACAACACCGTTCTCGACCCGACTTATTCGAAGCCGACCAACCTGCAGGTGACGGAAGGGACGTATATCTCCAGTCCGGGCAACCTCTCAATCAAGCTCGTTGCCACCTGGGAAGGTAAGTCTGCGGAATATTGGATCAGCTGGCGTCGTTCCGATGAGAACAACGTCTCTAACTGGCAGTCCGCACGCGTTACCGAAGAGCAGTTCGAGATACTCAATATTGCCGAGAATGGCCAATACGACATTCAGCTCTATGCGGTTTCGTTCAGCGGCAAGAAGACGGACATCATCAGTACCGTTTACCAGGTGAAAGGTACGATGACGCCGCCAGGCTCTCCTACCTCTCTGACGGCCGTTGGTGACTACCGCAACGTGATTCTGAATTGGGTCAACCCGGACTCAATCGACCTCGATCACATCAACGTGTACGCCTCCCAGACCAACGATCTGGAAACGGCAAAGTTGATTGCAGAGGCTGCCAGCACCACGTTCACCCATGCCGGTCTTGGGGATAGCGAGACCTGGTACTATTGGGTTCGCGCGGTGAACAAGCGTGGCATGTTAAGCCCGCCGAACTCCAATCTGGGTACGGAAGCGATGACGCGAGACGTCCTCTCATTCCTTACCGGGAAGATCACCTCTTCCGAGCTGGGACAGGAGCTGCTGGAGGAAATCGACTCTAAAGCCTCTCAGGATGCGGTCGACGCCATCAACAAACAGATGGAAGAAAGCCTGAAAGAGCTTGATCAGTCCGTTGCCGATCTGGACAGCAAACTGGAAGACACCAGCGGTCGGCTTGAACAGGCCCAGAACGACCTCAAAAATGAAGTCTCTGGCACGCTGGACAAGGTCAACGACGCGCTGCAACAGGTTGAGGACTCTAATGCGGCTCTGGTTGAGTTGCAGGAGACCGTTTCCGAGCAGGGCAAAGCCGTTGCAGGTGCTGTGGAAGCGGCACACGCTGCGCTCGACAATGCCTCCGCGCTGATTGCTGAAGAGCGTGAAGCCCGTGTCGAAGGCGATAAGGCAAATGCCAAACAGATTGAGGCAATGAAATCCTCCGTCGATGACAGCGTTGCCGCCGTCGAAGAGATGAAAAAGACCGTTGCCGAAGTCGAACGCGCCAGCGCGGAAGTATCGACCAATATCGAGGCTCTGGCCAAAACCAATATTGACCTCGCTCTGCGTCAGGATGAAGACCAGCACAAGCAAATGGTCAATAACGCGAAGATCGCCACCACTCAGAAGACGTTTGCCGACGATATGTCTGCAATGGCCTCAAAAGTGGAAGAGATCCGCGCAGAAATTGGTGAGGATATCCGGGCATCGATTCTGGAAGAGACAACGGCTCGCGTAGAGGCAGATAAGGCTATTGCGACGCATATCTCCAAGCTGGAAGCCCAGCTCAACGACGATATTTCAGCGGCCATCGTTGCTGAACAAGAGGCGCGTGCGACTGCGGATGAAGCGCTTTCTCGTCAGATCACCACGTTGCAGGCGAAAGTTGAAGGGGATATCAGCGCGGCACTCACTGAAGAACAGATTGCCCGAGCCACAGCGGATGAGGCGCTATCGAAGCAAATCACCCAACTGAAGGCCCAGACTGGTGAGGATATCAAAGCCGCCGTTGCGGAAGAGACCCAGGCTAGAACCGATGCAGATGGTGCTCTGGCTTCGCAGATCAGCTCGCTGAAGGCTCAGACGGCAGAGGACATCAAGGCCGCTGTCGACACGGAGACGAAAGCGCGTACAGATGCCGACTCTGCTCTGGCCGGGCAGATCACCAATCTTCAGGCTCAGACCGGCAAAGATATCAACGCTGCTATCACATCCGAAGCCACCGCGCGTGCAAATGCTGACGGTGCTCTCGGTAAGAGAATTGATACAGTTAAGGCTGAAGTTGATGGTAACTCGGCTCTCATCCAGGAGCAGGCGAAGGCAATTGCTGATACCGATAAGAAGGTTTCTGCTGCCTGGACGCTGAAGATGGAAACGTCTACCAGTGGCGGCCAGAAGTACGTTGCAGGTATCGCGCTGGGTATCGACAGCACCGGTCTATCGCAGTTTTTGGTTCAGGCAGACCGTTTTGGTCTGGTCAACTCCGTAAACGGGAAGATCACCACGCCTTTTGTCATCGAAAACAGCGTGGCGTATATGAACGGCGCTTATATCAAAGACGGCACAATCACTAACGCCAAAATTGGTAACGTCATTCAGTCGAACGATTACGCCGCTGGCAGTAAAGGCTGGATTATCCCCAAAAATGGTAGTCCTGAGTTTAATAACGGTACGTTCCGGGGAAGCATCACTGCGAACTCCGGCTCGCTGAATAACGTTACCATCGCACAGAACTGCCAGATTCTGGGGAAACTGCACGCCAACCAGATTGATGGCGATATCGTTAAAGCCTACATGGTTAATGGCAGCAGTATCTATCTTGCGCCTCAGACGTTCGCTCGTGTGATCTACGTTTCCGGTGGGTACTACTATTACGCTCCATCGGAGAATACCAACACCTATTCATGGTCAAGGATTACTGAATATACGGTAAATGGTGTCAAGCAGCAGATGTATGGCAAACGAGACAACTCAGAAAACCAGTCCGGCATGTTCGGCTATTACAACTTGCCTGCTGGCCAGTCTGCAACTGTCGATGTTTATACCTGGCACGAGCAGCGTAAATACAATCACCGTGTTAACGAGCCTTATCTCGTTCTGGTGTTTAAGGCTTAAAAATGGAGAAGGATATTATGGAAGAAACCCCCGTCATCTCTGCTGTAAGGAATGCAGTGCGCAATCTTAGTGGCGGGATCTCCTGTGAGATTCAGTTTGATGGGCTTGTTATGGAGGATGGTGTAACGCCTCTGTTTTTGCCATACACATTGGCAGAGACTGACACGTCACCTTTGGCAAAGAAGATACTTGAGGCGCTGGGGTCTGAAGCCAGTGGCGGTATCGCACCGTACCCTGATCAGGACGAGTACATTGAACGGTTGAAAGTCGAGAAGCTGGCAGAAATTAACGACTGGCGTATTCGTCAGGAAAGTTTCACCGTCTATTTCGAATGGAACGGCCACCGCTGGGACGCGAATGACATTTCCAAAGAGCGGCTGGATATCTCGCTAAAAGCTGCGGCAGGCGGTCTTCCGGACAATTTCTTCTGGACAGATGCGGACAATAACGATGTTCCGGTAACGCTGGAGCAACTGAAGGAGCTAGAGATGCGAATGACGCAGACGCTATTCGACCGCAAGTTCAGCATTCACGAACACCAGAGGGTGATGAAAAAAGACATTCTGGAGATGAGCGACCCTGAGCTAATCAAAAATTATCAGGTCGGATGGGAGGATGGTTCTGCTCGACGGTAGACATCCATCTTTACATCGGTAAAAATAAGTATGTACTTACTTATGGCGGGCATGGATGCCCGTCTTTTCAAGGAGAGAATATGTGGTACAGGGAAGGTACTATCACATTTACACAGGGAAGTGACGCACTTTCTGGCACTGGCACGTACTGGAATGTGACCGCCAACGGCGTTCTGCCGGGCATGATCGTCATCGGCCCTGACAACAAATTGTACGAAATTAAGCGCGTAATCAGCGACACAAGCCTGATTCTCGCGGAGCCGTACACGGGCGAGACCCAGACGGACGTTCCGTGCCGCATCATCACAACCTATGAAGGCGACTTAACGCAGTTCAGCGCACGCTTTACCGCGCTCATGACCCGAATGTCAGCCGACTCGAAGACGATGCGCAGCTGGTTGACGGCAGTTGATGAGGTAACGCTTGAGCGTGAAGACGGTACGGAAGTGACCGTGAAGTCGCTGACGCAGATCGTCAATGAGCATAACGCAAACCAGAAATGGTATACGGATAACGCCGACGTTATCAATGCCGCTGGCGACAAGGCCAGGGAAGCTGCTGCCAGTGCCGCGGCCGCTGCGGAAAGCGCCAATACAGCGTCTACCAAAGCCACCGAAGCAAGCCAGAGTGCTGCCGCAGCTGCTGCATCAGAAAACGCTGCCGGTGCAAGCGCTTCCGCCGCAAAAACGTCTGAAACCAATGCTGAGAGCTTCAAGGTAGATGCTGCTGCGTCTGCCGCGACAGCGTCTACCAAAGCGACTGAAGCGGGAGAATCAGCCACGAGTGCCGCGGCATCCAAAGATGCGGCGAAAGCATCTGAAACTCAGGCTGCGACCAGCGCGTCCGAAGCCTCTGCTTCGGCGTCTGCCTCGTCTGACTCTGCTGCTGCTGCCAAAACCTCTGAAACCAATGCCTCTGCCTCAGAGCAGGCCGCCGCTGGCAGTGCAGCTGATGCGCTGGCCTCAAAAAATGCGGCTAAGGAATCAGAAACCCATGCTGCTTCGAGCGCCGGTGAGTCGGCGGCAAGTGCTGCGGCTGCCAAAACGTCAGAAACCAACGCCGACGCATCACAGAAGGCTGCTGCTGCCAGCGAGTCAGCTGCCGCATCCAGCGCGAACGCCGCTTCCGAAAGCGCCACCGCTGCAGGTGAGTCTGCTGACGCCGCTTTAGCGAGTCAAAACGCGGCTGCGTCCAGCGAAGAGAAGGCAAAAACTTCGGAGACCAATGCAAAGGCGTCCGAGACAGCTGCATCGGAGAGCGCAACGGCTGCCGAAGCATCAAAAGCGGCTGCCCAGAACTCAGAAGCCCACGCAGGGGAAAGTGCCGCTGCCGCAGCTGGCAGTGCTGATGCTGCGAGCAAATCAGCTACTGCGGCTGCCGATTCGGCCACAACTGCAACAGAGAAGGCCAACGTTGCCAGTGAACAGGCGACAGCTTCTGAGGCATCTGCCGCAGCCGCCAAAACCTCTGAAACCAACGCGAAGTCTGCTGAGACCGCCGCTGAAGGATCTGCAACAGCTGCTGCCAAATCCGCAGGTGAGGCTGCTGCTTCCGCAACGACTGCGACCGAAGCGATGGCAGTGGCTGAAGCTAAAGCCAAAGAAGCCTCTGATTCTGCTGCTCTGGCATCCACGAAAGCAACTGAGGCGACCGATGCGGCTGCCGGGGCGAAAACTTCTGAACTGAATGCCAAAGAATCAGAAACGAAGGCTTATGAGTACGCCCAGAACGCCCAGGCCAGTGTTGCCAGTGTGAAATGGAAAGGGACTTCGGCTGAAATGGACATGGCTACCGACGCGCCGAAGTGGGTGAAAGTGTCCACGGCACGTATGCCACAGTCGACCAGCACCGTATACATCGAAGTGATCGGCGGGGCAGGGTACGAAGCCGGGCAGCCAGCGCTTGCTGCAATGGCCGATATCGTGCTGCGAACTGCTGCAGGCGATCCGAAATCGGTGAATGCGGTCGCTTATCGCACTATGGATTCGGCTGTGCTGTCTGTAGCTACCGTGAACACGGCTGATGATAACTACGACATTTACATCAAAGCTGGCGCTGGCTCTCAGAAGCTGGTCGTCAACCTGCAATCTGCCGGTGCTGTGGTCGAAACTCTGGAAGTACTGGAGGTTGTGGATACGCTGCCTGAAGACGCTGTAGAGGGGACTGTCTACCATCGCGTCATTTCTGATCAGGATGGCTCCATTACCGGTTCGCTGGTGGGTAACGCAAGTACCGCTACCGTGCTTCAAACCGCTCGTTATATCGGTGGGGTGAGATTTGACGGTTCGACTGATATCAACCTGCCAGGTGTGAATATTCAGGGTGATCAGAACACCACTGGTAATGCCGCTACTGCAACCAAACTGCAAACACCGCGGACAATCAACAGCGTAATGTTCGATGGCTCTGCCAACATTACTATCCCGACGTTGGTTTCCCGCGGGCGAGTTAATGCGCTGGCTTCGAACACTCAAGGGGCCATGCCTGGCATTCAGATGTATGAAGCCTATAACAATAGCTATCCAACGGCTTACGGCAACGTTATTCACTTGAAAGGTGCTTATGCGTCTGGTGAGGGTGAACTTTTAGTTGGTTGGAGTGGAACAAGCGGTGCTCATGCCCCGGTATATGTGCGATCTCGACGTGATGCCGGTGACGCAAACTGGTCTGGTTGGGCACAGGTTTACACCACAGCACACAAACCCACAGCGAAAGACGTTGGGGCCGCGCAAGCATTTAGCGCGTCGTACAGCACAGGGGCTGGTAATTGGACTACCGCTGAATTTATCGCATGGCTGAAGGCGCGTGGTGCTTTCGAAGTGCCGTACTGGATGATGAAGGGTTCCTGGTCATATGCCGACAATAAAATTATCACTGATACAGGTGTCGGCAATATCTGCCTTGCTGGTGCGGTTATCGAGGTTTTAGGTACCGAAGGCGCAATGACCATCCGAGTTACTACGCCTACAACGACTACCGGTGGTGGGATTGCCTGTGCTCAGTTCACCTATATTAATCACGGTAGCGCGTATGCCCCTGCCTGGCGCAGAGATTACAACACTGCTCTCAAACCCACTGCGGCTGATGTCGGTGCGTTACCGATTTCTGGCGGAACAATGACTGGTGTGCTGACGCTGCAAAATGTGAGTCAGCCCCTCAAGACGCAAGGTGGAGGCATTCTGGCAAATGATGGAAATTTATACATTAATAAGTCGGGATTTGCAGGCTGGATTGATGCGCTATTTATGAAAAACAGCGGCGGTACGATGTCCGGACAGCTTAAGATCCGCTCTACGGATGGGTTACGCATTTACGATGCGGCATACGGGATGATTTTTCGCCGTTCCGAAAATAATTTTTACCTTATCCCGACAGCAAAAGACCAGGGAGAAAATGGTGATATAGGTTCGCTTCGTCCATTTTATGTAGATCTCACTAATGGCAGAGTAACAATGGGCAATGGTGCTGTTGTTAACGGTGGTCTTGGGCTGGGTGTGGTCAATGGTCTTGGCGGTAATTCCATTGTTCTGGGTGACAATGACACCGGCTTTAAACAGAACGGAGATGGCATTCTGGATGTTTACGCCAATAGCGCCCATGTTTTTAGGTTCGTTAATAGCACGCTGCAAAGCCTTAAGCCGTTGAGTGTAACGGGTGACATCACGTCAAGTGCGTGGGTTTACGCCAACCGTTTTTCCATCAACAGCGGCTCTGGCGCGTGGATAGATATGCGTAACCAGAACGTCATCTTCGGGAGGAACGCTGTAAGTACAAGCTCTGCACAAGCGTTGTTGAGACAAGACCACGCGGATCGCAAATTCTTCTTGGGTGGCTTGGGAAACAGTCAGTTTGGTTTTTACATGATCAACAACTCACGTACCGCAAACGGCACGGATGCGAACGCATACCTCCAGAATGATGGTACTTGGGTTTGTGGCGGTAATGGCAGCTTTAATGACGTTTATATCCGCTCTGACCGTCGTAGCAAACGCAATATTCGCAAGATTGAACGAGCGCTCGACAAGCTGGATCGGATCGAAGGTGTTCTGTACGAGATTCAGGTCTGTGACCGGTATGAGCAGTCTGGCGGCCTCATCGCTCAGGACGTCCAGAATGTTCAGCCTGAACTGGTAACGGTTGACCATAACGATCAGTCAGGAGAGCCTCGTCTGCGTCTTAACTACAACGGCGTTATCGGCATGTTGGTCGAGGCTGTCAAAGAGCTGCGCGAGGAAGTGCGCGAACTGAAGGCAAAAATGTAATCAAGGTGAATGGTGAGGGGCCACCCTCACCAATTCAGGATATTCACATCAAAAAGGAGATTAGATGTGCCAATTGTCGGTGTTCCCGGTTGGATTGGGTCTTCGGCTGTCAGTGTGACAGGCCAGAGATGGATGAGTGCAGCTCGAACGGCGGTGCAATTGTCTGCTGCTGGGAATATGTCTCAGTTAGCAGGTCGTTCTAAGGAAATTCATTACAGCATCGGTGCGAATCATAACTACAACAAAGACACACTGATCAACTATTTAAAATCCCAGGGGGCGACGCCAGTCGTTGTTACCATTACAGGGGATCTGGTGTCGTCCAGCAGCGGCGTGCCATGTTTAGATTTCCCGAGTTCGCTTACCAACTCTTATATCAGCCTGGTAATCAACGCAGGTGTAACTGTCTATGGTCGTGGGGGTAATGGTGGCGTTAAAGGTGGCGGTGCTGCCGGTGGCACTGCTATTAACAACGGGATTGGGACTCGTTTAAGAATAACCAATAACGGCGCTATTGCCGGTGGCGGTGGTGGTGGCGGCGGTAACTCAGCCGATGGTGGTATGGGTGGTGGCGGTCGCCCGTTTGGTGTTGCAAACACTACAAGGCCGCCAGCTTCAACTTCGCGTGCGGCAACTTCTGGCACTCTAACCGCTCCCGGGATTGGTGCTCAATATTTGATCGGCTCTACCGCTGTTCAATACACATGCGGCAGTGGAGGTAATGTGGGGGCTGCTGGTGCGGCTGCTACTGGACGATTGGGGACAATGTACGGAGGGGGCGCGGCGGGTAAGGCTGTCACGGGGAACGCGCCTACATGGACTAAAGTCGGTGCAATTTATGGTGCTCGTGTGTAAGTACTTACCTACCATGTAAGGGTGATTTGTGGTATAAAACAGCCATCCCGATTTGACGATTCATGGAGGAAATAATGTCGAACGAGATGGCAGGCGTAACGCCAGAGCAGGTAGAGCGCATTGCCGCTATCGTTGCGCGTGAAGTTGTCGGCAAATTAGGTAAGGAGTTACGTGAGGAAATTGGCCAGGAGGTCAACGACCAGCTCAAAACCTACTTTGGCGATATGACGCCTTCGCAACACAGCATTCAGCACTCCAACCTGGACAAACTACTTAATCGGCTAGACGCCATCTCCAGCGGGTTCTTTGGCGGCATTATCTCAAAGATAACGTCGTTCCTGATTACCGCGCTGCTGCTGGGTCTGGCCGCTTATGGCGTGAAGAATGGACTGCAATAACAGGAGATCAAGGATGAAAACTCCGAGAGGCATTCGTAATAACAACCCTGGCAACCTCGACAAAGGTTCGCCGTGGCAGGGGTTAATTGACAACCCTGCCGAACCGCGTTTCTGCACGTTCAAAGATCCCGTATGGGGGATTCGGGCGCTGGCAGTAACGCTCATTACCTACCACGACAAGCGCCGCGCGAAGGATGGCTCCAGCATCGATACGATCCGCGAAGTCATCGAACGCTGGGCGCCTCCGCATGAAAACAACACCGTAGCTTACGTGAACGAGGTATCTAAAGCCGTTGGCGTGACCCCGGACATGATTATCGATCTGCACGACTACGACACTCTGCGTCCGCTGGTGGAGGCGATTATCCGTCATGAAAATGGCCGTGGCCCGCTCAAAACGCCGAACACCTGGTATGCGGCAGAAGTTATTGAGGAAGGTCTGCGTCGCGCTGGTGTCGTTAAGCCGGTGAAAACCGTGAAGGCTGTTCCTGTAACCAAAGAAACTGCCGGTGCGACCGTTACGGCGGGAATTGGTCTGGCACAGCTGGCCGACGTCATGCCACAGGTCTCTGCGGCAATGGACAAGGCGCAGGGACACATCACCAGTGGTGATACGGTTCGGATCATCTTCGGTATCGCGACCATTGTGGTGGCTGGCTTTATCGCCTGGTCACAGGTGCGAAAACACCAGAACGGGATGGTCTGATATGACCGGCAGCCTATTTTCAAAGCTGAAGTTTGCTCTGATGACTCTGGCTGCCGTTCTTTTCGTGCTTGTCGGTGCTTATACGATGGGAGGTCGTGCGGCCCGGCAAGCAATCGAAGAGAAGGCCAGACAGGAGGACAGGAAAAGGCTTCAAAGCACAGTGGACGTCAAAAATGAGACACTTAATGAAGTGCGGCGGAAAGATGCTTCTGCTGTTCATCGCGAGCTGCATGATAAGTGGCTGCGTGATTAAGACACAGACTTCCGGCGTGCTGTTCTGCGATGCAGCAAACCCTATTTATGTCAGTAACGACGACTTTATGACCGAAGAGACGGAACGCGAGATCCTCTTCCATAACACGATGGGAGAGCGATTGTGCAACTGGCAGGACAGACAAGCCTTGAATTAAAACAGCCCCTCAATCGAGGGGCTTCTTTATTTTCCACCAAACAACTTCTCAATGCCTTTTGTGGGATAGAACAGCGAATTGGCGTTATCACCCGTAAGAGGGGTAAAGCCTAACTGCTTATAAAACCGCATCGCATTCTCATTTTTGGCGTCAACAAACAAAGCGTAGATCCCAACGGCCAGGGAAGCCCGGTATACCACTTTCATCGCATGTGCCACCAGCGTTTCCCCATACCCTTGTCGCTGGATACTTTTGTCTATTGCCAGACGACCGAGCGTAACGCTTGGGGCGTCGGAATAGGGGACTTTACGCTGTTGAGTGTTGGAAGGAAGCGTGTTTCTTGCAAAGCAGCTCCCGGACAACGTGTAAAACCCCATCACTTTCGGTATCGGATCTCTCGTCAGAAGCAGATATCCGCGTAATATACGCCCGCTGTGTTGCTGGGCGAGGCGATTGTTAAGAAAATCATTGAGAGACGTTTCTCCGCAGTCGAAGCATGAGAAATCATATACAGCCTCTTCTGAAAACATCTCAATGGTCAGGTTGGCCACGTCTTACTCCATGCTTTGTAGACGCTCGGCAGCTCGTTTCAGCCTATCATTCGGTGCAGGCGGGTTACTGATGGCATCCATCACTATATTCCATGACTCTTCGCTAAGAATCAGGCGACGATGTTGCTCTATCACTTCCGCAGCACGTTCAGAGGCACTGGCAACCATAAACTGAGTAATTGTCTGGTTGGTCATTGCCGCAGCTTCTTCGATCATGCTCTTGTCGTCGTCGGTTAATCTGAGATCGATGCGCTGTTTTTTCAGTGCTGACATGCTTGTACTCCTAGCCCCACGCCTTGACTCGCGAGGCATCTCTATAGTCGATTTTTCAGTTTTCAGTTTTCAGTTTTCAGTTTTTCGATTTTCAGTTTTTCGATTTTCAGTTTTTCGATTTTCAGTTTTTCGCATTTAGTTTTGTAGACGGATTACGCCACTCTTTGTACGGCATCTTTCCGTACAAGAACTATAAAGCCAATCGAACAAACTTTCAACTGATTGTTTGTCCTGTGAGCCAACACCCGTACTGCCTATCATTTCACCTTTACACCGTAGCCGTAGGCATTTAGGCTATATCGCATATAAGAAAACAAGTTGTTTCATACGACAATAATTCACGCAAAGGGAACTCACCAATGACCAGGATCATTGTGGTTGGCGGCACAAAAGGCGGCCCAGGCAAATCTACCGTTGCCCAGCAAATTGCGGTATGCCTCAAAGTTAAAAAGAAAAAGAAGACTCACGTCACCGACATTGATATTCAGCGCACCACAACGAGCTGGTGTGAAGACCGTCGCCAGAACGAAGATCTTGAGCTAATCCCGTTCGCATACGTTCAGGACGACATCGTCAAACACATCAAATCGCTGAAGGGACGCTACGATTACGTCGTCATTGATGCGGGTGGTTTTGACTCCGAAATTCAGCGACAAGCGATGCTGCTGGCAGACTTCATCATTATCCCGCTGCGCCCTAAGCGTCGTGATTTGAAATCCCTGCGTGATATCGACCCGATTATCGACAACGTTCGCAACGTGAACGAGACTGTGAAGATCCGCGCGGTAGTGAACCAGTGTCCGTCACTGCCTTCCCAGGCGTCACGTATTCTGGCGGCGAAAGAAATTGTCGAGACATTCGGCATCGAGGCTGCGCCGGTTAACCTGTACAACCGTAACGTTTATGACGATGCGGAAGAGGCGGGTCGTTCTATCTTTGAAATGACTGGCGCCGAACGCGATAAGAAGGCAGAAGCCGAGTTCGAAGAGTTTGTAGATTACATCATGAGTCTGGAGGAAGAATAATGTCCATGAGAATGGGAGACCTTGCAAAGCGCAAAGATCCGGAAGAACCGGTAAAAAGCAGCACCCCAATGCGCCAGCCAGTCAGACCGCAGGGGCGTCCGACTCGTGGGAAAGAGAAGATTAAGAGCCGCACAATGTCGCTGGAAGACGAGTACTTCGATCTGCTGGAGATGATGAAGTTCATCCCTCGTTTCGAGAAATTCACCCGTTCTGACGTGATTCGTGCAGCCATTTTCCATCTGGCAGAGAAGTCGCCGCAGGAAATCGAAGACATCGTGAAACTGAACGAGGCGATCACCGCTGCCGACGTCACGATGCGCACCGATGAAATCAAGCGTGAGCTGATGAAGAAAGGCTAGTTATGATGAAGCGAACACAAACCGCTTGTGTTCGCTTCATCTCAAATTTCGTTTTTTTCGAATGCTGATATCACACCGGCAAGAATACCGAAATCAGCGCTAGGCCAATCAGTAAGCAGACTCATATCATAATCCGTTTTATCTAAGTCCCAAGTTCCCCTCTTGAAACAACATTTTTGGATTTTAATATTGTTATCCAAAATGCCATTTCTTAAATTATCATTTTCGAGTGCTGTAAGTTCAAAATCCTCATTGTTGATTCCTATGAATATCTCTTTAATAATATTTGTGCCTGGCGCCTTGTATATATAAAACCTATCTTCTTCATCATCACCGATAGGTATCAATTTGTCACTTTCAATAACAATTCGAACTTCTTTCTCATATTTCCAATGTTGGCTTTTTCTAAATAAGACCTTTTTAACTATATCCTTGTTTTTAAAGTTTTTATCGGAGATGATGACTCTGGATTTGTCTCGTTCATCGAGATAATCAATACCCCCTTCATTCGCAGTGATTAAACAAAGATTCTCATCGTGAAACCCTGCTAATTCGGTATCAATGCCAACAACATAACCTCTGTGGTGTTGAGCATAGTGAGACCACATTAGCACTTCTAAAGGTGATCTTGATAAGCATAGACTGGCTAGGTCTGAATTGATCTTTGAGCGAAACGTCAAATGCGCTAGCGAGTCTTCATCTTCAGAGGCAAACGATACACCGTAGGTTTCGAAAGGATCATTGAACTGACCAACTGGAGTAAATTTGAAGCTGGTTGCGTCATGATCAAAAAACAGTTTTAAAGTTTCTTCTGGGACGTATTTGTACAATATCATCATGTCGCCTTTTGTTGAGGTTTAGAAAGGATTATGCACTTTTTTGTGTTTCATTACAGCACTCAGAATCTGGTGGAGACTTCGAGTTCAGAACCTGCTTCTGTATATAAATACTAAGTTACTTATTATTATTTATACGGAAGCAGGTCTTTTTCTATGCCAACTTCTCAGACACATTCCCTTCCGTTTCCACTTCCAAAAGCTGTCTCCAGTCGCTATGATTCGCTCATTATGATAAGTAAGTATCTACCTATCAGGCGGTGCACATGAGCCAGATCTTCTTTAACACTATTAACAACGATCAGTACGACTTCATGACCGAGTGGGACACCACAGTCATGGACAAGTGGGTGGCCGAGAATATTGGGCTGTCACGCTGCAAGGATGAGGCGGAGTTGTTCGAGACAAAGTGGTTTGATTACCGCGACATGCACCCGCTTATGGCCACATGCCTCTTCACTGAGGCATACAAGCGCCAGTACTCATACATCATGCTGTCGCATGGCCGCGAACACTATGAGACGGCCCAATTCACTACCGGTTTGAAACGTGTGCCGTATCAGGAGCTGTCGACGGCCAACAAAACATCTCTCTGGAAAGCACGCCAGTTTGCCGACCAGTACTGCTGCTCTTATGACTACTTCATTTCTACCGTTCTTTCCGCAGCTGCACGCCGTCTGTGGGACAAATTACCTCGCCCCCAGCATCTCTGGCAGCCCGAGCTGATTGAGATATTCGAAGAGAAGTTAGCCAAACGCGCTGTAACCCGTCTGGATGACTCTCTGGTGAGTTTTAAGCATCTGGGAGACATGCAGCACGACCCGATTCAAGAACGCTATTTTGAGTGGGTTCTGGAGCGTCTGCGTGGCATTACCCGAGACAAACGTGTCCGCATCATCTTCTCCGCTGTCTGGTTGATGGAAATCGTGCCTGAGCGTGTGATTTACGCGCACTTCCCGGAAGAACTGGAAGAAGCACGGCGATTCTGTTGATCCCCTATTTGGCTTTTTTAGTATTAGAAAACAAATTGTTTAAGCACCAAAGGAAAGCACATGACCGAACTTTGCCACACAGGACGAGGGTTGTCTGAAGAGTTCGATGACGACTTCCAGAATCGACTCGCAGCCTACTTCTGTCGCGACCATGAGTTTCTGACTCGCGCCGGTGATCTGGTTGCGCCAAACCAGTTCTCCAATGCGGCCAACGCCATTCTGGTGAACATGGTGTCGGGCTACTACAGAATGTATAAGAGCGCACCATCATCGTCGGCCATACTCGACATGCTCAAACGCGCCAAACGCGATAAGACGATCCGCGAAGAGCTGTTCCCCGACGTCGTTGAGGCGTTTAAGCGGATTCTCGCTGAGAAGCTGTCAGACACGGCGTACATGGTCGACCAGGTCGCCACGTTCGCCAAAAGCGTAGCATTCGACGACGCGCTGATTAAAGCGGCTGAGATGAAAGAGAAGGGCGATTTCCAGGGCGCGATGGCAATCATGGCTAAAGTCCAGCAAATCGGCTCTAACGAAGCGACCGGCATTTACGATTACTTCTCTGAATCAGCAGAGCGTTACAAGGCGCGTGAGTATGAAGCGTCCGACGATTACGTGCCAAACAGCATCACAACGGGTCTACCGCTGCTCGACAAGCTGCTTTACCAGAAAGGCTGGGCAAAGCGTGAAATGGTGCTGTTCATGGGCTTCGCGAAGTCTGGTAAATCGACGGCGATGGGTGAGTTCTCCATCAACGCCACGCTTGCCGGTTACAACGTCCTGTATCTGTCGCTGGAAGTTCACACCTCCATTCTGTCAGATCGCTTTGACGCCCGTCTGTCTGAGACCGAAATGTCCAAGCTGGTGGAGCGCCGCGACGACGTCCATCGCAAACTGGCAGAGCTGGGCGCGACGAAAGGCGTGGGGAGCTTGTGGATTGTTGAACGACCGTCCGGAAGCATGTCGCCTGCAGATCTGGATCGTATGTTGGGCAGCATGAAAGCCAATGGCATGATCCCCGACATGGTCGTGGTCGACTACGCTGACCTGATGCGTGCCAGCTACGACCTCCGCGACGACCGCGCCAACATTCGCAGCATCTACACTGACCTGCGTGCGCTGTACGACAAACACAACGTTGCCGGCATCACTGCATCGCAGACTAACAGGGAAGGTGGTGCTTCAGAGGTGGCTACAATGATGCACGCAGCGGACAACATCGAGAAGGTGCGTATCGCTGACCTCGTTATCACGATCAACAAAACGGAAGAGGAAGAAGCGAAAGGCGAAGCGCGTCTGTACTTCGCTGGTTCACGTAACCAGAAAGGCGGCGTAAGCATCCGCGTTAAGCAGAACCTCGAACAAATGCGATTCATCGAACGCATTATGGACGTCCTCTAAAAAAAGAAGGCGTGGAGAAACGCTCTCCACGCCGGTCTCCATAAGAGAACAAATTTTCTCTTTTGCCAAAGCCACAAAAGAAAAAACACATGAGCCTTTATGGTATTCAAATACCGAGGCTTATCAAGATATTACCTGCAAAAAGTAGGGTTAAGAACGTGAGCGACTTGAAAGAATTACTGACCGAGCTGGATTTTGAACAATGGCTCGATATGGAAGGAATCATCTACCGTCGTGGTGGCGTCAGTACTCGTGGACGTGAGGTGAATATCAAGGAGTGTCCGGTATGCGGCAGCTCAAACTGGAAGGTTTATTTCAACCTGACCAATGGCGTCGGCAAATGCTTTGCTGGTGATCATCCCGAAGAGATTCAGTTCAACAAGCTGGTCTTCCTCAAGCACTACAGCGGCAAATCCCGTCGCGATTTTGAAGAGTACGTCCAGAACGCGCTGATCTCACAAGGATGGGCGCCGAAGACGGAAGAGGTCGTGCTGGCCAGCAAGGTTGAACTCGAAGGGCCAGTAGCTCTCCCGCGCCATTACGAACTCCCCATTGACGGTCGTCTTCCTGATTATCTGGTGGAGCGCCATATCTCCCCGGAGCTGGCCAAATACTTTGATCTGGGGTTCGAGGTCCAATGATGTAAAAAACCACGCTAAGAGGTTAATTCATTGTTTGTATTCAAATTTAATGGTCTTAACTCGCCCTTCAGAATATCTTCCGGTAACGAAAACGTATAATGTCCCAGCATATTTATATGGCCATGTATCAGCGGCGATAATCTTGCCAGATGCTCCTCTTCAGGTGTTTCCCCCGATTTGCGAAGATGTGACAACGCCTCCTGCATGTAAAGTGTATTCCACAGCACAACCGCATTGGTCACCAGACCCAGAGCACCGAGTTGATCTTCCTGCCCTTCACGGTAGCGTTTTCTAATCTCACCACGTTGTCCGTAGCAAATGGCTCGAGCCACTGCATGGCGTCCTTCTCCCCGGTTGAGCTGAGTGAGGATCCGACGCCGGTAATCCTCATCATCGATATAGTTGAGAAGATACAACGTCTTGTTGACCCGGCCCACTTCCATAATCGCCTGAGCCAGACCAGATGGTCGGCTACTTCTCAACAGTGAACGAATAAGCTCTGATGCATGGATGGTCCCAAGCTTCAGTGAGCCCGCCATTCGCATCATTTCATCCCATTGGGATTCTATTTTTGACAGTTCAACACATCCCCGGGCCAGCTCATTCAGGGCACCATAATGTGCCGTTTTATCTGCCCGCCAGAATATCGCCCCGCCTGCATCGGCCAGACGAGGGGAAAACTGGTAGCCCAGTAACCAGAACAGGCCAAAAATGATATCGCTGGATCCTGCCGTGTCCGTCATAATTTCTACCGGATTCAGCCCGGTCTGCTGCTCCAGAAGCCCTTCCAGTACAAAGATGGAATCACGAAGCGTCCCGGGAACTACAATGCCATGGAAACCGGAGTATTGATCGGAGACGAAGTTGTACCAGGTGATACCGCGTCCTGAACCAAAGTATTTACGATTTGGTCCGGAATTAACCGTTTTAACCGGTGTGACAAAACGCATACCATCTGCGGAGGCAACCTCACCACCTCCCCAGTACCCCGCGAGCGGCAGCGTGGACTGAAAATCAACCAGCCGTGCATTAGCGGTGACCAGCGTTTCTGCCCTGAGATAATTTTGTTTAACCCAGCTCAGACGATGGCGAGTAAGCGCGGGAATATTATGCTTTATCAGGGGTTCATGCCCTATATTGCAGGCTTCTGCCAGCAGTGTTGCGCACAGACTGACCTGGAGATCCTGCGCCCGAGCACCTGATTCACTGACGTGGCTGAATTCGCGGGTAAAACCGGTTCGGGCATCTATTTCAAGCAACAGCTCCGTCAGATCAACCGGAGGGATCAATTCTCTTACCCGACGATTCAATTGTATCAGTGCCGGTGGCTCATCCAGTTTATCCAGACTGCTAATCGTCAGTGAGGGATGCTTACCTTCATTGCTTATGCTGACCGCTGCGTTGCAGGCAAAACGTGAAGCCACTGATTTCCATGTGTCATCAAGCCGCGTAGCCAGTTGTTCTGCTGCTTTAGTTCCGTCTGATGGATGACCCAGCGCCCGACATACCGGGATGCGTTGTGCCTGCCATTCAGCTCCCTGAAGCAATTTTTGACGCGGGTCCCCCCACCGATCACTGTTCTCCAGCCAGAGATCACGACGGCGCAAAGAATCCTGAAGGCGCTCCAGCAGACAAAGCGAGTAACCGGCACGCTGTATCCGGCCCTCCGCATCGTATACCAGGCGTTTCCAGGGGCCGGTAATAATATGTTCAGGCGCATCGTCCAGGATGCGCTTTTTCGAGCCGTTCAGTTCGGTCAGATAATGAATGGCGGACAGCGTATGTTCTCCGGCTGGCGCTGCCTGGAAATGCAGGTCGCGCAATACCGCCGGAAGAAAACGCTTTACCCGCCCGTACTGTTCCACCATTTCGTCATGGAAATTGTTGTTCTGAGGCCGGGCCAGCTCATTTACCTTGCTGACGGATTCTGCCAGCCTACTTTTCGGTATGCTGCTGAATATGGTCTCCCTCAGTTCAGCATCGTCAGCCTGCTCAGCTAGCAACAATGAACATGCCTGCGCCAGCAGTAGCGCAGCACGGTCAAGATCTTTCAGCGTCCTGAGCCGTTTTTTCTGCCCCGTTTTCTTCGCCGCACGAGTGATATCCAGTATAAGCATATCGAGCACATCAACGGCTTCATCCAGCGCCGCAGTCTCCTGTGCTTTAACGAATGCGGTGAGTACGGCCAGCTTTCTCTGCTGTGGCATTCGCGCGATATATTTTACCGACGCCATGCCTGCGTAACGGGCCAGATTACGTAGTTGTATAGCGGGCAGACCGGTAAAACTCAGTCGGGAAAACTCCAGGTTTCGCAGCCGGATATACCGCTCCAGCGCTTCGGTAAATGCCGGACCGCTGACGGTGACAGGTCCCTTTTTCAGTTGCTCCAGCGGTGAAATTCGCTGCCCCTCAGGAATGTCCAGCAGCTCAGTCACGCGGGCGGTCTGCCAGCTGTCCGGCAACGCGGCCAGTTTCTTCCAAAGTTGCTGATTTGCCCGTTCACGTATTTCACTGACGAGACGTACAAGTGTGGTTGCTCCGGGCAGCAGGACCTTATTCTGAAGCAACCAGGCGGTGGCAAAATCAAACATCAGGCCGGGTCGCTCATTACTGAGCCATGCACGGGTGTATAGCAGGCGCTTCAGGCGGAAAGACCAGGGGAAATCGCCAAATTCATGGTAACCGTAATATTCCTTAATCAGCGCAGTATGCTCTCTGAGGGTGGTATCCCGTTCTGCGTAGCGGGAAAGGACTTCCGGACGGCGGATATTAAGCTGCACCGCGACAAATTGCTGAACACCCGGCAGAACCCGGGTTAAATCTGTCAGAAAGGTGCCCAGAAAACGGGCGGTGGTGAGCTGAAGCGCAATTCCCAGCCGGTTATGCCTTCCCCGTCGCTGGTTAATGAAGGCAAGATCTCGCTCATCAAGATGAAAATAGCGCGCCAGCTGCACGTCATTGGGTTCTGCAACATAGCGACCATAATTCAGTTCCTGCTCAGTGGTCAGAAAATCGACGGGCATATAGGCCTTCCTGCCTGACGGTTATATATTAACAATTTCGCAACCGTCCGAAATGTTATAATTTATAAGACAGCATAAAACGGCAGGCATGGACTGTCTATTAAATCGTATTTTTGCCATAATAGACACAAGGTGTCTGATATTCGATTTAAGGTACATTTTTATGCGACTTTTTGGTTACGCACGGGTCTCAACCAGTCAGCAGTCCCTAGATATTCAAATTAGAGCACTTAAGAACGCGGGGGTAAAAGCCAACCGTATTTTTACGGACAAGGCATCGGGAAGTTCAGCTGCCAGGGAAGGACTTGAGCTGTTGCGCATGAAGGTGGAAGATGGAGATGTCATTCTGGTGAAGAAGCTAGACCGTCTTGGTCGTGACACTGCCGATATGATTCAACTAATAAAAGAATTCGATGCCTTGGGTGTGGCAGTCCGATTCATTGATGATGGGATCAGTACCGATGGAGAAATGGGGAAGATGATCGTCACAATTCTATCAGCAGTGGCACAAGCAGAACGTACTCGCATCTTTGAACGAACAAATGAAGGAAGAATTGAGGCCAAGTCTAAAGGAATTAAATTTGGCAGAAAACGGAAAATAGACAGGAATAAAATAAAATTTATGCATGATAAAGGAACTGGAGCAACTGAAATAGCTAAGCATATGGGTATTGCGCGTTCAACCGTATATAAAATTATCAATTCAGAACGTTCACCAATCAATGATTGATTATCTTACAACTGACAAGGTGGAATTGTGAGAACATTTGTTATAATTTGGACGATAGCTTTCATTGCGGTAATTGCTGTAATGTGTACAGTGGATCTTTCATTATATGCACCTTCAATTTACACCGTATTTAATAAAAACAAACCTTTAGTAACTGGTATTATATATATACTACTAATATCTATTTTTATATGGCTAATTGTAGCGTTATATCTTTTAAAAAAATACTCATTTAAAGTAGAGAAATTAAGTTTAGGCGGCGTTAATGTTCTGTTCAATGAAAGTGGTACGTTATATCGCAAAAGTATAAAAAATCATCTGGATTCAAAAAGAGCTATCTTTAAGTTGAAGAAAAATGTGGACGCATTCGATGAAGTTATCTCATCATATTATCAGACATATCAATTTATTAGAGATGAAATGAAACTATTGAATCCAAAAAAAGACAATGAGTTATATAATATTAGCAATGATATGTTAATGGTGTTAAATAAATTTTTAACTAAAAATCAAAATAATTATAAAAGATGGTATAAATATATATCAGATAAGGATGAAGTTATTGATGTTATAACTAATACACCATTAAAAGTTCACCTGACGCCTATAAATAAAATACAAAAGCAATACTATAACTACAGTAAAATATGTAACGATTTTAAAGTAGTAAATGATTTTTTCACATCACGGGTTCAACAAACATTTAACGTGAACACCACCAAATGGGATTGGTAACAAGTAAAGGGGAGTATCATACTCCCCTTTACTGTTTCTGCTAGCCATTACGCATTCTCATTGGGGTAGAAAAAACGTATTCGCACTTATCTTTATCTTGATATGTTAACTCAATCATTTTTCTAAGGTTTTCTGGGTTATTGTGTATCTGATCCCAGTTGACTATTGATATATATGACTTTTCACTCATCAAGTTATCGATAACTCTTTCAGGCATATATGGATATATTTCTTTATATGTTGTTCTGTCGTTGATTGTTATCCACTCGGTTATATTAGGATGAAATTCATTTTTTTCATTTTCACCATGACTGGCTCTAATGTTGTTTGTCCCTGTTGAAGGAAGATTTATAATAAAAATACCTGATTTGCCGTTTCTGGGACTATCCCTCATGGATGAATATAATTCCCAATCAACATGCTTTCTATTTTTAGTCTCAGTCCCAACGAGTAAAATAAGAGCGGATGTATCACGTAAATATTCATCCCTTATTATTTCTCTGATCTTTTGAGGTTCTTCTTCTTCATCAATGTCACCAAGTGATACCGAGCGATTCACAAAAATATCAAAAACATCATTCATTTTTTCAAGTTCGTTTTTGTACCATTGGTCATTAGCATGGTGGTAACTGATGAAAACTTTGTGCTTGGTCACGCTTTTTCCTCATTTATTCTCTGGTTTACGGATTTTACATCTTCATCCATACCGAGTAAAAGTCTTATAATTTATTTTTTCACACTAAGAGATACTCTCAACCACTGGATACAGTATAATCAGGAAGTGGCTACATTCTTCCAATTCAAATGAAGAGAGCAGACTTACATGCAATTCATCCATAATGATCTTGGTCAAAGAAAAAGAGGGGAGATTGTTGAAATCACCCTTACCAGTGGTGCAAATGTTAGACTAATGGATAGTTCTAACTTCAGTAGTTATAAGAATGGCCGACGACATTCCTACATTGGTGGGTTAGCAAAGCGCTCCCCCATAAGGTTACAGATCCCTTCATCAGGCCATTGGCATATTGCTGTAGATATGCAGGGATTAAGGGGGAGTACCAGGGCTTCTGTTCGCGTTCTTCCAGGGGTTCTTCCTGAAATTCAGGATAGGCCGTTAAGCGAAGTTCCTAGTCTGGTAAGAGATAACAGACCACCGTCAACAGCACAGAGCAACGAGATACATGACGTATTTATTTCGCATGCCTCAGAGGATAAAGATGATTTTGTTCGCTCTCTGGCAAACTCATTAATCAGTCACGGCCTTAATGTATGGTATGACGAAATGACGTTAAGAATTGGTGACAGCCTGAGACAAAAAATAGACAAAGGTTTAGCAAACAGTCGTGTTGGGTTAGTAGTTTTGTCTCCGGCGTTTATAAGCAAAGGTTGGACAAATTATGAACTTGATGGAATCGTCACTCGTGCTATTTCTGGTGAGCAAATATTGCTTCCCATATGGCATAATATTACAAAACAAGAAGTTGTCGATTTTAGTCCATCATTAGCAGACAAAGTTGCTCGTAGTACTGCAACTCATACAATCGATGAAATTGCTCATGAGATAGCCGAGCTACTGCATTCTCGTGGTTAATGTTTATCGAAATTCAAATAGCAAAACAAAAGGATCAATCAGCGATCCTTTTTTTATTTTTATGAATATCAATAAATTACATTCTTAACGTACGTTTTCGTTCCATTGGCCTTCAAACCCCGTGACTGCCGGAAGATTACCGGCAGCAAGCAAAGCCTAACGGATGATGATTTTTTCCTTAAAGAGCTGCACAGCAGCGAAAAATGGCCCGCATTCCTGCAAACCGCCGTTGAGAAGAAACGCACTATCGTGATCTGCGGTGAAACCGGGTCGGGGAAAACGGTACTCACGCGCGCGCTGTTAAAATCGCTACATAAAGACGAGCGTGTAATTATTTTAGAGGACGTTCACGAAGTCACGGTCGATCACGTTGTAGAAGCCGTTTATATGATGTACGGCGATGCAGGAAAGATCGGCCGCGTCAGCGCCACTGATGCCCTGCGAGCCTGTATGCGTCTGACACCGGGCCGTATCATCATGACTGAGCTTAGGGATGATGCTGCGTGGGATTATCTTAAAGCACTTAATACCGGCCATCCAGGCGGTGTTATGTCAACGCACGCTAACTCTGCGCGCGATGCCTTTAACCGTATTGGGCTGCTTATCAAGGCGACCCCTATCGGCCGTATGCTCGATATGAGCGATATTATGCGAATGCTCTACTCCACCATTGACGTTGTGGTGCATATGGAAAAGCGGAAAATCAAAGAAATTTATTTTGACCCTGAATATAAAATGCAGTGTGTGAACGGGAGCCTGTAATGAAAAACTTAGCAACCTGGCTTCTGGCCGCAGCATTTACGACAGCCGCCCTGCCCGCCTTTGCGGTGGAACCATCCGTTCAGGTTGGCTACTCGCCTGAAGGAAGCGCCCGCGTTCTCGTCCTGAGCGCCATTGACTCCGCAAAAACCTCGATACGGATGATGGCTTATTCTTTTACCGCCCCGGATATTATGAAAGCACTGGTAGCAGCCAAAAAACGGGGAGTTGATGTGAAAATCGTAATTGATGAAAGGGGCAATACGGGGCGCGCCAGCATTGCGGCCATGAACTACATAGCGAACAGCGGCATCCCTTTGCGTACTGACAGTGATTTCCCTATCCAGCATGACAAGGTGATCATCGTGGATAATGTGACCGTTGAAACTGGCAGCTTTAATTTCACCAAAGCGGCCGAAACGAAAAACTCGGAGAATGCGGTGGTGATCTGGAACATGCCTAAGCTCGCTGAATCATTCCTCGAACACTGGCAAGACCGCTGGAATCGGGGGAGAGACTACCGTTCCAGCTACTGAATACTGACCGCCAAAAGGCGGTTTTTTTGTTCAAAGAAACTGATCTCAGTATCGCGCCCGGGGCAGCTGGCCAACGTCGCCGGCATCGCGCCGGCAAAAATCGAAAAACAGAAATATCAGCAAGATAGCTTAAACAGGTGTCGGGAAATTTCGTTGAGATATTTTGAAGGAATCACAGTGTAAGCAGGCGCTTTTTCAGGGAGGCGCGTTCTTGCGGGTTGCGTCCCTTGTGATTGGCGATGCGATCCGCCGTGGCGGCCTGGCGCTTGACGGGCCAGTAGGAGCGGCCATCCTTGCCCATCGACCAGACGCTGCTGGCCTGGTTTTCCAGCAGGGGCAGATGGGCGCTCAGGGCTTCGGGCGACGCGCTGGTCAGCGCCGTGCGCTCACGGGTGCGCCAGCGCTGATGCCAGAGCTTCTTGTCCTCGCGCTCGCTGCCGCAGGTCGTGTGCCCGACGATGGGTGTTTTGCGGCGGCTGCGGCTCATAACGTAGTGGTCTCCAAGAACATTCAGGACTGATCCCAGGCGTCGATGGTCAAGACCTGATCGGCAGGACAGGCGGCTACGCGGTCGGGAACTGGATGGTGTTCAGTCTCATGCCGACCCCATTCGATTGATCGCGTCGCTTGCGGCACGCTGCGACGCAAGGAGGTTTGCGACCTGGTTTAGCAGCCGTGTCCGCTGCATGTCTGTTACCTATCTCCCCGACCGCTCATTGGACCAACTCCAGAGATTGGGCTCTATCGCTCAGCCAATACGAAACCGGCATTGGCTGATGCCACAACCGAGACTAACACAAATGGCTCGGTACCTGTATTTCGCGCCCCGTGCACTTGGCCCGGTCTTGCCACGGCTATCTCACCTTCCCTGAGGGCACGAACAATCCCATTGCCCTGAAAGTAATCAGCCATTCCCGACAAAACAGTCCACGTGTCTTGGCCGTGAGGATGAATGTGAGCCGCAATTTCCTGCCCGGGATGGACATGCCAAACCACGATAATTGAGTCTCGGGTTTCAAGCACAACGGAACGAATAGGCTCGCCTTCGGACGGCTGAACATACTCGGCTACAGAAAATATTCTCGATTCAACAGTCATCGGAGATCCCTCTTTCACAGTTGTCGTTACGGTCTTCATCGTCGGCATCCTGACGCACGGCGGGCAATTGCTGGAGCAACGCCGGCAGCCATTCCTGTACCGTCTCCCACACCACATCGAGGTTGATGTCGAAATAGCCGTGAGCCATGCGATTACGCATATTGCGCATGCTGCGCCACGGCACGTCGGCATGCGCCTGGGTGAACTCGACGTAGCCATCCATCACCTTTGTGGCCGCCTCGCCGATGACGATCAGGCTCATGATGACGGCCTGCTGGGTGCGCTTGTCGGCCAAGAAGTCGTCCTTGGCCATCCCTTCCACGAAGCTGCGCGCATCGGTTGCGGCCTGCTGAATGTGGTCGAGGTAATCGGGCAGGCGGTTCTCGCTCATATCGGTTGCGCCTCCGCGAGCACCTTGGCCCGGAACTTCGGCGGCAGGTCGCCGGGAGTCAGCAGATCGACGTCAACGCCGAGCAGCGATTTCAGTTCTTCTTCCAAATCGCCCAAGTCCAACAACGTGGCACCGGGCAGCGCATCGACCAACAGGTCGAGGTCGCTGCCATCCCGGTCGGTGCCATGCAGCACCGAGCCGAAGACGCGCGGGTTCGCGGCGCGAAAGCGGCCTACCGCTTCACGCACTGCGCTTCGCTTCATGTCAAGCACAACAGACGGTCGCATGCGCATCCTTTCTTATCGAAACTCGTTGAGATGATATGCAATCAAGAATAGAATTTCAAGAACTATTTTCGAGAATCGCAATGCCTTGATTCCCGTGCCGCGCCGGTTGCCTTGGCGGGCTTGTCACAAACCTACGTTTTCAAGAAGAAGGAAACCGCATGCCCCGCCGTTCGATCCTCTCCGCCGCCGAGCGCGAAAGCCTGCTGGCGTTGCCGGACACCAAGGATGAGTTGATCCGTCACTACACGTTCAGCGAAAGCGACCTCTCCATCATCCGGCAGCGGCGCGGCCCGGCCAATCGGCTGGGCTTCGCGGTGCAGCTCTGCTACCTGGGGTCGTCTCAGAATTCGGAAAATAAAGCACGCTAAGGCGTAGTCACCCCGTGACTCCCCCGCGCCGATGCAGCGAGCTTCGTTCCGTCTTGCAGTGACGCAATCAGCGGGCAGGAAACGTTCCCTTTCCGCGCGTGGCAGGCGCACACCAGTTCAGACAGCACGGCCTCCATGCGTGCCAAGTCGGCCATCTTCTCGCGCACATCCTTGAGCTTGTGCTCGGCCAGGCCGCTGGCTTCCTCGCAATGGGTGCCATCCTCCAGCCGCAGTAGCTCGGCGATTTCGTCCAGGCTAAAGCCCAGCCGCTGGGCCGATTTCACGAACCGCACTCGTGTTACATCCGCCTCGCCATAGCGGCGAATGCTGCCATAGGGCTTGTCTGGCTCCGGCAGCAGGCCCTTGCGCTGGTAGAACCGGATGGTCTCCACATTGACCCCGGCCGCCTTGGCAAAAACGCCAATGGTCAGATTCTCAAAATTAATTTGCATATCGCTTGACTCCGTACATAACTACGGAAGTAAGCTTAAGCTATCCAAACCAAATTTGAAAGGACAAGCGTATGTCTTAACCACAAAACGGGCGCGGCGCGCTCTTCGCCGGTGGGCTGGCCGCCATTCTTGCGTCGGCCTGCTGCCTGGGGCCGCTGGTTTTGATCGCCTTGGGGTTCAGCGGGGCATGGATCGGCAACCTGACGGTGCTGGAACCCTATCGCCCGATCTTCATCGGCGCAGCGCTGGTCGCGCTGTTTTTCGCCTGGCGGCGCATCTACCGCCCGGCGCAAGCCTGCAAACCGGGTGAGGTCTGCGCGATTCCCCAAGTGCGAGCTACTTACAAGCTCATTTTCTGGATCGTGGCCGCGCTGGTCCTGGTCGCGCTCGGATTTCCCTACGTCATGCCATTTTTCTATTAATCACAGGAGTTCATCATGAAAAAACTGTTTGCCGCCCTCGCCCTCGCTGCCGTTGTTGCCCCCGTGTGGGCCGCCACCCAGACCGTCACGCTGTCCGTACCGGGCATGACCTGCTCCACCTGCCCGATCACCGTCAAGAAGGCGATTTCCAAGGTCGAAGGCGTCAGCAAAATTGACGTGACCTTCGAGACACGCGAAGCGGTTGTCACGTTCGATGATGCCAAGACCAGCGTGCAGAAGCTGACCAAGGCAACCGGAGACGCGGGCTATCCGTCCAGCGTCAAGCAGTGAGCCACTGAACCCGAACCTGGGGCGATCATGGGACTGATTACACGCATTGCCGACAAGGCTGGCGCGCTTGGCAGCGTTGTTTCCGCGATGGGATGCGCTGCCTGTTTCCCGGCTATCGCCAGCCTGGGCGCGGCCATCGGCCTTGGCTTTCTACAGGAATACGAAGGGTTGTTTATCTCCAAGCTGCTGCCGCTGTTCGCAGTCGTGGCTTTGCTGGCGAATGCACTGGGCTGGCTGAGTCATCGGCAATGGTACCGCAGCCTGCTCGGGATGGTCGGCCCAGCCATCGTGCTGGCGGCCATGCTCTTGTTTTTTGGCAATTGGTGGACGGCGAACCTCCTCTATGTCGGTCTGGCCTTGATGATCGGGGTGTCGATCTGGGATCTGCTCTCACCGGCCAACCGCCGCTGCGAACTACCACCCAAACACGGCTAACTGCATTGGCAGTTGCCGAAACGAAAAGGAACGATGCAATGTATTTGAATATCACCGGAATGACCTGCGACTCGTGCGCGACACATGTCAAGGACGCCCTGGAGAAAGTGCCGGGCGTGCTGTCGGCGCTCGTGTCCTACCCGAAAGGCTCCGCGCAACTCGCCACCGATCCCGGCACCTCGCCAGAGGCGCTGACCGCCGCTGTGGCCGGCCTCGGCTACAAGGCCACACCCGCCGATGCCCCATCCACTTCAGCGCGGGGCAGACTGCTTGGCAAGGCGCTGGGATGGCTGGGCGGTGGCGACAAGGCTGGTGGTGATGGGGACGGACTGCACGTCGCCGTTATTGGCAGCGGCGGAGCCGCGATGGCGGCGGCGCTGAAGGCCGTCGAGCAAGGTGCGAACGTCACGCTGATCGAGCGCGGCACCATCGGCGGTACTTGCGTCAATGTCGGCTGCGTGCCGTCCAAGATCATGATCCGCGCTGCCCATATCGCCCATTTGCGCCGTGAAAGCCCATTCGACAGTGGCATCGCGGCGACTGTGCCTGCGATTGATCGCAGCAAACTACTGGCCCAGCAGCAGGCGCGCGTCGATGAGCTGCGCCACGCCAAGTACGAAGGCATCCTGGACAGCAACCCGGCCATCACCGTGCTGCATGGTGAAGCGCGTTTCAAGGACGACCAGAGCCTTGCCGTCCGTTTAAACGATGGCGGCGAGCGTGTGGTGGCGTTCGACCGCTGCCTGGTCGCCACGGGTGCCAGCCCGGCCGTGCCGCCGATTCCGGGCCTGAAAGAGTCACCCTACTGGACTTCCACCGAGGCCCTGGTCAGCGACACCATTCCCGAGCGCCTGGCCGTGATCGGCTCGTCTGTGGTGGCGCTGGAACTGGCGCAAGCCTTTGCCCGGCTGGGCAGCAAAGTGACGATCCTGGCACGCAGCACGCTGTTCTTCCGCGAAGACCCGGCCATCGGCGAGGCCGTTACAGCCGCGTTCCGTGCCGAAGGGATCAAGGTATTGGAATACACGCAAGCCAGCCAGGTCGCGCATGTGGACGGCGAATTCGTGCTGACCACCGGGTACGGTGAAATACGCGCCGACCAGCTGCTGGTCGCCACTGGCAGGGCACCGAACACGCGCAGCCTGGCATTGGAAGCGGCGGGAGTCGCTGCCAATGCGCAGGGGGCCATCGTCATCGACAAGGGCATGCGCACCAGTACGCCACACATTTATGCGGCTGGCGACTGCACCGACCAGCCTCAGTTCGTCTATGTGGCGGCAGCGGCCGGCACCCGTGCTGCGATCAACATGACTGGCGGCGATGCGGCCCTGGACCTGACCGCAATGCCGGCCGTGGTGTTCACCGACCCGCAGGTCGCCACCGTGGGCTACAGCGAGGCGGAAGCACATCACGACGGGATCGAGACCGACAGTCGCACCTTGACCTTGGACAACGTGCCGCGTGCGCTTGCCAACTTCGACACACGCGGCTTCATCAAGCTGGTCATCGAGGAAGGTAGCGGACGGCTCATCGGCGTGCAAGCGGTGGCCCCGGAAGCGGGTGAACTGATCCAGACGGCGGTGCTCGCCATTCGCAACCGTATGACCGTGCAGGAACTGGCCGACCAATTGTTCCCCTACCTGACCATGGTCGAAGGGCTGAAGCTCGCGGCGCAGACCTTCAGCAAGGACGTGAAGCAGCTTTCGTGCTGCGCCGGATGAGGAAAAGGAGGTGTTCAATGAGCGCCTACACAGTGTCCCGGCTGGCCCTTGATGCCGGGGTGAGCGTGCATATCGTGCGCGACTACCTGCTGCGCGGATTGCTACGGCCGGTCGCGTGCACCACGGGCGGCTACGGCTTGTTCGATGACACCGCGTTGCAACGGCTGCGCTTTGTACGGGCTGCCTTCGAAGCGGGTATCGGCCTGGACGCACTGGCGCGGCTGTGCCGGGCGCTGGATGCTGCGGACGGTGACGGTGCGTCTGCGCAGCTTGCCGTGTTGCGGCAACTCGTCGAGCGTCGGCGCGAGGCCCTGGCCAGCCTCGAAATGCAACTGGCCGCCATGCCAACCGAACCGGCACAGCACGCGGAGAGTCTGCCATGAACAGCCCAGAGCACTTGCCGTCTGAGACGCACAAACCGATCACCGGCTACTTGTGGGGCGCGCTGGCCGTGCTCACCTGTCCCTGCCATTTGCCGATTCTCGCCATTGTGCTAGCCGGCACGACGGCCGGCGCGTTCATCGGGGAGCACTGGGGTATTGCAGCCCTCACGCTGACCGGCTTGTTTGTCCTGTCTGTGACGCGGCTGCTGCGGGCCTTCAAGGGAAGATCATGACCGCTTCCCAGCCAGCCGAGAGTGGGCAGCTTTGAGCTTCGCTACCAATCTGGAGGAGTACCACCATGAACGCAAACGCCCCGAACACTGCCAGTTGCACCACCTGCTGCGTATGCTGCAAAGAAATTCCGCTCGATGCCGCCTTCACCCCGGAAGGCGCGGAATACGTCGAACATTTCTGCGGGCTGGATTGCTATGAACGCTTCCAGGCACGCGCCAAGGCCGCGACAGAATCTGACATTGCGCCTGTCCCTGGCGGTTCGCAGCCGTCAGATTGAGGCATACCCTAACTTGGCGTCAGACCATCCGGCGCTAAATCGTCAGAATAGAGTTGCCTTCCGAATTGATTGACATACGCCGTCAAGGGTCATAGATTTCTTCCTGACACATTTCCCTCAGGAGGATACCTTGCACGGTCAGCGCATCGGTTACGTCCGCGTCAGCAGCTTCGACCAGAACCCAGAACGGCAGCTCGAACAGATCCAGGTGGATAAAGTGTTCACCGACAAGGCGTCGGGCAAGGACACACGGCGGCCCGAACTGGAACGGCTGCTCGCCTTCGTGCGCGAAGGCGACACGGTCGTGGTGCACAGCATGGATCGTCTGGCGCGCAACCTCGACGACCTGCGCCGCCTGGTGCAGGGCCTCACCCAGCGCGGCGTACGCATCGAGTTCCTTAAGGAGCATTTGACCTTCACCGGCGAGGACTCGCCGATGGCGAACCTGATGCTGTCGGTAATGGGCGCGTTCGCCGAGTTCGAACGCGCCTTGATCCGCGAGCGGCAGCGCGAGGGCATCGCGCTCGCCAAGCAGCGCGGGGCCTACCGTGGCAGGAAGAAATCCCTGTCGTCTGAGCGTATTGCCGAACTGCGCCAACGTGTCGAGGCTGGCGAGCAAAAGACCAAGCTGGCTCGTGAATTCGGAATCAGTCGCGAAACCCTGTATCAATACTTGAGAACGGATCAGTAAATATGCCACGTCGTTCAATCCTGTCCGCCGCCGAGCGCGAAAGCCTGCTGGCGTTGCCGGACACCAAGGATGAGTTGATCCGTCACTACACGTTCAGCGAAACCGACCTCTCCATCATCCGGCAGCGGCGCGGCCCGGCCAACCGGCTGGGCTTCGCCGTGCAGCTCTGTTACCTGCGCTTTCCTGGTGTCATCCTGGGCGTCGATGAGCCGCCGTTTCCGCCCTTGTTGAAACTGGTCGCCGACCAGCTCAAGGTCAGCGTCGAAAGCTGGGACGAATACGGGCAGCGGGAGCAGACCCGGCGCGAGCACCTGGTCGAACTGCAAACGGTGTTCGGCTTCCAGCCCTTTACCATGGGCCACTACCGGCAGGCCGTCCAGTTGCTGACCGAGATGGCCTTGCAGACCGACAAGGGCATCGTGCTGGCCAGCACCTTGATCGAGCACCTGCGGCAGCAGTCGGTCATTCTGCCTGCCCTCAACGCCGTCGAGCGGGCGAGCGCCGAAGCAATCACCCGCGCCAACCGGCGCATCTACGATGCCTTGGCCGAACCGCTGTCGGACGCGCATCGCCGCCGCCTCGACGATCTGCTCAAGCGTCGGGACAACGGCAAAACGACCTGGCTGGCCTGGCTGCGCCAATCGCCCGTCAAACCGAATTCGCGGCACATGCTGGAACACATCGAACGCCTCAAAGCGTGGCAGGCGCTCGACCTGCCTTCTGGCATCGAGCGGTCGGTGCACCAGAACCGCCTGCTCAAGATCGCCCGTGAGGGTGGCCAGATGACGCCCGCCGACCTGGCCAAGTTCGAGGCGCAGCGACGCTATGCCACCCTGGTGGCGCTTGCCATCGAGGGCATGGCCACCGTCACCGACGAAATCATCGACCTGCACGACCGCATCCTGGGCAAGCTGTTCAACGCCGCCAAGAACAAGCATCAGCAGCAATTCCAGGCGTCCGGCAAGGCGATCAACGCCAAGGTGCGGCTGTTCGGCCGCATCGGCCAGGCGCTGATCGAGGCCAAGCAGGCGGGCCGCGATCCGTTCGCCGCCATCGAGGCCGTCATGTCCTGGGATGCCTTCGCCGAGAGCGTCACCGAAGCGCAGAAGCTTGCGCAGCCCGAGGACTTCGATTTCCTGCACCGCATCGGCGAAAGCTACGCCACGCTGCGCCGCTACGCGCCGGAATTCCTTGCCGTGCTCAAGCTGCGGGCCGCTCCCGCCGCGAAGGACGTGCTCGACGCCATCGAGGTGCTGCGCGGCATGAACAGCGACAACGCCAGCAAGGTGCCCGCCGACGCGCCGACCGAGTTCATCAAGCCGCGCTGGCAGAAGCTGGTCATGACCGACACCGGCATCGACCGGCGCTACTACGAACTGTGCGCGCTGTCGGAGATGAAGAACGCGTTGCGTTCCGGCGACATCTGGGTGCAGGGGTCGCGCCAGTTCAAGGACTTCGAGGACTACCTGGTGCCGCCCGCGAAATTCGCCAGCCTCAAGCAGGCCAGCGAATTGCCGCTGGCCGTGGCCACCGACTGCAACCGGTACCTGAACGACCGGCTGACGCTGCTGGAAACACAGCTTGCCACCGTCAACCGTATGGCGACGGCCAACGAGCTGCCGGACGCCATCATCACCGAGTCAGGCTTGAAGATCACGCCGCTCGACGCGGCGGTACCCGACACCGCCCAAGCGCTGATCGACCAGACGGCAATGATCCTGCCGCACGTCAAGATCACCGAACTGCTGCTGGAGGTGGACGAATGGACGGGCTTCACTCGGCATTTCGCGCATCTGAAATCGGGCGACCCGGCCAAAGACAAGAACCTGTTGCTGACCACGATCCTCGCCGACGCGATCAACCTGGGCCTGACCAAGATGGCGGAGTCTTGCCCCGGCACGACCTACGCCAAGCTGGCTTGGCTGCAAGCCTGGCACATCCGCGACGTACCTACGGGGCGGCGCTGGCCGATCTGGTCAACGCACAGTTCCGCCATCCCTTCGCCGAGCACTGGGGCGACGGCACCACCTCATCGTCGGACGGCCAGAACTTCCGCACCGGCAGCAAGGCCGAGAGCACCGGCCACATCAACCCGAAATACGGGAGCAGCCCAGGGCGGACGTTCTACACCCACATTTCTGACCAGTACGCGCCATTTCACACCAAGGTCGTGAACGTCGGCGTGCGCGATTCGACCTACGTGCTCGACGGCCTGCTGTACCACGAGTCCGACTTGCGGATCGAGGAGCATTACACCGACACGGCGGGCTTCACCGATCACGTCTTCGCCCTGATGCACCTCCTGGGCTTCCGCTTCGCGCCGCGCATCCGCGACCTGGGCGACACCAAGCTCTACATCCCGAAGGGCGACGCCGCCTATGACGCGCTGAAACCCATGATCGGCGGCACGCTCAACATCAAGCACGTCCGCGCCCATTGGGACGAAATCCTGCGGCTGGCCACCTCGATCAAGCAGGGCACGGTGACGGCCTCCCTGATGCTCCGAAAGCTCGGCAGCTACCCACGCCAGAACGGCCTGGCCGTGGCGCTCCGCGAGCTGGGCCGCATCGAGCGCACGCTGTTCATCCTGGACTGGCTGCAAAGCGTGGAACTGCGCCGCCGCGTGCATGCCGGCCTGAACAAGGGCGAGGCGCGCAATGCGCTGGCCAGGGCAGTGTTTTTCAACCGCCTGGGTGAAATCCGCGACCGCAGTTTCGAGCAGCAGCGCTACCGGGCTAGCGGCCTCAATCTGGTAACGGCTGCCGTCGTGTTGTGGAACACGGTCTATCTGGAACGGGCTGCGCACGCGCTGCGTGGCAACGGCCATGCCGTTGATGACGCGCTGTTGCAGTACCTGTCGCCGCTCGGTTGGGAGCACATCAACCTCACCGGCGATTACCTCTGGCGCAGCAGCGCCAAGATCGGCGCGGGCAAGTTCAGGCCGCTACGACCGCTGCAACCGGCTTAGCGTGCTTTATTTAATGAGATGGTCACTCCCTCCTTCCCGGTACTATGCTGAGGACAGGCTTTCATTCGGAGAACTATCATGGAAAACATTGCGCTCATTGGTATCGATCTGGGTAAAAACTCTTTCCATATTCATTGCCAGGATCGTCGCGGCAAGGCTGTTTACCGTAAAAAATTTACACGGCCAAAGTTAATCGAATTTTTGGCGACATGCCCCGCTACAACCATCGCAATGGAAGCCTGTGGTGGCTCTCACTTTATGGCACGCAAGTTGGAAGAGTTGGGGCATTTTCCTAAGCTGATATCACCACAATTTGTCCGTCCATTCGTTAAAAGTAACAAAAACGACTTTGTCGACGCCGAAGCTATTTGTGAAGCTGCATCGCGTCCGTCTATGCGTTTTGTACAGCCCAGAACTGAATCTCAGCAGGCAATGCGTGCGCTGCATCGTGTCCGTGAATCCCTGGTTCAGGATAAGGTAAAAACAACCAATCAGATGCATGCTTTTCTGCTGGAATTTGGCATCAGCGTTCCACGAGGAGCTGCCGTTATTAGCCGACTGAGTACCCTTCTTGAGGACAATAGTTTGCCTCTATACCTCAGCCAGTTATTGCTGAAATTACAACAGCATTATCACTATCTTGTTGAGCAGATTAAAGATTTGGAATCCCAGTTGAAACGAAAGTTGGACGAAGATGAGATTGGACAGCGCTTGCTGAGCATTCCCTGCGTCGGAACACTGACAGCGAGTACTATTTCAACTGAGATTGGCGACGGGAAGCAGTACGCCAGCAGTCGTGACTTTGCGGCGGCAACAGGGCTAGTGCCTCGACAGTACAGCACGGGAGGTCGGACGACATTGCTGGGAATTAGTAAGCGAGGTAACAAAAAGATCCGAACTTTGTTGGTTCAATGTGCCAGGGTATTCATACAAAAACTGGAACACCAGTCTGGCAAATTGGCCGATTGGGTCAGGGATCTACTGTGTAGGAAAAGCAACTTTGTCGTCACTTGTGCTCTGGCAAACAAGCTGGCCAGAATAGCCTGGGCCCTAACGGCACGACAGCAAACTTATGTAGCATAACGGCAGAAATACACCGGTTTAAAGAATCACTGATCTGGTTTTGCGAATACTGATATTGATGATACTAACGGCCCACCGGCCTGTTGAGGAACCTGTAAAACGGAAAGGCTCATTGAAGCCGTATATTTTCTGGAGGTTCATCAGGCGCGGAACTCATCGAGGCGCGGGAATAAAATCCCATTCAGACGCCGGATAGATTCAAGCAAGCCAATTTATCGTCAAAATCGGTGTTGCAAAAACGGGAGTGACCATAGATTCCGTTTTCTGAGGCGACCCCTTATACAGGTTATAAGTTTAAGCGTTTAACCTACCGTCGCGAATTCCGGTAGTTTGTAAAACATCATTACTGGAGTGATACGATGCATATTATCAATGCTAAAGAACAGCATAGTACTGCGATACGCAATATTTATGCTCACCACGTCCTGCATGGTACAGGTAGCTTCGAAACCGACCCCCCGGACGCACAAGAGATGCTTAGCCGACTGAGAAACGTTCAGTCTCAGGGATTCCCATGGTATGTCGCCCTGCTGGGCGATACCGTCATTGGCTACTGTTATATTTCGCGTTACCGCGAACGCCATGCTTATCGGTTTACGGTTGAAAACTCGATATATATTGATCCGGCTTATCAGCGACAGGGCGTCGGAAAAGCATTGCTTGGTCATGCTTTAAAATGGGCCCAGTTCCGGGGATATCGTCAGATGATTGCTGTTGTGGGGGACAGTGCAAACGTAGCTTCTGTATCGTTACATATCCGTGCAGGATTTACTGAAATAGGCACACTGAAGGACATTGGTTTCAAGCATGGCCGCTGGCTGGACACGGTTTTGCTACAACTAAATCTTGGTGAAGGGAGTAGTACTCAGCCAAAAGATTAAGGTCTTATGCTCTGAGGCAGTAAAAAGGGGGCATTTGCCCCCTTCATCTTTATTTCAGTCGTTTACCTGCACCATCAACGACTTTTTCACCGTCTTCCTTGGTGAAAGCCGCTTTCTGAGCATCTGGAAGGATATCCAGAACCACCTCGGAAGGACGGCACAGTTTAGTTCCCAGCGGCGTCACCACTATTGGGCGGTTAATCAGGATCGGGTGTTGCAGCATAAAATCGATGAGCTGATCGTCCGTAAATTTATCTTCTGCAAGACCCAGTTCCTCATAAGGCTCGACATTTTTACGCAGCAAAGCCCGGACTGCAATACCCATATCGGCAATGAGTTTGACCAGCTCATCGCGTGAAGGAGGAGTCTCAAGGTAAAGAATAACGGTCGGCTCAGTACCGCTGTTGCGGATCATCTCCAGCGTGTTACGCGATGTGCCGCAGGCTGGGTTGTGATAAATGGTGATGTTGCTCATTTCAGTATCTCATTACAAAGTGACAGAGAGACGTAGCGCCAGCGCGGCCAGCGTTACAAACAACACAGGCAGAGTCATGACGATCCCGGTGCGGAAATAGTATCCCCAGGTGATGGTCATGTTCTTCTGTGACAGAACATGCAGCCAGAGCAGCGTTGCCAGGCTACCAATAGGTGTAATTTTCGGCCCAAGATCGCAGCCAATCACGTTGGCATAAATCATCGCCTCTTTGATAACGCCTGTTGCGGTGCTGCCATCAATAGAGAGCGCGCCAACCAGCACGGTAGGCATGTTGTTCATGATGGAAGACAGGAAAGCCGTCAGGAAGCCAGTACCAAACGTCGCGGCCCACAGGCCTTTATCTGCCAGCACGTTCAGCACACCGGAGAGGTATTCCGTTAGCCCGGCGTTACGCAGGCCATAGACCACCAGATACATCCCCAGTGAGAAGATGACGATCTGCCAGGGTGCACCGCGCAGCACTTTGCCGGTGTTAATGGCATGGCCTCGTTTCGCCACCACAAACAGGATGGCAGCGCCAACAGCCGCAATCGCGCTGACCGGAATACCGAGCGGCTCAAGGACGAAAAAGCCAACCAGAAGAAGGATCAACACTATCCAGCCGGTTCTGAAGGTTGCCAGATCTTTAATCGCTTTTGCCGGTGCTTTCAGAAGAGCCAGGTCATAAGTTGGCGGGATATCTTTACGGAAAAACAGATGCAGCATCACCAGCGTGGCGATAATGGCGGCGATATCCACCGGCACCATGACCGACGCATACTCCGTGAAGCCCAGTCCAAAGAAGTCAGCAGAAACGATGTTAACCAGGTTCGATACGATAAGCGGCAGACTGGCCGTATCGGCAATAAACCCGGCAGCCATCACGAATGCCAGCGTAGTGCCTTTACTGAAACCTAATGCCAGCAACATGGCGATCACGATCGGCGTCAGAATCAATGCTGCACCATCATTAGCAAACAGTGCCGCCACCGCTGCACCGAGCAAAACAATATAGGTAAACAGCAAACGCCCACGACCATTGCCCCAACGTGAAACGTGCAGCGCCGCCCATTCGAAAAAGCCCGATTCATCGAGCAACAGACTGATAATAATCACGGCAATAAACGTTGCTGTAGCGTTCCAGACGATATTCCAGACAACAGGGATATCGCCTAAATGCACAACACCAGAAATCAACGCCAGTACCGCGCCCAGCGTCGCACTCCAGCCGATCCCTAATCCTTTCGGCTGCCAGATAACCAACACGATGGTCAGGACAAAAATAGCGGCTGCCAGTAACATAAATCCTCCAGACAGGGCGGCTCGGCCGCCCTGTATACACAAAAATTAAACAGCCAGCTCTCTGAGTTTTTCGATGCCAGTGGGTTCTGATGCCAGCACGGGTACTAACGCGACACGTTTGGCATGTGTGCTCTGCACGGCTTCGATCTGAGGCAGCTCTTGTTGAGCACGCTGACAAAGTAGTGGTGAACGCGTCTCAGCAGTGGAAAGACTATTATTGATAATCCAGCCCCAGGGATGAATTCCTGCGCGTTCAAGATCGGCCTGCAGGTTTGCCGCCTCCAGTACTGGTGTGGTTTCAGGCAGAGTGACCAGCAGAACTTTGGTACGTTCCGGGTCCTGAAGCTGCATCATCGGAGTGGTAAAATGACCTTTATCCCCCATCTTCTTAGCAATCTCACGGTGATAAGCCCCGGTAGCATCAAGCAGTAATAGCGTATGCCCGGTAGGTGCCGTATCCATGACCACAAACCGTTTGCCGGCTTCACGGATGACACGTGAGAACGCCTGGAACACCGCAATCTCTTCAGTGCAAGGTGAACGTAAATCCTCTTCCAGCAGCCGTTTCCCCGCTTCATCCAAATCCCGGCCCTTCGTCTCCAGAATATGCTGGCGATAGCGTTCGGTTTCATCATGAGGGTTGATTCGGCTAACCTGCAGATTATTGAGGCTACCGTTCAGCGTTGTGCTCAGGTGCGCGGCAGGATCCGAAGTGGTGAGATGGACATCAAATCCCATGTCCGCCAGCCTGACAGCGATGGCCGCAGCCATTGTGGTTTTACCCACGCCACCTTTGCCCATCAGCATAATCAAACCGTGTTCACTGCGGGCGATATCATCGACCAGGCCAGAAAGCGACATATTCTCTGGCTTGTTTTGTATACTTTGTTCAGGAAGCGATGCTATCTCCGCGTGTTCGTTGAGCAGGCCTTTCAATGCGGAAACACCAACCATATTCAGTGGCTGAAGGAACAGTGTGTCTGTCGGCAAGTCAGATAACCCCACGGGAAGATTTGCCAGCGCCTCTTGCTCCCGTTGCCATATTGCAGCGGCCAGTGAGTCACGTTCTGCTTCGCTCGCAGGCAGGACACCATTAATGACCAGGTACTGATTTTTCAGGCCAATGGCTGATAATTCGTCATGAGTGCGGGCGACTTCCTGCAGTGTTGATTTTTGCAGTCTCGCGACCAGTACCAGGCGCGTACGTTCGGGGTCAGACAATGCTTCAACCGCATGAGCATATTGCTCACGTTGCTTTTCCAGCCCCGCCATCGGGCCGAGGCAGGAAGCGCCTTCCGGGTTACTTTCAATGAAGCTACTCCAGGCGCCAGGAAGCTGGAGAAGACGAATAGTGTGACCCGTCGGGGCGGTATCAAAAATGATGTGATCGAAGCGGGTCAGCAGAGAAGCATCCGTCAACAAGCCTGTGAATTCATCGAACGCAGCAATCTCTGTCGTGCATGCGCCCGAGAGTTGTTCGTTGATACCATTAACAACGTCATCAGGCAAAAGACCTTTAATAGGATCAACGATTCTGGCCCGGTATTGCTGTGCCGCATCTTGCGGGTCAATCTCCAGAGCTGACAACCCTGGTACGGAGGCCACTGGCAAAATGGTATTGCCAATCGTCTGGTCAAAGACCTGGCCTACGTTTGAAGCCGGGTCAGTACTGACAAGCAAAACACGTTTGCCCAGCTCAGCCAGGCGTATAGCCGTGGCGCAGGAAATAGAGGTTTTACCTACACCACCTTTACCGGTAAAAAACAGATAAGGCGGGATATTCTGTAAAAAATTCATATGTCCTCCTGACATATTCAGCAACAGGAAGTCTTACCACCACAGCAACTTGTTGGTGCTAAGCCTACTTTCTCCAGCGGAATGCCAAACCAGCGAGCCAGTTCAGCACGTCTGGGATAACGTCCTGCCATCACCGTTTCGCCATCCAGCAACAGCAGCGGAAGCCCTTCAGCCCCTGATACTTCGAGGAATGCTTTCACTTTTTCGTTCTCAACGAAGCTCATCGGCTGTTGCGCCAGGTTGAAACGCTCGATCTGAACCCCTCGCTCTTTCAGCCATTGCACATCAGCAGAAAAATCAACCAGTACCTGGTCGACATCTGAGCCACAAACACCGGTACTGCAACACATCGCCGGGTCGAACACTGTTAACGTTTTCATTCTCAATACCTCACATTCGTAAAAACATATGTGTACAAGCAAAATTTTTAGATGCAGACAGCTTTACCGCTGCCAGAGCAGTTGGCTGACACCAGCTTACGGGCAATGGCCTGAACGTCGCCTTGCTGGCTTAGCCAAGCCTGCTCGACAATCTGAGCGGCCCATGAGGGGATATGTGGAGATAAGCGGTAGTTAACCCATTTTCCCTGCTTACGATCCAGTAAAATCCCACTTTCCCGCAGCATTGCCAGATGGCGGGATATTTTAGGTTGTGATTGCTCCAGTGCCGTACACAAATCACATACGCATAGTTCCCCCATCTCTCTGAGCAAGAGAACGATGCCCAGACGCGTTTCATCAGACAGGTTTTTGAAGAGTTGTATGGATGATAATTGCGGCATAAGCCCTCCTGCTTTTATCTGGTAGTGTCTCTCTGTGACAGCGGAATGTCAAAGATATATTTGAATTTTCATATATGAAAATGAATAATCATGCCAAATAAAACATGTTAGCAAGGCTGTTTACTTACCAATACGATTCAGTTCTTGCTGAAGAGACATACGATCCAGTTTATGAAACGGCAGGCTCATAAAAATTCGAATCCGGTTGCTAATTTCTTTGTATATTCGGCTGAATTCTTTCAACTTCTGCTCTTCAGTCCCCTTAAACAAGGCCGGATCGGAAAATCCCCAATGGGCAGTAATCGGTTGCCCAGGCCAGGCCGGGCAGGATTCTCCTGCTGCCTGATCGCAGACAGTAAAAATGAAGTCCATTTTAGGAGCATGGACTTCTGCAAATAAGAGCCAACTTTTACTGGAAAGCGTTGAAGTATCTATCTGATGTTGCTGCAAGAAAAGTGTCGTCATCGGATGCAGCTCTCCACGAGGATGAGTGCCAGCGCTGTAAGCTTTAAAATTACCTTGCCCCATCTGATTCATGAGCACTTCAGCCATAATGCTTCTTGTTGAATTGCCTGTACAAAGAAACAGCACGTTGAATGGTTGATTCTGCATCTTAATCTCCTGCCGGATAGCTTGTCAGGTCAATCCTGTAAGTTATTGCGCCAGATTGAAACGCTCAATCATGACAGCCACAATTTTAAGCAACTCCACTTTGGGTGCTTACTCCAAAGTGGTGAGAAGCTGGACTTCTGTGTTTAATCAGGTTCAGGGTAGAGGAGACCTAACGCCTGATACTGAATTGGCTTGATGTTGAATACCGGACGAATAGATTTAGCCCGCTCAACCGCTTCCGGTACGGTTTTGCTGATTTTTAATTCCAGCAAGACACCTGCTGCAACAGTTCCCGTCCGTCCCCTGCCTGCGCCACAATGAAATGCCACTTTATGACCATTTTGATAGGCATCTACTACCGCGAGTATTGCATCACGGAACAGTTGTTCCTCAGGTTCTTCGGCATGATCGCTCAATGGAATATGTACCCACTGCACCTCTGGGTGATGTGTAGCACAGCCCGTCGCTTCGGCACGTAAATCAACCACCACGTCGATGCCATCTTCGTCCACCATCTGCTGGATATCATTAGCGCCGCCACAGTAAATATGACCAGGTATTAGTGCATGATATAACTTGCTCATGTACTTGTTTTCACTCCTAATAAGCTAAATAAACAGACTAAAAACCTAACCCAACAGATTGCCGATACGGTCCAGTTCAGCTTTCAACATGGTTTTATCCTGCTGCAATTTTTCCAATGGAAGCGCAAAAAATGCCTCAATACGCGTACGCAGAATGGTATATGCCGTAACAAATGCCGCATCGATCTCCTCATCCGTCCCTGCGACATGAGCAGGATCCTCAACTCCCCAATGGGTTCGCAACACGGGACCCAAATAGGCCGGACAGGTTTCATTGGCAGCATTGCCACAGACGCTGACGACGATATCCGGTTCCAGGGGTAGGTTCTCCCACGACTTGCTGTAATAACCTTCAGTGGCGATACCTTCACGAGCCAGTAAAGCAAGGGAGCGGGGATGCACCTGACCTGTCGGATGACTTCCGGCACTCATGCCATGCCAACCTTCTGGTGCCAGATGATTGAATGTCGCTTCGGCGAGAATGGATCGACAAGAGTTACCGGTACACAGAAACAAAACGTTCATTCAACTAGTCCTCACATTTTATCCAGGTGGGTGAAAGTGGCTCTGTTGATGAGCAACTGGGATTGGAGTACAGGGATATACATTTTTCCGGATGGCCAGAACAACACTCTTCAGTCAGGAAAGTTATCAACTCCAGCATCAAGGGAATGTTGGCCCGATAACGCTGGAAGCGTCCTTCCTGCTCAACCGAGAGCAATTCGGCATGGGTCATAGCCTTGAGATGAAAGGACAATTTATTTGGAACAATGGCAAGGCTTGAGGCAATTTGCCCCGCTACCATCCCCTGTGGTCCGGCTTTCACCAGCAAGCGATAGACATCCAGCCGGATGCCAGAAGCCAGAGATTCAAAAACTTGAGTTGCGGTATCTTTTTTCATAATTCAATGCTACAAGAACTATTGAAGTAATCAATCAAATTTTATAGGCTGATAGCGGGGTTCGAGGTCCAATGATGTAAAAAACCACGCTAAGAGGTTAATTCATTGTTTGTATTCAAATTTAATGGTCTTAACTCGCCCTTCAGAATATCTTCCGGTAACGAAAACGTATAATGTCCCAGCATATTTATATGGCCATGTATCAGCGGCGATAATCTTGCCAGATGCTCCTCTTCAGGTGTTTCCCCCGATTTGCGAAGATGTGACAACGCCTCCTGCATGTAAAGTGTATTCCACAGCACAACCGCATTGGTCACCAGACCCAGAGCACCGAGTTGATCTTCCTGCCCTTCACGGTAGCGTTTTCTAATCTCACCACGTTGTCCGTAGCAAATGGCTCGAGCCACTGCATGGCGTCCTTCTCCCCGGTTGAGCTGAGTGAGGATCCGACGCCGGTAATCCTCATCATCGATATAGTTGAGAAGATACAACGTCTTGTTGACCCGGCCCACTTCCATAATCGCCTGAGCCAGACCAGATGGTCGGCTACTTCTCAACAGTGAACGAATAAGCTCTGATGCATGGATGGTCCCAAGCTTCAGTGAGCCCGCCATTCGCATCATTTCATCCCATTGGGATTCTATTTTTGACAGTTCAACACATCCCCGGGCCAGCTCATTCAGGGCACCATAATGTGCCGTTTTATCTGCCCGCCAGAATATCGCCCCGCCTGCATCGGCCAGACGAGGGGAAAACTGGTAGCCCAGTAACCAGAACAGGCCAAAAATGATATCGCTGGATCCTGCCGTGTCCGTCATAATTTCTACCGGATTCAGCCCGGTCTGCTGCTCCAGAAGCCCTTCCAGTACAAAGATGGAATCACGAAGCGTCCCGGGAACTACAATGCCATGGAAACCGGAGTATTGATCGGAGACGAAGTTGTACCAGGTGATACCGCGTCCTGAACCAAAGTATTTACGATTTGGTCCGGAATTAACCGTTTTAACCGGTGTGACAAAACGCATACCATCTGCGGAGGCAACCTCACCACCTCCCCAGTACCCCGCGAGCGGCAGCGTGGACTGAAAATCAACCAGCCGTGCATTAGCGGTGACCAGCGTTTCTGCCCTGAGATAATTTTGTTTAACCCAGCTCAGACGATGGCGAGTAAGCGCGGGAATATTATGCTTTATCAGGGGTTCATGCCCTATATTGCAGGCTTCTGCCAGCAGTGTTGCGCACAGACTGACCTGGAGATCCTGCGCCCGAGCACCTGATTCACTGACGTGGCTGAATTCGCGGGTAAAACCGGTTCGGGCATCTATTTCAAGCAACAGCTCCGTCAGATCAACCGGAGGGATCAATTCTCTTACCCGACGATTCAATTGTATCAGTGCCGGTGGCTCATCCAGTTTATCCAGACTGCTAATCGTCAGTGAGGGATGCTTACCTTCATTGCTTATGCTGACCGCTGCGTTGCAGGCAAAACGTGAAGCCACTGATTTCCATGTGTCATCAAGCCGCGTAGCCAGTTGTTCTGCTGCTTTAGTTCCGTCTGATGGATGACCCAGCGCCCGACATACCGGGATGCGTTGTGCCTGCCATTCAGCTCCCTGAAGCAATTTTTGACGCGGGTCCCCCCACCGATCACTGTTCTCCAGCCAGAGATCACGACGGCGCAAAGAATCTTGAAGGCGCTCGAGAAGACACAGCGAGTAACCCGCTCGTAGAATCCTACCATCTCTGTCGTAGACCAGACGTTTCCATGGGCCGGAAATGATTTGCTCTGGTGCATCGTCGAGAATTCGCTTTTTTGAGCCACTCAGTTCGGCCAGATAATGGATTGCTGACAACGTGAGCTCCCCGGCCGGGGCGGCCTGAAAGTGTAAGTCACGCAACATCGCGGACAGGAAACGCTTCACCCGTCCATATTGTTCCACCATTTCATCCTGAAACTGAGTATCTTGCGGGCGCGCCAGCTCATTTACCTTGCCGACGGATTCAGCCAGTTTGTCCTTTGGTATGCGGCGAAAAATAGCCTGCCGCAGAGCTGCTTCATCGGTGTTCTCATCAAGTAATAACGTGCATGCCCGTGCCAGTAATAGCGCGGCACGATCAAGATCTTTCAGGGTCCTGAGCCGCTTTTTCTGCCCGATATTTTTTGCAGAACGCGTGATATCCAGAATAAGCATATCCAGCACATCCACGGCCTCGTCAAGCGCCGAAATTTCCTGTGCTTTCACAAACGCAGTAAGCACGGCCAGTCGCCGTTCGTCAGGCATTCTTGAAATGTATTTCACCGAAGCCATTCCGGCATAACGGGCCAAATTCCGCAGCTGGATGGCAGGCAGACCGGAGAAATTCAACCGGGAAAACTCCATGCTACGCAGTCGGGTATATCGCTCCAGGGCGTCTGTAAATGACGGCCCACTGATAGTGACAGGACCTTTTCGCATCTCCTCCAGCACCGATATACGCTGCCCTTCAGGTATTTCAAGTAAACCGTCCAGTTGTGTTTTCTGCCAGCTGTCAGGCAACAAAGCCAGCCTTCGCCATAATCGTCGACTTGCCCGTTCGCGTACTTCGCCAATCAGCCTTGTCAGAGTCGAGGCTGCGGGTAGCAGGATCTTATTTTGCAGCAACCATGCGGTAGCAAAATCAAACAGCAGACCTGGACGCTCATTGCTGAGCCAGGCGCGAGTATAGAGCAAACGCTTCAGTCTGAATGTCCAGGGGAAATCACCAAAATCATGATAATCATAATAGAGCTTGATAAGCCCCTGATGCTCCCAGCGGGTATTTTCTCTTTCAGCATACCGGGAAAGGATCTCTGGTCGGCTGATGTTCAACTGTGCCGCAATGTAAAAACGGATGAATGAGGGAATTTGAAGGGGATCAGGAAGAAACGTTCCCAGAAAGCGCGCCGTAGTCAGCTGAAGTGCAATCCCCAGCCGGTTATGTTTTCCCCGTCGCTGATTAATAAAAGCAAGGTCACGCTCATCCAGATGAAAATACCGAGCCAGCTGAACCTCATTTGGGTCTGCCACATAGCGACCGTAGTTTTCTGTCTGTTCGCTGGTAAGAAAGTCATCACTCATTGCGCATCCTTTCGTAAACGGGAGTTCTGTCCTTTTTTTAACCGTCTCAAATATTATAAATTGTGAGACTGCTCAAAACGGCATCATACATTAGTATCAAAAATCGCGATTTATACCTTATGATACTACGCAGTATCAATATCGATTTATGAGACCAAAATGGCATTATTAGGATATGCAAGAGTATCAACCAGCCATCAGAAACTGACGAGCCAGATTACTGAACTCAAAACAGCGGGAGTGAGGGATGATCGTGTATTTACTGACATGATGTCAGGAGCAACTGATGAGCGTGCAGGGCTACAGAGACTCCTTGCCAGAGCGGAGAAAGATGACATCATCCTCTGTACTAAAATGGATCGTCTAGGACGTAATACCGCTGATATGATTCGTATTGTGGATACTTGCTATAAAAAAGGCATCGCTATCCGATTTCTAGAGAATGGTCTTAGTACTGAAGGCACAATGGGAAAAATGGTTATCCAGATACTAGCAGCTGTTGCCGAGGCGGAACGAGAAAGGATCTTGGAGCGAACTAACGATGGGCGGAAGACCGCTATGATTAAGGGGGTCAAATTCGGAAGAAAGCCTCACAAGAAGGCTGAATTAGCTAATGAATTGATTAATAAGGACGTACAAGTTAAGGAAGTAATGGAAAAAACGGGTATATCAAGGGCGACCTATTTTAGGCTGAAAAGAAAAACAGCTATTAACTCTAACGAAGGATGAATTCAAAGTGAGTCAATACTTAAAGCTTGGAGATGACCAGTCTCCGGTTCAGTTGGATCCACACAGCGAAGTTGGTGCATTTAAAGTTGTTGGACACTGCTCATGGGCAAAACCAGGAGATAAAATCACTCCTGATTTTTTGCGTTTAAGAATAGAACCTTGGTTAACTGCTCTTTTTCAGTCTGAACACCTAAATATACTTATTGGCGCGGGACTTAG
>NZ_KI973212.1:4632694-4904450 GCF_000534535.1 Enterobacter sp. MGH 33 | reverse complement strand
GGGATAACTACTGGAAACGGTAGCTAATACCGCATAACGTCGCAAGACCAAAGAGGGGGACCTTCGGGCCTCTTGCCATCGGATGTGCCCAGATGGGATTAGCTAGTAGGTGGGGTAACGGCTCACCTAGGCGACGATCCCTAGCTGGTCTGAGAGGATGACCAGCCACACTGGAACTGAGACACGGTCCAGACTCCTACGGGAGGCAGCAGTGGGGAATATTGCACAATGGGCGCAAGCCTGATGCAGCCATGCCGCGTGTATGAAGAAGGCCTTCGGGTTGTAAAGTACTTTCAGCGGGGAGGAAGGCGACAAGGTTAATAACCTTGTCGATTGACGTTACCCGCAGAAGAAGCACCGGCTAACTCCGTGCCAGCAGCCGCGGTAATACGGAGGGTGCAAGCGTTAATCGGAATTACTGGGCGTAAAGCGCACGCAGGCGGTCTGTCAAGTCGGATGTGAAATCCCCGGGCTCAACCTGGGAACTGCATTCGAAACTGGCAGGCTAGAGTCTTGTAGAGGGGGGTAGAATTCCAGGTGTAGCGGTGAAATGCGTAGAGATCTGGAGGAATACCGGTGGCGAAGGCGGCCCCCTGGACAAAGACTGACGCTCAGGTGCGAAAGCGTGGGGAGCAAACAGGATTAGATACCCTGGTAGTCCACGCCGTAAACGATGTCGACTTGGAGGTTGTGCCCTTGAGGCGTGGCTTCCGGAGCTAACGCGTTAAGTCGACCGCCTGGGGAGTACGGCCGCAAGGTTAAAACTCAAATGAATTGACGGGGGCCCGCACAAGCGGTGGAGCATGTGGTTTAATTCGATGCAACGCGAAGAACCTTACCTACTCTTGACATCCAGAGAACTTACCAGAGATGCATTGGTGCCTTCGGGAACTCTGAGACAGGTGCTGCATGGCTGTCGTCAGCTCGTGTTGTGAAATGTTGGGTTAAGTCCCGCAACGAGCGCAACCCTTATCCTTTGTTGCCAGCGGTTAGGCCGGGAACTCAAAGGAGACTGCCAGTGATAAACTGGAGGAAGGTGGGGATGACGTCAAGTCATCATGGCCCTTACGAGTAGGGCTACACACGTGCTACAATGGCGCATACAAAGAGAAGCGACCTCGCGAGAGCAAGCGGACCTCATAAAGTGCGTCGTAGTCCGGATTGGAGTCTGCAACTCGACTCCATGAAGTCGGAATCGCTAGTAATCGTGGATCAGAATGCCACGGTGAATACGTTCCCGGGCCTTGTACACACCGCCCGTCACACCATGGGAGTGGGTTGCAAAAGAAGTAGGTAGCTTAACCTTCGGGAGGGCGCTTACCACTTTGTGATTCATGACTGGGGTGAAGTCGTAACAAGGTAACCGTAGGGGAACCTGCGGTTGGATCACCTCCTTACCTTAAAGAACCTGCCTTTGTAGTGCTCACACAGATTGTCTGATGAAAAACAGCAGTAAAAAACCTCTACAGGCTTGTAGCTCAGGTGGTTAGAGCGCACCCCTGATAAGGGTGAGGTCGGTGGTTCAAGTCCACTCAGGCCTACCAAATTTTTGCTGATGCTGCGTTGCGGCGACACTCACATACATAAGTATGCTTCGTGTCACCACGCCTTGCCTCAACAAAAATTACCGGTACAGAGGTGACTACGATGGGGCTATAGCTCAGCTGGGAGAGCGCCTGCCTTGCACGCAGGAGGTCTGCGGTTCGATCCCGCATAGCTCCACCATCTTTTACTGCGAACACAAGAAAACTTCAGAGTGAACCTGAAAAGGTGCACTGCGAAGTTTTGCTCTTTAAAAATCTGGATCAAGCTGAAAATTGAAACGACACACAGCTCATGTGTGTTCGAGTCTCTCAAATTTTCGCAAGTCGATGATGAATCGAAAGAAACATCTTCGGGTTGTGAGGTTAAGCGACTAAGCGTACACGGTGGATGCCCTGGCAGTCAGAGGCGATGAAGGACGTGCTAATCTGCGAAAAGCGCCGGCGAGGTGATATGAACCTTTGACCCGGCGATGTCCGAATGGGGAAACCCAGTGCAATCCGTTGCACTATCGTTAACTGAATACATAGGTTAACGAGGCGAACCGGGGGAACTGAAACATCTAAGTACCCCGAGGAAAAGAAATCAACCGAGATTCCCCCAGTAGCGGCGAGCGAACGGGGAGCAGCCCGGAGTCTGAATCAGCTTGTGTGTTAGTGGAACGGTCTGGAAAGTCCGACGGTACAGGGTGATAGTCCCGTACACGAAAATGCACATGCTGTGAACTCGAAGAGTAGGGCGGGACACGTGGTATCCTGTCTGAATATGGGGGGACCATCCTCCAAGGCTAAATACTCCTGACTGACCGATAGTGAACCAGTACCGTGAGGGAAAGGCGAAAAGAACCCCGGCGAGGGGAGTGAAAAAGAACCTGAAACCGTGTACGTACAAGCAGTGGGAGCCTCTTTTATGGGGTGACTGCGTACCTTTTGTATAATGGGTCAGCGACTTATATTCTGTAGCAAGGTTAACCGTATAGGGGAGCCGAAGGGAAACCGAGTCTTAACTGGGCGTTAAGTTGCAGGGTATAGACCCGAAACCCGGTGATCTAGCCATGGGCAGGTTGAAGGTTGGGTAACACTAACTGGAGGACCGAACCGACTAATGTTGAAAAATTAGCGGATGACCTGTGGCTGGGGGTGAAAGGCCAATCAAACCGGGAGATAGCTGGTTCTCCCCGAAAGCTATTTAGGTAGCGCCTCGTGAACTCATCTTCGGGGGTAGAGCACTGTTTCGGCTAGGGGGCCATCCCGGCTTACCAACCCGATGCAAACTACGAATACCGAAGAATGTTATCACGGGAGACACACGACGGGTGCTAACGTCCGTCGTGAAGAGGGAAACAACCCAGACCGCCAGCTAAGGTCCCAAAGTCATGGTTAAGTGGGAAACGATGTGGGAAGGCACAGACAGCCAGGATGTTGGCTTAGAAGCAGCCATCATTTAAAGAAAGCGTAATAGCTCACTGGTCGAGTCGGCCTGCGCGGAAGATGTAACGGGGCTAAACCATGCACCGAAGCTGCGGCAGCGACACTATGTGTTGTTGGGTAGGGGAGCGTTCTGTAAGCCGTTGAAGGTGTGCTGTGAGGCATGCTGGAGGTATCAGAAGTGCGAATGCTGACATAAGTAACGATAAAGCGGGTGAAAAGCCCGCTCGCCGGAAGACCAAGGGTTCCTGTCCAACGTTAATCGGGGCAGGGTGAGTCGACCCCTAAGGCGAGGCCGAAAGGCGTAGTCGATGGGAAACAGGTTAATATTCCTGTACTTGGTGTTACTGCGAAGGGGGGACGGAGAAGGCTATGTCAGCCGGGCGACGGTTGTCCCGGTTTAAGCATGTAGGCGGAGGTTCCAGGTAAATCCGGTACCTTGTTAACGCTGAGGTGTGATGACGAGGCACTACGGTGCTGAAGTGATAAATGCCCTGCTTCCAGGAAAAGCCTCTAAGCATCAGGTAACACGAAATCGTACCCCAAACCGACACAGGTGGTCAGGTAGAGAATACCAAGGCGCTTGAGAGAACTCGGGTGAAGGAACTAGGCAAAATGGTGCCGTAACTTCGGGAGAAGGCACGCTGATGTGTAGGTGAAGCCCCTGCGGGCGGAGCTGAAATCAGTCGAAGATACCAGCTGGCTGCAACTGTTTATTAAAAACACAGCACTGTGCAAACACGAAAGTGGACGTATACGGTGTGACGCCTGCCCGGTGCCGGAAGGTTAATTGATGGGGTTAGCGGCAACGCGAAGCTCTTGATCGAAGCCCCGGTAAACGGCGGCCGTAACTATAACGGTCCTAAGGTAGCGAAATTCCTTGTCGGGTAAGTTCCGACCTGCACGAATGGCGTAATGATGGCCAGGCTGTCTCCACCCGAGACTCAGTGAAATTGAACTCGCTGTGAAGATGCAGTGTACCCGCGGCAAGACGGAAAGACCCCGTGAACCTTTACTATAGCTTGACACTGAACACTGGTCCTTGATGTGTAGGATAGGTGGGAGGCTTTGAAGCGTGGACGCCAGTCTGCGTGGAGCCAACCTTGAAATACCACCCTTTAATGGCTGGTGTTCTAACGTGGACCCGTAATCCGGGTTGCGGACAGTGTCTGGTGGGTAGTTTGACTGGGGCGGTCTCCTCCCAAAGAGTAACGGAGGAGCACGAAGGTTGGCTAATCCTGGTCGGACATCAGGAGGTTAGTGCAATGGCATAAGCCAGCTTGACTGCGAGCGTGACGGCGCGAGCAGGTGCGAAAGCAGGTCATAGTGATCCGGTGGTTCTGAATGGAAGGGCCATCGCTCAACGGATAAAAGGTACTCCGGGGATAACAGGCTGATACCGCCCAAGAGTTCATATCGACGGCGGTGTTTGGCACCTCGATGTCGGCTCATCACATCCTGGGGCTGAAGTAGGTCCCAAGGGTATGGCTGTTCGCCATTTAAAGTGGTACGCGAGCTGGGTTTAGAACGTCGTGAGACAGTTCGGTCCCTATCTGCCGTGGGCGCTGGAGAATTGAGGGGGGCTGCTCCTAGTACGAGAGGACCGGAGTGGACGCATCACTGGTGTTCGGGTTGTCATGCCAATGGCACTGCCCGGTAGCTAAATGCGGAAGAGATAAGTGCTGAAAGCATCTAAGCACGAAACTTGCCCCGAGATGAGTTCTCCCTGAGACTTTAAGTCTCCTGAAGGAACGTTGAAGACGACGACGTTGATAGGTCGGGTGTGTAAGCGCAGCGATGCGTTGAGCTAACCGATACTAATGAACCGTGAGGCTTAACCTTACAACGCCGAAGGTGTTTTGGCGAAGAGACAGACAATCAAATTTCAGCTTTGATACAGATTAACAGAATTTGCCTGGCGGCTTTAGCGCGGTGGTCCCACCTGACCCCATGCCGAACTCAGAAGTGAAACGCCGTAGCGCCGATGGTAGTGTGGGGTCTCCCCATGTGAGAGTAGGGAACTGCCAGGCATCAAACAGGTGAAGAGGCCATCCGGAAGGATGGCCTTTTTGCGTTTCTGCACCTGCTTCCTTTCCATAAACAAATCACCTATCCCCCCATATATACGGTAAACTATCCCGGTTTTTGCATCAGGATAGCGTCTATGAATCACTCCCTTAAGCCCTGGAATACCTTTGGTATTCAACGGAATGCTAATCAAATTGTACGTGCCGAGAGTGCTCAGCAGTTGCTGAATGCATGGCAAAACGCAACAGAAAACGGTGAACCCGTACTTATTCTGGGCGAAGGAAGTAATGTCCTGTTTCTCGATGATTTTGCGGGGACGGTAATCGTCAATCGCATCATGGGGATTGAGCGTAAAGAGAGCGCTGACAGTTGGCATTTACACGTGGGTGCTGGCGAGAACTGGCACCATCTGGTGCAATATACCCTTGAAAAAGGGATGCCAGGGCTGGAAAACCTGGCTCTGATCCCGGGCTGTGCAGGATCATCTCCTATTCAAAACATCGGTGCCTACGGCATCGAACTGAAACACGTCTGCGAATATGTCGACTGCATCGAACTCGCGACTGGAACGGCGAAGCGCCTGACCGCAGAGCAGTGCCGCTTTGGCTATCGCGACAGCATTTTCAAGCACGACTATCAGGATCGTTTCGTCATTGTGGCCGTTGGCCTGCGCCTGGCGAAAGCCTGGAAACCCGTTCTGACTTACGGCGATCTGACCCGTCTCGACCCGGCTACCGTCACACCGCGTGAGGTATTTGATTCCGTATGCCACATGCGAATGACCAAGCTCCCGGACCCGAAAGTAAACGGAAATGCGGGCAGTTTCTTCAAAAACCCGGTGATCAGCAGCGAAAATGCAAAAGCGTTTCTCGCCGGCTGGCCAACGGCCCCGCATTATCCTCAGGCGGATGGTAGCGTGAAGCTGGCCGCAGGCTGGCTTATCGATCAGTGTGAATTAAAAGGTACGACTCTTGGTGGCGCTGCTGTTCATCGTCAGCAGGCGCTGGTACTGATCAACCAGTCCAACGCGACAAGTGAGGATGTCGTCAACCTGGCGCATCATGTTCGCCAGCGCGTGGGCGAAAAATTCAACGTCTGGCTGGAGCCTGAAGTTCGCTTTATTGGCCGAACGGGCGAAGTGAATGCCGTGGAGACCATTGCGTGAAGGACAATACTATCCCGTTAACTCTCATCGGTATCCTTGCCGATGGCGAGTTTCATTCTGGCGAGCAGCTGGGCGAACAGCTGGGCATGAGCCGTGCTGCGATCAATAAGCATATTCAAACGCTCCGCGACTGGGGCGTGGATGTGTTTACGGTGCCGGGAAAAGGCTACAGCCTGCCGGAACCGATCCAGTTACTGAATGAAGAGGTCATCCGCAGCCAGATTGGGCACGGTAACGTCGCGGTATTGCCGGTCATTGATTCGACGAACCAGTATCTGCTGGATCGCCTGAGCGAGCTGAAATCCGGTGATGCCTGCGTTGCCGAGTACCAACAGGCAGGACGTGGCCGCCGGGGGCGTAAGTGGTTCTCACCATTTGGCGCCAACCTCTACCTTTCCATGTACTGGCGGCTTGAACAGGGGCCAGCTGCGGCCATCGGGCTGAGCCTGGTCATCGGCATTGTGATGGCAGAGGTGCTGCACGATCTGGGTGCCGATCAGGTGCGGGTAAAATGGCCCAACGATCTGTATCTCAACGATCGAAAGCTGGCGGGGATCCTGGTTGAACTGACGGGAAAAACAGGCGATGCCGCACAGATCGTCATTGGGGCGGGACTGAACATGGTGATGCGAAACGTGCAGAACGATGTCGTGAACCAGGCCTGGACCAACTTGCAGGAAGCGGGGATCACCATCGATCGCAATACGCTTGCCGTCCGCATGATCAATGAGTTGCGTAGTTCGCTGACGCTCTTTGAACAAGAGGGGTTAGCGCCATTCCTGTCCCGCTGGGAAAAGCTGGATAACTTTATTAACCGACCGGTGAAGCTGCTGATTGGGGATAAAGAGATTTACGGCACATCACGCGGCATTGACGCGCAGGGCGCGTTGCTTCTTGAACAGGATGGCGTGATTAAGCCCTGGGTGGGCGGTGAAATTTCGTTACGAAGTGCGGAGTAACCCTCTCCCCACAGGGGAGAGGGTGTAGCAGGTCATCACTGCGGATACGGCACCCAATCCCCGGCATTCAGTCGGACATAAGGCTTATTCTGATACTGGATCACCACCGCATTGGCGTTTTCCGATACCTCCGCCGTCTGCGGCAGCCCGCTGGTGAGTTGATCCCAGTTCACGCTATCTTCCACAAACAGCTTACCGTCTACAGCGCGAGCAACCAGTTCCGAGATAGCCAGATAGCTGCTTGGCTGGGTGATTTCAATGGGCGCTCCCTGATGCGGCGCCTTCATGCCAAAGAACTTAATCCCGGCCGGAACGTTAGTGATGGACGGGCTTGGGATATCGCGCAGACCAGACACCTGCATCCTGTCGCCTTTCAGCGCCCCTCCGTGTTCTGGTACCACCACCACCATCACTTTGCGACCTGATTTTTCCAGCTCGTTGAAGAACGCGTTCAGCTCGTCAAAGAACTTCTGAGCACGGGCCTTATAATCGGCCGTTTTACTCACGCCGGGATAATGATTCCCGTCGTGCAGCGGCAGCGTGTTATAGAACGTCGCACTACGTGTCCCTTCCTCTTTGCCGACGGTATCTAACCAGCGCTGAAGCACGGCGGTATCGTCATACACCGGCGAGCCATCAAAGCCCAGCAACGTTACCGGCAGCCCTTTCTGGTCCATCAGCGGGGCCTGCATGCCACCCTGTTCACGCACTTCTTTCAGGAAGTTACCGAACTGACCGTTATGGCCCATCATCAGGTGCTGGGTAAAGCCCAGTTTTGCGAGGTTATCAAACAGATAACACTGGTTAGCTGCCGGCTGGTAGAGGTTCTTATGCGAAGGCTGTCCGCAGCTGGCACGCAGCAGGCGGATAGCCGCCGGGCCGCTGTACGACGTGGCCGAGTTGAAGTCCTTAAACTGAATATCGAAATGCGACCACAGCGGGTGCGACATCAAACCAGCCGCGTCAACGTCAGCCCAGGACAGAGAACAGATGTTAATGACCAGCAGCTCAAACGGCTGAGCATCGGCAGGCAGCGCGTCCGGGAATTTCGTCTGACGCTTATCTTCCGCAGCGTAAAAACTGGAGAGCCACGCGTTCAGGTTAGTGGATGTCGGCGGTGCAGTCTGCGCAGGAATATCCCCAACCACTGGCGTATCCCCTGCTGTCGCAACGGTCGCGGCGGCGGAACCGCCCGTGGTGGTCACGGTTGTCGTCGGCTGACCGGCTGGCCACAGCGAGAAGCTCGGGCCCGTCAGCGTCAGGACGTTAAGCCAGATCATAATCGCGACGACAAACACCGTCACCCGGATCCACTGAGACAGGAACAGCCAGGCGACCAGCAGGACAAATACCGCGCCAATCATCTGCCAGTTAATAAAGCGCTCAACCAGATCGAGCATATAGTCCGCACTGAAACCTGCGACCTGGGAGCCCTGGCTCATGATGCTTTCAGGGCCGGGCAGCCAGGTATCATGCCAGAACAGGGCGAAACCGATGGGAATAGCGACCCAGTGACGTATACGGTGCAGCCTGAAGTTCGGGATTGGCATCAGCAGGAATGCCATAAACACCAGGTTAAGCAGAGGGTGGAAATTAAGATAGCCTGCCCACAGCAGACCAAACTTCACCAGAAAGTAGAAATTCCAGCCGGACAGGCCGCGCCAGTATTGCCAGAGTGGCGATGGCGCCGAAGAGGTATAGGTAGAATTAGTCATGTTTTCGGTTTGCCTTGACGTTCGGAGCGCGAGTCAGTGTTCCGGCGGGTTTAATATAGCGAGGTTTGACGAACAGTAATCTGACCGTATCGCGAATACGGCGCAGGGAATGGCGTGCATAGTAGCCAAGCGGCAAAAAAATCAGCGCGCACAGAACAACCAGTTGGATGATATCGCTGATATTCATAATGGCGCGCTCTCCTTGTTCTCATCCAGTAAGCGTAGCGGCTCAGGTACCCGACGCCAGACATGCCCGTCATGTTTCGCATTGAGTACCGGTTTGGCACCGCTGGTGACAGGCAACGGTTTGGCCCACTTTTCGGGTGGCAGGGCACGCATCTGGACAAGCTCAGCCGCGATCAGGTTATCTTCAAACCAGACCATACGGTTCGAGAAGATATCCGCGGTAGGAAGCGGGAAGATATGGTTAAGCGCAGTATCCAGATCGTTCACCCGGCAGAAGGAGAGGAACAGCACCAGGCGGTTATCGCCAATGGTCATGATGTCCCCGATACGGTTAGGGCGGCACAGAGTGAGCGCCTGCTCAACGCGAATACCCGGCACGGGGCGCAGGGCAACCATCACCCCTTTTCCGTCTGCCGGTAACAGCGTATTGCTCATCATGTTGCCCACCGCATCGCAGAAGGTGTCCCATTTCTGGTAGCCGCGCAGTTTCATCGGCTGCGTCATTGAAAGCAGGGTGCTGATATCTTCCGGAACATGTCGATTAAACTGCTGGCCCTGGATGCTTTCGATCAGCGTCAGACAGCGCGACAGGGGAGCATTCCACGGGATGACCATATTCGCGCCGCAGCCCAGTAATAAGCGCTCATCGGTGGCGCGCAGGCTGGTATTATTTTCACGCACCACAATTTTTAACGCACTGCCGCGCTGGCGACGTAATGTGTGAATGTGCCTTGCCAGCGTTTCGATTTGGTTATTCTGGATCAACGAGAAGATAATGGTCGCCGCCTGCGTGGTGCGCGCCTCATCAAATAAGGCTTCATTGGTATCGAACAGTGACCAGTGCTCAGACAGTGCAGGCGCACCTTCCAGTACCGCAATATGGCTCAGAACGCGTTTTTCATCACTGCGTGGCTGAACTACTGTTTCTTCTTGTTGAGCAAGATGCCACTCATCCCCGACATGTTTGAGGGTAAGTTGTTGTCGGGAGCTCACCCCTTTTTCATTGCACCAGAAAGCCACGTCGTAAAGATGGCTGTCGGTCTGGACACGAATACTGGCCAGGCCATAGAGGGAACGGTATTCACTCATTAAAAGTGAAAAAAGCTTGTCATTATTACTGCCTGGGTTAACAACCAATAAGGTGCAATTTTGATTTTTTGCCCATCTGTTGATTCTTTCCAGCCATTTCAGCAGTTTTTCAGACGGGATATTTTGCAGGCCGTTATTAGAGCATTTTAGAATCAGTAAATAGTGTTCGGGAACAATAGAACACTGAATATCGCGGGGTAAAAAGTATAGACTGTCAGCCTCCGCAGGCATGGAAAATAATCGTACTGTCTGGGGCCCACGGTCACTGTCGAGCCTGATGATTGACTTCGGCTCTTCGCCCATCGTAATGACGGCCACGCGGGAATCCTTCCCCTGCGCCGCTATCGTCTGGTTTACCAGACTGATGGCATCTTCATTACGATCCGTATTAACCCACCAGACTCCTCCGACTGGCATGTGGCGCAATTCGTCCCATAATGACTGGATGCCAATAGAAAATATGGAGTCCACGGTGTCCCTCTTTTCGTCGAATTTCTATGTCTCTCAGTTTACTAGCGAAAGCGTAGAAATAAACCTAACATTGAAATTAAAGAACATCAGATTTAGCATGTAAATGAAATTTAGTGGGCAGGACGCCTCGCTGCATCTGAATCTTATGATTTTACTCAAAGGGATGAAAAAAGAATGCAAAATAACGAACCCGCAACCCCAGTCGACTCAAGTCTGGGTTACACATTCCAGAACGATTTTTTGGCACTCACGCAGGCTTTTTCTTTGCCTGAAATAGATTACACCGATATTTCCCAGCGTGAACAGTTGGCGGCGGCTATTAAACGTTGGCCGTTATTAGCTGAGTTTGCCCAACAACAATAAGGAAGCCATTGATGGCTGTACTAGGGAAGGTGCGAATAAGCGGGGAAATTCTTCTCGGCTGACTCAGTCATTTCATTTCTTCATGTTTGAGCCGATTTTTTCTCCCGTAAATGCCTTGAATCAGCCTATTTAGACCGTTTCTTCGCCATTTAAGGCGTTATCCCCAGTTTTTAGTGAGATCTCTCCCACTGACGTATCATTTGGTCCGCCCGAAACAGGTTGGCCAGCGTGAATAACATCGCCAGTTGGTTATCGTTTTTCAGCAACCCCTTGTATCTGGCTTTCACGAAGCCGAACTGTCGCTTGATGATGCGAAATGGGTGCTCCACCTTGGCCCGGATGCTGGCTTTCATGTATTCGATGTTGATGGCCGTTTTGTTCTTGCGTGGATGCTGTTTCAAGGTTCTTACCTTGCCGGGGCGCTCGGCGATCAGCCAGTCCACATCCACCTCGGCCAGCTCCTCGCGCTGTGGCGCCCCTTGGTAGCCGGCATCGGCTGAGACAAATTGCTCCTCTCCATGCAGCAGATTACCCAGCTGATTGAGGTCATGCTCGTTGGCCGCGGTGGTGACTAGGCTGTGGGTCAGGCCACTCTTGGCATCGACACCAATGTGGGCCTTCATGCCAAAGTGCCACTGATTTCCTTTCTTGGTCTGATGCATCTCCGGATCGCGTTGCTGCTCTTTGTTCTTGGTCGAGCTGGGTGCCTCAATGATGGTGGCATCGACCAAGGTGCCTTGAGTCATCATGACGCCTGCTTCGGCCAGCCAGCGATTGATGGTCTTGAACAATTGGCGGGCCAGTTGATGCTGCTCCAGCAGGTGGCGGAAATTCATGATGGTGGTGCGGTCCGGCAAGGCGCTATCCAGGGATAACCGGGCAAACAGACGCATGGAGGCGATTTCGTACAGGGCATCTTCCATGGCACCGTCGCTCAGGTTGTACCAATGCTGCATGCAGTGAATACGCAGCATGGTCTCCAGCGGATAGGGCCGTCGGCCATTGCCCGCCTTGGGATAAAACGGCTTGATGACAGCGGTCATATTCTGCCATGGCAGAATCTGCTCCATGCGGGAGAGGAAAATCTCTTTTCGGGTCTGACGGCGCTTAGTGCTGAATTCACTATCGGCGAAGGTGAGTTGATGGCTCATGATGTCCCTCTGGGATGCGCTCCGGATGAATATGATGATCTCATATCAGGAACTTGTTCGCACCTTCCCTAGGATTACAGGGCGTCCGTGGTGGGGTGGGTACAACTTCCGTTACCGCGGCGCTGGCGTGGTCATTGCAGGTATTAGGTGAATCGGTACTGGTCATTGATGCCTGTTCCGATAATTTGCTGCGCATGTCATTCAATGTCGACTTTACGCATGCAAACGGCTGGGGACGCGCGCTTCTGGACGATAAAGACTGGCGGGATGCGGGTTTGCGTTATACCTCCCAGCTCGATTTGCTTCCCTTTGGTCAATTGACCGAAACCGAGCGCGGGAATGAAGCCGCGTACCAGCGCCTGTTCTCTCGCTTCATCACCGCATTGCAGAGCCTGAAAGAGAGCGGGCACTATCAGTGGATCCTACTGGACCTGCCGCACGGTGCCGCGTCGCTGACCCGCCAGCTGCTGGCGCAGTGCGACCATGTGCTCTCCATCGCGAACGTAGATGCGAATTGTCATATCCGTCTGCATCAGCAGCCGATGCCTGCCAATGCCCATATTCTGATCAACGATCTGCGCATTGGCAGCCAGATCCAGGACGATCTCTACCAGGTCTGGCTCCAGAGTCAGCGCCGCCTGTTGCCGATGGTGATCCATCGTGACGAAGCGATGGCGGAGTGCCTCGCGTCCAAACAACCTCTCGGGGAGTACCGTAGCGATTCACTGGCGGCGGAAGAGATCCTGACGCTGGCCAACTGGTGTCTGCTGCACTTTGCTAAACGGCCGGAGCCTGCCGGGAGTTCAGTATGAGCCGCCTGACTAACTGGCTGCTCATTCCGCCGGTCAGTTCGCGCTTAAGTGAACGCTACCGCCATTACCGTCATCACGGCGCCTCGTCGCTGAGCGCTGCGCTGGGCTGTTTGTGGATGATTCTGGCGTGGATGTTCATCCCCCTCGAACATCCCCGCTGGCAACGCATTCGTGCGCGCCACGGTGAACTCTATCCGCATATCAACCCTGACAAGCCGCGTCCGCTGGATCCCGCGCGCTACGCTATTCAGTCCATCTGGCTACTAACGACCTCAACGGGCGCGGAGAAAAAAACGTCCCGCTGGCGCAGCTTCGATCGTGTGCAGAACCTGCGTGAACACTACCACCAGTGGCTTGACCGGCTACCTGACCGGGTGGGCGACAAAACGGGTCATTTAGATAATCACAAAGAGCTCGGGCACCTACACCCGGGCTTGCGGCGTTTTATTCTCGGCGTGGTTGTGGTGTTCTCGCTGATTCTTGCGCTGGTCTGTATTACCCAGCCCTTCAATCCGCTGGCGCAGTTCACCTTCCTGATCCTGCTGTGGGGCGTGGCGCTGCTGGTGCGGCGCATACCAGGGCGTTTTTCTGCCCTGATGCTGATTGTGCTATCGCTGACCGTTTCCTGCCGCTACATCTGGTGGCGATATACCTCAACGCTGAACTGGGACGATCCGGTCAGCCTGGTGTGCGGCTTAGTGCTGCTGTTTGCTGAGACTTACGCCTGGATCGTGCTGGTGCTGGGTTACTTCCAGGTTATCTGGCCGCTGAATCGACAGCCGGTGCCGCTGCCAAAAGACACGACCCAGTGGCCTACGGTTGACCTTTTCGTGCCGACCTACAACGAAGATCTGTCGGTGGTAAAAAACACCATTTACGCCGCGCTGGGTATCGACTGGCCGAAGGATAAAATCAAAATCTGGATCCTCGATGACGGTGGCCGTGCCGAGTTCCGCCAGTTCGCGGACGAAGTGGGGGTAGAGTACATCGCCCGTACCACGCATGAACACGCGAAAGCCGGTAACATCAACAATGCGCTGAAATATGCCAAAGGGGAGTTCGTCTCTATTTTCGACTGCGACCACGTGCCAACGCGCTCGTTCCTGCAAATGACCATGGGCTGGTTCCTGAAGGAGAAAGAGCTGGCGATGATGCAGACGCCGCACCACTTCTTCTCGCCGGACCCGTTTGAACGTAACCTCGGCCGTTTTCGTAAAACCCCGAACGAGGGCACGCTGTTCTATGGACTCGTGCAGGACGGGAACGACATGTGGGACGCAACGTTCTTCTGCGGCTCCTGTGCGGTGATCCGCCGGAAACCGCTGGATGAAATTGGCGGGATCGCCGTCGAGACGGTCACGGAAGATGCGCACACCTCGCTGCGTCTGCACCGTCTTGGCTATACCTCCGCCTACATGCGCATTCCTCAGGCGGCGGGGCTGGCCACGGAATCCCTGTCGGCGCACATCGGCCAGCGTATTCGCTGGGCCCGCGGCATGGTGCAAATTTTCAGGCTCGATAACCCGCTGATGGGTAAAGGGCTGAAGCTGGCGCAGCGTTTGTGCTACGTCAACGCCATGTTCCACTTCCTGTCGGGTATACCACGGCTTATCTTCCTCACTGCGCCGCTGGCGTTCCTGCTCCTTCACGCTTACATCATCTATGCGCCTGCGCTGATGATTGCCCTGTTCGTTCTGCCGCACATGATCCACGCCAGCCTGACGAACTCGAAGATTCAGGGGAAATATCGCCACTCCTTCTGGAGTGAAATTTACGAAACGGTGCTGGCCTGGTACATCGCGCCGCCAACCATGGTGGCGCTGATTAACCCGCATAAAGGGAAATTCAACGTCACCGCGAAGGGCGGGCTGGTGGAAGAGGAGTATGTCGACTGGGTGATCTCCCGGCCCTATATCTTCCTGGTGCTGCTGAATATTGTGGGCGTGATTGTTGGGATCTGGCGCTACTTCTACGGCCCGGAAAACGAAATTCTGACGGTCTTCGTGAGTATGGCGTGGGTGTTTTATAACCTGATTATCCTCGGTGGCGCGGTGGCGGTATCGGTGGAGAGCAAACAGGTTCGCCGCGCGCATCGCGTCGAAATCAGCATGCCAGCGGCCATTGCCCGCGACGATGGACATCTTTTCTCCTGTACCGTACATGACTTTTCGGATGGCGGTCTGGGTATCAAGATCAACGGTCAGGCGAAGGTGCTGGAGGGGCAGAAGGTCAACCTACTGCTTAAGCGCGGCCAGCAGGAGTATGTCTTCCCGACGCAGGTGGTGCGTGTGAGAGGAAATGAAGTGGGTCTGCAACTGATGCCGCTGACCAAAAAGCAACACATTGATTTTGTGCAGTGTACGTTTGCCCGCGCGGATACGTGGGCTCTCTGGCAGGACAGCTTCCCTGAGGATAAGCCTCTGGAAAGCCTGCTGGATATTCTTAAGCTGGGGTTCCGTGGCTATCGTCACCTTGCAGAATTTGCCCCGTCGTCGGTGAAATTAATTTTCCGGTCACTTACTTCACTGGTTTCCTGGGTCGTGTCGTTCATTCCGCGTCGACCTGAGCGAGATGAAGCGAAGCAGGCGGACCCGGTTATGGCTCAACAATGATGATAACGCGATGAAAACAAAACTTTCCTGGTTATGTGCAGTGGCAATGGGGATGAGTGCGCTCCCTGCAACAGTGGCTAACGCAGCGCCTGATAACGCAGCGGCCACGCCCGCGCCAACGGTGCCTGTCGTCGCGCAAGCGACCGATCTGGTTGTGACGGCCGCGCCGGGGCAGACGGAAAACGTCGTCCCGAATCAGCCGACGACGGGGAATACGCTGCCCGCCGACAACCCGGTGGTTGGGCAGGTCATGCCTGGCGTGCCGGGAGCCAGTGCGCCGGTGGTTGCCGAAAATACGCCGTCGCGTGACGTTAAGCTGACGTTTGCCCAGATCGCGCCTCCTCCGGGCAGCATGGTTCTGCGCGGCATCAACCCAAATGGCGGTATCGAATTCGGTATGCGCAGCGATGAAGTCGTGTCGAAAGCGATGCTCAACCTGGAATACACCCCATCGCCGTCGCTGCTGCCGGTGCAGTCCCAGCTTAAGGTCTATCTGAATGACGAGCTGATGGACGTCCTGCCCGTCACCAAAGAGCAACTGGGTAAGAAAACCCTGGCTCAGGTGCCGATTAATCCGCTGTTTATCACCGACTTTAACCGCGTGCGTCTGGAGTTTGTCGGCCACTACCGCGATGTCTGTGAAAACCCGGCCAGCAGCACCCTGTGGCTGGATGTCGGGCGTAACTCTTCGCTTCAGATGACCTATCAGCCGCTGGCGTTGAAAAACGATCTCTCCGCCTTCCCGGTGCCGTTCTTCGACCCGCGTGATAACCGTCCGCTGAACCTGCCGATGGTCTTTGCCGGCTCTCCCGATGTGACCGAACAGCTGGCGGCCTCTATCGTGGCATCCTGGTTTGGTTCCCGCTCCGGCTGGCGTGGTCAAAGTTTCCCGGTCATGTACGACAAAATGCCGGACAAAAACGCGATCGTGTTTGCCACCAACACCAAACGTCCGGCTTTCCTGCGTGACCATCCGGAGGTGAAAGCGCCCACCATCGAGATGATCAGCCATCCGGACAATCCGTACGTGAAGCTGTTGGTGATCTTCGGCCGTGATGACAACGATCTGGTGCAGGCGGCGAAAGGCATTGCGCAGGGGAATATCCTGTTCCGCGGTAACAGCGTTGTGGTGGACGAGGTGAAACCGCTGCTGGCACGTAAGCCTTATGATGCGCCGAACTGGGTACGTACCGACCGGGCCATCACCTTTGGCGAACTGAAAACCTATGAAGAGCAATTGCAGTCAACCGGGCTTGAACCTTCTCCTGTCAGCCTGTCGCTGAACCTGCCGCCGGATCTCTATCTGCTGCGCACCAACGGCATTGATATCAATCTGAACTACCGTTACACCGCGCCGGCGACCAAAGACAGCTCGCGCATGGATATCAGCCTCAACAACCAGTTCCTGCAATCGTTCAGCCTGACCAGCAGCCAGGAGACAAACCGGTTGATGCTTCGTCTGCCTGTATTACAGGGGCTGCTGGATGGCAAAACCGATGTGTCGATCCCGGCGCTGAAGCTCGGTGCGGTGAACCAGCTGCGGTTTAACTTCCAGTATATGAACCCCATGCCGGGTGGATCGGTGGAAAACTGTATTACCTTCCAGCCGGTGCAAAACCACGTGGTGATTGGTGATGATTCCACGATCGACTTCTCGAAGTATTACCACTTTATTGCGATGCCGGATCTGCGTGCCTTTGCTAACGCCAGCTTCCCGTTCAGCCGCATGGCAGACCTCTCTGAATCGATTGTCGTGATGCCAAAAGCGGCCAACGAAGGCCAGGTTACCACGCTGCTGGACACCATGGGCACCGTCGGGGCGCAAACCGGCTTGCCGGCTATCAACGTGACGGTGACGGATGACGGGAGCCAGATCCAGAACAAAGATACCGATATCATGGTCATCGGCAACATTCCGGACAAGCTGAAAGACGAGAAGCGCGTCGATCTGCTGGTGCAGGCGGCTCAGTCGTGGGTTAACACGCCGCTGCGTCAGACCGAGTTCCCGAGCATCATGCCGGACAGCGGCGATCGTCAGGCCAATATCAGGACGACCGTAAGCTCAACGGGTCCGATGGCCGCGATTGTCGGCTTCCAGTCGCCGTATAACGACCAGCGCAGCGTTATCGCCCTGCTGGCGGACAGCCCGCGCGGGTATGAGCTACTCAACACGGCCATGAACGACAGCGGTAAACGGGCGGCAATGTTCGGTTCCGTCTCGGTGATCCGTGAGTCGGGGGTAAACAGCCTGCGCGTGGGGGATGTCTACTACGTCGGTCATCTGCCGTGGTTCGAACGCCTGTGGTACGCCCTGTCTAACCACCCGGTGCTGCTGGCCGTGCTGGCTGCGCTCAGCGTTGTACTGCTGGCGTGGGTACTGTGGCGTCTGCTGCGAATCATCAGCCGTCGTCGTCTTAACCCGGACCATGAGTAAGCGGTGATGAAAATCTTTCGCGGGTGTGTAGTCGCAGCGTTGATGCTGGCGGCGGCGAATCTTCACGCCGCCTGTCGCTGGCCTGCCTGGGAGACGTTCAAGCAGGATTATATGAGCGAAAGTGGACGCGTCATTGATCCCAGTGACGCGCGCAAAATCACCACCTCCGAAGGGCAAAGCTACGGACTGTTCTTTGCCCTCGCGGCAAACGATCGCAAGGCGTTCGATCTGCTGCTGGCATGGACGCGCGATAACCTTGCCGAGGGAGATTTAACCCAACATCTCCCGGCCTGGCTGTGGGGGAAAAAGGACGACGAAACCTGGGCGGTTATCGACCCTAACTCCGCGTCTGATGCCGATATCTGGATTGCCTGGTCGCTGCTGGAAGCCGGGCGGCTGTGGAAAAATCCCGATTACACGCGCACGGGTAAGGCGCTGTTGACGCGCATTGCCAGTGAGGAAGTGGTGAAGGTGCCGGGGCTGGGTTCTATGCTGCTGCCGGGTAAAGTCGGTTTTGCCGAAGAGAGCGTCTGGCGCTTCAACCCCAGCTACCTGCCGCCGCAGCTTGCGAGCTATTTCACCCGTTTTGGCGCGCCGTGGACGACGCTCCGTGAAACCAACCTGCGTCTGCTGCTGGAGACCGCGCCTAAAGGATTTTCCCCGAACTGGGTGAAATACCAGAAAAAGGGCGGCTGGCAGCTGTCGCAGGATGCATCCCTGATCGGCAGCTACGATGCGATTCGCGTCTATCTGTGGGTAGGGATGATGAACGATAACGATCCGCAGAAAGCCCGGCTACTGGCGCGTTTCAAGCCCATGGCGACCACCACAATCAAACAAGGCTTGCCGCCGGAGAAAGTGGACGTCGCGACCGGGAAACGCACCGGAGATGGGCCGGTAGGGTTTTCTGCCTCCCTCCTTCCGTTTTTACAAAACCGGGACGCGCAAGCGGTGCAACGCCAGCACGTCGCCGATCGTTTTCCCGATAACAATGCTTATTACAGCTACGTTCTGACCCTCTTTGGACAAGGGTGGGATCAGCATCGTTTTCGTTTCACCGTGCAAGGTGAATTACTACCGGACTGGGGCCAGGAATGCGCACGTTCACACTGAATCTACTCACCTTATCGCTTGGCCTGGCGCTAATGCCCTTGGCCCAGGCCGCCAACTCCCCGCAGCAGAGACAGCTGCTGGAACAGGTCCGTCTGGGGGAATCCACCCAGCGTGAGGATTTAGTGCGCCAGTCGCTCTATCGCCTTGAGCTGATCGACCCCAACAACCCGGACGTGATTGCCGCGCGCTTCCGCTACCTGTTACGACAGGGCGATACGGCGGGCGCGCAAAAAGAGCTGGATCGCCTGAAAGGAATGGCGCCCGATTCCAGTGCCTATCAGTCCTCCCGTACTACCATGCTGCTCTCCACGCCGGATGGTCGCCAGTCCCTCCAGCAGGCTCGCCTGCTTGCCACCACCGGGCACACCCAGGAAGCCATTGCCGCGTATGACAAACTGTTTGACGGTAAGCCGCCCAGTGGCGACATCGCGACGGAGTACTGGAACGTGGTGGCGAAAGAGCCAGCCCGCCGCAACCTGGCCATTAATCAGCTTAAGAAAATAAACGCCAGCAGTCCGGGCAACGTCCCGCTACAGTCCTCGCTGGCACAGCTTTTGTTCCAGAGCGGACGGCGTGATGAAGGGTTTGCGGTGTTACAGGAGATGGCCAAATCGAATAATGGCCGCAGTCAGGCGTCGGACATGTGGTACCAGCAGATCAAAGATCAGCCGGCCAGCAGCGCCAGCGTTACCGCGCTGCAACAATACCTGAGCGTGTTCAGCGATGGCGATAACGTGACGGCGGCGCGCGCCCAGCTTGAAGCGCAGCAAAAACAGCTTGCCGATCCGGCGTTCCGCGCCAAAGCCGAAGGGTTAGCCGCAGTGGATGCCGGGCAGGGCAGTAAAGCGGTAACGGAGTTGCAAAAAGCAGTCAGCGCCAACCACGCCGACAGTGAAGCCGTAGGCGCGCTGGGGCAGGCCTATTCTCAGAAAGGCGATCGCGCGCGTGCGGTTGCGCAGTTTGAAAAGGCGATCGCCCTCGATCCGCAGAGCGATAACCGGGGCAAATGGGACAGCCTGCTGAAGGTCAACCGATACTGGCTGCTGATCCAGCAGGGGGATAACGCCCTGAAAGCCAACAATACGGCCCAGGCCGAACGCTATTACCAGCAGGCGCGCAATATCGACAATACCGACAGCTACGCGGTTCTGGGCCTCGGTGATGCGGCGGCGGCGCGCAAAGATAACGACGCGGCCGAGCGCTATTACCGCCAGGCGTTGCGGATGGACAGCGGCAACAGCAACGCGGTACGCGGTCTCGCCAATATTTATCGCGCGCAGTCTCCGGAGAAGGCGACGCAGTTTATTCAGTCGCTCTCTGCCAGCCAGCGCCGCAGCATTGATGATATTGAACGTAGCCTGACGAACGAGAAGCTGTCAGCCCAGGCCGAACAGCTGGAAAGCGAGGGGAAATATGCGCAGGCCGCAGAAATTCAGCGCCGACGCCTTGCGCTTTCCCCGGGCGACGTGTGGATCACCTACCGACTGTCACGCGATCTGTATAGCGCGGGTCAGCGCAGCCAGGCGGATAACCTGATGCGTCAGCTGGCAAGCCAGAAACCGGGCGATCCGGATCAGGTTTACGCCAGCGGGCTGTACCTGTCCGGTAACGATCAGGACCGGGCGGCGCTGGCGCATCTGAACACGCTGCCGCGCGACAAGTGGAACGGCAACATTCAGGCGCTGGCGGACCGCCTGCAAAGTAACCAGGTGCTGGAAACCGCCAACCGCCTGCGCGACAGTGGAAAAGAGCAGGAGGCGGAAACGTTGCTTCGCCAGCAGCCTCCGTCCACCCGTATCGACCTGACGCTGGCGGACTGGGCTGAACAGCGTGGCGATCATGAGGCCGCGAAAACCGCCTACAACACCGTCCTGCAACGCGAACCGCAGAACGAAGACGCGATCCTCGGCCTGACCGAGGTCTCTCTTGCCCAGGGTAACAAGGACGCGGCGCGCGCGGCGCTGGCGAAACTGCCCGCGGCACAGAACGGCGAACCGCTCTCCATCAATATGCAGCGCCGGCTTGCCATGGCGCAGGCTGGCCTGGGTGATCATGCCGCGGCAGAAAAGACCTTCAACGCCATTCTTCCGCAGGCCAAATCGCAGCCGCCTTCGATGGAAAGTGCGCTGGTGATGCGCGATGCCGCCCGTTTCCAGGCACAAAATGGTCAGCCTCAGCAGGCGCTGGACACCTGGAAAGATGCGATGGTCTCATCGGGCATCACAACGACCCGTCCGACCGATAACGACAGCTTTACGCGGCTCACGCGTAACGATGAGAAAGATGACTGGCTGAAGCGCGGCGTGCGCAGCGATGCAGGCGATCTTTATCGTCAGCAGGATCTGAACGTCACGCTGCAACACGACTACTGGGGGTCCAGCGGCACGGGGGGCTATTCCGACCTGAAAGCGCACACCACCATGCTCCAGGTTGATGCGCCGCTGTCGGATGGACGTATGTTCTTCCGTAGCGATCTGGTCAATATGAACGCCGGTTCCTTTGCCACCGATAACGGAACCTACGATCCGACATGGGGTACCTGCGCCGAAACGCCATGTCGCGGTAGCACAAACCAGTCGGCCAACGGCGCCAGCGTGGCCGTCGGCTGGCAGAACAAAACCTGGGCGTGGGATATCGGTACAACGCCGATGGGCTTCGACGTGGTCGATGTGGTGGGCAGCCTGAGCTATAGCAACGATTTAGGGCCGATTGGCTACACCCTGAACGCCCATCGCCGTCCGATTTCCAGCTCGGTGCTGGCCTTCGCCGGGCAAAAAGATCCCAATACCGACACCACCTGGGGCGGCGTGCGTGCCACCGGTGGCGGCGTGAGCATGAGCTACGACAAAGGCGAAGCTAACGGGATCTGGTCAAGCCTGAGTGCCGACAGCCTCACCGGGAAGAATGTCGAAGATAACTGGCGCGTCCGCTGGATGACCGGCTATTACTACAAGCTCATCAATCAGAACAACGAACGCCTGACGGTGGGCGTGTCCAACATGCTCTGGCATTACGATAAGGATTTAAGTGGCTATTCGCTGGGCCAGGGCGGTTACTACAGTCCCCAGGAGTATGTGTCGTTCGCCTTACCGGTGAACTGGCGTAAACGCACAGAGAACTGGTCATGGGAGCTGGGCGGCTCCGTCTCCTGGTCTCATTCAAAAACAAAAGATGTGATGCGTTATCCGTTACAGGGGCTGATCCCGGACAATGAGCCAGGCCGTTATACCGATAAAGGTGTGATGGAAACCGGAAGTAGCTCGTCAGGGAAGGGTTATACCGCAAGGGCGATTGTTGAACGCCGCGTGACGTCCAACTGGTTTGTCGGTCTGGGCGTCGATATTCAGGAAGCAAAAGACTATACCCCGAGCCATGCGCTGCTCTACGTTCGGTATTCTGCCGCGGGCTGGCAGGGTGATATGGACTTACCACCGGAACCGCTGGTGCCTTATGCAGACTGGTGATCGGATTTTTTCTTAATCTAATTGTAAGTCTCTCTTAAAAGTGCAGCTATCGGGTATACTCGGGCGCACCAGGTTTACACCCTGGTGCGCCCTGCGCTTCGAGTTTTGTGGAGAGTCATTTTGCGTGTCAGCCGTTCCTTAACGATCAAACAGATGGCGATGGTGTCTGCCGTCACAATGCTGTTTGTCTTCATCTTCTGCGTCATTTTGCTGTTTCACTCCGTACAGCAGAATCGCTATAACACGGCTTCGCAACTGGAAAGTATTGCCCGCTCGGTGCGGGAACCCCTGTCAGCCTCGATCCTGAAAGGGGATATCCCCGAGGCGGAATCCATCCTGAAGCGCATTCAGCCCGCCGGTATCGTGAGCCGCGCGGATGTCGTGCTGCCGAACCAGTTCCAGGCGCTGCGGATGAGTTTTATCCCGGAGCGTCCCGTCCCGATGATGGTGATGCGCCTGTTTGAACTGCCGGTGCAAATTTCCCTGCCTCTCTATTCCCTGGAAAGACCGGCTAACCCGCAGCCGCTGGCCTACCTGGTGCTACAGGCCGACTCGTACCGCATGTATAAATTCGTCATGAGTTGGGTTGCTACGTTAGTGACTACTTACTTACTTTTGACACTAATGCTGAGCGTGGCGCTGACGTGGTGTATCAACCGGTTAATTGTGCATCCGTTGCGCCGCATAGCCCGGGAGCTGAACGACCTCTCTCCACAGGAGCACATGGGGCATCAGCTTCCCTTGCCGCGCCTGCATCACGACGATGAAATTGGCATGCTGGTCCGGAGTTACAATATCAACCAGCAGCGTGTCCTGCGTCAGCAGGAAGAGCTCAGTAGCAACGCCACCCGTTTTCCGGTATCCGATCTGCCAAACAAAGCGTTTTTAATGGCCTTGCTGGAGCAGACCGTCGCCCGCCAGCAGACCACCGCGCTGATGGTGATTGCCTGCGAAACCTTGCAGGACACGGCGGGCGTGCTGAAAGAGAGCCAGCGCGAGATGCTGTTGCTGACGCTGGTGGAAAAGGTGAAATCCGTTCTGGCGCCGCGCATGGTGCTCACCCAGGTCAGCGGTTATGACCTGGTGGTGATCGCGCACGGTGTTAAAGAGCCGTGGCACGCCATTACGCTAGGTCAGCAAGTACTCACTGTCATTAATGAGCGGCTGCCCATTCAGGGTATCCAGCTTCGCCCGAGCGCCAGCATCGGTATTGCGATGTACTACGGGGGGCTGACCGCCGAGCAGCTTTATCGTCGGGCCTTCTCGGCCGCGTTCACCGCGCGCCGGAAAGGCAAAAACCAGATCCAGTTCTTTGATCCGGAGCAGATGGAAAAAGCCCAGCAGCGCCTGACGGAAGAGAGCGACATTCTGACGGCGATGGAAAATCGCCAGTTTGCGCTCTGGCTACAGCCGCAGGTCAATTTGCGCACGGGTGAAGTGACCAGCGCCGAAGCGTTGCTGCGTATGCAACAGCCGGACGGCACGTGGGAGCTGCCTGAGGGGATGATCGAACGTATCGAGTCCTGCGGCCTGATGGTCACCGTCGGCTACTGGGTGCTGGAAGAGTCCTGCCGCCAGCTTGCGGCCTGGCAACAACGAGGCATCACGCTGCCGCTGTCGGTGAATCTCTCTGCGCTACAGCTGATGCACCCGACCATGGTGCCGGAGATGCTCGAGTTGATCCACCGCTACCGCATTCAGCCCCACACGTTGATCCTGGAAGTCACCGAGAGCCGTTGTATCGACAATCCTGACGATGCTGTCGCCATTCTGAAACCGCTGCGTAATGCCGGGATCCGCATTGCGCTGGACGATTTTGGTATGGGGTATTCCGGCCTGCGTCAGCTCCAGCACATGAAAACGTTGCCGGTGGACGTCCTGAAAATCGACAAAACCTTTGTGGAAGGGCTGCCGGAGGATTGCAGCCTGGTACAGGCCATTATTCAGATGGCGCACAGCCTGAATCTGCACGTCATTGCCGAGGGTATTGAAACCGACGCCCAGCGTGAGTGGCTGGCTGCGGCGGGCGTCGAGAGCGGACAGGGCTTCCTGTTTGACCGCGCCGTACCGACGGATATCTTTGAGAAACGCTATCTCGCCGACGCTGGCAATAACGCAAAAGTGTAATTTTGTTGCTGGCTTGTGCGAGCCAGCTCAAAGTTCTTAACATTTGTGTTTCAAATTTGAACCCCGTTTATTTCTGTCCTGTTATGTGGGTGTTATTTTAAAGCCGCAGGTTAACCATAACCTTACAAAGCCTGTAGTTTTTCTTTCCAGGGACACCCTATGAAAACCTCACTCTTCAAAAGTCTTTACTTCCAGGTCCTGACAGCCATCGCCATCGGTATTCTGCTCGGTCACTACTATCCGGAGCTGGGCGCGCAGATGAAACCGCTTGGCGACGCGTTCGTTAAGCTCATCAAAATGATCATCGCGCCGGTCATTTTCTGTACCGTGGTGACCGGTATCGCTGGCATGGAAAGCATGAAGGCGGTCGGGCGTACGGGGGCGGTTGCCCTGCTGTACTTCGAGATTGTCAGTACCATCGCGCTGATTATCGGTCTGATAATTGTCAACGTGGTACAGCCTGGCGCGGGCATGAACGTCGACCCGGCCACGCTGGATGCGAAAGCGGTGGCGGTTTACGCTGAACAGGCGAAAGATCAGGGGATTGTTGCCTTCCTGCTGGACGTGATCCCGAGCAGCGTGATTGGCGCGTTCGCCAGCGGAAACATCCTCCAGGTGCTGCTGTTTGCCGTGCTTTTTGGCTTTGCCCTGCACCGTCTTGGCAGCAAAGGCCAGCTGATTTTTAACGTCATTGAAAGCTTCTCGCAGGTGATCTTCGGCATCATCAACATGATCATGCGTCTGGCCCCGATTGGCGCCTTTGGCGCGATGGCCTTCACCATCGGGAAATATGGCGTCGGCACGCTGGTACAGCTTGGCCAGCTGATCGTCTGTTTCTACATCACCTGTATTCTGTTTGTGGTGGTGGTGCTCGGCTCCATCGCCCGTGCGACCGGCTTCAGCATCTTCAAATTTATCCGTTACATTCGTGAAGAGCTGCTGATTGTCCTCGGCACATCCTCTTCGGAGTCCGCGCTGCCGCGTATGCTCGATAAAATGGAAAAGCTGGGCTGCCGTAAGTCAGTGGTGGGGCTGGTTATTCCTACGGGCTACTCCTTTAACCTGGACGGCACCTCGATATACCTGACGATGGCGGCGGTCTTTATTGCCCAGGCCACTAACAGCCACATGGATATCTTCCATCAGATTACGCTGCTGGTGGTGCTTCTGCTCTCTTCAAAAGGGGCGGCGGGCGTAACGGGCAGCGGATTTATCGTGCTGGCGGCCACCATTTCGGCGGTGGGCCATCTGCCGGTGGCGGGCCTGGCCCTGATCCTCGGTATTGACCGCTTTATGTCTGAAGCCCGTGCGTTAACCAACCTGGTCGGCAATGGCGTGGCGACGATTGTGGTGGCGAAGTGGGTGAAAGAGCTGGATCACAAGAAGCTTAACGATACGCTGAATAACCGCACATCTGAGGACAAAACCCCCGGTTATCCTCTTAATCCCTCATAAATGCCCGTATTCCCTTGTGGGGATGCGGGCACCTGCGCATAATAACCGTTCATACCTGTCATAATTCGACAAGATTTTTTTTGGGTATATTTCACTTCCGCCCGTGACGTTTAGCCGAACACGCTGTCTAATCGGAAGGTTTTCATCGTCATCTTTGAGTGCTCACGTCGCGAGACACTCTCTTTAACCAGGAATGTTGATCAGGGGTTCACATGCAGGGCACAAAAATTCGACTCTTAACCGGCGGTTTGCTGATGATGGCAGCAGCCAGTTATGTGCAGGCAGATGCGCTCCAGCCAGACCCGGCCTGGCAACAGGGAACACTGGCGAACGGTTTCCAGTGGCAGGTATTATCCACTCCGCAACGTCCGAGCGATCGCATTGAAATCCGTCTTTCTGTGAATACCGGCTCCCTCACTGAAAGCACCCAGCAGACCGGCTTAAGCCACTTTATTCCTCGACTGGCGCTCACCCAGAGCGGCAGTTTGCAGGCGGTTCAGGTGCGTTCTTTATGGCAACAGGCCATCGATCCGAAACGCCCGCTGCCCCCGGCTGTGGTCTCCTATGACTACACCATGTTTAACCTGAGCCTGCCCAACAACCGTAACGATCTGCTTAAAGAAGCGCTGACCTATCTTTCGGATGCCACCGGCAAACTGGCGATTACGCCTGAGACCGTTAACTATGCGTTGAGCAACAGCGACATGGTGGCGACCTGGCCGACGGATACCAAAGAAGGCTGGTGGCGCTACCGCCTGAAAGGGTCAACGCTGCTTGGCCACGACCCGGCAGAGCCGCTGAAACAGCCGGTTGATGCCGCGCAGGTGAAATCTTTCTACCAGCAGTGGTACACCCCGGATGCCATGACCCTGATTGTGGTGGGCAACGTGGACAGCCGTGCGGTGATAGAACAGATCAACAAAGCATTTGGCGATCTGAAAGGGAAGCGTGAAACGCCCGCCCCTGTTCCTACCTTGTCCCCGCTGCGTCCTGAGACGGTCAGCATCATGACGGATACCGTGCGTCAGGATCGTCTTTCAATGATGTGGGATACGGCCTGGCAGCCGATCCGCGAGTCTTCTGCGCTGTTGCGTTACTGGCGTGCGGATCTCGCGCGTGAAGCGCTGTTCTGGCACGTTCAGCAGACGCTCAGCAAGAACAACGTGAAAGATATTGGCCTGGGCTTTGACTGCCGAGTGCTGTTCCAGCGCGCCCAGTGCGCCATTAACGTGGAATCGCCGGGCGATAAGCTGAATGCCAATCTCGGCGTGGTGGCGAAAGAGCTGGCTAAAGTGCGGAAAGAGGGCCTGTCTGAAGAGGAGTTTAACGCGCTGGTGGCGCAGAAATCCCTCGAATTGCAGAAACTGTTCGCCACCTATGCCCGCGCCGATACCGATATCTTAATCAGCCAGCGCATTCGCTCCTTGCAGAATCAGGTGGTGGATATCGCGCCGGAGCAGTATCAGAAACTGCGTCAGGACTTCCTGAACGGTCTGACCGTGGAGATGCTGAATCAGGATCTGCGTCAGCAGCTGTCGCAGGATATGGCGTTGATTCTGTTGCAGCCGAAAGGTGAGCCGGAATATGACATGAAAGAGTTGAAGGCCACCTGGAGCGCCATCATGGCGACGCCGCCGCAGCCAGCGCAAACGGCAGCCGATGATTTACACCAGGATGCGAGCGATATTCCGCAGGGCCAGTAAGCTCTGCGTTCCCTCAGCCCTGAGGGAGAGGGTTAGGGTGCGGGCATCAGCCCGCACAGTCCTTAAGCAGGCATCGCCTCGCGCGGAATAATCGCTCCGCGATACTGAATCACCGTGCTGGCCGTCAAGTGACCGCGCTGCGCCGCCGCTTCCGGCGTTCCCCCCGTCAGACGTACCGCCAGATACCCCGCGCTGAAAGAATCTCCCGCCGCCGTGGTATCGATTACCTTCTCTTTCGCCAGCTTCACCGCCGGCACCTCTGTCACGGCTTCACCTGCAACCGCCACCAGGCAAGACTCCGCCCCGCGCTTGATCACCACTTCGCTGACCCCGGCAGCCTGCGTCCGGGCAATGACCTCATCAACCGGTTTTTCGCCCCACAGAGCATCTTCATCATCCAGCGTCAGGAAGGCGATATCGGTGCATTCGAGCATCTGCTGGTAGACCTGCTGCGTCTCTTCGCGGCTGGCCCACAAACGCGGACGGTAGTTGTTATCGAAAATCACCTTACCGCCATTGGCCCGGCATTCGCGCAGCAGTGACAGCAGCTTTTTACGGCTCTCCTGGCTCAGGATCGCCAGGCTGATCCCGCTCAGGTAGAGATAATCGAAGGTCGCCAGTTCTTCGCAAATGGCAGCGGCGGCCTCGCTTTCCAGCCAGAATTTGGCGGCCGCTTCATTACGCCAGTAATAGAAGGTGCGCTCGCCGGTGCTGTCGGTTTCGATGTAGTACAAACCCGGCAGGCGGTTTTCCATTCGCTGGATCAGCGAGGTCCCAACGTTTTCACCCTGCCAGGCTTCCAGCATCTGCTGGCTGAAGCTGTCCGTTCCCAGCGCGGTAACGTAGCTCACGCTCAGCGCGTCGGGGGCGACCTGACGGGCAATGTAAACGGAGGTGTTCAATGTATCGCCACCAAAACCGCGGCTGACTTCCGCGCCTTTCTGGGACAGCTCAATCATGCATTCGCCAATCACGGCAATTTTTTTAGACATAGTCGTGAACCTGAACAAAGTAATTAAGGGTAGTGTGCGCTGTGTGTTTTTTATGGTCAACTATATTAAAACGACGTTCCATTATTTTTTTTGAGCCAGCGCGTATTCCGGCATATTTCTGTCATCTTAATTTCATTTTCCCGGTGAATTGAACATAAAGTTCTCACCTGGCGGGCCGATAACTCAGTGACGAGTCCAGAAAGGCTATCCCATACAACAGGACATCCGAAATGAAGTCAGAGCAGGTTATCCAGCGGCTGAGCACTACGCCTGAGGCAAGTATTGAGAACTTGCAGGAGCATCGCTACTGGCTGCAATGTGAGCGAGCGTACACCTATCAGCCCATCTACCGTACCGACGGTCGGTTAATGGCGATTGAGGTGTTAACGGTCGTCACTCATCCATCGAATCCTTCACAGCGTATTGCACCGGACCGCTATTTTGCGGAGGTTGCCGTGCGTCAGCGTATCGACGTGCTGGAAGAGCAGCTGAGAATGCTGGCGACGAAGCAGGCGTTCTTCGAGCAGCACGGTATTCTGGCGTCGGTGAACGTGGATGGCCCAACCCTGATGGCGTTACGTCAGAACGCGACATTGCAGGCGCTGATTGCCACCTTGCCGTGGATGCGCTTCGAGCTGGTGGAACATGTTCAGCTGCCACAGGACTCCTCGTTTGCCTCGATGTGTGAGTTTGGCCCGCTGTGGCTGGATGATTTCGGTACCGGTATGGCCAACTTCTCCGCCCTGAGCGAAGTGCGTTATGACTACATCAAAGTGGCCCGCGATCTGTTTATCATGCTGCGCCAGACGCCGGAGGGACGGAACCTGTTTACGATGCTCCTGCAACTGATGAACCGCTATTGCCAGGGCGTCATTGTGGAAGGCGTAGAGACGCTGGAGGAGTGGCGCGACGTGCAAAATTCCCCGGCAGCGGCGGCACAGGGTTATTTCCTCTCTCGTCCTGTCCCCATGGATACCCTGGAAAAGGTGATAACTACCCTCTGATCTGCCCGCTTCCCTTTGTCTGAACTATAGTTTTAGAGGCAAGTTCATCAGGAAAGGGGACAACAATGACAAAAACAACCAGGGTGATTTCCTGGACAGCAGGGATTTTCTTGTTGCTGATCGTGGTCTTAATCATCATTATCGCCACGTTTGACTGGAACCGGCTCAAACCGACCATCAACCAGAAAGTCTCAACCGAGCTAAACCGCCCCTTTGCAATACGTGGCGATTTGGGTGTCGTGTGGGAGCGCCAGAAAGAGGAAACCGGCTGGCGAAGCTGGGTGCCATGGCCGCACGTTCACGCCGACGACATCATTCTCGGCAACCCGCCGGACATCCCCGAAGTGACCATGATCCACCTGCCGCGCGTGGAAGCCACGCTGGCGCCGTTAGCCCTGTTAACCAAAACGGTGTATCTGCCGTGGATCAAACTTCAGCAGCCCGACGCGCGGCTAATTCGCCTGTCAGAGAAAAACAACAACTGGACGTTCGATCTCGCCAGCAGCGGCGATAAAGATCAGAATGCGCAGCCCTCTTCGTGGTCTTTCCGCCTCGACAATATTCTGTTCGATCGGGGGAGGATCGCCATTGACGATAAGGTGAGTAAGGCTGACGTGGAGATCCTCGTCGATCCGCTGGGTAAGCCTCTGCCGTTTAGCGAAGTGACGGGCAGTAAAGCCAAAGGCGATGACAGCAAAGCGGGCGATTACGTCTTCGGCCTGACGGCGAAAGGGCGCTACAACGGCCAGCCGCTGACCGGTAAAGGCAAAATCGGCGGCATGCTGGCGCTCAGGAGTGAGGGCACGCCGTTCCCGGTGCAGGCGGATTTCCGCTCGGGCAACACCCGCGTGGCGTTCGTGGGCACGGTTAACGACCCGATGAACATGGGCGGCGTCGACCTCCAGCTTAAGTTTGCCGGGGATTCGCTGGGTGAACTGTACGATTTGACCGGCGTGCTGCTGCCGGATACCCCGCCGTTTGAAACGGACGGGCGCCTGGTTGCCAAAATCAACACCGAAAAATCGTCCGTCTTTGACTACCGGAATTTTAACGGGCGCATCGGCGACAGCGATATCCACGGCACGCTGACCTACACCACCGGTAAACCGCGCCCTAAACTGGAGGGGGACGTTGAATCCCGCCAGCTGCGTCTGGCCGATCTTGGTCCGCTGATTGGCGTAGATTCGGGCAAAGGCACGAAGTCTAAAGAGGTTAAAAAGGACGTTCAGCCTGCGGGTAAAGTGCTGCCCTATGACCGCTTCGAAACCGACAAATGGGACGTGATGGATGCGGATGTACGCTTCAAAGGACGTAAAATTGAGCATGGCAGCACGCTGCCGCTGAGCAACCTCTCGACCCATATCATCCTGAAAAACGCCGACCTGCGCCTGCAACCGCTGAAGTTTGGCATGGCCGGGGGAACCATCTCATCGAATATCCACCTGGAGGGGGATAAAAAGCCAATGCAGGGAAGGGCGGAGATCCAGGCGCGTCGGCTGAAGCTGAAAGAGCTGATGCCGGACGTGGAGCTGATGCAGAAAACCCTCGGTGAGATGAACGGCGACGCGGATATTCGCGGCACGGGTAACTCGGTAGCGGCGCTGCTGGGTAGCGGAAACGGCAACCTGAAGCTGCTGATGAACGACGGGCTGGTGAGCCGTAACCTGATGGAGATCCTGGGGCTGAACGTCGGGAACTTTATCATCGGGCAAATCTTCGGTGACGACGAAGTACGCGTTAACTGCGCGGCGGCAAATCTGGATCTGGTCAACGGCGTGGCGCGTCCGCAGATCTTCGCTTTCGACACGGAAAACGCGGTTATCAACGTCACCGGTACCGCCAGCATGGCGTCCGAGCAGCTGGATTTAACCATCGATCCGGAAAGTAAAGGCATTCGTATCATCACCCTGCGCTCGCCGCTGTACGTTCGCGGGACCTTCAAAGATCCTCAGGCGGGCGTGAAGGCCGGGCCGTTGATTGCGCGTGGTGCGGTCGCCGCCGCGCTCGCTACGCTGGTAACCCCTGCGGCGGCGCTGCTGGCGTTGATTTCGCCGTCAGAAGGCGAAGCGAATCAGTGTCGGACGATTTTGTCGCAGATGAAGAAGTAGTCCCGTTTCTCCCTCTCCCTGTGGGGAGAGGGGGCTCCAGTAATTTGAAAGCAAAAGCTATAACGTTGCCTCAGAATAACTGAGGGCTTTCAGCGATGCCTCGGTCCGGCTGTAAATCGCTGAGGCGTTTCCTGTAGGCCGGGGCGAGGCGCAGGGATGCGCCGAGAGGGCGGGCTTTACAGGGATGTTACCTCCGCCCGTCCCCGATAAGCCGGAAGGAATAAGCCGAAGGCACCGCGAAGCGGCGATTTTCCGCCGGAAGCCCGGGTCGCCAGGGTGGTGGCGACTGAGCCACCCTGGCACGTTCACCGCTCATGTCGTGACAGAGTAGCAAGGAACATAAAGTGAACGGAATGACCACCTGAGCCGTATGTTCCCCCTCACCCCAGCCCTCTCCCTCAAGGGAGAGGGGGCCGTCTGTGCAGGCATTATTTTGTGGGGAGCCCTCAGCCCTGTGGGTGAGGGCTGAATCGTAGGCCGGGTAAGGCGTAGCCGCCACCCGGCATTCACTTACAGCGCCTGATGCTTCGTCTCGTGCGTCAGCAGCAGCGCAATCAGCGTCAGCGCTGCCATTGCCGCCAGATAGACACCCACATAGAACAGGCCATAGTTCGCCTGAAGCCATGTGGCGATATACGGAGCCACCGAGGCGCCCAGAATCGACGAAACGTTATAGGAGAACGACGCGCCGGTGTAACGCACTTCAGTCGGGAACAGCTCCGGCAGCAGCGCGCCCATTGGGCCAAAAGTCAGCCCCATCAGGCTCAGGCCAATCAGCAGATACGCCATCACCAGCGCAGGGCTACCTGAACCCAGCAGCGGCGGGAAGACAAACAGCGCGAACAGAATAATCAGCGAGGTGATGACGATCATGCTTGAACGACGGCCAAATTTATCCGCCAGCAGGCCCGCGATGGGCACCATCACGCCAAATCCGATGACCGCCATCATCAGCATCCACAGCACTTCGTTACGCGGCAGGCCCAGGCCGACCGGCGCGGCGGCGGTACTGAAGGTCATGGAGTAAACGGTCATGATGTAGAACAGCGTGTAGGTTGCCAGCATGATGAACGTGCCCAGCACGGTCACGCGGAGGTGTTTGGTCAGCAGCGTCCCCAGCGGAACTTTAACCTGCTTTTTCGCCGCGGCGACTTTAGCGAAGACCGGCGTCTCGTGCAGCGACACGCGAACGTACAGGCCAATCAGCACCAGCACGGCAGAGAAGACGAATGGAATACGCCAGCCCCAGTTCATGAACTGTTCATCAGTCAGCAGCCAGGAGAGGAGCAGGAAGGTGCCGTTAGCAAAGAAGAACCCAATCGGTGCGCCCAGCTGCGGGAAAGAGCCATACAGGGCACGTTTGCGCGCCGGGGCGTTTTCGGTCGCCAGCAGTGCCGCGCCGCCCCATTCCCCGCCCAGCCCCAGACCCTGCCCAAAGCGCGCCAGCGCCAGCAGCACAGGCGCCAGAATGCCAATAGTTTCATAGGTCGGCAGCAGGCCGATGGCGACGGTGGAGATCCCCATCGTCAGCAGCGAGGCAACCAGCGTCACTTTACGGCCGACGCGATCGCCAAAATGCCCAAAGACCGCTGAACCAATCGGACGCGCAACGAAGGCGATAGCAAAGGTGGCTAAAGACTGTAGCGTGGCTGCCGTCGGGTCGCCCTGAGGGAAGAAAATATGCGGAAAGACAATGACCGCAGCGGTGGCGTAAATATAAAAGTCGAAGAACTCAATGGCGGTGCCAATCAGCGATGCGACGACGACTTTATTGCGCGAGTTGACCGGAACGTGTTCCGCCCCTTCGTTAAGTGTGGTGGCTGTTGCTTGCATAATATTTTCTTATTTTTGGACGAACGAAGGGCCATATTAGGCATAGCAAAAGCGACATTTCAATCTGTAACAAAGGCGTGGTGTGGTCATAAAAGCAACAAAAAGCGGATAATTTTCAGACCAGCGAAAACACTTCTATGAAATGCTTCACACTTTTTAAATATCAGTCATTAAAACTGGTTTTGCGTTAAATAAAAGTTACGGCCTGGATTTATATGCTGAAATGGCGAATCGGGCTGAAATATCAGCCCGACATGATATCAGCGGTGGGTTTTACCCGGCATGCGCGGGTCATCTTTATACTCTGCCGTGGCGATCCACGCGGCGCAGAACAGCGTCAGGCGAGCGAAGAAATAGAAGAAAGCCATCAGCCCCAGCACCGAACCAAAGGCCGCGCCGGAGGGAGACTTCACCAGGGACGGCAGCGTATAGGTCATCACAATCTTGATCACCTCAAAACCAATGGCGGCAATCAATGTCCCGCGCATTAGCGCCTTCTTGCGCGGACGATGGCGGGGCAAACGCCAGAAGATCCAGAAGAACAGAAGGTAGTTAGCAAAGATAGAAATGGCCAGCCCAATGCCGCGCCAGGCCGGTTTCAGCCATTCAATGTAATCCAGGTACAGCGCGGAGATAATCATCTGCTGCGCGGAACCGGCGACCGAGGTGATGGAGAGCGTAATGACCAGCGCCACCAGCAGCCCAATCAGCGAAATAAAGTCGCGCAAATACTTCACCCATATCTTCTCCTGATCCTGCGGTCTACGCTCCCAGACGTCACGCGACTGGGCGCGAATAGCCTCACGCAGGTTGCCCATCCAGTTCACCCCGGAATAGAGCGCAATCAGCAACCCGACGATACCCACGGTGGTACGCTGCTGCACGGCGGTGTTGATGGTGCTTTTGAGCGTTGCGGCGAGCGTCTGGTCGCTGACGTTGGTCAGGATCTTATTGAAGATGTCCTGCAACAGCGTCGGGTGAGACGCCAGCACAAAACCGGCGGCGGCAAATGACACCATCAGGATGGGGATCATCGACAGGAACGAGAAATAGGTAATCGCTGCGCCAAACTGATTTCCCATGCGGTCGTTAAAGCGCTCAGCGGCGCGTATCAGGTGAGCAATCGCGGGTATCTGCTGAATTTTTTCGGCTATGCCGGTCACGGTGCCCAGCGCTTTGCTGGCCGTTCCAGGCTCTTTCGGCGCTTCAGGTTCGTTATCCATCTTTTTGATGGGTTCATAATCTAAATGTTGAGTCGGTCGTTGCGGGTTATTTTCCGGCGTCACGCGCATTTTCCTTTTCGTTGAGCTGGATGTTACTGAATTATAGCTTGTGACTAGTCGACGTAACCTTTTGTGAGTTCGGTAAGCCACTCCATAAACACATGCACCCGGCGGGAGAGGTTACGGCGGTGGGGATAAATGAGGGAGACGGGCATCGGTTCAGCCCGGTATTGCGGCAGGATCTCAACGAGTTTTTTCGTGCGCAGGGCATCACGCACCCCGACGCGCGGAACCTGAATAATCCCAAGCCCGGCGATACAGGCGGCCTGGTAGGTTTCCGTGCTGTTAACCGTCAATACGCCTCCCGTTTTTACCCACTGGGTCGCGCTGCCGTTGTAATACTCAAAACCCTGCGGACGCGTGCCCAGCGTGGCGGAGTAGTGAATGAGGGCATGCGAAGCCAAATCGTCCAGCGTCTCAGGGTAGCCGAATCGCGTCAGATAATCCGGGCTGGCGCAGTTAATCACCGACAGTTTCCCAAGCGGGCGGGCGATAAGCCCGGAGTCCCTTAAGTTTCCCACGCGAACCACACAGTCAAATCCTTCGCGGATGACATCGACCAGACGATCGCTGCTACTCAGCTCCAGCTCAATGCCGGGAAACTGTTGTAAAAATGCAGGCAGTTTCGGAATGACTACATTTCGCGCAATGGCAACGGGCATATCCACACGTAGCCGACCGCTGATGGTTGAAGGGTCGTGCAGGAACATGCCGTCCAGTTCGTCCAGATTCATCAGCAGATCTTTAGCGCGCTCGTAATAAACCATGCCGTCCTGCGTCAGGCTGACGCGGCGGGTAGTGCGGTGCAGCAGCTGCGTGCCCAGTGCGTTTTCCAGTGCCTGGATCTGTCGCGATACGCTCCCCTTCGGCAGGCTTAGCGTCTCCGCCGCGCGGGAAAAACTTTCCAGTTCCGCGACCCGAAGGAAAAGCTGCATTGCGTGTATTTTATCCATAGATGTTGGTCATTGTTGTTATGAATGAAACAGTGAAGCGCTGACGGCACTATTTATTGATTTTCTACCATCTAATAAGCTCTTTCTCAATCTTCATCACAGCCGAAACGAGGTGAATTATGAGTGAACGTATTGCTTTAGTGACGGGCGGTAGCCGCGGCCTGGGGAAAAATGCCGTTTTGAAGCTGGCCGCGGAAGGGACAGGCATCATCCTGACCTGGAACAACAGCCAGCAGGAGGCGCAGGAAGTTGTGCGCGAAATCGAGGGAACAGGTGGAAAAGCGGCAGCATTGCAGCTTAACGTCGGCGATACGGTAAGCTTTTCGCGCTTTGCTCAGCAGGTGAAGGATACCCTCAAACACATCTGGCAACGTGACACCTTTGACTATTTAGTGAACAACGCAGGTACAGGGTTATACGCACCCTATACCGAGACGACGGAAGCGCAATTTGATGATGCGCTGAACATTCACTTCAAAGGGCCGTTTTTCCTCACGCAACAGCTGCTGCCGCTCATAAAAGACGGAGGGCGGATCCTGAACGTCTCCAGCGGACTGGCCCGTTTTACTCAGCCCGGTTCAGGCACCTACGCGGCAATGAAAGGGGCGATGGAAGTGCTGACCCGCTATCAGGCAAAAGAGCTTGGTGCGCGCGGAATTTCCGTCAATATCATCGCGCCCGGCGCGATTGAAACCGACTTTGGGGGCGGACGCGTGCGGGATAATGCGGAGCTTAACCAGCTGCTGGCCTCGCAGACAGCGCTGGGACGCGTGGGCCTGCCCGATGATATTGGTGACGCCATTGCGGCGTTGCTCAGTGACAAACTGGGCTGGATGAATGCGCAACGTATTGAAGTTTCAGGCGGTATGTTCCTGTAATGTTCAGTCTTAAGGGGGAGGGAACCCTCTTAAGGAAATCCTTAAAACAGGTATGTCTAAATGCTGGAAGATATAAAGAGAGCTGGGTGATTTGTAACCTCTCCATTCATTGAGTTTTTTCTTAAAAAATGCCTCTGTAGAATCCCCCTTCGCTATTCTCAGAGGAGTAAAACGATGCGAGTAATCATGTTTGACAGGCAGTCATTATTTATTCATGGAGCGATGTACAGTTTGCAGAAGTTAATTCCGAAAATAGAGATGACAGGGGCTCGTCAGACTGATGAATTATGGGCGCAATTATCCGCGTCACCCTCCGCTATCATCATGATAGATGGGTATTTAATTCGTGATAATGGTGTGGCTTTACTGGAAGAGATTATGGATCGTTTTCCAGCGTCGCGCGTGGTGTTGGTGTTAACGAAAAAAGAGCGACGTTGGGTTGAGCAAATGTTTCAGCGCAACGTGGTGGCGATAGTTCCCCGCAATGCGAATCCCGAACGTTTTTCCGCAGTGCTGGATTCCGTATCGCGTGGAATGGTCTGTTTTCCCGGCGAGTGGCTGAAGCAGCACTCCTCTCAGGATGAACTGGCAGTGTTAAGCGAGCGCCAGCGTGAGGTATTGAAGTTACTGGCGGCCGGAGAGTCCAATAAAGAGATTGGTCGTAATCTCAATATCAGTGCGGCAACGGTAAAAGCCCATCTTGAGACGCTTTTCCGGCGTCTTGATGTCAAAAACCGGACGCAGGCCGCGATGTACTACACCCGGGCGACGGCCTGAAGTATCTTCTCAGGCAGAGGGGACTCTTCCCCAAAACTGAAGAGGGTTAATATCAGGGCGTCATGCTGCTGTTGGGTTAATGGGCGTTTGTTCATTTCCCGCAGCAGCGCCTCACATAATTGAATATCATTAAAAAGCAAATTCTCCGCCTCAATCGGCGTGATGAGACTGTTAAATTTTTCCCACTGGCGAATCACGTGACCATAACCAATAACCCATATACCCTTTTCGTCACGGTATTTCTCCAGGGAAAGACCCTGTTGTTTTTTAATTAATGCGATTGCAGCAGAAGATATCTGCATTGCATAACCCGTCATAAGCGTTTCCTCTTAGTGGCACGACTATAGAGGAAACGCCGCCGGGGAAATATCCGCCAAATGGCTGTTAATCAGGTTAAACTGAACGGGAATTCCTTTTTCAGTAAACCGAATAGCCAGTCGTTATGCCATTGCCCTGAAAGGAAATAACTCTCACGCAACTCACCTTCCAGTTGAAAACCTGTTTTTTCCAGCAGTCGCCTTGAGGCGATATTTCCCGCCGTCACGGTGGCGGTGAGCCGACGGATATTACCCTGAGTCAGCGCGAAATCACACACAGCCCGCAGAGATTCAAAGCCGTAACCTTTCCCCTGCGCAGAGGGCGCAAAGAGAAAACCGACTTCAGCACAATCTGCTTCCCGGTGCACATAGCCGGTTACGCCCAGCGGCGTCTGGCTGGCCGTTTCACGCACCACAAGGCAGAGCCAGTGCGAGCTGCCCGGCGTCCACGGCAACAGACGAGACTCAAAGGCTTCCCGAATGTCCGCCTCGCTTCGCGCAGGGGCGACAAAACGCATCACCTCAGGATTTTGCTGTAGCGACAGAAAAAAGGGCCAGTCTTGCTCTTGCAGCGGCGAGCAGGTGAGACGCGCGGTGGTTAAGGCGGGCATGACGATCCTCCGGAGGCATTGCAAATGATTATAAGGTTGTCACTTTATTTCAACAGAAAGTCAGGTATGTTTAACCTCATATAAATAAAAAGAAAAACGACTTTTAATGCCGCTTTAGCGGTACTCATTGTCTCTCAAGGAAAACAATGATGATTAGCTCATCGCATCATACCCGCGAACAGTTTGAACACTGTCTGGCAGCGATCCGTCAGGCGTCTGTTGAAATTTTACTTCTGTTGAATGTACATGTTTCTGAAGGAAAAGATCCACGCTGGTTTCTGGAGCAACTGGATAGCGCCCGCCTGGGGCTGGGCGGGTGGGGCGCCGTAGCCAGGAAGCTGAATCTGAATGATGCGGAAATGACGGCCTTTACGCTGCAATTACGCTTGCTTCAGCAGCGTGTTCCCCAGTATGAAAGCGGGCAGGATGTCAGCGAAAATCAACTGATTGCGGCGATGCGCTTCGTCACCTCCCTTGAATATCTGCGTCTGCAACAGCCCCTCCTGACCTACGATACCGGGAGGGTGCCAGAGAAGGAGAGCCAGCTTCAGGCGCAGAAACAGGTGCGTGCCATTGAGCTGATGATTAAAGGGCTGATACAGCAGGCGTGGCCCGATCCGGTACGGCTGAATAATCATCTTAAGACCTTGTTTAACGCTGAACGCGTGCGTCGCTGGCTGAAAAACGGTGAGATTAATGATGTTCTGAGCGGCATGTTGTTCAGCGAACTGGCCCAGCTGCTGGTGGATAAAAAAGAATTTAGCCGCTACTACGCGCCGCTGTTTAACGCTCCGGACATGCTGACGCTGCTGGTAGAGCCCCGCAAAACCCTGCAAACCTTCCTCGAAGATATTCGACAAATCCGCAACAGCATCACCGTGCAGCAGCCGTTAAGCGGGGCGCAAATCCAGCTGCTCGACTGCTATTACACGCAGATCACCCGCTCCGTTCAGCGCGCGTTTGAGGAAGGGCGGACACGCGTTAACCCGGCGGCGCTGATGGCGGTGGACGAAAGCGAGCTGCACGCGTTCTGGGAAAAGGCGCAAAAAATGGACCGCACCACAGGCGGCGATCTTTTTGAAGTGCGCGACAGTATAGAAAAACCGACTCAGCGCGCCGCGCGTACGCCAGAGCAGCGCGAACAGCTGATTTCCGGCGTGCTGTGGGGAGCGGTTGGCGTGATGGTTATCGCGATTGTCGTGGGGGGATTCTGGCTGGTGACCAGCAGTAAACCGCAGCTGGCTGTGGCCAGTACGGCATCTCCCGCGCAGGTGCAGGAGATGCGCGAAACGCCTTCCTCACGCGAGACGTTAACCCGCATGGGTGTTACCTGGGATGAGAATAATTTCCGCTCGGCCATCAATCGCAATGACACCCGCGTGGCGCTCCTGTTTTTGCAGGGCGGGATGGACTGGAAAATGTCATGGACGGAGGAGGCGTTGTCGGCAGGCTACGACGATGTACTGGAAGTAATGTTGCGCTACCGCCTGCAAATGACAGAGCAAAAGCCCTGCCGACGCTTTATTAATACGCTTAGCCATGCGATGGCGAACGGCGAATCGCTGACGCCTATGCGTAAGCAGTACCTGAAAGCATTCTGTACCGTCCCCGCGGTGGTGAAACGCCAGCAGCACGACGCCGATATGGCAACGCGCCGCGCGAAGACGCAGCCCGATGCCAGCACAAAAAAATGGCAGTCCATCCAGACTGCCATTTATGAGGTGATCCGCTGATTATTTTTCCCCCTCACCCTGCCACTCAGGGGAGAGGGGCAGGGTGAGGGGTGAGGCTCAGGGCTCCCCATACAGCCCAATCAACCGCCGCACCACGCCATTCGTCCAGCCGAAGCCATCCTGCAACGGATACTCACCCCCGCCACCTTCGCGTGGCGTGCTGCTGGCGATGTGGTACTTCTCAATCAGCTTATGATGGGTTTTGTAGTAATGGTTCACCGTGTGCAGCCAGCTCCAGGCGATCTCATCTCCCAGCGAGTCGTTGCCGTACTGCTTGAACCCCTGGATCGCCATCCACTGGAGCGGCGCCCAGCCGTTCGGCTTATCCCACTGCTCCCCGGTTTCATATTCGGTGGCGAGAATACCGCCCGGCGTGAGCAGACGGGCTTTAACGGCATCGGACAGCCGTTCAGCCTGCTCATGCGTCGCCATGCCCACATACAGCGGCACAATGCTGGCCGCAGAGAACAGCGCCAGGGCTTCACGCCGCCAGTCGTAATCACGATAACAGCCGTTCTCTTCGTCCCACAGATAGCGGTTCACCGCCGCGCGCCGGTCGCTGGCTTTCTGGCGGAACAGATCAGCCGTCTCTTTATCCCCTTTCGACGCGGAGATATTGGCGATAGCGCTCTCCAGTTTGAACAGGAATGCGTTCAAATCAATGGGGATAAATTGTGTCGTGCGGATGCTGGCCAGCCGCGCAGGATCGCGCAGCCAGCGGGATGAGTAATCCCATCCTGAGGCTGCCCCGGCGCGCAGGTCGCGATACACCTCGTTCGGCGGACGACCGGAATGACGGGCGGTTTCCACGTCCTCAATCCACGATTCATCTCGCGGCGTGTCGCGATCGTCCCAGTAGCGGTTGAGCAATGAGCCATCCGGCATGCGAACCGCACTGCGATAGGCCTGATTGAGCAGCAGCGATTCCGCCCCGTCCATCCAGAAGGCGTACTCCATCTTAAGATGCTCAAGATAGCGCTTCGCCCCGCGCACGCCGTCCTCTTCAAACAGCTCCACCATCAGGGCAAAAACGGGCGGCTGGGAGCGGCTGAGATAGTAGGTACGGTTGCCGTTCGGGATATGGCCGTAGCGCTCAATCAGCCAGGCGAAGTTATCGGCCATACATTTCAGCAGATCGTTACGACCGCTTTCAGCAAGCCCCAGCATGGAGAAGTAAGAGTCCCAGTAGTAGGTCTCACTGAATCGCCCGCCGGGCACAATATAGGCCTGCGGCAGCGCCAGCAGCGACGACCACGGGATGTGATCCTGCGGTTCGCGCGTCAGCACCGGCCACAGATTATCAATATGTTCTTTCAGGGACAGGCCGGGGTCAGAGACGTACTCTTTGCTGTAGTCCTCCGGCAGCCAGAAGTGATTCTCCACAAAGCGCGCCAGGTCAAAATCACGGTGACGACGCACCTTGCGATAGCGGATCAAAATATCCAGCGGATCCATCTTCGGCGCGCAGTCGGGAAAGGTTTTGCTGTCCGCAAACAGCCGCGACGACTGGACGTGTTCAAACAGTTCAAGGTAGCGGTCTGCGGGCGTAAGGGCATCGGACGCCGGCAGTCCTTCAATCATTTCCGGTTCCGGCTCTGCCTCGATCATCTCATCCAGTTTTAACTCACAGGGATCGGTTTCGTAGCGCAGCTCTTCTGCAATCTCGAACTCGATATCCTCGGCAGTCTGTAGTTTCTGGTTGAACATGGTGTTCAGGACCTCCGGTTTTTGTCGTAACAAATACGGGTTTTTCCCGGCTATCTTTTAAGCGTAGACATTCGCTTCGGTTAATGCGGTACGAAGTGTGCGGTAGATCACGCTTTCAAAATGGATTTAAACACGCTGAAAATCAGATATCCCTTTGATTATGAAATTATTAAATCAGAATCTTTGGAAACAGAGCAGGAATAAAATTCAGAGCATTCGGTATTCTGCATATAAGCACGGATTAATGTGCCTGACGCGCATCGCCCTGAAGGCTGTTGGCGGTTTGACTGGCTTTCTGGCTGGCGCCTTCGCTTTTATCCATCGCCTTGCTGGCCGCTTTTTCCGCATGGGCGGCGCTGTACGCAGCCAGATGGGAAATCACGATGGCGTAAATGCTCATTAACGACACCCACAGAATGCTGTTTTTCCACCACAGCAGGGTAGGAATGGTCAGTATCGCCCAAACCAGCGCGAGAACAAGGTGCATTTTGGCCATCAGTTTTGCGGTGATCTTTACGTGCATTTTCATATCTCTAATCTTTTTCCGTAGTAACAGGCGAACGCGTAGCGCTTTCTAAGATTAGTTAATTCCACCGCGGGTAGCGGGTTATTTTGTTACCGTTTGTACAGCCGTTGGGTTTACCTGCCCTGGGCATAAAAAAACCGGCCAGCTGGCCGGTTTTGTTGCGGATCAGACGGATCAGCGCATTGTCACAAACTCTTCCGCCGCAGTCGGGTGGATCGCCACGGTGTTATCGAAGTCTTTCTTCGTTGCGCCCATCTTCAGCGCCACCGCGAAGCCTTGCAGGATCTCGTCCATGCCGAAGCCAATGCCGTGGATGCCAACGATCTTCTCTTCCGGGCCCACGCAGACCAGCTTCATGCGGCACGGCTGACGGTGCGAGGTGACCGCGGTATACATCGCGGTAAACGCCGATTTATACACTTTCACCTGGTCATCGCCGTACTGCTCACGCGCCTGCGGCTCGGTTAAGCCGACGGTACCGATTGGCGGGTGGCTGAAGACCACGGTCGGGATGTTGCTGTAGTCCAGATGTTCGTCCGGCTTGTTGTTAAACAGACGCTCGGAAAGACGACGCCCCGCCGCCACGGCAACCGGCGTCAGCTCTACGGCGCCGGTGTTATCACCGACGGCATAAATGCCCGGTACGCTGGTGTTCTGCAATTTATCAACGACAATGTAGCCTTTTTCATTGGTTTTCACCCCGGTTGCGGCCAGGTTGAAGTTGTCGGTGGCCGGTTCACGACCAATCGCCCAGATCAGGCAATCAACGGTCTGGCTGCGACCATCTTCCAGCTCCAGAGTCAGGCTACCGTCCGCATTTTTCACCACCGCTTTTGGCACGGCGTTGGTGTGCAGGGTTGGGCCTTCGGCGTTCATCACCTCGACCAGCGTGTCGACGATCAGCGGGTCAAAGCTGCGTAGCGGCGCGTGTTTACGCACGAACAGGTGCGCTTCCGCTCCCAGGCCGTTAATCACGCCGGCCAGCTCAACCGCGATGTAACCTGCGCCCACAATGGCAACGCGTTCCGGCAGAGCAGGCAGCTCGAAGAACCCGTCGGAGTCGATACCGTATTCCGCGCCCGGAATGTTCGGGTGGCTCGGACGGCCGCCGGTGGCGATCAGGATGTGATCGGCGGTGATCGTCTCGCCGTTCACTTCGATCGTCTTCGCATCCACGAAACGGGCGAAGCCGCGGATCACGTCGACGTTATTCTTGCCCAGTACGTTATCGTACGAGGTGTGAATACGGTCGATGTAGGCGGTACGGCTGGCGATCAGTTTATCCCAGTCGAAGTGGTTGATGGTGGTGTCAAAGCCGTAGTCCGGGCCATACATATGGATAGCTTCACGGATTTGCGCGGCATGCCACATCACTTTCTTCGGTACACAACCCACGTTCACGCAGGTGCCGCCGAGTTCTTTGGCTTCAATCAGCGCACACTTCTGGCCGTACATGGCCGCACGGTTGATGGAGGCGATGCCGCCGCTGCCGCCGCCGATTGCGATGTAGTCATAATGCTTAGTCATAGCGTTGTCCTTAATCGTGAATTGCCGCGATTGTATACCTGAAATCAATAGTTTCCACCGATGGCTGCGATTACTCCGGCACGATCCAGCTCACGGTGGCGTGACCCGTACCGGCTGGCACCAGCGTTTTGTGCAGCCACGGCAGCACATTGTTCATCTGTGCTTCGAGCTTCCACGGCGGGTTAATGACGATCATGCCGGACGCGGTCATGCCGCGCTGGTCGCTGTCAGGGCGCACCGCCAGCTCAATTTGCAGGATTTTACGAATGCCGGTCGCTTCGAGGTCTTTGATCATGCGTTTAATTTGCGCGCGCAGCACTACCGGATACCACAGGGCATAGGTGCCGGTCGCAAAGCGTTTGTAACCTTCGTTAATGCCGGTCACCACCGCCTGATAGTCGGTTTTGATTTCGTACGGCGGGTCGATCAGCACCAGGCCGCGACGGGAAACCGGCGGCAGTTTGGCTTTCAGCTGCTGGTAGCCATCGGCTTTGTCCACGCGGGCGCGGTTATCTTTCTGAAACTCAGAACGCAGCAGCGGGAAGTCGCTCGGGTGCAGCTCTGTCAGCTGAAGGCTGTCCTGCTCACGCAGCAGCTGGCGGGCAATCAGTGGTGAACCCGGGTAGTAACGCAGCTGGCCGTTGCGGTTGAAGTGATTCACCACGCCAATGTACGGCTCCAGCTCGGCAGGCAGATCGTCCTGCTGCCAGATACGCGCAATCCCTTCCAGATATTCACCGGTACGCTCTGCATGCTCGCCGCTCAGCTGATAACGGCCCGCGCCCGCGTGGGTGTCCAGATAAAGGAACGGTTTATCCTTTTCTTTAAGCGATTCGATGATCAGGCTCTGAACGGTATGTTTGAGGACGTCGGCGTGGTTGCCTGCGTGGAAGCTGTGGCGATAACTGAGCATGGGTAATGATATTCCGCTGAATTGACGATTTGCCACAGTTTACAGCAGAACGGCACAGATTACCCGCAGGCCCGGTAAGCGCAGCGCCACCGGGCGTTTTTCGACAACCTTCGGCATTGAAATCCTCTACACTTAACCCCATTACTGAACAATATGCACAGCGCCGGATGCGCGCTTCATTCATCTATTTCAACAGGACAGCGTTTATGACCAATCCATTACTGACGCCTTTTTCGTTGCCACCGTTTTCTAAAATCCTCCCTGAGCATGTGGTTCCGGCCGTTACCCAGTCGCTGAACAACTGCCGTGCGGCGGTAGAAAACGTGGTCGCGCAGGGCGCGCCGTACACCTGGGAAAATCTGTGTCAGCCGCTGGCCGAAGTGGACGACGTGCTGGGGCGTATCTTCTCCCCGGTGAGTCACCTGAACTCGGTGAAAAACAGCCCGGAGCTGCGTGAGGCCTACGAACAGACCCTGCCGCTGCTCTCTGAGTACAGCACTTGGGTCGGTCAGCATGAGGGGCTCTACAAAGCCTACCGCGACCTGCGCGACGGCGACCACTATGCCGAACTGAACACGGCGCAGAAAAAATCGGTCGATAACGCCCTGCGTGATTTCGAACTGTCCGGGATTGGCCTGCCAAAAGAAAAACAGGTGCGCTACGGCGAAATCGCCGCGCGCCTGTCCGAGCTGGGCAACCAGTACAGCAACAACGTCCTCGACGCCACCATGGGCTGGACGAAGCTGATTACCGATGAATCTGAACTGGCGGGTATGCCGGAAAGCGCGCTGGCGGCGGCAAAAGCCCAGGCCGAAGCGAAAGAGCAGGAAGGCTTCCTGTTAACGCTGGATATCCCAAGCTATCTGCCGGTGATGACCTACTGCGACAACCAGGCCCTGCGCGAAGAGATGTACCGCGCCTACAGCACCCGCGCCTCCGATCAGGGGCCGAATGCCGGTAAGTGGGACAACAGCCCGGTGATGGCGGAGATCCTCGCTCTGCGCCACGAGCTGGCACAGCTGCTGGGCTTCGACAGCTACGCGGATAAATCCCTCGCCACCAAAATGGCTGAGAACCCACAGCAGGTGCTCGACTTCCTGACCGATCTGGCGAAACGCGCCCGTCCTCAGGGTGAAAAAGAACTGGCTCAGCTACGCGCCTTTGCGAAAGCGGAGTTCGGCGTGGACGAGCTTCAGCCGTGGGATATCGCGTACTACAGCGAAAAACAGAAACAGCATCTCTACAGCATCAGCGACGAACAGCTGCGTCCGTACTTCCCGGAAAACAAAGCCGTTAACGGCCTGTTCGAGGTGGTGAAACGCATCTACGGCATTACCGCGAAAGAGCGTACCGACATCGACGTCTGGCATCCGGACGTGCGCTTCTTCGAGCTGTATGACGAGAAAAACGAGCTGCGCGGCAGCTTCTATCTGGATCTTTACGCGCGTGAAAACAAACGTGGCGGGGCGTGGATGGACGACTGTGTGGGCCAGATGCGTAAAGCGGATGGTTCCCTGCAAAAACCGGTCGCCTACCTGACCTGTAACTTCAACCGCCCGGTGAGCGGCAAACCTGCGCTGTTTACCCACGATGAAGTGATCACCCTGTTCCACGAGTTCGGTCACGGCCTGCACCACATGCTGACCCGCATCGAAACCGCTGGCGTCGCCGGTATCAGCGGTGTGCCATGGGATGCGGTCGAGCTGCCAAGCCAGTTTATGGAAAACTGGTGCTGGGAGCCGGACGCGCTGGCATTTATCTCCGGCCATTACGAAACGGGCGAACCGCTGCCGAAAGAACTGCTGGATAAAATGCTGGCGGCGAAAAACTACCAGGCGGCGATGTTCATCCTGCGTCAGCTGGAGTTCGGCCTGTTCGACTTCCGCCTGCACGCCGAGTTCAGCCCGGAGCAGGGGGCGAAAATCCTCGAAACCCTGGCTGAGATTAAAAAGCAGGTCGCGATTATTCCAGGCCCGACCTGGGGACGCTTCCCGCACGCGTTCAGCCATATCTTCGCAGGCGGGTACGCCGCAGGCTACTACAGCTACCTGTGGGCCGACGTGCTGGCGGCAGATGCCTTCTCGCGCTTCGAAGAAGAGGGGATTTTCAACCGCGAAACCGGTCAGTCGTTCCTTGATAACATCCTGACGCGCGGCGGTTCAGAAGAGCCTATGGAGCTGTTCAAACGCTTCCGTGGCCGCGAGCCGCAGCTGGATGCGATGCTGGAGCATTACGGAATCAAAGGCTGATTGCTACGTGAAGATCTGCTTAGTAGATGAAACAGGCGCCGGGGACGGCGCCTTATCTGTTCTGGCGGCCCGCTGGGGGCTGGAACATGATGAAGACAACCTGATGGCGCTGGTGATGACGCCGGAACATCTGGAGCTGCGCAAGCGCGATGAGCCAAAGCTTGGCGGGATTTTTGTCGATTTTGTCGGCGGCGCGATGGCGCACCGGCGTAAGTTTGGCGGCGGTCGCGGTGAAGCGGTGGCCAAAGCGGTCGGCATTAAAGGCAGCTATCTGCCGGACGTGGTGGATGCCACGGCGGGGCTGGGGCGCGATGCCTTTGTGCTGGCGTCTGTCGGCTGTCGGGTGCGGATGCTGGAGCGTAATCCGGTTGTCGCCGCGCTGCTCGACGACGGGCTGACGCGGGGCTACGCGGACCCGGAAATCGGCCCGTGGTTGCAGGAACGTTTGCAACTTATTCATGCCTCCAGCCTGACGGCGCTGACCGATATCACCCCACGCCCGCAGGTAGTCTATCTCGACCCCATGTTCCCGCATAAGCAGAAAAGCGCGCTGGTGAAGAAAGAGATGCGGGTGTTTCAGTCTCTGGTGGGGCCAGATTTAGATGCCGATGGCCTGCTGGAGCCGGCTCGTCAGCTGGCGACGAAGCGGGTGGTGGTGAAGCGGCCGGACTATGCGCCGCCGCTGGCGGACGTTGCGACCACTAACGCGGTGACCACCAAAGGACACCGATTTGATATTTATTCGGGAACGCCAGAATAAAAAAGCCGGGTGGCGGCTTCGCCTTACCCGGCCTACATTCAGTGCCGCTTGTAGGCCCGGTAAGCGTTAGCGCCACCGGGCTTTTTTGCACTTACTCGTCTTCTTCGTCACGCAGTGGAACAATCAGCATATCCACGTGTACGGTGTTAATCAGCTGGCGCGCGGAAGACATCAGCTTGCTCCAGAAGTCCTGGTGATGACCGCATACCACCAGGTCCATATCGTATTTCTTAATCGCATCAACCAGCACCTGGCCCAGATCGCCGCTACCGCTTAAGGTTTCAGTGATTGGATAGCCCGCGTTGGTAGAAAGCTCGCTCAGCGCGTGGTGAGTCTCTTCGGAGATGCGTTTCTGCATATCGCCGAGATTCACGTCGATCAGACCGGTGTAGAGGTCGGAGTAATTCACATCAACGTGAATCAGCGAAACTTTCGCGTTGTAGGGACGTGCCATGGATACTGCTTTATCAACCAGCACTTTACTCTCCGGGGAGAGGTCTACCGCGATGAGAATGTGTTTGTAAGCCATAGTGTTACTCCTTCCTTAAGTTATCGATGACTAAATGGGAAAGCCGTCGTCTGATGCTTTCATTACGGCCCAGTTAAACATATTTTTCAAGCTTTGGTGTTGATAACGATTAACCTTGTGGCAAAAAAATTAACGGATCTCCTACACTATTTAATGAGCCGTTCGGATATTAAAACGCGAACCGGATCGACTTTTGGTCATTCTTTCACTGAACTGTCTGTCAGGGCATTGGGGTGCGGTAGCTCAGGAGCCTTGCTTCGTGGGCGGACGCCGGGGAGGATGTATGATTAGCACCGTCGCATTGTTTTGGGCGTTATGCGTGGTTTGCATAGTGAATATGGCGCGCTACTTCTCATCGTTACGTGCGCTGTTAGTGGTACTTCGTGGTTGCGATCCGTTGCTTTATCAGTATGTGGACGGTGGAGGGTTCTTCACCTCGCACGGACAGCCCAGCAAGCAGATGCGTCTGGTGGGGTATATCTACTACCAACGCTACCGCGATCACCACGATGAAGAGTTTATCCGTCGCTGCGAGCGCCTGCGTCGTCAGTTCATTTTGACCAGCGCCCTGTGTGGCCTGGTTGTGGTGAGTATGATTGCGCTGATGATTTGGCACTGAGCATAAAAAAAGCGGGCCAGTTTCCTGACCCGCTTTTTTGTCGCCTTCAGCCGATTAAATCAGCTTCAGCGAAATCCAGTACAGACCGCCAGACAGCAGGATGGACGCCGGGAGGGTGAACACCCAGGCCATCAGAATGTTGGTCACGGTTTTACGCTGCAAACCGCCGCCGTCAACAATCATGGTACCTGCCACGGACGAAGAGAGTACGTGGGTGGTGGAGACTGGCATACCGGTGTAGCTCGCCAGACCGATAGATACCGCTGCCGTCATCTGCGCGGACATACCCTGCGCATAGGTCATGCCTTTCTTACCGATCTTCTCACCGATGGTGGTCGCCACACGACGCCAGCCAATCATCGTACCGATACCCAGCGCCAGTGCGACCGCCATGATGATCCAGATTGGCGCGTACTCAATGGTGTTGAGCATATCGCCTTTCAGTTTCTTCAGCAGACGTTGGTCGTCAGCATTAACCTCTGGCAGCTTCGCGACTTTATCGGTCACGTCGGAGATACAGAGCATGATGCGACGCAGTTGACCACGCTGTTCAACAGCCAGTTTGTCATAGCTTTCGATATCGGCCAGCATGCCTTTCGCACGTTCCAGCGCGTTAATCGCGTTTGCCGGATGGCAATGGAACTCGCCCGGTGCCGTCGTTGCGCCTGACTCGGGAGAAGGAATCAGCTGGTCCACGCCGGTCGCTTTCTTCAGCAAATCAGGATGCTGCTGGAAGTAAGTCTCAACGTTGTTTACCGCATCACGGGTACGGGTGATTTCGTAACCGGAGGCGTTCATGTTAACCACGAAGCCCGCCGGTGCGACGCCAATTAGAACCAGCATCACCAGGCCGATACCTTTCTGACCATCGTTCGCGCCATGAGAGAAGGCGACGCCAATAGCGGAAATGATCAGCGCGATACGCGTCCAGAACGGCGGCTTTTTCTTGCCGTCTTTCTTCTCACGCTCTGCTGGCGTCAGATGGATACGCGCACGTTTTTTCGTGTTGCTCCAGTAGCGACGCAGGATGAAAATCAAGCCACCCGCCACCACCAGACCGACGATAGGGGAGATGATCAGAGAGCCGAAAATACCGAGAACTTTCGGGATATTCAGCGCATCAACGACGGAGGTCCCGGTCATCAGGGCATTGGTTAACCCAATACCGATAATCGCGCCGATGAGGGTGTGAGAGCTGGATGCCGGCAGGCCGAAATACCAGGTACCGAGGTTCCAGATAATCGCAGCAAGCAGCATTGAGAACACCATGGCCAGGCCATGACCGGAACTCACGTTAAGCAGCAGATCCGTTGGCAGCATATGCACAATGGCATACGCAACGCTCAGTCCGCCCAGGAGGACACCAAAAAAGTTAAATACCGCCGCCATCACGACCGCAAGCTGCGATCGCATTGCGCGAGTGTAGATAACCGTTGCTACTGCGTTTGCAGTGTCGTGGAAGCCGTTGATCGCTTCGTAAAACAGCACAAAAACCAGAGCAAGCAATAATAAAAGCCCGGTATGTAAATCCAGGCCGGCAAACAAATGTAGCATAGGACGTTACGCCATTTTGAGGACATGAACGCGGCGCATTATCCAGGACAAATGCGCAACGGGCAAAGTGAAATATAGACTTTTTTTGACATACCACCTGATTTGAGAAATGTGCCTGAAAGGATAATCTTTAAATATCAATGAAATGGCTTTGTAATATCTTTTTACGCTGGTGCGACCACTGAGGAAACTTTACAATCCGCGGCAGTTAACGAAGAGGATTTTGACGTGGAAAGGTTTGATGCCGTAGTAATTGGCGCCGGTGCGGCGGGTATGTTTTGTGCGGCGATGGCCGGACAAGCGGGTCGTCGCGTGCTGCTGCTGGATAACGGAAAAAAGCCTGGCCGCAAGATCCTGATGTCTGGCGGCGGGCGATGCAACTTTACTAATCTTTATGTCGAGCCTGCGGCCTATTTGAGCCAAAACCGTCATTTTTGCAAATCTGCGCTGGCGCGCTACACCCAGTGGGATTTTATCGAGCTGGTGGGTAAACACGGTATCGCGTGGCATGAGAAGACGCTGGGGCAGCTGTTCTGCGACGACTCCGCGCAGCAAATTGTCGATATGCTGGTGGCCGAGTGCGAAAAAGGCGGCGTAGTTATGCGCCTGCGCACCGAAGTGCTGGACGTCGCCCGTGACGAGGAGGGCTACACGCTGCAACTCAACGGTGAAACCGTCAGCGCCGATAACCTGGTGATCGCCAGCGGCGGCCTCTCGATGCCGGGTCTGGGCGCCTCACCGTTCGGCTATAAAATCGCCGAGCAGTTTGGCCTGAAGGTACTGCCCACCCGCGCCGGGCTGGTACCGTTCACGCTGCATAAGCCCCTGCTGGAACAGCTTCAGACGCTCTCCGGCGTGTCTGTGCCGTCGGTCATTACGGCCGAAGACGGCACGGTGTTCCGCGAAAATCTGCTCTTTACCCATCGCGGACTCTCGGGCCCGGCGGTATTGCAGATCTCCAGCTACTGGCAGCCGGGGGAGTTTGTCTCCGTAAACCTGGTGCCGGACTGCGATCTGGACGCCTTCCTCAACGAGCAACGCGCCGCGCACCCGAATCAAAGCCTGAAAAATACCCTGGCGATGCAGCTGCCGAAGCGTCTCGTGGAGTGCTTGCAGGTGTTAGGGCAAATTCCGGATGTCGCGCTCAAGCAGCTCAACAGCCGCGAGCAGGAAACGCTGGTGGAGACGCTGACGAACTGGCGCGTACAGCCAAACGGCACCGAAGGTTACCGCACGGCGGAAGTGACGCTGGGCGGCGTGGATACAAACGAACTCTCATCCCGCACGATGGAAGCCCGCAACGTGCCGGGTCTTTATTTCATTGGTGAAGTGATGGACGTGACCGGCTGGCTCGGCGGGTATAACTTCCAGTGGGCGTGGGCCAGTGCCTGGGCATGCGCGCAGGCACTCGCTGATGTCCGAGGACAATAAAGTTGTACACAAAGCACTAAAGTTGTAACCATTCTCAAAAAACGACGCTAATGTTGTATACTTACTGAATGTGTGGTTATAGGGTTGGAGACTATAAAATGCACATATAGGTACGTATCAATGTCGTTTTTAGGGTACGATCATGGCTAGGGGTAGGCGTCTCAAATCCTATTTGGATTATGAAAATGCGCTAGGTGACGGCATAGGAGTGGGCTATGGCCAAAGTTATCAGCCCTGGCTTAGAGCTCAGGACGTTAAATCCCGTGGAAACCGTTCGATAGTCTTTGGCCTTAAGACGTTTCGAAACCATCATCTCCTTTCTTCTGTCGAAAGTAACTTTTTCTATCTGGCTGAGTTTAATGACTCGGTGATTGATATCCGGGAACAATTCCCACTCTTTCCTCTCCGGCTTACCCAACAAATAGCAAATCATCTACATTTTCAACATCCTATGGTGAGGGGAGTAAGAGGAGTACCTGTCGAAGTTCTGAATGTTATGACAACCGATTTTTTACTGACCTTGAGAACTCCTGAAGGCGGACTTCGATACAAAGCTATAGCAGTAAAACATAACGAGAGCATACCTGAACGCGAAGCCCAAAAACTTGAAATAGAGAGGATGTTTTGGCAGTTGATTGATGTTGAGTTTCAAATTTATGTTGGCTCGGAACTCAATAACGTCGTCGGTAAAAACATTTGCTGGGCTACTTCTGTATTAAGAGATGGTTCTGAATTTTATGATAAATATCCTCTTGATAAAATCCTATGGAAGCTTAAACCAGATGTTTATCCCATAGTAGGACTACGTGCAATGATTTCATCAATCTTTGGGGTAGATGCACAAGAAGCGATGATGTTATTGCAGGCAATGATTGGATTAAAAATGATAAATGTTGATTTATCATATCCAATACTCGAAACCGGTCTGATAAAGATAATTTCCAATGACCACTATATAGGACTGAACGCAAATGGATATTATTAGGAATTCAGTCTGGCTCTCTCAAGGCACTGATTTGCTTGCAGAGGGACTTTACCGTGTTTTGGATTTTGACAGAAAGGTCGATTTGTTAATTTTGTTTAAAATAAAATCAGAAAGAACGGGTAAGCCAATCCCTTTCTCATTTTCAATGTTTAAATATTATATTGAATCAAATAGCATAACTTGTAAAGATTATATATATCCTTCATATATGTTAGTAGATGAGAAAGAATTAACAGATAAAGACAGAGGAAGGCGAGATGAAAATTACAATATCATTAAAGATCTTGTAGATGACAGAATGTTTCTGTTCGACTATGCATTACATAAAAAGTCGCACCTTTTAATGGATTACTCAAGAAATAAAAAAATATCACAATATACTATCAGAACGCTTCTGGCGTTGTATTGGCGACATGGGCAGGATATTTATGCATTGCTACCCGCATTCTCGAACTGTGGCGCCGCTGGGAAAAGTAGAATCAAACATGAAATTAAACTTGGGAATTCCAAAAAAAAACAGAGCATTACCTAATGAACGATCACGTGTTTTCATTCTTAATGAAAGAGATATAAATAATATTAGAAAATCTCTCATTACGTATCATTATAAAGTTAACGGAGATACGATAAAGAAAACATTAGAGAGACATATTGATTTGTATTTTAGGGATGAAATTAAAACAGCAAACCTAGAAAATAGAGCTCCATATGTTCCTTCTTTAAAACAATTTTCATACTGGAATAAAAAACTCTTCACTAAAGATTTCTCGATAAATAAGAAGAACACGAAAAAAGAAATAGACCTCAAAATGCGGGCGCTTTTAGGTAGTGTGGCTAATACAACTGTTTTGCCGGGTGATGTTTTCGAAATAGACTCAACTGTCGCTGATGTACATCTTATTTCGAGTTTAAACAGACGAAAAGTCATTGGGCGTCCTACTATTTATACAGTGGTGGATCGTGCAACAAGAATGATTGTTGGCCTTCATGTTTCTTTATACCATGCTTCATGGCGAGCCGCCCGACAAGCGTTAGCAAATTGCTTTATGCCAAAAAAAGAATATTGTAGATTATTTGGAATCTCTATTACTGATGATGATTGGCCTTGTTCTCACATTCCATTAACATTGATGTGTGACAACGGGGAGATGATTGGTCTTAAACCTCAGGAAGAGATGACCCCCCTGACAAAACTTGAGTTTGCGCCAGTCGGTAGAGGCGACAGAAAAAGCATTGTTGAACGCTGTTTCGGCATTCTGAATGATGAGGTTATTCATAGGCTTATTGGAACAACACGAAGGGGAAAGATTGTTAAAGGAGAGCCAACACCGCAATCCAGGGCTTGTTTAACGATTCAGGAGGTCACGTCTTTACTGATTCGGGAGATACTTGCACATAATCAGAGAACGTATGAGGAACTGGCTTATATCAATCCCTTACTGATTGAAAATGATCTCGTAATATCACCAAAAAATAGTTGGATGATAAGCTTAAAGCACGGGAGATTCAGCGCAAGAGCCGTTGGGGCCGACGAAGTGATCGCACGATTGTTAATCCCTGTGAACGCTAACATTACCGCCGGTGGGATTCAGTACAATAATCTTTTTTATGAATGTGATCCTGAAATTGCATCTGGTGTCAGAGTATTTGGAAGAACCACTTGTGAAGCAAGAATAGATGACAATTGCGTAGATTATATATATGTAAGATTTGACAAAAATAGCATTTTCAAAAAACATTACCTACTTAAGAAAAGAGATGTATTTAAAGGGAAAGCTCATCTTGATACAGATGTAATGGCTGATTGGGTAGATACTCAAAAAGAAATTAATTTATTTACTCTGGATTCGCTCAGCAATATCAATAATAAAGATGAATTTAACAGGAAAGGTAACGAAAGATTAAATGAAATATACGAATCTCGCCGGGTACATGGTAAAGATATTAAAAAGAACAGGAAAAATGAACTTGATTCATTAGGGCGAACTCATGTTGCTAATGGAAGATCTGAACCCCTACTTCCTTCATCCAGTAATGTTCTGCTTTTGCCTGGCCGGGAGGAGAAACAAAGATGGTTAAAAGGTAAGAAGAAGACTGAGGACGCAGAATAATGAATCTTATACGGCGCGTTTCAGCGATATATAAAGAACAGGAGTTACCTGAGTATCGTGGCAATCCCTTAATTGAAGCACTTCCTGAAGCGCTTACGGAAGATGAAGTACTTCTGGAAATGAGTTATTTCCCCGAAATTGACGAAAAAATCCGCTGGACTGCCCCGGCGAATGTTAGAGAGCAGTATGTCGAACGTATAAAGAAATTCCGTTGCCCTCAAACCAATCTTATCCAGGCTTATAAGATGATCTTACGGGCACTTAGGGAAAGCTATGCAGCTCGTAATCCTTTAAAAAGCGGAACAATTCAATATCTTCATTACTATGGAAATGAGCGTCCTGATATTGAGCCAGAAAGTGGATATTTTAAATCCCAGGCTGAAACTATTACGATAGTTGGAATGAGTGGTTCTGGAAAAACTACCATGATTGAGCAAGTCATGGATCATTTCCCTCAGATTATAGAACACAGCAGCTATAAAGGAGTTTTTCCCGGCTTCAGTAAGCAAATTGTATGGGTAAAGATTAATTGTCCATACAATTCAAGTGTGAGAGACCTTTGTGAAGAGATTTTACAAAAATTAGATGATGCAATTGGTATTGAACGAACTACACCTGAGATTAGAAATGGTGCTCTGGCTCGCCAGATTGCACAAAGAATTAAATCATCATTTTTGGGTATCCTTGTTATTGATGAAATGCAGAGGCTTAAATTTTCAAGAACCGGGGGTGAGAGTAAGTTGATTGATTTTTTACATGAAATTGTAGATTCCATGGGGGTATCTATGGTTTTTTGTGGAAATCATCCTTTTGACGAGACGCTGACAAAGAAAATGAGAATTGCCAGGCGGGCAGAGTCTGGTGGTTACATGAAAATTAAGAATGTTAGATACGATTCACAAGACTGGCAATCGTTTATTCATTATTTATGGCCATTACAATGGACAAATGTTGAAACTCCATTAAATGATGAGTTAAACGAAAAATTATTCATTTTATCTAAAGGCAATATTGGATTGGCTCAGATGATTTATCGGGGGGCACAATTAAAGGTTATCGGTAGCGGCAATGAAATCATCACTGGCGCAGTCTTGTCGGCCTCTGTACCGGTACTCGTGAGTCATACGGAGGAATATAAGGATACTCCACTCCCGGGGGCCGCGACTGAAGATGAGGAAGCTAAATGGCTCTCTGCATCTAATGAGGGTGATGCTTCGGCTAAAATCATGGCAGAGAAGTCCCTAAAGTCTTTGATCCCTGGGGATATAGACAGGCCACAGCACAAGGAATTCGTAGGAAAAATAGACGAGGTTTTGCGCAATTTCGACGAGAAAATACTGTCTCTTGACCACGATCTTGTTATCAACAGAACAGCTGAAAAGAAAAATACCTACGATGCTCTTCAGCGTTGCGGGCTTATAAATATAGATCCACTTAATAAATTGTAATGAGGTAACAGTTCGTAACGGTCAAAGAGAGGTGTGGGAAATGAGAATGTTGCCTGTTTTGCCTGATGAATCCTTGTTCAGCCGGTTTTGTCGGACAACTACCGTGTACGGTATGTCCCCATCTTCTCTGTTAACGATCATTTTCAACAAACCTGATATGAACGTCCATCCAATTCTCAATTCAGGATTAAAGGCTATTTCTCTTCATACATCCGAAAGTGCAGATCAGCTCTGGCATGAACAGACTTTACTCCCTCTTTTTGCCTGGGCACTACCAATCAGTCGTAATGAAATTATGGATTTCAACACGACCCCTGCCAGGCTTAATCGATTGTGCCGCCTTAGTAATTTTTCACTAGGGCAGCGCACACTATTGAAGTTTTGCCCGGTTTGCGCTCGTGAAGATACTTTTCATTATGGTGTTACTTATTGGCATCTGGCGCATCAGCTTCATGGGGTTACAACCTGCCATCGGCATCCGGTAGCGCTTGAAAGCATCCATGTCCCTTCTTCACCGCACATACGTATTGGACTGATGCCTCCTGTTTCGTATACAGAACAACTTAGCAATGAGATAGACTTCGATTTTGCTAAGTTTTGTTATGAGTCCCTAAATATAATCAGAAGAAAAGATATTACACACCCCAATTACATGGATGTACTTAAAAAGTTGAATTTATTATCATTGGATGGAAATTTAAAGAAAAATGTATTCTACGCACATGTTTATGCTAAGTGCCAGTTATTTGGGGAGGGTTCATCGGGACTTATACCAACATCCCTAACTGATTATCATTACTGGGAGCCTATACTCAAAGACAAATGTTGTCAGCATCCCACAAAGCATCTTTTGCTTTGTTATTGTTTGTTAAATACTTGCTGGCCAACGTATGCAGGAAGTCGTACTAATAAAAAGAAAGAAATCTTTAAAAGTCATAAGAAATACAGTTTTCATATAGTTGAAAATAATACTAGTGTTAGCAACCTTGGGAAGGAATTTAGTCGCAGCAGATGTTACATTAAAACACTTATTTATAAAAAATACCTGAGGGCGTTTAAGCGAAACACAAAAATTAATATATTCACTGAATTGCTTATCAAGTCTATGGCTGTAAGGGGGTTTAGTCTGGCATCCATAGCTGAGAAAAACTCATTATCGGAAGGAGCTGTATCCTCTGTAATTTCATCTTGTTACGGTTTATGCTCATGGCGTAAAAAATGTAAAAAAGATTCTTTAAGACGGCGTCATAAGCAGAAAATATTAAGATTTATACATAATCAATCCGTTTCTATAACACGAAAGTTAGTCAAAGAAAGTTGTTATGCAAGTTTCTATTGGCTAAATAAACATGAATGTGACTGGCTTAATTCCTGTCTTCCTAAAACAATACGATGCTATAAAAATAAAAGAGTAGACTGGAGCGAGAGAGATATTATCTCATCATCATTAATAAATGATGTTTTATCTCAGGGGCAGTACTCGATGTCACTTACAAGTCTAGATGCTTTACTGGGAGGGCATGGCTGGCTTTTGAAATACAGAGATAAACTACCAATGACAATGATACTTCTCAGAAAAATGGAACTAATTAAATAAGAGGGAGTTATATGGTTTACGAAAATGAATTGTGGCACAGTTTTCTTCTGCGTTCACAGATAATGTATAACTTATCCAATTGCAGGAACATAATATCAAAGCATGGCGCACTAAGGTACGATGCCTTTCCTCGTTTCGAACTGATTGATATGTACAAATTGCATAGCTTGCAGGATATATATGACATTCTTGCCACTAGAAATGGTTATATACTAACTTCCAATATAGTGTCGTTATCTTCTGGTGTTTACGGGTATTTTAACGCTGTTGAAGATGCCTGTCGGAAAAATTTTCACATAACTAATTCATATCCATTGGTAAACATCTCAAACATTCGTTACTGTCACAAATGTATTGTTGAAGATATACACTCTAAAGGCATTGGTTATCTGCGTCATAGATGGTTGTTTGAATCTAAATGTGCAGTTCATAGTACCAGTTTATATGAGGTTTGTTTTGATAACTATTTGAATGCAGTGAAAGGACTTAGTGACTTAATTATAAGTGGAATAAATCCTCATGGTTATTGTTCCCTTGTGGTTGACGTTTCAAACCCTTTCAAAAATCCAGTGTATATATTACCATGTGCACGTAATAAAATTTTAAAATGGATTTCGGACAATAAAAATATGCTGATTTACTTTCTCTTTGATCTCTTCAAATGTAAGTCGCATTCAAGTTTATCTAAGGTTATCGAAGTCAAGATAATGCATGATAGATATATTTCTGCGGTGTTCAAGATGTTAAGTGAAGTTAATTTTTGTAATTTCAACTCATTTATTTCTGATATTTTTGAGGACGTAAGTTATGCCTCTATCGGACTTGATGATTATTCTGTTAATGTGCATTTTCTCAGGCTAAGGGCTGCAGATTGTAAATTTTGCCAGTTGAATGGTAAATATTTTTGCTCACTTTACAATGTAAAACTTCTTCGCTAATTTCACTTCATTTATAAAATACTAAGAAAGCTAGTTAGATAAGGTTTTATATTTTGACTGGGGCAGGAATAAATTATCACTCATAGAGTTTCCCTGGGGGTTACCACCTGTGTATGATGCCGGTTAGCAACAACGTCTAAAAGACCTGCGATCACGTGGGTCCCTCTCCAGCAAAGGGGCAAGGGGTGCTATATAACGGTGTACTGCTTACCCAATACGGCCTTGTATTTGAAAGATGCCGCATCTTGGCAGGATTCGTATTACAGCCTATAGTCTGTTAATGAGCATTACAGCCTATATGCTGTAAATCCCTGCGTTATGCTTGTTAACTCGTCGATACGGAAGGTCACTTATGAACACTCAATACGCTTTGAAGACTTTGAATCAGTTACGTCCTGTTTTAATCGGCTTTCGCAAAGCCAATGGACTGACGCAAAAAGATGTTTCTGAACGTTTGGGTATAACACAGCAAACTTATGCCCGACTAGAGGCCAACCCTGCAAGTGCGGGTTTTGAGCGTTTGTTTAGGGTGTTCAGCGTCCTTGGAGTGGAGATCGTACTTTCATCCAGGGAACCATTGTCAGATGCAAAGCCCGAATACGGAGCTATGCACAATTATTCTTCACTTCCAGCCAGGCGGGAGAAATGGTGACGCCTGGCGCTTCCCGGTCTAATTTTTCTTCAACAAGATTAACCCCTTAGCGGCCTGAAGTATCAGGTTGCGATAGAGCCTTTCATTTCTTCTGTTATGTTAAATACACCATTTTGAGCTATTTCGCTCGGCCTTAAATTATCTCTTCATTCTTCAGTGAAAATTTTATGTCGATCACATTATCGATGAATTTAGGAAATAATCCGTAAATGAAAATCTATCTTCTTTTAAATTCATCAGTGTCAGTAGCAAATATTACGCATAAAAGAATGGTTATTATTATCATTTAAATTATAAAGCTCATGAGTCAATTCCAAAAAATATAATAAGCATTGAAATCATTACCCGTGATTCTGGAGTTTTAACTTTGCCATGTAACCAACCACAAGTTAGTTTCCGGTGTTTTGAGGGGCAGTAAAGTTCTGAAAGCGCGACCAGATCATAATCCCGAAATGTCGTTAAGATATTCTGAATAACGGTTATCCCTGCTTGTTGGCAGGCATTTGAAAATATATTTTGTATTCAGGTTGCAGCAAAACGCTTTCTTACACACAGGACTTCATATGCGGCTCAGAAAATTAAAACTGAAAAACTTCAGAGGCTACAGAAACTCTACTGAAATCATTATTGATGAAAGCATGACGGGTATTGTCGGTCGTAATGACTTTGGGAAATCAACGCTTCTGGAAGCGCTGGCTATTTTTTTTGAAACAGAAGGAATGAAGGCTGACAAGAATGACATGAACTGTTTCAGCCTAAGAGAAGGGGACGGCCGTTTTGAAATAGCCTGTGAATTTGATGACCTGCCCGATTTTATCATGATCGACGACAGGGTGCAGACCACGCTCGCCTCAGAACATCTGCTGAATGAGGACGGCAATTTTGAAATCGTCAAAACGTTTAAAGCAACGACCTCAGGAAAACCGGAGCAGACCTGCATCCGCTGCATCCACCCGGATGAGGAGCCCCTGAGAAATTTACTGGGCATGAAAATTTCTGAGCTCAAGGCGGTGGGAAAAGAAGTTGAAAAAAATGTGGCGGATAAACGCACTGCATCGTTATGGCGTCAGGCCATCAGGGAAGCCGCAGCCCCCTATACCTGTTCGGAAATTATGCTGGATGTCGATAAAGAGTTCGGAACCGACACAAAATCATTATGGGGTAAGATCCTCGATTTGCTGCCCACGTATGCGATTTTCAAAGCCGACAGGGAAAGCAGCGACGGGGATTCCGAAGCTAAAAACCCCTTACAGCAGGCCGTAAAAGACGCTCAGGCTGCGCTGCAGGACAAAATTACAGCGCTGGAAAATGAGATTCAGGACAGCGTCCTGGATGTCGCACAGAGAACGCTGGATAAATTACGTGAAATGGCCCCCGAACTCGCCAGTGAACTGACTCCACGATTTAAGGAGAAACCCAAGTGGACCTTCAATTTCACCCTGGACGGGGAAAATGGCATCCCCATCAATAAGCGCGGCAGCGGGATAAGGAGGCTTATCCTGTTGAATTTTTTTCGGGCTGAGGCTGAAAAGAATGTCGCGGGGACGCCCAGAAATGTGATTTATGCCATAGAGGAGCCTGAAACGTCACAGCATCCGAACTATCAGATGATGCTGATGAAAGCGTTACTGGCACTGGCAGGCCAGCCGCACCGTCAGATTATCGTCACCACCCATGTCCCGGCGCTGGCCGGATTAATCCCTGTCGAAGGCGTACGTTATGTTACCCGAAATGAGGCGGGTGAACCCGTAGTAAAAATGCCGGATGACGCAGTGCTGAAGGAAGCCACTGAAAGCCTGGGGGTGCTGCCAGAGACCGGTATGGAAAGGGCGCAGGGGATTGTTCTGGTAGAGGGAAAGTCGGATGTTACTTTCCTGAGGCATGCGGCCAGTTCATTAAAACAGTCAGGTGCGCTGCCAGCCTCTCTGGAGGACGTGAAAATAGTGCCAGTCCTCATAGGAGGGTGTGGTAGCGTCAAACACTGGGTTACATTGAATCTGGCCAAAGATCTGGGGCTTCCCTGGTGCGTATTTCTGGACTCCGATATTGGGGGAGACCCTGCACAGGTTCTGTCCATCCAGAAGCGTAAAAAAGAAGTAGAGGAGGCCGGTAAGGTATTTTTCGCTACGCGCAAACGTGAGATAGAAAACTATCTGTGCCCGGATCTTATCGAGGAAATTACTGGTGTAGCCGTCACGTTTACGGACACCTGTGACGCTAAAAAAATAATCGGCCGGGCTGTGGGAATGAAACCCGATAATGTACTAGATAAATTCTGGCCTCAGATGACATCAGAAAGAATCATCTCAAGATCAACCTATCATGACGGAACGCAGGAGAGAAGCGAGCTGGTTGAGATCCTGAGCGACATTGTATCCATGACGAGATAATGTATTAAATAAGCATCTCAGGTGCATATATTCCGGTCCTCAACAAAGGACCGGAGTACAGAGTAGTAAAAACCCGAAATTAATCGGGTTTGAATTATATAAAGATTAACCGACTCCCGCGCCCAGGAACGATGTAAAATCACGCTTGTCGTGACATTTCTACAATGTTTACTTTTGACTATCAAGCCATTTATTCATCTGCTCAATTTCACCTTTTTGAGCTTTAATGATGTCCTGCGCGAGCTTTCTCATTTTCGGATCTTTTCCGTATTTGAGCTCGGTCTCAGCCATTGCTATTGCCCCTTCATGGTGCGCTACCATGCCTTTCGCAAAAGCCTTGTCGGGATCGGACTCATTTACGGCAGCCATCATTTTGTCATGCATGTCTTTCATGCCAGCCATATATTCCTGTGACGAAGCCGAGGTAGACATATCAGTCATTTTCATTTCTGAATGTTCTGCTGAAATCGCTGGCAGGGATAACATTAATACTGCAAATAAAGTGTTTCTGGCTTTCATAAAAAATATCCTTTTAGCGTTGATGCCCGTTAACTGTAGCAGAATCTGATAAAAATGCCCCCTGTAGGGGGCAAAGATGTTGCCATATATCCGGTTACGGAAAAATCTATCAAGGAAATAAGGACAGCACAGATACTTCCCTCGCCGTCAGCCTGCACTGAGCATGCGACGATGCGCTTCGGCCATGGCCTGATGTGGGCCAGACTGACCGTTATTCATAAATTCATGGGCAACTGCAGCTCTTTCATGCTCATTCATTGCCGCTAATGACTTCGACGGCCCGGTAGGGGAAACGGTCTGACTTCCCATCATCCTCTGATGACTTTCCACCATTTTCTGGTGCGCATCCGCCGACCCGTTCGTCATGGTTTCATGAGCAATAATGGCCTGTTCATGCTGGTCCATACCGGCCATACGAGGTGCAGTCCCCTGGATCCCGACAGGAGCCGCAGCAGACTGCATCTGGTGAGCAGGTGCCTGTGCATTGTTGACCCGCTCATGGATATTCACGGTTTCAGTGGCCCAGGCCGAAGAAATTAAGCCAAAGCCCAGCAAGGATGCTAATACGATATTTTTCATGATAACTCTCCATTTCTTAATTAGTGATGTCCGGGGGAGTACAACCGGTGTTTTCAGTTCCATAACTGAAACAGGTTCGGAAGTGTTTATTTCTCCGGGAGGGGACTGGATATTCATTTCCTGGCGTCCACTGACGCCGGATATTGATAAAGCAATCCAGCCTTCCTGATAAGTTGCACTAATTATATCGAATGGCTTCTGTTTGCTGCATGACAGGCTAATGACATCTTTGTCATTTAAATCTTTATTCCCAGCACTGGGTGTCCGGAATCATTTTCTCCAGTCTGGGCACGGATAAGATAAAACGCGTTGAGTGTACGTCCGATTCCACCTGCACTCTTCCGTGATGTGCTTCCACGATTGACTTCACAATCGCAAGGCCGATGCCGCTGCCTTCTCCTTTTCGTTGTCTGGACGGATCCACCCGATAAAAACGGTCAAACAACCTTGATAAATGCTCTTCAGGGATTGGTTTCCCCGGATTTTCAATCACAAGGTCAAAAAAGCTCTCCTGCTCTCTTATTGAGACGGTGATTGCCTGTCCCTCCGGGGTATAACGCAGGGCATTGGATAACAGATTATTGATCGCCCTTCTGAACATTTGTGGATCTCCCTCAACCAGGCAGGGCATCCCGTTAAATTTGAGCGTGATATTGCGTTCTTCGGCCCAGGCTTCGAAAAACTCGAAGACTTTCATGACTTCCGCTCTGAGGTCAAACATGACCCTGTCAGGTATCAGCTGATTATTATCTGCCTGTGCCAGGAACAGCATATCGCTGACCATTTTGGTCATCCGGTTATACTCTTCAAGACTGGAATAGAGGACATCCTCAAGTTCCCTCTGTGTTCGATCCTGACTCAGTGCGATTTCAGTCTGCGTCACCAGATTGGTGATGGGCGTTCTGATCTCATGCGCGATATCGGCAGAGAAATTGGCCTGGCGGGTAAAGACATCCTCAATCTTTCCAATCATATGATTGAACGAGATAACCAGTTGCTCCAGCTCAATGGGAACGCGTGTCGGTTCCAGTCGCGCATCAAGATTCTCGGAGGTGATGTTTTTAATGGCATTGCTGACATTACGAAGGGGCAGGTGCCCCTGACGGACAGCGATTCGAATGATCAGAACAATCAACAGGCTTATCACGACGGCAATCGCAATCAGGTTCTTTTTCAGCGCATCGAGGTAATGGAGATGGAAATTAATGGATAGGCCAGTCAGCATGACATAGTTCTGCTGTTTGCCCTGAAATATCGCCTGACCAGAGGAGGCGATAATCCTGTATGTTTCCATCTTCATTTCGGACCCGGTATCCATCGGTCCCGCAGGATCCTCCACCGTCCAGAGAAAGACATCCCGTGCGCGGCTGTGCTCGCTAAAATCTGCTGAATTCACTGCCGGGCGTAGTGCCGCCCCCTGAGCTGAGCTAAAGAGCACTTCCCCCCTGGGATTGAGGAGCAAAAGGGCAACGTTGCGGTAGCTGGCAATTGATTCCTTTATTTTGCTTATTTTTTTATCATCCGGATCCACCGGGGACTGCAGTATACGGTTCAGTGTGGTGCTGATTTGTTGAAGATCGCTGACATCCTGCTCGGCAAAATGATTTTCAACAGAATGCAGCATAAACCAGGTGAATGCGATAAAAGCCAGTATCGTGGACAGGCTGATAAAAAAGGTCAGCCGCAGAGCGAGTGAGAAAGGGCGTCTGGAAGGTTTGCTATGCATCCGGGACCTCCAGCATGTAGCCCACGCCCCGGACTGTCTGGATCAGCTTTGTCTCGTAATCGTTGTCTATTTTAGCGCGGAGTCGCTTTACTGCGACATCGATCGCATTAGTGTCGCTGTCAAAATTCATGTCCCAGACCTGAGAGGCAATCAGGGAGCGGGGAAGAACCTCTCCCTGATGGCGAATGAAGAATTCCAGCAGGCTGAACTCTTTACTGGTGAGCACAATGCGGTTTCCGGCGCGACTGACTTTTCTGGATACGAGATCAATCGAGAGGTCAGCCACCTTAAACTGGCTTTCCGTGATCATCGTGTTTCCCCGCCTCAGAAGGGTTCTCACCCGGGCGAGCAGTTCGGCAAACGCAAAGGGTTTAACCAGATAATCGTCCGCACCCAGTTCCAGTCCTTTGACCCTATGTTCGATCGTGCCGAGGGCTGTCAGCAGTAAGACCGGCATACCCTTTCCGGCAGTGCGCAGCATGCGGATGATATCCCAGCCGTTCACATCAGGTAGCATGATATCCAGAATGACTAAATCATACTCGGCTGTCATGGCGAGATGATATCCGGTAAGACCATTATCAGCGTGATCCACTACGAACCCTGCCTCTGTAAGCCCTTTGCTGAGATATTCACCTGTTTTAATTTCGTCTTCGACGATCAATATTTTCATCTTGCTCCCCGGCTGGCTGCTAATGTCATTCTATTGCGCCCACGATCGTTATCAACGGATTACAGCAAAAATGACAACATTGTCATTATCCTGTCACCCGGCAAACAGAGAGCGTTAGGTAAAGTACCCCTATCAATACTCTGGACTTCATTTGAACCATTTACCAGGTCTGCCTGGACGAGAAGCGTTATGTTCAAATTAAAATTACTCAGCATTAGCACGATATTCATCCTGGCAGGCTGCGTGTCGCTTGCGCCTGAATATCAGCGGCCCGCAGCACCGGTACCCCAGCAGTTTTCACTGTCCCATAACAGCCTGACGCCAGCGGTAAATGGCTATCAGGATACGGGCTGGCGTAACTTTTTTGTCGATCCCCAGGTTACCCGGTTGATCGGTGAAGCTCTGACTAATAACCGTGATTTGAGAATGGCTGCCCTGAAGGTTGAAGAGGCCCGAGCCCAGTTCAACGTCACGGATGCAGATCGTTATCCCCAGCTGAATGCCTCATCCGGGATAACATACAGCGGTGGTCTGAAAGGTGACAAGCCGACCACACAGGAGTACGACGCGAGACTGGAGCTCAGCTATGAGCTCGATTTTTTCGGCAAACTTAAGAACATGAGTGATGCTGATCGCCAGAACTACTTTGCCAGCGAAGAAGCCCGTCGGGCCGTACACATCCTGCTGGTATCCAACGTTTCACAAAGCTATTTCAGCCAGCAACTGGCGTACGAACAACTTCGTATTGCGCGGGAAACGCTGAAAAATTATCAACAGTCCTATGCTTTCGTTGAGCAGCAGCTCGTGACCGGGAGTACGAACGTTCTGGCACTTGAACAGGCGCGAGGACAAATCGAAAGTACCCGCGCCGAAATAGCCAAACGAGAAGGCGATCTGGCTCAGGCAAACAATGCCCTGCAACTGGTGCTGGGAACGTACCGCGCACTTCCGTCAGAAAAAGGGATGAAAGGCGGGGAGATAGCCCCAGTAAAATTGCCACCAAATCTGTCTTCACAAATTTTGCTGCAGCGACCGGATATTATGGAAGCGGAATATCAGCTGAAAGCGGCTGATGCCAATATTGGCGCAGCGCGAGCGGCCTTTTTCCCCTCAATTACCCTGACCAGTGGTCTTTCCGCAAGCAGTACGGAGCTGTCCAGCCTGTTTACGTCAGGAAGTGGAATGTGGAATTTTATCCCTAAAATTGAAATTCCTATATTTAATGCTGGCAGGAATAAAGCCAATCTGAAGCTGGCTGAAATTCGCCAGCAACAGTCGGTGGTTAATTACGAACAAAAAATTCAGTCAGCCTTTAAGGATGTTTCCGACACGCTTGCGCTGCGCGACAGCCTTAGCCAGCAACTTGAGTCACAGCAGCGTTATCTTGATTCACTTCAGATAACTCTCCAGCGTGCCAGAGGATTGTATGCAAGTGGTGCTGTCAGTTACATCGAAGTGCTGGATGCAGAACGTTCCCTCTTCGCTACCCAGCAAACCATTCTCGATCTTACCTATTCCCGGCAGGTTAACGAAATTAATCTGTTTACCGCGCTGGGTGGCGGTTGGGTAGAGTAAATTTATTTAATTAATCAGGAAATTAAAATGCGTAATTCACTTAAAGCCGTTTTATTTGGTGCCTTCTCTGTCATGTTTTCTGCCGGTCTTCATGCTGAAACACATCAGCATGGCGATATGAATACTGCCAGTGATGCTTCGGTACAGCAAGTTATCAAGGGCACCGGTGTCGTTAAAGACATTGATATGAATACTAAGAAAATCACCATTTCGCATGAAGCAATTCCAGCGGTGGGCTGGCCTGCAATGACCATGCGCTTTACTTTTGTTAATGCAGACGATGCTATTAATGCCCTGAAAACAGGCAACCATGTCGATTTCTCGTTTATTCAGCAGGGCAATATCTCCTTACTCAAAAGCATTAACGTGACGCAGTCCTGATTGGCTGTCCGGAGCGATTACATCCTGTGCGCCTGTACATTCACATAGGTATATGTGTGAGTTAACCGTCAGGCGCATATGCCAGGTGTTTTGATTTTTTAGCGGAAAATTGTATGGCTTCTTTAAAGATAAAATATGCTGCAATAATTATCAGCAGCCTCATAGCAGGGGGGCTGATATCGGTTACTGCCTGGCAGTATGTAAACTCAGCACAAAAGACAGAAAAAACAGAACAAAAGGCACCGGAACGAAAGGTGCTTTTCTGGTATGACCCAATGAAACCGGATACCAAATTTGATAAACCCGGAAAATCGCCCTTTATGGATATGGACCTGGTGCCAAAATATGCTGATGACAGTGGCGATAAAAGCAGTGGCGGGATCCGTATCGACCCAACCCAGGTTCAGAATCTGGGATTAAAAACGCAAAAAGTCACGCGAGGAATGCTGAATTATTCTCAGACAATCCCGGCTAATGTCAGCTATAACGAGTATCAGTTTGTTATTGTGCAGGCGCGTTCTGACGGGTTTGTCGAAAAAGTCTACCCCATGACGATTGGCGATCATGTGAAGAAGGGGACGCCACTTATCGATATTACCATTCCGGACTGGGTGGAAGCACAGAGTGAATTCCTTCTGTTATCCAGCACCGGTGGTACTTCCACGCAAATTAAAGGCGTTCTGGAACGGCTTCGCCTGGCAGGTATGCCGGAAGAGGATATTCAGAGACTGCGTTCTACCCGGAGCATTCAGACCCGTTTTACCATTAAAGCACCTATTGATGGTGTCATTACTGCATTTGACCTGCGCACCGGCATGAATATTTCGAAAGATAAGGTGGTGGCTCAGATTCAGGGAATGGACCCGGTCTGGATCAGCGCTGCAGTGCCAGAATCTATCGCCTATCTGCTGAAAGATACGTCGCAGTTTGAAATTTCGGTACCGGCTTATCCGGATAAAACATTCCATGTCGAAAAATGGAATATTCTTCCCAGCGTGGATCAGACAACCCGTACGCTTCAGGTCCGTCTCCAGGTTTCTAATAAGGATGAGTTTCTCAAGCCGGGCATGAATGCCTATCTGAAACTGAATACCAGAAGCCAGGAGATGCTGCTGATACCAAGCCAGGCCGTTATCGATACCGGCAAAGAACAGCGCGTGATTACTGTTGATGATGAAGGCAAGTTTGTGCCGAAACAGATCCACGTTCTGCATGAGTCACAGCAACAGTCCGGCATCGGCTCCGGCCTGAATGAAGGCGATACCGTGGTGGTCAGTGGCCTGTTCCTCATTGACTCTGAAGCCAATATTACGGGCGCACTGGAACGTATGCGCCACCCTGAAAAAACAGAAAGCAGTATGCCAGCAATGTCTGACCAGCCTGTAAATATGCATTCAGGGCACTGAGGAGACGACGATGATTGAATGGATTATCCGGCGCTCTGTCGCCAACCGTTTCCTGGTCATGATGGGGGCCCTGTTTCTCAGCATCTGGGGCACATGGACGATTATTAACACGCCTGTCGATGCCTTGCCTGACCTGTCAGATGTGCAGGTCATTATCAAAACCAGCTATCCCGGCCAGGCCCCGCAGATTGTAGAAAACCAGGTCACCTATCCACTTACCACCACCATGCTGTCCGTGCCTGGCGCAAAAACCGTGCGTGGTTTTTCACAGTTCGGTGATTCGTATGTGTATGTCATTTTTGAAGACGGCACCGATCTGTACTGGGCCCGTTCCCGCGTGCTGGAGTACCTGAACCAGGTACAGGGAAAACTGCCCGCCGGTGTGAGTTCTGAAATCGGTCCGGACGCCACGGGGGTGGGCTGGATATTTGAATATGCCCTTGTCGATCGCAGCGGAAAACACGACCTTTCAGAACTGCGTTCTCTGCAGGACTGGTTCCTGAAATTTGAGCTGAAAACCATCCCGAACGTGGCTGAGGTCGCTTCGGTTGGCGGCGTGGTGAAACAGTACCAGATTCAGGTCAATCCGGTAAAATTGTCTCAGTATGGTATCAGCCTGCCCGAAGTGAAACAGGCCCTTGAATCGTCTAACCAGGAGGCCGGTGGCTCATCCGTTGAAATGGCCGAAGCTGAGTATATGGTCCGTGCCAGCGGTTATCTTCAGAGCATTGATGATTTTAATAACATCGTCCTGAAAACAGGCGAGAACGGCGTGCCGGTTTATCTGCGGGATGTTGCCCGCGTGCAGACCGGGCCTGAAATGCGGCGTGGTATTGCCGAGCTGAACGGCCAGGGCGAAGTCGCTGGCGGCGTGGTGATCCTGCGGTCGGGTAAAAATGCACGCGACGTTATCACGGCAGTGAGGGATAAACTTGAGACGCTGAAGGCCAGCCTGCCGGAAGGCGTTGAAATCGTGACCACCTACGATCGCAGCCAGCTCATCGACCGGGCGATTGATAACCTCAGTTCCAAACTTCTGGAAGAGTTTATCGTGGTGGCCATCGTCTGTGCCCTGTTCCTGTGGCACGTACGTTCTGCCCTGGTGGCGATTATCTCTCTGCCGCTTGGTCTGTGTATCGCCTTTATCGTCATGCACTTCCAGGGACTGAACGCCAATATCATGTCGCTGGGAGGGATAGCGATTGCCGTCGGTGCGATGGTGGATGCCGCCATTGTGATGATTGAGAATGCGCATAAGCGGCTTGAGGAGTGGGATCATCAGCATCCGGGTGAGCAGATTGACAACGCCACCCGCTGGAAGGTGATTACCGATGCCTCCGTTGAAGTGGGACCCGCACTGTTTATCAGCCTGCTGATCATCACCCTGTCCTTTATTCCTATCTTTACCCTGGAAGGTCAGGAAGGACGTCTGTTTGGCCCGCTGGCATTCACGAAAACGTACTCCATGGCGGGCGCGGCCGCGCTGGCCATCATCGTCATTCCGATTCTGATGGGATTCTGGATCCGGGGGAAAATTCCTGCAGAGACCAGTAACCCCCTGAACCGGGTACTGATCAAAGCGTATCATCCATTGCTGTTGCGGGTTCTCCACTGGCCAAAAACAACCCTGCTGGTTGCGGCCTTGTCCATTTTCACCGTTATCTGGCCGCTGAGCCAGGTGGGCGGTGAGTTTCTGCCGAAGATTAACGAGGGCGACCTGTTGTATATGCCGTCGACCCTGCCGGGTGTCTCTCCGGCTGAAGCTGCAGCGCTCCTGCAGACGACGGACAAGTTAATCAAAAGCGTTCCTGAAGTGGCCTCTGTATTTGGCAAGACCGGTAAAGCAGAGACCGCCACGGATTCCGCACCGCTCGAAATGGTTGAAACCACGATCCAGCTCAAACCTGAGGATCAGTGGCGTCCAGGCATGACGATTGACAAGATTATTGAAGAACTCGACAGGACCGTCCGTTTACCGGGGCTGGCAAACCTCTGGGTGCCGCCAATCCGTAACCGTATTGATATGCTCTCAACCGGGATCAAAAGCCCGATAGGTATCAAGGTGTCCGGAACGGTTCTGTCCGATATCGATGCAACGGCGCAGAGTATCGAAGCGGTCGCCAAAACCGTACCCGGCGTAGTGTCTGCTCTCGCAGAGCGACTGGAAGGCGGGCGCTACATTGATGTGGATATCAACCGGGAAAAAGCCTCCCGCTACGGAATGACGGTGGGCGATGTGCAGCTGTTCATCTCATCAGCCATCGGCGGCGCGACGGTAGGGGAAACGGTTGAAGGCGTGGCCCGGTACCCGATTAATATCCGCTATCCGCAGGATTACCGGAACAGCCCGCAGGCCCTGAAACAGATGCCGATCCTGACCCCGATGAAGCAGCAGATCACGCTGGGCGATGTTGCGGATATTAAGGTCGTTTCCGGGCCGACTATGCTGAAAACGGAAAATGCCCGTCCAGCCAGCTGGATTTACATTGACGCGCGCGGCAGGGATATGGTGTCGGTGGTTAATGACATTAAAACGGCGATCAGTCAGAAAGTGAAACTGAGACCGGGTACCAGCGTGTCATTCTCCGGACAGTTTGAACTGCTTGAGCATGCCAACAAGAAACTGAAGCTGATGGTGCCGATGACGGTGATGATCATCTTCATCCTGTTGTATCTGGCATTCCGCCGGGTTGATGAAGCCCTGCTGATCCTGATGAGCCTGCCGTTCGCCCTGGTTGGCGGGATATGGTTCCTGTACTGGCAGGGCTTCCATATGTCTGTCGCAACCGGAACGGGGTTTATCGCTCTGGCCGGGGTGGCAGCAGAGTTTGGCGTGGTCATGCTGATGTATCTGCGTCATGCCATTGAAGCGCACCCGGAATTGTCCCGTAAAGAGACGTTCACACCGGAAGGCCTTGATGAAGCCCTCTATCATGGTGCCGTACTGCGTGTCCGGCCGAAAGCCATGACCGTGGCGGTGATCATTGCGGGTCTGCTGCCAATACTCTGGGGAACCGGTGCAGGTTCAGAAGTCATGAGCCGTATCGCGGCACCCATGATTGGTGGGATGATCACGGCTCCGCTGCTGTCCCTGTTCATTATTCCTGCCGCCTACAAATTAATCTGGCTGCGCAGACATAAAAAAAGCGTGTCCTGAACCTGAAAGGGCACCCCCTGTGGGTGTCCTTCTTTACTGATTCACCCTGACGTCAGGGTTTAAATCGATAATATACAGAGGTGAGTATGAAAAAAGTGGTTCTGATGGCGCTGGCTCTCGGCCTTTCACTGCCCGCGATGGCGAGTGAAAAAGTGATTGATATGTACAAATCTGAAAACTGTGGCTGTTGTTCCCTGTGGGGCAAGGCGATGGAAAAAGACGGGTTTGAAGTACGAACTCACGTCATGAATGATCAGGCGCTGTCAGCCCTGAAAGAAAAGCATGCTATTCCTGCAGGACTGCGAAGTTGTCATACCGCGGTTGCCGGTAATTTGATCATTGAAGGCCATGTGCCTGCGACAACGATACATAAGGCAATGCAGTCTGGTTCAGGTATATACGGTCTCGCCACCCCCGGTATGCCAGCAGGAAGTCCTGGAATGGAGATGGGAGCCCGAAAAGAGGCTTACGATGTTATCGCATTCTCACCGGATGGAAGTAAAAAAGTCTTCCAGCGAATCGAATAGTCAGCGGAACGGCTGATAACGGGACGCCGGTAGCAGGCACTCCTGTGCCGGCGATATTCGTGGTAATCGCATCCATGACATACCCTGAAGACAGAAGATGCTTCGGTATGCATAAGGAGAGTTACTGTGAAAAATGACAATGCAGTGCAACACAACAACCAGACTGCTTCTGAGCAGACATTATCCCCGGACGAGGGCCACGTATTGCATAAGGTGAGAGATCCCGTGTGCGGGATGGCCATCCTGCCCGACAGGGCGCACAGCAGCATTCGATACCAGGACCATCAACTTTATTTCTGCTCCGCCAGCTGTGAGAGTAAATTTAAAGCCCATCCCGATCGTTATCTTACCGAAGATGCCAGTGAACATTCCCATCACCATCACCACGATCATCACGAAGTCAGCCCTGATCAGATAAAACAGCCTCACCACCAGGCGGAAAAAGAGAATTCTGAAGGTGTGTGGACATGTCCGATGCACCCGGAGATACGCCGCAGTGGTCCCGGAAGCTGTCCTGTCTGTGGAATGGCACTGGAGCCGCTCGTAGCTACGGCATCCACGGGGCCGAGTGATGAACTTCACGACATGACAAGACGCTTCTGGCTGGGGTTGTTGCTGGCGTTTCCGGTTCTGGTACTCGAAATGGGATCTCATCTGTTTCCCGAGTTGAGGAATACAGTACCGCCACAGTACAACACATGGCTGCAGCTGCTTCTGGCCTCCCCTGTCGTGTTGTGGTGTGGCTGGCCATTCTTCGCCCGGGCCGGAATGTCGTTACGTAACCGCTCCCTGAATATGTTTACCCTTGTTGCAATGGGGACCGGCGTAGCCTGGGTTTACAGCGTCATTGCAACCGTCTTCCCCTCCTGGTTTCCTGCATCGTTCAGAAACATGGATGGCCTGGTGGCCGTTTATTTTGAAGCCGCAGCAGTTATTACGGTGCTTGTTCTGCTGGGACAGGTTCTTGAGCTGCGGGCACGGGAACAAACCTCAGGCGCCATTACTGCGCTTCTGAACCTTGCCCCCAAAACCGCCAGACGGCTGGATCATGACGGTCATGAAACGGATATTAATGCGGAAGATGTCCTGCCTGGCGATAAGCTCCGCATCAGACCTGGAGAGAGTATTCCGGTCGACGGTATCGTGATCGAAGGCAAAACAACCGTTGATGAATCGATGGTGACCGGGGAATCTATGCCGGTTACCAAAACGGAGGGTGACCCTGTCATCGGGGGGACCATTAATCAGACAGGGAGTCTCATCATCCGTGCAGAGAAAGTCGGTGATGAAACAATGCTCTCACGAATTGTTCAGATGGTCGCTGATGCACAGCGTTCGCGTGCCCCCATCCAGAGAATGGCTGACAGCGTTTCAGGCTGGTTTGTTCCTCTGGTGATACTTATCGCGGTTGTTGCTTTCGTGATCTGGTCTGTCTGGGGGCCCGAGCCCAGGATGGCGCACGGTCTCATTGCGGCTGTGTCGGTCCTGATTATTGCCTGTCCCTGCGCGCTGGGGCTGGCCACGCCGATGTCGATAATGGTGGGGGTGGGCAAAGGAGCCCAGGCCGGGGTGTTAATCAGGAATGCCGAAGCCCTTGAGCGTCTTGAAAAAGTGGACACGCTGGTTGTCGACAAAACAGGCACGCTCACGGAAGGTTCGCCTACGGTGACAGGGATTATCAGTCTCAATCCGGGTGGGGAAACATCTCTTTTGCGTGTAACAGCCGCAGTGGAAAAAGGCTCGCAGCATCCGCTGGGTATGGCAGTAGTTAAAGCAGCACAGGAAAAGGGGATCGCAATACCCGCAGTCACTCATTTCGATGCACCGTCGGGTAAAGGTGTCTCAGGCGATGTCGAAGGTCAACGGGTTGTTATTGGTAATGAACTGGCTATGCAGGAAAACAGTATAGTTATTGATAATCAAAAGGCCGTTGCGGATACGTTGCGGATGGAAGGCGCTACCGTTATCTATGTGGCCACAGACGGGGACCTTGCAGGCCTGATAGCTATCTCGGATCCCGTGAAAACAACCACGCCGGATGCGCTTAAAGCTTTGCGTCAGGCGGGGATCCGCATCGTTATGCTCACCGGGGATAACCAGCTTACTGCTGAAGCAGTCGCACGGAAACTGGGAATAGATGAGGTTGAAGCCGGAATTCTGCCGGATGGCAAAAAAGCAGTGATAACCCGACTGAAAGAGTCTGGCCATGTGGTTGCGATGGCCGGAGACGGTGTGAATGATGCCCCGGCGCTGGCAGCGGCTGACGTGGGTATAGCCATGGGAACGGGTACAGATGTGGCAATTGAAAGTGCCGGAGTCACCCTTCTCAAAGGCGACTTGATGATACTGAACAGGGCCCGTCATCTGTCAGAGATCACCATGAAAAATATCCGTCAGAATCTGTTTTTTGCATTTATCTACAACGCACTTGGCGTGCCTGTGGCTGCAGGTCTGCTTTATCCTGTGTATGGAATACTGCTGTCGCCAGTTATTGCGGCGGCGGCCATGGCTCTTTCCTCCGTCAGCGTCATTGTGAATGCGTTGCGTCTGAAAAGTGTCAGGCTCGGGAAATAACACTGAGTGAAGGGTCAGTTACGAACAGAAGGAGTCCAGTATGAAAAGTACCACCTATGCGCTTATTGCTGTCGCCGCGATCGCGGCATTTGCCCTCCTGCGCGAACACTGGTCACATGTGGCAGGTTACTGGCCATATCTGTTATTGCTGGTCTGCCCGCTAATGCATCTTTTCCACGGCCACGGAGGGCATGGAGATCATCAACATCACGGAAGTGAAAACGATAAAAAAAATTAATCCGGCAGACGGGGCCGCGTCGCGGTCCCGTTATCAGTCCAGGTATCGTTCGTAGTCTCTGGCATGCGCAAAGGCATGCTGTTCGAGTTTGTTATCAGCGGGTGCCGCTGCCCGGAACGCCAGAGAGTTAACAGGGTTGTTATTGATGACCAGCTCGTAATGCAGATGAGGACCGGATGAACGTCCGCTGTTACCGGATAACGCAATAGCACCTCCCCGTGTAACCCTGGCCCCTTTAGTAACGAGTATTTTATTGAGGTGGAGATAGCGAGTTTTAACACCGGCTTTTCCCGTTACTTCAACAAAATATCCCATGGTACTGTTGTATTCGGCCCGGGTGATTTTTCCGTCGATGACGCTGACTATTTTCGTGTTCATGGGCATGGAATAATCAATGCCATTATGGGGACTCACTTTTCCCGATACCGGGTTAAGTCTTGCAGGATTGAAAGGCGAACTGAGTCTTGCTGTGGCCGGTAACGGATAATCGAGACTGCCTTTCCCGGAAGTATCGGAAAGGTTATAGAACTTTTTATCTGATATACGATACGCCGTGTAATTAAATGAACCGGACGTAAATTTATAGGCCACGACACGTGATTTTCCCGCTTTCTTTTGCAGTACGAGTTTTAATGATTCATTTTTTTTCAAATGCCGCAGATTAAACCGGGAAGGCAAGGAGCGCTGAAGAGTAGCGATCTCGTTCGATTCCAGCCCCGAGCGGGTGGCTGAAAGGTAGGCATTTTCTTTTACGACATCGGTAGAATACATTTACTGGAATTCGCCGTTAGCATGAACACTGCGGCGTATGCTAGGGGTTTTCAGGAGGCGTGTCATCTGTCAGTTAATCGGGAGCACCGTTGATGGTCGTCATTTTTGTAACATATCTTGTTTCCCGTTTGCTCCTGAAGCTCTGGGAACTGTATGACCAGCCCGACGGTGATGATTAACGGGACTGAAACAGGTTACGGCAGAGCAATATGGGGCTCATGTCCTGCTACGTAACCCGTCAGTAAAGCCCTGCTGCGCACCTGACGCTAAGCACTAACCCGCCTGCAGTTACCTGGTCGAATACAGCCCGCGAAGCTTTCTTGCCTGCGTCTGATGTGCTTCCGCACCGGCATTATTGACCTGCTCATGCACGAGAGCGGCTTTTTCTCCGGCATTCAGTTCGTTAAAAGAAGAAGACGAGGTCTTTGAATTTGCATCACTGCCGGACAGCATTTTTTTATGTTCCTCAATCATTTTCTGATGCGCATAGGACGCGCTGTTGTTCATAAATGAATGAGCAACAATGGCCCTTTCATGTTCATTCATTTCAGAGAATGAGGGCGTGTTGTTTTTATTAACCCTGTCCGGTAAGTTTTCATGCGTCGAGGAATTCACATGACTGACGGCTGAGGCATTATTAACAAATCGATGTGCTTCATGGGCAATATCACTGGACTGAGCAAAAGCTGCCCCACAAAATAAAGCTGTAAACGCAGTGGTCGTGATTAATATATTCATGTGTAATTACCTTCTGAGGTACATAAAAGATGTCCTTATGATCATATATAAAAATAATCAACCTGTGGGGAAGATGACGTAAATGTAATACAGCTATGTACATTACACGATTGTAATGAATTTGTTTCTTAAGGTGTGCTAGATTCATTTCATTGTAAGTGGATGAACCAGTAATTTAATTTAAATCGGTTCTCGAATTCTGTCAGTAACCATACTTTAAATAAGGGAATGCGCATGCTGTTGAAAACGTCTCGACGAACTTTCCTGAAGGGGTTAACCCTCTCTGGCGTAGCCGGAAGTCTTGGCGTATGGAGTTTCAATGCGCGTTCCAGTCTGAGCCTGCCAGTTGCCGCATCCCTGCAGGGTACTCAGTTTGACCTGACCATTGGTGAAACGGCCGTCAATATCACGGGCAGTGAGCGTCAGGCCAAAACAATCAATGGAGGCCTGCCGGGGCCCGTTCTTCGCTGGAAAGAAGGTGACACCATTACCCTGAAGGTCAAAAACCGTCTTAATGAACAGACGTCCATTCACTGGCACGGCATTATTCTTCCGGCCAATATGGATGGTGTTCCGGGGCTGAGTTTTATGGGCATAGAGCCTGATGATACCTACGTTTACACCTTTAAGGTTAAGCAGAACGGGACTTACTGGTACCACAGCCATTCCGGTCTGCAGGAACAGGAGGGGGTATACGGTGCCATTATCATCGATGCCGGGGAGCCAGAACCGTTTACTTACGATCGTGAGCATGTGGTCATGTTGTCTGACTGGACCGATGAAAATCCTCACAGCCTGCTGAAAAAATTAAAAAAACAGTCGGATTACTACAATTTCAATAAACCAACCGTTGGCTCTTTTTTCCGCGACGTGAATACCAGGGGGCTGTCAGCCACCATTGCCGATCGGAAAATGTGGGCTGAAATGAAAATGAATCCGACTGACCTCGCGGATGTCAGTGGCTACACCTACACCTATCTCATGAACGGGCAGGCCCCGCTGAAAAACTGGACCGGACTGTTCCGTCCCGGTGAAAAGATACGCTTACGGTTTATCAACGGCTCGGCAATGACCTATTTCGATATCCGTATCCCCGGGCTGAAAATGACGGTCGTGGCTGCAGATGGCCAGTATGTAAACCCGGTTACCGTTGACGAATTCAGGATTGCCGTTGCCGAAACCTATGATGTCATTGTGGAGCCTCAGGGTGAGGCCTATACCATCTTCGCACAATCCATGGACAGGACCGGTTACGCTCGAGGGACACTGGCCACGAGAGAGGGGTTAAGTGCTGCCGTTCCCCCCCTCGATCCCCGTCCTCTGTTGACCATGGAAGATATGGGTATGGGGGGAATGGGACATGATATGGCAGGAATGGACCACAGCCAGATGGGAGGCATGGATAACAGCGGAGAGATGATGTCTATGGACGGTGCTGACCTTCCGGATAGCGGGACATCCTCCGCGCCCATGGATCACAGCAGCATGGCCGGTATGGATCATTCCCGGATGGCCGGAATGCCGGGTATGCAAAGTCATCCTGCGTCAGAAACGGATAACCCACTGGTTGATATGCAGGCGATGAGCGTCTCTCCGAAATTAAATGATCCGGGTATTGGTCTTCGAAATAACGGAAGAAAGGTTCTCACGTACGCGGATTTGAAAAGCCGCTTTGAGGATCCTGACGGACGTGAACCTGGCCGTACCATAGAACTGCATTTAACCGGCCACATGGAAAAGTTTGCCTGGTCATTTAACGGAATCAAGTTTTCAGATGCCGCACCGGTGCTGCTGAAATACGGTGAGCGGCTCAGGATCACGCTGATCAACGATACCATGATGACTCACCCCATTCACCTGCATGGTATGTGGAGCGATCTGGAAGATGAAAACGGTAATTTCATGGTTCGTAAACACACAATAGATGTTCCCCCTGGTACAAAACGCAGTTACAGAGTGACAGCAGATGCGCTTGGCCGCTGGGCGTATCACTGCCATTTGCTCTATCACATGGAAATGGGAATGTTTCGTGAAGTCCGGGTGGAGGAATGATGCGAATGAAGAGAAATTTGAAGGCCATACCTGTTCTGGTCGCCGGTTTGTTTACCTCACAGCTTTCTATTGCGGCGGGCTCCGTCTCTGCAGATCCCCACGCCGGGCACGACATGTCTGCCATGCAGATGCCAGCAGATGAGAATTTCACTGAGATGACGTCAATGGAGCCCATTGTAACTGAGAGCAGAACGCCAATTCCGCCTGTTACCGATGCCGACCGGAAGGCTGCATTCGGCAATTTACAGGGGCATGCGATTCACGACAGTGCGATTAATTATCTGGTTCTGCTGGATCAACTGGAATGGCAACGGTCGGATAACACCAACAATTTCAGCTGGAGTGTTAACAGCTGGATTGGAGGCGACACAGATCGGATTTGGCTAAAGAGTGAAGGTGAACGAAGCAATGGGGAAACGGAGGCGGCTGAAGCGCAGTTACTCTGGGGACATGCGGTTGGCCCATGGTGGGATTTGGTTGCGGGTGTCAGGCAGGATTTCAGACCTGCTTCTGCCCGGACCTGGGCTGCTGTCGGTTTTCAGGGGCTGGCACTCTATAATTTTGAGTCTGAAATTACGGGTTTTGTCAGTAATGGCGGAAAAGCAGCCCTTCGTCTGGGAGGAGAATACGACGTTTTACTGACTAACCGGCTCATACTCCAGCCATCCTATGAGGTGAATTTCTACAGTCAGGATGATGAATCGCGGGGTCGCGGCAGGGGACTGACTGACACAGAGCTGGGGCTCCGGCTGCGCTATGAAATACGCCGTGAGTTTGCACCCTATATAGGCGTTTCCTGGAATCAACTTTACGGGAAAACATCCGATATGGCGAAAAGAGAAGGTGAGAAAGACCATCAGGTAGTATTCCTGGCGGGAGCCAGAATCTGGTTTTAACGCACTGATATAAAACACTCAACTAAACAGGTAAATAAAATGTCGATTTTAAATAAAGCCATTCTTACAGGTGGCCTCGTTATGGGCGTTGCTTTCTCTGCTATGGCCCATCCGGAATTAAAAAGCTCTGTGCCACAGGCTGATTCAGCCGTAGCGGCCCCGGAAAAGATTCAGCTTAATTTCTCGGAAAATCTGACCGTGAAATTCTCAGGTGCAAAATTAACGATGACGGGTATGAAAGGCATGTCATCACATTCTCCGATGCCGGTCGCGGCAAAAGTGGCGCCAGGCGCTGACCCTAAATCGATGGTCATTATTCCGCGAGAGCCTTTACCCGCTGGCACTTATCGTGTTGACTGGCGCGCGGTTTCTTCAGATACGCACCCTATTACCGGTAATTACACCTTTACAGTGAAGTAATATTATGAACGACCTGATTATGATTGTTATTCGTTTTCTTCTTTATCTGGATTTGATGGTAATATTTGGATTGCCATTTTTTCAGATATATGGAATAAGCGGTGTCAGACATGAAACCTATAACCTGACTAATTTCAGGTCGTTTATAACTTTTGCTGTTGTTACAGGCATCATTCTTACTGGCATTAATATGCTCCTGGTATCTAATGCCATGAGTGGAGTAACTGACCTCAGAGAATTATCCATCCATGTTATCGAGATGGTGATAGAAGAAACTGATGTGGGTATTAGCTGGATTGTCAGGCTCTGTGCCCTGTTTACCACACTCGGTGCTTTGTTCCTTTACACTAATAAGAGAGTATTGTCCTGCCTGCTGATGACGATGAGTGGGGGCGTGGCGCTGGCTACACTTGCCTGGGGAGGACACGCCGTTATGCATGACGGTCTGCATTACTATCTCCATTTACTGAGCGATCTGACCCATCTCGGCGCTGCAGGTGCCTGGACAGGTGCTCTGGTTGCATTTGCTATCCTGCTGATGCGCAGAAACGAGCATAATGCACAGAGCGTCATTGTGATATCTGACTCCCTGGCAAAATTTGCCACGGCAGGAACGGTGATTGTTGTAGCCCTGATCCTGAGTGCGCTGGTCAACTATCTGTATATTGCTGAGGGTAACTTAACTCCCTTATTCAACAGTTCCTGGGGGAGGATATTGCTTGCCAAGACGGCTCTGTTTGTTCTGATGCTTCTTCTGGCTGCAGCAAACCGGTTTCACCTGGGTCCCCGGCTTGAAGTTATGGTCAGGGAAGGGAATTATGATCGCAGCGTTGCCCTGATGCGAAACAGCATCCTGACAGAATTCGTTGTTGCGATTATCATTCTGGGCGCCGTAGCGTGGCTCGGAATGCTTGCTCCGTCTCAGGTCAGCTAGGGGACAGCCAAAGCTCATGCGTGAGATTTTTACTTTCATATCAGCGAGTTGACCATGCAGCGTATTTTAATCGTTGAAGACGAACAAAAAACAGGTCGTTACCTGCAGCAGGGACTGGTTGAGGAAGGCTATCAGGCCGATCTCTTTAATAATGGCCGCGATGGTCTCGGGGCCGCGTCGAAGGGACAGTATGATTTGATAATACTGGACGTGATGCTGCCTTTCCTCGACGGGTGGCAAATCATCAGCGCACTGAGGGAGTCCGGGCACGAAGAACCGGTCCTGTTTTTAACCGCAAAGGACAACGTGCGGGACAAAGTGAAAGGACTGGAGCTTGGCGCAGATGACTACCTGATTAAGCCCTTTGATTTTACGGAGCTGGTTGCACGTGTAAGAACCCTACTGCGCCGGGCACGCTCGCAGGCCGCAACAGTCTGCACCATCGCCGATATGACCGTTGATATGGTGCGCCGGACCGTGATCCGTTCGGGGAAGAAGATCCATCTCACCGGTAAAGAATACGTTCTGCTTGAGTTGCTGCTGCAACGCACCGGAGAAGTGTTACCCAGGAGTCTTATCTCGTCCCTGGTCTGGAACATGAATTTTGACAGTGATACGAATGTGATTGATGTCGCCGTGAGACGTCTGAGAAGTAAAATTGATGATGACTTTGAGCCAAAACTGATCCATACCGTTCGCGGTGCCGGATATGTCCTGGAGATCAGAGAAGAGTGAGGTTCAAAATTTCCCTGACCACACGCCTGAGCCTGATTTTTTCTGCGGTGATGCTTACGGTATGGTGGTTATCAAGTTTTATCCTGATTAGCACCCTTAATGGCTATTTCGATAATCAGGACCGCGATTTTCTGACAGGTAAACTTCAGCTCACCGAAGAGTTTCTTAAAACAGAGACGTTCAGGAACAAAACGGATATTAAGTCATTATCAGAAAAAATAAACGATGCGATGGTGGGGCACAATGGCTTATTCATTTCTATAAAAAACATGGAAAATGAAAAAATTGTTGAACTCTATGCCAAAAATTCTGTTGTTCCAGCGATCCTGCTTAATAAGTCGGGTGATATTCTCGACTATATGATCCAGACGGAAGAAAATAACACCGTGTACCGCAGTATCTCGCGGCGGGTTGCCGTGACGCCGGAACAGGGTAAAAGCAAACATGTCATCATTACGGTTGCCACGGATACTGGGTATCACACCCTGTTTATGGACAAACTCAGTACCTGGCTGTTCTGGTTCAATATCGGTCTGGTCTTTATTTCTGTTTTTCTGGGCTGGCTGACCACACGTATTGGTCTGAAACCGCTACGGGAAATGACCAGTCTGGCTTCCTCCATGACCGTACACAGCCTGGATCAGCGTCTAAATCCCGATCTGGCTCCGCCGGAAATCTCTGAGACCATGCAGGAGTTCAATAATATGTTTGATCGCCTGGAGGGGGCATTCCGGAAACTGTCAGATTTCTCGTCTGACATCGCGCATGAGCTGCGCACACCAGTCAGTAATCTGATGATGCAGACGCAGTTTGCACTGGCTAAGGAAAGGGATGTTTCGCATTACCGCGAAATTTTATTCGCTAACCTGGAAGAACTGAAAAGGTTGTCACGAATGACCAGTGACATGCTTTTTCTGGCACGTTCAGAGCATGGTCTGCTGCGGCTGGATAAACATGATGTGGATCTGGCAGCCGAACTGAATGAATTACGTGAGTTGTTCGAGCCCCTGGCAGACGAAACAGGAAAGACAATCACGGTTGAAGGAGAGGGCGTTGTTGCCGGAGACAGCGATATGCTCCGACGTGCTTTCAGTAACCTGCTTTCCAATGCAATCAAGTATTCTCCCGATAACACCTGTACAGCGATACACCTTGAGCGTGACAGTGACTGTGTGAACGTGATGATTACGAATACGATGTCCGGCCAGGTTCCCGCTAATCTGGAACGTTTGTTTGACCGGTTCTATCGCGCAGACTCATCAAGGTTCTACAACACGGAAGGCGCGGGGCTGGGATTATCAATTACAAGGTCGATCATTCATGCTCACGGCGGCGAGCTGTCAGCAGAACAGCAGGGGCGTGAAATTGTGTTCAAAGTGCGCCTGTTAATGGATTAATCCCGTTGTTCAGGAGAAACCTGGAAGGTGACAAAATTGTCATCATTCAGTCACGCGATAAACAGAGGCGGTTTTTTATAATTATTCATAAATCAGGAGCAGCGTGATAACACAATCACCTGGTTCCTGGAGTGATGATTAACCCGCCCTGAGATCAACTGCTTTCTCTGTTATAAGCCATTGATTGTTTGGGTATGTAAACACCGGAGACCCAACCATGAAAAAGATTCTCGTATCATTTGTTGCCATTATGGCTGCCGCTTCATCTGCCATGGCTGCAGAGACAATGAACATGCATGACCAGGTAAATAATGCACAGGCACCTGCCCACCAGATGCAGTCATCTGCTGAAAAAAGTGCAATTCAGGGAGACAGCATGACAATGATGGATATGAGCAGTCACGATCAGGCCGCAATGTCCCATGACATGATGCAAAACAGCAATTCTGCTGCCCACCAGGACATGGCTGAAATGCATAAAAAAATGATGAAAGCTAAACCCGGAGCTACCAACGAAACAGCAAAGTCATTTTCTGAAATGAGCGAGCATGAGAAGGCCGCAGCTGTACATGAGAAGGCGAATAATGGTCAGTCTTCCGTTGTTCACCAGCAGCAGGCTGATAAGCATCGCAGTCAGATCACCCAGAATTAACCCGCAGCTCCACTTGTTAGACCCTCATTTGACGCCGAAGTCACTGGCTTACGCTCCCGTCCGGGAGCGTTTTTTTTCCCATATATCAAACTTTAACTCTGAAGAGGTGGAAGTATCTGACCAACACTGTCACGTAACGCCAGATAACTACAAAAACACCTTTTTCCTCCTGTAAATTGCAGTTCCTGCAAGAACATCAAGGCATAATGTTGGAACAGCGTGTGATACACACTTAGCATCATGTTTTGTATGTGTTTTTTTAAAACTTTACAACTTTAAAGTCTTTTTCAGGTTAAAGGATACAACTTTAATGTCTCTACACAGCTGAAAAGAACGGTTAATATTTATTTTTTTAGCGTGCTGCGTCCTTATCGGGTCCACGCTTTTTATTGTGTGCATGGTGTTTTGTTTTCTTAAAAGGGTTGTCTATGTCTGCTGCTCATCTCGGTTTCCCGACGGAAACCGTTGTTGTCTTCGTGGTGATGGCCGTTGGGGCGATGTTTATCGACCTCTTCATGCACCGTCACGATAAACCGATCTCGCTGAAAAGCGCGGTCATGTGGTCCATCTTCTGGGTCATGATGGCGATGGCCTTCGCCGGATTCTTATACGTGCACCACGGCGCGGAGATGGCCAGTCTGTTCCTGACCGGCTATGCGCTGGAAGAGGTGCTCTCCGTCGACAACCTGTTTGTGATGATGGCGATCTTCGCCTGGTTCGGCGTGCCGGATAGATATCGTCACCGCGTGCTCTACTGGGGCGTGCTCGGGGCGATTGTGTTCCGTGGTATTTTTGTTGCCATTGGCACCAGCCTGCTGAGCCTGGGACCGTATGTTGAGGTCATTTTTGCGCTGGTCGTCGGCTGGACGGCGGTGATGATGCTGAAACGCAATGAAGAGAGCGATGAAGTAGAAGATTATTCCAACCATCTGGCGTACCGCCTGGTGAAACGCTTCTACCCGGTGTGGCCAAAAATCAGCAGCCATGCGTTTATCCTGACCCAGAAAGAGGTGGATGCCGAACTGGAGAAACCTGAAAACAAGGATGTGATGGTAGGCCGCGTGAAGAAGGCGAAGCGCTACGCGACGCCGCTGCTGCTCTGCGTCGCGGTGGTGGAGCTGTCCGACGTGATGTTCGCCTTCGATTCCGTACCCGCAATCATTGCCGTCAGCCGTGAGCCGCTGATTATCTACAGCGCAATGATGTTCGCGATCCTCGGCCTGCGTACCCTCTACTTCGTGCTGGAAGCGCTGAAGCAGTATCTGGTGCATCTGGAGAAAGCGGTGGTGTTACTGCTGTTCTTCGTGGCGTTCAAGCTGGGGCTGAATGCGACCGACCACTTCTGGCATCACGGTTATAACATCGGCGCCACGGCAAGCCTGTTTGTGGTGCTGGGGGTACTGGCGCTGGGGATTATTGCGAGCGTGATGTTCCCGGGAAAACGTGAGGCCTGATGTACCGCTTTTCTCCCTCTCCCTGTGGGAGAGGGCCGGGGTGAGGGCACCGGGCCGCACCTAACCCTTAATTGGTGAATTTCGGCGCTTGCTCGGATGATGAAAATGCCGCCAGTGCGGATCCTGCGCCGCCGCCAGCAACTCGTGGTCGCCACGCGTGTCGCCCCAGGCGCGCAGGTGATACGCGTTCAAATCCCCATACACCTTCTCCAGCCTCGCCACCTTCTGGGCACAACGGCAGTTGTGGCCGGTGATCCGCCCGGTCAGCTTGCCGTCTTTCACTTCCAGCTGCGTGCCAATCAGCTTAATGCCGAGCTTATCGGCCCACGGCTGCAATACCAGCGCCGGGGAAGCAGAGCAAATCGTCACTTCCGCACCGGAATTGACCTCGTTGGCGACGGCCAGCACACCTTCCGGGCGCATCAGCTTGTTCCAGTATTTTTCACAGAAGGCTTCCGCCTGCTGACGTAACCAGTGCTCATCCACCCCCGTCAGGAAGGTTTTGATCAACACCTCTTTCAGCTCATCTCGCGTCAGCTTGCGGCGCACACAGTGCAGCGTAGGCAGGGCCATGCGCACCAGTCGGCCAGCAAAGTAGCGCTTGCCAAAGGCAAAGCGCAGGAACGGGATAAAACTGTCGTGGTGCGTCAACGTACCATCAAAGTCAAAGACAGAGAGCACGCTGGACTTCGCCACGGCTTCGTCGGCAATCATATTGGTCATAAATACGTCTTAGCTGAAATACACATTCTGTTCACTAGTTTACCTGCTTTACCTTCACAGTCCTTATATCAGGTCGCATTTTTTCCTGAACCTGTGGCCTGACGGGTCAAACAATGTCATCCACCACGCCGCCGTCAACGCGCAGCGCCGCGCCGGAAGTCGCGGAGGCCTGCATGGAACAGACATATATCACCATATTTGCCACTTCTTCCACCGTGGCGGCGCGCTGGATCACCGAGCTGGGGCGATTTGCCATCACGAACTCTTTCGCCAGCTGTTCCAGCGATTTACCGGTTCTTTCGATCTCGTCTTTCATCATCGCGGCAAAACCGTCCGACATTGTCGGGCCCGGCAGCACGCTGTTCACCGTCACGCCACTGCCTGCCACGAACTTCGCCAGACCGCGCGCCAGCGAGAGCTGGGCGGTTTTTGTCACGCCATAGTGGATCATATCCGCAGGAATATTGCAGGCCGATTCTGACGAGATAAACACCACGCGACCCCAGCCCTTTTGTACCATGCCGGGCAACAGGGCACGAGAGAGGCGCACCCCGGACATCACGTTGGTCTGCCAGTAGCGTTCCCAGGTCTCGTCGTCGGTGGAATAAAAATCCTGCTGGCCATAGATCCCGGCGTTATTCACCAGAATATCGACGTGCGAGGCGACCCTGAGCAGTTCGTCAACGCCCTCCTGCGAGCTTAGATCGGCTATGGCGGCACGGACCTGTACGCCCGGCACCACCTGCTGTAGCGCCTGAATGCCTTTGTTCACCGAGTCGACGCTGCGCCCGTTCACGATCACTTCCGCACCGCTCTCCGCCAGCCCGCGGGCGATGGCAAACCCAATACCGCCGGTGGACGCGGTCACCAGCGCTACTTTCCCCGTTAAATCAATTTTCATCATTCGCTCCTTGTCATCTTATGGTTCAAAACTTAAAGCGTAGCAGTTGACGATGACGGCTCCTGTTTAAAAAGGCGCAACAGCGTCTCAACCTGCTCGTCCAGCGGGCTGAGGGAGCGTTTGACGATGAGGTGCAGCGGCGTGGCGCGACGTACGCCGTGGCTGAGCGGCAGCGTTTTAAGGATGCCCTGCTGGAGCGGGGTCTGAATGCGTTCTTCCGGTAACCAGCCGTATCCAACCTGATACATCACCGCTTCGATCGCGGCATCGATGGTGGAGAAGGTCCACGACTCCCCGGTAGGGTGAGCGGTGGGCTGGCTGTCTGCGATCTGAATGCGCGGCCACGGTCGTAGCATCTCGTCGTTAAGCGGTGTATCCAGCGCAAACAGCGGGTGAGCGTGATGCGCGACGGCAACAAAATCGATATTCATCAGCCATTCGCCCAGGCCGGTAATGTCCTGGCGGCGGGTTAAGACCATCACGTCGGCTTCATCATTGAGCGCATCCGCGCGGCTGTTTTCCAGCACCTCGGTAAGCCGCACCTGCGTTTGCGGGTACAGCTGCTGAAACTGGCGCAAAATCGCGAACAGCCGGCTGCGCGGAAAAATACTGTCTACCATCAGGTCGATACGGGTTCGCATCCCGCTGCGCAGGGTCGCAGCGCGCGTTTCAACATAGGCGAAGGCTTTCAGCAGCGGTTTAACCTGATTCAGCAACAGCTCACCCGCCGGTGTCAGCACGGCACGCCGTCCCTCTGTCATCAGGAGCGCCACGCCCAGCCGCTCCTGCAACAGCGACAGGTTATAGCTGACCGAGGACTGGCTGCGGTGGGTCTCTTCCGCCGCCTTAGCGAAGCTGCCAGCCTCGATGACTCTCTCCAGCAAGGCCCACTGTTCGAGCGTCGTCTTGTGCATAATTAATCTAAATTTTGGATGAATTTGATTCAAACATAGCGTTTTTTATTCATTTTTTGAAGGGGTACGATCGTCTCATCAAAACAAAGGAGACATCGTATGAGCACCTTCGATAAACATGATTTAAGCGGCTTCGTCGGCAAACATCTTGTATATACCTACGATAATGGCTGGAATTACGAAATTTACGTTAAAAACGAAAACACCCTGGACTACCGTATTCACAGCGGTCTGGTGGGCAACCGTTGGGTGAAAGATCAGCAGGCCTACATTGTTCGCGTTGGGGAGAGCATCTATAAAATTTCCTGGACGGAGCCAACCGGTACCGACGTGAGCCTGATCGTGAACCTGGGAGACAGCCTGTTCCACGGCACCATCTTCTTCCCGCGCTGGGTCATGAATAATCCGGAAAAAACCGTCTGCTTCCAGAACGATCACATTCCACTGATGAATAGCTACCGTGATGCCGGGCCAGCGTATCCAACCGAAGTGATTGATGAATTTGCCACCATCACCTTCGTGCGCGACTGCGGTGCGAATGACGACAGCGTTATTGCGTGCGCGGCCAGCGAGTTGCCAAAAAACTTTCCTGATAATTTAAAATAAGCGCGACAATTAACTAAAAAGAAAAGTTCCCGACTCATTTCATATTTATTGGAAATGGTCGGGGATTTTTTTATTTGTTGATGTTTGGTTTAGATAATTGACTTTAATACGGTGAGCGGAATCACATAATAAATAATTCATAATCACTTAACCTATTGTTTAATAATAAATTTATATCAATTCATTCCTCCTTTTTATCACCATCTTAATTTTTCCCTAAGAAATGAACGTTACCTTGAGATGAGTTTATGGTTCGTTGAAATAAACGCATCGGCATTTGGTTAATATCAAAAAGTTGCCATGCATAACTCAAGGAAATTAATAATGCGTGATTTTTTGCCTTTTTCCCGGCCCTCAATGGGCGCGGAGGAAATCGCCGCGGTACAGGAGGTATTAACCTCCGGCTGGATCACCACCGGGCCGAAAAATCAGATGCTTGAAGAGGCGTTCTGTACGCTTACGGGAAATCGTCATGCGATTGCCGTCTCCTCTGCCACGGCGGGGATGCACGTCACCCTGATGGCGATGGGGATTGGTCCCGGCGATGAGGTGATTACGCCCTCCCTGACCTGGGTATCGACGCTGAATATGATCGTGCTGCTGGGTGCCATACCGGTGATGATCGACGTCGACAGAGACACGCTGATGGTGACGCCTGAAGCGGTCGACGCCGCCGTTACGCCTCGCACCAAAGCCATTGTGCCGGTTCATTATGCGGGTGCGCCGTGCGATATTGACGCCATCCGCGCCGTCGGTGAACGTCACGGTATTCCTGTCATTGAAGACGCGGCCCATGCCGCCGGAACGTACTACCACAGCCGTCATGTGGGCTGGCGGGGCACCGCAATTTTCTCCTTCCACGCCATCAAAAACATGACCTGCGCCGAAGGTGGGCTGGTGGTGACGGATGACGAGCAGCTGGCGCAAAACATCCGTAGCCTGAAATTCCACGGTCTGGGCGTTGATGCCTATGACCGCCAGACCCATGGCCGCGCGCCGCAGGCCGAGGTCATCACCCCGGGTTTTAAATACAACCTCGCGGATATCAACGCCGCGCTGGCGCTGGTGCAGCTCGGCAAGCTGGGCGAAGCCAACAGGCGCCGTCGCGACATTGCCGACCGCTACCTGCTTGAACTCTCGGATACCCCTTTCCAGCCGCTGCGCATTCCGTCCTGGCCGCATCTGCACGCCTGGCACCTGTTTATTATTCGCGTGGATGAGGCCCGGTGCGGCCTCTCGCGTGATGCCCTGATGGCCGTGCTGAAGGAGCAGGGCATCGGTACGGGCCTGCATTTCCGTGCGGCACATACGCAAAAATACTACCGCGAGCGTTTCCCTGATGTGTCGCTTCCGAACTCTGAATGGAACAGCGCGCGCATTTGTTCTCTCCCTCTTTTCCCGGACATGACCCATGACGACACAACCCGCGTCATTACCGCGCTCCATCAGCTTGCAGGACATTGATATGTTCAGTGCGCCGCCTTTACAAAAAGTTTCCGTGGTGATCCCGGTCTATAACGAGCAGGAGAGCCTGCCGGAACTGATCCGCCGCACGACTGCCGCCTGCGAGACGCTCGGCAAAGCTTATGAAATTCTGCTGGTGGACGACGGCAGCAGCGACGACTCCGCGCGGATGCTGACCGACGCCGCGCAAGCGGAGGGCAGCCACATTGTTGCCGTACTGCTCAACCGTAACTACGGCCAGCACTCGGCAATTATGGCCGGGTTCAGCCACGTTACGGGCGATCTGGTGATCACCCTAGATGCTGATCTGCAAAACCCGCCGGAAGAGATCCCGCGTCTGGTCGCCAAAGCCGACGAAGGCTACGACGTGGTCGGCACCGTGCGGCAAAACCGCCAGGACAGCCTGTTCCGTAAGCTGGCGTCTCGCACCATCAACCGTCTGATCCAGCGCACCACCGGTAAAGCGATGGGCGACTACGGCTGCATGCTGCGCGCCTATCGCCGCCACATCGTCGACGCCATGCTGCACTGCCACGAGCGCAGCACCTTCATTCCGATTCTGGCGAACACCTTTGCCCGTAAAGCGACGGAGATCCCGGTGCTGCACGCCGAGCGCGAGCACGGGGAGTCAAAATACAGCTTCATGCGTCTGATCAACCTGATGTACGACCTGATCACCTGCCTGACCACCACGCCGCTGCGCCTGTTGAGCGTGTTCGGCAGCGTTATCGCGCTGGCCGGGTTTGCGCTTTCCGTTCTGCTGGTCGTTCTGCGGCTGGTCTTTGGTCCCCAGTGGGCGGCGGAAGGGGTCTTTATGCTGTTTGCCGTGCTGTTCACGTTCATTGGCGCCCAGTTCATCGGTATGGGTCTGCTGGGTGAGTACATTGGCCGTATTTACAACGATGTTCGCGCGCGTCCGCGCTATTTTATTCAACGTGTTGTCCGTCAGGAGCACCTGGCATCTCAAGAGGAAAACCACCCATGAAAACCGTCGTCTTTGCCTATCACGATATGGGTTGCACGGGCACGCAAGCCTTGCTGGACGCAGGCTTCGACATTACCGCTATCTTCACCCATCCGGATGTTGCCGGGGAAAACCACTTCTTCGGCTCGGTGGCGCGTATTGCGGCTGAACACGGTATTCCGGTTTACGCCCCGGACGATGTGAACCATCCGCTGTGGGTGGATCGTATTCAGAAGCTTGCGCCGGACGTGATTTTCTCTTTCTACTACCGCAATCTGCTTTGCGACGACATCCTGAGCGTGGCGACAAAAGGTGCATTTAACCTGCACGGCTCGCTGCTGCCTGCCTACCGTGGCCGTGCGCCGCTGAACTGGGCGCTGGTTAACGGTGAAACGGAAACCGGCGTAACGCTGCACAAAATGGTACGCCGTGCCGATGCGGGCGGTATCGTGGCACAGCTGAAAGTGGGCATTGGCGCTGATGAAACGGCGCTGGAGCTGCACCACAAGCTTTGCATCGCCGCGCAAAGCCTGCTTCGCGACGCGCTGCCGACGATCCTTCAGGGGACTTTTACCGAAACCGCGCAGGACGAAAGCAAGGCAAGCAGTTTTGGTCGCCGCACGCCGGAGGACGGGCGACTGGACTGGGCGAAACCGGCGCGTCAGCTGCATAACCTGGTGCGCGCCGTGACCGACCCGTGGCCGGGCGCGTACAGCTTCGCCGGGGTCAGTAAATTTATCGTCTGGAAATCCCGCGTGCGTGAGGACATTCCGGCGGCAAAACCGGGCACCGTCATCTCCGTCTCTCCGCTGATTGTGAGCTGCGGCGAGCAGGCGCTGGAGATCGTCACCGGACAAACGGACAACGGGCTGTACGTGCAGGGGGCGCAGCTGGCGCAGTCTCTTGGGCTGGTGGCGGGGGCGCTGATCACCAGCGCGCCGGTGGTGGCGATCAAACGCCGCACGCGCGTCTTAATCCTCGGCGTAAACGGGTTTATCGGTAACCATCTGACCGAACGGCTGCTGGAAGACGACAATTACGAGATCTACGGTCTCGATATCGGATCCGATGCGATCGGTCGATTCCTCACTAATCCCCGTTTCCACTTCGTTGAAGGGGACATCAGCATCCATTCCGAATGGATCGAGTACCACATCAAAAAATGTGACGTGGTGCTGCCGCTGGTGGCGATTGCCACCCCGATTGAATACACCCGTAACCCGCTGCGCGTGTTCGAACTCGATTTCGAAGAGAACCTGAAGATTATCCGCGACTGCGTGAAATACGATAAGCGCATCATCTTCCCGTCGACGTCGGAAGTGTACGGCATGTGTACCGACAATAACTTCGATGAAGACACCTCCAGTCTGGTGGTCGGGCCGATTAACAAGCAGCGCTGGATCTACTCCGTCTCCAAGCAGCTGCTGGATCGCGTGATTTGGGCCTACGGCGAGAAAGAGGGGCTACGCTTTACCCTGTTCCGTCCGTTTAACTGGATGGGGCCGCGCCTGGACAACCTGAACGCCGCGCGTATCGGCAGCTCCCGCGCCATCACCCAGCTGATCCTCAACCTGGTGGAAGGTTCGCCCATTAAGCTGATTGAAGGTGGCAAACAGAAACGTTGCTTCACCGATATCAGCGACGGTATTGAAGCGCTGTTCCGCATCATCGAAAACAAAGACGGCCGCTGTAACGGAGAGATCATCAACATCGGTAACCCGGACAACGAAGCGAGCATCCGCGAGCTGGCGGAAATGCTGCTGGCAAGCTTTGAACGTCACCCGCTGCGCAGCCAGTTCCCGCCGTTTGCCGGTTTCCGCGAAGTGGAGAGCAGCAGCTACTACGGCAAGGGTTATCAGGACGTTGAGCACCGCAAGCCGAGCATCCGCAATGCGAAGCGCTGCCTGAACTGGACGCCGACGGTGAAGATGGAGCAGACCATTGATGAAACGCTCGACTTCTTCCTGCGCACCGTGGAGCTGTCGGAACAGGCATCATGAAAAAGGTCGGTTTACGCATTGACGTCGACACCTTTCGCGGCACGCGTGAGGGTGTGCCGCGGCTGCTGGAACTGCTGAGCAAGCACGACGTGCGCGCGACGCTTTTCTTCAGCGTCGGGCCAGACAACATGGGGCGTCATCTGTGGCGTCTGGTTAAACCGGCCTTTCTGTTCAAAATGCTGCGCTCGCGCGCGGCATCGCTCTACGGCTGGGATATCCTGCTGGCCGGAACCGCATGGCCCGGCAGGCGCATCGGCGCGGAAAATGAAGCGATCATCTGCAAGGCCGCGCAGCATCATGAAGTGGGGCTGCACGCTTGGGATCACCATGCCTGGCAGGCCTGGGCGGGCGTGTGGGATATCCCCCGCCTGGCGCGTGAGGTTGAGCGCGGCGTGCTGGAGCTGGAAGCTATTACCGGCCAGCCTGTGCGCTGTTCCGCCGTGGCGGGATGGCGGGCCGACCAGCGCGTGGTGAAGGCCAAAGAGCGCTTCGCCTTTCGCTACAACAGCGATTGCCGGGGCACCGGACCGTTTTTACCGCTGCTGGGGGAAAACCGAACCGGCACGGTGCAGATTCCGGTCACTCTTCCGACGTGGGATGAAGTGGTCGGGCGCGAGGTGAGTGCCGACAGGTTCAACCGTTACATTCTGGATGCGATGCACCGCGATGCCGGTACGCCGGTTTATACCATCCATGCCGAAGTGGAAGGCATTGCGTATCAGCAGGATTTTGACGCGTTGCTTGCGCTGGCGGCGCAGGAGGGCATTCAGTTCTGCCCGTTAAGCCAGCTGTTGCCGGACGATCCTGGCACGCTGCCCCTGGGAAAAATCGTCCGTCGTGAAATGGCTGGCCGGGAAGGCTGGCTTGGCTATCAACAAACCGTGAGCCCGGCACTATGAAAACAGTCCGCTATGGCCTGACGCTTCTCGCCCTGTTTGTCGTTTACTACCTCCTTCCGGTCAACCTTCGCCTGTTATGGCAGCCTGATGAAACGCGCTATGCGGAAATCAGCCGCGAAATGCTGGCCTCCGGCGATTGGGTCGTCCCGCATTTCCTCGGGCTGCGTTACTTTGAAAAACCCATTGCCGGTTACTGGGTGAACAGCATCGGGCAATGGCTATTTGGACACACCAATTTTGCCGTTCGCGCGGGGGCGATATTCTGCACCGGGCTGACGGCGCTGCTGGTGATCTGGCTGGCCTGGCGTCTCTGGCAGGATAAGCGGGTGGCGATCTTCTCCGGCCTGATCTTCTTAACCCTGTTCCTGGTCTATGGCATCGGCACCTACGCCGTGCTGGATCCCATTATCACCCTCTGGCTGGTGGCGGCTATGTGCAGCTTCTGGCTGGCTTCGCAGGCGAAAACGATAGCCGGAAAAGCGGGGGGCTACATTCTGCTGGGGCTGGCCTGCGGCATGGGCGTCATGACCAAAGGCTTCCTGGCGCTGGCGGTACCGGTGATTGGCGTGCTGCCGTGGGTGATTGCGCAACGACGCTGGAAGGAGGTGCTGGTTTTCGGCTGGCTGGCGATCCTCAGCTGCGTACTTATCGTCCTGCCCTGGGGGCTGGCAATCGCTCAGCGTGAACCCGATTTCTGGCGTTACTTCTTCTGGGTGGAGCATATCCAGCGCTTTGCCCGGAGCGATGCCCAGCATAAAGCGCCGTTCTGGTACTATCTGCCGTTCCTCATCGCGGGAAGTCTGCCGTGGCTGGCGATGCTGCCGGGCGCGCTACGCCTGGGATGGCGAGACAGAGAAAACGAGAGGGCGGGGCTTTATCTGCTGGGCTGGATAGTGATGCCGCTGCTGTTCTTCAGCATCGCCAAAGGCAAGCTGCCGACCTATATCCTGCCGTGCTTTGCGCCGCTGGCGATCCTGATGGCGCGCTACGCCTGCACCGTCGCCGAAAAAGCGTTACGTATTAACGGTGGGATCAATATCGCGTTTGGCGTGCTTGGCATGCTGGCGGCGCTGGTGGTATCGCCATGGGGGCTTGCTAAACATCCGGTCTGGACACCGGTCGAATTGTACAAAGTCTTCTGTGCCGTGGTGGCGTTTCTGGTCTGGGCCTCGGTGGGCTGGTTTACCCTTAAAAATCCGCAGCGCTGGTGGCTGGCGGCGCTTTGCCCTGCCGGGCTGGCCCTGCTGGTGGGTTTTGCGATCCCGGACCGGGTAGTGGATTCCAAACAGCCGCAGTCGCTGGTGGATTCCGTTCGCGAGCCATTGCAGATGAGTAAATTCGTCCTGGCGAACAACGTTGGTATAGCCTCCGGGCTGGCGTGGGAGCTTCAGCGTAATGACATCATTTTGTATGGGCAGAGCGGTGAGCTGAAATACGGTCTGGATTATCCGGACGCTAAGGGGCGTTTTGTGAGCAAAGATGATATCGCGCACTGGCTTGAAGCGCATCGTCAGCAGGGACCGGTGTCGCTGGTGATCCTGCTGTCGAAAAACGACGACCTGGCCCGCGCCGGGCTGCCAAAACCGGACAACCTGACGATTCAGGGGCGTCTGGCTTACCTGCAATATCTGCCGCAGTGATGGCCTGGATCTGGCTGGTGCTGGCAAGCCTGTTGAGCTGCGCAGGTCAACTGTGCCAGAAACAGGCGACCCGGGCTGGCGGCGGTCAGCAGGTCGCCCTGTGGCTTGGGCTGGCCCTTCTGATGCTGGGTGGCGGGATGGTTGCCTGGCTGGTGGTATTGCAGCATCTGCCCGTCGGGGTGGCGTACCCCATGCTGAGCCTTAACTTTGTCTGGGTAACGCTGGCGGCAAAAATCGTCTGGCATGAGCCTGTCCCGCTACGTCACTGGCTGGGCGTCGGGTTGATTATCGTCGGGGTTATTTTGCTGGGAGGAAGCCTGTGAACGGTGCGTGTTGGGCGTTATGCAGCGTAGTGTTAGTCAGCGTGGCGCAGCTGCTGCTGCGTCATGCGATGTTAACGCTGCCCCCGATGGGCGACGCTTTCTGGGCAGCCCTCTGGCATATAGCCCCCGGTACGGGCGCGCTGATGCTGGGGCTGACAGGCTATTGCGCCTCAATGGGCTGCTGGTATCTGGCATTGCATCGTATGGCGCTCAGCAAAGCGTATGCCTTGCTTAGCCTCAGTTACATCCTGGTGTGGAGTGCTGCAATTTTACTGCCCGGCTGGGGAGAACACTTTTCCTGGCGCGGGCTGGCGGGCGTCGGCTTGATTATACTCGGCGTGCTGGTCATTTTTATGCCGCAGAAATACCGGAGTAAGTAACCGCTTCCGCCGTTAAGGTGAAAGGCGTAGGGGTACAGACCGCCAGGCTCAGCGAGCCGAAGCGTAGCTGACTGACCGGGAGGGTCTGGGCGGTGCTGTCAATACTGACAATCTGCCACGCACTGCCGCCACGCTGTTTGACGATTGCCTCTTTGCGCGTCCAGATGCGCCAGAATGCGGAAAGCTGCTCTTCCGGCGCTTCACGTTCCAGCTCGTCATGTTCGGTGAGGCTGAAAACGGCATTCGCCAGCGCCTGCCAGTTCTCCCGCGGGCGGATCACTTCGATATCGCAGCCCACTTCACCTTCATCGCTCATCAGCAGGGCAATGTCGTCCCCGCTGTGGCTCAGGTTAAACCACAGCGGATGGCCGTTAGCGAAGGCCGGTTTTCCCTGCTCGCCGTAAATTATCTCGGGAAGCGGTGAGGGGGATAAGGTTCTGGCGAGCAGCGTCCGGCCTGCAAGCCAGGAAGCGTGTCGTGCACCCTGAGGTGCCATGTCTGCGAGCGTTGACGCCAGCGGGTCCGCGCTAAGGGTGGAGATCTTTCCCAGTACAAACTGGTACATAGTTACGCCCAGCGTTTAATGATTATCGAGGTATTGATGCCGCCAAAGGCAAAGTTATTGCTCTGAATAAATTCGCAATCAATCGGGCGGGTTTCCCCCATAATATAATCTAAAGCGCCGCATTGCTCATCCGGTTGTCTTAAATTGAGCGTTGGCGTGAACCAGCCCTCCCGCATCATGTGCAGACTCAGCAAGGCTTCCAGCGCGCCGCAGGCGCCCAGGGTATGGCCGAAATAACTCTTTAAGGATGAGATGGGCACGCTGTCGCCGAAAATGGCGGCGGTCGCCTGACTCTCGGCGATGTCCCCGCGATCGGTTGCCGTGCCGTGGGCAGAAATGTAGCCAATCTCCTGAGGGCCAAGGCCCGCCATCGCCAGCGACTGCGCCATACACACCTCCATGGTTTCACGCTGGGGCTGGGTGATGTGCGCCGCATCGCAGTTGGTGGCAAAGCCCACGATCTCGCCATAGATTGTCGCCCCGCGCGCTCTGGCGTGATCCAGCGCTTCCAGCACCAGCGTGCCCGCCCCTTCGCCAATCACCAGACCATCGCGCTGAACGTCAAACGGCGACGGCGTGGTTTTTGGCGCGTCGTTACGCTGGCTGGTGGCAAACAGGGTATCGAAAACCGCCGCTTCCGACGGGCACAGCTCTTCCGCGCCGCCTGCCACCATCACCGTCTGGTAGCCGTGACGAATCGCTTCCCAGGCGTAGCCAATCGCCTGGCTGCCAGAGGTACAGGCGCTCGAGGTGGGGATCACCCGTCCGCGCAGGCCAAAGAACAGCCCGGTATTCACCGCCGTGGTGTGCGGCATCATCTGCACGTAGGTGGTGCCGGTGATGTTGTGGGTGTGCTTTTCGGTGAGCATAGAGGCAAACTCGCTGACCGGCCCGGTGCTGCCGGTCGACGAGCCGTAGGCGATGCCGGTCTGACCGTTGGTCAGCACCGCGTCGTCGATCAGTCCCGCCTGCTCCAGCGCCAGCTCGGTGGCGCGGGTAGAGAGCAGCGACACCCGGCCCATGGCGCGAATGCGCTTACGGGTATAGTGAGCGGGGAGAGTGAAGTCTTCAATCGGCGCGGCGAGCAGAGTTTGCAGGCCGTCATACGCCTGCCACTCCGTCATGGTTCGCACCGCATTTTCATACTCGCGCAGACGGCGCGAGATGGTCGGCCAGTCCTCGCCGAACGCGGTGACGCCGCCCATGCCCGTAATCACTACCCGGCGGGTCATAGCATGCCTCCGTTAATCGAAATCACCTGACGCGTCACATAGCCTGCTTTATCCGACATCAGGTAACTCGCCAGCCCGGCGACCTCCTCGGCCTGGCCCATACGCTGCATCGGGATCATCGACATCGCCGTGTGCAGCGCGGCTTCGTCCATCTCGATCATGCCGGTATCGATCAGCCCCGGCGCGATGCAGTTGACGGTGATTTTGCGTTTTGCCAGCTCGGTGGCGAGCGCTTTGGTGGCGCCGATGATCCCGGCTTTCGCCGCGCTGTAGTTCACCTGCCCACGGTTGCCCATAATGCCTGACACCGACGACAGGGTGATGATCCGCCCGCCCTTGCGGGTGCCGATCATCGGCATAATGCAGGGATGAATGACGTTATAAAAACTGTCGAGATTGGTGTGGATCACGCTGTCCCAGTCATCGTCGCTGAGCGCCGGAAAAGCACCGTCGCGGGTAATACCGGCGTTACTGACCACGCCATACCACGCGCCGTGGTCAGCGATCTCCTGTTCCAGCACCGTGCGGCACTGCTCGCGGTTGCCCACGTCGAAGGTGAGTAAACGGCCCGCGCCGCCCGCCTGAACAATCGCATCGAGTGTCTCCTGTGCGCCAGCGGCATCGCGGTGGTAATGCACGCCCACGGTGAAACCGTCCGCCGCAAGCTGAAGGGCGATAGCGCGGCCAATGCCTTTGCTGGCACCTGTGACCAGTACGGATCTCATGATGGCGTTCCCTGATTGAAAAGTGATGTTAATTCTTCTTCGCTCGGCTGGAAGGTGTTCACGCGGCCCGTGGCGAGGGAGACACTATCCGCATGAATGGCGCACTCGAAGCTGCCAAAGCGTTCATCCTGCATCAGACGTTCGATGGTGATGATCAGCGTGCTGCCTGCGGCAAAATGCCCGGCGTCGCACACCAGCTCGCGCGCGCCCAGCACCATGCCCAGCGCACAGTGCGGCAGCCCTTTTTGCATCCGGTGCCATTCAGACCAGACGCCCACGGTCTGGGCCATCAGCTCCAGCGCAAACCAGCCAGGCAGGTTGCCGTCCGCGTCCAGGAACGGAGCCAGAACGCCCCGATCGTTCACCGTCACGCTGCAAACGGCGCGGTCATCGGTGACGTTTTCCACACTCTCAAGCAGCAGCATCGGCGTGTCGTGAGGAAGATAATCCCCGGGAGGTAAGTAGCGCATCATACCCTCCCCAGCAGAAGGCTGGCGTTGTTGCCGCCAAACGCAAAGGAGTTTGACAGGATCGCCGGTTTATTCAGCGGTGCGCTCTGGTGCAGCAGGCCGAAGGCGGGCAGGGTGTCGTCTGGCGCGTAGCGGGAAAAATCCTGCGGCGGCAGCGGCAGGTCTCGGGTCAGGATCAGCCAGCTCAGGGCGGCCTCGGTGATCCCCGCTGCGCCCAGCGTGTGGCCGGTAAGATGTTTCGTGGAGCTGCACGGCACGCGGTCGCCAAAGAGATCGTGGATCACTTGCGCCTCAATGCGATCGTTCAGCGGCGTGGCGGTGCCGTGCAGGTTGATATAACCGACGTCCGCCGCCGTCATGCCCGCCTCGTTCAGCGCCTGGTTGATGGCGCGGATCGCCCCTTCCCCCTGCGGATGTGGGGCGGAAATATGGTACGCATCGCTGGATTCCCCCGCGCCCAGGAGCGCAACCTCGCCCGGCTCGCGGGTCAGCACCATCAGTGCCGCCGCTTCGCCAATGGTGATCCCCCGACGGTGGCGGCCAAACGGTTCGCACAGGGTTGGGGAGAAGGACTCCAGGCTGTTGAAGCCGTTGACCGGCATGCGGCTCAGGCTGTCGGCTCCGCCGACGATGGCGACGTCCACCAGCCCGGCGTCAATCAGACGACGACCGCTGACGATCGCCCGCGCGCTGGAGGAGCAGGCGGTTGAGATGGTATACGCCGGGCCGTCCAGCGCAAGCCAGCGGGCGAGAAAGCGCGACGGATCGCCCAGCTCCTGCTGCGGATATTGCCACTGCGGGCTGCTCTCGCCGTTTTGCGCGCGGCGCACGTACTCATCACCCTCGTCCAGCCCGGAGGTGCTGGTGCCCAGCACAACCGCCACGCGGTCGCGCCCTACGCGCGCAATGGCCGCATCGACGGCGGGCCGGATTTGCGCCAGCGCCGCCAGCAGCAGCTGGTTGTTACGGCTGCGATGGGCGGAAAAAGACTCGGGGACAGGGGGGAGTTCACCCTCCACGCCCCCCAGCACGGCCTCGGGTAAGCCCTGTAGCCAGCCCGCACGCTGGCGCATCCCGGGGGCCACACCAGCGATCAGGTTCGCCGCTATTTCATCAGCCGAGTTGCCGAGCGCGTTGACCATGCCAACGGCAGAAAGGTAAATCATCTCAGTCACCCAGATATTGAATGGTGATGTGGTAGTGAAAAGCGTGCTGCACAATGCTAATCGGTTCGCGCCTGCCGTTACGGTTCAGGTAGACAATTTCCGTGACCAGCTTGCCCTCGGGGTTGCGCAGTTCGCGTCTGGTGTCAGTATCGTTCAGCGTCCAGCCTTTCGGCAACTGCGGCTGCCAGGCGCTGAGCGGCCAGTGGCTCAGCATCACGTCGGCCAGCACCTGGCTGGCGGGCGGCAGCTGCGGCATCACAACCGACTGCTCGGTGTGGATCCCGGTGTTGTCGTAGGTGGCGAGGAACAGGCGGATCCCGACGGAGGAGAGGCCGGCAAGCGCCACTTTATTTCCATCGGCGTTCAGCATCACCAGCAGCGACTGGGTCTGGCCTTTAAAACTGCCGGTAAGCAACTGCTGCGCGCGGATGGCAGGCGTGATGCCCGGCGGGGGCAGCGTGACGCGGGTGCCGGGCTGGAGCCAGGCCTGAGGGCGCGCGTCATCGCGGTTCGTCGTATGGCTACACCCCGCCAGCAACAGGGCCATCATCACTGCCGCCAGGCGAATGAAACGGGTCATGGTAAGTTCTCTTTGTTAGACGGCATCGCCAGCGGGGCGAGCAGGAACGCGGTGAAGATACCGCTCACCAGCACAATGCCAAAGCTGCTGATGGCCTGAGTGGTGCTGAACACCAGCATCCCCAGCGTCAGCAGGGTAGTCATCATGGCGAGGGTAATCGCCAGCATGGAGGTCAGCGGCGTGCCGCGCGGGTTGCTGAAAAACAGCGTGTAGTTAATGCCAATGCCGAGGACCAGCACCAGCGCCAGCAGGGAAAACAGGTTCACCGGATGGCCCGTCACGGCCAGCGCCGCCAGCCCGCCGCCCAGCGACAGCACGGACGGCACCAGCGCCACCAGCCCTTTTCGCCAGCCGAGGCGTAGCATCGCGCCGCAGGCAATCACCGCCAGCGCCACGCCCAGCAGCCCCGTCAGCAGCGAGCGGTAGAGCGCAAACAGGCTGTCGAAGCTGGCCTTACGGTCAACCCAGACGACCCCGGGATGGCGGGCGGCCAGCTCACCGAGCGCGGCGCTGTTTCTGACGCCATCGACCGGGACCAGCACACCGCTTTTGCCGTCCGGCAACGTCAGCCACAGCAAACGCCAGCCTTCGCTGGCCGGGCTGGCGAGCCACGCTTCCACGCTGACAGGCATGGCGTTCAGGTTCGGTTCACTGGTCTTCAGCCCCGTGCTTTGCAGCATTTTCATCACCGTCGGCGCGGCGTTACGCAGAAGATGCAGATCGCTGTTCTGCCGCGCCAGCGAGTTCAGCGGCAGGGTGCGCCAGCGGGTTAATTCACCGGCTTTTTGCGCCTGCGCCAGCGCCGGGGTAAACGCCTCCAGCCGCTCCAGCGTTTGCTGAGCCGACGCGCCGTACACCACGAACCACTTCTGATCGACATTTTGCCCGGTCAGGGCGGTGATGGTTTTTTCCTGCGCCAGAATGTCCTGCGGCAGCGCCTGAAGCCGGGCGATATCGTCATCCACCCGCAGGCTGGCGATCCCGATGGCGGAGAGCAGCGCCAGCGCTACCGGCAGCCCGACAGAGAGGGGTTTACTGTCGCGCCAGGCGTTCAGCCAGCGCTGCATCATCCCTCTCAGGGGGACCGGGCGGACCGGCATGCCCCGACATAACCACGGATGCCAGAACATTACCGTCAGGCACGAGGCGCTCAACCCTGCGGCGGCGAACACCGCCATCTGACGAATGCCGGGGAAGGGGGCCAGCATCATGAAGAGATACGCCACGACGGTGGTCAGCAGCGCCAGCAGCAGCGCGTTACGTACCTTCGCCAGGCTTTGCCAGGGCGAGTGTTCCGCGCCGTGCACCATCCGCTCCGTGAGGTAGTAAATCGTATAGTCCGCCGAGATGCCGATAATGCTCATGCTCATCACCAGCGTCATCAGGTGCAGTTCACCGAACAGCAGCAGCGTCACGACCGTCCCCGCCAGCGCGCCGATGGCAATGGAGAGCAGGCTCAGCAGCAGCGGACGCACGGAGCGAAACACCGACACAATCAGCAGGATCACCCCGAGCACCGTGGCGACGCCGAGCGTGGAAATATCGTTTTTAGCCTGCTGGCTGGCGTAATCGCTGTAGAACACCGTCCCGCGCGAGAGCAGCTGCGCCTGTGGATACTGGCTTTTCAGCGTCTGCTGCAACGCGTTAAGGGTGGTCACCAGCTGGTGGGTTTGCTGCATATCAAACGATGAGCCCGCCAGCTCGCCGTGCAGCAGATACCAGTAGTTCCCGGCCGCATCTTTTGTCACCAGCCAGCCGTCCATCAGCTGCATCTTCTGGCTGTTTTTCGCCAGCGCGAGCTGCGCGCCGCGCATCAGCATCAGCGGATCGTTTTGCAGCTCCTTGCCGCTCACGCCGGAAAAGGCGGAGTAGAGCTGGGACAGGATCCACTGGGCCTGTGCTTGACCGCCGTTTTGCAGGCGGGCGCGGGTGGCCGGATCGACCAGGCCATTGCGGTGTTGCCAGAAGAAATCTCCCCAGGCCTGTTGCCCGGCGGCATCCAGCGGACCTTTTACGACACTCAGCGCCTGGCTGCGTTGCAGCAGGGTTAACCACTGCTGCGCCACGCGCGGGTCCGGCTGTTTGCCGGGGCTGACCAGCCAGATGAGCTGGCGGTCGAGGCGCTGCATAAATCCGTCGTTGAGAGCGGGAGGGATCGCGCCGAGCGTCTGTTTCGGCAGCATGGCGAGCACGCTGCTGTTCAGCCGCGCGCCGGGCAGCAGCGACAGCAGCACGCCCAGCAGGATCAGGCATACCGCGGCCCACAGCAGCGCCGGGCGCAGGGCGTTACGGTGCGGCAAAGCGCTGGCGTTCTGCATCGGTCAGGCGGGCGGGCGTCAGTTGGTGGCGGGAGAGGGCGATATCCGTCGTGTCGCCCTGCTTATCGTTCAGGCGAATCGATTCCAGATAGATCGCGCCCTTCAAATCAAGGGTGGAGAAAATCTTGTCCAGCGGCGTGGTGACGGGCGTCAGCACCAGTGACCAGCGGCCTTCACCCAGATCTTTGAAATCGACGCGGAAGTTCTCTTCCAGCACCTTGCGGTCGGCCTGGAACAGCGCCCGCAGCAGATGGTTGAACTGGAACATCTGCGGGTTAGTGTCGGCGGTAATGGTCTGCGGCGACTGACCGTTGACGATCTGCACCATCCGTTTGTCATCCAGCAGCAGCGTCATCGGGAACGGCGCTTTTTGATCCCACAGCAGGCCATTGTCACGGGCGATCAGCATCTCCCCCTGCGAGCGCAGGGGCTGCGGCATATCCTTGATCGTGCGGATCTGTTCGAAGTGTGCGCGTACCACTGGTTGCTCCGCAAACCGCTGTTGCAGTTCATCCAGCGTGATCGCGTTCACCAGCGGGCTTACCAGCAGCGCGAGTAGCGTTATCCATTTCATGGCGCGATCCCCATGCGTTCGAACAGAATGGCCGGGCTGACAAAGCACATCTCCCGGCTTGCTTCTTCCACCGCCACCTGAATCGTGTAGCCGGTGGTGGTGCGTTTCCCGGTTTGCGCGTCGAAGATTTGATAGGCGATGCGCAGACGGTTTTCAACCTCTTCAATGTGGGCGCGGACGCGAATGCGCTGCTCGAAGGTCACCGTGTCGCGGTATTTCACCCGGGTATCCACCACCGGCCAGACGTAGCCGGACGCTTTCATCTGGCGATAGCCGTAATCAAACTGGTTGAGCAGCGCTTCGCGGGCAATCTCAAAGTAGCGGAAGTAGTTGCCGTGCCACACCACGCCCATCATATCGACGTCGTGGAACGGAACGGTGATTTCAACTTCAGCCGTAAAGCGGGGATCGGTCAGCACCCTTTACTCCTTCTCGTTGACCTCTGGCAGCTGCCAGAAATCGAAAAAATTAAACCAGTCGAGCGGCGACAAGAGCGCGTAATGCTCCAGCCGCTGCGCATAGCGGTCGACGGTCTGCTGTAGCGCCTGCTGGCGTTCGCCGCGCGGCAGCAGCAGCGGGTCGGCAAACGGCTCGCAGTGCAGGGTCAGCTTTCCCTGCTGACAGAGGGCAAAAATCAGCACCACCGGGCAGCGCAAAATGGACGCCAGGATAAACGGCCCCTGCGGGAACGGCGCGGGCTGGCCCATAAATTCGCTCCATATCACCCGCCAGCTACCGCCGCGCTGCGGGGTGACGGCGATGCGATCGCCCACGATCGCCACCCATTCGCCGCGATCCAGCTTCTCTTTAATGAGGATCGCAGTCTCCGGGCCAATGTCGGTGACCGGCATCAGGTGAATGCCCGCCTGCGGTGCCATCTCCTCCATCACCTGCTTAAAGCGTCTGGCGTTGTCGCTAAAGACCAGCGCGTTGATGGTTTTTGCCCCTTCGCGCTGGGCCAGCGCCCGACAGGCTTCCACATCGCCAAGATGCGACGCGAGCAGCAGTTTGCCCTGAGGATCGTCGAGCCCCAGCGCCTCCTGCGCGCCTGGCGCAAAGACCAGATCGCGATGGAGTTTCATTTCGCCGCGCCAGCTGGCCACTTTATTCAGCATGGCATGACCGAAGCGCAGGAAGTGGGAAAAACTGTTTAGCCGCGCGAGGGGCGGCATTTGCCGCTGTGCCATCACCGTTTTAACCCGCGCCAGCCACTGCTGCGACGCCTGACGCGCAGAGCGGGCGGTCAGCCAGTAGACGGCGGTAACCGGCCACAGCAGGGCGGTAAACGCCTTTCGCCCCAGCAGCTGCCAGACGCGCAGCATCAGGCGCATGCCCCATAATCCTTTCACCTCCTGCTGCTGCGCCCAGTGCTGCGAGCGGCGACGCATCAGCAGGGAAGGAATGCGCGGCAGCATGCCGAGAAACAGACGGGTATGCATCAACGAGATGCGCACGTTGTCTTTCAGGGCATCGAAATGGGATACCCCGTCCGGCGGATAGGTTACGCGGGTGGGCAGAAAATAGCTGGTGTTGCCCTGCCAGTAGAGGCGCACCATCACTTCGGTATCAAAATCCATTCGCCTGCCGAGCGGCGTGGTTGCTGCAAGGCGCAGAACCGGGGCTATCGGGTAAACGCGAAACCCGCACATGCTGTCTTTCAGTTGCAGGGAGAGGGTTTCAATCCAGACCCAGACGTGCGTTATCCAGCGCCCGTACAGGCGCGAACGGGGGATCGAGTCATCGTAAACGGGCTGCCCGGAAATGAGCGCATCGGGATGACGCCCGGCCAGCGCCAGCAGTTTGGGAATGTCCTCGATAGCGTGCTGGCCGTCAGCGTCCACCTGAACGGCGTGGGTGAAGCCGCGATCGGCGCAGGCTTTCAGCCCCTGCATCACCGCCGCGCCTTTGCCGCTGTTTTCGGCCAGCCGCAGCAGCGTAACCTGCGGACGATCCGCCGCCAGCGCTTCAAGCGTGCGGCGCGTGGTTTCATCGCTGCCGTCGTCCACCACCAGACAGGGCAGATCGAAAGGCGCCAGGCGCGCCAGCACCGAAGCCATCATCGCCCCGTGGTTGTAGCAGGGGATCAGCACGCAGGGACGGAAGGTTACTGACATAAGCGAATCTTCCCGCTGCTGGCGGTGTGGCGCTCGTTACCTGCATGGCGCTGGTAGCTAAAGGTCAGCATCTGGCGTTCAGGCTGCCAGGCAAGGAGCAGCGTGACCGTGTTCTCCGGCAACAGCGGGGCGGCGAACTTCACGTTCTGAATACTGTGAAAACGGTAGCCCGGCGCCAGCGCGGCGGCGTAATGCATCACCCAGTCGAGCTGGGCCACGCCCGGCAGCAGCGGCTGTACGGCGAAATGTCCCTTAAACCAGAGCAGGTCAGGATCAAGATAAAGGATTATCTCCAGATGCTGTGGATCGGGCTGGAGGCGCCCGATTTCAGGGATCTTCATGAAACAACTCCTGTAGCTGCGCAGTCACGCGCTTGTTCATGCTGTTGACCGGGATTTCATCAACGATCCGCCAGTAGCGCGGTACGGCAACCGGTTCAAGCCAGGGGCGAAGGGCGCGTCGCCAGGCGAGCTCCTGCGCTGTTTTGCTCTGTTCGTGTTGCTGACGCACCGCTTCATTCAGCACCAGCAATACGCCAATGCCCTGACGCCCGCCGCGCGTCACCGTCAGCGCGGCGGCCTCCCGGATGCCGTCCAGCGCCAGCAGGCGGTGCTCAATGTCATCGAGTGAAATGCGCTTATCTTCAATTTTGACCACCCGACCACGACGCCCGACGAGGCTGAACTGCCCGTCAGCCGTGAAGTGCAGGATATCATCCAGCAGGACCCCCTCCGCCTCGGGGATCAGCGGCGATATCACGCGATCGCCGTGAAACGTCACGCCGGTAAAAGGCTGCCAGCGCGTGCTTTCCTCCTGACGGTAGCGCCAGGCCATTACGCCCGTTTCCGTGCTGCCGTATATTTCATCCGGCCAGACGTTGAGCCAGGCCTGAACCGCGGCGACCTCCTGCCAGGGCAGCGCGCCGCCGGCGGAGACGAGCAGGTTAACGGGGGGCGGCGTCAGCGACGCGTCCAGCCGCTTGAGAAACGCCGGACTGCTGATGAAAAGGTAGCGTTTATCGTCGGGAAGGGCAGAGAGTTGCTCGGCATAGTTGAGCAGGCTGGCATGCAGCGGCAGGCCGAGCGCCATGGGTAAGACGACACGAAACGTCAGGCCATACAGGTGGTGCAGCACCACGGAAGCCACGACGTGACAGCCCGCCAGACGCTCGCCAAAATGCGCCGCCAGCAGACGAGCCTCACGATCAAGGCTGACCACCGGCTTACTTACCCGCTGCGGCGTGCCGGTCGAGCCGGAGGTGTAAAGCTCGATCGTGCGCATCTCACCGATGGCAGGCAGCGGTGAAAAGGGATGGCCTGCCCGCTGCGCGGAAGCCACCCGCAGCTGTCGCCCCTGAAAATCGAGCGTGGTGTCGCTCAGGACGCCGCTGAACAGCGCCCGCTGTTCGTTAAGCTGCGCCGCCCGGCTGTGCCCGGGGAGGACCGGCGTTTTACCCGCATGCAGCGTCGCCAGCAGCGCGACAATAAACAGATAACCGTTTTCGATGCACAACGCCCAGCGCTCGCCATCTTCACGACGCAGCGTGTCGACCAGCTGAGTGACGTCGTGGCGCAGATCGCCAAGCGTCCAGAGATGGTCGTCCTGCCAGGCGACAGGGGTGTCGTCAGGGCGGGGCGCACTGAGCCACTGGCTAAGCGGAAGAGGGTTAAGCATCGTTTTTCATCACCCGTTGTCGCACCAGCCACTCGCCAGCCATCAGCGTGCCCATCAGGAGATAGGCAATCATCCCATTCCACAGCGTCCACAGACGGATATCGGCGTGTAATACGGTAAACAGCGCGATCGCCCCGTTGATAATAAAAAAGCCGCACCAGACCTGGGTAACCCGGCGCGTGTAACGTACCCCGACGGGGGAGAGATCCGGTTCACGCAGGCGCGCCAGCCGTTCAACGACAGGCATTGCCGTCCACAGCGAACCGCCAAACACCACCAGCATCACCAGATTCACCACCACCGGATATAACAGCACCCACTGGTGCGCGTGCAGGACGTAGCTCGCCGCGCAAAGCGCTATGCCAGCCAGCGCCACGCTCACGAACAGATAACGCAGGGGGCCGCCCTGCCGACGGGCCTGGCAGACGCGCAACAGCAGCACCAGCGCCATCACGGGCAGTATCCCGTGCAGGCTATTATTCGCCAGCCCGAAGCCGATCAAAAACGGCCATGCCAGCAGCATCAGCCCCGTCAGGGCGGGAAGAACTGGAATCGAACGCACGTTACGCGTCGCGCTGAAGCTGTTCCACAACGTCCACGACGTCCTGCACCGTGCGCACCGCTTTGAAGGTTTCGGGCTTGATTTTATGGCCCGTTTTCTTTTGCAGGTGCACCACCATATCGACGGCATCAATGCTGTCGAGATCCAGATCCTCGTAAAGACGTGCCTCAGGGGTAATATCCTCCGGGGCGATTTCAAACAGCGTAATAAGAAGCGCAGAGACTTCCTGATAAATCGTTTGTTGTTCTGTCATAGCGGTCATTCTCAGGCGCGTTGTTGATGGATAAAAGCCGCGAGCGTGGCAACGGAATAGAAGTGCTGACGCATCTCGTCACTTTCGGCAGAAAGCACTACGCCGTACTGATTTTTTACCGCCAGCCCCAGCTCAAGGGCGTCGATTGAGTCCAGACCGAGGCCGTCGCCAAAGAGCGCGGCGTCTGTATCAATATCCTCTGGGGTAAGTTCTTCCAGATTCAGCGTAGAGATAATGAGATTCTTAATTTCAAGATAGAGCGCTTGCATCTTTCGTTCCTGACAAAGATTGAAGACCGGTTGTTAACTGATGCTGCATATGCCGGTTTAAATGCCTTGCTGCCAGCGCGGGTTCGTGCTGACTCGCATCATAAAAATCATGAATGTTGATGCGTTCGCGAACATCCACGGTGAAAACAGGTTTGTTGGGGGGCACGTTATACCAGCTGCTCTGTTTATCCAGCATCCGTTCGCTACAGTGGATCACCACCACGCGCACGGCGCTGTTGCAGCGAACGGCGATATTCGCCGCCCCACGTTGCAGGGTCATGGCTTCCCCCACCCGGGTGCGGGTGCCTTCAGGGAAGATAAGCAGGGTATCGCCCTGGGCCAGACGCTGCTGGCTTGCGGCAAGCAGCGTGTCGGCTTCGCTGTTAATCAGATAGTCAGCCGCGCGGATCACGCCGCTGACGAACGGGTTACGAAGCAACGCGCTTTTCACCAGACAGTCGGTTTCGTTCATCACCGACGCCAGCAGAACGTAGTCCAGCAGCGAGGGATGATTCGCAATCACCAGACAGCCCCGCTCGGCGCGCAGAACGTCCAGGTTGTTGAAACGGTAATCCAGTACCCCTGCACCGCGTACCACCGCGAGGAACAGGCGAAAACTGGCAGAAATAGTGCGGCGTGCCAGGCGGCGACGTTGAGTGCGGTCGCGCTGGAAAATCAGCAGCAGGTTAAACCACACCAGCGACAGCGTCAGCCCGCCGAGGCCGAACAGGACGAAGCACAATCCGGTCATCAGCATCCGCCATATCCGATCGAGGCGGGAACGTAACCCTCTCATTGGCGCGTCCATTGCCACAGCAGGCGCTCGCCCGGCAGGGTAAACTGGCGCTCGTCCCGCAGGTAATGGCGCAGGAACTGGAGGCTTTGCGGCAGCGCGGGCTCTTCAGGCGTGCGGTTGATGTGCGTTTCACAGCTGAGCGTATTTCCCGCCTCAATCACCAGCGCCAGCGCGTAGGGCCAGACGGGCATCTGCGGCGGCAGCCCGGCGTGATAAAAATCAGGCAGCAGACCGTCGAAATCCACCAGCAACACGCGGGAGTAGCCCGCATGCAGCAGGCTCAGCACGTCGCACAAGCTCTGCTGGAAGGTATCCATACCGGCGGAAACCGACGAAGAGACAACAGGCTGACGCGCGGCGATAGTGAGATTGCCGACCGCCGAGTTGTGTACCGACATGGCAAAATCGGTGGGGGAAACGGGCTGTTCTGCCGCCAGGGCCTGGAGAATACGGAAATTGCGCTCCAGCTCCCCATGACGGCTGCTGTAGACGACGGCATCGATGCGGTGTTTGCGCAGCATCATCAGGCCAAGATCGACGGCCAGCCTGCTGCCTGAATTCAGGCGGCGGGCGGTCATCATCGGCAGATCGGTCAGTTTCGCCAGCGGTGCAGCGGGATCGATGGCGTCAGACCGGCGTGACCATGCCTGCCATTCGTCGGCATCGCTGAGTCCTGGCGCTCTTGCCTGCCAGTCGATAAGGGTAAGTGTAAATTTCATCTACGCGCGTCCGCGATAAACCTGTTTCTGTGACTTTTTCTTCGCCAGCGCGATTTGCTGCGCACATCGTACAATGTTGTCGTCGCGCTGGCGAATAAACGTCACTTTTGACCCTTTCCACCCGGTTATCCCGGCAAACGGCTTTTTGGCCGACCCGGACCCAGAAGAATGGCGAGTTTACTGCCTCCTTTCGTGGTTTCCATCCAGATTTTACAGACGCTGGTGAGCGGCACGGAGAGCAGCATGCCCACCGGACCCAGCAGCCATCCCCAGATCAGTAACGATAAAAACACCACCATCGTCGACATGCCCAGACGGTGGCCCATCATGCGCGGCTCGAGAATGTTACCCAGCACCATATGCACGACAAGGAACAGCGCCCCTACCAGCATGCACTCATAAAAACCGTTAAACAGGAACGCCTGGATCATCGGCGGAACGGCGGAAAGCACCGCGCCGATATTGGGTACGTAGTTCAGTAAAAACGCCAGCACGCCCCACATCAGCGCGAACTGCACGTCCAGCAGTACCAGCCCCAGCCAGACGATCACGCCGGTCCACAGGCTTAACAGCGTTTTCAGCGCCAGATACTTGGATACGCCCTTCAGCGCGCGGTGCAAGCCGGCAATGTGGATCTGAGGATTGTTCAGGGCAAAACGCAGTTTATACGGCACGTGGCGCACTTCGAACAGCATAAACACCACCGTCATCACCAGCAACAGAATGCTGGCCATTGCCCCGGAAAGCCCGGTCATCAACGTGGTGGCGTAGGTCATCACCTTCTCGGAATCCATCCGACGCAGCATCCGTTCCGGTGAGATATGCAGATTCACGAACGGCAACGTGCGCTGAAGATCGACCAGCTTGCGCGTCAGCTCTTTATTGTACTGCGGCAGCATGGTGGAAAATTCACTCAGCGAGGCGGCGAGCACGCCGAACAGCGCCGTCAGGACAACCAGCATCACCATCACCACGATGGTAATCGCGACCGGGCGGCTGATGCCCCGGCGTAAAAACCATGTCACTAGTGGGTTGAGCACAATGGCGAAAAACAGCGCCAGCAGAAGCTGAACAATGATATCCGCCGCCGCGTGGATACCCGCAAGGATAACCACCAGACAGGCAAGTTTTAATAAAATATGAAGTCCGGCTTTGTCGGGCGGGCTGGCAGTCATAAGAATTCCTTTTTCCGGGGGGCGTGTTAATTGTAGTGCGCCGGATGGGCTTCGTCTGGCGTGTTAGTCTGAAAGTCGTGGCAAAAAAATGGCCCCCGGCGCAAGCGACGGAGGCCACGGCATCCTGGTGAACGATTACTGGATCACAAGGGTGTTAATGATGTTTTCAGCGGCGGTCTGCGCTTTCTGCTGATTGTCTGCCGGCAAGGTGATCTGCATGGTCAGCAGTTTATTGTCCACCTTGCCGAGCACCACGGAGGAGTACGCGGTCTGGCCTTTGGCAGAGATGATGCTGTCCAGCTGTTGCAGCGTGTGGCCTTTCAGTTCAACAGACTTGTTGGTGACCACCTGAAGCTGCGGGTCGCGGCTGCGCTGCTGATCTTCCAGGCGTTTGGCCAGCACGCCCAGATCTTCGCTGGTATCGTCACCGACGATCACAATCACCGCTTTTTGGCCGGTGGCATCGGAATAGACGTGCATATTGTTCGCCTGGGTGCCCAGCTTACCGCTCTGGTCGGTCATGTCCGCAGGCAGAGAGAAACTGAGTTTGCCATCCATCAGGCTCACCGGCTGACCGGTGGCGTTGCTTTCTGCTGACGCGCCCTGAGCAGGCGTTTTGGTGTCGCTGTTATCACAGGCTGCAAGGCCAACAACCAGCAGGCCAATCCCGACATATTTAACCAGATTGCGCATTGACTTCTTCCTTTCGATAAACGGCCATAACGGCTCATTCGTTCATCTTATCACAACTGATAAAGCGAACCCTTAACCTGCCTGCAATGCGGAGATTTCAGATTTATCTGCCAGCCTTTTCAGCAGCATATTCAACAGTACGCCGTACATCGGCAGGAAGAAAACCAGGCTGATAAGCACCTTAAAGGCGTAGTCCACCAGAGCAATTTCCATCCAGTGTTCTGCCATGAAGGCGTCCGGGCTGCGCCAGAAGGCGATGAAGAAGAAGGCCAGCGTATCGCTCACGTTACCGAACAGCGTGGAGGCCGTTGGTGCCATCCACCAGCGATGGTTTTGACGCAGACGGTTAAACACGTGGACATCGAGGATCTGCCCCAGGGCATAAGCCATAAAGCTGGCGGTGGCAATACGCGCGACGAACAGGTTGAAGTGCGTCAGCGCTTCGAAGCCCTGCCAACTGCCCATGTAAAACAGCGAGGAGATGGCGTAGGAGACAAACAGTGCCGGGATCATCACCGCAAAAATAATCCGCCGCGCCAGCGGTGCGCCAAAAATACGCACGGTTAAATCCGTCGCGAGGAAAATAAACGGGAAACTGAACGCGCCCCAGGTGGTATGGAAACCAAAGATGGAGATCGGGAGCTGTACCAGATAGTTACTGGAGATGATCACCAGCAGATGAAATAGCGAAAGCCAGAACAACGCCTTGACGCGTTGCGATTGTGTAAAGGAGTTCATATTGTACCTTTTTGATTAATATTTGGGGTGAGGGAACCCAATAAAGCCGCCGCATGATACTGCTTTGACGACACTTTGCAATGGCTAATTTTCACGCAATCGTTAACCTGGTTTGCATTGGCGATAGCGGGGCGTAAACTACAGCCGTTTTTACCTGAACGAGAAGAAAATGACCGACCTGTTTTCCAGCCCAGACCACACGCTTGATGCTCAGGGCCTTCGTTGCCCGGAGCCGGTAATGATGGTGCGTAAAACCGTCCGTAACATGCAGAGTGGCGAAACGCTGCTGATCGTCGCCGATGACCCGGCTACCACCCGTGATATCCCCGGCTTTTGTACCTTTATGGAACATGAACTGGTGGCGCAGCAAACCGAGACCTTGCCGTACCGGTATTTGATTCGTAAGGGGTAAGTGCGGCCTGACGCCCGGCGGCGCTTCGCTTGCACGGGCCTACGGGTGTAGTAGGTCGGGTAAGGCGCAGCCGCCACCCGACAAGTACTCATCACAATTTCGAACCATCGTTTCAAAATTTCGCGCTTTTGTGAGGCGCTTCACCCTCCCTTTTCCAGCCGTAGTCTAATTTTTAAGCGTCAAAAACTAAAACACCGTTTTAACGCTTATCTCACTACCCTGGAGTTGACTCAATGAAAACGACCCTCAAGCCGTTACTGGCCGCGCTGTGCCTGTCTGCTTTTGCCTGCACCGTTTCTGCCCAGACCATCAAAGCCGCCGATGTGCATCCCGAAGGCTACCCGAACGTGGTGGCGGTTCAGCACATGGGTGAAAAACTCAAACAACAAACCGATGGCAAGCTGGAGATTAAGGTCTTCCCCGGCGGCGTGCTGGGGGATGAAAAGCAGATGATTGAGCAGGCGCAGATGGGGGCGATCGACATGATCCGCGTCTCCATGGCGCCGGTGGCTGCCATTCTGCCGGATATCGAAGTGTTTACGCTGCCCTACGTATTCCGCGATGAAGACCACATGCACAAGGTGATCGACGGGGATATCGGCAAGCAGATCGGCGACAAACTCACCGCCAACCCGAAATCGCGTCTGGTCTTCCTTGGCTGGATGGATTCCGGCACCCGTAACCTGATCACCAAAGAGCCGATCGTCAAACCGGACGATCTGAAAGGGAAGAAAATCCGCGTGCAGGGCAGCCCGGTGGCGCTGGCCACGCTGAAAGCGATGGGGGCGAACTCGGTGGCGATGGGCGTCAGCGAGGTTTACAGCGGCATGCAGACCGGGGTGATCGACGGCGCGGAGAACAACCCGCCAACCTTTATCGCCCACAACTATATGCCGGTCGCCAAAAACTACACGCTGAGCGGCCACTTCATCACCCCGGAAATGCTGCTCTATTCCAAAGTGAAATGGGACAAGCTCAGCGCTGACGAACAGCAAAAGATCCTGGTGCTGGCCCGCGAAGCGCAGTTCGAGCAGCGCAAGCTGTGGAATGCGTATAACGACCAGGCGCTGGCGAAAATGAAGGCCGGCGGGGTGCAGTTCCACGACATCGATAAAACGGTGTTTATCAAGGCGACAGAGCCGGTGCGCGCGCAGTATGGCGATAAGCATCAGGATCTGATGAAAGCCATCGCTGACGTCCAGTAAACCGGAGTACGTATGTCCGAACTCTACCTGAAGTGGATGGACCGTCTGTACCTGTTCGCCATGGCGGTGGCAGGTATTTCGCTGTTGGTGATGACGATTGTCATCCCCATCGGCATTTTTTCACGCTACGTGCTTAATCGCGGCGAATCCTGGCCGGAGCCGATCGCCATTATCTGCATGGTGACGTTTACCTTTATCGGCGCGGCGGTGAGCTACCGCGCCGGGTCGCATATTGCGGTCAACATGCTCACCGACCGCCTGCCCGCGTCGCTGCAAAGAGTGTGCGCGCGGATGGTGGATCTGCTGATGCTGCTGATTTCAGGCCTGATGTGCTGGTACAGCTACTGGCTGTGCGTCGAGCTGTGGGAGCAGCCGGTGGCGGAGTTTCCGCTTCTGACCTCCGGCGAAAGCTATCTGCCGCTACCTGTCGGGTCGGCCATTTTGATCCTGTTTGTGCTTGAACGCCTGCTGTTTGGCTCGCAGGAAAACCGTCCGGTCGTGCTGATCGGCAATCACAGTTAAGGGGTGAACAATGGATGCGTTTGTTTTGTTATTCACCCTCGCCATTTTGCTGGCGCTGGGGATGCCGGTGGCCTTCGCCGTCGGCTTAAGCGCCGTGGCGGGCGCGCTGTGGATTGACCTGCCGCTGGAGGCGCTGATGATCCAGATCACCAGCGGGGTGAATAAATTTACCCTGCTGGCGATCCCGTTCTTCATTCTTGCCGGGGCGATCATGGCGGAAGGGGGCATTGCCCGACGGCTGGTCAACTTCGCGTACGTTTTTGTCGGCTTTATTCGCGGCGGGCTGTCGCTGGTGAACATCGTGGCATCAACGTTCTTCGGCGCGATTTCCGGCTCGTCGGTGGCGGATACGGCGTCTATCGGCAGCGTGATGATCCCGGAGATGGAGAAGAAGGGCTATCCGCGCGAATACGCGGCGGCGGTGACGGCCAGCGGGTCGGTGCAGGCGATCCTGATCCCGCCCAGCCACAACTCGGTGATTTACTCCCTGGCGGCAGGGGGAACGGTCTCCATCGCCACGCTGTTTATCGCGGGCGTGCTGCCGGGCCTGCTGCTGGGCGTGAGCCTGATGGTGCTCTGCCTGTGCTTCGCCCGCAAGCGCGGCTATCCGAAAGGGGACAAAATCCCGTTCAGGCAGGCGCTGAAAATCATGCTCGATGCTCTGTGGGGGCTGATGACGGTGGTGATTATCCTCGGCGGGATTTTGTCCGGGATATTCACGGCGACCGAATCTGCCGCCGTGGCCTGCCTGTGGGCGTTCTTCGTCACCATGTTCATTTACCGCGATTACAAGTGGAATGAACTGCCGAAGCTGATGTGCCGTACGGTGAAAACCGTCACCATCGTGATGATTTTGATTGGCTTTGCCGCGGCGTTTGGCGCGGTAATGACCTACATGCAGCTGCCGATGCGCATCACCGAATTCTTCACGTCGCTCTCCGATAACAAATACGTGATCCTCATGTACCTCAATATCATGCTGCTGTTGATTGGCACGCTAATGGACATGGCGCCGATCATCCTGATCCTGACCCCGGTACTGCTGCCGGTGACCAACTCGCTGGGGATCGATCCGGTGCATTTCGGAATGATCATGATGGTGAACCTGGGGATTGGGCTGATCACGCCGCCGGTCGGGTCGGTGCTGTTCGTGGCGAGCGCGGTGAGTAAGCAGAAGATCGAGCACGTGGTGCGGGCGATGCTGCCGTTTTACGGTATGTTGCTGGTGGTGCTGGGGATGGTGACGTACATCCCGGCGATATCATTGTGGTTGCCGGGGGTGCTAGGGATGCAGTGACGCCGTTTTATGCCGGGTGACGGCTACGCCTTACCCGGCCTACGGTTACGGTTCGGAGATGTTGTAGGCCCGGTAAGGCGTAGCCGCCACCGGGCATTTTTACCGACGGCGCAACAGCCGCAACGCGTTCGCCGTAACCAGCACCGTCGCCCCCGTATCCGCCAGCACCGCCAGCCACAGGCCGGTCATGCCGAGCAGCGTGGTGACGAGGAATATCCCCTTCAGCCCCAGCGCAATCCCAATGTTCTGGCGGATGTTGGCGCGCGTCGCCCGCGCCAGGCTAATCATCTGCGCCAGCCCGGTCAGGCGGTTGTGGGTCAGCGCCGCATCCGCCGTCTCCAGCGCCACATCGGTGCCGCTGCCCATCGCAATGCCGATGGTGGAAGCCTTCATTGCCGGGGCGTCGTTTATCCCGTCCCCGACCATCGCCAGCGGGGCATGACCGTTCAGCTCGGTTACCGCGCTGACTTTATCCGCAGGCAACAATCCGGCCTTAAACTCCAGCCCCAGCTCGCCAGCAATCGCCGCCGCCGCACGCGGGTTATCACCGGTCAGGATCACGCCCTGTACCCCCAGCCTGTGCAGCGCGTCGACGGCGTCTTTCGCATCGTCACGCAGGGTGTCGCGCAGCGCCAGCATGCCCATCGGTACACCGTCCTGCATCACGGCAACGACCGTCTGCCCGGCCTGCTCTAATGTCTCAACCTGTGGATTCGCGAACGCGCCTGCCGCGGCGATCAACACTTTTTTGCCTCCGACCACAGCCTCAATCCCTGACCCGACCAGCGCTCGCTGGGCGGTTGCCGGAGGGATGTTCAGCCCGCGCCCCTTCGCTTCACGCACGATCGCCTGCGCCAGCGGGTGGGTGGAGCCCTGCTCCACGGCGGCGGCCAGCGTCAGCAGGGCGTCTTCACTGATGTCCTGCGGATACACGCCGGTCACCTGCGGCTTGCCGACGGTCAGCGTGCCGGTTTTATCGAAGGCGATGTGCTGAACCTGGCTCAGCTGTTCCAGCGCCGCGCCGCCCTTAATCAGCGCCCCGCGACGTGCCGCCGCCGCCAGCCCTGAGGTAATCGCCGCCGGGGTGGAGATCACCAGCGCACACGGACAGCCGATCAGCAGCAGCGTCAGCCCTTTGTAAATCCAGCCCTCCCACGGCGCGCCGAAGAACAGCGGCGGCACGACGGTGACCAGCAGCGCCACCAGCATGATGGCGGGGGTGTAAATCCGGCTGAAGCGATCGATAAAGCGTTCTACCGGCGCGCGGCGCTCCTCGGCTTCTTCTATCAGCCTGAGGATGCGGTCGATGGCGCTGTCGCCCGGTTCGGAAAGGACCGTCAGCAGCACCAGTCGGTCGACGCTGGTGGCGCCCGCAGGCACCTTCTCGCCTGCCGCGCGCGCTACCGGGATGGATTCCCCGGTCAGGGCGCTTTCGTCAAAGCTCGCGGTGGCGGTAATGAGGGCCCCATCGGCTGGCAGACGTCCGCCTGCTGGCACTTCAATCACGTCGCCCGGGCGCAGGGTATTGATGGCGACCGTTTCACGCTGACCATGAATAACCCGCGTGGCGGTTTCCGGCTTCAGCGCCATCAGCGCGCTCACCCCTTTACGCGCCCGGCTCGCCGCCCAGCCCTCAAGGCGTTCGCCAATTAAGAACAGCAGCAGCACCATCGCCGCTTCGGCCGTCGCGCCAATAAACAGCGCCCCGATAGCCGCCACGCTCATCAGCGTTTCGATGGCAAACCAGCTGCCGCTTCTCATCAGACGCAGCGCCTGACGCGCAATAGGGAACAGGCCAACCAGCGTGGTGGCGATAAACGCCAGGTTGCCGAACGGGTGGTTGATTTGCTCCAGCCCCCAGCTCAGGGCCATCATGATGATGAGGGTAATGAGCGGCAGATTTTCTTTTAGCGGGGACGTTTTTTCTGCGGGCGCCGTTTCGCTGCGCAGGGTATAACCCGCTTTGCTGACGGCGGCTTCAACCTGTCTGCTGACGTCGTTTTCGGCGCTGACCAGCAGCTTTTCGGTAGCGAACAGCACCTGAACGTGTTTCACACCCGGCACCTGCTTCACCGCATTTTCCACTTTGCGGGCGCAGGCCGCGCAGTCCATGCCGTTGACCACCCAGCTATAGTGATTGCCGTTTTCAGGCAGCGCTTCGGTCTGGGTTTCGCACGCGACCTCGCAGCAGCAGTCCTCTTTTGGCGGAACCGGGCTGAGCTTAAGTGCCGAGAATTGGGGAACTTTTTTAGGTATTTCTGGAGTCGACATGGCAGTCTCCGGTAATGATAATTTTCTCATTAACCGCAGCATACACTCTGGAGTCGACTCCAGAGTCAAGCGTTATTTAGATATACAGCGAACGTACAATCAGGAAGTGTCCGGCAAAGTAACAGGCGGCGGAAATCGCATTATCCGCACGGAAGCGGCGGCGATAGTGGCTGCCCAGCCAGACGATATTACCCAACAGCAACAGTGCGGCACCAAAGAACGCAGACATTGCCGGAGCGGTCGGACGGAAGAACCACAGCTCGCCCGCCAGCCACACCATCACCAGCGTCATGGCGATAAACGTACAGACCGGGAGACGCATCTCTTCCAGACGCGACCAGATCACCGCGATCAGCAGGGCGCCAATCACCAGCAGCACCAGCGGCAGCGGCCAGAAGAAGGAGAGCGTCATCTGGCTGGCAAAGTAGATGGTATAGAGCAGATGCGACAGGAAGAACGCCCCCACGGCGTACAGCAGGCGCTGGCGCGGCAGCAGGGTTAAGGCATCGCCAATCAGGGAAGCACACAGCCCCGCGAGGACAAGATAGCTAACGGCGTTAAACATCGGGGCCTGCCAGGCAAGCAACAGCAGGAGTAATAGCGTGACGGGTTTAAACAACCAGCGCTGCCAGGCTGGGCCACGGTAAGACGCATCGACGTAAAGCCATGCGGAAAAACAGACAGCGATAAATGACCAAAGCATATTAACTCCCTGTAACTGTTGAGGCTGAATGATCAGTTCCTGATCCAGTGTAGTGACGCGAGCGGGCGTTTGGCAATGCCGGGGCAGGCGAGGTATCCTGAATTCCGCATAATCTGATGGGATTTTTCAATGAGCAAGATGCCGCTGTTTTTCATTATCGTGGTGGCGATTATCGTCATTGCCGCCTCGTTTCGCTTCGTGCAGCAGCGCCGTGAGAATGCCGACAATGACGCCGCGCCGCTGATGCAAAAGCGCGTGGTGGTGACGAACAAGCGTGAGAAGCCGCTTAACGACCGCCGCTCCCGCCAGCAGCAGGTGACGCCAGCGGGCACAATGATGCGCTATGAAGCGAGCTTTAAGCCGGAAACCGGCGGGCTGGAGATGACCTTCCGCCTGGAGGCGCAGCAGTACCACCAGCTGACGGTGGGGGAGAAAGGCACGCTGAGTTACAAAGGGTCGCGGTTTGAAGGTTTTACACCTGAGCAGTAATGCCGGGCGGCACTGCGTTTGCCCGGCCTACGGGGTTACGTAGGCCCGGATCGCTGCGCGCCACCGGGCAATAGCGCACCTTACTTCTTCACCTGCGCCTTAAACTTCTTCATCCACACCAGCAGCTCAAACACGCCGAAAATAAACACCCGCAGCTGCTGCCAGCCGGTCATCGGTGGGCCATCTTTAGGCAGACCGTTTTTCAGCATCACCATCTGCAAGGCATGCATGAACGCGGTAAAAATCAGCGCCACGTTAATAAAGATATTCAGCGGACGCGGGAACGGGTGCACCAGATTCAAAATCAAAAATGCCCAGACGCACAGCATCAGCACGCGCCCTACGTTAATCAGTACTGGCATCGGATCCTCCTTGTGCCTGACGGTGATACAGACGATAAGCCACCTGGCCGGCGACCTTCTCGCGGTGTAGATCCCAGTGAACGGGAACGGGCGGCAGGCCATTTTCCACTTCGCTTTCAACGTAAATCAGCGCGTCGTCTGCCAGCCAGCCATTTTTTTCCAGCAACGATAATGTCTCTTCCAGCAGCCCTTTACGGAACGGCGGGTCAACAAACACCACGTTGAACGGCGTCCCCTGTTGGGCGAGGAAGCTCAGCGTGTTGGTATTCACCACTTTCGCGTTGGTTGCCTTCAGCGTAGCCAGATTTTGCTGCAATGTCTGCGCGACGCCGCGCTCCATCTCCAGCAGCGTGGCGCTGGCGGCATAACGCGACAGCGCTTCCAGCCCCAATGCACCGCTTCCGGCGAAGCAGTCCAGGCAGTTGGCGTCTACCATAGACGGGGCGAGCCAGTTAAACAGCGTCTCGCGAACGCGGTCCGTGGTGGGGCGTAAACCGGGGCTGTCCGGCACCGGTAATTTCCGGCCTCGCCACTGACCGCCGATAATGCGAATTTGACCGGCCGGGGCGCGGGTGGGTTTCTTCATCTCAGGAAAGCTCTGTTAACCATTGCCCTGCGATTGCGGGCGGTGATGTCAATTAAGTAAAGTGTTAGACTATTTCATCATTTTTTTAGCTTCCCTGTATATAGCGCCGCGAGGAGTGTAGTCGCAGATGGCAAAACAAAAAAAACGTGGCTTCTTTTCCTGGTTGGGTTTCGGTGAAAAAGAGCAAGAAACAGAACAGAAAACCGAAGAACAGCAGGTTGTAGAAGAGCCGTCACAGCCTGAAACGCCTGTCGAAACCGCTGCGGTTGTCGAAGCGGAAGAGCCAGCCCACAGCAAAGAAGAGATTGAATCCTTTGCCGAAGAGGTGGTTGAGGTTACTGAACAGGTTCAGGAGAGCGAAAAACCAGAGCCGGTTATCGTTGAAACCCTTAACGAAGCGCCGCAGGCCACTATCGAACACGAAGAGCTGCCGCTGCCGGAAGAGGTGAAAGCTGAAGAGGTTTCTGCCGAAGAGTGGCAGGCCGAAGCGGAAACCGTTGAAATTGTTGAGGCGGTGGAAGAAGAAGCGGCCCTTGAGCCAGAGTTGACCGACGAAGAGCTGGAAGCCCAGGCGCTGGCGGCGGAAGCGGCTGAAGAAGCGGTCATCGTCGTGCCGGTGGAAGCGCAGGCCGAAGAAGAGATCGTTCAGGAGCAAGAAAAACCGACCAAAGAAGGTTTCTTCGCGCGCCTGAAGCGCAGCCTGCTCAAAACCAAAGAAAACTTAGGTTCCGGATTTATCAGTCTGTTCCGCGGCAAAAAGATCGACGACGATCTGTTTGAGGAGCTGGAAGAGCAGCTGCTGATTGCGGACGTGGGCGTGGAAACCACCCGGAAGATCATCGCCAACCTGACCGAAGGGGCGAGCCGCAAACAGCTGCGTGACGCCGAGGCGCTGTACGGCCTGCTGAAAGACGAGATGGGTGAAATTCTCGCAAAAGTTGACGAACCGCTTAATATTGAAGGCAAAATGCCGTTTGTTATCCTGATGGTTGGCGTCAACGGCGTGGGCAAAACCACCACCATCGGCAAGCTGGCGCGCCAGTTTGAGCAGCAGGGCAAATCGGTGATGCTGGCGGCGGGCGATACCTTCCGTGCGGCAGCGGTGGAACAGCTTCAGGTGTGGGGCCAGCGCAACAATATTCCGGTTATTGCTCAGCACACCGGCGCGGATTCCGCGTCCGTGATTTTCGATGCCATCCAGGCGGCGAAGTCGCGTAACGTGGACGTGCTGATTGCGGATACCGCAGGGCGTTTGCAGAACAAATCGCACCTGATGGAAGAGCTGAAGAAAATCGTTCGCGTCATGAAGAAGCTGGACGAAGATGCACCGCATGAAATTATGCTGACTATCGACGCCAGCACCGGACAGAACGCCATCAGCCAGGCGAAACTGTTCCATGAAGCGGTAGGACTGACCGGGATCGCGCTGACCAAGCTGGACGGGACCGCGAAAGGCGGGGTGATCTTCTCCGTGGCCGACCAGTTCGGCATTCCTATCCGTTACATCGGTGTGGGCGAGCGTATTGAGGATTTACGTCCGTTTAAAGCGGACGACTTTATTGAGGCACTATTTGCCCGAGAGGACTAACAATGATTCGCTTTGAACACGTCAGCAAGGCCTATCTCGGCGGGAGACAAGCGCTACAGGGGGTGACATTCCACCTCCAGCCAGGCGAGATGGCATTCCTGACCGGCCATTCCGGCGCGGGGAAAAGTACCCTGCTCAAGCTGATCTGTGGGATCGAGCGGCCAAGCGCCGGGAAAATCTGGTTCAGCGGCCATGAAATTAGCCGTCTTAAGAACCGTGAAGTGCCGTTCCTGCGTCGTCAGATTGGCATGATTTTCCAGGATCACCACCTGCTGATGGATCGCACGGTTTTCGATAACGTCGCGATCCCGCTGATTATTGCTGGCGCCAGTTACGATGATATCCGCCGTCGCGTTTCGGCGGCGCTGGATAAGGTCGGGCTGCTGGACAAAGCGAAGAACTTCCCGATCCAGCTCTCCGGCGGTGAGCAGCAGCGCGTGGGTATCGCCCGCGCGGTAGTGAACAAGCCTGCCGTTTTGCTGGCGGATGAACCGACCGGTAACCTGGACGATGCCCTCTCTGAAGGGATCCTGCGTCTGTTTGAGGAATTTAACCGCGTGGGGGTCACGGTACTGATGGCGACGCACGACATGGGGCTGATCTCCCGCCGTTCGTACCGCATGCTGACCCTGAGCGACGGGCATTTGCACGGAGGCCACGGTGAATAAGCGTGATGCAATGAACCAGATTCGGCAGTTCAGCAACCGGTTTGACCGTTTCCGCAAGCCTCAGGGCGGCGGGGACGGCAATCGCAATGCGCCTAAGCGTGCCAAAACGGCACCGAAACCGAACTCCCGCAAAACCAACGTCTTTAACGAGCAGGTGCGGTACGCCTTCCAGGGCGCGTTGCAGGATCTGAAAAGCAAACCGCTGGCGACGTTCCTGACGGTGATGGTGATTGCCATCTCCCTGACGCTGCCCAGCGTCTGCTACATGGTTTACAAAAACGTAAACCAGGCGGCGTCCCAGTACTATCCGTCGCCGCAGATCACCGTTTATCTGGATAAAGCCCTCGACGATAACGCGGCGGCTCAGGTGGTGGGGCAGATTCAGGCCGAGCAGGGCGTGGAGAAGGTGAACTATCTTTCCCGCGATGAAGCGCTGGGTGAGTTCCGCAACTGGTCCGGATTCGGCGGCGCGCTGGATATGCTTGAAGAGAACCCGCTGCCCGCGGTGGCGGTGGTGATCCCGAAACTCGATTTCCAGGGCACGGATTCGCTCAACACCCTGCGCGACCGCATTACCCGCATTAACGGGATTGATGAAGTGCGCATGGACGACAGCTGGTTTGCCCGTCTTGCCGCCCTGACCGGGCTGGTAGGACGCGTGTCGGCGATGATCGGCGTGCTGATGGTGGCGGCGGTGTTCCTCGTCATCGGTAATAGCGTGCGCCTGAGCATCTTCGCCCGTCGCGATACCATCAACGTGCAGAAACTGATTGGCGCAACGGATGGTTTCATCCTCCGCCCGTTCCTTTACGGCGGCGCGTTATTAGGTTTTTCTGGTGCATTTCTTTCATTGATATTGTCAGAAATTTTGGTGATGCGGCTGTCGTCTGCCGTGACTGAAGTGGCGCAGGTTTTCGGAACTAAGTTTGATATCAGTGGCTTAGGGTTCGATGAGTGCCTGCTGTTGCTGCTGGTGTGCTCCATGATCGGCTGGGTGGCGGCATGGCTGGCAACGGTTCAACATTTACGCCACTTTACTCCCGACTAATAAAAGCGTGATATAATCTTTCCCTGCACCGAGATGTTCGCTTGCAGGGAAAGCGTCCCTGTTGTCTCTTCCCCTGTAATCATCTTCATGTCACATTTTGTGCGTAATTTATTCACTGTTGCACCTGGAACTTGTGGATAAAATCACTGTCTGATAAAAGAGTGAATGCTAATCTCGTTGCTCAAACGCTTTGGCATGGTTGTTGCCTGACGGGGACAACCTGGACCAGAAGAAACATTGAGAGGAATGAATGACCAAAGAAATGCAAACTTTAGCTTTAGCCCCTGTTGGTAACCTGGAATCTTACATCCGGGCTGCGAACACCTGGCCGATGTTAACGGCTGAGGAAGAAAAGGAGCTTGCTGAAAAGCTGCATTACCAGGGCGATCTGGAAGCAGCTAAAACGCTGATCCTGTCTCACCTGCGCTTTGTTGTTCACGTTGCTCGTAATTATGCGGGCTACGGCCTGCCGCAGGCGGACCTGATTCAGGAAGGTAACATTGGCCTGATGAAGGCGGTACGTCGCTTTAACCCGGAAGTGGGTGTGCGACTCGTCTCCTTCGCCGTGCACTGGATCAAAGCGGAAATTCACGAATACGTCCTGCGTAACTGGCGTATTGTGAAAGTCGCCACGACGAAAGCGCAGCGCAAACTGTTCTTCAACCTGCGTAAAACCAAGCAGCGTCTGGGCTGGTTCAATCAGGATGAAGTGGAAATGGTGGCGCGCGAGCTGGGCGTTTCCAGCAAAGACGTCCGCGAGATGGAATCCCGTATGGCCGCGCAGGACATGACGTTTGATATGTCTGCCGACGATGACGCGTCCGACAGCCAGCCGATGGCCCCGGTTCTGTATCTACAGGATAAAACCTCTAACTTTGCTGACGGCATTGAAGAGGATAACTGGGAAGACCAGGCGGCGAACAAGCTGACCTTCGCGATGGAAGGCCTCGACGAGCGTAGCCAGGATATTATTCGTGCCCGCTGGCTGGACGAAGATAACAAGTCCACGTTGCAGGAACTGGCCGACCGCTACGGCGTCTCCGCTGAACGTGTGCGTCAGCTTGAGAAAAACGCCATGAAAAAACTTCGCGCCGCTATCGAAGCGTAATTTCCGCGAAGTACACCGAGAACCCTCGAATGCAAATTCGGGGGTTTTGTTTTTTTAGCGCCCGCTCTGGCGAATTTCTTCCCCCTGGCAAACACTTACTGATGCGCTAAGCAGGCGACTTTCAGAGGGTGACAGGGTGAAAAATAACGAACTGAACGACCGGCGTTTACAGGCGACGCCGCGCGGTATCGGCGTCATGTGTAACTTCTATGCCGATAAAGCCGAAAACGCCACGGTGTGGGACGTGGAAGGTAACGAGTATATTGATTTTGCCGCCGGGATCGCCGTGCTGAATACCGGGCATCGTCATCCTAAAGTTATCGCCGCCATCGAAAAACAGCTTCACGCCTTTACCCATACCGCTTATCAAATCGTCCCCTATGAAGGTTATGTGGCGCTTGCCGAGCGCATCAACCAGCGCGTACCCATAGAGGGGCCAGCCAAAACCGCCTTCTTCTCAACGGGGGCGGAAGCGGTCGAAAACGCGGTGAAAATCGCCCGCGCGTACACCAGACGTCCCGGCCTTATCACCTTCGGCGGCGCGTTCCACGGCCGTACCTTTATGACCATGGCGATGACCGGCAAAGTGGCGCCCTATAAGCTCGGCTTCGGCCCGTTCCCCGGCTCGGTGTACCACGCGCAATTCCCCAACAGCCTGCACGGGGTTAGTACCGCCGAAGCGCTAAAAAGCCTGGAGCGCATCTTCAAAGCCGATATCGCGCCCGATCAGGTGGCGGCAATCATTATTGAACCGGTTCAGGGCGAGGGCGGGTTCAACGTCGCGCCCGCTGATTTTATGCAGGCGCTGCGTGCCCTGTGCGATACCCACGGGATTTTACTGATTGCCGACGAAGTGCAAACCGGCTTCGCGCGTACCGGCAAGCTGTTCTCCATGGAAAATCACTGCGTGAAGCCCGATCTGATCACCATGGCGAAAAGCCTGGCGGGCGGGATGCCGCTCTCTGCCGTCTCTGGCCGGGCGGAGGTGATGGATGCGCCCGCGCCGGGTGGGTTGGGCGGCACCTACGCGGGTAACCCGCTGGCGATTGCGGCGGCCCATGCGGTGCTGGATGTGATTGACGAGGACGATCTCTGCACCCGCGCGGCGCATCTCGGGCATCATCTGGTCGAGGTGCTGAATAAAGCGAAGGATGGCTGTCCGTATATCGCCGATATCCGTGGGCAGGGCTCGATGGTGGCGGTAGAATTTACCGATCCGCAAACCGGACAGCCGTCGCCCGAATTTACCCGTCAGGTTCAGGAGCGCGCGTTGAACGAAGGGCTGCTGCTTTTGAGCTGCGGCGTTTACGGCAACGTTATTCGCTTCCTCTACCCGCTCACCATCCCCGAAGTGCAGTTCCGTAAAGCGCTGGATATTATTTCCGCCTCGCTGACACGATAAAGCCAAAAGCCCGGCTGAAATGACAGTTGGGCTTATCATATTTTCATTTCAAATTAGCTATTCCAAAATCATAAAAATGGGGTATGTTTTAGCAGAGTATGCTGAAAAAGCGCGAACAGCACGCCTATAACTGAAATAAAGCGCTACACAACAACATCACAACAATCGTTATAACCATAATAATGGGGAATCTCAGGATGAACATGAAGGGTAAAGCGTTACTGGCAGGATGTATCGCGTTGGCATTCAGCACTATGGCCCAGGCCGATATTAAAGTGGCCGTGGTGGGCGCGATGTCCGGTCCGGTAGCACAGTACGGCGACCAGGAATTTACCGGCGCGGAACAGGCGGTTGCAGACATTAATGCTAAGGGCGGCATCAAGGGCGAAAAGCTGCAAATCGTAAAATATGACGATGCCTGTGACCCGAAACAGGCGGTCGCGGTGGCGAACAAAGTGGTAAACGACGGGATCAAATACGTTATCGGTCACCTGTGCTCCTCTTCCACCCAGCCCGCGTCTGACATCTACGAAGACGAAGGCATTCTGATGATCACGCCGGCCGCGACGGCGCCAGAGCTGACCGCGCGCGGCTATAAGCTGATCCTGCGTACCACCGGTCTGGACTCCGATCAGGGGCCAACCGCCGCGAAATATATCGTGGAAAAAGTGAAGCCGCAGCGCATCGCGATTGTTCATGACAAACAGCAGTACGGCGAAGGCCTGGCCCGTGCGGTGCAGGATAACCTGAAAAAAGCGAACGCCAACGTGGTGTTCTTTGACGGTATCACCGCCGGTGAGAAAGACTTCTCGACCCTGGTCGCGCGTCTGAAGAAAGAAAATATCGATTTCGTTTACTACGGCGGCTACCACCCGGAAATGGGGCAGATCCTGCGCCAGGCGCGTGCGGCGGGTCTGAAGACGCAGTTCATGGGGCCAGAAGGTGTCGCGAACGTTTCCCTGTCTAATATCGCGGGTGAATCCGCTGAAGGGCTGCTGGTGACCAAACCGAAGAACTACGACCAGGTGCCTGCGAACAAACCTGTTGTCGATGCCATCAAGGCGAAGAAACAGGATCCAAGTGGTGCGTTCGTCTGGACCACCTACGCAGCGTTGCAGTCTCTGCAAGCGGGCCTGAACCAGTCAGCCGATCCGGCGGAGATTGCCACCTGGCTGAAAGCGAACTCGGTGGAAACCGTGATGGGGCCGCTGTCCTGGGATGAGAAGGGCGATTTGAAGGGCTTCGAGTTCGGCGTGTTTGACTGGCATGCCAACGGCACGGCGACTGACGCAAAATAAACGCAAAAAGGCAACGCAAGTTGCCTTTTTTAATGTTTTCTCCCTCTCCCCGTGGGAGAGGGCCGGGGTGAGGGCATCAGCCCGCTCAGCCCTCTTTTGCCCGGTGGCGCTTCGCTTACCGGGCCTACTATGAGCACCTCGCAGCCGCCACCCGGCTTTCTTTTAGCGCTTCTCCCACCCGTTCGCCTGCGCCGTAAACCCTAACGCCTGCATAAACGCCGCCATCACGCCGCGATCCTCTACGCCCACGTCGGCCATCCACCAGGAGGTTACGCTCGGGTTTTCGCGGATCACCTCTTCAATCAAATACTGCCCGACCCCGCGACGGCGGGTCACGTCGCGCACGCGCAGGGAGTCCAGCGCCCCTTCCGTGCCGCTCAGCGTTACGCGGACGGCGGCCAGCAGACGTTCATTAAAACGCGCGGCATAGATGCGGTGGTTTTCATCGACGGCCAGCGATGAAGGGGAATATTCCGGCCAGATCTTGCCCAGGTCGATACGATCCTGGTCGCTAAAGGTCACCAGACGCACGATAGTCAGTTTCATTAGCTGCTTGTCCAATTCAAAAAGAGTAGGGCCAGTGTACTCAATTTATTTGCTCAGGCGCTTTCTCTTTTTCTTCCCATTTACCAGGTGATTAGTTTTTTGGCAGCGCGATGGGCAGTTTGAAAACACATGGATCGAAAAATAAGCAGAATTTTAGCCTGAAGGGCAGTGATTTATTCGGCGCTTTGTACCGTTATTTTATGCTGCAAACCGCGCTTTTATTTGTTTATCTCCGCCTGATTTCAGAATATTATCTTTGCTTAATCGCCTGAAAAATAGAGATTTTAGTCTGGTTTTTGACAAAAAACTGCGCTAAACCATTAAAGGCACTGGTAAAAATAGCGTTGTTCATAAAAAGTACAGAATGCTTTTTAACCATAATAAAACAAAATATAAACATGACATCACGAATGGGGATTCAGAGATGAAAAGGAACGCGAAGACGTTAATCGCGGGGATGGTCGCACTGTCGATCTCGCATGCCGCTATGGCAGACGACATTAAAGTTGCGGTAGTGGGGGCGATGTCCGGCCCTGTTGCCCAGTGGGGTGACATGGAGTTCAACGGCGCGCGTCAGGCCATCAAAGATATCAACGCCAAAGGCGGCATCAAAGGCGACAAGCTGGTAGGCGTGGAGTATGACGACGCCTGCGATCCTAAACAGGCCGTCGCGGTCGCCAACAAAATCGTTAACGACGGTATCCAGTACGTCATCGGGCACCTGTGTTCTTCCTCCACGCAGCCTGCGTCTGATATCTACGAAGACGAAGACATTCTGATGATCACCCCGGGTGCCACCAACCCGGAACTGACCCAGCGCGGCTACCAGCACATCATGCGTACCGCCGGTCTGGACTCCTCTCAGGGGCCAACCGCCGCCAAATACATCCTCGAAACCGTTAAGCCGCAGCGTATCGCCATCATTCATGATAAGCAGCAGTACGGCGAAGGCCTGGCGCGTTCCGTGCAGGATGGCCTGAAAAAAGGCGGCGCAAACATCGTCTTCTTCGACGGCATTACCGCTGGTGAGAAAGACTTCTCCGCGCTGATCGCCCGCCTGCAAAAAGAGAATATCGACTTCGTTTATTACGGCGGCTACTACCCGGAAATGGGGCAGATGCTGCGCCAGGCGCGCGCCACCGGCCTGAAAACCCAGTTTATGGGGCCAGAGGGCGTCGGTAATGCCTCCCTGTCCAACATCGCGGGCGATTCTGCCGAAGGCATGCTGGTGACGATGCCAAAACGCTATGACCAGGATCCGGCGAATAAGGCTATCGTGGATGCGCTCAAGGCGCAGAAGAAAGATCCGAGCGGTCCGTACGTCTGGATCACCTACGCGGCCGTGCAGTCTCTGGCCACCGCGCTGGACCGTACCGGCAGTAAAGAGCCGCTGGACCTGGTGAAAGATTTAAAAGCACACGGGGCGAACACCGTGATTGGGCCGCTGAACTGGGATGAGAAAGGCGATCTGAAGGGATTTGAGTTTGGTGTCTTTAAGTGGCACGCCGACGGGTCTTCCTCGGTCGCCAAATAATCATCCCACCGCCCGGCTCACCGGGCGGGTATAAAAAGGTTTTCTTATGTCCGAGCAGTTTCTCTACTTCTTGCAGCAGATGTTTAACGGCGTCACGCTGGGAAGCACCTACGCGCTGATCGCCATCGGCTACACGATGGTTTACGGCATTATCGGCATGATCAACTTCGCCCACGGCGAGGTGTACATGATCGGTAGCTACGTCTCCTTTATGATTATCGCCGCGCTGATGATGATGGGCATCGACAGCAGCTGGCTGCTGGTGGCCGCCGGGTTTGTCGGCGCGATTGTGATCGCCAGCGCCTACGGCTGGAGTATTGAACGGGTGGCCTACCGGCCGGTGCGCAGCTCCAAACGCCTGATCGCGCTGATCTCCGCCATCGGTATGTCCATTTTCCTGCAAAACTACGTCAGCCTGACCGAAGGTTCACGCGACGTAGCGCTGCCAAGCCTGTTTAACGGCCAGTGGATTGTGGGGGCCAGCGAAAACTTCTCTGCCACCATCACCACCATGCAGCTGGTTATCTGGGTTGTGACCTTTATTGCCATGCTGGCCCTGACCCTGTTCATCCGCTACTCCCGCATGGGACGCGCCTGCCGCGCCTGCGCGGAAGATCTGAAGATGGCGAGCCTGCTCGGGATTAACACCGACCGCGTGATTGCCCTGACCTTCGTGATCGGCGCAGCGATGGCGGCGGTGGCTGGCGTGTTGCTCGGCCAGTTCTACGGCGTAATCAACCCGTACATCGGCTTTATGGCCGGGATGAAAGCCTTCACCGCGGCGGTACTGGGCGGCATCGGCAGCATTCCAGGCGCGATGATCGGCGGCCTGATCCTGGGCGTGGCCGAAGCGCTCTCCTCGGCGTACCTGAGCACCGAATATAAAGATGTGGTGTCGTTTGCCCTGCTGATTCTGGTTCTGCTGGTAATGCCTACCGGTATTCTGGGCCGTCCGGAGGTAGAGAAAGTATGAAACCGATGCATTTTGCGATGGCGCTGCTCTCTGCCGCCATGTTCTTCGTCCTGGCGGGCGTCTTTATGGGCGTCCAGTTAGGACTGGACGGCACGAAGCTGGTGGTGGATACCGCTCCCGACATCCGCTGGCAGTGGGTGTTTATCGGCACCGCGGTGGTGTTCTTGTTCCAGCTGTTGCGTCCGCTGTTCCAGAAGACGCTGAAAAACGTCTCCGGGCCGAAATTCGTCCTGCCGGCGATCGACGGTACAACGGTGAAACAGAAGCTGTTCCTGGTGGCGCTGCTGGTGGCTGCCGTGGCGTGGCCGTTTATGGTATCGCGCGGGACGGTGGATATTGCCACCCTGACCATGATCTACGTGATTCTGGGGCTGGGTCTGAACGTGGTGGTGGGGCTGTCTGGCCTGCTGGTGCTGGGCTACGGCGGGTTCTACGCCATCGGCGCGTACACCTTCGCGCTGCTGAACCACTATTACGGCCTCGGCTTCTGGACCTGTCTGCCGCTGGCGGGGCTGGTCTCTGCCGCGGCGGGCTTCCTGCTCGGCTTCCCGGTGCTGCGCCTGCGCGGTGACTATCTGGCGATTGTGACCTTAGGCTTCGGCGAAATCGTCCGTATTCTGCTGCTCAACAATACCGAAGTGACCGGCGGTCCGAACGGCATCAGCCAGATCCCGAAACCGACCTTCTTCGGCCTGGAGTTCAGCCGTACCGCCCGTGAAGGCGGCTGGGATACCTTCAGCAATTTCTTTGGCATCAAGTACGATCCGTCCGACCGCGTGATCTGGCTCTATCTGGTGGCGCTGCTGCTGGTGGTGATTACCCTGTTTGTGATCAACCGTCTGCTGCGCATGCCGCTGGGCCGCGCGTGGGAAGCGCTGCGCGAAGATGAGATCGCCTGCCGCTCCCTGGGCCTGAACCCGACCCGCATCAAGCTGACCGCATTTACCATCAGCGCCGCGTTTGCCGGTTTCGCCGGGACGCTGTTTGCCGCACGTCAGGGCTTCGTCAGCCCTGAATCGTTCACCTTTGCCGAATCCGCCTTTGTGCTGGCGATTGTGGTGCTCGGTGGAATGGGCTCGCAGTTCGCCGTGATCCTCGCGGCTATCCTGCTGGTGGTCTCCCGCGAGCTGATGCGCGACTTTAACGAATACAGCATGTTAATGCTGGGTGGTTTGATGGTGCTGATGATGATCTGGCGTCCGCAGGGTCTGCTGCCGATGACCCGTCCACAGCTGAAGCTGAAACGCACACAGGCGAAAGGAGAGCAGGCATGAAGCCTTTATTATCCGTTAACGGCCTGATGATGCGCTTTGGCGGCCTGCTGGCGGTCAACAATGTGAATCTGGATCTGCACAAGAAAGAGATTGTCTCCCTGATTGGCCCGAACGGCGCGGGAAAAACCACGGTCTTTAACTGTTTGACCGGCTTCTACAAGCCGACGGGCGGCACCATCATGCTGCGCGACCAGCACCTTGAAGGGCTGCCGGGCCAGCAGATTGCCCGCATGGGCGTGGTGCGTACCTTCCAGCACGTGCGTCTGTTCCGCGAGATGACGGTGATTGAGAACCTGCTGGTGGCACAGCATCAGCAGCTGAAAACCGGGCTGTTCTCCGGCCTGCTGAAAACCCCGGCCTTTCGCCGCACGCAGGAGGAGGCGCTCGACCGCGCCGCGACCTGGCTCGACCGTATCGGCCTGCTCCAGCACGCTAACCGTCAGGCGAGCAACCTCGCTTACGGGGATCAGCGTCGCCTTGAGATCGTGCGCTGTATGGTGACCCAGCCGGAGATCCTGATGCTCGACGAACCAGCGGCAGGTCTCAATCCGAAAGAGACCAAAGAGCTGGACGAGCTGATTGCCGAGCTGCGCGATCATCACGACACCACCATCCTGCTGATTGAGCATGACATGAAGCTGGTGATGGGCATTTCGGACCGTATCTACGTGGTAAACCAGGGCACGCCGCTGGCGAACGGCACGCCGGAAGAGATCCGCAACAACCCGGACGTGATCCGCGCATACCTTGGTGAGGCATAAGATGGAAAAAGCGATGTTAACGTTCGACAAGGTCAACGCGCACTACGGCAAGATCCAGGCGCTGCACGACGTCAGCCTGCACATCAATCAGGGCGAAATCGTCACCCTGATTGGCGCCAACGGCGCGGGTAAAACCACGCTGCTCGGCACCCTGTGCGGCGACCCGCGCGCCACCAGCGGGCGGATTGTGTTTGACGGCAAAGATATTACCGACTGGCAGACGGCTAAGATCATGCGTGAAGCGGTGGCGATTGTCCCGGAAGGGCGCCGCGTATTCTCCCGCATGACGGTGGAAGAGAACCTGGCGATGGGCGGTTTCTTCGCCCATCGGGATGAATTCCAGACCCGCATCAAGTGGGTGTACGAACTCTTCCCGCGCCTGTGGGAGCGTCGTATTCAGCGAGCGGGCACCATGTCCGGCGGCGAGCAGCAGATGCTGGCGATTGGCCGCGCGCTGATGAGCCAGCCGCGTCTGCTGCTGCTGGACGAGCCGTCGCTTGGCCTGGCGCCGATCATTATCCAGCAGATCTTCGATACCATCGAGCAGTTGCGCAAAGAGGGGATGACCATCTTCCTCGTCGAGCAGAACGCTAACCAGGCGCTGAAGCTCGCTGACCGTGGCTATGTGCTGGAAAACGGGCGCGTGGTGCTCTCCGATACCGGCGATGCGCTGCTGGCGAACGAAGCGGTGCGGAGCGCGTACCTGGGCGGCTGAGCCGTCTGTATTGCCCGGTGGCGCTTACGCTTACCGGGCCTACGGATACCATGTAGGCCGGGTATGGCGCAGCCGCCACCCGGCTTTTTTCATATTAACCCCCCCTTCACACAACCATCATCCCCCTGACGCCTGGCTGTCACTTATCTGTAAACAAACAGTTATTTTTCTGTCATTCGAGCATGTCATGTTACCTCGCGAGCATAAAACGCGTGATATCGCGCATCCGGCACAATAAGAGAGATGACAATGACATCGTTACGACACACAGCTTTGGGTCTGGCACTGGGTCTGGCTTTTGCGACAAACGCAATGGCTGTGACCACCATTCCGTTCTGGCATTCCATGGAAGGGGAGTTGGGTAAAGAGGTTGACTCCCTGGCGCAGCGTTTCAACGACACCCACCCGGATTACAAAATTGTGCCGGTGTACAAAGGCAACTACGAGCAGAGCCTGAGCGCGGGCATCGCCGCCTTCCGTACCGGTAACGCGCCTGCGCTGTTACAGGTTTATGAAGTGGGCACCGCGACAATGATGGCCTCCAAAGCCATCAAGCCGGTGTACGAGGTGTTCAAAGAGGCGGGCATTAACTTTGACGAATCCCAGTTCGTACCGACCGTAGCGGGTTACTACACCGATTCCAAAACCGGCCATCTGCTGTCCCAGCCGTTTAACAGCTCCACGCCGGTGCTGTATTACAACAAAGACGCCTTCAAAAAAGCCGGTTTAGATCCGGAGCAGCCGCCAAAAACCTGGCAGGATCTGGCGGAGTACACCGCGAAGCTGAAAGCGGCGGGGATGAAGTGCGGCTACGCCAGCGGCTGGCAGGGCTGGATCCAGATTGAAAACTTCAGCGCCTGGCACGGGCTGCCGGTTGCCACCCAAAATAACGGCTTCGACGGTACCGACGCGGTGCTGGAGTTCAACAAGCCGGAGCAGGTGAAGCACATCGCGCTGCTGGAAGCACTCAACAAGAAGGGCGACTTCAGCTACTTCGGGCGTAAAGACGAATCCACCGAGAAGTTCTACAACGGCGACTGTGCCATTACCACCGCCTCGTCCGGCTCGCTGGCGGATATACGTCACTATGCCAAATTCAACTACGGCGTGGGCATGATGCCGTACGACGCTGACGTTAAAGGCGCGCCGCAAAACGCTATCATCGGCGGGGCGAGCCTGTGGGTGATGCAGGGTAAAGACAACGGCACCTACAAAGGCGTGGCCGAGTTCCTCGACTTCCTGGCGAAGCCGGAAAACGCCGCCGAGTGGCACCAGAAGACCGGCTATCTGCCGATCACCAAAGCCGCGTACGACCTGACCCGCGAGCAGGGCTTCTATAGCAAAAACCCAGGCGCAGACATCGCGACGCGCCAGATGCTGAACAAGCCGCCGTTGCCGTTCACCAAAGGCCTGCGTCTGGGCAACATGCCGCAGATCCGCACCATCGTCGATGAAGAGCAGGAAAGCGTGTGGACCGGTAAGAAAACCCCACAGCAGGCGCTGGACGCTGCGGTAGAGCGCGGAAATCAGCTGCTGCGCCGCTTTGAGCAGTCGACCAAATCGTAAAAAAATGCCCGGTGGCGCTGCGCTTACCGGGCCTACGGGGATCGTGCGGGCTGATGCCCTCACCCCAACCCTCTCCCACGGGGAGAGGGAGAAATATTTGTAGGCCGGGTAAGGCGTAGCCGCCACCCGGCAATGTTCAGGAACCTAATCTCAATGTCCTCATCCCGTCCGGTGTTCCGTTCCCGCTGGCTGCCGTACCTGTTGGTCGCACCGCAGCTGGTCATCACCGTTATCTTCTTTATCTGGCCTGCGGGCGAAGCGCTGTGGTACTCGGTACAAAGCGTCGATCCGTTCGGGCTTTCCAGCCAGTTTGTCGGGCTGGACAACTTTACCGCGCTGTTCCACGACAGCTACTACCTGGACTCCTTCTGGACGACGATCAAATTCAGTGCGCTGGTCACCGTGAGCGGTCTTGTCGCGTCGCTGTTTTTCGCCGCGCTGGTGGATTACGTGGTGCGCGGTAGCCGTCTGTATCAGACCCTGATGCTGCTGCCCTACGCCGTGGCTCCTGCCGTGGCCGCCGTGCTGTGGATCTTCCTGTTTAACCCAGGGCGCGGGCTGATTACCCACTTCCTGGGCGAGTTTGGCTACGACTGGAACCACGCTCAGAACAGCGGTCAGGCGATGTTCCTGGTGGTGTTCGCCTCGGTGTGGAAGCAGATCAGCTATAACTTCCTGTTTTTCTTTGCCGCGCTACAGTCTATCCCGCGTTCGCTGGTGGAGGCCGCCGCCATCGACGGCGCAGGGCCGGTGCGCCGCTTCTTCCGGCTGTCGCTGCCGCTGATCGCCCCGGTGAGTTTCTTCCTGCTGGTGGTTAACCTCGTGTACGCCTTCTTCGACACCTTCCCGGTGATTGACGCCGCCACCGCGGGCGGCCCGGTGCAGGCGACCACCACGCTGATCTACAAGATCTACCGCGAAGGCTTTGCGGGGTTGGATCTCTCCGCTTCTGCCGCGCAGTCGGTGGTGCTGATGTTCCTCGTCATCATCCTCACGGTGGTGCAGTTCCGCTATGTCGAAAGTAAGGTGCGCTACCAATGATTGAGAACCGTCGCGGGCTGACGATTTTCAGCCATACCATGCTGATTTTAGGGATTATCGTCATCCTGTTCCCACTGTACGTGGCCTTCGTCGCCGCCACGCTGGACACCAAAGCGGTGTTCGACACCCCGATGACGCTGATCCCGGGCGGACACCTTTTCGAAAACATGAAGACCATCTGGACCCAGGGCGTGGGCGCCAACAGCGCGCCGTTCTGGCTGATGATGCTCAACAGCTTCATCATGGCGTTTGGCATCACCGTCGGCAAAATTACGGTGTCGATGCTCTCAGCGTTCGCCATCGTCTGGTTCCGCTTTCCGCTGCGTAACCTGTTTTTCTGGATGATTTTCATCACCCTGATGCTGCCGGTAGAGGTGCGTATCTTCCCGACGGTGGAGGTGATCGCCAACCTGAAGATGCTCGACAGCTACGCGGGCTTAACCCTGCCGCTGATGGCCTCGGCGACCGCCACCTTCCTGTTCCGCCAGTTCTTTATGACCCTGCCGGACGAGCTGATTGAAGCCGCGCGCATCGACGGGGCCTCGCCGATGCGCTTCTTCCGCGACATCGTGCTGCCGCTGTCGAAAACCAACCTCGCGGCGCTGTTTGTGATCACCTTTATCTACGGCTGGAACCAGTACCTGTGGCCGCTGCTGATCGTTCAGGACGTCAACCTCGGCACCGCCGTGGCAGGCATCAAAGGCATGATCGCCACCGGCGAAGGCACCACCCTCTGGAACCAGGTGATGGCGGCGATGCTGCTCACCCTTATCCCACCCGTAGTCATTGTTTTAGCCATGCAGCGCGCGTTTGTCCGCGGCCTGGTCGATAGCGAGAAATAAGATGGCAGGTTTAAAATTACAGGCAGTAACCAAAAGCTGGGACGGTAAAACCCAGGTCATTCAGCCGCTGACGCTCGACGTGGCGGACGGGGAATTTATCGTGATGGTCGGCCCGTCCGGCTGCGGCAAATCCACGCTGCTGCGTATGGTGGCGGGGCTGGAGCGCGTAACGTCCGGGGATATCTGGATTGACCGCCAGCGCGTCACCGAGATGGAACCCAAAGATCGCGGCATCGCGATGGTATTCCAGAACTATGCCCTCTATCCGCACATGAGCGTGGAAGAGAACATGGCCTGGGGGCTGAAAATCCGCGGTATGGGCAAAGGCCATATCGAGGAGCGCGTGAAAGAGGCCGCGCGCATTCTGGAGCTGGACGGCCTGCTCAAGCGCCGTCCGCGCGAGCTTTCCGGCGGCCAGCGTCAGCGCGTGGCGATGGGGCGCGCCATCGTGCGCGATCCGGCGGTATTCCTGTTCGACGAACCGCTGTCAAACCTCGACGCCAAACTGCGCGTGCAGATGCGCCTTGAGCTACAGCAGCTGCATCGCCGCCTGAAAACCACGTCCCTCTATGTGACCCACGATCAGGTTGAAGCCATGACCCTCGCCCAGCGCGTGATGGTGATGAACAAAGGCATCGCCGAGCAGATTGGCACCCCGGTGGAAGTCTACGAAAAACCGGCCAGCCGTTTTGTGGCGAGCTTTATCGGCAGCCCGGCGATGAACCTGCTGGACGGGCGGATCAATGCGGCGGGAACCCACTTCGAGCTGGAAAGCGGGATGGCGTTGCCGATCAACTGGTACTATCGTGGCTACGCCGGGCGTAAGATGACGCTCGGTATCCGCCCGGAGCATATTGGTTTGACGTCTCAGGCGGACGGCGGCGTGCCGCTGGTGATGGACACGCTGGAGATGCTGGGCGCAGACAACCTGGCGCACGGGCGCTGGGGCGAGCAAAAGCTGGTGGTGCGTCTGCCGCACCAGGAGCGCCCGAAGGCAGGCAGCACGCTGTGGCTGCATATGCCGGAAAATCACCTGCACTTATTTGACGGTGAAACAGGACAACGAGTATGAGCAACTGGCCTTACCCCCACATCGTCGCCCACCGTGGCGGCGGTAAACTGGCGCCGGAAAACACCCTGGCGGCAATTGACGTTGGCGCGCGCTACGGCCACACGATGATCGAGTTCGACGCGAAGCTGTCCAAGGACGGCGAAATTTTCCTGCTGCACGACGACAATCTCGAACGCACCAGCAATGGCTGGGGCGTGGCAGGTGAACTGCCGTGGCGTGACCTGCTGAAGGTGGACGCCGGAAGCTGGTACAGCGGCGAATTTAAAGGCGAGCCGCTGCCGCTGCTGGCGGAAGTGGCGGACCGCTGTCGTCAACACGGCATGATGGCCAACATCGAAATCAAACCGACCACCGGCACCGGGCCGCTGACGGGTAAAGTGATTGCCCTCGCCGCGCGCGAACTGTGGGAAGGGATGACCCCGCCGCTGTTGTCGTCGTTTGACATCGACGCGCTGGAAGCCGCACAGGCTGCCGTACCGGAGTTGCCGCGCGGGCTGCTGCTGGATGAGTGGCGAGAAGACTGGCGCGCGCTGACGACCTTCTTAGGCTGCGTGTCGATCCACCTCAACCATAAGCTGCTGGATGAAGCGCGCGTGACGCTTTTGAAGGAGGCCGGTCTGCATATCCTGGTGTATACCGTCAATAAACCCCAGCGTGCAGCCGAGCTGCTGCGCTGGGGCGTGGACAGCATCTGTACCGATGCGATTGACCAGATTGGGCCGAACTTTATTTATTAAGCATACTGCCGTTCTGCTGGGTCGGCAGCATGTGCTGCTGACCGCTGCTTTGCGACACCCCGCCCCCTAACATCCCACCGTTTGAGTTTGGCAGCGGCTGCTCCCGCATCTGGCCCTGCTGCACGCGCTGGGTGTTGGTATTCATCTGGTTTTGCAGGTGCTGCTGCTGCACCTGGGTCTGCGTTTTTAACTGCTGATCGAGCATCCCTTTCTGCTGCTGTTGCTGGCTCATCATCTCCGTCTGCATACGCTGCTGGCTCGGAATGACGTAGCCCGGCTGGTTCGGGTTGTTCAGGGTGTTGATTGGCTGTGCGAGCGCGGCGAACGGAAGCAGCGCGGTCAGGATCAGTAATCGTTTCATGGTTATCTCCTCCTTTGAGGCTTCTCTTAAGTTTACCCTGATTCCGGCATAACGATGATTTTTTAAGAGTTGTGAACCAGGCTTAAGCGGGGAATATGGGCCCCTTCACCTGGAGAACAATAATGATGAAACCAACCTTTTTGCGCTGGGTCGCCATCGCTGCGCTGATGGCAGGCGGCACATTTACCGTGGCGGCCAACCCGCCAGCCGCTCCTCCGGTCTCTTACGGCGTGGAGGAGGATGTTTTTCACCCCGTGCGGGCGACGCACGGCATGGTGGCCTCGGTTGACGCGCTGGCAACGCAGGTGGGCGTCGATATTCTTAAGCAGGGCGGTAACGCGGTGGATGCGGCGGTCGCGGTGGGATATGCGCTGGCGGTGACGCATCCACAGGCGGGGAACCTGGGCGGCGGCGGGTTTATGATGCTGCGCACCAAAGACGGTAAAACCACGGCCATCGACTTCCGTGAGATGGCGCCGAACCAGGCCTCCCGCGATATGTTCCTCGACGATCAGGGCAATCCGGACAGTAAAAAATCTCTGACCTCGCACCTTGCCTCCGGCACGCCGGGCACCGTTGCGGGCTTCTCGCTGGCGCTGGAAAAATACGGCACGCTGCCGCTGAATAAAGTGGTGCAGCCTGCCATCAAGCTGGCGCGCGACGGCTTCGTCGTCAACGACGCGCTGGCGGACGACCTCAAAACCTACGGCAGCGAAGTTATTCCCAATCATGAGAACAGCAAGGCTATCTTCTGGAAAGACGGCGAGCCGCTGAAAAAGGGCGATAAGCTGGTGCAGAAGAACCTCGCAAAAAGTCTCGAACTGATTGCCGAAAACGGTCCGGACGCCTTCTATAAGGGGCCGATTGCCGATCAGATTGCCGATGAGATGCAGAAGAACGGCGGGCTGATCACCAAAGCGGATCTGGCGGAATATAAGGCGGTGGAGCGCGAGCCGATCAGCGGCACCTATCGCGGCTACGAGGTCTTCTCCATGCCGCCGCCGTCCTCCGGGGGCATTCACATCGTGCAGATCCTCAATATTCTGGAAAACTTCGATATGCATAAGTTCGGCTTCGGTAGTGCCGATGCCATGCAGGTGATGGCGGAGGCGGAGAAGCGCGCCTACGCTGACCGCTCGGAATACCTTGGCGATCCGGACTTCGTGAAGGTGCCGTGGCAGGCGCTGACCAACAAAGCCTATGCCAAATCGATTGCCGACGAGATCGACATCAACAAGGCGAAGCCGTCGAGCGAGATCCGCCCCGGCAAGCTGGCGCCGTATGAAAGTAACCAGACCACCCATTTCTCGGTGGTGGATAAAGACGGTAACGCGGTGGCGGTGACCTACACGCTTAACACCACTTTCGGCACCGGGATTGTGGCGGGCAACAGCGGTATTTTGCTGAACAACGAGATGGATGACTTCTCCGCCAAACCGGGCGTGCCGAACGTCTACGGGCTGGTCGGCGGCGATGCGAATGCGGTCGGGCCGAAGAAGCGCCCGCTGTCGTCCATGTCGCCCACCATCGTGGTGAAAGACGGCAAAACCTGGCTGGTGACCGGCAGCCCTGGCGGGAGCCGGATTATCACAACCGTGCTGCAAATGGTGGTGAACAGTATCGACTTTGGGATGAACGTCGCCGAAGCGACCAATGCGCCGCGTTTCCACCACCAGTGGCTGCCGGACGAGCTGCGCGTGGAGAAGGGCTTTAGCCCGGACACCCTCAAGCTGCTTGAGCAGCGCGGGCAGAAGGTGGCGGTGAAGGAGGCGATGGGCAGCACCCAGAGCATTATGGTCGGGCCGGACGGGGCGCTGTTTGGCGCATCGGACCCGCGTTCGGTGGATGATTTAACGGCGGGGTTTTGATTTTTTTGCCCGGTGGCGCTGCGCTTACCGGGCCTACAACGGCACGAACGTAGGCCGGGTAAGGCGAAGCCGCCACCCGGCAACAAACTACTTCATACGCGCCATATAATACGCATCCACATACTCGCCGTTGCGCAGGGCGTAGCGCCTGCCGGTGCCTTCAATCTCAAACCCGTGCTTTTTGTACACCGCGATTGCCGGTTCGTTATCCACAAACACCGTTAACTCGATGCGGTCGACGCGCAGCCAGTTGTCGCACATATCGATCATGGTGCGAATCAGTGCGCTGGCCACGCCGCGGTTATGCCACTGCGCGCCAACGCAGATACCGAAATCTGCAACGTGGCTGCGGCGTGGTCGCTGGGCGACATCAATGGTGAGGTGGCCGACCACGATATCATCAATGCAGGCAACCAGCTGTTTAATGCCCGGCTGCTCGCCTAGCCGCATTTGCCACATTTCTATTGAAGGATGAGGAACCTGTAGCGTGTTGTGGTACACCTCCGGCTGGGCGTGGATCTGACGAATGGCGTCGTAATCTTTCGGTTCAGCGTGGCGTATCACTATTTCACTCATTCCTTGTTCCTCAGTCAGTTAAAAGTCCCCTCCAACATCAGTGACTTTAAAAGTTGAGTCAATCGCTATTTTTTGCAAAAAGTGTTGGACAAGTGCGAATGAGAATGATTATTATTGCTCTGCATTCAGGAAGACCTCCTACGGGAACCTGAAAGCACGACATTGCTCACATTGCTTCCAGTATTACTTTAGCCAGCTTCTCGCTGGCTTTTTTTTTGCCCTTTTTCTCCCTCTCCCTGTGGGAGAGGGCTGGGGTGAGGGCAAAACATGCGCTATGGTAAAACCCAGTAACCTTCCAAAAGGACTGAGCCATGACACTACATTGTGCATTTATTGGATTTGGCAAAAGCACCACGCGTTACCACCTTCCGTATGTTCTTAACCGAAAAGAGACCTGGCACGTGGCCCATATCTATCGCCGCCGCGCGAAGCCAGAAGAGCAGTCTCCGCAGTATTCCCATATTCATTTCACCAGCGATCTTGATGAGGTGCTTAACGACCCGCAGGTGAAGCTGGTGGTGGTCTGTACCCACGCTGACAGCCACTTTGACTACGCGAAACGCGCGCTGGAAGCAGGTAAAAACGTGCTGGTGGAAAAGCCGTTCACCCCGACCATCGCCGAAGCGAAGGAGCTGTTCGCGCTGGCGAAAAGCAAAGGGCTGACCGTCACGCCGTACCAGAACCGTCGCTTTGACAGCTGCTTCCTGACGGCAAAAAAGGCAATTGAAAGCGGCAAACTCGGCGAGATCGTGGAAATCGAAAGCCACTTCGATTACTACCGCCCGGTGGCGGAAACCCAGCCCGGACTGCCGCAGGACGGATCTTTCTACGGTCTCGGTGTGCACACCATGGACCAGATCATCTCCTTGTTTGGCCGCCCGGACCACGTGGCGTATGACATCCGCAGCCTGCGCAATAAGGCCAACCCGGACGATACCTTTGAAGCGCAGCTGTTCTACGGCGACCTGAAAGCCATCGTAAAAACCAGCCATCTGGTGAAAATCGACTACCCGAAATTTATCGTTCACGGCAAGAAAGGCTCCTTTATCAAGTACGGTATTGACCAGCAGGAGACCAGCCTGAAGGCCAATATCATGCCGGGTGAACCGGGCTTTGCGGCAGATGATTCCGTGGGCGTGCTGGAGTACGTGAACGACGAGGGCCTGACGGTCAGGGAAGAGCTGAAGCCGGAAACGGGAGACTATGGACGCGTCTACGATGCGCTGTATGACACCCTCGCCACCGGCGCGCCGAATTATGTCAAGGAATCTGACGTTCTGACCAACCTGGAAATCCTTGAACGGGCCTTCGAACAGGCTTCTCCTGCCACGGTAACCCTCGCCAGATAAGCAAAAATGGCTCCTCTGCGCTTGTTCTAAATTTTTGAACAGAGGAGTCAATTTTCACCCTCTATGATCCCAGGGCGTTTGCGTCCACACTTACTCCATCGAAACGAACTGAGGGTGAAAACAATGATCTACTTACGCAAAGCAAACGAACGTGGTCACGCGAATCATGGCTGGCTGGACTCATGGCATTCATTCTCGTTTGCCGACTACTACGACCCGAACTTTATGGGCTTCTCCGCACTGCGCGTGATTAACGACGACGTGATTGATGCAGGCCAGGGCTTCGGTACCCACCCGCACAAAGACATGGAAATCCTGACCTATGTGCTGGAAGGGGCGGTTGAGCACCAGGACAGCATGGGCAACAAAGAGCAGGTTCCGGCGGGCGAGTTCCAGATTATGAGCGCGGGTACCGGGGTGCGTCACTCTGAGTACAACCCGAGCAAAACGGAAAAACTGCACCTGTATCAAATCTGGATCATTCCAGAAGAGACCGGCATCACGCCACGCTACGAGCAGCGCCGCTTCGACGCGAAACAGGGCAAACAGCTGGTGCTGTCCCCGGATGCGCGTGAAGGTTCCCTGAAAGTGCATCAGGATATGGAGCTGTACCGCTGGGCGCTGGCGAAAGATGAACAGTCTGTACACCAGATTGCCGCTAACCGCCGCGTGTGGATCCAGGTGGTGAAAGGTGAAGTGTCCATCAACGGCACCAAAGCGACAACCGCCGATGGCCTGGCAGTCTGGGATGCGCAGGCGCTCTCCGTGCATGCCGACAGCGAAAGTGAAATTCTGCTGTTTGACCTGCCGCCGGTCTAAATAATTTCTCAACCTTCCCTTTAAACGGGGAAGGTTGAGCTTTGTCCGTGATAAACTGAGCAAATCTCTCACTTCAAGATTTCTCAGGACGATGAAAAAGAAACGCCCCGTACTTCAGGATGTCGCCGATCGCGTCGGTGTGACCAAAATGACGGTCAGCCGTTTTTTACGTAACCCGGAACAGGTTTCCGTGGCGTTGCGTGGCAAGATTGCCGCCGCCCTTGATGAACTGGGTTATATCCCCAACCGCGCGCCCGATATTCTCTCCAATGCAACCAGCCGTGCGGTGGGCGTCCTGCTTCCTTCCTTAACCAACCAGGTATTCGCCGAAGTGCTGCGTGGCATTGAAAGCGTCACCGATGCGTTTGGCTATCAGACCATGCTCGCCCACTACGGGTACAAGCCGGAACTGGAAGAGGAACGTCTTGAATCGATGCTTTCCTGGAACATCGACGGCCTGATTTTAACGGAACGTACTCACACCCCGCGCACGCTGAAAATGATTGAAGTGGCAGGCATTCCGGTGGTGGAACTGATGGACAGCCAGTCGCCGTGCCTCGACATCGCCGTGGGGTTCGATAACTTTGAAGCGGCGCGTCAGATGACGGCGGCGATCATCGCCCGCGGTCATCGCCATGTGGCCTATCTGGGTGCGCGTCTGGATGAACGTACTATCATCAAACAGAAGGGATACGAGCAGGCGATGCTCGACGCCGGTTTAACCCCGTACAGCGTGATGGTGGAGCAATCTTCTTCTTACACGTCGGGTATTGAGCTGATGCGTCAGGCGCGACGCGAGTATCCGCAACTGGACGGTATTTTCTGCACCAACGATGACCTTGCGGTCGGCGCCGCGTTTGAGTGCCAGCGTCTGGGTTTAAAAATCCCGGATGATATGGCGATTGCCGGCTTCCACGGCCACGACATTGGCCAGGTGATGGAGCCGCGTCTGGCGAGCGTCCTGACCCCGCGTGAACGCATGGGCCGCATTGGCGCAGAGCGCCTGCTGGCGCGCATTCGTGGTGAGTCAGTTACCCCGAAAATGTTAGATTTAGGTTTCACCTTGTCACCGGGTGGATCTATTTAATCCGACAAATTTGAAGTAGCTCACACTTATTCACTTCGCGCACGTTTGGATATTGCTTCTCTTATGCCCCGGCAGGACAATGTTACCGATAACTGTTACCCGTAACAATTGACTGAGGGACACCCTTTGAGCACGACTAATCACGATCACCACGTTTACGTCCTGATGGGCGTGTCCGGTAGCGGTAAATCTGCCGTGGCGAGCGAAGTGGCGCATCAACTCCAGGCTGCGTTTCTTGATGGTGACTTCCTCCATCCGCGCAGCAACATCATGAAAATGGCTTCCGGCGAGCCGCTGAACGACGACGACCGCAAACCATGGTTGCAGGCGCTGAATGACGCCGCGTTCGCGATGCAGCGCACCAATAAAGTCTCCCTGATCGTCTGTTCCGCACTGAAAAAAACCTATCGCGACCTGTTGCGCGACGGCAACCCGAACCTCTCTTTCATCTACCTGAAAGGTGATTTCGGGGTGATTGAAAGCCGCCTGAAGGCGCGTAAAGGCCACTTCTTCAAAACCCAGATGCTGGTAACGCAGTTCGAAGCGTTGCAGGAGCCGGGAGCTGACGAACAGGATGTCTTAGTGGTTGATATCGATCAGCCGCTGGAAGGTGTTGTTGCCAGCACCATCGAGGTTATTAATAAAAGGCAGTAAGTTTTGAGTACATTAACGCTAGTTTTGACAGCAGTGGGCTCCGTATTGCTGCTGCTGTTTTTAGTGATGAAGGCGCGTATGCACGCCTTTGTGGCTTTGATGGTGGTTTCTATTGGTGCCGGTCTCTTTTCCGGCATGCCGCTCGACAAAATCGCGGCGACGATGGAAAAAGGGATGGGCGGCACGCTCGGCTTCCTGGCCATTGTGGTGGCGCTGGGCGCGATGTTTGGCAAGATTTTGCACGAGACGGGCGCGGTCGATCAGATTGCGGTCAAGATGCTGAAATCCTTCGGGCACAGCCGTGCGCACTACGCGATTGGTCTGGCCGGTCTGATTTGCGCGCTGCCGCTGTTCTTTGAAGTGGCCGTTGTGCTGCTGATTAGCGTGGCGTTCTCCATGGCGCGGCATACTGGTACCAACCTCGTGAAGCTGGTCATTCCGCTGTTTGCGGGCGTGGCGGCGGCGGCGGCGTTCCTGCTGCCGGGGCCTGCGCCGATGCTGCTGGCCTCCCAGATGCATGCTGACTTTGGCTGGATGATCCTGATTGGCCTGTGCGCGGCAATTCCGGGGATGATTATCGCTGGTCCGCTGTGGGGCAACTTCATCAGCCGTTACGTTGAGCTGCACATTCCGGATGACATCTCCGAGCCGCACCTGGGCGAGGGCAAAATGCCGTCCTTCGGCTTCAGCCTGTCGCTGATCCTGCTGCCGCTGGTGCTGGTGGGCCTGAAAACCATCGCTGCGCGCTTTGTGCCGGTGGGGTCAACCGCTTACGAATGGTTCGAATTTATTGGTCATCCGTTCACCGCGATCCTGGTGGCGTGTCTGGTAGCAATTTACGGCCTGGCGATGCGTCAGGGCATGCCGAAAGACCGCGTGATGGAGATCTGTGGTGCCGCGCTGCAACCGGCGGGGATTATCCTGCTGGTGATCGGGGCGGGCGGCGTGTTTAAGCAGGTGCTGGTGGATTCCGGCGTTGGTCCGGCGCTGGGCGAAGCGCTGACCGGGATGGGGCTGCCGATTGCAGTCACCTGTTTCGTGCTGGCCGCGGCGGTACGTATCATTCAGGGCTCCGCGACCGTAGCGTGCTTAACCGCCGTGGGTCTGGTGATGCCGGTGATTGAACAGCTGAACTACTCCGGTGCGCAGATGGCGGCGCTCTCTATCTGTATCGCGGGTGGCTCGATTGTGGTTTCTCACGTGAACGACGCGGGCTTCTGGCTGTTCGGTAAATTTACCGGCGCAACCGAAGCGCAAACCCTTAAAACCTGGACGCTGATGGAAACCATCCTCGGCACGACGGGTGCGGTTGTCGGGATGATTGCGTTTACGCTGCTGAGCTAATCCCGGTTTTCTCCCTCTCCCCGTGGGAGAGGGCTGGGGTGAGGGCATCAGGCCGCAGAGGGCGTATTTTGTCGGGTGGCGGCTTCGCCTTACCCGACCTACAAAAAACTTAGGTCCCGTAGGCCGGGTAAGCGCAAGCGCCACCCGGCTTTTTTACAGCGGCACGATGCCTTCCTTTGTGCGCAACCAGCGCGGCGCTTTCAGCGTATCACTGTAAAACCCCACTAAATCCTGCAACAAATCTCCTGCGACTCTTTCATCGCTCGCCGAGAGCGTTCGAGCCAACAGCATTTGCGTTAGCAACTGGCAATACCGTCCTAACTGATCCACTTCCGGCTCGAAGACCGGCACGTCCAGCGGCAGGTCATCCACCGTCAGGCTGGCTTTTAGATATTCCGGAACAGGTTCAAGCAGCGTGGGCTGGAGCAGGGCGAGGCAGGCGGAAAGCCGTCCGCATAGCGCCATCTTTTGTGCTGAATCGTCACATTCAACCAGCACGTCTACGAATCGCTCGCAATTGTCTGCCAGTTCGGTGAAATCGGTAGTGTGATCGAACGGGGTAGTAAATAAAGTGTGAGAAAAGTTAGGGGGAGTAGTCATAAGACAGCCTCTAATGAGTTGAGTTGACCATCTTTGGAGGGACCAACCTCACTGGTGATGGACTGAACGGAGTTGGTCCTACCGGCCTCATCAGCTACCGGCGCGCCTTGCGGCGCCACCGTCCAGCCCACCATTGAAGTGTAACTGACTGCGCGATAAAAAGAGATTCATCGCGGATGAGGATAACAGGGGACCAACCCTGACGCCTGATTTTGCAGGCGCGGCAAGAAGATACTGCGTTAGGGGCGGAGTGGCAAGAGAGGCTCTGGAAGGCGGCTCGCAAAACGAATGAATATTTTTAATGGTAGAGGCATCAGGTCCCGTAGGCCGGGTAAGCGCAAGCGCCACCCGGCTTTTTTACATCTTCACCCTTTCATCCATGCCCGGATCCCGTCCAGGAACATCTGCGTCGCCATCATCACCAGAATCAGCCCCATCAGGCGCTCCAGGGCGTTTACCCCTTTCTCACCCAGCAGGCGCAGGAACAGCGACGACTGCAACAGGATAATAAACGTCCCGCCCCAGGCGATCAGCAGGGCAATCACCAGATGGCTCATCTGATTCGGATACTGATGCGACAGCAGCATCAGCGTCGCCAGAATCGTTGGCCCGGCGACCAGCGGAATTGCCAGCGGCACGATAAACGGCTCTTCACCCGCAGGCAGGCCGCTGCTGCTGCCCTCCGCGCTCGGGAAAATCATCTTAATAGCAATCAGGAACAAAATGATCCCGCCGGAAATGGAGACCGTTTCGGCGCGTAAGTTCAGGAAAGCGAGGATTTTTTCACCGGCGAACAGGAAGATAAACATCACCAGCAGGGCGATGAGCAGCTCGCGGATCATGATCGCCCGGCGGCGCTTCGGCTCGGTATGCTTCAGCACTGACATGAAGATCGGCAGATTACCGAGCGGATCCATAATCAGGATCAATAAAACCGCTGCGGAAATGATTTCACTCATCTTAAATTATCCCTGATACTTATTGTGGTCATTGCGATGATTAGCACTTTTTCTGATTGCCGGGCAATCATCGATTAATTTCGCTTGCGACTTTGGCAGCATTTTGTAATGTGAAGCATATCCCAGTTCAATACTGGCTTGCACAATCAGCACACACCCCTTGCAGGAAAAAAATGCTATGAAAAACGTTGGTTTTATCGGCTGGCGCGGTATGGTCGGCTCTGTACTCATGCAACGCATGGTTGAAGAGCGCGATTTCGACGCCATCCGCCCGGTCTTCTTCTCCACTTCCCAGCTCGGCCAGGCTGCACCGTCCTTTGGGGGTACCACAGTCACGTTGCAGGATGCTTACGATCTGGAAGCGCTGAAGGCACTCGACATTATTGTGACCTGCCAGGGCGGCGATTATACCAACGAAATCTATCCGAAGCTGCGTGAAAGCGGCTGGCAGGGCTACTGGATTGATGCGGCCTCTTCGCTTCGCATGAAAGACGATGCCATCATTATTCTTGACCCGGTTAACCAGGGCGTCATCACCGACGGCCTGAACAACGGCGTGAAAACCTTTGTTGGCGGTAACTGCACCGTCAGCCTGATGCTGATGTCCCTCGGCGGCCTGTTCGCACAGGATCTGGTGGAGTGGGTCTCCGTGGCGACCTACCAGGCGGCGTCCGGCGGCGGCGCGCGTCATATGCGTGAGCTGCTGACCCAGATGGGCCAGCTGCACCAGAGCGTCGCTGCCGAGCTGGCAGACCCGGCGTCCGCCATCCTCGACATCGAGCGTAAAGTCACTCAGCTCACCCGCAGCGGCGAGCTGCCGGTGGATAACTTTGGCGTACCGCTGGCCGGTGGCCTGATCCCGTGGATCGACAAACAGCTGGATAACGGCCAGACCCGCGAAGAGTGGAAGGGCCAGGCTGAGACCAACAAAATCCTCGGCACCGCGAACACCATTCCGGTTGACGGTCTGTGCGTGCGTATCGGCGCGCTGCGCTGCCACAGCCAGGCCTTCACCATTAAACTGAAAAAAGATGTGTCTATTCCGACCGTGGAAGAGCTGCTGGCCGCACACAACCCGTGGGCGAAAGTGGTGCCAAACGATCGCGATATCACCATGCGCGAACTGACCCCGGCAGCCGTTACCGGCACGCTGACCACCCCGGTTGGTCGTCTGCGCAAGCTGAACATGGGGCCGGAGTACCTCTCCGCGTTCACCGTTGGCGATCAGCTGCTGTGGGGTGCAGCCGAGCCGCTGCGCCGTATGCTGCGCCAGCTGGCGTAATAATTTGTTAAACACGGGGGGTGATTGTCACCCCCTTTTTTTGCGTACTACATGGAGTAAAACGCAGATGTCTTATTTTTTATCAGGAGGACCCACGACGTTGGCTATGCTTTAAGGAAGATTTATTTCTCACCTGAGGGTAGGGCGGAGCAGAGAGGATTAACTGCACCGTTTAGGTCACATTAAAAGTCGTCCCGGAGCGCGTAAAAAGGGCGACATAAAAAAACAGGATGAACACCATGTCCGATCGTATTTCGAGAGACGTGATTAATGCGCTTATTGCGGGTCACTTTGCCGACCCCTTTTCTGTGCTAGGGATGCACCGTACAGAGGCCGGACTGGAAGTTCGGGCGCTGTTACCGGATGCAACAGAAGTGTGGGTTATCGAACCCAAAACCGGCCGCAAGGTAGGTAATCTGGAATGCCTCGACTCGCGTGGCTTCTTCTCGGGCGTCATGCCCCGCCGTAAAAATCCTTTTCGTTATCAGCTTGCCGTTATCTGGCACGGTCAGCAAAACCTGATTGACGATCCCTATAGCTTCGGCCCGCTCTTAAAAGAGATGGACGCCTGGCTGCTGTCCGAAGGGACCCATTTACGCCCCTACGAAACGCTGGGTGCCCATGCAGATACCATGGACGGTATCACCGGCACGCGTTTTGCCGTATGGGCGCCAAACGCCCAGCGCGTCTCCGTCGTCGGGCAGTTCAACTACTGGGACGGTCGTCGTCACCCCATGCGTCTGCGCCGGGAAACCGGCATCTGGGAGCTGTTTATCCCCGGCGCGCACAACGGTCAGCTCTACAAATTCGAGATGATCGATGCCAACGGCAAGCTGCGCATTAAATCTGACCCGTACGCCTTTGAGGCAGAGCTACGCCCGAATACCGCCTCGCTGATTTGCGGCCTGCCGGAGAAGGTTGTCCAGAGTGAGGAGCGCAAGCAGGCCAACCGCTTTGATGCGCCAATCTCCGTCTATGAAGTGCATCTCGGCTCGTGGCGTCGCCACACCGATAACAACTTCTGGCTGAGCTATCGCGAGCTGGCGGACCAGCTGGTGCCGTACGCCAAATGGATGGGCTTTACCCATCTGGAGCTGCTGCCGATCAACGAACACCCATTTGACGGCAGCTGGGGCTATCAGCCAACCGGGCTGTATGCGCCCACGCGCCGCTTCGGCACGCGCGATGACTTCCGCTATTTCATCGATGCCGCGCACGCCGCCGGGCTGAACGTGATCCTCGACTGGGTGCCGGGCCACTTCCCGTCGGATGATTTTGCGCTGGCAGAGTTCGACGGCACAAAGCTGTACGAGCACAGCGACCCGCGCGAAGGCTATCACCAGGACTGGAACACGCTGATCTACAACTACGGTCGCCGTGAAGTATCGAACTACCTGGTCGGGAACGCGCTGTACTGGATCGAACGCTTCGGCATTGATGCCCTGCGCGTGGATGCGGTGGCGTCGATGATTTACCGCGACTACAGCCGCAAAGAGGGGGAGTGGATCCCGAACGAGTATGGCGGCCGTGAAAACCTCGAAGCGATTGAGTTTCTGCGCAACACCAACCGCATTATCGGCGAGCAGGTGGAAGGCGCCGTGACCATGGCGGAAGAGTCCACCGACTTCCCGGGCGTTTCCCGTCCACCGGCAATGGGTGGTCTGGGCTTCTGGTACAAATGGAACCTCGGCTGGATGCACGACACGCTCGACTACATGAAGCTCGACCCGGTTTATCGTCAGTATCACCACGATAAGCTCACCTTCGGGCTGCTCTATAACTACACCGAAAACTTCATGCTGCCGCTGTCGCACGATGAAGTGGTGCACGGCAAGAAATCCATTCTCGACCGCATGCCGGGCGACCCATGGCAGAAGTTTGCCAACCTGCGCGCTTACTACGGCTGGCTGTTTGCTTTCCCGGGTAAAAAGCTGCTGTTTATGGGCAACGAGTTCGCTCAGGGCCGCGAATGGAACCACGATAGCAGCCTTGACTGGCATCTGCTGGAAGGTGCGGACAACTGGCACCACGGCGTACAGCGTCTGGTCCGTGACCTGAACCTGACCTATCGCCACCACAAAGCGCTGCACGAGCTGGACTTCGATCCGTACGGCTTTGAGTGGCTGGTGGTGGACGACCACGAGCGCTCGGTGTTTGTCTTTGTGCGCCGCGACAAGGCGGGTAACGAGATCATTGTCGCCAGCAACTTCACGCCGGTGCCGCGCGAACACTACCGCTTCGGCATTAACCAGCCGGGCAAATGGCGCGAAATTCTCAATACCGACTCCATGCACTACCACGGCAGCAACGCGGGTAACGGTGGCCTGGTGCAGAGCGATGCCATTGAAAGCCACGGCCGTCCGAACTCCCTGAGCCTGACGCTGCCGCCGCTTGGCACAATCTGGCTGGTGCGGGAGGGTGAATGACGCAGCTTACGGCAGGTAAACCCGAACCGCTCGGGGCGAGTTTTGACGGAAAGGGGGTGAACTTCACGCTCTTTTCCGCCCATGCGGAGCGGGTGGAACTCTGTGTGTTTGACGGGGAAGGTAACGAGCACCGTTACGATTTACCGGCGCGCACGGGGGATACCTGGCATGGCTACCTGGCCGGAGGACGGCCGGGGATGCACTACGGTTTTCGCGTACACGGCCCCTGGGAGCCCTCTCAGGGGCACTGGTTTAACCCGGCGAAGCTGCTGATTGACCCGTGCGCGCACCGCGTGGACGGTGAGTTTAAAGATGACTCGCTGTTCCACGTTGGCTACGGCGAACCTGACCACCGCGACAGCGCGCCCGTCGCGCCCAAAAGCGTGGTGGTGCACGATCTCTACGACTGGGAAGACGATGCCCCGCCGCGCACGCCGTGGGGCAACACCGTTATTTATGAAGCTCACGTTAAAGGGCTGACATATCTGCACCCGTCAATCCCTAAAGAGATGCGCGGCACCTACAAAGCGCTTGGGCATCCGACGATGGTCGCGTACCTGAAGCACTTAGGGATCACCGCGCTGGAGCTATTGCCCGTGGCGCATTTCGCCAGCGAGCCGCGGCTACAGCGTCTTGGGTTAAGCAACTACTGGGGCTACAACCCGCTGGCGATGTTCGCCCTCGACCCGCGCTACGCGGTGCAGCCGGAGAAGGCACGGGATGAGTTTCGCGATGCGGTGAAGGCGCTTCACGCGGCGGGTATCGAGGTCATTCTGGACGTGGTGCTGAACCACAGTGCGGAAAGCGATCTTGACGGCCCGACGCTCTCACAGCGCGGAATCGATAACCGTAGCTATTATTGGATCAGGGACGACGGCGATTACGAGAACTGGACCGGGTGCGGTAACACCCTCAACCTCAGTCATCCGGCCGTTACGCATTACGCGTACGAGTGCCTGAAATACTGGGTTGAGACGTTCCACGTGGACGGTTTTCGCTTCGACCTGGCGCCGGTGATGGGGCGCACCCCGGCGTTCAGCCAGCAGGCGCCGCTGTTTGAGGCCATCAAAAACTGCCCGGTGCTCTCAAAGGTTAAGCTGATCGCGGAGCCCTGGGACATCGGAGAGGGCGGTTATCAGGTGGGGAATTTCCCGCCGCTGTTTGCCGAGTGGAACGACCACTTCCGCGATGCCATCCGCCGCTTCTGGCTGACGCGCGATCTGTCGCTGGGGGAGTTTGCCGGTCGCTTTGCCGGCTCCAGCGATCTCTTCAAGCGTGACGGCAAACGTCCGTCGGCCACCATTAACCTGCTGACGGCACACGACGGTTTTACGCTGCGCGACTGCGTTTGTTTCAATCAGAAACACAATGAGGCAAACGGCGAGGAGAATCGCGATGGGACTAACAATAACCATAGCTTCAACCATGGTATAGAAGGGTTAGGCGGAAGTCTGGATGTGATCGAGCGGCGACGCGCCAGCGTTCATGCGCTGCTGACGACGCTTTTGTTGTCGCAGGGCACGCCGATGCTGCTGGCGGGCGATGAGCACGGCCACAGCCAGCACGGCAACAACAACGCCTATTGCCAGGACAACACCCTGACCTGGCTCGACTGGGGAGAAGCGAACAGCGGGCTGACCCATTTCACCGCGGCGCTGATCCATCTTCGCCAGCGCATCCCCGCGCTCACCGCCGACCGCTGGTGGGAAGAGGGCGACGGAAACGTTCGCTGGCTGAATAAAGACGCGCAACCGTTAAGCGCGCAAGAGTGGCAACACGGCATACCCTGTCTGCAAATCCTGCTTTCGGATGCGTGGCTGGTGACGCTGAACGCGACGGATGACGTCGCAGAGATTGTTTTACCTGACGGGGAATGGCGAGCCATTCCTCCCTTTGCCGGAGCGGATAATCCGGTTGTTATGGCTGTCTGGCACGGGCCTGCGCACGGAGTGTGCGTATTCCAAAGATGATAAAAAAGGAGTTAGTCATGGTTAGATTAGAGAAGAACGATCCGTTAATGTTGGCGCGCCAGCTACCATTAAAAACAGTTGCCCTGATACTCGCGGGCGGGCGTGGTACCCGTCTGAAAGATTTGACCATCAAGCGCGCCAAACCGGCCGTTCACTTTGGTGGTAAGTTCCGTATTATCGATTTTGCACTTTCCAACTGCCTGAACTCAGGCATTCGCCGTATTGGCGTCATTACCCAGTATCAGTCGCACACGCTGGTGCAGCACATTCAGCGCGGCTGGTCATTCTTCAGCGAAGAGATGAACGAGTTTGTCGATCTGCTCCCGGCGCAGCAGCGCGTTCACGGGGAGAACTGGTACCGCGGCACGGCGGATGCCGTGACCCAGAACCTCGACATCATTCGTCGCTACAGCGCGGAATACATCGTTATCCTCGCCGGGGACCACATCTACAAGCAAGATTACTCCCACATGCTGATCGACCACGTCGAAAAAGGGGCGCGCTGCACCGTGGCGTGTCTGCCGGTGCCTGTTGCGGAAGCAACCGCGTTTGGCGTGATGCATGTAGATGGCGACGACAAGATTATCGACTTTGTCGAAAAACCGGCGAACCCGCCAACCATGCCGGGCGACGACACCAAATCGCTCGCCAGCATGGGGATTTATGTCTTTGATGCCGATTATCTTTATGAACTGCTGGAAGAAGACGACAAAGACGAAAACTCCAGCCACGACTTCGGTAAAGACATCATCCCGAAAATCACCAAAGCTGGCATGGCGTATGCACATCCCTTCCCGCTGTCCTGCGTGCAGTCCGATCCGAATGCGGAGCCTTACTGGCGCGATGTGGGAACGCTGGAAGCGTACTGGAAAGCCAACCTCGATCTGGCGTCCGTCACGCCTGAGCTGGATATGTACGACCAGAACTGGCCGATTCGCACGCATATGGAATCGTTGCCGCCGGCGAAGTTCGTTCAGGATCGCTCCGGCAGCCACGGCATGACGCTCAACTCGCTGGTCTCTGGCGGCTGCATTATCTCCGGTTCGGTGGTGGTGCAGTCCGTGCTGTTCCCGCGCGTGCGTATAAACTCATTCTGTAATATCGATTCGGCAGTTCTGCTGCCGGATGTCTGGGTAGGACGCTCATGTCGTCTGCGTCGCTGCGTTATCGATCGTGCCTGCATCATTCCCGAAGGGATGGTGATTGGGGAAAACGCGGAAGAAGATGCGCGTCGTTTCTACCGTTCGGAAGAGGGGATCGTGTTAGTAACACGGGAAATGTTGCGGAAGCTGCAAATCAAACAGGAGCGATGATGCAGGTTTTACACGTATGTTCTGAGATGTTCCCGTTGTTAAAAACGGGCGGCCTGGCGGATGTTCTTGGTGCATTACCAGCGGCGCAAATCGCCGGAGGGGTGGATACCCGCGTGTTGTTGCCCGCTTTTCCGGATATCCGGCGCGGTATTCCCGATGCAAAGGTTGTTACCCGTCGCGAGACCTTCGCGGGACGTATCACCCTGCTGTTTGGACATTACAATGGCGTAGGGATTTACCTGATTGATGCCCCGCATTTATACGATCGACCCGGCAGCCCGTATCACGATACCAACCTGTACGCCTATACCGATAACGTGATGCGCTTTGCCCTGCTCGGCTGGGTGGGGGCGGAAATGGCCGTCGGACTGGATCCGTTCTGGCGTCCGAACGTGGTGCACGCGCATGACTGGCATGCGGGGCTGGCTCCTGCGTATCTGGCGGCGAAGGGGCACCCGGCCAAATCGGTGTTTACGGTGCACAACCTGGCGTATCAGGGCATGTATTACGCGCATCATATGAATGACATCGATCTGCCATGGTCGTTCTTTAACATGCACGGACTGGAGTTTAACGGACAGATTTCGTTCCTGAAGGCCGGTCTGTACTACGCCGACCACATCACGGCGGTCAGCCCAACCTACGCGCGGGAAATTACCCAGCCGGAGTTCGGTTACGGTATGGAAGGGCTGCTGCAACAGCGCCACCGTGAAGGTCGCCTGTCGGGCATTCTGAACGGCGTGGATGAACAGATCTGGAATCCGGAAACGGACCTCCTGCTGGCGGCGCGCTATGGTCGCGACTCCGTGGAGGACAAAGCGGAGAACAAGCGCCAGCTACAGATTGCGATGGGGCTGAAGGTCAACGACAAGGTGCCGCTGTTTGCGGTGGTCAGCCGCCTGACCAGCCAGAAAGGGCTGGATCTGGTGCTGGAAGCGCTGCCGGGATTACTGGAGCAGGGCGGCCAGCTGGCGCTGCTCGGCGCGGGCGACCCGGTATTGCAGGAAGGTTTCCTTGCGGCCGCGGCGGAACATCCGGGGCAGGTGGGCGTGCAGATTGGCTATCACGAAGCGTTCTCGCACCGCATCATGGGCGGCGCGGACGTGATTCTGGTGCCGAGCCGCTTCGAGCCCTGCGGCCTGACGCAGCTCTATGGTCTGAAATACGGCACGTTGCCGCTGGTACGCCGCACGGGCGGGCTGGCGGATACGGTGTCTGACAGCTCCCTGGAAAACCTGGCGGACGGTATCGCCAGCGGGTTTGTTTTCGAGGACAGTAATGCCTGGTCGCTGCTTCGGGCGATCCGGCGTGCTTTCGTCTTGTGGTCCCGTCCATCCCTGTGGCGTTACGTACAACGTCAGGCGATGTCCATGGACTTTGGCTGGCATGTTGCGGCGCAGTCCTACCGCGACCTTTATCAACGCTTGATGTAACGAGGCGAAGTTACTGATATGAATGCTCCATTTAGCTACTCTTCCCCCACGCTCAGCGTTGAGGCGTTGAAACACTCCATCGCCTATAAGCTGATGTTTACCATTGGGAAAGATCCCGTTATTGCCAACAAACATGAGTGGCTGAACGCCACGCTGTTTGCGGTGCGTGACCGTATGGTCGAACGCTGGCTGCGCTCCAACCGCGCCCAGCTTTCGCAGGAGACGCGACAGGTGTATTACCTGTCGATGGAGTTTCTGATTGGTCGCACCCTCTCCAATGCGCTGTTATCGCTCGGGATTTATGACGACGTCAAAAACGCACTGGAAGAGATGGGGCTGGATTTAGAAGAGCTGATTGACGAAGAGAACGACCCGGGGCTGGGTAACGGTGGTCTCGGGCGTCTTGCCGCCTGTTTCCTCGATTCACTGGCGACGCTGGCGCTGCCGGGGCGCGGCTACGGTATTCGCTACGACTACGGTATGTTCAAGCAGAACATCGTGGATGGTCGTCAGAAAGAGTCTCCAGACTACTGGCTGGAGTACGGTAACCCGTGGGAGTTCAAGCGCCACAACACGCGCTACAAGGTGCGTTTTGGCGGGCGTATTCAGCAGGAAGGGAAAAAATCCCGCTGGGTGGAAACCGAGGAGATCCTCGCCGTGGCCTATGACCAGATCATCCCCGGCTACGACACCGATGCGACCAATACGCTGCGCCTGTGGAACGCGCAGGCCAGTAGCGAGATCAACCTGGGTAAATTCAACCAGGGTGACTACTTCGCGGCGGTGGAAGATAAAAACCACTCCGAGAATGTGTCACGCGTCCTGTATCCGGATGACTCGACCTACTCAGGCCGCGAGCTGCGCCTGCGTCAGGAGTATTTCCTCGTCTCGGCAACGATTCAGGATATCCTTAGCCGTCACTATCAGCTGCACAAAACCTATGCGAATCTGGCGGAAAAAACCGCCATTCACCTTAACGATACCCATCCGGTGCTGTCGATCCCTGAGCTGATGCGCCTGCTGATTGACGAGCATAAGTTCAGCTGGGATGACGCGTTTGAAGTAACCTGCCAGGTGTTCTCGTACACCAACCATACGCTGATGAGTGAAGCGCTGGAGACGTGGCCGGTGGATATGCTCGGCAAAATTCTGCCGCGCCATCTGCAAATCATCTTCGAGATCAACGACTACTTCCTCAAGACCTTGCAGGAGCAGTACCCGAACGATACCGGTCTGCTGAGCCGCGCCTCGATCATTGATGAATCCAACGGGCGTCGCGTACGCATGGCCTGGCTGGCGGTGGTGATCAGCCACAAGGTGAACGGCGTGTCAGAGCTGCACTCGAACCTGATGGTGCAGTCCCTGTTTGCGGACTTTGCGAAGATCTTCCCGACGCGTTTCTGCAACGTGACCAACGGCGTCACCCCGCGCCGCTGGCTGGCGCTGGCGAACCAGCCGCTCTCCGATGTTCTGGATGAGAACATTGGCCGCACCTGGCGCACCGATTTGAGCCAGCTGAGCGAGCTGGAGCAGCACATTGATTTCCCGACGGTGAATAAAGCGGTACGGGAAGCCAAGCTGCTGAACAAGAAGCGTCTGGCGGTCTGGCTGGCGATGCATCTGAACGTGGTGGCGAACCCGAAAGCGCTGTTCGACGTGCAGATCAAACGTATCCACGAGTACAAGCGTCAGCTGATGAATGTCCTGCACGTTATTACCCACTACAACCGCATTAAGGCTGACCCGACGGCGGAGTGGGTGCCGCGCGTGAAAATCTTTGCCGGTAAGGCGGCGTCCGCGTACTACATGGCGAAGCACATCATTCATCTCATCAACGATGTGGCGAAGGTGGTGAATCACGATCCGGACATTGGCGATAAGCTGAAGGTCGTGTTTATCCCGAACTACAGCGTAAGCCTGGCGCAGCTGATTATTCCGGCGGCGGATCTCTCTGAGCAGATTTCCACGGCGGGGACGGAAGCATCCGGCACCAGTAACATGAAGTTTGCCCTGAACGGCGCGCTGACTATCGGCACGCTGGACGGCGCAAATGTCGAAATGCTGGAGCATGTGGGCGCGGAGAATATCTTTATTTTCGGGAATACGGCGGAAGAGGTGGAGGCGCTGCGCAAGCAGGGCTACTCGCCGCGTGAGTATTATGAAGAGGATGACGAGTTACGCCAGGTGCTGACGCAAATCGCCACCGGCGTGTTTAACCCTGAGGAGCCCGGACGCTATCGCGATCTGGTGGACTCGCTGATTAACTTTGGCGATCACTATCAGGTGCTGGCGGATTACCGCAGCTACGTGGATTGTCAGGATAAGGTGGACGAACTGTACCGTCAGCAGGAGAAGTGGACCAGCGCCGCGATGCATAACATCGCCAACATGGGATACTTCTCGTCGGACAGAACCATCAAAGAGTATGCCGAGAATATCTGGCATATTGATCCGGTGCGGTTGTAAAAACAAAGCCCGGTGGCGCTGCGCTTACCGGGCCTACGGGATCGAGTAGGCCGGGTAAGGCGGAGCCGCCACCCGGCTTTTTTTCAATTACGACGCCAACGACAATTCACGCTTTCCCGCATGTTGTTGCAACCATTGCGCCACGCGAGACTGCTGCTCGGCATTCAGCCACATCCCTTCTTTAGTACGACGCCAGATAGCATCGTCCAGACGGCGCACCCACTCGTGTTCCACCAGGTAGCGCAGTTCCGCTTCGTACAGCTCATGGCCAAAATGTTCGCCCAGATCGGCAATCTCTTTCGCCTCGCCGAGGAACAGTTCGGTGTTGCTGCCGTAGGTGCGGGCATAGTGGCGCGCCATTCCTTCGGTAATGAACGGGAAGCGGCGACGCAGCTTCGCGGCGTAATCGTCGCGGTTATCGCCGATATCGCCGCCAGGCAGCACGGCGCCTTTCGTCCACGCCGGGCCGATGCCTTTGTAATACGGCGCCAGTTTCTCCAGCGCGTGCTCCGCCAGTTTACGGTAGGTGGTGAGCTTACCGCCAAATACCGACAGCAGGGGCGCCTGACCGTCCACGTCATGAATATCAAGCGTATAGTCACGGGTGATGGCCTGCGGTGAGTCAGACTCGTCATCACACAGCGGACGCACGCCGGAGTAGGTCCAGACCACGTCATCGCGCGCCAGCTGTTTCTTAAAGTGCGCGTTGTACACTTTCAGCAGGTAGCTGACTTCACTCTCGTCGATCTCTACGTTTTTCGGATCGCCTTTGTACTCTACGTCGGTGGTGCCGATGATGGAGAACTCGTCCATCCACGGGATCACAAACACAATGCGCTTGTCTTCATTTTGCAGGATATAAGCCTGTTTCTGGGTATGCACGCGCGGCACCACAATGTGGCTGCCCTTGATCAGGCGGATGCCGTACGGAGAAGGCAGGTGCATACCGTCATCGAAGAACTGTTTTACCCACGGGCCGGTGGCGTTCACCAGGCCGCGCGCTTTCCAGCTAAACTTCTCACCGGTATCCACGTCTTCCGCTTCCACAATCCACAGGCCGTTTTCGCGGCGTGCGGCGGTCGCGCGGGTACGGGTTTTCACCTCGCCGCCTTTCTTCTCGACCATCTGCGCGTTAGCCAGCACCAGACGCGCATCGTCCACCCAGCAGTCGGAATATTCGAAACCGCGCACGATTTCAGGTTTAAGAACCGACTCTGAGCCAAAACGCAAACCTGTCGAACCCGGCAGGCTGGTGCGTTTACCCAGATGATCGTACATAAACAGACCAATGCGGATCATCCACGCCGGACGCAGATGCGGGCGATGAGGCAGACGGAAACGCATCGGGATCGCCAGATGCGGAGCCATTTTCAGCAGTACTTCGCGTTCAGCCAGCGCTTCGCTGACCAGGCGAAATTCGTAGTGTTCCAGGTAGCGCAGGCCACCGTGGATCAGCTTGGAGCTGGCGGACGACGTCGCGCAGGCGAGATCGTTAGCTTCCAGCATCAGCACGGATAAACCGCGTCCTGCGGCATCAACCGCAATACCGGCACCGTTGATGCCACCGCCTATCACAATCAGATCTTTGGTTTCCATAACACCCTCATGCACTTTCGTTAAAGCTCAAAAATGTTCGATATCGCTCATAATAGCAAAGGAACGCGCTTTTGGTAACATCAAAAAAACAATTTAGAGTGATATGGATAACATAATGGCGTTTACCCGCCGCCAGGACGTACACTACGGGGTAAAATAGTGCGGTCTGATGCCCTCACCCCAGCCCTCTCCCACGGGGAGAGGGTGATCCGTTTCCCTCTCCCTCCGGGAGAGGGTAGGGTGAGGGGAAAACCGCACCACACCTGAATATAAGATGAGAACACCATGGATCAGTTTGAATGTATTAACGTAGAAGAAGCCCATCAGAAGATGCACCAGGGAAAAGCGGTGCTGGTGGATATCCGCGATCCGCAGAGCTTTGCGATGGGCCACACGCCGGGCGCGTTCCATCTCACCAACGACACGCTGGGCGCGTTTATGCGCGATAACGACTTCGATACCCCGGTGATGGTGATGTGCTATCACGGCAACAGCAGTAAAGGCGCGGCGCAGTATCTGCTCCAGCAGGGTTACGACGCGGTGTACAGCGTCGATGGCGGCTTCGATGCCTGGCATCGTCATTTCCCGGCAGAAGTTGAATACGCGTTTGAGCGCTGATCCCGCTATACTGTCCCCTTTTGTGTGGAAATAAGCGACCGCTGCCCATGTTGATGATCACCTCTTTTAGCAACCCGCGCGTCGCCCAGGCGTTTGTCGACTATATGGCGACGCAGGGCATTATCCTGACTATTCAGCAGCATACACAGACGGATGTCTGGCTGGCAGACGAAAGCCAGGCCGGCCGCGTGAACGACGAGCTTGCGCGTTTTCTGGAAAACCCGGGCGACCCGCGTTATCTGGCGGCAAGCTGGCAATCCGGCCAGACCGGCAGTGGCCTGCACTATCAACGTTTTCCGTTTCTCGCCACCCTGCGCGAGCGCGCAGGACCGTTTACGCTGCTTTTGATGGCAGCCTGCATCATCGTCTTCATTATTATGAGCGTGGTGGGCGACCAGAGCGTGATGATTGCCCTCGCATGGCCGTACGATCCCTCCCTGCAATTTGACGTCTGGCGCTACTTCACGCATGCGCTGATGCACTTCTCGGTGATGCATATCCTCTTTAACCTGCTGTGGTGGTGGTATCTCGGCGGGGCGGTGGAGAAGCGGCTCGGCAGCGGCAAGCTGATTGTGATCACCCTTATCAGCGCCCTGTTAAGCGGCTACGTGCAGCACAAATTCAGCGGTCCATGGTTTGGCGGGTTATCCGGCGTGGTGTACGCCCTGATGGGTTACGCCTGGCTCAGAGGCGAGCGCGACCCGGATAGCGGCATCTATTTACAACGTGGATTAATAACCTTTGCGTTAATATGGCTTATTGCCGGATGGTTTGATCTGTTTGGTATGTCTATCGCCAATGGTGCGCACGTTACCGGCCTGGCGGTTGGGCTGGCGATGGCGCTGGCCGATACGCTCCATGCGCGAAAACGAACATAATTCCCAGGGATATTTCATGAAACAAACACAACGTCATGACGCCATTATCGAACTGGTAAAAAAACAGGGATACGTCAGTACTGAAGAGCTGGTGGAGCAGTTTGCCGTCAGCCCGCAAACCATCCGTCGTGACCTCAACGACCTGGCCGATCAGAACCGTATTTTGCGTCACCACGGCGGCGCCGCACTGCCGTCCAGCTCGGTGAACACCTCATGGCATGACCGTAAGGCGACGCAAACGGCAGAGAAAGAGCGTATCGCCCGTAAAGTGGCGAGCCAGATCCCGAACGGCGCGACGCTGTTTATTGATATCGGCACCACCCCGGAAGCGGTCGCCCATGCGCTGCTGAACCACGAGAACCTGCGCGTGGTGACCAACAACCTGAACGTGGCCAACACGTTGATGCAGAAAGACGATTTCCGCATCATCCTCGCGGGCGGCGAACTGCGCAGCCGCGACGGGGGCATTATCGGCGAAGCGACGCTCGATTTTATCTCTCAGTTCCGCCTCGACTTTGGCATTCTGGGGATCAGCGGCATCGACACCGACGGCTCGCTGCTGGAGTTTGATTACCACGAAGTGCGCACCAAGCGCGCGATCATTGAGAACTCACGCCATGTAATGCTGGTGGTGGATCACTCCAAGTTTGGTCGTAATGCGATGGTGAACATGGGCAGCATCAGCATGGTGAATGCGGTCTACACCGACGTGATGCCGCCGGCGGGCGTCATGCAGGTGATTAAAGATAATAATGTGCAGTTAGAGTTGTGTTGAAAAGCCGTTCTCCCTCTCCCTGTGGGAGAGGGCCGGGGTGAGGGCATCAGACCGCAGAGGATCTACACTCCATATCCCATCATCTTCAACAGCTGCTGCGCATGCTGCACCGCATCCTGACGGTGCGCCACGCCCAGCTTCTGATACAGATTGCGAATGTGCGTTTTGATGGTGGTCGCCGCCACCGCCAGCTCACCGGCAATCTGCTCGTTGCTGTAGCCTGAGTAGATCAGCCCCAGCACCTGCCATTCACGCTGGGTGAGCGGGCTGGTGCGGATAAGCTCCGGCACTTCTGGATGGTTCAGCAGACGTTCAACAAAGTTCTCATCGAAGTGCGCAAACTTGTGGCGATGATGCTGGTTAATCTCGCGCAGAATGCGCTGGGCGCGATGCTGATCGAGTTCTGGCAGTGTGTTGAGCTGAATCAGCTGGCGCAGCTGCTGGGCCATCACTTCACCCTCAATCACAAAGTGGCTGATAAACCCGGTGCGGTTCGCCAGCTGTAACGCTTCCAGCAGTACGCGCTGGGCATCGTTTTTACGGCCCGCCTGCCAGTAAAGCTGGTTTAACAGCAGCAGGTTGCGGTTTAAATCGCTCATCAGGCGCAGGCTGCGGGCGTTTTCGTTTAACTCTTCCAGCACAATCTCGGCAGGCTCAAAGTCACCCAGCAGGATCTGCACGCGAGCGATGTTGCGCCACTGGCTTTGCAGGAAGTGGTTATTGGCAAATTCCGGTTTAGGCGTATGACGCAGCCAGTTGGCGGCGGACTTTTTATCGCCGGTCATCTGCCAGTAAATCACCCGGACCTTATCGGCGTTGGATACCCAGTCGCTATGGTACTGCCCGTTGCCGAGCAGGTTTTCCAGGCGGTTAAGATGGTTGCGGGCATTATCCAGGTCGCCGCGCGCCAGCGAGCACTGCACCAGCAGAGCCAGACACTGGAGCTGCTGCTGCGGCTGGAAGCTTGAAAGAACATTCAGACCCTGGCGGGCGCTGCTTTCTGCTTCATCCAGACGCGACCATGCCCACAGCAGCTGAGCGCGAATACGCAACAGGAACTCGTGCATCGGCAGCTGTTCCAGATGCTGTTCACGGATCAGCTGGAACGCTTTCTCCTGGTTTTCCCAGGCGGCTTGCAGGAACCCCTGAGCAAATAAAATCTCGCTTTGCTGGATCAGGCTCCACAGGGCGTAATGCCAGACATCGTGGCGGCGCGCCATCTGTTCGGTTTGCTGCATGAGTGAAAGCGAACGCGTGAGATCGCCCTTACAGTGCAGCACTTCGCCGTGTACCGAGGTGGCCACAATACGGCTGTAAAAATTCGCCAGCGGCAGCTCATCCAGCGCGACCATCGCCAGCCGTTCGGCTTCCTCAGGGTCACCGTCGTTAATCGCCACCTGCGCACGCAGGGCGTTAAATTCGCCATGCAGGGTGGTATCCATCTCGCTTTCCATCTCCTGCTCGGCGCGCGCCAGCAGGGTGTTCACTTCGCTGTAGCGATGCTGGCTCTGCATCAGCCAGGCCTGGAGCAGCACCAGACGCGGATTTTCCAGCAGGCTTTCCCACGGCAGCGCTTTTAACGACTCTTCCAGCAGCGTCAGTTCACTGTGGTTGAACAGTCCCCACGCGTGGTTGAGCAGAATATCGCGCAGCATACCGGCATCCCCGGCGGCCAGCGCATGGTGGATAGCCTCGCTCGGGAAACCTTGCGCCATCCAGCTTTCGGCGGCGGCGCGGTGAATGTCAGGCAGCTCTGCGGCCAGTTCCCACTGGCAACGCTGGCGCAGGAAGCTGCCAAACAGCGGATGGTAGCTAAACCATTCGCCGGGATCGTCCATGCGCGTCAGGAACAGACCCTGACGTTCAATCTCTTCGAGCTGAAGCTGCCCGTTTTCAATGCCGGTGACGCGTACAATCAGCGCATCGTTCATGGAACGCAGCAGGGAGCTTTTCAGCAGGAAATGGCGGGTGGAGAGGTCAACGCTGTCGAGTACCTCATCCACCAGATAATCCGACAGGTGGCTGGCGTTGATGCCCGCCAGGCGGCGCGCGGACTGATGCGTCGGGCTGTTGTTTTGCCGCGCGGAGAGGGCAATCAGCTGAAGCGCCGTGGCCCAGCCGGCAACGTCATCGCACAGGCGGCTGCTTTCCGACGCCTCAATCGGAGACGTCAGGCGGCAGTCAAAGAACTGCTTCGCTTCCTGATGGGTAAAGGCCAGCTGCTGACTGCCGATTTCCAGCAGCTGATCGCGCACGCGCAGGTTGGCAATGCCCAACTGCGGAAGGTTACGCGACAGGACAACCAGCGTCAGGTTTTCCGGCTGATGGCGCAGGAAGAAACGCATGGACTCGTGAATAACCGGGTTGGTGATCAGATGATAATCATCAATCACCACATACAGCGGGCGATGCCATTCGGCCAGCTCGATAAACAGCTGGGAGAAAAGAGAGGACAGGCTGGCGTACTGGCGCTTTTGCACCATCACCTCGCTGGTGACGCAGTGTCCGTTGGTTGCCTGCTGAATCGCGGCAATTAAATAGCTGGCAAAACGCTCCTGCTGGTTATCCCCTTCATCCAGGGAGTACCAGCCAAGATCGCTTTTACCTGCCGCCCATTGCGAAATGAGCGTTGTTTTTCCATAACCCGCAGGACTCGTAACCAGCGCCAGTCGGAAATTATGCGCACCGGAAAGTTTAGCCAGCAGGCGCTCGCGGACCACAGTATGGTCAAGACGAACCGGGCGACTTAATTTGGACGGAATCAACATAGTTTTCACTTCACTGTGGGGAACGAGAGAATTTATTTTTTTTGCGCTTCGTAATTAATATCTATAAGTTCGGCCAATCGAGGAACTATTGCAAGTTATGTCTGGGTTTGGAGGCTCTGAATTTGCACTCTGTCACAAAACATTCTCATCACTGATGGAACTTTCCGTAAATGGCTGGATGCCGCGCTGCTTCTGGCTTGTGTGCATAAGTCGCGGTTGCGCTGAAACTGGTTTCAGAAAGAGATAATGACGCTGAAGTTAATTAACTTCGGGGAAAGTTGCATCGGCTTAATAGGGGTGCTGAATAATCGCGACGCGCGGAAATATTATTCTACGTAAGTAATCATTTCAGCGATGATTAATTTCCTCCGAAACTGCATTTCATTTCTTTGACGCTCTTCCGGGATCGCTTTTTCAGCGAAGCGCACACTCACACAGTGGCCTCGATCACACTTTTATGCTCATCCCCGCTACTCCTCCCTGTCTAATCCCCGACAGGAGGAGGAAGAGGCGCAATGAGCCAGGCACACTAGCGTTAAATGTTTTTACTCTCTACAGGATGCCGATTCCCTATGTCACAGCCTACTTTCAACAAAGCTCAATTTCAGGCTGCCCTGACGCGTCAGTGGCAGCGTTTTGGCCTTCATGCTGCAAACGAAATGACGCCTCACCAGTGGTGGCAGGCGGTGAGCGGGGCGCTCGCAGAGCAGCTGGACGCTCAGCCTGTGACGAAGCCCGTGAAAGGCCAGCGTCACGTCAACTACATTTCAATGGAGTTCCTGATTGGCCGTCTGACGGGTAACAATCTGCTGAACCTTGGCTGGTATCAGGAGGTCGGTGACGTGCTGAAAGAACACGACATCAACCTGACCGATCTGCTGGAAGAAGAGATTGATCCGGCGCTGGGTAACGGCGGTCTGGGACGTCTGGCAGCCTGCTTCCTGGATTCCATGGCAACCGTGGGCCAGTCGGCGATTGGCTATGGCCTGAACTATCAGTACGGCCTGTTTCGTCAGTCATTTGCCGACGGCCATCAGATGGAAGCGCCAGACGACTGGCACCGCAATACCTATCCGTGGTTCCGCCACAACGCGCAGCTGGATGTGCAGGTCGGGATTGGCGGGAAAGTCACGAAGCAGGGACTCTGGGAACCGGCGTTCACCATTACCGGTGAAGCCTGGGATCTGCCGGTACTCGGCTACCGTAACGGCGTGGCGCAGCCGCTGCGCCTGTGGCAGGCGAAGCACGCGCATCCGTTTAACCTGACCAAATTCAACGACGGTGATTTCCTGCGCGCCGAGCAGCAGGGGATCGACGCCGAGAAGCTGACCAAAGTCCTCTACCCGAACGATAATCATCTGGCGGGTAAAAAGCTGCGTCTGATGCAGCAGTACTTCCAGTGCGCCTGCTCCGTGGCGGATATTCTGCGTCGCCACCACCTGGCGGGCCGCAAGCTGGCTCAGCTGCCGGACTTCGAAGTTATTCAGCTTAACGACACGCATCCGACCATTGCCATCCCGGAACTGCTGCGCGTGCTGATCGACGAGCATCAGCTGAGCTGGGACGACGCCTGGGCCATCACCAGCCGCACCTTCGCCTACACCAACCACACCCTGATGCCGGAAGCGCTGGAGTGCTGGGATGAGAAGCTGGTGAAAACGCTGCTGCCGCGCCATATGCAGATCATCAACAAGATTAACGACCAGTTCAAAACGCTGGTGGAGAAAACCTGGCCGGGCGATAAGGCCGTCTGGGCGAAGCTGGCAGTGGTGCACGACAAGCAGGTGCGCATGGCGAACATGTGCGTGGTCAGCGGCTTTGCGGTGAACGGCGTGGCCGCGCTGCACTCGGATCTGGTGGTGAAAGATCTCTTCCCGGAATACCACCAGCTGTGGCCGACCAAATTCCATAACGTGACCAACGGCATCACGCCGCGTCGCTGGATTAAGCAGTGCAACCCGCTGCTGGCCGGCCTGCTGGACAAGACCCTGAAGAAAGAGTGGGCCAACGACCTGGACCAGCTCATCAACCTGGAAAAACAGGCCGACAACGCGAAGTTCCGCGAGCAGTACCGCGCCATTAAGCTGGAGAACAAGGTTCGTCTGGCCGAGTTTGTGAAAATGCGCACCGGAATTGAGATCAACCCGAATGCGATTTTCGATATCCAGATCAAACGACTGCACGAGTACAAACGTCAGCACCTGAACCTGCTGCACATTCTGGCGCTGTACAAAGAGATCCGCGAGAACCCGCAGGCCGACCGCGTCCCGCGCGTGTTCCTGTTCGGTGCGAAAGCGGCGCCGGGCTACTACCTGGCGAAAAACATTATCCTTGCCATTAATAAAGTGGCGGCGGCGATCAACAGCGATCCGAAAGTGGGCGACAAGCTGAAGGTGGTGTTCCTGCCGGACTACTGCGTTTCTGCGGCTGAAATGCTGATCCCGGCGGCGGATATTTCCGAGCAGATCTCTACCGCCGGTAAAGAAGCGTCCGGTACCGGCAACATGAAGCTGGCCCTGAACGGCGCGCTGACCGTCGGCACGCTGGACGGTGCGAACGTCGAAATCGCCGAGAAGGTCGGCGAAGAGAACATCTTTATCTTCGGCCATACTGTTGAAGAAGTGAAAGCCATCAAAGCCAAAGGGTACGACCCGGTGAAATGGCGTAAAAAAGATAAAGTGCTGGATGCGGTGCTCAAAGAGCTGGAAAGCGGGAAGTACAGCGACGGCGACAAGCACGCGTTTGACCAGATGCTGCACAGCATGGACAAACAGGGCGGCGACCCGTACCTGGTGATGGCTGACTTCTCGGCTTACGTTGAAGCGCAGAAGCAGGTCGACGTGCTGTATCGCGACCAGGATGCCTGGACCCGCGCGTGTATCCTGAACACCGCGCGCTGCGGTATGTTCAGCTCTGACCGCTCAATCCGTGATTATCAGACTCGTATCTGGCAGGCAAAACGCTAAGGAAGCGCGATGGAGAGTAAACGTCTGGACAGTGCCGCGCAGGCGGCGGGAATTAGCCTCAGTTACATCAATGCGCACGGCAAACCGCAGTCTATTGGTGCGGACACCAAAAGACGTTTGCTGGATGCCATGCACAAAACCGACGCGAAAGCGTCGGGTGCGCCGGTGCCGAACGTGAAGGTCTTTACCGCGGGCAAAAAGATGCCGCTGGCGGTGGAAGGGCGCGGCGAGTTCAGCTGGCTGCTCACCACCGAAGAGGGGCATCAGCACAAAGGCCATGCCACCGGCGGCAAAACCCTCAACCTTCCGGCGAAGCTGCCGGAGGGCTACCACACGCTTACGCTGACCCGGGACGACCAGCGTTTTCACTGTCGGGTGATCGTGGCGCCAAAGCGCTGCTATGAGCCGAAGGCGCTGCTTGAAGGCAAAAAGCTGTGGGGTGCCTGCGTGCAGCTCTACACCCTGCGCTCGGACAGCAACTGGGGAATCGGCGATTTCGGCGATCTGAAAAAGATGCTGGCATCTGTTGGGGAGCGCGGCGGCGCGTTCATCGGCCTTAACCCGATCCACGCGCTCTATCCGGCCAACCCGGAAAGCGCCAGCCCGTACAGCCCCTCTTCCCGCCGCTGGCTGAACGTGATTTACATCGACGTTAACGCGTTAGACGATTTCAAAAACAGCAAAGAGGCGCAGGCGTGGTGGAAGCTTGAGACCACGCAGCAGATGCTGAAGCAGGCCCGCGAGGCGGACTGGGTGGATTATGCCTCCGTGACCGCGCTGAAAATGGCGGCTTTGCGTCTGGCATGGAAGGGCTTTGCGAAGCGTGACGACGAGCAGATGGCAGCCTTTCGCCAGTTTGTAATGCAGGAGGGCGAGAGCCTTTACTGGCAGGCGGCGTTTGATGCGCTGCATGCGTATCAGGTTCAGGAGGACGAGATGCGCTGGGGCTGGCCGGTGTGGCCGGAAGCCTATCAGTCCGTGGATACCCCGGAAGTGAAGGCGTTCTGTGAGACGCATGCCGACGAGGTGGATTTCTATCTCTGGTTGCAGTGGTTGGCGTACAGCCAGTTTGCCGCCTGCTGGCAGGTGAGCCAGGGCTATAACATGCCGATCGGGTTGTATCGCGATCTGGCTGTCGGCGTGGCGGAAGGCGGGGCGGAAACCTGGTGTGACCGCGAGCTTTACTGCCTGAAAGCTTCTGTGGGGGCGCCGCCGGATATTCTGGGCCCGCTTGGTCAGAACTGGGGCTTACCGCCGATGGATCCGCACGTGATGGCGGCGCGTGCCTACGAGCCGTTTATCGACCTGCTGCGCGCTAACATGCAGAACTGCGGCGCGTTGCGTATCGACCACGTGATGTCCGTGCTGCGCCTGTGGTGGATCCCGTACGGTGAAACGGCTGACCACGGGGCGTACGTGCAGTATCCGGTGGACGATCTGCTCTCAATCCTCGCGCTGGAGAGTAAACGTCATCAGTGCATGGTGATTGGCGAAGATCTCGGTACCGTGCCGGTGGAAATTGTCAGCAAGCTCCGCGACAGCGGGGTTTACTCCTACAAAGTGCTCTATTTTGAAAACGACCATGAGAAAACCTTCCGCGCGCCGAAAGCGTACCCTGAACAGTCAATGGCAGTCGCGACGACGCATGATCTTCCTACGCTCAGAGGCTACTGGGAAAGCGGTGACCTGACGCTCGGCAAAACGCTGGGTCTCTACCCGGATGAAGAGGTTCTGCGTGGGCTGTATCAGGATCGCGAGCTGGCGAAGCAGGGGCTGCTGGATGCGCTGCATAAGCATGGCTGTCTGCCGAAGCGCGCCGGGCATAAGGCGTCGCTGATGTCGATGACGCCAACGCTTAATCGTGGCTTACAGCGCTATATTGCCGACAGCAACAGCGCGTTGCTCGGTCTGCAACCGGAAGACTGGATTGATATGGCGGAGCCGGTAAACATCCCCGGCACCAGCTATCAGTACAAAAACTGGCGTCGCAAGCTGTCCACAACGCTTGAAGCGATGTTCGCCGATGACGGGGTGAACAGGTTGATTAAGGATTTGGATAAACGGCGAAAAGCAGCCGCGAAGAAGTGATAAAAAACCCGCCAGTGGCGGGTTTTTTATTGCCCGGTGGCGCTAACGCTTACCGGGCCTACGTGCATTAAGTAGGTCGGGTAAGGCATAGCCGCCACCCGACTTAATACATCAAACCACCATATTCAACAGCAGAACCCCGACCAGGCCGCACACCGAAATAATGGTTTCCAGCGCGGACCAGGACTTGATGGTTTCACCGATGGTCAGGTTGAAGTACTCCTTGAACAGCCAGAAGCCCGGATCGTTCACGTGGGAGAAAATCACGCTCCCGGAACCAACCGCGATAACCATCAGCTCAGGGCTTACGCCCGTGGTCGCAATCAGCGGCGCAACGATACCGCCCGCGGTAATCGCCGCAACGGTCGCAGAGCCCAGCGCGATACGCAACACCGCGGCAATAGACCATGCCATCAGCAGCGGGGAGACGTTGGTTTCATGCATCATGGCCGCGATGTATTTATCCACGCCGCTGTCGACCAGCACCTGTTTGAACGCGCCGCCACCGCCGATGATCAGCAGCATCATGGCAATGATTTTGATGGAAGAAGTCAGCGTGTCGTTGATCTGATCCATGGAACGGCCACGGTTAAGACCGAAGGTGAACATGGCGATCAGGACCGCAATCAGCGTCGCCATCACCGGGTCGCCCAGGAACTCCGCAACGGACAGGAACGCGTGACCTTTCGGCAGAACCATCTCTGCTATGGCACGCATCGCCATCAGGATCACCGGTACCAGTGAGGTCCAGACGCTGACGCCAAAGCCTGGCATCTCTTCTTCAGTAAAGGTTTTGGCGCTGTACAGCCCTTCCGGGATAGGCTTATCAATGCCTTTCAGGAAGCGCGCATACACCGGGCCTGCCAGAATCACCGTCGGGATCGCCAGAATCGTACCGAACAGCAGGGTTTTACCCATATCGGCATGGAAGATGGTGGCGATAGCCGTTGGGCCCGGGTGCGGCGGCAGGAAACCGTGGGTGACGGACAGCGCCGCAGCCATCGGCACACCCACGAACAGCAGCGGGATGTTGGCGGCAGCGGCGATGGTGAACACCAGCGGCAGCATCAGCACGAAGCCCACTTCATAGAACAGCGCGAAACCGACGGTAAAACCGGTTAAAACCACCGCCCATTGAATGTTCTTCTTACCAAATTTGTCGATCAGCGTGGTGGCAATACGCTGTGCGCCACCGCAGTCCGCGAGCATTTTACCGAGCATGGCGCCGAAGCCCATGATCAGCGCCAGGCTGCCGAGCGTACCGCCGACACCGGCTTTAATGGAGCTGATAACTTTAACCAGCGGCATTCCCTGCATCAGACCGACTGCAAGTGCCACCAGAACCAGAGCGATAAATCCGTTCATTTTGAAGCGGATCATCAAGAGCAGTAATAACACAACACCGATAGCGACGATGACTAATGGCATGATTGACCTGGCCTTTGAATTGTTATGGGTAACGTCATTGTTTCAACGACAAATTCCGGTTGTCCCAACTGGGAACAGAGTGTTAACGGCACTCATACTGATGCCTGCGAAACCATTAAGTTTAGTCGGCTGTTATAAGGGTGTTGAGTGCCCACGAGAATGATACGGGTAACATGATGTGATTGAGAATCACCCAGGGAGGCAAAATTTGAATTATGAGACGCAGGTCAACATACAGAGGGGGGGGGCAAGAAAAAGTAGGCCCGGTAAGCGCAGCGCCACCGGGCAATACAGACGGGTACTGAATCAGTAGTAAGAGTGCTCGCCGCGCTGGTGCTCGGTCAGATCGCGCACGCCTTTCAGTTCCGGGAATTCGTTCAGCAGCTGCTTCTCGATCCCTTCTTTCAGGGTTACATCAACCATGGAGCAGCCGTTACAGCCGCCGCCGAATTGCAGGATCGCCAGACCATCTTCGGTGATTTCCATCAGGGAAACACGTCCCCCGTGGCCGGCCAGCTGCGGGTTGATCTGCGATTGCAGCAGATATTCCACACGCTCCATCAGCGGGGCATCGTCAGAGACTTTACGCATCTTCGCGTTTGGCGCCTTCAGCGTCAGCTGAGAACCCAGCTGGTCAGTGACGAAATCAATCTCCGCATCTTCAAGATACGGCGCGCTCAGCTCATCAACGTACGCGGTGAGCTGTTCAAATTTAAGGGCAGTGTCAGTTGCTTCCACAGCATCCGGAGGACAATAAGAGACACCACATTCTGCATTCGGAGTGCCTGGATTGATCACAAACACGCGGATCTGCGTCCCTTCTTCCTGATTTGCCAGCAGTTTGGCAAAGTGCGCTTGTGCAGAATCGGAAATACGGATCATAGCTTTGGCCTAATAGTTGACTAAATTACCTGGGTATAATCATACGCCCATTGAAGAAGGGCTACAAGGTACGGCACAGACACCATACCTGAACTGACGCGGCGCCGCTTTGCAAAAGCAGTCGGGAAAGTTCAGCCACGGTACTGCCCGTGGTGACGACATCATCCACAATCGCGATATGGAGGCCGTTGACCGGCAATTCAAGGCGAAAGGCGTTTTTCAGGTTCCTTTTGCGTGACCGGGCGTTGAGCCGGTGCTGAACGGCAGTGGCATGAGTACGTTTCAGCGCAGAGGCGGGGTACCGGCAACCCAGCCAGCGGGCAAGCGGACGACACAGCAGGTCGCTCTGATTGTATCCCCGCCGCCAGTGCCGACGCTGAAACAGTGGCACGTTCACAAGCGTGTCGACCGGCGGCAGTCCTCGCGTTCTTCGCGCCTGTAATACCGCCAGTAACAACAGGCGTGCCAGGGGCTGCGCCAGTGCAGTCTGGCTGGAAAACTTAAACTGATGAACCAGACGACTCAGCGGCAAAACGTAATCGTCCACCGCCACCAGCGCGCTCCACGGCGGCGCTTTTTTCAGGCAACGGCCGCAGGGGAGCGTCTGGCTTACGGCAGGCAAGCCGCATTGCGGACAGCCCTTCAGGTAACCCAGCGCTCGCGTGCAAACGGAACAGACGCCCCACGCGCTCATCGCAAGTGGCATTCGGCATAGCCAGCACAAGCCGGGCACTGTTAGCATACGCAACCTCCATGTGAAAAAAGAGAACGTTAACTGATGAAGACGCTGTGGTGGCAGACCGTTGGGACGGGAAATTGTCATCTTGTGCTGCTGCACGGATGGGGACTGAACGCCGAAGTGTGGCGTTGCATAAGTGAGGAACTGGCCTCGCAATTCACGGTACACCTGGTGGATCTACCGGGCTATGGCCGCAGCCACGGCTACGGCGCGATGACGCTCGACGACATGGCGGAGCAGGTTCTGGAAGCGGCGCCGCAAAAAGCCGTCTGGCTCGGCTGGAGCCTGGGCGGGCTGGTGGCAAGCCAGATTGCGCTGCACCATCCTGAACGGGTCCAGGCGCTGATCACCGTTGCCTCATCACCCTGTTTCAGCGCCCGCGAGGCGTGGCCGGGCATCAAACCTGAGGTGCTGGCCGGGTTCCAGCATCAGCTGAGCGAAGACTTCCAGCGGACGGTGGAGCGTTTCCTGGCATTACAGACGATGGGAACAGAAACCGCCCGTCAGGATGCGCGGACGCTGAAGCAGACGGTGCTTTCTCTGCCGATGCCGGAGGTTGAGGTGCTGAACGGAGGGCTGGAAATCCTGAAAACGGCCGATCTGCGCGAGCCGCTGGCGTCGTTAACGGTGCCGCATCTGCGTATTTATGGCTATCTGGATGGACTGGTTCCGCGCAAGGTGGTTCCGCTGCTGGATGCGCTGTGGCCGGAGAGTAAATCAATGGTGGTTGCCAAAGCGGCACATGCGCCGTTCATCTCTCATCCTGCTGAGTTTTGTTCGGCGCTGTCCGGTTTTATCAGCGAAGCGTCCACCACTCCCTGAGACAGGCTTTACCTTCAGGACAACTCTTACAACTGCCGGACAGACAACCGTCCGGCTCTTCCTGAATGCGCACGGCTTTCCCCATGGCCTCCAGCCTTTCCAGCATGGCATCGATCATCGGCTGCGGCGTATGCAGGCTGAGGCTGAGCTGCTTCGCCTCCATTCGTCCCTGTAACGCCAGTAAGTCACGAACCTGAATCAACGATGCCATCTTTTTTCCCCTCAGTGACAGTCGCCCGCAGGGCTGCTACAGCAGGTCGTCGGGATTTTGCGCGTTGCCAGCAGGTTAACGTCAACGCGGCTACGCGCCCGGCGCAGCAGGCCAATCACCATCACGTTAAACAGGATCACCGCGAGGATACAGACCAGGCTGTAGCGCGGATGCTGGCTGTAATTGACGGCCTGATAAAACACGGTCGCCAGCGAGTAGGCAATGTTCAGCCCCCACAGAATGGAGAAGCCCATCCAGCCGCGGCTGGACTCACGGGCAATGGCGCCCATGACCGAGATGCACGGAATATAGAGCAGGACGAAGATCAGGTAGCTGTAGGCCGCCGACGCGCTGCCAAATTTCTGGCCCATCACGCCCATTGCTCCGGTCGCCATTTCGCCGTCGCCTTTGCTGGCTTCAATCGGGTTCGCCAGTACGCTCAGGCTGAAGGTGTCTTTCAGGCTCTGCCAGGTTTCTTCCACCGCGCCAAGCAGTTCATCGCCGAGGTTGAACGCTGCCGGATTAAACTCCTCTTCCTGGATGTTTTCCGCGGTGTAAAGCGTGTTCAGGGTGCCGACAACCACCTCTTTTGCCATCGCGCCGGTGAACAGGCCCACGGTTGCCTGCCAGTTGTCTTCCTGAACGCCAATCGGTTTGAAGACCGGCGTAATGATCCGGCTGACGGAGGCCAGGGCAGAGTCATTAATGTTGTCCGCGGCCTGGCCGCTCAGAGTGAAGCTGTTCAGGGCGCTCAGGAAAATGCTGACCACCACAATCACCTTACCGGCGCGCAGAACGAAGCCCTTCAGGCGCTGCCATGTCTGAATAATCAGGCTTTTCAGATGCGGAACGTGATAAACCGGCAGTTCCATCACGAACGGCGACGCTTCGCCACGCATGATGGTGTGCTTCAGCATCAGGCCGGTGAGAATAGCCATCACGATACCCAGCACATACAGGGAGAAGACGGCCAGCGCCCCTTCCTGACCAAAGAACGCCGCGGCAAAGACCGCGAAGATCGCCAGCCGCGCGCCGCAGGACATGAACGGCGCCATCATGATGGTCATCAGGCGTTCGCGCGGGGCATCCAGCGTACGCGCGCCCATGACTGACGGCACGTTACAGCCAAAGCCGACAATCAGCGGCACGAAGGATTTGCCCGGCAGCCCCAGCGCCTGCATCAGGCGGTCCATCACGAAGGCGGCGCGCGCCATGTAACCGGAATCCTCAAGGAAGGAGAGGAACAGGTACATCATGCCGATCTGCGGCACCAGCGGCAGGACGGTATTGATCCCGCCGCCGATCCCCTGCGCAAGGAAGATGGTCAACCATTCCGGGAAGTGGAGGGTGTAGCCCAGCCACTGAATACCGTGCACGAAGATAGCGACAGAGCCGCCATCAAAGATAGGTTGTAATGCACCGCCGATGTTAATGGCGAGCAGGAACATCACATACATCACCAGTAAAAAGATCGGTAAACCGAGGAAGCGGTTGAGCACAATTTTATCCACGGCGGCGGTGAAGCGGCTGGGTTCAGCGGTTAATGCATTGCTGACCACGTCACAGATAGCGGCGATGGCCTGATAGCGCGCATCCGCAATGTGCAGGGCCGGGTCATCCAGCTCGTCGCTAAGGCGAGCCTGTGCGACATCCAGCTTATCCGCCGCATCGCCTGCGTAGGCGCGGCTGTAGATATCGCCTTCCAGCATTTGCAGGCCAAGCCACAGACGTTGTCTGGCGGGCATGCTGTTATCCATCTCCTGCGCCAGCTGCCCGGCTTCGCGCAGCAGCGGCTGGGCGTAGTGCACCAGTTCGACGTCGGCATTGCCCGTGTGGCGGTCAATCGCCAGCTTCAGGGCGTCAATGCCGCGCGCGCGGGTGGAAACCAGCGGAACCACCGGGCAGCCCAGACGGGCGGAGAGGGCATCGACGTCGATGCGCAGCTTTTGCTTCTCCGCGATGTCGAGCATGTTAAGCGCCACGATGCAGGGAATACCCAGCTCCAGCAGCTGTAACGTGAGATACAGATTTCGTTCGAGGTTAGAGGCATCCACCACGTTGATAAGCAGATCCGCGTCGCCGCTCAGAATATAGTGGCAGGCAATTTGCTCATCGAGAGAGGTCTGGGATGAAATCGTGGTGAGGGAATAGGTCCCCGGTAAATCAACCAGCGTGACCTGATTATCTGTCGTGGTGAACTGGCCTTCTTTGCGTTCCACCGTCACGCCTGCCCAATTTCCCACACGCTGGCGTGCGCCGGTTAACTGATTAAATAAGGTTGTCTTGCCGGAATTAGGATTGCCAATTAAGCCAATAGTTAATTTTTTCATTGTAATAGACTCACTGAAACCGCTGGCTTGTTAACGGGATAAAGATTCAACTTCAATTAATGCGAGGTCTTTTTTACGCAGAACCAGATTAACGCGTCGGGTTTCGATATGAACTGGATCGCCCAACGGCGCAACGCGCACAACCTGGAATGATGAGCCGGGTAGCATGCCCAGTGACAGGAGCTTCTGCCGATAGGCCGGGCTTATCTCACGGGTAAAACCGATAATTTTCCACGCACTGTCTGGAGTGAATTGCATAGCGCCTGATTCCACGATAGGTTAAATAATCTACACTGCGATGATAATGAGAATAGTTTTTATCAGCAATAATAAAAATGTGACGGGATGTTGTTAATCGTATTAATTTGCGGTCTGCTTGACCTTGCTCAATATTTTCGAAATTGAGGTGAAAATAAAAAGAGGGCTATTTGTTAATGAGGTGATAATTCGTGGTTTAAATATGGATACAACATATTTATTTTAATTCCCTGCGGCCTGCTTGCCGGGCGGCACTGCGTTTGCCCGGCCTACAAAACCGTAGGCCCGGTAAGCGTCGCGCCACCGGGCATTTACAGCATTAGCGTTTCTTACCCATCGCCGCTGCCAGCGCATCCATCATCGCGCTGTTGCCCGCCGGCTGTGCGTCACGTCCGCGTGGCTTCGCGGCTTTCGCTGCCGGACGCTGCTGTTCACGGCCACCGCCATTACCGCCACGGCGCGCGTTAGTGTCGCCCGGCTGCTCGTCCAGACGCATGGTCAGGGCAATACGCTTGCGCTGGAGATCCACTTCGAGCACTTTCACCTTCACGATGTCGCCCGCTTTGACCACGGTGTGCGGATCTTCAACGAACTTGTCGGCGAGGGAAGAGATATGCACCAGACCATCCTGATGCACGCCGATATCCACAAATGCGCCAAAGTTGGTGACGTTGGTTACCGCCCCCTCCAGCACCATGCCCGGCAGCAGGTCGTTCATGGTTTCTACGCCCTCAGCAAAGGTCGCGGTTTTAAACTCAGGGCGCGGATCGCGGCCCGGTTTTTCCAGCTCTTTGATGATGTCAGTGACCGTCGGCACGCCGAACTGTTCGTCGGTGAAATCCACCGCTTTCAGGTTACGCAGCGCGCTGCTGTCGCCCATCAGGTCTTTCAGCGCTTGCCGGGTGGCGGCCAGGATGCGCTCAACAACAGGGTACGCTTCCGGGTGAACGGTAGAGGCATCCAGCGGGTTATCGCCGTGGTTGATGCGCAGGAAGCCCGCGCACTGCTCAAATGCTTTTGGCCCCAGACGGCTCACCTTCAGCAGCTGCTGGCGGTTCTGGAACTGACCGTTTTCATCACGCCAGGCGACGATATTCTGCGCCATCATACGGGTCAGGCCCGCCACGCGGGTCAGCAGGGGCACGGAAGCGGTGTTCAGGTCCACGCCGACGGCGTTAACACAGTCTTCCACCACCGCATCCAGCTTACGCGCCAGCTGCGTCTGGCTCACGTCGTGCTGATACTGGCCCACGCCGATGGATTTCGGGTCAATCTTCACCAGCTCCGCCAGCGGATCCTGCAAACGACGGGCGATAGAGACCGCACCGCGCAGGGAAACGTCCAGATCCGGGAACTCCTGCGCTGCCAGTTCCGAGGCGGAATAGACAGATGCCCCCGCTTCACTGACGATCACTTTCTGCGCCGTCACTTTCGGGAACTGCTTCTGCACGTCGAGATAGAAACGTTCAGTTTCGCGGGACGCCGTACCGTTACCGATGGCAACCAGCTCAACGTTGTACTTCTCGCACAGCGCGGCGACGACGACAGCCGCTTTCGCTGCCTGACCAGTGTGCGGGTAAATGGTGTCGGTGGCAACCAGCTTGCCGGTGCCGTCAACCACGGCCACCTTCACGCCGGTACGCAGACCCGGATCGAGACCCATGGTGGCGCGCAGGCCAGCTGGCGCCGCCATCAGCAGGTCGTGCAGGTTACGGGCGAAGACGTTGATCGCTTCGTCTTCGGCGCGCTCGCGCACGGTGCCCATCAGCTCGGTTTCGAGGTGCATCAGCACCTTGATGCGCCAGGTCCAGCTCACCACGCCTTTGCGCCAGCTGTCCGCCGGGGCGTTGTTCAGGCGCAGGCCCAGATGGTCGATAATGATCTGCTCGCAGTGGCTCTCTTTTGGCGGCTCGTCAAACTGTGGATCGGCATTCAGGGAGAGTTGCAGCACGCCTTCGTTACGGCCGCGGAACATCGCCAGCGCGCGGTGAGACGGCGCGGTAGAAATGGGTTCGTGGTGATCGAAGTAGTCGCGGAATTTCGCGCCTTCTTCCTCTTTGCCGGACACCACGGTGGAGACGATATGCGCGTTCTTCCACAGGTAATCACGCACTTTGGCCAGCAGCGCCGCGTCTTCGGCGAAGCGCTCCATCAGAATGTAGCGAGCGCCGTCCAGCGCGGCTTTGGTGTCTGCTACGCCTTTATCGGCGTCGATAAATTTGGCGGCTTCGGTTTCCGGATCGTGGGACGGTTCGTTCCACAGCAGATCGGCCAGTGGCTCAAGGCCGGCTTCGATCGCAATTTGCCCGCGCGTGCGGCGCTTCGGTTTGTACGGCAGATAGAGGTCTTCGAGCTCGGTTTTACTCAGGGTACCGTTAATGGCTTTTTCCAGGTCACTGGTCAGCTTGCCCTGCTCGCCGATAGATTTGAGGATCGCCTGACGTCGGTCTTCCAGCTCGCGAAGATAGCCCAGACGGGTCTCCAGGTTTCGCAGCTGCGTGTCATCCAGACCGCCGGTGACTTCCTTACGATAACGTGCAATAAACGGCACGGTGTTCCCTTCATCAAGCAGGCGAACGGCAGCTTCTACCTGTTCGGCTCTGGCCTGAAGTTCACCCGCAATAATGCGGCAGAGCGACTCTTTCATCATGGTCAGTTCATCTTGTGGATCGAAAATCAGGGGGATAGTTATACGGGCTGACACCAAAAAATGCCAGCCGGGGAGGGCGCTCTCGGACTATTTAACATACTCGATTTCGTTGACGTACCAGCTTGCTTCACCCGCAGGCGTCTGGACAACGGCTAAATCGCCTACCTCTTTTTTCAGCAGGGCGCGGGCCATGGGTGAGTCGATAGAAATGTAATCCTTACGACCGAAAATTTCATCGTAGCCGACGATACGAAAACGCAGGGTGTCGCCGCTGTCGTTTTCAATTTCGACCCACGCGCCGAAGAAGACTTTACCTTCCTGCTGCGGGGAGTAATCGACAATTTTGAGATTCTCGAGGCACTTCGTCAGGTAGCGTACCCGGCGATCGATTTCGCGCAGCCGCTTTTTATTGTACTGGTAGTCCGCATTCTCGCTGCGGTCGCCCAGGCTTGCTGCCCAGGTGACTTTTTTGGTCACTTCCGGACGCTCTTCGCGCCACAGGTAATCCATCTCTTTTTTGAGTTTCTCGTACCCTTCACGGGTGATCAGAGGCGTTTTCATGGTGCAGCCTTTAATGCCGGTTAACTGTCTTTGCGCACAATACGTAGCGCACAGTGTAACAGACAAGATTAATAATGATTTATGTGATGAAATGAACAGATAAGCTGCTGTTAAATATGCTTTGTAACAATTTCGTCTAGAATTTATACCAGAATTTGCTGGTCGAACCCGTGCACTTTTTTAGAATACGCTGTTCCAGGCTTATCCGAACCTTTGGGAGTACACACAATGCAAGAGAACTACAAAATTCTGGTCGTAGATGACGACATGCGCCTGCGTGCGCTGCTGGAACGTTATCTGACCGAGCAGGGCTTCCAGGTTCGTAGCGTCGCGAACGCGGAACAGATGGATCGTCTGCTGACGCGTGAATCTTTCCACCTGATGGTGTTGGACCTGATGCTGCCTGGCGAAGACGGGCTCTCTATTTGCCGCCGTCTGCGCAGCCAGAGCAACCCGATGCCGATCATCATGGTGACGGCGAAGGGTGAAGAAGTTGACCGCATTGTCGGCCTTGAGATCGGCGCTGATGACTACATTCCAAAGCCGTTCAACCCGCGTGAACTGCTGGCGCGTATTCGCGCCGTGCTGCGTCGTCAGGCGAACGAGCTGCCGGGCGCGCCATCTCAGGAAGAGGCCGTCATTGCATTCGGTAAGTTCAAGCTGAACCTCGGCACCCGTGAAATGTTCCGTGAAGATGAGCCAATGCCGCTCACCAGCGGCGAGTTCGCGGTGCTGAAAGCGCTGGTCAGTCACCCGCGTGAGCCGCTCTCCCGTGACAAGCTGATGAACCTGGCGCGTGGTCGTGAATACTCCGCGATGGAGCGTTCTATCGACGTGCAGATCTCTCGTCTGCGCCGCATGGTGGAAGAAGATCCGGCGCATCCTCGTTATATTCAGACCGTGTGGGGTCTGGGCTACGTGTTTGTTCCGGACGGCTCTAAAGCATGAGGCGAATGCGCTTCTCGCCGCGAAGTTCGTTTGCCCGCACGCTGTTATTGATCGTCACCCTGCTGTTTGTCAGTCTGGTGACGACCTACCTGGTGGTGCTGAACTTTGCAATCCTGCCGAGCCTTCAGCAGTTTAATAAGGTGCTGGCATACGAAGTGCGTATGCTGATGACCGACAAACTGCAACTGGAGGACGGCACGCAGTTGGTTGTTCCCCCGGCGTTCCGTCGGGAAATCTACCGTGAGCTGGGCATTTCTCTCTACTCGAACGAAGCGGCGGAAGATGCCGGCCTGCGCTGGGCGCAGCACTATGAATTCCTTAGCCAGCAGATGGCGCAGCAGCTTGGCGGCCCGACGGAAGTGCGCGTTGAGGTCAATAAAAGCTCGCCGGTTGTCTGGCTGAAAACCTGGCTGTCACCCAACATCTGGGTGCGCGTTCCGCTCACCGAGATTCATCAGGGCGACTTCTCGCCGCTGTTCCGATACACCCTGGCGATCATGCTGCTGGCCATCGGTGGCGCATGGCTGTTTATTCGTATCCAGAACCGACCGCTGGTCGACCTGGAGCATGCGGCATTGCAGGTCGGTAAAGGTATTATCCCACCGCCGCTGCGTGAGTATGGCGCATCGGAAGTGCGCTCGGTAACGCGTGCGTTTAACCACATGGCGGCAGGCGTTAAACAGCTGGCGGACGACCGTACGCTGCTGATGGCGGGGGTCAGCCATGACCTTCGCACCCCGCTGACGCGTATCCGGCTGGCAACAGAGATGATGGGCGAGCAGGATGGTTATCTTGCAGAGTCCATCAACAAGGATATCGAAGAGTGTAACGCCATCATCGAGCAGTTTATCGACTACCTGCGCACCGGGCAGGAGATGCCGATGGAGATGGCGGATCTGAATGCGGTTCTGGGCGAAGTGGTTGCCGCCGAAAGCGGCTACGAACGTGAAATTGCGACCGACCTTCAGGCAGGTGAGATTCAGGTACGTATGCACCCGCTCTCCATTAAACGCGCGGTGGCGAATATGGTGGTCAACGCGGCGCGCTACGGCAACGGCTGGATCAAAGTCAGCAGTGGTACGGAACTCAACCGCGCCTGGTTTCAGGTGGAAGACGATGGTCCGGGCATCAAGCCTGAGCAGCGTAAGCACCTGTTCCAGCCATTTGTGCGCGGCGACAGCGCGCGCAGCACCAGCGGAACCGGCTTAGGCCTGGCGATTGTGCAGCGTATTGTTGATAACCATAACGGACTGCTGGAAATTGGCACCAGCGAGCGGGGCGGTTTGAGCATTCGTGCGTGGTTACCGGTGCCGGTTTTACGGGGGCAGGTGAAAGAGAGTTAAAAAAGGGGGGCCTGATGCCCTCACCCCGGCCCTCTCCCACGGGGAGAGGGATAAAACATTAAAAAAGGCAACTTTCGTTGCCTTTTTGCTTTTACCTTGGTCCCGCACTCACCAGCGCAGCACCGGCCGGGGTGTCGGTGTACTTCTCGAAGTTTTCGATAAACAGTTTCGCCAGCGATTCAGCCTTCTCACGCCACTGTTCCGGTGAACCGTAGGTGTTACGCGGATCCAGGATACGTGTATCCACGCCCGGCAGCGCTGTTGGGATCGCCAGATCGAACATCGGCAGCGTAAAGGTCTCAGCGTTATCCAGCGAACCATCCAGAATCGCGTCGATGATGGCGCGTGTATCTTTGATGGAGATACGTTTGCCCGTACCGTTCCAGCCGGTGTTCACCAGGTACGCCTGGGCGCCGGATGCCTGCATGCGTTTCACCAGCACTTCCGCGTACTGCGTTGGGTGCAGCGACAGGAACGCCGCGCCGAAGCAGGCGGAGAAGGTTGGGGTTGGCTCGGTCACACCGCGCTCGGTACCCGCCAGTTTAGCGGTAAAGCCGGAGAGGAAATGGTACTGCGTCTGGCTGGCGGTCAGGCGGGAAACCGGTGGCAGCACGCCGAACGCATCCGCGGTCAGGAAAATCACCTTCGTGGCATGACCCGCCTTCGATACCGGCTTGACGATGTTCTCGATGTGGTAGATCGGGTAAGAGACGCGGGTGTTTTCCGTTTTCGAGGCATCGTCGAAGTCGATAGAACCATCAGCACGCACGGTGACGTTTTCCAGCAGCGCATCGCGGCGAATCGCGTGGTAGATATCCGGCTCTGCCTCTTCCGACAGGCGAATGGTCTTCGCGTAGCAGCCGCCTTCAAAGTTAAACACGCCGTCATCATCCCAGCCGTGTTCATCGTCGCCAATCAGACGACGTTTTGGATCGGTGGACAGCGTTGTTTTACCGGTGCCGGAAAGGCCGAAGAACACTGCTACATCGCCTTTTTCCCCGACGTTCGCCGAGCAGTGCATGGAGGCGATACCGCGCAGCGGCAGCAGGTAGTTCATGACCGAGAACATCCCTTTCTTCATTTCGCCGCCGTACCAGGTACCGCCGATCAGCTGGATACGCTCGGTCAGGTTGAAGGCGATGAAGTTTTCGGAGTTCAGACCCTGCTCTTTCCACTGCGGGTTGGTGCATTTCGCGCCGTTCATCACGATAAAGTCAGGGGTGAAGTCTTGCAGTTCTTCATCGGTCGGACGAATGAACATGTTCTTCACGAAATGCGCCTGCCAGGCCACTTCAGTAATGAACCGTACGGAGAGACGGGTGTCGGCGTTAGCGCCGCAGAACGCATCAATAATAAACAGACGCTTGCCGGAAAGCTGATGGGTGACAAGTCCTTTCAGATGCTGCCAGGTTTCCGGGGAGAGCGGTTTGTTATCGTTCTTCCCTTTGCCCTTATCAGCCCACCACAGCGTATCGCGGGTGGTGTCGTCTCGGACGATATACTTATCTTTAGGCGAACGACCGGTAAAAATACCCGTATCGACGGCGATAGCACCCAGGTTCGTCAACACACCGCGCTCGTATCCTTCCAGTGCCGGATTGAGCTCTTCCTGATACAGCGTATCGTAATCGGGGTTGTAGACCACTTCCTGGACGTCGTGAATACCATAAGCCTTGAGATCTTGCGGGGTTAAACCATTAACACGCATATCACTGCTCCTTAGCCAATATGTACTACCTGAAATTGTAGGGTTTTTCTGGGGATGTTAACCGCGACGGGGCTCATAGATTTACGTATCTGGTCAAAACCCTTACTAACGGAAAACGCTGCGACTCCAGTCACAGGGCGGGCAGATTATCGCAGGAATCGCTTTTTGGATGGGGAAAATGTTCTTAAAAGGTTAATCTCTGGTGAATTTATCCAGAAGAATGTGAATGTAATCGCATACATGTAAGAAAATTACGTAAGGGTTACATTGGGAAAACGATTCAGCTTGGGTGGCGTTTTTTACCCCTCACCCAAAGGGGTGAGGGTGTTCAAGTTCCCTCTCCCCGTTGGGGAGAGGGTTAGGGTGAGGGGAAAGAGGTTTAGTGAACCTGCGGGTCCGCTGGAGAGGCGTTATTGCGGATCTCCGCGATATCCATGGAATTGAACACGTAGTGCGTACCGCAGTAATCACAGTGCATATCGATCTCACCGTCTTCCGCCATGATGCTGTCGATCTCTTCATCCGGCAGCGTTTTCAGGGCGCCAGCACAACGCTCGCGAGAGCAGGTGCACTTAAATTCCACATCCTGCGGATCGTAAACCGTCACTTCTTCTTCGTGGTACAGACGCCACAGCACGTCGGTCGCCGACAGGGTGAACAGCTCTTCCGCTTTGATGGTTTCCGTCAGCGTTGCCAGATGCTCGAAATCATTGGTCTGCGCATCCTGCGCAGGCAGAACCTGAAGCAGCATACCACCGGCAGCAGGCTGACCATCCACTTCACCGGTGCGGATGAACAGGCGGGTTGGCAGCTGTTCGGAACGCATGAAGTAATCTTCCAGGCAGGCGGCAAGCGTGTCGCCTTCCAGACCGACAACGCCCTGATAGCGCTCACCCTCTTCAGGCGAGATCGTGATAACCAGATAGCCATTTCCGACCAGCGTTTTCAGATCCGCATTTTCAGGGATATCGCCCTGAACGCGCGCCACGCCGCGCATCTGCTGCTGGTTATTGCCGTTGATCACCGCCAGCGACATCGGGCCATCACCCTGCAACTGAACGGTAATATCGCCAGCGAACTTCAGCGTGGCGGTCAGCAGGCTGGTGGCAACCAGCAGTTCGCCCAACAGGGTTTTCACCGGCAGCGGGTAGTTGTGGTTTTCCAGAATCTGTTTCCAGGTTTCGGATACGGTGACCAGCTCGCCGCGCACGGCGAATTGTTCAAACAGATAGCGGTGTAATTGGTCGTGTTGGGCCATTTTCATCTCTCGTGCAGGTGAGGGTTACTCGCTCTCACCGTGTTTAAATTTCATCAGATCGCGGCGCTCTTTTTTATCCGGTCGCCGGTCCGGGTGAGGCATGGTCAGCGCATTCATCTTGCGCGCCAGCGCGGTTTTCTCGCGCTTCTCTATGCTTTCGGCCGTCTCTTCATACAGCAAAACGGCTTCGGTTGCGGGCCGCCGCTGCTCGGTAATGGCTTTCACCACCACCGTTTTCTCATCGTTGCCCTGGCGAAGCGTTAGCGTGGCATTCAGTTCAACCAGTTTGCTCGGTTTGCTGCGCTGACCGTTGTAATGCACCTTTCCGCCATCAACCATTTCACGGGCAAGGGCGCGCGTTTTGTAAAAACGGGCGGCCCACAGCCATTTATCCAGTCTTACCCCATCAGAGGGTTTTTCTTTCATGGCGTCTCCTTCACAGTGAGTGAGGGGATCATCCGGCGATAGTCGTTCAGCCCCGGATGTCGCAGATAGCTTTTTTCAGCCAGGCCGGAATCCGGATTAGTCACGCCCAGACAATAGCGAATGCCAAAAGCGGCCGCAGAATCCAGAATCGGCTCGCTGTCGTCAATAAACAGCGTGCGTTCCGGCTGTAAACCGGTCTCTTCCACCACGGCATGCCACAACCGCTGATCCTCTTTCGGATAACCAAATGTGTGGGTGGAAAGCAATAAATCAAGGTGTGAAGCAAGACCGGTATGTTCCAGCTTCACGGCCAGGTTATGGGGATGCGCATTCGTCAGCAAAATGCGGCGCTTACCGCAGGCTTTCAGCGCATCCAGGAACGGGACCGTATCGTCGCGCAGTACAGCGCGTGCGCCCTGGGCGGTGGTCATGGCACAAATATCCAAACCGAGTCGCTCGCTCCAGTAGTCAAGACAGTACCAGTTTAGCGTATGCTGCACCGCGCTATATTGCGAACGAATGAATTCCTGCGCTTCCGCCGGGGAGATCCCCTGCTGTTCACCGTATGTTTCCGGGACCAGCTTTTGCCAGAAATAGTTATCAAAGGCGAGATCAAGCAGCGTGCCGTCCATATCAAGCAGGACGGTATCGACCGCCTGCCAGTCGATATTAAGATGCATAAGGGGGAACTCCAGCCAGAAGAAACGTGCGCGACAGGGTAGCACAACTTGTCGCGCAGGGACGTTATCCGATCAGGCTCTCGGAAGAGGAGATCAGTTTCGGGTTAAGGCAATTTTCGTAGTAGGCCTGGATTTCTGCCAGCCGCGTGCGGGAACGCTGATAGCGGCGTACGGCCTGATAACCGTTCCAGACAATGCACGCCAGCATTGCAATCAGCAGCAGGGATGTCCCTATATAGCGCCACAGGCCAGCGCTATCCGGCATACGGTGCAGGCCAATATGACGCGTGCCGTTGGCGTCGGTAAAGAGGGTGGTGACGATCCCTTCCGCGCTGAATGGCGTCTGCATCAGCATCTGCGCCAGACGCTGGAATTCGCTCCACTGCTCCTGGGCAGGATAGTCATAGAGCGAAACCTGCGGATAAGGTTGATCCACCAGGTCGCTGCCTTCATCGCTGGCAATTACAAAACCGCCGGGCGCCGGGCTGTTAAGCGCCTGGGCGGCACGGGTGGTTTCACGCATCACGAAGGGGGCGGTAGAGGTCGCCACCAGGTTATCCAGCGACTCGGCGCTGACCGGACGCAGAAGCACGTTCACACCGTCCAGGCGTCCCGCTTCGGCGCGTTTCACCAGCGCGTCCCAGTCTTTGCTGTTGCCGAGGTTGACCAGCGCGTTCTTGAGCCGGATACAGTCATCCTGGGCGGAACAGAGATCCTCTGTTTTCAGGACGATTTCGCCAAAGTCATCCAGCAGTACCATGCCCGACTTCTGAATAGCCGAACGCAGGGCAGGGCTGACGCGAGAATCATCATCCGGTTTTGGATGGAGCTGGCGATTAATCGTCTGGGTGAGCGCAGTGGCCTTGTTGACCACATCTGATTCCGGCAGCGGCAGCGGAGAGGCGTCATTCCAGATGATCTGAGAGCAGTCGAACGGCGCGAACGGCGAGTTCTGGCGCGTGTTCCAGGCGCCCGGCGTGTGGATATTACACATCCCGGTGCCTTTGAGGCGCAACGTATCTCCCACGCGTACACCCGCTTCTTCGAGCTGCTGTACGCTGGTGGCTTCCACAGTTTGCGCCCCTTTGATCCACGACAGGGTAAATTTAATCGGCATATCCAGCGGCACGAAGAGCAGCAGCATGACGAAGATTAACGCGGCACCACCGGCAATCACCGCGCTGCGGAGCCAGTGCTGAAGCGGGAAGTTTTTCACTTCGTCGTGCAGGGATAAGTAGCGCCCCTGGCGTACAACGTGGCGGTCGAGATAGATATCAATATCCGTTTTGTGGCCAAGGTCCTGCGCTATCCACGGCTGCCAGTGGCGCGGATAGATAAGATCGATGATCCCGAGCGAGATATTGTTGATATGTTCCTGATCGTTCTCACCGAACAGTCCCCAGCGTTTTGGGGTTCCGCGCAGGCAGTGAATTTCGCGTAATGACGTTTTTGCCGGCGGAGCAAATATGCCCCACAGCCCGGCGGCCAGAAGCAGTACTGCGCCACCCGCGAGCCACGGAACAAACACGTCCGGCGTCAGCAGGCAGATGAAAAAGAGCAGGAACGAGGCGACAATCAACACCGCTTCGCGAATGCCATCCGGGCGGCTCAGGACGTACTCTTCATGCGTCTCCTGGCGGATGTTCAGCAGTTCGATCTGCTCAGTCTCTTCACCACGAATAGAGGCCTGCGTTCCGCTTGCGCGTTCCAGCGCAAAGCGTGGCGCTTCCTGATCATATTCGCTCAGAGTATGACCATTGAGGGAGATAACCAGCGGCAGCGTATCGGTATGGATGAGCTCGACGCTGTTTTCGTCGTTAATATACTGCTCCCAGAAGGGAGGCAGGTGCACTTCAACAGAGTCGAGATAGTAACGCCACTTGTTGGGATCGTCGGTTGTAATACCGTAGCGGGTAATGGAGCGCGTTACGCACAGAACGGTGTCACTTTGGGCGTTCAGGTTGAGCGATACGGGGGCGGCGCTGGCGCCGGTAGGGCCAGGCGAAAGCCGGGATCGGTTCAGCGTGTCGAGATACTGCTCAACGGTGCTGCGTTCCTCTGGCGAAAGCTTGCGCGTGTTTGCCCCGGCAAACGCGTTCAAAAAGGGCAGCCGATAACGGCGATGTACGCGGCGCCTGAATACCCACACCGCAATCGACGCGCAGGCCAGCACAGCAGCGAGAAAAATCAAAATGGTGCTCATGCTTTCCCCATCTTACTTATCTTCTTACAGGTGTTGTCAGTCGCACCTTTTGTACAATGAATGAGATTCTGTGGTCGGCTATCGGCAAGTATGGAGTCTAACTTGAGCATGTTGACGCGCATCCCAGTGACCGGTAATGATAACAAAGCCTGTTCCGGCGCGATATCAGCAAATTCCTGGAAACATTTCAACCTCTTGACATTTGTTTTGAAATGAGAATCGCCAACAGTTACGTTGCATAAATGTAAATAAAGAGCAATTGACATTGCCGAAACCGTGCGGCGTATCGCACAATAAAGCCAGTTCACCCAGCAAAGACCCGTCAAGATGACCAAACCCTTACAAAAGCCCACCATTCTGAATGTTGAAACCGTCGCGAAATCGCGTCTGTTTAATGTCGAAAGCGTGGATCTGGAGTTCAGCAACGGTGTGCGTCGTGTTTATGAGCGTATGCGCCCCTCCTCGCGTGAAGCGGTGATGATTGTGCCCATCGTCGACGAGCACCTGATCCTCATTCGTGAATACGCCGTTGGCACAGAATCCTACGAGCTGGGCTTCTCCAAAGGACTGATCGACCCGGGCGAAACGGTGTTTGAAGCGGCAAACCGGGAGCTGAAAGAAGAGGTCGGTTTTGGCGCGAAAGAGCTGACGTTCCTGAAAAAGCTGAGCATGGCACCGTCCTATTTCTCCAGCAAAATGAACATCGTTGTCGCGGAAGATCTCTATCCTGAATCGCTGGAAGGAGACGAGCCGGAACCGCTACCGCAGGTTCGCTGGCCGCTGGCTCATCTGATGGATTTGCTGGAAGATCCTGACTTTAACGAGGCGCGCAACGTGAGCGCACTGTTCCTGGTGCGGGAGTGGCTGAAGGGACAGGGGCGTTTGTAGCGCCAACATTAAAAACGGCAACCGAAGGTTGCCGTTTTGCATTGACGTTGTAGGCCGGGTCAGGCGTAGTCGCCACCCGGCTTTTTTGTTGGCGTCAGAACAGCTCGTGCGTTTCGCCGTTATCAATCAATTCCGTACCCACCTCATGCACTGCCTGCGTGGTTGGCTGAGTGCCCTCGATGAAATACTCGGCACGGCTGTTACCGCCATTCGCGAGCTGTCCGGTACTGCGGTCGATATTCACCGTCACCACGCCCGGTGGAGGCGTTAGCGGCTGCTCTGGTACGCCCTCGAGAACGGCCTTCATGTATGCATCCCAGGCAGGTTGCGCACTCTTCGCGCCGCCTTCGTAACCGGAAATCTGATCTTTAATCGCGCCAGAGGCGGTCGTGCGCCCCAGATCGCGGCGGTGATCGTCAAAACCAATCCAGACGGAGGTGACAACCCCCGGGCCATAACCTGAGAACCAGGCATCTTTTGAACTGTTGGTTGTCCCGGTTTTTCCGCCGATGTCGTGGCGCTGCAAATCGCGGCCCGCTCGCCAGCCGGTGCCTTGCCAGCCCGGTTCACCAAAGATGTTGGTGTTCAGTGCGCTCTTAATCAGGAACGACAGCGGCGTGCTGATCACGTGCGGGGCATACTCCTGCGCGCCACTCTGGGCGACCAGCGCCTGATTGGCCTGTTCCAGCTGCGGCTGCGGCACCGCCAGATTCTGACGTTCCTGAGAGATCGCCACATCTTCCATATCCTTGTTTTCCAGGACATTGGATTTTGGCGTGTCGCCGTAAATCACCGGAATATCGCATTCAGGGCAGGCAATTTTCGGTTTCGCTTCAAACAGTACGCCGCCCTGATCGTTCTCTATTTTGCTGATGAAATACGGATCGACCAGGAAGCCGCCGTTCGCCATCACCGAGTAGCCTCGCGCAACCTGGAGCGGCGTAAAGGACGCGGAGCCGAGCGCCAGAGATTCAGTATGAACGATGTTTTGCGCCGGGAAGCCAAAGCGTTGCAGATACTCTGCCGCATAATCCACGCCCATCGCACGCATCGCGCGAACCATGACCACGTTCTTCGACTGGCCAAGGCCCTGGCGCAGACGGATAGGGCCAGCGTATTGCGCCGGAGAGTTCTTCGGCTGCCAGTCAGAGCCCGCACCGGCATCCCAGCGGGAAATTGGCACGTCGTTGAGAATGCTGGCGAGAGTCAGCCCCTTATCCATCGCCGCGGTATACAGGAACGGTTTGATGTTCGAACCAACCTGACGCAGCGCCTGGGTCGCGCGGTTAAATTTGCTCTGGTTGAAATCGAACCCGCCAACCAGCGCCATCACGGCGCCGTTCTGCGGATTGATGGAGACCAGCGCAGAGTTTACGTCCGGCACCTGCGCCAGCCACCAGGCATCACCGACCTGACGCACCCAGATTTGTTGTCCGGTTTGTACGACATCGGTCACTTTACGTGGCGTAGGCCCCTGAAGGGTGTCAGAGCGGTATGGACGCGCCCAGCGGACACCCTCCATGCGCAGCGAAACGGATGTGCCATCGGCCATCATCGCCACTGCTTCCTGTGGATCGGCCTGGGTGACGACCGCCGGACGCAGCGGGCCATAGGTCGGCAGCGCTTTCAGGGAATCCGTGATTTTTTTACTGTCCCATGCGCCTTCACCCACTTTCCACAGCACGTTGGACGGGCCGCGATAGCCGTGACGCATATCGTAATCCATCACGTTATTACGCACCGCCTGCTGGGCAGCCTGCTGCACCTTGCGGGTCACGGTGGTATAGACGCGATAACCATCTTCATACGCTTTATCACCGTAGCGACTCACCATCTCCTGGCGAACCATTTCAGTAAGATACGGTGCAGAGAAGGCGATTTCCGGCGCATGGTAATTGGCGTCAATAACGTCGCTGCGCGCCTTATCGTACTCAGACTGGCTGATATAGCCTTCGCTCAACATACGCGACAGCACCACGTTACGGCGCGCGGTGGCGCGGTCCAGCGAGTAGAGCGGGTTAAACGTGGATGGCGCTTTTGGCAGGCCGGCAATGGTCGCCATTTCGCTCAGCGTGAGCTGATCGATCGGCTTACCAAAATAGACCTGAGCCGCAGCCCCTACGCCATAGGCGCGGTAGCCCAGATAGATCTTGTTGAGGTAAAGCTCAAGGATCTCGTCTTTGCTCAGCAGTTGCTCAATGCGGATCGCGAGGAACACCTCTTTGATCTTACGCATCAGCGTCTTTTCCGGGCTGAGGAAGAAGTTACGCGCCAGCTGCTGGGTAATGGTACTTGCCCCCTGAGAGGCATGACCGGAGAACAGCGCCACGCTTGCCGCACGGAAAATACCGACCGGATCGACACCGTGGTGCTCGTAAAAACGGCTGTCCTCGGTGGCGATAAAGGCCTTCACCATCACGGGTGGAATTTGATTTAAGGTCAGAGGGATACGACGTTTCTCGCCGTATTGCGCCATCAGTTCACCATCGGCGCTATAGACCTGCATAGGGATCTGAAGCCGCACATCACGAAGCGTGGCGACATCAGGGAGTTGCGGCTCGACATATTTGTACAAACCAATAATCGAGCCTGCTCCCAGCAGAATGCAACAGACTGCAAGGATCAATAAATACTTTACGAACTTCACCGGAGATTTCCCATTTGGTTTAGCCTGGGCAGTTTCTAAACAATCGCGCGGTAGTATAAAGGCAAGCCTGATTCATTGATATAGCCGTCACTCCGACGGGCGATAAGGAGATCGTGAAGCATGGCTTTTAAAACGTGGCAGACAGGCGTTCATATTCAACAGGATAAGGTGGTTGCGGTAGCGCTGACCAGAGAGCGGGCCGGCTGGCGGTTACGGCGCTGGTGGGCGGTGCCGCTGTCGGACGGCGTTATCGGGGAAGGCAAAATACTTAAGCCAGAACAGCTGGTTAATGCATTACGTGGCTGGCGGAAAACATTGCCGCACTCGCATCGGGTATTTCTCTCATTTCCGGCGACGCGCGTTCTGCAACGCGCGTTGCCCTGTCCATCCGTTACCTTGCGTGACAGCGAACAGCTCACCTGGGTAGGCGCCGCATTAGCACGTGAGCTGGAGATGCCCGCCGATACGCTCTGTTTTGACTACGCGCAGGATACGTTCAGCAACACTTTTCAGGTTACCGCAGCGCAAAACAGAGAGGTCGATACCCTGTTGACGCTGGCGAACGCGCTGCGTTTGCGTCTGGCAGCAATCGCCCCGGATGCCGGCGCGCTGGCTAATCTTCTCTCTGCTGTTGCCCCCGCCCGGTGCGTCGCCTGGAGAGATCAACACCAGTGGCTATGGGCGATGCGTCACCAGTGGGGGCGGCGCTACACCACAGAAGCGGCGACGGTGAATGAACTGGCGGCGCTGCTTGCGCTTTCTCCTTCTGATATCGCCGTGTTTGATGCTGGCCGCGAACCCTGGGAAGCGGTGACGCTGTGCCAGCCGCCGCTGCCGGAATGCGGTGCTGATTACACCGTCGCCCTGGCGCTGGCCATGAGCGAGGCGCCGTAATGAGCATACCCAATCTTTTACCCTGGCGTCGGCAGCAACGTAATCAGCGCCTGCGTTTCTGGGGGCTGCTGTTTGCTGGCTCACTGCTGGTGATGCTGGCGGGAGGTATCAGCCTGCGGGCGACGCAGTCTCTCGCGTTACAGGCGTTGCAGAGCGAACTGGCGGGGACGCGTGCAGTGCAGAAGGTATTGAAAGCCCGTCAGCCGCAGTCAGCGGGGCAGAAAACCCCTTCGCCGCCGTCTGATCCGGCCTGGCAACCTGCGCTGGAGTCCCTTGCCAGCGCAATGCCCCGGCAGGCGTGGCTGACGGCGCTGCGTTATCAGCCACCCTCGCTGACCCTGACCGGCTATACCACCTCACTGCCAGCGCTCTCCGCCATGACCGATGCCCTGAAAAGGGTGACGGGATTTAACCCCGGACCGGCAGGCGAAATGCAACAGGATAGCCAGGGGCGATGGATGTTCTCTTTTCAACTACATAGCCGGAGGTAGCAGGTGGGTATCTGGTATCAACGCTGGACTGATGCACGTCCTTCCCGGCGCGTCCTTTGCTGGTTGATCGCATCGGGGCTTGTTGCGTGGGCAATTTGGGGACTGCTGCTCAGGCCCGCTGCTCTGCGTTACGCCGATATTCAGGCGCAGGCCATCAGTGCGAAGCGAATCAACGCCTCGCTGTGGCCAGAGGCCGGACGGCGAGTAGTGGTTACGCAAGTGACGCCCTCGCAGCCCTTTTCTCCCCTGGCTTTTCAGCGTGAGGGCGCAAGGCTGGTGTACTGGAAGCCGCAGCAGCGTGGGGGAGAGCTGGCGCTGGATGCCTCCTGGGGCGCGGTTCCGGCGCTCTTTTCCCGGCTGGCGCTTGAGAACGCGCGGGTGAGTGCGTTTTCCATCACCCCACAGGGCAAACGCCTACGCCTCAGCCTGCAACTGGAGATCGGTCATGCGCAGTAAAGCCCGTTTGCTGATCCTGCTTTCTCCGCTTTTCCTGACCGGAATGCGGGATCCCTTCTCTGTGCCGGAAGAGCGTTGCGCAGCCGGGCAGCTCAGCCAGTGGCGGTATCAGGGGGTAGTCAGCGGCAGCAGGGATATCGGCCTTATACAGGACGGGCAGAAACGCTGGCACCGGGTAAAAACGCAGATGCGGTTACCGACAGGCTGGCGGGTGAGCGCGATAGATAAACAACAACTGACTGTTGATGTCGGCGACATGTGCGAGCCGAAGCGATGGACATGGCAACGAGAAGGAACGAAAAAAAGTGAAGATAAGGATAGGGCTGTTACTGGCGGCACTCAGCCAGCCCCTGTGGGCCGCGACGCCAAAACCGGTCACCCTGCTGGTGGATGATGTCCCGGTGGTGCAGATATTACAGGCGCTGGTGGGGCAGGAGGATCGCAATCTGGTGGTGTCGCCGGATGTCAGCGGTTCGCTTTCGCTGAATTTAACGCGGGTGCCCTGGAGACAGGCGCTTCAGACAGTAGTGAACAGCGCCGGGCTGGTATTGCGGGAAGAGGGCGGCATTTTTTATGTGCATACGGCGGCCTGGCAACGGGAGCAACAGACGCGTAAAGAGCAGGAGCGGGCCCAGCGTCTGCTTGACGCCCCGCTGCACTCTCACAGCATTCCGTTTGCTTATGCGGATGCAGCCGAATTGCAAAAAGCGGCAGAAAAGCTCTTAAGCCCGAAAGGCAGTCTCTCCGTCGACAAGCGCACCAACCGTTTCCTGGTCAGGGATAACCAGACGGTGGTGGATATGCTCCAGCGCTGGGCTGTGCAGATGGATCTGCCCGTCGAGCAGGTGGAACTGGCGGCGCAGATTGTGACCATCAGTGAAAAAAGCCTGCGTGAACTGGGGGTGAAATGGAACCTCGCTGACGCAACGGAGGCCGGTAAGGTGGGTCAGGTCACGACGCTGGGGGCGGACCTGTCGGTGGCCAGTGCAACCACCCACGCAGGGTTTAACATCGGGCGCATCAACGGCAGGATGCTGGATCTTGAGTTGTCGGCGCTTGAGCAAAAGCAGCAGGTGGATATCATCGCCAGCCCGCGGCTGCTGGCGTCGCACATGCAGCCGGCCAGCATCAAGCAGGGCAGCGAAATCCCGTATCAGGTTTCCAGCGGCGAAAGCGGGGCGACATCCGTTGAATTTAAAGAAGCGGTATTAGGCATGGAGGTCACGCCGGTGGTCCTGCCGGGTGGTCGCGTGCGCCTGAAACTGCATATCAGTGAAAATATGCCCGGCCAGGTGCTGCAACAGGCAGACGGCGAAACGCTGGCGATCGATAAGCAGGAGATCGAAACGCAGGTAGAGGTAAAAAGTGGGGAAACGCTCGCGCTGGGCGGGATCTTTTCGCAAAAGAATAAAACCGGACGCGACAGCGTGCCCGTGCTGGGCAACATTCCGTGGCTGGGTCAGCTGTTCCGCCATGACGGAAAAGATAACGAACGGCGCGAGTTAGTGGTGTTTATCACGCCACGTCTGGTCAGTATTCAGTAATGGGTAACGATCCCCGCAATGATTTTGCATTCAGTTTGTTGCAGATGTTTGACGTGGGGCATGAATTAGCATACAAGGAGTACCGATTTGAGTTGGACTTACGTCTTATTTCCTTATGCGCCGGGAACGGTGATTTAATCAGTTGCCAAACAAGCCGGAGTATTGAGATAATTTTTCGTCTGACTCTCGCTCTATTGCAAATGAGGTTTCAGTTCATGTCCTGCTACGCCGGGTGTCTGCGCAGCGGGGATTACCATTAACGAATAGTCTTAGTAGTACCGAAAAAATGGCAGAGAAACGCAATATCTTTCTGGTTGGGCCTATGGGTGCCGGCAAAAGCACTATTGGGCGTCAGTTAGCTCAACAACTCAATATGGAATTTTACGATTCTGATCAAGAGATTGAGAAACGAACCGGAGCGGATGTGGGCTGGGTCTTCGACGTAGAAGGCGAAGAAGGTTTCCGTGACCGAGAAGAAAAAGTGATCAACGAACTCACGGAAAAACAGGGCATTGTGCTGGCAACTGGCGGCGGCTCTGTAAAATCTCGCGAAACCCGCAACCGTCTCTCCGCCCGTGGCGTAGTGGTCTATCTTGAGACGACCATCGAAAAACAGCTGGCACGCACGCAGCGTGATAAAAAGCGCCCGTTGTTGCAGGTTGAAACACCGCCACGTGAAGTTCTGGAAGCTTTGGCCGATGAACGCAATCCTCTGTACGAAGAGATTGCTGATGTGACCATTCGTACTGACGATCAAAGCGCTAAAGTGGTTGCAAACCAGATTATTCATATGCTGGAAAGCAACTGATTCTGGCTTTATATACACTCGCCTGCGGGTAAAAGCATTTAAGGTGGATGTCGCGTCATGGAGAGGATTACAGTTACTCTCGGGGAACGTAGTTACCCTATCACCATCGCGGCTGGTTTGTTTAACGACCCAGCTTCCTTCTTACCACTGAAAGCGGGTGATCAGGCGATGCTGGTCACCAACGAGACGCTGGCTCCGCTTTATCTCGACCGTGTACGTCACCTGCTTGAGCAGGTGGGCGTGAAGGTCGACAGTGTGATTCTGCCCGATGGCGAGCAGTACAAAAGCCTGACGGTACTGGATACCGTCTTTACCGCACTTCTGCAAAAACCGCACGGTCGTGATACAACACTGCTTGCCCTGGGCGGCGGCGTTGTGGGCGATCTGACCGGTTTTGCAGCCGCCAGCTATCAGCGCGGCGTGCGCTTTATTCAAATTCCAACCACGTTGCTCTCACAGGTCGATTCTTCTGTGGGCGGTAAAACGGCGGTTAACCATCCGCTCGGCAAAAACATGATTGGCGCGTTCTACCAGCCTGCCTCGGTGGTGGTGGATCTCGACTGTCTGAAAACCTTGCCAGCGCGCGAACTGGCGTCCGGCCTTGCAGAAGTGATCAAATACGGCATTATTCTTGACGGGGAATTCTTCACCTGGCTGGAAGAGAATATGGATGCGCTGCTGCGCCTCGACGGGCAGGCAATGGCCTACTGTATTCGCCGTTGTTGTGAGCTGAAAGCAGAAGTCGTTGCCGCAGATGAGCGTGAAACCGGCTTACGTGCTTTACTGAATCTGGGGCATACGTTTGGTCATGCGATCGAAGCCGAAATGGGCTACGGTAACTGGCTTCACGGTGAAGCTGTCGCTGCCGGAATGGTTATGGCGGCGCGAGCCTCTGAACGTCTGGGGCAGTTCAGGCCGGAAGAGACAGCACGTATCATCGCGTTGCTTAAACGTGCTGGCTTGCCGGTGAGTGGTCCGCAGGAAATGTCTGCGCAGGCGTACCTTCCCCACATGATGCGCGATAAAAAAGTATTGGCAGGTGAGATGCGTCTGGTACTCCCGCTTGCAATAGGGAAAAGTGAAGTGCGCGGCGGAGTGCCGCACGAAGTCGTACTTGGCGCTATTGCTGATTGTCAGCAGGCGTAACAACTAGAAAGGTCAGACCGCTGTAACAGGTGGTCGTTTTAGCTTCAGGTAAATGCAGAGTCGTTGGCAGAAGCCTTTGAGTGGGGTGTTAAATGGATGAATTCAAACCAGAAGACGAGCTGAAACCCGATCCCAGCGATCGTCGTACTGGTCGTTCTCGTCAATCTTCAGAACGTGATAACGAGCCGCAGATCAATTTTGACGATGTCGAACTGGATGCAGACGATCGTCGCCCTTCGCGTAGCCGTAACGCGCGAAATGAGCGAGAAGACGAGGAGTATGAATCCGAAGAAGAGTTAATGGATGAACAGCCTGTTGAACGTCGTCCGCGCAAACGTAAAAAAGCGGTAGCGGCAAAACCGGCCTCCCGTCAGTACATTATGATGGGCCTTGGCGTTCTGGTGCTGGTCTTGCTGATTGTCGGCATTGGGTCCGCGCTAAAAGCACCTTCTACCAATTCTACCGAGCAGACGGCGTCTGCCGAGAAGAGCATTGACCTGTCTGGTAACGATGCGAGCAACCAGGCGAATGGCGCTCAGCCTGCGCCGGGCACCACTTCCGCAGAGCAGACCGCAGGTAACACCAGCGCTGGCCAGGATATCTCTCTGCCGCCTGTCTCTGCGACCCCGACTCAGGGCCAGGCGCCTGCGACGCCTGAAGGTCAGCAGCGTGTTGAAGTTCAGGGCGATCTGAACAATGCGCTGATGCAGCCGCAGAATCAGGAGCAGGTTAACGCTGCCGTGGAGAACTCCACGCTGCCAACTGAACCAGCCACCGTTGCGCCAGTTCATGGCAGCAATGCCCAGCAGCAAACGGCGACAACGGAAACCAAACCGCGCCAGACGCAGACTGCGCCACGCCAGGAGCGTAAGCAGGCTGTGATTGAGCCGAAGCGTGAGACGAAACCGCAAACCGTGGCAAAAGCGCCAGAAACGAAAGCGCCAGCGCAGACCAAACCTGCTGTGAGCCAGCCGGTTAAAGCGCCAACGCCTGCGGCAACCACTGCACCGAAAGCAACGGCGACCACAACCGCGCCTGCTGCAACAACACCTTCTGCAACAACACCTGCGGCTCCCGCAGCCAAAACGGGCGCTGCATCAGGTAAAACGACGGGCAACGTGGGTTCTTTGCAGTCGGCCTCTTCCAGCAACTACACCCTTCAGCTGAGCAGTTCGTCTAACTATGACAACCTCAACGCCTGGGCGAAGAAATCGAATCTGAAAAACTACGTGGTTTATCAGACGACCCGTAACGGTCAACCGTGGTATGTGCTGGTGAGTGGTATTTATGCTTCCAAAGATGAAGCAAAACGTGCCGTTTCCACGCTGCCAGCCGACGTGCAGGCGAAAAACCCGTGGGCGAAGCCGATTCATCAGGTGCAGGCCGATCTGAAGTAATGTTTAAAGCGCAGGATGCTGTCGGAGCTTTCTCCACAGCCGGAGAAGGTGTAATCAGTTAGTCAGCATGAAAAAAAATCGCGCTTTTCTGAAATGGGCAGGGGGGAAATACCCCCTGCTCGACGATATTAAAAAGCACCTGCCGAAAGGCGAGTGTCTTATCGAGCCCTTCGTGGGTGCTGGATCGGTGTTCCTGAATACCGATTTTTCTCGTTATATCCTGGCGGATATCAACAGCGACCTTATCAGCCTCTATAACATCGTCAAACTGCGTACCGATGAGTATGTGGAAGAGGCGCGGAAGCTGTTTACGCCAGAGAACAACAACCCGGACGTCTACTATCAGTTCCGCGCTGAGTTTAATCAAAGCCAGGATCCGTTCCGTCGCGCGCTGTTGTTTCTTTATCTCAACCGCCATGGTTACAACGGTCTGTGCCGGTATAATCTGCGTGGCGAGTTTAACGTGCCGTTTGGCCGCTATAAGCGTCCCTACTTCCCACAGGACGAGCTGTATCACTTTGCTGAAAAAGCGCAGAATGCCGAGTTCTACTGTCTCTCCTATGAAGAGTGCATGGATCTGGCGGGCGTAAACTCGGTGGTCTACTGCGACCCGCCTTACGCGCCACTGTCTGCCACGGCAAATTTCACCGCCTACCACACCAATAGCTTCAGCCCGGCCGAGCAGGCTCGTCTGGCTGAGATGGCGGAAAAGCTGGTCAGCAAAAGAATTCCGGTGTTAATTTCGAATCACGACACGCCTGATACGCGCGAATGGTACAAAGCCGCGAAGCATTTTCAGGTAAAAGTGCGGCGTAGCATTAGCAGCAACGGCGGCACACGTAAAAAGGTGGACGAACTTCTGGCGCTTTATCGACCCTGAGCCTTTGCCCGCCGGTAAACACATTTCAAGGAGATGCGGATGAAACAGTTTTTGATTGCCCCCTCAATTCTGTCGGCCGATTTTGCCCGCCTGGGTGAAGACACTGCCAAAGCTCTCGCGGCTGGCGCGGATGTCGTCCATTTCGACGTTATGGATAACCACTACGTTCCCAACCTGACCATCGGTCCGATGGTGCTTAAAGCGCTGCGTAACTACGGGATCACCGCGCCCATTGACGTGCATCTGATGGTGAAACCGGTTGACCGCATCGTGCCTGATTTCGCCGCGGCGGGTGCCAGTATCATCACTTTCCACCCGGAAGCCTCCGAACACGTTGACCGCACGCTACAGCTGATCAAAGAGAACGGCTGTAAGGCGGGACTGGTCTTTAACCCGGCGACCCCGCTGAGCTATCTCGACTACGTGATGGACAAGCTGGACGTGATCCTGCTGATGTCCGTTAACCCGGGCTTTGGTGGTCAGTCATTTATCCCTCAGACCCTCGACAAACTGCGTGAAGTGCGCCGCCGTATCGATGAGTCTGGCTATGATATTCGTCTGGAAGTGGACGGCGGCGTGAAGGTCAATAACATTGGTGAGATTGCGGCGGCAGGGGCGGATATGTTCGTCGCAGGCTCCGCCATCTTCGATCAACCGGATTACAAAAAAGTCATTGATGAAATGCGCCGTGAACTGGCGAAGGTAAGTCATGGATAAATTGCAGGCTATTCGGGGTGTAGCATTTGACCTCGACGGCACGCTGGTCGACAGCGCGCCAGGATTAACCCGCGCCGTCGATCAGGCGCTGTATGCCCTTGAACTCCCCGTTGCAGGCGAAGAGCGCGTGGTGACGTGGATTGGTAACGGTGCAGACGTGCTGATGGAGCGCGCGCTGACCTGGGCTCGTCAGGAGCGTGCCTCTCAGCGTTCCGCGCAAGGTAAACCGAGTGTTGACCACGCGGATATTCCCCAGGATGAGCAGCAGCGTATTCTGCGCAAACTGTTCGACCGTTTCTACGAAGAGACCGTCGAAGAGGGTAGCTTCCTATTCCCGGATGTCGCTGAAACGCTGAGCGCGCTACATGCCAAAGGCATCCCGCTGGGACTGGTGACTAACAAGCCGACACCGTTCGTTGCGCCTCTGCTGGAAGCGCTGGATATCGCGAAATACTTCTCCGTAATTGTGGGCGGCGATGACGTGCAGAATAAAAAGCCGCATCCGGAACCGCTATTGCTGGTGGCAGGAAAATTATCCTTAGCGCCTGCGGAGCTGCTCTTTGTCGGGGATTCCCGCAATGATATTCTGGCTGCCAGAGCGGCAGGTTGCCCGTCGGTTGGGTTGACCTACGGCTACAACTACGGTGAAGCCATTACGCTGAGTGAGCCGGACGTTGTGTTCGACCACTTCAAAGATTTGTTGCCCGCACTCGGGCTCTCGCACAGTGAACATCAGGAATTGAATAATGACTAAGCCCATCGTTTTTAGTGGCGCACAGCCTTCAGGTGAACTGACCATTGGTAACTACATGGGTGCGTTACGTCAGTGGGTGAGCATGCAGGATGACTACCACTGCATTTACTGCATCGTGGATTTGCATGCTATCACCGCGCGTCAGGATCCCGAGAAGCTGCGCAAAGCAACACTTGATACGCTGGCGCTGTACCTGGCGTGCGGTATCGATCCAGAGAAGAGCACCATTTTCGTTCAGTCTCACGTGCCAGAGCACGCGCAGCTGGGCTGGGCGCTGAACTGCTACACCTATTTCGGCGAGCTGAGCCGCATGACCCAGTTCAAGGATAAGTCTGCCCGCTACTCTGAAAACATCAACGCCGGTCTGTTTGACTATCCGGTGCTGATGGCGGCCGACATTCTGCTGTACCAGACCAACCAGGTGCCGGTGGGTGAAGACCAGAAGCAGCACCTGGAGCTGAGCCGCGATATTGCCCAGCGCTTCAATGCGCTTTACGGTGACGTGTTCAAAGTGCCTGAGCCGTTTATTCCGAAATCCGGTGCGCGCGTGATGTCGCTGCTGGAGCCGACCAAAAAGATGTCCAAGTCTGACGATAACCGCAACAACGTTATCGGCCTGCTGGAAGATCCGAAATCGGTGGTGAAAAAGCTCAAGCGTGCGGTGACCGACTCCGACGAGCCGCCAGTGGTGCGCTACGATGTGCAGAACAAAGCGGGCGTGTCTAACCTGCTGGACATTCTCTCCGGTGTGACCGGACAGAGCATCCCTGAGCTGGAAAAACACTTTGAAGGCAAGATGTACGGCCACCTGAAAGGCGAAGTGGCAGACGCCGTTTCCGGCATGCTGACCGAGTTGCAGGAGCGCTATCACCGTTACCGTAACGACGAAGCTTTCCTGCAAAAAGTGATGAAAGAGGGCGCGGAAAAAGCCAGCGCGCGCGCCTCCGAAACTCTGAAAGCGGTGTACGACGCGATTGGGTTTGTGGCGAAACCTTAAGCCGCTTTGTCGGGTGGCGCTTACGCTTACCCGGCCTACGGGACCGTGCAGGTCGGGTAAGGCGGAGCCGCCACCCGACAAAACTGACGAAACAAAAAAACCGGGACATCCCCGGTTTTTTTACGCCTGAAAAACGCTTACTGCTGTGCCGCCGGGCCGCAACCGCCGATGATCTTCGAAATGGAGATCGCCGGGTGAAGCAGGTAATCGTAGCTGCAATTATTTTTAGTATTTTGAACGTGACCGGTGCAGGCCGTCAGAGTTGATAACAGGCCGACCAGAACGGCAGCTTTTGCCAGTTTGAACATACGCATTCCTTGTCAAAAAATCAAAAATTGGATGTAACACGAGGGAATAAATGGAAAAGTTCCATTATGCGGGCGGTATGTTATCGACTGAGGTAAGAAGGGAGTAGTCCGCTTAAAGACTACTCACGGGAGAGATTATGCGTTAGTGGCTGGAGAACCAGTTCAGTTTTTCGCGCAGGGCAACCACGCGACCCACCACGATCAGCGCCGGGCTTTCAACCTGCTGCGCCAGCTCGCCCAGCTGCGTCAGCACGCCATCGATCACGCGTTGCGTAATGGCGGTGCCGTTTTCCACCAGTGCGACCGGCATATCTGCTTCCATGCCGTGCTCCAGCAGTTTCGCCTGAATAGTGGCTGCCTGATTTAGCCCCATATAGAACACCAGAGTCTGCTTTTCAGCGGCCAGATTATGCCAGTCCAGTTCGCTGCCGGTTTTCAGGTGGCCCGTCACCAGGCGCACGCTCTGGGCATAGTCGCGATGGGTTAACGGAATGCCGGAATAGGCAGAACAGCCGGACGCCGCCGTAATGCCCGGCACCACGGAGAACGGAATACCCGCGTTGCACAGGGTTTCCAGCTCTTCGCCGCCGCGACCAAAGATAAACGGATCGCCACCCTTCAGGCGCACCACGCGCTTACCTTTTTGCGCTTCCCGCAGCAGGATCTGGTTGATCTCCTCCTGCGGCACGCAGTGATAACCTGCCCGTTTGCCGACGAACACGCGGTCAGCATCCCGGCGTACCAGGTTCATGATGTCATCAGAGACCAGACGGTCATACACCACGATGTCCGCCTGCTGGATCTGCTGGAGACCCTTCAGCGTCAGCAGGCCCGCATCGCCGGGACCTGCGCCCACCAGCACCACTTCACCGCGATGGTCCAGCGGCTCGCTCAGGAGCTGTTCGGTCGTCTCTTCAACGGCTTTGGTGTCCTGATTGGCAAGGGACTGCGCCAGCCTGTCGTTGACAAAGAACTTCTCCCAGAAGCGACGGCGTTCGCCCACGGTTGCGAAGGTTTGCTTCACGCGGGAGCGCAGCTCTCCGGCATATTGGGCAATCTGACCAAGATGCTGCGGCAGCACGGCTTCCAGTTTTTCCCGCAGCAGACGGGCAAGAACGGGCGAGCGCCCGCCGGACGACACCGCAATCATCAGCGGTGAACGGTCAATAATCGACGGCATGATAAAGCTCGCCTCTTTCGGCGCATCCACAACGTTACAGAAGATGCGGCGCGCTTCGCAGGCGTCGCTGACGCGCTGGTTAACGTCATCGTTATCCGTTGCGGCGATGGTCAGCCAGCAGGTATCCAGCAGGGATTCATCAAATTCGCCCTGCACCTGGGTGAGCATCCCTTCCTGCGCCCAGACGTCAAACTGTGGGGCAAAGGTGAGGGCGTTGACGGTCAGCCGGGCACCCGCCTCTAACAGCAGGCGTGCCTTGCGTTCAGCCACATCGCCGCCGCCCACGAGCAGGCAGTCGCGGTTGCGTAATTGACAAAAAATCGGCAGGTGATCCACGACGTTACCTCACAGCATTCATGGCGGGGGAAGAATTGACGTCAGGATAACAGCAGGAATCGTACAGAACATACGGTTTTTCCTGCCGTTACCCATAAGGGGTCATAAGCCTTTCCTATTGAAAAGGCGAGGGGTTACGCTTTCAGCTGCACCTCGCCGTCCTTCACGCGGACGTCGTAGTGTTTGACCGAGAAGCTTTCATCTTCCATGCAGAGTCCGTCGGTTAAGCGGAAGCGCTGCTTTTTCAGCGGGCTGGCAACCCACAGCTCGCCCTGGTGCTCCGCAATCAGACCGCGGGAGAGCACGCTGGCCTCGAAGAACGGGTCGATATTGCTGATGGCATAGACCTGTTCATCGTGGCGAGGGCGGAAAATCGCCACCTGCTCGTTGCCCAGCAGGGCACAGACGCCGGTTGCTGGCAGAATGTCGTTAATATTGCAGATGTTTACCCACTGGCTCATGCGTTTTCCTCCACCAGCATCACCGGAATACGTTCATACGGGGTCGCTGGACGATGCTGTTCGCGCTCCGGCACCACCTGCACGTTCGGGTCGCGCTGGGTGCTGTTGATAAAGTGTTTGAAGCGCGTCTGCGCTGCTGGCGTGTTCACGGTTTCGGTCCACTCGCAGATCACCGCCTCGCGCAGGCGAGTCATCTCGGATTCCAGCTGTTCATTCAGACCCAGCTTGTCGTCGATAATGACCGACTTCAGGTAGTCGATGCCGCCTTCGAGATTATCCAGCCAGGACGCGGTACGGGTCAGCTTATCGGCGGTACGAATGTAGAACATCATGAAGCGGTCGAGGTATTTGATCAGCGTATCGCGATCGAGATCGGCGGCCAGCAGATCCGCGTGGCGAGGTTTCATCCCGCCGTTACCGCACACGTACAGGTTCCAGCCTTTCTCCGTGGCAATGATACCCACATCTTTCCCCTGTGCTTCCGCACATTCACGGGTACACCCTGAGACGCCGAACTTCATTTTGTGCGGCGTACGGATGCCTTTGTAGCGGTTTTCCAGCTCTACGCCGAAGCCCACGCTGTCGCCCACGCCGTAGCGGCACCAGGTGCTGCCCACGCAGGTTTTCGCCATGCGCAGCGCCTTGGCGTACGCGTGACCGGTTTCAAAGCCCGCTTCAATCAGCTGACGCCAGATTTCCGGCAGGTCATCTTTCTGCGCTCCGAACAGGCCGATACGCTGGGAGCCGGTGATTTTGGTGTACAGGTTAAACTCACGGGCGATACGGCCCACGGCGACCAGCCCTTCCGGGGTAATCTCCCCTCCGGCAGAACGCGGGATCACCGAGTAAGTCCCGTCTTTCTGAATATTGGCCAGGAAGTTATCGTTGGTGTCCTGAAGCGGAGTGTGTTCTGGTTTGAGCACATATTCGTTCCAGCAGGACGCCAGCAGGGAACCGACGGTTGGCTTACATACTTCACAGCCATAGCCCTGGCCGTGTTTCTCCAGCAGTTCGTCGAAGGACTTAATGCCTTCCACGCGGATCAGGTGATACAGCTCCTGGCGAGAGTAAGCGAAGTGCTCGCACAGGTTGTTGTTCACTTCAATGCCCTGTTTTGCCAGCTCGGCGTTCAGCACCTGGGTGACCAGAGGAATACATCCGCCGCAGCCGGTCCCGGCTTTGGTTTCCGCCTTCAGCGCCGCAACGGTGTGGCAGCCTTTGTTAATGGCGGAGATCAGCATGCCTTTGGTCACGTCGAAGCAGGAACAGATTTGCGCGCTGTCCGGCAGTTTATCCACGCCGATGGACGGCTTACCGCTGGAGGCGTGCGCCGGGAGGATTAGCGCGTCCGGGTTCTCCGGCAGCTCAATGGCGTTCAGCACCAGCTGGAGCAGGTTACCGAAGTCGCTGGTATCACCCACCAGCACCGCCCCGAGCAGGGTTTTGTTGTCCTGGCTGACGATGAGACGTTTGTAGACTTCTTTGCTTTCGTCCAGATAAACATAGCTGCGGGAGTTCGGGGTGCGGCCATGCGCATCACCAATACCGCCCACGTCCACGCCCAGCAGCTTCAGCTTGGCGCTCATGTCTGCGCCGGTGAAGGCGTTTTCGCTGCCGAGGATATGGTCAACGGCGACCTGCGCCATTTTGTACCCTGGTGCAACCAGACCGTATACGCGGTTATTCCAGCTGGCGCATTCGCCGATGGCGTAGATATCCGGATCGGAGGTCTGGCAGGTATCGTTGATCATGATCCCGCCGCGCTGCGCAACGGCCAGACCGCACTGGGTGGCCAGCTTATCGCGCGGGCGAATACCGGTGGAGAAGACGATGAAATCCACTTCCAGCTCGCTGCCGTCTGCAAAGCGCATGGTTTTACGCGCTTCGGTGCCTTCCTGCACGATCTCTTTGGTGTTCTTGCTGGTGTGAACCTTCACGCCCATGCTTTCGATTTTACGGCGTAGCTGGTCGCCACCCATATGGTCCAGCTGTTCCGCCATCAGCATCGGGGCAAATTCGATGACGTGGGTTTCAACGCCGAGGTTTTTCAGCGCGCCTGCCGCTTCCAGACCCAGCAGACCACCGCCGACAACCGCGCCGCGTTTGCTTCGACGTGCGCAGGATTCAATGGCGTTGAGGTCTTCAATGGTACGGTAAACGAAGCAATCCTGGGTTTCCGACCCTTTAATAGGCGGGATCCACGGATACGAGCCCGTCGCCATGATCAGCTTATCGTAAAAAACCGTACGTCCGGCGCTGGAGTGGATCACTTTCTCCTGACGGTTGATGGTGATAGCGCGTTCGCCCACCAGCACTTTTACGCCATGCTTCTCGTAGAACCCTTCACGCACCAGAGAGAGCTCTTCGGCGGTATGGTGAGAGAAGTAGGAAGACAAGTGCACACGGTCGTACGCCTTGCGGGGTTCTTCACAGAACACGGTAATATCGAACTGCTCAGCATCGGCTTTATCGAGAAGATCCTCAATAAAGCGGTGGCCGACCATGCCGTTACCGATGATAGCGAGTCTGACTTTGCTCATTTTTGCCTCGATTTCTTTTCTATTACTGCCTACCTTAACGATTCAGCAGGGGCACTTATTGATGCAAATCAAATACGCCTTCACCTACCCCTTAGTGGGTATATCTATGATTTGTCAGGATTTTTATAAGTGACGGATATTGTTTGATTTTTGTGCTTGCTCGTTTTTCGCACAAATTTAGTGGGGTTTTTACCCATCGGCGGGAAGGGCGGGTGAGCAGGGGAAAACCCCTTTGCAGTACGCAAAGGGGTTACGGCGATTAGTGGGTAGCTGTTGCCGGGTTGTGTTGACGGTGACGGGTCACAAAGCCCAGCACGAAGCACATGATGAATACCACTGCATACAGACCGTTAGCGGTATGCAGCGCCGCCAGCGGGCCGCTGTGCGCAACAATCGGGCCCGTGACCACGAAGGTCAGCATGGTGCCGATGGTGCCGCAGGTCAGCACGAAGTTCACCAGCTTTGGCGAGGCCACTTTGGTCTGAAGAGAGCCAAGGGTGATGATCGAGGTATAAATCGCGCTGGAGAAGAAGCCCAGGGTCAGGATGAACCACGGCATATGCTCCGGGGAACCGTTGATGAACAGATACATCAGCACGGTTGCCAGACCCGCCAGAACGGTCAGGATCCGTTGCAGGTCGAAGAAGCGCAGGATAAAGCTAAACGCCCACATGCCGAACATGTAAGACATCCAGAAATCGCTCACCAGTTTACCCGCGTCGTTCAGGCTCATGCCCAGACCTTTCGCGTATTCAGGAACCCAGGAGATAAAGCCCAGCTGGCCGAGGATGTAACACAGCGCGGCGATGGAGAGGAACAGTACGCCGATACCCCATTTTTCTTTCGCAACCGGCTCGGACGTAGTCTGCGCTTTTTTGCCCAGCACCGGGAACTCGCAGCCGAAGGTGAGAACAAAGATCGCGACATAAACCAGACCAATGCAGGCGTACACCCAGTACCACTCAATGCTGCGCGCCAGAAGATACGCGGCGACCATCGGGAAAATCATCCCGGCCATGCTGAAGAAGGAGTCGGTGAACAGCAGACGCGCGCCGCGCTGGCGGCCTTCATACATATGCGTAATCAGGAATGTACCGATCGACATGGTGATCCCGCTCACCAGACCCAGCACGAACATGGCGGCAGAGAAGAGGGCGATGCTGTGGCTCAGCATCAGGCCCGCCACGGCGGCAACCATCAGCACGAAGCCGAAACGCAGCTGCGTTTTCAGCGGCACGATTTCCATCAGCCAGGCATTAAGGAAAATAGAGATCAGGATCCCCGCGTTCAGGAAGGTGAAGGTGTTACTCATACTGGAAACGGGCAGCTGGAAGTAGTCTGCGATATTTCCCATCACCATCCCGGTGACGATCACCAACGCGCCGGTCAGGGCGTAAGAGAAGAAGCTGATCCATGTGAGCTTGATGCGATTGCTGTTAGTCATGTCTGGCCTGTTAAAAGTAAAGAAAAACGCAATGACTGCGTTTGAGCGGGCAGATTTTAGTCGCGAAAGTGATCTAATTAAATCTTTTCAGAAAATTTTGAGCACAATTGCAGGTTTTTACGTGATGCAGATCACATTACGTTGCGGGGTGAACAATCGTTTGCGCGGTAATAATTGTTTCAATTTGGTAAAATTAGGTAAAAGACTGGTCTGGGTTCATACTGCTCTTTAGAATCAAGCCATTCGCTTTTTATACTGCGCTTTGTTAAGGAATTCTCATGCTCAAATCAACACTGGCGGCTGTCGCAGCTGTGTTTGCTCTTTCTGCCGTTTCCCCTGCTGCGCTGGCAGCCAAAGGAGACCCCCACGTCCTGCTGACTACCTCTGCGGGGAATATTGAGCTGGAGCTGGATAGCCAGAAAGCCCCTGTTTCGGTGAAAAACTTCCTCGACTACGTGAACAGTGGTTTTTATAACAACACCACGTTCCACCGCGTGATCCCGGGCTTTATGATTCAGGGTGGCGGTTTTAACGAGCAGATGCAGCAGAAACAGCCCAACCCGCCCATCAAAAATGAAGCAGACAACGGCCTGCTGAACAAGCGCGGCACCATCTCCATGGCGCGTACGGCGGACAAAGACAGCGCCACCAGCCAGTTCTTCCTCAACGTGGCTGATAACGCCTTCCTGGACCACGGTCAGCGCGACTTTGGCTACGCGGTGTTTGGCAAAGTGGTGAAAGGCATGGACGTTGCGGATAAGATCTCTCAGGTTCAGACTCACGATGTCGGTCCATACCAGAATGTGCCGTCTAAGCCAGTCGTCATTCTCTCCGCGAAAGTGCTGCCGTAATCGTTCCCCCACACGGGCACATCTTGCCCGTGTCTTTCCACCCTCCCTGCGAAAGCGCGTTTTGCTGCTTATACTTGTGGCAAACGGACTATTCAGGGAGGCGTAGTGAAAAAACTCACCGACAAGCAAAAATCCCGTCTCTGGGAGCAACAACGTAAGGTCAATTTTCAGGCCAGCTGCCTCCTTGAAAAAGGTAAGGGTCCCGCTGAACCCGATATCGAGACGCTGGAACTGGGGCCTTCCGCACCGGGTTTACCCCATCTGTGTCTTATTCACCGCCATTTATTCCGCAACGAAATGAAAGGCGCGGGCGAGCTGCGCACCGCCGATATTTCTAAGGGCGACATTCCTTTTTGCCATTTCGAGTACATCGAGAAAGTGGGTAATGAGCTGATGGCTTCGCTGGAAAGTGATAAATATCTGGTGGGCCTTCAGAAAGCAGAGTTTACAGACAGAATCAGTCATTACTACTGTGAAATCAACATGCTACATCCGTTTATGAGCGGTAATGGCGTGGCCCAGCGGATCTTCTTTGAACAACTGGCTATTCATGCGGGCTATGTGCTGAACTGGCAGGGGATCGACCCGAACGACTGGGCAGCCGCCAATCAGAGCGGGGCAATGGGGGATTTGACAGCCCTGAACGCCATCTTTGCCAAAGTTGTGAGCGAAGCGCGGGAATCTGCGTAAAATAGGGCGGCCATTTTTTCAGGAGCCGCCATGATTCTGCTGATTGATAACTACGATTCCTTTACCTGGAACCTTTACCAGTATTTTTGTGAGCTGGGGGCAGAGGTGGTTGTCCGCCGTAACGATGAGATCGCGCTGGCTGACATTGACGCGCTGGCGCCCCAGAAAATCGTGATTTCGCCGGGGCCGTGTACCCCTTCGGAGTCTGGTATCTCGCTGGAGGCGATCCGCCATTATGCGGGCAAACTGCCGATTCTGGGCGTCTGCCTGGGTCATCAGGCCATTGCGCAGGTCTTTGGCGCCACCATTGTCCGTGCCGCGAAAGTCATGCACGGCAAAACCTCTCCGGTCACGCACACCGGTACCGGCGTATTCCTGGGGCTAAACAATCCGTTAACCGTGACGCGCTACCATTCTCTGATCATTGATCCGCCGACCCTGCCGGCCTGCTTTGAGGTCACCGCCTGGAGCGAGACGCAGGAGATCATGGGCATTCGTCACCGTGAGTACGATCTGGAAGGCGTGCAGTTCCACCCGGAAAGCATTCTCAGCGAACAGGGGCACGCGCTGCTGGCCAATTTCCTTAATCGCTGAATATCTGTTGCCTTGTTGTGATTTTTTATGCATATTTTGTGATTATATTTTCACAATCAATGTGACATAAAAATGGATGGTCATGACATGGCAACTGAACAACCAGCAATTACCCGCGCGACATTCGATGAAGTGATCCTGCCGATTTATGCACCGGCTGAGTTTATCCCGGTGAAAGGGAGAGGCAGCCGCGTCTGGGATCAGCAGGGCAACGAGTATGTTGATTTCGCAGGCGGTATTGCGGTGACGGCGCTGGGCCATTGCCATCCTGCGCTGGTGGACGCGCTGAAAACGCAGGGCGAAACGCTGTGGCACACCAGCAACGTGTTCACCAACGAACCGGCGCTGCGTCTGGGGCGTAAGATCATCGATGCCACCTTCGCCGAACGCGTGCTGTTTATGAACTCCGGCACCGAAGCCAACGAAACCGCCTTTAAGCTGGCGCGCTACTACGCAACCACGCGTCATAGCCCGTACAAAACCAAAATCATCGCCTTCCATAACGCCTTTCACGGACGCTCCTTCTTTACCGTTTCCGTTGGCGGCCAGCCGAAGTATTCCGACGGCTTTGGTCCGAAACCTGCGGATATCATCCACGTGCCGTTTAACGATCTCCACGCCGTTAAAGCGGTGATGGACGATCACACCTGTGCCGTGGTGGTCGAGCCCATTCAGGGGGAAGGCGGCGTCACGGCGGCCACCCCGGAATTTCTGCAAGGGCTGCGCGAGCTGTGCGACGAGCACCAGGCGCTGCTGGTGTTTGATGAAGTGCAGTGTGGGATGGGGCGTACCGGAGACCTGTTTGCTTATATGCACTACGGCGTAACACCGGATATTCTGACCAGCGCGAAAGCGCTCGGCGGCGGTTTCCCGGTCAGTGCGGTGCTCACCACCCAGGATATCGCTTCCGCATTTCATGTGGGCTCACACGGCTCCACCTACGGCGGTAATCCGCTGGCGTGCGCCGTGGCGGGTGCGGCGTTCGACATCATTAATACGCCGGACGTCCTGAATGGCGTGAATGCGAAACGCGACCTGTTTGTGAAACATCTCCAGCAGATTGACCAACAGTTTGATGTCTTCAGCGACATCCGCGGGATGGGGCTGCTGATCGGCGCCGAACTGAAGCCGCAGTACAAAGGCCGCGCGCGCGATTTCCTGCACGCCGCCGCGCACGAAGGCGTCATGGTGCTCAACGCCGGGCCGGACGTGATGCGCTTTGCGCCATCGCTGGTGGTGGAAGACAAAGACATCGAAGACGGATTAACCCGTTTTGCCGCGGCGGTCGCGAAGATCGTCAGCGGCTAATACGCGGTTCGTTTTAACCGGCGCGTTAACCAAATCCCGTGATGCGGGCGCTGACGCCATGCCACCGACGAAATGGTGTGCATGGTGTTCAGATGCCCCAGCACGCGCTGCAAATGCTGCTCAAGGGTGCTCATCGGCCCGTGGGTCAGCGTCTCCGGCGCTTCCAGAATGTTCGAATCCCCTGACTCGCCCGGCGCGTCATACTCCAGACGCTGCTGACAGCGCTGCAACGCAATTTCACACGACTGCAAATAGCGCTGCGCCAGATCCGTCGTCAGCATCGTGTGCTCCCGCGCCAGCGTCGTCATGGCATTGATGTGCTCGACGATAAACTGGCTGTGCGTGACCCACAGCTTCATGTCAGCCAGATAGTGCGCGTTAAAGCCCGGCTCCTGCATGGCCTGGTTAAGGGAGTTGAACAGGGCGTTATGCGCCTGGTTGACCTTCATGCGCTCGTAGGCCAGCGGAGAGGGCTGCGGGTCATCGCTCAGAATAAGACGAATGGCCTGCTGGTCAGCTTCGAGCGCGTCGTGGGCGTTCTGCCTGAGCAGCCCGCTTTGCCACTGCGGCCACAGCCAGACCATGCCGCCAAAGGCGATCAGGCAGCCAATTAGCGTATCGACCAGCCGGGCAATAATAAACTGTTCCCCGTTAAGCGTGAGCAGTTGCAGGGTATACACCGCCGTCACCGTAAAGCCCACCATCGCCCAGCCGTAGTTTTTGCGGATGATCAGGTAGCTCACCAGCGTGATTGCCAGCATACCGGCCAGGGTATAGCCTTCCGGCACGTGGAAGTGCAGCGTCACGCCCGCGATAATCAGCCCCGCCATCGTACCGCCCGCCCGATGCAGAATGCGCACCCGCGTGGCGCCATAGCCGTTCTGGGTGACAAACAGCACGGTCATTAAGATCCAGTAGGGTTTCGGCAGGTGCAGGGCCATTCCCATCAGGCTGGCGATGCTCAGCATCACACTGATCCGCGCGGCATTGCGCAGGGCGGAAGATTTCAGTGATAGATAGCTTTTGAGCGCGGGCAGCAGCGGCAGCCGTTTTTGCTTATCGGCCATCAGGTCCCGGGCATAAAGCGGGCGCTGGGTGCGTAACACCCGGGCGATGCGGCTGAAATGCCAGGCAGCAAATTGCCCGACCGGGTTATCCGCGTGCTGACGCGCAATCTTTTCCAGCGCGCCGAGCTGTTTGTCCATGTTAAAGCGCGTCGGGTAGCGGTGATAGAGGATATCGTCAGCCAGCACCCGCAGGCGGGCCGCGACGGTCTGCGCGTTCCAGCGGATCACCGCTTCCGCATGGCTGCGCTCCACCAGCTTTTGCACCTCTTCCGGATTATGAAGGCTGACGGAGATATGCTCCTGCAAATCCAGCCCGACCTGGAAGGTTCGCAGCAGCCGCTTGTATTCATGATTTTTGTTGGCGGCAAGCATGTGCAACTGCTGATAGCACTGGCTGATCAGATCCACCACTTTTTGCTGGCGCGCCAGCAGCGGCGGCAGGGATTTTTCCGGGTCGGTATGTTGAGTGAGCAGGGTGTATTTTGCTTCGCAGTATTCAGCAAGCTGCACGTAGAGCAGGCTCAGGGATTCGCGCAGCGGCTGTTCCCGCCACAGCCAGAACCAGAACCAGTTAAACAGCCCATACCACAGCGTGCCGAGGGCGTAGATCAGCAATGGCTCCCACACCGGCATATTGCCCGCAAGGCTTAAGGTGAAGATGGCGGCAATCAGCGACGCGGGAAGCAGGCGGGCGTGCAGCGAGCTGATTTCGGCGGTGACGCCGAGCGTCATCGCCAGCACGGTCAGGATCAACGGCAGAGGAATGTCGCGGGCCAGTAAAAGTTGTACGGCAAGGCTACAGCCGGCAAACAGGCAGCCGCCAATAATCAGACGTTTAAAAAAGCGTTTATGCGGCGTATCCAGACCGGCAATGTTGCAGCAGGCGGGCACGAGGGAAAACAGCAGGCCTTGCTGAAGATGTCCGAGGATCAGGCCCACGGCCACGGGAAGACACAGCACCAGCGTTTGTCGTAGTGCGTAGTTAACTTCCGGGTGATAGATCAGCCTGCGCCACATGAGGAGTAGAGACAAAAACGGCGTGCCACCCTGCGGCGGCACGCCGTTTGACCGAAATTAACGGGTTCCGTAGACCACGATAGTTTTACCGTGGGCAGAGATCAGGTTCTGGTCTTCCAGCATCTTCAGGATACGGCCCACTGTTTCACGGGAGCAGCCGACGATCTGACCGATTTCCTGACGGGTAATTTTAATTTGCATACCGTCAGGGTGGGTCATGGCGTCTGGCTGTTTCGCCAGGTTCAACAGCGTCTGCGCGATACGACCGGTCACGTCCAGGAAGGCGAGGTTACCCACCTTCTCAGAGGTCACTTGCAGACGGCGTGCCATCTGGGAAGAAAGACGCATCAGGATGTCAGGGTTGACCTGAATCAGCTGACGGAATTTCTTGTAAGAAATTTCAGCCACTTCACATGCTGTTTTTGCACGAACCCAGGCGCTACGTTCCTGGCCTTCTTCAAACAGGCCCAGTTCACCGATAAAATCGCCCTGGTTCAGATAAGAAAGGATCATCTCTTTCCCTTCTTCATCTTTGATCAGCACGGCCACCGAGCCTTTAACGATGTAATACAACGTTTCCGCTTTTTCACCCTGGTGAATCAGCGTGCTCTTTGATGGGTACTTATGAATGTGGCAATGAGACAAGAACCATTCGAGAGTCGGGTCTGTTTGCGGTTTGCCAAGCACCATGCGCTGTTATCCTCTGTTATAAGCTGTCACCAGAGTCATAAGATGCATCCGGACTCTGGGGTTGCAATCGAATTCTTACCCATACCTGGGAAGTCGGCTGTCGTAACGTTTCGCAGCCAGTAAAGTTTGATGTCCTCTGCATACATGTGTAACGTCAATGTATTACTGTAGCATCCAGAGTGTTTTAGCATAGCTTTCGCCGCGTGTCTCCTGGTGTCTCGCTTCAGCATGACGCAGGTCGCCTTCCGTTGCGAGAAATGTAACGTACACGTAATCTGTCATAAAAAATGCAACGTTGGAGTGAGTGAATATGCAAGCGCGTGTGAAATGGGTTGAAGGGTTAACGTTCCTGGGCGAGTCTGCTTCCGGGCACCAGGTTTTGATGGATGGCAACTCCGGCGATAAAGCGCCAAGCCCGATGGAAATGGTGCTGATGGCGGCAGGCGGATGCAGTGCGATCGACGTGGTGTCGATCCTGCAAAAAGGCCGTCATGACGTGACCGATTGTGAAGTGAAGCTGACGTCGGAACGTCGTGAAGAGGCGCCCCGCCTGTTCACGCATATTAATCTGCACTTTATCGTCACCGGCAAAGAACTGAAGGATGCGGCGGTCTCGCGTGCGGTTGACCTGTCTGCGGAGAAATACTGCTCTGTGGCGCTAATGCTGGAGAAAGCGGTAAAAATCACCCATTCGTATGAAGTGATCGCGGCTTAATTTTTGGCGGGTGGCGCTTCGCTAACCCGCCCTACCAAAGCTACAACTGCACGAACGTAGGCCGGATAAGCGAAGCGCCATCCGGCAACAGGCGTCACGCGATCTGCTTTCCTTCCATTAGCCGCTGCACCAGCGGTGTCATGATCAGCTCCATTGCCAGCCCCATTTTTCCCCCGGGCACTACTACCGTATTCATGTGCGAAATAAACGAACCCTGTAGCATCGCCAGCAGCCAGGGGTAATCAATGCCTTCCAGGTTGCGGAAGTGGATCACCACAAAGCTCTCGTCCAGCGACGGGATGCTTTTTGCAGCGAACGGGTTGGAGGTGTCCACGGTGGGGACGCGCTGGAAGTTAATGTGGGTTCGGGAGAACTGCGGCGTCAGGAAGTTGATGTAATCTTCCATGGAGCGCACCACCGAGTCCATGACCGCCTCTCGCGAATGGCCGCGCTCGCTCATGTCACGCGTCAGCTTCTGGATCCACTCAAGGTTAACAATCGGCACCACCCCCACCAGCAAATCCACGTGGCGCGCCACGTCGTGCTGAGGCGTCACCACGCCGCCGTGCAATCCTTCGTAAAACAGCACGTCAGTCGGTTCCGGCAGCGGCTGCCAGGGCGTGAACGTGCCGGGGACCTGGTTCCAGGGCACGGCTTCATCGTAGGTGTGGAGATACTTGCGGGACTGCCCGGTACCGCTTTGCCCGTATTCACGGAAGGTTTGCTCCAGCAGGCCGAAGTCATTCGCCTCCGGGCCGAAGTAGCTGATGTGTTTACCCAGATCGCGCGCCTTGCGGATGGCCATATCCATCTCCGGGCGCGTGTAGCGGTGAAAGCTGTCGCCTTCTACCTCTGCCGCCCGTAAGTTAAGCTGGGCGAAGATCTTGCGGAAGGCGAGGCTGGTGGTAGTGGTTCCCGCCCCACTCGAACCCGTAACGGCAATAACCGGATGTCTGGCAGACATAGCAACTCCCTGGCTGGAAAAGTGTAAAGATCAGCCGTGAAACGCGTTGCGTGGCATGATATTGACCGTCTCATGCAGTTCGGACCATACCAGCACCACGTCGCCGCTTTTAAGCTGGCGCTTAACATCGTTGACCTTTTGTTCAAGCGAACGTTCATGTTCACCATAATCGGTGCCTTCGCGCAAGACAAAGCTTTCAATCAGATTATCGAGCGTGTCGGGAGAGAGATCCTGCCAGGGAATAATCATTATTTACCGTCCAGATAAGCCGTTAACCAGTCGGGAATACGCGTCTCAAGCCACATTTTTGGCCGACGCAGCGTGCCGCCGACAAAGCCGACGTGTCCCCCGAATTGGGTGAGCTGATACTCCACGTTGGCCGGCAGATGATCGGGCGCCGGAATCGAGTGGTGATCCATAAACGGATCATCTTTGGCGTGGATAATCAGCGTAGGTTTCGTGATTTGGTTCAGTAAAGGCATGGCGCTGCACTGACGGTAATAGTCAATCGCATCGGCAAAGCCGTGAATTTTCGAGGTGATCAAATCATCAAACTCGCGCAGGCGCTTCACGCGTTTGAGCTGTTGCAGCGTTATAGGCAGCGTATCCGGATAGGCCTTCAGCTTGCGCGCGGCGTTGGCTTTCAGCAGGTTGAGCAGGTAGCGCTGGTACACTCGCGAAAACCCCTTTTCCATATGATAGCTGCACTGCTCCAGCATAAAGGGCGCAGAGACGATCACCGCCGCATCCAGCGGTACGGCGTCGCTCTCCTTCGCCAGCAGGCAGGCCAGCATATTGCCGCCCAGCGAATACCCCACCGCTGCCGTTGGCGCCTCGCCGAAATTGTCTCTTAGCCAGCGCAGGAACCAGGTACCGTCCTCGGTTTCACCCGAGTGATAAATACGTTTCTGACGATTAGGCTCGCCGCTGCATCCGCGAAAATGCATCACTACCCCAAGCCAGCCGCGGGCTTTCGCCGCCTCAATGAGACCGTGTGCGTAAGGGCTGTGCAGGCTGCCTTCCAGACCGTGAAACACCACCAGACGGGGTTTATGTCTGGCCCGATCCGGATCTTCGCTCCAGGCGAGATCCAAAAAGTCGCCATCCGGCAAATCCAGCCGTTGCCAGTGCGGGGTGAACTGTACCTTGCGGCGGATCAGGCGCGGTAGCATGGTTTGCAGGTGAGGGTTAGCCACACCGCGCATGGGCACGAACTCTGCGCTCTCTTCGGCTGCAATGTCGAAGTCTGAGGGAATGATTTGGGTCATAAGGGCGATGCTGATTCTTGTCAGAAATTAACTATACCTTCCGAATTGTACCCCGTTTAGCCCGTTTTTCCGAAACATGAACTGATCCCGATCACAAATATTTACCTTGATTATTACTCTCAGGCTAATGATTTGGCTCTACGCTTAATTGATGCCTTTCTCACCAGAGCGCACACTTTACTCAACGTTAAGCAAATCAGAATGATGTGCTGAATCAGGAGGTTAATAATGTTATCTGGGCAAACACCCACCCGGCAATGGAACACCCGACGCAGTGAGAAAGCGCGTCGTCTGGCGTCCGTACCGGTGCAGGGCAAGGTACTGCCAACCGGCGATCTTGTCGCCATGCTGGAAAAACTGATCGCACCAGGCGACAAAGTCGTTCTGGAAGGCAACAACCAGAAGCAGGCGGATTTCCTTTCCCGTTCACTGGCGGAAGTGAACCCGCAAATCGTGCACGATCTGCATATGATCATGCCGAGCGTGGGCCGCAGCGAACATCTGGACATCTTTGAGAAAGGCATCGCCCGCAAGCTGGACTTCTCCTTCTCCGGTACGCAAAGCCTGCGAATCTCCCAACTGCTGGAGGATGGTCAGCTCGAAATCGGGGCGATTCACACCTACATCGAACTCTACTCACGTTTATACGTCGACCTATCGCCAAACGTGGCGCTGATTGCCGGTTTTAAAGCGGACCGCAAAGGCAACCTCTATACCGGGGCGAGTACCGAAGATACTCCGGCGCTGGTGGAAGCCGCCGCATTCCATGACGGCATCGTCATCGCGCAGGTGAACGAGCTGGTGGACGACGAGTGCGACCTGCCGCGTGTGGATATTCCGGGCTCGTGGATTGATTTTGTGGTGGTTGCCGATAAGCCGTTCTTTATCGAACCGCTCTTCACCCGCGACCCGCGCCTGATCAAACAGGAACACATCCTGATGGCGATGATGGCGATTAAAGGCATCTACGCTGAACACCAGGTGCAGTCCCTGAACCACGGGATTGGCTTTAACACCGCAGCGATCGAGCTGCTGCTGCCAACCTACGGCGAACAGCTCGGACTCAAAGGCAAAATCTGTAAACACTGGACCCTGAACCCGCATCCAACGCTGATCCCGGCCATCGAAAGCGGCTGGGTGGAGAGCGTCCACTGCTTCGGCGGCGAGCTGGGAATGGAAGAGTACATCCGCGCCCGCCCGGACGTGTTCTTTACCGGTGCCGATGGCTCCATGCGTTCTAACCGCGCCTTCTGCCAGCTGGCTGGTCAGTACGCGGTCGATATGTTTATCGGCTCCACGCTACAGGTTGATGGTTACGCTAACTCCTCAACCGTGACCCGCGGCCGTCTTTCCGGCTTCGGCGGCGCGCCAAACATGGGCCACGATCCGCACGGTCGTCGCCACGCCACACCGGCCTGGCTGAACATGATCACCGAGCCTGACCCGATGCAGCGCGGTAAAAAGCTGGTTGTGCAGATGGTGGAAACCTTCCAGGCGGGCGTGAAGCCAACCTTCGTGGAAAAACTCGACGCCGTTGAGGTCGCGAAAGCCTCTGGTATGCCGCTGGCGCCGGTCATGATTTACGGCGATGACGTCACCCACGTGCTGACGGAAGAGGGGATTGCTTACCTCTACCGGGCGAAAGATCTGGAAGAGCGTCGCGCCATGGTCGCCGCCGTGGCGGGTATCACCGATATCGGTCTGGGCGTTGACGCCAAACGCGTGGCGGAACTGCGCCAGAGCGGCAAGGTTGTGTATCCGGAAGATATGGGCATTCGCCGCACCGATGCCACCCGTTCGCTGCTGGCGGCCGGTAGCGTCGCGGACCTGGTGGAATGGTCCGGCGGTCTTTACAACCCACCTGCGAAATTCCGGAGCTGGTAATGAAACTTCTGCCCCAGATCCAGGTTGAAGGCGGTGCCGAATGGCTGGCGCGAACCGCCACGCAGTGTCTGATTGACGAAGCACGTTTAAGCCCGAAGCCCGGTCTGGTGGACAGCCGGGGGAACGGCGCGCACCACGATTTATCGCTTGCGCTGATGGAGCGCTCCGCTCACAGCCTGACCCCCACGTTTCAGGCGCTGGCGCAGCAGAGCTGGCAGCGTCCGGCGGATATTGCCCTCAGGCAAACCGTTGGCCGCCTGGGTCGCGAAGGTGAACGGCAGATGATGGCCGCTACCGACGGCGTGAACACGCACCGTGGCGCGATCTGGGCGCTGGGATTGCTGGTGAGCGCGGTGGCGATGCTGGGCGGCGATGCCCGGGCGCAAACCGTCGCGAACACCGCCGCTCAGCTGGCGAAGCTGCCGGATGACGCGGCGCCGAAAGTGTTCAGCAAGGGGTTACGCGTTACGCACCGCTACCGTGTACCGGGCGCGCGTGAAGAGGCTCAGCAGGCGTTTCCGCACATCATGCAGCGCGCGCTGCCGCAGCTTCGCCTCAGCCGTCTCAACGGCAGCAGCGAAACGCAGGCCAGACTCGACGCGCTGATGGCGATCATGACCTCGCTCACCGACACCTGCGTGCTGTCGCGCGCCGGCATGGAGGGGCTGGACGCCATGCAGAACGGCGCCCGTGCGGTGCTGAACGCCGGAGGATGCGCAACCCTCGCCGGGCAGCAGGCGCTGGCGCGGCTAGACCGTCAGATGCTGGCGCTTAACGCCTCGCCGGGCGGAGCCGCAGACCTGCTTGCCGCCACGCTGTTTCTTGACCGCGCCGAAACGCCCTATTCAAAGCATTAAGAGGATGTTATGGAAAAAATCACATTGACCGTGCCCGCCAGCCGCGAAGTAAGCGGCAGGGCGCTGGCAGGGGTAGTCGGTTCCGGGGATATGGAGGCGCTTTTCACCGCCGAACCGGGCCAGACCTTAACCATTGATATCACCACCTCCGTCGACAACAGCCGCGGGCGCTGGGAGGCATTGTTCAACCGCCTGCAAACCGTCAGCAGCCTGCCCGCAGGTAAGCTGACCATCCACGACTTCGGCGCGACGCCGGGCGTGGCACGCATTCGTATCGAACAGGTTTTTGAAGGGGTGAACCATGCGTGATGACAGCAGCTTTATCGAATTAAAAGCGCGCCAGCGTGCGCAGGCGCTGCTCGACGACGGCAGCTACCGCGAACTGCTGGATCCGTTTGAAGGCATTATCTCTCCGTGGCTTGGGCCACAGGGGATTGTTCCTCAGGCCGATGACGGCATGGTGGTCGCGAAAGGGACCATCAACGGTCAGCCTGCGGTGGTGGTAGCGATTGAAGGCACCTTCCAGGGCGGCAGCATGGGTGAAGTGTCCGGCGCCAAAATGGCGGCGGCGCTGGAGCTGGCGGCGGAAGATAACCGCAACGGCATTCCGACTCAGGCGGTACTGTGCCTCGAAACCGGCGGCGTACGATTGCAGGAAGCCAACCTCGGCCTGGCGGCGATTGCCGATATCCACGCCGCGATCGTTGACCTGCGTCGCTATACCCCGGTCGTCGGGATTGTCGCCGGGACCGTGGGCTGCTTCGGTGGGATGTCTATCGCCGCGGCGCTGTGCAGCTACCTGATTGTGACCCGCGAAGCGCGGCTCGGCCTCAACGGTCCGCAGGTTATCGAGCAGGAAGCGGGCATTGAAGAGTATGACTCCCGCGACCGTCCGTTTATCTGGAGCATGACCGGCGGCGAAGTACGCTTTGAAAGCGGGCTGGTGGACGCGCTGGTGGGCGACGGCGTGAACGCGGTGAAAGCCGCGATGAACGAAGCCATCGCCAAAGGCGTACCGGCGAAACATCGCACCGATAACTACGACGATTACCTGAACCGTCTGACGAATTTCGACACCCGCAAACAGGCCGATGCCGAACAGATTAAAGCGCTTTTTGCCCGGGAGGTGAAATGATGACTAACTCAATTAGCCGTGGCGAACTCTGGCTGGAAACTCTGGCCCCGAACGCGAAACGTCTGGAGGGGTTATGCCCGTCCGTGCAGGCCGCAGACGGCGAGCTAAACGGTGAAACGGTGCGTTTTGTCACCGTGGTGCCGGACGCCAACAACCACTTCCCGCGCGCGGCGCAGGGTGAAGTCGGCCTGCTGGAAGGATGGACGCTGGCAAAAGTGGTCAGCGAAACCGTCGCCGCCGACGCAGATAAAGCCGTGAAGCGCCCGATTGTGGCGGTAATCGACGTCCCAAGCCAGGCCTATGGCCGTCGCGAAGAGGCGTTTGGTATCCACCAGGCGCTGGCCGGCGCCGCTGCCGCCTACGCTAATGCGCGGCTGGCGGGTCATCCGGTGATTGGTCTTATCGTCGGTAAGGCCATGTCCGGCGCGTTTCTGGCGCACGGCTACCAGGCTAACCGTCTGATTGCCTTCAACGATAAAGGCGTGCTGATCCATGCCATGGGCAAAGAGTCTGCGGCGCGCATTACGCTGCGTACCGTTGAGGCGCTGGAAAAACTGGCTGCAACCATTCCGCCAATGGCGTATGACATCAGCAACTACGCCACGCTGGGGCTGCTTTCCGACCTGCTGGATATCAGCAATCCGGATGCCCCTACCGAAAGCGATCTGACGCGGGTGAAAACCACCCTGCAACAGGCCATCAGCGACGCTCGTCAGGACACCACGTTGAAAAACCGTCTGGGTGCTGACAACCGCCGCAGCTCGGCGCTCGTACGTGAACGTATGCGAGCCAGCTGGTAAGTAAAAAGAGACCTGCCAGATGCATCACCCCGTGGGCGCGCCCGTTGCGTCCACGCGGGAACCTGCATCCTGAAAATAATAAACATCGCGCCAGTGCTTAAACTTTTTTACTACAGGTGATTTATGACTTACGTAATTGTTCATGCTCTTGCACCGATTTTCGTCATCATGCTGCTGGGATTCTGGGCCGGTAAGGCAAAGATGGTCGATAACAAAAATGTTTCCCTGCTGAATATCTTCGTGATGGATTTTGCACTCCCGGCTGCGCTGTTCAGCGCCACCGTGCAAACCCCGTGGACCGGCATCGTGGCGCAGTCGCCGCTGATCCTGGTGCTCACCCTGGCGATGTGGATCACCTATGCGGTCATCTACTTCCTCGCGACGAAAGTGTTTAAAAAATCCCCGCAGGATGCGGCCGTGCTGACGCTTACCGTCGCCCTGCCAAACTACGCGGCGCTTGGCCTGCCGATTCTGGGCAGCGTGCTGGGCGAAGGCCCTTCAACCTCACTGTCCGTGGCGGTCTCCATCGCCTGTGGTTCAGTGTTGATGACCCCGTTCTGCCTGCTGATTCTGGAGCGTGAGAAAGCCCGCGCCGAAGGCAATAACTCGGGTTCAACGCTTTCCATGCTGCCGGTGCTGATGTGGCGTTCCATTAAAAAACCGATCGTGATGGGCCCGCTGCTGGGTGTGATCCTGTCCGCTATCGGCATCAAAATGCCGGAGCTGGTACTGGCGGCGATTAAACCGCTGGGACTGTCTGCGACCGCTGCGGCGCTGTTCCTGACCGGGGTGATCCTCTCCGCGCGTAAACTTCAGATCAACACCATGGTGATCACTTCCACTATCGCCAAGCTGCTGATCCAGCCAGCGATCGCCTGGGGTATCGTTTTAATCTTCGGTCTGCACGGCTCCGTGGCGATCACCGCCATCCTGATGATTGCGCTGTCCGCGGGCTTCTTTGGCGTGGTGTTCGGTAACCGCTTTGGCGTGCAGTCGCCGGATGCTGAAGCCGTGCTGCTGTTGAGCTCCGTACTGTGTATCCTGTCGCTGCCGCTGTTTATCTCGCTGACTTCAGGAATGTAATCATGACCACAACATTACGCCCACACGACCTCATCTGGCTTACCGCGCGCGACGCCCTGGAAGGGATTACCGAATCCTGGGTGGACGCGGCCTGGCATGCCGGACTACCGGTAGTGGTGCGGCGTGATGTTGATAATGAAGGCCGTATTCCCGTTGGCGTGCGCGGATTGCGCCGCGACCAGCGGGCGGCCGGATGGGTGAAGCCTGAGAACGTGTTGCGCGTGGTGTCGCCCGAAGATTTGAGCGTTGCCGCCGACCTGCTGCGTTCGCCGTTTATCACTCAGCCGCCGGTTCAGGTGGCGCTTCAGCTTGCGCAGCAGTCGTGGACGTGGACGTGGGGGATAACCGGCAGTACGGGGTACGCGCTGGCGACCGGCATTCCGGTGATCCACGCCGACAGCGATCTCGATCTGCTCATCCGCGCCCCGCGTGCCGTTTCCCCTGAGGCGTTTACTGGCTGGCAGGCTCAGCTCAGCCGTGCGTTGTGCCGGGCGGATACGCAGGTGGACACGCCCGAGGGCGGATTCGCGCTGGCGGAATGGTTACGCGACGGCAAAACGCTGCTAAAAACGCAATGTGGACCGCGCCTGGTGGCGGATCCATGGCACAGGGAGGAGTAATGAAAATACTGTTTACCTTTCCGGGGCAGGGCACACAGCATGAAGGTATGCTGCAAAACCTGCCGGGAACGGAGCTGGAGCAGGCCCGTGCTGTGCTGGGGGCGGAAGTCGATACCCTGGACAGCGCATGCTCGTTAACCCACACCCGTGCGGTTCAGCTTTCGCTGTTGATTGCCGGCGTGGCGTGGGCGCGCGAGCTGGAACGTCGCGGCGTGTCGCCGGATATCGTCAGCGGGCTGTCCATTGGCGCTTATCCTGCGGCGGTTATCGCCGGCGCGCTGGACTTTACGGACGCGCTGAAGCTGGTGGCGTTGCGCGGCGATCTGATGGAGCAGGCGTATCCTCACGGCTACGGCCTGACGGCAATTATGGGGTTGACCCTGCCGCAGGTGGAAAACCTGATTCAGGGGACAGGAACCTATATTGCTAACCTGAACGCCGAAACGCAGATCGTGATTGCCGGAGCCGATGACGGCATGGCGCAGGTGGCGGAGCGCGCCCTGGCAAAAGGCGCGAGCAAGGCTAAGCGGCTGGCGGTGAGCGTACCGTCGCACTGTGAACTGCTGGCGGAACCGGCGCAGAAGCTGGTGGCAGCATTTAATTCGGTCACGCTTTCACGTCCGCGCTGTGCGTACCTGAGCGGCAGTACCGGACGCGTGCTCTGGCAGCCGGAGAAAATTGCCGACGATCTGGCGATGAATATGGCGCGAACCGTGCGCTGGCAGGAGGCGGTGATTTCTGCTAACGAGCGTGAAGCGCGGCTGGCGATTGAGATGCCGCCAGGGGGCATCCTGACCTGTCTGACGCGGCAGGCGGCGTGGGAAGGCGAATCCATTTCGCTGGAGCGCAGCGGGGTGGACGTGGCGGTGCATCTGGCGGGTCGGCTTCAGCGGTAAGTTTTAGCCCGGTGGCGGCTGCGCCTTACCGGGCCTACTCCCGGATTGTAGGCCCGGTAAGCGTAGCGCCACCGGGCAATAACATCAGGCACTATCCTGCAAACTTCTCGCATACATCCGCCCTTCCGCGGCCAATGCCCGCAGGCTCGGATCCTGCTCGCGGTTGCGGGCAAAGACAATCGCGATCAGCTGCTGCATCTGGTACGGCTGCGCCAGCTTCAGTAGCTGCACCGAATTTTCATACACTTTCTTCATCCTGCCCGGCATCAGCGTAAACCCGACCCCCGCCTGCACCAGACTCAGCATCGAGAAGATATCGTTCACGCGCGTCACAATCTCCGGCTCGAAACCGGCGATATGAAACGCTTCCTGAAACCCGGCGTAAGTGGCGAACCCTTCCGCGAGGGCGACAAACTTCTGATCTTTGTAATCACGCAGATCGGCGGGGCCGCTGGTATTCAGCGTGGCAGAGGCCGGTGCGGCAAGGAAAATATCGTCATGGAACAGAGGAAGCACTTCGAGGCTGTTACGGTCGATATCGCTTTCGGAAATAGAGATTAAAATCGCATCCAGCGATCCCTCATCCAGCATATGGAGCAGGGTTTCGTTCGAGCCCATCGTCAGATCCATCTCCAGATCCGGACGGCGCAGCTTCATGCCCATTATCAGGCGCGGCACGGTTTCCAGCGTCAGCGAGTAGAGCGTGCCGACGCGCAACCGTCCCTGGCCGATACCGGCGATCTTGCGCGACTCTTCCAGCCCGCGCTCCATCACCTGCATCACCTCCTGACAATACTCCAGCAGCGTCCACGCGGAGGGGAGGGCAATCAGGTTACGCCCTTTGTGAGCAAAGAGCGGGCAGCGGACGTTCTCTTCGAGGGTATGCAGCGCGCGGTGCACGCTGACACCGCTCAGGCCGAGCGTTTCGGCGGTACGTGCGATATTGCCCTTCTCCATGAACGTCATGAAGATGCTGAGCTTACGGAATGTAATCTCGCTCGTGGTATCGAAGCCCATAACCCTCCCGGCGTGTTAGTCGGCTTGCAGCATCGCTTCCAGCTGTTCCTGCGCGTCCAGCCATGCCATTTCGCACTCTTCGAGGCTGGATTTGGCTTTCGCCTGAGTTTGCAGACAGTCCGTCAGCTCCGCTTTGCGGCTCTGATCGTACAGTTCGCTGTCGCCCAGCTTCTCTTCGACGGCAGCAAGCGTGGCGTTGAGCTTTTCCATCTCTTTTTCGAGACGGGCAATCTCTTTACGCAGCGGCTGCGTCTGGGTGCGCATTTCCGCTTCACGGCGCTTCTGATCTTTACGCGCTTGGGCGCTGTTGGCGTTGTCTTTCGCTGACTCTTCCGGCTGGTTTTCCTGCTTCTGCACGTCCGTCAGCCACTGCTGATAATCTTCCAGATCGCCGTCGAACGGCTCCACTTTGCCGCCGTGCACCAGGTAGAGATCGTCGGTGGTGGAGCGGATCAGGTGGCGGTCGTGCGATACGACAACCAGCGCCCCTTCGAACTCTATCAGCGCTTCGGTCAGCGCCTGGCGCATGTCGAGATCGAGGTGGTTGGTCGGTTCATCAAGCAGCAGCAGGTTCGGGCGCTGCCAGACGATCAGCGCCAGCACCAGACGGGCTTTTTCGCCCCCGGAGAAGCGCTCGGTGTTTTCCGTCACCTTATCGCCCTGGAAGCCAAAGCCGCCGAGGTAGTCGCGCAGTTTCTGCTCCATCTCCTGCGGCGCCAGGCGCGCCAGGTGCTGGATCGGCGATTCATCCGCGCGTAAAAATTCCAGCTGATGCTGGGCGAAGTAACCAAGCTTGATGCCCTTCGCCAGGCCGATTTCGCCGCTGACCGGGTTAAGCTCGCCCGCCAGCAGCTTGATCAGCGTCGATTTACCGGCGCCGTTACGTCCCAGCAGACCAATGCGTGAACCTGGCACCAGGTTGAGCTTGATAGAGTCGAGGATAATGCGATCGCCATAGCCCGCGCTCACTTTTTCCATTTTCAGCAGCGGGTTCGGCAGGCTCTCCGGCTCGCGGAAGCTGAAGTGGAACGGGTTATCCACGTGCGCCGGGGCGATCATCTCCATGCGTTCCAGCATCTTGATGCGGCTCTGCGCCTGCTTGGCTTTTGACGCCTTGGCCTTGAAGCGATCCACAAAGCTTTGCAGGTGCGCCACGCGCTGCTGCTGGCTTTCATACATCGCCTGCTGCTGGGCAAGGCGCGTCGCGCGCTGGCGCTCGAAAGAGCTGTAGTTGCCGGTGTATTCGAACATGCTTTGCTGTTCGATATGAATGATTTTATCCACTACCGGATCGAGGAAGTCGCGGTCGTGAGAGATCAGAATCAGAGTGCCCTGATAGCTCTTGAGCCACTTCTCCAGCCAAATAACCGCATCAAGATCGAGGTGGTTGGTTGGTTCATCGAGCAGCAAAAGGTCGGAGCGGCAGATCAGCGCCTGGGCCAGGTTAAGGCGCATGCGCCAGCCGCCCGAGAAATCGCTCACCGGGCGTTCAAGCTGTTCGTTGCTGAAACCCAGACCGTGCAGCAGGCTGGAGGCACGGGAGCGAATGGTCCAGGCATCGATGGCGTCCAGCTTGCCGTGGACGGTGGCGATGGCGTGGCCGTCGTTGCGTTCGTTGGCGGCGTTGAGCTCCGCTTCGAGCTTGCGGTATTCACGGTCGCCGTCGATAACATAGTCGAGCGCGGGTTCGCTCAGCGCGGGCGTCTCCTGGTTCACCCAGGCGAGCTGCCAGTTGCCCGGGAAGGTAAAGTTACCGCCATCCGCGCTTATCTCGTTTTTCAGCAGCGCCAGCAGGGTGGATTTACCGCAGCCGTTTTTGCCGACCAGCCCCACTTTCTGGCCCGGGTTGATGGTAGCAGTCGCGTTATCCAGCAGGACGCGCACGCCGCGACGAATTTGTAACGAGGAGAAAACAATCATAGAAGCGCCGTATGTTCCGACTATGTTAATTTGTCATTATGATAATGTAAGGTGTGGGCCATTTTCCCCACCGGGCCGCCATGGTAGCCCAAAACGACAACAATACACAAAAACAGAACCGGGAGGGGAGTGATGTCTCAGACAGCGAAAGTGCTGCTGCTGTATGCCCATCCGGAATCACAGGACTCGGTGGCGAACCGGGTGCTGCTTAAGCCGGCCACACAGCTCAGTAACGTAACGGTGCACGATCTCTACGCGCACTATCCTGATTTTTTTATCGATATTCCTTACGAGCAGGAACTGCTGCGTCAGCACGACGTGATTGTGTTCCAGCATCCGCTTTATACCTACAGCTGTCCGGCGCTGCTCAAAGAGTGGCTGGACCGCGTGCTGAGCCGGGGCTTCTCCAGCGAGGTGGGGGGCAACCAGCTGGCGGGAAAGTACTGGCGGAGTGTCATTACCACCGGTGAGCCGGAAAGCGCTTACCGTCACGACGGGCTGAACCGTTACCCCATGAGCGACATTCTGCGGCCGTTTGAGCTGACGGCGGCGATGTGCCGTATGCACTGGATGAGCCCGATTATTATCTACTGGGCACGGCGGCAGGATCCGAAAGCACTGGCGAGCCATGCCAGGGCCTATGGCGAATGGCTGGCGTCACCGATTCCGGCGGGAGGACGCTAATGGACGGTTCGAATTTACTCCTTGCCGGGGTGCTGTTTCTGTTTGCCGCCGTCGTCGCGGTCCCGCTTGCCGCGCGTCTCGGCATTGGCGCGGTGCTGGGCTATTTGCTGGCGGGGATCGCCATTGGCCCCTGGGGGCTTGGGTTTATCAGCGATGTGGATGAAATTCTCCACTTCTCCGAGCTGGGCGTGGTCTTCCTGATGTTTATCATCGGGCTGGAGCTGAACCCCGCCAAGCTGTGGCAACTGCGGCAATCTATTTTTGGCGTCGGGGCGGCGCAGGTGTTACTCAGCGCGGCCATTCTCGCGGGACTGCTGATGTTGACGCAGTTTTCCTGGCAGGCCGCGGTGATTGGCGGGATCGGTCTTGCGATGTCGTCGACGGCGATGGCGCTTCAGCTGATGCGCGACAAAGGGATGAACCGCAACGAGGCGGGGCAGCTGGGTTTTTCGGTGCTGCTGTTCCAGGATTTAGCGGTGATCCCGGCGCTGGCGCTGGTGCCGCTGCTGGCGGGCTCCGGAGACGATCATTTCGACTGGATGAAGATCTCCATGAAGGTGCTGGCCTTCGCGGGGATGCTGATCGGCGGACGGTTTTTACTGCGTCCGGTATTCCGGTTTATTGCCGCATCCGGCGTGCGCGAGGTATTCACCGCCGCAACGCTGCTGCTGGTGCTTGGCTCAGCGCTGTTTATGGATGCGCTGGGGCTGTCGATGGCGCTTGGGACGTTTATCGCCGGGGTGCTGCTTGCGGAAAGCGAGTACCGCCACGAGCTGGAGACCGCCATCGATCCGTTTAAGGGGCTGCTGTTAGGGCTGTTCTTTATCTCGGTGGGTATGGCGCTTAATCTTGGCGTGCTCTATACCCATCTGCTGTGGGTTATTGCGAGTGTCGCCGTGCTGGTGGCGGTCAAAACGCTGGTGCTGTATCTCCTCGCGAGGATTTACGGGCTGCGCAGCTCGGAAAGAATGCAGTTTTCCAGCGTGTTAAGCCAGGGTGGAGAATTTGCGTTTGTGCTGTTTTCCACGGCGTCGTCTCAGAAGCTGTTCAAAGATGACCAGATGGCGCTGCTGCTGGTGACGGTTACGCTGTCGATGATGACCACCCCGCTGCTGATGAAGCTGGTGGACAAACTGCTGTCGCGCCGCCTGAATCCCGCAGACGATGAAGACGAAGCGCCGTGGGTGGAAGATGATAAACCGCAGGTGATCGTCGTGGGCTTTGGTCGCTTCGGACAGGTGATTGGTCGCCTGTTGATGGCGAATAAAATGCGCATTACGGTGCTGGAGCGCGATATCAGCGCCGTCAACCTGATGCGCAAATATGGTTATAAGGTGTACTACGGCGATGCGACGCAGCTTGAGCTGTTGCGCTCGGCGGGGGCAGAGGCTGCGGAGTCCATCGTCATCACCTGCAACGATCCGGAAGACACGATGAAGCTGGTGGAGCTGTGCCAGCAGCATTTCCCGCATCTGCATATTCTGGCGCGTGCGCGTGGACGTGTGGAGGCTCACGAACTTTTGCAGGCGGGTGTGAAACACTTCTCCCGCGAAACCTTCTCCAGCGCGCTGGAGCTGGGACGCAAGGCGCTGGTTTCGCTGGGTATGCATCCTCACCAGGCGCAACGCGCCCAGATGCATTTCCGCCGGCTGGATATGCGAATGCTGCGTGAACTGATGCCCGTGCACAGCGACACGGCGCAGATCTCCCGCGTGCGGGAAGCGCGTCGCGAACTGGAGGAGATCTTCCAGCGTGAGATGCAACAGGAACGACGCCAGCTCGACGGCTGGGATGAATTTGAATAAAGGGTAACGAAAGATGGCTGTACGTAAACGCTTTATCGCGGGCGCAAAATGCCCATCCTGCCAGGCGCAAGATACACTGGCCATGTGGCGTGAAAATAATATCGATATCGTTGAATGTGTTAAGTGCGGTCACCAGATGCGTGAGGCCGACAAAGAAGCCCGCGATCACGTTCGCAAAGAAGAGCAAGTGATCGGCATTTTTCATCCAGACTAGCGATATGCTCTGAGTTTTTTTAAGCTTAAGGGTACACGGGTGCAGATTTCCGCTACAATCTGCGCCAGCAATTTTCCCACGCTCAGGAGATATCATGAAAGTAGCAAAAGACCTGGTGGTCAGCCTGGCCTATCAGGTACGTACAGAAGACGGTGTGTTGGTTGATGAGTCTCCGGTGAGTGCGCCGCTGGACTACCTGCATGGTCACGGTTCCCTGATTTCCGGCCTGGAAACGGCGCTGGAAGGCCATGAAGTTGGCGACAAATTCGACGTTGCTGTAGGCGCAAACGACGCTTACGGTCAGTATGACGACAACCTGGTTCAGCGCGTTCCTAAAGACGTATTCATGGGCGTTGACGAGTTGCAGGTTGGTATGCGCTTCCTGGCGGAAACTGACCAGGGGCCGGTTCCGGTTGAAATCACTGAAGTTGAAGACGACCACGTTGTGGTTGACGGCAACCACATGCTGGCGGGTCAGAACCTGAAGTTCAACGTAGAAGTTGTTGCGATCCGTGAAGCGACCGAAGAAGAGCTGGCTCATGGCCACGTTCACGGTGCGCACGGTCACGACCATGACCACGATCACGGCCACGACGGCTGCTGCGGTGGTCACGGCCACGACCACGACCATGGTCATGACCACGGCCACGGTAAAGGTGGTTGTGGTAACGGCGGCTGCGGTTGCCACTGATTCCGTACTCCGGAAAATAAAAAAGCGGGATAATCCCGCTTTTTTTACGCCTCAATAATGAGGTGGTGGCGTCTCTTCTGACTGAGAGGCAATGTTTGACGGCTGCGTGGCCTTCAGCTTTTCCGTCAGCAGGCGCATGTGATCGCGCAGTTTTGCCATTTCAAGCTCATGGGCCGTCACGGTCTGGTTCAGTTCTTCGATGGTGATGTCCTGAAAAGCCAGGCGGCTTTCCAGCTCAGCCAGTCTCGCTTCGATCGTTGTATCCTTCATCATTCACCTCGTTTATCTCTCATTCGCCATAATGGACCAGCGGCGGCGAAGTTTAGCTGACTTTTTCCCTAAGTACAGTATCCATCTCCCTGACAAGAAACTTATTTAAACAAAAATAGTCTGAAAAGAAGCGACATTCGGGGGAGTCTGTCTGTAGATTTCTTCCACAACGTTTTATAGTACGTCACTCATTTACGTTTAACACTGGGGTGAGAGACCTCAGGTCCTGGAGATATGGATGAAATCACTGTTTAAAGTTACGCTGCTGGCGACCACTATGGCTGTAGCGCTCAATGCGCCGCTGTCTTTCGCTGCTGATACTGCTGCGAAGCCTGCTGCGACTACAGACAGCAAAGCGGCATTCAAAAATGACGACCAGAAATCCGCCTACGCACTTGGCGCGTCTCTGGGTCGTTACATGGAAAACTCTCTGAAAGAACAAGAGAAACTGGGCATCAAACTGGACAAAAACCAGCTGATCGCAGGGGTTCAGGATGCGTTCGCAGACAAGAGCAAACTGTCTGACCAGGAAATCGAGCAGACTCTGCAAGCGTTTGAAGCGCGCGTGAAAGGCGCCGCTCAGACCAAGATGGAAGCAGACGCTAAAGATAACGAAGCGAAAGGCAAAGCCTACCGCGACAAGTTCGCTAAAGAGAAAGGCGTTAAAACCTCTTCTACTGGCCTGATCTATAAAGTTGAGAAAGAAGGTACCGGCGACGCGCCTAAAGACAGCGACACCGTTGTGGTGAACTACAAAGGTACGCTGATCGACGGTAAAGAGTTCGATAACTCTTATACCCGTGGTGAGCCTCTCTCCTTCCGTCTGGATGGTGTGATCCCGGGCTGGACCGAAGGCCTGAAGAACATCAAGAAAGGCGGTAAAATCAAGCTGGTCATCCCACCGGATCTGGCTTACGGCAAAACCGGCGTTCCGGGTATCCCGGCTAACTCCACGCTGGTATTTGATGTAGAACTGCTGGACATCAAACCGGCGCCGAAAGCGGATGCGAAAACAGACGCACCGGCTGACGACAAAGCCGCAGCAGCTAAGAAGTAATCCTGAAAAAAACCGCCGCCTTTACAGGCGGCGGTTTTTTTATTGCGGGGCAGATATAATTAACACTGGAAAGCGTTATACACGCTGTATTAATTTAGTTGTCCGTGTAGATAATGAGCCTGCCCTGAAAACCTAACGACAGGCTCCTGAAAAGGAGTGTTTTTTTCATGTCCAGGTCGCTTTTAACCAACGAAACCAGTGAACTTGATTTGCTGGATCAACGTCCATTTGACCAGACCGACTTCGATATTCTGAAATCCTACGAAGCGGTAGTGGACGGGTTAGCGATGCTCATTGGTTCCCACTGCGAAATCGTATTGCATTCCCTGCAAGATCTTAAGTGTTCCGCTATCCGCATTGCGAATGGTGAGCACACTGGCCGTAAAATTGGTTCGCCAATAACCGACCTTGCATTGCGTATGTTGCATGACATGACCGGCGCGGACAGCAGCGTCTCAAAATGCTATTTCACCCGCGCCAAAAGTGGCGTGCTGATGAAATCAGAAACGATCGCGATTCGAAATCGCGAACACCGGGTAATCGGTTTGCTGTGCATCAACATGAACCTTGATGTGCCATTCTCGCAAATCATGAGCACCTTCATCCCGCCAGAAACGCCGGACGTGGGCTCATCGGTGAACTTTGCTTCTTCGGTTGAGGATCTCGTGACCCAGACGCTGGAGTTCACCATTGAAGAGGTGAATGCCGATCGCAACGTATCCAACAACGCCAAGAATCGTCAGATCGTCCTGAACCTCTATGAGAAAGGGATTTTTGATATCAAAGATGCCATCAACCAGGTGGCCGATCGCCTGAATATCTCCAAACACACGGTTTACCTCTATATTCGCCAGTTCAAAAGCGGCGACTTCCTGGGACAAGACAAGTAATGCGTTTTGCGTTAATGGTGACGGGCCCGGCGTACGGTACCCAGCAGGCCAGCAGCGCGCTACAGTTTGCCCATGCGCTGCTTGATGCCGGTCATGAACTGGCAAGCGTCTTCTTTTATCGCGAAGGCGTATATAACGCGAACCAGTTTACGTCTCCGGCGAGCGATGAGTTTGACCTCGTGCGCGCCTGGCAAAAATTAAACGAAACGCAGGGCGTTGACCTGCATATCTGCGTCGCGGCGGCACTGCGTCGCGGCGTGACGGATGTGACCGAAGCCGAACGCCTTGGTCTGGCGGGGGCTAACCTGCAACCGGGCTTTTCGCTCAGCGGACTGGGTGCCCTGGCACAGGCGGCGTTGACCTGCGACAGAGTGGTGCAATTTTGATGAAGCGCGTAGCGTTTGTTTTTACTTCTGCGCCGCATGGCAGCGCTTCAGGCCGGGAAGGGCTGGATGCATTGCTCGCGACATCGGCTTTAACCGAAGATATCGGCGTCTTCTTTTTAGGCGATGGCGTATTCCAGCTTCTGGCAGGCCAACAACCGCAGGCCATTCTTGCGCGCGACTACATTGCGACCTTTAAAGTTCTGCCGCTCTATGACATTGAAACCTTCTATGTGTGCGCCGACTCGCTGGCCGCGCGTGGGTTAAACGAGAAAACACCGTTCGTGCTGGACGTGACGATCCTGACATCTGCTGCGCTGCGCGAACAACTCTCTCACTACGATACCGTTCTGACTTTCTGAGGCTGTCATGCTCCATACCCTGAGCCGTTCACCGTGGCAATGCGATATCGACACGTTACTGAGCATGCTGCGCGAAGGTGATGATCTGCTGCTGATTCAGGATGGCGTGCTTGCGGCGCTTGAAGGCAGCCGTTTTGTTGAAATCCTCGCTAATGCCCCCATAACAGTCTCTGCGCTGAAAGAGGATCTGGATGCGCGGGGTCTTTCTGGTCAAATTTCAGCCAAAATTGACGTGGTTGGCTATACTGATTTCGTCAATCTTACTGTGACGCACGCCAGTCAAATGAACTGGTGATTTGAGATCGCTGTATATTTCTTGACACCTTTTCGACGTAGCCCTAAAATTTCGCGTCCTCATATTGTATGAGGTCGTTTTATTACGTGTTTACGAAGCAAAAGCTAAAACCAGGAGCTATTTAATGGCAACAGTTAACCAGCTGGTACGCAAACCACGTGCACGCAAAGTTGCAAAAAGCAACGTGCCTGCGCTGGAAGCCTGCCCGCAGAAACGTGGCGTATGTACTCGTGTATATACCACCACTCCTAAAAAACCAAACTCCGCACTGCGTAAAGTATGCCGTGTGCGTTTGACTAACGGTTTCGAAGTGACTTCCTACATCGGTGGTGAAGGTCACAACCTTCAGGAGCACTCCGTGATCCTGATCCGTGGCGGTCGTGTTAAAGACCTTCCGGGTGTTCGTTACCACACCGTTCGTGGTGCGCTGGACTGCTCAGGTGTTAAAGACCGTAAGCAGGCTCGCTCCAAGTACGGCGTGAAGCGTCCTAAGGCTTAATGGTTCTCCGTTAAGTAAGGCCAAACTGATTTATCTTAATGTCAAACTAAACTCGTAGAGTTTTGGACAATCCTGAATTAACAACGGAGTAATCCCATGCCACGTCGTCGCGTCATTGGTCAGCGTAAAATTCTTCCAGATCCGAAATTCGGATCAGAACTGCTGGCAAAATTTGTAAATATCCTGATGGTAGATGGTAAAAAATCTACCGCAGAAGCAATCGTATACAGCGCGCTGGAGACCCTGGCTCAGCGTTCTGGTAAAAATGAACTGGAAGCCTTCGAAGTCGCTCTCGACAACGTGCGCCCGACTGTAGAAGTTAAGTCTCGCCGCGTTGGTGGTTCTACTTATCAGGTTCCAGTTGAAGTTCGTCCGGTTCGTCGTAATGCTCTGGCAATGCGTTGGATCGTTGAAGCTGCTCGTAAACGCGGTGATAAATCCATGGCTCTGCGTCTGGCGAACGAACTTTCTGATGCTGCGGAAAACAAAGGTACCGCAGTTAAGAAACGTGAAGACGTTCACCGTATGGCAGAAGCCAACAAGGCGTTCGCACACTACCGTTGGTAATCCCTTCGGAGTCGTAGTCACCAGGCGGGCGCTTCAGAGAAGCCGCCCGCTCTGGGTAACTTAACTGAACGCCTAAAGATATAAACGAGGAATCAAATGGCTCGTACAACACCCATCGCACGCTACCGTAACATCGGTATCAGTGCGCACATCGACGCCGGTAAAACCACTACTACCGAACGTATTCTGTTCTACACCGGTGTAAACCATAAAATCGGTGAAGTTCATGACGGCGCAGCCACCATGGACTGGATGGAACAGGAGCAGGAGCGTGGTATTACTATCACCTCCGCAGCGACTACTGCATTCTGGTCAGGTATGGCTAAGCAGTACGAACCGCATCGCGTAAACATCATCGACACCCCAGGGCACGTTGACTTCACCATCGAAGTAGAACGTTCCATGCGTGTTCTTGACGGCGCGGTAATGGTTTATTGCGCAGTTGGTGGTGTTCAGCCACAGTCTGAAACCGTATGGCGTCAGGCAAACAAATATAAAGTTCCACGCATCGCGTTCGTTAACAAAATGGACCGTATGGGTGCTAACTTCCTGAAAGTTGTTGGCCAGATCAAAACCCGTCTGGGCGCGAACCCTGTTCCGCTTCAGCTGGCAATTGGTGCTGAAGAAGGTTTCACCGGCGTTATCGACCTGGTGAAAATGAAAGCCATCAACTGGAACGAAGCAGATGCGGGCGTTACCTTCGAATACGAAGATATCCCGGCAGAGATGCAGGACCTGGCTGACGAATGGCACCAGAACCTGATCGAATCCGCAGCAGAAGCTTCTGAAGAGCTGATGGAGAAATACCTGGGTGGTGAAGAACTGTCTGAGCAAGAGATCAAATCTGCTCTGCGTCAGCGCGTTCTGAACAACGAAATCATCCTGGTAACCTGTGGTTCTGCGTTCAAGAACAAAGGTGTTCAGGCGATGCTGGATGCGGTAGTTGACTACCTGCCATCCCCGGTTGACGTTCCTGCGATCAACGGCATCCTGGACGACGGTAAAGATACTCCGGCTGAGCGTCACGCAAGTGATGACGAGCCGTTCTCTGCACTGGCGTTCAAAATTGCTACCGACCCATTCGTGGGTAACCTGACCTTCTTCCGCGTTTACTCTGGTGTGGTTAACTCCGGTGACACCATCCTGAACTCCGTGAAAGCGGCGCGTGAACGTTTTGGCCGTATCGTACAGATGCACGCTAACAAACGTGAAGAGATCAAAGAAGTTCGTGCGGGCGACATCGCTGCTGCTATCGGTCTGAAAGACGTGACCACTGGTGACACCCTGTGTGACCCGGATCACCCGATCATTCTGGAGCGTATGGAATTCCCTGAGCCGGTAATCTCCATCGCAGTTGAACCAAAAACCAAAGCTGACCAGGAAAAAATGGGTCTGGCTCTGGGCCGTCTGGCGAAAGAAGACCCATCATTCCGCGTATGGACTGATGAAGAATCTAACCAGACTATCATCGCTGGTATGGGTGAACTGCACCTGGACATCATCGTTGACCGTATGAAGCGTGAATTCAACGTTGAAGCGAACGTGGGTAAACCTCAGGTTGCTTACCGCGAAGCGATTCGCGCGAAAGTTACCGATGTTGAAGGTAAACACGCTAAGCAGTCTGGTGGTCGCGGTCAGTACGGTCACGTTGTGATCGACATGTACCCACTGGAGCCGGGCTCTAACCCTAAAGGTTACGAGTTCATCAACGACATCAAAGGTGGTGTAATTCCTGGCGAATACATCCCTGCCGTTGATAAAGGCATCCAGGAGCAGCTGAAAGCTGGTCCTCTGGCTGGTTACCCGGTTGTAGACATGGGTGTTCGTCTGCACTTCGGTTCTTACCACGACGTTGACTCCTCTGAACTGGCGTTTAAACTGGCTGCGTCTATTGCCTTTAAAGAAGGCTTTAAGAAAGCAAAACCAGTTCTGCTTGAGCCGATCATGAAGGTTGAAGTAGAAACTCCTGAAGAGAACACCGGTGACGTTATCGGTGACTTGAGCCGTCGTCGCGGTATGCTGCGTGGTCAGGAATCCGAAGTAACTGGCGTTAAGATCCACGCTGAAGTTCCGCTGTCTGAAATGTTCGGATATGCGACTCAGCTGCGTTCTCTGACCAAAGGTCGTGCATCATACACTATGGAATTCCTGAAGTATGATGATGCGCCGAACAACGTTGCTCAGGCCGTTATCGAAGCCCGTGGTAAGTAATCCACAGGATTAAAACCTAAGTCCCGTGCTCTCTCCGAAGGGGAGAGCACTATAGTAAGGAATATAGCCGTGTCTAAAGAAAAATTTGAACGTACAAAACCGCACGTCAACGTTGGTACTATCGGCCACGTTGACCATGGTAAAACTACCCTGACTGCTGCAATCACCACCGTACTGGCTAAAACCTACGGCGGTGCTGCTCGTGCTTTCGACCAGATCGATAACGCACCAGAAGAAAAAGCTCGTGGTATCACCATCAACACCTCTCACGTTGAGTATGACACCCCGACTCGCCACTACGCACACGTAGACTGCCCAGGCCACGCCGACTATGTTAAAAACATGATCACCGGTGCTGCGCAGATGGACGGCGCGATCCTGGTTGTTGCTGCGACTGACGGCCCTATGCCTCAGACTCGTGAGCACATCCTGCTGGGTCGTCAGGTAGGCGTTCCTTACATCATCGTGTTCCTGAACAAATGCGACATGGTTGATGACGAAGAACTGCTGGAACTGGTAGAGATGGAAGTTCGTGAACTGCTGTCTCAGTACGATTTCCCAGGCGACGACACTCCAATCGTTCGTGGTTCCGCGCTGAAAGCGCTGGAAGGCGAAGCAGAGTGGGAAGAGAAAATCATCGAACTGGCTGGCTACCTGGATTCTTACATCCCAGAACCAGAGCGTGCGATTGACAAGCCATTCCTGCTGCCAATCGAAGACGTATTCTCCATCTCCGGTCGTGGTACCGTTGTTACCGGTCGTGTAGAGCGCGGTATCATCAAAGTTGGTGAAGAAGTTGAAATCGTTGGTATCAAAGAGACTGCGAAGTCTACCTGTACTGGCGTTGAAATGTTCCGCAAACTGCTGGACGAAGGCCGTGCTGGTGAGAACGTTGGTGTTCTGCTGCGTGGTATCAAACGTGAAGAAATCGAACGTGGTCAGGTTCTGGCGAAGCCAGGCTCAATCAAGCCACACACCAAGTTCGAATCTGAAGTGTACATTCTGTCCAAAGACGAAGGCGGCCGTCATACTCCGTTCTTCAAAGGCTACCGTCCACAGTTCTACTTCCGTACAACTGACGTGACCGGTACCATCGAACTGCCAGAAGGCGTAGAGATGGTAATGCCAGGCGACAACATCAAGATGGTTGTGACGCTGATCCACCCAATCGCGATGGACGACGGTCTGCGTTTCGCAATCCGTGAAGGCGGCCGTACCGTTGGCGCGGGCGTTGTTGCTAAAGTTCTGGGCTAATTAATTATCCCTGAAATAAAAAGGACGCTCCGGCGTCCTTTTTTGTTTTCTGCCGTTGGGGCATTGTCATAAAAATTCGCATTTTTTGCTTTCTCCCGCCACGTATTCCGACGCCCGCGCTATTGTAATCATAACCATTCTCACTTACACTTTGCGCATATTTTGAACGGGAGTCTTTATGTACGTTTGTTTATGTAATGGTGTAAGCGACAAAAAAATTCGTCAGGCCGTTCGCCAGTTTCAACCACAATCTTTCCAGCAGCTTCGCAAGTTTGTTCCGGTGGGAAATCAATGCGGTAAATGCGTTCGCGCAGCGCGTGAGATCATGCAGGACGAACTGATGCAGATCCCGGAATTCAAAGAGATCGCGTAAGCCTCTATCTTTTTTTTGACATCCCCGTAGCCCGATCTACGCTTCAATGAGTGGAAGCGGAGGGACTATATAATGAAAGGTGATGTTAAAATCATAAGTTATCTCAATAAATTATTGGGAAATGAGCTTGTCGCAATCAATCAGTATTTTCTCCATGCAAGAATGTTTAAAAACTGGGGACTGACTCGCCTCAACGATGTTGAATACCATGAGTCCATTGATGAAATGAAACACGCCGATAAATACATTGAGCGTATTTTATTCCTCGAAGGCATTCCTAACCTACAGGATCTCGGAAAACTGGGCATCGGAGAAGATGTCGAAGAGATGCTGCGTTCTGATCTCCGGCTGGAGCTGGAGGGTGCAAAAGATCTGCGTGAAGCCATTGCCTATGCGGACAGCGTACATGACTACGTCAGCCGCGATATGATGATCCAGATCCTGGCCGATGAAGAAGGGCACATCGACTGGCTTGAGACCGAACTGGATCTCATTAGCAAAATTGGCCTACAGAACTACCTTCAGTCTCAGATCAAAGTGGAAAGTTAATCAGGCTTTCCCAGCCAACGCATAAACCCGCTGCCGCCAGAAATGGCCCAAAAGGCAGTGGGTTTTTTAATGCCTGCTTATCAGGGGTAAATAACGAGAAAGCAACCAGATACAGCAGAGCCATTAACGCGGCCACTAATGCAAGTATTGGTAGTACACACCAGCCATGCCATGCCCCCAGCGCCGCCAGATATTTTATGTCGCCATATCCCATCCCTTCACGTCGGCAGATGAGACGGTATCCCCAATAGATAATGGCGAATCCGGCGTATCCTGCCATCGCACCCACTACCGCGCTCGGCAAAAAATCAGGATGGTGACAAAGCTGGTAGAGCAGGCCCGTCCACAGCAGCGGGCAAAGAAATTTATCGGGAAGAAGCCCCGTGCGAATATCGGTGCGAACAAGCAAGGCCGATAACGCAAAATAGATCAGCAGAAAGGGGAGGGACAGTAGCATAGCGAGAGCCTCAAAATGGTTTGAGCGCATACTCGTAATAATCTGCATGCCCGGCAATGTGTAAAAACAGCAATTGCGTAGCGGCTTCAGACAAAGAGTTGAGAAGGGATACTTTGCATAAAAAATTGCGCGGCCTTACGTATAGTACGTCTTTGGCGCTTAATTTCTAAACGGCACTTGCGTCTTTCTCTGATTTACGTATAATGCGCGGGCTTGTCGTAATTGACGGCGGGTTCAATCTGAACCAGAGTAGCTCACTTTGTTACTCAACAATGCTCCCAATTGGGGAGCTACGTAAGAACGGTTACACTCTCCCATCAATCGTAATGGGTTTGAGGAGTAATCATTTTCGTTTATAAAATAATTGGAGCTCTGGTCTCATGCAGAACCAAAGAATCCGTATCCGCCTTAAAGCGTTTGATCATCGTCTGATCGATCAATCAACCGCGGAAATCGTCGAGACTGCTAAGCGCACTGGTGCGCAAGTCCGTGGTCCGATCCCGCTGCCGACCCGCAAAGAGCGCTTTACCGTTCTGATCTCTCCGCACGTTAACAAAGATGCGCGTGATCAGTACGAAATCCGCACTCACAAGCGTCTGGTTGACATCGTTGAGCCAACTGAGAAAACCGTTGATGCTCTGATGCGTCTGGATCTGGCTGCCGGTGTAGACGTGCAGATCAGCCTGGGTTAATCAGGTCATCGAGCGATTGAGAGGTTGAAACAATGATTGGTTTAGTCGGTAAAAAAGTGGGTATGACCCGCATCTTCACTGAAGATGGCGTTTCTATCCCAGTAACCGTAATCGAAGTTGAAGCAAACCGCGTTACTCAGGTTAAAGATCTGGCTAACGATGGCTACCGCGCTATTCAGGTTACCACTGGTGCTAAAAAAGCTAACCGTGTAACCAAACCAGAAGCGGGTCACTTCGCTAAAGCTGGCGTTGAAGCTGGCCGTGGTCTGTGGGAATTCCGTCTTGCTGAAGGCGAAGAGTTCACCGTAGGTCAGGACATTAGCGTTGAGCTGTTTGCTGACGTTAAAAAAGTTGACGTAACCGGTACCTCTAAAGGTAAAGGTTTTGCTGGTACCGTTAAGCGCTGGAACTTCCGTACCCAGGACGCTACTCACGGTAACTCCTTGTCTCACCGCGTTCCGGGTTCTATCGGTCAGAACCAGACTCCGGGCAAAGTGTTCAAAGGCAAGAAAATGGCAGGTCAGCTGGGCAACGAACGTGTAACCGTTCAGAGCCTGGACGTAGTACGTGTTGACGCTGAGCGCAACCTGCTGCTGGTTAAAGGTGCGGTCCCGGGTGCAACCGGTAGCGACCTGATCGTTAAACCAGCTGTGAAGGCGTAAGGGGATAGCAATGGAATTAGTATTGAAAGACGCGCAGAGCGCGCTGACTGTTTCCGAAACTACCTTCGGTCGTGATTTCAACGAAGCGCTGGTTCACCAGGTTGTTGTTGCTTATGCAGCTGGTGCTCGTCAGGGTACTCGTGCTCAGAAGACTCGTGCTGAAGTAACTGGTTCAGGCAAAAAGCCATGGCGCCAGAAAGGTACCGGCCGTGCGCGTTCAGGTTCTATCAAGAGCCCGATCTGGCGTTCAGGTGGCGTGACCTTCGCTGCGCGTCCACAGGACCACAGTCAAAAAGTTAACAAAAAGATGTACCGCGGCGCGCTGAAAAGCATTCTGTCCGAACTGGTACGTCAGGATCGTCTGATCGTTGTCGAGAAGTTCTCTGTTGAAGCGCCTAAAACTAAGCTGCTGGCACAGAAACTGAAAGACATGGCTCTGGAAGATGTGCTGATCATCACCGGTGAGCTGGACGAGAACCTGTTCCTGGCCGCGCGTAACCTGCACAAGGTTGACGTACGCGACGCGACTGGTATCGACCCGGTTAGCCTGATCGCCTTCGACAAAGTCGTAATGACTGCTGATGCTGTTAAGCAAGTTGAGGAGATGCTGGCATGATTCGTGAAGAACGTCTGCTGAAGGTGCTGCGCGCACCGCACGTTTCTGAAAAAGCGTCTACTGCGATGGAAAAAACAAACACCATCGTTCTCAAAGTTGCTAAAGACGCGACCAAAGCAGAGATCAAAGCTGCTGTGCAGAAACTGTTTGAAGTCGAAGTCGAAGTCGTTAACACCCTGGTAGTTAAAGGGAAAGTTAAACGTCACGGACAGCGTATCGGTCGTCGTAGCGACTGGAAAAAAGCTTACGTCACCCTGAAAGAAGGCCAGAACCTGGACTTCGTTGGCGGCGCTGAGTAAGTCGGAGGAGTAATACAATGGCAGTTGTTAAATGTAAACCGACATCTCCGGGTCGTCGCCACGTAGTTAAAGTGGTTAACCCTGAGCTGCACAAGGGCAAACCTTTTGCTCCGTTGCTGGAAAAAAACAGCAAATCCGGTGGTCGTAACAACAATGGCCGTATCACCACTCGTCACATCGGTGGTGGCCACAAGCAGGCTTATCGTATTGTTGACTTCAAACGCAACAAAGACGGTATCCCAGCAGTTGTTGAGCGTCTTGAGTACGATCCGAACCGTTCCGCGAACATCGCGCTGGTTCTGTACAAAGATGGCGAACGCCGTTACATCCTGGCCCCTAAAGGCCTGAAAGCTGGCGACCAGATTCAGTCTGGCGTTGATGCTGCAATCAAAGCAGGCAACACCCTGCCGATGCGCAATATCCCGGTTGGTTCTACCGTTCATAACGTAGAAATGAAACCTGGTAAAGGCGGTCAGCTGGCGCGTTCCGCGGGTACTTACGTTCAGATCGTTGCGCGTGACGGTGCTTATGTCACCCTGCGTCTGCGTTCTGGTGAAATGCGTAAAGTCGAAGCAGACTGCCGCGCTACTCTGGGCGAAGTTGGCAATGCTGAGCATATGCTGCGCGTTCTGGGTAAAGCTGGTGCTGCACGCTGGCGTGGTGTTCGTCCTACCGTTCGCGGTACTGCGATGAACCCAGTCGACCACCCACATGGTGGTGGTGAAGGTCGTAACTTTGGTAAGCACCCGGTAACTCCGTGGGGCGTTCAGACCAAAGGTAAGAAGACCCGCAGCAACAAGCGTACTGATAAATTTATCGTACGTCGCCGTAGCAAATAATTTTAGAGGATAAGCCATGCCACGTTCTCTCAAGAAAGGTCCTTTTATTGACCTGCACTTGCTGAAGAAGGTAGAGAAAGCGGTGGAAAGCGGAGACAAGAAGCCCCTGCGCACTTGGTCCCGTCGTTCAACGATCTTTCCTAACATGATCGGTTTGACCATCGCTGTCCATAATGGTCGTCAGCACGTTCCAGTCTTTGTTACCGACGAAATGGTTGGTCACAAACTGGGTGAATTCGCACCGACTCGTACTTATCGCGGCCACGCTGCTGATAAAAAAGCGAAGAAGAAATAAGGTAGGAGGAAGAGATGGAAACTTTAGCTCAACATCGCCATGCTCGTTCTTCTGCACAGAAGGTTCGCCTTGTTGCTGACCTGATTCGCGGTAAGAAAGTGTCGCAGGCCCTGGACATCCTGACCTATACCAACAAGAAAGCTGCGGTATTGGTCAAGAAAGTACTGGAATCTGCCATTGCTAACGCTGAACACAACGATGGCGCTGACATCGACGATCTGAAAGTCGCGAAAATTTTCGTAGATGAAGGCCCAAGCATGAAGCGCATTATGCCGCGTGCGAAAGGTCGTGCAGATCGCATCCTGAAGCGCACCAGCCACATTACTGTGGTTGTGTCCGATCGCTGAGACTCTGGAGACTAGCAATGGGTCAGAAAGTACATCCTAATGGTATTCGCCTGGGTATTGTAAAACCATGGAACTCTACCTGGTTTGCGAACACCAAAGAATTCGCTGACAACCTGGACAGCGATTTTAAAGTACGTCAGTACCTGACTAAGGAACTGGCTAAAGCGTCTGTATCTCGTATCGTTATCGAGCGTCCAGCTAAGAGCATCCGTGTGACTATTCACACTGCTCGCCCTGGCATCGTTATCGGTAAGAAAGGCGAAGACGTAGAAAAACTGCGCAAGGTCGTAGCGGATATCGCTGGCGTTCCTGCACAGATCAATATCGCTGAAGTTCGTAAGCCTGAACTGGACGCTAAATTGGTTGCTGACAGCATCACTTCTCAGCTGGAACGTCGCGTTATGTTCCGTCGTGCTATGAAGCGTGCTGTACAGAACGCAATGCGTCTGGGCGCTAAAGGTATCAAAGTTGAAGTTAGCGGCCGTCTGGGCGGCGCGGAAATCGCACGTACCGAATGGTACCGCGAAGGTCGCGTACCGCTGCACACTCTGCGTGCTGACATCGACTACAACACCTCTGAAGCGCACACCACTTACGGTGTAATCGGCGTTAAGGTATGGATCTTCAAAGGTGAGATCCTGGGTGGTATGGCTGCTGTTGAACAACCGGAAAAACCGGCTGCTCAACCTAAAAAGCAGCAGCGTAAAGGCCGTAAATAAGGAGCGTCGCTGATGTTACAACCAAAGCGTACAAAATTCCGTAAAGTGCACAAAGGCCGCAACCGTGGTCTGGCGCAGGGTACGGATGTTAGCTTCGGCACTTTCGGTCTGAAAGCTGTTGGCCGTGGTCGTCTGACTGCACGTCAGATCGAAGCAGCACGTCGTGCAATGACCCGTGCAGTTAAGCGTCAAGGTAAGATCTGGATCCGTGTATTCCCGGACAAACCGATCACCGAGAAGCCACTGGAAGTTCGTATGGGTAAAGGTAAAGGTAACGTGGAGTACTGGGTTGCCTTGATCCAACCGGGCAAAGTCCTTTATGAAATGGACGGTGTTCCGGAAGAGCTGGCCCGTGAAGCCTTCGGCCTGGCAGCAGCGAAACTGCCTATCAAAACCACCTTTGTAACTAAGACGGTGATGTAATGAAAGCAAAAGAGCTGCGTGAAAAAAGCGTTGAAGAGCTGAACGCTGAGCTGCTGAACCTGCTGCGTGAGCAGTTCAACCTGCGTATGCAGGCTGCAAGTGGCCAGCTGCAACAGACTCACCTGCTGAAGCAAGTGCGTCGCAATGTTGCGCGCGTTAAGACTTTACTGACTCAGAAGGCGGGTGCGTAATGACCGATAAAATCCGTACTCTGCAAGGTCGTGTTGTTAGCGATAAAATGGAGAAATCCATTGTTGTAGCTATCGAACGTTTTGTGAAACACCCGATCTACGGTAAATTCATCAAGCGTACGACCAAACTGCACGTACATGACGAGAACAACGAATGTGGTATCGGCGACAAGGTTGAAATCCGTGAATGCCGTCCACTGTCCAAGACTAAGTCCTGGACGCTGGTTCGCGTTGTAGAGAAAGCGGTTCTGTAATAGAGTACGCATTCTCAATACGAATAAACGGCTCAGCGATGAGCCGTTTATTTTTTCTACCCATATTGCAGAAGCGGTGTTATAATACCGCGCCCTCGATATGGGGCTTTTTAACGGCTCTGATTTTAGAGTCTCAGGTAGTAGTTGACATTAGCGGAGCACTAAAATGATCCAAGAACAGACTATGCTGAACGTCGCCGACAACTCCGGTGCACGTCGCGTAATGTGTATCAAGGTTCTGGGTGGCTCGCACCGTCGCTACGCAGGCGTAGGCGACATCATCAAGATCACCATCAAGGAAGCAATTCCACGTGGTAAGGTCAAAAAAGGTGATGTGCTGAAGGCGGTAGTGGTGCGCACCAAGAAGGGTGTTCGTCGCCCTGACGGTTCTGTCATTCGCTTCGATGGTAATGCATGCGTTATTTTAAACAATAACAGCGAGCAGCCTATCGGCACGCGTATCTTTGGGCCGGTAACTCGTGAACTTCGTACTGAGAAGTTCATGAAAATTATCTCTCTGGCACCAGAAGTACTCTAAGGAGCGAATCATGGCAGCGAAAATCCGTCGTGATGACGAAGTTATCGTGTTAACCGGTAAAGATAAAGGTAAACGCGGTAAAGTAAAAAATGTTCTGTCTTCCGGCAAACTTGTCGTTGAAGGTATCAACCTGGTTAAGAAACATCAGAAGCCGGTTCCGGCCCTGAACCAACCAGGCGGCATCGTTGAAAAAGAAGCTGCTATTCAGGTTTCTAACGTTGCAATCTTCAATGCGGCTACCGGCAAGGCTGACCGTGTAGGCTTTAGATTCGAAGACGGTAAAAAAGTCCGTTTCTTCAAATCTAACAGCGAAACTATCAAGTAATTTGGAGTAGTACGATGGCGAAACTGCATGATTACTACAAAGACGAAGTAGTTAACAAACTCATGACTGAGTTTAACTACAATTCTGTCATGCAAGTCCCTCGGGTCGAGAAGATCACCCTGAACATGGGTGTTGGTGAAGCGATCGCTGACAAGAAACTGCTGGATAACGCAGCAGCTGACCTGACAGCAATCTCCGGTCAAAAACCGCTGATCACCAAAGCACGCAAATCTGTTGCAGGCTTCAAAATCCGTCAGGGCTATCCGATCGGCTGTAAAGTAACTCTGCGTGGCGAACGCATGTGGGAGTTCCTTGAGCGCCTGATCACTATTGCTGTTCCACGTATCCGTGACTTCCGTGGCTTGTCCGCTAAGTCTTTCGACGGTCGTGGTAACTACAGCATGGGTGTCCGTGAGCAGATCATCTTCCCAGAAATCGACTACGATAAAGTCGACCGCGTGCGTGGTTTGGATATTACCATTACCACTACTGCGAAATCTGATGAAGAAGGCCGTGCTCTGCTGGCTGCCTTTGACTTCCCGTTCCGCAAGTAAGGTAGGGTTACTGAATGGCTAAGCAATCAATGAAAGCACGCGAAGTAAAGCGCGTAGCTTTAGCTGATAAATTCTTCGCTAAACGCGCTGAACTGAAAGCGATCATTTCTGATGTGAACGCTTCCGACGAAGATCGTTGGAATGCGGTTCTCAAGCTGCAGTCTCTGCCGCGTGATTCCAGCCCGTCTCGTCAGCGTAACCGCTGTCGTCAAACAGGTCGTCCACATGGTTATGTGGGCAAGTTTGGGTTGAGCCGTATCAAACTGCGTGAAGCCGCCATGCGCGGTGAAGTGCCAGGCTTGAAAAAGGCTAGCTGGTAATTACCAATTGAATCACGGGAGTAAAGACAGATGAGCATGCAAGATCCGATCGCGGATATGCTGACCCGTATCCGTAACGGTCAGGCCGCGAACAAAGTTGCGGTCACCATGCCTTCCGCCAAGCTGAAAGTGGCAATTGCCAACGTGCTGAAGGAAGAAGGTTTTATCGAAGATTTTAAAGTTGAAGGCGACACCAAGCCGGAACTGGAACTTACTCTCAAGTATTTCCAGGGTAAAGCTGTTGTAGAAAGCATTCAGCGTGTCAGCCGCCCAGGCCTGCGCATCTATAAGAAAAAAGATGAGCTGCCAAAAGTAATGGCTGGTCTTGGTATCGCAGTTGTTTCTACCTCTAAAGGTGTTATGACTGATCGTGCAGCGCGCCAGGCTGGTCTTGGTGGCGAAATTATCTGCTACGTAGCCTAATCGGAGGAAAGAATGTCTCGTGTTGCTAAAGCACCGGTCGTTATTCCTGCCGGCGTTGATGTAAAAATCGACGGTCAGGTTATTACGATCAAAGGTAAAAACGGCGAGCTGACTCGTACCCTCAACAATGCTGTTGAAGTTAAACATGCAGATAACGCTCTGACCTTCGGTCCACGTGATGGTTTCGTGGATGGATGGGCTCAGGCTGGTACCGCGCGTGCCCTGCTGAACTCAATGGTTGTTGGTGTTACCGAAGGCTTCACTAAAAAGCTTCAGCTGGTTGGTGTAGGTTATCGTGCAGCTATCAAAGGGAATGCAGTAGGCCTGTCTCTGGGCTTCTCACACCCTGTTGAGCATCCGCTGCCGGCCGGTATCACTGCAGAATGCCCGACTCAGACTGAAATCGTGCTGAAAGGCGCTGATAAACAGCTGATCGGTCAGGTTGCAGCAGATCTGCGCGCCTACCGTCGTCCTGAGCCTTATAAAGGCAAGGGTGTTCGTTACGCCGACGAAGTCGTGCGTACCAAAGAGGCTAAGAAGAAGTAAGGTAACACTATGGATAAGAAATCTGCTCGTATCCGTCGTGCGACCCGCGCACGCCGCAAGCTCAAAGAGCTGGGTGCAACTCGCCTGGTGGTACATCGTACCCCGCGTCATATTTACGCACAGGTAATTGCACCGAACGGTTCTGAAGTTCTGGTAGCTGCTTCTACTGTAGAAAAAGCTATCTCAGAACAATTGAAGTATACCGGTAACAAAGACGCCGCAGCAGCTGTAGGTAAAGCTGTCGCTGAACGCGCTCTGGAAAAAGGCATCAGCAATGTTTCCTTTGACCGTTCCGGGTTCCAATATCATGGTCGTGTCCAGGCACTGGCAGATGCTGCCCGTGAAGCTGGCCTTCAGTTCTAAGGTAGAGGTGTAAGATGGCTCACATCGAAAAACAGGCTGGCGAACTGCAGGAAAAGCTGATCGCGGTAAACCGCGTATCTAAAACCGTTAAAGGTGGTCGTATTTTCTCCTTCACAGCTCTGACTGTAGTGGGTGATGGTAACGGTCGCGTTGGTTTTGGTTACGGTAAAGCGCGTGAAGTTCCAGCAGCGATCCAGAAAGCGATGGAAAAAGCCCGTCGCAATATGATTAACGTCGCGCTGAACAACGGTACCCTGCAACACCCAGTTAAAGGTGTTCACACGGGTTCTCGTGTATTCATGCAGCCAGCTTCCGAAGGTACCGGTATCATCGCCGGTGGTGCAATGCGCGCCGTTCTGGAAGTTGCTGGAGTTCATAACGTTCTGGCTAAAGCATATGGTTCCACCAACCCGATCAACGTGGTTCGTGCAACTATTGATGGCCTGGAAAATATGAATTCTCCAGAAATGGTCGCTGCCAAGCGTGGTAAATCCGTTGAAGAAATTCTGGGGTAATTGACCATGGCAAAGACTATTAAAATCACTCAAACCCGCAGTGCAATCGGTCGTCTGCCGAAACACAAGGCAACGCTGCTTGGCCTGGGTCTGCGTCGTATTGGTCATACCGTTGAGCGCGAGGATACTCCTGCTGTTCGTGGTATGGTCAACGCGGTTTACTTCATGGTTAAAGTTGAGGAGTAAGAGATGCGTTTAAATACTCTGTCTCCGGCCGAAGGCTCTAAAAAGGCGGGTAAACGCCTGGGTCGTGGTATCGGTTCTGGCCTCGGCAAAACCGGTGGTCGTGGTCACAAAGGTCAGAACTCTCGTTCTGGCGGTGGCGTACGTCGCGGTTTCGAGGGTGGCCAGATGCCACTGTACCGTCGTCTGCCGAAGTTCGGCTTCACCTCTCGCAAAGCAGCGATCACAGCGGAAATCCGTCTGTCTGACCTGGCGAAAGTTGAAGGCGGCGTTGTAGACCTGAACACGCTGAAAGCGGCTAACATTATCGGTATCCAGATCGAGTTCGCGAAAGTGATCCTGGCTGGTGAAGTTTCTACTCCGGTAACTGTTCGTGGCCTGCGTGTTACTAAAGGTGCTCGTGCTGCTATCGAAGCTGCTGGCGGTAAAATTGAGGAATAAGTAGCAGATGGCTAAGCAACCGGGATTAGATTTTCAAAGTGCCAAAGGTGGATTTGGCGAGCTGAAACGCAGACTGCTGTTTGTAATCGGCGCGCTGATTGTGTTCCGTATTGGCTCTTTTATTCCGATCCCTGGTATTGATGCCGCTGTACTTGCCAAACTGCTTGAGCAACAGCGAGGCACCATCATTGAAATGTTCAACATGTTCTCTGGTGGTGCTCTCAGCCGTGCTTCTATTTTCGCACTGGGTATTATGCCGTATATTTCGGCATCGATTATTATCCAGCTGCTGACGGTCGTTCATCCGGCCCTGGCAGAGTTGAAGAAAGAAGGGGAGTCTGGACGTCGTAAGATTAGCCAGTACACCCGTTACGGCACTCTGGTGCTGGCAATATTCCAGTCGATCGGTATTGCTACCGGTCTTCCGAATATGCCTGGTATGCAGGGCCTGGTATTAAACCCAGGCTTTGCATTCTATTTCACCGCTGTTGTAAGTCTGGTCACAGGGACCATGTTCCTGATGTGGCTCGGCGAACAGATTACTGAACGAGGTATCGGTAACGGTATCTCAATCATTATCTTCGCCGGTATCGTTGCGGGTCTCCCGCCGGCCATCGCCCATACTATCGAGCAAGCGCGTCAAGGCGACCTGCACTTCCTCCTGTTGCTGTTGGTTGCAGTATTAGTATTTGCAGTGACGTTCTTTGTTGTCTTCGTTGAACGTGGTCAACGCCGCATTGTGGTGAACTACGCTAAACGTCAGCAGGGTCGTCGTGTCTATGCTGCACAGAGCACACATTTACCGCTGAAAGTGAATATGGCGGGGGTTATCCCGGCTATCTTCGCTTCCAGTATTATTCTGTTCCCGGCAACCATCGCGTCATGGTTCGGGGGCGGTACTGGTTGGAACTGGCTGACAACAATTTCGCTGTATTTGCAGCCTGGGCAACCACTTTATGTGTTACTCTATGCGTCTGCGATCATCTTCTTCTGTTTCTTCTACACGGCGTTGGTCTTCAACCCGCGTGAAACAGCAGATAACCTGAAGAAGTCCGGTGCATTTGTACCAGGAATTCGTCCGGGAGAGCAAACGGCGAAGTATATCGATAAAGTAATGACTCGCCTGACTTTGGTTGGTGCGCTTTATATTACTTTTATCTGCCTGATCCCGGAGTTCATGCGTGATGCAATGAAAGTACCGTTCTACTTCGGTGGGACCTCACTGCTTATCGTTGTGGTCGTGATTATGGACTTTATGGCTCAAGTGCAAACTCTGATGATGTCCAGTCAGTATGAGTCTGCATTGAAGAAGGCGAACCTGAAAGGCTACGGCCGCTAACTGGTCGCCTGAGAAGTTACGGAGAGTAAAAATGAAAGTTCGTGCTTCCGTCAAGAAATTATGCCGTAACTGCAAAATCGTTAAGCGTGATGGTGTCATCCGTGTGATTTGCAGTGCCGAGCCGAAGCATAAACAGCGCCAAGGCTGATTATTTCGCATATTTTTCTTGCAAAGTTGGGTTGAGCTGGCTAGATTAGCCAGCCAATCTTTTGTATGTCTGTACGTTTCCATTTGAGTATCCTGAAAACGGGCTTTTCAGCATGGTGCGTACATATTAAATAGTAGGAGTGCATAGTGGCCCGTATAGCAGGCATTAACATTCCTGATCAGAAACATGCTGTGATCGCATTAACTTCGATCTATGGCGTCGGCAAGACCCGTTCTAAAGCCATTCTGGCTGCAGCGGGTATCGCTGAAGATGTTAAGATCAGTGAGCTGTCTGAAGAACAAATCGACACGCTGCGTGACGAAGTTGCCAAATTTGTCGTTGAAGGTGATCTGCGCCGTGAAATCAGCATGAGCATCAAGCGCCTGATGGATCTTGGTTGCTATCGCGGTTTGCGTCATCGTCGTGGTCTGCCAGTGCGCGGTCAGCGTACTAAGACCAACGCACGTACCCGTAAGGGTCCGCGCAAACCGATCAAGAAATAATCGGGGTGATTGAATAATGGCAAAGGCACCAGTTCGTGCACGTAAACGTGTAAGAAAACAAGTCTCTGACGGCGTGGCTCATATCCATGCTTCTTTCAACAACACCATCGTTACTATTACTGATCGTCAGGGTAACGCATTGGGTTGGGCAACAGCCGGTGGTTCCGGTTTCCGTGGTTCTCGCAAATCCACTCCGTTCGCAGCTCAGGTTGCAGCAGAGCGTTGCGCTGAAGCCGTAAAAGAATACGGCATCAAGAATCTGGAAGTTATGGTTAAAGGTCCGGGTCCGGGTCGTGAATCTACTGTTCGCGCTCTGAACGCCGCTGGTTTCCGCATCACGAATATTACTGATGTGACTCCGATCCCTCATAACGGTTGTCGTCCGCCGAAAAAACGTCGCGTATAACGCTCGTTTTTTAGGTTAGTTGGAGATAGAAAATGGCAAGATATTTGGGTCCTAAGCTCAAGCTGAGCCGTCGTGAGGGCACCGACTTATTCCTTAAGTCTGGCGTTCGCGCGATCGATACCAAGTGTAAAATTGAACAAGCTCCTGGCCAGCACGGTGCGCGTAAACCGCGTCTGTCTGACTATGGTGTGCAGTTGCGTGAAAAGCAAAAAGTTCGCCGTATCTACGGTGTGCTGGAGCGTCAGTTCCGTAACTACTATAAAGAAGCAGCACGTCTGAAAGGCAACACAGGTGAAAACCTGCTGGCTCTGCTGGAAGGTCGTCTGGACAACGTTGTATACCGTATGGGCTTCGGCGCGACTCGTGCTGAATCACGCCAGCTGGTTAGCCATAAAGCAATCATGGTAAACGGTCGTGTTGTTAACATCGCTTCTTATCAGGTTAAAGCGAATGACGTTGTTAGCATTCGTGAGAAAGCGAAAAAGCAATCTCGCGTGAAAGCCGCTCTGGAGCTGGCTGAGCAGCGTGAAAAGCCAACCTGGCTGGAAGTTGATGCTGGCAAGATGGAAGGTACGTTCAAGCGTCAGCCAGAACGTTCTGATCTGTCTGCGGACATTAACGAACACCTGATCGTCGAGCTTTACTCCAAGTAAAGCTTAGTACCAAAGAGAGGACACAATGCAGGGTTCTGTGACAGAGTTTCTAAAACCGCGCCTGGTAGATATCGAGCAAGTGAGTTCGACGCACGCCAAGGTGACCCTTGAGCCTTTAGAGCGTGGCTTTGGCCATACTCTGGGTAACGCACTGCGCCGTATTCTGCTCTCATCGATGCCGGGTTGCGCGGTGACCGAGGTTGAGATTGATGGTGTACTTCATGAGTACAGCACCAAAGAAGGCGTTCAGGAAGATATCCTTGAAATCCTGCTCAACCTGAAAGGGCTGGCGGTGAGAGTTCAGGGTAAAGATGAAGTTATTCTTACTCTGAATAAATCTGGCATTGGCCCTGTGACTGCAGCCGACATCACCCACGACGGTGATGTTGAAATCGTCAAGCCGCAGCACGTGATCTGCCACCTGACCGATGAGAACGCAGCTATTATCATGCGTATCAAAGTTCAGCGCGGTCGTGGTTATGTGCCGGCTTCTGCCCGAATTCATTCGGAAGAAGATGAGCGCCCAATCGGCCGTCTGCTGGTCGACGCATGTTACAGCCCTGTAGAGCGTATTGCCTACAATGTTGAAGCAGCGCGTGTAGAACAGCGTACCGACCTGGACAAGCTGGTCATCGAAATGGAAACCAATGGCACAATCGATCCTGAAGAGGCGATTCGTCGTGCGGCAACCATCCTGGCAGAACAACTGGAAGCTTTCGTTGACTTACGTGATGTACGTCAGCCGGAAGTGAAAGAAGAGAAACCAGAATTCGATCCGATCCTGCTGCGCCCTGTTGACGATCTGGAATTGACTGTCCGCTCTGCTAACTGCCTCAAGGCAGAAGCTATCCACTATATCGGTGATCTGGTACAGCGTACCGAGGTTGAGTTGCTGAAAACGCCGAACCTGGGTAAAAAATCTCTTACCGAGATTAAAGACGTGCTGGCTTCACGTGGTCTGTCTCTGGGCATGCGCCTGGAAAACTGGCCACCGGCAAGCATTGCTGACGAGTAACCGGATCACAGGTTAAGGTTTTACTGAGAAGGATAAGGTCATGCGCCATCGTAAGAGTGGTCGTCAACTGAACCGCAACAGCAGCCATCGCCAGGCTATGTTCCGCAACATGGCAGGTTCACTGGTTCGTCATGAAATCATCAAGACGACCCTGCCTAAAGCGAAAGAGCTGCGTCGCGTAGTTGAGCCGCTGATTACTCTTGCCAAGACTGACAGCGTTGCTAATCGTCGTCTGGCATTCGCCCGTACTCGTGATAACGAGATCGTGGCAAAACTGTTTAACGAACTGGGCCCGCGTTTCGCGAGCCGTGCCGGTGGTTACACTCGCATTCTGAAGTGTGGCTTCCGTGCAGGCGACAACGCGCCGATGGCTTACATCGAGCTGGTTGATCGTTCAGAGAAAGCAGAAGCTGCTGCAGAGTAATCTGTAGTAACGTAAAAAAACCCGCCTCGGCGGGTTTTTTTATATCCGCAGAATCTCCACTTATCTACAATGTCTGTATCTTTTCTGCTCACCCCCTGGAGTTCATTATGTGGTTGCTCGATCAGTGGGCTGAACGCCATATTTGCGATGCCCAAAACAAAGGCGAGTTCGAAAATCTTCCCGGTAGCGGTGAGCCGCTGATTCTGGACGATGATTCACATATTCCCCCTGAATTACGGGCCGGTTATCGCTTACTGAAAAACGCAGGTTGTTTACCGCCTGAACTTCAGCAACGCAATGAAGCCGTCGAGCTTGCCGATCTGCTTAAAGGCATTCATAAGAATGACCCGCGGTACTCCGAAATCAGTCGTCGGTTGGCGCTCATCGAGCTAAAACTGCGCCAGACGGGAATGAATACTGACTTTTTGCATGGTGAGTACAGTGAAAGGTTAATGCAAAAAATAAACGAGGAGTAGCCATGTACCGCATAGGTGAACTTGCGAAGCTTGCTAACGTAACGCCGGATACTATCCGCTACTACGAAAAGCAGCAGATGATCGATCATGAGGTCAGAACGGAAGGTGGATTTCGCCTTTATACGGATAACGACCTGCAACGCCTTCGTTTTATCCGCTATGCACGGCAACTCGGCTTCACGCTGGAGTCGATCCGTGAACTGCTGTCGATCCGTATCGATCCTGAACATCATACGTGTCAGGAATCTAAAAGCATCGTTCAGGCCCGGCTGGATGAAGTTGAAGGACGCATTCAGGAGCTGCAAGCCATGCAGCGATCTCTGCAAAGGTTAAATGACGCGTGCTGCGGTACCGCTCATAGCAGTGTTTATTGCTCAATACTGGAAGCTCTTGAACAGGGCGCCAGTAGTGAAACTCAGGGTTGTTGATTTTTTATCAGCCAGGGACTAGACTCCCGCCGACATTAACTATGCTCAGGAGAAATGATGAGCCGCTATCAGCATACGAAGGGACAAATTAAGGATAACGCCATTGAGGCATTGCTTCACGACCCGCTTTTCAGACAGCGTGTTGAGAAGAACAAGAAAGGAAAAGGGAGTTATTTACGTAAAGGTAAACATGCACAACGGGGTAACTGGGAGGCCAGTGGCAAGCAAGCTAATCGCTTTTTTACCACTGGCCTTTCTGTTTCTGTCGCCTGATTAAACGCGGTTGTTCTGCTCTTTTAACAGATCGCGAATTTCAGTCAGTAAGACTTCTTCTTTAGTTGGTGCTGGCGGGGCAGCAGCCGGTTCTTCTTTTTTACGGTTAAGTCTGTTGATAAGTTTGATCGCCATGAAAATGGCAAATGCCACGATCACGAAATCAAATACGTTCTGAATGAATACGCCATAGTGCATTACAACCGCAGGGATATCGCCCTGAGCCTCCCGAAGGGTGAAGGCGAACTGTTTGAAATCAATGCCTCCAATCAACAGTCCTAACGGCGGCATAATAATGTCGGCGACTAATGATGAAACGATCTTACCGAACGCCGCACCAATAATGACACCCACAGCCAAATCCACCACATTCCCGCGCATCGCAAATTCGCGAAACTCTTTAATAAAACTCATTATGTTCTCCTTGTGCCAGCTGACGCCTATAAGTTTAACAAATGATTAGCTAATTGCCATTGGGGATAAATAATCGTTATGAAAAATAAAAGGCATGAAAATTAGAAGGTTAATATTTGGGTGCTCTCGTCTGAGCACCCAAATCATTACAGGAAGAACGGGCTTGGCTGGAATAAACGCTCGACGTCGGTAATAAATTTTTTATCGGTCAGGAACATAATAACGTGGTCACCCTGCTCAATACGTAAATTATCATTGGCGATCATGACATCGTTACCTCGTACTACGGCGCCGATAATGGTGCCTGGTGGAAGTTTAATTTCGTCGATCGCGCGACCAACAACGCGCGACGTCGTTTCATCCCCATGAGCGACGGCTTCAATGGCTTCAGCAACACCACGACGAAGAGACGACACGCCGACAATATCCGCTTTACGTACATGGCTTAGCAGGGCAGAAATGGTGGCTTGCTGAGGCGAAATAGCAATATCAATTACGCTACCCTGTACCAGGTCGACATAAGCCTTACGCTGGATAAGCACCATTACTTTTTTCGCCCCCATACGTTTAGCGAGCATGGCGGACATAATATTCGCTTCGTCGTCGTTGGTGACGGCAATAAAAAGATCAACCTGATCGATATGCTCTTCGGCCAGCAATTCCTGATCCGAAGCATCGCCATAAAACACGATAGTATTCTGAAGCTTTTCAGCCAGCTCCGACGCGCGCTGTTGATCTCGTTCGATCAGCTTCACGCTGTAGTCTTTTTCCAGCCGTCTCGCCAGACCTGCGCCAATATTACCGCCGCCAACCAGCATAATACGTTTATACGGTTTTTCGAGACGCTGAAGTTCACTCATCACCGCACGGATATGCTGAGAAGCCGCAATAAAGAAGACTTCATCCCCGGCTTCGACAATGGTGGACCCTTGCGGACGAATAGGTCTGTCGTGACGGAAAATCGCCGCAACACGCGTATCGATATGTGGCATATGCTCGCGCATTGTCGACAGGGCATTACCAATCAGCGGGCCGCCGTAATAAGCCTTCACAACCGCCAGGCTTACTTTTCCTTCCGCAAAGTTCACAACCTGCAACGCGCCCGGGTACTCAATCAGACGATAAAAACTGTCGATAACCAGCTGTTCAGGGGCAATAAGATGGTCGATAGGTACTGCTTCGGAATTAAACAGCTTTTCCGCATCCCGGACATAGTCCGGGGAGCGAATGCGGGCGATGCGGTTCGGTGTGTTGAAAAGCGAGTAGGCCACCTGACATGCAACCATGTTGGTTTCATCAGAACTGGTTACTGCAACCAGCATGTCGGCATCGTCTGCGCCCGCCTCCCGAAGCACTCGTGGGTGAGAGCCGTGCCCCTGTACAACACGAAGATCAAACTTGTCCTGCAAAACGCGCAGGCGATCGCCATTGGTATCCACAATGGTGATATCGTTGTTTTCGCCCACGAGATTTTCCGCCAGCGTTCCGCCAACTTGCCCTGCGCCCAGAATGATAATTTTCATCTTTCGTGACCTGTTCTCAACATCACTCTTTGATTAGCTTAGCGTAAAAGAAACCATCACCCTCTTCTGCGCCCGGCAGGTTTTGCAGACCCGGGTGCTCAGGTGTTCCCGTATCATGCAGCGTAGCGTCCGGGGTGCGTTTCAGGAAAGCCGTAATTTGCTGACTGTTCTCTTCCGGAAGAACAGAGCAGGTTGCATACACCAGGGTTCCGCCGGGTTTGAGATGCGGCCAGATGGCATCCAGAATTTCGGATTGCAACTGGGCAAGCTCCTTGATATCACGATCGCGACGCAGCCATTTGATATCGGGATGACGACGAATCACGCCAGTTGCTGAGCAAGGGGCGTCCAGCAAAATACGATTGAACCTGGTATCACCACACCAGTCTGCGGGTTTACGTCCATCGCCTTGCTTAACCTGTGCTTTCATACCCAGACGCTTGAGGTTGTCATAGACGCGTGAAAGACGCTGCTCATCAACATCCACGGCCATCACGCTGGCCTGCGGCGCCACTTCCAGAATATGCGTTGTTTTCCCCCCTGGCGCTGCACAGAGATCAAGGATCTGCTCCCCGTCTTTCGGTTCAAGCCAGGTCATGCAGCCCTGAGCGGATGCGTCCTGTACCGTTACCCAGCCCTCTTCAAAACCGGGTAATGCATGTACCGGTGCAGGGGAGGCTAAACGAACCGCATCAGGATAAGCAGCGTGTGTGAAGCCGCTCATTCCGGCCTCTTCCAGCAGGGCCAGCCATGCGTCGCGGGTATGATGGTTACGATTGACGCGTAACCACATCGGCGGACGTTGGTTATTGGCATCCACAATGTCTTGCCATTGCTGTGGGTAGGCTTTTTTAAGGCGATTCAGCAGCCATTCAGGGTGCAGGAAGCGCGATTCGCTTTGCGCAAATTCTGCCAGCAGTTCGTCCTGCTGACGCTGGAACTGACGCAGCACGCCGTTAATCAACCCTTTCAGTTGAGGACGTTTAATCGAAACGGCACCCTCCACTGTCTCAGCCAGCGCAGCATGAGGTGGAATGCGGGTATGAAGAAGCTGGTAGAAACCGACCATGATCAAATAATGCACGGTACGCTGCTTGCCGCTCATCGGGCGTGACATCAGCTTATTAATTAACCATTCAAGCTGAGAGAGGGTGCGCAGCACGCCAAAGCACAGCTCCTGAAGCAGTGCTTTGTCTTTATCGGAAACCTTTTGTTGCAGTGGAGGCAGGACATTACTCAGTGACTGGCCCTGCTCGATAACCTGCTCAACGGCCTGAGCCGCCATAGTGCGTAGATTTTGTCTTTTCATAACCGTAAAAATAAAAATGCCCGGAAACACCGGGCCTTAAGAGTAAATTTGTTCAGGCAAGGCGATTGCCAGGGATGAACCATTCACGACGGGAATTTAATAGATCCTGCGCGCTCATTGCCTTTTTACCGGCCGGTTGCAGCGATTCAAGATTCAGGATCCCTTCTCCGGTCGCAACCTGGATACCGTTTTTGCTGGCGTCGATAATCGTACCGGGCTCTGCCGAAGTATTGCCGTTAATAACTGAAGCTTTCCAGACTTTCACTGGCTGCTCATCAATCATCAACCAGCTCATCGGCCATGGATTAAAGGCGCGGATACAGCGTTCGAGTTGAGCTGCTGACAGGGACCAGTCGATCCGGGCTTCTTCTTTACTCAGTTTTTCAGCATAGGTCACCTGTGCCTCATCCTGCACTTCAGGTGACGCTGTATTGTCAGCAAGCTGTTGCAACGTCTCAATCAGCCCCTGCGGACCGAGATCCGCCAGCTTGTCATACAGCGTGGCGCTGGTATCTTCTGCGGTAATGGGACACGCCAGTTTATACAGCATGTCGCCCGTGTCTAAACCTACGTCCATCTTCATGATTGTCACGCCAGTTTCAGCATCGCCTGCCCACAGAGCGCGCTGAATAGGGGCTGCACCACGCCAGCGTGGGAGCAAGGAACCATGAACGTTAACACAGCCCAGGCGGGGCATATCGAGTACCGCTTTCGGCAGAATGAGGCCGTAAGCCACAACTACCATCACGTCAGCGTTCAGGTCTGCCACTAACTGCTGGTTTTCCTGAGGTCGTAATGATGCAGGCTGGAAAACCGGCAAACCATGCGTTTCTGCCAGCACTTTAACCGGGCCAGGCATCAATTTTTTACCGCGGCCAGCCGGACGATCAGGCTGAGTAAATACGCCAACAATCTGATGACCAGACGATAGCAGCGCGTCGAGATGACGCGCCGCAAAATCAGGGGTACCCGCGAAGATTATACGTAGTGATGTAGACACGTTATTCCTTGTATCCGGGGGGCGTTAAGCGCGAGAACGTAAACGATCCAGTTTCTCAACTTTCTGACGAATACGCTGTTGCTTCAGCGGTGAGAGGTAATCGATAAACAGCTTACCGACCAGGTGATCCATCTCATGCTGAATGCAAATCGCCAGCAGATCGTCGGCTTCCAGCTCAAACGGATTGCCGTCACGATCCAGTGCGCGGATTTTAACTTTTTCGGCACGTGGCACCAAAGCGCGCTGTTCAGGGATAGACAGACAGCCTTCCTCAATACCTGTTTCGCCGCTTTTTTCCAGCATCTCAGGGTTGATCAGCACCAGGCGCTCATCACGATTTTCAGAAACGTCGATCACAATAATACGTTTGTGAATGTCTACCTGGGTCGCGGCAAGGCCAATGCCTTCTTCAGCGTACATGGTATCGAACATATCATCGACGATACGCTGAATTTCTGCATTCACTTCTTTAACCGGTTCCGCGACGATGCGAAGGCGCTCGTCAGGAATATGTAACACTTGCAAAACTGCCATAAATTTCCAGAGTCGTGTTCAGGAGTTGATAAGAATATTACTTCTATTCTAGACAAATCCCCGGTCGATTGACAGCATCAGTGACCAATCGCAAAGATTGCTGAGGCTGCTTATGGCAGGGAAAAGGATGACGTCCACAGAGATATGGTTACGGCTTATAAACATCGGGTCGTTATACGGTGACGCGATGCTGGAGATTGCGCAGAGGCTGCTTCGCCAGGCAACCGTCGATGCTGAAGCTGTCAACGCGTCAGGGCTTTCGCCCAAACATGCCGTAAAGTTTTTTTCGTTCAGTGAGAGTGAGCTTGAACGTAGTCTGGAATGGCTGGAACACACCGACAACCACCTTCTCACAGCGGATGATCCTCGCTTTCCGCCATTGTTACGTTCTATACCTGATTTTCCCGGGGCGCTATTTGTGCGAGGCCGCGTTGACGTGCTTAATAGCATGCAGCTTGCGGTTGTGGGCAGCCGTGCGCCCTCGTGGTATGGCGAGCGGTGGGGGAAAATGCTGAGTGAACAGCTGTCCCAATGTGGCTTTACGATCACCAGTGGCCTGGCTTGCGGCATCGATGGTGTGGCACATCATGCGGCGTTGTCAGCAAAAGGGCGAAGTGTCGCCGTGCTTGGCAATGGTCTTTTTAGTCTCTATCCGCGTCGTCATCACATTCTGGCTGAGCAACTTATCGCTTCAGAGGGGGCGATAGTGTCTGAGTTTTCACTTTCGACATCGCCCAGACCGGGTAACTTTCCACGGCGTAACCGGATCATCAGTGGGTTAAGCCAGGGCGTGCTGGTGGTCGAAGCTGCGATTCGGAGTGGATCGCTGGTTACCGCAAGGTGCGCACTGGAGCAGGGACGTGAAGTTTTTGCGCTACCCGGCCCGTTGGGGAACCCTGGCTGCGAAGGCCCTCACTGGCTGATAAAACAGGGGGCGACGCTGGTGACCTGTAAAGAGGATATCCTGGAAAATTTGCAATATGGATTGCATTGGTTGCAGGATGATCTCCAAAAGCGACATATTTCATCGGATCAGGAGGCAGTAGCATTGCCATTTCCCAAGCTCCTGGCTAACGTAGGAGATGAGGTAACACCTGTTGACGTTGTCGCTGAACGTGCCGGCCAACCTGTGCCAGTAACGGTAGCACAGCTACTCGAACTGGAGTTAGCAGGGTGGATCGCAGCTGTACCCGGCGGCTATGTCCGATTAAGGAGGGCATGCCATGTTCGACGTACTGATGTATTTGTTTGAGACTTACATCCACAACGAAGCAGAAATGCAGGTGGATCAGGACAAATTAACACGGGATCTGACCGACGCAGGTTTTGAGCGGGAAGATATTTATAATGCGTTGATGTGGCTGGATAAGTTGGCTGATTATCAGGACGGCCTCGCCGAACCGATGCAGCTTGCTTCTGACCCATTGTCTGTGCGCATCTATACAGCTGAAGAGTGTGAAAGGCTGGATGCCAGCTGCCGGGGATTCATTTTATTCCTCGAGCAGATTCAGGTGCTAAACCTCGAAACGAGAGAGATGGTGATAGAGCGCGTCATGGCGCTGGATACTGCTGAATTTGAACTGGAAGATCTCAAATGGGTGATCCTGATGGTTCTATTCAACATCCCAGGCTGTGAAAATGCCTATCAGCAAATGGAAGAATTACTCTTTGAAGTGAATGAAGGTATGCTGCATTAATTCTATGTGCAGCAACAAGAGTTGTTATGGCCAAATCAGCACTCTTCACGGTGCATAAAAACGAGCCCTGCCCACAGTGTGGGGCTGAACTTGTTATTCGGTCCGGGAAACACGGTCCGTTTCTCGGTTGTTCACACTATCCGGAATGTGATTATGTCCGTCCCCTGAAAAGCCAGGCGGACGGACATATCGTCAAAATTCTGGAGGGACAGCTTTGTCCACTCTGTGGCGGCGAACTGGCGCTGCGGCAGGGGCGGTTCGGGATGTTTATCGGATGCAGCCGCTATCCGGAATGTGAACATACGGAACAAATTGATAAACCAGATGAAACGGCAATTGCCTGCCCTCAGTGCCAGCGTGGTCAATTGGTGCAGCGCCGCTCTCGTTATGGCAAGACCTTCCATTCGTGCGATCGCTATCCTGAATGCCAGTTCGTTATCAATTTCAAACCAGTAGCGGGCGTCTGCCCTCATTGCGATTATCCGTTACTTATAGAAAAGAAAACCGCGCAAGGCTTGAAACGCTTTTGCGCCAGTAAACAATGTGGAAAGCCGGTTTCGGCGGATCAAATCAGTGAATAATAACCTGCCATCAGGCTCCATCGCGCAGGCGGTGGACATCCTGAAAAAAGAAGAAGTCATCGCCTATCCAACAGAAGCCGTTTTCGGGGTCGGGTGCGATCCTGACAGCGAAGTCGCCGTTAACCGTCTGCTGGCGCTAAAACAGCGGCCTGTCGAAAAAGGATTGATTTTGATCGCTGCGAACTACGAGCAGCTTAAGCCTTATATTGATGATTCCATGCTGACACCTGCACAGCGGGAAACCATTTTCTCTGCGTGGCCTGGTCCCGTGACGTTTGTTTTCCCTGCACAACCGACAACGCCGCGCTGGCTAACCGGGCGTTTCGATTCACTCGCGGTACGCGTTACCGACCATCCCTTGGTGGTGGAGTTATGCCAGGCATTTGGTAAACCCCTGGTTTCAACCAGCGCCAACCTGACCGGGCTTCCCCCTTGTCGGACAACAGAAGAAGTTCTGGCGCAGTTCGGGAATGATTTCCCTGTAGCCGTGGGTGAAACCGGGGGGCGTCTTAACCCGTCAGAAATTCGCGATGCCTTGACCGGCGAACGTTTTCGCCAGGGATAATGTTATGGAAACCTATGCTGTTTTTGGTAACCCGATCGCGCACAGCAAGTCGCCTCTGATCCATCAGCTGTTTGCAGAGCAATTGCAGATAGATCACCCGTATGGTCGGGTTCTTGCGCCTGTTGATGCATTTATACCGACGCTGAATAGCTTTTTTGATGCGGGTGGTAAAGGTGCAAACGTCACGGTGCCTTTTAAAGAAGAGGCTTTCGGGCGCGCGGATGAGCTGACCGAGCGTGCCTCGCTCGCTGGTGCCGTCAATACCCTTAAGCGGCTCGAAGATGGTCGCCTTCTGGGCGATAACACCGATGGCATAGGTTTACTCAGCGATCTGGAACGACTGTCGTTTATTAAACCAGGCTTTCGGATCCTGCTGATCGGCGCGGGTGGCGCGTCGCGCGGCGTATTGCTTCCTCTTCTTTCGCTGGATTGTGCGGTGACAATCACCAACCGTACCTTCTCCAGAGCAGAAGAGCTGGCGGCGTTGTTCGCACACACAGGCAGCGTAACTGCGGTAGCACTTGACGATCTCGCGGGTCACGAATTTGATCTTGTGATTAATGCCACCTCAAGCGGTATTAATGGAGAGATCCCGGCGATTCCTGCATCCCTGGTTCATTCCCACATCTACGCCTATGACATGTTTTATCAAAAAGGGAAAACGCCATTTCTGACCTGGTGTGAACAACAGGGGGCAAAACACGTGGCTGATGGTCTGGGCATGCTGGTGGGGCAGGCGGCTCATGCGGTGCTACTCTGGCATGGCGTGTTACCTGCTGTAGAACCGGTGATCGAAAAGCTGAAACAGGAACTGATGGCATGAATCAGGCGATTCATTTTCCCGACAGAGAAATCTGGGATGAAAATAAGCAAGCGGTTTGTTTCCCGGTGCTGGTGCATGGAATGCAGCTCACCTGTGCGATTAAAGGGGAGACGTTGCATCAGCGCTTTGGTGGTTCAGATCCGTTAGCCGTCTTTTGCGAAAATCGCTGGGATCTGGAAGAGGAAGCCAGCGATTTGATCCGCGATCAGCAGGAAGACGATCAGGGTTGGGTCTGGTTATCCTGATCCAGATAGTCATTCTTCCATTTAACGTAATTGTTCGCTGAGTATTTCAATCCTTCGATCTCCGCCTCTTTTAGGGGGCGGATCTGTTTAACCGGACTGCCTAAATAGAGATAGCCACTTTCCAGACGTTTGTTTTGCGGAACAAGGCTTCCTGCGCCAATCATTACGTCATCTTCTACTATGACGCCATCCAGCAAAATCGATCCCATCCCAACGAGAACCCTGTTACCGATTGTGCAGCCGTGGAGCATCACTTTATGACCGACGGTGACATCTTCCCCAATGATGAGCGGATTGCCCTCAGGGTTATAAGATGACTTATGAGTCACATGCAGCACGCTGCCGTCCTGAATATTGGTGCGTGCACCGATTGCAACGTAGTTAACATCGCCCCGGATCGCGACGAGTGGCCAGATGCTGACATCCTCGGCCATGCGAACATCACCAATGACCACGCTGCTGGTATCGATCATCACGCGATCGCCTTTTTGGGGGAACAGATCTTTATAAGGACGTAATACTGCAAACATATCTACCTCGATACAGATGAGCGCTATTAAAGAAGACTTTGATCGTATTCCTGGATCGAGGCAAGGCAAAATGCGTCAATTTTTAAGCGGATCGGGTGGGTTTTCAGCGAAAAGCACGGAAAATCATCAGTTGGAAAAAAAGATCTAAAAAATACTTGTGCTAAAAACTGGGATCCCTATAATGCGCCTCCATCGACACGGCGGATGTGAATCACTTCACAGACAACCCGGTCGGTTGAAGAGAAAAAATCCTGAAATAACGGGTTGACTCTGAAAGAGGAAAGCGTAATATACGCCACCTCGCGACAGAGCGCTGAAGCGCGTCGCAACTGCTCTTTAACAATTTATCAGACAATCTGTGTGGGCACTCAAAGTGACATGGATTCTTAATGTCCTCGGACACTAAATGAATACCAAGTCTCAACGAGTGAACACGTAATTCATTACGAAGTTTAATTCATTGAGCATCAAACTTTTAAATTGAAGAGTTTGATCATGGCTCAGATTGAACGCTGGCGGCAGGCCTAACACATGCAAGTCGAACGGTAACAGGAAGCAGCTTGCTGCTTCGCTGACGAGTGGCGGACGGGTGAGTAATGTCTGGGAAACTGCCTGATGGAGGGGGATAACTACTGGAAACGGTAGCTAATACCGCATAACGTCGCAAGACCAAAGAGGGGGACCTTCGGGCCTCTTGCCATCGGATGTGCCCAGATGGGATTAGCTAGTAGGTGGGGTAACGGCTCACCTAGGCGACGATCCCTAGCTGGTCTGAGAGGATGACCAGCCACACTGGAACTGAGACACGGTCCAGACTCCTACGGGAGGCAGCAGTGGGGAATATTGCACAATGGGCGCAAGCCTGATGCAGCCATGCCGCGTGTATGAAGAAGGCCTTCGGGTTGTAAAGTACTTTCAGCGGGGAGGAAGGCGATAAGGTTAATAACCTTGTCGATTGACGTTACCCGCAGAAGAAGCACCGGCTAACTCCGTGCCAGCAGCCGCGGTAATACGGAGGGTGCAAGCGTTAATCGGAATTACTGGGCGTAAAGCGCACGCAGGCGGTCTGTCAAGTCGGATGTGAAATCCCCGGGCTCAACCTGGGAACTGCATTCGAAACTGGCAGGCTAGAGTCTTGTAGAGGGGGGTAGAATTCCAGGTGTAGCGGTGAAATGCGTAGAGATCTGGAGGAATACCGGTGGCGAAGGCGGCCCCCTGGACAAAGACTGACGCTCAGGTGCGAAAGCGTGGGGAGCAAACAGGATTAGATACCCTGGTAGTCCACGCCGTAAACGATGTCGACTTGGAGGTTGTGCCCTTGAGGCGTGGCTTCCGGAGCTAACGCGTTAAGTCGACCGCCTGGGGAGTACGGCCGCAAGGTTAAAACTCAAATGAATTGACGGGGGCCCGCACAAGCGGTGGAGCATGTGGTTTAATTCGATGCAACGCGAAGAACCTTACCTACTCTTGACATCCAGAGAACTTTCCAGAGATGGATTGGTGCCTTCGGGAACTCTGAGACAGGTGCTGCATGGCTGTCGTCAGCTCGTGTTGTGAAATGTTGGGTTAAGTCCCGCAACGAGCGCAACCCTTATCCTTTGTTGCCAGCGGTTAGGCCGGGAACTCAAAGGAGACTGCCAGTGATAAACTGGAGGAAGGTGGGGATGACGTCAAGTCATCATGGCCCTTACGAGTAGGGCTACACACGTGCTACAATGGCGCATACAAAGAGAAGCGACCTCGCGAGAGCAAGCGGACCTCATAAAGTGCGTCGTAGTCCGGATTGGAGTCTGCAACTCGACTCCATGAAGTCGGAATCGCTAGTAATCGTGGATCAGAATGCCACGGTGAATACGTTCCCGGGCCTTGTACACACCGCCCGTCACACCATGGGAGTGGGTTGCAAAAGAAGTAGGTAGCTTAACCTTCGGGAGGGCGCTTACCACTTTGTGATTCATGACTGGGGTGAAGTCGTAACAAGGTAACCGTAGGGGAACCTGCGGTTGGATCACCTCCTTACCTTAAAGAACCTGCCTTTGCAGTGCTCACACAGATTGTCTGATGAAAAGTAAATAGCAAGGCGTCTTGCGATTGAGACTGTACGTCCCCTTCGTCTAGAGGCCCAGGACACCGCCCTTTCACGGCGGTAACAGGGGTTCGAATCCCCTAGGGGACGCCACTTGCTGGTTCGTGAGTGAAAGTCACCTGCCGTCATATCTCAAAACTGACTTGCGAGTCATGTTTGAGATATTTGCTCTTTAAAAATCTGGATCAAGCTGAAAATTGAAACGACACACAGCTCATGTGTGTTCGAGTCTCTCAAATTTTCGCAAGTCGATGGTGAATCGAAAGAAACATCTTCGGGTTGTGAGGTTAAGCGACTAAGCGTACACGGTGGATGCCCTGGCAGTCAGAGGCGATGAAGGACGTGCTAATCTGCGAAAAGCGCCGGCGAGGTGATATGAACCCTTGACCCGGCGATGTCCGAATGGGGAAACCCAGTGCAATCCGTTGCACTATCGTTAACTGAATACATAGGTTAACGAGGCGAACCGGGGGAACTGAAACATCTAAGTACCCCGAGGAAAAGAAATCAACCGAGATTCCCCCAGTAGCGGCGAGCGAACGGGGAGCAGCCCGGAGTCTGAATCAGCTTGTGTGTTAGTGGAACGGTCTGGAAAGTCCGACGGTACAGGGTGATAGTCCCGTACACGAAAATGCACATGCTGTGAACTCGAAGAGTAGGGCGGGACACGTGGTATCCTGTCTGAATATGGGGGGACCATCCTCCAAGGCTAAATACTCCTGACTGACCGATAGTGAACCAGTACCGTGAGGGAAAGGCGAAAAGAACCCCGGCGAGGGGAGTGAAAAAGAACCTGAAACCGTGTACGTACAAGCAGTGGGAGCCTCTTTATGGGGTGACTGCGTACCTTTTGTATAATGGGTCAGCGACTTATATTCTGTAGCAAGGTTAACCGTATAGGGGAGCCGAAGGGAAACCGAGTCTTAACTGGGCGTTAAGTTGCAGGGTATAGACCCGAAACCCGGTGATCTAGCCATGGGCAGGTTGAAGGTTGGGTAACACTAACTGGAGGACCGAACCGACTAATGTTGAAAAATTAGCGGATGACCTGTGGCTGGGGGTGAAAGGCCAATCAAACCGGGAGATAGCTGGTTCTCCCCGAAAGCTATTTAGGTAGCGCCTCGTGAACTCATCTTCGGGGGTAGAGCACTGTTTCGGCTAGGGGGCCATCCCGGCTTACCAACCCGATGCAAACTACGAATACCGAAGAATGTTATCACGGGAGACACACGGCGGGTGCTAACGTCCGTCGTGAAGAGGGAAACAACCCAGACCGCCAGCTAAGGTCCCAAAGTCATGGTTAAGTGGGAAACGATGTGGGAAGGCACAGACAGCCAGGATGTTGGCTTAGAAGCAGCCATCATTTAAAGAAAGCGTAATAGCTCACTGGTCGAGTCGGCCTGCGCGGAAGATGTAACGGGGCTAAACCATGCACCGAAGCTGCGGCAGCGACACTATGTGTTGTTGGGTAGGGGAGCGTTCTGTAAGCCGTTGAAGGTGTGCTGTGAGGCATGCTGGAGGTATCAGAAGTGCGAATGCTGACATAAGTAACGATAAAGCGGGTGAAAAGCCCGCTCGCCGGAAGACCAAGGGTTCCTGTCCAACGTTAATCGGGGCAGGGTGAGTCGACCCCTAAGGCGAGGCCGAAAGGCGTAGTCGATGGGAAACAGGTTAATATTCCTGTACTTGGTGTTACTGCGAAGGGGGGACGGAGAAGGCTATGTCAGCCGGGCGACGGTTGTCCCGGTTTAAGCATGTAGGCGGAGGTTCCAGGTAAATCCGGTACCTTGTTAACGCTGAGGTGTGATGACGAGGCACTACGGTGCTGAAGTGATAAATGCCCTGCTTCCAGGAAAAGCCTCTAAGCATCAGGTAACACGAAATCGTACCCCAAACCGACACAGGTGGTCAGGTAGAGAATACCAAGGCGCTTGAGAGAACTCGGGTGAAGGAACTAGGCAAAATGGTGCCGTAACTTCGGGAGAAGGCACGCTGATGTGTAGGTGAAGCCCCTGCGGGCGGAGCTGAAATCAGTCGAAGATACCAGCTGGCTGCAACTGTTTATTAAAAACACAGCACTGTGCAAACACGAAAGTGGACGTATACGGTGTGACGCCTGCCCGGTGCCGGAAGGTTAATTGATGGGGTTAGCGGCAACGCGAAGCTCTTGATCGAAGCCCCGGTAAACGGCGGCCGTAACTATAACGGTCCTAAGGTAGCGAAATTCCTTGTCGGGTAAGTTCCGACCTGCACGAATGGCGTAATGATGGCCAGGCTGTCTCCACCCGAGACTCAGTGAAATTGAACTCGCTGTGAAGATGCAGTGTACCCGCGGCAAGACGGAAAGACCCCGTGAACCTTTACTATAGCTTGACACTGAACACTGGTCCTTGATGTGTAGGATAGGTGGGAGGCTTTGAAGCGTGGACGCCAGTCTGCGTGGAGCCAACCTTGAAATACCACCCTTTAATGGCTGGTGTTCTAACGTAGACCCGTAATCCGGGTTGCGGACAGTGTCTGGTGGGTAGTTTGACTGGGGCGGTCTCCTCCCAAAGAGTAACGGAGGAGCACGAAGGTTGGCTAATCCTGGTCGGACATCAGGAGGTTAGTGCAATGGCATAAGCCAGCTTGACTGCGAGCGTGACGGCGCGAGCAGGTGCGAAAGCAGGTCATAGTGATCCGGTGGTTCTGAATGGAAGGGCCATCGCTCAACGGATAAAAGGTACTCCGGGGATAACAGGCTGATACCGCCCAAGAGTTCATATCGACGGCGGTGTTTGGCACCTCGATGTCGGCTCATCACATCCTGGGGCTGAAGTAGGTCCCAAGGGTATGGCTGTTCGCCATTTAAAGTGGTACGCGAGCTGGGTTTAGAACGTCGTGAGACAGTTCGGTCCCTATCTGCCGTGGGCGCTGGAGAATTGAGGGGGGCTGCTCCTAGTACGAGAGGACCGGAGTGGACGCATCACTGGTGTTCGGGTTGTCATGCCAATGGCACTGCCCGGTAGCTAAATGCGGAAGAGATAAGTGCTGAAAGCATCTAAGCACGAAACTTGCCCCGAGATGAGTTCTCCCTGAGACTTTAAGTCTCCTGAAGGAACGTTGAAGACGACGACGTTGATAGGTCGGGTGTGTAAGCGCAGCGATGCGTTGAGCTAACCGATACTAATGAACCGTGAGGCTTAACCTTACAACGCCGAAGGTGTTTTGGCGAAGAGACAGACAATCAAATTTCAGCTTTGATACAGATTAACAGAATTTGCCTGGCGGCTTTAGCGCGGTGGTCCCACCTGACCCCATGCCGAACTCAGAAGTGAAACGCCGTAGCGCCGATGGTAGTGTGGGGTCTCCCCATGTGAGAGTAGGGAACTGCCAGACATCAAACAAGTAGAAAGGCCATCCGAAAGGATGGCCTTTTTGCGTTATCGCTCCAGCCAAACCAATTCCCTCATTCGATATTCCTGCTGTCGCCATTAATACCTTACGGACGTATTAAAGCGTTTTACCCTACTGAAACTGAAGTTGTGGAATGCATTATGCTGGCTCGCAGCAGCGTTAAATCAATTAAATGTTATGTACAGGTATGGGGTATAGCGGGGAGTAAGGTAGCGTATTGAATTTAATTAATATCTGATGCTATTCGTGATGAGGAATATACGTTCCTTATAT
>NZ_KI973212.1:3939775-4632594 GCF_000534535.1 Enterobacter sp. MGH 33 | reverse complement strand
GGCATCAAATTTAGCGTGCTGATATGGCTCAGTTGGTAGAGCGCACCCTTGGTAAGGGTGAGGTCCCCAGTTCGACTCTGGGTATCAGCACCACTTTATACTTAGGTTAAAGTTCGGCAAGAAGTAAAAGAATTTGTCTGGCGGCTTTAGCGCGGTGGTCCCACCTGACCCCATGCCGAACTCAGAAGTGAAACGCCGTAGCGCCGATGGTAGTGTGGGGTCTCCCCATGTGAGAGTAGGGAACTGCCAGACATCAAACAAGTAGAAAGGCCATCCGAAAGGATGGCCTTTTTGCGTTATCGCTCCAGCCAAACCAATTCCCTCATTCGATATTCCTGCTGTCGCCATTAATACCTTACGGACGTATTAAAGCGTTTTACCCTACTGAAACTGAAGTTGTGGAATGCATTATGCTGGCTCGCAGCAGCGTTAAATCAATTAAATGTTATGTACAGGTATGGGGTATAGCGGGGAGTAAGGTAGCGTATTGAATTTAATTAATATCTGATGCTATTCGTGATGAGGAATATACGTTCCTTATATCAGGGAAAAATAAAAGCGCGGCGATGGCCGCGCTTTTAGAAGCCTTATTTAGTCAGGGCGACAATACCGAGTGTCAGGCCAGCGATTGCCGCGGCGCCACCAGCAATCGCACCTGCTGTTTCCCAGTTATCCTGGGTAGTGCCCTTCATACAGGTATTGGTGTGAACCAGTCGCCCCTGATCGTCGTATACCGGTACACATGGAGAGTCGTGCGCGCAACCAGCAAGCAGCGCAGCGAGAAGTGCAACGGAAAGGAATCTTTTCATGATGTTACCTCAATATGATCGCTTATTCGCTAAAGAGCCGATACAGCAATTAACGAACTGATGATTATTTTACCACCGCACTAATACCATGCAGCACGGGGAATAATCTCAATTTGTGTGGATTGTAAAAATTATGAAGAAAAAAGCGCGGGCACTGATTATTAATGGAGGAAATGTGAAGAGGGGATGTGTTTTTACATTGTTTTCAGGAAATAAAAAAGGCACCAGAGGTGCCTTTATGATTTTCATTAATCCTTGTGCTTTGTAAACCGTCTCCGGACAACCACAAAGAAAACAGGAACAAAGAAAATGGCCAACAGGGTGGCTGACAGCATCCCGCCCATCACGCCCGTCCCGACCGCATTTTGTGCCCCACTACCTGCACCGCTGCTGATGACCAGAGGCATAACACCAAGGATGAATGCCAGGGAAGTCATCAGGATAGGACGCAGACGCATACGCGAGGCTTCAAGCGTGGCTTCGATAATCCCTTTGCCTTCTTTATCCATGAGATCCTTGGCGAACTCAACGATCAGTATGGCGTTCTTGGCTGATAAACCAATTGTCGTAAGCAGACCAACCTGGAAGTAAACGTCATTGTTCAGCCCTCGCATTGATGCAGCCAGAAGCGCGCCGATCACCCCCAGCGGCACAACCAGCATGACCGAGAAGGGAATTGACCAACTTTCATAGAGGGCCGCCAGACACAGGAACACCACAATCAGTGAGATGGCGTACAGCGCCGGAGCCTGATTCCCGGAAAGTCGTTCCTGATAAGACATCCCCGTCCAGTCGTAGCCGATGCCGGAAGGCAGTTTTGACGCAAGGCTTTCCATCAACGCCATTGCCTCACCGGTACTTTTGCCAGGGGCAGACTCACCGAGGATCTCCATTGACGGCATCCCATTGTAACGTTCCAGACGCGGTGAACCGTACACCCAGTGAGAGCTGCTAAAGGCAGAGAAAGGCACCATTTCGCCGTTAGCGCTACGCACATACAGGCCGTTAATGTCTCCGGGTAGCATACGGAAGCGAGCATCAGCCTGGACATAAACTTTTTTCACCCGTCCGTGATCGATAAAGTCGTTCACATAGGTGCCACCCAGCGCTGTTGAAATCGTCTGATTGACGTCAGACACGCTCACACCCAGCGCCTGTGCCTTCTCCTGATCGACGTCCAGCTTGAACTGTGGCGTATCTTCCAGTCCGTTAGGACGCACGCGGACCAGTAAGTCAGGATGTTCTCTCACCATGCCCAGCAGCTGGTTACGCGCCTGGGTTAACTGCGTATGCCCCAGGTTTGCCTGGTCAATCAATTCAAAGTCAAAGCCTGTTGCGGTACCCAGTTCAATAATGGCAGGCAGGTTAAACGGAAATACAAGACCGTCTTTGATCTGGCTGAACGCTTTCGTCGCGCGGCTGACAATCGCCTCAACGCCGTTTTCCTTGCCCGGACGCTCTTCCCATGGCTTCAGGCTGACGAAAGCGATACCGGAGTTCTGACCCTGTCCGCTAAAGCTAAACCCGTTTACGGTAAAGACCGATTCAACGTTCGCTTTCTCTTTCGTCAGGTAATAATCCTGAACCTGATCGAGTACCTGCTGGGTACGCATCTGCGTCGCCCCTGCCGGCAACTGAACCATCGTCATAAACACCCCCTGATCCTCTTCGGGCAGGAAGGAGGAAGGCAGGCGCAGGAACAGTACTGCCATGCCGCCGACGATGATGACGTAAACCAGCAGATAGCGGCCGGTCTTACGTAAAATGCCGCTTACGCTGTTGCTGTAGTGCTCCACACTCTTATCAAAGAGCGCGTTAAACCAGCCGAAGAAACCACCTTTCTTTTCATGATGTTCGCTGGAAACCGGTTTGAGCAGCGTGGCACAAAGAGCAGGCGTTAATATCAACGCCACCAGTACCGACAAGGCCATCGCGGAGACAATGGTCAGCGAGAACTGGCGATAGATAGCCCCGGTTGAACCACCAAAGAATGCCATCGGAATAAATACCGCCGAAAGCACCATGGCAATGCCCACCAGAGCACCCTGGATTTGCTCCATTGACTTCTGCGTCGCCTCTTTTGGCGGCAGCTTGTCCTCAACCATGACGCGTTCTACGTTCTCGACCACCACGATGGCGTCATCGACGAGCAGACCTATCGCCAATACCATCCCGAACATCGTCAGGGTGTTAATGGAGAACCCGAACGCAGCCAGTACCGCAAAGGTGCCCAGTAACACCACGGGCACGGCGATAGTGGGAATAAGCGTTGCCCGCAGGTTTTGCAGGAACAAGTACATCACCAGGAACACGAGAACAATCGCTTCAAACAGCGTCTTCACCACTTCATGGATGGAGATCTTCACGAACGGTGTGGTGTCGTACGGATACACGACTTTCAGACCCTGAGGGAAGAAGGGCTGCAACTGCGCCAGTTTACTCTTGATGGCGGCAGCGGTATCCAGCGCGTTTGCGCCAGTCGCCAGCTTGATCCCCAGCCCCGTTGCTGCCTGGCCATTGATTTTGGTGACCATGTTGTAGTTTTCGCCACCCAGCTCAATGCGGGCCACATCTTTGAGGTGGACCATTGAGCCGTCCTGGTTCACCTTCAGCGTCACACGACCAAACTCCTCCGGCGATTTCAGGCGCGTTTGAGCAATAATTGAGGCGTTCAGTTGCTGCCCCGGTACGGACGGCGTTCCTCCCAACTGGCCCGCAGCAATCTGGTCGTTCTGCGTTTTCAGCTGGTTAATAACATCCAGCGGCGTGAGCTGATATTTGTTCATCGCGTTGCTGTCCAGCCAGATGCGCATTGCATACTGGGCACCGAACAGCTGCACGTCACCGACGCCGGAAGTACGGCTGATCGCATCTTTTACGTTAGAAGCAACATAGTCGGAGATATCATCCTGCGTGAGGTTTTTATTGTCCGACACAAAGCCAGCAACCAGCAGAAAGCTGCTGCTGGATTTCTCCACGCCGATACCTTGCTGCTGCACTTCTTGCGGCAGCAGCGGCATGGCGAGCTGGAGTTTGTTCTGAACCTGCACCTGCGCGATATCAGGATCCGTGCCAGACTGGAACGTCAGCGTAATGGTGACATTACCGGCGGAATCACTGGTGGACGACATGTACATCAAATTATCGATACCGTTCATGTTCTGTTCGATAACCTGAGTGACGGTGTCCTGTACCGTCTGGGCATCAGCGCCCGGGTAGGTTGCTGTCACCGCAACCGCCGGCGGCGCAATGGTCGGATATTGCGCGACCGGTAGTTTTAAAATGGCCAGCCCGCCCGCAATCATCAGAATGATGGCGAGTACCCAGGCGAAAACAGGCCGTTGAATAAAGAAATTAGCCATGTCGTTATTCCTTAACTGGCTGGAGTCGCGGCGGTATCAGGAATAGCCACGACGGTGACGCCAGGGCGAACTTTTTGCAGGCCGCTGATAATGACGCGGTCGCCGTTTTTGAGGCCTTCCGTGATCAGCCAGCGATCGCCAATCGCCTGCGGTGCAACGACAGTGCGTGATTCCACCTGGTTTTTCTCATTTACCACAAGCACGGTGGCATCTCCGCGTGGTGTACGGGTTACTCCCTGCTGGGGAACCAGTATGGCATCAGGTTGCGTACCTTCATCGATGCGCGCACGGACAAACATACCCGGTAACAGCATATGCTGTGGGTTAGGGAAGAGGGCGCGAAGGGTGATTGAGCCGGTACTTTCATCTACCGTGACATCAGAGAACTGGAGCGTTCCTTTCAGCGGATAAGGCTGGCCATTTTCCATCAGCAACTCGACGCTGCTGGTGTCTCCCTTTTGCAGGCTCGTCTGCTGCTTCAGGCGCATAAAATCGCTGCTGGATTGCGTCACATCGACATAAATGGGATCGAGTTGCTGAACCGTCGCCAGTGCAGTTGCCTGGCCATTAGTGACTAACGCCCCTTCGGTGACGCTGGATTTACCTATACGCCCGTTGATTGGGGATGTGACTTTCGTATAGGCCAGGTTGATCCGCGCGCTTTCAACGCCAGCCTTCGCGGCAACCACGCTCGCATCCGCCTGCTGGGCAGTTGCCACCGCCTGATCGTACTCCTGCTTGCTCACATATTGCGTACCAACCAGCGGAACGTAACGTTTCACCGTCAGATGGGCGATATTCGCCGCCGCCTGTGCTTTTACCAGTTCACCTTTCGCATTGTCGTAGGCTGCCTGATAGGTGGCCGGATCGATTTGATAAAGGGATTCACCCGCTTTAACGTCGCTGCCTTCGGTAAAATTACGGTGCAGAATGATACCACTTACCTGAGGACGAACCTCCGCAACACGATACGCGTCAGTTCTGCCGGGCAATTCTGTCGTTACGGCCAGTGGAGCGCTTTTAACAATATGAACACTGACCTGAGGAGCTTGCGCATGCTGCTGTGGGTTTTCTTGCCCATCGCACCCGGTGAGCAGCGCGGCACAGACAATGAAACCGGATAAGGGTAAGCATCTGAAGTGATTCGTCATTACTGTTCCTTAAACTACCCTTGAGCCGATATTTGCCATGAATCGGTGAAAGGGTGTGAGGCAAAAAATAGAAATGTAGCCGCGTATAATAATGAGGGTGTTTAATGTTTTTTAATTTATAAGTGCTGATGGAGCTTTTAAAAGTAAAAATCGGAATCTGACACAGTGCATTCGGTATTCTTTTTCTGTCAGGATAATCAACGAAATGCTTTCGGTGAATGCTATTCATATATTTTATGGATTTTATGTATTCGATTTATTCATGTGAATTATAAATTAAATGAATTGACTTTTTTTGTGCAAAATTAACACGGGTTTTGGTTAATACTTTGACTACACGACCACGGCAATATCCTTTGATAACGTATCAATCTTATGAGTAATGAGTAGCAGGTTATGGCGCGCAAAAAGAAAGAAGAGGCTCAAAAGACCCGCCAGCAGCTGATTGAAGCCGCTATCGGGCTATTCGCGACGCGTGGCGTGTCCAGCACCACGCTTACCGACATCGCCGATGCTGCTCAACTCACTCGCGGGGCGGTTTACTGGCATTTCTCGAGTAAAGCGGAAATATTCAATGCAATATGGGATCAGCAATTGCCGATGCGTGAGATGATTCGTGACAGGTTAATACTTTCCGAAAATGACGACCCTTTGTTAATGCTTCGTGAACAATTTATTGTCGCACTACAATATATTGCGAGCGAGCCGCGGCAATATGCGCTTTTACAAATTTTGTATCATAAGTGTGAATTTCATGACGATGTGATTTCAGAATGTGAAATACGCAAGCGGATCGGTTTAAACGATGATTATCTTCGCAAGACGCTAAAGCGATGCATTGCTCGTAACGTTATCTCTTCGCAAACCAATATTGAACTGGCGCTGATTGTTTTCCACGCCTTTTTTAGCGGTGTCATTAAAAACTGGTTAATGGATAGCAACAATTTTAATCTGTACAAACAAGCACCGGCGCTGGTGGATAATATTCTGGCGACACTAAATATCACCCGAGTGGCACCAGTGGTTTACGATACAGCCTCATGACCGCGTCCGGGGTGGCGACATCTCCCCGTGCTGGCACTGTTCCATAATAGCTTGCGCGGTAATCGGTTTGCCCAGCAGGTAACCCTGTAGCGTATTGCATCCCAGTTCTGTCAGAAAGGTTTGCTGCGCTGCGGTTTCGACCCCTTCCGCCACGACCTTCAGATTCAGCGTTTTTGCCAGGGCGACAATCGCCGAGACAATCGTCGCATCTTCGCTCTCACCACTTAACTCTTTCACAAAAGCACGATCGATTTTCAACTCGCAGGCGGGAAGTCGCTTAAGATACAGAAGGCTTGAGTAACCGGTGCCAAAATCGTCTATCGAGGCTTTTACTCCCGCATCCGTCAGCGCTGTCAGGACACGAACGCTTTCGTCCGGATTGTTCATTGCCGTGGTTTCGGTCACCTCCAGGATCAACATGCCGGGTGGTACGCTATGGCGCGTCAGACAATCGAGAACTGTTTTAACCAGCGACGGCTGTTCGAACTGCAATGTAGAAAGATTCACCGCCATTGACCAGTCCGTGTGGCCCTGAAGATGCCATTCACGCAGCTGGCGGCAGGCCTCGTCGATTACCCAGTTTCCAATCGGAATAATCAGCCCCGTTTTCTCTGCCAGCGGTAGAAAAAGATCGGGTGGGAGTAACCCCTGTTTGGGATGCTGCCAGCGTAACAGCGCTTCGAATCCGAGGACTGGCCCGGCAGGGGCGTGAAATTTAGGTTGATAAAGCAGGCGTAACTCATTACGGTCGATGGCCTGCCACAGATCATTCATCAGCTGTAGATGCGTCTGTGCCAGCGTATTCATTGACGGCTGGAAGAAGTGATAGCCGTTGCGACCCATATGTTTCGTGTGGTACATCGCAGCATCAGCGTTAAACATCAGTTCACGATCGGTTTTGCCATCGTGTGGATAGAGCGCAATGCCAATGCTCAGGGTGACCATCAGTTCATAAGGATCGAGATGGAACGGGCTATCAATGACGCGCACCAGTGAATTTGCCAGTGAGGCAGCATCATCCGGAGTGGCGGTTTCGGCCAGCAGGACGAATTCATCCCCACCGATACGCGCCAGCGTATACTGACCTTTCAACTGCAACAGCAAACGCTGAGTCACCGCAACCAGAAGCTTGTCACCGACATCATGACCATAGGCATCGTTGACGGTTTTAAAGCCGTCGAGATCCATAAACATCAGCGCGAAAGGGCTTCCTTCGCGATCGGCCTTGCTGATGGCCTGATCGAGGCGATCCTCAAGCAGAATACGATTGGGTAATCGCGTCAGCGTATCATGTAACGCCAGCTGTGCGAGTTCACGATTAGCTTCTGCCAGTGATGAGGCCAGCAGCGAGGTACGAGCCTGAAGGCGGGCATCGAACATCGACACCAGCAGCGTAATCCCCAGAATAGCGAGCGCGACCACGCTAACCAGTATCGCCAGCCAGCTCCCGTTAATGCCATGATGGTGGACCATCGTCGACATTGGAAATTGTGCTGCTTCCATGCCGGCGTAATGCATGCCAGCGATAGCGATGCCCATGGTGATCGCCGCCCCCAGCCGCATCAACGCCATTCGTGCGGCTTCCTGACGTAAACGGAACGTCAGCCAAAGAGCGGCCAGTGAAGCGGCAAGGGCAATGACCACGGAGATAGCCACCCACTTTTTATCCCAGACAATACCCGGTGTGACCTCCAGGGCTGCCATACCAGTGTAGTGCATGGCAACAATGCCCGTTCCCATCACGACGGCGCCAGGCAGCAGCCGGCGCAAACGTAGCTGCTCGCCGCTAACGAGCCACAGGGCAAACATTGACGAGCTGATGGCGATAACCATCGAAAGCACGGTCAGGACCGCGTTGTAACTCATGCTCATGGAAAGATCCATCGCCAGCATACCGATGAAATGCATCGCCCACACGCCAATCCCCATCGAAACACCGCCACCTGCCAGCCAGACGCGTGCAGCGACGCCCTGGCTTCCGGCAACGCGCGCAGCCATATTCAGCGCGGTATAGGCGGCAAGAATGGCAACAACAAAGGAGATGACTACGAGGATTTGGTTGTATTGGCTAACCAGCATGGTCTGTTCACTCGTTGTGAGACGTTAAGCAAGAGCGGTTGGAAAGGGCACAGACATTATCATCGTCAGGAAATGACGAAAAGTGATTTAAATCCCTGTTTTTATGGAGTGATAACAGGGGGTTTACAGGATGGAAGCGGTTAGTCCAGCTCTGAGCAGTTGACCAGTTTAAGCGGGTTCACGGAATTCATATTGCGACATTTATCGGTTTCGGTGCTCATCAGTTCAATCCACTGCATCAGCAGCGCATCAAAAATGAAAACAGAGACAGCAAAAACGACCAGCCACCAGTATTTACGAATCATGTGTCATTCCGTGAAAAGAGAGCCTGTAAGTTGCTGGAAATATACACGAAAAGCGGGCGTTGAAAAGTGGGGAAAGAGAAGGTTTACAAAGCATTGACGGTTGCCCGTCCGGACGATAAAAAAGGCGCTTCCCCATGCCGAAGAGCGCCTTTTTAAACAAGCAGTTAGCTAATCGAAATTAGTTCATGCCGTACTGTCAGATTAGCTGTTTTCATGCTTTGGGGTGGTTTTTATATTTTATTTAAAATCAATTAGTTATATGAAATCATGGCTGTATATTGTTCCAGTGCTTTTTGTTGTTTATGCTATTATGCAAGCAATTCTGTATAAACATTTGTATAAACACTTTGGGCTGGGTGGTGGTCTATGGCTGGCGAACTCAACAAACTGAGCGACAGGAAGTTAAAGGGATTACATGGCATCCCGGCCAGTAAGATTGAGTTTTATGCTGATGGTGCCGGGTTGAGTGCTAAGGTAACGAAAGCTGGAGGCATTAGCTGGGTGTTTACTTACCGACTCGACGGGCAGAAGCTGCATCGGCTGACTCTGGGGCGCTACCCTGATATGAGTCTCAAAGAGGCCCGTTCCTCGCGTGATAAATGTCGTCAGTGGCTGGCCTCTGGTAAAGACCCAAAGCACCAGTTGGCGCTAACTACTCAGGAAACGCTTAAACCGGTCACGGTGCAGGAAGCTATCGAATACTGGATACGCGAATATGCGGAAGAAAACCGTGCGAACGTTGAGCGGCATAAAGCGGAGCTGCGCAAACACATTTACCCTTATATTGGGAAAATGGCGCTCGCTGACTGCGAAACCCGCTACTGGCTTGACTGCTTTGACAGGATGAAAAAGAAAACGCCGGTTGCTGCTGGTTATGTATTCCAGATGTGTAAGCAGGCTCTGAAATTCTGCCGCGTTCGCCGTTACGCCGTCAGTACCGCCCTTGAAGATTTGAGTATTCCCGATGTTGGTAAAAAGCAGGCGAAAAAAGATCGGGTATTGAAAGATAAAGAGGTTGGGGGATTGTGGGCTGCTATATCGTCCGGCGATGTTTTTCTGCCTTACTACACAAACTTGCTCAGGATCACCACTTTGTTTGGTTGCCGCACCCAGGAGGCCAGATTATCCGAGTGGGCTGAATGGGATATGGATGCATGGGTATGGACTGTTCCGAAAGCGCATAGTAAAGGTGGTGAAAAGATTGTGCGCCCAGTTCCAGAGGCGATGCGTTCATTTATTGAAGTTCTCCACGATGAAACAAAATCATCCGGCTACCTTCTTGGGGTTGTGAAGAATAGCGAAGCGGTTAGCCAGTGGGGCCGTAGTGTTTATAAAAAACTGGGGCATTCTGAACCTTGGACATTACATGATCTACGGCGAACGCTTGCAACTCATATGAATAATATGGGTATCGCTCCGCACGTTGTCGAACAGTTGTTGGGGCACTCAATGCCGGGAGTTATGGCGATTTATAACCGTAGTCTGTACTTGCCTGAGAAATTGGATGCGTTGAATAAATGGTATGACAGACTTGATATTTTATCAGGTGGATTCACTAACATTGTTTTGTTGAATAGGGCTGAATAATGACTAGTTTTCTAAAATTGGGTATTTTCGAGCGAGAAGCCAAAGCCCCGGAACTCAATATTAAACAACTTGCACTACTTATGTGTGGGGTAGATCCGACAGTTAAAACTGCTGATATCCCTGAGGCGAAAGTTGAAGCTTACAATATATACTATCGACAACTGAGTAGATGGTTATCAGCATCTAAATTATTTCGAGGTGGAAACTCAACAGCCTATCCCGCAGACTATATGTTTGCTCTGGCATATCCTCTTATTGATGAAGATATTACACCACAACCCATAAAGGACAGATGCCTTGCGGCGGTGGCTATAATTGCTAATCAAAACAAAGGAAAAGAGCATCTTTATGCTATGGGAGGGGATGAGCTTTTACAGGTCGGAATTGCATTGAAAAGCAGCAAACGCGGCTTGCATCGTAAAGAAGATGAAAAGGAATATAATGATAAATTAATGGGGATGCTGGTCAAGCTTATAGCACATAAGATAGGCCATTCGTTTGGCACCTCTAAAAAACCAAGCATCTCGGCTATTTTAAACGAACTATATAAATTAGCTGATGAGGAAGGTATATCTAAAACTGGATTATCCAAATCAGCAATATATGATAAAATTCGCAAGGCATTAAATTCGATTTATTATACGGAATGAATATTATTTTGCAGTGTTAGTGGGTATTATTTATATTTCATGTGAAAATACTAATTAATTATATTTGTTGGAGCTTTTGGCGATTCTATGATCGCCAAGGAGATTCAATTGTTATATTTGATGTTTATTACAGTTACATTCAACAGCATTCAACAGCATTCAACGACACGTAATGACACGTAACGGCACCCGACAGCACCTAACAATACCTAGCTCCATCCACGGTCTCTACTAGGTCATTACTTGCTAACTTTTTCCATCTTTGTTCATGGTTATTCATCACTGTTCATCAGCGTTCATCATTGTTCATCTTTGTTATGAACAATCCAAGGCGAATCAAATCGTTAGAGAACGGTGATCTTCGGCGAGTTATTGAAATTCATGATTTTTTCTCTCGCGACAGCCGTTGAAATTACTGTGGAAATTGTTTTCAACAGGGGAGCGTTATCTTGATGGAATTTCTATCTTTCAATGGAATTGCGTGTTCTTTTAAAGGATTCCAGAATCAATGGAAATGCTGGTCGTTTATCCACTAATCTCTTCGCATAACATTGAAACAGTGGAGGCAGCATGCAAAATATAACCTTTACCCCGCCAAATCCTGAACAGCGCCGCACCCTTTTAGAAGAGTACGGCTTTAAGTTTGATCGCCGAATCCGTGAAGATGAATGCAGCGAGATCACCAGTCTTTCCCGTTCCAGCCGCTGGAAGATGGAGCAGCAGGGGCGCTTCCCTCCGCGCTGTCACTTTGGCCGCAATAGCTGTGCTTGGCTTCTTTCGGATGTGCTCTGGTGGGTTCGTAATCCGCCAGCAGTAGAGAACGTCAATAACCCATACAGCCGTAAATCTGCTTAATTAACCACAGGTAATCTGAGATGAAAAAGATTAATGCCCTCCACGGGCAGGGATTCGCTCACCCTGTAGCCAGCCAGCACGATATTTCAGCGAACCGTAAACAGGTTATTTCCGGTGACTGGTCGCCCATTAATCGCGGTGAATTTACGCTTGCCGATCTGGGGTTGCGCCACAACGGTAACGGGCTGGTGTGGCTGCGTTCCGGCGTGTCCGTGCATGAGGCATACCATGATGCAGGGATAAGCGGCAAGGACAAGACCAAAGGAAGGGTTAATGGTCTTCCTTTTGAATTTGTCGGCCAGTGGCAGGAATACCCGACTAAACGCAGCTTTGCCGTTTCAGTATCTACGGAACTACGCCGCCAGTATTACCCGGACGATGCCACTTTTGGTAAGGCGATGCGTGAGGCGGGTTATATACCCGTGCGCACCCGTAAATTGACCGGGAAGCTGGCAAGTTACTGGCTGTATCGAGTAACGGGTGATGATAAGGGGGTATGCACAGCAGAACCCACGCTCCGCAAGGCTTCCGAGCCAGTTGTCCAGACCATATCTAAGCCTCATCCGTGGTTTAAGCGTGTGGCACTCGATGGTAAATGGCAGTACGTCTACGCAGATCACATCCGCTTTCTGACTAAAAAGCGTCATCGCGTCGATGGTGTTCGGGTTCAGGGGTATACCGCTGGCGGGCTGAAAGTGGAGGCTATTGTATGACAGGCAAAACAAAGGCGGCCATGCCGGGCCGCCTGAGTCTCAACGCTTTACTGAAACATCGCCAGATTACCAGGCTTGCCGCTGGTGGTCAAACTTTGCACTCGCCCGTTTTGGCGAGGTCAAATTATCACCAGGGATTCAAAATCCGAGCTGGAGTTCAAAATCTGCGCTCCCCCGTTTGGGGGTGCTCAAATCATGATGAGGCAGCCGCAAGCGATTTGCATAACTCAATCATGGTTGCGCAGAATTTGAGCCGACGAAATCCGTACGCACAAATTAACCGCGTACGTTTAACGTACGGAGATCGAGACAAAGGCGAACAGTATTCGGGTTCATGGCAAAACAACGTTAAACGTGGTTTAGAGGCTCCGACGAAAAACGTAGAGAGCTGCGAAGATAACCAACCCTCTTTAAGAGGGGAGCCTCTGCACAACTCATTAATAGTTGCGCAAAACAGACCCTTTTTAAGAGGGGCAGTCCACAGCATTACGGGGAGTAACCCTGTTCAGCTTTCAGGTTCCGATCTGGCTTTCTTGCGCTGCTCAGATTTGAGTTTGCGCCCGCAGGCATCCAGAACCCAAGCAGAGAAATTAGCACCGGAGTTATCTGCCTTCTCCCGTTCTACGCTTGCGTCAATCTCTTCAATCAGGTCATGCGGAAAGCGGATTTTTTTAGTAGCTGATTTTGCATTAACGGACTTGGTAGCCATAAGTCTTCCTCAAATTAGTGTGGGAACACCATACATTAAAAAAGAATGCAAAAACAGTCTTGACGTGTGGCCGCACTTTAAACTAGATTGGTGTGGCCGCACCTTGTTTTCTCGATGCGGAAATAGCGAAGCCCGGCAGTGCGCTAACACTAACCGGGCCTCTTACCACAACGTAACTGAGGCTTACATCATGGCTTGTATACAGCATACCCAAACTCGCCCCAAATATCAGTATCGATTTCTGGCCCTCAGCGCCACTGAAAGCAACGTCATTCACATCACCGCTACCACTGAGCGCGAAGCCCGTGAGCAATCACCGGCAGGCTGCGTGATGGTATTCGCTGGCCGTCTGCCAGTTCGGGAGGCTCGCTATGCGTGAGCCAATCAGCTTAGACAAGGCAGAATACAAATCAGCGCTGGCTGCTTCACTTTTCGAAACCATTTTGGAAAAAGCCTGTGCTGAGTGTTCGGAAACCCTGCTGAACCATATCTCACTGGCATGTGACCTTAATCAGGAAATTCACCGGGCATTAATCGCCGAGCTGGGTATGGGAGAAGCGAAATGAGACAAGTTCCTTTTGAAGTCCTGATGCACGCTGAAAATGCCCTTTCAGAGAGTGAGTGCGCAATGTCTGTGCTGAGCATGTGGATTGACAGCATTCCCGACGGTGAAGAACACCGTGAGGAAGCGTGCCGTGTCGGAGCAATTATGTCTCTGCTGCACAAATCTATCGGCGAGCTGGTGAAGGCGCGGGAGGCTTACAGTGCAAAATGACTTTGTAAGCGATGTACGCAGCAAGGCAAACGGCTACTGGCCGTCAATACTGGAGCGCCTGGCGATTCCGACGAATCGCGGTGAGGGGCCGTGTCCGGCGTGCGGCGGCAAAACCCGCTACCGGTTCGACAATAAAGATAACCGGGGAACCTATTTCTGTTCGCACTGTGGCGCGGGTACCGGGCTGGATCTGGTGATGAAGGTCAATCAGTGCGGTGCGAGAGAAGCGGCTGAGATGGTGGCCGAAGCGATGGCGCTGCCTATGCCGGAACCGAAGCCAGCCAGAGAAAAGCCTCAAACGGATATCGCCGGGAAAGTTGCGGCGCTGGCTGCTAAAGCCTCTCCGGGGCAGTCTGCTTACCTTACATCAAAGGGGCTTCAATGCCCCTTCCCGATGCTGACCGATGGGTCGCTGCTGCTGGTGCTGAAAAACGGTGCTGGCGCGACGACAGGCGCACAGGTGATTAAGCCTGATGGCAGTAAGCGGCTGGTGGCCGGAACGGTGAAGAAAGCCTCTTTTGGTGTGGTTAATTCCGTTGAATTGACGGAAACGGTGATTATCGCCGAAGGGCTGGCAACGGCGCTTTCAGTTCAGCAGTTCCGCCCTGATGCGACAATTATTGCAGCGATTGACGCCGGGAATCTGCTGCCAGTTGCGCAGGTGATGCGACAGCGTTACCCGAATGCGCAGATCATCATCGCCGCAGATAACGACATTAAGCCGGGAGAGCCAAACACAGGCAAAGGGGCTGCAGAGAAAGCCGCTAAAGCTGTCTCTGGCCGGGTGGCTTTACCTCAGTCTGAGGAAAAGGCCGACTGGAATGATTTTCACCAGCAACACGGGCTGGAAGCAGCCGCAGCAGCATTTAATGATTCGATGTACCAGCCGGAGGGCGAAAAGGTGGTGGTAAAACTTAAGTCTATTGACGGCGGTAAAAAAGAGCAAAAATCAGCTCTGCAAGGTGACGAACTGAAACCACGCGTGGAGAGCCGTAACGATGGCTTGTACTGGATTACGCCAAAGGTGGACAAGGACAGCGGAGAAATCATCAATAACGAAGCGTGGCTTTGTTCGCCTCTTGAGGTAGTTGGTTCAGGTAGTGACGGGGCAGAACGCTATCTTGTTTTGCGCTGGCGTTCGCCGCGTGGCCACGAAGATATTACCAGGGCGATCCCTTGCGCTGATGTTGGAGAGCGTGAGGGATGGCGCTCACTTAAAGCTGGAGGGGTTAACGTGACCACTAAAAACACCTTTCGTGCCATTCTGGCCGATTGGCTGCAGCAGTGTGGATCTGGTCAGGAATGGATTATCACTCATACCACTGGCTGGCATAATGGGGCATATATCATGCCTGATGGCGAAGTTATTGGTGATCCAGAGACACCCATTCTCTTTAATGGTCGCAGCGCTGCATCTTCCGGTTATGCCGTTTCTGGTACGGCTGAGGGCTGGCGGGATTCAGTGGCTTATCTGGCCGGTGGCAACCCATCAATGATGCTGGGAGTGGCGGCGGCATTATCCGCGCCGCTTATTGGGCTGGTGGGTGCTGATGGTTTCGGTGTCCACTTGTTCGAGCAGTCGAGCGCCGGTAAGACCACTACAGCTAATATTGCGAGCAGTCTGTGGGGAGAGCCGGATGCTCTGCGCCTAACGTGGTACGGTACTGCGCTTGGTATCGCTAACGAAGCGGAGGCGCATAACGACAGTCTGTTACCGCTGGATGAAGTGGGGCAGGGGAGCAGCGCCAAAGACGTTGCCACTTCGGCATACACCTTGTTTAACGGTGCTGGAAAGCTGCAGGGAGCCAAAGAGGGCGGCAATCGGGAGTTGAAACGTTGGCGCACTGTAGCAATCAGTACCGGGGAAATGGATATCGAGACGTTTCTTTCTGCTGGTGGGCTAAAAGTTAAGGCAGGCCAGTTGGTTCGCCTGCTGAATATCCCTATGGAGAAATCGACGGCCTTTCATGGCCTGCAGAACGGCAAGGCTCATGCTGATGCACTGAAGCAGGCATGGATTGAAAATCACGGTGCAGCGGGCCGAGAGTGGGTTAAATGGTTGGCGGCTCACCAGAAGGAAGCTAAACAGGCCGTACATGACGCCCAGACGCGCTGGCGCGGACTCATTCCGGCTGATTATGGCGAGCAGGTGCACCGCGTGGCAGAACGCTTTGCAATCCTTGAAGCTGCGCTGGTGACTGGTGCATCAATCACCGGATGGGATGAACAGGCCAGCCGTGATGCTATCCAGCATAGCTTTAATGCCTGGGTGAAAGAGTTCGGAACGGGAAATAAAGAGCACCAGCAGATCATCGAGCAGTGCGAGGCGTTTCTTAATGCTTATGGTCTGAGCCGGTTCGCCCCTTTGCCTTATGATCCTGCAAGCCTGCCAATCAGTAATCTTGCCGGGTATCGTAAGCGTAAGAGCAACCATGATGATGCGCCCATGGTGTTCTATACATTCCCTGCAACGTTTGAGAAGGAGATAGCGCAGGGATTTAATGCTAGGCAGTTTGCCCGTGCGCTTGCCGCTGCCGGTTTGCTCTCTGAGCCATCAAGTGGGAGAGGATATCAACAGAAATCACCGCGAATTGATGGGCGCCAAATCAACGTTTATGTACTTCAACAAGTTGCAGAAGAAGGGGCGGAATAAAATACACATGTGAGGATTGTTATTGTTGGTTCAGTTGGTTCAATGATTGTTAATTACATTCATGTTACTGTTTTACATAGGGTTTATGTCTAATAATTGAACCAATACTGAACCAACAAACGGCTATTTTGAACCAACATGTTCCGCTATTGAACCAACCCCCTTTTCTGGCTGGCCTGTAAATATTTGCCACTGAACCAACATAAAAATAGCATTTGTTGGTTCAAAAAGGGGCTTTGTTAGTTCACTTAATGAAAATAATGCCTTTAAAAACAATAATCTTTACAAATTGAACCAACTGAACTGACTGAACCAACATAGTTTTGCATCTATACACAAAAAATAGAGGATGTTATGGACAAAAAAAGCAGTGATGACCTGGTATATTCGAAGGTGCTGATCCAGAAACTGGTTGAGCACAAAGATATGTTTGGGGTTCCAGACAGCAAAACGGATTTGCAGCTTATGCCGCTTAGCGAATACCGGGAACTGGTGAAGCGAGAAGCTTTCTTTTTTGTGGATCACAATGGTTTCCTGCGCCATCAATTTTCTGGTGATGTTATGGCTGCCAGCAAAGAACAACTGGATATCCTTATCGGCGAATTGAAAGCGAAGCGTGAGCTGCTTGATGATGCTCTGGATTGCGCTAAGGAATAATTTTGTAAATTATTCGTACTCATGTTTACCCGTGATTACCCCTGTCTCTGACGGGGGTTTTCTTTATATTTTTCATGTATATCTTGAAGAGTGGCACTCAGACGTGAGCCGCCACTGGCCGTTAAGTCAAGCTGTAGCGAGTACAGCCTGCGAGAGGCAGAAAAAGATTTAACGGCCTCCCCTCCAAGCGCTGGTTTCACGTCTCTACGTTAATTGATACGGAAACCACTCCATGAAGAAACTACTCGAATTACGCCAGCAGAAAGCCGCACTCAAAACACAGATGCGTTCCATGCTGGACAAAGCCGACACCGAAAAGCGCAGCCTGAACGAAGAAGAGGGCAAAAAGTTCGACGAACTCCGCGCCCAGGCTGATGCGCTTGAAGTTGAAATCACCCGCCTTGAAGCCGTCGCCGACGATCAGCGCAATCTGCCTGGTACTTCCGTCGAAGGTGAGCCAGTAAGCAACGACGAGCTGCGCCACTACATCATGACAGGTGATACCCGTTCTCTCTCCACGCTGGTGCAGGCTGACGGCGGTTATACCGTTATCCCTGAGCTGGACAAAGAGATTATGCGCCAGTTGCAGGATGATAGCGTGATGCGCTCCATCGCAACGGTGAAGACCACCAAAACCAACGAATACCAGAAGCTGGTATCTGTGGGCGGCACTACCGTTAATCGTGGTACCGAAGGTGAGGCACGTACCGAAACCAGCACGCCGAAGATGGAACGCGTTGATATCAAACTCAACCCGATCTACGCCTACCCGAAAACCACTCAGGAAATTCTCGACTTCTCCGAGGTGGATATTCTGGGCTGGCTGTCTTCTGAAATTGCCGACACCTTCACCGCTACCGAAGAGAGTGACTTCGTAAACGGCGACGGTGATAAAAAATCCAAAGGCTTCCTGTCTTACCCTCGCGCGGCCACTGCCGATAAAACCCGTCCTTTCGGTACGCTGGAGAAGATGGAAGCCGCTGACGTTTCCTCTGATGGTTTGATCGACCTGCTGTATAAGCTGAAAGCCAAATATCGCAAAAACGCCGTATGGGTGATGAACTCCAACACCGCCGCCAAACTGCAAAAGCTGAAAAATGGCAACGGGGATTACATCTGGCGCGATCGTCTGGTTGCCGGTTCCCCCGATACGCTGCTGGGCCGTCCTGTTCAGTATCTGGAAACCATGCCGGATGCGGAGGCGGGTAAAGCGTTCCTCGCTGTGGGCGACTTCAAGCGCGGCTATTTCATCGTGGATCATACCACTGGCGTGCGTACCCGCCCTGACAACATCACCGAACCGGGTTTCCTGAAAATCCATACGGACAAGTATTTAGGTGGTGGGGTGGTTGATTCCCGTGCAATTAAAATTCTCGAAATGTCAGGTTCAGGCTCCTGATTAACAGGGGCTTCGGCCCCTTAATCTTTTGGTGGTTAATTATGAACGAACCTGAGAAAGAATATTTTAATTGCTGTCTGGCTTACCAACCCAACGGCTCACTTATCTGGAAACAAAGACCTGAAAGCCATTTTTCTAGCGTTGCTCAGGCCAAAACATGGAATGCGCGGTACGCCGGAAAGTCTGCTGGTTGTTATTCCAATGGTTACAGAGTTGTTTCTGTAAATAAAAAACTGCAACTGGCGCACCGGGTTATCTGGATTATGCATTTCGGCTCTATACCCGCCGGAATGGAGGTTGATCACATTAACCATGTTAAAAGTGACAACCGGATAACGAATTTGCGGCTGGTTACTCATGCCGTGAATCAGAAGAATTTATCTATCCAGAAAAATAACACCAGCGGCATGACAGGCATACGCCGTGATAAGCGAAGCAATAAATGGATAGTCCAGATTAAACCTCGCGGACAAAAAACAAAACATATTGGCTCGTTCGATGAATTAGATCTTGCCATTTCAGCCCGGAAAGCTGCGGAAGTTAAGCATGGCTTTCATAAAAATCATGGGAGCCTGAATTAACAATGAAAACAATCGATTTTGAAATCCGTACCTCTGAGCTTACCGCCAAAGAGCGCAAGCTGGTGGGCTATGCCGTGCGCTGGAACAGTCTCTCAGAAATTATCTGGGATGAATTCCGGGAACAGTTCGCGCCGGGGGCGTTTAAAGACAGCCTGGCATCTGGTAGCGATGTGCGTGCGCTGTATGAGCATAACTACACCCAACTACTGGGACGCACTAAATCCGGCACGCTGGTGCTGTCCGAAGACGATACCGGGCTGCGCTTCGAGCTGACCCCGCCGAATACCCAGCTTGGGAATGATGTACTGGAGCTGGTGGAGCGCGGTGACATTTCCGGCATGAGCTTTGGTTTCCGTGCGTCAAAAGATTTCTGGGATACAGCGAAATTACCTTACACGCGAACCGTCATCACTGCTGAACTACGCGAAATCACCGTTACTTCTATGCCTGCTTACCCTGAGTCCGGCGTGGAAATTGCGCACCGTTCTCTGTTCTCCCAACATCCTGAACTGCGCCGCGCTGGTGATAACCGCCGACGCTGGGCTGACTTAGCGGGGCTGTGATATGTGGAATATCTGGCCTTTTGGCCGTAAATCTGAGCCATCCGAACAGCGCAGCATGACGATTGATGAGTTTCTGGCGATGGCAGGGATTCCAAATACCGGATCAGGCGAGTATGTGTCTGCGGGTACTGCGGAATCTCTGCCGGCGGTCATGAACGCCGTATCAGTTATCAGTGAGGCGGTGGCAACAATGCCATGCTATCTCTACCGCGTCCGTAATGATAATGGTCGTGAGGCGCGAGAATGGCTGAGTAATCACCCGGTGGATTTTCTCCTGAACGAGCAGCCGAACGACTGCCAGACGCCTTATCAGTTTAAACGCACGATGATGCGCCATTGTCTGCTGAACGGTAACGCCTATGCGGTGATCCAGTGGGGCCGCGACGGCCAGCCGCAATCCCTGCACCCGTATGCGCCGGTGGCGGTTGTTCCTGAGCGTATCGGCCAGCATAAGTACAAATACACCGTTACAGAGCCGTTTACCGGGGCTGTGCGCACCTATCTACAGGAAGAGATTCTGCACCTGCGTTACTTCACCGATGATGGCTTTCTGGGGCGTTCGCCTATTACTACGTGCCGTGAGGCGCTGGGGTTAGGTCTGGCCCAACAGCGCCACGGTGCCAGCATTATGAAAGATGGCATGATGGCGGCGGGCGTCGTCACTACTGCTGAATGGCTCGACAGCGTGAAGGGTAAGCAGGCTCTGGACGCACTGGAGCGCTACAAAGGTGCCAGAAATGCCGGGAAAACGCCGATCCTTGAAGGTGGCATGGACTACAAGCAGCTTGGCATGAGCAATCAGGATGCCGAATGGCTGGCGTCGCGCCGGTTCTCCATTGAAGACATTGCCCGCATGTTCAACGTGTCCCCCATCTTCCTGCAGGAATACAGCAACAGCACCTACAGCAACTTTAGTGAGGCGAGCCGCGCATTTCTCACCATGACGATGCGTCCGTGGCTGGCGAACTTCGAGCAACAAATTAAATCCGCGCTGCTGGTGGCCTCTCCCGTTCCGGGAACCCGCTATCAGGTGGAGTTTGACTCTGCTGACCTTCTCCGTGCCACACCTACCGAGCGTTACGCCACTTATGAGCGCGGTATCAAGAACGGGATTATGAACCCGAACGAAGCCCGTGAGCGTGAGGGTATGCCGCCGCGTGAAGGTGGTGACGAATTCAGTCAGGCATGGAAGCAGGAAGTGAAGATCAGTAAAGATAGCAAGGACGGTGACTTATGAGAGCCGGAGGACTGAGAAGCCGCGTCACTATCCGGGTATTCACTACCGACCGTGATTCAACTGGTCAGGTTATTCAGGTGTGGGAAGACGGGGAAACCATCTGGGCTGAGGTTAAGGGGATCAGTGGTCGTGAACTGGTGGCGGCTGGTGCTGAGGTTGCCGAAGCAACGATCCGTGTCTGGGTGCGTTTCCGTCGAGATATTACTGCTGCCAACCGTCTGAAGGTGCTGACTGGCCCGTTTGCCGGGGCAACGCTCAACATCATTGGACCACCGATACCGGACTCAGGCATGACGCATCTTGAAATTCTCTGCAAACAGGGGACCGAGAAATGACAACTGAAATCACCCTGGCTGAAGCAAAGCTGCATTGTCGTATTGATGGCAATGATGAAGACACGCTGATACAGGCGTACATCGATGCGGCGCTGGAGGTTTGCCAGAAGCATATCGGTAAGCGATTTGATAACGGTCTGGAGTTTACCCCCGCTATCAGGATCGGCTGTCTGATGTACGTCTCTCAGCTTTATGAGTACCGCACGATGATTGGCGACACTGAGGCGAAAGAGGTTCCGCTGGCTATATCTGCATTGTGGTCGGTCTATCGTGATGTGGGGGTGTACTGATGCCGTGGCAGCCAATGCGCCGGTGCACCGAACCGGGATGTAATAAGCGGGTAAGGTCCGGCAAGTGTGACGAGCACAGGCGGGAAGCGTGGCGGGAGCAGGATGCCAGACGCGGCCATCGGCGCGCCCGTGGTTACTCTGCCTCATGGGAGAAGTACCGCGCTCAGTATCTGAAACGTCACCCCCTTTGTGTTGAGTGCCAGAAGCTGGGCCTCTACGTTCCTGCAAAGATTGTCGATCACATCATCCCTATCAATGGCGGTGATGATGTTCTGTTCTGGCCGGAGTGGAACCACCAGCCGTTATGCCAGACACATCATAACCAGAAGACCACGCAGCAGGACCCCATCACCAAAGCGAATCGTAAAGCAGGGCTCTACATCGAGCAGGAAGAGCGGGCAGCACAGCGTAATAACTGGATGTATGAGGCCAGCGATGAATGAGAAAGACGTGGTGAATCTGTATCAGTCACTGGCCCGATGCCGTGATGGCTTTGTGCGGGCCCGCACCAGACGCAATGAGCGCCAGCCAGTGAAGCGCATGAGCGAACGTGAGCGGGAGGTGATGGAATGCTTCCGCAACCGCTGACAGGCCGCAAGGACGGGGTGGGGGAGGTTTTCAGGACAAAACCCCAGCCGCAAGGCACCACCCGCCCCCTCAAATTTTTACGCACGGTGATTTTTTTGGAAATAAAACGCGATGGAAACGAGAAATTTTTATGGCAAGACCACCCAAACCGCCAGCCTACCTTGATGAGTTAGCCGCGCAGCAGTGGAAAGCGAAGGCAAAGCAACTGGCCGAACGCGGGGATCTGACTCCCGCCGACTGGAACAACCTTGAGCTTTTTTGTGTCAACTATTCGATGTACCGGAAAGCAGTTGAAGACCTTGCCAGCCGTGGATTCAGCATTGTGAACAGCCAGGGCGGCGAGAGCCGGAACCCGGCGCTGAGCGCAAAGGCCGATGCTGAAAAAATCATGATTAAAATGTCGTCGCTGCTGGGCTTTGATCCGGTAAGCCGCCGCCGGAATCCGGTAGAAACGGAAGAGGAAGACGAGCTTGACCGTCTGGAATGAGTACGCAAATGCGATAAAAACGGGCGAAATTCCGGCCTGTAAGCGTGTAAAACAGGCCGTGGAAAGGTACTTTTCAGACCTGAATGACCCCCGTTATGAGTTCGATACGGCGACCGTAGAGCGGTTTATCGCCTTCTCCCGGCTCTGTCCACACGTCAAAGGCCCGTTGCGTGGCCAGCCAATCGAGCTGGAGCCTTGGCAGCAGTTCGCCTTTGCTAATCTGCTGGGCTTTAAGGTCAGGGAGTCAGGCCGCCGGAAGTATAGCAGCGCTTTTATTGAGGTGCCGCGCAAGAACGCCAAATCCACCGTAGCTGCCATGCTGGCTAACTGGTTTCTGGTGATGGAAAAGGGTCAGCAGGATATCTACACGGCGGCGGTAAGCCGGGATCAGGCCCGTATCGTGTTCGACGATGCCCGCCAGATGTGCCTGCTGTCAAAACCGCTGAAAAAGCGCGTCAATATTCAGGCGCATAAGGTTATTTTTCCGAAGAGCAACAGCCTGTTAAAGCCGCTGGCGGCGAAGGCGGCCACCATTGAGGGAACTAACCCCAGCCTGGCGATTGTCGATGAATACCACCTTCACCCGGATAACGGCGTTTATTCCGCACTTGAGCTGGGCATGGGCGCACGTCCGGAGGCGGTTCTGTTCGCCATCACCACCGCCGGGAGTAACGTTGTCTCCGCCTGCAAACAGCATTACGACTATTGCTGCCAGATTCTGGCCGGGGAAGAGGGAAACGATTCGCTGTTTGTCCTGATCTACGAACTGGACGACGAAAGCGAGGTGGATAAGCCGGAAATGTGGATCAAGGCTAACCCTAACCTGCATGTGTCTGTTGACGCGGCGAAGCTGGAATCCACCATCCAGAAAGCGCGGGGCATACCGTCGCAATGGGTGGAAATGCTGACCAAACGTTTCAATATCTGGTGTCAGGGCTCCACGCCGTGGATGGGGGCCGGGGCATGGGATGCCTGTGCGATCGACTATACCGAAGACGATCTGGCCGGAATGGAGTGCTACGCCGGGTTTGACCTGTCCTCAACCAGCGATATCACCAGCGTGAGCTACGCTTTCCCGTTCGACAGGGAGATCAGGCTCCTGACCCGTCATTATCTGCCGGAAGCGCAGCTACTTAACGTTGCTAACAAAAACCGCGCCATCTATCGCCAGTGGGTAAAAGCGGGCTGGATACGAACCACCCCCGGCGACTGTATCGACTATGACCGCATCCGTGACGATATCCTGCGAGACGCTGAAACATTCAATATCCGGCTGGTGGGCTTTGATACGTGGAACGCCACACACTTGCGCACTCAGTTGCAGGGGGCTGGCCTCGATGTGGAGCCGTTCCCGCAAACCTATCTGAAATTCAGCCCGGTAGCGAAATCTTTTGAGGTTTTTGTTAACCGCAAGGTGGTGCGTCATCGTGGCGATCCGGTTCTGGCCTGGGCGATTGGTAACGTGGTGATGGAGTCCGACGCCAATGCCAATATCAAACCCAACAAAAAGAAATCCTCCAACAAGATAGACCCGGCGGTTTCTGCACTCATGGCGTTCGGCACATTCCAGGCAGAACACGAAGATTTTGCATTCGATATGAGCGATAGCCATAAGCAGCGACTTGCCGAATTTACCGGGATTTGAATATGCTTAAACACAAGAAAATTGAGTCTGTGATCGACGAAATGGCACGTCAATTGGGCCATGAACTTAACGGGCAGGATAAGCTGGTAATCCGCACTAAAACAGCTATGGTGTTGGCCGCTAAACAGCGGCACCGCCAGCGCATGGAAGCGCCACCCTATCAGTGGCGAAAGCCAGATAAATTAAGGCGTTGAAAGAGGTTCACCCCCTATAAAGCACCAGTATTGTTCTGGTGCTTTTTTGTTTGTTCAGACAAAACTGTATAAACATCTGTATAAACATTAATAAAAAAGGCGCTATCCCATGCCGAGTAGCGCCTTTTTATTCAATAACATAGCTGAAATCTATCAGTTCATGCCGTATTTTTTCAGTTTCTTACGCAGGGTACCACGGTTGATGCCCATCATCAGGGCAGCGCGGGTTTGATTACCACGGGTGTATTGCATCACCATGTCCAACAGTGGCTGTTCAACTTCAGCCAGTACCAGCTCATACAGGTCATTAACATCCTGACCGTTCAGTTGAGCAAAATAGTTCTTCAGTGCCTGTTTAACCGAGTCACGCAGGGGCTTTTGAGTCACCTGATCCTGAGAGTTAACGGTAGAAACGGTCAGTACGTCAGAATTTACGCGTTGTTCGAACATAGTTCTGTCAGCTCTTTATTTCATTACGCAAGATTTTCGAAGTATGCCTCCAACGCCTCCAGCTGTTCGCTGGCATCCTCAATGGCGTTGAATGTGCGCCGAAACTGGTCATTTGGAGCGTGCTCCTGGAGATACCAGGAGACGTGTTTACGCGCAATTCGGTACCCTTTTGCCTGGCCGTAGTGGTCATGCAGTTCCCGAACATGCGAACAAAGCAAGCGCTTAACCTCTGCCAGAGGCAGTGGGGCAAGCAGCTCCCCAGTGTCCAGATAATGCTGGATTTCCCGAAAGATCCAGGGTCTTCCCTGAGCGGCACGTCCTATCATCAGAGCATCAGCTCCCGTATAGTCGAGCACAGCTCTGGCTTTAAGCGGGTCAGTAATGTCGCCATTCGCGATAACCGGAATGGAAACTTTCTGCTTAACTGCCCGAATGCTGTCGTATTCAGCTTCACCGTTAAACAAACAGGCGCGAGTGCGTCCATGTATGGTCAGGGCCTGAATGCCACAGTCTTCGGCCAGTTGGGCAATCTCTACGCAGTTACGGTGTTCCGGCGACCAACCCGTGCGAATCTTCAACGTAACAGGAACGTCCACTGCGCTGACAACCGCCGTCAGGATTGACTTCACCTGGTCGGGGTATTGCAGAAGGGCTGAACCTGCAAGCTTGCGATTCACCTTTTTGGCCGGGCAACCCATATTGATATCAATAATCTGGGCGCCACTTTCCACGTTAATACGCGCGGCATCTGCCATCTCTTCAGGCACGCTTCCGGCAATTTGCACGGTGCGGATACCTGGTTCATCAATGTGCACCATCCGTAGGCGGGACTTATCGCTTTCCCAAACCTGCGGGTTAGACGACATCATCTCGGAAACGGTCAGGCCTGCTCCCATCTCGTAACACAGCGTCCTGAACGGCCGGTCGGTAATACCTGCCATTGGGGCTGCGATCAGGCGATTTCTGAGCTGGTGGTGTCCGATGCGCATGAGTTAAGAAATGACCATACTGTGACTGCAAGGCGGCGTATATTACGCATTTTTTGCACGAGATGAAAGGCCAAACTTTGAACAATCCTCTGTTGTAGATCAAGGAATCGCCAGTCATTCTTTTTGGATAAGATTATTCGCTTTTTAAATCATTGTGTTATGAATAAATGAACATTTTGTGGGCGCTTACAATTTCCCGTAACTTCTCATCATTTCTGAATAAATGAATCAATTGTCCGGGATAATCTGCTGCTATAAGCAGCAGATTATGGCGCTTCTTTGCGATCTGCGTCGCATTTCAGCACAGGATATCAGCGTAAAAAAATCGACTTATTCAACAACCAGACGGCCATGAAGCGGTTGAACCGGGCGGCTGTTTTCATGGTGCATGGTGTGAGTGAATTTTTGCAGCTGTTCAGCAGAGACGGTCAGCGGGTGCTTGAGCACCAGCCATGTCACCCCTTCTGAACACGGTGGCGTGGTCAGAGAGCCGCTAAAACGCCAGTAGGTTTTATCCGTGGGCAGTAATTTATTCATATCGAGGGTTGGCTTAATCGTGACGTTCTGGTCAACCTGTCCAGGCATCACGCCCCAGAGTTTATCCAGTTCAGTGTTTGCCGCGCCCTGATCGAACATAACGGCAACGACCGTCAGTTCGCCGTCAGCGTTTTTATGGACCAGATGCATTTCCATTGCGTATTTTTTACCGTGCACCGTGTTTTCGGATGGCGCATGGAAATGGAACTGCTGTAACGTCCAGCGCTGTTTATCAAGCGTGATGCTGTCGCGTGTATCGGCATTTTCACTTGCCTGGATAGTATGGCCGTTGTTTGTCAGAATGACCGGGCCGTCGATATAGTGCGTTTCCAGCGGAGAGATGTGGGCTTTGACCGTGTTATCTATGTTGACCGGCGACTGATACATTCCGCTTTTACACGTCTTGTACGCCTCGTCCAGTTCGCCCCAGTGTTCCGGTGCGCCTTCTCCCTGATAACTCCAGTGTGATGCGTAAGCCGTAGCCGAAATCATGCTCAGCGCCAGCAGCGCTGCCTTGCCTGAAATGTGTTTCATCATATTCTTCCTGTGAATTTTATTATCCAAATCAACAATTAACATTATTATTTGTGCGGTTATTTTATCGAAGAAAGGAAGAAGGCGGGAGAAAAAACCGAAGGGAAAAGGCGTGGTCAGACGACCACGCCAAACGCTTATTTTTTACGGCCGGTGATGCGACACCACTCTTCTTTTTCGACCACCGGGTCGAGCGCGAAGAGATCGGCGTAGGCTTCACAGACGCTGTCTGCCTGGCTGGCAAGGATACCGGACAGGCCCAGCAGACCGCCTTCAACCGGCAGCACGCTGATTAACGGTGCCAGCTCGCGTAACGGGCCAGCCAGGATATTCGCGACCACAACATCGGCTTTCATCGCCTCTGGCTGTGCATCGGGCAAATACAGTTCAAGGCGATCGGAAACGCCATTACGCTCGGCGTTATCACGGCTGGCCTGAATCGCCTGCGGATCGATGTCGATCCCGATGGCTTTTGCCGCGCCCAGTTTCAGCGCCGCGATAGCAAGGATCCCGGATCCGCAACCGAAGTCGATCACGGTTTTGCCTTCCAGATCCAGGCCATCCAGCCATTGCAGGCACAGGGAGGTTGTCGGGTGGGTGCCGGTGCCGAACGCCAGACCCGGATCCAGCATCACGTTGACGGCGTTTTTATCGGGAACTTCACGCCAGCTTGGGCAGATCCACAGACGCTGACCAAACTGCATCGGATGGAAGTTGTCCATCCACTCGCGTTCCCAGTCTTTGTCTTCCAGCTGTTCAATTTTATGCGCGAAACCCACGCCCAGCAGCGGATGGTTTTCCAGAATCGCCACGACCTCTTTCATGTCGGTTTCTGCATCGAACAGGCCGATAACGTCCGTATCACCCCACAGGCGCGTTTCGCCTGGCAGCGGCTCAAAGACCGGCGTGTCATGCGTGTCCTGGAAGGTGATAGAGACCGAACCGGCCTCCATCAGCGCATCACTCAGTTCTTCGGCGTTCGCGCCGGTTGTGTTCAGTTTTAATTGGATCCACGGCATGGCAAAACTCTTTATTTATCAGTAGAAATCAGGGCAGTTTGTGGCACCGGTCGACCAAAACGGTTTCCCACCACAAACGCCAGTAAACTTACCAGTAACGAAGGCACGATCGGATGGAAGCCCAGATACTGAATTTTAAACGTGGCGAGAACGGCATACAGGACGCCCCCGACAATCATGCCGCTTAATGCACCCGCGGCATTCGCGCGTTCCCAGTACAGCCCCAGCACCAGCGGCCACAGGAAAACGGCCTCCAGCCCACCAAAGGCGAGCAGGTTCAACCAGATGATCATCTCCGGTGGACGCCACGCGGCCAGCAGCAGCAACGCCCCCAGCACCAGGGTAATCACCGCCGACATACGCTTGAGGCGTCGCTCATTTTCGACCTGTTCAGGGCGCAAATTCAGATAGAGATCTTTAATGATCGTAGCGGAACTTTGCAGCAACTGAGCGTTGATGGTCGACATAATGGCCGCCATGGGTGCGGCGAGGAAAATCCCGGCGGCAAACGGCGGAAGCACTTTCACCATCAGGGTTGGAATGACCAGATCCGGTACGGTAAGGTCAGGGATCACCGCGCGTCCCAGCGCACCCGCCAGGTGCATACCGAACATCAGGATCGCCACCACAATTGTCCCGATAATGATCCCGCGGTGCACCGCTTTGCTGTCTTTATATGAGATGCAGCGCACGGCGGTATGCGGCAGGCCAATCACGCCAAAGCACACCAGTACCCAGAACGAGGTCATAAAGGCTGGAGAGAGGATGTCATCCGCCCCCTGCGGTGAGACCAGTTTCGGATCGATCGCTTCCAGGGTTTCAACCGCATGGCTCAGGCCCCCTGCGGCATGCACGATACCCACCAGCAGAACGAGGGTGCCAATGAGCATCACCATCCCCTGCATCGTGTCGTTGAGTACGCTGGCGCGGAACCCGCCAAATGCGGTATACAGCGCGATACTCACACCGAAAATGACCAGGCCCGTCTCATAGGGGATCCCGGCTGCCGTCTCCAGCAGTCGCGCCCCGCCGATAAACTGCACCGTCATTGCGCCAATAAACGCCACCAGCAGACTCAGGCTTGCCAGCCATACCAGCAAGCGACTCTGATAGCGGGCAAACAGCATATCGTTCAGCGTTACGGCATTGTAGCGACGGGCCAGAATGGCAAACTTTTTACCCAGTATGCCCAGAGAGAGCCAGATGGCAGGCAGCTGGATCATGGCCAGCAGTACCCAGCCCAGCCCGTACTTATAAGCGGCGCCGGGGCCACCGATAAACGAGCTGGCGCTGATGTACGTGGCGGTCAGCGTCATGGCCAGCACGACGCCACCCATAGAGCGGCTCCCGAGGAAATACTCGTTCAGAAAGGTGCCGGTCGAACGTTTACGCATCGCATAAACCGACAGGCCAAACACCAGGAACAGGTAAGCGATAAGGGGCAGAATGACTTCAAGCTGCATCATCGTCCTCCAGTGAAATATCGCGATAGATGAATTTCACCATCGCCCAGCACAGCAGGATAAACACCAGCGGCAGCAGCAGGCAGGCCATTTCAAACCAGTGCGGGAGGCCGGTAATGCCAATCGCCGAATCAGGTAAGTAAGCAGTTACTAACCATGCGGCGAGATAGAGAAGGGTCAGCCACAGCGCCCAGCGCGCTTCTTTATGGGCCTGAACAAAACGTTTGTCCATTTTTTGTCCCTTGTGGATGAAGAAAGCGGGGATTGTACATGATGGGGCTTAGCGATCCCCAGAAATAAAAAAAGGCCGGATAATCCGGCCTTTTAGCAACACTGGTCTCTTACTTCTCGTTCAGACCGAGTTTTTTCTCCAGGTAGTGGATGTTAGTCCCACCATTCTGGAAGTGCTCGTCGCTCATAATGCGCATCTGGAGATCAACGTTGGTTTTGATCCCGTCGATGATCAGCTCCTGAAGGGCGTTCTTCATGCGGGCAATGGCCACGTCACGGTTTTCGCCGTAGCAGATCAGCTTACCGATCATTGAGTCATAATACGGCGGTACGGTGTAACCGGCGTAGATATGGGACTCCCAGCGCACACCAAAGCCACCCGGCGCGTGGAAACGCGTGATTTTACCCGGGCTTGGCAGGAAGGTATTCGGGTCTTCGGCGTTGATACGGCACTCTACCGCATGGCCTTTAACCACAACTTCTTCCTGTTTGATGGACAGCGGCTGACCGGCTGCGATACGCAGCTGTTCTTTGATCAGGTCAACGCCGGTGATCATTTCGGTAACCGGGTGTTCAACCTGAATACGGGTGTTCATCTCAATGAAGTAGAACTCGCCGTTTTCGAACAGGAACTCAAAGGTACCCGCCCCGCGATAGCCGATATCGACACACGCTTTGGCGCAACGCTCACCGATGTAGCGACGCAGTTCAGGCGTAATGCCCGGCGCTGGCGCTTCTTCGACCACTTTCTGGTGACGACGCTGCATGGAGCAGTCACGTTCTGCCAGATAGATTGCGTTACCCTGACCGTCAGCCAGCACCTGAATTTCGATGTGGCGTGGGTTTTCCAGGTATTTTTCCATATACACCATGTCATTGCTGAAAGCCGCTTTCGCTTCCGCTTTGGTCATGGAGATGGACTGCGCCAGTTCAGCATCGCTGCGTACAACGCGCATACCGCGACCGCCGCCGCCGCCGGACGCTTTGATGATCACCGGGTAACCAATGCGTTTAGCATGGGCGCGGTTAGCATCCATATCGTCGGTCAGCGGGCCGTCAGAGCCCGGTACGGTTGGCACGCCGGCTTTTTTCATCGCGGTGATGGCAGACACTTTGTCACCCATCAGGCGAATGGTGTCGGCTTTCGGGCCAATGAAGATAAAGCCAGAGCGTTCAACCTGCTCAGCAAAGTTGGCGTTCTCAGAGAGGAAACCATAACCCGGATGAATCGCGACCGCGCCAGTGATTTCGGCGGCGCTGATGATCGCCGGGATGTTCAGATAGCTTTTTACGGACGGAGCCGGACCGATACAGACCGTCTCATCCGCCAGCAATACGTGTTTTAAATCGCGATCCGCGCTTGAGTGCACGGCCACGGTCTTGATGCCCAGTTCTTTACAGGCACGAAGAATACGCAGTGCAATCTCGCCACGGTTGGCGATAACAATTTTATCCAGCATGTTCGCCTCGTTACTCGATGACGACCAGCGGCTCGTCAAATTCTACCGGCTGACCACTTTCGACCAGGATCGCTTTCACAGTACCTGATTTGTCTGCTTCGATCTGGTTCATCATTTTCATGGCTTCAACGATGCACAGGGTATCGCCTACGTTGACTTTCTGACCCACTTCGATGAACGCCTTCGCGTCCGGGCTCGGGGTGCGGTAGAAAGTACCAACCATTGGGGAACGTACGATGTGACCACTGATTTCTGTTGCAGCCGCAGGTGCCGCTTCTGCTGCCACTGGTGCAACGGCTGCGGAGAGCGCAGGCTGCTGCACTGGCGCAGCGTAAGCTTGCTGCATTACCGGGAAGCTAGCGGCCGGGGCTGCACGGCTGATGCGTACAGACTCTTCGCCTTCAGAAATTTCCAGTTCGGAGATGCCTGATTCTTCAACCAGCTCGATCAGTTTTTTAATCTTACGAATATCCATGAGTGGGTTCCGTACTCTTGTTTAGTGTGATTGTGACAAGCGTTTTACCGCTGTCTGTAAAGCGTATGAATAGCCGTCTGCACCCAGCCCACAAATCACGCCAGCGGCGATATCTGACAGGTAGGAATGGTGGCGGAACGGCTCTCGGGCGTGCACGTTACTCAGGTGGATCTCGATAAACGGGATACTCACCGCGAGCAGTGCGTCGCGTATAGCAACACTGGTGTGCGTAAAAGCGGCCGGATTGATCAGGATATAGTCCACAGTGTCTTTAGCCTGATGAATACGGTCGATGATTGCGTACTCCGCGTTTGACTGAAAATGGTCCAAATCCACATTCAGCGACGCTGCTTCCGTACTCAGACGGTTAACAATTTCGCTCAATGTCAGCGTGCCGTACTTCTCTGGCTCACGGGTGCCGAGCATGTTCAGGTTCGGACCGTTCAATACTAAAATTTGGAATTTGTCAGCCATTGTGCCGCTATCTCCTGCGATTTTCGGGTAAAAAACAACATATACCCTCAAAGCGCAATTGTCACCCTTTCAGAGGCCTAAAACCCCTGTCCGGAAAACCGAAGTCGCACATTATAACGATTTCGTAGCATTTGGCAGCTAAATACTGGTCTTATCAGGGAAGATTATCAACCGCTATCCGAAAAAGATTCGCGGTTGATAAATAATCTGCGGGAAAACGCACAGTTTAGTGAACTATCGCAACCACTGGCGGAACTTCTTGTAACGCCACGCTAAAAGGGCTAGGGCCAGCAGGGCGTAGATGACCGGCTGAGGGGATAAAATCTTCACCGACCACAGGTAATGAATCGGGGCGAGGATCGCGACAAGATAGACGAAGTTGTGCAGCAGTTGCCAGCGTCGACCCAGTTTTCGCTGCGCATACTGCGTGGATGTCAGCGTCAGCGCCAGTAAAACCAGCCAGCTTACGATACCCAGCGTCAGATAGGGACGCGACACCAGTTCGCTGCCAAGGAGTGCCAGGTTGTTAATGCCCAGTTCCAGCAGGGCGTAGCTGGTGAGATGCAGCGTCGCCCAGGCAAAACACCATAGCCCTAAAAGCCGACGGGTGCGTATCAATAATGGCTGTTTAGCGTAGCGCGCCAGCGGTGAGACGAGCAAGGTCGCCAGCAAAAATTTCAGAGCCATCCGACCCGTAAAATGCTGAATATCTTTCGCCGGATCGGCACTGAACTGTCCCTGGCTGGCTGCCCAGAAGAGCCAGATAAAGGGGAGCAATCCTGCTAAATGCAGGAGTACCTTCAGCCAGGTTATCTGCTTTGCCGTTAAACGCACTTAGAAGTTCTCCCGTAAATTCAGCCCACGGTAGAGGGATGCCACCTCATCCGCATAGCCGTTAAACAGCAGCGTTGGCTGGCGTTTAACATCCAGCGCGCCGCCGGAGCCGATAAAACGTTCCGTTGCCTGCGACCAGCGCGGATGGTCAACGTGCGGGTTAACGTTGGCAAAAAAACCATACTCGTCAGGCGCTGCCAGGTTCCAGGTGGTGGGGGGGCGTTCACGGGTGAGCTTAATGCTGACGATCGATTTGATGCCCTTGAAACCGTATTTCCACGGTACGGTCAGGCGAATGGGCGCCCCGTTTTGCGGCGGTAGCGCTTTGCCATAAACCCCGACGGTGAGCAGCGTAAGCGGATGCATGGCTTCGTCGAGACGTAAACCTTCAACGTAGGGATACTCCAGCCCGCCGCCGATAAACCGATCCTTCTGGCCTGGCATCTCGTCCGGGGCGTAGCGCGTCTGGAAGGAAACATACTTCGCGTTGCTGGTGGGCTCAACCAGCGCCAGCAGTTTATGCAAAGGGAAACCTACCCACGGCACCACCATCGACCAGGCTTCCACACAGCGCATACGGTAAATGCGTTCTTCAAGTGGGAAGCGGGTGGTGAGGTCATGATGATCCAGCGTCAGCGGTTTTGCCACCTCGCCATCTATCTTCAGCGTCCAGGGATCGGTTTTCATGCTCCCGGCGTTGGCGGCAGGATCGGCCTTATCGAGACCAAACTCATAGAAGTTGTTATAGCCGGTGACTTTATCTTCCGGCGTCAGCGCCAGTTTATTCTGCCACTGCGCCGGTTTGGTGAAGTTAAGCGGTGCGCCGGAGGGGGCTTTCGGGCGATCGTTGCCCTTAAACCAGTCGAGCAGATCGGCATGGGCCGCAGGGGTGAGCGTCAGGGCGGTGGCGCTGATGCCAAGCATTTTCAGGATCTGGCGGCGCTGTAGCATAAAGACAGATTCAGACGTTACGTCGGCTTCCGTCAGTTTTCGGGTTTTCATGGCATCCTCCGTCAGGCGTTTTTCTAAGCATGACGGAGGAGGAGGGTTAGCGCGAATATGTCACGAAAATTTGAAGATTAGGCGATTTTAACCAGCGCACGACCGTGGAACTGGTTGTCCATGATTTTATTGGCGAACTCTGGCGCCTGGCTCAGGGTAATCTCAGTGGCGCTCTGGTCAAAGAATGAGGCTGGCAGATCCTGCACCAGACGTTCCCAGGCCTCAGCTCGCCGCTCGGCTGGGGTCATGACCGAATCGACACCCTGAAGACGCACGTTACGCAGAATAAATGGCATCACCGTCGTCGGCAGGGCAAAACCGCCCGCCAGACCACAGGCCGCCACGCAGCCGCCGTAATTCATTTGCGCCAGCACCTTCGCCAGCACTTTGTCGCCGACGGTATCTACTGCGCCAGCCCAGACCTGTTTTTCCAGCGGGCGGGTCTCGGCGAATTCGTCGCGGCTCAGAATGCGGCTTGCGCCCAGCTGACGTAGATAATCATGCGTACTTTCGCGGCCTGAGACGGCAGCAACCTGATACCCCAGCTTGTGCAGCAGCGTGACGGCCGTGCTGCCCACGCCGCCGCTGGCGCCGGTGACGACAATTTCGCCAGAGTCAGGGCGGATCCCGGCCTCTTCCAGCGCCATCACGCACAGCATGGCGGTGAAACCTGCCGTGCCGATGATCATCGCCTTACGACCGTCCAGGCCTTTCGGCATCGGGACCAGCCAGTCACCTTTTACGCGCGCCTGCGCTGCCAGTCCGCCCCAGTGGTTTTCACCTACGCCCCAGCCGGTGAGCAGCACCTGCTGTCCGGCGTGAAAACGTGGATCTTCACTGGTATGTACGCGGCCTGCAAAGTCGATTCCTGGCACCATCGGGAAATTTCGGATGATTTTACCTTTTCCCGTAATGGCCAGCGCATCCTTATAGTTCAGGCTGGACCAGTCGATATCTACGGTCACGTCGCCCTCCGGCAGGCGGCTCTCCTCGATGGCTTGCACTGAGGCAACGGTTTTGCCGTCCTGCTGTTCTAAGATCAAAGCCTGCATACTGGGTCCTCACTAGGTTTGATGATGGGAAAATATGTTCTGATGACTATACTCGCTCAATGAAACGCAGTGCCGATTTAACGCAATAAATTGCCAGATACGCCAGGTTTGGTAGTATGCCGCATTTGAAATGCAAGTTAGTGCTCACTTGCACCCCCCTTCAACCCACGGAGTAATCTCAAGGATGCGATTAACGACGAAGTTCTCAGCTTTTATCACCTTGCTGACGGGGCTGACCATATTTGTCACGCTAATCGGCTGCTCGCTGAGCTTTTACAATGCCATCCAGGATAAGCTGGTTAACCGGGTTGAATCGGTTGCATCGGTTATCGACACTCGCCTGATTGCAACCTCCTTCCCGGCGCTTTCGCGTGAGCTGGATGAGTTAATGGTGCCTGTGGATATCGTGCAGATCGACATTAAACAGGGGAAGCAGACCGTTTTCAGCCATACCCGCCAGGGCAGCTATCGTCCTGCCGGCACGGTAGAACAGTATCGGGACGTCACGGTTAATTCACTTAAACATCCGGGTATGACAATTCATCTGATGTACCAGGATCCGATGAGCAACTATTTACGCTCGCTTATGACCACCGCGCCCTTAACCATCGCCGTTGCCTTTATCGTACTGCTGATTTTCCTCGCCGTTCGCTGGCAGCGTCGTCAACTTTCCGGCCAGGAACTGCTGGAAACACGCTCCGTGCGGATACTGAATGGCGAACGGGGTCCACAGGTGCGGGGATCGGTTTATGAATGGCCATCACGCACCAGTAGCGCCCTGGACGTGTTGCTCTCCGAAATCCAGTTTGCCAGCGATCAGCGTAGCCGTATGGACACATTGATTCGCTCTTACGCCGCGCAGGATAACAAAACGGGCCTCAACAACCGTCTCTTCTTTGATAATCAGCTGGCTACCCTTCTTGATGACCCCGAAAAGGTGGGTACGCATGGCGTGGTAATGATGATTCGCCTGCCCGACTTCGATCTGCTCCGTGATACCTGGGGTCAGCGCGTGGCGGAAGAGAACCTCTTTACGCTGATTAACCTGCTGTCCACCTTTATTATGCGCTACCCCGGCGCGTTACTGGCACGCTACCACCGCAGCGATTTTGCCGTCTTGCTGCCGCATCGCACCTTAAAGGAGTCCGAGAGTATCGCCAGCCAGCTGCTGAAAGCCGTCGATGCGCTGCCCCAGAGCAAAATGCTCGACAGAGACGATATGGTGCATATGGGCATCTGTGCCTGGCGCGGCGGTCAGTCGACGGAGCAGGTGATGGAACATGCGGAAGCGGCCACGCGTAACGCCGTATTGCAGGGGGCGAACGGCTGGGCAGTCTATGATGATACGCTGCCGGAGAAAGGGCGCGGCAACGTGCGCTGGCGAACCCTGATTGAACAGATGCTGAGCCGGGGCGGACCGCGCATCTATCAAAAACCGGCGGTCATGAAGAATGGTCATGTTCATCATCGTGAGCTGATGTGCCGTATTTTTGATGGCACTGAAGAGGTTATCTCCGCGGAATATCTGCCCATGGTGTTGCAATTCGGATTGTCCGAAGAGTATGACCGTCAGCAAATCACCCGTCTCATTCCGTTTTTATCGTACTGGCCTGAAGAAAATCTGGCTTTACAGGTGACCGTCGAATCGCTGATCCGTCCGCGTTTCCAGCGCTGGTTACGTGACACGTTAATGCAATGCGAAAAATCGCAACGCAAACGCATTATTTTTGAACTTGCAGAGGCAGATGTAGGTCAACACATCAGCCGGTTGCGCCCGGTAGTGCGTTTAATCAATGCGCTTGGGGCTCGCGTGGCGGTAACCCAGGCGGGTTTGACGCTGGTGAGCACCCGCTGGATCAAAGAGCTGGATGTTGAATTATTGAAGCTGCATCCGGGTCTGGTAAGGAATATTGAAAAACGCACGGAAAACCAGCTGCTGGTACAAAGCCTGGTGGAAGCGTGCAAAGGAACGCAAACGCAAGTATTTGCCACAGGCGTACGTTCACGCAGTGAATGGCAGATGTTGACAGAGCGCGGCGTGACGGGCGGTCAGGGGGATTTTTTTGCCGCCTCTCAGCCGCTTGACACCAATGTGAAAAAATATTTGCAAAGATACTCTGTTTGACCTGCCGTTTACTTTGTTTTCACGTAGAATATCGCGCCTGTAGCTTTGAGTAAGACGAGCATAAAAGCCAGTGAACGACCTTTAGTGGGTTACAAGTGAAAGTGAGGGACGCTGCTGTTTACTCAGCCCTGAGGGATTCAGGGGATGAATTTGTAACAAAGGAAACGTGCTGCACTAATTTTCACCGTAGCAGACGATTTTTGCGCCTTGTCGCTGCTGCGTGTGGTTGGTAAAGTAAGCGGATTTTGTTTTCCGCCCCAGCTTTCAGGATTATCCCTTAGTATGTTGAAAAAATTTCGTGGCATGTTTTCCAATGACCTGTCCATTGACCTGGGTACCGCGAATACCCTTATTTATGTAAAAGGACAAGGCATCGTATTGAATGAGCCTTCCGTTGTGGCCATTCGTCAGGATCGTGCCGGCTCGCCAAAAAGCGTGGCCGCAGTAGGTCATGATGCGAAGCAGATGCTGGGCCGTACGCCGGGCAACATCGCCGCGATCCGCCCTATGAAAGACGGCGTTATTGCTGACTTCTTCGTGACCGAAAAAATGCTTCAGCACTTCATCAAGCAGGTTCACAGCAACAGCTTCATGCGCCCAAGCCCTCGCGTGCTGGTGTGTGTGCCGGTTGGCGCAACCCAGGTTGAACGCCGTGCGATCCGTGAATCCGCTCAGGGTGCCGGTGCGCGTGAAGTGTTCCTGATTGAAGAACCGATGGCTGCGGCAATTGGTGCGGGTCTGCCGGTTTCTGAGGCTACCGGTTCTATGGTGGTGGATATCGGTGGCGGTACCACTGAAGTGGCCGTTATCTCCCTGAACGGTGTGGTCTACTCCTCTTCCGTGCGTATCGGCGGCGACCGTTTCGACGAAGCCATCATCAATTACGTTCGCCGTAACTACGGCTCTCTGATCGGTGAAGCAACCGCAGAGCGCATCAAGCATGAAATCGGTTCTGCCTATCCGGGTGATGAAGTACGCGAGATCGAAGTTCGCGGTCGTAACCTGGCTGAAGGCGTGCCACGCGGATTCACCCTGAACTCCAACGAAATCCTGGAAGCGTTGCAGGAGCCGCTGACCGGCATCGTGAGCGCGGTGATGGTTGCGCTGGAACAGTGCCCGCCAGAGCTGGCTTCCGATATCTCCGAGCGCGGTATGGTTCTGACCGGTGGTGGTGCGCTGCTGCGTAACCTCGACCGCCTGTTAATGGAAGAGACAGGTATTCCTGTCGTAGTTGCAGAAGATCCACTGACTTGCGTCGCCCGTGGTGGTGGCAAGGCGCTGGAAATGATCGACATGCACGGCGGCGACTTGTTTAGCGAAGAGTAGTCGGGTGTGAGAGGGTAGCAATTCGCTACCCTTTCTCTCTGACGCGAGAATACGCATAGCCTATGAAGCCAATTTTTAGCCGTGGCCCGTCGCTACAGTTTCGCCTGATCCTGGCGGTTCTGGTTGCGCTCGGGGTCATTATTGCCGATAGCCGCCTCGGTACGTTCAGCCAAATCCGAACGTACATGGATACCGCCGTCAGTCCTTTCTACTTTATTTCAAATGGTCCCCGTGAACTGCTCGACTCCGTGTCGCAAACGCTCTCATCGCGTGACCAGCTCGAACTCGAAAACCGTGCGTTACGCCAGGAACTGCTGCTGAAAAATAGCGAGCTGCTGATGCTGGGGCAATATAAGCAGGAAAACGCCCGTCTGCGCGAACTGCTTGGCTCGCCGCTGCGCCAGGATGAACAGAAAATGGTCACCCAGGTGATCTCCACCGTAAACGATCCGTACAGCGATCAGGTGGTGATTGATAAAGGCAGCGTGAACGGCGTATACGAAGGTCAGCCTGTCATCAGCGATAAGGGCGTCGTGGGCCAGGTTGTGGCGGTTGCCAAACTGACCAGCCGCGTGTTGCTGATTTGCGATGCCACCCATGCACTGCCGATTCAGGTGCTGCGTAACGATATTCGCGTGATTGCCGCCGGTAATGGCTGCACGGACGATCTGCAACTGGAACACCTGCCTGCCAACACGGATATCCGCGTGGGCGACGTGCTGGTGACGTCCGGTCTGGGCGGTCGTTTCCCTGAGGGCTACCCGGTTGCGGTTGTCTCTTCCGTGAAGCTCGACACTCAGCGTGCCTACACCGTGATTCAGGCGCGTCCAACGGCCGGCTTGCAGCGTTTGCGCTACCTATTGCTGCTGTGGGGCGCCGATCGTAACGGCGCTAACCCGATGACACCGGAAGATGTGCATCGCGTGGCCAACGAACGCCTGATGCAGATGATGCCGCAGGTGCTGCCTGCGCCGGATGCGATGGGTCCACCTGCACCCGTACCGGCTCCGGCGACGGGGTTAACGCAGCCGCTGCCGGATGCACCCCCACCGCCGCAAGTCTCGGGTGGAGGGCAGTAGTGGCCAGTTATCGTAGCCAGGGGCGCTGGGTAATCTGGCTCTCATTCCTCGTTGCACTGTTGCTGCAAATTATGCCCTGGCCGGACGACATTCTTGTTTTCCGGCCAAACTGGGTATTGCTCATTTTGCTCTACTGGATCCTTGCCCTGCCGCACCGAGTAAATGTCGGCACAGGTTTTGTGATGGGTGCCATACTGGATCTTATCAGTGGCTCTACGCTTGGCGTCCGCGCCTTATCCATGAGCATTATTGCGTATCTCGTCGCACTCAAATTCCAGCTCTTTCGTAACCTTGCGCTCTGGCAACAGGCGCTGGTAGTGATGTTGTTGTCGCTCGCTGCGGATATCGTTGTTTTCTGGGCAGAGTTTTTAGTGATCAACGTCTCTTTCCGACCGGAAGTGTTCTGGAGTAGTGTAGTAAACGGTGTGCTCTGGCCGTGGCTGTTCCTGCTGATGCGTAAAATTCGCCAGCAGTTTGCCGTGCAATAAAAGGTTTCTATGACGTCTTTGTATCTTGCCTCCGGTTCTCCGCGTCGCCAGGAACTGCTCGCGCAGTTGGGTGTCTCCTTCGAACGCATCGTTACCGGTATCGAAGAAAAACGTGCTGAGGGTGAAAGCGCTCAGCAGTATGTCTCTCGTCTGGCGCGTGAAAAAGCGCAGGCGGGCGTGGCATGCGTGCCGCGTGACTTACCGGTGCTGGGTGCGGATACCATCGTTATTCTCAATGGTGAGGTGCTTGAGAAACCCCGCGACGCAGACCATGCGGCGCGGATGCTGCGTAATATGTCCGGACAAACCCATCAGGTGATGACGGCGGTAGCGCTGGCAGATAGCCAGTACGTTCTGGATTGCCTTGTGGTAACGGAAGTGACGTTCAGAGTCCTCACCGACGAGGAGATCGCCGGCTATATCGCCAGCGGTGAACCTATGGATAAAGCAGGTGCATACGGTATTCAAGGGTTGGGTGGCTGTTTTGTCAGGAAGATAAATGGCAGCTATCACGCCGTAGTCGGCTTACCGCTGGTGGAAACGTATGAGTTGCTGAGCAATTTTAACTCACTGCGTGAGGGAAGGGATAATTATGACGGCTGAATTGTTGGTAAACGTAACGCCATCGGAAACCCGTGTGGCCTACATTGATGGTGGCATTCTCCAGGAAATTCATATTGAGCGTGAAGCGCGACGCGGAATCGTAGGCAATATCTACAAAGGTCGTGTCAGTCGTGTCCTGCCGGGTATGCAGGCGGCTTTTGTAGATATTGGGCTCGATAAGGCGGCGTTTTTACATGCCTCCGATATCATGCCGCACACCGAATGTGTGGCAGGCGAAGAGCAAAAGCAATTTGCCGTGCGCGACATCTCTGAGCTGGTGCGTCAGGGCCAGGATCTGATGGTACAGGTGGTAAAAGATCCGCTTGGCACCAAAGGCGCGCGTCTGACCACCGACATCACCCTGCCTTCACGCTATCTGGTCTTTATGCCGGGGGCGTCGCACGTCGGCGTGTCACAGCGTATTGAGAGCGAAAGCGAGCGTGAGCGCCTGAAAAAGGTGGTCAGCGCCTACTGCGACGAGCAGGGCGGGTTTATTATCCGTACCGCGGCGGAAGGGATCAGCGAAGAAGATCTGGCCTCGGATGCGGCCTATCTGAAGCGCGTCTGGACCAAAGTGATGGAGCGTAAAAAACGCAACCAGACCCGCTACAGGCTGTACGGTGAGCTGGCGCTCGCTCAGCGCGTATTACGTGATTTCGCCGACGCCCAGCTTGACCGCATCCGCGTGGATTCCCGTCTGACGTACGAAGCCTTACTGGAGTTCACCGCCGAGTACATCCCGGAAATGCCGGGTCTGCTGGAGCATTACACCGGACGCCAGCCAATATTTGACCTCTATGACGTTGAAAACGAAATCCAGCGTGCGCTGGAGCGTAAGGTTGAGCTGAAATCGGGTGGCTATCTGATCATCGATCAAACCGAAGCGATGACCACCGTCGACATCAACACCGGCGCGTTTGTCGGCCATCGCAACCTCGATGACACCATCTTCAACACCAACATAGAAGCGACGCAGGCCATCGCGCGTCAGCTTCGTCTGCGTAATCTGGGCGGCATTATCATCATCGACTTTATCGATATGAACAATGAAGATCACCGCCGTCGCGTGCTGCACTCACTGGAGCAGGCGCTGAGTAAGGACCGCGTGAAAACCAGCATCAATGGCTTCTCGCAGCTCGGTCTGGTGGAAATGACCCGGAAACGGACCCGCGAAAGCGTGGAACATGTCCTGTGTAATGAGTGTCCAACCTGCCATGGACGCGGAACGGTAAAGACGGTGGAGACGGTCTGCTACGAGATCATGCGTGAGATTGTCCGTGTCCATCATGCCTACGACTCAGACCGTTTTCTGGTCTATGCTTCCCCTGCGGTGGCGGAGGCCCTGAAAGGGGAAGAGTCGCACGCGCTGGCAGAAGTGGAAATCTTTGTCGGCAAACAGGTAAAAGTGCAAATTGAGCCGCTCTATAACCAGGAGCAGTTTGACGTCGTCATGATGTAAACGCAGTTCGCTGCGAGATTTAAGGCTGACAAGGAGAGACGCGTGAGGCGATTGCCGGGGATTTTACTGCTTACAGGGGCAACGCTGGTCGTGATTGTCGCGTTGCTCGTGAGCGGGCTGCGTCTCGCTTTGCCGCATCTGGACAGCTGGCGTCCGCAGATCCTGGCAAAAATCGAATCCGCCACCGGCCTGCCGGTGGACGTGAGTCATATCGAGGCAAGCTGGCAGAACTTTGGCCCGACGCTAGATGCCCGGGATATCAGCGCCGGCCTGAAAGATGGCGGCCACCTCAAAATCAAACGCGTCACCCTGGCGCTGGATATCTGGCAAAGCCTGCTGCATCTGCGCTGGCAGTTTCGCGATCTCACCTTCTGGCAACTTCAGCTGATGACTAACACGCCGCTGCGAAGCGGCGACAGCGATCGGGGGCTGGAAACCAGCCGTATCAGCGATCTGTTCCTTCGGCAGTTCGATCATTTCGATCTGCGCGACAGCGAAGTGAGCTTTATTACTCTTTCCGGCCAGCGCGCTGAGCTGGCGATCCCACAGCTGACCTGGTTAAACGGGAAAGATCGCCACCGCGCCGAGGGGCAGGTGAATCTCTCCAGCCTGAACGGGCAGCACGGCGTTATGCAGGTGCGGATGGATCTGCGTGACGACAATGGCTTGCTGAACAACGGCAGGGTGTGGCTACAGGCGGACGACGTGGACGTGAAGCCATGGCTCGGTGAGTGGCTACAGCAGAACATGCAGCTGGAGACCGCGCGCTTCAGCCTGGAAGGCTGGATGACCCTGACGAACGGGACGTTCGCCAGCGGCGATATCTGGCTTAAGCAGGGGGGCGCGAGCTGGAAAGGGGAAAACCATCAGCATCAACTTTCCGTCGATAACCTCACCGCACACGTGACGCAGGATAAAGGCGGCTGGCAGTTCGCTATACCGGATACGCGCATCTCCATGGATAACAAACCCTGGCCGCGCGGCGCGCTGACGCTGGCGTGGATGCCGGAGCAGGACGTCGGCGGGATAAACGGTAAACGCAGCGACGAGCTGCGTATCCGCGCCAGTAACCTGGATCTGACGGCGATCGAAGGGCTGCGTTCAATGGCCGCAAAACTCTCCCCGGAGCTGGGCGAAATCTGGCTGGCGACGCAGCCGAGCGGGCAGATAAACCGGCTGGCGCTGGATATTCCGCTCCAGGCTACGGAAAAGACGCGTTTTCAGGCGGCATGGAAAAATCTCGCATGGAAACAGTGGAAACTGCTGCCGGGTGCCGAGCACTTCAGCGGTAAACTGGAAGGAAGCGTGGAAAACGGCAGGCTGACGGCAGAAATGCAGGACGCGAAAATGCCGTACGAAACGGTCTTCCGTGCGCCACTGGAGATCGAAAAGGGAAATGCCACCCTCAACTGGCTGAAGAATGACAAAGGTTTTCAGCTCGATGGCCGCGATATCGATGTAAAAGCCAAAGCGGTACATGCCCGCGGTAATTTCCGTTATCTACAGCCTGAAGGCGATGAGCCGTGGTTGGGTATTCTGGCAGGCATCAGCACGGATGACGGTTCGCAGGCGTGGCGCTACTTCCCGGAAAACCTGATGGGGAAAGCGCTGGTGGACTATCTCAGCGGCGCTATTCAGGGCGGCCAGGCGGATAACGCCACGCTGGTCTACGGCGGCAACCCGCACCTGTTCCCGTATAAGCACAACGAAGGCCAGTTCCAGGTTCTGGTGCCTCTACGCAACGCCACCTATGCCTTCCAGCCGGACTGGCCGGCGCTGAAGAATCTGGATATTGAACTCAACTTCCTGAATGACGGCCTGTGGATGAAGACGGACAGCGTTGCGCTGGGCGGCGTAACGGCAAGCAACCTGACGGCAAACATCCCGGATTACTCCAAAGAGAAACTGCTGATTGATGCGGATATTAAGGGGCCAGGTAAAGCGGTTGGCCCGTACTTTGAAGATACGCCGCTGGATGACTCCCTGGCAGCCACCCTTCAGCAGTTGCAGTTAGATGGCGATGTGAATGCTCGCTTACATCTGGATATCCCGCTGGACGGTGAAATGACCACCGCCAAAGGCGACGTTAGCCTTAATAACAACAGCCTCTATATCAAGCCGCTGGACAGCACGCTGAAAAACCTCAGCGGTCAGTTCAGCTTTGTTAACGGCACGCTGAAAAGTGAGCCGCTGAAAGCGACCTGGTTCAATCAACCCGTCAATATCGATTTCTCCACCACCGAGGGCGATAAAGCCTACCAGGTGGCGGTCAATATGGACGCGAACTGGCAGCCGTCACGCATGGATGTTCTGCCGAAGCCGATTGAGAATGCGGTGGACGGCGCGGTGTCGTGGAATGGCAAGGTCGCCATCGACCTGCCTTATCATGCCGGTGCGCGCTATAACGTCGACATTACGGGCGATCTGAAAAACCTCAGCAGCCAACTTCCCGCGCCGCTGAATAAGAAAAGCGGTGAAGCATTGCCCGTCAATGTTAAGGTTGCGGGCAACCTTAACAGCTTCGATTTAACCGGAAACGCTGGTGGAACAAACCACTTCAACAGCCGCTGGCTGCTTAACCGCAAGCTGACGCTGGACAGAGCGATCTGGACGACGGACAGCCGTACCACGCCGCCGCTGCCGGAGCAGGCGGGCGTTGAACTGAATCTCCCGCCGATGGATGGCGCAGAGTGGCTGGCACTGTTCCAGAAAGGTGTCGGGCAAAACGTCGACCAAACGGCGCAGTTCCCACAGTCCATTACCTTGCGCACGCCTGCGCTGACGCTGGGCGGGCAGCAGTGGAACAACCTGAGTATTGTCTCCCGGCCGACGGTAAACGGCTCAAAGGTCGAGGCGCAGGGGCGTGAGATCAACGGTTCGTTGACCATGCGCGATCACGCGCCATGGCAGGCGGCTATCCGTTATCTCTATTACAATCCGACCTTTACGGCGTCTAAAGCAGAGTCGACAAGCACTTCTCCTGTCAGTGGCAGTGGGACGTCGCGCGTGGATTTCAGCGGCTGGCCCGATCTCCAGTTGCGCTGTGCGGAGTGCTGGCTGTGGGGGCAAAAATATGGCCGTATCGACGGTGATTTTGCTATTCAGGGCAATACGCTGAGCCTCTCTGGCGGGCTGGTGGATACCGGCTTTGGCCGCATGACTGCCGCTGGCGAATGGGTGAACAAACCGGGTGAACAGCGCACCTCGCTGAAAGGCGATATTAAAGGCAACAAGCTGGACGCCGCGGCTAACTTCTTCGGCATTAGCACGCCGCTTCGCGGATCGTCCTTCGATGTGAATTACGATCTGCACTGGCGCGCAGCGCCGTGGACACCCGATGAAGCTTCGCTTAACGGCATCCTGAAAACCCACTTCGGTAAGGGTGAGATTGCCGATGTGAGCACGGGGCGCGCCGGGCAGATCCTGCGTCTGCTGAGTTTTGACGCGCTGCTGCGCAAGCTGCGCTTCGACTTTAGCGACACCTTCAGCGAAGGTTTCTACTACGATTCCATTCGCAGCACGGCGTGGATCAAAGACGGCGTTCTGCACACCGACGACACGCTGGTGGACGGCCTGGAAGCGGATATTGCGATGAAAGGGTCAGTGGATCTCGTGCGCCGCGAGCTGGATATGGAAGCCGTGGTGGCGCCGGAGATTTCCGCAAGCGTGGGCGTTGCGGCAGCCTTTGTGGTCAATCCGATCGTCGGGGCGGCGGTGTTTGCGGCCAGTAAAGTGCTGGGACCGCTCTGGAGCAAAGTCTCGATTCTGCGCTATCGCATCACCGGGCCGGTTGATAAACCACAGATTAATGAGGTGCTGCGCCAGCCGCGCAAAGAAGCACAGCAATGATTTGACGTGGGCAGGTAATTGCCTCACTCTCAATAAATACGATCTTTATACCGCCACGGGCGGCAACGAACGAGTAGCAATAGATGAGTCTGAACCTGGTAAGTGAACATTTGCTCGCAGCGAACGGCCTGAGCCATCAGGACCTGTTCTCCATTCTTGGTCAACTGACCGAACGCCGCCTCGACTACGGCGATCTCTATTTCCAGTCGAGCTATCACGAATCCTGGGTTTTAGAAGACAGCATCATTAAAGATGGCTCTTATAACATTGACCAGGGCGTCGGCGTGCGCGCCGTCAGCGGCGAAAAAACCGGTTTTGCCTATGCAGACCAGATAAGCCTGGCCGCGCTGGAGCAGAGCGCGCAGGCGGCGCGAACCATTGTGCGCGATACGGGCGACGGACGGGTGAAAACGCTGGGTGAAGTGCAGCACGCTGCGCTCTATACCAGCATCGACCCGCTGCAAAGCATGAGCCGTGAAGAGAAGCTGGACATCCTTCGTCGCGTGGACAAAGTGGCTCGCGCGGCGGATAAACGCGTGCAGGAAGTCTCTGCCAGCCTGACCGGGGTTTATGAACTGATCCTGGTGGCAGCGACGGACGGTACCCTGGCGGCGGATGTTCGCCCGCTGGTGCGTCTCTCTATCAGCGTGCAGGTTGAAGACGACGGCAAGCGCGAGCGCGGCTCCAGCGGTGGCGGTGGTCGTTTTGGTTATGACTGGTTCCTGGGTGATGTCGACGGCGAAGCCCGTGCGGATGCATGGGCAAAAGAAGCCGTGCGCATGGCGCTGGTCAACCTGTCTGCCGTGGCTGCACCAGCCGGTACGTTGCCGGTGGTACTGGGCGCAGGCTGGCCGGGCGTGCTGCTGCACGAAGCGGTCGGTCACGGCCTGGAAGGTGATTTCAACCGTCGCGGGACGTCCGTATTCAGCGGTCAGATGGGGCAGCTTGTCTCCTCAGAGCTGTGTACCGTGGTGGATGATGGCACCATGCTCGACCGTCGCGGCTCGATTTCTATCGACGATGAAGGTACGCCGGGTCAGTACAACGTGCTGATCGAAAACGGCGTACTGAAAGGCTACATGCAGGACAAGCTTAACGCGCGCCTGATGGGCGTTGCGCCGACGGGTAACGGCCGTCGTGAATCCTACGCACATCTGCCGATGCCGCGCATGACCAATACTTACATGCTGCCGGGCCAGTCCACGCCGCAGGAGATTATCGAATCCGTTGATTACGGTATCTTCGCGCCAAACTTTGGCGGCGGTCAGGTGGATATCACCTCCGGCAAATTTGTCTTCTCTACCTCAGAGGCGTATCTGATTGAGAAGGGCAAAGTGACCAAAGCGGTGAAGGGCGCAACCCTGATTGGCTCCGGCATTGAGGCCATGCAGCAGATTTCCATGGTCGGTAACGACCTGAAACTGGATAACGGCGTGGGCGTTTGCGGCAAAGAGGGCCAGAGCCTGCCTGTGGGCGTCGGTCAGCCTACGCTGAAAGTGGATAATCTGACGGTGGGCGGCACGGCGTAAATTTTCCCCCGCACCCAACCCTCTCCCCAACGGGGAGAGGGGAAAAGCCTACTCTTTCCTTCTACCTCGCATGCCCTGAAACAGCTCCGCCACTTCCACAAAATAGTCCGTCAGATAGTTAATACAGACCTGCACCTTCAGCGGCAGCTTGTCCTTTTCGGTATAGAGCGCGTACACCGGACGTGGATCGGACTGGTAACGCGGGAAGAGGATCTCCAGTACGCCGCTGTTGATCTCATTGATCACCCACATCAGCGGTACGTAGGCGATCCCGGCTCCGGCCACCAGCCAGCGTGAGATGGTCATCGGATCGTTGGTCACGAAGCGGCCTTCAGGCAGCAGTTTAGTGGAAAGCCCTTCCGGCGCGATCAGTTCAAATTCGTTATCTGGCCGAACGCTGTATTCCAGCCACGAGTGGTTGCTCAGGTCGGCAGGTTTTTCCGGCACGCCATACTGTGCCAGATAGCTTTTCGACGCGCAGACCACCATCGGCATGCTGCCCAGTCGACGCGAGAACAGGCTCGAGTCCTGCAACGCGCCAACGCGGATCACCACGTCTAACCCATCGGCAATCAGGTCCGGTGCCGGAATGCCCGTTACCAGATTAACGGTTAAACCGGGATACTCTTTCAGCATTTCCGCCGTCATGGCAGCGAGAACATTTTGTGCCATAGTTGAAGAACAACCGATACGCAGCGTGCCGATAGGCGTGTTGTTAAAGGCATAGAGCTGCTCGTGAACATCCTGCACCTCATGCAGCATTCGACGGCAGCCCTGATAGTAAATTTTACCCGCTTCCGTCAGCCCGATGCTGCGGGTGCTGCGGTTGAGCAGCTTCACCTGGAGCTCATCTTCCAGTTTTGACACTGTCTGGCTAATGGATGAGACGCTCATTTGTAGCTGACGTGCTGCGGCGGTAAAAGAGCCTTGCTCAACCACTTTCGCAAAGACGGACATGCGTTTTAGACGTTCCATTATTCACTCTGGCTTAAAAGTGATTTAGATCACATATGATAGATAACAGCATAACAGTTACGTTAATATATTATTAATTACATAACGGCTGCGCCACTCTCGCCCGGCAATTCTTGCTCTCCTGCGGCGGCGCGAGCTTAAAAATCCAGTAACCTGCACTCTCTTTAATCAAGGTCAACATGAGTCTGTTTCCCGTTATCGTGGTGTTCGGTTTGTCGTTCCCACCGATATTTTTCGAGCTTCTTTTATCACTGGCGATCTTCTGGCTGGTGCGCAAGGTGCTGGTCCCTACCGGGATTTATGATTTCGTCTGGCATCCTGCATTGTTCAATACCGCGCTGTATTGCTGCCTGTTCTATTTAATATCGCGCATGTTTGTCTGAGGTTGATGTGAAAACGCTAACAAGAAAAATCTCCCGCACTGCCATCACTATGGCGCTGGTCATCCTGGCGTTCATCGCTATTTTTCGCGCCTGGGTTTATTACACCGAATCCCCGTGGACGCGCGATGCGCGTTTCAGCGCGGAGGTGGTCGCGATAGCGCCCGATGTCGCCGGTCTCATTACGGCGGTCAACGTCCACGATAACCAACTGGTGAAAAAAGATCAGGTGCTGTTCACCATCGACCAGCCGCGCTATCAAAAAGCGCTGGAAGAAGCGGAAGCCGACGTGGCGTATTACAACGCGCTGGCCGCTGAAAAACGCCGTGAAGCAGGTCGCCGTAACAAGCTGGGCATCCAGGCTATGTCCCGGGAAGAGATTGACCAGTCTAATAACGTGCTGCAAACCGTGCTGCATCAGCTGGCAAAAGCGCAGGCGACGCGCGATCTGGCGAAGCTCGATCTGGAACGTACCGTTATCCGCGCGCCGTCCGATGGCTGGGTGACCAACCTCAACGTCTATGCGGGTGAGTTTATCACGCGCGGCTCAACTGCCGTGGCGCTGGTGAAACAGAACTCCTTCTACGTCCTCGCCTATATGGAAGAGACCAAGCTGGAAGGCGTGCGTCCGGGCTATCGCGCCGAAATCACGCCGCTCGGCAGCAACCGGGTCCTGAAGGGAACCGTGGACAGCGTGGCCGCGGGGGTGACCAACTCCAGCAGTACCAATGATACAAAAGGGATGGCGACCGTCGATTCTAACCTCGAGTGGGTTCGCCTGGCGCAGCGCGTACCGGTACGCATTCGTCTGGATGAGCAGCAGAGCAACCTCTGGCCCGCAGGCACCACCGCGACGGTGGTGATCACGGGTGAAAAAGACCGTGATGCCAGCCAGGATTCTATCTTCCGTCAAATCGCCCATCGCCTGCGCGAGTTTGGTTGATCGCTATGGGCATTTTTTCCATCGCCAGCCAGCACATCCGCTTCGCCGTGAAGCTGGCATGCGCCATTGTGCTGGCGCTGTTTGTTGGCTTCCATTTCCAGCTTGAAACACCGCGCTGGGCCGTTCTGACCGCCGCGATCGTCGCCGCCGGTCCTGCCTTCGCGGCGGGTGGCGAACCTTACTCCGGGGCAATTCGCTATCGCGGGATGCTGCGTATTATCGGCACCTTTATCGGCTGTATCGCCGCTCTGACCATTATCATCCTGATGATCCGTACGCCGCTGCTGATGCTGATTGTGTGCTGTATCTGGGCGGGTTTTTGCACCTGGGTCTCTTCGCTGGTGAAGGTGGAGAACTCGTACGCCTGGGGTCTGGCGGGGTATACCGCGCTGATTATTATCATCACCATTCAGAGTGAACCGCTGCTTGCTCCGCAGTTCGCCGTCGAACGTTGTAGCGAGATTGTCATTGGTATCGTCTGCGCGATTGTCGCAGATCTGCTCTTCTCTCCGCGATCCATCAAGCAGGAAGTCGATCGTGAGCTGGACGCGCTGATTGTTGCTCAGTACCAGCTTATGCAGCTGTGCATTAAGCACGGCGACAGCGAAGAGGTCGACAAGGCCTGGAGCGCGCTGGTGCGCCGCACGCAGGCGCTGGAAGGGATGCGCAGTAATCTCAACATGGAGTCTTCCCGCTGGGAGCGGGCCAATCGTCGTCTGAAAGCGATCAATACCGTCTCGTTAACGCTGATCACCCAGGCGTGTGAAACCTACCTGATTCAGAACACCCGCCCCGAAGTGGTAACGGATACTTTCCGCGAACTGTTTGATGAGCCCGTGGAGACGGTGCAGGACGTGCATCGACAGCTTAAACGCATGCGTCGTGTGATTGCCTGGACAGGAGAACGGGATACGCCAGTCACCATTTATACCTGGGTTGGCGCCGCAACGCGCTACCTGCTCCTGAAACGCGGCGTGATTAGCAACACCAAAATCAGTGCGGCGGAAGAAGAGGTGTTACAGGGCGAAGTGGTGATCAAACCGGAGTCCGCCGAGCGCCACCATGCGATGGTTAACTTCTGGCGTACCACCCTGGCCTGTATACTCGGCACGCTGTTCTGGCTGTGGACCGGCTGGACGTCCGGCAGCGGCGCGATGGTTATGATTGCCGTCGTCACCGCGCTGGCGATGCGTCTGCCCAACCCGCGCATGGTCGCTATCGATTTTCTGTACGGCACCATTGCGGCGTTACCCATTGGTGCGCTCTACTTCCTGGTGATTATTCCCTCGACGCAGCAAAGCATGCTTTTGCTCTGCATCAGCCTGGCGGTGATGGCGTTCTTTATCGGGATTGAGGTACAAAAACGCCGTCTGGGATCGTTAGGTGCGCTGGCGAGCACGATTAACATCATCGTGCTGGATAACCCGATGACCTTCCATTTCAGCCAGTTCCTGGATAGCGCATTAGGTCAGCTGGTGGGCTGTTTCCTGGCGATGATGGTGATCCTGCTGGTGCGGGATAACTCTCAGGCGCGGACAGGGCGTGTGCTGCTGAATCAGTTTGTGTCGGCCGCCGTATCGTCATTGACTACCAACACCGCGCGGCGCAAGGAGAACCACCTGCCGGCGCTCTATCAACAGCTGTTCCTGTTGCTGAATAAATTCCCGGGCGATGTCGCCCGCTTCCGCCTGGCGTTAACCATGATTATCGCGCACCAGCGTCTGCGGAACGCGCCAGTGCCGATCAACGACGATTTGTCCGCCTACCACCGCCAGCTACGGCGAACGGCGGACCATGTGATATCGGCATCCAGTGATGACAAACGTCGCCGCTACTTTAAGCAACTGCTGGAGGAGCTGGATATCTACCAGGAGAAACTGCGGATCTGGGAAGCGCCGCCGCAGGTTACCGAGCCGGTAGAGCGGCTGGTGTTTATGCTGCACCGCTACCAGAATGCGCTGACAGACAGCTAACGAAGAGAAAACCGACGCCAAAAGCGTCGGTTTTTTTGTGGCTATACTTATTCTTGCAGGTTCAAACATTCAGGAAGGGAGGACACATGACAACCCAGGCTCTTCAGGACAGTATTCTTTTTCAGACCGGGTATCTGGTCAACGGTATCTGGAAAACACTCGACACCACGTTTGATGTGCTAAACCCGGCCACGGGCGAGGTGGTCGCGAAAGTGGCGAAAGCAGGGAAAGCCGAAACCGAAGAGGCCATTGCGGCCGCGACGAAGGCCTTTCCCGCATGGCGCGCAAAAACGGCAAAAGAGCGCTCCACGATCCTCTATCGCTGGTATGAACTGATTATCGAGAATAAAAGCTGGCTCGGGCGACTGATGACTACCGAGCAGGGCAAGCCGCTGAAAGAGGCTGAAGGTGAGGTGGACTACGCTGCCAGCTTCATTCAGTGGTTTGCGGAGCAGGCTAAGCGCGCCAACGGTGAAATCATTCCTCCGGTTAAACCCGGCTCCCGTATTCTGGCCACTCGTGAACCTGTCGGGGTGGTTGCTGCTATCACGCCATGGAATTTCCCGATGGCCATGCTCACCCGTAAGCTCGGCCCGGCGCTGGCAGCAGGATGTACCGGCGTCATCAAGCCTGCAAACAACACGCCGCTGAGCGCCTTTGCGCTGCTGACGCTGGCGAAGCAGGCCGGTGTGCCGGATGGTGTGCTGAATGCGGTCGCGGGGAGCACCTCAGAAATTAGTGACGCCATTATGGCCAGCCATGACGTGCGCAAAATCTCGTTTACCGGATCAACCGCCGTCGGGAAAACGCTGGTTCGCAATTCCGCAGAGACCATGAAAAAGGTATCGATGGAGCTGGGCGGTAATGCGCCATATATCGTTTTCGAGGACGCGGATATTGAGGCCGCCGTCAAAGGCGCGATTGCCAATAAGTTCCGTAACGCCGGGCAGGTCTGCGTCAGCGTAAACCGTTTCTATATTCAGGAGACGGTCTATGACAAGTTTGTCAATCAACTTGCCGATGCGGTGAAGGCGCTGAAGGTGGGTAACGGTCTGGACGAGGGCGTCGTTGTCGGCCCGCTGATTGAGCCTTCGGCTGTCGAAAAAGTCCGTGAGCACGTCGAAGATGCGGTAGCGAAGGGCGCCACGGTGCTGGCTGGGGGTAAACCGCACGAACTTGGCGGCAATTTCTGGATGCCAACCGTACTCGGTGACTGCCATGAAGGCATGAAGCTGGCAGAAGAGGAGACCTTTGGTCCCGTTGCCGCCTGCTTCCGCTTCACGTCGGAAGACGAAGTGGTTATGCGCGCTAACAATACGCCTTATGGGCTGGCAGCCTACTTTTATACCCAGAATCTCTCGCGCGTGTTCCGCGTCTCGCAGGCCATTGAGAGCGGCATGATCGGAATTAACGAATGTGCTGTCTCGACCGAACTGGGTCCGTTTGGGGGCGTAAAAGAGTCCGGGCTGGGCCGCGAAGGTTCCGTGCTGGGGCTGGAGGAGTTTCTGGAAGTCAAAACCCTGCATATCGGGGGATTATAATAGACAGGGCGGCATTTGCCGCCCGCCTGTACCGGGTGGCTGGCAATGAAAATTTATACCTTTGATTTTGACGAAATTGAGAGTCAGGAAGACTTCTATCGCGAGTTTATTCGGGCGTTCGACCTGGAGCGGGGCAGCGTAAGCAATCTTGATATGCTGTGGGATGTGGTTACCGGCGATCGTCTGCCGTTACCGCTGGAAATTGAATTTACCCATCTGCCTGAAAAACTACGCAGACGCTTTGGCGCATTGATTTTATTGTTTGATGAAGCGGAGGAGGAGCTGGAAGGGCAACTGCGTTTCAACGTGCGCCAGTGATAAAAAAGCCCCTGACCGGGAGGTCAGGGGCAAGTCGTATGATGAGATACGACGAGGGTTTATTTGTACAGTTCTGCGGTAGCGTGCCAGTGGTCGCCACTGCGCGCTTCGATGATGCGATAGGATGACGCACCCTGTTCTTCCGCTTTTTTGTTCAGCATTTCGTGCATGTCCATCGGAGACGTACCGATGGCGCCAACAGAAACAGTCCCGATAGCCTGACGGGATTGTGCCTGTTCAGCATTGATGGTGTCGGCTGCAAACGCACCGAATGACAGGACTGACAGTACGCTCAGGGCAGCTACAGTGGTTTTAATTTTCATGATTATTTACCTCGTCAATTATTTTACTGGGGTCTTTGTTCTGTGACCCTCATCACAAAATCAAGTATACACTAATCACGCAAAAAATTAATACCAGGCTAATGGTTTCGTCTGTTATTACGCGTTAAAAAATTCATTTTTTATAACGAGAATGCATAAAAAAGGGCGTCACAATGCGAGGTTTGTGGTTTTTTCTTATTTAAATCAAAGGGGTATGGTAATTTGATTTTTTGTGCGATTTTGCGGCAGATCATTCACTGAATGAATGTTAACAGGCGGTAAAAAGCACTATTTGCAAAAGTAGCAGGCAGAGAAAAGCAGGGTAAAACGCGGTAAAAGCAGAATGATCCCCGCAGCCAGGCGCTACGGGGCAGACAATTACAGCTCCTGTTCGAACAGGACCAGAATCGCTTCGTAGAGGTCTTTCACCGAGAAACCATTTGCCGGGGTGGTAAAAATGGTGTCATCGCCGGCGATGGTCCCGAGGATCCCCTCTGCTTTACCCAGCGAGTCCAGCAGGCGGGCAATCAGCTGGGCTGCGCCCGGGCTGGTGTGGATCACGACCACGGCATCGTTATAGTCGATGTCCAGAACCAGGTTTTTCAGCGGGCTGGAGGTCGTTGGCACGCCAAGTTCAGCAGGCAGGCAATAAACCATTTCCATTTTGGCGTTGCGCGTACGCACCGCACCAAACTTGGTTAACATGCGAGAGACCTTCGACTGGTTGATGTTGTCGAAGCCTTGTTCCTGCAACGCCTGAACAATTTCTCCCTGAGAACTGAATTTCTCTTCTTTGAGTAGCGCTTTAAACGCCTTCACTAATTCTTCTTGCTTAGACGAGCTTCGCATAAGTCACCCGGAATATGACGATAGAAACAACATTATTATGCATGTGGATGAATTTTTATGCAAATTATCTACCTGGCACCAGGCTGAAATAATGTTATGAAAGGGAGAGATTTTATCAGATTTCGTTATCGGAAAACATGCCTGGGTCACGCCGCGCAAATAAGCTTAAAAGTAAATTAAATGTTATCAAAATGATGTTGTTTTGGTGGCGTGGCAGGGTGTATTGTAACCCCCTCTTAATTCGTTGTTGCCTGCATCCCGATAGTATTCAGGTGAAGGCGAAAGACGTGCGACCTCAAATTCTTTAGCGATGAAAATTGTAATTAATGACGTGCTGAATTATGGTCGCCGCAACGGAGTTACAGATACTTAAGTTAACCATAATAAGGAGTTTAGGATGAAAGTCGCAGTCCTCGGCGCTGCTGGTGGTATCGGCCAGGCGCTTGCCCTACTACTGAAAACCCAACTGCCTTCAGGCTCAGAACTCTCCCTGTACGATATTGCTCCGGTAACCCCAGGTGTGGCGGTTGACCTGAGCCACATCCCGACAGCTGTGAAAATCAAAGGCTTCTCCGGTGAAGATGCGCGTCCTGCGTTGCAGGGTGCCGACGTGGTGCTGATCTCCGCGGGTGTTGCGCGTAAACCGGGTATGGATCGTTCAGACCTGTTCAACGTCAACGCGGGCATCGTGAAAAACCTGGTTCAGCAGATCGCTGAAACCTGCCCGAAAGCGTGCATCGGGATCATCACCAACCCGGTGAACACCACCGTTGCTATCGCAGCAGAAGTGCTGAAGAAAGCGGGCGTTTACGACAAGAACAAACTGTTCGGCGTAACTACGCTGGATATCATCCGCTCCAATACCTTCGTGGCTGAGCTGAAAGGCAAGCAGCCAACGGAAGTGGAAGTGCCGGTTATCGGCGGTCACTCTGGCGTGACCATCCTGCCTCTGCTGTCGCAGATCCCGGGCGTGAGCTTCACCGAGCAGGAAGTGGCTGATCTGACCAAACGTATTCAGAACGCAGGCACCGAAGTGGTGGAAGCGAAGGCGGGTGGCGGTTCTGCAACCCTGTCTATGGGCCAGGCGGCGGCACGTTTCGGCCTGTCTCTGGTTCGCGCGTTGCAGGGCGAAAAAGGCGTTGTTGAATGCGCCTATGTTGAAGGCGACGGTGAACACGCGCGCTTCTTCTCTCAGCCGCTGCTGCTGGGTAAAAACGGTGTTGAAGAGCGTAAGTCTATCGGCACGCTGAGCGCGTTTGAGCAAAACGCGATGGAAGGCATGCTGGATACGCTGAAGAAAGACATTACGCTGGGCGAAGAATTCGTTAACAAGTGATCTTATCCCGGTAAAAAAACGGAGCGTTAAGCTCCGTTTTTTATGCCCGTCAGTTAGTGGCCGGGTATTCCTGGATGGTGACCTGAATCGTCAGCTTCTTGTCATTACGCATGACTTCAACAGGGATGATGGAGCCCGGGCGAATCTCAGCCACCTGGTCCATGGTTTCCAGCGCAGAGACCGCTGGCGTACCGTTGACGGAAAGGATAACGTCGTTCACCTGGATACCTGCGTTGGCCGCCGGGCCGCCAGGCGCCACTTCGTTGACCACAATCCCCTGGATCTGATCGATACCACCGCCCTGCGTATGCATCGGCGCGATTTCACGCCCGCCAATACCGATGTAGCCACGGATCACGCGGCCATCACGGATCAGCTTGTCCATGATCTTGGTCGCCAGCTGGAACGGAATAGCAAAGCCAATCCCTTCCGGCGTTTCGCCGTCGTTGCTCTTGTCGAATGAGAGGGTGTTAATGCCCATCAGTTCGCCGAGAGAGTTCACCAGCGCACCGCCGGAGTTACCGTGGTTGATCGAGGCATCGGTTTGCAGGAAGTTCTGTCGCCCTGACGGGTTCAGGCCGATTCGACCGGTCGCGCTGATGATCCCCTGAGTGATGGTCTGGCCCAGGTTGTACGGGTTACCGATCGCCAGCACCACATCGCCGATGTGCGGCGTGCGTTTGCGATTAATCGGGATAGTCGGCAGACCGCCCGTGGCGTTGATCTTCAGCACCGCCAGGTCGGTAAGGCTGTCCGACCCCACCAGCAGGGCTTCAAACACGCGGCCATCCTGTAAGGCGACGATAATCTGGTCGGCATCGTTAATGACGTGTTTATTGGTGATGATGTAGCCCCGGTCATCCATGATCACGCCGGAACCGAGCGTGCGGATCTCCAGCTGGTTATGAGCGGAACTGTTAAGCCCGCGGTTATAGACGTTAACCACGGCGGGGGCGGCACGGCGTACCGCCTGATTGTACGTCGCAGGCGTTTCATCCGTGCTGTCGAACTGAGGAGCCGACAGTTTGTTGAACTGGCGTAAAGATGGCATAGCCACCAGCAGCAGACCGGCAACGATCAAACCAATGACAATTGAACGAAAGAGCTTTAAAAGCATGATGCGTGTGTCGTTAAAAAAGGAACGGTTTGCAGCATAACATGAGTTATCCGGACATCACACGCAGCGGCGATGTCCGGAGTCGCAAATGGTTAACGCAGTAAAATGTAGAGGGTGTCGTTGCCTCGGATAATTTGCAGGGCAATGACCGCCGGTTTACTCTCCAGCACCTTACGCATTTCGGCAATAGACTGCACGCGAGTGCGGTTCACGCCCACGATCACGTCGTCCTGATGTAAACCTGCCTGCGCGGCCGGGCTGCTCTTCTCAACGGTAGTGACGGTAATGCCTTTCGTGCCGTTTTTAAGCTGACCGTCGCTCAGCGTAGCGCCCTGTAGAGCAGGGGAGATCTGTTCTGCGCTGGCGGAAGAGGAGGTGCTCTTGTCCAGCGTCACTTCCACGGTCAGCGGTTTGCCCTCACGGATCAGGCCCAGCTTCACTTTAGCGCCCGGCTCCGTGGTGGCAATACGTGATCGTAATTCAGCGAAGCTGCTCAGCGGTTTATCGTTCAGGCTGACAATAATGTCGCCGGATTTCACGCCCGCTTTCGCAGAGCCTGAATTGGGAAGCACTTCGCTGACAAACGCCCCGCGCTGGACGTTGAGCTTAAAGGCTTTGGCGATATCGGCGCTCATCTCCATGCCTTTGATGCCCAGCAGACCGCGCTTAACCTCGCCAAACTGAATCAGCTGTTGAGATAGGGTTTTCGCCATGTTACTCGGAATGGCAAAACCAATCCCGATGCTGCCGCCGCCTGGCGCGAGGATAGCGGTGTTGATGCCGATCAGCTCGCCGTTCAGATTAAGCAGCGCACCGCCGGAGTTGCCCCGGTTGATGGAGGCATCGGTCTGGATGAAGTTTTCCAGCCCTTCGAGATTCAGGCCGCTGCGCCCCAGGGCGGAGACAATCCCGGAGGTGGCGGTCTGGCCTAAACCGAACGGGTTACCGACCGCGACGGCAAAATCACCGACGCGCAGCTTATCGGAATCTGCAATGGCGATCTGGGTCAGGTTGCTGGGGTTTTGCACCTGTAGCAGGGCGATATCACTCTGATCGTCACCGCCGATCAGTTTGGCGTCAAACTCCCGACCATCGTTCAGCTGAACGCTGATTTTATCGGCCTGGCTGATCACGTGGTTATTGGTCAGGATATAGCCCTTAGCCGCGTCGATAATCACCCCTGAGCCCAGGCCTTCAAACGGCTGAGCCTGCTGATCCGGCGCGTCTTCGCCAAAATATTTCTTCAGCTCTTCAGGAATACGCTGGCTTTGGCGTGCCGTCCCTTCCACCTGAACGCTGACTACCGCAGGCAGGACTTTTTCAAGCATCGGCGCAAGGCTGGGAATGGCTTCTTGTCCAGGCACCTGCGAAGGCAGTGCCGCACTGGCGGGGAAGGACGCCGAGAGAGATAACCCGACACTTAACGCTAAGGCGCTCAACAGCTGGTTTTTTTTCTTCATTGATGCTGACTCTCGTATCCTGGAATGAAAAAGAACGGCCCCAAAAACATCTTGATGTTATTGAATTTTCAACCGCTTAACAATGAGGTGTTTGACTAAATAATAGCTGGGGACGGGAAGAAAGGATGGGCGCATAAGGTGCGCCCGTAAAATTTATTCAGGTTGTGCGATTAATCGCGTTTTACGCCACCGCGCAGCAGGCCGGACGCGCCGTCTGAATAGTCGCGTGGCATCTGAACCGGAGCCTGATCGTTACCGGCTTCAGAATCAGCCAGACGATTGCGGAAGGGGTTGGTCTCCGCGGTCATTTCCGGCAGCAGGCTGCTGGAGCTTTTCGCCATGTGCTGGTAGAGCTGGCGATAATCTGTCGCCATGTTGTCCAGCAGCTCAGCGCTACGGGCAAAGTGGCTGACCAGCTCTTCGCGATATTCTTCCAGTTCGGCTTTGTTCTTTTCCAGTTCGTATTGCAGTGACTGCTGCTGACGCAATTTGCGGTTACCGAAACGCATGGCCACAGCACCAATGATGATGCCGACGACTAAACCGATTAGCGCATATTCCCAGGTCATGAACTTCTCCCGTTGTCTTGTTGTTCCGTAGGGTGTTGGCTCGGCTCCTGCCTGTGCCTGATTATGCCACTATAACCGCTATTTCCGCAGAAGTGGAATCCTGACGTATCATCGCGTAGTGTAGAACGGCCTTTTTTTCATCAGCCACGCGCGCTGGTGAGGTTTAACTAAAGGAATAACAACAACATCATGCAAAACCTGTCCCCTTCATCGCGTTACCAACTGGCCCTGAGCGAGGGCACACACCAGCCGGATGATGTCCAGCGTGAAGCGGTTAACCGCCTGGACACGATTTATCAGGAACTTCTGGCGAAACCCGCCGATGCGGTGCAGAGCAGTGGGCTGAAGGCGGCATTCGGCCGTTTACTGGGCAAAAAAGAGCCCACGGTGAACGCACCGGTTCGTGGCTTATATATGTGGGGCGGCGTTGGGCGGGGTAAGACCTGGCTGATGGACATGTTCTACCAGAGCCTGCCCGGCACGCGTAAGCAGCGCCTGCACTTTCACCGTTTTATGCTGCGGGTCCATGAAGAGCTGACGGCGCTCCAGGGCGAAACCGACCCGCTGGACATTGTGGCCGATCGCTTTAAGGCGGAAACGGACGTGCTCTGCTTCGACGAGTTCTTTGTTTCCGATATTACGGATGCCATGCTGTTGGGGGGCCTCATGAAAGCGCTGTTTGCGCGTGGGATCACTCTGGTGGCGACCTCCAATATCCCGCCGGATGAGCTTTATCGCAATGGTCTCCAGCGGGCGCGTTTCCTGCCGGCCATTGATGCTATCAAACAGCACTGCGATATCATGAACGTCGATGCCGGCGTCGATTATCGACTGCGCACATTAACGCAGGCACACCTGTGGCTTTCGCCGTTGAACGCCGACACAGCCCGCGAGATGGATAAACTGTGGCTGGCGCTGGCGGGAGCGCCGCGGGATAACGCGCCAGCGCTGGAGATTAATCATCGTCCGTTGCCGACGCTTGGCGTAGAAAACCAGACGCTGGCCGTCTCGTTTGCAACGCTCTGCGTGGACGCCCGCAGCCAGCATGACTACATTGCGCTTTCGCGTCTGTTCCATACCGTTATGTTGTGGGATGTGCCCGTTATGACCCCACTCATGGAGAGCGAAGCGCGCCGCTTCATCGCGCTGGTAGATGAGTTTTACGAGCGCCACGTTAAGCTGGTGGTCAGCGCCGAGGTGCCTTTATATGAGGTTTATCAGGGCGAGCGCCTGAAGTTTGAGTTCCAGCGCTGCCTGTCGCGCCTGCAAGAGATGCAGAGCGAAGAGTACCTCAAGCGTGAGCATATGCCATAATAAATGCTCCCCTCTCCCCGTGGGAGAGGGGCTGGGGGTGAGGGCACCAGACCGCACAATACCTGACCCCGAAAAACCCATTCCAAATCACATTTAAGGGTCGATCTTTGACCTCAACTTCTCTATAATCTTGCGACCCCACGTTACGAGAAGGTTTTTTTCCCGAAACTTTCTATGTGTCGGCATGTGCTATTCGAAGGGGTAGGTTTGCCGGACTTTGTCGTGTGAACCTCAACTGACTAAACGTTTGGGTGTTCACCAACGTGTAACTTATTATTTGGGTAAGCTTTTAATGAAAACTTTTACAGCTAAACCAGAAACCGTACAGCGCGACTGGTATGTTGTTGACGCGACCGGTAAAACTCTGGGCCGTCTGGCTACTGAACTGGCTCGTCGCCTGCGCGGTAAGCATAAAGCGGAATACACTCCGCACGTTGATACCGGTGATTACATCATCGTTCTGAACGCTGACAAAGTTGCTGTTACCGGCAACAAGCGTACTGACAAAATGTACTACCACCACACCGGCCACATCGGTGGTATCAAAGAAGCGACCTTTGAAGAGATGATTGCCCGCCGTCCTGAGCGTGTGATTGAAATCGCGGTTAAAGGCATGCTGCCAAAAGGCCCGCTGGGTCGTGCTATGTTCCGTAAACTGAAAGTTTACGCAGGCAACGAGCACAACCACGCGGCACAGCAACCGCAAGTTCTTGACATCTAATCGGGATTATAGGCAATGGCTGAAAATCAATACTACGGCACTGGTCGCCGCAAAAGTTCCGCAGCTCGCGTTTTCATCAAACCGGGCAGTGGTAAAATCGTAATCAACCAGCGTTCTCTGGAACAATACTTCGGTCGCGAAACTGCCCGCATGGTAGTTCGCCAGCCGCTGGAACTGGTTGATATGGTAGAAAAACTGGATCTGTACATCACCGTTAAAGGTGGTGGTATCTCCGGTCAGGCAGGTGCGATCCGTCACGGTATCACCCGCGCGCTGATGGAGTACGACGAATCCCTGCGTTCTGAACTGCGTAAAGCTGGCTTCGTTACTCGTGACGCTCGTCAGGTTGAACGTAAGAAAGTGGGTCTGCGTAAAGCACGTCGTCGTCCACAGTTCTCCAAACGTTAATCCATTCTGCTTACGCAGAACGATTGGCGAAAAACCCGCTTCGGCGGGTTTTTTTATGGATAATGCGTAGGTTATCCACAGTAACATTTCATATATCTTCTCTTTTTCCACATTTCCGGAATCCCCTCACCACAAAGCCATCAAAATCTGGTAAACTATCATCCAATTTTCTGCCCAAATATCGGTGAATACTCGATTTTTGTTCGATTCTTGAACAATGTGTCTTCTCTGGGATGGGCGATACATCGTCTGGCTGGCCCCGTTGGGCTGGTAGCAGTAAAAATTCTGAATATACCTGGAGGTTTTCATGGCTGTCGCTGCCAACAAACGTTCGGTAATGACGCTGTTTTCTGGTCCTACTGACATTTATAGCCATCAGGTTCGTATCGTGCTGGCCGAGAAGGGTGTCAGTTTTGAGATCGAGCATGTGGAAAAGGATAACCCGCCTCAGGATCTGATCGATCTCAACCCGAGCCAAAGCGTACCGACGCTGGTGGATCGCGAGCTGACCCTGTGGGAATCCCGTATCATTATGGAATACCTGGATGAGCGTTTCCCGCATCCGCCGCTGATGCCTGTTTATCCTGTTGCGCGTGGTGAAAGCCGCCTGTACATGCAGCGTATCGAGAAAGACTGGTACTCGCTGATGAACGTTATCGTCAACGGTTCCTCTTCTGAAGCGGATGCTGCACGTAAACAGCTGCGTGAAGAGCTGCTGGCGATTGCGCCGGTATTTGGTCAAAAGCCTTTCTTCCTGAGCGACGAGTTCAGCCTGGTGGATTGCTACCTGGCTCCGTTGCTGTGGCGTCTGCCAACCCTGGGCGTAGAGTTCAGCGGCCCTGGCGCGAAAGAGCTGAAAGGCTACATGACTCGCGTCTTTGAGCGCGACTCTTTCCTGGCATCTTTAACTGAACCGGAACGTGAAATGCGTCTCGGCCGAGGCTAATGACTGTGGAAATGTCACAACTTTCACCACGCCGTCCGTATCTGCTGCGCGCCTTCTATGAATGGCTGCTGGATAACCAGCTCACGCCGCACCTGGTTGTGGATGTGACGTTGCCGGGCGTGCTGGTTCCAATGGAATACGCGCGCGACGGACAGATTGTACTGAATATTGCGCCACGCGCAGTGGGTAACCTGGAGCTGGCGAACGACGAAGTGCGCTTTAATGCGCGCTTCGGCGGCGTGCCGCGTCAGGTTTCCGTGCCGCTGGCAGCTGTGCTGGCTATCTACGCCCGTGAAAACGGTGCGGGCACCATGTTTGAGCCGGAAGCGGCTTATGATGAAGAGGTTGCCAGCCTGAATGATGATGAGGCATCCGATGAACGCGAAAGCGACACGGTAATGTCTGTCATCGATGGCGATAAACCCGATCATAATGACGACACCGATCCGGATGACGAGCCACCACCACGCGGTGGTCGTCCCGCACTGCGCGTTGTGAAATAAACAAACAGGCCCGACGGGCCTGTTTTGCTTTCGGTCCCTTTTCGCCCCCTCTAATTTCCTGTGTTATGATGAACTGTTTTCCTTCAATGGCACCGGACTGCAATGAAACCGACTGATCTTAAAGCTGAAAACTCTGATGAAACCATTGGTCGCAGCCTGCGCCGTCGGCCGCTGGCGCGCAAAAAACTGTCTGATATGGTGGAAGAAGAGCTGGAGCAGATGATCCGTCGGAAGGAATTTGCCCAGGGAGAGCAGTTACCCTCCGAGCGCGAACTGATGGAGTTCTTCAACGTGGGTCGCCCCTCGGTGCGCGAAGCGCTGGCGGCGCTAAAGCGTAAAGGGCTGGTGCAGATTAACAACGGTGAACGTGCCCGCGTAACCATGCCGTCTGCCGATACCATCATCAGTGAATTGTCGGGAATGGCGAAAGACTTTCTGACCCAGCCCGGCGGTATTGCCCATTTCGAGCAGCTTCGCCTGTTCTTTGAATCCAGCCTTGTTCGTTATGCCGCAGAATATGCCACTGACGATCAGATTGCGCAGCTCACAAAAGCCCTGGAGATCAACAGCCAGTCCCTGGATGACAACACGCTATTTATTCGTTCCGATGTCGATTTTCACCGCGTGCTGGCGGAGATCCCCGGCAATCCGATCTTCAATGCGATCCACGTTGCGCTGCTTGACTGGTTAATTGCGGCGCGTCCTAAAGTGCCGGACGCAGAGCTTTATCAGCATAATGAAGTCAGCTATCGCCAGCATATCGCAATTGTGGATGCGATCCGCCGCCGCGATCCCGATGAAGCGGATCGGGCGTTGCAAACTCACCTTAACAGCGTCTCCGCCACCTGGCACGCTTTCGGCCATCATTCAAAAGCCAAAAAATAACGATCCTTTAGTGAAGCAGATCGCAATATAAGCGTTCTGTATTCTACTGCTGCTTAATTGATCTGGTATAACAGGTATAAAGGTATGTCGTTATAACAAACACACGATCGATTGAGGTAACTATGGCAACGCAATTACGCGGCGTAATGGCCGCACTCCTGACCCCGTTTAACTCTGAGCAGATGCTGGATAAAGAAAGCCTGCGCCGTCTGGTGCGGTTCAATATTGAACAGGGTATCGATGGGCTGTACGTCGGCGGTTCAACGGGAGAGGCCTTTGTACAGAGCCTTTCGGAACGAGAGCAGGTGATGGAGATTGTGGCGGAAGAGGCGAAGGGGAAAATCACGCTCATCGCCCATGTTGGCTGCGTCAGCACGGCGGAAAGCCAGCAGTTAGCCATGGCCGCCGCCCGCGTCGGTTTTGACGCTGTGTCCGCCGTCACACCGTTTTACTATCCCTTTAGCTTTGAAGAACATTGCGATCATTACCGTGCAATTATTGATTCGGCGGATGGTCTGCCGATGGTGGTCTATAACATTCCGGCGTTAAGCGGCGTGAAGTTAAGCCTGGATCAGATCAACACGCTGGTAACGCTGCCTGGCGTCGGCGCGCTGAAGCAAACCTCCGGCGATCTCTTCCAGATGGAGCAGATCCGTCGTGAACATCCGGATCTGGTGCTCTACAACGGCTATGACGAGATCTTCGCCTCCGGCCTGCTGGCCGGCGCGGACGGGGGGATCGGCAGCACCTACAACATTATGGGCTGGCGCTACCAGGCGATCGCTAAAGCGGTTCGTGAAGGGGATAACGCCACCGCACAGCGCCTGCAAAGCGAATGCAACACGGTGATCGATCTGCTGATTAAAGCCGGGGTGTTCCGTGGTCTGAAAACGGTTCTGCACTATATGGACGTGGTATCCGTGCCGCTGTGCCGTAAGCCGTTTGCCCCTGTGGATGAAAAATTCGTGCCAGCGCTGAAAGCGCTGGCGGAGCAGCTAATGGCGGAAAAACGCTAACGCATAGCCGGGGGCGCTTCGCCTTATCCGGCCTACAAAAACATGCTACGTAGGCCGGATAAGGCGCAGCCGCCATCCGGCAAAACGACAGAGAAATCGTCGGGAGAGTGAAATGAGTAAGTCTACCCAAAGCATCCCGTGGTACCGCCATCTTACCCGTCCTCAGTGGCGCGCCTTCTCCGCCGCCTGGCTGGGATATCTGCTTGATGGCTTCGATTTTGTATTGATAGCCTTAGTCCTGACAGAAATAAAAAGCGAGTTTGCCCTGACGACAGTGGAAGCGGCGAGCCTGATTTCGGCGGCCTTTATATCGCGCTGGTTCGGCGGCCTGCTGCTGGGCGCCATGGGCGACCGCTATGGCCGCAAGCTGGCGATGATCACCAGCATCGTGCTCTTTTCCTGCGGTACGCTGGCCTGCGGTTTTGCGCCGGGTTACGTCACCCTGTTTATCGCCCGCATGGTGATAGGCATGGGGATGGCGGGGGAATATGGCTCCAGCGCAACCTATGTGATTGAAAGCTGGCCAAAGCACCTGCGCAACAAGGCGAGTGGTTTTCTGATTTCCGGTTTCTCCGTCGGCGCCGTGGTTGCGGCCCAGGTCTACAGCCTTGTCGTGCCCGTCTGGGGCTGGCGGGCGCTGTTCTTTATCGGCATTCTGCCCATCGTCTTTGCCCTGTGGCTGCGGAAAAATATTCCGGAAGCTGAGGACTGGAAAGCGAAGCACGAAGGCAAAGCCCCGGTGCGCACCATGGTTGATATTCTGTATCGCGGCAAATACCGCATCATCAATATGGCGATGACGCTGTTTGCCGGTACGGCGCTGTGGTTCTGTTTTGCAGGCGAACTCAACAACGCGGGGCTGGTCGTTATTCTCGGCCTGCTGTGCGCCATCGTCTTTATCAGCTTTATGGTGCAAAGCAGCGGTAAACGCTGGCCGACGGGCGTCACGTTGATGGTTGTCGTGCTCTTCGCCTTTCTCTACTCCTGGCCGATTCAGGCGCTATTACCCACTTATCTGAAAACCGACCTGGCCTATGATCCCTCAACGGTGGCGAAGGTGCTGTTCTTTAGCGGCTTCGGCGCGGCAGTAGGCTGCTGCGTGGGTGGTTTTCTCGGTGACTGGCTTGGCACCCGCAAGGCCTATGTCTGTAGCCTGTTGGCCTCACAGCTCCTGATTGTTCCCGTCTTTGCGATCGGCGGCGCCAATGTCTGGGTGTTGGGCTTGTTACTCTTTTTCCAGCAGATGCTGGGGCAGGGGATCTCCGGGATCTTACCCAAACTCATCGGCGGCTATTTCGATACCGACCAGCGTGCGGCGGGTCTGGGCTTTACCTACAACGTTGGCGCGTTGGGCGGCGCGATTGCCCCGGTGATTGGCGCGCTGCTGTCGCAGGATATGGCGCTGGGCACGGCCCTGGGATCGCTCTCTTTTGGCCTGACGTTTGTGGTGATCTTGCTTATTGGTCTGGATATGCCCTCCCGCGTTCAGCGCTGGATCAGGCCAGAAGCCCTGCGTACGCATGACGCTATTGACGGTAAACCTTTCAGCGGAGCCGTCCCGTTTGGCGGCGATAAAAGCGCTTTAGCGAAAAGCAAAAGTTAATCCGCTTGCCCGGACCTGTACCGGGCACATTCGTAAGGGATGAAGTATGTCACAACGGGATAAAAACATTTCCGAGCGGGGCGGTGCTATGACGACACTGGCGATAGACATAGGTGGAACTAAACTTGCCGCCGCCCTGGTGGATGACGGTTTACAGATCCACGCGCGACGCGAATGCCCTACGCCCGCCAGTAAGACGCCTGACGCACTGCGTGAGGCGCTGGCTGAGCTGGTCAAGCCGTTACAGACCCAGGCAACGCGTGCGGCCATTGCCTCAACCGGAATCATTCAGGACGGCAATCTGCTGGCGATTAACCCGCAAAATCTCGGAGGATTGCACCATTTTCCGCTGGTGCAGACGCTCGAAGACATTGCTGGTTTGCCGACCCTGGCGATCAATGATGCTCAGGCTGCGGCATGGGCGGAATATCACGTTAGTGCGAAGGAAATTAAAGACATGGTATTCCTGACTGTTTCAACGGGCGTGGGGGGCGGCGTAGTCAGTAACGGGAAACTCGTGACCGGAAGCGGCGGACTGGCAGGGCATCTTGGGCATACGCTCGCCGATCCAAACGGCCCGCAATGCGGCTGTGGTCGCGTGGGGTGCGTGGAAGCCATCGCGTCTGGTCGCGGTATTGCCGCCGCAGCCAGGGGAGAGCTTGCAGGATGCGATGCAAAAACGATTTTTGCGCGCGCGGCAGAGGGAAATAAACAGGCGGCGGAACTGGTCCAACGTTCTGCACAGGTACTGGCGCGGCTTATTGCCGACACGAAAGCGGTGATGGACTGCCAGCGCGTGGTGATTGGCGGCAGCATCGGGCTGGCAGGAGGGTATCTGGCGCGGGTCCGCGCGTATCTTGAGGAGCATCCTTCTGTTTATCACGTTGAATTAACCGCCGCGCACTATCGACACGATGCGGGCTTACTGGGCGCGGCGCTGTTAGCTCAGGGAGAAAGATGATGTTTTTTGGTGAGATTCGGACGCTTCCCTCCACGGGGTTGCATCCCGTTCTTCTGGAGGCGCTAACCCTCGCGCTGACTGCCCGTCCGCTGGAAAAAGCGGCAGGACGTTATGAGCTTCGCGGTGAGGATATCTTCATGAACGTGATGACGTTTGCCACGCAGTTTCCAGACCAGAAGAAAGCGGAACTGCATGAGCAATATATTGATATCCAGGTGTTATTGACGGGAGAAGAGCGCATCCTCTTTGGCGTGACGGGCTCGGCACGCCAGCGTGAAGATTTTCATCCTGAAGAAGATTATCAGTTGTGCAGTGAGATTGCAGGTGAACAGTGTGTCACCCTCCGGCCGGGGATGTGCGCCGTATTTATGCCGGGAGAGCCACATAAGCCAGGATGCGCAATCCTTGAGCCAGGCGAGATAAAGAAAGTCGTGGTGAAGGTACGCGCCCGCTTGCTGGATACGTAGTTTATAGGCCTGATGGCGCTTCGCTTATCAGGCCTGCGGGCATAACGTAATTTGCAGGCCGGATAAGGCGCAGCCGCCATCCGGCAATGTTATTCGATATTCTGGCGCTTAAACGTCACCGCTTCCGGCTGCGTCAGGTGCAAGGTTGTCTGGCTGGGCACCGTCTCGGCAATCACCTTGCCGTGGCGAACAGAGTATCGTGCCGGCGTCTGGCGACGAACTGCATCAAACCCATTCTCTGCCGGGAGAATCACCAGGTTTGCTGTATTCCCAACGCGCACGCCATAGTCCTGCAAATCGAGCGTTTTCGCGCTGTGGGTAGTGATCAGGTTAAGCCCATCATTTATTTGCCCGTAACCCATCAGTTGGCAAACGTGCAGCCCCATATGCAGAACCTGAAGCATATTCGCGGTTCCCAGCGGATACCACGGATCGAAAACGTCGTCATGACCAAAGCAGACGTTGATCTCCGCTTCCAGCATTTCTTTGACGCGTGTGATGCCTCGGCGTTTGGGATAGGTATCGAAACGGCCCTGCAAATGCGTGTTAACCAGCGGGTTTGCCACGAAGTTAATGCCTGACATTTTTAACAGGCGGAACAGTCGGGACGTATACGCGCCATTATAGGAGTGCATCGCCGTGGTATGGCTGGCGGTCACGCGTGAACCCATTCCGTCACGATGTGCCAGTGCGGCAACGGTTTCAACGAAGCGCGATTGTTCATCATCAATTTCATCACAGTGGACATCGATCAGTCGGTCGTACTTTCTGGCCAGGGAAAACGTTTTATGCAGCGACTCAACGCCATATTCACGCGTAAATTCAAAGTGGGGGATTGCGCCGATGACATCCGCCCCTAAACGCACGGCTTCCTCAAGCAGTTCTTCACCGTTCGGATAAGAAAGAATGCCTTCCTGCGGGAATGCCACAATTTGCATATCGACCCACGGGGCGACTTCCTGCTTCACCTCCAGCATGGCTTTCAGTGCCGTAAGGGTGGGGTCCGAGACGTCAACGTGTGTACGTACGTACTGAATGCCGTTGGCGATTTGCCACTTCAGGGTCTGCATCGCGCGAGTTTTAACGTCTTCGTGGGTAAGCATCGCCTTGCGTTCGGCCCAGCGCTCGATTCCCTCGAAAAGCGTGCCGGACTGGTTCCAGTTCGGTTCACCCGCCGTTTGCGTTGTATCCAGATGGATATGCGGCTCGATGAAAGGAGGGATAACCAGCCCGCATTCGGCGTCCAGCACCTGACCGACTGGCGCAGAGGCGATTTCCTGAGGATCGATACGGCTGAAGCGTCCGTCCTCAATCGTGATTTGCCATAAACCCTCTTGCCCCTGCAAACGGGCCTGACGGATAGTGAGGGAATTATTCTGCATGGGAAACCTCCGAAGGATTAGCAAGGGTACGTTTGGCGAATGGGTTTAACACCAAATAGCTGAAGACGCCACCCAATACTGCGTTAACGGGGACAATTCCCGGAATGTAGTGCCCGGCAGCAACACCCAGGGCAACCGAGAAAATGGCAATCCAGTTAACGGACACAAATTTTGCGTGGTCGAAGCTGGCATAGCGGCGGCGATTAATCAGGTAGTCGGCGATAATCACCCCGCCAACCGGCGGAATCGCTGCCGACAAAAAGGTCAGCCAGCCAACGAAGTTGTTGTATAGCCACAGCGCGCACAGCGTACCGATAATGCCATTAACCACCGACAGCGTACGGCTGGAAAGGCCAGTAATATTGGCGAAACCCAAACCAGAGGCGTACAACGCGTTGTCATTGGTGGTCCAGATATTCAGGCCAAGAACGACAATGGCCGGCAGCAGCAGTCCCTGGGCGATCATCACGTCAGAAATATCGGCCTGTCCTACGGCGGCAGCGCCTGCCGCACCGAAGATAAACATCAGCGAGTTGCCAAGGAAAAATGCCACCATCGCCACCAGAACGGCACCTTTGGCATTGCGGCCAAAGCGGACGAAGTCGGCGGTCAGCGTGCCTGCGCTGATAAACGAGCCTACGACCAGCGCCAGCGCGCTGGAAAAGTTGAGCGGCGTCTGCGGCACAATGGATTTGAGGTGGTCCAATCCTCCCACGCCGTCCACCGCCAGCCAGACGGAGTAGCTACCCAGGATGACGATAGCGGGTACGGCGATGATGGATAAAATCGTCAGTGCCGAGATGCCAAAAAAAATGGTTAACGTCATCAACAGGCCGGAAACTGCAATCAGGATGTTCACGTCGATGCCCGTGGCTTTACTCACCGGGATGGCAAACATCGCTACGCCGACGCCAAACCACCCTACCTGCGTACCGCCTAAAAGCATGGAGGGAAGCCAGGAACCTTTTATACCGAACGAGTAACGCGCAAGAAGATGGGTTGAGAGGCCGGTTTTTGCGCCAATGTAGCCAAGAAAAGCAGTGTAAATACCGAGGAGGAGATTGCCGAAGAGAACTGCGAGGAAGAAATCATTATAGGAAAGACCGGTACCGAGCGTGCCTCCGGTCCACATACTGGCGGAAAAAAACGTTAACCCTAACATCACAAAAGTGAGTGGAACCACGCCTTTCCGCGCCGCCAGAGGGACGGGGCCCTGGCTATAATTGTTATCTTGCGACACAACGCCTCCTTGAATTTTGGCCAAAAAATCCGCCGCATAATATACATTTTTTTCACGAAAGCAAACGTTTACGTCGGGATTTACGCTGCTTTTTTGCTTAAAAAGGCACCATTAACTTAAGGGTAGGCTACTGAAAACAGGCTCCCCAGCGTTCCGCTTTATGCTTCTGCCGGGGAGTCAGAGGGGCTTACACTTCCAGGAAGTTCATGATCCCGTCAGCCGCTTTACGGCCTTCGGCAATCGCCGTGACCACCAGGTCAGAGCCGCGAACGATGTCGCCACCGGCGAAGATTTTCGGGTTGCTGGTCTGGAACGCGTTATCGCTGCCTTCTGGCGCAATGATGCGGCCCTGAGAGTCCAGCTCTACGCTGTGCTTCGCCAGCCACTCCATGCTGTGAGGACGAAAACCAAACGCCATCACCACGGCGTCAGCCGGGATCACGTGTTCAGAACCGGCCACGATCTCCGCGCGACGACGGCCTTTCGCATCTGGCGCACCCATCTCCGTGCGCGCCATCTTCACGCCGCTCACTTTACCGTTGGCATTCACTTCAATACCCAGAGGCTGGATGTTGAACTGGAACTCGACGCCCTCTTCACGTGCGTTTTTCACTTCGCGCTTAGAGCCCGGCATGTTCTCTTCGTCACGACGGTAGGCACAGATGACATGCGCCGCATTCTGGCGAATGGAGGTACGCACGCAGTCCATCGCGGTATCACCGCCGCCCAGCACCACCACGCGTTTGCCTTCCATGCTGACGAACGGCTCATCGGCGGTCTCGCCGTAGCCCATTAGCTGTTTGGTATTCGCAATCAGGAACGGCAGCGCGTCGTACACGCCTGGCGCATCTTCGTTCTCCAGACCACCGCGCATGGACTGATAAGTGCCTACGCCAAGGAACACGGCGTCGTAATCTTTCAGCAGGTCGTCGAGCTGCACGTCGCGGCCCACTTCGGTGTTGAGTTTGAACTCAATGCCCATGCCGGTGAAGATTTCGCGGCGGCGGGTCATCACCTCTTTCTCCAGCTTGAAGGCCGGGATACCGAAGGTCAGCAGGCCGCCAATCTCCGGGTGGCGATCAAAGACCACCGCCTTCACGCCGTTACGGGTCAGCACGTCCGCACAGGCCAGGCCTGCCGGGCCCGCGCCGATAATCGCTACGCGCTTGTCGGTTTGACGCACACCGGTCATATCCGGGCGCCAGCCCATCTCGAACGCTTTATCGTTGATATAGCGTTCGATGTTGCCGATGGTTACCGCGCCAAACTCGTCGTTCAGCGTACAGGAGCCTTCACACAGACGATCCTGAGGGCACACGCGGCCGCACACTTCCGGCAGGGTGTTGGTCTGATGAGACAGCTCGGCGGCTTCAAAAATACGCCCTTCGTTGGCCAGCTTCAGCCAGTTCGGGATGTAGTTATGGACCGGACACTTCCATTCGCAGTAAGGGTTACCGCAGGACAGGCAGCGGTCTGCCTGTGCTTTGGCCTGGCCTTCTGAAAACGGCTCATAGATTTCAACAAATTCAATTTTACGGATCTTCAGCGGTTTCTTTGGCGGATCAACACGCTGAAGGTCGATAAACTGGTAAACGTTCTGGCTCATCTGAATTCCTTACTGCGCCTGCACGCGCAGCTCTGCTGCGCTACGACTACGGTGACCCAACAGGGCTTTAACATCGCTGGACTTCGGCTTCACCAGCGCGAATTTCGCAGAGAACGCCGGCCAGTTGGCCAGGATCTCTTCGCCGCGCGAAGAACCGGTATGCTGCACGTGTTCGGTAATTAAACCGCGCAGGTGTTCTTCGTGGATGGCCAGCGTATCAACGTCCAGCACTTCCACTAGCTCCGGGTTCACGCGTTTGCGGAACTCACCGTCTTCATCCAGGACGTAGGCAAAACCGCCCGTCATGCCCGCGCCAAAGTTCACGCCGGTTTTACCCAGGACGCACACAATTCCGCCCGTCATGTATTCACAGCCGTTATCGCCGATGCCTTCCACCACGGTGATGGCGCCGGAGTTACGCACCGCAAAACGTTCGCCCGCACGGCCCGCGGCAAACAGACGACCGCCGGTTGCGCCGTACAGACAGGTATTGCCGATGATGCTCGCTTCATGGCTGCGGAAGGCTGAACCAACCGGAGGACGCACCGCCAGCAGACCGCCCGCCATGCCTTTTCCGACGTAGTCGTTGGCATCGCCGGTCAGGTATAACTCAACTCCGCCTGCGTTCCACACGCCGAAGCTCTGACCCGCGGTACCGCTGAAGTGCGCGGTAATCGGATCCGACGCCAGACCCTGGTCACCGTGCGTTTGCGCGATGTAACCGGAGAGGGACGCACCCACGGAACGGTCGGTGTTGCGGATATCAAACCAGAACGTTTTGCTCTGCTTCTCATCCACATACGGCTTCGCCTGTTGCAGCAGCTGTGCGTTCAGCACGCCGTTGTCGAACGGCGGGTTGTTCTCGGTACAGTAAACCGCTTTGCCAGGATGCGGCTGAGCGGTTTCCAGCAGCTTAGACAGCTCCAGCTTCTGCTGCTTGGCCGTGAAGCCCTCAAGCTCTTTCAGCAGGTCGGTACGGCCAATCAGGTCTACCAGACGCTTCACGCCCAGCTGCGCCATCAGCTCGCGGGTTTCACGGGCGATGAAGTCAAAGTAGTTGGTCACTTTGAACGGCAGGCCGTGGTAGTGATTCTTACGCAGCTTTTCGTCCTGGGTAGCCACGCCCGTTGCACAGTTGTTCAGGTGGCAAATACGCAGGTATTTACAGCCGAGCGCAACCATTGGGCCGGTACCAAAGCCGAAGCTTTCCGCTCCCAGAATCGCCGCTTTGATGATGTCGAGGCCGGTTTTCAGCCCGCCGTCCACCTGCAAACGGATCTTGTGACGCAGGCCGTTAGCGACCAGCGCCTGCTGGGTTTCCACCAGGCCAAGCTCCCACGGACAACCCGCGTATTTCACGGAGGAGAGCGGGCTTGCGCCGGTGCCGCCGTCGTAACCGGCGATAGTGATTAGATCCGCATAGGCTTTCGCCACGCCGGTGGCGATAGTGCCAACACCCGGTTCGGAAACCAGCTTCACGGAGATCATCGCTTTCGGGTTGACCTGTTTCAGGTCGAAAATCAGCTGCGCCAGATCCTCGATAGAGTAGATATCGTGGTGCGGCGGCGGGGAGATCAGCGTCACGCCCGGCACTGAATAGCGAAGCTTAGCGATGTATGGGGTGACTTTATCACCCGGCAGCTGACCGCCTTCACCCGGTTTCGCACCCTGCGCGACTTTAATCTGAATCACGTCGGCGTTAACCAGGTACGCAGGCGTTACGCCAAAGCGACCAGACGCCACCTGCTTAATACGGGACACTTTATTGGTGCCGTAGCGGGCCGGATCTTCACCGCCTTCCCCGGAGTTGGAGTTGCCGCCGATGCTGTTCATGGCTTCCGCCAGCGCTTCGTGCGCTTCCGGGCTCAGCGCGCCGATAGACATCGCCGCGGTGTCGAAACGTTTGAACAGCTCAGACGCGGGTTCAACCTCGTCAATGCTGACCGCTTCATCACCCGGATTGAGGGCAATGAGATCGCGCAGCGTCGCTGCCGGACGGTTGTTCACCAGCTCTGCATACTGCTGATAATCGCTGTACTCGCCGCTCTGCACTGCCTGTTGCAGCGTGCGCACCACGTCCGGGTTATAAGCGTGATACTCACCCCCGTGGACATATTTCAGCAGGCCGCCCTGTTCCAGCGGCTTACGTGCCAGCCAGGCGCGTTTCGACAGGTTCACCAGATCCTGCTGGAAGTCAGCAAAACCGGCGCCGCCGATACGGCTGATCACGCCCTGGAAGCAGAGGTTGGCGACGTCGTCATGCAGGCCGACTGCTTCAAACAGCTTCGAGCAGCGGTAAGAGGCGATGGTCGAGATGCCCATTTTGGACATGATTTTGTACAGACCTTTGTTGATGCCGTTACGGTAGTTCAGCATCACGGCGCGGTAGTCTTTGTCGATCGCGCGGGTATCTACCAGGCGGGCCAGCGTTTCGTAGGCCAGATACGGGTAGATTGCCGTGGCGCCAAAGCCTAACAGCACCGCAAAGTGGTGCGGGTCGCGCGCGCTCGCGGTTTCAACGATGATGTTGGCGTCGCAGCGCAGGCTCTTGTCCACCAGACGCGTCTGGATAGCCCCCACCGCCATGGGTGCAGGCACCGGCAGACGGTTTTTCGCGATGTTGCGGTCAGACAGCACCAGCAGAACGGTGCCGTTACGCACCATCTGCTCGGCTTTATCGCACAGCGCGTTCACCGTCTCTTCGAGGCTCGTTTCGGTCACGTCGAAGGTGATATCGAGCGTGTCGGCGCGATAGTGCTCCTCGGTCATGGTGGTGAGCTGTTTGAAATCGGAGTACAGCAGGATCGGTGATTTAAAGGTCAGACGGTGCGCCTGGCCTTCAGCTTCACAGAAGACGTTCATCTCACGGCCGATGCTGGTGGCCAGCGACATGACGTGGGCTTCGCGCAGCGGATCGATTGGCGGGTTAGTGACCTGCGCAAACTGCTGACGGAAGTAGTCATAAATAATGCGTGGCTGGCTGGAGAGCACGGCAAACGGGGTATCGTCACCCATTGAGCCGACCGCTTCCTGGCCGTTTTCACCGAGCACGCGGATAACCGAGTCCAGCTCTTCCGCGCTGTAGTTAAACTGCTTCTGGAAGCTCGCGAGGGTGTCATCGTCCAGCTCGCGGCTGCCCACTTCTTCGTCCGACAGATCTTCAAACGGCACCAGACGACGCACGTTTTTCTCCATCCACTCTTTGTACGGATGGCGGCTCTTCAGATCGTTGTCGGTTTCGGCGGAATGCAGAATACGCCCACCGCGGGTGTCGATCACCATCAGCTCGCCCGGTCCGACGCGGCCTTTCTCGACCACTTCGTCTGGCTGGTAATCCCAGATCCCGACTTCAGAGGCACAGGTGATGAGCTTGTCTTTGGTAATAACGTAGCGCGCCGGACGCAGACCATTACGGTCCAGGTTACAGGCGGCAAAACGACCGTCGGACATAACGATGCCCGCCGGGCCGTCCCACGGCTCCATGTGCATGGAGTTAAAGTCGAAGAACGCGCGCAGCTCAGGGTCCATATCCGGGTTGTTCTGCCAGGCCGGTGGCACGAGCAGACGCATGGCGCGCACGATGTCCATCCCGCCCGCCAGCAGCAGTTCCAGCATGTTATCCATGGAGCTGGAGTCCGAGCCGGTTTCGTTCACGAACGGCGCGGCATCGTGCAGGTCCGGGATCAGCGGCGTCTGGAATTTATAGGTACGGGCGCGGGCCCACTGGCGGTTGCCGGTGATGGTGTTGATCTCGCCGTTATGCGCCAGGTAGCGGAACGGCTGCGCCAGCGGCCAGCGTGGAACGGTGTTGGTGGAGAAGCGCTGGTGGAACAGGCAAATGGCCGATTCCAGACGCAGATCCGCCAGGTCCAGGTAGAAGCGCGGCAGGTCAGCCGGCATACACAGACCTTTATAGATGTTCACCAGGTTAGAGAGGCTACAGACGTAGAACTCTTTATCGTCCTGAAGACGTTTTTCAATGCGGCGGCGGGCGATAAACAGACGGCGTTCCATATCACGCGGACGCCAGCCCGCAGGCGCGTTGACAAAAATCTGTTCAATACGAGGCAGCGAGGAGAGGGCGATTTCACCGAGCACCCCTTCGTTGGTTGGCACATCGCGCCAGCCGACGATCGACAGGGTTTCACGCTGAAGTTCTTCTTCAACGATGCGGCGTGAGGCGGCAGCTTTTTCAGGATCCTGATTCAGGAACAGCATACCGACAGCGTAGTTTTTGGCTAAACGCCAGCCGCGCTCTTCCGCTACGATACGGAAGAAACGATCCGGTTTTTGCAGCAGCAGGCCGCAACCGTCGCCGGTTTTACCATCGGCAAGGATGGCGCCACGGTGCTGCATACGGGCCAGTGCGTGAATAGCAGTACGCACTACCTTGTGGCTAGGTTCGCCTTCTATGTGGGCGATCAGGCCGAAACCACAGTTATCCTTCTCAAGGGATTTATCGTACAACATATCAGTGAACCTCCCCAGGCTCGTCGGGCTTCCCACTGAACTTTACCGTGGCGCACAGGCGCAGAAAGAGCATGGCGACGGGGTTAGCGTTTCATACGCGGACCTCGCATTCGCCCTCTTTTTCATCCTTTCGCGCAGGTAAACAAGTTTGAGGACTTGCTTCAGAGGGAATCTCAATTACTGCATAAATATGATGAGCAGGCCGCTCATCCAGAAAGCTTCCAGCGGATTTCCAACTTATCGGGAATTGGTACACAGGTCAAATGGCAATCTTATTTATACAAAAATGTGCTAAAGCGTAGTTATCTTTTTGTTTTTAATATGTATTTAACTATTTTTACAACCACTTAAAGCACCGGGGAGGTGCAGGGGAGTGTGATCTGACTCACTATATGAAAGCGGTATTATCGATGCAGCGTGCTGAAATGCAGATTTATAGCAGAATATTAATCTGGTGTTGCATTCAAACCCGCATAAAATCACTGTTTTTCAGTCCTGGCGCTATAAATGAAAAAAACCATCAGAACATAAGGAAAAGTAATTACGTACAGGGTGAATGAAATCTCGGTAATCGTGATTATTTATTCAAACAGATAAAGGCCGTCCAGGGCGATTGATCCAGGTCATCGCCGACAGAGGCTAAAAATGGCAGGCTTGTCCCCTTTCTTCGGGACGGTCTATCAGATTATGCAGTTACAGAAATTAGTCAATATGTTTGGTGGGGATCTTTTGCAGCGCTATGGGCAAAAGGTTCACAAACTGACGCTGCACGGCGGCTTTAGCTGCCCGAATCGCGATGGCACCATCGGGCGTGGTGGCTGCACTTTCTGTAACGTGGCCTCGTTTGCTGACGAGGCCCAGCAGCATAAATCTATCGCTGAACAGCTAGCCCATCAGGCGAGTCTGGTGAATCGCGCGAAGCAGTATCTGGCCTATTTCCAGGCCTACACCAGCACGTGGGCTGAGGTGCAGGTGCTGCGCTCGATGTATCAGCAGGCGGTTGCTCAAGCGAACATTGTCGGGCTGTGCGTGGGGACGCGTCCGGACTGCGTGCCGGAGGCCGTGCTGGATTTACTTAGTGAGTACAAAGAGAAGGGCTACGAGATCTGGCTGGAGCTGGGCTTGCAGACCGCGCATGACAAAACCCTGCACCGTATCAATCGCGGGCATGATTTCGCCTGCTACCAGCGCACCACGCGTCTCGCCCGTGAGCGTGGATTAAAAGTCTGCTCGCATCTGATTGTCGGCTTGCCAGGAGAAGGGCAGCAGCACGGGCTGGAAACGCTGGAAAAAGTCGTCGAGACCGGCGTGGATGGCATTAAGCTGCATCCGCTGCATATCGTGAAGGGCAGCATAATGGCGAAAGCCTGGGAAGCGGGGCGGTTAAGTGGTATCGAACTCGACGACTATACGGTGACGGCGGGGGAGATGATTCGCCACACGCCTCCGGAGATTGTTTACCACCGCATCTCGGCCAGCGCCCGCCGCCCAACGCTTCTGGCACCGCTCTGGTGTGAGAACCGCTGGATGGGGATGCTGGAAATCGACCGCTATCTACTGGAGAACGGCGTACAGGGGTCGGCGCTTGGCCGCCCGTGGGTTCCCCCGCTACCGGCGACGGCCGCCTAGCAGACTTCCCAGCATGCCGCGTACTATCTGGTTGGTAATCTGACGCGTCGCACTTTTTGCCATGGTCTGAACCACGCCATCGCGTTTGCCGCCGCGTGGCCCGGTGCTGCCGAACAGAATATCTTTCAGCCCGCCGAGAATGCCGTCGTCCACGGCAACAGATTGCCCTTTTGCGGCAGGGGCATCCTGCGATTCGGCAGTCGCCTGCACCCCTTTTTGCAGCATCTCGAACGCGGATTCGCGATCCACCTCGTCTTCATACTTCCCGTACACCGGGGAGTGATTAATCAGGGCGTTGCGTTCATCGTCCGTTACCGGCCCCATGCGCGAGCAGGGCGCAATCACCATCGCACGCTCGACAACTGTCGGGCTGCCTTTTGCATCGAGGAACGAAATCAGCGCTTCACCGGTACCCAGCGCCTGAATGGCGGTTTCGGTATCAAAGGCCGGATTGGCACGCATGGTTTGCGCCGCGGCTTTCACCGCTTTCTGATCTTTCGGCGTAAAGGCGCGCAGGGCGTGCTGCACGCGGTTACCCAGCTGCCCCAGTACGTTGTCCGGAATATCCGACGGGTTTTGCGACACAAACCAGACCCCGACACCTTTGGAGCGGATCAGGCGGATAACCTGTTCAATTTTATCCAGCAGCACCTGCGGCGCGTCGTTAAACAACAGGTGCGCTTCGTCAAAGAAGAACACCAGTTTGGGTTTTTCCAGATCGCCTGCTTCCGGCAGTTGTTCGTACAGTTCAGAGAGCATCCACAGCAGGCTGGCGGCGTAAAGCTTCGGCATCTGGTAGAGCTTCTCTGCGCTCAGAATGTTGATGATGCCTTTGCCGCTGCTGTCGGTACGCATCCAGTCTTTGATATCCAGCATTGGCTCGCCGAAGAAGTGTTCGGCACCCTGTTGCTCCAGCGTCAGGAGCCCGCGCTGAATGGCGCCCACCGAGGCGCTGCTGATATTGCCGTACTGGTTCTGGAAGGATTTGGCGTTATCGCCAATGTACTGGGTGATGGCGCGCAGATCTTTGAAGTCGAGCAGCAGTAGCCCCTGATCGTCGGCGATACGGAAGATAATGTTCAGCACCCCGGACTGCACGTCGTTGAGGTTAAGCAGACGCGCCAGCAGCAGCGGGCCGAGATCAGAGACGGTGGCACGCACCGGATGCCCTTTTTCGCCGAAGATATCCCAGACCACCACCGGATTGCCGTGCGGCGTCCAGTCCGTGATGCCGATATTTTTCAGGCGCTCGAGGAGTTTTTCTGACGCTGCGCCTTCCTGAGCCACCCCGGTTAAATCGCCCTTCACGTCAGCCATAAAAACCGGCACGCCAGTCTCTGACAGCGACTCAGCCAGCTTTTGCAGGGTGACGGTTTTTCCCGTCCCGGTCGCGCCGGTGATCAGGCCATGACGGTTCGCCATCGCGGGCAGTAAAAACAGCTCTTTTTCCAGCGTCCTGGCGATTAACAATGGTGTACTCATGATGCACGTCCTCTCGTAGTCCTGGGTGGAGTATAGGCAACCTGACGGCAAAATGTCTGCGTAAATTCCTCACTTTGCGGCGCATTATCCAGTGCGGACTATGCTTTTGCATACGGTAAACAAAATTTTGGGAAACTATGTCCAGATTCTTTTTTAACGACCGCAAACAGCTTGTCAACGATGCCATTGAAGGCATACTTCTCTCCGCGCCGCACGGTAATCTCGTCAAACTGGATATCGATCCGGCCATCCGCGTGGTGGCTCGCGGCGACTGGGATAAAAGCCGCGTGGCGGTGATCTCCGGTGGCGGCTCCGGCCATGAACCGGCACATGCCGGGTTCGTCGGTAAAGGCATGCTTACCGCAGCGGTATGTGGCGATCTGTTCGCTTCCCCAAGCGTGGATGCGGTCCTCAATGCCATTGTGGCGGTGACGGGCGATCGTGGCTGCCTGCTGATTGTGAAAAACTACACCGGTGACCGGCTTAACTTTGGCCTGGCGGCGGAAAAAGCCAAACGCTACGGCCTGAAGGTCGAGATGGTTATCGTGGCGGATGATATCGCCCTACCGGATAACAAGCAGCCGCGTGGTATCGCGGGAACGGCGCTGGTGCATAAGATTGCGGGATATGCGGCAGAACAGGGGAAATCGCTGAACGACGTGCGGGATATTGCGCAACAGGCCTGCGATAACCTCTGGAGCCTGGGGGTTGCGATGCAAACCTGTAACCTGCCGGGTAGCGATGATGAAGAAGGACGCATCAGGCAAGGCCACGTGGAGCTGGGGCTGGGGATTCACGGCGAGCCGGGGGCATCGGTGGTGGATACGCAGAACAGCAGGGCGATTATCGATACGCTGGTGACGCCGCTAAAAGCCCAGGCGGGTGACGGGCGCTTTGCGGTGCTGATCAACAACCTCGGCGGCGTGTCAGCGCTGGAGATGGCTCTGCTCACCAAAGAGCTGGCGCATTCGGCGTTGAAAGAGAACATTGCGTATCTGATTGGCCCGGCGCCGCTGGTGAGTGCGCTGGATATGAAAGGCTTTTCGCTAACGCTGTTAAAGCTCAACGATTTCTTCGAGAAGGCGATTCACGCCGAGGTCGAGACGCTGGGCTGGCAGAAGCCCGTCGCGTTCGCGCCCCTGCGTACCGTCCCCCACAGCGCCCTTCATGATCGCGTGGAATATACCCCGTCGGACAATCCGCAGGTGAGCGAGGCCGTCGCCTCGGTAACGAAAACATTGATCCAGCTGGAAAATCGCCTTAACGCGCTGGATGCCAAAGTAGGCGATGGCGATACGGGCTCCACCTTTGCGCAAGGGGCGCGGGATATTGCGCAGCGACTTGAGGAGAACAACCTGCCCCTTAACGACGTGCCGACATTCCTCCTGCTGGTTGGCGAGCGGCTGGCAACGGTGATGGGCGGATCGAGTGGGGTGTTGATGTCAATCTTCTTCACTGCGGCAGGACAAAAGCTTCACGATGGACAGCCGCTACCTGAAGCATTGCTGAGCGGACTGGCGCAGATGAAGCAGTATGGCGGTGCAGATCTCGGCGATCGTACGCTGATCGATGCCCTGCAACCGGCGCTGGAGGCGTTACAGAAAGGCAATATTCAGGCGGCAGCGCAGGCCGCGCAGCAAGGGGCTGAAGCAACGGCGAAAATGGCGAAAGCCGGCGCGGGGCGTTCGTCGTACGTGAATAAAGAGAATCTGGACGGGGTGATGGATCCGGGGGCGGTCGCGGTGGCGGAAGTGTTTAAGACCATGGTAGATGCAAAACGGTAACAACCGTTACCGTTTTTAGTGTTTGCGCCCTCTCCCTGTGGGAGAGGGTTGGGGTGAGGGCATCAGGCCGCACATTCCCCGGCAATCTCACATCAGAAATCCGCTTTCAACACCACGCGGTAGCGGGCTTTGCCGTCGCGCACGTGCTGGATCGCTTCGTTGATTTTTGACATCGGATACAGTTCGGTGGTCGGTGCCACTTTTGTGCGTCCGGCAAACTTCATCAGCTTGCGCAGCTCGTACGGTGTACCGGTCGCGGAGCCTGACACGCTGCGATCCCCGCCGATCAGGGTAAACGCCGGAACCGGCAGCGGCTTCATCACCGCACCCACGGTGTGGAAGTTACCGCCGTAGGCCAGGGCTTCAAAGTACGGCTGCCAGTCGAGATCGACGTTGACGGTGTTGATGATCAGGTCAAACTGGCCTGCCAGAGCGGTGAGCGCCTGGGGATCGCGACTGTTCACCACTTTATCCGCACCCATCGCCAGCACTTCCTGCTCTTTCGCCGGGTTAGAGCTGAACGCCGTCACTTCACAGCCCATCGCGTGCAGCAGCTTGATGGCGATATGGCCCAGACCGCCAATCCCGATCACGCCCACGCGGCTGGTGGCGGTGACGTGATGCATCAGCAGCGGTTTAAAGACGGTGATACCGCCACACAGCAGCGGACCTGCGGATTCGATATCAATGCTGTCCGGCAGCGGGATAACCCATTGCCAGTCGGCGCGCAGCTTATCGGCGAAACCGCCCTTGTTCAGGATGGTCGGCGTTGCGCCCTCAAGGCAGTTGATCTGATTGCCGCTGATACAGGCGTCGCAGTGGCCGCAGCTGCGTGCCGTCCAGCCGATACCCACGCGCTGGCCCACTTTCAGCCCTTTGTCCTGCGCGGCGCTGCCGAGCGCCACGACGCGGCCAATGACTTCGTGCCCGGCCACCAGCGGATAGCTGGAGAAGCCCCATTCATTGTCGATCATCGAGAGATCTGAGTGGCAGATCCCGCAGTAATCAACCTGTACTTCGACGTCTTCCGCTTTTAGTTCGCCCGCATCGTACTCGTACAGCTCAAGTTCTGCACCCGCCTGCGGTGCGGCGTAGCTTTTTATCTTCGACATCGCATTTCCCCTGTTTTGGTGTGAATTGTGAGTGTAGAGCATTCAGTTTACAGACGCTTAACAGAAGACGGCAGGAACAAAACTTACAGATTTTTCAGCATCCTGACTTCGCAGTCCACGTGGCCCGTGCAGCCCAGTGGCGCATCAATATGCTCAAAGCCGAGATGTTCATACAGGCCAATGGCCTCTTTAAGGAAAGCGGTGGTTTCAAGGTAGCAACGTTTAAAGCCCTGTGAGCGTGCATGTTCCAGGGCGACCAGCGCCAGCTTTTTCGCCAGGCCTTGTCCGCGTATCGTTGGCAGGAAATACATTTTCTGGAGTTCACAGATATCCGGCTCGCTGCAAAGCAGTGGGGCAATGCCGCCGCCGCCCACGACCTGGCCGTCCTGCTCGATGACCCAGTAGGCATGGCCCGGCTGGCTGTACAGCTGAAAAAGTTCGTCCAGATTTGGGTCGGCCACGGTGTAGCCTTTGTCGGCGGTCAGGCCATATTCGGCAGAAACCGTGCGGATAACGGCGGCGATAGCCGGGTTGTCCTGCTCAGTGATCCGACGCATTGTCGTCGCGACGGGGGTAATCACGCTCATAGCATTACTCATGACAAAAATTGACACACAACTGCTGTTAATAGCACCGCAGAAAGGGGAGTGCAAGCGAGGAGTTTTCAGGAAGGATACCCCTTACGCCCTGAAGCGTAAGGGGTAAAAGCATTACAGCGCCGCAATAACCGCCTGCTGCTCGATCAGTTTGGTCTTCGCATCGGCGAAGGCAACCAGACGCTCACGCTCTTTGGCGATGACCGCTTCCGGCGCGCGGGCCACAAAGCCCTCGTTCGCCAGTTTGCTTTCGATTTTGCCAATTTCCACGTCGACTTTCGCCACTTCTTTCGCCAGACGCGCCAGCTCCGCATCTTTGTCGATCAGACCCGCCATCGGGATCAGCAGCTCCGCGCCGTCGATGATTTTGGTCACGGAAACCGGACCTTTGTCATCGGCAGGCAGCACGGTGATGCTTTCCAGACGCGCCATGGTTTTCAGGAAGGTGTTGTTCTCGGTGACGCGACGAACGGCAGCTTCGCTGCAACCGCGCAGCAGCAGCTCCAGTGGTTTACCCGGCGCGATGTTCATTTCCGCGCGGATGTTACGTACCGCAACGATCGCCTGCTTCAGCCACTCGGTATCCGCAGACGCGGCTTCATCCACTTTCGCGGCGTCGAATGCCGGGAAGGGCTGGAGCATGATGGTATCGGCATTAATACCGGCAATCACCTTCACGCGCTGCCAGATGGTTTCGGTGATGAATGGAATGATCGGGTGCGCAAGGCGCAGAAGACCTTCCAGAACGGTAATCAGCGTATTACGCGTGCCGCGCAGTTCCGCTTCAGAACCGCCGTTCATGACCGGCTTCGCCAGCTCCAGGTACCAGTCGCAGAACTGGTTCCAGGTGAATTCGTACAGGATGCCTGCCGCGATGTCGAAGCGATAGCTGTCCAGCGCGTCGCGGAATGCTTTCACCGTCTGGTTAAATTCCGCCAGGATCCAGCGGTCTGCCAGAGACAGGGTCATTTCGCCGCCGTTAAAGCCGCAATCCTGATCTTCGGTGTTCATCAGCACGAAGCGGCTGGCGTTCCACAGCTTGTTACAGAAGTTACGGTAACCTTCCAGACGCTTCATATCCCAGTTGATGTCACGACCGGTGGAGGCCAGCGCCGCCAGGGTGAAGCGCAGGGCGTCGGTACCGTGAGATTCGATCCCGTTCGGGAACTGCTTCTCGGTACGCTTGCGGATTTTCTCCGCCAGCTGCGGCTGCATCATGTTGCCGGTACGTTTTTCCAGCAGCTCTTCCAGAGAGATACCATCGACCATGTCCAGCGGGTCGATAACGTTACCCTTGGATTTGGACATCTTCTGGCCTTCGTCGTCGCGGATCAGGCCGGTCATGTAGACGGTATGGAATGGAACCTGCGGCTTGCCGTCTTCGTCTTTGATGAAGTGCATGGTCATCATGATCATGCGGGCAATCCAGAAGAAGATGATGTCGAAGCCGGAGACCATCACGCTGGTTGGGTGGAACTGACGCAGCGCGTCGGTGTTTTCCGGCCAGCCGAGGGTAGAGAAGGTCCACAGCGCGGAGGAGAACCAGGTATCCAGCACGTCTTCGTCCTGGCGCAGGGCAACGTCAGCGCCCAGGTTGTTTTCCTGACGCACTTCCTCTTCGGTGCGGCCAACGTAGACATTGCCTTCGTTGTCGTACCATGCCGGGATACGGTGACCCCACCACAGCTGACGGGAAATACACCAGTCCTGAATATCGCGCATCCAGGAGAAGTACATGTTTTCGTACTGCTTCGGCACGAACTGAATGCTGCCGTTCTCAACCGCTTCCACAGCCGGTTTCGCCAGCACGTCGGCACGCACGTACCACTGGTCGGTCAGCATTGGCTCGATAACCACGCCGCCACGGTCGCCGTACGGCACGGTCAGATCGTGAGGTTTAATCTCTTCCAGCAGGCCGAGTGCGTCAACGGCGGCTACGATGGCTTTACGCGCGGCAAAGCGCTCCAGCTTCTGGAACTCAGCCGGGATGTCGCTGGAATAAACGTCGGATTCGTTGCCTTTGGTGTCATACACTTCTGCGCTTTCGCGGATATCGCCGTCGAAGGTCAGAATGTTGATCATCGGAAGTTGATGACGACGACCGACTTCATAGTCGTTGAAGTCATGCGCCGGGGTGATTTTCACGCAGCCGGTGCCTTTTTCCATGTCGGCGTGTTCGTCGCCCACAATCGGAATACGGCGGTTCACCAGCGGCAGCACCACGAATTTGCCGATCAGATCTTTATAACGCGGATCTTCCGGGTTAACGGCCACGCCGGTATCGCCCAGCAGGGTTTCCGGACGGGTGGTCGCCACCACCAGGTAATCTTTACCGTCGGCGGTTTTTGCGCCGTCGGCCAGCGGATAGCGGATGTGCCACATGGAGCCTTTAGACTCGCGGTTTTCCACTTCCAGGTCAGAGATGGCGGTGCGCAGTTTCGGGTCCCAGTTGACCAGGCGCTTGCCGCGGTAAATCAGGTCTTCTTTATACAGGCGCACGAAGACTTCTTTCACGGCGTTGGACAGGCCTTCATCCATGGTGAAGCGCTCGCGTTCCCAGTCCACGGAGTTGCCGAGACGGCGCATCTGACGGGTAATGGTGCCGCCGGATTCTGCCTTCCACTGCCAGATTTTGTCGATGAACGCGTCGCGACCGTAGTCGTGGCGGGTTTTACCCTCTTCAGCGGCAATTTTACGCTCAACCACCATCTGGGTTGCGATACCCGCGTGGTCAGTCCCCGCCTGCCACAGGGTATTTTTGCCCTGCATGCGCTGGTAGCGGATCATGGTATCCATGATGGTCTGCTGGAAAGCATGCCCCATATGCAAACTGCCGGTGACGTTCGGCGGCGGGATCATGATGCAGAAGGACTCTTTGCTTTCGTCGCCGTTAGGCTTGAAATAGCCCTGCTGTTCCCAGTGCTCGTAAAGCGGCTGTTCGATATCGCGTGGGTTATATGTCTTTTCCATTATTTCCAGGTTGCCGTATTCAGGTTAAAACCGGCCAGGCGGTACGCTTTGTAGCGTTCGCGCGCCAGTTGTTTCAAGGATTCTTCGTAAGGGACAAAGTCTACCACTTCTGTGAAAGCGGTGGCAAAATCTGCAAAGTCTGTCCGCAGGCTAATGAGAATGTCGCGCGCGCTGCTGTTGCGTTTTTGCGGCCAGGCAATCTCCACCGGTGCCCCGCCGCGTGGACCTTCGCCCGACAGGTTATGCGGAACAAAACTCTCCGGCGGGCGCGCCCATAGCGCTTCATCCAGGCGAATCGCCTGCTGCTCATCTTCACAGGCAATCAGGACGCGTTTACCTGCGCACCAACGTTCTGCGGCAATTTCACACACCAGCTGTTCAACGGCGCTGAGGCCATCCTGATGGGTGTCATTGTCCAGAAGGTAGAACGTTGCATTCTTCATATATGGGGCTTCTTGTCGTGGATTTAAATGCAAAGCCGGGTGGCGCTTCGCTTACCCGGCCTACGGTTGAGTGGCGTGTAGGCCGGGTAAGGCGTAGCCGCCACCCGGCGTTTTACATCACTCGTCGCCGTTAAAACCCGCACGATTGAGCAGGAACTGCGACAGCAGCGCCACCGGACGTCCGGTCGCGCCTTTGGCTTTACCGGAGCGCCATGCGGTCCCCGCGATGTCCAGGTGCGCCCAGTTGTACTTGCGGGTAAAGCGCGCCAGGAAGCAGCCCGCGGTAATAGCTCCGCCAGGACGACCGCCGATGTTCGCCATGTCTGCGAAGTTAGACTCCAGCTGTTCCTGGAACTCGTCCCCCAGCGGCAGACGCCACGCGCGGTCGCCGGCCTGCTCGGACGCGCCGATCAGCTCATGCGCCAGCGGGTTGTGGTTCGACATCAGGCCGGTGATGTGGTGCCCCAGCGCGATCACGCAGGCGCCGGTCAGGGTAGCCACGTCAATCACCGCTTCAGGTTCGAAGCGCTCAACGTAGGTCAGCACGTCGCACAGCACCAGACGGCCTTCGGCGTCGGTGTTCAGCACCTCAACGGTCTGGCCGGACATGGTGGTCAGCACATCACCCGGACGATAAGCGCGGCCGCCAGGCATGTTTTCGCAGCCCGCCAGCACGCCGATCACGTTGATGGGCAACTGAAGTTCCGCGACCATGCGCATGACGCCGTAAACCGCCGCCGCGCCGCACATGTCGTACTTCATCTCATCCATGCCTTCTGAAGGCTTGATGGAGATACCGCCGGAGTCGAAGGTCAGCCCTTTACCGACGAGCACGATGGGTCGCGCATCTTCTGACGGATTGCCCTTGTACTCAATGACCGACATCAGGGATTCGTTCTGGGAACCGTTACCGACCGCCAGATAAGAGTGCATCCCCAGCTCTTTCATCTGCTGTTCGCCGATAACGCGGGTGATGACGTTCTTGCTGTAGGCGTCAGCCAGCTGGCGCGCCTGAGACGCCAGGTACGCGGCGTTACAGATGTTTGGCGGCATATTGCCAAGATCTTTTGCCGCTTTAATACCGGCGGCAATGGCCAGACCGTGCTGAATGGCGCGCTCGCCGCTGGTCAGCTCGCGACGGGTTGGCACGTTAAAGACCATTTTACGCAGCGGGCGACGCGGCTCGCTTTTGGTGGTCTTCAGCTGATCAAAGCTGTAGAGGCTCTCTTTTGCGGTTTCGACGGCCTGACGCACTTTCCAGTACGTGTTGCGGCCCTTAACGTGCAGCTCCGTCAGGAAGCAGACGGCTTCCATCGAACCAGTATCATTCAGTGTATTAATGGTTTTCTGAATAACCTGCTTGTACTGGCGCTCATCAAGCTCACGTTCTTTACCACAGCCAATCAGCAGAATACGCTCGGACAGGACGTTCGGAACATGGTGCAGCAACAGGGTCTGCCCTGGTTTGCCTTCCAGTTCGCCACGGCGCAGCAGGGCGCTGATATAGCCGTCGCTGATTTTATCGAGTTGCTCGGCGATCGGGGAGAGTCGGCGTGGTTCAAAGACGCCCACAACGATGCAGGCACTCCGCTGTTTCTCCGGGCTACCGCTTTTTACACTGAACTCCATGCACTACGCTCCTGAATCTTAAAGACAACGGCGGCGGCTACGGATAGAATTGAAACCTTTCGTAACTCATGTCCGCCGTTGTGGTGACTTCGTGTTAATCTTACGTTACTACGGTTTCGACACGTCAATAAATGTCATGAAGCGCGAATCCGCCGGGTTTTTTAATCTTAGCGATGATTTCGACGACTCAAGAGAATAAATGACGTTTAAGCCATGAAACAAGCTAAATTCCTGCATAAGACGAGTTTTAACGGGCGTATTTAAAGTGATAATCATAAGATATCTGGTTCGGGAGACGCTGAAGAGCCAACTGGCGATCCTCTTTATCCTCCTTCTGATCTTTTTCTGTCAGAAGCTGGTCAGGATCCTCGGCGCGGCGGTTGATGGCGAAATCCCAACGAATCTGGTGCTTTCCCTGCTCGGGCTTGGCGTGCCGGAAATGGCGCAGCTTATCCTGCCGTTAAGCCTGTTCCTTGGTCTGCTGATGACCCTGGGTAAGCTCTATACCGAAAGTGAAATCACCGTGATGCATGCCTGCGGCCTCAGTAAAGCCGTACTGGTAAAAGCAGCCATGGTGCTGGCGCTGTTTACGGGCATTGTTGCCGCGGTTAACGTCATGTGGGCGGGGCCGACCTCCTCTCGTCATCAGGATGAGGTGCTGGCGGAAGCAAAAGCTAACCCGGGGCTGGCGGCGCTGGCGCAGGGGCAGTTCCAGCAGGCTACCGACGGTAACTCCGTGCTGTTTATCGAAAGCGTCGATGGCAACCGCTTCAATGACGTGTTTCTTGCTCAACTGCGCCCGAAAGGTAACGCCCGGCCTTCTGTGGTGGTGGCGGACTCCGGTCAGCTGTCTCAGCGTAAAGACGGCTCTCAGGTTGTCACGCTGAACAAAGGAACGCGTTTCGAAGGCACGGCTATGCTGCGCGACTTCCGTATTACCGATTTTCAGAACTACCAGGCCATCATTGGCCATCAGGCCGTCGCGCTCGATCCCACGGATACTGAGCAGATGGATATGCGCACCTTAATGAATACCGATACCGATCGTGCGCGTGCTGAACTGCACTGGCGTATCACGCTGGTATTCACCGTATTTATGATGGCGCTGATGGTGGTTCCGCTGAGCGTGGTAAACCCGCGCCAGGGCCGCGTGCTGTCGATGCTGCCAGCGATGCTGCTGTATCTGGTGTTCTTCCTGCTGCAAACCTCAATCAAGTCTAACGGCGGGAAAGGAAAAATTGACCCGATGATCTGGACCTGGGTCGTGAATGGTTTGTATCTGCTGCTGGCAGTCGGACTCAACTTGTGGGACACGGTGCCTGTGCGTCGTCTTCGTGCCCGGTTTACGCGTAAAGGAGCCATCTAATGCAGGCGTTTGGCGTACTTGACCGCTATATCGGTAAAACGATTTTCACCACCATCATGATGACTCTGTTCATGCTGGTGTCGCTCTCGGGCATTATCAAATTTGTCGACCAGCTGAAAAAAGCCGGGCAGGGGAGTTACGACGCGTTGGGCGCCGGGATGTATACCCTGCTCAGCGTACCAAAAGATGTGCAGATCTTCTTCCCGATGGCGGCCCTGTTGGGGGCGCTGCTGGGCCTGGGGATGCTGGCTCAGCGTAGCGAGCTGGTGGTGATGCAGGCATCGGGTTTTACCCGTATGCAGGTTGCGCTGTCGGTGATGAAAACCGCGATCCCGCTGGTGCTGTTGACCATGGCGATTGGCGAATGGGTCGCGCCGCAGGGCGAACAGATGGCGCGTAACTACCGTGCTCAGGCTATGTACGGCGGTTCACTGCTCTCCACGCAGCAGGGGTTATGGGCGAAAGATGGTCAGAACTTTGTCTATATCGAACGCGTGAAAGGGGACGATGAACTGGGCGGCGTGAGTATCTATGCCTTCAATAACGATCGTCGTTTACAGTCGGTGCGTTATGCCGCCTCCGCTAAATTTGATGCGAACAACAAGCTTTGGCGGTTATCCCAGGTTGATGAATCTGACCTGACGAATCCGAAACAGATCACCGGTTCGCAGACCGTTAGCGGTACCTGGAAAACCAACCTGACGCCGGACAAGCTTGGGGTGGTAGCGCTCGATCCCGATGCGCTCTCCATCAGCGGTCTGCATAATTACGTGAAGTATCTGAAATCGAGCGGACAGGATGCGGGGCGTTACCAGCTCAACATGTGGAGCAAAATCTTCCAGCCGCTGTCCGTGGCCGTGATGATGCTGATGGCGCTGTCGTTCATCTTTGGACCGCTGCGTAGCGTGCCGATGGGGGTTCGCGTGGTAACCGGTATCAGCTTTGGTTTTGTGTTCTACGTCCTCGATCAGATTTTCGGTCCGCTGACGCTGGTGTATGGCATTCCGCCAATTATCGGCGCACTGTTGCCGAGCGCCAGTTTCTTCCTGATCAGCCTCTGGATGCTGCTAAAACGCTCCTGATAAACCTTCTTCCTCGCTCCCGGTTGCCCGGGGGCGAGGCTAATCTCCTGTTTCACCCCGCACTTTTTCTCACAACCTTCAACGCCTCGCCGTGAATTTGAGTATTATTGAGCGATAAAGTCGTGAAGGGATCCTCTATGAAGCAAATTCGAATGCTGGCCCAGTACTACGTCGACCTGATGATGAAGCTCGGGCTGGTGCGTTTTTCCATGCTGCTGGCGCTGGCGCTGGTCGTTCTGGCCATCGTCGTGCAAATGGCCGTGACCATGGTTCTGCATGGTCAGGTCGAGAGCATCGACGTGATCCGCTCTATTTTCTTTGGCCTGCTGATTACCCCATGGGCGGTCTATTTTCTCTCCGTGGTGGTTGAGCAACTGGAAGAGTCCCGACAGCGTTTATCGAAACTGGTGGATAAGCTGGAAGAGATGCGCGAGCGCGATCTCAAACTCAACGTCCAGCTCAAGGACAACATTGCCCAGCTGAATCAGGAAATTTCAGACCGTGAGAAGGCGGAAGCCGAGCGTCAGACCACGCTTGAGCAGCTAAAAGTTGAGATGAAAGAGCGTGAAGTGACGCAGATCCAGCTTGAACAGCAATCCTCTTTCCTGCGCTCGTTCCTCGATGCGTCGCCGGATCTGGTGTTCTACCGTAATGAAGATAAAGAGTTCTCCGGCTGTAACCGGGCCATGGAACTGTTGACCGGGAAAAGCGAAAAGCAGCTGATCCACCTGAAACCTCAGGATGTCTATTCCGAAGAGGCGGCAGCAAAAGTGATGGAGACGGATGAAAAGGTCTTCCGCCATAACGTTTCGCTGACCTATGAGCAGTGGCTGGACTATCCTGACGGGCGCAAAGCCTGCTTTGAGATCCGCAAAGTGCCTTATTACGACCGGGTGGGGAAACGTCATGGTCTGATGGGCTTTGGCCGCGATATCACCGAGCGTAAGCGCTATCAGGATGCGCTGGAGCGCGCCAGCCGGGATAAAACCACCTTCATCTCCACCATCAGCCATGAACTGCGCACCCCGCTGAATGGCATTGTGGGGCTGAGCCGCATTCTGCTGGATACCGAGCTGACCAGCGAGCAGGAAAAATACCTGAAAACGATCCACGTCTCGGCGGTCACGCTGGGCAATATCTTCAATGATATTATCGACATGGATAAGATGGAACGCCGTAAAGTTCAGCTCGACAACCAGCCGGTTGATTTTACCGGTTTCCTCGCGGACCTGGAAAACCTGTCAGGTTTACAGGCTCAGCAAAAAGGGTTGAGCTTTGTGATGGAGCCAACGCTGCCGTTGCCGCATAAAGTGGTGACGGACGGCACACGTCTGCGGCAGATCCTGTGGAACCTCATCAGCAACGCCGTGAAGTTTACCCAGAAGGGGCAGGTTGCGGTGCGCATTCGCTATGACGAAGGCGACATGCTGCACTTTGAAGTTGAGGACTCGGGTATCGGCATTCCTCAAGAGGAACAGGATAAGATCTTCGCCATGTATTATCAGGTTAAAGACAGCCACGGCGGTAAACCGGCGACCGGTACGGGCATTGGACTGGCGGTGTCGAAACGTCTGGCGAAAAGTATGGGCGGGGATATCACCGTTGCCAGCCAGCCGGGTAAAGGCTCCACCTTTACGCTTACCGTCCACGCGCCTGCCGTGGCGGAAGAGGTGGAAGATACGTTTGAGAACGACGATATGCCGCTGCCAGCCCTGCACGTCCTGCTGGTGGAAGATATTGAGCTGAACGTTATTGTCGCCCGGTCGGTACTGGAAAAACTCGGTAACAGCGTGGATGTGGCGATGACCGGCAAAGCCGCGCTGGAGATGTTCACGCCGGGCGAGTATGACCTGGTGCTGCTCGATATTCAGCTACCGGACATGACCGGGCTGGATATCTCCCGCGAGCTGACGCGCAAATATGCTCCTGACGAGCTGCCGCCGCTGGTGGCGTTGACCGCAAACGTGTTGAAAGATAAAAAAGAGTATCTCGAGGCCGGTATGGACGATGTGCTCAGCAAGCCGCTGGCGGTACCCGCCCTGACGGCGATGATCAAGAAGTTCTGGGATACCTGTGATGAAGAGGAGAGCACCATGACGTCTGTTGATAGCGCTAAAGCCCAAACGATACTGGATACCGCCATGCTGGAGCAGTATATCGATCTGGTGGGACCAAAACTGATCACCGATGGCCTCGCCGTGTTCGAAAAAATGATGCCGGGCTATCTGAACGTGCTCGAATCCAACCTGACGGCGCGTGACCAGAAGGGCATCGTCGAAGAGGGACATAAAATCAAAGGCGCGGCAGGATCTGTCGGGTTACGCCATCTCCAGCAGCTGGGCCAACAGATTCAGTCTCCTGATTTACCTGCCTGGGAAGATAACGTAGGTGATTGGGTCGAAGAGATGAAACAAGAGTGGCAAAACGATGTGGCAGTGCTGAAAGCCTGGGTGGACGCCAGAAAAAAATGACCCCGGCTATACCGGGGTGCGCGAATACTGCGCCAACACCAGGGAAATCGTGGCTGCGCCTGATTTTTATGGGTTGTTTTCGCATGGACGCCGCCTGAAAATTGAGGCCGCACGCAGATAAGATAGCAAATCTTAAACAGTTTGTTACATGAATCAGTGAAATGTGTGAAGCATAGCGTTTTAATCAGAATTTTTAATGTGCTTCAGCGAGTTGCATAGAAGGATCGTCAGAATGAAAAAGATTGGTGTCGTGCTGAGCGGATGTGGTGTTTACGATGGTTCAGAGATACATGAAACCGTATTAACGCTGCTGGCATTATCGCGCCAGGGAGCAGACGTTATCTGCTTCGCCCCGGATAAAACCCAGGCAGATGTGATTAATCATCTTAACGGCGAGCCAATGGCGGAAAGCCGTAACGTGCTGATTGAAGCGGCGCGTATTGTGCGCGGCGATATTCACCCGCTGGCACAGGCCGATGCCGCTGAACTTGATGCGCTCATCGTGCCGGGCGGTTTTGGCGCGGCGAAAAACCTGAGCACGTTTGCAACGGAAGGCACGGCGTGTCATGTCGATCCCGATTTGAAAGCGCTATCGCTGGCGATGCATGCGGCAGGTAAGCCGCAGGGCTTTATCTGCATTGCGCCGGCCATGCTGCCGAAAATTTTTGATTTCCCGCTGCGGCTCACGATCGGAACCGACATTGATACCGCTGAGATTGTCGAGGATATGGGCGGCGAACACGTGCCATGTCCGGTAGACGACATTGTGGTGGACGAGGACAACAAGATCATCACCACGCCAGCGTATATGCTGGCGCAGAACATCGCCGAGGCTGCCGCAGGCATTGAAAAGCTGGTGGACAGAGTGCTGGTCCTGACCGAATGAGTCGTAAATTCTCCCCCGGCGGGTGGTTAAAACGGATCCTGCTGCGTATTGTGCTGGTCCTGGCCGTGTTCTGGGGCGGCGGTATTGCGCTGTTCAGCATCCTGCCCGTCCCGTTCTCGGCCGTGATGGCAGAGCGGCAGATTAGCGCCTGGCTCTCAGGTGATTTTGGCTATGTTGCCCATTCTGACTGGGTCAGCATGGATGCAATCTCGCCGTGGATGGGGCTGGCGGTCATTGCGGCAGAAGATCAGAAATTCCCGGAGCACTGGGGTTTTGACGTGGCGGCTATCGAGAAGGCGCTGGATCATAATGAACGTCATGAAAACCGCGTCCGCGGCGCATCGACGCTTTCTCAGCAGACGGTAAAAAACCTGTTCTTATGGGACGGTCGCAGCTGGGTGAGAAAAGGGCTGGAGGCCGGGCTGACGCTGGGCGTCGAGACGGTGTGGAGCAAAAAACGCATTTTAACCGTCTACCTGAATATCGCGGAATTTGGTGACGGCGTATTTGGTGTCGAAGCGGCATCGCAGCGCTATTTTGGCAAGCCCGCCAGCAGGCTGACTATGTCCGAAGCGGCACTGCTTGCCGCCGTGCTGCCGAACCCGCTGCGTTTTAAGGCCAGCGCCCCGTCAGGCTATGTGCGAAGCCGCCAGGCGTGGATTATGCGCCAGATGCGTCAGCTGGGTGGGGAAGGGTTTATGGAACGAAATAATCTTAGGTAGGGCGGGTAAGCGCAGCGCTACCCGCCGACATGGCGAACGTTAGTCTTCGTCAAACCCGGCGTTGAACAGGGCAATCACTGCCGCCAGCGCTTCTTCTTCCTGCGGGCCGGTGGCTTCAACTTCAATCTGACGGCCTTTGGCAGAATCTAGCATCAGTAGCGCAATCACGCTGTTGGCTTCTGCCTCGGTTCCCTCGTCGTTGCGCAGCAGCACCTCAGCATCAAAACCCTGCATCAGTTCAAACAGCTTCATCGCCGGGCGCGCATGCATGCCCAGCTTGTTGGTGATTTCGACGGTCTGTTTTACGGTCATGTTTTGCGTTTTTCCAGCGTGCGATGACGGGACTGAACGTTCTTCCCGCGTGAGCGGAAGTAATCGGCCAGCTGTTCGGCAATGTAGACCGAACGATGTTTACCGCCGGTACAGCCAATCGCCACCGTCAGGTAGCTGCGATTGTTTGTTTCCAGCATAGGTAACCATAGCTCAAGGTAGCTTCGCGTCTGGTAGATAAAATTGTGTACTTCTGTGTGTCGATCGAGGAACGCTGCCACCGGCTTATCCAGACCGGTCATCGGACGCAGTTTCGGATCCCAGTGTGGGTTCGGCAGGAAACGCACATCAAAAACGTAATCCGCATCGATAGGTATGCCGTGCTTAAAGCCGAAGGATTCAAACACCATCGTCAGTTCGCGCTCGCGCTTGCCGAGTAAGCGCGTACGCAGCATTTCCGCCAGCTCGTGGACGGACATTTCGGAGGTGTCGACAATCAGGTCGGCCCGGGAACGCAGCGGCTCAAGCAGATCGCTCTCTTTATCGATGGCGCTTTCCAGCGAAAGATTTTTACTGGAGAGCGGATGCAAACGACGTGTATCGCTGTAGCGACGGATCAGCGTGTTGCGGTCAGCGTCCAGGAACAAGAGCTGAGGCGAGAAGCATTCCGGCAGGCTGTTCATTGCCTGCTCGAAGATTTCCGGCGATTCCGGCATGTTACGCACGTCGATACTGACGGCGGCAGAGATTTGCCTGTCCGCCAGCGTCCGCGCCAGATCGGGTAACAACACTACCGGCAGGTTATCTACACAGTAAAATCCCATGTCTTCCAGCGCGCGCAGGGCCACGGACTTCCCGGACCCCGAACGACCGCTGACGATCATCAGCACCATGTTCCGTTTCTCCTCAGGGCAGCCGTACTGAAGGCCCTTTCCCGATTATGCCTCATCCTGATTGCCTTCTGCTTCAGTGATAATTTGATAAAGCTCTTCATCACTTTGGGCTGAGCGCAGTCGACGACAAATGGTTTTATCCGCCAGACGTTTGGCAACCAGCGACAGCGTGTGCAGGTGGGTTTTGGTCTGATCGGCAGGAACCAGCAGCGCGAAAAGCAGATCCACAGGCTGGTTATCGATGGCGTCAAAAGCGATAGGCGTTTCCAGTTGCACAAACACCCCCACGGCACGCAGCGTATCTTCTTCCAGCTTGCCATGCGGGATCGCAATGCCATTGCCGATGCCGGTACTGCCCATTTTTTCACGGGTCAGAATGGCTTCAAACACGATCTGCGGCGGCAGACCCAGCTGTTTTGCGGCCAGCTCACTGATGATTTCCAGCGCACGTTTTTTGCTCTGGCAGTGAACGCCACTGCGGGTACAATCCTGGTTAAGGACATTGCTCAGTTGAAGAGCGGAATCGTTGTTTATCATAATTTCACCTAAGCGCTAACTGTACAAATGGCCTGTTGTGTTTCACAACAGGCCGTCCTGCACCCGTTAACTGCCCGGACAATTAGTGTTGTTTCAGTTTATCTTTATGTTTATTGAGCTGTCTCGCAAGCTTATCAATCAAGCCATCGATAGCCGCGTACATGTCTTGCCCTTCCGCACTGGCATGGAGTTCCCCTCCGTTGACGTGCAGGGTCGCATCCGAGATATGCGTCACTTTCTCCACTTTCAACACAACATAGACCTGGTTGATCCTCTCGAAATACTGCTCGAGTTTCGCAAACTTAGTGTTTACAAAATCGCGTAAAGCCTCAGTAATCTCGACGTTATGTCCGGTGATATTGAGCTGCATAGTGTCTTCCTTATCGGTTGTGTCAAACCAGTTGTTTACGCTGGTTAGACGGCGGAATGGATAAAGACTCTCGATACTTCGCGACAGTACGACGTGCCACCATAATACCCTGATCGGACAGCATGGTGGTTAACTTACTGTCACTGAGTGGCTTCGCGGGGTTCTCCGCGGCGATCAACTTCTTCACCAGTGCGCGAATAGCCGTTGACGAGGCTTCGCCGCCGCCTTCGGTGTTCACGTGGCTGGAGAAGAAATACTTAAGCTCAAAAATACCGCGTGGGCTGTGCAGATATTTCTGCGTGGTCACGCGGGAAATGGTTGATTCATGCATCTCGACGGCCTGGGCGATGTCTGCCAGCACCATCGGTTTCATAAACTCTTCGCCCTGCTCAAAGAACGCCTGCTGCTGTTCGACAATACAGCGGCTGACGCGCAGCAGCGTGTCATTACGGCTCTCCAGGCTCTTGATCAACCAGCGTGCTTCCTGAAGGTTGCTGCGAATGTATTGATTATCAGCGTCGTTACGGGCGCTGGTGCACATGGAGGCGTATTGCTGGTTGATTTGCAGGCGAGGAATGCTGTCGGCGTTCAGTTCAACGACCCACCGGCCATTGTGTTTTCTCACCAGCACATCAGGAATGACATATTCCGGTTCGCTGGTCTGGATCGACTGCCCCGGACGCGGATCGAGCGACTGGATCAGATTCACCGCTTCCTTCAGCACCTCTTCTTTCAGGCGTGTGACGCGCATCAGGGTGCGGAAGTCGTGATTCGCCAGCAGATCCAGATGATCGCTGATGATGAGCCGGGCTTCGTCAATCCACGGTGTCTCTTTGGCAAACTGCGAAAGCTGGATCAGAAGGCAGTCGCGCAGATCTTTCGCGGCGACACCTATCGGGTCGAAACGCTGAACGCGTTTCAGAACGGCTTCGATCTCTTCCAGTTCAATCTCGTCATCGCCGATGCTTTCAAGAATCTCGTCCAGCGTCACGGTCAAATAGCCCGTGTCGTCAACGGCATCGACAATCGAGGTGGCAATGGCGCGATCGGTATCGGAGAAAGGAGTCAGCTCTACCTGCCACATCAGGTAGTCCTGAAGCGACTGGGTGGTTTCGCCCTGGTAGACCGGGAGTTCATCGTCCTGGTAGTCTGCGCGCGTCCCGGAAGGGGTACCCGCGGTGTAGATTTCGTCCCAGCTGGCATCCAGCGGCAGTTCGTCCGGCATCTCTTTCTGTTCAAGCGCATCTACGGAGTCGAGCGTTTCTGTGTCCTGCGTCTGCTGGGCGTCTACCTCGTCATGAAGATCGGTTTGCTCCAGCAGCGGATTGCTGTCCAGCGCCTGCTGGAGCTCCTGCTGGAGTTCTAACGTGGACAGCTGCAACAGACGGATTGCCTGCTGTAGCTGCGGCGTCATGGCCAGTTGCTGGCTGAGCCGTAATTGCAAACCTTGCTTCATGTTCAGAGCGTTTTTCTCCGGTTCGGCGTGACTTAACCTCTACCCTATCAGAGTCTGAAGTCTTCCCCAAGGTACACGCGCTTAACATGCTCATCTTCGAGGATTTGCTGCGGCGTACCGTGGGCAATCAGATGGCCCTGGCTCACTATGTAGGCGCGCTCACACACGGCCAGCGTTTCACGAACGTTGTGGTCCGTGATCAGTACGCCAAGCCCGCTGTCGCGCAGGTGCTCAATGATACGTTTGATATCGATAACGGAGATGGGGTCAACGCCCGCAAACGGTTCATCCAGCAGGATGAATTTTGGGTTTGCTGCCAGCGCGCGCGCAATCTCAACGCGGCGGCGTTCACCACCGGACAGCGCCTGGCCGAGGCTGTCACGCAGATGTTCGATATGAAACTCTTCCATCAGCTCGTTCGCACGGTCAGTGCGCTGCTCGCTGGTCAGATCGTCACGGATCTGGAGCACGGCCATCAGGTTGTCGAACACGCTTAAGCGGCGGAAAATAGACGCTTCCTGCGGCAAATAGCCGATGCCACGACGCGCGCGGGCATGCAGCGGCAGCAGGCTGATATCTTCATCATCGATGATGATGTTGCCGGCGTCACGCGGGACGATGCCCACCACCATGTAGAAGGTCGTGGTTTTACCCGCCCCGTTAGGGCCAAGCAAACCCACGATTTCGCCGGAGTTGACGGTCAGACTGACATCTTCGACGACGCGGCGGCCCTTATACGCTTTCGCGAGGTTTTTTGCAGTTAAAGTTGCCATAACGAATTAGTTACTCTTTTTCTGTGCCGGAGCCTGACCGTTGTTCTTGTCCTGCAACTGCGAAGGCACAAGCACGGTCGTGACGCGTTTGCCTTTTTCGCTGGAGGCCTGCATTTTCTGCTCTTTCACCAGATAGGTGATCTTGTCGCCTTTGATGTTGCTGTCCAGCTGTTCCAGGTAAGCATTACCGGTCAGGATGACCAGATCCTTCGCCAGTTCATAGTGCATATGCGAGGCATGGCCTTTCACCGGCTTGCCGTTGTCCTGCATCTGGTAGAAGGTGGCCGGGTTGCCATAACCATCGATAATCTCTTTGCCCTGCTCGCCGCCCGGACGGGTAACGACCACTTTGTCGGCGTTGATTTTAATGGTGCCCTGGGTCATGACGACGTTGCCGGTAAAGGTGACGACGTTACCCTGCATATCCAGAGACTGGGTATCGGATTCAATATGAATCGGCTGTTCGGTGTCGCCAGTCACAGCAAGCGCGGGAAGACTGGCCGCCAGCAGCGCGCTGGCGATAACAACTTTAAGGCTGAGTTTGTTTGTTTTGAATTTCATAGGAGGTTCTAACCTTTTCAATCAGCTCGGCGTTTTTGCTGCGTAAGTTCCCGCGCATTCTTAAACCGCTGGAATTAAATGTTGTGCCATACAGGGTGACTAAATCCTGCGACGTGACATCCTGGGTGACCAGGTTGATCTGGGCGTTATCCGTCGTAATTTTTCGCAGTTGCGCGTCAGCGGTCAGGGCGTTGACTTCAACGTGACCATACAGGTAAAGCATACGGTCATTTGTCAGTTTTGCCCGGTCAGACTTGATAGACCACGTCGGCACTTTGTCCGTATCAAAGGTGGTCATGACCGGTTGGGTAAACCACGAGGTACCGTCATCTGAAAAATATTCTACATGCTGAGCAACGAGGCGATAGTTCAGCGCGCCTTCCGGGCTATAGACCACGGTGTCGCTGTGATCGCTTTTATAGGTCGGGTCGCTCGTGTTAACCACTTCCGCTTGCGTATCATCGCGGTCAGCGAGGTTGACGCCAATCAGTACCAGGGCGACAAGCGCAAGCAGAATGATAACCCAACGTCTGGTTTTACTCATATCGATTGCCCTTTCGCCTCATCAAGCTTGCCCTGCGACAGCAGAAGCAGATCGCAGACTTCACGGACGGCGCCGCGGCCACCGTGAATATGGGTAACGTAATCAGCGCGCGGGATCAGCAGCGGGTGCGCGTCAGCCACGGCGATGCTCAGACCCACCTCCGCCATCACTGGCCAGTCGATCAAATCATCCCCGACGTATGCCACATTCTCTGGTGCAATGGCCAGTTTTCCCAGCAGATCCCGGAAAGCTACCATCTTATCAGACTGCCCCTGATAGAGATGGGTAATGCCCAGCGTTTCACACCGATCTTCTACCAGTTTAGCTTTCCGCCCGGTGATGATTGCAACTTCAATTCCGGACGTGAGCGCACAGCGGATACCGTAACCGTCGCGAACGTTAAAGGCTTTCAGCTCTTCGCCGTTATTGCCCATATAAATCAGACCGTCGGAGAGCACACCATCCACATCGAGGATCAACAGGCGGATATTTTCCGCCTTTGCCATCATGTGGGCGCTCACCGGGCCATAACAGGTTGCAAGGGATGCACCCGCATTACTCATTGTCTTATCCTTCATTACACTACGCCAGCGCGCAGCAGATCATGCATATGTACCACACCCAGCAGTTGGTCGCCATCGGCAACCATCACTGAGGTAATATGACGGGACTGCATCAGGTTCAGCACATCTACCGCCAGCGTGCCCGGACGGACGCGGATCCCGCCTGGCGTCATCACATCAGCAATGCCCAGCGTTCGGACATCCACACCCATATCGAATACCCGGCGCAGGTCGCCGTCGGTGAAAATGCCCTGAATCTTCATCAGATCGTCGCAGATAACCGTCATGCCCAGGTTTTTACGGGTGATCTCCAGTAACGCGTCGCGCAAAGAGGCCTCTTTGCTCACGTGCGGGATCTCATCTCCGGTGTGCATAATATCGTTAACCCGCAGCAGCAGTTTGCGCCCGAGCGCGCCGCCGGGGTGAGACAGGGCGAAATCTTCAGGCGTAAAACCGCGGGCTTCCAGCAGCGCAACGGCAAGGGCATCGCCCATCACCAGCGCGGCGGTTGTGCTGGAGGTCGGCGCCAGCCCCAGCGGACAGGCTTCTTTAGGCACTTTCACGCACAGGTGAATATCCGCCGCACGCGCCATGCTGCTTTCCGGTCGGCTGGTCATGCAAATCAGCGGTACGTGCAGACGCTTCAGTACCGGGATCAACGCCAGGATTTCATTCGATTCCCCGGAGTTGGACAGCGCAATAACCACGTCCTGCGGCGTAACCATGCCGAGGTCACCGTGCGCGGCTTCACCGGGATGAACGAAGAATGACGACGTGCCGGTACTGGCAAAGGTCGCCGCCATTTTGCGTCCGATATGGCCGGATTTGCCCATCCCCATCACCACGACTTTGCCGGCACAGTAGAACATCTTCTCACAGGCCAGACTAAAATCCTGATTAATGTACTGATCTAACTGCGCCAGACCTTCACGTTCAATCTCCAGAACGTCTTTGCCTGCTTTCTGAAAGTCAAAACCCGGCTGCAATTCTATTTGCGACATAATGCGTTTCCGTTTACCCAGAGAGAAGAGGCGAAAGCCAGTACAGCATCGCCAGCCATACGATAAATCCACCCGTCAGCAGCGCGCCTGCGCCTTTGCCGATCTGCTCTTTTCGCCGCCAGCAGAGCAGGGCGAAAATCACGCTGACCAGCAGCATCACACCGTAATCGCGCGTGAAAACCATAGGGTTAAACGGCCCCGGCGAGATTAGCGCCGGCAGCCCCGTCACGATTGCGATATTGAAAATATTCGAGCCGATGATATTGCCGATGGCGATATCATCTTCCCCTTTACGCGCCCCGGCGATGGCGGTGGCCAGCTCTGGCAGGCTGGTGCCGATGGCGATTACCGTCAGACCGATTGTCAGTTCGCTCATCGCAAACGCGTTCGCCAGCACCGTCGCGTTATCGACCACCATCCGCGTGGCCATTGGCATGATGATCAGCGCGACGCCCAGCCACAGCAGGGCGACGGGTAAGGTCCCTTCCCGGGGCAGCTCGGCGAGATACTCACGCGTAAGGCTATCGTTACCCTGTTTTTCCGCCAGACGTGCGATCTTCACGCTGTAAAGCAACCAGATCACGGCCAGGGCGAGCAGGAATATACCGTCACCGACGCTCAGCACCCCGTCATAAAGTACGTAGCCTGCCAGCAGACTGACGACTAACATTAACGGCAATTCCCGGCGCAAAACATCAGAATGCACGCGAAATGGATGCAATAATGCGGCTAAGCCTAAAATCAGTAAGATATTGACGATGTTAGAGCCAATCGCGGTGCCGATAGCAAGGTCGACCTGCCCATGCAGCGAGGCTGAAACAGAAACGATGATTTCCGGAAGCGATGTGCCGACACTGACCACCGTCATGCCGATAATGATGGGCGGCATGCCAATGAGTCGACAGAGAATGGATGCGGCAAAGACCAAACGGTCAGCACTGTAGACCACCAACAGTAAACCAATTATTAACAGTGCTGTTGCTAAAAGCATCAAAAGTCCTTTCTTCAGGTATACTCGCTGGTCCACTGCGCACGAATGTTGGCGCCAGATGAAGTCTGAGACGTAACGAATTCCTAATTTTGACTTTATGCGCCGGAAAAGTAAAACAAATGCCAGCTTTCGCTAACCCCAATAGTGAATATTCTGTAAAAATGCGGGGTTTAGGGCTGATTTACGCTTCATGCCAGCCGTGAAGCAAGGTAAGTAAGGAACCATAAATGAGCCAAACGATGGCGAATATAGTCGATGTCCGGGGCGTCAGTTTTTCTCGCGGCAACCGGTTAATATTTGATGATATTTCGCTGACCGTGCCGCGCGGTAAAATCACCGCCATCATGGGGCCGTCAGGGATCGGTAAAACCACGTTGCTGCGTCTTATCGGCGGGCAAATCCCCCCTGACAGCGGCGAAATTCTCTTCGACGGCGAAAATGTCCCGGAGATGTCTCGCTCGCGCCTCTACACGGTTCGCAAACGGATGAGCATGCTCTTTCAGTCGGGCGCGCTGTTCACGGATATGAACGTTTTTGACAACGTGGCCTATCCGTTGCGTGAGCACACCCATCTTCCTCCTGAGCTGTTGCACAGCACGGTGATGATGAAGCTTGAAGCCGTGGGGCTGCGGGGGGCTGCGAAACTCATGCCGTCCGAACTCTCGGGTGGGATGGCGCGCCGCGCCGCGCTGGCGCGTGCTATTGCCCTGGAACCCGATTTAATCATGTTCGATGAACCGTTCGTCGGGCAGGACCCTATCACCATGGGCGTGCTGGTGAAGTTAATTTCGGAGCTGAACAGCGCCCTTGGCGTCACCTGCGTGGTGGTTTCCCACGACGTGCCGGAAGTGCTGAGTATCGCTGATTACGCCTATATTGTGGCTGACAAAAAGATCGTCGCCCACGGCAGCGCGCAGGCGTTGCAGGAGAATGGCGATCCGCGCGTGCGGCAGTTCCTGGACGGTATCGCAGATGGGCCGGTGCCTTTCCGCTATCCGGCGGGCGACTATCATGACGATTTACTCGGAATAGGGAGTTAAGCCACTCATGCTGTTAAATGCGTTGGCGGGTCTTGGACACCGTGGCCTAAAAACCATCAGTACGTTCGGGCGTGCCGGATTAATGTTGTTCAACGCGCTGGTCGGCAAACCGGAGTTCCGCAAGCATGCGCCGTTACTGGTACGGCAGCTTTATAACGTCGGCGTGCTGTCGATGCTTATCATCATCGTGTCGGGTCTGTTTATTGGCATGGTGCTGGGGTTGCAGGGGTATCTGGTGCTGACAACCTACAGCGCGGAAACCAGCCTTGGCATGCTGGTGGCGCTCTCGCTGCTGCGTGAACTCGGGCCGGTGGTTGCCGCGCTGCTGTTCGCCGGGCGTGCCGGGTCAGCGTTGACGGCGGAAATTGGCCTGATGCGCGCCACCGAGCAGCTCTCCAGTATGGAGATGATGGCAGTCGATCCGCTGCGCCGGGTAATCTCGCCGCGCTTCTGGGCCGGGGTTATCTCCTTGCCGTTACTGACTATCCTTTTTGTGGCGGTAGGTATCTGGGGAGGCGCGCTGGTTGGCGTTAACTGGAAAGGCATTGATGCCGGATTCTTCTGGTCTGCCATGCAGGACGCCATCGATCTGCGGATGGATCTGGTGAACTGTCTGATCAAGAGCGTGGTTTTCGCTGTGACGGTTACCTGGATTGCGTTGTTTAATGGTTACGATGCCATTCCGACGTCGGCGGGCATTAGCCGTGCAACGACGCGTACTGTCGTACATTCGTCGCTGGCCGTTTTAGGTCTGGATTTTGTGCTCACCGCACTGATGTTTGGGAATTAAGTTCATGCAAACGAGAAAAAATGAAATTTGGGTTGGCGTGTTTCTGCTTCTGGCGCTGCTGGCCGCGCTGTTCATCTGCCTGCGAGCGGCGGACATCACCTCTGTTCGCGCCGAGCCGACGTATCGTGTCTACGCGACTTTCGATAACATCGGCGGCCTGAAAGCGCGCTCACCGGTGCGTATTGGTGGCGTCGTTATCGGACGTGTCGCTGACATTACGCTTGATGAGAAAACCTATCTGCCGCGCGTCGCGATGGATATCGAAGAGCGCTATAACCACATTCCGGACACCAGCTCGCTTTCTATCCGCACCTCTGGCCTGCTGGGGGAGCAATATCTGGCCCTTAACGTTGGTTTTGAAGATCCTGAGCTGGGAACGACTATCCTTAAAGACGGTAGCGTAATCCAGGATACCAAGTCAGCGATGGTGCTGGAAGATATGATTGGTCAGTTCCTTTACAACAGTAAAGGGGATGATAAAAAGTCTGACGATGCCCCTGCGCAGAGTGAAGACCACACCAACGTCGAACCGACGCCAGGCGCGACGAATTAATTTCAGGAGAAGTCATTCATGTTTAAACGACTGTTAATGGTTGCCATGCTGGTCATTGCCCCTCTTACCGCGGCGCACGCTGCGGATCAGAGTAACCCGTACAAACTGATGGATGAGGCCGCGAAGAAAACCTTCGACCGTCTTAAAAACGAACAGCCAAAAATCCGTTCTAACCCTGATTATCTGCGTGATGTGGTGGATCAGGAACTGCTGCCGTATGTGCAGATCAAGTATGCGGGCGCACTGGTGCTGGGCCGTTACTACAAAGACGCGACCCCTGCACAGCGCGAGGCTTACTTTGCGGCGTTCCGTGAATACCTGAAACAGGCTTACGGCCAGGCGCTGGCGATGTACCACGGGCAGACCTATCAGATTGCCCCTGAACAGCCGCTGGGCGATGCCACTATCATTCCTATTCGCGTGACGATTATCGATCCAAACGGTCGTCCACCGGTTCGTCTGGACTTCCAGTGGCGTAAAAACAGCCAGACCGGAAACTGGCAGGCGTACGACATGATCGCTGAAGGCGTCAGCATGATCACCACTAAACAGAACGAGTGGAGCGATCTGCTGCGCACTAAAGGCATCGATGGCCTGACGGCTCAGCTTCAGTCCATCTCTCGTCAGAAAATTACCCTGGACGAGAAGAAGTAATGTCACAGCAGCTTAGCTGGGCGCGTGACGGCGAGACGTTGACGCTGACGGGAGAGCTGGATCAGGATCTGCTTAACCCGCTGTGGGACGCTCGCCATAACGCGATGCAGGGCGTGACGCTGATTGATCTCCATGGTGTTACGCGGGTAGATACCGCCGGTATCGCCCTGCTGGCGCACCTGGTGGCCACGGGCAAAAAGCAGGGGAGTAGCGTTACCCTGACGGGGGTAAGCGATAACGTGATTACCCTTGCACAGCTTTACAATTTGCCCGAAGACGTATTACCTCGCTAATTTTTTCAGTACGTTACTTCTGAAAGCCCCGACAGTTTACGCGTCGGGGCTTTTTGCTTGTTTAAGACCGCGCCACTTTGCTCTAAGATGTTGAGCTTGTTTTCACTATCAGATGATGTAGACCCCATGGAAAATAATGAAATCCAGACTGTGCTGATGAATGCACTCTCCCTTCAGGAAGCCCACGTCTCTGGCGATGGCAGTCACTTCCAGGTTATTGCTGTGGGTGAGATGTTCGACGGAATGAGTCGCGTGAAGAAACAGCAGGCTGTGTACGCGCCGCTGATGGAATACATTGCGGATAACCGCATCCACGCCCTGTCGATTAAAGCGTTCACCCCACAGGAGTGGGCACGCGATCGCAAACTAAACGGTTTTTGAGCTGAGGGCGAAACGCCCGCAGCACGGTTGAATTTATAAGAGAGCAAACGATGGATAAATTTCGTGTACAGGGACCCACGCGTCTCCAGGGCGAAGTCACAATTTCTGGCGCTAAAAACGCCGCGCTGCCCATTCTTTTCGCTGCGCTGCTCGCAGAAGAGCCGGTAGAGATCCAGAACGTACCGAAGCTGAAAGATATCGACACGACCATGAAGTTGCTCGGCCAGTTGGGCACCAAAGTGGAGCGTAACGGTTCCGTCTGGATCGATGCCAGCAACGTGAACAACTTCTCAGCGCCGTATGAGCTGGTGAAAACCATGCGTGCTTCCATCTGGGCGCTTGGTCCGCTGGTGGCGCGTTTCGGTCAGGGACAGGTTTCACTGCCGGGCGGATGCGCTATCGGCGCGCGTCCCGTTGACCTGCATATCTTCGGCCTGGAAAAACTCGGCGCGGAGATCAAGCTGGAAGAGGGTTACGTTAAAGCGTCCGTCAATGGTCGTCTGAAAGGCGCGCACATTGTCATGGACAAAGTGAGCGTGGGCGCAACGGTCACCATCATGTCGGCTGCTACGCTGGCAGAAGGCACTACCATCATCGAAAACGCCGCCCGTGAGCCGGAGATCGTGGATACCGCGAACTTCCTGGTCGCGCTGGGAGCGAAGATCAGCGGGCAGGGCACAGACCGTATCACCATCGAAGGCGTTGAACGTCTGGGTGGTGGTGTGTATCGCGTACTGCCAGATCGTATCGAAACCGGTACTTTCCTGGTGGCCGCGGCCATTTCTGGCGGTAAGATTGTCTGCCGTAACGCCCAGCCAGATACCCTGGATGCGGTGCTGGCGAAACTGCGCGATGCGGGTGCGGATATCGAAATCGGTGAAGACTGGATCAGCCTCGATATGCACGGGCAGCGTCCTAAAGCCGTTAACGTGCGTACTGCGCCACATCCGGCATTCCCGACGGATATGCAGGCACAGTTCACGCTGTTGAACCTGGTGGCCGAAGGCACGGGCTTCATCACGGAAACTATCTTCGAAAACCGTTTCATGCACGTACCGGAACTGATCCGTATGGGTGCGCATGCTGAGATTGAAAGCAACACGGTAATTTGCCACGGCGTTGAAAAACTGTCCGGTGCGCAGGTGATGGCGACCGATCTGCGCGCGTCTGCGAGCCTCGTGCTGGCAGGTTGTATTGCGGAAGGGACTACCGTTGTCGATCGTATCTACCACATCGATCGTGGTTACGAGCGTATTGAGGACAAACTGCGCGCGCTGGGTGCAAATATCGAGCGTGTGAAGGGCGAGTAATCGTTCCGGCACCCCCCTGCCAGAACAGGCCGGGGGATTGCTGTTCCTGTCAATCCTGGTGCATCAGTCCTGATGCGCTTTCTTCGTTTTACTCTGGCGCATCATGCGCGTTCTGTCGATAAATTCATGGGTAATAGGATCGTGGTAGCGTGACGGCCATATCACCCACGGATGCGTATCCAGCGCCGTCGCGATAATCAGTTCCCCCTTCGGCCATGGGCGGGTCAGAGCGTTTGCCAGCGTCGACGAGCTTAGCCCATGACGACGTGATTCGGCAGCCAGCGATGTTCCTTTTTTACGCAGTGCCGCAATAATGTCAGCAGAATGCCAGTCGATGAATTTTGTATCCATAATGCTGTCCTTGTGTTCGTTATCGTCCACGTCGTTTCGTGTGAAAAGACAGCATTACTATACTCACTTCGAACATGTGTTCTAAAAAGTTCATGTTACGAGAAGCAATATTCAGAATAAGGCACGGCTTTATACATGCGGCCTGTAACCCGATGGGCTTACGCGGAAATGTAATTTATTGGTGTGTACTGGAATCTCCCTGCGTGGGCGCAGGGAGATGAGGAGGGGATTATCGGTCGCGCTGGACGGCGATGTGCGCGAGGCCGATTAGCGCATCACGCCATGGGCTGTCGGGAATGACCTGAATGGCGGCGATGGCTTTGTCCGCTTCTTCTTCAGCGCGCTGACGCGTCCATTCCAGGGAGCCGCAGATTGCCATTGTTTCCAGTACCGGTTCCAGAAGATGGCGTCCATTTCCCTGCTCGATAGCCTCCCGGATCATTTTCGCCTGCTCTGGTGTACCATTGCGCATCGCGTGGAGCAGTGGCAGCGTTGGCTTGCCTTCGTTCAGGTCATCGCCGACGTTTTTACCGAGCGTTTCGCCATCCGCGCTGTAGTCCAGCAAATCATCAATCAGCTGGAACGCGGTGCCGAGGTAACGGCCATAGTCCTGAAGGCCCTTTTCCTGAGCTTCGCTACAGCCAGCCAGAATGCCGGAGCATTGCGCGGCGGCTTCGAACAGACGTGCGGTCTTGCTGTAAATTACCCGCATATAGTTTTCTTCGGTGATGTCCGGGTCGTTGACGTTCATCAGCTGTAGGACTTCACCTTCAGCGATAACGTTCACGGCTTCTGACATCACTTCCAGCACCTTCAGCGAACCAAGGCTGGTCATCATCTGGAAGGCTCGGGTATAGATAAAATCGCCTACCAGAACGCTTGCCGCATTACCAAACGCGGCGTTGGCGGTGGCTTTACCACGACGCATGTCTGATTCATCCACAACATCGTCGTGAAGCAGGGTGGCGGTGTGGATAAATTCGATCAGCGCCGCGATCGTGACGTGGGCATTTCCCTGATAGCCAACCGCGCGCGCAGCCAGAATGGCAATCATCGGACGAATACGTTTACCGCCGCCGCTGACGATATAATAGCCCAACTGATTGATCAGCTGAACGTCAGAGTTGAGTTGCTCCAGGATTGCTGCATTCACACCCGCCATATCTTGCGCGGTTAACTCATTGATTTTTTCTAAATTCATCGCAAAAGCCGGGCTTTTTATCCTGTTTATCCCACACGAGATGGGTACACAAAGGGTTTCGGTTTATAAATAGTATTGCTGATTGTACTGAAAAAACGGCTCAGATAAACGTTACCGTACGTGTTGTGTTTTTTTTCTTCATGTATTGATGGTAGCACTTGTCAAAGGCTCGCGTTTTGCGTAATATTCGCGCCCTATTGTGAATATTTATAGCGCACTCTGAATCATACGAGGATGTGCGCGGAAGCGGAGTTTATATGTACGCGGTTTTCCAAAGTGGTGGTAAACAACACCGAGTAAGCGAAGGTCAGACCGTTCGCCTGGAAAAGCTGGACATCGCAACTGGCGAATCTGTTGAGTTCGCTGAAGTTCTGATGATCGCAAACGGTGAAGAAGTCAAAATCGGCGTTCCTTTCGTTGATGGCGGCGTTATCAAAGCTGAAGTTGTTGCTCACGGTCGTGGCGAGAAAGTTAAAATCGTTAAGTTTCGTCGTCGTAAACACTATCGTAAGCAGCAGGGCCACCGTCAGTGGTTCACTGATGTGAAAATTACTGGCATCAGCGCCTAAGACCTGAGGAGAGATTTAAATGGCACATAAAAAGGCTGGCGGCTCCACACGTAACGGTCGCGATTCAGAAGCTAAACGCCTGGGCGTTAAGCGTTTCGGTGGCGAATCCGTTCTGGCGGGTAGCATCATCGTTCGTCAGCGTGGCACCAAGTTCCACGCGGGTACCAACGTAGGTTGCGGTCGTGACCACACTCTGTTTGCTAAAGCAGACGGTAAAGTGAAATTTGAAGTTAAAGGCCCGAACAACCGTAAATACATCAGCATCGTTGCTGAGTAAGGTTTTCTCGGTCCGGTAACGGATTAAAGCCCCGCAACGTGTTGCGGGGCTTTTTACATTGGAAACCCGGAAAATTTTCTGTAGGGAAAACGGGCATGAAGCAGCAGGCCGGCATGGGTATTCTTTTGGCGCTCACTACCGCAATGTGCTGGGGTGCGCTGCCAATTGCAATGAAGCAGGTACTGGAAGTCATGGAGCCACCGACGGTGGTGTTTTATCGCTTCCTGATGGCAAGCATAGGTCTGGGCGCCATTCTGGCCGTTAAAGGTAAACTGCCACCGCTGCGCATCTTCCGAAAACCGCGTTGGCTGGTGTTACTGGCTATCGCGACGGGCGGTCTGTTCGGTAACTTCATTCTGTTCAGCTCTTCCCTGCAATATCTTAGCCCTACAGCGTCGCAGGTGATTGGTCAGCTTTCACCGGTCGGCATGATGGTCGCCAGCGTATTCATCCTCAAGGAGAAGATGCGCGGCACGCAGATCATCGGGGCAAGCATGCTGCTTTGCGGGCTGGTGATGTTCTTTAACACCAGCCTGATTGAGATTTTTACCCGCCTGACGGATTACACCTGGGGTGTCATTTTTGGGGTGGGCGCAGCAACGGTCTGGGTGAGTTATGGCGTCGCGCAAAAGGTGTTATTGCGCCGTCTTGCCTCACAGCAGATCCTCTTTTTGCTGTACACTTTGTGTACACTGGCATTATTGCCGTTAGCGAAGCCGGGTGTAATTACCCAGCTCAGCGACTGGCAACTGGCGTGCCTCATTTTTTGTGGGCTGAATACGCTGGTCGGTTATGGCGCGCTGGCTGAAGCCATGGCGCGCTGGCAGGCAGCACAGGTGAGCGCCTTAATCACGCTTACCCCGCTGTTTACGCTGTTATTTTCAGATTTGTTATCAATGGCCTGGCCCGATGTCTTCGTCAAGCCGATGCTCAACCTGTTGGGTTATCTCGGTGCGTTTGTCGTGGTTGCGGGCGCGATGTATTCCGCCATTGGTCATCGTCTCTGGGGGCGTTGGCGCAAAAATGAAGCGGTTGTAATAGTCCCCCGCTCAGGCGAATGAGTTACGGAGAGTAAAATGAAGTTTGTTGATGAAGCGACGATTCTGGTCGTGGCAGGTGATGGCGGTAACGGTTGTGTAAGCTTCCGCCGTGAAAAATATATTCCTCGTGGCGGTCCTGACGGCGGTGACGGTGGGGACGGTGGCGACGTGTGGCTGGAGGCGGATGAAAACCTCAACACGCTGATCGACTACCGTTTCGAAAAATCTTTCCGCGCCGAGCGTGGCCAGAACGGCCAGAGCCGCGACTGTACCGGTAAACGCGGTAAAGACGTGACGATCAAAGTGCCGGTGGGTACGCGTGTCATCGATCAGGGCACGGGCGAAACCATGGGTGATATGACCAAACACGGTCAGCGCCTGATGGTGGCGAAAGGCGGCTGGCATGGTCTGGGTAACAGCCGTTTCAAATCTTCCGTTAACCGTACCCCGCGTCAGAAAACCATGGGTACCCCGGGTGATAAGCGCGACCTGCAACTGGAACTGATGCTGCTGGCGGATGTGGGGATGCTGGGTATGCCAAACGCCGGTAAATCGACGTTTATCCGTGCGGTCTCTGCGGCGAAACCCAAAGTAGCGGATTATCCGTTTACGACGCTGGTGCCGAGCCTGGGCGTTGTCCGTATGGATAACGAGAAGAGCTTTGTGGTCGCTGACATCCCGGGTCTGATTGAAGGGGCAGCAGAAGGCGCCGGTCTGGGTATTCGCTTCCTGAAGCACCTTGAGCGTTGTCGCGTACTGTTGCACCTCATCGACATCGATCCAATCGACGGTTCCGATCCGGTTGAAAACGCCCGTATCATTATTGGCGAGCTGGAGAAATACAGTGAAAAACTGGCGCAAAAACCGCGCTGGCTGGTATTCAACAAGATCGACCTGATGGACAAAGCGGAAGCTGAAGCGAAAGCTAAAGCGATTGCCGAAGCGATGGGTTGGGAAGATAAGTACTATCTGATCTCTGCCGCCAGCCAGGTTGGCGTGAAAGATCTCTGCTGGGATGTGATGACCTTTATCATCGAGAATCCGGTTGTTCAGGCAGAAGAGGCGAAACAGCCTGAAAAAGTCGAATTCATGTGGGATGACTACCACCGCCAGCAGCTCGAAGAGCTGGAAGCGGAAGAAGATGATGAAGACTGGGACGATGACTGGGATGAAGACGACGAAGAAGGCGTCGAGTTCATCTACAAGCACTAACCCCTGTATAAAGCCCCTTAACGGGGCTTTTTTTTATCCTATTTTCGCCGGTAACCAACAGCTGGCGATGAGGCCGCCCTCAGCGCCGTTCTCCAGCGTTAAATGGCCATGATGGAGCTGTACGATACGCTGTACGATGCTCAGCCCAAGGCCGCTGCCGCCGTAGCGCTGGTCGAGACGTCGGAAAGGTTCGGTGATCGACTGGCGGTGCGCCTCATCAATACCCGGCCCCTGATCGGTAACGCTCACCCGGGTACCGCCCTCCGTCGCTGTTAATGCCACTTCAATGGTTGTGCCTGCCGGGCTGTAGCGGGCGGCATTCTCCAGAAGGTTCCTTAGCATCAGACGTAACAGGACGGCGTCCCCCTGAACCGTCAGCACGCTGTGGGCCGGCCATATTACCGTATGCTCTTTGGCTTCATGCTCCAGGCTGAGCGGAGCAATGATCGTCTCCGTCCAGTTCACGGTATCGTAATGGCCGCTGGCCATCGCCTGCCCGGCACGCGCCAGCATCAGCAGCTGTTCCACCGTGTGCATCAACTGATCGATACGGCTTATCAGTGGCGTGGCCTGCGGGGAACCGGACTGAGCCATCAGTTCCAGATGGAGCCTGATCCCCGCAAGCGGCGTACGTAACTCGTGTGCCGCATCGGCGGTAAACAGGCGTTCCTGTTGAATAGTGTGGTCCAGCCGGGCGAGGAGTTGATTGAGCGAGGTGGTCACAGCGCCTATCTCTTCCATATCGGAATACATCGGCAGGGGAGTCAGATTATCCGCCGAACGGTTCGCAAGGCTGGCGCGAAGTTTGTTGAGTGGTCGGGTGATCCAGGTGACTGCCCAGAATGAGAAGAGCAAGGTAAAACCGACCATCACCAGAGAAGGGACCAGCAGGGAGGCAATGGCTTCGCGGATCTCTTTTTCGACATGGTTGTTGCGCGCTTTGGCGGACAATGTTTCGTTCACCAGAAAACCGATCTGCTCGCGGCTCTCATGCCACAGCCAGACTACGCTAATGAGTTGAAAAAATAGCAGAATAACCGCCAGCAACACCATTAATCGCCGGCGCATACTGTTCATTTCTGGCTCTCCAGACGGTAACCCACGCCGCGTACGGTTTTGATGCGATCTTTACCGAGCTTGCGCCGCAGATTATGAATGTGAACTTCAAGCGTGTTTGATCCTGGATCGTCCTGCCAGGAGTAGATGTCCTGTTGCAGCGTTTCACGGTGCACGGTCTGCCCGCTGCGCATGATCAGGCGCGTCAGCAGAGCGAACTCTTTTGGCGTCACTTCCACAGGCTGAGACTGGCGCAGCACCTGCTGAGTTTGCAGATTGAGGGTGATATCTCCGTCCGTCAGCAGGTTGTCGCTATGGCCCTGATAGCGGCGGATCAACGCCCGTACGCGAGCCTGTAGCTCGGCAAGGGCGAAGGGTTTTACCAGATAATCGTCAGCGCCAGAATCCAGCCCGTTAATTCTGTCTTCAATGGCATCGCGGGCGGTGAGAATCAAGACGGGATTCTCAACCCCGCGACGACGCCACTGGCAGAGCAGCGTCGCGCCGTCTTTATCCGGCAGCCCTAAATCCAGGATCACGAGGCTGTATTCACCGCTCTGGATCAGGGCATCTGCTTCAGCGGCCGTGGTGGCACAATCCAGGGCGTAGCCTTCATTCCCCAGCGCCAGCGCTAACCCTTCCTGCAATAACAGATCGTCTTCAACTATCAGTAGTTTCATCGCTAGTTATTCTGGTAGATGTCCTTATAGAGCCTGCTTTCGAAACGCACCAGTGGAATACGGCGATTGCGCTGGTCAGCCGGTTCGACGGCATAGCCGGAAAGATACTGCACAAATGCCATGCGTTGTCCGCTGGCGGTAGTGATAAAACCGGCAAGGTTGTAAACGCCTTGCAGGGAACCCGTTTTGGCTGACACTTTGCCATCCACGCCCGCAGCGTGAAGGCCCGCGCGGTACTGAAGAGAGCCGTCGTGTCCGGCAAGCGGCAGCATCGTAATAAAGTTTAGCTCAGCGTCATGCTGAGCAATGTACTGCAACACCTGCATCATGGTGGCCGGCGAGATCAGGTTATGACGCGATAAACCGGAACCATCAACGGCGATCGTATTGCCCAGATCGATACCCGCCTGCTGGCGCAGGATCTGACGTACGGCATCAGAACCGGCCCGCCAGGTGCCCGGCACACCAAATCGCGCGTGCCCAATCATGCGGAACACCGTGTCGGCAATCATGTTATCCGACTTTTTCAGCATAATCTTAAGCAAATCATGCAGTGGCGCGGACTGTTTGCTGGCGATCACCGTGCCTGGCTCATTCACCTGCGTCTGGCGCAGCAGCGTTCCGGTGTAGGTTATGCCCGCCTGCTTCAGTTCATCTTTAAAAATGGCACCGGCATAGCCCGCGCCATCCTGAATGGCGAAGGCCAGCGGGAGGGGATCGGACCGCTGGGTCAGGCAGCCGGTGAGCGTATAGCGATTGAGATCGCCCGGTACCACGTCCAGCTCGCAATACTGCGCCTCCGGGGAGCCTTTCGCCAGCGTCCGCACCTGGCTGAACATCGTGACCGGGTAGTATGAGGCCACGCGGATAAAAGCTAAGTCATTTGGTTTTGGCGCGCTGTAAAGCGATACGGAGAAGCAGTTACGGTCAACGATGGCGGCGGCTGGCGGGGCGCTAAAGCACTGCGTCATGTCGTTCCACGGCCAGCCAGGCGCTTTATCGTGGCTGGCGAAAATGGAGGTGTCGATCAGCACGTTGCCATCAATTTTTGTTACGCCGGATTTTTTCAGTACCGCCACCATATTGCGGACATCCTGGCGCTTAAAGGTGGGATCGCCACCAAAACGGGCGATAAGATCGCCTTTCAGTTCGCCACCCTTAACGTTACCTCTGGTTTCAAGGGTGGTAGTAAAACGGAAGTCAGGCCCGAGCTGGAGCAGGGCGGCGAGGGCAGTGATCACCTTCTGGGTACTGGCAGGCAGCGCCATCTGTTGACTGTGATAGTCAATCTCGGGAGCCTGCGCGCCAACCTTCTGCACCATCAGGGCAAGGTTCGCGCCGGCGGGCAGTTGATTAATGTACTCATCAACATTCGCGGCCTGAACAGTGAACGTTATACTGGTAGTCAATCCGATGATAAAACTGGAAAATCGCATAATCTCGCGCTAACAACCCGAAAACAAACCGTCATACTACGGTGCATGGCACTGTAAAGTAAACGATGACCCATAGTGAACTTCGCGGTAAAATGCGTATCAAATTGAAAAATTGCTGCTGACCTGGGGCGTTGCTCCCGGGTCGGTTTTCTTTTTGCTTCTGGCCTGTTCAGGTGGGCTGGAGCAGGGAACACTGCTCCCAACAGGAATGTTTAAGAGGTATAACAAATGCAAGCTATTCCGATGACCTTACGTGGTGCCGAAAAACTGCGCGAAGAGCTGGATTTTCTCAAATCCGTGCGTCGCCCTGAAATCATCGCCGCTATCGCGGAAGCGCGTGAGCATGGCGACCTGAAAGAGAATGCTGAATACCACGCGGCGCGTGAGCAGCAGGGTTTCTGTGAGGGGCGCATTAAAGATATCGAGGCGAAACTGTCTAACGCGCAGGTTATCGATATCACCAAAATGCCAAATAATGGCCGTGTGATCTTCGGCTCTACCGTCAGCGTCCTGAATCTGGACAACGACGAAGAGCAGACCTATCGCATCGTGGGTGATGATGAAGCGGACTTCAAACAGAACCTGATTTCGGTGAACTCGCCGATTGCTCGTGGCCTGATTGGCAAAGAGCAGGACGATGTGGTCACCATCCGCACCCCTGGTGGTGAAGTGGAATACGAAATTATTAAGGTTGAATACCTGTAATTCGCTTCTCTACTAAGATGTTGATACATTGTAAAGAAAAGAAAAAGGCCGCATAGCGGCCTTTTATCAACTCAAGGAGCATGGCATTTTGCTCGCCTGCTGAAAGAAATCCCTCGTTTCACACAGAAAATGTGTTCGATTCAGGATATCCTTAACGTGGCAGCGAGATTTTGCGCTCTTTAGATGGGCGATAGAGCACCAGCGTTTTACCGATGACCTGTACATTACAGGCGCCGGTTTCGCGCACGATGGCTTCCACGATCAGGTTTTTAGTGTCTCTGTCTTCAGAGGCGATTTTCACCTTGATCAGCTCGTGGTGTTCCAGCGCTTGTTCAATCTCGGCAAGCACCCCTTCGGTCAAACCATTGTTGCCAAGCATCACTACAGGCTTGAGCGGATGTGCCAGACCTTTAAGGTGCTGTTTTTGTTTAGTACTCAGATTCATCGTATATTTTTGCTTACGTTGGGATTGAAAACGGTTCATTCTACCGCCATCTCCCTAATATCGCCAAATAGCTGCGTAGAAATTTACGTCACAGGCAAGCAACGATGAACCAGGACGGAAATGTTAAATGACAGGTAAAAAGCGTTCTGCCAGCTCCAGCCGCTGGCTTCAGGAACACTTTAGCGATAAATATGTTCAACAGGCGCAGAAAAAGGGGTTGCGTTCCCGCGCCTGGTTTAAACTTGATGAAATACAGCAAAGTGACAAACTTTTTAAACCGGGAATGACGGTGGTCGACCTCGGTGCGGCACCTGGCGGATGGTCCCAGTATGCGGTTACGCAGATCGGCGGAACGGGCCGAATCATCGCATGCGATCTTTTACCAATGGATCCCATCGTCGGTGTCGACTTCCTTCAGGGCGACTTTCGTGATGAATTAGTGCTTAAAGCACTACTTGATCGTGTTGGTGACAGTAAGGTCCAGGTTGTCATGTCGGATATGGCGCCAAATATGTGTGGAACACCGGCGGTGGATATCCCCCGCGCCATGTATCTGGTGGAACTAGCGTTAGAAATGTGTCGTGATGTACTAGCGCCTGGTGGTAGTTTTGTTGTGAAGGTGTTTCAGGGCGAAGGTTTCGAGGAGTATCTTAAGGAAATTCGCTCCCTGTTTGCGAAGGTCAAAGTTCGTAAGCCGGACTCTTCCCGGGCCCGTTCCCGTGAAGTGTATATTGTAGCGACCGGGCGAAAATGATAACCGGTAGATTTCAGGCGAAAGTTTGAATGAAACTGGATATAGAGTATCCTGACGCTGTTTTTAACACAGTTGTAATATGAGGTTAATCCCTTGAGTGACATGGCGAAAAACCTAATACTCTGGCTGGTCATTGCCGTTGTGCTGATGTCAGTATTCCAGAGCTTTGGGCCCAGCGAGTCGAATGGCCGCAAGGTGGATTATTCTACCTTCCTGCAAGAGGTCAATCAGGACCAGGTTCGCGAAGCGCGTATCAACGGACGTGAGATCAACGTTACCAAGAAAGATAGTAACCGTTACACGACTTACATCCCGGTGAACGATCCTAAGCTGCTTGATAACCTTCTGACCAAAAACGTCAAAGTGGTAGGCGAGCCGCCGGAAGAACCAAGCCTGCTGGCTTCTATCTTCATTTCCTGGTTCCCGATGCTGCTTCTTATCGGCGTCTGGATCTTCTTTATGCGCCAGATGCAGGGCGGTGGTGGCAAAGGTGCCATGTCGTTCGGTAAGAGCAAGGCGCGTATGCTGACGGAAGACCAGATCAAGACCACGTTTGCTGACGTAGCAGGTTGTGACGAAGCAAAAGAAGAGGTGGGTGAACTGGTTGAATACCTGCGCGAGCCGAGCCGTTTCCAGAAACTGGGCGGTAAGATCCCGAAAGGCGTCCTGATGGTCGGCCCTCCGGGTACCGGTAAAACCCTGCTGGCAAAAGCCATCGCGGGTGAAGCGAAGGTGCCGTTCTTTACTATTTCAGGTTCTGACTTCGTTGAAATGTTTGTGGGTGTCGGTGCATCTCGTGTGCGTGACATGTTCGAGCAGGCTAAGAAGGCAGCACCGTGCATCATCTTCATCGATGAAATCGACGCCGTAGGCCGCCAGCGTGGCGCAGGCCTGGGTGGTGGTCACGATGAACGTGAGCAGACGCTGAACCAGATGCTGGTTGAGATGGACGGCTTCGAAGGTAACGAAGGTATTATCGTTATCGCGGCAACTAACCGTCCGGACGTACTCGACCCTGCGCTGCTGCGTCCAGGCCGTTTTGACCGTCAGGTTGTGGTCGGTCTGCCGGATGTTCGCGGTCGTGAACAGATTCTGAAAGTGCATATGCGACGCGTACCGCTGGCGCCAGATATCGACGCGGCAATCATCGCGCGTGGTACTCCAGGCTTCTCCGGTGCGGATCTGGCTAACCTGGTCAACGAAGCAGCACTGTTTGCCGCTCGCGGTAACAAGCGCGTGGTGTCCATGGTGGAATTCGAGAAAGCGAAAGACAAAATCATGATGGGTGCGGAACGTCGCTCCATGGTGATGACGGAAGCGCAGAAAGAGTCCACGGCATATCACGAAGCGGGCCACGCGATTATCGGTCGTCTGGTGCCGGAACACGATCCCGTACACAAGGTGACGATTATTCCGCGCGGTCGTGCGCTGGGTGTGACCTTCTTCCTGCCTGAAGGCGACGCGATCAGCGCCAGCCGTCAGAAGCTGGAAAGCCAGATTTCAACCCTGTACGGCGGTCGTCTGGCTGAAGAGATTATCTACGGTGCGGAACATGTTTCCACCGGTGCGTCGAACGATATTAAAGTGGCGACAAACCTGGCGCGTAACATGGTGACTCAGTGGGGCTTCTCCGACAAACTCGGTCCGCTGCTGTATGCAGAGGAAGAGGGCGAAGTATTCCTGGGCCGCTCCGTGGCAAAAGCGAAACATATGTCCGATGAAACGGCACGTATCATCGACCAGGAAGTGAAAGCGCTGATTGAACGTAACTACGCTCGCGCCCGTCAGATCCTGAACGACAATATGGACATCCTGCATTCGATGAAAGATGCGCTCATGAAATATGAGACCATCGATGCACCGCAGATTGACGACCTGATGGCGCGCCGCGAAGTGCGTCCGCCGGCAGGCTGGGAAGACCCAGGCGCGTCTAACAATTCTGACAACAATGGCACCCCGCGTGCGCCGCGTCCGGTCGATGAACCGCGTACGCCAAACCCGGGCAACACCATGTCAGAGCAGTTGGGCGACAAGTAAGTCACTGCTGTTGAAGCGTTTGTCTGTATCTCAAACCCTGGAGCTTGCTCCGGGGTTTTTCTTATCTGTTTAACCACATTAATTCCAGAGACTTCACCATGAAACTATTCGCCCAGGACTCGCATCTCGACCTTTCACATCCTCATGTGATGGGGATCCTGAATGTCACGCCTGATTCCTTCTCTGACGGCGGCACGCATAATTCGCTTATCGACGCGGTTAAACACGCGAATTTAATGATCAACGCGGGTGCCACCATCATTGACGTTGGAGGGGAGTCAACGCGGCCTGGTGCGGCGGAGGTTTCGGTGGAGGAAGAGCTGGCGCGCGTGGTGCCGGTGGTGGAGGCTATCGCCCGGCGCTTTGAAGTGTGGATCTCCGTTGATACCTCCAAACCCGAAGTGATCCGTGAAGTGGCGAGAGTTGGCGCTCACATTATCAATGATATCCGCTCGCTGACCGAGCCGGGCGCGATTGAAGCCGCCGCAGAAACCGGGCTACCGGTGTGTCTGATGCATATGCAGGGCCAGCCTAAGACAATGCAGGAGGCGCCAAAATATGACGATGTGTTTGCCGACGTCACCCGCTTCTTTATTGAGCATATCGAACGCTGTGAACGTGCGGGTATCGCAAAAGAGAAATTGCTGCTCGACCCGGGCTTCGGTTTCGGTAAAAATCTCTCACACAATTACGCGTTGCTTGCGCGCTTATCAGAGTTTCATCAGTTCGGCCTGCCACTGCTGGTGGGAATGTCGAGAAAATCGATGATTGGTCAGTTGTTGAATGTCGGGCCGAGCGAACGTCTGAGCGGCAGTCTGGCCTGCGCGGTGATTGCCGCGATGCAAGGTGCACACATCATTCGCGTCCATGACGTAAAAGAAACAGTAGAAGCCATGCGTGTGGTGGAAGCCACACTGGCAGCGAAGGAAAACAAACGCTATGAGTAATCGTAAATATTTTGGTACCGATGGCATCCGTGGGCGTGTAGGCGATGCGCCAATTACCCCTGACTTTGTCCTGAAGCTGGGCTGGGCGGCGGGTAAGGTACTGGCGCGTCATGGTTCCCGTAAGATCATTATTGGGAAAGATACCCGTATTTCGGGTTATATGCTGGAATCCGCGCTGGAAGCCGGGCTGGCGGCGGCGGGGCTTTCAGCTTCCTTTACGGGGCCAATGCCGACCCCTGCTGTTGCCTATCTGACCCGCACCTTCCGTGCGGAAGCGGGCATCGTCATTTCCGCTTCCCATAACCCGTTCTATGACAACGGTATCAAATTCTTCTCCATCGACGGCACCAAACTGCCGGATGACGTAGAAGAGGCGATTGAAGCGGAAATGGAAAAAGAGATCACCTGTGTTGACTCCGCTGAGCTGGGTAAAGCAAACCGTATTGTCGATGCCGCAGGCCGCTACATTGAATTCTGCAAAGGCACTTTCCCGAATGAGCTGAGCCTGGCACACCTCAAAATTGTGGTGGACTGTGCCAACGGTGCGACTTACCACATTGCGCCGAATGTGTTCCGCGAGCTGGGTGCGAAAGTGATCACTATCGGCTGCGAGCCGGACGGTCTGAACATCAACGAAGAAGTCGGCGCGACAGACGTGCGTGCCTTGCAGGCGCGTGTCCTGGCTGAAAAGGCCGATCTGGGTATTGCCCTGGATGGCGATGGTGACCGTGTGATCATGGTTGACCACGAAGGTAACAAGGTCGATGGCGATCAGATCCTCTACATCATTGCCCGTGAAGGCCTGCGTCAGGGGCAATTGCGCGGTGGCGCGGTGGGTACGCTGATGAGCAATATGGGCCTGGAACTGGCGTTGAAACAGCTGGGCATCCCGTTTGTTCGTGCGAAAGTGGGTGACCGCTACGTGCTGGAAAAACTCCAGGAGAAAGGCTGGCGTATTGGCGCGGAAAACTCCGGCCACGTGATCCTGCTCGATAAAACCACCACCGGTGACGGTATTGTGGCGGCGCTTCAGGTTGTTGCCGCGATGGCGCGTAACCATATGAGCCTGCACGATCTGTGCAGCGGCATGAAAATGTTCCCGCAGATTCTGGTCAATGTGCGTTTCACCGCGGGTAAAGGCGACCCGCTGGAAAATGATAACGTGAAAGCGGTGATGGCAGACGTGGAAGCGACTCTTGGCAGCCGTGGGCGCGTCCTGCTGCGTAAGTCGGGTACCGAGCCGCTGATCCGCGTGATGGTGGAAGGCGAAGACGAAGCGCAGGTAACCGAATTTGCGTACCGCATTGCGGATGCAGTCAAAGCTGCATAATCTTTCAGAATAAGTGTTTAAAAAGGCGGCGTTTGCCGCCTTTGTTTTAAGCAATGAATGGCTTTTTGCTGTTTTTTTCCGCAGTTGATACAATGCCTCGAAAATGCCCTTGCGAAGGTGATTCGCTTTGGTTAGTATTCACACCCGCTTCAGTGGGAAACAAAATCCTGCTAATTGGTCGAAGCATTGGTATGCGGCAAATCCGCAAGGAACAGGTTGATTATGTACGAAGCTCTTTTAGTTATTTTCCTTATTGTAGCCATCGCTCTCGTAGCGCTGATTATGCTACAGCAAGGTAAAGGCGCTGATATGGGAGCCTCCTTCGGAGCAGGCGCTTCCGGTACGCTGTTCGGTTCAAGTGGTTCTGCGAACTTCATGACCCGTACGACGGCGATTCTGGCTACGCTGTTCTTCATCATCAGTCTGGTGCTGGGCAATATCAACAGCAACAAGACCAGTAAAGGAAGCGAGTGGGAAAATCTGAGCGCGCCAGCAAAAACTGAGCAAACTCAGCCAGCTGCACCGGCTAAGCCAACCAGCGATATCCCGCAGTAAGTATTCCGTACCGAGGTGGTGGAATTGGTAGACACGCTACCTTGAGGTGGTAGTGCCCTAACGGGCTTGTGGGTTCGAGTCCCATCCTCGGTACCAATATTCCAGAAGAAAGACGTCGCAAGACGTCTTTTTTTTCGTCTGTACATTCTGTGTATCCGATCTTTTGTAGGGCGGGTAAGCGCAGCGCCACCCGCCGTTTTGCCCGGTGGCGCTGCGCTTACCGGGCCTACGAAGACCACAAAAAAGGCGCCCAATGGGCGCCTTTTTTATGACTTGCTGTCGATTATTTCTTATCGCTGTGTTCCAGGTTCTCAACCTGAGGGAGGCCATTACCGGAACTGGCGGAGAGCAGACCATTCTCAACATAGTTGAACAGCTTCTCACGGGTATCGGTGATGTCCAGGTTACGCATGGTCAGCTGGCCAATACGATCGTCCGGAGAGAACACTGACTCACCTTTCTCCATGGTCAGACGCTCTGCTTTATAGGTCAGGTTGTCAGACACGGTATTGAGGATGGAGTAATCATTGCCGCGACGCAGTTCCAGCGTCACTTCGCCGGTGATTGCGCTTGCCACCCAACGTTGCAGGGCGTCACGCAGCATCAGCGCCTGTGGATCAAACCAGCGACCCTGATACAGCAGTTTGCCCAGCTGACGGCCATGAGAGTGATACTGCTCGATGGTGTCTTCGTTGTGAATACCGGTCAGCAGACGCTCGTAAGCGATGTGCAGCAGCGCCATCCCCGGCGCTTCGTAAATGCCACGGCTTTTCGCTTCGATGATACGGTTTTCGATCTGATCGCTCATACCCAGACCGTGACGACCGCCGATGCGGTTTGCTTCCAGCATCAGTTCAACATCGTCGGAGAAGGTTTTACCGTTCAGGGCAACCGGATGACCACGTTCGAAACGCACGGTCACTTCTTCCGCCGGGATCTTCACGTTCTCATCCCAGAACTTCACGCCCATGATCGGGTTAACAATTTTTACGCTGGAGTTCAGGAATTCCAGGTCTTTCGCTTCGTGCGTCGCACCCAGCATGTTGGAGTCGGTTGAGTAGGCTTTCTCAACGGACATCTTGTAGTCAAAGCCGCAGGCAATCATAAACTCAGACATTTCATGACGGCCACCCAGCTCGTCGATGAAGTCGGTATCCAGCCACGGTTTGTAGATCTGCAACTCGGCGTTGGTCAGCAGGCCATAACGATAGAAACGTTCAATATCGTTGCCTTTATAGGTGCTACCGTCCCCCCAGATGTTCACGCCATCTTCTTTCATGGCGGCGACCAGCATAGTGCCGGTGACGGCACGACCCAGCGGGGTGGTATTGAAATAGGTCAGGCCGCCGGTCGTATTATGGAAAGCACCGCACTGGATCGCGGCAATCCCTTCGGCAACCAGCTGCTTACGGCAGTCGATCAGACGTGCGTTCTCTGCGCCATATTCCATGGCACGACGAGGGATCGCGTCATAATCTTCCTCGTCCGGCTGACCCAGGTTCGCAGTATATGCATAAGGAACCGCTCCCTTCTGGCGCATCCACAGCAGTGCAGCGCTGGTATCCAGGCCGCCAGAAAAAGCGATGCCAATACGTTGTCCTACCGGGAGATGCTTGAGAATCGTCGTCATATAATAAAACCCTGCTTGATTGACTGATTAGAGACCGCTTTCGCTCTCGATGCATGTTTATGCAAAATAAGTGAGTATTCATTTAATCATCTTTTATCGACGACCGAAAGAGACGTGTGCGTTTTTTGTAAAAATTTCCCTTTTATTGCCCTGGCTGAAGTTGGGTTGACAGGTGGGGTCAACTATCAATATACTGAACGCCGATTTTACGTCCCGTCTTCGGTACCAAATCCCAGCATTATTTGCAAATTCTGTCCAAAACGCGTAGAATTTGCCACGTTTCAGGCGCGGGGTGGAGCAGCCTGGTAGCTCGTCGGGCTCATAACCCGAAGGTCGTCGGTTCAAATCCGGCCCCCGCAACCACTTTCCCATAAAGTTCTTTTTCAAATATACTGTGAAGACTTAGAGCCTTCGTAGCTGGATTTGAAAAAATGCTTTCGGAGAGTGCTCCAGGCCACAGTTGTGGCTATAGGGTTCAGTTATCTAAAGCCCCGATTTATCGGGGTTTTTTGTTATCTGACTACAGAATAACTGGGCTTTACGCCCTTTTTTTATGTCTTGGGGGTGGGCTTGTCCACATTAGAGCAAAAATTAACAGAGATGATTACTGCGCCGGTCGAAGCACTGGGCTACGAACTGGTCGGCATCGAATTCGTTCGCGGCCGTACATCCACACTGCGCATCTATATTGATAGTGAAGATGGCATCAATGTTGATGATTGTGCTGATGTCAGCCACCAGGTGAGTGCGGTTCTTGATGTTGAAGATCCGATTACCGTTGCGTACAACCTGGAAGTTTCCTCACCTGGCCTCGATCGTCCGATGTTCACGGCCGAGCACTACGTGCGCTTTACCGGTGAAGAAGTGGCTCTCGTTCTGCGTATGGCCGTACAGAACCGCCGTAAATGGCAGGGAATTATCAAAGCCGTTGATGGTGAAATGATCACGGTGACAGTCGAAGGCAAAGATGAAGTGTTCGCGCTGAGTAATATCCAGAAGGCGAACCTGGTTCCCCACTTTTAACAGTCTGGATTGAGGTGAAAAGCCCGCGATGAACAAAGAAATTTTGGCTGTTGTTGAAGCCGTCTCCAACGAGAAATCACTGCCGCGTGAGAAGATTTTCGAAGCGCTGGAAAGTGCACTGGCTACAGCAACCAAGAAAAAATACGAACAAGAGATCGATGTTCGCGTAGAAATCGATCGTAAAAGCGGTGACTTCGATACATTCCGTCGTTGGGTAATCGTTGAAGAAGTGACCCAACCGACCAAAGAGATCACCCTGGAAGCGGCACGTTTTGAAGACGAAAGTCTGAACGTGGGTGACTACGTTGAAGATCAGATTGAATCTGTTACCTTCGACCGTATCACCACCCAGACCGCGAAGCAGGTTATCGTGCAGAAAGTGCGCGAAGCCGAGCGCGCGCTGGTTGTCGATCAGTTCCGCGATCAGGAAGGCGAAATCATCACTGGTGTGGTGAAGAAAGTGAACCGCGACAACATCTCTCTGGAGATCAAATCCGAAGGGCTGCCGGGTAACGCTGAAGCCGTGATCCTGCGTGAAGACATGCTGCCGCGTGAAAACTTCCGCCCAGGCGACCGTATTCGTGGTGTGCTGTATGCCGTACGTCCTGAAGCGCGTGGTGCACAGCTGTTCGTGACGCGTTCTAAACCAGAAATGTTGGTTGAACTGTTCCGTATCGAAGTGCCGGAAATCGGCGAAGAAGTTATCGAAATCAAAGCGGCGGCCCGCGATCCGGGTTCCCGTGCGAAAATTGCGGTGAAAACCAACGACAAGCGTATCGACCCGGTCGGTGCTTGCGTCGGTATGCGTGGCGCACGTGTTCAGGCGGTTTCTACCGAACTGGGCGGCGAGCGCATTGATATCGTTCTGTGGGACGATAACCCGGCGCAGTTCGTGATCAACGCAATGGCACCGGCTGATGTGGCGTCTATCGTTGTTGACGAAGACAAACACACCATGGATATCGCTGTAGAAGCGGGCAACCTGGCGCAGGCGATTGGCCGTAACGGTCAGAACGTACGTCTGGCGTCACAGCTGAGCGGCTGGGAACTCAACGTGATGACCGTTGATGACCTTCAGGCCAAGCATCAGGCTGAAGCCCACGCGGCGATCGATACCTTCACCAAATACCTGGACATTGACGAAGACTTCGCCACTGTGCTGGTTGAAGAAGGTTTCTCTACGCTGGAAGAACTGGCCTACGTGCCAATGAAAGAGCTGCTGGAAATTGACGGTCTGGATGAACCAACCGTTGAAGCCCTGCGTGAACGCGCTAAAAACGCACTGACCACCCTGGCGCTGGCTCAGGAAGAAAGCCTTGGCGATAAGAAGCCGGCTGATGACCTGCTGAATCTGGAAGGTCTTGATCGTGCGATTGCGTTCAAGCTGGCTGCCCGTGGTGTTTGTACGCTGGAAGATCTCGCTGAGCAAGGCGTTGATGACCTGGCCGATATCGAAGGTTTAACCGACGAGAAAGCCGGCGAACTCATCATGGCCGCACGTAATATTTGCTGGTTCGGCGACGAAGCGTAATAAACTGTAGCAGGAAGGAACAGCATGACTGATGTAACTGTAAAATCGCTGGCTGCTGAGATTCAGACCTCCGTGGACCGCCTGGTACAGCAATTTGCTGATGCAGGGATCCCGAAGTCCGCTGATGACTCGGTGACCGCGCAAGAAAAACAAACCTTGTTAGCGCACCTGAACCGTGAACACGGCTCTACGCCTGACAAGTTAACGCTACAGCGTAAAACGCGTAGCACGTTGAACATCCCTGGTACCGGTGGCAAAAGCAAGTCGGTACAAATTGAAGTCCGCAAGACGCGCACCTTTGTAAAACGTGATCCGCAAGAGGCAGAACGCCTTGCCGCGGAAGAGCAGGCACAGCGTGAAGCGGAAGAACAAGCTCAGCGTGAGGCAGAAGCCACTGCCAAACGTGAAGCAGAATTAAAAGCTGAACGTGAGGCCGCAGAAAAAGCGAAACGCGACGCCGGTGAAAAAGCGAAGCGTGACGCTGCGGAAAAAGACAAAGTGAGCAATCAACAGACCGACGAAATGACCAAAACTGCCCAGGCTGAAAAAGCCCGCCGTGAAAATGAAGCTGCCGAGCTGAAGCGTAAAGCGGAAGAAGAAGCCCGCCGCAAGCTTGAAGAAGAAGCTCGCCGCGTCGCCGAAGAAGCGCGTCGCATGGCAGAAGAAAACGAGAAGAACGGTGTGAATACCGCTGAACCAACTGAAGATACCAGCGATTATCACGTCACTACGTCTCAGCATGCGCGTCAGGCAGAAGACGACAACGACCGCGAAGTTGAAGGTGGTCGTGGCCGTACTCGCAGTGCAAAAGCTGCGCGTCCTGCGAAAAAAGGTAACAAACACGCTGAATCAAAAGCTGACCGTGAAGAAGCGCGTGCAGCGGTTCGCGGCGGTAAAGGCGGCAAGCGTAAAGGTTCCGCTCTCCAGCAGGGCTTCCAGAAGCCTGCTCAGGCCGTTAACCGTGACGTTGTGATCGGCGAAACCATCACCGTTGGCGAACTGGCTAACAAGATGGCGGTGAAAGGCTCTCAGGTCATCAAAGCGATGATGAAACTGGGCGCAATGGCCACCATCAACCAGGTCATCGACCAGGAAACCGCACAGCTGGTTGCCGAAGAGATGGGCCACAAAGTTATCCTGCGTCGTGAAAACGAGCTGGAAGAAGCAGTAATGAGCGACCGTGATACGGGCGCAGCGGCTGAACCGCGCGCACCGGTCGTGACCATCATGGGTCACGTTGACCACGGTAAAACCTCTCTGCTTGACTACATTCGTTCTACTAAGGTTGCCTCCGGCGAAGCGGGTGGTATTACCCAGCACATTGGTGCTTACCACGTAGAAACCGAAAACGGCATGATCACCTTCCTGGATACCCCAGGCCACGCAGCGTTTACCTCAATGCGTGCTCGTGGTGCTCAGGCAACGGATATCGTTGTTCTGGTTGTTGCTGCCGACGATGGCGTGATGCCACAGACCATTGAAGCTATCCAGCACGCGAAAGCGGCGCAGGTGCCTCTGGTTGTCGCAGTTAACAAAATCGATAAGCCAGAAGCCGATATGGATCGCGTGAAGAACGAACTGTCCCAGTACGGCGTTATGCCGGAAGAGTGGGGCGGTGAAGCGCAGTTCATCCCTGTATCTGCAAAAGCAGGTACCGGTATCGACGACCTGCTGAATGCTATCCTGCTTCAGGCTGAAGTTCTGGAGCTGAAAGCGGTTCGTAAAGGTATGGCGAGCGGCGCGGTAATCGAATCCTTCCTGGATAAAGGTCGTGGTCCGGTTGCAACCGTTCTGGTTCGCGAAGGTACTCTGCACAAGGGCGACATCGTTCTGTGTGGTTTCGAATACGGTCGCGTTCGTGCGATGCGTAACGAACTGGGTCAGGAAGTGCTGGAAGCGGGTCCGTCCATTCCAGTGGAAATTCTCGGCCTGTCCGGTGTTCCGGCTGCCGGTGACGAAGTCACCGTGGTACGTGACGAGAAGAAAGCGCGTGAAGTCGCTCTGTATCGTCAGGGTAAATTCCGTGAAGTGAAGCTGGCTCGTCAGCAGAAATCTAAACTCGAGAACATGTTCGCCAACATGACCGAAGGCGAAGTTCACGAAGTGAACATCGTTCTGAAAGCGGACGTTCAGGGTTCTGTGGAAGCGATCTCCGACTCCTTGCTGAAACTGTCTACCGACGAAGTGAAAGTGAAGATCATCGGTTCTGGCGTAGGTGGTATCACCGAAACCGACGCAACCCTGGCAGCAGCGTCCAACGCGATCCTGGTTGGCTTCAACGTTCGTGCTGACGCATCTGCGCGTAAAGTGATTGATGCTGAAAGCCTGGATCTGCGTTACTACTCCGTCATCTATAACCTGATTGACGAAGTGAAAGCAGCGATGAGCGGCATGCTGTCTCCTGAGCTGAAACAGCAGATCATCGGTCTGGCTGAAGTACGTGACGTGTTCAAATCACCGAAATTCGGTGCGATCGCGGGCTGTATGGTTACCGAAGGGACCATCAAGCGTCACAACCCAATCCGCGTACTGCGTGACAACGTGGTTATCTACGAAGGTGAGCTGGAATCCCTGCGCCGCTTCAAAGATGACGTTAACGAAGTCCGTAACGGCATGGAATGTGGTATCGGCGTGAAGAACTACAACGACGTTCGCGTTGGCGATATGATCGAAGTGTTCGAGATCATCGAAATTCAGCGTACCATCGCGTAATCTTCGTCAACTGAAGATTAATTAGCGTAGGCCGGGTAAGCGAAGCGCCACCCGGCAGTAATTTTAAAAAGGGGCTTAAGCCCCTTTTTTGTCTGGAGAATTTATTATGGCGAAAGAATTTGGTCGCCCACAGCGCGTCGCGCAGGAGATGCAGAAAGAGATCGCTCTCATTCTGCAACGTGAAATCAAAGATCCACGCGTGGGTATGATGACCACCGTGTCGGGCGTGGAAATGTCCCGCGACCTGGCGTACGCCAAAGTGTTTGTTACTTTCCTGAATGACCAGGATGAAGACGCCGTGAAGAACGGCATTAAAGCGTTGCAGGAAGCCTCTGGTTTCATCCGCTCTCTGCTTGGCAAAGCAATGCGCCTGCGTATCGTGCCAGAGCTGACCTTCTTCTACGACAACTCGCTGGTTGAAGGTATGCGTATGTCCAACCTGGTGACCAGCGTGGTGAAACATGACGATGAGCGTCGTGTTAACCCGGCGGACGACAGCAAGGAGGACTGATGAGTCGTCCTCGTCGTCGCGGTCGTGACGTGCATGGCGTGCTGTTGCTGGATAAACCACAGGGCGCATCCAGCAACGACGTACTGCAAAAAGTGAAGCGTATTTATAACGCCAACCGTGCAGGGCACACTGGCGCGCTGGATCCGCTGGCAACCGGCATGCTGCCGATCTGCCTGGGGGAAGCGACAAAGTTTTCCCAGTACCTGCTGGATTCGGATAAGCGCTACCGCGTGATTGCCAAACTGGGCCAGCGCACGGATACCTCTGATGCAGATGGCCTGGTGGTGGAAGAGCGCCCGGTGACCTTCAGCGCGGAGCAACTTGATGCGGCGCTGGACAGCTTCCGTGGTGATACGCTACAGGTGCCGTCGATGTATTCGGCGCTGAAATATCAGGGCAAAAAGCTCTACGAATATGCGCGTCAGGGCATTGAGGTTCCGCGTGAAGCTCGTCCGATTACCGTGTATGAGTTGCTGTTCATTCGCCACGAAGGTGATGAACTCGAGCTGGAAGTACACTGTTCGAAAGGGACCTATATCCGCACCATCATTGATGACCTCGGTGAAAAGCTGGGCTGCGGCGCGCATGTGATTTATCTGCGTCGTCTGGCGGTCAGCAAATATCCGGTCGAACGCATGGTGACGCTTGAGCATCTGCACGCCCTGGTTGAGCAGGCGCAAGCGCAGGGCGTTGCGCCAGCCGATCTGCTGGACCCGCTGCTGATGCCAATGGACAGTCCGGCAGTGGACTTCCCGGTTGTTAATCTTCCTTTAACATCGTCCGTTTACTTTAAGAACGGAAACCCGGTTCGCACATCGGGGGCGCCGCTTGAGGGCCTGGTACGCGTGACGGAAGGTGACGAAGGGAAATTCATCGGTATGGGCGAAATGGACGGCGAAGGGCGTGTGGCGCCGCGTCGTCTGGTCGTCGAATATCCGGTCGAAGCGTGACGGTGATAACGCCTCACCTTGCGATAAGCAGGGGAGACGAGTAGAATATCGCCGCTTAACGCCTGGTAAATTGTTTAACAATCTGCGGGGCGTACATGGGATAGCTGAATTAGAGATCGGCATCCTTACATTCTTTATACTTTGGAGTTTGAAAATGTCTCTAAGCGTTGAAGCTAAAGCTAAAATCGTTTCTGAGTTTGGTCGTGGTACTAACGACAGCGGTTCTACCGAAGTTCAGGTTGCACTGCTGACTGCACAGATTAACCACCTGCAAGGTCACTTTGCAGAGCACAAAAAAGATCACCACAGCCGTCGTGGTCTGCTGCGTATGGTTTCTCAGCGTCGTAAACTGCTCGACTACCTGAAGCGTAAAGATGTTGCACGCTACACCGCGCTGATCGAGCGTCTGGGCCTGCGTCGCTAATTCTTGCGAGTTTCAGAAAAGGGGGCCTGATGGCCCCTTTTTTCAACCAGACGGCAGCAATTCAATGGAAACTATTGTATTGTTGCTATAAATGATCTTCATTGCAGAGGTTCGCGCGGCTAATGAGAGGCTTCACCCATGAGGGTGTCGGTTGTCATTAGTCGCGAGGATGCGAAGAAGGTCGGGTTAAATCGTCAGCACACCTGAGGTGTGCTTTCAAACATTTAAGAAAGGACAGAATTTTGCTGAATCCGATCGTTCGTAAATTCCAGTATGGTCAGCATACCGTCACGCTGGAAACCGGCATGATGGCGCGTCAGGCTACTGCTGCCGTTATGGTAAGCATGGATGACACCGCTGTATTCGTTACCGTAGTTGGCCAGAAAAAAGCTAAACCAGGTCAGGACTTCTTCCCACTGACCGTTAACTACCAGGAGCGTACCTACGCTGCCGGTAAAATCCCGGGTGGCTTCTTCCGTCGTGAAGGCCGTCCAAGCGAAGGCGAAACCCTGATCGCGCGTCTGATTGACCGCCCGGTTCGTCCGCTGTTCCCGGAAGGCTTCGTAAACGAAGTTCAGGTTATTGCGACCGTTGTTTCCGTTAACCCACAGGTTAACCCGGACATCGTTGCTATGATCGGCGCATCTGCGGCCCTGTCACTGTCTGGTATTCCATTCAATGGCCCAATCGGTTCCGCGCGCGTTGGCTACATCAACGACCAGTACGTACTGAACCCAACTCAGGAAGAGCTGAAAGAGAGTAAGCTGGACCTGGTTGTTGCCGGTACTGAAGCAGCGGTTCTGATGGTTGAATCCGAAGCTGAACTGCTGAGCGAAGATCAGATGCTGGGCGCTGTGGTATTTGGCCACGAGCAGCAGCAGATCGTTATTCAGAACATCAACGACCTGGTGAAAGAAGCCGGTAAACCACGTTGGGACTGGCAGCCAGAAGCGGTGAACGAGGCGCTGAACGCACGCGTTGCTGCACTGGCAGAATCTCGTCTGAGCGACGCATACCGCATCACCGACAAACAGGAGCGCTATGCTCAGGTTGATGTGATCAAATCTGAAGTGACCGCGACCCTGGTTGCCGAAGACGAAACGCTGGACGCTAACGAGATTGGCGAAATCCTGCACGCCATCGAGAAAAACGTTGTTCGTAGCCGCGTCCTGGCAGGCGAGCCGCGTATCGATGGCCGTGAAAAAGACATGATCCGTGGTCTGGACGTGCGTACTGGCGTACTGCCACGTACTCACGGTTCTGCGCTGTTCACCCGTGGTGAAACGCAGGCGCTGGTAACCGCGACCCTGGGTACCGCACGTGACGCACAGATCATCGACGAACTGATGGGCGAGCGTACTGACAGCTTCCTGTTCCACTACAACTTCCCTCCGTACTCTGTGGGCGAAACCGGTATGGTTGGCTCACCGAAGCGTCGTGAAATTGGTCACGGTCGTCTGGCGAAGCGCGGCGTGCTGGCAGTGATGCCAGAAGCAGACAAATTCCCGTACACCGTACGTGTGGTGTCTGAAATCACCGAATCCAACGGTTCCTCTTCTATGGCTTCCGTGTGTGGTGCCTCTCTGGCGCTGATGGATGCAGGCGTGCCAATTAAAGCCGCCGTTGCGGGTATCGCAATGGGTCTGGTGAAAGAGGGCGACAACTACGTTGTTCTGTCTGACATTCTGGGCGACGAAGACCACCTGGGCGATATGGACTTCAAAGTAGCGGGTTCCCGTGACGGTATCTCTGCCTTGCAGATGGATATCAAAATTGAAGGTATCACCAAAGAGATCATGCAGGTTGCTCTGAACCAGGCTAAAGGTGCGCGTCTGCACATCCTGGGCGTGATGGAACAGGCGATTAATGCGCCGCGTGGCGACATTTCTCAGTTCGCTCCACGTATCCACACCATCAAGATCAATCCAGACAAGATCAAAGATGTTATCGGTAAGGGCGGTTCTGTTATCCGTGCACTGACCGAAGAAACGGGCACCACCATCGAAATCGAAGATGACGGTACTGTGAAGATCGCAGCAACCGACGGCGAGAAAGCGAAATACGCTATCCGTCGTATCGAAGAGATCACGGCAGAAATCGAAGTGGGCCGTATCTACAATGGTAAAGTGACCCGTATCGTTGACTTTGGCGCATTCGTTGCCATCGGTGGCGGTAAAGAAGGTCTGGTACACATCTCTCAGATCGCTGACAAGCGCGTTGAGAAAGTGACCGATTACCTGCAAATGGGTCAGGAAGTACCGGTGAAAGTTCTGGAAGTTGACCGCCAGGGCCGTATCCGTCTGAGCATTAAAGAAGCAACCGAGCAGTCTCAGCCTGCTGCGGCGCCGGAAGCTCCGGCTGCTGAACAGCAAGGCGAGTAAGGTTGCCATTTGCCCTCCGCGCAGGCGGAGGGCTTATTATCAGGCAGGACGCCTTGTTAAGCCGCCGGGGGACAGGACGTTCATCCAATAGTTGTCTTCGGGAGTGGGAAATGAAGCCTTTTTTGCGCTGGTGTTTCGTTGCGACAGCTTTAACGCTGGCAGGATGCAGCAACTCTGCCTGGCGTAAGAGCGAAGTCCTCGCAGTGCCATTGCAACCGACTTTGCAGCAGGAAGTCATTCTGGCACGCATGGAACAAATACTTGCCAGTCGGGCTTTAACCGATGACGAACGCGCACAGCTTTTATATGAGCGCGGAGTGTTGTATGATAGTCTCGGTCTGAGGGCACTGGCGCGAAATGATTTTTCACAAGCGCTGGCGATTCGACCTGATATGCCTGAAGTATTCAATTACTTAGGCATTTATTTAACGCAGGCAGGCAATTTTGATGCTGCCTATGAAGCGTTTGATTCTGTACTTGAGCTTGATCCAACTTACAACTACGCGCACTTGAATCGCGGTATCGCATTGTATTACGGCGGTCGTGATAAGTTAGCGCAAGATGATCTGCTGGCGTTTTATCAAGACGATCCTAATGATCCTTTCCGCAGCCTGTGGCTTTACATCGTTGAGCAGAAGCTCGATGAGAAGCAGGCCAAAGAAGCACTGAAACAGCGCTTCGATAAATCGGACAAGGAACAGTGGGGATGGAACATTGTCGAGTTCTACCTGGGCAACATTAGCGAAGCAACGCTGATGGAACGCCTCAAGGCGGACGCAACGGATAACACCTCGCTCGCTGAGCATCTCAGTGAAACCAACTTCTATTTAGGTAAGTACTACCTAAGTCTGGGGGATATGGACAGCGCTACGGCACTGTTCAAATTAGCGGTTGCTAACAACGTACATAACTTCGTTGAGCACCGTTATGCATTGTTGGAATTATCGCTCTTGGGCCAGGAGCAAGACGACCTGGCAGAATCGGACCAGCAATAGCTGACGACATAAACATCAGCCCGTAATCTTTTGATTGCCATCACCTTCACTGGTGAGGGCGTTGTTGTTCGTCAATACACCTAATTTGAGCCGGTTCACACTTTTCAATGAAAATTGCTAATCATTTTCACGATGAGCTAAGTAGACTGGCCGCCATTAATATCGAGGCACTTGTACTACATGGCTGAATTCGAAACCACTTTTGCAGATCTGGGCCTGAAGGCTCCTATCCTTGAAGCCCTTAACGATCTGGGTTACGAAAAACCATCTCCGATCCAGGCTGAGTGTATCCCACACCTGCTTTCTGGTCGTGACGTGCTGGGCATGGCCCAGACTGGTAGCGGTAAAACCGCAGCATTCTCGCTGCCGCTGCTGAACAACATTGATCCGGACCTGCGCGCGCCGCAGATCCTCGTCCTGGCTCCAACCCGTGAACTGGCTGTTCAGGTTGCTGAAGCCATGACGGAATTCTCTAAACATATGCGCGGCGTAAACGTGGTAGCCCTGTACGGCGGCCAGCGTTATGACGTGCAGTTACGCGCCCTGCGCCAGGGTCCACAGATTGTTGTCGGTACGCCGGGCCGTCTGCTGGATCACCTGAAGCGCGGTACCCTGGACCTCTCTAAACTGAGCGGTCTGGTACTGGACGAAGCCGATGAAATGCTGCGTATGGGCTTCATCGAAGACGTAGAAACCATCATGGCGCAGATCCCGGAAGGTCATCAGACCGCTCTGTTCTCTGCAACTATGCCAGAAGCGATCCGTCGCATTACCCGCCGCTTCATGAAAGAGCCGCAGGAAGTGCGTATTCAGTCCAGCGTGACCACTCGCCCGGACATCAGCCAGAGCTACTGGTCTGTATACGGCATGCGCAAAAACGAAGCGCTGGTGCGTTTCCTGGAAGCGGAAGATTTTGATGCGGCGATTATTTTCGTTCGTACCAAAAACGCGACCCTGGAAGTGGCTGAAGCCCTGGAGCGTAGCGGTTACAACAGCGCAGCGCTGAACGGCGACATGAACCAGGCCCTGCGTGAGCAGACTCTGGAGCGTCTGAAAGACGGTCGTCTGGATATCCTGATTGCAACCGACGTGGCAGCACGTGGCCTGGACGTTGAGCGTATCAGCTTGGTTGTAAACTACGATATCCCAATGGACTCCGAGTCTTACGTTCACCGTATCGGCCGTACCGGTCGTGCGGGTCGTGCAGGCCGTGCGCTGTTGTTCGTTGAGAACCGCGAGCGTCGTCTGCTGCGTAACATTGAACGCACCATGAAGCTGACCATTCCAGAAGCCGAGCTGCCAAACGCAGAACTGCTGGGCAAACGCCGTCTGGAAAAATTCGCCGCGAAAGTACAGCAGCAGCTGGAAAGCAGCGATCTGGATCAGTACCGTGCGCTGCTGTCCCAGATCCAGCCTGTCGCTGAAGGCGAAGAGCTGGACATGGAAACCCTGGCCGCAGCACTGCTGAAAATGGCGCAGGGCGAACGTAGCCTGATCGTGCCACCTGATGCGCCGATGCGTCCTAAGCGTGAGTTCCGTGACCGTGACGATCGTTTCGAACGTCGTGGCGACCGTAACGACCGTGGTCCACGCGGTGACCGTCCAGAGCGTGGTGGTGAAGACCGTCCACGTCGCGAGCGTCGTGACGCTGGCGAAATGGAACTGTATCGCATTGAAGTGGGCCGTGATGATGGTGTTGAAGTTCGTCACATCGTTGGCGCGATCGCTAACGAAGGCGACATCAGCAGCCGTTACATCGGTAACATCAAGCTGTTCGGTTCCCACTCCACCATCGAGCTGCCAAAAGGCATGCCGGGCGAAGTACTGCAACACTTTACTCGCACCCGCATCCTGAACAAGCCGATGAACATGCAGCTGCTGGGCGATGCACAGCCACGTCCTGACCGTGGCGGCGAACGTCGTGGCGGTGGTCGCGGTTTCGGTGGCGAGCGTCGTGAAGGCGGTCGCAGCGAAGGTCGCGGTGGTGAAGGCCGTCGTTTCTCCGGTGAGCGCCGCGAAAACCGTGGTCCACGCCGTGAAGAAGGCGCCAGCCGTCGTCGTTTCGGTGACGCGTAAGCCTTTCGCTTCTGACGTAAAGTAAAATATACAGCCCCGATAGTTGCTATCGGGGCTTTTTTTATTCCTTTTGTACTCTTGTACTGGTACAGTGCAACACACTAAAATGCAGAACCACATTTTTCACTGGAGATAAGGCCGCATGGCAACACTAACCACCACCCAAACGTCACCTTCGCTGCTTGGCGGCGTGGTGATCATCGGCGGAACCATCATTGGTGCCGGGATGTTTTCCCTGCCTGTGGTCATGTCCGGTGCGTGGTTCTTCTGGTCGCTGGCGGCGCTGGTTTTCACCTGGTTCTGCATGCTCCATTCCGGGCTGATGATCCTTGAAGCAAACCTGAACTACCGCATTGGCTCCAGCTTCGACACGATCACCCGGGATCTGTTGGGCAAGGGCTGGAACCTGGTGAACGGGCTGTCCATCGCGTTTGTTCTCTATATCCTGACCTACGCGTACATTTCAGCGAGCGGGTCGATTCTGCATCACACCTTCTCAGAGATGTCGCTGAACGTTCCGGCGCGTCTGGCGGGTCTCTGCTTCGCGCTGGGCGTGGCGTTTATCGTCTGGATGAGCACCAAAGCGGTCAGCCGCATGACAGCAATCGTGCTGGGCGCAAAGGTCATCACCTTCTTTCTGACCTTCGGCAGCCTGCTGGGGCACGTCACGCCGGCCACGCTGTTTAACGATGCGGAAGTGAACACCTCCTACACGCCGTACCTGCTGATGACGCTGCCATTCTGTCTGGCGTCGTTCGGCTACCACGGCAACGTACCGAGCCTGATGAAATACTACGGCAAGGATCCGCGCACCATCGTGAAATGCCTGGTTTACGGCACGCTGCTGGCGCTAGGGCTGTATGTGATCTGGCTGCTGGGGACGATGGGTAACATCCCGCGTCCGGAATTTATCGGCATTGCGCAGAAGGGCGGTAACATTGATGTGCTGGTACAGGCGCTGAGCGGCGTGCTGAACAGCCGCAGCCTGGATCTGCTTCTGGTGGTCTTCTCTAACTTTGCGGTGGCGAGCTCATTCCTCGGCGTGACGCTGGGCCTGTTTGACTACCTGGCGGATCTGTTTGGTTTTGATGACTCTGCGATGGGGCGCTTCAAAACGGCGCTGTTGACCTTCCTGCCACCGATTGTGGGCGGCCTGCTGTGGCCGAACGGTTTCCTGTACGCCATCGGCTATGCGGGACTGGCGGCCACCATCTGGGCGGCGATTGTACCGGCGCTGCTGGCGCGCAAATCACGTAAGCGCTTCGGCAGCCCGAAATTCCGCGTCTGGGGCGGAAAACCGATGATTGCGCTGATTCTGGTATTTGGTATCGGCAACGCGGTGGTCCACGTGCTGTCGAGTTTTAATCTGTTGCCTGTGTATCAGTAAAACGTGCGGTCTGAACCCCTCACCCCGGCCCTCTCCCCATGGGAGAGGGAGAAAAGAATGTAGGCCCGGTAAGCGAAGCGCCACCGGGCAAAGCAAAAAACTACCCCACCAACTCCTCTTTCACCTGCATCGCCAAATCAAACGAATGCAGACGCGCCTGGTGATCGAAAATCTGGCCGTTAACCATAATCTCATCCGCCTGGGTTTCACGCAGCACCGCCTCCAGCCCGTGACGCACTTTCGCCTTATCACCCACCAGCGACATACTCAGAGCCTGCTGCACGCCATACTGCTCGGAGGCCGACCACAGCTGATGCATATTCTCTACCGGCGGCGGCAACTGGCCCGTCTCGCCGCGACGCAGCTTCACAAACGCCTGCTGCATAGAGGTAAACAGGAATTCCGCGTCGCGGTTGCTGTCGGCGGCAATGATATTGATACACACCATCGCATACGGCTTCTCCAGACGTTCAGACGGTTTGAAGTGCGTACGATAAAGATGCAGTGCCTGATGCAGCATATCCGGTGCGAAGTGGGAAGCGAACGCGAACGGCAGCCCCAGCTGAGCGGCGAGCTGTGCGCTGTACAGGCTTGAGCCTAACAGCCATACCGGGATCTTTTCCCCGTACCCCGGCACAGGTCGCACGTGTGGGTTCGGATCCCGCGCGTCAAACCAGTCCACCAGCTCGGCCACATCGCGCGGGAAGTTATCGATATCGCCGCTCATATGGCGACGCAGGGCGCGCATGGTCGGCTGGTCGCTGCCCGGCGCGCGGCCAAGCCCTAGATCAATACGGCCCGGATAAAGGGTATTCAGCGTCCCGAACTGCTCGGCAATCACCAGCGGGGCGTGGTTCGGCAGCATCACACCGCCGGAGCCCAGGTGCAGAGTGGTGGTATTCGCCGCCAGATAGCCAATCAGCACCGAGGTGGCGGCGCTGGCGATGCCCACCATATTGTGGTGCTCCGCCAGCCAGTAGCGGTGATAGCCGCGCTTTTCGGCAAGCTGAGCAAGATCGAGAGAGTGCGTGAAGGCTTCTCTGGCCGAGGAGCCTTGTGGAATCGGCGCCAGATCCAGCACCGAAAACGGAATGGTTTTGTCAGTCATAACAGCTCACTTTGTCGACGGTCAATCTTTAATACTGCATTAAAAAATGATAACCGTTGTTAACAAAGTGAGCCTTTTTTACGCCTGCAATTCCAGCCCGGCGAGACGTCGCCAGTAACCGTTGCAGTCGCTGTTTGCCGTCAACGGCAGCGGTGAGGCGCCGTTTTCGTTGGCGCGGAAGGCGCCCAGCATCGCGAAAACGCCGGTATCAAGCGGCGAAAGACGCACCATATCCACCAGCCCGTGCATTGACGCCAGTTCGTTGCCGAGGTTATAGACGTAACCGCTCATGGTCTGAATGCCGTTGAGGACAAACACCTGCTGGTTCTCCTGCGACAGCATACTGCGGCCGTTCGGGTACTTAATGCAGCAGGTTTCGCACTCGTCTTTCGGGCGATCTTCGGAACGTGCGGTGAAGCAGCGGGCAGAGTAGGCCAGCGGCAGATGCCCATAGCTCAGGACTTCCACTTCAAACTTGTTGCGAATGCCCAGCTCTTCGCACTGTGTGAGCAGGTTGGCCAGCCAGTCGCGGGAGAGCTCTACTGGCATGCACCAGCGGGTCATCCCCTGTTTGAGCAACAGGCGCAGGGTCACCGCGTTATAGCAGTTCAGCGCATGTCCGGCGACAAACGGCAGCTTACGCTCGGCACACAGGTTTACCACGCCCAGGTCGCTCGCCTCCAGCAGGAACTCACCGTTTTCGACGTAGCGCTTCAGCTCGCCCAGTTCAGAGGACGCCTGCACCAGCGCCAGCGTCGAGAGCACCACCTGCTTGCCGCTGCCGGCCAGGTTTTTCGCCATATCCAGCCAGTCGCCCACTTTGGTGGCGCGGCGCTTGCTGCACACCGCTTCGCCGAGGTAAATCACATCGGCGCTGCTGTTAGCCGCCTGCTGGTAAAAATCTTCCAGCGTCTCTTTTGGCCAGTAGTAAAGCACCGGCCCTAATGAATATTTCATGATTATCTCACTGCCATTTACGGTGGTACGCGCCGAGCGTAGTTTGGGTGCCTTCAGACATCGCGCCGAGCGTCTCCATCCAAGCCGCTTGCGGGGCGTAGTTTTGCGGGTCCGCCATGCAGCGGTCGATGGCCTGACGCCACACCTTCGCCACCTGGCTCACGTAGGCCGGGCTGCGCTGGCGGCCTTCGATTTTCACCGAGGCAATGTTGGCGGCCAGCAGTTCCGGCAGCAATTCCAGCGTGTTGAGGCTGGTAGGCTCCTCCAGCGCGTGGTAGCGCTCGCCGTCTACCAGATAGCGGCCTTTGCACAGCGTCGGGTAGCCCGCGTTTTCACCGTCCTGATAGCGGTCGATTAACACATCATTCAGACGCGACTCCAGTCCCTGCGGCGTTTGCTGCCAGCGAACGAAGCGGGCAGGCGAGCAGGCACCGACGGTATTGGGCGATTCCCCGGTGAGATAGGAAGAAAGATAGCAGCGGCCTTCGGCCATGATGCACAGGCTGCCGAAGGCAAAAACCTCCAGCGGCACTGGCGTGACGCGCGCCAGTTGCTTAACCTGATGAATAGAGAGCACGCGCGGCAGCACCACGCGGGCTACGTCAAAGTGTCGATGATAAAAACGCACGGCCTCTTCATTGGTGGCCGATGCCTGAACAGAGACGTGGCGCTCAATATGCGGATAACGTTCTGCCGCATACTCAAGCATGGCGAGGTCGGCCAGGATCAGCGCATCGGCGCCCAGCTGTGCTGCCATATCCACGGCGCGCTGCCAGCGGGCATAGCCATCAGGATGGGCAAAGGTATTGATGGCGATGTGCAGTTTGCGCCGGTGCTGGTGAACGAAGTTAACGGCTTCCTGAAGCTTTTTCTCCGTAAAGTTAAGACCCGCAAAATGGCGGGCGTTGGTATCATCTTTCAGCCCGATATAGACCGCATCGGCCCCATTTTCGATGGCCGCCTTAAGCGCCGGAAGGTTTCCGGCAGGGCAGAGCAGCTCCATAATTTATCCCGATGTTGTCGATCGCAGGGATCGTAAAAAATGTTAACGAGCTGGGATTTTAATTAACCCATACGCGACAATTTTTGATTTAAGGCAGCTAATGGCGTATTGATGGCACCAATAATGAGGTATACCGGACAACGGTTTGTTGATTTACGCCGCTATCTTCTTGTCGGGATATGGCAAAATAGCAGGACTATAGCTATCAGGGAGTAAAGCTCGTGCTGGATAAACTGCGTTCACGTCTCGTACAATTTGGTCCATCAATGCTGAGCGTGCCGGTAAAACTGGCGCCGTTCGCGCTTAAACGCCAGGTGCTGGAACAGGTACTGAGCTGGCAGTTCCGCCAGGCGCTACAGGACGGTGAGCTGGAGTTTCTGGAAGGCCGCTGGTTAAAGATTGAAGTGCGCGATATCGGGTTGCGCTGGTTTACTTCCGTTGAGAACGATCGGCTGATCGTCCGTGAAACCGCCGAGGCGGATGTCAGCTTTAGCGCGGATGCCAGCGATCTGCTGATGATCGCCGCGCGCAAACAGGATCCGGACACCCTCTTCTTCCAGCGTCGTCTGGTGATTGAAGGCGACACGGAGCTCGGTCTGTACGTCAAAAATTTAATGGATGCCATTGAGCTGGAGCAGATGCCTAAAGCGCTGCGTATGATGTTGATGCAAATGGCAGATTTCGTTGAGGCGGGGCTAAAAACCCCGCCGGACAGTAAACACACTTCAGTAGGTGAGCCATGCTGATTCGAGTCGAAATTGGGATTGATGCGCCGGGTATCGATGCGTTGTTACGCCGCTCTTTTGCAGGCGACGCCGAAGCCCAACTGGTTCACGATCTTCGCGAAGATGGCCTGATTACGCTGGGCCTGGTTGCCACCGACGATGAAGGGCAGGTGGTCGGCTACGTGGCCTTCAGCCCGGTGATTGTGCAGGGTGAAGAGTTACAGTGGGTCGGCATGGCGCCGCTGGCGGTGGATGAAAACTACCGTGGCCAGGGCCTGGCTCGCCAGCTGGTCTATGAAGGGCTGGATTCACTGAATGAATTTGGCTATGCCGCTGTCGTCGTTCTGGGCGATCCGGCGTTCTACGAACGTTTAGGTTTTAAGCCAGCGTCCAGATACGATCTGCGCTGCCACTGGCCGGGCACGGAAACGTCTTTCCTGGTGCATCCTCTGGCGGATGATGCACTCGACGGCGTTACCGGTCTGGTGGAGTACCACGATCATTTCAATCGTTTTTAAGCAGGCTTTCGCGTAGCGCCTCGAAAGAGCCGTCCCCGTTGACGAGACGCTCTTTCTGGCGCTTCGTCAGCTGCTTGATGCGGTATTCCAGCCTGAGCGCCAGGGATCTGTCGCCCACGGCGGCTGAAAACGCTAACTGAAGTTCACCTTTCCCCCGCAGCGCCTTCGCCCCTTTCCCCGTTTGATGTTGTAAAAAACGCCGTGCCACATCGGTAGTGATCCCGGTGTAGAGTGCGTTATCAGCGGTTCGGACAAGATAGAGAAACCAGCACACGGTAAACAGATTCAGTATGTTAAGGTGAACGCACCATAGCATGAGAGAGAGCGAAAATGGAAACACTGGCCGCCATTAACCGCTGGCTGGCAAAGCAGCATGTCGTGACCTGGTGCGTCTGTAAAGACGAGGAGATGTGGTGCGCAAATGCCTTTTATTACTACGATCCCGAGCGCGTGGCCTTTTACGTGATGAGCGAAGATAAAACGCGGCATGCGCAGATGACGGGCCAGCGGGCAAAAGTGGCGGGCACGGTAAACGGTCAGCCTAAAACCGTTGCGCTGATCCGCGGGGTCCAGTTTAAAGGCGAAATTCGTCGCCTGGAAGGTGAGGAGAGCGACGCGCAACGTAAACGCTATACGCGCCGCTTCCCGGTGGCCGCGGCGCTAAAAGCCCCGGTGTGGGAAATCCGCCTTGATGAGCTGAAATTTACCGACAACACCCTGGGCTTTGGCAAGAAGCTGCACTGGTTACGCGCCGAGCAGGCGTAGCGCTTCACGGTTAAACGCTGGCAGATCGTCCGGTGTACGGCTGGTGATCAGCTGATCGTTATCGTTCACCACTTCCTGATCGTAGAACTCGGCTCCCGCGTTTTTCAGATCGATAACGATCGGCTTCACCGCGGTGAGCTTACGCCCGCGTACGACCTCGGCGCTGATCAGCAGCTGCGGACCGTGGCAAATGGCAAATACCGGTTTACCGGTGCCGACGAAGTCACGGGTAAAGGTGACGAAACGCTCGTCTCCGCGCAGGGAATCCGGTGAATGACCGCCCGGTAACAGCAGGGCGTCGAAATCCGACGGGCTGACGTTATCAATGGATTCGTCAATGGTCACGCTGGCTTCGCCCTTATGGCCCTTCACGGTTTTACCCGCTTCTTTCTCGATGGTGACCACCTCGTGGCCCGCCTTGCGGAATGCCTCTGCTGGCGACGTAAATTCTGAATCTTCAAACTCGTCGGTAATCAAGACTGCGATCTTTTTACCCATGCTTCCTCCGTTGTTTTCGCTTCAGACTGTTTTTTTCCCGTTTGTGGTAAATACTTACCGGTAACAGACTTTTAAGTGTGGTAGAGCAGGCTCAGAACGCAAACGGACAATTCTGTAAAGGGGATAAGATGAGTCAGGTACTGATTACCGGCGCAACCGGGCTGGTGGGTGGACATCTGCTGCGGCTGCTGATCCAGGATCGGCATATCAATTATATCGCCGCCCCGACGCGTCGCCCGCTGTTGGATATCACCGGCGTCTATAACCCGCACGATCCACAGCTCACCGACGCGCTGGCGCAGGTGCAGGATCCCATTGATATCGCCTTTTGCTGCCTTGGCACCACCCGACGGGAAGCGGGCAGTAAAGAAGCTTTTGTCCATGCGGATTACACACTGGTGGTGGATACCGCCCTGACGGCGAAAAAGCTGGGCGCAAAACATTTCCTGGTGGTCAGCGCGCACGGCGCGAACGCAGGCTCGCCGTTTTTTTACAACCAGGTGAAGGGCAAAATGGAAGAGGCGTTAATCGCGCAGAAATGGGAGCGCCTGACCATCGCGCGGCCTTCCATGCTGATGGGGCACCGTGACGAACGTCGTTTTAACGAGTCTATTTTCGCTCCGCTGTTTCGTATCCTGCCGGGTAACTGGAAGTCCATCGAGGCACGGGATGTCGCGCTGGCGATGCTAAAAGAGGCGCTGGCTCCGTCGCAGGAGGGGGTTAATATTATCCCTTCGGCAAAACTGCGTGAAATCGCGCAGGGCGAGGCGTAAACTTCCCCGGCTTATTAAATAACACCTTCCGGGGAATGGTATGACTGGTCAGTCTTCATCTCAGGCGGCAACACCTGTTCAGTGGTGGAAGCCCGCACTCTTCTTTCTCGTGGTCATCATTGGCCTCTGGTATGTGAAATGGCAGCCGTACTACGGTAAAGCCTTCACCGCCGCCGACACCCACAGCATCGGTAAATCGATTCTCGCGCAGGCCGATTCCAGCCCGCTACGCGCGGCGTGGGATTACGCCATGGTCTATTTTCTTGCCGTCTGGAAAGCGGCGGTATTGGGCGTATTGCTGGGCTCGCTGATTCAGGTACTTATCCCGCGTAACTGGCTGGTGAAAACCCTGGGACAGCCGCGCTTGCAGGGCACGCTGCTGGGGACGATTTTCTCCCTGCCGGGCATGATGTGCTCCTGCTGCGCCGCACCGGTGGCGGCGGGTATGCGCCGACAGCGCGTGTCGATGGGCGGCGCGCTTGCCTTCTGGATGGGTAACCCCCTGCTGAACCCGGCAACGCTGGTGTTTATGGGCTTCGTTCTCGGCTGGCATTTCGCGTTTATCCGTCTGGCGGCTGGCCTGCTGACGGTGGTGCTTGTCGCTACGCTGGTGCAGCACCTGGTGAAAGACAACGAGGCCGGGCCTGCCTCCGTTGAGCTGGACGTCAGCGAGCCGCAGGGCAGTTTCTTTGCTCGCTGGGGCAAAGCGCTGTGGCAGCTTTTCTGGAGCACCATTCCGGTCTATATCCTGGCCGTACTGGTGCTGGGGGCGGCGCGCGTCTGGCTGTTCCCGCATGCGGATGGCGCTATCGACAACACGCTGATGTGGGTGATTGCGATGGCGGTGGCCGGGTGCCTGTTTGTGATCCCAACCGCGGCGGAGATCCCGATTATTCAGACCATGATGATGGCTGGTATGGGGACCGCACCGGCGCTGGCGCTGCTCATCACGCTGCCGGCGGTGAGCCTGCCGTCGCTTATCATGCTGCGTAAGTCATTCCCGGCGAAAGCGCTGTGGCTGACTGCGGGGCTGGTGGCGTTGAGCGGAGTGATTGTGGGGAGTATGGCGCTTGTGTGAAAAAAAGCCCGGTGGCGCTAGCGCTTACCGGGCCTGTAGCCAGGTGGGAATTACTTAATGTAAGTAAAGGCGGTGGTGACGTGTTTCACGCCGCTCACCCGGCTGGCGATATCCGCTGCCGCTTTCCCTTCACGTTCCGTCACCAGACCCAGCAGGAACACTTCGCCGTTCTCCGTGGTCACTTTCACGTTTGAGGATTTCACCTGGTCGGTACCCAGCAGCTGGGAACGCACTTTGGTGGTGATCCAGGTATCAGATGACGCGGTGCCGAGACCAATCGGCTGGCCCTGGCGGATCTCGTTAAACACTTCCGCCGTACCTTCCACACCCATCGCAATCTGTTTGGCACGCGAGGCGAGTTCAGGATTTGGCGCCTGGCCTGCCAGCAGCACTTTGCCCTGATAAGCCGTCACGTTGATGCGTGCTTCCTTCTTGATCTGCTCGTCTTTCGACAGCGCACTGTTTACGCGCAGCTCAAGCGTACCGTCATCCACCTGCGTCCCAACGGTGCGCGGATCGGTCGCTGCTTTGGTGCCGACCGCTGCGGTGCCGACTACAGCGGCAGCGATGCATCCCTGAAGCAGTAATGCAGACATCACGACTGCAAGGGCCGATAAAACCTTCATGAGAACTCCTTAATCATCCTGGTGAGGGAAAAGCGTGTTATCGATCAGATCGCATAAGCAGTTCACCGTGAGCATATGCATCTCCTGGATGCGGGCGCTACGGTGCGAAGGAATGCGGATCTCCACATCCTGCGGCCCCAGCAGGCCAGCCAGCTCACCGCCGTCGTAACCGGTCAGGGCGACAATCGTCATATCCCGGGTCACGGCCGCTTCAACCGCCTTAACGATATCCCGGCTGTTACCGCGCGTGGAGATCGCCAGCAGCACGTCTCCGGCATGGCCTAAGGCGCGCACCTGCTTGGCGTAGATTTCGTCATGCAGACGATCGTTGGCAATCGCAGTTAAGACCACGTTATCGGTGTTTAGTGCAATGGCAGGTAAACTCGGGCGCTCGGTTTCGAAGCGATTAATCATGCTGGCAGCAAAATGCTGTGCGTTGGCGGCGGACGTGCCATTGCCACAACAGAGGATTTTGTTGCCGTTGAGCAGCGACTGAACCAGCGTCATCGCTGCACGCGAGATCGCGTCCGGAAGGGCTTCCGCCGCGGCAATCTGCGTTTGAATGCTTTCTGTGAAGCACACTTTAATTCGTTCGAGCACGGTATCCCTTTAAAATCTTATTTATGCGTCTTCGCCAAACGCGTTTTTAAGCCAGTCGATCGCATTTCCGGTGAAGGCTACCACATCGAAACGGCAATCCACAGTATCAAAACTCCCATTATGGCGGGCAAGCCACAAGTGGGCAGTCTGTAATAATTTTTGTTGTTTGGCGAGCGTCACGCTGGCGGCAGCACCGCCAAAACGGGACGACTGTCGGTAGCGAACTTCAACAAACACGATGGTCTGACCGTCTTTCATGATCAGGTCAATCTCGCCGCCGCGCCCGCGAACGTTGGCGGCGACAAAGCGCAGTCCTTTGCCTTCAAGCCAGCGACGCGCCTTTAACTCCCACGCGTCGCCGGTCTGTTTACGGCTTAACTGGCCGGGACAATCTGCCCCTGCTGGTATTTGAGCCATGATAACTTCCTGTTAATCACACAATCCTGATCGGCGGTCAGATCGCCGGTATTCCCGTTAAGCTCGAAGCCCGGTACCTGACGCATCTGGGTGAAGTGGTTTGCCAGCGCCCAGGCATCGACGCCCATCGCGTACAGACGCGCCAGGGAATAGTCATTGCGCACCGCGCCCAGCGCCTGCTGCATCAACTGCGGGTTGCTGCCTGCCAGCATGGGGATCTCGCTGTATTGCAGTCCTTCCATTTCCAGACGGAAATCCGGGCCTGCGGTACCCTGTGCGCTGCGTGAGCTGGCGTAGAGCGTTGCACCGCTCTGGCTGCCGTTACGCATGGCGATCATCGGTTTGATAAAGGCGATCTCTTCCGGCGTAGCGACGATGTACGCCGAATCCACTTTACCGCCGCCGCTGATTTGCGCGTCGGTAGGTGGTGCCGGGATCGTCAGACCGCCGATGGTGACGCTCTGCTGCTGCGGCAGGCTGGCGGATACCGGGCTACCGTTGAGGGCAATACCTGCCCCGCCGTTCACGCCCGCTCTCAGTTCGGAAGCTGAGCCAAATTTCTGCTGCAACACCACGCCACCGCCAAGGGTCTGCCACTCTTGCGCAAACGCGTTGGCAACGCGATCGCCCAGCGTGCTGCGTGGGATCAGCAGCAGCGGCGCCTGCTTGCCCTGCTCGTGAATATGGCGGGCCGCATCGCGGGCTTCATCCTCCGGAGAGAGGGCGAAGTAACAGATATTGGCGCGGTTCTGAACCTGCTCAGGCTGGTTAAGCGCCAGCACGTTCAGCGTGGTGTTGCTCTTCATCAGCGCTTCCACGTTGTTTTTCAACAGCGGGCCGACAACGATGCTGGCCCCGTCCTGCTGAACCTGCGCCAGCACCTGGTCAAGCGGCTGGGCGCTGGTGTCGTAGATTTTCAACTCTGCACCAGGATTAGCGCTGGTGGTGGCCACAGCCTGCGGCTGGGTTGCTGGCTGCTGTTCCGGCTGCGCGGTTTGCGGCTGAGGTTGTTCTGCCGTCGCGGGCGCCGGTGTTTCAGCCGGGGCCTGTGTTGCCGCAGGCGCTGGGGTAGCAGGCTGCGTCGTTGGGGCGGTAACCGGATTCTGCATGGTGCCCTGCGCAGGGGTTTGCGCGGTGGTCAGGTCGCTGGTTTCGGCGGCGGACGGGCTGACAACGTCATTCACATTCGCCGCCTGTGCAGCCTGCACCGGAACCGCGCTGCCGCTGACGGCGGTAGTGCCGTTTTTCGCGGCTTCAAAACCTTGCTGAATGGCGCGACCAAATACCGCTGCCTGGCCGTTTAACGGCAGCAGCAGGGCGATTTTGCTGGTGGAGGCGGGCTTAAAGTTTTGCACGTTCACCAGCTGCGTTGGCAGCATTTTCGCTCCCGGATTTTGCGGGTAACGCTTTTGCCAGTCGGTAATGCCGGCTTTCAGCATGTTCGGATCGCTGCGGTTGTTGAACCACATCTGTTGCAGATCCAGCCAGCCTTGCAGGACATTTTCATCGGCGTTGATGACCAGCGCTTTGGCCTGATCCTGGGTCATGGAGGCGAGCGCCTGCCAGGTTGCGTCAATATTTTTCTGCTTGTCCGCACCCGCGAGCAGAGGCTCCTGGGCAATCAGCGCGCGGAGTAGCGTCAGGGAAGGGCGACCCTGCTCAGCGGTGATACCGGCCTGCCAGAAACGGGCCTGCTGGTTTTTATCCAGCGCGCTGAGATCGATGGTGCCGAGGATCTTCTTCGCGCCGTCGTAATCTTTTTGCGCGACCTTCAGTTCTGCCGACAGCAGCGTCTGCTCATGGCGCTGAGTGTCGTTAAGATCCTGCGGCAGCTGGCTGAACAGCTCGGCGGCCTGCTGGGTTTTCCCTTCTTTCAGCAGTGCACGAATGGCGAGTAATTGCCAGTTGATCCTGGTATCATTTGTACTCTGCGACATTTGTTGCAGATAAAAGCCAGAATCAGCCTGAGCGGATCCCTGCATATGAGCAGTGCTCTGGTCAGGTGCCTGGGTGCCGCAGCCGGTAAAGATCAGGGCTGCCAGCAGGAGGGGCACGCTGTGCGCGGCTTTTTTTCGAAGAAACGTTAACGGTACCATACTGTATCCAGTGATTTTTTTACGCAATGCTCAATATTAAATCGGCAATACGGACGAAACAATGAAACAACACGAAACGGCAGATAATTCTCAAGGCCAGCTTTATATTGTACCTACTCCTATCGGGAATTTGTCTGATATTACCCAACGTGCGCTCATCGTATTGCAAGCTGTTGATTTAATTGCGGCTGAAGACACCCGTCATACCGGTTTACTGCTACAACACTTTGCCATCAACGCCCGTTTGTTTGCCCTGCACGATCACAATGAGCAACAAAAAGCCGAAACGCTGGTGGCGAAGCTTAAAGAAGGGCAGAACATCGCGCTGGTCTCCGATGCGGGAACGCCGCTGATCAACGATCCGGGCTACCATCTGGTACGCACCTGCCGGGAAGCAGGCATCCGCGTTGTGCCGCTGCCGGGGCCGTGCGCGGCGATTGCGGCGTTAAGCGCTGCGGGTCTGCCGTCCGATCGTTTCTGCTACGAAGGCTTCCTGCCTGCTAAATCCAAAGGCCGTCGCGATGTGTTAAAGGATCTGGAAGCTGAACCGCGTACGTTGATCTTCTACGAATCAACCCACCGTCTGCTGGAAAGCCTGGAAGATATGGTGACCGTCTGGGGCGAAGCCCGCTATGTGGTGCTGGCGCGCGAGCTGACCAAAACGTGGGAAACTATTCACGGTGCGCCGGTTGGCGAACTGCTGGCGTGGGTGAAAGAGGATGAAAACCGCCGCAAGGGCGAAATGGTGCTGATTGTTGAAGGCCACAAAGCGCAGGAAGACGCTCTGCCTGCCGATGCGCTGCGTACGCTGGTCCTGCTACAGGCTGAACTCCCCCTGAAAAAAGCGGCGGCGCTGGCGGCGGAGATCCACGGCGTGAAGAAAAATGCGCTGTATAAATATGCGCTGGAGCAGCAGGGGGAGTAAGACCCTGCCGCCTGTTTTGCCGGGTGGCGGCTTCGCCTTACCCGGCCTACACCGTGTCAAAGCCTCACTATTTCTCCGGCATCGCCTCAAACACCAGCGTTTCCAGCGGTTGCAGCGTAATCACCACAGCGTTTTTATACTCCTCTGGTACGGTCGAATTACTGCCGTACACGGCTTTCAGGGTAAACTGGGAACGCTCTCCTGCCGGGATCTCAAAATCTTTGGTTAAATCCAGGAAGTAACGTTGCGGCTTATCCGATGGGTTGCGTAAGCCAAAAATCGCTTTGTCTTTACTCCATGAGGCCCAGCCGTAAACCTCAAGCGAAGTTGGGTCACCGCCAATCCAGTGAGTATCCACCAGCACGCTGGCATTCTCACGCGACCATTTCGCCGCCTGCGCCAGGGTATCCCACTTCGCCTTATTCAGCATGGACGGCGTAATGTACAGCTCCTGAAGCTGAGTTCCGGTTGCGAAGTAGCTCCAGATCTGATCGGCAAAATCGCTGTCTGTCTGCACTTTTTCGAGTCCATAGTAAGCGTTCTCTGCGCTGACGATCCCGTGGTACATCAGTGAGTTCAGCGGGAACAGCGGACCTTTACGCACGATGGATCGCCAGGTTTCGGCATCGCGGTAGGTCATCCACTGCTGCACTGGCGTGCCGGGGCCGTACAGGTTGATATCATCGCCCTGACGCCAGATTGAATCAGCATAGAACAGCCAGGACGGGCTGGCGTCGGTGCCGGTGGTCAGGTTGATAAACAGGTTCGGATTTGCGCTGCGCATGTTGTGCAGCAGGGCAATGGACGCGTCAAAATCCGATGCAAATGGGCTGCCCTTGATATGCGAATTGGCGTTACCCATTCCGTCGAGCTTGAACGAGGTAATGTGCTCGTTTTTGATCAGCTTAATGATCTGATCGTTAAAGTTTTTAAAGTAGTTCGGCCCCGACAGCGCCAGCTTGCCGTCTACGGTTTCGAAACCATACTCTTTTGCATGCGAGACGCGAATATCGCGCGGCTTGTTGTAACCGCCCCACGGTGAAAGCCACAGCCCAACCGAGCTATGCAGGCTGTCGGCTTTTTCCCTGACTTTGCCAAAACCGTTGCTGAATGCCGGGCCAAACAGCCAGCGTCCGGTGCGATCGTCCCAGCCATCGTCCAGCAGGAACGCGTCCAGCGCCACCCCGCGTCCGGCAATAAATTCTTTATTCCATTCGTCCATCCGCCCAATGACATCCTGCTCGGAGTAAGGGGTAAAGAAGCCGATGTCCATCCAGCTGTTGTAGTGCAGGTAAGGCTTATAAGGCCGTGGACGCACGGCATCGATAAACTGGTTTACGCTGCGGCGCAGCTGATTAGTTTCCGGGAAAGTGCCGAACCAGGTGGTAAAACTAACCGGTGTCTCAGGCAGAATTGGCGTTTTTAGCTCCACGTTGAGGTTCGTGGTGGCTTCATAAGCGTAAGTATTCACAATCGGTTTGTCTGGCAGGATGAAGAACGAGTCGGCCACGATTGGCGAGCTGTTAATCGCCCCGTCAACGTAAGGTGCCTGAGACTGCTTCTTCGTCGGGAAGAAGGTAATTTTCGCTACGTCCCGCGGCTGCCCGACGGCGGCGATGGTGTAGCCGATGCTGGCGTATTTTCCCTTCACCAGGTTCAGTTTCACCGTTACGTTAAAATCCGGATGCGTAAAGTCGATGACTATCGCATTGTCCTGCTTTTCGACGTGCTTGATTTTGAAATCAGCGGTGTGGATTTTTGTTTCATCCGGTAGCGTCAGAAAGAACAACTCCTGGGGCGTGAGCGGATGGTTAGCTTTGCTGTCCGTTACCACTACCGTTGCGTTTGCATCATCAAACGAAAGGGCAATATTGTCGTTACTGAGCGCGTAGTTTGCTGCCGCCGCACCATGAGAAACACAGAGAGTCAGCAGCGAGAGAGTGAGCATTTTTTTCATCGGGGTAAGATCCTTATCAGTAATGCTTCAGCATTCGGTTGATGGACTGTTCCAGCCAGTAGCGCTGGGTGCCGAAGTTAATACGCAGGTAGTTTTCGCCGTTTTGTACGTAGTGGCTGCCATCTTCAATGACCACGCCAGCCTGTTTTGCGAAATGTTGAGTTAGCGCCGTCGCACTGCGATCGTCCGCACTGACGTCTATCCAGGCGAGATACGACGACTCCGGGTTCATCATCTTCCATGCAGGGAAATGGGTCTGGATGGCATCCGCAAGGTAGCGGGCATTGCCGCGCAGATAACCATTCAGCGCGTCGAGCCATGGCAGACCTTGCTGATAAGCCAGAATAATTCCCCACACGCCGAAGATATTGGGCGAGGTAATGGAGTTCTTCTCCAGCTGCTGGCGGAAACGCTGGCGCAGCGAATCGTCTGGAATCATTGAGTAGGATGTTTTTAGCCCGCCAAGGTTGAAGGCTTTATTGGGGGAGGTCAGCACAATCAGGTTGTCCTGGGCGGCACAGCCCGAAGTCAGACAACTGACGAATGTACCGTCCAGAATGTGCTCGGCGTGAACCTCATCAACCACCAGAATCGTGCCGTAGCGCTTACAGAGATCGGACACCTGACGTATCTCATCCGCGCGCCAGATTCGGCCCGAGGGGTTATGCGGCGAGCAGAAGAACCACAGTTTTGGACGGTGAGTTTTGAGCTGAACTTCAATCAGATTAAAATCCAGCTGATAGCGGTTTTCCTTCACGCTCAGCGGATTTGCAAGCACCCGCACGCCCTGTCGCTGTGTCGCCATCGCAAACGGGTCATACACCGGGGTATTCATCATCACGCAGTCGCCGGGTTTGCAGAACGCCTGAACCGTATAGTGCAGCGTGGAAACGGTGCCGTAGGTCAGGGTGATCCATGACTTATGCACCTCAACCTGATGACGGGTGCGCTGGAAGGCGATGACCGCATCGTAGAATTCGTCGAAGCACCAGGTGTAACCGAAGGTGCCATGCTCCACGATGCGCTGGAAGCCTTCAATCACGGCGGGTGGCGAGGTGAAATCCATGTCTGCTATCCACAGCGGGATAAATCCCTCCGGGACATCACCGAAACGCGAGCACACAAACGTATGATCCCATTTACGGCATTTATCGCTTTTACGCTCAATGATTCTGTCGAAATCAAACACAACGTCCCCCTGTTAAATTAAGGCTTCAATGCCGGATTTGACGCTCTGCACCTGCGGACCGATGATCACCTGAACGCTGTGGGCATCAAGCACCACTACTGACAAGGCGCCCGCGGCCTTCAGCGCCTGCTGGTCGATAAGCCCCATATCTTTTACCACCAGACGTAAGCGGGTAATGCAGTTGTCGAGCGACTCAATATTCTCTTTACCGCCAAGCGCGCGAAGAATAAGCCCATGATCGTATTTCGATTTTCCACGTGCCCGGGTATTGGCTTCCACCGCCTGGAGCGCACCCTGCGCGTCAACCTCACGGCCCGGCGTTTTAATATCGTGCCTGAGGATGTACCAGCGGAAGACGAAGAAGTAGATAGCAAACCAGGCGATACCCACCGGGAACAGCAGATACCATTTGGTCGACATCCCCTGCATGACGCCGAAGATCAGCAGATCCAGAATGCCGCCGTCGGTGTTGCCGATGGTGACGCCGAGCAGCGCCATCACCATCAGCGCCAGGCCAGACATAACGATATGAAACGCGTAAAGCACAGGGGCAATAAACAGGAACAGGAACTCAATCGGCTCTGAAATACCCGTGACAACTGAAACCAGCACGCCTGAAAGCAGCAGCCCTTTAATCACCGGACGGTTTTCCGGGCGCGCGGTGCGGTAGATAGCGTAAGCCACGGCAGGCAGGCCGAAGATAAATGTCGGCATAAACCCTTGCGATAAAAATGCCGTAACGTGCGGGCTAAACGGCAGGCCAGCTTTCAGCTCGGCGTAGAAAATGTTCAGCGCACCGGCCACTTCCTGGCCGTTAACCATCTCAATGCCGCCCGCCGGGGTGAAGCGCACCATCGCCAGCAGGATGTGGTGCAGGCCAAAAGGTTTGAGCAGCAGTACGCCTACGCCATACAGGAATGGCCCAAAGACGCTGGTGCTCTGGATGATATGACCAATCCCGGCAATGCCCATTGCCACATATTCCCACAGCAGGGGGATAAACAAGCCGACCAGCGACAGGGTGAGGGCGGTAATGATGGGCACAAAACGAATGCCGCTAAAGAAGGCAAACGCGTCGTGCAGCACCGTGTCCTGGAAACGTTCGTGCAGGAAGTAGGTGATCACCCCTACCACAATGCCGCCGAGCACGCCCATCTCCAGCGTTTGAATGCCAAGCACAATGGATTGTCCCACCTGTCTCATGGTGGCGGCATCCGCAAGCTGGTGGGTGGCGGTCAGGTAGTAGTTGATGCTCATGTTCATCAGCATGTAGCCAACGAATCCGGCAAAAGCGCCCACCGCTTTATTACGTCTGGCAAGGCCCATCGGGATCGCCATGGCAAACATCAGCGGCAGATAGGTAAAAGCAAAGCCGCCGACCATGGCGATAAAACCAAAGGTGAGCTGCGTTAACTCGCCGCCCAGAAAGGGAAAACTTTTGATGGTGGAAGGGCTGGTGACAGAACTACCGATACCTAACAACAACCCCATAAAGGCCAACAGTGAGACCGGGAACATAAACGTCTTTCCCAGGCTCTGGAAAAACTCCCACGCTTTCGATTTAAACGACTTTTCCTGTGTCATGTAGGGACTCCTCGGTTTTTTAGGATAATGGAAGGCGCTGTCCGGCTTAAGGACGCGCCTTCATATTTGCGAGGCTTATAGTTATTTTTTTAGGTACTAACGTTATGCGCGATGGGTTCAGGCTTCAGCCGCAAGCAGCAGCCGGTTCGCCGAGCCGCAAACGGTGATTTTGCTTCTGACCACCTCTTTCATGGCATCCATGCCGACGCGCATGTAGAAGCGCGGATCGTTGCCCTGTGGGTTCTCGGCAAACCAGGCTTTGACTGCGTCAGAGAAGGCGATTTTCAGCTCTGTTGCGACGTTAACTTTGCAGACGCCCAGCTCAATGGTGCGGCGCACATCCTCATCCGGCACATCACTCGCACCGTGCAGCACCAGCGGCACTGTCACTACCTCGCGGATCTCGGCCAGCCGCTGGAAGTCGATTTTTGGGCGTTTGGTATAAAGACCGTGCGCGGTACCGATGGCAACGGCGAGGCTGTCCACGCCTGTCATTTCGACAAAGCGTTTTGCTTCCTGCGGGTCGGTCAGGAACGCGCTTTCGGCGTCGACGCTCATGTCATCTTCCACTCCGCCCAGTCGGCCCAGTTCGGCCTCGACGCTACAGTCGTTGAGGTGGCAGAAATCGACGACCGATTTCACCAGCTTGACGTTTTGTTCGAAGGGGTAATGGCTACCGTCGATCATTGCGCTACGTACGCCGGCATGGACTTTGCGGCGAATGTCGTCCAGCGATTCGTGGTGATCGAGGTGTAGCGCCAGCGGCATGTCATAAGTAAGGGAATATGCGCTGCACAAGGCGTAGATCTCTTCCAGCGCAATATGTTTAAACGTCCCCGGCGTACCCGCGAGGATCACCGGCGATCGCATTTCGCTACAGACTTCGAGGATCGCCTGGATCGTCTCGGCGTTATGGATGTTAAAGGCCGGAACGGCATAGCCCTTCGCCTGTGCGTCCTGCAAAAGATATTTGGTAGAAATAATACTCATGAGCCTGTCCTCTTAAGCCTGCCACGGATGAATAACGACGCCCTGGACCACACGGTTAACCGTACCGCTGGCGGATGGCGTATCCGGCGTATTGCCAACGTGCAGAGACTGGGTCAGTGCGAAGACCTGGGCGTACATCAGGAAGCAGAACGCCTGCTCCATATCGTTAAATGAACGGGAAGGCGGCAGCAGGATATGCGGGCCAGCTTCAATGACCGGATCCGTTTCGGCTGCAATGGCTACCACGCGCATAGCCTGACGATCGCGTCGCAGCTCGGCGAGCAGATCCCGATCGTACTGACGCGTATACGGATGGCTGGAGACAAACACGACGACCAGCGTTTCGTTGTCTACCAGCGACTTAGGCCCGTGACGGAAACCCGTTGGCGAATCGTAGAATGCCGCCAGCTTGCCGGCGGTCAGCTCCAGCACCTTCAGCGCAGACTCCCGTGCGGCGCCCTGTAATCCACCGCTGCCCAGATAAACAATGCGTTTCCACGGTTCGTTACCAAAGACGCCGGGACTGAAATCGCCAAGCGATGTGAGGATCGCCTGACAGCGATCGGACACGTCGCGGAACGTTTTGCTGTTGATCGTTTCCGGTGCGAATACCGCCAGGCAGCTCGCCATCATGGTGGTGATGCTGCTTGTCATCGCGAACCCGCGATCGTGCGTTTCGGCTGGCATGAGTAGAGCGCAGGCGTTATCGCTGTCGACGGCATTCTGGTACAGGCTGCCTGCTTCATTACAGGTGATCGACAGGTGGTAGCACTCCGGTACAAACTGATTCGCCAGCTCAACGGCGGCGACGCTCTCCGGGCTATTGCCAGAACGGGCGAAAGAGACCAGCAGCAGCGGGTGCGAAGGGCTGAAATAATCCATCGGGTTGGTGACCAGATCGGTCGTAGGTATCGCGGTGATGTTTTTCCCCGTGTGGCTGGCAAGCCATGGCGCAATGATGTCGCCAATAAAAGCGGACGTGCCCGCGCCGGTCAGAACGATCCGCAGATCGGGCTTGCGCAACAGTGGCGTCAGAAAACTGTCGATCGACGCGCGCAGATTATCAATATTGTTGAGCGAGCGAAGCCAGCTGGCTGGCTGCTGGCGGATCTCTTTTTCGGTCCAGGTGCCGGTGGTGGCGATAGTGGTTTGTGGCATAACTCAGTCCTTAGTCGTGTGAATTCCACATCAGACGCTGGCAAATGTGTCGCTATCTTTCGTTTCGTTTCACTTGTTCACTTTAGCAGTTAAATAAAATTTATAGAAAAGAAATCGAAAGTTCAATGGCGAAAAAGAAATAAAACGAAAAGTGTGATCGCGAAAGGAAAGGCGAAAATCAAGGAAAGGAAAAGAAAGGCCTTACGATCGTCTTCCGTAAGGCCAACAGGGCACACTGTGAAGGGGCTACAGGGAAAGAGCCTGACCCTGGATCCAGATCTGCCGGAGGTGTAAACCCGCATCCAGCGCAAGAACATTGGCGCGTTTGCCTGGCGCTAACGTTCCCAGCAGGTGATCCATACCGAGCAGACGAGCAGGATGCAGCGAGGCCATATGGATTGCGTTTTCTGGGGCGATCCCCGTATGCTCCACCATATTTCGCACGGCGGCATCCAGCGCGAGCGTGCTGCCCGCCAGCCCGCCTGAGGCCGTGCGGACAACGCCGCCCTGCATCTCGACATTTTCACCACACAACGTATAGCGCCCATCAGGCATACCCGCCGCCTGCATGGCATCGGTAATCAGCACCGTACGATCCTTCGCGCAGCAACAACATAGCCGCATGGCTCCAGGATGAACGTGATGCCCGTCGGCAATAAGCTCCAGCCACGCGCGTGGGTCCGTAAGCCCGGCGCCAACCATGCCGGGCTCCCGGTGGTGTAACCCCGTCATGCCGTTGTAGCAGTGCACCAGCCCGGCTGCGCCTGCATCAAATGCGGCGAGGGTTTGCGCGTATATAGCGGCACTGTGGCCCAGCATGACGCGTATCCCTTTTTGCTTGAGGTGATGGATCGCCTTCAGGGCATCCACTTTTTCCGGAGCAAGCGCCACCACCCGCAGCGTGTTCTGCGAAACCGCAATCAGCTCATCAAGTTCCGCGAGATCCAGTTCGCGAAACAGTTCTGGCGGGTGCGCCCCTTTGTTCTGCGGCGTAAAGTACGGGCCTTCCAGATAGCTGCCCAGGATCTGCGCGCCGGGACCACCGGTATGACAGCGCCGGGCAATGCGCCGTAACGCGCCATGGATCGCCTCCAGCGGAGCGGTGACGGTGGTAGGCAGAAACGCCCCCACGCCTTCACGCGCTTTGTGCATGGCTAACCGGTCCAGCACGTCGGGCGCATCATCCATCACATCCACACCCGCGCCGCCGTGGACGTGGATATCAATGTATGCCGGGCAAAGCAGGTCTGCCTCACGGGTGTTAACCCCTGCCGGAATCGGCTCGATGGCGGTGATGACGCCTCTATCCATACGCAGCTGATGGTCATCCAGCCAGCCCTGCCCGGTAAGCAGACGACGCGCGCGCAGCAGCTGGCTCATATCCCTTCCTCGGCGGGCGCTTCCTCGCGACAGCGTGCAAGTTCATCCACCAGGCTGGTCAGGCCGCGATGGCCGCACTCCAGCGCCTGCAAACGAAAGGCTTCACTGCTTAATCCGTCGCGCTCCAGAACCATCTCCAGCAAAAGCTGGAGATTGGTGCCGGTGATCACTTCGCTGCCGGGGCGCTGCATCGCGAGGGTAGAGGCCACACGAAACGGCGTACCGCCGAGAAGATCGGTGAGAAACACGATATCGTGCTCTGCATCCAGTTCATTCACTGCCTGCTCAAGCTGCGCGGTCAGCCGCGCAGTGGTGGAGCTTTCCGGAAAATCGATGGCGATAAACTGCGGCTGTTCGCCGAGGATTTGCTTCATCGCCTGTTCCAGCCCGCTGGCAAAACCGCCGTGACCCGTCAAAATAATGCCTAACATCGCAACCTCTTTGCTTATTACAGGAAGTGACAGAATTTACCGACAACGCCCAGCACCACGGGGATACCAATCAGGCGCAGCGGGCTCCAGCCACGGCGTACCAGCCAGAACATGGTCAGGGTGTAGACCAGCGGCAGAAAGGCGGGCATCAGTTTGTCGATCACATCGGTTTGCAGTTTGACGACTGCATCCCCGGCTTTAATCTCGAGTGTGGTATTCAGGCGCACATAGGTTGCCACCAGCGCACCAATCACTGTCATGCCGACAATGGACGCAGCATGACCAACCTTTTTGGTGTTGGCCTTGATCAGCGGGATCGCGGCGACACCCATTCGATAGGCATAGTGCGCCAGACCAAAACGCAGGCCGAGATGCACCACGTTAAACAGCACGATAAAGACCACCGCGCCAAGAATGGAGCCTTGTAGCGCCAGGCTGGCGCCAATCCCCCCGCAGATGGGCAGCAGGGTCAGCCAGAACATGGCGTCACCAATGCCACCGAGCGGTGCGCCGACGGCAATTTTAGTGCTCTGGATGCTGTTCACATCCTGCTTGGAACGCTCCATTGCCAGAATAATGCCGATGACGAAGGTCACCAGGAACGGGTGGGTGTTAAAGAAACCCATATGGCCTTTCATGGCGCGCGCCAGGTCCCGCTTATTGGTGTGGATCTTTTTCAGCGCGGGCAGTAGCCCATACAGCCAGCCGGAGGCCTGCATACGCTCGTAGTTAAACGAGGCCTGTAGCAGCATGGAACGCCAGGCGACACGGTTAATATCCTTTTTCGTTAGCTCAGCGCCAATACTCTGGTCTTCGTAGACGTTTTCATTCACGCCGGTCAGCAGTGTCTCTTCACTTTCAGACACGCCCGGCAGGGTGGTGTGATTAGATGCCATCTTCAAATTCCTCTTTCTGGGCGGCAGGCGCCGTGGGTTCAGGCGATTTGCGCAGCAGGTCGATCAGCGCCATCGCCAGCGCAGCCGCGGCAATCGCCAGCACCGGGAGTTTCAGCCAGGCCGCGGCGACAAAGCCGATAATGAAGTAAGGGATGTAAACGTTTTTCATCATGATCTTCAGCAGCACGGCGAAGCCGATCGCTGGCATGATGCCGCCCGCGACGCCGAGACCGTCGATCAGACGTTCCGGCAGCACGTCAATGGCGGTTTTCGCATGTTCAGCCCCGAAGTAGATGGGCAGAAACGCGCACAGGAAGTAGAAGACGCCGAGCGCCAGCAGTGCCAGATAGTTGACCCGTTCAATACCACGGGTGTCTGCGTTAGCCGCCATGCGATCGCAGCGGGACATCACGCCGGACATCACCGAGAAGAGGAAGGTGATCCCCATCTGAACCGCCACGGCAAACGGCACGGCGACCCCAACGGCGACATCCGGCTTCACGCCTGTAGTAATGGCAAATGTGGTGCCAACGATGGTGCCGATAATCACGTTTGGCGGCTGCGCGCCCGCCAGCGGCGCGAGTCCCATCCAGACCAGTTCTAACGTACCGCCGGTCAGAATTCCGGTGTGCAGATCGCCCAGAATCAAGCCAACCAGTGGCCCGAGCACCACCGGACGGTGCATGTGTGTTAAGCCGTTAAACATATCCAGGCCCGCTATAAAGGCGAGAAGCCCCAGCGCGAAAGCCTGCAACAGACTGATTTCCATTGTGAATCCCTCAGAGCAGTTTAAAGAGATCCAAAGCAGTCTCTGTTGGAACGCCCTGAACGAAGCATTCCACTCCGGCCGCCTTCAGGCCGTTAAACGCGGCGATATCGTTCGCGTCTACAGATACCGTTTTGGCAATTTGCTGTTTGCCACTGGCGTAATGCATATTTCCGACGTTAATACGGGTGATGGGCACGCCGCCCTCGACCAGCGTTAAAAAATCAGCCGGTGTTTTACAGACCAGCAGAATTTTCTGCCGGTCGGCGGCGCGATGAATGTTGTCGATCACTTTTTGCAGGGACCAGAAACGCACGGCGATGCCTTCCGCCAGCACCATCTCCATCAGGTTTTGCTGAACCGGATCGTCTGCAACCTCGTCATTTGCCACCAGCACCAGGTTCGCCCCCGCAAACCCCACCCACTGTACGCCCACCTGACCGTGGATCAGGCGTTCATCAATGCGGCATAAGACAATGTTTGGCATAGCGTTTTCCTCTTTTTAATTATGCGTGTTGAGTCGTTACGCCTTCGCAGGCGGCATGGTACTGCTGGAGTATGTCCTGAATGTGGTCGAGGATGAGTTCCCGTGGTGTGGACCTGAGAGCGCCATCGCGAACTTTGCTGTACTGCAACGGCAGATACTGGCTGATCAGCGGCAGCGGGATCGGTTCATCCGCCAGGTTGCGTACCAGCCGCTCAAAGGCGTCGTCAATCTGGCTGTCTGGCCAGTAATAGCGCACGCGGTCGGAATAGCTGTAACCGCGCGCCAGGCGACGGGCATTGCCGTCGCCGTGATAGTGGCTTTGCCAGTATTCCGGGCGATCGAGCATCACGTTTTCCAGGACGTGACGCAGCCCTGAGCAGGCTTTTGCCGGCAGCAGCTCTTCTTCAATTGCTGCCAGTGAGAACAGCGCTTCGCGCAGCGCGAAGGTTAGCGCAGGGCCGACTTTCAGAATGGCGAAGTGATCTTTCACCAACTGGCGCAGCGCCTGCGGCGTCTGGTAATCGGTAGAGTGTGCTTCAAATACAAGCGTGTCGTAGGCTTCAACCATCTCGCTCAGCGCGACGGCTTTATGCGGTTGATAGTCACAAACCTGCGCATGGTCGAACTCAACGCCAGGCTGAACGACCAGGCCAATAATGCGCGGCCAGATGTCGCTTAACCCTTCCTTCTCGAATGCGTGGCGGTGTGCCTCAAGCGTGGCGCGTGCCGCCTCTGGCGTGGTGACCTCAAGCTCGGTCAGCGTCTCGTGTGCCCCACCGGGAACCGGAACTTCCGTGCCGATAACGTAGACCAGATCGGCTACGCCAAATTGCTCGAGACAGGTGGTTTCGGCAATTTTAGCCAGCCGAGCGGCACGCCCGGCAACGATTGCATCGGTTAACGGAACCGGGTCGTCTTCGCAGGACATGCTGCAATCGAGGTGAATTTTTTTAAATCCGGCCGCCACGTAGCTTCTGATCAGATTGTCGGCGTTCGCCATCGCCTGCGAAGCCGGCAGGTTTTGCCAGCGGTTTGGACCTAAATGATCGCCGCCAAGGATCAACTGCGAGGTGGGGAAACCAAGAGATCCCGCCAGCTTGCAGACAAACCCATAAAAATCGGCGGGCGTCATACCGGTATAACCGCCAAATTGATCCACCTGGTTTGAGGTGGCTTCAATCAGCAGAGGCGTCTGTTGTGAATGGGCGTAGCGTAGTGCAGCTTCAAGTACCAGTGGATGTGCGGAACAGACGGCATAAATCCCGTTTGTATTCCCCCGTTTATGTTGTTCCACCATTTCTGTCAGATGTTTCACTTTCCTCTCCATTTCGGATGGTGTTGGTATTCATCTTTCGTTTTGTTTCATTTGATACTGCATTATGGTGGGGTAAAAATAAAACGAAAGATAATAGTTTTCCGATCTGTTTCACAAAAGAAACATAATGAAAGGTTTCAGCGGCGGTAAAGCTTGCGTCTGCCCACCATACAGGGCTTGCATTCCCTCAAAAGAAAGGCGTTAATAAGCAAAACGAAATGAAACGAAAGTGTATTTACTAAGGAGCTCGTATGAGCAGCACCGATTCATCCGCAGAGAAGCGCATCACCGGCACCAGTGAAAGGCGAGAGCAGATCATTCAGCGGTTGCGGGCGCAGGGAAGCGTGCAGGTTAACGATCTTTCTCTTTTATACGGCGTGTCGACGGTGACGATCCGTAACGATCTGGCCTTTCTGGAAAAGCAGGGGATTGCCGTTCGCGCTTACGGCGGCGCGCTGATTTGCGAAGGCAATGCCCCCGGCGTGGAGCCGTCCGTTGAGGACAAAAGTTCCCTTAATACGGCAGTAAAGCGCAGCATCGCGCAGGCGGCGGCTGAACTGGTGAAGCCGGGTCATCGCATTATTCTGGACTCCGGCACCACGACCTTTGAAATTGCCCGCATGCTGCGCCAGCACACCGATGTCATTGCCATGACCAACGGGATGAATGTGGCAAACGCGCTGCTGGAAGCGGAGGGCGTAGAGCTGCTAATGACCGGCGGGCATTTGCGCCGTCAGTCGCAGTCCTTCTATGGCGACCAGGCGGAGCAGTCCTTACAGAATTACCATTTTGACCTGCTGTTCCTGGGCGTCGATGCCATCGATCTCGACCGGGGGGTGAGTACGCACAACGAGGATGAAGCCCGTCTGAACCGCAAAATGTGCGAGGTGGCGGAGCGTATTATCGTTGTCACGGACTCCAGCAAGTTTAACCGTTCAAGCCTGCATAAAATTATTGATACCCAGCGGATCGACATGATTATCGTTGATGAAGGCATTCCGGCGGAAAGCCTGGAAGGATTACGCAAAAGCGGGATCGATGTGGTGCTGGTCTAAAGGGGCTTTTCCCCTCACCCTAACCCTCTCCCCATAGGGAGAGGGTTCCCCAGTAATTTGAAAGCAAAAGCGATAACGTTGCCTCAGAATAACTGAGGGCTTTCAGCGATGCCTCGGTCCGGCTGTAAATCGCTGAGGCGTTTCCTGTAGGCCGGGGCGAGGCGCAGGGATGCGCCGAGAGGGCGGGCTTTACAGGGATGTTACCTCCGCCCGTCCCCGATAAGCCGGAAGGAATAAGCCGAAGGCACCGCGAAGCGGCGATTTTCCGCCGGAAGCCCGGGTCGCCAGGGTGGTGGCGACTGAGCCACCCTGGCACGTTCACCGGTCATGTCGTGACAGAGTAGCAAGGAACATAAAGTGAACGGAATGACCACCAGAGCCGTATGTTCCCCCTCACCCAGCCCTCTCCCCTGTGGGGAGAAGGCAGGATGAGGGGCCATCAGGTCACCGGCGCCGGGTTAAACACCGCCAGCGAGTTATGCAATCCCCATTGATCGGAGAAGGTTTTCTTCCGCCCGCTTGCCACATCCAGAATGAAGTGGAACAGCTTCCAGCCCACTTCTTCAATACTCTCTTCCCCGGTGGCGATGGTGCCCGCGTTGATATCCATTAAGTCATACCAGCGGTTTGCCAGCTCGGTGCGGGTCGCCATTTTGATCACCGGTACCGCCATCAGGCCGTACGGCGTGCCGCGCCCGGTGGTAAAGACCTGTACCGTAATGCCGGACGCCACCTGCTGGGTACCGCACACGAAATCACTGGCAGGCGTTGCCGCGTAGATCAGACCGCGTTTGGTTGGTCGCTGGCCAGGGGAGAGCACTTCCACAATCGCGCTCTGGCCGGATTTGGCAATCGACCCGAGGGCCTTTTCCACCACGTTGGCCAGGCCGCCTTTCTTGTTACCTGGAGACGGGTTGGCGCTGCGGTCGGTTTTGCCCATGTCGAGATAGTTATCGTACCAGGCCATCTCCTCCAGCAGGCGTTTGCCCACCTCTTCGTTGACGGCGCGCGGCGTGAGCAGGTGGATAGCATCACGTACTTCAGTGACTTCGGAGAACATCACCGTGGCGCCGCAGCGCACGAACAGATCGGAGGCATAACCGACTGCCGGGTTGGCGGTGACGCCGGAAAACGCATCGCTGCCGCCACACTGTGTCCCAACGACCAGTTCAGAGGCCGGGCAGGTTTCACGCTGGCGTTTGTTCAGCTTCTCCAGATGGTGCTCTGCCACCTGTAAAATGTCGTCGACCATCGATCTGAAGCCGACATGGTGTTCATCCTGAAGTCGCACAACACTGGCATCGTCAACCGGAATGGCTTTCACATCTTCCGTACCCTGCAACAGGCGTTCTGGCTGCAATTTTTCACAGCCGAGACCAATCACCATGACCTCACCGCCAAAGTTTGGGTTAAGGGCGATATTGTGAATCGTGCGGATCGGCACGACCGCTGCGGGCGCGTTGATCGCCACGCCGCAGCCGTACAGGTGGTTAAGACCCACCACGCCGTCAACGTTGGGGTATTTCGGCAACAGATCGCGCTCAATAATTTTCACCACATAATCCACTACGCCCGCCACGCAATGCACGCTGGTGGTGATGCCAAGCAGGTTTTTGGTTCCCACGCTGCCATCCGCGTTGCGGTAACCCTCGAAGGTATAACCCTCCAGCGGAGGCAACGGCTCAGGGACGCGGGTAGCCAGCGGCAACGACTCCAGCGGCGGGGCGGTGGGCAGCTCAACCAGCGACTCCTCAATCCAGCTACCCTGCGGGATAGCGCGCACCGCATAGCCGATGACTTCGCCGTAGCGCACGATTTCGCCCTGCGCCGGGATATCGACCAGTGCGACTTTATGCCCCTGCGGAATGTGCTCAATCAGCTCCAGGCCATCCGGAAAGCGGGTGCCAGCTTTTAAGCCATTGTCGTTGACAATAATCGCCACGTTATCGGTATCGTGCACTTTTATATAGAACGCCGTCGGCGACGCCTGTCGAATTTCAATATCGGCCATTGTTCACTCTTCTCCAGCAAAATATCTGATACTAAATATAGCCAGATGGTTAATTGTTTCTTATTGAGGAAATAAAGAATGCCAGGAGAGGAAAGGTGAGAATGTGATCGCGATCGCTCCCGAACCACTAATCGTTGATTCTGTGCATCAGCGCCCACTGTGTTGGGCATATGCTCAAAATAGCGTGCTACTCCCATTGGATAATTGAGCATTGAGACAATGTGCTGCCGGGTGGTGACGATTATACTGAATGACGATTTTATAACGCCAAAATTCAGTCAGGAAAATAAATATAATGCTGACGCTGAGTCGGAATAAATAAGAAAAGCTACTGGCTAAAACTGCGGAATTAAAAAAGGTATAAGTAATGAGTAACGACATCTTCCCGAATAAATTTAAAGCGGCCCTCGCGGCGCACCAGATTCAGATTGGCTGCTGGTCTGCGCTGGCCAACCCCATCAGCACCGAAGTGCTGGGCCTGGCCGGGTTCGACTGGCTGGTGCTGGACGGCGAACATGCGCCAAACGATATCAACACGTTTATTCCGCAGCTGATGGCGCTGAAAGGCAGCCACAGCGCGCCGGTGGTGCGTGTGCCCACCAACGAGCCGGTGATCATCAAGCGTCTGCTGGATATCGGCTTCTACAACTTCCTGATCCCGTTTGTTGAAACGGAAGAAGAAGCGGTGCTGGCCGTGGCGGCGACCCGCTATCCACCGGAAGGGATCCGCGGCGTGTCCGTCTCGCACCGCGCCAACATGTTTGGCACCGTGCCGGACTATTTCGCTCAGTCCAACAAGAACATCACCATTCTGGTTCAGATCGAGAGCCAGCAGGGGGTCGATAACGTCGACGCTATTGCCGCGACGGAGGGGGTAGACGGCATTTTCGTCGGCCCGAGCGATCTGGCGGCCGCCTTTGGTCATCTGGGCAACGCCAGCCATCCGGACGTGCAGCGCGCAATTCAGCACATTTTTGCCCGTGCCAAAGCGCACGGTAAACCGTGCGGCATTCTGGCGCCAGTGGAAGCCGATGCCCGCCGCTACCTGGAGTGGGGCGCAACGTTTGTCGCCGTGGGCAGCGATCTCGGCGTATTCCGCGCCGCCACGCAGAAATTAGCGGACGCTTTTAAAAAATAACCATCATTGAGGAAACAGATTATGACGCTGAAAGTGGGTTTTATTGGCCTGGGTATCATGGGCAAACCAATGAGCAAAAACCTCATCAAAGCAGGTTACTCACTGGTGGTTTTAGATCGTAATTCAGACGCGGTGGCAGAGGTGATTGCGGCTGGGGCAGAAACGGCGACAACCGCAAAAGCGATTGCTGAGCAGTGCGACGTGATTATCACCATGCTGCCAAACTCCCCGCACGTGAAAGAGGTGGCGCTGGGTGAGAACGGCATTATCGACGGCGCGAAGCCGGGTCTGGTGGTGATCGACATGAGTTCTATCGCACCGCTGGCAAGCCGCGAAATCAGCGAGGCGCTGAAAGTGAAAGGCGTGGAAATGCTGGATGCGCCGGTCAGCGGCGGCGAACCGAAAGCCATCGACGGCACCCTGTCGGTGATGGTGGGGGGCGATAAAGCTGTGTTCGACAAATACTACGACCTGATGAAAGCCATGGCTGGCTCCGTGGTGCACACCGGTGAAATTGGCGCAGGCAACGTCACCAAGCTGGCAAACCAGGTGATTGTGGCGTTGAACATCGCGGCCATGTCCGAAGCGCTGACGCTGGCCACCAAAGCGGGCGTTAATCCGGATCTGGTCTATCAGGCCATTCGCGGTGGTCTGGCGGGCAGCACCGTGCTGGATGCCAAGGCGCCGATGGTGATGGATCGTAACTTCAGGCCGGGCTTCCGCATCGATCTGCACATTAAGGATCTGGCGAATGCGCTGGATACCTCCCACGGCGTGGGCGCGCAGCTGCCGCTGACTGCCGCCGTCATGGAGATGATGCAGGCGCTGCGTGCGGACGGTCTGGGCACCGCCGATCACAGCGCGTTAGCGTGCTATTACGAAAAACTGGCGAAGGTTGAAATTGCTCGCTAATGACGTCCTGCCCGGTGGCGTTACGCTTACCGGGCCTACGGCTCAGGCATACAACTATGAAAATCGTAATCGCGCCAGACTCTTATAAAGAAAGCCTGTCTGCCACCGAGGTGGCGCAGGCGATAGAAAAAGGATTTCGGGAAATTTTCCCCGACGCTCATTACGTGTCTGTTCCCGTTGCTGACGGCGGAGAAGGTACAGTTGAAGCGATGATCGCTGCGACGCAGGGCACCTGGCAGCAGGCTGTCGTCACCGGCCCGTTAGGGGAAAAGGTGAAGGCCAGTTGGGGGATCTCGGGCGACGGTACCACCGCGTTTATCGAGATGGCCGCCGCCAGCGGCCTGGTGCTTGTTCCTCCCGCGCAGCGTAACCCGCTGGTCACGACGTCGCGCGGGACGGGGGAGCTGATCCTCAGCGCGCTGGATAAAGGCGCGCGCAACATCATTATCGGTATCGGCGGGAGCGCAACCAACGATGGGGGCGCAGGCATGATGCAGGCGCTGGGCGCGAAGTTTACGGATGCGAACGGGACGGAGATCGGCTACGGCGGCGGCAGCCTGATGGCGCTTAACCGGATTGATATTTCCGATCTCGATCCGCGTCTTCAGGGATGCGCAATCCGCGTCGCCTGTGACGTGACGAATCCGCTGGTCGGTGAAAGCGGCGCGTCGCGTATCTTTGGCCCGCAAAAAGGCGCCACGGAGGAGATGATCCTCGAACTCGACGCCAATCTTAGCCACTACGCCGGGGTGATCAAAAAATCGCTGCGCATTGACGTCAACCGGGTTCCGGGGGCTGGCGCCGCGGGCGGCATGGGCGCAGCGCTGATGGCCTTCCTGGGCGCTGAGCTGAAAAGCGGCATCGAGATTGTCACTCAGGCGCTCAATCTTGAAGAACATATTCACGACTGCACGTGGGTGCTGACCGGGGAAGGGCGCATCGACAGCCAGAGCATTAATGGCAAAGTGCCCGTCGGTGTGGCGAGCGTCGCCAAAAAATACCATAAGCCGGTGATCGGGATTGCCGGAAGTCTGACGCAGGATGTGGGTGTGGTGCATCAGTACGGCATCGACGCGGTGTTCAGCGTACTGACCCGCATCGGTTCACTGGAAGAGGCGTTCCAGGGAGCGTATGACAACATTTACCGCACCTCGCGGAATATCGCGGCCACATTGCAGGTAGGCATGCGTAGCCAGGGGTGACAGCGGCGCGCAAACCCTCTATACTGCGCGCCGAAGCTGACCAGACAGTCGCCGCTTCGTTGTCGTCCCTTTCGGGGGAGACGGGCGGAGGGGAGGAAAGTCCGGGCTCCACAGGGCAGGGTGCCAGGTAACGCCTGGGGGGGAAACCCACGACCAGTGCAACAGAGAGCAAACCGCCGATGGCCCGCGCAAGCGGGATCAGGTAAGGGTGAAAGGGTGCGGTAAGAGCGCACCGCGCGGCTGGTAACAGTCCGTGGCACGGTAAACTCCACCCGGAGCAAGGCCAAATAGGGGTTCACATGGTACGGCCCGTACTGAACCCGGGTAGGCTGCTTGAGCCAGTGAGCGATTGCTGGCCTAGATGAATGACTGTCCACGACAGAACCCGGCTTATCGGTCAGCTTCAACTTCTTACGAAACCCCGCTTCGGCGGGGTTTTTGCTTTCAGAAGGTTGCAGGCCGGGTAAGCGAAGCGCCAAACGACATCAATTCTCAATTTTGCGACGCTAAGCACATTTCACTATTTGCCTGACTGTGTGTTCCTCTCATCTGCTGCGCATGATCGTAATCACAAAATTTAACGCTATAAAATTAGAAAATTTTAGTGTTGAACAGATGTTGTGAATGTTGAATCAGTGATGCTGAATGTTATTCATTTGATAATTTAATATTGAATCTAAAAACATTCTTCTGGTGAATGTGTGATATATCCCACTCTTTAACCGGAAAGTGAATAAATATTCCTGGTAAAGTTGATAAACCACAAAAATGTTTTAAAGGAATAATGGTGTTTTATTAACCTTTAATTGCCTGAAAGATAGCCTTTATTAATATTTTTAAAGCAAAAAAATTCACGCTGGTTATTGCCATAAAATAAATTTATTACCGCGTTTTTTATTGATCGATATCAGCGTAAATGCGTATTTTTATTGTAATAACCATTTGATTTATAAAGACATAAATAGATTTCGGGTGCGATTGAAAACAGAGCGTCCTGGCAAATTGTGAGTAACAGCACATACCCCCTGAAACAATATTGGGTAGAATCCGCTGCGTCATAGGGAAATAAGCGCAGAATATTATGAATACTATTATTCTACCGAAAACACAGCACCTCGTGGTATTTCAGGAAGTCATCAAAAGTGGCTCCATAGGTTCTGCTGCAAGACAACTGGGGCTGACGCAACCTGCCGTCAGCAAAATCATCAGCGACATCGAATCCTACTTTGGGGTGGAAGTGATGGTGCGTAAGAACACCGGCGTAAAACTCACTGCCGCCGGTCAGGTGCTGCTGTCCTACGCTGAGTCGATCACCCGCGAAATGAAAAACATGGTGAGCGAGATTAACAGCCTCAGTTTCAGTACCGTCATGGACGTCTCTTTTGGCTATCCGTCGCTGATTGGCTTCACCTTCCTGTCCGGGATGATCAAAAAATTCAAGGAAGTGTTCCCGAAAGCGCGCGTCTCAATGTATGAAGCGCAGCTCTCTTCATTCCTGCCCGCCATTCGCGATGGCCGGCTGGATTTCGCCATCGGCACGCTGAGCGACGGGATGCAGCTTCAGGATCTTCACGTTGAGCCACTGTTTGAATCCGAGTTTGTGCTGGTGGCGAGTAAATCACGAACGTGCACCGGCCCGACCAGACTGGCATCGCTCACGCACGAGCAGTGGGTGATGCCGCAAACCGATATGGGCTACTACAACGAACTCCTGACCACCCTGCAAGACAACCACATCAGCATTGAAAACATCGTCCAGACCGATTCCGTCGTCACCATCTATAACCTTGTCCTCAATGCCGATTACCTGACGGTGATCCCCCGTGACATGATTGCGCCATTCGGCTCGGACCAGTTTATTGTTCTGCCGGTGGAAGATGAATTACCCGTGGCGCGTTATGCCGCCGTGTGGTCAAAAAATTACAGTATTAAAAAATCGGCGTCAGTATTAGTTGAACTGGCAAAACAATATTCGTCGATGAATATCGAAAAACGACGATAGAAATAATGATGATTTAAAACACCCGGAGCGACGCTTTTTAACGCTCTGATACCCTGACTTTGCCTGAAAACAATGAATTATTATAACGAGGATATTATGCACATTACATACGATCTCCCGGTGACCATTGAAGATATTCAGGACGCCAGAAAAAGACTGGCGGGAAAGATCTATAAAACCGGTATGCCGCGCTCGAATTATCTGAGCGAACGGTGTAAGGGTGAGATATTCCTGAAATTTGAAAATATGCAGCGTACCGGTTCGTTTAAAATACGTGGGGCTTTTAATAAATTAAGCTCGCTGACCGATGCGGAAAAACGCAAGGGCGTGGTGGCCTGTTCCGCAGGGAACCACGCGCAGGGGGTCTCTCTCTCCTGCGCCATGCTCGGCATCGACGGCAAAGTGGTCATGCCGATGGGCGCGCCGAAATCCAAGGTTGCCGCCACGCGTGACTACTCTGCCGAAGTGGTGCTGCACGGCGAGAACTTTAACGACACCATCGCCAAAGTGAGCGAAATCGTCGAGATGGAAGGGCGCATTTTTATCCCGCCTTACGACGATCCGAAAGTCATTGCCGGCCAGGGCACCATCGGCCTGGAAATCCTCGAAGATTTATATGACGTGGATAACGTGATTGTCCCCATCGGCGGCGGCGGTTTAATTGCCGGTATTGCGACAGCAATTAAATCCATCAACCCAACTATCAATATTATCGGCGTGCAGTCTGAAAATGTGCACGGAATGGCGGCATCGTATCAGGCCGGAGAAATAACCAGTCATCGTATTACCGGCACATTAGCTGACGGCTGCGACGTGTCTCGCCCAGGTAATTTAACCTTCGAAATTGTTCGTGAATTAGTCGATGACATTGTGCTGGTCAGCGAAGACGAGATTCGCAACAGCATGATCGCGCTTATTCAGCGAAATAAGGTGGTCACGGAAGGTGCCGGTGCGCTGGCGTGCGCGGCGTTATTAAGCGGCAAGCTGGACCACTATATTCAGGGCCGAAAAACCGTCTGCATTATTTCCGGCGGCAATATCGATCTCTCCCGTGTTTCCCAAATTACCGGCTTCGTTGACGCATAAAGGATGACTTATGAGCAACACAGAAAGCATTATCGTTGGCCAGACAAAAACGTCCACCTGGCGTAAATCGGATACTACCTGGACGCTCGGCCTGTTTGGTACCGCCATTGGCGCAGGCGTGCTGTTCTTCCCTATCCGCGCAGGCTTTGGCGGCCTGATCCCTATCCTGCTGATGCTGGTACTCGCGTTCCCGATTGCCTTTTACTGCCACCGCGCGCTGGCGCGTCTGTGTTTGTCCGGCAGTAACGTCTCCGGCAACATCACCGAAACGGTGGAGGAGCATTTTGGTAAGACCGGAGGGGTGGTGATCACCTTCCTCTACTTCTTTGCCATTTGCCCGCTGCTGTGGATTTACGGCGTCACCATTACCAACACCTTTATGACCTTCTGGGAAAACCAGCTCCAGATGCCCGCCCTGAACCGCGGCGTGGTGGCGCTGTTCCTGCTGCTGCTGATGGCTTTTGTTATCTGGTTCGGTAAAGACCTGATGGTGAAAGTGATGAGCTACCTTGTGTTCCCGTTCATCGCCAGCCTGGTGTTGATTTCTCTCTCGCTGATCCCGTACTGGAACTCGGCGGTGATCGACCAGGTTAACCTGAGCGATATCGCCTTCACCGGTCATGACGGCATTCTGGTCACGGTGTGGCTGGGGATCTCCATCATGGTCTTCTCCTTCAACTTCTCGCCTATCGTCTCCTCGTTTGTGGTCTCCAAACGCGAAGAGTACGAACCAGAGTTCGGGAAAGAGTTTACCGAGCAGAAATGTTCCAAAATCATTGGTCGCGCCAGCCTGCTGATGGTTGCCGTGGTGATGTTCTTTGCCTTTAGCTGCCTGTTTACGCTCTCTCCGCAGAACATGGCGGACGCCAAAGCGCAGAACATTCCGGTGCTCTCTTACCTGGCGAACCACTTCGCGTCGATGTCAGGCAGTAAATCCACGTTCGCCACGGTGCTGGAATACGGCGCCTCCATCATCGCGCTGGTCGCTATCTTTAAATCCTTCTTCGGCCACTATCTGGGCACGCTGGAGGGGCTGAACGGTCTGATCCTCAAGTTCGGTTACAAGGGCGACAAGAAGAAAGTCTCCGTGGGCAAGCTGAACACCATCAGCATGGTCTTCATCATGGGCTCCACCTGGATTGTGGCCTACGCCAACCCGAACATCCTGGACCTTATTGAAGCCATGGGTGCGCCAATTATCGCCTCTCTGCTGTGCCTGCTGCCGATGTACGCCATCCGCAAGGCGCCTGCGCTGGCGAAATATAAAGGCCGGACCGAGAACATCTTCGTAACCGTGGTCGGCCTGCTGACCATTCTGAACATCGTGTACAAACTGTTTTAAACCAAAGCTCAGGAAGAGCGGAGCCATACCATGATTGAGTTTCCGGTAGTACTGGTCATTAACTGCGGATCGTCCTCTGTTAAGTTCTCGGTGCTGGACGCCGCAGGCTGCGATGCCCTGATGACGGGCATTGCGGACGGCATCAACACAGAAAAAGCCTTTATTTCCGTGAATGGGGGTGAGCCGGTCAGACTGGCTCACCAGGACTACGAAGGGGCGCTGGCCGCCATCGCCCTGGAGCTGGAGAAACGCAACCTGATGGGCAGCGTGGCCTTGATTGGCCATCGCATTGCCCACGGCGGCGACCTCTTCAGCGAGTCGACCCTGATCACGGAAGAGGTGATGGCGCAGATCCGCGAGGTCTCCCCGCTGGCGCCGCTGCATAACTACGCCAACCTGAGCGGCGTGGAAGCCGCCGGGCGCCTGTTCCCCGGCGTGCAGCAGGTGGCGGTATTTGATACCAGCTTCCACCAGACCATGGCGCCGCAGGCGTATCTGTACGGCTTGCCGTACCGCTATTTTGAAGAGCTGGGCGTGCGCCGCTACGGTTTCCACGGCACCTCTCACCGCTACGTGTCGGCGCAGGCGCACGCGCTGCTCGGGCTCTCTCCCGATGACAGCGGCCTGGTGATTGCCCATCTCGGCAACGGGGCGTCCATCTGCGCGGTGCGTAACGGCGTAAGCGTGGACACGTCCATGGGGATGACGCCGCTTGAAGGACTGGTGATGGGCACGCGCTGCGGCGACGTGGATTTTGGCGCGATGGCGTGGATTGCCCGGCAGACCGGCCAGTCGTTCGAGGATCTGGAGCGCGTGGTCAACAAAGAGTCCGGGCTGCTGGGGATCTCTGGCATCTCCTCCGATTTGCGCGCGCTGGAGAAAGCCTGGCATGACGGCAACGAGCGGGCGCGGCTGGCAATAAAGACCTTCGTCCACCGGATTGCGCGACATATCGCCGGTCATGCCGCGTCCCTGCACCGTCTGGATGGCGTGGTGTTTACCGGCGGGATCGGTGAGAACTCCGTGCTTATCCGCGCGCTGGTGGTGGACCACCTGAAGGTGTTTGGCATCATCCTCGACGAGTCCAAAAATGCCCTGCCGGGCAGCGCGGGCGAGCGCGTGATCTCTACCGAGTCGTCCCGCGCGGCCTGCGCGGTGATCCCTACCAATGAAGAAAAAATGATCGCGCTGGACGCCCTCCGTCTTGGGAAGGTTACTCCGGCTGCGGCTTACGCCTGATAAAGCGAGAATCTGATGAAAGTAACAATCGATACGGGCGTCGCGCCTTACAGCGACGCATGGGCCGGGTTTCGCGGTGAAGAATGGAAAAACGCCATTAACGTGCGCGATTTTATTCAGCATAACTACACCCCTTATGAAGGCGATGAAGCTTTCCTCGCGCAGGCGACGCCAGCAACGACGGCGCTGTGGCAGAAGGTGATGGTCGGCATTCGTCAGGAGAATGCTACTCACGCCCCGGTGGATTTTGACACCAACATCGCCACTACTATTACCGCGCACGGGCCGGGCTATATTGATCAGGAGCTGGAGACGATCGTTGGCCTGCAAACCGACAAGCCGCTCAAGCGCGCCCTGCATCCGTACGGCGGGATCAACATGATCCGCAGTTCGTTCGAAGCTTACGGTCGCGAGATGGATCCGCAGTTTGAATATCTCTTCACAGACCTGCGCAAAACCCACAACCAGGGCGTGTTTGACGTTTACTCCCCGGAGATGATGCGCTGCCGCAAATCGGGGGTGCTGACCGGTCTGCCGGACGGCTACGGGCGCGGACGCATCATCGGCGACTACCGTCGCGTGGCGCTGTACGGCATCAGCTATCTGGTGCGCGAGCGTGAACTTCAGTTCGCCGATCTCCAGGGGAAACTGGAGCGCGGAGAAGATCTGGAGGCCACGATCCGCCTGCGCGAGGAGCTGGCGGAGCATAAACGTGCGTTGCTCCAGATCCAGCAGATGGCGGCGAACTATGGCTTTGATATTTCACGTCCGGCGATGAATGCGCAGGAAGCGGTGCAGTGGGTCTACTTTGCCTACCTTGCCGCAGTGAAATCCCAGAACGGCGGGGCGATGTCGCTGGGGCGCACGGCCTCGTTCCTTGATATCTACATTGAACGCGACATGCAGGCAGGAAGGCTGAATGAGGTGCAGGCCCAGGAGCTGATCGACCACTTCATCATGAAGATCCGCATGGTACGCTTCCTGCGCACGCCGGAGTTCGACACGCTCTTCTCCGGCGATCCGATCTGGGCCACGGAAGTGATTGGCGGCATGGGGCTGGATGGCCGTACGCTGGTGACCAAAAACAGCTTCCGCTACCTGCATACCCTGCACACCATGGGGCCTGCGCCGGAGCCAAACCTGACGATCCTCTGGTCCGAACAACTGCCGATCGCGTTCAAGAAATACGCCGCGCAGGTGTCGATCGTCACCTCCTCGCTGCAATACGAGAACGACGATCTGATGCGCGCCGACTTCAACAGCGACGACTACGCCATTGCCTGCTGCGTCAGCCCGATGGTGATCGGCAAGCAGATGCAGTTCTTCGGCGCACGCGCCAACCTGGCGAAAACGCTGCTGTATGCAATCAACGGCGGGGTGGATGAGAAGCTGAAGATCCAGGTGGGGCCGAAAACCGAGCCGCTGCTGGATGAGGTACTGGATTACGACACCGTAATGGCGAGCCTCGATCACTTCATGGACTGGCTGGCGGTACAGTACATCAGCGCGCTGAATCTCATTCACTATATGCATGATAAATACAGCTACGAAGCCTCGCTGATGGCGCTGCACGACCGGGACGTCTACCGCACCATGGCCTGCGGCATTGCCGGGCTGTCGGTGGCGGCGGATTCCCTGTCGGCCATCAAATACGCCACGGTAAAACCGGTGCGCGACCACACCGGTCTGGCGGTCGATTTCGTCATCGAAGGCGACTATCCGCAGTACGGCAACAACGACGATCGCGTGGACAGTATCGCCTGCGATCTGGTTGAGCGCTTTATGAAGAAAATCCAGGCGCTGCCGACGTACCGCAACGCGGTACCGACGCAGTCGATCCTGACCATCACCTCCAACGTGGTTTACGGGCAGAAGACCGGCAACACGCCGGACGGACGTCGCGGCGGCACGCCGTTTGCGCCTGGCGCCAACCCGATGCACGGGCGCGACAGAAAAGGGGCAGTGGCGTCGTTAACCTCGGTCGCCAAGCTGCCGTTCACCTATGCCAAAGACGGGATCTCCTACACCTTCTCCATCGTGCCGCAGGCACTGGGCAAGGACGAGCCGGTGCGCAAAACCAACCTTGTCGGGCTGCTGGACGGGTACTTCCACCACGAAGCGACCATTGAGGGCGGGCAACACCTGAACGTCAACGTGATGAACCGGGAGATGCTGCTGGATGCCGTCGCCCATCCGGAGAACTATCCGAACCTGACGATCCGCGTTTCTGGTTATGCGGTGCGGTTTAACGCCCTGACGCGCGAGCAGCAGCAGGACGTGATTTCGAGGACGTTTACGCAGGCGATGTAATACAGGCTTCATCTTCAGCCTCCTCAAATGGGGAGGCTTTTAATTTTTTGAACGCCGTCAATTTTAGAAAACTTACTCTCATTTCTGCTATCCTGAAGTAATATTATTCTCTCGCTTTAGAAAATCCCCATAAAAGTTGTGACTTTTTTCTCCCGCGCTCCGGATATGATCTTCCCATATCAATAACTCACACCTGCACCCTCTGACTCGCAATCGCTGGCGATCGGAACCTTATAAAAACAACCAGTTACCCTACAAAATAAGCGAGTGCCCAATGAATATGGCAACAAACAGCAGTGTGATTGTGAGTGATTCCCCTGCGGCAAGGCGGGCGGGAATGAGCGAAAGCGAATGGCGAGAGGCGATCAAATTCGACAGCACCGATACGGGCTGGGTCATCATGAGTATCGGGATGGCTATCGGCGCGGGCATCGTTTTTCTTCCTGTGCAGGTCGGGTTAATGGGGCTGTGGGTGTTTTTACTCTCGTCGATAATTGGTTATCCGGCTATGTACCTGTTCCAGCGCCTGTTTATTAATACGCTGGCGGAATCACCGGAATGCAAAGATTACCCGAGCGTCATTAGCGGTTATTTAGGTAAAAACTGGGGCATCCTTTTGGGTGCGCTTTATTTCGTGATGCTGGTGATCTGGATGTTTGTCTATTCCACGGCTATCACCAACGACAGCGCATCCTACCTACACACCTTCGGCGTAACCGACGGTTTGCTGTCGGAAAATCCGTTCTACGGCTTATTCCTGATCTGCATTCTGGTCGCCATTTCGTCGCGCGGTGAAAAACTGCTGTTTAAAGTCTCCAGCCTGATGGTGCTGACCAAATTATTTGTGGTAGCGGCGCTGGGGCTTTCGATGATTGGCCTCTGGCATTTAGCCAACGTCGGTATGCTGCCGCCGATGGGCCTGCTGATTAAAAACGCCATTATTACGCTGCCTTTCACCTTAACCTCCATTCTGTTTATTCAGACATTAAGCCCGATGGTGATTTCCTATCGTTCACGGGAAAAATCCGTTGAGGTGGCGCGTCATAAAGCGCTGCGGGCAATGAATATCGCCTTTGGCGTGCTGTTTGTGACGGTCTTTTTCTACGCGGTCTCCTTTACGCTGGCGATGGGGCACGACGAGGCGGTAAAAGCCTACGAGCAGAATATTTCCGCCCTGGCAATCGCAGCACAGTTCATCAGCGGTGACGGTGCGGGCTGGGTCAAAATCGTCAGCGTGATCCTCAACATTTTTGCCGTGATGACCGCGTTCTTTGGCGTCTATCTCGGCTTTCGTGAGGCGACGCAGGGCATCGTGATGAACATCCTGCGCCGCAAAATGCCGGCGGAGAAAATCAATGAAAGCACCGTCCAGCGCGGGATTATGCTGTTCGCTATCCTGCTGGCCTGGAGCGCGATTGTGTTAAACGCGCCGGTGCTGAGCTTCACCTCCATCTGTAGCCCTATTTTCGGGATGGTGGGCTGCTTAATTCCGGCGTGGCTGGTCTACAAAGTGCCCGCACTTCATAAATATAAAGGCGTATCGCTGGTGATTATTGTGATTACCGGGCTGCTGCTTTGTGTTTCTCCTTTCCTCGCCTTCTCATGAGGCTAAATAAGGTCGTAACGATGTCTGAGCAAATTAATCCTTTATGGAACCATTTTATTCGCGCTGTGCAGGAAGAGGTAAAGCCTGCGCTGGGCTGTACCGAACCCGTCTCGCTGGCGCTGGCGTGCGCGATGGCTGCCGGACAGCTTGACGGTGAGGTGACGCGTATCGAGGCGTGGGTATCGCCGAACCTGATGAAAAACGGGCTTGGCGTAACGGTGCCCGGCACCGGTATGGTCGGTTTACCCATCGCGGCCGCGCTGGGGGCGACAGGCGGTAATGCACACGCCGGGCTGGAGGTGTTGAAAGACGCGTCGGCCGAGGCGCTAACGCGCGCCAAAGCACTGCTGAACGCGGGTCTGGTGCAGGTGAAATTGCAGGAGCCGTGCGAGGAGATCCTCTATTCACGCGCCTGCGTTTACGTCGGTGAATCCTCGGCGACGGTGACCATCGCTGGCGGGCACACTCGCGTGGTGGAGGTAGTTTGTCAGGGCGAAACGCGCTTCAGGCTTGACGATCGTCAGAGCCAGAACAACGACGATCCGCTGGCGGTACTCTCGACCACCACGCTGTCGCAGATCCTTGAGTTTGTAGAGCAGGTGCCGTTCGACGCGATCCGCTTTATCCTCGATGCGGGGCGGCTGAACGATGCGCTCTCCCGCGAAGGTTTGCGTGGCAACTGGGGGCTGCATATTGGCGCGACGCTCAATAAACAGCGCGCACGCGGCTGGATGGCGCAGGATCTGGGTTCAGACATTATTATCCGCACCAGCGCAGCCTCGGATGCCCGCATGGGAGGCGCGACGCTGCCGGCGATGAGCAACTCGGGTTCCGGGAATCAGGGCATCACCGCCACCATGCCGGTAGTGGTGGTGGCTGAGCACGTTCAGGCCGATGACGAACGGCTGGCGCGGGCGCTGATGCTCTCGCATCTGTCGGCTATCTATATCCACTACCAGCTTCCGCGCTTGTCCGCGTTGTGCGCGGCGACAACGGCCGGAATGGGGGCAGCGGCGGGGATGGCGTGGCTGATGGGCGGATCTTACCAGACCATTGCCATGGCGATCGGCAGTATGATCGGCGACGTGAGCGGGATGATCTGCGATGGGGCCTCTAACAGCTGCGCAATGAAGGTCTCGACCAGCGTCACCAGCGCCTGGAAAGCCGTGATGATGGCGCTGGATGATACTGCGGTGACGGGTAACGAGGGGATTGTGGCGCACGACGTGGAACAGTCTATCTCTAACCTGTGCGCCCTGGCGTGCCGCTCAATGCAGGCGACGGACCGGCAGATCATTGAAATTATGGCGAGTAAGGTGTTGTGATTTAATCCAACCCGTTACCCCTCACCCTAACCCTCTCCCATAGGGAGAGGGAACCGATCGAGCGAGGGGGCGTGTTGATCTTAAACCGGCAAATCAATCAGCAGCGCGCGCAGCGGCGTATCGGCAACCAGGGTGATATTCGCTTCGTCACGAATAAACGCCCCGTCACCGCAGGTGAGCGCTTCTTTCTCTTCCGTATGCGTGACCGCATGCACCGTTCCGTGAATGGACTGCAAATAGGCACGCGGGCCATGAAGCTGGAAGCTCGCCTGTTCACCTTTTTTCAGTTCGATATGGTGCAGCCACACCTGCTGGCGCAACTGCAAGCTGCCTTTGCTGCCGTCTGGCGAGGCAATCAGCTGCTGTTTACCGCCCTTCAGATCGATTTTTTGCACCAGCGGATTTTCCCGCTCCGGACAGGCATCCAGCCACAGCTGCATGCGGGTCAGCGTTTTATCTTTGCTGAGGTTATGCTCGCTGTAGCTAATACCTGGCTGCGTGGAAATTAACAGCGCCTCGCCAGCCTTCGCCTGGACATGATTGCCCTCGCTATCGCGGTATTCTGCCTCGCCTTCCAGGATCAGGTTCAGGATATCGACTTTAGGGTACGTGCGCGGCTGGAAGGACGCGCCCGGGGCGAGCACTTCCTGATTCAATACGCGCAGTGAAGCGTAACCGAGGAGTTTAGGGTCAAAGTAGTGTCCAAAGGAAAAGGTGTAGCGGGCCTGCAACCAACCGAAATCGGCTTGTCCGCACTGTTTCGCTGTTCTTGTCGTAATCATAAACTTGACCTCTCTTTACACTAAATCAATGGTAAAGGTATGGACGCTGCATTGTTAGCCAGATATTCTGCCTGGTATGTTCAAATTTCCTGAATGAGAACGAGATGGCTAAAGAGAGAGCATTGACGCTTGAGGCGCTTCGCGTCATGGACGCGATTGACAGGCGCGGCAGTTTTGCCGCGGCGGCAGATGAACTGGGGCGCGTTCCGTCTGCCCTGAGCTATACCATGCAAAAGCTGGAAGAGGAGCTGGATGTGGTGCTCTTTGACCGTTCCGGTCATCGAACAAAATTCACCAACGTTGGGCGGATGCTGCTGGAGCGCGGCCGCGTATTGCTGGAAGCGGCGGATAAGCTCACGACGGATGCCGAAGCGCTGGCCCGCGGCTGGGAAACCCATCTGACGCTGGTGACCGAAGCGCTGGTGCCCACCGAGGCGCTGTTCCCGCTGGTGGACAGACTGGCCGCGAAAGCCAATACCCAGCTGTCGATCATCACTGAGGTGCTGGCCGGGGCGTGGGAGCGTCTTGAGACGGGCAGGGCGGATATCGTGATTGCGCCGGACATGCATTTCCGCTCATCGTCAGAAATCAATTCGCGCAAACTGTACAGCGTGATGAACGTCTACGTCGCCGCCCCGGATCACCCGATCCATCAGGAGCCGGAGCCGCTCTCTGAGGTCACGCGCGTGAAATACCGCGGTGTGGCGGTCGCGGATACCGCCCGAGAGCGCCCGGTGTTAACGGTACAGTTGCTGGATAAACAGCCGCGACTGACGGTAACGTCGCTGGAAGATAAGCGACAGGCACTCCTGGCGGGGCTGGGCGTGGCGACTATGCCGTATCCGTTTGTCGAAAAGGACATTGCAGAAGGGCGGCTGCGCGTCGTCAGCCCGGAATACACCAGCGAAGTGGATATCATTATGGCGTGGCGTCGCGACAGCATGGGCGAAGCCAAATCGTGGTGTTTGCGTGAAATTCCCAAGCTCTTTGCCCACCACAACAAATAAGCGTAGGCCCGGTAAGCGTATGCGCCACCGGGCAGAATTTACGCGCTTGCTTTAGGATCCGGACCAAAGCGGTTTTCGCCCGGCGTTCCGCTCTGACAGTTGAAAATCAAAATCACGATCCAGCCGATAAGCGGGATCAACAGCAACAGCAGCCACCACGCCGAACGATCGGTGTCGTGGAGACGACGAAACAGTACGGCCCATGATGGCAGCAGAACTAACACACCATAAATGGTGGTGAGAATGCCTTCACCCCCCTCGCGTTCCCAGCCGAGGATCTTGTCCACAATGCCCAGCACCATAATCAGGACGAAGTTCACCAGAACGAACATCCAGTACTCTTTACGGCGGGCACGGCCACCAAATCCAACGTAGTTGCGCAGTACCTTTAAATACCAGTCCATTTTTCCTTGCCTCTTAATCAGTCAATCACTTGTTTTCTAAGCGATCGAGGTAAGGATAGATGTATGCTGTGAATTAAAAAAGGGAATCAATTGATTCCCTAAATAATTATCCGAAACGCACGTCGCGCCCGTGCGGTTCATCCAGGTCCTGCCACGGGCCAATGGAGATAATGCCCGTTGGGTTGATGGTCTTATGACTGCGGAAATAGTGGGTGCGAATATGGTCAAAATTGACCGTCTCCGCAATCCCCGGCATCTGATAGATGTCGCGCAGGAAACCGTGCAGGTTCAGGTAATCACTGATGCGATGCTTGTCGCACTTGAAGTGGGTGACATATACCGGATCAAAGCGGATCAGCGTCGTCCACAGGCGGATGTCTGCTTCGGTGAGGCGATCGCCCGCTAAATAACGATGCTGGCCGAGGATCTGCTCCAGGCGCTCCAGGGATCCAAACACGTTGCCGACCGCTTCGTCGTACGCTTCCTGACTGGTCGCAAAGCCCGCTTTGTAGACGCCGTTGTTGACGTTGTCGTAGATCCAGCCGTTCAGCTCGTCAATTTTCTCGCGCAGCTCAACCGGGTAGTAATCCCCGGCGCGTGCACCGTGAGCGTCAAACGCGGTATTGAACATGCGAATGATTTCAGCGGATTCATTGCTGACGATCGTCTGGTTTTTCTTGTCCCACAGCACAGGCACCGTTACGCGTCCGGTGTAGTGCGGATCGGCGCGCAGATAGAGCTGATACAGGAAATCGTGATGATAAAGCTCATCACCCGTCGCGGCCGGGAAGCCACTGTCGAACGTCCAGCCGTTTTCCAGCATCAGCGGGTTGACCACCGAAACCGGAATTAACGATTCGAGACCTTTAAGTTTGCGCACAATCAGCGTGCGGTGCGCCCACGGACAGGCGAGAGAAACATACAGATGATAACGATCTTTTTCCGCCGCAAAGCCCCCTTCGCCACTCGGGCCGGGTGCGCCGTCGGCGGTCAGCCAGTTACGGAAGGCCGAAACAGAGCGCTTAAAGCGTCCACCGGTGGATTTGGTGTCATACCAGACATCCTGCCAGACGCCGTCTACGAGTTGTCCCATTTTTTACTCCTCCGTCAGATAGCAAAAGCGAGGAGATGTCTCCTCGCTTTGAATGTAATCAGTATAGCCTGCTTACCACTTCTTATTCAGAAGACGGTCGATGCTGTAGGCGCCCGGACCCGTGATAGCCAGCAGCAGGAAGCCGCCCGCGATGGTCAGGTTTTTCATGAACATCAGGGAGTTCACGCCTTCCGCAAAGTTGCTGTGGAAGATGAACGCGGTCAGCAGGGTAAAGCCTGCGGTGAACAGCGCCGTGGTGCGGGTCAGGAAACCGAACAGCACTGCCAGGCCGCCGCCGAACTCAAGCAGAATGGTCAGTGGCAGCAGGAACCCCGGCACGCCCATCGCTTCCATATACTGCTGAGTGCCCGCATAGCCGGTAATTTTGCCCCAGCCTGCGGTGATGAACAGAACAGGCATCAGAATACGCGCTACCAGTACACCAACATCTTCTAATTTTTTCATTTTACTCTCCAGGAAACCACATCAGCGGCTAAACGTTATTTGCGTGCAAATTCGGGTAGATACCGCGTCTTTGCTGTCGATGGAGAGGAGTGTAAACGGGGCGGATGGCAAATGTTAGCAAGGAAAACTGTTAATCTTCTTCAAAGATATTGAGTAAGGGAGGGGGTTTTGCCGGGTGGCGGCTACGCCTTACCCGGCCTACACGCAATCGTAGGCCGGGTAAGCGCAGCGTCACCCGGCAAGAGGGCTAGCGCAACTGCTGTTGTCGCAGCGTGGTTTTCACCAGACGCCAGGCGCTCCAGGCGCCAAAGCCGCGGCGTGCCCAGCGGATCAGCATGTTAGGATGCCGAACCGACCAGATCGCCATCACGCTGCTGCCGACCAGCGCCCATGAGCGCAGGCTCAGGACCGTGTTCCAGCCGCGGTCAAACCGATGCGTGGCTTCAACCCAGTCTCGACGGCTGGCAGACAAATCCAGCCGCTGCTGCTGGATTTGGCTCAACAGATACGCTTTCCGCTTTTGACGTTCGGCTTTGTCGCTCACGACTTATCATCCTCCAGCAGGGCGCGGTCGTTGGCCAGCTCCTGGCGCGTATGGCGCAGGAAGGTCGACGTGCGCGCTTTATGCAGGGTCCAGATACCGCCTATCAGCGCCGCCACCAGCAGAACCACGGTAGTCGCAATCATCGCGTTCAGACGATATTGGGGATCGATAGCCCAGATGATTAACACCATCAGGCTCATCAGACCAAACGCGGCAAAGAGCATCGTAAGCCCAAGCATGAGCAGCATCTGGAAGAGGTTGGCTTTCTCCTCTTCCAGCTCCACTACCGCAAGCCGGACGCGCGTTTCGGCAATCCCGACCAGCGTCGTAAGAATACGCTGGCCGATGCCGAGGACGTTTTTAGCAGGCCCTTGTGCGTGACGTGGATCTTCCATAATCAACGACGCGTCAGCAGGACACCCAGCACCACACCCACTGCGGCGCCAATACCTACACCCGTCCATGGATTATCACGTACATATTCGTCTGCGCGCGCTGCCGCTTCGCGGGTTTGTTTCGCCAGCGCATCACCGGTTTCGCCCAGACGGTAACGGCTCTCTTTCAGTGCCTGCTCCGCTTTGCTGCGCAGTTTACTTACTTCTTCTTTCGATTTATCCGCAGAAGAGTTCAGCACCTCTTCCAGGGTGTCCGCCAGGGATTTCAGTTCAGCGCGCAGATTTTCTGAAGTTGTATCTTTTGACATGATTCTCTCCTGTTGAGATTTCCGTTAACTCAATAATCGCGAGCTTCCAGCGCTTTCAGTTCGTCCTGCGCCTCTTGCAACTTCCTCTCGCGCTTGGCAATTTTTTCCGCATCACCTTTCTCTTTCGCTTCCTGTAGGTCTTGACGGCGCTCGGCTATCTCGTCCTTCTGTTCAGCGATTTTTTTCTGATGATCGGCACGCAGCTTGCTGTCCGTACAGTTGTCTTTCACTTCGCTCAACGCTTTTTTCAGCCCGTCGATCCGGTGCTGATTGTTATGCTTTTCGGCATAACTGATTTCGCGTTGGATATCCTGTTCTTTCTCCTGACAAAGAGACATAGCGAAGGAAGCTGTGCTTAAAGAAAAAAGGGCCAGAGCCAGAGTGATGCGGTATTTCATTATAGAAACCTTCCATTGTGTTACGGCGTAAACCGTGTTCCAGAACTATGCGGAGAACATCTGAGGGGTGCTCCGCGTACTTAAGCATAGTAAGTAAACGGGAGTTTCACCAAAGTAGGTGAAAATATTCGGAATCTTAGTCGTTAACCAAATCGATGCGACGTGTCGCGTAACCGTGACATCCAGGAGGCTACGTGGCTGTCATCATCCTGTTGCGCAATGATGTAACCCTGCGGCAGCGTGCGGTCCAGCACGGCTTTCGCCGCGGCGCTTTGCGCACTGGAGTCAAATTTTATCAGCAGCACATCGTCTTGCGGCGTGATGCTCTTAAAGCGGATCCCGTTTGCGTCCAGATGATGCCAGATGGAAAAACCATCCGGCACGCTGGTTCCCTGGCTCACAGGACGGATAGCCAGCGTCGACTCCTGATGCTGTAGCGCAGACCACAGCAGGATAAGAGCGCTGAACATCATCAGCGCGACGATAGCGTAAGAGAAGCGGCGCAGCGCGAGCGGGGAGATAACCATCGTTAACCCCTGGCTCCGTATTTCTTCTTCCACAGTACGACCAGGGACCCGACCAGGCCAAACACCAGCAGAACGACGGGCAGCAGCATCAGGCAAGACATCAGCTGATCTTCATATTTCATAAAGACCGGCGTTTTACCCAGCGCGTAGCCGAGCGTGGTCAGGATCAGCACCCACAGCAAGCCGCTCATCCAGTTAAAGAACTGGAAGCGCGTACTGCTCAGGCCGGACAAGCCCGCAATGGTGGGCAGCAGAGTGCGTACGAATGCGATAAAGCGGCCGATCAGTAAGGCGGAAAGCCCATGCTTATGGAAAAGGTGGTGCGCTCGCTGGTGGTAATGGGCCGGAAGGTGCGAAAGCCAGTTCTGAACGATTCGCGTGTTACCCAGCCATCGCCCCTGAATGTAACTCACCCAGCAGCCCAGGCTGGCGGCAATGGTCAAAAGCAGGACCGTTTGCGGGAAAGCCATCGCCCCTTTTGCACAGAGCACCCCGACCAGCACCAGCAGGCTGTCGCCGGGTAAAAAGGCAGCAGGCAGCAGACCGTTCTCAAGGAACAGGATCATAAATAACACAAAGTAGAGCATGCCAATCATGGACGGGTTGGCCAGCGTTTCGAAATCCTGAGCCCAGAGGGCGTTCAGTAGTTGGGTCAAAAGTTCCATTCAGTGTTCCTGGAAATCGGTTAACGTCACGCCTGTCATTCGGGAAAACAGCACGGCGACATTGTTATGATTTCATTATGGTCGCTCGCGGACACATTGATGTGTGGCCAACACTGTTCCCTGTTAATTGGCTGGTTAGCAAGCACTAACTTACAAAATAACGAAGTGAATCCAATTGTAACAAAGCCCGACGTTCTGCGTCACAGAATTTGAGGGGAAACACGATTTTGGCGTAAGCCACGGAGGGGAGCGAGAAATTTTACAAAGGCTGACACTATAGAGGTTTTCTTACCCTGTCTGGCCGGAAGGCGCAGCGGTGCGCCTGCCAGCAGTTCGGGGCGTTATTTTGCGAGATTGGTCGCGGTATCGAGGTGAACGACCGGATTATCGGCAAAAAGATAGCGGTCAGCGTTAAATTCAAAGTCATCACTTGTTTCATTAAACAGCATCTGTTTGGTGTTCTCCAGGTGCTGCCACATTGCCAGTTTCGCCGCATGCGGATCTTTACGAATCAGAGCCTTAAGAATCTGGTCGTGGTCGTCACACCAGTTGTCTACCGTGCGGGAATCAATGTGATCGTGTAATTTCTTCCAGTACGGGTTGTGAACGCGCTGAGTCCACATTTTTTCAACGATTGCCGCCAGCGCCGTATTCTGAGTCGCAAGGGCGACCTGGACGTGGAATTGCAGGTCCCATTCGGAATCGCGGAAACATTTTTCTTTACGCGCGTGATCCTGGATTTCCATCAGCTTCATGATGTCCTGTTTGGTCACCTGCGTCGCAGCAAATTCCGCAATGTTGCTTTCAATCAGCTGGCGAGCCTGGAGAAGCTCAAACGGACCGTAGCTGGCAAACTCCAGACTTTCGTCCGGGGTGGGGGAGTGTTTCGCCTGGCTGGAAATCACATGAATGCCGGAACCTTTGCGTACCTCAACATATCCTTCCACTTCCAGCATGATGATGGCTTCGCGGACCACCGTACGGCTGACGCTTTTTTCATCCGCAATGAAACGCTCAGCGGGAAGTTTATCACCGACAAGATAGACCCCTTGCTCGATGCGATCTTTCAGCTCGGCGGCAAGTTGTTGATATAAACGACGTGATTCGGTGATTTCCATATGCGCTCCAGGCAGGGTACGGCGAATGATTTGTTATACCACTTTTGCGTGCCACTCTCCATATTACGCCATGAAAAAAGCCGCCCGGAGGCGGCTTTTGAGAAGATTTAGCCGGGTGGCGCTTCGCTTGCGCGGGCCTATGGGTTTTGTAGGCCGGGTAAGGCGTAGCCGCCACCCGGCACAACAACGCTAACTCTGCGTCGCCGGTCCCCCAAGGGACTCTTTCGCCAGTTCATCGGCGGATTTGCTCTTCAGCACCGTCCAGATAACCACCGCACCCATCAGGTCGAAGATAGCCAGTACCGCGAACAGCGGGCTGAAACCAATCGTATCTGCCAGCGCGCCGACCACCAGCGCAAACAGGGTACTTGCGGTCCAGGCGGCCATCCCGGTCAGGCCGTTGGCGGTAGCGACTTCGTTACGACCAAACACGTCGGACGAGAGCGTAATAAGTGCACCGGAAAGAGACTGGTGAGCAAAGCCCCCGATACACAGCAGGGCGATAGCCACGTAAGGGCTGGTGAACAGGCCGATCATGCCCGGGCCGATCATCAGCAGGGCGCCCATGGTGACCACCATCTTACGGGACACAATCAGGTTCACGCCAAACCAGCGCTGGAACAGCGGTGGCAGGTAGCCGCCGACGATACAGCCCAGGTCTGCAAACAGCATTGGCATCCAGGCGAACATCGCGATCTCTTTCAGGTTAAAGCCGTAAACTTTAAACATGAACAGCGGGATCCAGGCGTTAAACGTACCCCAGGCCGGTTCTGCCAGGAAGCGTGGCAGAGCGATACCCCAGAACTGACGGGTGCCCAGGATCTGCCAGACGGACATCTTTTTGCCGTTGTCAGTCTGATGCTGGGATTCCTGACCATTAATAATGTAGTCACGTTCTTCGTCAGACAGCTTTTTCTGATCGCGCGGGTGTTTATAGAAGATCAGCCACGCCATGGCCCAGGCAAAGCTCAGCACACCGGAGATGATGAACGCCATCTGCCAGCTGTGCATCACAATCGCCCACACCACCAGTGGCGGAGCAATCATCGCCCCGATGGAGGAGCCTACGTTGAAGTAACCGACAGCGATTGAACGCTCTTTTGCCGGGAACCATTCAGAGCTGGCTTTCAGACCCGCGGGGATCATCGCCGCTTCGGCAGCACCTACCGCACCACGCGCCAGCGCCAGTCCGCCCCAGCTGCCGGCCAGCGCGGTCGCCCCACAGAAGACGGCCCAGGCTACAGCGAAGAAGGCATAACCAATTTTTGTACCCAGAATATCAAGAACATAACCTGCAACAGGCTGCATTACGGTGTAAGCGGCAGAGTAAGCCGCAATGATGTAAGAGTATTGCTGCGTGGAGATATGTAACTCTTCCATCAACGTTGGCGCCGCTGCTGCCACGGTGTTACGTGTCAGGTAGCCCAGCACGGTGCCGAGCGTCACCAGTGCGATCATGTACCAACGTAACCCTTTAATTTTACGCATGTAAAACCTCATCGTTATGTTATTTCCGTGTCGGGACACGGCAACAACTCAACCGTTGCCGGGAGTTGTTCTGTAACGGGAGGGGCGTAACCGGGAACCTGTCCCGGAACGGCCCGAACCTTGCCATAAGTAATCGTGCTAAGTCGGCTTCCGTACCGTTAAATCCGATGTCTCAAACACCGGTAATGCATTCCGTCGGCTTATAGTTTGCGACGGCGAAAAGATAACTTGTCATACAACTTTAAAAGGTGAGTGACATCACAAAAGTGTGAATCTTTGTAGGGACATTATGCGGCGCGCGCAAAGCCAGAACTGGCGCGGTCTGCGAGAGGGTTTACCCCTTTGAGGGTAATTTATTTGTCGACGTTTATTGATCTAACTCACGAAAAAAACGTCGGACTCTGGAAATTGGTGTGATAACTTTGCAGCATCTGAACATAAGCTTTCTGACGCTCCCGTAATGAGGAAGACGATAATGACACCGTTTATGACCGACGATTTTCTGCTAGATACCGAATTTGCTCGCCGCCTGTACCACGACTACGCAAAAGACCAGCCGATTTTCGACTACCACTGCCATTTACCGCCGCAGCAGGTTGCCGAAAATTACCGTTTCAAAAACCTGTATGATATCTGGCTGAAGGGTGACCACTATAAGTGGCGCGCAATGCGCACCAACGGCGTGGCCGAGCGCCTGTGTACCGGCGACGCGACCGATCGCGAGAAGTTTGACGCCTGGGCCGCTACCGTTCCTCACACCATCGGTAACCCGTTATACCACTGGACGCACCTCGAACTGCGTCGTCCGTTTGGTATCACCGGCAAGCTGCTCTCTCCCGCCACGGCGGATGAAATCTGGGATCAGTGCAACGAATTGCTGGCGCAGGATAGCTTCTCGGCGCGCGGCATCATGCAGCAGATGAACGTGAAGATGGTGGGCACCACCGACGATCCGGTCGACTCTCTGGAACATCACGCGGTTGTCGCGAAGGACAGCACGTTTGACATCAAAGTGCTGCCAAGCTGGCGCCCGGATAAAGCCTTCAACATCGAGCTGCCGACCTTTAACGACTACATGGCGAAGCTGGCGGAAGTTTCGGATACCGACATTCGTCGCTTTGGCGATCTGCAAACCGCGCTGACCAAACGTCTGGATCACTTTGCCGCACACGGCTGTAAAGTGTCTGACCACGCGCTGGACGTAGTGCTGTTCGCGGAATCCAGTGAAGCTGAGCTGGACAGTATTCTGGCGCGTCGTCTCTCCGGCGAAGCCCTGAGCGAGCACGAAGTGGCGCAGTTTAAAACCGCGGTGCTGGTGTTCCTCGGTGCGGAATATGCCCGTCGCGGCTGGGTTCAGCAGTATCACATCGGCGCGCTGCGTAATAACAACCAGCGTCAGTTCAAACTGCTGGGCGCGGACGTAGGCTTTGACTCCATCAACGACCGTCCGATGGCGGAAGAGCTGTCAAAACTGCTGAGCAAACAGAACGAGCAAAACCTGCTGCCAAAAACCATTCTGTACTGCCTGAACCCGCGCGATAACGAAGTGCTGGGCACTATGATCGGCAACTTCCAGGGCGAAGGGATGCCGGGCAAGATGCAGTTCGGTTCCGGCTGGTGGTTTAACGATCAGAAAGACGGCATGGAGCGTCAGATGACGCAGCTGGCGCAGCTCGGCCTGCTGAGCCGCTTCGTTGGCATGCTGACCGACAGCCGCAGTTTCCTCTCCTATACCCGCCATGAATATTTCCGCCGCATTCTGTGCCAGATGATTGGCCGCTGGGTGCACGCGGGCGAAGCGCCAGCGGATATCCAGCTGCTGGGCGAAATGGTGAGAAACATCTGCTTTAACAATGCGCGTGACTACTTCGCCATTGAACTGAACTAAGGCCGTTTGAGGTTGATATGCAATACATCAAAATCCATTCGCTGGATAACGTTGCCGTCGCGCTGGCCGATTTAGCCGAAGGGACGGAAGTGACCTTCGACAACCAGTCGGTGACGTTACGCCAGGCCATTGGACGTGGACATAAGTTTGCCCTGATCCCCATCGCGAAAGGGGAGAACGTGGTGAAGTACGGTTTGCCCATCGGTCATGCGCTGGCGGATATTGCGCCGGGTGAATACATTCATTCCCACAATACCCGCACCAATCTCAGCGATCTGGACGAGTACAGCTATCAACCTGACTTCCAGGCAGAAGAAGGACAGGCGGCCGATCGTGAGGTGCAGATCTACCGCCGCGCCAGCGGGGAGGTGGGGATCCGCAATGAACTGTGGATCCTCCCGACCGTCGGCTGCGTGAACGGGATCGCGCGTCAAATTCAGACGCGTTTCCTGAAAGAGACCAACAATGCTGAAGGCACCGACGGCGTGCATCTGTTCAGCCATACCTACGGTTGTTCCCAACTGGGCGACGACCACATCAATACCCGCACCATGCTGCAAAATATGGTGCGTCACCCGAACGCGGGGGCGGTGCTGGTGATTGGCCTCGGCTGTGAAAACAATCAGGTCGACGCCTTCCGCGACACGCTGGGCGAGTTCGATCCTGAGCGCGTGCACTTTATGGTGTGTCAGCACCAGGACGACGAAGTGGAAGCGGGCGTTGAACAGCTGCACCAGCTGTATGAGGTGATGCGTCACGACAAGCGCGAGCCGGGCAAGCTGAGTGAACTGAAGTTTGGCCTGGAGTGCGGCGGATCTGACGGGCTTTCCGGCATTACCGCTAACCCGATGCTGGGCCGCTTCTCAGATTACGTGATTGCCAACGGTGGCACGACAGTGCTGACCGAAGTGCCGGAGATGTTCGGCGCAGAGCGCATTCTGATGAGCCACTGCCGCGACGAAGAGACCTTTGAGAAGACCGTCACCATGGTCAACGATTTCAAACAGTACTTCATCGCCCATAACCAGCCGATTTATGAGAACCCGTCGCCGGGTAACAAGGCGGGCGGGATCACCACGCTGGAAGAGAAATCCCTGGGCTGCACCCAGAAAGCGGGCGCCAGCCAGGTAGTGGACGTGCTGCGCTACGGTGAACGGCTGAAAACGCACGGTCTGAACCTGCTGAGCGCACCGGGCAACGATGCGGTCGCCACCAGTGCGCTGGCGGGAGCGGGCTGTCACATGGTGCTGTTCAGTACCGGGCGCGGCACGCCGTACGGCGGATTTGTGCCAACGGTGAAAATCGCCACTAACAGCGAGCTGGCGGCGAAGAAAAAACACTGGATCGACTTTGATGCCGGCCAGCTGATCCACGGCAAAGCGATGCCGCAGCTGCTGAGCGAATTCGTGGACACGATTGTGGAATTTGCCAGCGGCAGGCAGACCTGCAACGAGAAGAACGACTTCCGCGAGCTGGCGATCTTTAAGAGTGGTGTGACGCTATAAGTGCTTTGTCGGGTGGCGCTAGCGCTTACCCGACCTACTAAACCCTGTAGGCCCGGTAAGGCGTAGCCGCCACCGGGCTTGTCTTTTTAACTGCGCAGCGCGTTCTTCGCTAAACGCGCGTCTTCCGCCTGACAGGCCGCTGCGGTAAACAGCACGTCGGTGGAGGAGTTCAGCGCGGTTTCGCAGGAATCCTGCAATACGCCGATAATGAAGCCGACCGCGACAACCTGCATGGCAATCTCGTTCGGAATACCGAACATGTTACAGGCCAGCGGGATCAGCAGCAGCGAGCCGCCCGCCACGCCGGATGCGCCACAGGCACACAGTGATGCAACGACGCTCAGCAGCAGCGCGGTTGGCAGATCCACCGGAATGCCCAGCGTATGCACCGCCGCCAGCGTCAGCACGGTGATGGTGATCGCCGCACCTGCCATGTTCACGGTTGCACCCAGAGGAATCGACACCGAATAGGTATCGCGATCCAGATTCAGCTTCTCCGCCAGCGCCATGTTGACCGGAATGTTTGCCGCCGAGCTGCGGGTGAAGAAGGCATACACGCCGCTTTCACGCAGGCAGGTCAGCACCAGCGGATACGGGTTGCGGCGGATCTGCCAGAACACCAGCAGCGGGTTGATCACCAGCGCCACCAGCAGCATACAGCCGACCAGGACGACCAGCAGCTGCGCGTAGCCCCACAGTGCATCGAAACCGGTGGTTGCCAGCGTGGAGGAGACCAGGCCGAAAATACCGATTGGCGCAAAGCGAATCACCAGCTTCACCATAAAGGTGACAGCGTTGGACATATCGTTCACCAGGTTTTTCGTGGTCTCGTTACCATGACGCAGCGCGAAGCCCAGACCGATCGCCCAGACCAGGATGCCGATGTAGTTCGCGTTCATCAGCGCGGTGACAGGGTTAGAGACCATGCTCATCAGCAGACCGCGAAGCACTTCCACAATCCCGGACGGCGGGGTGATATCACCGGCCGCGCTGGTCAGGTGCAGCGTGGACGGGAACAGGAAGCTAAACACCACGGCCGTTAAGGCAGCAGAGAAGGTTCCCAGCAGATACAGGAACAGAATAGGGCGAATGTTGGTTTTTTGTCCGTGCTGGTGGTTGGCAATCGACGCCATCACCAGCATCAGCACCAGTACCGGGGCGACGGCCTTCAGTGCGCCAACGAAAAGGGTGCCGAGCAGCCCCGTCGCTTCCGCGGCAGGTTTTGACACCATCGCCAGCAGAATACCCAGTACCAACCCGACCAGAATTTGTTTTACAAGACTGCCCTGCGCCAGGCGCGCGAACAGACCGCGTGATTGTGTGCTCATACGTTATTCCTGAGTGAAATTGCGTTCCATCCTGGATGTGCTCTAAGTCACATTTGTGTCCGGATGTAAGTATTTGTTTGCCTGGTTGAGTATCAGGGAAAGCAGCGAAAGGCGGAAGCGTAAAATGCTGGATTTTACGTGTTGTGTCATGTTTTTTAACTATTGCTTAACGAAAGTGCCGGGTGGCGCTACGCTTACCCGGCCTACATTGCATTTCCCCCTCTCCCTGTGGGAGAGGGTTGGGGTGAGGGCATCAGCCCGCACCGAACGTTGCACTAAGCCTGCTGCTTCTTATCGTGCTGGCGGTTAACCCAGGTATTGATAATCAGCGTCACCAGCAGAATGCCAAACACCACGCCGAGCGAAATGGCGATCGGAATATGGTAGAAATCGACGATCAGCATCTTGATACCGATAAACACCAGAATCACCGACAGACCGTACTTCAGCATTGAGAAGCGCTCTGCCGCACCCGCCAGCAGGAAATACATCGCACGCAGGCCGAGGATGGCGAACAGGTTAGAGGTCAGCACGATGAACGGGTCGGTAGTGACCGCGAAGATAGCCGGGATACTGTCCACCGCGAAAATCACGTCGCTCAGTTCGACCAGAATCAGCACCAGCAGCAGCGGGGTGGCGAACAGCAGGCCGTTCTTACGCACGAAGAAATGCTCGCTCTCGATCTTGTCCGTCATGCGCAGATGACCCCGGATCCACTTCACCAGCGGCTTATCACCGATACCGGTATCGTCTTCTTTCGCCAGCGCCATTTTTACCCCGGTGAACAGCAGGAACGCGCCAAACACATACAGCAGCCATTCGAACTGGGTAATCAGCCAGCTACCGGCGAAGATCATGATGGTACGCAGGACAATAGCGCCCAGCACGCCGTACACCAGCACGCGACGTTGCAGAGCCGCAGGTACGGCGAAGTAGCTGAACAGCATCAGCCAGACGAAGACGTTATCAACCGCCAGCGCTTTTTCAATCAGATAGCCGGTGAGGAAGGCGAGTGCCTGAGGATCGGCCACCGCGCGGCCTTCGGTTGAGGCCAGATACCACCAGAAGGCGGCGCAGAAGAGGAGTGAGAGGGTAACCCATACCAGCGACCAGACGGCGGCTTGCTTGACGCTCATGCCGTGCTCGCCGCGACGGCCCTGCAAAAAGAGGTCGATTGCCAGCATGATGAGCACGACAACCGCGAATCCGCCCCACAGCATTGGAGTGCCGACAGAATGCATACTATTTTCCTTACACATAAAAAACAAAAACGGCCATGGTCAGAAGACGATAGCCGTTAGCTTTTTATGCATAGACCTCGCCTTCCGGCAAGGTCTCACTTACAACCACGAAGGTTGCCCGGCGACCGGATGCGGTTTTGCACGCATCGTAATGACGATCCACCGGCGAAGAAGTTACTCCCCTTTGCAGGTAACAAATTATGTCAGACCATCGGTTTCGTCAATGGTCTGCACGATTTCATTACACAGTTTTACGCGACGGCTTCCACATTCACACCGTCTGCGGGGAAGATCACGCCAGTCTGTCGGCGGATCTCCGTTTGCAGCTTCGCCGTGGTGCGGCTGATCGCCAGCCCCGGGTGGTTCACTTCGTTGTCTTCTACCAGACGGGCGAAGACCTCTGCCTCATAGAGCATAGTGTTAATATGCTGAGGCTGCGTCAGCTCCTGCGCTTTGCCGCCGCGGGGAACGATGCTTAGCTTCTGGCATTCGGAGATTTTTTCGATCACCAGCGAGCCGTCTTCGCCCTGAATTTCGCTTGGCAGTACGGAGTCACTGACCTTCGAGTGCTGCAACGTCACGCTAAAATCACCGTAGTCCAGCACCACAACGCCGTGTGCATCCACGCCGCTCTCCAGCAGGCTGGCGGTGGCGGTTACGCCGTGCGGTTCACCCCACAGGGCGACCGCAGAGGCCAGGCAGTAAAAACCGATATCCATAATCGAGCCATTCGAGAAGGCCGGGTTAAAGGTGTTCGGGTTTTCGCCGTCCAGGTAGCGCTGGTAGCGCGAGGAATACTGGCAGTAGTTGATAAAGGCTTTACGCACTTTGCCAATTTTCGGCAGCGATTGCTGCAACAGCAGGAAGTTCGGCAGACTGGCGGTTTTGAACGCTTCAAACAGTACCACCTGGTTTTCGCGGGCAAGCGCAATGGCGGCTTCCACTTCCTCAATATTCGAGGCGAGCGGCTTCTCGCAGATCACATGCTTTTTGTGGCTGAGGAACAGCTTCGTTTGCGGGAAGTGCAGAGAATTCGGGCTGGCGATATAGACCGCGTCAATGGCGTCGCTTTGCGCCATCTCATCGAGCGAGGTGAACAGATGTTCAACCAGGTAGTCATTCGCAAAACTCTGCGCCTGCTCAAGGCTGCGGGAATAGACTGCGGTGAGCTTATATTTGCCGGTTTCGTGGGCGGCGTCGACGAACTGGCGCGTGATCCAGTTCGTACCGATGACTGCGAAACGTATCATAAACGTTTACGTACTCCGTAGCAGGGAACCTAAAGCCACTGTAGCACGTCATCATGACATTTCGCGTGCGCTACTGCGCATTACTCTTTAACGATAAATGCGTCAGCCACAAACGGGTATCAAACTCCAGCTGGTGGTACTGCGGCTCCATATGGCAGCACAGGGAGTAGAACGCTTTGTCGTGCTCTTTCTCTTTCAGGTGCGCCAGCTCGTGCACCACGATCATCCGCAGAAAGGCTTCCGGCGCATTGCGAAAGACGGTCGCGACGCGGATCTCCGCTTTGGCCTTCAGCTTGCCGCCCTGTACGCGGGAGATGGCGGTATGCAGGCCGAGCGCGTTTTTCAGCACGTGGATCTTGTTGTCGTACATCACCTTGTTGATCGGCGGGGCGCTCTTCAGATACTGGTTTTTCAGATCCTGCGTATACTGCCAGAGGGCTTTGTCAGTCGCGAAATCATGCGTACCCGGGTAGCGTTTTTCCAGCACCGCGCCGAGCTTTCCCCCGGCAATCAGGTCACGAACCTGGGAAAGTAAATGCTCCGGATAGCCCTGGAGATAAGTCAGCTGGTTCATCAAAACCCCAAAATAGTGTGAAAACGGGTATACTCACGCACCCTTTTCAGGGATACGCCAAATTTTACCATTCAGGAGGGCCGATGAGCCACTTAGACAACGGTTTCCGTTCACTCAACCTTAAACGTTTCCCGGAAACGGACGACGTTAACCCGCTTCAGGCGTGGGAAGCGGCGGATGAATATCTGCTGCAACAGTTGGATGGGACTGAAATCAGCGGCCCGGTTCTGATCCTGAATGACGCGTTTGGCGCGCTGGCCTGCGCGCTGGCGGAACATGCGCCTTACAGTATCGGCGATTCTTACTTAAGCGAGCTGGCGACGCGTGAAAACCTGCGTCACAACGATATCGAAGAATCCAGCGTGAAGTTCCTCGACAGCACCGCGGACTACCCGCAGGCGCCGGGCGTGGTGCTGATTAAAGTGCCCAAAACCATGGCGCTGCTGGAGCAGCAGCTTCGCGCGCTGCGTAAGGTCGTGACGCCGGATACGCGTATTATCGCGGGTGCCAAAGCGCGCGATATTCACACCTCGACGCTGGAATTGTTCGAGAAAGTGCTCGGCCCGACCACCACGACGCTTGCCTGGAAAAAAGCGCGCCTGATCAACTGTACCTTCAGCGCACCGGCGCTGGCCGACGCGCCGGAGACGCTGAGCTGGAAACTGGAAGGTACCGACTGGACCATCCACAACCACGCGAACGTTTTCTCCCGCACCGGTCTGGATATCGGCGCACGCTTCTTTATGGAACACCTGCCGGAAAACCTGGAAGGGGAAATCGTTGATCTCGGCTGCGGTAACGGCGTGATTGGCCTGACGCTGCTGGCGAAGAACCCGGAGGCCAGCGTGGTGTTCAGCGACGAATCGCCGATGGCGGTGGCCTCCAGCCGTCTGAACGTGGAAACCAACCTGCCGGAGGCACTGGATCGCTGCGAGTTTATGATCAATAACGCGCTGTCGGGCGTAGAGCCTTTCCGCTTCAACGCGGTATTCTGTAACCCGCCATTCCACCAGAAGCACGCCCTGACGGATAACGTCGCGTGGGAGATGTTCCACCACGCGCGCCGCTGCCTGAAAATCAACGGCGAGCTGTATATCGTGGCCAACCGCCACCTGGACTACTTCCACAAGCTGAAGAAGATTTTCGGCAACTGCGTCACCATTGCCACCAATAACAAATTCGTGGTGCTGAAATCGGTGAAGCTGGGGCGTCGTCGGTAAGATTGGGTATGTGCGGCCTGATGCCCGGTGGCGCTTCGCTTACCGGGCCTACAATGGCCTCGAACCCGTAGGCCGGGCAAGCGAAGCGCCGCCCGGCAATGCCCTAGATCGCCAGAGCTAACTTCGTCCCCTGCGCAATTGCCCGCCGCGCATCCAGCTCCATCGCCACATCGCACCCGCCGATCAAATGCACCGTTTTTCCCGCCTCACGCAGCGGATCCGCCAGATCCCGCTTCGGCTCCTGCCCGGCGCACAAAATCACATGATCCACGCGCAGCAGTTGCGGTTCGCCGCCGATCAGCACGTGCAGCCCGTCGTCGTCGATCTTCTGGTAGCTCACCCCCGGGATCATCTTCACCCCGCGCGAGAGCAGGGTGGCGCGGTGGATCCAGCCCGTGGTTTTCCCCAGCCCTTCACCCGGCTTGCTGGCTTTACGCTGGAGCATCACGATCTGACGCGGGCTTTTCGGCAGCTGCGGACCTTCCGGGCGTAAACCACCGGACTGACTGAGGCTGGTATCAATGCCCCATTCCACGCAGAACTCAGCGATGTTCTGGCTGGTGGCTTCGCCCGGCTGGCTTAAATACATCGCGGTATCAAAACCGATCCCGCCGCAGCCGATGATCGCCACCTTCTCGCCAACCGGCGCTTTGTCCCTTAATACATCCAGATAGCTCAATACCTTCGGATGATCGATGCCTTCGATCGCTGGCGTGCGCGGGGCGATCCCACTCGCGAGGATCACCTCGTCGAAACCGATCAGATCCGCCGCGCTGACAAACTGTTTAAGCCGCAGATCGACGCCCGTCACCTCGATCATCCGGCGGTAATAGCGCAGCGTTTCGTAGAACTCCTCTTTGCCGGGGATCTGTCTGGCGATAGTAAACTGCCCGCCGATTTCCGCCAGCGCATCAAACAGCGTCACGCTGTGCCCGCGCGAGGCGGCATTGACTGCAAACGCCAGGCCCGCCGGCCCTGCACCCACCACGGCCAGACGCTTCTTGTTGACCGCAGGAACGATCGGCATTTTGGTTTCATGGCAGGCGCGGGGGTTAACGAGGCAGGAGGTGACCTTGCCGACGAAGATCTGATCCAGACACGCCTGGTTGCAGCCGATGCAGGTATTAATCTCGTCCGCACGGCCGCTTTGCGCTTTGGAGAGCAGTTCGGCATCCGCGAGGAACGGGCGCGCCATCGATACCATATCGGCATCGCCGCGTGAGATCACATCCTCCGCCACCTGCGGATCGTTAATGCGGTTGGTGGTGACCAGTGGAACGGAGACTATGCCTTTCAGCTTGCGCGTTACCCAGCTGAACGCCGCGCGCGGCACCGGCGTAGCGATGGTCGGGATGCGCGCTTCGTGCCAGCCAATCCCGGTGTTGATGATGGTGGCGCCAGCGGCTTCAATCGCCTGCGCCAGCTGCACGGTTTCGTCGAACGTGCCGCCGCCCTCCACCAGGTCGAGCATCGACAGGCGGAAGATGATAATAAAATCCGCACCCGCACGTTCACGCACCGCGCGCACCACCTCCACGGCAAAACGCATCCGGCGGGCATAGTCGCCACCCCATTCGTCGTCGCGCTGGTTGGTGCGTGCGGCGAGGAATTCGTTGATCAGATAGCCTTCCGAGCCCATCACCTCAACGCCGTCGTAGCCCGCTTCCCGCGCCAGCGCCGCGCAGCGGGCAAAATCGTCTATCAGCGCCAGGATCTCGTCGTGGCTGAGGGCATGGGGAGTAAAGCGGTTAATCGGCGCCTGAATAGCCGAGGGGGCAACCAGGTTCGGCTGATAGCTGTAGCGCCCGGTATGCAGAATTTGCAGGGCGATTTTGCCGCCCTCGCGGTGGACCGCGTCGGTCACAATGCGGTGATGCGGCAGCTGTGACGCATCGTTCAACACTGCGCCGCCCTCCATCGTCACCCCGGAAGGGGCAGGGGCTACGCCGCCGGTGACAATCAGCGCCACCCCGTGGCGCGCGCGCTCGGCATAGAAGGCTGCCAGACGTTCAGCCCCGTCCGGACGCTCCTCCAGCCCGGTGTGCATCGAGCCCATCAGCACGCGGTTTTTGAGGGTGGTGAACCCCAGATCGAGAGGGGCGAATAACGACGGGTAGCGGCTCATAGTCTCTTCCAGTGTAAAATTATTGTTATGTGGTCGGATGAGTTACTAATTTAGCCAGCGGCAGCGGAAAGGTAAAAGCGGGATCGAATGATTGTGATAGATCTCAAAGAACTTCCCCGGTTGCGCTGCGCTTACCGGGGCTACAAACCGTAGGCCGGATAAGCGCAGCGCCATCCGGCGTATTTTACGGCGCCGCTGCCCGCACCAGCCCCGGTGCCTGCCACATCGACGTCGTCAGCCCGCTGTCCACCAGCCCAAGCTGGTCGGCATACACCGCCTGCCATTTCTGCATCATGCCGTCGTACAGCTCGCGGTGCTGCGGGTTCGGCGTGAACTCGCGGCTCCACTTCACCAGCCGCTCGCCCGTCGAAGCCATATCCGCAAACAACCCCGCGCCAGCACCTGCCGCAATCGCGCAACCCAGCGCCGTTGCTTCCTTCACTTCCGGCACGCGCACCGGCAGCCCGGTAACGTCGCTTAAAATCTGGCTCCACAGGGCGCCTTTGGCCCCGCCTCCCGCAAACACCAGGCTCTCAAACGTCACGCCGGAGAAGTGGGAAATCTGCGCCAGGTTGCAGGCCGAGACGATGGCCGCGTTCTCTTCCAGCGCGCGGAACAGCGTCGCTTTGTTGCACTTTTCCGGGTCGATGGAGAGGTTAATAAACGACGGCGCTGCGTGATACCACTGCTTAAAATGCATCGCGTCGGAGAAGATCGGCATCACGCCGTGGGAGCCCGCCGGGACGCGGCTCGCCATCTCTTCGAGCAGGGAGTAGGTGTCCATTCCCATTCGTTCGGCAATCAGCTTCTCTTCGGCGCAGAAGGCGTCGCGGAACCAGCGCATGGTTAGCCCGGTAAAGAAGCTGATCGACTCCGCCTGCGCCATGCCGGGGATGACGTGCGGGTTTACGCGGATGTTCATCTCAGGGTCGGTGCGCACCTGCGGCAGATTCACCACCTGCTGCCAGAAGGTGCCGCCGAGAACCGCCGTTTGTCCGGCGCGCACCACGCCCAGCCCCAGACAGCCCAGCTGCACGTCGCCGCCGCCCATCACCACCGGTGTGCCTTCGCGCAGGCCGCTCTGCTGCGCGGCCTCTTTGGTGACAGCGCCCAGCACGGTGCCGGTCTCTTTCACCGGGGAGAGGATATCGGCGCGCAGCCCGGCCATGTCGAGCAGCGCCGGACGCCAGTCGCGGGAGAAGAGATCCAGCATGCCGGTGGTGCCCGCATTGGACGGATCGACCGCCAGCTCACCGGAGAGCTTCGCCGCCAGCCAGTCGCTGATCATGGTGATGGTGGCGGCTTTACGATAAATATCCGGACGATGGTGCGCCAGCCACAGCAGGCGCGGCATGGCGCTGAGGGCAAGCGTCTGGCCGGAAACATCATACACTTCGGATTCAAACCGGTAGTCGTGGATCTCTTTGAGTTCAGCCACCTCGCGGCTGGCGCGGGCGTCGACGTTGGCGCAGGCCCAGATAGCCTCGCCGTTGCGGTCGTACAGCACAATCCCTTCGCGCATCGAGCAGCAGGCGACGGACTGAATATCCGCCGCGCTCAGGCGTGCGTGCTCCAGCGCCTGATGAATACACCGGCAGGCCAGCCGCCAGTTGGTGTCGAGGTCGAACTCCATCGAGCCCGGCACGTTCTCCACGCTCAGGTGCTTCCACTCGGCCTGGCCAACGGCAATCTGGTTGCCCTGTAAATCAAAAATCACGGCGCGAACGCTGCCTGTCCCTGCATCTAACGCTAAAAGGTAACTCATGAGCTTGCCTCGTGTCAGGCGCAGGGCTGCTCTTATCCGGCCAGAGCCAGCACCGCGCGGGCTGTCGTCTCTTCCGTCACCAGGCCATTAATACGGCGACCCTTCAGTGCGGCATAAATCGCATCGGCTTTCTCTTCCCCTCCGGCCACGCCTACGATGGTGGGCAGCTGCGCCAGTTCATCGAGCGTGACGCCCAGTAATTCTTTGTGGATCTCCAGCTCCTCAACGCATTCCCCTTCGGCATTAAGGAAATAGCCAAGGATATCGCCCACCGCGCCTTTACGGGCGTACATCAGCTGTTCACCTTCGCTGATATAGCCGGAGCGCAGTATCGTCGCGTCACGGCGCTGGTTTACCGAGCCAATCCCGACCACCGCCACGTCAGCCGCGGTGGCGGCGAGGATCACGTCCCGCACGCTGGTTTCGCGCTTTAAGATCCCGGCGACTTCAGCGGATGACACGCGAAGCGGGGCGGGGATCATGCTGACGCTACAGGCTGCATCCAGCTGGCCGATACCGGTCATGTACGGCCCGACGCCGCCGGAGAGCGTCACCAGGCGGATCTGCTGCGAGCTGATAAAGCCGCTTAAGTGTTGCAGACTGCTCATGGTGGTTTCACCGAAGCCCACCGCTAACAGCTGGCCGGGTTGCAGTACGCCCATCAGCGACTGTGCCGCGCCAATGCCCAGCCGCACGTTCATCGGCGGCGTATTCAGGGCGGGCATCACGCGCACCAGCTTCAGGCCAAATCGTTGTTGCAGCTCGGTTTCCAGCGCCAGGCAGCCCTCGTAGCGGGAGTTGATCTGCACGCGGATCACCCCGGACTGACGGCCTTTCTCCAGCAGGCGGGAGATCTTCAGGCGCGGCAGCCCGAGCCGTTCGCCGATGTCGTTCTGGGTCAGCCCGTCGTGGTAGTAGCACCAGGCCACGCGCGCCACCAGCTCCTCTTCCGCCAGTGCCAGCCCGGCAAACCGTCCTTCTTCCGCAGTGCGTTTATCGCTCATAATTGAACTCTTATAAAAATTTAGATCATATGTTCGTGATGGTGCGACGTGAAAATGTGAGCCACGCGACAAAACGGATCTTTTCGATCGTTTCCGCTTTATCTGAATCTCAATCGATAAAACTGTGATCCCTGCACGGTTGTAAATATAGTTCACCGTCTACGCTTTTGAACATTATTAAATCTAAAAATCATTTGTTCAATAGCGGAGCGATGATGACACCACTTCTCGACGCGCGTGATATCAGCAAGCAGTTTTCAGGCGTACCGGTCTTAAAAGGCATTGATTTCACGCTGCTTGCGGGGCAGGTGCATGCGCTGATGGGTGGTAACGGCGCGGGAAAATCGACGCTGATGAAGATCATCGCCGGGGTAGAAACCCCGGATAGCGGTGAACTTTCGGTGGCGGGTGAGTCTTTTGCACGGCTTACCCCGGCGCAGGCGCACAGGTTAGGCATTTATCTGGTGCCGCAGGAGCCGCTGCTATTTCCCAACCTGACGGTGCGGGAAAACATCCTGTTTCGTCTGCCGCGAGAGCGCGATCGGGAAAAACGCCTGGCGGAAAAACTCCGGCAGCTGCAATGCCAGCTTAACCTCGACGCTACCGCCAGCACCCTCGAGGTGGCGGACCAGCAGATGGTGGAGATCCTGCGCGGGCTGATGCGCAACGCCAGAATTCTGATCCTTGATGAACCCACGGCCTCGCTGACGCCCGGTGAAACCGAACGGTTGTTTCGCCAGATCCGCGCCTTGCAGGATCTTGGCGTCGGGATTGTTTTTATCTCGCATAAGCTGCCGGAGATTCGACAGCTGGCGAGTCACGTCTCAGTGATGCGCGACGGCGCGGTGGTGCTCAGCGGCGAAACTGCGCATTTTGACGATAACGCCCTGATCGCCGCCATGACGCCTGTAAGCCGGGAAGCATCCCTGAGCGATACGCAAAAGCTGTGGCTGGCGCTGCCGGGCAACCGCCGCACCCAGGCGCAGGATTTTCCCGTGCTGCGCGTGGAAGCGCTCACCGGGGAGGGCTTTATCGATCTCAGCCTTGAGATTTACGCCGGGGAGATCGTTGGTCTGGCCGGGCTGGTGGGGTCCGGGCGCACCGAGTTTGCCGAAACGCTCTACGGCCTGCGTCCGGTTCGCGGCGGGCGGGTGTGGCTGGAGAGCCAGGAGATCACCGCCGATCCGGTCAGTTCACGCCTGCAAAAAGGGCTGGTCTATCTGCCGGAAGACAGGCAGGTGTCCGGCCTGTTTCTCGACGCGCCGATCCGCTGGAACACCGTGGCGCTGAACGAGCCGTCGCTCTGGCAGCAGCGAAAGCGGGAGTCTGCGGTAGTGGAACGCTATCACCGGGCGCTGGGGATCAAGCTCAACCATGCGGATCAAACCGTGCGCACGCTCTCCGGTGGTAATCAGCAGAAGGTGCTGCTGGCGCGCTGTCTTGAGGCCAATCCGCTGCTGCTGATCGTCGATGAACCGACGCGCGGCGTGGACGTATCGGCGCGCGCTGATATTTATCAGCTGCTGAAAAGCGTGGCGGCGCAGAACGTGGCGGTGCTGATGATCTCAAGCGATCTCGATGAGTTTCCCGGCCTCGCGGATCGGGTGCTGGTAATGCACCAGGGCGTACTCAGCGGCGAGCTGCCGCGCCAGGCCGTCAGCCTCGACCGGATGATGGCGCTGGCGTTTGGAGGGCAATCATGAAGATCTTACTGAAAAACCGCGAGCTGAGCGCATTTCTCGCCATTCTGGCGCTCTTTGCCGTGCTGGTGGCGCTGAACCCGTCCTACCTGAGCTTACAGACGCTGGGGATGATATTCGCCAGCTCGCAGATCTTGATCCTGCTGGCTATCGGCGCGGCGCTGGTGATGCTGACCCGCAATATTGACGTCTCCGTCGGCTCCACCGTCGGGCTTTCCGCTATTGCCGTCGGCGTGGCGCTGAACGGCGGCTACAGCCTGCCCGTTTCCATTCTCTTCGCGCTGTCGCTCGGCGCGCTGGCGGGGGCGTTCAACGGTTTTCTGGTGGTGGGCCTGCGCATTCCGGCGATTGTCGCCACCCTCGGCACGCTGGGGCTGTATCGTGGGGCGATGCTGCTGTGGACCGGCGGGAAGTGGATAGAAGGGCTGCCGCCGGGGCTGAAATCTCTCTCTGAGCCCGCCGCCGTCGGCATTTCGCCGCTCGGCATACTGGTGTTGATTATCGCGGCCATCGGCGCGTGGACGCTGTCGCGCACCGCCTTTGGACGTGATTTTTACGCCGTGGGGGATAACCTCGCCGCCGCGCGCCAGCTGGGCGTGGCGGTGAACCGCACCCGCATGATCGCCTTTACCCTCAACGGCATGCTGGCGGCCTGCGCCGGGATTGTGTTTGCCTCACAGATTGGCTTCGTGCCGAACCAGACCGGCAGCGGGCTGGAGATGAAGGCCATCGCCGCCTGCGTGCTCGGTGGCATCTCGCTGCTGGGCGGCACCGGCACGCTGGTCGGCGCCTTACTCGGCGCGTTCTTCCTCACCCAAATCGATACCGTGCTGGTGCTGTTCAGGCTCCCGGCGTGGTGGAACGACTTTATCGCCGGGCTGGTGCTGCTGGGTGTGCTGGTGCTCGACGGGCGGCTGCGTCAGGCGCTCTCACGGCATCAGCGGGCGCTGAAATACAGCCGTTTCCAGCCGGGTAACAAAGGGGGAAAGCACGTTACCCCGTTTCCGAAACGCAAAAAAGAGGTGGCGTAAATGAGGCTTAACTGGGAAAGCGCGCTGCTGATTTTACTGGTGCTGGAGATCCTGCTCTTCGGCGCCATCAACCCGCGCATGCTTGATATCAACATGCTGCTGTTCAGCACCAGCGACTTTATCTGCATTGGCATCGTGGCGCTGCCGCTTACGCTTGTGATTATCAGCGGCGGGATCGATATTTCCCTCGGCTCAACCATCGGCCTGTGCGCCATCGCGCTGGGGGTGATGATGCAGGCAGGGTGGCCGATGGCGGTTGCCATCCCTCTGACGCTGCTGCTCGGCCTGCTGTGCGGGCTGGTGAATGCGGCGCTGATCCACTACACCGGCATCAGCCCGTTGGTCATTACCCTCGGCACGCTCTACCTCTACGGCGGCGGGGCGCTGCTGCTCTCCGGCATGGCGGGGGCGACGGGCTACGAGGGGATCGGCGGCTTCCCGGATGGCTTCACGGCGTTCGCTAACCTCACGGTGGTGGGCCTGCCGATCCCGCTGGTGCTGTTCGCGGTGATTACCGCTTTCTTCTGGCTGATTACCCACCGCGGGCGCTTTGGTCGGCATCTGTTTTTGATTGGGCAGAACCCGCGCGCGGCGCGCTATGCGGCGCTGTCGGTGAACGGCATGCCGTATGCGCTGTACGGCCTGGTGGGGGTAGCCTCGGCGGTTGCCGCCCTGGTGATGGTTTCCTATTTCGGTTCCGCGCGCTCGGATCTGGGGCGCGATTTACTCATGCCCGCGCTCACCGCCGCCGTACTCGGCGGGGCCAATATCTACGGCGGGTCAGGTTCGGTTGTCGGTACGGCGCTGGCGGCGTTGCTGGTGGGGTACCTGCAACAGGGTTTACAGATGGTCGGCATCCCCAACCAGGTGTCGAGCGCGCTGTCAGGGGCGCTGCTGGTTGTGGTGGTGATGGGACGTTCGCTGAGTCTGCACCGCGAATGGGTGCGTTCTCTCTTCAGAAAACTATCCGGAGCGTAAGATGAAAACAAAACTATTCGTCCTGGCAATGGCCCTCAGCTTCGCTTCGGCGCAGGCGGCGGACCGCATTGCCTTTATCCCGAAACTGGTAGGCGTGGGATTCTTCACCAGCGGCGGCAACGGCGCGAAAGAGGCGGGGAAAGATCTTGGCGTGGACGTCACCTACGACGGCCCGACCGAGCCGAGCGTCTCCGGCCAGGTGCAGCTCATCAATAACTTCGTCAACCAGGGTTATAACGCCATCATCGTCTCTGCCGTGTCGCCGGACGGTCTCTGCCCGGCGCTGAAGCGCGCGATGCAGCGTGGCGTGAAGGTCCTGACCTGGGACTCCGACACCAAACCGGAATGCCGCAGCATCTATATCAACCAGGGCACGCCGGAACAGCTCGGCGGCCTGCTGGTGGAGATGGCAGGCAAGCAGGTCACCAAACCGAACGCGAAAGTGGCGTTCTTCTACTCCAGCCCGACCGTTACCGACCAGAACCAGTGGGTGAAAGAGGCGAAGGCAAAAATCGAGAAAGATCATCCCCAATGGCAGATCGTCACCACCCAGTTTGGTTATAACGACGCCACCAAATCCCTGCAAACCGCCGAGGGGATCTTAAAAGCGTATCCGGATCTGGATGCGATTATCGCCCCGGACGCCAACGCCCTGCCAGCCGCGGCACAGGCGGCGGAAAACCTGAAGCGGGAAGGGGTGGCGATTGTCGGCTTCAGCACGCCGAACGTGATGCGTCCATATGTTGAGCGCGGCACGGTGAAAGCCTTCGGCCTGTGGGACGTGGTGCAACAGGGCAAAATTGCGGTCAATGTCGCCGATCGTTTACTGAAAAAAGGCGATCTTAACCCTGGCGACAGCGTCGACGTGAAAGATATCGGAACGCTGAAGGTCGAGCCGAACAGCGTGCAGGGCTACCAGTATGAGGCGAAGGGCAATGGCATTGTGCTGCTGCCGGAGCGGGTGGTGTTCACCAAAGAGAACATCAACAAATACGATTTCTGACGGGGGAGCAAATGGCTGATTTAGACGACATCAAAGACGGCAAGGATTTTGGCATCGGCACGCCGCAGCAAAATGTGCCGTACACCCTGAAGGGCTGCGGCTCGCTGGACTGGGGAATGCAGTCGAGGCTTTCGCGCATCTTCAACCCACAGAGCAACCGCACGGTGATGCTGGCCTTTGACCACGGCTACTTTCAGGGGCCGACCACCGGCCTTGAGCGTATCGATCTCTCCATCGCGCCGCTGTTTGGTGAAACCGACGTGCTGATGTGCACCCGCGGCATCCTCAGGAGCCAGGTGCCAGCCGCCACGAACAAACCGGTGGTGCTGCGCGCCTCCGGCGGTAACTCGATTCTGGGCGAGCTGTCCAACGAGTGCGTGGCGGTGGCGATGGAGGACGCGCTGCGCCTGAACGTCTGCGCGGTGGCGGCGCAGGTGTATATCGGAAGCCCGTTTGAGCATCAGTCGATCAACAACATCATCAAGCTGGTGGATGCGGGGGCGCGCTACGGCATGCCGACGCTGGCGGTGACGGGCGTGGGGAAAGAGATGGCGCGTGACGCGCGCTATTTCTCGCTTGCCAGCCGCATCGCCGCCGAAATGGGAGCGCAGTTCGTCAAAACCTACTACGTGGACGAGGGCTTTGAAAAAGTGACCGCCAGCTGCCCGGTGCCGATCGTCATCGCCGGGGGCAAAAAACTGCCAGAGCACGAGGCGCTGGAGATGTGCTGGCGGGCGATTGACCAGGGCGCGTCCGGCGTGGACATGGGACGGAATATCTTCCAGTCCAGCGCGCCACTCGCCATGCTGAAGGCGGTGAAGAAAGTCGTTCACGAGAACATGAGCGCCCGGGAGGCGTTCCAGTTCTGGCAGGAAGAGAAACAGGGAGAAGCAAAATGAACGTGACGCTGGTGGAGATTAATATTAAACCCGAGCGGGTGGACGAGTTTCTGGAGGTATTTCGCGCCAACCACGAGGGGGCCATCAAGGAGCCGGGAAACCTGCGCTTTGATGTCTTGCAGGACCCGCGGGTGAAAACCCGCTTCTTTATCTACGAAGCCTATAAAGACGAAGCGGCGGTGCTGGCGCATAAGCAAACGCCACACTATCTGGCGTGCGTGGATAAGCTTGAAGAGCTGATGTCAGAGCCGCGCAAAAAACGCTGTTTTGTGGGGTTGTTGCCGGAGTAGCGGCTTTGCCCGGTGGCGCTGCGCTTACCGGGCCTACGGGGGATGGTGCGATGTTTGCCCGGTGGCGCTGCGCTTACCGGGCCTACGGGGGCGAGATGGTGCGGTGTTTGCCCGGTGGCGCTGCGCTTACCGGGCCTACATATGCAGTATTTGTAGGCCGGGTAAGCGAAGCGCCACCCGGCGTTGTTCACGCCAGCTCCAGCAACTGAATACGCGCCGTCGCGCCCGGCATCAGCTTTTGCAGATTGCTCACCAGCTCATCGCCAGCTTCCTGTAATGCCGCCAGCGGCATCGACGGCAGGCTTTCGAGAATAAACCACATGGATTGCGCCTGGCTGTCCAGACGCGTGCGTACCCCCTGTCGCCAGTTCCAGCGGCGGCAGGTGACGCCGAGATCGTCACGCCAGATAACTTCGCCTGGCTCCGGATTTTCTACAACCGGCTCACCTTCTTTAAAGGTATCAAACGGCTCGCTGCCGTCGGCCAGCGTCAGGCGCGGCGCTCCCGAGTAAGCCGCCAGATTTTCTCCCCCTACCGGAATAGCGTAGCGGATACTGATGGCATTATAGATATCCACCACCGGGTCGAGCGGCGGCAGCGAACCGTCTCTCTTCACGCGCTTGCGCAGGGCCGAGGCCGAGCAGGGCGTACGTTTGGGTTTTGCACCAAAGGCTTTAAACACCTCATCCCAGGCGGCGAGATGATTTTCTGCCCAGGGCACATCATCATTGAGCATCTGCTGGCAGGCCTGCGCCAGCGCAGCGGGCGCAACCTCCGGTTGGGTAATCGGGGCAGCTTCAACCAGAATGCTCAGTGCCCGAAAGCCGGGCGCGATCCCGACAAGTCGCGAATCTATTGACGGTGTTAGAAGAGACATAAATAATCCTGTATTGACTGTTTTATACCATGGTAGTGACCAATGACTGATAAAGTCAATATAATGACCGATGCGGGCGCCGATGTTGCCCAGGTAAGCCTGGCCGTGGCGAACCGTATCCGCAGCTGGCGGAAAGAGAAAAAGCTGTCGCTGGACGAGCTTTCCCGCCGCGCCAGCGTCAGCAAAGGCATGCTGGTGGAGATCGAAAAAGGGGCTGCCAACCCCAGCATTGCCATTCTGTGCAAACTGGCCGCCGCGCTTGGCGTCTCGGTGGCAGATATCGTTAACGTCTCCAGCGAGCCGCAGGTACACATTATTCAGGAAGAGGCGATCCCGGTTCTGTGGCAGGGCGCACAGGGCGGTTATGCCAGATTGCTGGCAGGCACCGCAGGCCCGGACATGATTGAGCTGTGGCAGTGGGAGATGCAGCCGGGAGAGCGCTTTACCTCTTCGGGGCATCCGGCGGGAACCTTTGAGCTGCTGCACGTGAACGAAGGCATGTTAACCCTGACGGTGGACGAGACGGTGGTACAGGTTAATGCTGGCGCGTCGGCGGTGGCGAAAACGGAAGCCGCGCACGGCTATGCCAATGAGGGAGAAAAAGTGCTGCGCTTTACCATGACGGTAGCGGAGTTTCACCGCTAGTGTCGGTCCGCTGCCAGGATACCCCCGCGAGCAATTATTTCACCGTGCGGGCGATCGAGGGCAATATCCGCCCCTCGTCGCTCAGCGACTGCCAGGTGAGCTGGCACCTGGCAGTCGCTGAGCGACGAGGGGCGACAACGCCGGCGTTATCCACCCGCGTTCCGTTAACGGAAAGCTGATACAGCGTAACGTAATAAGGCGACGGGTTTTCAACCGTCAGCCCGTCGGCGGTCAGCTGCCAGCGTAGCTGACGATAGGCCAGCGCCGGTTCGCCCTGAATCCCCTCCGGGCGATAGATAAGCTTCATGCTGGAACGTACCGCCATCTGAACGTTATCGCTGTGACGCTGGCTGGCCGGAATGGAGGCAATGCTTAGCGTGAAAAGCGTTTCGCGATCGGCAGGAAGCGGCGCATCGGCGCGAAACAGACGGATCTTATTCTCACGTCCGGGCTGGAGTGCAAAAAGTGGCGGCGTCGCGGTAAACCACGCGGTGGCCGCTTCGGGGGGCTGCTGCGCCCCCGGCCATCGGCCGCCGCGATAAATTTTTGTGCCAATCAGATACGGCAGCGAGGACTTATTGCGCACGGTGACGCTGATAGCGCGCTGATCCTGAGGATAAACAAACCGCGTGCCGCCAATCACCACCCCGGCCTGAGCAGGCAAGAGCCAGAAAGACGCGGCGGTCAGCAGGGCTATCCCCGCTTTTTTCAGCAGGCTGGCCTCACGCATAGGTCAGCACAAAGGTGGCGGCAGCGTTAGCCACCCCCGGCGTAACGGCGTTCGTCACGGCGAGGTAGCGGGCGTAAAAATGCAGCGCCAGGGTGGTCTGGTCATTGCTTAGCGCGAACGGCAGGCTTTCATCCCCCATGGCGATCAGCGATTTATCAGGATTATAGAGGCCGATAGCCACGCCGGTTGCATAGTCCGGCCCGCCGGTCAGGGCCAGCAGATCGCTATTGTTACCGTCCGGCGTGCCTTCAAAATGGGTGCTGACGGCGGATAACCCGGCGCCGCAGGCTTCAAGGTTAATAGTGAACGGCTCATAGGGCGTTTCGTTTTTTTGCCCGGCCAGCTGGCGGGCCGCCACATCATGCATCTCCACTACCAGCTGTTCCGAGCCGGGGGAGACAATACAGGTTTTGCCTTTCACCACGCCGGTAATATAGACCGTGCCGTCATGGGCGAGCGTCTTGCCTGACAACAGCAGCGCGCAACAGATAAATAACCTGTTCAGGATCGTCATTCTGTCTCCTTACTGGTAAAGCAGATCGAAATACATCACGGCGGTGGCGTTGCCGGTGGTGACCGTCGGCAGCGTAGATTTATAGCGCAGGAAGAAGGTCAGCGTGTTATCGCCCGGCAGCAGGGGATATAGCGGCGACTCGGTATTATTGATCGGGACAGACGCCCGCGCGCTGTCGAGCAGCTCGACTGCCAGTCCGGTCGCCATCATGTGCTGCGTCCCTTTTCCCGTATCTGATAAGGCAAGCAGCGTGGGATCGTTGGCGTCCGCGTCGCCGGTAAACCAGACGGTCGTGCCGCCGATTGCGCGGGTGCAGTTTTTGAGCGTGATGGCAAACTGCTTTTCCGGTGTCGTGGCGCCCACGCGCGGAAATTCCTCTGTCGTAAATTCACCCAGGTCGATCGTTTGCTCTGCGCTGTTAGTATCGACGTTACAGGATTCCCCAACGATGGTGCCGATAAACTGCACGTTAAAGCTTGTGTCGTCAGCCTTCACCAGCGGCGGGTTTAACAGGGCCACGCTCAGCCATACGGTGTTTTTCCATGAAATGGTCATTACGCTTCCTCAGGCGAAATCAATGCGTAACAGCGCCAGCGCCCTGAAGACGCCCAGCTCTGGCGACTGCCCGGTGGTGCTGATGGGGTAGGCTTGCAGCGTCACGTCCGCGCGTCCTGACATATCCGTGGTAAAGGGGACGCTGCTTGAGAACACGTTTGGCCGCAGGATCTCGCCCTGCGGGCTGGTCACGACGACGGCCACGTCCGGGTTATCCGTCGCCAGCGCGTTGGCGAAACGAGCGTCTGCCGTCCCCTGTACCCGCAGGGTGAGCTGCGCCGGTGAGTTGACATCAGCGTTGCATTCGATCGGCACGGTAAAGGTTTTTGGCGCTACGCTGTCGGGTCGCTGTCCGGCCTGGGTGAAATCGCCGTGGTAGAGTGCCCCAAAATCGACGGTGACGGTTTGCCCGGCGTTAATCACGCAGTTTTGCGGGACGGTTATTACGCCGCTGTAGGTGATCTGATAAACGATTACGGTGGGCCGGTCATTTTCCGTCGTGGTGACATAGACGTTAAACATCAGTTTCGGCGGGATCACGACCGAGCCGATGAACGGCCTGACAATCTGTATTTTGAAGGTCAGATTGCTGTCGTTCACCGGGAAGACGCCGCCCGTATCCACCTCTTCGTGCCCCCCCATGTGGACATACTCCACCGGCGGATAAAAATCGCCGATGGTGGCATCATGGATTTTCATCGCACCGATAATATAATCCGGATCAAGCTGTAAATATTTCCACTCGCCTTCCGTTTTGACCACGGGGAAAGGTGAGATATAGGTACGATAGGTGCGCTTCTCCCAGTTGCCTGGGGGACAGGTGGCGTTGACGTGGATATCCTGGGTTCGGTTCAGCTCTGTACCGTTGCCCTTGATGTTTTGATCCGTGGTGAGCGTGGTGGTCAGATCGTAATTCACCATGGAAATTCCGCCGTTAGCGTTTTTGCACGTTGCGGCCAGGCTGCTCAGCGAAAAAAGTAGCCCAGCGGCAGAGAGAAGCATCATCCTTAATTTCATTTATGAACACTCCATGGTGATCCGCAGCAGCGGCTGTTTGCTTTCAGGTAAGTGGTAGTTGGCCGTACAGCGCTTATCCGCCCCTTCTCCCCATTGCGCCTTCAACACTCCCTTTTGGCTCAGGCCGGAGAGGTAGGTTTCGCCTTCTTCGCCTACGATGGTGTCGCTGCCGTTATCGTCGCGGGAAACCATGGCGCCAAACGGCACCGGCTTGCCGTGGTAGCGCAGCGTTACCAGCGCGCGTGCGCCCAGACGGGCGTTAAACGTGGCGCGCACGATGGCGCCGTGGGTCGGCACCACGCTGGTGACGGCATCATCGATATCCATGGCGTCTGAGAGGGAGTTAATGTCCAGCGCCATCCTGTTCAGATGGTAGGCCGAGGCGTAAGGCACCACCGCATAGCCGCGTCCGTCGGTATGGATACCGGGTTCATTCTCGACGCTGACGTCCGCTGCGCCCGGTACGGCAATCAGCACGTTGGTATCACCCAGTGGCTGGCTTAAGGTGATGCCGTTGCGGTGGGCTACCACGCCTCCGCTCAGGCCGTAGGTCACTTCCCGATAATCGCCGTTATCGCTGTAGTTGTAGCCCAGGCTGGCGTTGCCGTAGGCGGCATCGTATTCCAGACTGGCGGAACCTTGCGAGCCAGCCCCCTGGCTGGCATAACCTTCCTGCACGCTGTAGTTAAGGTTGTTCTCCGCCAGCAGCGTGCCGTTAATCCCCGCGTTCTGAGACGTTTCTCCATGTTTATTGGCGCTCATGCCGTAGGTGGCATAGGCGTAGTTCCGCTTCTGGCTGACGTCATTGGCAGGTGAAAGCCACTGGCTAAGCGGGAAGGAAAGGTTAATTGCATAAATCTCATCGCTATCCGACATGCCCGGCGATTTGTTGTAGTTGTAGGTCAGGCTGTATGAGATCCCGGCCCAGGTACCGCTGTATCCCACCTGGACGAGCGTGTTTTTGTCGTCCGTGTGCCAGTAGCTCTGCTGGCTTCCGGTCACGAACAGCGAGCCGAGCCTGCCTAGCTGCTGCGAAATATTGAATTGAAGCTTGCCGCGTTTAGTCCAGTTGAGGTTGTAGTAGTCCAGCCAGTTCGTGGCCTCATTCGCGTCATCCTGCTCCGCATCGCCCGTATAGCCCTGCATATGTGTGTAGGTTGTCTCATCCAGGTTATAGAACCCGGACGTGGAGTAGCGGTAGCCCAGCAGCTGGAAGTTCGTACCCATCTTGTTGAGGGATTTGGCATACAGGAAACGAAGAGACTGCCCCGTATGGCTGGTGTCGTCGGCCAGCGTACTGCGCGCGTGGGTAACGTCGAAAGAGACGGCGCCAAAGTTGCCCATATTGAGGCCAGCGCCAAGAGCCAGCGCGTAATAATCGCCGGAAAGCTGTGAGCCGCCATAGACGGTTACGCCCTGCGGTAGCCCCCAAATCAGCGTGCCCTGGGCAAAATTCACCTCGTCCTGCTGACCGTTATTGCTGCGGTACTGTGCCGCCGTCAGGGCATACTTCACCCGCCCTTCGCGCTGGAGGAGCGGTACGGCGGAGTAAGGAACGGAATAGCGGGAGATACTGCCGTCCGTCTCCTTCACTTCTACCGTGAGGTCGCCGCTGGAGGAGGTTGGGAAGAGATCGTTAATGGCGAAGGCGCCGGGCGGAACGTAGCTCTGGTAAAGACTATAGCCGTTCTGCTTGATGGTGACCTGCGCGTTGCTTTTGGCAATCCCGCGAATGGTGGGCGCAAAGCCTTTCATGCTGTCTGGCAGCATGTTGTCGTCCGAGGCGATCTGCGCGCCGCGAAAGGGAAGGCTGTCGAAAATTTCCGACGAGGTATAGCTATCGCCCACCGTCAGTCTGCCCTTTAGCGGAATCACCGTCCGCTCAAGATAGGTGTTGATATGTTCCCATTCGCTATGGCGGTTCTCGTCGCTGTTATAGTAGTTCCACGTCGAGTAGTCCCGCAGACGCCACGCACCAAGATTCACCCCGCTGTTCAGGCCGAGGAAATAGCTTTTGTGGGGTGTGCCGTTTTCGCTGCGATCGCGGCTGTATGAGCCGCTAAAGTTATAGTTCAGCAGCAGAGCGTTAATACCTTCATCCCACTGCTCTGGCGGGATATAGCCGCGCGCGTTGTTGCGTAATGCGGCCTGCGGAATGCTGATTTCCAGACGCTGCTGTTCGAAATTAAAGAGAGTGGCAGCGGCCGGAATAATGGCGGCAATGTCCACGCAGCTGTCGGCTTTCGCGGCGGCCAGCGCCGGGAATGCCTGAACGTTGACGCCCAGGTTTTCATACGCTTTGGGCGTCAGGCAGGCCATTAGCCCCGTGTCGTCGCCCTGTACGGCTCCGTCCGTTACGGTTCTGGCGATAAAGTTGATATCGCGGGTGGTGACAAATGTTCCATTCAGCCAGAGATCCACGCGATAGACGCCCGGCGCCTGGCCATTTGTTGAAAAACGGGAGAGATCCGCCACGGCGGAAGGATCGCTCGACAAAAATGCCGGGTTAAAAAAATACTCCGCGCGCACGGTGATGGACGAAAGGAGTCCCGCAATCGTCAACGCCAGCGGCGTTAGCGACGCTCTGACGAGCGCGTTAAATCTTCGTGGCTGAACACGCTTCATGTCTTCCCTTACCTGCGAGGCTTTTAATGACAAAACGTCATACGTAACGCCGTATACGACTTATTTCGCGCATGACTGAACGGGCGTGTTGGCACCAAAGTCATTAACGGTCTGAAACCTCACGCTGCCAGTGCCGCCACCGGGGATCTCCACCACCAGGTTATTTTTGGGCGCTACCATGTTATTTGCCAGTTGCGTGCTGCCGACGAAAAACTGAACCAACGAAACGTAATAAGGCGATGGATTGGTAATAGTGACTTTTCCATTGGTGACTGAGCAGGTTAATGTTTTGGGCGCATCAATAGAGAGCGACGGCAATTTTTTCGGCCGGATAAAAAGTTTAATAACGCTCTGGGTGGCAATTTGTAGCGTATTACCGGAAAGCTTATTTTTCTCGACGGAAGGAATGGCTTTGCTGTTCAGATAAAAAACGCTTTCACGATCGACAGGCAGATCGGGGCCCACGTACATAATACGCAGGGTATTCTCTTTTTTAGGATGGATAACAAACAGCGGCGGCGTAATGACAAAATCCGCTGATTTTGCCCCTTCGGCGTTGGACACCCAGCTCTGAATTAAAAAAGTGGTATTCGTTGAAGAATTAATAATGGCTAATGAAGCCTGCTTATCACCCTGGGGATAAATCACCCGGGTTCCCCCGAGCGCGATACCGCCTGCGCTGGCAGAACCGGCCATCCCCATCGCGAACAGAGCCGTTAGCGCGCCAGCTATCAGACAAGTCAGTTTACAGCGTGATGTAATGATACGCATTGTTCCCTCAGTTTCTCATGTGTCAGGCTTCTTGCCTGTGAGTCAGTTATTGGTAAAAAACGATGAACCAGACCTGCGCGTTCGCGGTACCAGCGTTGACGCTATCTTCGGTGGCGCGATACCTGGCGATATAGCTCAGCCGGTTTTCACCGTCCTGCAAAGGTCTGTACCAGGGGGGCGCGGTGTCTGGCTTTACCAGGTTCCCCATCGCATCGAATAGACCGATACCAATCCCGGTGGCGGCGCCAGGCCCATAGCCCGCGCGAAAAACCTGGGGATCGTTGCCGTCAGACTCGCCGCTAAACAGCACCCCGGCGCGCTGGCTTACGCTGGTGTCGCATGCTTCCAGCGTGATGAAGAAGGGTACCGGTTTGGCCCAGTCACCGGCGGCGATGAACTGGCTATTGCGTACCTGTCCCATATGCACGATTTGATCCTGGGAATCCATGCTGACGGAACAGGCCGCATTGACGACCTGACCCTGAAAGGTCACGCTTCCATCGTCCTTTGCCGCGGCTGGCAATACGGCAAAAAGCGCAGTGCCGGCTATCAGCAGCGCCCGATTTATGGATTGCTGCATTGCGAACTCTCTAACGCTTGCCGGACAACGCTTCTCCGCCCGCAGGCGAAGAAGCGAGATCGGCTAACGAATCAGGAATAAACCATCTGGAACGTTGCGACGGAGGAGACGTTGCCCGGCTCGGCCGCGCCTGTGGCCACGTAATCCACGCTCAGCGGGATGATGTTTTCGCCGTTGATCAGCTTAACGTTGGAGGAGGTATCGCCAATGTTCAGCGCCTGGCCGTCCGGCCCGAACAGTTGCAGCGCAACGTTTTTGGCCGAGCCTGCGCCAGCGGTGTTCGCCAGGCTGCCTTCTACAGCAGGGTCCTGCTGGCCGTTAAAGATCACGGCGGCATTCTGGCTAACGGTGGCGTCGCAATCTTCCAGAACGATTTTAAAATCTTCTTTCTGGTTGGCCTGCATGCCGACCGTTGTCAGCTTGACGGTACGCACCTGGCTCAGGGTAACGGTCTGGTCTACGGAGTCAGCCGCGACGGAACAGGCGGCGTTTACCACCTGGCCGACAAAGTTGACGGTCCCGCCGGAAACGGTAACGGTATCGGCCTGCGCATTAATTGCCATGCCACCAGCCAGCGCGCCGGCAACAGCCATTGCTATAACTTGCTTTTTCATACAAATCCTTTTTAGATAAACATCATGCTGTCAATTGAAATAATATATTCACAATGTCATGTGAATCTTTTTTCGAGGCAGTGGTATAGGATATGTTTTTAGATTAATATATTATTTTTACCCAGGGCGTTGTTACTGGTTTTATATCATCCGCCACTGCGCTGATGAATGAGGGGATTCTACGGATTAAATAATATTATATCAATGTGATAATGGGTTGATGTTTTATTAGTTTTACTAAATATAAAATTAACTCATAATTTATTTGTTTGAATGATATTGCACGCCGTCAGAACCGCATTTCTATTCGCTGGTCGGTTTTATTAATGTCTGCGATGAATGTCATCGTGGTTTTGTTAATAATGCAAGACGTTACGGCTGTCATTATTCGGACATGCGTTGGGAATGCGGTGGTGTTATTATCCGGCTGCTTTTACAATCTGATATTACATAAAGAAATATTTTAAATTTATATGATGAACCGTGTTTGCACTTATGCACATTATTCCTCAGTCTGACTGCATAAAGAAATCCCTGGCGTATCCCAGGGATTTCTTTGCATATCGCCCTGATACTGCTAAAAGGGCAGGAAAAATAAATGCTCAGGCGGATGTTACGGCAATATGTAATGCCGCCAGCGCCTTACGCGCCGCCTTCAGCACCTGCTCACACTGCTCAATGGTAAGCGTCAACGGTGGCTCAATGCGGATGGTTTTCGAGTTGTTGAGCGTGCCGGCCACCAGCACCCGCTGGCGGAACATCTCGCTCGCGAAGCTATAACCGGTTTCGTTATCAACGAACTCAATCGCCATCAGCATCCCTTTCCCGCGCGCATCCTGTACCAGATCCGGATATTCCCGGCCCAGCTGACGGAAGCCGTCCAGCAGCATGTCGCCTTTCTGCTCCGCTTGCGCGGGCAGGTTTTGCTCCAGCAGCACGTTGATGGTGGCCAGCGCCGCCGCACAGGCCAGCGGGTTACCGCCAAAGGTGGTGGTATGTAAGAACGGGTTATCGAACAGCACCGAGAAGACCTCCTCAGTGGCGACCGTTGCGCCAATCGGCATCACGCCGCCACCGAGCGCTTTCGCCAGGCACAGAATGTCCGGCTGAACGTTCTCGTGCTCGCAGGCGAACATCTTGCCGGTGCGCCCCATCCCGGTCTGCACTTCGTCGAAGATCAGCAGCGCGCCGAACTCATCGCACAGCTGACGCACGGCGGGCAGATAGCCCTGCGGCGGGAGGATCACGCCGCCTTCACCCTGAATCGGCTCCAGGATCACCGCCGCCACGTCGTCGCCGGTTTTACGGCATTCACTCAGCACGGTGCGCATGGCGTTGATGTCGCCAAATGGCACGTGGCGGAAGCCCGGCAGCAGCGGCATAAACGGTTTGCGGAAGGTTGATTTAGCGGTCGCCGACAGTGCGCCCAGGGATTTCCCGTGGAACGCGCCGCTGGTGGCGATAAAGGTAAATTTCCCGCGCGGTGACTGGTACGCTTTGGCGAGTTTAATCGCCGCTTCGACCGATTCGGTGCCGCTGTTGCTGAAGAAGCTGTATTTCAGCTTGCCGGGCGTTAAGGCTGCCAGCGTTTTCGCGAGCATGGCGCGAAGCGGATCGAGCAGTTCCTGGCTATGGAGAGGTTGTTTCGCAAGTTGATTCTGTACGGCGGAAACCACAACTGGATTACGGTGCCCCACGTTGAAAATACCAAAACCCCCCAGGCAATCGATAAACTCCTGTCCCTGGGTGTCGACAAGCGTATTCAGACTGCCCGCTTGCCACTCTACGGCTCCGTAATCCCCGCCGGCGGTAACAGATTTGCGATACTCCAGAAAACCTGGATTCACATGCTCCTTAAAGTAATCAATGACCTCACGGTTAAGTTGTTTCATCTCCTCATGATCAAGCGTTCGCTTCTCAATGAGATTCAGTGCGTGCGCGGTACAGGCAAGAGCCGAGGCGCTGGAAGGTAACCTGTTCAAAATATGCTCCCGGGGATCGCGTATCACATGATACTGAGTTAAGTATTGCAGGGATTACGCCACCTCAGATGCCTTAACAAAAATCGGGATAAACGCCAGGTGAAATCAAAGTTGCACAATATTTAATCATGCCATCGCGCGCCGCACGGGATAAGGGATAACGAGCCGGGGATGGGGTGTCGTCAATTGCACTGCTCCAGGGCAGGGAATGCGCCTTAAGTGTGCACCGGGGTATCATGCTTTGTAGGTAGTTTCATGCCGAAAGTATTTTAAATCAATTAATTAGAAAAACGTACGAAAAGTGCGGTTTAACCGAGATTTGCGATCTCAATCATATTTAACAACTAAAGATAAATTTTTTATCGCCGAAAAAAAATAAGCCACAAAATTAACATTCAAATAACCTGCAAGGGATGCTCACTATGTCCTCTCCTGACTATGTCACCCAGAATGAATATCCGCTGGACGATGACACCACGCTTATGTCGACCACCGACCTCCACAGCTACATGACCCACACTAACGACACCTTTGTGCAAGTGAGCGGCTTTACGCTCCAGGAGCTGCTCGGGCAACCGCACAACATTGTGCGTCATCCGGATATGCCGAAAGCGGCTTTTGCCGACATGTGGTACACGCTGCAAAAGGGCGAACCCTGGAGCGGGATTGTCAAAAACCGACGTAAAAATGGCGATCACTATTGGGTACGTGCCAATGCGGTACCAATGGTGCGTAACGGCCAGATGACGGGCTATATGTCCATTCGTACCCGCGCCACGCAGGACGAGGTCGCCGCGGTGGAGCCGCTTTATAAGGCGCTCAACGAAGGACGCTGCAAAAAACGCATTCATAAAGGGCTGGTGGTGCGCAAAGGTTGGCTCGGCAAATTACCGGCGATGCCGCTGCGCTGGCGCGTGCGTAGCGTAATGGCGGTACTTTTCGCGGTGATGGCCGCAACGCTGGTTGCCAGTGCCGCGGGCTGGGCTTCGCTGGCGGCGGCAGCCGTGGTGATGCTGCTTGGCACCCTGGTGTTTGAGCAACAGATTGTCCGCCCGGTGGAAAACGTCGCACGGCAGGCGCTCAGGGTCGCTACCGGAGAGCGTAACAGCGTGCAGCATCTTAACCGCAGCGATGAACTGGGGCTGACGCTGCGGGCCGTCGGACAGCTGGGGCTGATGTGCCGCTGGCTGATCAACGACGTCTCCAGCCAGGTGGTGAGCGTGCGCGACGGTAGCGACAGGCTGGCGCAGGGCAATGAAGATCTCAACGACCGCACGCGCCAGACCGTGGCTAACGTGCAGCAGACCGTGGCAACAATGAACCAGATGGCGGCGTCGGTGCAGAGTAACTCTGAGACCGCAGCCGAAGTCGACAAGCTATCGATGGCCGCCAGCAGCGCGGCCACGCAGGGGGGCACCGTGATGCAGACCGTGGTGAAAACCATGGATGACATTGCCGACAGTACCCAGCGCATTGGCTCTATTACCTCACTTATCAATGACATCGCCTTCCAGACCAATATTCTGGCGCTGAACGCCGCGGTTGAGGCGGCACGCGCGGGCGAGCAGGGTAAAGGTTTTGCGGTGGTGGCGGGCGAAGTGCGTCATCTTGCCAGCCGCAGTGCGAACGCGGCTAACGATATTCGCAAGCTGATCGACGCCAGCGCCAGCAAAGTGCAGTCGGGCGCCGAGCAGGTCCACGCCGCGGGACGTACTATGGATGATATTGTCGAGCAGGTGAAAAACGTCACGCAGCTTATCGCGCAGATCAGTCACGCCACCTCAGAGCAGGCGACAGGCCTGACAGAGCTGACCCGTGCCGTGGCAGAGCTGGACAGCATTACGCAGAAAAATGCTGACCTGGTCGAAGAGAGCGCGCAGATTTCCGCGATGGTTAAGCACCGGGCCGGACGCCTTGAAGATGCGGTTACCGTGCTGCATTAAGAAATGCATGCTTCGATAAAGCCGTTTATTCCTCCTGGGTAAACGGCTTTTTGGTTTTTCAGAATAAGTTATGTTGTTAATGAAATATTAAGTAACTAAAAAAAGCGCCCGGTTTTTAATTGTTACGATCCAGATTCATTGAGAGTGAAAAATAAAAAAACGATCAAAGTCATAAAGTTAGCGTGTTTCCTGTCGATAACAGCGATCGTCTGAGAAATAATCACATCGATGGGGTAAATATGTTCATACATGACGTAAAGATCGGCACGAAATTATTTCTGGCGTTTGGATTATTTATTGTCCTGATGGTCGTCAGCGCAAGCTTGTCTCTGATGAGCCTGAATCGGGCAAACAATGGAATGCAAACCATCCTTACCAGCGACTATCCAACGACGGTAAAAGCGAACCAGTTAATCGACAACTTCCAGGAATTTATAAGCACGCAGCAGCTCATGCTGCTGGACGAACAGGGAACGTACACGGCGCAATCAGAGCAGCGTCTGAAGGCGATCAGCGAGCGCATCTCCTCAATCCTGAGCGAGCTGGACAACGCTCTCAAGGATAAAAAATCCCAACAGGTGCTGGCCGATATCCACGGCGTACGCCAGCAATATCTTGACTCGCGCTACCGCATTTTGCAGGCCGTGCAGAATAACGACCGTGCGGGCGCGATAAACGAAATGATGACCAACACCCTGAATCTGCAACAGTCCTATAAAGCGAAAGTGCAGGCGCTGATTGCGATCCAGGACCATGAAATGCAGAGTGCGGGCGAGCAGGTGGAAGGCGATTTCCGCACCAATCGTCTCCTGCTGGTCCTGATTACGCTTTTCAGCGTCGCGGCAGCCAGCCTGACTGGCTGGTTCATTGTGCGATCCATTACCCGACCGCTGAACGACGCGGTGAATTTTGCGGAGGCCATTGCCGATGGCGATCTCACCGGCAGCATTATCTCGCACGGTAAAGATGAAACCGGACTGCTACTCACCGCACTGATGGAGATGAAAACGCGCCTGCTGGAGATTGTGCAGCAGGTGCAAACCGGATCGGAAAACATCTCCAGCGCCGCCGCGCAAATTGTCGCGGGCAACCAGGATCTGGCTGCCCGCACGGAGGAGCAGGCCAGTTCCGTTGAACAGACGGCCGCGTCGATGGAGCAGATCACCGCTACGGTGAAGAACACCGCGTCCCACACCGGAGAAGCGACGAACCTGTCTGCCGATGCGGCTGCTGTGGTCAAAAACAACGGCGAGATGATGAAGCAGGTCACCAGCAAGATGCGCCTGATTAACGAAACATCGAACAGGATGTCCGACATTATCGACCTGATCGACGCCATTGCCTTCCAGACTAATATTCTGGCGCTGAATGCGGCGGTCGAAGCGGCGCGCGCGGGTGAGCATGGTCGTGGCTTTGCGGTGGTGGCGGGCGAGGTACGCCAGCTCGCGCAGAAAAGTGCAACATCTGCGAGTGAGATCCGCCAGCTGATTGAAAGCTCCACAAGCCAGACGCAGGACGGCATGAACCTTGTGGAGAAGGCCAGCGGGCTTATCAACGGCATGGTCGGCAACGTAGAGGAGATGGACGTAATCCTGCGTGAGATTCGCCAGGCCAGCCACGAACAGACGGAAGGCATCTCGCAGATCAACAGCGCGATTGGCCTGATAGACGCCACCACCCAGCAGAACTCCGCGCTGGTGGAGGAGTCCGTTGCGGCGGCGGCATCCCTTAACGAACAGGCCATGCACCTGAAAGAGCTGGTTCGCGTGTTCCGCGTGAGCGACGGCGTGCTGGCTTAATCCAGCTGGGAGATCTCCAGCGCCGCGCGGTCAATCACGCCGATAATCTGTTTCAACTGCGCGTCGCTGAGCTCTCCCTGATTAACCTTCAGATCCAGTACCGCTTTGAAGTTATCCAGCGCCCGCTTCATCTGCGGGTTTTTGCGCAGCTGGAAACCGACGGAGCGCGCCTTGATACGCGTCTGGATCTGCTCCAGCTGTTCCCGGTTGTCATCCAGCCACTGTTCTCCGGCGGCGTTAATCGCAATCCGCTTACGGCCGTTCTCTTCTTCGGTAATGGTGATAAGCGCCTGATCCTGCAAGTAATCCAGCGTCGGATAGATCACGCCAGGGCTTGGCGTGTAATGTCCCTGCGTCAGGTTTTCGATCTCTTTGATCAGTTCGTAACCATGGCTCGCGTTGCGGGTCAGGATATCCAGGATCACCAGCCGCAAATCGCCATGGCCAAAAAATCGTGGCCGGCGTCCGCCGCCGTCGTGTTTGTGTCGCATGTTTTTTCCTTAATTTGATATATCTAAACTATATCTAAGATATATTCAGATGCAATCTAAAAAATCTTGATTTCTTAGTTAATAGCAATCATTATCATTAAGAATTCATTCCGATATATCGTATTCACCTGAGAAGGGCATCAACATGGCATCTACCCGTTACCCTCAACGTGTCCGCAATGACCTGCGTTTTCGTGAGCTGAACGTGCTGCGCACTGAGCGAGTCAGCGCAGGATTTCAGCGCATTGTGCTAGGCGGCGAGGCGCTGGAGGGCTTTAGCTCTCGCGGCTTTGACGACCATACCAAAGTCTTTTTCCCGGCACCGGGCACCACTTTCGTGCCGCCTGTGGTGACCGATGAAGGCATCGACTGGGGCGACGGCGTGCGTCCGCAGGCGCGTGACTATACCCCGCTGTACGATGACGAAAAACATGAGCTGGCGCTCGATTTCTTCGTTCATGATGGCGGCATTGCCAGCAACTGGGCGGTGGAGGCTAAGGTGGGCGACAAGCTGACCATCGGCGGGCCGCGCGGTTCGCTGGTGGTGCCGGAAGATTACGCCTGGCAGCTGTACGTGTGCGACGAGTCGGGGATGCCCGCGCTGCGCCGCCGTTTAGAAGGCATCGCAAAACTGCCTGTTCGCCCGACGATCCACGCCATCGTCACCGTGGGCGATGCGGCGTATCAGGACTATCTGGCGCACCTGAGCGGGTTCAACATCACCTGGGTTATCGGCCACAACGAGCAGGCGGTGGCCGACCATCTTGCAGCGCTGGCCGTGCCGGAAGAGGATTACTTTATCTGGCTGACCGGAGAGGGGAAGGTGGTGAAACGCCTGAGCCGTCAGTTTGAAAGCGACGCAATTGACCCGCAGCTGGTGCGTGCCAGCGCGTACTGGCACGCCAAATAATCAGGCAGCGGGATCCAGCTGCGCTTCGCTCACCTGATGTTCGAGCGAGGCGCATACCTCTTTCAGCGCTTTCTCCTGCTGGGCAAAGTAGGCTTCCATATTGCTGAGCGACGAGACGAGCAGCCAGGACTCTTCCTTCTCCAGCTCTGCCAGCTCGTTCACCAGAGTGTCGATTTGCTCACGCACCTGCGCCATCTTTTTACGAATACGTTCCAGGTCGTTCAGTCTGTCGCTTGCCATCATCGGTTCGAATCCTTGTTGCAGACGGGCGACCAGCGAGCGAATGGCCTTCACGTCGCCGCGTTGTTTGGCCTGGTTGAGTTGCACCATCATCCTGTTGGCTTCCTCTTTTAAATCATCGGCAACCAGATCCGGGTGGCATAGCTTGCTCGCCTGACGCCAGAGCCGCTTCAGCTCGTTCCGATCCTCTTCAGAGAGATCCTTGCCTTTACGCAGGCGAACTTCGGCATCATGATGCTGTTCGCGATACTTCTTGTACTCTTCGTTGGCCTCATCGCGCGCCTGACGTGCCGGCTCTTCCTCACGCGTTAAACCGGTCTCCAGCTCCATTGCTTCGGCCAGCAGGTTGGCAATCAGATTGCTTTGCTGCTGAAGATGTTTGCGCGCCTCTGCCGCCTGAACGGAATCCGCAGGCAGATCTCGCCAGCGCCGGGTGAGCGTTGTCAGAACCTCTACGGCCTGCGCCATATAGTCCTGGCAGCGGCGGTAATCCTCTTCCCGACGACGCGTCTCCGCCTGCTGACGACGCAGGTTAAGCTCCGCCAGCGTTTTACGCAGGGCGAGGATCTGCTGCATCAACGGCCCTAGGCGGGAGAAATAGAGATCGTTGAACTCATCAAGCTGCTGTACCCGGGCGTTACGGCGATCAATCAGATCGCGCAGACGCTCTTCCAGGGCTTTCAGCTCCAGCTTGCTGGCCGCCAGCTGCGGGTCATGCCACGGGGTAACGGCGCGCTGGCTTTGCAGCCAGGCGGTAATAGCGCGAAGGGCTGCAGTGTAGTTTTTCTGCTCAAGCGCCGCGACGATGGACAGGAGATCATCGTCAAAGGCTTCCTCTTTGAGACGTTTCAGCTGGCTCCGGATGATGTCGTCATCTTCCAGCTCAATGGCATTTTTAATGATTTCTAGCCGTTTGATCGGTGTGCTCATGATGCCTTTCGCTCTGGCGCTTAAGTATTTGAGTTAAGGTTAGTTGTTGTAAAAGCTACAGGAAATAATACACACGGATGATGATCGGCGCGATGGGGGATTTCTTTAGTTTTTAGGGTTTGTGAGGGGAAGCGGCAGGCCGGGCTACGTGTGGTGGATTACTTACAAAAAAGCCACTCAATTGAGTGGCTTAACTGGATGATTCTAAAGCTAAAATTTGGTGGCCCCTGCTGGACTTGAACCAGCGACCAAGCGATTATGAGTCATAAAATCGGCATGCTTCTAATCGTTCGCTATTGACGCTTATTGTATTTTTAATTGTCTATAATCAATCAGTTATGATGTTGTTTTTGTTTCTGATTGGTTGTCTCGTCTCCTCATTGTACTATCGTTACCTGACCCATTACCTGACCCAAAATGGGCATCGGGTCAGGTAACGCTTATCCTTAGAAAGGTAACCTCATGGCCGCTAATCTTACCGAGACTGCTATACGTGGATTGAAGACAAAAAGCACGTCGTACTACGTGTGGAGCAACAGTGCTCAGCGTGGTACCGGCAGGCTTGGCGTTAAGGTTCAGCCTTCAGGCAGCAAAGTTTTTTATTTCCGTTACTACGTTGAGAAAGGGAAGAAAGAGAAATTCATTCAGTTGGGCATCTGGCCTGAGATGAAACTGGTGACGGCCAATGAGCTGGCGAAAAAATATGGAGCCTGGCTTGTTGAAGGAAAAGAGCCGCAGCAAGAGCTTGAGCAACAGCGCCTGGCCGAGCAGCACATTATGCAGATCCATCGCTCGCAGGGCTCGTTTAAAGAGCTGGTACATGGCTACGTTAACAAGATGAAGCTCGACAATAAGCGGACCTGGGCTGATGTCCTGAAGCGTCTTGAAAAAGAGTGCTACACGGTTATCCCTCGAGAAACCAAAGCGAAAGATGTAACACCTCTGCAGATCAAAACCATCCTCTCAGGCATTATCCAGCGTGATGCGGTGGTCCATGCGAACCGAATTCGTTCCTACCTGATGGCGGCATTCAACTATGGGCTTAAAGCCGTTAACGATCCGATGAATACCAGCGTGGGCATTACGTTCGGGCTTGAAGTTAATCCGGTATCGGCCATACCAAAGCAATCCTCGGCGGAGAAAGTTGGTGACACATGGTTAACGCTGGAAGAGCTACGTATTGTCATGGAGCAGTTCGACCAGGCAACTAACGTTGGGTCGTTGATGCAGCATCTTATTCGCTTCTGTGTTTATGCAGGCGGGCAGCGCCCGTTTGAAATGATTGCCAGCCAGTGGAGCGCAATTGACTGGCAGCAAAAAACTTTACTTGTAATAGCAGATGTATCGAAAAATAAGCGTGATCATCTGGTGCCATTGACAGAATCGGCATTACAGGAATTAGCATCAGTGAAAGAGTTGACTAAGGAAAGTAACAGTCCTTATATTTTCCCTCTCTCGACAGACGGCAAGCGACCGGTGCGTACCGACAGTCTGGCGCGTTCCATCATGTATTTTAGGGCCTTTAATCCTGAGTTTAAAGTATTCACGGCGCGAGATTTGCGTCGTACCTGTAAAACGCTGATGGGGGAGGCCGGGATCAGTAAAGAGATCCGAGATCGTATCCAGAATCACGCTTTGAATGATGTCAGCTCGAAACACTATGATCGCTATGATTACCTGACTGAAAAGCGCAGGGCGCTTGAAATTTGGGAGGAACGGGTTAATAACTATCAGCGACACCAGGAAAACAACGTGGTAAGTCTCTTCAAAAGAACATAGTAAGTTATACTCCCGAGTAGTGAAATATAAGATGGATCACTTTTTAGGGGCGATTGCTGTGTCAGGCGACACTTAATTTGTTATTATCGACAAATGATAAGTGTCTGCCTGATGGGAGAGAGGGATGAATTCTAATTTTTTTTCGTTGTCAAAAATAACTGATCAGCATATCGTTCAGAAAATACTGGATGCATGGTTTTCTAAACGTATACAACTTTTTTTGTATTTTGGCGGAAATGGCAAAAAATATAGATTGTCACGCTGTATTTCGCCTTCGCTACATATAGGCGGAGAGCAGCTTATTAGTAATGGGGATGAATTTTACCTGTCAGAAGACAGTAAGGCACATTCAATTTTAAAATTCATCCCTGACCTGCCGCTAAGGAAGGTGCGAATAAGCGGGGAAATTCTTCTCGGCTGACTCAGTCATTTCATTTCTTCATGTTTGAGCCGATTTTTTCTCCCGTAAATGCCTTGAATCAGCCTATTTAGACCGTTTCTTCGCCATTTAAGGCGTTATCCCCAGTTTTTAGTGAGATCTCTCCCACTGACGTATCATTTGGTCCGCCCGAAACAGGTTGGCCAGCGTGAATAACATCGCCAGTTGGTTATCGTTTTTCAGCAACCCCTTGTATCTGGCTTTCACGAAGCCGAACTGTCGCTTGATGATGCGAAATGGGTGCTCCACCTTGGCCCGGATGCTGGCTTTCATGTATTCGATGTTGATGGCCGTTTTGTTCTTGCGTGGATGCTGTTTCAAGGTTCTTACCTTGCCGGGGCGCTCGGCGATCAGCCAGTCCACATCCACCTCGGCCAGCTCCTCGCGCTGTGGCGCCCCTTGGTAGCCGGCATCGGCTGAGACAAATTGCTCCTCTCCATGCAGCAGATTACCCAGCTGATTGAGGTCATGCTCGTTGGCCGCGGTGGTGACTAGGCTGTGGGTCAGGCCACTCTTGGCATCGACACCAATGTGGGCCTTCATGCCAAAGTGCCACTGATTTCCTTTCTTGGTCTGATGCATCTCCGGATCGCGTTGCTGCTCTTTGTTCTTGGTCGAGCTGGGTGCCTCAATGATGGTGGCATCGACCAAGGTGCCTTGAGTCATCATGACGCCTGCTTCGGCCAGCCAGCGATTGATGGTCTTGAACAATTGGCGGGCCAGTTGATGCTGCTCCAGCAGGTGGCGGAAATTCATGATGGTGGTGCGGTCCGGCAAGGCGCTATCCAGGGATAACCGGGCAAACAGACGCATGGAGGCGATTTCGTACAGGGCATCTTCCATGGCACCGTCGCTCAGGTTGTACCAATGCTGCATGCAGTGAATACGCAGCATGGTCTCCAGCGGATAGGGCCGTCGGCCATTGCCCGCCTTGGGATAAAACGGCTTGATGACAGCGGTCATATTCTGCCATGGCAGAATCTGCTCCATGCGGGAGAGGAAAATCTCTTTTCGGGTCTGACGGCGCTTAGTGCTGAATTCACTATCGGCGAAGGTGAGTTGATGGCTCATGATGTCCCTCTGGGATGCGCTCCGGATGAATATGATGATCTCATATCAGGAACTTGTTCGCACCTTCCTAAGGCTTTTCTCAAAACAGCAAGAATCGACACTTGTAGGCTCAGAGGCTCACGATCTTTACTGTTGGATAAAAGAATATTGCGTGAGAAATACGATCCCTTATCTCAGAAAAAACACGATATTGCAGTATGGCCCCAATCGGTTCAGAAACAGAGCGACAGTGAGCGAATTACTAAGCACTCTTTACTCACAGCGTAAGATAATGGCTGCGAAGCGAGGTAAAACTATATTTATCCAGCCTGTGGAGACCACTGATTTGGTTTGATTCCATCAGAAATATTATTTTTTCTCGAAGCTAATTGCAGAGTGACTTTTAAACAGCCATCACAGGCTGGGGCTACCTTCGTCTCAGATTTAGATGTTGGATAGGTATTATAATGGCATTGTATACCCTTACTACCTGTATTAACCAGTAGGGGTAGTAATCAGATCAGTATGTGCGTACTAAGATCTGATACCAGTATATACCGACAACAGTGACCAGGAATAGCCCTGCCTGTATGGCATCCCTATACGGTCTGTTATAGACCGTAGGACCAACTACAGGTTTATATGATGAAAACATATCAAGGTACTCATGGAGTTCATATCCTTGAATATCAGAGCAAGATTAATAAATTATTATGTTACTTGACTAACCGTTACCCCAGGCTAACGGCGGTACGTGTCGATCTCCACTATCCGAAGATAGTTGATGACGGTGACAATATTTGTTGCTTCCCTAATCTGGAGCCTGGGGTGATATCCCGGATGCGTGAATCCCTCAGAGCTAAGCTGGAGGCTGATCGTACCCGTAAGGAGCGTGAAGGTAAACGCATCTACCGTTGCCCTTTATTCATTATATGGGCGAAAGAGTATTCTGAGTCAGGTAAATGCCACTATCACATTTGCCTGTTGTTCAACAAAGACGCTTACTACCACCTCGGGGATTACGATCAGGACGATAACCTTAGAGGGATGATCACAGGAGCCTGGTACAGCGCCCTGAGACTGGAGAGAGACGATCACCCTGGTCTGGTCCATTTTCCTGAAAACTGTAAGTATGTGCTAGACACCAATAGTACTGACTTCCAGCAGAACTACCAGGCGCTGTTAACCCGACTGGACTACCTGACCAAAGTTGAAAGCAAAGTGTTTGGTGAAGGAGACCGTAACTTCGGCTGTAGCCAAATCGAACTGTAAGTCGGTAATGGCCTTCTCAGTGAGAAGGCCTTATTTGTATTGTTTCAAAAAATTACTAAAATGCAGTTTCGTTACGCAATTTTCTATAGATTACTGATAGTCATCAGCAAGTCCGCTACTAAATAACGTTTCTGCATTTTCAGCGGTAGCAACAGCATCCTGCACATCCTGCCGTTTCAAATCTAACACTCGTAATTTACCCTTTACTTCGGCGACAGATTCGATTCGCCTGTAAGCATCAGAATGATGTTCGGCATATAGCGCAAGTCCTTTCAGTTTGGGCAAAGCATCAGCCAGATGTAGGCTATGTGGATCTACCAGGTCCACAACCATTTTGCCATCCTGTTCGGCAAAGAACAGGAAATCGGGACGAACAATCTTGTACTGTTCAGCTTCAACATAAGCGATTCCCAGTGACGACTGCCCTGTGTACTGTGGATTACGATACCAGAAAGCAAATCCTTCACGTTTGGTTTCGATCTCAAAAACCTTGGTTTCCCAATGGTTCAACAGAGCCGGATAGTTCCCGTTTTCGTCACACAACAAATGGTGTTTCCAGACTGGAAGGTCAGCTTCCTTTTCACCTTCACGCACCCTGGTCATTTCAAACTTGTTCGCCGGCCTGACCAGATCCACATCCTGCGGTTCGGTACTCATTTCGACGATTTGACGATAGGCCTCTTTACGCTCATCTTTCAACGACTTGATTTGCGGTGTGTACTCGGCCAGCCACGCCTTCGCCAGTCTATCGGCCTCGCCATCTAAGTAATCCTGCACCTCCATCACCAGCCCCATGCCAGCAACGGTAACACGAGCCTCCATGATTGCTTCCAGATATTCCTCTGCATCCTCTTCTCGATCCGCAACCTTATCGGCCAGATATTCGACAGCAACTGGTGCATTCGCAGGCGTACTGGCATAGCAAATAATCGGCAGTGTGGTAAACCCGGATGGCGGCGCGTTGCGCCTTCTCCGGGCTACCTTTCAATGGTGTTATGTCGCCCCGGTAAGCGCAGCGCCACCGGGTGAGGCTTAGCGTTCCGCCAGCGCCTTAAACACCATCGCCACCGCGTGGGCGCCGGGGTCCATATTGCCGAGCAGGCTCTCGCTATTGAGATAGGAGGCGCGTCCGGCGCCGGCTTTGCTCGACTGGCAGGTGCGATCCGCGCCGGCCTGCGCCGCGGCGAAAGCGGCCTGCAGATTATCCGGTTCGGCCAGCAGCGCCGCCAGCGCCGGCTGTAGAGCGTCAATCATCGTCCGGTCGCCCTCATCGGCGCCGCCGTAAAATTTCATCTGCCCCAGACCGGCGTTCAGCGCTTCCGCCATGCTGGCGCCTTGCTCCAGCTTCTGCCCGGCGGCGGTGAAGAAAATCGACATCAATACGCCGCTGGAGCCGCCCATCACCACCGTCAGGCGTTCGCCAATTAGCGCGAACAGCGTGGGTAAATCATTGAGCGGCAGTTGCTGGCGTTGCAATAGAGCGGCAATCTCACGCGCGCCAGCGGCGAAAGTGGAGCCGGTATCGCCGTCGCCCACTTTGGCGTCAAGCGCGTTGAGATGGGTTTCGAGGCCGGAGAGGGTGCTGGTCACCTGCGCCACGTAATCGCCCACCTGCGGGTTGGCCGATGGCGTAAAGGCGACGCGTGCGCTGGCGAGCGCGGACGGCATGATATTAACAGCCCGCGGCTGCACCGGCTTCTGCCAACTGGCGGTTTCGACATCCGACAGCAGCGCCTTTTCAATGCTCTCTTCCAGCACGATAGTGGTCAGCGAGAAGCCTTTCATATCCAGCGCCGTTACCAGCGAAGCCGGGCCAATCAACCAGTCAACGCGCGCATGGAGTGGGGTGTTGGCCAGCTCGCGGGTCAGAATCGCCATCTCGGCCACCGACACGCCGCCGAGATTATTGAGCATCACCGCCAGGCGGCCGGTTTCAGGTAGGGCGGCGGTCAGCTTCTCTACCATAATCTGCATGATTTCCGCGCTGTTATGGGTCGCGATCGTCGAGGCTCCCGGTTCGCCGTGGATGCCCATCCCCAGCTCGGCGTGGCCGGGCTGATGGCGCGGCGCGCTTTCCGCTTCCTGCGGCAGGTGACAGCTGGCCAGCGCCACCCCGATGCTGGCGGTATGGTTGGCGGCGTATTGCGCTTCACGCAGGACGGTGGCGAGGTTGAAGCCGCGCTCGGCGAAATAGCCCGCCACCTTATGCACAAGAATAGTCCCGGCGATACCGCGCGGCTGTTTGTTATCCGGCAGCGAAATATCGTCGCCGACGATCAGCATCTCTACGTTATAGCCAAGACGGCGCGCTTTCTCCGCCGCGAGGCCGAAGTTAAGCCGATCGCCGGTGTAGTTTTTAACGATCAGCAGACAGCCCGCCTCGCCGGTCACCGCCTGAATCGCGGTGAGTACCGCATCGACGCTCGGCGAGGCGAACAGATCGCCGCAGACCGCGGCGGTCAGCATGCCTTTACCAATAAAGCCGACGTGCGCCGGTTCATGGCCGGAGCCGCCGCCGGAAATCACCGCCACGTTGTTTTTATTCAGATCGCGGCGTACCACTACACGGATCGCCGGGTCGCTCTCCAGGCGGGCGAGGTTGTTCCACGGGCTGGCAATAATGGTTCCCTCGATCACGTCGTTAACGAGGCTGGCGCGCTGGTTAAAAAAGAATTGAGACATAGTGGTTCCTGATCAGTAAGCGAAAACTCACCCTCCGGAGGCGGGCCCCCGGAGTGGTAACGGTCAAAGTGGATTTAGCGACGAATAAGACGTTGCAGACGCATATCGAGCGTGATGGCTTCGCCAGGCTGAATATCATTCAGCGCTTCGCCCTGCTGGCATAGCCAGGCGATCCCCGCCGCGCGGGCGATAATCGCGCCGTGGGCCTGTTCGCTGCCGTCGCGCAGGCACAGGCCGGTGACCTTGCTGGCATCCAGTTGGAGTACAGTCGAGGGATAAATATTGTCGGCGATAATAATCGTCGGCTCACTGGCGAATGGCAGCGTCTCCTTAATACCCTGCAGATGGCGCAGCGTGCGCTGCAGAATATCGTCGACATCGATATAACGGGCCTGCAGATAGGCGTCATCCAGCTGACGATACTGCTGGCTGAGCTCCATCAGCACTTGATGCCACGCCCATTCCGCCGAGCACTGTTCGGTGAGCAGGCGATCGTTGGCGGCATCAAACAGATCTTCATCGTCGAGCAAGGTGTGATGACCGGCGAAGATCGCCGCGATATCGGCGTTAAATTTGTGTTCCGCCAGCTCGGTGAGCGCATTGAGATCGGCCAGCGTCTGGTCGATCGCCTGGCGCAGGCGCTGCTGCTCGCGGGCGATGTCGGCGGCGGCGGGGAGCGCCGGTTGGATCGGCGCCTGCGGATAAAGCATCGCGGCGCCTTCAACACGCGCAGGTATGGCGGGTTCCGCTGTCGGCTGCGCCTCCGGCGACTCGCCGAAGTTATCGGCGGCCAGCGCCTGAAACGCCGCCAGCGCCGCATCGGCGTCCGGACCGCGGGCCAGCAGGCGCAGCTTATCGTGGCGGCGCACCTGTAGCAGAGCGATTTGATTCAGACTGTCCGGGGTGACGCATTTGCCGTTTTTCTCCAGCACCAGGTCGGCGTTAAAACCCGCCAGCGCGGCGACCAGCTTTGATGCCGGACGCACGTGCAGGCCGTTGTGATTGTTAATAATGACTGAAACCGATTTAGCATCGCCGTCGTCAGCAAGCGTTGGGGCGGCGGCGTCAGGCGTGTGCGAAGGTAAACCCAGCTGAACCCGCTTGGCTTCCAGGGCGTTCATGGCATCGGCGATAACTTTGTCGATCCCGGCGCCGGAGGCGGCGCTGACGGTGGCCGCCAGCGTCCCTTCGACCAGCGGCGCGGCGCACAGCCGCACCTTTGCCGCCATCGCCGGATCGAGCAGATCGAGGGCGGTTTCGGCGCTGAGCAGGGCGCTGCCGATATCCATCATCACCAGAACATGGTCGGTATCGGCGACGGATTCGATCGCCTCCATGACTTTAATCGGATCGGTGCCGATCGGGCTGTCGGGATCGTCGATCCCGGCGGCGATCGCCAGCTTACAGCCATCGTTCATTAACATCTGCCGGGCCAGTTCTCCGACACCTTCGCCCAGCCGGGCGCTATGAGAAACAATAACCAGGTTTACCATCGCGATTTCCTTACTCTTTGGCGGCGGCAGCCAGCATCTGAACCATAAACAGCACCGAGGTCGCGCCGGGATCCTGATGCCCGATGCTGCGCTCGCCGAGATAGCTGGCGCGGCCTTTACGCGCCTGCATGGTGATGGTGGCGTGGGCGGCGCGCTCGGCCACTTCGCAGGCGGCATCCAGCGCGGCAGGGATAGACAGATGTTGCTCGCTGGAATGACGCAGGGATTCCACCACCGGCAGCCAGACGTCGCACATCGTCTTATCGCCCGGCTCCGCTTTACCACGGTTGACGACGCCGTCCGCGCCTTCGCGGATCATCTGATAAAGCTCGTCGAGGGTCAGGCTCTGATGCGCCTGGGTGACCTGGGCGGCGCGGATAAAGAAGGTGCCGAACAGCGGGCCGCTGGCGCCGCCGACGTTGGAAAGCAGCGTCATCCCGGTATTCTTGAGAATAAAACCGATGTCTTTATCGGCGATCGACGGCAGCTTTTCGACCACTTTGCTGAAGCCGCGATGCATATTGAGGCCGTGGTCGGCGTCGCCGATCTCTTTATCAAGGCCGGTGAGAAAATCGCTCTGTTTGGTGAAAATGTCGCCACAGCGGTACAGCCAGTCGACGATTTGCGTTCTGTTCAGTGACATGTCGTGCTCCTTATTTTCCCCAGTTCAGCGCTGGGGTATGGACCGGGGCGTCCCATAACGCCAGTGTGTCATCATCCGCTTTCAGCAGGGTGATGGAGAAACCCGCCATATCCAGCGAGGTGCAGTAGCTGCCGATGAGGTTGCGTTCAATCACAATGCCGGACGCTTCGCAGCGCTGGGCAAGGCGGTTGTAAACGCCGTACAGTTCGGAAAGCGGGGTGGCGCCGAGGTTATTGACCAGCGCGATAACCCGATCGCCGTTTTGCAGCGCGGTTTTGCTCTGTTTCACTTCCTGCCACGCTCCCTTGACGTTATCCCACTGGCGCAGCGTGCGGCTGTATGCGCCGTTTTCCAGCAGGGTATCGACCATCTCATCGACGGTTTGGTCGAGCGAGCTGAAGCGGCGGCGGTCGATACCCGGCTCGCCATGGATGCCGACGCCGAACTCCATCTCATCATCTTTCAGGGTAAAGGAGGGCTGTCCGGCGGCCGGTACGGTGCAGGCGCCCAGCGCGATGCCAATCGAGTGACCAAGGTTATTTAAACGGCGGCCCAGTTCAGCGCAGGCTTCCAGCGAGTCGCCGCGTTCGGCGGCGGCGCCGACCAGTTTTTCAATCAGCACGGTATTGGCGACGCCGCGGCGTCCGGCGGTATAGAGGCTGTCTTTTACCGCCACGTCGTCATCCACCACGACGGTGGTAACCTTAACGCCACTTTCGTGCAGCAGCTCGGTGGCGGTCTCAAAATTCAGGATGTCGCCGGTATAGTTTTTGATAATCAGCAGGACGCCTTCGCCGCCGTCAATCTGCATCGCGCATTCGAACATTTTGTCCGGCGTCGGCGAGGTGAAAATTTCCCCCGGACAGGCGCCGGAGAGCATGCCCTGGCCGATGTAGCCGCAGTGCATCGGTTCGTGTCCGCTGCCGCCGCCGGAGAGCAGCGCCACTTTGCCGGCGACCGGTGCATCAGCGCGGGTGACATAGACCGGGTCCTGGTGCAGCGTCAGTTCAGGATGCGCCTTCGCCAGGCCGATAAGCTGTTCACTCAGTACATCTTCCACACGGTTAATCAGTTTTTTCATTGTTTATGCTCCGTAGGGTAGGGGGAGGTCGCCTGTCTATAAGGGTAGCCCGGCGATGTAGTGATTCTGGCTGAGCGGGCGCAAAATAAAATGCCGTCAAAATTGGTTCCATAACGGAACGTAGAAAAGAATTTTTGTTCCTTTATGGAACATTAATTGCCGATAAACAGGAGAAATGCGAGCCAGCGCTAATAATTTGTCCGTTTTTTTCTGCTATCAGAAATGGGGCAAGGATGATTTTTTTCGCCATTGTGCCGCATTGAGGCGATTTTCTGCGTTAAAGAGGGGAGACGATAGCGGCTTTTTTGCCAAAATGATCCGATCGCGATCGCAATCCCATCGCTTTCTCAGTCACATTGTTTCAATGTGAAACGCATTATTTTTTATCTGTTTCAGAACAGAACAAAAAAGGGAAAAATTTTTTTCGCCGCGGCTCGCCCTACAGTGGATGCATCGCTCCGGCAGCGTGGCTGTAAGCGCCATTGATATCAGGCGCCGCGGCATGACGGCCTGGGCTCACGTGTCAACATACGCACTTATTTGAGGGTGAAAGGAATGCTAAAAGTTATTCAATCTCCAGCCAAATATCTCCAGGGACCTGATGCCGCCATGCTGTTTGGCGAATACGCTAAAAACCTGGCCGACAGCTTTTTTGTTATCGCCGATGACTTCGTGATGAAGTTGGCGGGCGACAAAGTATTGAACGGCCTGCATAGCCACAATATTAGCTGCCATGCGGAACGGTTTAACGGCGAGTGCAGCCATGCGGAAATCAACCGCCTGATCGCCATTCTTAAGCAGCACGGCTGCCGCGGCGTGGTGGGTATCGGCGGCGGGAAAACCCTCGATACAGCGAAGGCGATCGGCTATTACCAGAAGCTGCCGGTGGTGGTGATCCCGACAATTGCCTCAACCGATGCGCCGACCAGCGCGCTGTCGGTTATCTACACCGAGGCGGGCGAGTTTGAAGAGTATCTGATCTACCCGAAAAACCCGGATATGGTGGTGATGGACACGGCGATTATCGCCAAAGCGCCGGTACGCTTGCTGGTGGCCGGGATGGGCGATGCGCTCTCCACCTGGTTTGAAGCCAAGGCCTGCTTCGATGCGCGAGCCACCAGCATGGCGGGCGGGCAGTCCACGGCGGCGGCCTTGAGCCTGGCGCGCCTGTGCTATGATACGCTGCTGGCGGAAGGCGAAAAAGCACGCCTGGCGGCTCAGGCTGGAGTGGTGACCGATGCGCTGGAGCGTATTGTCGAAGCCAACACCTATCTGAGCGGTATCGGTTTTGAGAGCAGCGGCCTGGCCGGCGCGCACGCGATTCACAACGGTTTCACCATCCTTGAAGAGTGCCACCATCTGTATCACGGCGAAAAAGTCGCTTTCGGCACCCTGGCGCAGCTGGTACTGCAAAATAGCCCGCTGGAAGAGATCGAAACCGTGATGGGCTTCTGTGAAAAAGTCGGCCTGCCGATCACCCTTGCCCAGATGGGCGTGAAAGAGGGTATCGAAAGCAAAATCCACGCGGTGGCGAAAGCCACCTGCGCGGAAGGCGAAACCATCCACAATATGCCGTTCCCGGTCACCGCGGATAGCGTCTACGCCGCCATCCTTACCGCGGACCTGCTTGGGCAGCAGTGGCTGGCGCGTTAAGTCTTTCACAAGGTTCTATGCCGCGGCGCATTGCGGCATCAACTCCTCCCTCCGGCAGCCGCTGCCGGAGGGTTTTGTCGTTTTAACTGTGTTAACTCCAGCGGAAAAGGGATATGACAGCTCAGACTCAGGGTGCGGAAAATGAAGTTTCAGCCGTTATCAGCCAGTCGTGGCATCGCTGCAGCAAATTTATGCAGCGTGAAACCTGGCAGGCGCCGCATCAGGCGCAGGGGCTGACCTTTGAATCGATCTGCCGTCGCAAATAAACCCAACGTGCGCGGGTTCGTGTCCTGAACCGCCGCCGGAGATCACCGCCACGTTATTTTTGTTAAGGTCGCGGCGAACCACGATGCGAATGGCCGGATCGCTCTCCAGACGCGCCAGGTTATTCCACGGGCTGGTGATAATTGTACCGTCGATCACGTCGCTAACGAGATGGGGGCGTTGATTAAAAAAGAATTGAGACATAACGGCTCCTCGAGGTTGAGTGTAAGACAAACCCCCGAATGCATGTTCATGGTGCGGAGGCGATAGAGAGATTCTGGCGAAGTCAGCATGGAAAAAAACAACACGAAAATGAGTTTCATTACGAAACGTGATTGCTGTTTTTTGTTCCGAAATGAAACTTAATTAGGCGAGAAATCATCACAATGCGAACTCGCTCGACTTTTTCCTCCTGCGATCAGAGCAGGCCACACGGCGCAGTCAGTCTTTTTTGCGGGGCTTTACCCAGGATGGCGCGTAATTGGGGAAATTTATCATCGTGTTTGTCGGTAATTTCGCGGTAACGGAACGGATCGAGATCGCAAATCTCATTATTTTTGTGGTTAAGCGTTCCAATATGAAACGCATGTCATTTTTATCTGTTCCATATCAGAACAAAATGACGAAAGATTTTTTTGTACACGCCTCGCCATACAGTTATTACATCGCTCCGGTACGTCCGCTTTCGCCGTCAACATCAGGCTAAACGGGTTAACGCCAGGGCTCACCATGTAAAAACATGTACTTATTTGAGGATGAAAGGAATGCTAAAAGTTATTCAATCTCCAGCCAAATATCTCCAGGGTCCTGACGCTTCTACCTTATTTGGTCAATACGCTAAAAATCTGGCGGACAGCTTTTTCGTGATTGCGGACGACTTCGTCATGAAGCTGGCGGGAGAAAAGGTACTCAATGGCCTGCACAGCCATGACATTAGCTGCCACGCGGAACGCTTCAACGGTGAATGCAGCCATGTTGAAATTAATCGCCTGATTGCCATTCTGAAAAAACACGGTTGCCGCGGCGTGGTTGGGATTGGCGGTGGGAAAACGTTAGATACCGCCAAAGCAATTGGTTATTACCAGAAGCTGCCGGTAGTGGTGATCCCGACCATCGCCTCAACCGATGCGCCAACCAGCGCGCTGTCCGTTATCTATACCGAAGCGGGTGAGTTTGAAGAGTATCTGATCTACCCGAAAAACCCGGATATGGTGGTGATGGATACCGCAATTATTGCCAAAGCGCCGGTACGTCTGCTGGTGGCCGGGATGGGCGATGCGCTCTCGACCTGGTTTGAAGCGAAAGCCTGTTATGACGCTCGGGCGACCAGCATGGCGGGCGGGCAGTCCACCGTGGCGGCGCTGAGCCTGGCGCGCCTGTGCTATGATACCCTGCTGGCGGAAGGCGAAAAGGCACGCTTAGCCGCCCAGGCTGGCGTGGTGACCGATGCGCTGGAACGTATTGTCGAAGCCAACACCTACCTCAGCGGTATCGGCTTTGAAAGCAGCGGCCTTGCGGGGGCACATGCCATCCATAACGGCTTTACGATTCTGGAAGAGTGCCACCATCTGTACCACGGTGAAAAAGTCGCCTTTGGTACGCTGGCGCAGCTGGTGCTGCAGAACAGCCCGATGGAAGAGATCGAAACCGTGCTGAATTTCTGTCAGAAAGTGGGCCTGCCGGTAACGTTAGCGGAAATGGGTGTGAAAGACGACATTGACGGCAAGATTATGGCCGTGGCTAAAGCCACCTGCGCAGAAGGTGAAACTATTCACAATATGCCGTTCCCGGTGACGCCTGAAAGCGTACATGCCGCTATTTTGACGGCAGACCTGCTGGGACAGCAGTGGCTGGCGCGTTAATCGGGCACAGGTAAATTTACCCAGCATCTTCTCCCCCTCTGACAGTCTCTGCCGGAGGGGTTGTCTATGGCAAAACAGCGGAAATGGATATGACGGCGCACACGCATAGCATCGGGCAGGAAGTCTCTTCGGTTCTCGCCCAGTCCTGGCATCGTTGCAGCAAGTTTATGCAGCGGGAAACCTGGCAGGCGCCGCATCAGGCGCAAGGGCTGACCTTTGAGTCGATTTGTCGTCGCAAGACGGCGCTGCTGACGATTGCGCAGGCCGCGCTGGAAGATGCCTGGGAGTTTATGGACGGTCGTCCGTGCGCACTGCTGATTCTGGATGAATCAGCCTGTATTCTCAGCCGTTGCGGCGATCCGCAGACGATAGAACAGCTGGCGGAGCTTGGATTTCGCGACGGCAGCTATTGCGCGGAAAGCATTATCGGCAGTTGTGCGCTGTCGCTGGCGACGATGCCGGGGCAGCCGACAAAAACCTCTGGCGCTCAGCACTTTAAACAGGCGTTGCATCCGTGGTCGTTCTGCTCGACGCCGGTGTTCGATAACCATGGGCATCTGTTTGGCTCCATCTCATTGTGCTGTCTGGTAGAACATGAGTCCGTTTCTGATTTATCCCTGACGCTGGCGATTGCCAGAGAAGTCGGCAATTCATTGCTGACCGACAGCCTGCTGGCAGAATCCAACCGCCATCTGAACCAGATGTACGGGCTGCTGGAGAGCATGGATGATGGCGTGATGGCCTGGAATGAGCAGGGGGTGTTGCAGTTCCTCAATGCGCGCGCGGCGCTGCTTTTGCATCTCGACGCGCAGGCCAGCCAGGGCAAAAACATTCACGACCTGCTCAATATGCCCATGCTGCTGCGTCGGGCAATTAAACATGCCCGCGGTCTGAATCACGTCGAAGTCACTTTTGAAAGCCAGCACCAGTTTGTTGATGCTGTTATCACCCTGAAGCCGATTGTTGAGGAGCAGGGCAACAGCTTTATCCTGCTGCTGCACCCGGTGGAGCAAATGCGTCAGCTGATGACCAGCCAGCTTGGTAAGGTGAGCCACACCTTTGAGCAGATGTCGACGGACGATCCGGAAACCCGACGCTTGATCCATTTTGGTCGCCAGGCGGCAAGGGGGAGTTTCCCGATCCTGCTGTGTGGGGAAGAGGGCGTAGGGAAAGAGCTGCTGAGCCAGGCCATTCACAATGAAAGCGAACGCGCCAGCGGACCGTATATTGCCGTGAACTGTCAGCTGTATGCCAACAGCGTGCTGGGGCAGGATTTTATGGGCAGTGCGCCTACCGATGATGAAAATGGTCGGTTGAGCCGCCTTGAGCTGGCGAACGGCGGCACGCTGTTTCTGGAGAAAATTGAATATCTGGCACCGGAGCTGCAATCCGCGCTGTTACAGGTGATTAAGCAGGGAGTATTAACCCGTCTTGATGCCCGTCGGCTGATTCCGGTGGATGTGAAAGTGATCGCCACCACTACGGTTGATCTCGCTAATCTGGTGGAGCAAAACCGCTTTAGCCGCCAACTGTATTACGCGCTGCACTCTTTTGAGATTGTTATCCCGCCGCTACGGGCGCGGCGTAACAGTATTCCCTCGCTGATTTATACGCGACTGAATAGCCTGAAAAAACGCTTCTCATCCAGCCTGAAGATCGACGACGACGCGCTGGCACAACTGGTGGCTTATTCGTGGCCGGGCAATGATTTCGAGCTGAACAGCATTATCGAAAACATCGCTATCAGTAGCGATAACGGGCATATCCGGCTGAGTAATTTACCTGATTATCTGTTTGCCGAGCGTCCCGGTCTGGAGACCGCGTCTTCCCTGCTGCCAGCCAGCCTGACGTTTACCGCTATCGAAAAAGAGGCGATTATCCATGCCGCCCGTGTCACCAGTGGGCGAGTACAGGAGATGTCGCAACTGCTGAATATTGGTCGCACCACCTTGTGGCGTAAGATGAAGCAGTACGACATCGACGCCAGCCAGTTTAAGCGCAAACATCTGGAGTAGTTTCTTCGATTCTGGCCATGGAGAACAGCGCATCCGACAGCCGGTTGATATAACGCCTGGGTTCATCGCGTAACGTCAGCTTTTTGTCCATCGCGATGAGGATCCGCTCCAGCCGCCGTGCCAGGGTGCGCGCCACGTGTAGTTGTGCCGATGCCAGATTTTTCCCCGGAATGACAAATTCTTTCAGGGGGCCGCTCTGCGCCATATTGCGATCAATAAGTTGCTCCAGCGCCTGAATATCCTCGGCGTTAATCGTCTGCGTTAAGCGGGCGAGACCTTTCTCATCGCTGGCGAGTTCCGCCCCCAGCACAAACAGCATCTTCTGGATGGCATGCAGATCCTGGCGTAATTCTGCCTGGCGCGAGCTGGCATAGCAGACGCCAAGCTGGGAAATCAGTTCATCCACCGTACCATAGGCGTTAACGCGGATGTCGTCTTTGTCGATACGGCTGCCGCCAAATAGCGCGGTCGTGCCTTTATCACCGGTTCGGGTATAGATGCGATACATTTATTTTATCTCGCTGAAGGGAAGCACTTTGACCAGTTGGCCCGCATTGGCGCCGAGCGTGCGGATGCTGGCTATCCCAGCGGCGATATGCCCGCAGACCAGCGCCCGATCCTCGGGTAGCTGGGCGTGGGTTAGGGCAATATCACCACTGGCGCTGAGGCCGAGACCCACGCGTAGCGTTGAGCTTTTAGCCGCCAGCTTGCTGAGGGCCAGCGCGCAGTCATGCTCGTCGCAACAGATTGTCCGGCAAGGGACGCCTTGCTCTTCCAGCCCCCAGCATAGTTCATCAAGCACGCGCGTATCCTGCCAGCGTGAGTGATAAAACAGATGTACGCCCGGTGATGAAAGTGACATTGCGCCCCCTTATTGATCAGAATGCCTGACGGAAGATCCCGGCAATTTCTTTCTCGTTCCCTTTACGCGGGTTGGAGAAGGCATTGCCGTCTTTCAGCGCCATTTCCGCCATATACGGGAAATCGGCTTCTTTGACGCCCAGCTCGCGCAGATGCTGCGGAATACCGATATCGGCTGACAGGCGAGCGATGGCGCGAATCGCCAGCTCGGCAGCATCCATGGTGGACAGACCGTCAGTGTTCTCACCCATAAACTCCGCGATGTCGGCAAATTTCTCCGGATTAGCGATCAGGTTATAGCGCGCCACGTGCGGCAGCAGGACGGCATTTGCTACGCCGTGCGGCATGTCGTACAGACCGCCAAGCTGATGCGCCATCGCGTGAACGTAGCCAAGGTTGGCGTTGTTGAAGGCCATACCCGCCAGCAAAGAGGCATAGGCCATATTCTCGCGAGCTTTCAGGTTGCTGCCCAGTGCTACGGCCTGGCGTAAGTTGCGGGCGATCAGACGAATTGCCTGGATAGCGGCGGCGTCGGTAACCGGGTTGGCATCTTTTGAAATATAGGCCTCAACGGCGTGGGTCAGGGCGTCCATTCCTGTTGCCGCAGTCAGTGGCGCAGGTTTGCCGAGCATCAGCAGTGGGTCATTAATGGAAACCGACGGCAGGTTGCGCCAACTGACAATCACAAACTTCACTTTGGTTTTGGTATTGGTCAGCACGCAGTGACGGGTGACTTCGCTGGCGGTACCGGCGGTGGTATTCACCGCGACGATCGGCGGCAGCGGATTGGTCAGGGTTTCAATCCCGGCATAGCTATAGAGATCGCCTTCGTGCGTCGCCGCGATACCGATGCCTTTACCGCAGTCATGCGGGCTACCACCGCCGACGGTAACGATGATATCGCATTGCTCTTTACGAAAAACGTCCAGGCCGTCGCGCACGTTGGTGTCTTTAGGGTTTGGCTCGACGCCGTCAAACACCACCACGTCAATACCGGCTTCACGCAGATGTTCGAGGGTTTTATCAACCGCGCCGTCCTTAATGGCTCGCAGACCTTTATCAGTCACCAGCAGCGCTTTTTTACCGCCCAACAGTTTGCAGCGTTCGCCCACGACGGAAATAGCATTCGGGCCAAAAAAGTTCACATTTGGCACCAGGTAATCAAACATACGATAGCTCATAATTTACCTTCTTAGATTTAAATTATAATTCAGAGAAACAATTCAGTGCGGTTTGCGCTAATAACATGTCTTGTTCGACAGTACCGCCACTTACGCCGACAGCACCGATTAATTTATCGTTTAACATGACAGGTAAGCCGCCACCAAAAATAACGATCCGCTGTTGATTCGTTAGCTGTAAACCATATAGTGACGCACCCGGTTGTACCGCGTCGGTAATTTCATGGGTCCCCTGCCGCAGACAGCAGGCGGTATACGCTTTATTAAGAGAAATATCACAGCTGGTGACGAACGCGTCGTCCATGCGTTGCATCAGCAGCGTGTTGCCGCCGCGATCCACCACGGAAAAGACCACCGGCACGTTGATCTCAAGCGCTTTAGCCTCGACGGCCTGCGCCATTTTTTTCGCCGCCGCCAGCGTAATGGTGGCGATTGGTTGGCTCTTATTCACAGTCTCTCCTGAAAATGTTGTAGGGCTGATGTCACGAAAATATCGCGATACAGCTATTTTTTATCATTGGGTTTGGCTTTATTTTCTCGCCGCGCGTTATTAAGTCAATAGGGTGAAAATTTAAAAAGTATTAATTTAATTTTGTGTATTAGTGTTTATTGATAATGATCATTTAACTTCGTCACAATTCGCTACGAATATTCCTGAGAACCGTTTCAATATGGAACGATGAATTTTTATTACGTGCCAAATTGGAACGAAATTAATTTTATTTTTTTATTGCTGTGCTCATTTAGAGTTCGGCCATTGCTGATGAAAGGCGAATGCCGGGAGGTGTGTCCCCGGCAATACGGCCCGGCGTCCCTATTTTTTATCTTTTGAGTCCATAAACTATGAGAAGATCAAAACGATTCGAAGTGCTTGCGAAGCGCCCTGTAAATCAGGATGGGCTGATTGGCGAATGGCCTGAAGAGGGACTGATCGCCATGGAAAGCCCCTACGATCCGGCTTCGTCGGTGAAGGTAGAGAATGGTCGTATTGTTGAGCTGGACGGCAAGAGCCGCGCCGAGTTCGACATGATTGACCGTTTTATTGCCGACTACGCGATTAACGTGGCTGAAACTGAACGGGCAATGCGGCTCGACGCGCTGGAGATCGCCAGAATGCTGGTGGATATCCACGTCAGCCGGGAAGAGATTGTTGCTATTACCACCGCTATCACCCCGGCGAAAGCGGTGGAGGTGATGGCGCAAATGAACGTGGTGGAAATGATGATGGCGCTGCAAAAAATGCGCGCCAGACGCACGCCGTCCAACCAGTGCCATGTCACCAACCTGAAAGACAACCCGGTACAGATTGCCGCCGATGCGGCTGAAGCGGGGATCCGTGGTTTTTCAGAACAGGAAACGACGGTCGGGATCGCCCGCTATGCGCCGTTTAACGCCCTGGCGCTGCTGGTCGGTTCCCAGTGCGGTCGCCCCGGCGTGCTGACGCAATGTTCCGTTGAGGAGGCGACTGAGCTGGAGCTGGGGATGCGCGGGTTAACCAGCTACGCCGAAACCGTGTCGGTATACGGTACAGAGTCTGTGTTTACCGACGGCGATGATACGCCGTGGTCCAAAGCGTTTCTCGCCTCGGCCTATGCGTCTCGCGGACTGAAAATGCGTTACACCTCTGGCACCGGTTCGGAAGCGCTGATGGGCTATTCCGAGAGTAAATCGATGCTCTATCTGGAGTCGCGCTGCATCTTTATCACCAAAGGCGCGGGCGTACAGGGGCTGCAAAACGGTGCGGTCAGCTGTATTGGCATGACCGGCGCGGTGCCGTCGGGGATCCGCGCGGTGCTGGCGGAAAACCTGATTGCCTCAATGCTCGACCTTGAAGTGGCCTCCGCCAATGACCAGACCTTTTCCCACTCTGATATTCGCCGTACCGCCCGTACCCTGATGCAAATGCTTCCCGGCACCGACTTTATCTTCTCCGGCTATAGCGCCGTACCGAACTACGACAACATGTTTGCCGGGTCGAACTTCGACGCGGAAGACTTCGATGATTACAACATTCTGCAACGCGATCTGATGGTTGATGGTGGTCTGCGTCCTGTAACCGAAGAAGAAACCATCGCCATCCGCAACAAGGCGGCACGCGCCATTCAGGCAGTGTTCCGCGAACTGGGCCTGCCGCTGATTAGCGATGAAGAAGTCGAAGCTGCTACTTATGCTCACGGCAGCAAAGATATGCCCGCGCGCAATGTGGTGGAAGATCTGGCCGCCGTGGAAGAGATGATGAAGCGCAATATCACCGGGCTGGATATCGTCGGCGCACTAAGCCGTAGCGGTTTCGAAGATATCGCCAGTAACATCCTCAATATGCTGAGACAGCGTGTTACCGGTGATTACCTGCAAACGTCGGCTATTCTGGATCGCCAGTTCGACGTCGTCAGCGCCGTCAACGACATCAATGATTATCAGGGACCTGGTACCGGCTATCGCATCAGTGCCGAACGCTGGGCGGAAATTAAAAATATTGCGGGCGTGGTTCAGCCCGGCTCGATCGAATAAGGCGGTACACAGTGGAATGCACAACTGAACGTAAGCCGGTTTTCATCTTACAGGTGAGCGAAGGCGAGGCGGCTAAAGCGGACGAACGCGTGGATGAAGTCGTGATAGGCGTCGGCCCGGCCTTTGATAAGTATCAGCATAAAACCTTGATTGATATGCCGCACAACGCGATTTTGAAAGAGCTGGTTGCTGGCATCGAAGAAGAGGGGCTGCATGCGCGAGTAGTGAGGATCCTGCGCACCTCAGATGTTTCTTTTATGGCATGGGATGCGGCAAATCTCAGCGGCTCAGGCATTGGGATTGGTATCCAGTCGAAAGGAACCACGGTGATTCATCAGCGCGATCTGCTGCCGCTAAGTAACCTGGAACTGTTTTCTCAGGCTCCGCTGCTGACGCTGGAAACCTATCGTCAGATTGGTAAAAACGCCGCACGCTATGCACGCAAAGAGTCGCCTTCGCCGGTGCCAGTGGTCAATGACCAGATGGTGCGCCCTAAATTTATGGCCAAGGCCGCGCTGTTTCACATCAAAGAAACCAAACACGTGGTGCAGGATGCTGCGCCTGTCACGTTGCATATTGCACTGGTAAGGGAATGACCATGAACGACAACATCATGACCGCGCAGGATTACCCATTAGCCACCCGCTGCCCGGAGAAAATCCGGACGCCTGGCGGCAAGCCGCTAACCGACATTACCCTTGAGAATGTGCTGGCGGGCCGCGTAGGGCCGCAGGATGTGCGTATTTCTCAGCAAACGCTGGAGTACCAGGCGCAGATTGCCGAGCAGATGCAGCGTCATGCCGTGGCGCGCAATTTTCGTCGTGCGGCAGAACTGATTGCGATCCCGGATGCCCGCATTCTGGAGATCTACAACGCACTGAGGCCGTTTCGTTCTTCGTTCGCCGAGTTGCAGGCCATTGCCGATGAACTGGAACACACCTGGCACGCCACGGTGAACGCCGGGTTTGTCCGCGAGTCGGCAGAGGTATACCAGCAGAGAAATAAGCTGCGTAAAGGCAGTCAGTGACGGAGGCAGCATGCCGTTAATTGCAGGGATCGATATCGGCAACGCCACCACTGAAGTGGCGTTGGCGCAGGATGGCCGGTTTATCGGCAGCGGGATTGTCGCCACGACCGGGATGAAAGGCACGCGGGAGAATATCGCCGGGGTGGTCGCGTCCCTGCAGCAGGCGCTGGATAAAACGCCGTGGTCGCTGCAGGACGTGGCAAAAATCTGCATCAACGAGGCCGCACCGGTGATTGGCGATGTGGCGATGGAAACCATCACTGAAACCATCATTACCGAATCAACGATGATTGGTCATAACCCGCAAACGCCCGGCGGCGTTGGCGTGGGCATGGGAACCACCATCGCCGTGGAGAAGTTGGCGGCGTTGAGCGAGGATCGATTTGCCCAGGGCTGGATACCGTTGGTGGGTGAGGAGATGGATTTCCTTGAGGCGGTTTGGTTTATCAATGAAGCGCTGGATCGCGGCGTCAACGTGGTGGCGGCCATCCTGAAAAAAGATGATGGCGTGCTGGTGAATAATCGCCTGCATCGGCCAATACCGGTGGTTGATGAAGTCACTCTACTGGAGAAGGTGCCGGAAGGCGTGCTGGCGGCGGTGGAAGTGGCGGCCCCGGGACAGGTGGTGCGGGTGCTGTCGAATCCTTACGGTATCGCAACCTTCTTTGCCCTGACCCCTGAGGAAACACAAACTATTGTCCCCATCGCCAGAGCGCTGATTGGCAACCGTTCCGCTGTGGTGCTGAAAACCCCGCAGGGAGATGTGCGATCAAGAGTGATCCCGGCGGGTAAGATCTTTATCCGTGGTGAAAAGCGTGGCGGTGAAGCCGACGTAGCGCAAGGCGCGCAGGCCATTATGCAGGCGATGAGCGCCTGCGCGCCCGTGTGTGATATTCGTGGTGAAGCAGGCACGCACGCAGGCGGCATGCTGGAGCGGGTGCGAAAGGTAATGGCGTCCCTGACCGGCCATGAGATGAGCGCGATATACATCCAGGATCTGCTGGCGGTGGATACGTTTATTCCGCGCAAGGTGCAGGGCGGGATGGCCGGCGAGTGCGCCATGGAAAATGCCGTCGGGATGGCGGCGATGGTGAAAGCGGACCGTCTGCAAATGCAGGTTATCGCCCGCGAACTGAGCGCCCGACTGCAGACCGAGGTGGTGGTGGGCGGCGTGGAGGCCAACATGGCCATCGCCGGGGCGTTAACCACTCCCGGCTGTGCGGCGCCGCTGGCGATCCTCGATCTCGGCGCCGGCTCGACGGATGCGGCGATCGTCAACGCGGAGGGGCAGATAACGGCGGTCCATCTCGCCGGGGCGGGGAATATGGTCAGCCTGTTGATTAAAACCGAGCTGGGCCTCGAGGATCTTTCGCTGGCGGAAGCGATAAAAAAATACCCGCTGGCCAAAGTGGAAAGCCTGTTCAGTATTCGTCACGAGAATGGCGCGGTGGAGTTCTTTCGGGAAGCCCTCAGCCCGGCGGTGTTCGCCAAAGTGGTGTACATCAAGGAGGGCGAACTGGTGCCGATCGATAACGCCAGCCCGCTGGAAAAAATTCGTCTCGTGCGCCGGCAGGCGAAAGAGAAAGTGTTTGTCACCAACTGCCTGCGCGCGCTGCGCCAGGTCTCACCCGGCGGTTCCATTCGCGATATCGCCTTTGTGGTGCTGGTGGGCGGCTCATCGCTGGACTTTGAGATCCCGCAGCTTATCACGGAAGCCTTGTCGCACTATGGCGTAGTCGCCGGGCAGGGCAATATTCGGGGAACAGAAGGGCCGCGCAATGCGGTCGCCACCGGGCTGCTACTGGCCGGTCAGGCGAATTAAACGGGCGCTCGCGCCAGCCTCTCTCTTTAACGTGCTATTTCAGGATGCCGATAATGAACCAGACTTCTACCTTAACCGGGCAGTGCGTGGCCGAGTTTCTTGGCACCGGATTGCTCATTTTCTTCGGCGCGGGCTGCGTCGCTGCGCTGCGGGTCGCCGGGGCCAGCTTTGGTCAGTGGGAGATCAGTATTATCTGGGGCCTTGGCGTCGCCATGGCCATCTACCTGACGGCCGGTGTCTCCGGCGCGCACCTTAATCCGGCGGTGACCATTGCCCTGTGGCTGTTCGCCTGTTTTGAACGCCGCAAGGTGCTGCCGTTTATTGTTGCCCAGACGGCCGGGGCCTTCTGCGCCGCCGCGCTGGTGTATGGGCTCTATCGCCAGCTGTTTCTCGATCTTGAACAGAGTCAGCATATCGTGCGCGGCACTGCCGCCAGCCTTAACCTGGCCGGGGTCTTTTCCACGTACCCGCATCCACATATCACTTTTATACAAGCGTTTGCCGTTGAGACCACCATCACGGCAATCCTGATGGCGATGATCATGGCCCTGACCGACGACGGCAACGGAATTCCGCGCGGGCCGCTGGCGCCGTTGCTGATTGGCTTGCTGATCGCCGTGATCGGCGCGTCGATGGGGCCGCTAACCGGCTTTGCGCTGAATCCGGCGCGCGACTTCGGCCCAAAACTGTTTACCAGTCTGGCCGGGTGGGGCTCGATCGCCTTTACCGGTGGGCTGGCGATCCCTTACTTTCTGGTGCCGCTGCTGGCGCCGGTGGTGGGGGCGATTATCGGGGCGTTTTTGTATCGCAAGCTTATCGGCCGCTTTCTGCCGTGCGAATGCGGTATCGATGAGTAAAGCGGGACCCGCCGCAGCGCGGCGGGTTTCCCCGGCCTGATGCCGGGGGGGTTATTTTTTGATGACCGCGCTGAGATCGCCAAGTTTAGCGGCGGGGTTCTTGTGGCACTCCTGCAGCATTTTCGGTACCGAAACGGTCTCGACTTCATGCCAGTCAACATAGTCGCCGCCGCTAAAGTCGGTGTTGCGATTCACTACCCAGAAGGCCACCGGGGTCATGCTTTTTGGGTTCATATCCATAAATTCCTGACAGGTCATATTCTGCGGCGTGGTTTCCTCAACCGCGAACGCCGGGCTGGTCATCAGACAGAATGTGGTAGCCGCCACGGTCAATACGAGTGCTTTAGGGAAGGTGCGAACAAGTCCCTGATATGAGATCATGTTTGTCATCTGGAGCCATGGAACAGGGTTCATTATGAGTCATAAAATTGGCATGTTTTTAATTGTTCGGGATTGTCTCTGTTTGTATTTTTAATTGCCTATAATCAATTGGTTATGAAATTATTTTTGTTTCTGATTGGTTCTCTCATTTCCCCATTGTACTATCCTTACCTGACCCGTTACCTGACCCGAAATGGGCATCGGGTCAGGTAACGCTTATCCTTAGAAAGGTAAACTCATGGCCGCTAATCTTACCGAGACTGCTATACGTGGATTGAAGACAAAAAGCACGTCGTACTACGTGTGGAGCAACAGTGCTCAGCGTGGTACCGGCAGGCTTGGCGTTAAGGTTCAGCCTTCAGGCAGCAAAGTTTTTTATTTCCGTTACTACGTTGAGAAAGGGAAGAAAGAGAAGTTCATCCAGTTGGGCATCTGGCCTGAGATGAAACTGGTGACGGCCAACGAGCTTGCGAAAAAGTATGGTGCCTGGCTTGTTGAAGGGAAAGAACCCCAGCAAGAACTTGAGCAACAACGCCTGGCCGAGCAGCACATTATGCAGATCCATCGCTCTCAAGGATCGTTTGAGGAGCTGGTGCATGGCTACGTTAACAAGATGAAGCTCGACAATAAGCGGACCTGGGCTGATGTTCTGAAGCGCCTTGAAAAAGAGTGCTACACGGTTATCCCTCGCGAAACTAAAGCGAAAGATGTAACACCTCTTCAGGTCAAAACCATCCTCTCAGGCATTATCCAGCGTGATGCGGTAGTCCATGCAAACCGCATTCGTTCCTACCTGATGGCGGCATTTAACTACGGCCTGAAAGCCGATAACGATCCGATGAATACCAGCGTGGGTATTACGTTTGGTCTTGAAGTAAATCCGGTATCGGCCATACCGAAGCAGTCCTCGGCGGAGAAAGTGGGTGATACATGGTTAACGCTGGAAGAACTGCGTTTTGTCATGGAGCAGTTCGCACAGGCCACTAATGTTGGGCCGCTGATGCAGCATCTTATCCGCTTCTGTGTCTATGCTGGTGGACAGCGCCCGTTTGAAATGATTGCCAGCCAGTGGAGTGCTATTGATTGGCAACAGAAGACGTTGCTGGTCATAGCCGATGTATCGAAAAACAAGCGTGAGCACCTGATCCCGCTGACTGAATCGGCACTACAGGAATTAGCCTCAGTTAAAGAGCTGACTAAGGAAAGTAACAGTCCCTATATTTTTCCGTTATCAACGAACGGTGAGCGCCCAGTGCGCACGGATAGTCTGGCGCGTTCCATCATGTATTTTCGGGCCTTTAATCCTGAGTTTAAAGTTTTCACGGCGCGAGATTTACGCCGTACCTGTAAAACGCTGATGGGGGAGGCGGGGATCAGCAAAGAGATCCGTGACCGTATTCAAAATCACGCTTTGAACGACGTTAGCTCGAAACACTATGATCGTTATGATTACCTGCCTGAAAAGCGTAGGGCGCTTGAGATCTGGGAAGACCGGGTTAATAACTATCAGCGGCAGCATGAAAACAACGTTGTGAACCTGTTTGGGCGGAGGTAAGGGCTTGTCAAAATATGAGCTTAATTCAGCAGAAGAGCGATATCAGCCAGGCTCAAACGACCTAGTGCTTGCCAATAAGCTGGGGATCATTGATGAGCAGGAAATGGAGGCGCTGGAGTCTGGCTTGCTGCTGATGTTGTATGAGCAGCTATTTATTGAGGGCCAGCCGCCTGAGGCGCTGGCTTTTGAGCACGTCAGCAGGTGGCATCGCCAGTGGCTAGGGAATGTGTACGATTGGGCAGGGAGGCTACGTAACGCTAACCTGACTAAGGACGGCTTTCAGTTTGCGGCTGCCGACAGGATTCCGCTGCTGCTTGATGGTTTCGAGAAGCAGTTTCTTTCTCGGTCTGGTGAACTGAAATCCCTGGCTCGTCCGGAGCTGGTTCGTTATCTGGCTGAATGTCATGTGGAATTTATTTTGATCCACCCATTCAGAGAAGGTAACGGGCGTCTGTCGAGATTGCTTTGCGATGTGTTGTCGGTACTGGCGGGGAAGGGCTTATTGGACTACAGCCTGTGGGATGAGCACAAGGTGTTTTACTTCAAGGCAATACAGGCAGGTGTCTCAGGGAACTACAGCCCTATGATGCAGCTGATGAGCGATATCTTGCCAGACTAGCGGGCGAGGCCAACGGCTTTCGCCTGTGCCTGATTTTGTTTCAGTTGCTGCTCAATTTTTGGGATAGAAACACCCGTTTCGATTGCAGTTGAACTGGCAACGGCACGGAGGATTTTTGCTTTAGTTACTTGAGATGATGTATGTTTTCTCATGAAAAATTTCCTGATGGCTGCTGCTAGTATTGTAGGTGTTTGACGATAGTTTGGTCCAGTTAAATTCACATTGCTTATCGTAATTTTTTTTGGTTGCAAGATGTTTGTTGATTTTAAAAGGATAAAAAATGTTTGATAAGTCTGATTTGACACGAGAAAATTTTGAGGAACTACTGAGGATAAATAATGCTTTAAAAAGCGAAAACAGTAATCTTTTAGATGACATAAAAAAGTATCATAAAGATATGGAAAACTTCCTTGTTGATAGAGGAAATTTCATCAAAGATATTGAAATGCTTAGAAGTGAAAATAATGAGTTGAAAAAAGGGTTGTCAAATAATGGCGCGACATCAAAAGTTAAAAGCTCTGTCCCAAGAGCAGGAAAGGCAACAGTAAATGCAATTTATCTTCTCATTAAAGCTCACTATGGAATGGATAAGTTTGTTGCAAAGGATTTAATTAAAAAATTCGATTCCATAGCAAGGTCACATGATATTGTTTACTCCTTCCAATTAAAGACTGTTGAGTCTTGGTGTACAGAATTCAAAAAAATGGATGCTAAACAGTAATCTCTTTAAATCTGAGAGTTACTTATCAGTACGCTTGTAATTCTCAGGTAATACAAGGTTCTTGAATTTATTGAAAGTCGTTTCAGCAATCATCCTTCAGCTCTTCTCCAGCATGAATCTTTCACATATTATTTCTGTGATATATGGTTTGCTGTGTGCAATTTATCTCAGTCATATCATAGCACCCCTTAATAAGGGAAAATGCATGCATGGCATAACCTGTTGATAGTAAAGTTTTTTATTTTGTTTTAAGTTCTCTTTTCCTTAATGAGAATCGTGAATGTTGCGCACGTATCTTGGCTCGACCATTATAATTTCACGCTATCAACAAGGAAACTCAAATGATGCCTTTCAAGTTAACAAATGAACAACGTATAAAAGTATTAAGAGATTATGGTGAGACTTGCGATCGATTAGTACGAGAAAAAGAACGGCAATATATTACTTCAATTTCCCGCTCTACCGCGTGGAAACTGGAACAGGTTGGTAAGTTTCCGCTACGTAAGCCTATTGGCCTGAAATCCTGCGGATGGCTATTAAGTGATCTGCTCTATTGGATCAATGAACGTTAGTTTCAAGGGAGATCATTTTCTGAGTGACCCGCGTTAACCCTGCTACTTCCGCTATTAATAGCGGAATAGCAAATTGTGCGGGAATTTTTAACGTGAATTGTATTAGAGGTGTTATATGTTTAACGGTCGTCCTTTCCCTGTGCATGTGTTCCCGCAGATCATCAGAAATGCTGTATATGAAGCGGAGCAGCAGACCCAGGCTCCCCAAGCTTTGATTGCTGCATCGGTATTGGGAGTAATTTCGCTTGCCTGCCAGAACCGGATTGATGTGTGCAGATTGAATAATCTGCGCAGCCCTGTATCGCTTTTTTTACTGACACTGGCTGATTCTGGTGAGCGCAAAAGCACTGTGGACAAACTACTGATGAAGCCAATGTATCAACTGGAAGAAGAATGGTCTAAAAAATATACCCAGGACCTTATTGTCTGGAGGAATGAAGAAACGGTTTTTAATATTGAAAAGAAAGCACTGATGTCAAAATTGAAATCCGATATTCGCCGTAATAAAGATCACTCCACAACGAATGAACGGCTGAAAGTGTTACTGGCTGCGTCTCCAAAAGCACCGGTCCGGTTAAGGCAGATATACAACGATGCCACACCTGCGGCGATAAAAGACTCTCTCTGTGGACGCTGGCGGTCCATAGGACTTATGTCTGATGAAGCTGGCACTATTTTTGACGGCTATGCGCTGAATGAACTGCCGTTCATCAATAAAATGTGGGATGGCGCAATGTTTCCCGTGGAAAGAAAAAGCGAGCCAGATAAATTAATCAAAGATGCCAGAATGACGCTGGGGTTGATGATTCAGCCTGATGTGTTTAAAAAAGGGTATCTGGAACGAAAAGGCGATGCCGCGAAAGGGATCGGATTCTTCGCCCGATGTTTGATATGTCAACCGGGTTCAACACAGGGCAACAGGCAAATTACCAGTCCGGTTGTCTCAAATGAGCATCTGCCGGTATTTCATCAACGACTGATAGACATTGTTAATGAGAGCATTGCGAGAAATGAGGAAAATGAGCGTCAGTGTCTGCGTTTCTCTCCCGAAGCAGAAAAACACTGGCTCGAATTTTATAACAAAGTCGAGTCAGAAATGGGGTTGCTTGGCTTCCTGTCTGATTTTAAGGATTATGCATCTAAAATGGCGGAGAATATGGCGAGGCTTGCTGCCTTACTACATTACTTCAGTGGTGATGAGGGCGATATATCTATTGCCGCTGTAAAAGCAGCAGTGGATATAATGGCCTGGTATATTGAAGAATACATCCGTTTGTTCTCCAAAAAAGAAAAGTTTTCTTTAGATGTTGCGGAAACAGATGAGCTTTACTGCTGGATAAAAAACTATTGCATTCGTTATTGTAAACCTTTTATTACGAAAAACACCATACTCCAATATGGTCCTAATAAATTCAGGAATCGTAGTAAAGCAAATGAATTACTCAGTACATTATTCTCTCAAAATAAAATCCTTGTAGGAAAAAAGGGGAAAACCACATTAATAGCTATCGCTGGCTTGAACTCCTCAACTTCATTCTGATTAATTGTTTTTAATTCAAGAGCAAAAATGAATAATTAGCCCAGTTCAGTTAATGGTTTGTTGTCATGATAGGTAATATATATTAAATCCATCACTTACTCCAATATCATCAAACAGGATGCTATATGACATACGATAGTGAATTCGGATCACACATATCCCTATATCGGGATAGAATCAAACAGGTTATTGAAGACTCCCTCAATGAACATCCTAACTCAATGATTCTTCGTGTTGATCTGCATGACCCAATTGATACAGAAGAAATAGATAACCCATTCTTTCAACCTAGGGTTGACTCTGCTGCTATATCTCGCTTTACCAGTGCGTTAAAAGCAAAGCTTGAACACGATAAGCATATTAAAACTCAACGGAAAGACTGGCCTGATACCCGACATTCAACCTTACGTTACGCATGGGTCCGAGAATATACCAAAAATGGAAAGCGGCATTACCATTTGATACTGTGCTTCAATCAGGATGCTTATTATCATGTAGGTGATTACGATTTAAACCGTAATACGATAAGAACAATGATAACAACAGCTTGGTACAGTGCACTTGGCATCCCGATAGATAGCTCGGGGAAGTTAGTTAATTACCCGCCAAATGGCAAATACCTTCTCAATCGTAAAAGGGACAACTTTGAGCAGACTTATAGCGATTTGATGAATAGAGTGGATTACATGACCAAAGTAAGAACTAAAATAGTCGGTGATGGGGACCGTAATTTCGGTTGTAGTCGAGGGTGATTTCTTTTTTACGGCAATGGCCTTTCTATGGATGGAAAGGCCTGATTTGTTTGTATCCAGATATCGGTAATCTTTTAATGGTTGGAAGGCCGTCCTAGTAGGCTCTCTAGCCTACCGAAGATGCGAGTTATTCAAAATTGCCGCGATGGACATCTTCCTACGTTCCGTAGACAAACGTACCTAAATCAATGTTGTTCAATTCCGAGTGCTCACCTGATGAACGACTCCAAACCTCCTGAGTATCCCAAAGATAGGGTCATATCTCAATGCCCTTTGAGCAATGTCAACATCGAGTGTTCATGGCTTGCTATGTTTTTGATGCCTTGTCCTTCTGGCCCCCATTCATCATAGCTCATCATGATTGCTTGTTTTAAGCTCTCTGCTCGTTCTGTTTCGATGTAGAATTTTTTCTTGTCCGCTGGTGAATAATTACTGAGTCTTGAGTTGCTGCTTGGCGAGATCAGGCAGAGGTTGCCGAAACGATGGACATCACCCTCCATTCTGTTTGCGCCAGAAGGATCGGTTTGAGGGAAGTAGTGCTCAACCGACGTTCGACTCTGCGAAAACTGAAATTCATCAAAATGCTTTTTAATCTCGGGATTATTAATCCCTTTACCATCGAATGATTGACCAGCATTAAGATCACGCCACAAACGATAATCGAGCAAATTGAACACAAAGTTCTGTACTCCGGTACCACGATGCAAAGTATCAGCGTTGAATTGCTCTTTTTCACCACAAATATCAGAGAGAAACTCATGGCTGAGTTGCTCAAGTGCACTGAGATAAGCTTTTCCGTCAACGTTTAGTTCGCTTAATGCCAGAGTATTTAAAATGGCTAGCGAGCGATTGAGCCATCGCTTGTAAACATAAGCTGGGTGCGAGACATGAAACATCGACAAGATCATCGTCAGTTGCGTGTTTAAACCAGACCGTTCGTCGTTGCCGAAAGAGTTGTTATAGCTAAAGCTCGAATTGCTATAGTACTCAAGTGTCAGCAGGCTCCATTTCTCATCATGATCGCGCTTAATGATATAACGGTCAAACAAGGCTCTGAACTTCAGCAGATGGAAGGCAAACAGCGTAATTTTTTCCCTGTCATTTTTTATTATATCAAACGATTGAAGTAGTTTTTTATCATCCAGAGATACAACTTCATCTACTGTTATTTTCAGTACATGCAGTAAGAAGTTGGAAAAATCGATGATCGAATCAAATCGCTGCTCTTTTGCTTTTTCATCGTTGTCATCGTTGTGATGAAAACGTCGCTTTTCGATAATTTCCCGTAGCGTCGGGTTTTTGTCTGTATCAGGTTTAGTTTCTATAGCACATTTGATCGCATCAAAATCTTCTGGAAATCCTAGCCACTTTTCACCAAATAGCTTTTTACGAGTCTCTGAGCTAAAGCCCAGTTGTATATAGCGACTCATATCAGCACAAGCATCCCATATTGCAGAAAAGCAGTTTCTTGCTGTAGTTTCACCGTTGAAAAGGCTTTGTTGAATAAATCAGATTTCGGGTAAGTCTCCCCCGTAGCGGGTTGTGTTTTCAGGCAATACGCACGCTTTCAGGCATACCTGCTTTCGTCATTTTGTTCAGCGCTCGTACCAGGGCCATAGCCTCTGCAACCTGACCATCGTAGTCACGCAGTGTCAGTGAACCTCCGAACAGCTGTTTTACCCGGTACATCGCCGTTTCCGCTATCGAGCGACGGTTATAATCTGTTGTCCATTTCCACCGCGCATTACTCCCGGTCAGCCGCTGATTCGCAACAGCACGGTTACGGTCTGCATATTCACCGGGCCAGTAACCCGCGCCTTTTCGGGGCGGGATAAGCGCGCTGATTTTCTTACGCCGCAGTTCATCGTGACAGAGCCGGGTGTCGTAAGCACCGTCTGCCGATGCTGCCCTGATTTTTCTGTGAGTCTGCCGGATAAGACCCGGGAAGGCTTCTGAGTCCGTCACATTGTTCAGCGACAGGTCTGCACAGATGATTTCATGTGTGTTGCTGTCAACTGCCAGATGCAACTTTCGCCATATACGACGGCGTTCTTTGCCGTGTTTTTTGACTTTCCATTCGCCTTCACCAAAGACCTTCATCCCGGTGGAATCAATCACCAGATGCGCGATTTCACCCCGGGTGGACGTTTTGAAACTGACATTAACCGGAACGTGTCAACCTGTTTTGGACACATGTCTAGGAAGATAACTTATTTTTGCAACGATTTAGCGTCGGGAAGTTCACTGCTGCGTGGGGGTCCGGAACGTTGTCCTCATTGATCAATGGGTTGATGAACACCTCAGCGGGTGGCAGTCTGACGAGAGGACGCCCCTTGACGAACCGCTCCGGGTGAGACTGGTACTGTGTATCAAGCGCATCCTGGCGTAACTTGGCAATGCTCAGGTGCTGCTCTGTAAAAACCTGGGATGGCGTGAATCCGGCCAGGGCGCTGTGGTAATGCTGGAAGTTGTACCAACCGACATATTCTTCGCACCAGCGACGGGCATGGTCAAGGCTGTCGAATCGCCGTGGGTAGTCCGGCTGGTACTTCATGGTCTTGAATTGACTTTCGCTCATGGCGTTATCGTTACTGACACGAGGCCTGGAGTGACTGGCTGTGATGGTCAGCTCGCCCAGCAAATCCAGATAGGTTTGTGCAATCATGGGGGCTCCACGATCCTGGTGTAGCGTCAACGGATGGCTGATGCGATAGCGATCATGCGCCTCGGCAATGAGTTGTCTGGACAATCCGCTGTTTTCCTTGCGTGACACCATCCACGCCAGAATGAACCGGCTGTAAAGATCCATGACCACATACAGCGACAGGTAGATGCCACGGAACTTCAGTGGCAGTTTGGTAATGTCCCAGGTCCAGACTTCATTGGGTCTGCAAGCCTTGAGGCGCGGAATGGGCTGGGACCCGTGGGAGACCTGCTGCCGGCGATCACCGTTGCATTGCGACGACCTCAACAGTCGATGCATGGTGCTTACCGAGCACACATAATGCCCCTCGTCGAGTAACGTGTGGTAAATCTCGGTGGGCGGTTGGTCCCGGAAGCGTTCACTGTTCATGAGTTCCACCACAGTCTGTCGCTCTGTAACACTCAGGGCCCGTGGTTGGGGGCGCTGCAGTGGCGGTGTGACAGGCTTGGTTTCCGCTGGCTGATGACGAAGGTACCAAGTGCTTCGATTGAGGCCAAGCGCCTGGCAGGCGGCCTTTACAGGGACCGACGGTGCGCGGCTTTTGACGATCTCTATCATGGCATCGACTCCTGCTCCAGCCCGTTCAGCAATGCCAAGGCTTTTTTTTGGAGATCGAGGCATTGGTCTTTGATAAATACCTGTTTTTTGAGCCTTTCGATCTCTTTTTCGAGTTGGGCAATGCGTTTCTGCTCAGCCGTCATGAGCGGCTTTGGTCCTGGGGCTGTCTTGGCCAATCCGGCGACACCGGATTCAGCAAACTCGCGCCGCCACTGTGCAAGTTGCGCGTGATAGAGTTTTTCCCGGCGGAGTAGTTCCCCCAGTTCTCCATGTTTGCACTCATCGGCCTGCTGAATAATGCGAAGTTTGTACTCGGTAGGAAACGCTCGACGTGACCGCTTCTCGAGCTTCGGGTCAGGTATCACTTCCGGTCTAGGCAGTTTTGATGTGGGCTTCGGCATACGGCATCCTCTGGTGTGCCACCCTGAAAACTATGTTATTTACTGGACGGGTTGTCCAGTGGAAGGTTGACACACAGGGAACCGACTTTGCGCGCTTGCTGACACTGGTGTAATCCGGGCAGCGCAACGGAACATTCATCAGTGTAAAAATGGAATCAATAAAACCCTGTGCAGCCCGCAGGGTCAACCTGAACACGCGTTTAATGACCAGAACGGTGGTGATGGCGAGATCAGAATAGCGCTGAGGTCTTCCCCGTGATGAAGGCGTTGCCGACTCATACCAGGCCTGAATAGCTTCATCATCCAGCCAGAAAGTTATGGAGCCACGGTTGATGAGAGCTTTATTGTAGGTGGGCCAGTTGGTTATTTTGAACTTTTGCTTTGCCACGGAACGGTCTGCGTTGTCGGGAAGATGCGTGATCTGATCCTTCAACTCAGCAAAAGTTCGATTTATTCAACAAAGCCCGTTGAAAACTGACATCAAATTCGCTTTCAGCACTTCATGCTTTTCTAGCTGCTCCCCTCGATTATTCATGATCTCAAAGTAGTGGTTGAGGTCGGTATCTTTTGGCACCGCAACCCGCAAGATGGTGACATGTTTGAGCAAATACTGAAAAAACTCGGGGATATCTATGGGCGGGGTCGGGTTCTCAAAGTAGCGTTCTATAACGGTAAACGCAGCTCTGATCGAAGGTTCTTCTGGATCAAAATCCTCTGCTGGCTTAAACAGGTTTTGAAGCGTTTTCGTTGATTTAGGACGGCTGTCAAAACCAAGATTAAGGTGAAGCCGGCTTAACTCTTGTTCGCTGCAGTGAACAACATTTGTTAAGTACGCCAGCAAAATCGACAGAGTAGTATGCCGTTGCTGACCATCGATAGTTTCATAGATCACTTTACCTGGATGCGCGCTATCAGTGTTATCTCGAACATACACGACCAAGCTTCCAAGGAAGTACTTCTGCTCAGCCCTATGCTCAGAAGCATCGGCAATATCCCTAATAAGCTGCTCGATCTCCGGGGCCCCCCAAGCATAGTTACGCTGATAAATGGGAATAATATAATGGCTATTTTCGCTGAATAACTGTTCGATGGTCAGCAAGTTCAAATCGTTACTCGGTGGCATGCACATCTCCCAGCAATTGAGCGATAGAATCTTCTACGGGCCCGGCATTTTTAAAACGGACCTCTGTCCCTACGCAACGCTTTGGCTGAAAACTCAGTACTTGTTGTGGGTGGATAACTTTACCTAGGGAAGGTGCGAACAAGTTCCTGATATGAGATCATCATATTCATCCGGAGCGCATCCCAGAGGGACATCATGAGCCATCAACTCACCTTCGCCGATAGTGAATTCAGCACTAAGCGCCGTCAGACCCGAAAAGAGATTTTCCTCTCCCGCATGGAGCAGATTCTGCCATGGCAGAATATGACCGCTGTCATCAAGCCGTTTTATCCCAAGGCGGGCAATGGCCGACGGCCCTATCCGCTGGAGACCATGCTGCGTATTCACTGCATGCAGCATTGGTACAACCTGAGCGACGGTGCCATGGAAGATGCCCTGTACGAAATCGCCTCCATGCGTCTGTTTGCCCGGTTATCCCTGGATAGCGCCTTGCCGGACCGCACCACCATCATGAATTTCCGCCACCTGCTGGAGCAGCATCAACTGGCCCGCCAATTGTTCAAGACCATCAATCGCTGGCTGGCCGAAGCAGGCGTCATGATGACTCAAGGCACCTTGGTCGATGCCACCATCATTGAGGCACCCAGCTCGACCAAGAACAAAGAGCAGCAACGCGATCCGGAGATGCATCAGACCAAGAAAGGAAATCAGTGGCACTTTGGCATGAAGGCCCACATTGGTGTCGATGCCAAGAGTGGCCTGACCCACAGCCTAGTCACCACCGCGGCCAACGAGCATGACCTCAATCAGCTGGGTAATCTGCTGCATGGAGAGGAGCAATTTGTCTCAGCCGATGCCGGCTACCAAGGGGCGCCACAGCGCGAGGAGCTGGCCGAGGTGGATGTGGACTGGCTGATCGCCGAGCGCCCCGGCAAGGTAAGAACCTTGAAACAGCATCCACGCAAGAACAAAACGGCCATCAACATCGAATACATGAAAGCCAGCATCCGGGCCAAGGTGGAGCACCCATTTCGCATCATCAAGCGACAGTTCGGCTTCGTGAAAGCCAGATACAAGGGGTTGCTGAAAAACGATAACCAACTGGCGATGTTATTCACGCTGGCCAACCTGTTTCGGGCGGACCAAATGATACGTCAGTGGGAGAGATCTCACTAAAAACTGGGGATAACGCCTTAAATGGCGAAGAAACGGTCTAAATAGGCTGATTCAAGGCATTTACGGGAGAAAAAATCGGCTCAAACATGAAGAAATGAAATGACTGAGTCAGCCGAGAAGAATTTCCCCGCTTATTCGCACCTTCCCTAGCACTCTCAATAACCCTCTTGGCTCACGTGCATAGCCATCAACGCTATCCATGCCAATTTTTTGATAGTGCAACCGTAAGTAGTAACTCCAACAAAAAAAGACCGTTGCAGCTTGAACTAATTCTTTATCACCAAACTTATCGTAATAGGCCATCACCGAACACATAAAGAGATTTTTGATATATATATCCCCTTTACGTGAGCTACCAGCATAATGGGTGTATTTTTTTAAGAAATCACCAAGCTTCGCATTTTCACCCTCAAACAAGGTGTGATGCAGGGATTTATAGTGCTGGATATACTCAAAAAAACGTTTCCCGTTAATCATTACCTGATTAACTTGAAACGGATAATTTTTGCTTTGCTTATCCCAGTTCCTGGCAAGGTCATTATTGTAATGCTCAATAGCGAAATCCAGGGCAAGCATAGGCTGTACGAATTGGTAATCAGTTGTGGACAGGTTAACGCCTTTGAATACGTCAAGATTATGGCGACTAAACTGAACGCCATAATCGCCATCCAGCCATCTGCGCAGTCGGAATAAAAACTCGCCCATAATGATGTGCAGGTTAGCAGATTCATCATCCGGACTGACACTTTGCTCCCAGAGGCTAACGTGGTGTAGTCGTTCCGCTGGTTCTGTGGTGTCCATCATTTCCCGCAAATGATATGCCTTTAATAGATCATGAGGGGCAAGAGCCTTCCCCCTGGCATTTTGCGAGTCGAAAAACTGAAAGGCTTCACTCAAATCATCGAGCGTGACTTCGATTAGCTCACACTTGTAACATACAAAGTGCAGCAGTGATTTCCGTTCATCATCCTTTACCCCCGCAAGCCGGTTCTCAATGACTTTGGCACTGTGTTCAAGGTTATTGATGCTTACCCTTGAAGCAAATTTTTGTTCCAACAGAGGGGCTGAAAAATCACCACTTTTATCAAGCAGAGAGCAAAGTAACGCTAAGGTTAGCAGGCGTTGCTGGCCATCAACGATATCAAGCGCATCTGTGTAAGCAGGCTTTAGTTTATCCCTGTGCAACACCACAGTCCCAAGGCGATAGCTCTGCTTATTTCGGTGGGTTAACACATCATCAATGAGCTGGTTGACGTGTTTTTGTTACCATTTGTAGGGACGCTGGTATGACGGAATAGCGAGGTGCTGTTCCAGTAGTTTCCCGACTTTTTTAACCTGATAGGACACAGTTCCCATAGTTACAACGCCTGCCCTGCAATCATATTTTCCAATTGGCGCTGGATATGCTGTCGGGTTCCCTGACTATCTTTTCGCGTATCCCTGAGGATCATTAGCTCATTTCCTTTTTGTTGTAGGCGGATTCAAGTAAGAAGAGGAACGTTAAGCCGCCCTTTATTGCCATGCGAATATTGCCGATGGCTATATGCTCCTCAGACACCGGCCGGTATGCAGTACCCAGAAAGGTTGGTGGCTGCTATACAGCAGGCAATTCAAAACACTTCACCGGTTTCCCATCCTGCATTTCTACCAGTAACCGTGCAGATTGCGGTTGCTCTGCCAACAATCCCTGTTGGAATTGCCCGAACGATAAATGGGCCTCTTCAATAGCCATCTTTTGCTGCATTAACGTCGTTGTCGTCCATTTCCGCAGTAATACTTTATTGGCATTGGTGGTATTGCTCTGTTCCGTCAATGAGCTGATACCTTGTATCCGCAGGTGAACCTGACGCTCAACTTTGTCAACAACGCTTTCGAACTCCTGATAGTTATGAACAATGGTTTGTTGGCGGTGCCTGACGAGTGTTGTGTTACCTTCGGCATGAGTCAGAAGATGCAACGCTTGCGCACGAACCTTCATCGCCAGGTCCCATTCATGGATTCGCTCATCAAGGATCTTTTGTTGGGTCTGGATCTTATTCGTAATCTCCGTACTGCCAAAGAGCCCACGGTCTTTAAGTGCAGCCACTTTGTCACCAGCAGCAGTAATATCAGTCAGTAAGTGTGCCTGCAGGGCGGAGAACTGGACTTCAATATCCTCCAGTTTTTGGCGTATTGCTGGCGAACATTGATCCTCAATAACCACGGGAGTAATTTGCTGCAAATACTGTATGGCCCCAATGATCTCTGACTTGCGCGCGTTATTCTGGAATGCAGAAACTTCACGTACCGCCTCAACAATTTCCGTCAATTTCTTGCTGATATCAGCCAGGTGCTTTTGCGCTAGCACGGCAGAAGCAACATTCAACAACATACCGGCGTTAACAAGCTGACTGAGTTTGTCAGGATTCAGCAGAACGGCATGTTCTTTAATCCCTTCTTCTCCCAGGCTGAAGCCTCGGAAACCTGGGCCATCTTTTACACTCGCCAGAGGACCATTAATAATGACCTCCATATATTGATGGCTGGCAATATGTGTAGAGGCCGCCAGAGAGGGTAATGTTTGCAACAGCGGGCTCAGCCGTGAAATACCGGTAATATCCTGCTCCTGCATCGCACCGGTGTTGATACTTTCCGAAGGTGGAATTGTAGCAACCGTAAGCGCAGGTTGGTGAATATCATGCCCAAAACCCCAGCGTTGATCGTATATGAGAGCAGGCATCGTGGCGGGTGATGGCCGGGTGGCAAGCCGGAACTGGCGGGAGTTTTTTAAGCGAATCCAGGCAATTTGCACCACGCAAGGCAGTGTCACTCGAAACGCGGGGTTTGAGATATCATAGGCCGTATACAAGCCGGTAATAGCCAGGCCAACTGGCCCTGTTAATACACCCAACACACGCCCGATGCCAAGCCCTGCAATTAAAGGTAGCACTTTGCCTGCTGTCGTTTGAGCAAGGCCATTGGCAACTAATGCCGCTTTCTGCCAGACGGGGATGTCCAGACTGACAGAGGCGCTAATGCCCATACCACGCAGAATCTGGCGGCGCTCATCATCCGACATTTTTTTCCATGATGAGGTAAAGGCACAGTCAATAATCAGCGCTTCTTTTTCTTCTACCGATGCAGCGGCCTGGACCTTCATCTTCAGATGGCTGGCAACGTCATCTACAATTTCGCTGTAGCTGACGCCATTGCGACGAAACAGATTCACGAACGTATTACCACCGAAATGCTGTAACTCCCGTACAAGCAGGCGCAGAGTTTCTTCATCAGGTATATCCTGGTGTTTGGCGTCCTGTAATACGGCCTTTACGCTGTCTGACATGGAAAAACCAAACTTACCGGTGTTAGTGACGTAATCGATCAGCAGATCTATATCGCCTTTATCTGCTTTCAACAGCAGTTGAACCAGCGCTTCATCACCCTGGATATCTATCTCACTCATGAAAATACCTCTGCCATATTCATCACCAAAATCTATTAAAACCCGCGCATCCCATTGATAAATGTTTCAATCACATCACGCACACGGTCGTAGACACGTGCCCGCACGTTCTTGCGTTCCAGAATCTTTGGCGTCCAGGTAAGCGTTTCCGCCACTTCATCCTCTCGCGGCATCACGTCGGTAAAGAGGTAGTTGTCCAGTAAGCCGGTTAGTTTGATGGAATCAAGTCGCTCTTCGCTGCACAAGGCTGCCAGCGCCTTACCTTTTTCCTGTTCGACATAGGCTTCAAACACCTGAGTGATATCTTCGTCATGCGAGGCATGCAGCAGGCTTTTTTCAATAAAGTTATCGATAAGCTCACGTTTACTGCGCAGCGTAACGTCGCTGTCGACAATATCCATGATCTTTTTCTTCTGCTCCTGCTGTTCTTTTGGCGGCATCGCCTGAATGCCAGCCAATAGACGCAAAATGTAGCCGACGTTAATTTCGTCGCGATGAATCAGCGAGACTTCAAAATCCACGTCTTCAAGAATCGAGACTTTCTCCTTGCTGGAGTGTTTTTTCACCTTGTCGTGGATATCGAGGTACTTACTGGTGAAATCAGCCAGCGTCTGGTCCGACAGCGGTTTAGCCGCATCATCAAAATCGGCAAAGCTTTCGAGAATGTTTTTCAAACGCATCACATCGCGGAATGCCGTTACAAACGCCAGCTGTGCTTCCTCATCTGGCAAATCGTCCACGCTTTCCACCGTTGGCGTCAGCGTTAACAAGCGATCGACAGCGTTCTGATAATCCCCGAAGTACTCCTCAAAGGGTTTGACCAGCACCGTAGAAGAGGCATCTTTATTCGAGAACAAGGCAATAGCATCGTCGGTGGCTTTCTTCAGATTGCGGAAGCAGACGATATTCCCGTGGCTTTTCTTCTCGTTGAGAATGCGGTTGGTGCGGGAAAACGCCTGTACCAGACCGTGAAAACGCAGGTTTTTATCGACGTACAGTGTGTTCAGCGCCGGGCTGTCGAAGCCGGTGAGGAACATATTCACCACCAGAAGAATATCGATGCCTTTCTCTTTGGTACGCTGAGCAATATTTTTGTAGTAGTCGTAAAAGCTCTTTGAATCATTGGCAGAGTAACTGGTGCCATACAGCTCGTTATAATCCTTGATAAAACTATCCAGATGATCGCGACTTGAGATATCAACTTTCGCGCCCTGCGGCAGGCTAATATCCTCTTCATCCAGCAGGCCGTTTACCGCCTCTTTGTCACTTTTGTCCGCTTCATTGGCGGCATAGGTGAAGATGGTGGCAACCTTTAAAGGCTTGTAATTGGCATCCGCCGCCTGCAGTGCGGCCTGCTTTGCTTTAAAGAGTTTGTAGTAGGTGATCAGCATATCGACAGACCCGACGCAGAACATTGCGGTGAACTCACGGTTGCGGGTCTTGGCGTTATGGTGGGCAAGGATGTAGTCGGTCACTTTGCCCAACCGGATGTCACTTTCCATCACCTCTTTGGTGTCGATATCCTCCACATCGATATCGATCTCATTGCTGCTCTCTTTGCGCTTGTAAGTACCGACATATTCCACGGCAAAGCGCAGAACGTTTTCATCCCGGATGGCGTCGACAATCACGTATTTATGCAAGCATTTATCGAACAACAGTTCGGTGGTCTGTTTGACACCATTGGTGATATTGACGTTATCGGCAAAGATTGGCGTCCCGGTAAAACCAAACAGCTGCGCGTTCTCGAAGAAGTTCACGATTGCTTTATGCGTGTCACCGAACTGGCTGCGGTGGCATTCATCGAAGATAAAGACGATGCGCTCTTTGCGCAGGTGTGCGAGCTGCGCTTTATACCCTTCATGGGTGATGGCGTTATTCAGCTTCTGAATGGTGGTCAACGTCAGTTTGGTGCTGCTTTGCTTGAGATGTTTTATCAGCGTGCTGGTGTTGTTGGTGGTATCCACGCTGTCTTTCGCAAAGCCGTTGAACTCTTTCGCCGTCTGATAATCCAGATCCCGGCGATCGACCACAAAAATGACCCGGTCCACTTCCGGCATCTCCATGATCACCTGGCTGGCTTTAAACGAAGTCAGCGTTTTACCGGAGCCGGTGGTATGCCAGATATAGCCGTTCTCCGGCCGTCCCTGCTTGTGGAGATTTTCCTGCACATGGCGGATCATCGCCTCACAGGCGTAAAACTGATAGGGGCGCATCACCATCAGGCACTTACGAGTTTCGTTCAACACCGTATAGTGGGTGATCATTTTGGCGATGTGGCACACTTTCAAAAATGCGTCGGTGAATTTTTCCAACGCTTTTAGCGGGTTATTCTTTTCATCGGTCCAGAAGAAGGTCTGTTCGAAGTGGTTGGCGCGGTTGTTGGCGTAGTATTTGGTGTCCACGCCGTTGCTGATAATAAAGATCTGCACATACTGGAACAGGCCGCTGCCGACCCAGAACGCATCCCGGTGGTAACGATCGATCTGGTTAAAGGCTTCTTTCAGCCCCAGGCCGCGACGCTTAAGTTCGATCTGCACCAGCGGCAGGCCATTGATCAGCAGCGTGACGTCGAAGCGGGTTTTACGCGTATTTTGCTCGGCATTGAACTGCTTCACCTGGCTCGTCACCTGAAACTCGTTCTGGCACCACTCCTCTTTATTGATAAAGCTGAGCCATTTCTCGGTGCCGTCATCACGCAATAACTGGTAGCGATCGCGCAGGATCTTAGCACGATCGATAACCTCATTGCCTTTGGTTAGATGCAAGAAAATACGGTTAAATTCGCTGTCCGTTAGTGGGGCAGATTCCAGTCGGTTATGGATTTCAATCTGCTTGCGCAGGTTGGCTTTCATACTGGTTTCGTCGGTGACATTCACCCGTTCGTAGTGCATGCCTACCAGTTGTTCCACCAGCTGCGCTTCTAACTCGTATTCGCTTTGCGTTGCCATCAGTGTGTCGTGCCTTTTATTATTTTGCTGGCCCGGAGTTGGTCGAGCCGGGAGATTTTTATACAAACATTTGCTGGAGCAGGCCTTGCTTCCAGGTTTTTAACTTGTCCAGTTCTGCTTTTTTGACGGCGATTTTATTGTCAAGGGCAGAGAGGAAGTTGGCGATTTTGGTTTGCTCTTTTTTGGTCGGTATAAAAGACAAATACAGTTCAATATCTTTATTTGATATGTTCGGTTGAGCACTTGCAGTTGGTATAGATTTTATATAATTAATAAATTCCATTGTTGACATATAGTAATAATAGAAGCTTAATATATCGGTAGTGTTATCCAATAGCCTAAATGTCGCGACGCGTTGATTTAAAAAAGCACTCTCGCATTTAATTAAACCCATTTTCCCAAATGTTGCCCCAGACAAGGCCATCACAAAATCACCTTTATTAACCTGGTAGCGAATCGCTGGAGTCTCAGTAGAAAATACCCCTGAGAATGCTGATAGATCAATTTCTTCCGAAATATCACCAATACGGAGCACCTTTGTACTAGCCATCTCACTAAAAAGTTGGCTTTTAAATGCAAACCCTCCCTGCACTTTTATCCTTTCAGATAATAAAGACTCTTCCCATTCTGGAAACTCCTCACCGTATTCATCCTTAAACCGCACTTCCTGACTAAAAATCTTATGCATCATGCCTTTTTTGTACTGGCACAGCAGGTCGTACTGCTTGTTCAGTAATGAGATTTTTTCGTCAACAGAGGACAAAAAATCGGCGATTTTGGCTTGTTCTATTTTATTAGGTGCGTAAAATCCAAAGTTTTTAATTGTACTTAAATTGAGTCCAGACTTAGCACCAGCATCATTCTGCTGATTTAAGATATTGTTGTATTTTTTCGTGGATAAAAGATTTGCGATGAACTTGGATGAGGCTATAGATAAATTAGGTCTAACTAAAGCAGTATGTTGATTAATATACGCAGTTCCCAAATCATCTGGAACCCATCCCAGTTTACCCAGTTCCGCGGTAATAGAAATCAAAATATCATGATGCTGTAAGGCTGTTCGTTTACCTTCATTCGAATTTTCAGGCAAGCGGACAAATTTTAAATCTGACAAGTTCAATGTAATTCCATCTCTTACGAGATTTGTCATGCGAATAAATTTATCACCGCAGTCAGAATAGTACTGTGCCCAATCACGAGAACCACTGGTAATAAATGAAGATATTTTACCTAGCGAAGTCTCACTCCATGGTTCGTTGAACCCCGTAAATCTTAATTTCGGCACCATCACTTAACGTCCTCCACCACTGTAAACGGTGCTTCAATCCCCAGCTCCTTACAGAACCCGGCAATGGTCTTATCAATCTCTGCCACTTTCCCCTCAAGATCGCGGATTTCCTGCGCTACGGCGTTGAGATCAATCTCTTCTTCCGCTTCAAAAGTATCGACATAGCGCGGGATATTGAGGTTGTAATCGTTGTTACGGATCTCTTCCAGGGTTGCAATATGACTGTATTTCTCGAGTGCTTGCCAGTCGTTGTAGGTATCGGCGATTTTGTCGATATGCTCCGGCAGCAGGCGGTTCTGAGTTTTCACCTTTTCAAAGTCATTGCTGGCATCGATAAACAGAATACTGTCGTTGTGCTTGCGGCACTTGCGCAACACCAGCACGCAGGTCGGAATGCTGGTGCCATAGAAGATATTGGCAGGCAGGCCGATCACCGCATCGATACAGTTCAGCTTCTCAATCATAAACTGACGGATATGGCCTTCGGCGGCTCCTCGGAACAGCACGCCGTGAGGCAATACCACCGCCATGGTGCCGTCATCTTCCAGGTGATGGAACATATGCTGTACAAACGCCATGTCTGCTTTGCTCGACGGTGCCAGTTTGCCGTACTGTGCAAAGCGGTCATCGTTCATAAACAGCGCGCTGGCGCTCCACTTGGCGGAGAACGGTGGGTTGGCGACGATGGCGTCAAACTTCAGATGCGTATGCTGCGGGTGCTCCAGCGTATCTTCCTGAATGATTTCAAAATCTGCATAGTGAACCCCGTGCAGGATCATGTTCATACGCGCCAGGTTGTAGGTGGTACGGTTCATTTCCTGGCCGTAGATTTTACCCACCGACGAGGCTTCGCGTTTCACGCGCAATAATAATGAGCCAGAGCCACAGGTTGGGTCATATACGTTTTTCAGCTTCAGCTTGTGAGTGGTGACGATTTTAGCCAGCAGAGTGGAAACCGGCTGCGGGGTATAGAACTCCCCGGCTTTCTTACCTGCGCCTGAAGCGAATTGGCCGATCAGATACTCATAAGCATCCCCCAGAATGTCGGAACTCGCTTCGCTCAGGTTAAAGCTCAGTTTGTCGAGTTCAGTGACGACTTTGCCGATCAGCTCATTTTTAGCTTTCGCAGTGTTGCCAAGCTTGCTTGAACCTAAATCGAGATCTTCAAAGAGGTTGCTGAAGTCATCCGCGGAGTCGGTGCCCAGAGTGCTCTGTTCAATGCTGCGTAGGGTAGTGGCGAGGTCTTCCAGAATAAAGCCAGTACCAGTGCCTTTGGGGTCTTTAGCCACGCGTTCTGCCATAGTGTGGAACAAATCCGTTGGTGGCAAGAAATAGCCTAAGGTCTGGATACTGTCCTCTTTTACCGCATCAACGATGTCCTGATACGCTGGATGTTCCACAGTCAGTTCATTGTACTGAATACCATCTTCTACGAGGATTTTGTTTGCATACGCGACAAATTTTTCCGACAGGTATTTATAGAAGATAAAGCCTAAGCAGTAGTCGCGGAATTCATCGGCATTCATCTTACCGCGCAGGGTATCGGCAATATTCCACAGGCGGCCTTGCAGTTCACTTAAATTTTGCGCTTCAATCTGGGGAGACATAGTTGTTCCTGTTGTTTTTCTTCGTCACGAAAGGGGGGACGTAATAAGTCAAATCATACCACTGAGCAGGCTCAGGATCTGTTTTTCACTCAGGGTGGCAATCCGCTGCTGATAAAAGCGTTTTTCTCGCGTCGCCAGATAGAGCCCCCCCATCGCTTTTTGCTGTGCGAGTGACGGGAGGGTAACGGTAAAATTTTTCAGTTCATTAACCGCGATACGCTGCACGACGGTAGAACCCTGGGTGCCCTGAATCCGTTGGCGTCTTCCCTCCAGGCTTTCATTGAAATGCCAGAGAAACCACGTTGCATCAATCTGGCTGGCATCCACATCCACTTTGACGTAGTTATTACCTAAGATACGCCCGGCATTTTTGGTACTCACACGAACAGCCTTGCCATGGTTCAGGCTGATGACAACATCTCCTTTCTGCGTAATCACAACATCCTGATGTGTTTTAACCCACTGCTCTTTCTCCGCGGACACAAGACCTGACTGCCAGTCATCTACCAGAAACTGCTCGGTTGCATAGAAACGAAATGCGAGCCCATCTGCACTTTGCTGGATACGGCTGATGTGCGAGCCTGCCGTAAACGTAGCTATTTCCTTGTAGTTGAGCAGCATTCAAACTCCGAATAAAGATAAATTACATATGCTTTGTGCGGTGTAGCATACTCATGTCGAATAGATTAAATCAAGTAATTTAAATTTATTACACGTGCTCGTGATCAAATTTTTTCTGGTAAGAATAGCGTTATATAGTGCTCAGATATCAGGTTGAACACTAAAAAAATCATTCATAACTTCAAGTTTTAAAGCATGAGAACCCTAAATGGCTTGCTGATGTCAAATGTAAATGTTATTGAAATTAATGATTTTTATTGGCAAGGCAGTCTTTCATTAAAGGATAATGAGAATGCATTTGAGAAAGCTGGCAGTCCGTAATTTCAGAAGGCTGCACGATGTTGTTATCGATCTTGCGTCAGACATTTCAATTTTCGTAGGGGCGAATAACAGTGGTAAGACTTCTGTCGGTCATGCACTTCAACTATTCACCGGTAAAAGCCGATTCAATATTCATGACTTCAATGCTGAATGTTGGACTGACATTGTCACATTTGGAGAAGGGGCGGATGCTGCGTCGCTACCTTCACTGGAACTTGATATTTGGTTTGAAGTAACACCGAATGATGTTCATCGTGTAGTCGATCTTCTCCCCAGCCTATCGTGGTCAGGTTCTCTGGTTGGAATGCGCGTTGCTTTTTCCCCCATCAATCCTGAAGAAATCCGTTCGCGTTTCCTCGCAGTACGTCAGCTTGCTATCGATGCCACACCTAAAGATGAAAATGGAACTCCCAAATACGATCCTTCACCTCGTAATCTTTGGGAATATCTTCGCGATAGACTCAATGACGAATATGAACTCCGCTATTTTGTTCTTGATCCCGCACGTTTCAATGCGGAAATGATATCCGAGGAAGGCTATGAGCCTACTCCGCTCACAGGGCGTGATCGAAGTGGTCGCGAAATACTGAACAGCCTTATCCAAATCAACTTTTTGAATGCTCAGCGTCATCTTTCAGATGGTTCCGGAGGTTCCCGTTCGGAAGATCTTTCTCGTGTTCTCAGCCGTTTTTACGGACGAAATCTTGAACAAAAAGGTGAAGATTACGAAGCATTAATTGCTTTAGCTGCGTCTGAATCAGCTTTCAATCAGCATCTTGAACGTGTTTTTGCACCTACGCTGAAAAGTCTGGCGAAACTCGGATACCCTGGACTTTCAAACCCACGCATGATGATTCGTTCGGCCTTAGACCCGGCGCAGATCATGAACAACCAAAATGGGGCCGTAATACATTACGCGCTGGGGGAGGATGACGGTAATCCTACCCCACCAACACTACCCGATAGTTATAACGGGCTTGGATTTAAGAATCTGATCTTTATGGTTGTTGAATTACTCGACATCCACAACCAATGGTTAGCAATAGAAGAGAATCGACCACCGGTTCACCTGATTTTTATTGAAGAGCCGGAAGCTCATCTCCACGCACAGTTACAGCAAGCTTTTATACGCAAGATAATGGACCTTCTTGCCATGGAGAGTCAGGAGCTTATGCACTACACCACTCAAGTGGTGGTGACTTCTCATTCAACTCATATTCTTTACGAACGTGGTTTTCGGCCGATCCGTTACTTTCGGCGGAAGCGTTCATCAAATATGTCAGCAACAGATGTGCTCAATCTCTCTGTTTTTTATGATAATACTGATCCTGAAATTCGAGACTTTCTTGAGCGTTACTTGAAGCTGACCCATTGTGACTTGTTTTTTGCCGACGGGGCTGTACTTGTAGAAGGCAATGTTGAGCGGCTACTGCTCCCGCAAATGATTGCTACCGCCGCACCTAGATTAAAATCCTCTTACCTAACAGTCCTTGAGATTGGCGGTGCTTTTGGCTATCGATTCCAAAAACTAATTGAATATCTTGGGCTTACTACACTCATTATTACTGATCTGGATAGTGTGTACTGTACCCCTCCGGTACAAGATGCAACAGAAGCTCGAGCAGATGAGTTAGATGCTCTTGCAGAAAATCCGGCTGCAAATGATGATGGCGAGGAACCTGATGATGAGGAGGAAGAACAGGCCAACACAGAAACACCAGGAAAGGCTTGTATTGCCAGTCATCCTGGAGCTATGACCTCTAATCAAACACTTCGGCAGTGGTTACCGAAATGTGACACCGTTGCCGCTTTATGGGAAGCAACTGAGGAAATGAAAATACAAAGCCGCACAGCTGAGTGTGACGCTTTGGTTCGTGTTGCTTACCAGTGCCAGACAGATGTTACATGGAAAGAGGAAACACTGGCGCTTGCTGGTCGTACTTTAGAGGAGGCTTTTGCACTTGAAAATCTGTCCTGGTGTCAGGATGTGAGCTGTAAGCCACTCAAGCTACGCATTGCCAGAGCTGTAAGTATGGACCTACTACAACTGGCCCAGCGCATTCACAAACGCGTGCAATCAAAAAGCTTCAGTAAAACTGATTTTGCTCTGAATTTACTTCTTAAAAAACCGGATGAATGGTCTGTCCCAACATACATTGCTGAAGGATTAAAATGGCTCGAAGCTGAAATAGCCCCGCCGGAACTAGAAGTTGCAGAAGGTCAGGAAGAGGATGTTGAGGATATGTCCGTCGCTCTGGCTGAAACAGATGGTGGGAGGGTTGCATGACCAGTCGCATTGGTAGCCCTGATACACAGGCAGATATTGATGTTCGTACTTGTCTGGATAGCTCGCCACCACGTTCATTTGTCATGGTGGCTGGTGCTGGTTCAGGTAAAACAACATCTCTCATTAAAGCCCTAGCACATTTGGCTGATACCCGTGGTTCTGCTTTACGTCGTGCCGGGCAAAAAATATCCTGTATAACGTATACAGAAGTAGCTGTTGGTGAGATTGCCGCTGACGTTGGTAACTCACAGTTATTTCATATTTCAACCATTCATAGCTTTCTTTGGTCGGTCATCCGCCCTTTTCATTTAGATATCGCAAAGTGGGTCGTAGCGCGAATACATGAAAAAATAGCTGAAAAGCAAGCCCATTATGATAAGCCCAGAACACAAGCTAAAACAAAATCTCGTCTTGAAGATGAAATTGCCTATCTCTCTGCTCAATGAATCGCCACGGATAATCTAGACACTTCCGAGCCGTTGATAATACTGGTTTTCATATTCTGTCGGTGACATCTGTTCGCTAGAACCATGCCGACGCTTACTGTTATAAAACATTTCGATGTAATCAAAAATATCACTGCGGGCTTCTTCCCGCGTTCCGTAGATCTTTTTCTTTATCCGTTCACGTTTCAACAACTGGAAAAAACTTTCTGCAACCGCATTATCATGGCAGTTACCGCGACGGCTCATGCTACCCTCCAGGCCGTGTGATTTCAGGAACGACTGCCACTCATGGCTTGTGTACTGACTGCCCTGATCCGAATGAACCAGCACCTGTTTTTCGGGATTACGCCGCCATACAGCCATCAGCAGTGCGTTCAGGACAATGTCCTTTGTCATCCGGGATTGCATGGACCAGCCGATAATTTTGCGTGAGAACAGATCAACAACAACGGCAAGATACAGCCAGCCTTCGTGGGTCCTGATGTAGGTTATGTCCGTTACCCAACGCTCATCAGGAGCATCCGGATTGAACTGTCGCTGGAGCCTGTTGGGTGACACGATACTGGCCTCGCCTTTACGTGCCCGCGGGCTTCGGTATCCGACCTGAGCCTTTATTCCGACACGTTTCATCAGTCTCCAGACTCTGTTTACTCCGCACTGTTGCCCGCTGTCACGCAGATCCAGATGGATTTTGCGATAACCATAGACGCATCCCGATTCCAGCCAGAACTGTTTAATCTGTCCTGTCAGTCTCAGGTCTGCCTGATGGCGTTGTGAATGCGGCTGCTGAAGCCAGGCGTAAAAACCACTGGGATGAACATCCAGCACCCGACAGAGCAGGCGAACAGGCCAGCAACAGGAGTTGTCACGGATAAAGGCGTACCTCAGTCGGACAGCTTTGCGAAGTACGCCGCGGCTTTTTTTAATATGTCCCGTTCGTCGGTAACCCGTTTCAGCTCTTTCTGGAGACGGCGGATCTCGGCCTGAGCATCTGACTGTTCTTTATTAGTGGAAGAATCCGGACCGTACTTCTTTATCCAGGCATAAAGGCTGTGGGTGGTGATATCGAGACGTGTTGCAACGCTGGCAACAGAATAACCGCGATCAACAACCTGTTTGACTGCTTCAGTTTTAAACTCTTCAGGATAACGCTTACCGCTCATGGGCACCTCTCTTTAAGTCATCTTAAATGACTCTGAGGTGTCTGTTAAACGCGTGGCGATTCACTATCTAAGATGTGATGCCCATGAACTTTGGGCGTACCGACGCTACCTTTCAGAGGAATCACCTTTTGCCACTCACCATGGTGTAAAAGGTGCACAGTTCGAGCGTGTATTGGTTGTTATTGATGATGAAGAGGCTCGCTTCAGCCAATATTCGTATGGGAAATATTTTCAGTACATTCCCCTGTCCGACAATGATCTAGCCAATCTTGAAGAGGGTAAAGAGTCAGTACTCGACCGCACTCGTCGCCTTTTTTATGTATGTTGCTCTCGTGCACTGAAAGACTTGGCTGTTGTCATCTTTGTTCCCGATGTTGCCGTAGCTCAATCGGCAATCGTTGGGCAAAATTTATTCCCAGCGTCGGTAATTTTAGGAGCGCACGATCTGGATTAGCATAAATTTTATACGGACAGTAATTGACGAAAAGTACTACGCTCATGGTCGGTTTCAGCACTAACTTTGTTAATAAGACACCTGCATTCTAAGATTTTTCAGACATATATCATTTTCCTGAACGCAACATCATTACGGCGAATCCATAAAGGTTCGCCGTTTTTGTTTTCATTATCCCAGGAGATGTCATGAGAAATCAGGAAGGTATGTATTCGTTGCAGAGCTCACTCACAGGCTTACCAGAATGGGTATCAGAACGAGTCATGCAAAAAATTCATCAACTAACAAACTACGAACCAGTGATCGGCATTATGGGCAAAACCGGTGCCGGAAAATCGTCGCTGTGCAATGCCTTATTCGCCGGAGAAGTCTCACCGGTCAGCGACGTAGCGGCCTGCACCCGTAATCCGCTGCGTTTTCGGCTGCAACTGGGCGAGCGTTTTATGACGTTGGTTGATTTGCCGGGTGTCGGTGAAAGTGAACGCAGGGATGCGGAATACGCCGCACTGTACCGCGAACAACTCCCCCGGCTCGACCTGGTACTGTGGCTGATTAAGGCTGATGACCGAGCGCTGGCGGTGGATGAGCACTTTTATCATCAGGTGATTGGGGAGGCATACCGGCATAAGGTGCTGTTTGTTATCAGCCAGTCGGATAAGGTCGAGCCCACCAGCGGTGGGGGGCCATTGTCCAAAGAGCAGAAGCAGAATATCAGCCGTAAAATCTGTCTGCTGCATGAGCTGTTCCAGCCCGTACATCCAGTGTGTGCCGTGTCGGTCCGTCTTCAGTGGGGACTGCGGGTGATGGCCGAGCGAATGATTAAGTGCCTGCCACGTGAGGCCACCAGCCCGGTGGTGTCGCAACTCCAGCCTTCCTTTCGCACGACGGTAGTCCGGGAACAGGCGCGTAGCGATTTTGGTGAAACCGTCGGTGCTGTACTCGATAGCATCAGTGCCTTTCCCCTGATACCCGCCCCGGTGCGGGCCGTCATTCAGGCCGTGCGCACCACCGTGGTGTCAGTGGCCCGTGCCGTCTGGGATTTCTTCTTCTGAGTATTTAAACCATCCCTGTTATTTCCCTAACCCTGTCGCCGATGCGACGGGGATTTCTTTTATTTGTTTTCCCATTATGAGGAGTCTGCTTATGACCCGTCTGGCTTCGCGCTTTGGCGCAGCAAACCTTATCCGTCGCGACCGCCCGTTAACCCGTGAGGAGCTGTTTCGCGTGGTGCCCAGTGTGTTCAGCGAGGACAAACATGAATCCCGCAGTGAGCGTTATACCTATATACCCACCATCTCCCTGCTCGACAGCCTACAGCGAGAAGGCTTCCAGCCATTCTTTGCCTGTCAGACCCGCGTGCGTGACCCGGGTCGTCGTGAACATACAAAGCATATGCTGCGCCTTCGTCGGGAGGGGCAGATTACCGGTAAGCAGGTGCCGGAAATCATTTTGCTGAATTCACATGATGGCACCAGTTCGTACCAGATGTTGCCGGGACTATTTCGCGCAGTTTGTCAGAACGGGCTCGTCTGTGGTGAGTCGTTTGGCGAGGTGCGGGTGCCGCACAAGGGGGACGTGGTGAGTCAGGTAATTGAAGGCGCGTATGAGGTACTGGGCATTTTTGACCGTGTGGAGGAGAAGCGGGATGCGATGCAGTCGTTGCTGTTGCAGCCTCCTGCGCAACAGGCACTGGCACAGGCTGCACTGACGTACCGGTTCGGGGAGGACCACCAGCCGGTTGCGCCGTCACAGGTGCTCTCCCCGCGCCGCTGGCAGGATGAGAGTAACGACCTGTGGACCACGTACCAGCGTATTCAGGAGAACCTGATTAAGGGCGGGCTCAGTGGTCGTAGCGCAAAAGGCGGGCGCACGCATACCCGTGCCGTGCGGGGCATAGACGGTGATGTGAAGCTTAACCGGGCACTGTGGGTGATGGCGGAAGCGATGCTCAGTGGTTTTCGGCCTGCGTGAGTTCACACTTTGCATCAGATAACGTTACGGCGGTGTTAATAAATGACACTCCCTGTCATTTTTGGTGGGAATTTTTGCCGAGTATTTCACCGAAAAATGGCGCAGGCCTGACAGATTCAGGCTTCAGGCCTCCCTCAAAATAGCGGCTCCAACAGACATATCCTGACAACCCCCTCCTTTAGAATCTCATGTCTTTCAACCGGTTAACCTGCACGGAGGAACCATCATGCCACCGACAGAGCGTCGCTACGACAGACTGGCGGTCAGGCTGTCGTTGATTATCAGCCGCCTCGTAGCGGGTGAAACGCTGGATACCACCACATTTGGCGACGGTGCATCGCTGACAGGGAGTGCCACCAATAGCGGACAACTGCACTTCAGCAACGGTAACGCAGCCATCAGCGGTTCGGTAAGTGGTGACGGGCAATTACTCAAAGAGGGTAACGGTACCCTGACGGTCAGCAATGGCACGTTGTCTCAGTCACAGGTAACCCTGAATCAGGGAACGCTGGCGCTGAACAATGCGATCATCAACAGCGATATCATCGCACAGTCTGGTACCCAAGTGCGCCTGACTGGCAACTCGGTGATGAACGGCGCGATTGACCCGACTGACGTCACCCTCGACAGCGCTGCCAGCTGGAATATTCAGCGTGGGGCGGCAGTGAAATCGGTGCTCGATAACCTCGATAACGCCGGAACCATCAGTTTTACTCCAGCCACCGGTAGTCAATTTGTCCCGGAAACACTGACGGTCACCAATCTGACGGGCCGTAACGGCACCATCAACATGTCGATTCGTCTTGATGACCCGGCCTTCCCGACCGATATGCTGGTCATTGACGGCGGACAGGCAACCGGCAAAACTTGGCTGAACTTCACCCATACCGGTGATGCAGGGCTGGGCCTAGCAACAACCGGCAACGGCATCAAAGTGGTGGATGCGATTAACGGAGCCACCACTGAAGCCGGAGCCTTTGCGCTGGGCCGCAAATTGCAGGCCGGGGCGTACAACTACACCCTGAGCCACGGCAGTGCCGATGAAAACTGGTACCTCACCAGTGAAGCGGGTTACCGTGCCGAAGTGGCGCTGTACGCCTCTTTGTTTGCGCAGAGTATGGATTACGACCGTGCATTGGCGGGAACATACAGTCAGCGCAGCAGCGCCGTGAACGACCAAGGGATCTGGGGACGTATTCAGGGCGGGCATACCGGGCGTGATGGTAACGGCGGCATTGCACAGGGCGACACCCCGGAAAGCAGCGGCAGCTACGGTTTTATGCAGCTTGGTGGTGACTTGTTCAAGCATGATACCGGTACACTTTCCCTAACCACTGGTCTGTATGGCGCAGTAGGCCAATCGTCGGTGGATGTGAAAAACGACGATCGCTCTGCGGCAGGCAGCGTGCGTGACACGGTGTACAGCATCGGCGGCTATCTGACAGCAGTTCATGATGCCAGTGGATTGTGGGCAGATATCGTGGCACAAGGCTCCCGTCACAGCCTGAAAGCCAACTCTTCGGATAACCGTTTTGATACTGACGGCACTGGCTGGCTGGCCTCTGTGGAAACCGGTCTACCGTTTAACATCAGTCAGGGATTGGTGCTGGAGCCACAACTGCAGTACGTCTGGCAAGGACTGTCTCTGGATGATGGGCATGACAACGGCGGTTACGTGAACTTTGGTGACGGCAGTGCGCAGCATGTCCGCGCCGGTATCCGTTTTGGCAGTTCGTCTGAAATGGACTTCGGTCAGGGTACCTCTGCGGTCACAGGGTTTGCTGACAGCATGAAGCGCAGCGCAAGTGAGCTTCCGGTGAACTGGTGGGTACGTCCGTCGGTCATCCGCACGTTCAGTTCCGATGGCGATATGAGCATGGGCACGGCGACTGCAGGCAGCAATGTCAGCTTCACCCCGTCTCAGAAAGGCACGTCGCTTGACCTGCAGGCGGGTATTGACGCACGAGTACGGCAGAATGTCACACTGGGCGTGCAGGGCGGTTATACCCGCAGCGTCAGCGGTAACAGCGTTGACGGTTACAACGGTCAGGCCACACTGAAAGTCACCTTCTGATAATCCTGCCACTCTAACCAGAGTGGCATCAGTAGTCCTCACAGCCCCTGTTGCTCTGGCAACAGGGGCTTTTTGCATTTAAGGAGGCATATGCCTGAATCTCACTTACTGCCACCGGGACCCTTCACCCGAAGACATGCGCAAGCGGTCACTACCACGTACAGCAATATCACCCTCGAAGACGACCAAGGCAGTCACTTCCGCCTTGTGGTTCGTGACACTGAAGGCCGGATGGTCTGGCGGGCATGGAACTTTGAACCCGATGCCGCTGAAAGTCTTAACCGCTACATCCGCACCTCCGGCATCCGTACAGGCACCTCCACCCGCTGACCGCGAAGCATTTACCCGCACATTTCACCTCCCCGAACACGCTTTATTCCCCCATTTGCCAGCCATCGCCGCTGGCGTTTTTTATTAACGGAGACATGCCCATGACAACACAGACGCAGTACGACCTCGCACCCGCTAACCAATCAGAATTTGAACTGACCGTCACGCAGGTACCCGACGAACAGCGTATCGATTTCTGGCCGCAACACTTTGGCACTATCCCGCAGTGGACAACCCTGGAACCGCATATTTTTGCCTGGATGGACCGCTTCTGTTCGACCTACAGCGGTGGTATCTGGTCCTTTTACACCCTCAGCAATGGCGGGGCGTTTATGGCTCCCGAGTCTGACAATGATGAGACATGGCGTCTGTTTAATTGCCTGAACGGCAACGATGCCCAAATGAGTGCAGAAGCCGCAGGTGTCGCTGTCTGCCTGATTGAATACAGCCATCACGCCTGTCGCACCCAATGCGATGCCATGACTGAACACTATTACCGCCTGCGGGACTACGCCCTGCAGCATCCAGAGGCCCACGCCATTCTGCGTATTATCGACTGACCGAAGGAGCAACAGATGAAACAGCTTTCCTTTTTACCCGGCGAGATGACGCCACAGGACCGGCGTCTCATTCAGCGGGCGCTCAGGGCTCTGGACCGGCACTTGCATGAGCCCGGGGTGGCCTTCACCTCCTCACATGCTGTCCGTGAATGGCTGCGACTGCATATGGCCGCACTTGAGCGGGAAGAGTTCCGGGTGTTGTACTTGGACAACCAGAACCAGCTTATCGCCCATGAAACGCTCTTTACCGGCACGATTAACCGCACTGAAGTCCATCCCCGGGAAGTGGTCAAACGTGCTCTGCACTTCAACGCGGCTGCGGTGATATTGGCGCATAACCATCCTTCCGGCGAGACAGCTCCCAGCCAGGCCGACAAAGCCCTCACGCAGCGACTGGTGCAGGCACTTCAGCTGGTGGATATCCGCGTTCCTGACCACCTGATTGTCGGCGGCAGGCAAATCTATTCGTTCGCAGAACACGGTCTGCTTTGAGGTATTACATGAAAATTATCAGTAAACGCAGGGCAATGACGATATACCGCCAGCATCCTGAGTCCCGAATCTTTCGCTACTGCACCGGCAAATACCAGTGGCACGGTAGCGTCTGTCATTACACCGGCAGGTACGTTCCGGATATCGCCGGAGTCCTCGCGGTATACGCCGAACGCCGCCAGGACCGCAATGGGCCCTATACCTGCCTGATGTGCATCACCCTGAACTGACAATAAAAGGAGAGCCGCCATGACCCACATCAACTGGGGCCTGCAGCGGGCTATCACGCCGCGCCTGGGAGCCCGTCTGGTGCAGGAGGGTAACCGACTGCACTATCTGGCTGACAGGGCCAGCATCACCGGCAGGTTCAGTGACACCGAATGCCGGAAGCTGGATGAAACATGCCCGCACTTTATCCGCCATATGGAGTCGATGCTAACCACCGGTGAACTCAGTCCCCAACACGCCCACTGCGTCACCCTGTACCACAACGGTTTCACCTGCGAAGCCGATACTCTTGGCAGTTGCGGCTACGTATACATCGCCATTTACCCCACTCAGAGTTAATTACCTTCACGAGAGTAAACATGAAAACTTTACCTGCAACAACTCAGCGGGCGGCGAAGCCCTGCCTGTCACCCGTGGCTGTCTGGCAAATGCTACTGACCCGCCTGCTGAAACAGCACTATGGTCTCACCCTCAACGACACACCGTTCAGTGAGGAACGTGTTATACAGGAACATATCGATGCCGGAATCACGCTGGCTGATGCCGTGAATTTTCTGGTGGAAAAATACGAACTGGTGCGTATCGACAGGAAGGGATTTAACTGGCAGGAACAATCCCCTTATCTCCGGGCTGTAGACATTCTGCGAGCACGGCAGGCAACTGGCTTGTTGCGGCAAAGCCGTAAAAATTTGGTACGGTGAATATTACAGGCAGTGCTACTGGCTTTCATCACTATCCGGGGATGCTGGCAGCGAGATGAAGAGGGCAGGGTAGCAATTCCTTACCTGACCCATTACCTGACCCAAATTGCATCCAAAGAAAAAGGAGTTAGACGATTTCTCATCTAACTCCTTGTTTTATCTGGTGGCCCCTGTTGGGTTTGAACCAACGACCAAGCGATTATGAGTCGCCTGCTCTAACCACTGAGCTAAGGGGCCGTGGCGGTGAATTATAAAGTAACTCCCCTCAGCAATCCAGCCATTCACACCTGCCTGCTGTTTTTATAAACAACGCATAATCAATCCTTTATACTTATCCTAAGATGCATAGACAGGAGTAGAGATGATCAACGATATTCTGGCCCCTGGCCTGCGGGTGGTGTTCTGCGGTATCAATCCGGGTAAGTCATCGGCGCACACCGGTTTTCACTTTGCTCATCCGGGAAATCGCTTCTGGAAGGTGATCCACCAGGCCGGTTTTACCGACAAACAGCTTAAGCCGGAAGAAGAGCAGCAGCTGCTGGATACGCGCTGTGGCATCACCATGCTGGTCGAGCGACCCACGGTACAGGCGAGCGAAGTGAATCTGCATGAGCTGCGCGCTGGCGGGCGTGAGCTGATCGCGAAAATTGAAGACTATCAGCCCGCGGCGCTGGCGATCCTCGGCAAGCAGGCCTACGAGCAGGCGTTCAGCCAGCGCGGCGCCAGCTGGGGTAAGCAGAACATTACCATTGGCGTAACGCAGGTGTGGGTGCTGCCAAACCCGAGCGGGCTGAACAGGGCGACGCTGGACAAGCTGGTGGAGGCGTATCGGGAACTGGATGAGGCGCTGGTGGTGAGGGGGCTTTAGCTCCTCTGCGGCTTGATGCCCTCATCCTGACCCTCTCCCACAGGGAGAGGGAATAAACAAAAAAAAAGCTCCCGATTGGGAGCTTTTTCATTTCAGGACCGATTAATCGTCCAGGAAGCTACGCAGCACTTCAGAGCGGCTCGGATGGCGCAGCTTACGTAGCGCCTTCGCTTCGATCTGACGGATACGTTCGCGGGTAACGTCAAACTGTTTACCCACTTCTTCCAGCGTGTGGTCGGTGTTCATGTCGATACCGAAACGCATACGCAGCACTTTGGCTTCACGGGCGGTCAGGCCAGCCAGCACGTCGTGCGTGGCAGCACGCAGGCTCTCGGTGGTGGCAGAGTCCAGCGGCAGCTCGAGGGTGGTATCCTCGATGAAATCACCCAGATGCGAATCTTCATCATCACCGATTGGCGTTTCCATGGAGATTGGCTCTTTAGCGATTTTCAGCACTTTACGGATCTTGTCTTCCGGCATCAGCATGCGTTCAGCCAGCTCTTCCGGCGTCGGCTCGCGGCCCATCTCCTGCAACATCTGGCGAGAGATACGGTTGAGTTTGTTGATGGTCTCAATCATATGCACCGGAATACGGATGGTGCGCGCCTGGTCTGCGATAGAGCGGGTGATCGCCTGACGGATCCACCAGGTAGCATAGGTGGAGAACTTGTAACCACGACGGTATTCAAACTTATCTACCGCTTTCATCAGACCGATGTTGCCTTCCTGAATCAGATCCAGGAATTGCAGGCCACGGTTGGTGTATTTCTTGGCGATAGAGATAACCAGACGTAAGTTCGCTTCAACCATCTCTTTCTTCGCACGGCGGGCTTTCGCTTCACCGATGGACATACGACGGTTGATGTCTTTCACCTGCTCGATGGTCAGGCCGGTCTCTTCTTCAATCTGATGCAGTTTTTGCAGGCCGCGCTGTACGTCTTCTTTCACGTCGTGCAGCTTTTCAGACCACGGCTTGTTCATCGCGATAGCGGCGTTGAACCAGGTTTCGCTGGTTTCATTGCCGGTGAAGAGGGTAATGAAGTTCTTCTTCGGCATTTTGCACTGTTCAACGCACAGCTTCATGATGATACGTTCCTGGGTACGTACGCGATCCATCATCACGCGCATGCTGTTCACCAGGTAGTCGAACTGTTTTGGCACCAGGCGGAACTGTTTGAACACTTCAGACAGCTTCAGGATCTCTTCCTGAGCGGCGGCATGGCTGCGGCCTTTCGCTTTGATGGTGTCACGCGTCACTTCGTACTGGGTACGCAGCTCGGCAAACTTCTCACGCGCCAGTTCAGGGTCGATGCTGTTGTCATCGTCGCTGCTGTCGTCCTCTTCTTCTTCATCTTCGTCTTCATCGTCATCCATCTCTTCCTGAGACAGCTCAGAACCGACGTGAGTGGCGGTTGGCGCCATATCTTCTTCAGCGTTCGGGTCGACAAAGCCAGTGATCAGATCGGACAGACGCGCTTCTTCCGCTTCGACGCGATCGTACTGCTCCAGCAGATAGGTAATCGCTTCCGGGTATTCGGCAACAGAGCACTGAACCTGGTTGATCCCGTCTTCGATGCGTTTTGCGATGTCAATTTCGCCTTCGCGGGTCAACAGTTCAACGGTACCCATTTCGCGCATGTACATGCGGACCGGGTCAGTGGTACGCCCGATTTCAGATTCCACGCTGGACAGGACCTGTGCAGCAGCTTCTTCCGCATCTTCGTCAGTGTTGTTGGAGGTTTCAGCCAGCAACAGATCATCGGCATCCGGTGCTTCTTCCATCACCTGAATGCCCATGTCATTGATCATTTGGATGATATCTTCGATCTGATCTGAATCGACGATATCTTCCGGCAGATGGTCATTGACCTCGGCATAGGTCAGATAGCCTTGCTCCTTACCGCGTTGGACAAGAAGTTTCAGCTGTGACTGCGGGTTTTGCTCCATAAGACGGTATCCACACTTAATTCGTTTGATTGGTGTCGGCGATGGGCTGCCAACCTTTAAAGCGAGGGCGTACTTATATTTTTGCCGCTGCCTCTCAGTGCGGCTGCCGGGGGCTTCCCGATCGATATTCGGCACTTAAGCCGTTAAATTTTTTATTTCTTCGCCAGTTCCTGGTTAATCATCCAGAGCTCCCGGCGTTCTTCGCTGCTCAGGCCATGGGTGCGCTCGCGAGCTATCAACTCTTCCTGGCGCAACTCAAGCATCGAATCAAACATATGGTTGAGCGAGTCGGTGAACGTTTTTTCTGCGATATCCTTATCTGCTATATCGTCCCACATCGACAGTTTTTCAAGGGTAGCGGCCTCTTTTGTGCCGCGATAATGCTCTAAAAGTTGTCCGGTGGTCAGACCTGGCTGAGACAAACAAGTGTTGACCAATTCTGAAAATAAGCCAAGCCCGGGCAATTTTTCGTGGTTCAAACCCGCCAGCGACGGCACTTGCGGAGCAAGTTCGGGGTTTTGCACCAGCAACCCTATCAGTATACGCATGGTTGTGCGTTTTAGCTGAGGCGCGGGGCGAACCGTACCGTTTTCAGCCTGTTTCGGCATTAAACGTTCAAGCTGGCTGTCATCCAGAATGCCGAGCTTATTGCCTAACTCCTGACGCAGATAGATGCGCAGCGTTTCGCCGGGCACCTGGCTGATTAACGGCAGCGCCAGCGTGCTGAGCTGCGCGCGCCCGTCAGGGGTACTCAAATCAACCTGCGGCATCAGGCTGTTAAACAGAAACGTGGAGAGCGGCTGAGCCTGCTCCATCCGCGCTTCAAACGCCGCTTTGCCCTCTTTACGCACCAGCGTATCCGGGTCTTCACCGTCGGGCAGGAACATAAAGCGTAGCTGACGCCCGTCGGTCATATACGGCAACGCGGTTTCCAGCGCTCGCCAGGCGGCGTCGCGTCCTGCGCGGTCACCGTCGTAACAGCAAATCACGTTGTTGGTGACGCGGAACAGCAGCTGGATATGGTCCGCCGTGGTGGACGTTCCCAGCGACGCAACGGCATAATTAATGTCGTACTGCGCCAGCGCAACAACATCCATATAGCCTTCGACGACCAGAAGACGCGGAGGTTCCGCATTATCCTGCTGTGCCTCATAAAGACCGTAAAGCTGGCGGCCCTTATGGAAAATATCGGTTTCCGGGGAGTTAAGGTATTTCGGCAGGGCATCACCCAGCACGCGACCACCAAAACCTATCACCCGGCCACGCTTGTCGCGGATCGGGAACATCACCCGTTCACGGAAGCGGTCGTAGCTTCGTCCCTGGTCGTTGGTGACCAGCATGCCTGCGTCGATGAGGGATTTACGATCTTCGCTATTGCCGCCAAAACGCTTTAACACGTTGTCCCAGCCGGGCGGGGCGTAACCAATAGCGAAACGCGCAATCACATCGTCACTCAGTCCGCGCTTGTTCAGATACTGACGCGCAGGCTCAGCCGCAGAGTGCTTAAGAGACTGTTGGTAAAACGAATTCAGGCCATCCATCAGTTGGTACAGCGTTTGCCGCTGATGGCGCTCGATCTGACTTGGCCCACTGCCTGCTTCATACGGCACTTCAAGGTTATGCATCGCCGCCAGCTCTTCGACGGTTTCAACGAACTCGAGCTTGTCGTAGTTCATCAAAAAATCGACGGCATTACCGTGTGCGCCACAGCCGAAGCAATGGTAGAACTGTTTTTCACCGTTTACGGTGAAAGAGGGGGTTTTTTCGTTATGGAACGGACAGCACGCATGGTAGTTCTTGCCCTGCTTTTTTAGCTTCACCCGCGCGTCGATGAGATCGACGATGTCGGTTCTGGCAAGCAGGTCATTGATGAAAACGCGTGGGATTCTTCCGGCCATATGCCCCAAAAATTTAAGCGACTTATAAACGAAAACAAGCCGCGCATTCCTTCCGGAAGCACGGCCTTACGACTACAACTCTGTCTGTCAATTGAGGGCTGTGGCCCTCAACAGATTAGTACAGACGAGTACGGCGTGCGTTTTCGCGAGCCAGTTTCTTCGCGTGACGTTTCACAGCGGAAGCTTTAGCGCGCTTACGTTCGGTCGTTGGTTTTTCATAAAACTCACGACGACGAACTTCAGCCAGAACACCTGCTTTCTCGCATGAACGTTTGAAGCGACGCAGTGCTACGTCGAACGGCTCGTTTTCACGTACTTTAATTACCGGCATGTAACTCTCACCTTTAATAAATTCGGTTTGCCGCTGGCATCAACGCCAGCTTATTTCAAAATGGTGCGGAATTTTACTGCAAATGCTGCTGCTTTGTAAAGCACCGATGCGATTTTGAAAGGGACTTTAATAAGGGTGAGGAGTATACACGAGGCTTCTTCCTGGGGCGAACAAAGTTTTACAACAATCCGCCCAGGCTCTACACTGCGCGGTATTGAAACGAGGTAAAACAAGTCATGCGTGTACTGGGTATTGAAACATCCTGCGATGAAACCGGCATCGCGATTTACGACGACGAAAAAGGGCTTCTGGCCAACCAGCTGTATAGTCAGGTGAAATTGCACGCTGACTACGGCGGCGTCGTGCCTGAACTGGCCTCTCGTGACCACGTGCGTAAAACGGTTCCCCTGATTCAGGCGGCGCTTAAAGAGGCCGGGTTGAGTGCAAAAGATATTGATGCCGTGGCCTATACCGCAGGGCCGGGCCTGGTCGGCGCGCTGCTGGTCGGCGCAACGGTAGGGCGTTCGCTGGCCTTCGCGTGGGATGTTCCGGCCATTCCGGTTCACCATATGGAAGGGCACCTTCTGGCGCCGATGCTGGAAGACAATCCGCCAGAGTTCCCGTTTGTGGCGCTGCTGGTTTCGGGTGGGCATACCCAGCTGATTAGCGTAACGGGCATTGGCAAGTACGCGCTGCTGGGCGAGTCGATCGACGATGCTGCCGGTGAAGCCTTCGATAAAACCGCCAAGCTGCTGGGGCTGGATTACCCGGGTGGCCCGATGCTGTCGAAAATGGCGTCGCAGGGAACGGAAGGGCGCTTTGTCTTCCCGCGGCCGATGACCGACCGTCCGGGGCTGGATTTCAGCTTCTCTGGCCTGAAAACTTTCGCGGCCAATACTATCCGCAATAATGACGACAGTGAGCAGACCCGTGCCGATATCGCCCGTGCGTTCGAAGACGCGGTGGTGGATACGCTGATGATCAAGTGCAAGCGCGCGCTGGATCAGACCGGCTTTAAGCGTCTGGTGATGGCCGGTGGCGTCAGCGCTAACCGCACGCTGCGCGCGAAGCTTGCCGAAATGATGCAAAAGCGTCGCGGGGAAGTGTTCTACGCGCGTCCTGAATTTTGCACCGATAACGGGGCGATGATCGCCTACGCCGGGATGGTGCGTCTGAACGCCGGCGCAACGGCTGACCTGAGCGTGTCTGTGCGTCCGCGCTGGCCGCTGGCGGAACTGCCTGAGGCGTAACCCTCACCCTAACCCTCTCCCACAGGGAGAGGGGATCATGGCTCTACACCCGCAACATTCCTTTCTCTTCCAGAAACGCAATAATCGTCGCCAGCCCGTCACCCGCTTTCAGGTTGGTAAACGTCCACGGACGCTCGCCGCGCATGCGATTAGTGTCGCGCTCCATTACCTCCAGCGACGCACCGACGTACGGCGCGAGGTCGGTTTTGTTGATCACCAGAAAATCGGATTTGGTGATCCCCGGCCCGCCCTTGCGCGGGATTTTTTCCCCTTCGGCCACGTCGATGACGTAGATGGTGAGGTCCGCCAGCTCCGGGCTGAAGGTCGCGCTCAGGTTATCCCCGCCGCTTTCCACGAAGATCAGATCCAGATTGCCGAACTTCTCGCTCAACGCTTCCACCGCCGCCAGGTTCATTGAGGCATCTTCGCGGATGGCGGTATGCGGGCAGCCGCCCGTTTCCACGCCCACGATGCGCTCTGGCTCCAGCGCACCCGCCTCGGTCAGGATGCGCTGATCCTCTTTGGTATAGATATCGTTGGTCACCACCGCAAGATGATAGGTGTCGCGCATCGCCTTGCAGAGCGCTTCCAGCAGAGCGGTTTTGCCCGACCCTACCGGGCCGCCCACGCCCACGCGCAGGGGATGTTTGTAATCAGCCATGTTGACTCCTCAGGAACGGAATAGTCGTGAATATTGGGTTTCATGGCGCGCGGAGGCGATGGCCGACAGCGGCGTAGCGGCCCCCAGCGCGTCGTCGCCACGTAAAAATGCCTGTTCAAACCCGGCGGCAAAATGGTCGCTCAGGTCGATAATCAGCTGTTGTGCTGCCTGCTGCCCAAACGGCACCAGCTTGACGCCCGCCATCACCGCGCTCTCAATCCAGCTGTAGCCGAGGCTCAGCGCCAGCTCGCGCGCGCTAATGCCCCAGCGCACGCCGAGCCACGCCATGCCGCCGAGCTGGCTTTGTATAAACAGCGGTAGCCATTCTGGCGGGCAGTCAGGTTCCCAGCTTTTAATCAGGCGCGTAAAGGCCGCCCCACGGTTGCGTTCTTCATCGCGCAGCTCGCGCGTTTCCCGACAGGCGAGCAGGTATGCCGTCCAGCGTTTTGCTGTCGCGACGTCCTGCTTCTCGCAGGCACGATACAGGCGGATAAACAGCGGCAGGTCGACACAGAAAAAGCTCTGCTCCATCTGCTGGATCTGCCAGCGCCTGAAGGCCTCAGCGTCCGTGACCCACCCGGCCTCAACGGCCCACTCCAGCCCCTGCGACCAGGTAAACGATCCGACCGGCAGGCTACTGCTGGAGAGCTGCATCAGGCGCAGCCGCTGGCGGGCGTGCTCCATCAGCTCATCAGCGCCAGCAGGGCGGAGACGATCAGCCCGCCGCCGAAGGTTTTACGCAGGCCGTCGTGACGGCGCAGCAGCAGCCCTGCCGCGAAGCTGGCACACAGCACCGTGGCGCTGGCTAACATAAACCCGCTGGTGAAGAGCCAGAAGCTGTGGCCGGACATCTCCACGCCGTGCGCCCAGCCGTGGAACATCGCCAGGGCTGGCACCGCCAGCAGCAGGCGATTTTCAGTCTTAAACATCATCACGCCGCAGACCGCCAGCGAGGCGATAATCAGCATCTCCATGCCGCTAAAGCCGCCGAGCAGGCTGCCCGCAACGGCACCAGCAAGCATCATGCCGAGCGTCGCTAACGGCAACAGCAGCTTGCGGCCGCTCAGGGCGGAGAGCACGCCAGCCCCCGTCAGCATCAGCAGGTGATCCAGCCCGGTCAGCGGATGGAGAAATCCTGCCTGGAAGCTGTCGGTCCCGTGGCCGGGATGGGCAAGCGCCGGAACGGAAAAAGCCAGCAGTAACAGCGGTAAGTACTTGCGCATGATGAGTCCTTAATGTGAATGAGCGTGAGAGTGGCTATGGCTGTGGGCATCGCTGGTGTAAGCGCCCGCTTCCGGTTCAAATGGCAGGCTGGCGAAGGTCACCTCCAGCCCGAACTGACGCAGCATATCGTCGAGGACGTGGTCGTGGTGGTAGCGCAGTTCGCCAGGCATTATTTGCAGCGGTACGTGACGATTGCCCAGGTGATAACAGGCGCGGGCGAGCAGGAACGGGTCGGCGCAGCGCACCACGGAAACCGACTCCGGGGCGGCGATCACTTCGATCACCTCGCTGCCATCGTCGGTAGTCAGCAGGTCGCCCCCGCGCAGCAGCAGGCCGCGCGGCAGCATTAGCCCGGCTTCGCGGCCGTCGTTCAGCGCCACGCGGGCGCGGCTTTTTACCCGCACATCAATCGGTAGCGTGACGCTGGCGGTAATCGGATGCGCATGGTCCAGGCGTTGGGTTAAATAGATCATCATGACTCCTCAAAACAGAAAATAGCGTTGCGCCATCGGCAAAACCTCTGCCGGTTCGCTGGTGATCAATTCGTCGTCGACGCGTACTTCATAGGTTTGCGCGTCAACGGTGATATTCGGCTGTAAATCGTTGTGGATCATGTCGGCCTTTTTCACCGACCGGCAGCCTCTCACCACCGCGGTGGCGCTTTGCAGTCCGAGCCGTTGCGGAATGCCGCTGGCATCAGCAGCCTGAGAGACAAACGTCAGCCGCGTGGCGTGGCGTGCGGCACCAAGGGCACCAAACATCGGGCGGTAATGTACCGGCTGCGGCGTGGGGATCGAGGCGTTGATGTCGCCCATCGGCGCGCAGGCGATCATCCCGCCTTTGACGATGGTGGCGGGTTTGACGCCAAAGAAGGCGGGGGACCAGACCACCAGATCCGCCAGCTTGCCCGCCTCAATAGAACCGACCTCATGGGCGATGCCGTGGGTCAGCGCCGGGTTGATGGTGTATTTGGCGACATAGCGCTTCACGCGGAAGTTATCGTTATCGCCGGTCTCTTCCGGCAGTGCGCCGCGCTGCACCTTCATGCGGTGCGCCACCTGCCAGGTGCGGATAATCACTTCCCCCACGCGGCCCATTGCCTGTGAATCTGACGAGGTGAGCGAGAACGCGCCGATATCGTGCAGCACGTCTTCGGCGGCGATGGTCTCCCGGCGAATGCGGGATTCGGCAAACGCCACGTCCTCGGCGATATCCGGGTCGAGGTGATGGCAAACCATCAGCATGTCCAGGTGCTCGTCGATGGTGTTGACCGTGTAGGGCAGCGTCGGGTTGGTGGAGGAGGGCAGAATATTCGGGTGCGCGCAGGCGGTGATGATATCCGGCGCATGGCCGCCGCCCGCCCCTTCGGTGTGGAAGGTGTGGATGGTGCGCCCGGCGATGGCGGCCAGCGTGTCTTCGACAAAACCGGACTCGTTCAGCGTGTCGCTGTGCAGCGCCACCTGAATATCCATCTCTTCAGCGACCTCCAGCGAACAGTTGATGGCCGCAGGCGTCGCGCCCCAGTCTTCGTGGATCTTAAGCCCGATGGCACCTGCCGCGATCTGCTCGCGCAGCGCGTCCGGGTTGGAGCCGTTCCCTTTACCCAGCAGGCCAATATTCACCGGTAGCGTATCGGCTGCCTGCAACATGCGGGCGATATACCACGGCCCCGGTGTGCAGGTGGTGGCGTTTGTGCCTGCCGCAGGCCCGGTGCCGCCGCCGATCATGGTGGTGACGCCAGACACCAGCGCCTCTTCCGCCTGCTGCGGACAGATCCAGTGGATGTGGGTGTCGATCCCGCCGGCGGTGACAATCCTCCCTTCGGCGGCGATCACCTCCGTTGCCGCGCCAATCGGGATCGTCACGCCGGGCTGAATGTCCGGGTTTCCGGCTTTGCCGATGGCGAAGATCCGCCCATCTTTTACGCCGATATCCGCTTTCACGATCCCCCAGTGATCGACGATTAGCGCGTTGGTGAGCACCAGATCCACGCAGTCGTCGGCGGTCATCTGCCCCTGTCCCATACCGTCGCGGATCACTTTTCCGCCGCCGAATTTAACCTCTTCGCCGTAGATCGTGAGATCGTCTTCCACTTCGATCCACAGCTCGCTGTCGGCCAGCCGCACTTTATCCCCGGTAGTGGGGCCGAACATATCGGCATACGCCTGGCGTGAAATCTCAGCCATGTTTCACCTCGCCCATGACCTCGCCGCGAAAGCCGAAAATGCGCTGTGCGCCCGTCACCTGCACCAGCGTCACTTCCCGCTTCTGGCCGGGCTCGAAGCGCACGGCAGTGCCGGCCGGGATGTTCAGCCGGTAACCTCGGGTGGCTTCGCGATCGAACTTCAGCGCCGGGTTGACCTCGTAAAAGTGGTAGTGCGATCCGACCTGGATCGGCCTGTCACCGTGGTTTTCCACGATCACACTTCGGGTTTCGCGCCCGACGTTGAGAGCAATGTTTCCGGACTGGATCCGGTATTCGCCTGGGATCATCACGCGCTCCTTACACGATCGGGTTGTGGACGGTGACGAGCTTGGATCCGTCCGGAAAGGTGGCTTCCACCTGGATATCCGGGATCATCTCCGGCACGCCTTCCATCACCTGATCGCGCGTCAGGACGTGGCGGCCGGCTTCCATCAGCGAGGCGACGGTTTCGCCATCGCGCGCGCCTTCCATAATAAAGGCGCTGATCAGCGCGACCGATTCCGGGTAGTTGAGCTTTACCCCGCGCGCGAGGCGGCGTTCGGCAACCAGCGCGGCGGTGAACAGCAACAGCTTGTCTTTTTCTCTGGGAGTCAGTTCCATAGCGTTTCTCTTATGTCTGCCAGATGCGCGGCGAACAGGCGGTTTTGGGAGTTAAAAGCGGGCGAAGCGACTGCCAGATATCGCGCATCACCCGCTGACAAATCAGGTTGTCGTGGGAGAGAAAACGCACCGACAGCAGATCGTCGGTGAGCGTCGCCCCGCCAACGTTTTCCAGCGGGGCGAGAAGCGCACGCACCGCGTCGAGAAGTGCTTCCCGGGCCGGATAGAACAGCAGCGTGCCGACCCACGGATGGTCCGCGACGGGCGTCAGATCGCCACCGCTGAGATGCAGTCGCTCAATCAGACGCGGCTCGCCATCCACCCACACCTCAAGGCGGTTCTCCAGCGTGCCGTGGCTGAAGGTTTCGTTTATCACCGGACGGCCCAGACAGTACAGCTCCCACGCCAGCAGCGTGCTGGTGGCGTGCAGGTGAAAGACGGAACGCAGCGCGGCGTTAGCGCCGGGGAAAATAATGGTGTCCTGCGGCAGCCACTCCAGCGTGGCCTCTTCGTCGAGGTAAAAATGCTGACTGAGGCAGGCCAGCGGGCCGTTGCTGCGATAGAACTTACTGGCGCCGGGCATGGTGATGAGGGCATGGCTTTTGGCGTCGAGCCGCACGGAAATATCCAGCGTATCTCCGCCCACAATTCCGCCTGGCGGGTGCAGCAGGTAAAGGTGGCAGGTTTCCCCTTCGGGATAAAACGGACGCTGAACGGTGAGCGGCCCGCTGTGACGCGCGGAATGGAGGAGGGTTTTCTCAGGGGTATGACAAAACTGGAGGGCAAGCGAGGCCTGCCAGCCTTTGTATGAATTATCAGTGACCTGAGTTGCTAACATGGTGCTTCCATTTCCACACTATCGGGGTACGTTTCAGTATGCCCTGGCGGAAATGAAGGCTGTCATATGAGTCGCTTATGGATAAAAAAACGGCTCATGTGAGCCGGTTTCAGTAATGTAGGCCGGGTAAGCGCAGCGCCACCCGGCAAGAAAGGCTACCGATAATCCTCTGCATCCACATCATACCCCGACGGCTCCCAGCGGATCGCCAGCAGCGACGCCAGACCGATAAACGGCGCCAGCGCAATCACCCAGAACACGGCGGTATCCAGCGAGGCGACCAGCAGCGGGAACAGAAACAGTGACAGCGTTGAACTGCTGCGCATCAGCGTCTGGTTAAGCCCCACGCCCACGCCGCGCAGCGAGGTCGGGTAGCTCAGGGAGGCAAACGTCATGGTATGCGCACCTGGACCAAAACCCTGACCAAACAGGAACAGCGCCAGCATCGCGACGGCGAACACGCCTTCCGTGGCCCCGTCAGGCCGGCCAATCAACGCCAGGCCGAGCAGTGCCGCAAGCTGGCACGCATAACCCGCCAGAGACATCCGCCATGCGCCGAAGCGCGGAACATAGCGCACCGCCAGCAGCCCGCCGACAAAGGCGAACAGCAGGTTAAGCGCCAGCGAGATCAGAATGGTGGTCAGCATCGACTGCACAAAGAAGCTGGAGATGATCACCGGCAGGCCAAAGGCTACGGCGTTATAGGCGAACGAGGAGACCACTGACAGCAGCGTGGCGAGCGTGGTACGCCGCAGATAGATACCGCGGAACAGGTTCAGGTAGTTCGACCATTTTGCCTTGTTCACGACAGGCGCGGGCTGGTCGAGCGCATCCTGCGGTACGTGGGCATTAATATTGTAAGACTGCCGCAGGATGGACGCCGCCTCCTTCAGATTGCCCTGATTCGCCGCCCAGACCGGGGATTCGCTCATATAGCGGCTGCGGATGGCGATAATCACCAGCGCGGGCACCGCGCCAAAGCCAAGGATCAGACGCCAGAGCCAGTCGCTGTGGCTTTCCGGCAGCACGGCGTAAAAGAAGAGCACCAGAAGATAAGAGATGCTGATGGCCGCGTACCAGGTGGGGCACCACATTGCGACGCTGGAGGCTTTATTCCCCGGGCCTTTCAGCCTGGCGAACTCGCTGAGAAACGCCATCGCGACGGGAAGGTCGATCCCAACGCCAAGACCCATCACAAAGCGCGCGCCCGCAAGCACATATTCGTTCGGGGCCAGCACACAGGCGATAGCGGCAACGACAAAGAACACCATGTCGGCCATAAAGACGCGGTAGCGCCCGATTTTATCCGTAAGATAGCCGCCGAGCAGCGCCCCGACAATCGCGCCAAAGGTAATCGCCGAGGCCACCATGCCGGTACCGGCGGGCGTCAGGTTAAATTCGCGGGTGATGTCTTTGATGCCGAATGCCAGCGCGCCGAGATCGTAGGCATCGAGGAAAATTCCCCCGAGCGCGATACCGACCACGATGCGGGCATTGGCCCGGCCCTGAGAGCCGTCATTAACGAGACGTGAAACGTCCGATGCGCTACGTACCCACTTGATGTCGCCATCCGGGGTATTTCCTGCCGTTGGAAGGGGAGTTGAATCTGTGATTTCTGCCATTTTCTTTTTGTGTGGTTGTGTTGTGTCTCTAACAGTTACCACAGGCAGAAGGTGACAAAAATCACATTTGGTTATAAGGCATAACGAACGGTTTACTGAGCGTCTTTCTTTTTACGCCTGAGCTTCGTCCAGATCTTCGTTTCCTTACGCCGCCACAGGCGCTGAATGTTGTCGTGGTGGCGCAACAGGATCAGACACGAGAGCATCGACACCGGGAAGGTAAACTGCGGTTTAAACCACCAGACATAAAACGGGGCGATCAGTGCGCTGACGATGGCGCCCAGCGACGAATAACCGCTCAGCAGGATGGTCAGCAGCCAGGTGCCCGCCATCACGCCGGTGAGATCCCAGCCGATCGGCGCAATCGCGCCAAACGCGGTGGCAACGCCTTTACCGCCTTTAAAACCAAAGAAAACGGGCCAGATGTGGCCGACGCAGGCGGCGATGGCAATCAGCCCCAGCCAGAAGGGTGTGACGCCGAGCGCATACGCGCCCCAGACGGGAAGCATTCCTTTCAGAACATCAAAAATCAAAACCGCTACGGCTGCTCCCTTGCCGCCAATTCGTAGTACATTGGTCGCCCCCGGATTCCCGGAACCACTTTCACGCGGGTCAGGCAACCCGGCGATGCGGCAGACCAGAATGGCGCTGGAGATTGAGCCGCAAAGGTAGGCGAGGATAATCATTCCAGGCGCGATTGCACTCATAACGCTGTTCCGTTTTGAAAATGTATCTGTATTCTCAGCATCTGTGGATAATACGCATAATTCGCCGGAAGTGGTATCCGGTTTAGCCAAAAAGCAGGCAGGTCGTGATGGATATTGTATTTATAGAGCAACTTTCGGTAATCACCACAATTGGTGTTTACGACTGGGAACAGACCATCGAGCAGAAACTGGTGTTCGATATCGAAATGGGCTGGGACAACCGCAAGTCAGCAAAAAGCGATGATGTGAATGACTGTCTGAGCTACGCCGACATCAGTGAAACGGTCATCGCCCATGTTGAAGGGCAACGTTTTGCGCTGGTAGAACGCGTGGCGGAAGAGGTAGCAGACCTGCTGCTGAGCAAATTTAACTCCCCATGGGTGCGCATTAAGCTAAGCAAGCCGGGAGCGGTGGCGCGCGCCGCCAATGTGGGCGTGATTATCGAGCGTGGCACAAATCTGAAAGGAAAGATTTAACGTCATAATAGCTAAACCATTTTAGGTTATATCGGTCTTAAAGCTGTATCTTTCACGGTTGTCCGCGTGGGACACCGTTTTTTTATATCTTTTTAGGGGTTTATAGATGAGCGATATGCACTCGCTGCTGGTGGCGGCAATACTGGGTGTGGTCGAAGGATTGACGGAGTTTTTGCCGGTGTCCAGTACGGGCCATATGATTATCGTTGGCCATCTCCTGGGCTTTGAAGGCGATACCGCAAAGACGTTTGAGGTGGTGATCCAGCTGGGCTCTATCCTGGCGGTGGTCGTGATGTTCTGGCGACGTCTGTTTGGTCTGATCGGTATCCACTTCGGGCGTTTGCCGCAGCGTGAAGGAGAGGGCAAAGGGCGCCTGACGCTGATTCATATTCTGCTCGGGATGATCCCGGCGGTGGTGCTGGGGCTGGTGTTCCACGACACCATTAAATCGCTCTTCAACCCGATTAACGTGATGTACGCGCTGGTTGTCGGCGGCTTCCTGCTGATTGCCGCCGAAGTGCTGAAGCCAAAAACCCCGCGTGCGGAAGGTCTGGACGATATGACGTATCGCCAGGCGTTTATGATTGGCTGCTTCCAGTGTCTGGCGCTGTGGCCGGGCTTCTCCCGTTCAGGGGCAACCATTTCCGGCGGGATGCTGATGGGCGTGAGCCGTTACGCGGCGTCTGAGTTCTCGTTCCTGCTGGCGGTGCCGATGATGATGGGTGCCACCGCGCTGGATCTCTACAAAAGCATCGGCTTCCTGACCGTGGGCGACATTCCGATGTTCGCCGTGGGCTTTATCACCGCCTTTATTGTGGCGTTGATCGCCATCAAAACCTTCCTGCAACTGATTAAGCGTATTTCGTTTATTCCGTTCGCGATCTACCGCTTTATCGTCGCGGCTGCCGTGTACGTGGTCTTCTTCTGATGACCGACCGCCCTCAGTCTTTCGGCTGAGGGCAACGTTTTTCCTTCCACGCTGCAACCGCATCAATCCGCCGCTTCGTCAGCTCTTCGCGGATCGCCGGGCCTTTAAACCCTGCCTCCACCACCTCTTTTGTTGGCACCGCTTTCGCTACGTCCCACGCCTCACGCAGCAAACGACCCTGCGGATAATCGGACGCTTCAAACCCGGTGCGGCCGCGCACGTCGGCTTCGCTGGTCAGCGCAATTTGCTCCACGCGCTGCGGTTTGCGCCAGGCGTCGATGTTATCAAACAGCCTGACGATGGTAGCGGGTTTCAGGATCGGGAAGGTGTGGATCAGGTCGTGGAACTCAGCCACCAGTTTTGCCAGATCGCGAATGTCATTCGGCACGCGCAGGCGCTGGCAAAGCCCTTCAACCAGCTTCACGCCAGCCGGACCGTGCCCGTGGTGGCGTGGCCACAACTCCTTTGGCGTTAACCCTTTGCCGAGGTCATGGCAGAGGGTGGAAAAGCGCACGTCCACCTCCGGGCTGAGCATGGCGGCCATGCTCAGCGTCATCAGGGTGTGAATGCCGGTATCAATTTCCGGGTGCCATTTCGCCGGGGCGGGCACGCCAAACAGCGCATCTATTTCCGGGAATAGCACTTTCAGCGCCCCGCAGTCGCGCAGTACCTGGAAAAAGACCTGTGGATTGCGGGTAGTCAGGGCGTTTTCGGTCTCTTTCCAGACGCGTTCTGGCGTCAGATGTTCCAGCTCGCCCGCGTCGGTCATGGCCGTCATCAGCGCCATCGTCTCGTCGGCGATGCGGAAGCTGAGATGGGCATAACGGGCGGCAAAACGCGCCACGCGCAGTACGCGTAACGGATCTTCAGAAAAGGCGGGGGAAATATGGCGTAAAAGACGGTCGCGCAGATCGTTCTGGCCGCCGTAGACGTCGATAATATGGCCTTTTTCGTCCTGCGCCAGGGCATTAATGGTGAGATCGCGGCGCAGTAAGTCCTGCTCCAGCGTCACATCCGGCGCGGCATAGCAGGTGAAGCCGGTATAACCGGAACCGGATTTCCGTTCGGTACGCGCCAGGGCGTACTCTTCCCGGCTTTTCGGATGGAGGAACACAGGAAAATCGCGGCCTACCTGCTGGTAGCCCGCGTCAATCATCGCTTCGGGCGTGGCACCGACCACGACCCAGTCTTTATCTTTGACCGGCAGACCTAATAACGCATCACGTACCGCACCACCGACCAGATAACTCTTCACGCCAACACTCCCGTTTTCTCTTTTCGCAAGATGATACGTAAGTGTGGCAGAGAAGACGAGTTAGTTCATCCAGCGGTCTTTACGTTTACGGCTCGGGATAAGGTGAGGAAGCACCAGACCCAGCACCAGACCGACGCCAAGCACCCCGCCGCCATACATAAACCACTGCATGATGATGGTGCGTTGTTTGTCATCCAGCTGTAGATTCGCGGCGTTCACTTTCTTCTGCGCGACGATGAGCTCATTTTTCAGCTTCTGATTTTCATCTTTCAGACCGGCGATCACGCTGTCGCTTTGCGCCACTTTCTGCTGCATCTCTGCGGTGCGCTGGTTCCAGGTGCCGTCAATGTTGTTCAGCTTATCGGTCAGGGTTTTCACCTGATTTTCCAGGTCCGGCACGCGGGTGCGCAGGCTTGGCACCGTGCTCAGCTCTTTCAGCGGGATCCATGAGGTGCGGCCAGAGCTGTCACGAACCTGACCGTAATTGGTGTCTGCATTGGTTTGCAGCAGAGTCACTTCCTCGCCGGCATTTACCGTACCCACGAGGCGATAATTGTCTCCAGGGCCGCTGCGTACCCAGGTATTCAGTTCATCAGAAACGTAACGTTTCTCTTCAGCGTGGACCGCGGTTGCGGCGCTAAAAGCGAGTAAAGTAAGTCCAATCAGGCGTAATTTAAGCATATCAGTCGTTATTTTCATAAAAAGTGGAACGATAGTAGTGGTATCAGTGTCGCTACGCAAAGGATTCATCATCAATCGGAATCATCTGTGTCATGATTTCCACCGCTTTAAACTTTTACGCCCGTCAAATTGCTCATTGCGTGGCAATTTGGCGCAAAATACTATGTACTGACAAACAAATGGCGAGGAAGTTCGCCTTCATCGACGCGTCTGTGACGCACGCAAAAGTACAAGGCTATGGCACAAGAGATCGAATTAAAGTTTATCGTCGAAAAAGACAGCGCTGACGCGCTCCGCCAGCATCTGAATACGCTGTCCGGCGAGCACCATGAACCCGTACAGCTGCTCAACATCTATTACGAAACGCCGGACAACTGGCTGCGCAACCACGATATGGGCCTGCGCATCCGGGGTGCGAACGGGCGCTACGAGATGACGATGAAAATCGCCGGTCGCGTGGTGGGCGGTTTGCACCAGCGTCCGGAATACAATATCGACATCAGTAAGCCAGAACTTGAGCTGGATCGTTTTCCGGCGGAAGTGTGGCCGGAAGGAACGCTGCCCGCAACGCTGTCGGCAGAGGCGCAACCGCTGTTCAGCACCGATTTCTGGCGCGAAAAATGGCTGGTGACGGAAGGCAAGAGCCGCATTGAGATCGCGTTTGATCGGGGTGAAATTAAGGCGGGTGAAGAGCAGGAGCCGATCTGCGAATTGGAACTCGAACTGCTGGAAGGCGAGGCGAGCGACGTGCTGAAGCTGGCGCACAAGCTGGTGAACCAGCCTGGCCTGCGTCAGGGCAGCCTGAGTAAAGCGGCACGCGGCTATCACCTGGCCGCCGGGAATGCGCCGCGCGTGCTGCGAGAAACCCCGATTCTGCGCGTTGTGCCGAAAGCCTCCGTTGAGCAGGGCATGGAAGCGGCGCTGGAGCTGGCGCTCTCTCAGTGGCAGTACCACGAGGAGCTGTGGGCGCGTAACGTGAAAAATGCCAAAAAACAGGTGCTGGCCGCTATGGGGCTGGTGCGTCATACCCTGACGCTCTTTGGCGGCATTGTACCGCGTAAAGCCAGCACTCACTTACGTGATTTGCTCACTCAAACCGAAACGCTGATGCTTTCCGACGTGTCGGCACAAACGGCGATCTACAGCCCGCAAAACGCCGGCGCGAAACTGGCGCTGACCGAGTTTCTGGTGACGCGCGGCTGGCGCACGTTCCTCGATGCGAAAGGGCAGACCAAAATTGCGGAAAACTTCAAACGTTTTGCGGATATCCACCTCTCCCGTCACGCAGCCGAGCTGAGAACCACCTTTGCGCATCCGCTGGGCGACCAGTATGGCGATCAGCTTCCCCGCCTGGCGCGTAACATCGACAGCATGTTGCTGCTGTCAGGTGCGTATGAGGGCGTGAAGGCGCAGGCCTGGCTGGAGAACTGGCAGGGGCTGAAGCATGCCATCGAGACCCGTCAGCAGATCGAGATCGAGCATTTCCGCAACGAGGCCATTTCGCAGGATCCGTACTGGCTGCACAGCGGAAAACGTTAATTCTGGCAAGGAACCCCTGATATGCCGCTTTCTTTGCAGTTACAACAGCACTGGCAGACCGTTTGCGAACGCCTGCCTGAGTCGTTACCCACGTCATCGTTAAGCGAGCAGGCGAAAAGCGTGCTCACGTTCAGTGATTTTGTGCAGGAGAGCGTCAGCGCCAACCCGGACTGGCTGGCAGAGCTGGAAAGCGCGCCGCCGCAGGCTGACGAGTGGCGGCATTATGCTGGCTGGCTGCAAACCGCGCTGGCAGAGGTGGCAGATGAAGCCACGCTGATGCGCGTTCTGCGTCAGTTCCGCCGCCGGGTGATGGTACGCATTGCCTGGGCGCAGGCGCTGGAGCTGGTGAGCGAAGAGAGCACCTTGCAGCAGTTGAGCGAACTGGCGCAGACGTTGATTGTCGCCGCGCGGGACTGGCTCTACGCCGCCTGCTGTAAAGAGTGGGGCACGCCGTGCAGCGAAGCCGGGGTTCCGCAACCGCTGTTGATTCTGGGGATGGGCAAGCTGGGCGGCTGCGAGCTTAATTTCTCCTCAGACATCGATCTGATTTTTGCCTGGCCGGAGAACGGCTCCACGCGCGGCGGTCGTCGCGAGTTGGACAACGCCCAGTTCTTTACTCGCCTGGGGCAGCGGCTGATTAAGGCACTGGATCAGCCCACCCAGGATGGTTTTGTCTACCGCGTGGATATGCGTTTGCGTCCGTTTGGCGACAGCGGTCCGCTGGTGCTGAGCTTTGCCGCGCTGGAAGATTATTACCAGGAGCAGGGTCGCGACTGGGAGCGTTACGCGATGGTCAAAGCGCGGATCATGGGTGACAGCGACGATGCCTGGGCCAACGAGCTGCGCGCCATGCTGCGCCCGTTTGTGTTCCGCCGCTACATCGACTTCAGCGTGATCCAGTCCCTGCGAAATATGAAAGGGATGATTGCCCGCGAGGTGCGTCGCCGTGGCCTGAAAGACAACATCAAGCTCGGCGCGGGCGGTATTCGTGAGATCGAATTTATCGTCCAGGTCTTCCAGCTGATACGCGGCGGGCGTGAACCTTCTCTGCAATCCCGCTCGCTGCTGCCGACGCTGAGCGCTATCGAGCAGCTGCATCTGCTGCCGGAAGGCGATGCGCAAACGCTGCGTGACTCTTATCTCTTCCTGCGTCGTCTGGAAAATTTGCTGCAAAGTATCAACGACGAACAGACCCAGACGTTACCGGGCGACGAGCTGAACCGGGCGCGTCTGGCCTGGGGGATGCGGTTGGATGACTGGGCGGCGCTGACGCAACGGCTGGAAGCGCATATGGCGGGCGTGCGCCGCATCTTTAACGATCTGATCGGCGACGACGAAAGCGAATCGCAGGATGATGCGCTCTCCGAGCACTGGCGCGAGCTGTGGCAGGACGCGCTCCAGGAAGATGACACCACGCCGGTGCTGGCGCACTTAAGCGACGATGCCCGCCATCGCGTGGTGGCGCTGATTGCCGATTTCCGCTTCGAACTGAACAAACGCGCCATTGGCCCACGCGGTCGTCAGGTGCTGGATCATCTGATGCCGCATCTGCTGTGCGATGTCTGCTCCCGCGAGGATGCGCCGGTGCCGCTGTCGCGCATGATGCCGCTGCTGAGCGGGATCGTCACGCGTACCACTTACCTTGAACTGTTAAGCGAGTTTCCCGGCGCGCTGAAGCACCTGATTTCTCTCTGCGCCGCCTCGCCGATGGTGGCGAACAAGCTGGCGCGTTATCCGCTGCTGCTGGACGAACTGCTCGACCCGAATACGCTGTATCAGCCTACGGCGACGGATGCCTACCGCGACGAGCTGCGTCAGTATCTGCTGCGCGTACCGGAAGAGGACGAAGAGCAACAGCTTGAGGCGCTGCGTCAGTTTAAGCAGGCGCAGATGCTGCGCGTGGCGGCGGCAGATATCGCCGGTACCCTGCCGGTAATGAAAGTGAGCGATCACTTAACCTGGCTGGCGGAAGCGATCATCGACGCGGTTGTCCATCAGGCGTGGGTGCAGATGGTGGCCCGCTACGGGCAGCCGAAACACCTTGCAGAGCGCGAAGGCCGCGGTTTTGCGGTGGTGGGTTACGGCAAGCTGGGCGGCTGGGAGCTGGGCTACAGCTCCGATCTGGATCTGATTTTCCTCCACGACTGTCCGGCAGACGTCATGACCGACGGCGAACGTGAGATTGACGGGCGGCAGTTCTACCTGCGTCTGGCCCAGCGCATCATGCACCTGTTCAGCACCCGCACCTCATCCGGCATTCTGTATGAAGTGGATGCGCGTCTGCGCCCGTCCGGCGCGGCAGGCATGCTGGTCACCTCGACGGAGGCTTTCGCCGACTATCAGAAGAACGAAGCCTGGACGTGGGAGCATCAGGCTCTGGTGCGCGCCCGCGTGGTATACGGCGATCCGCAGCTCAAAACGCAGTTCGATGCGATCCGCAAGGCGGTCATGACGACCCCGCGCGAGGGCAGTACGCTGCAAACCGAAGTGCGGGAAATGCGGGAGAAGATGCGCGCGCACCTTGGCAACAAACATCGCGATCGCTTTGATATTAAAGCCGATGAAGGCGGCATTACCGATATCGAGTTTATCACTCAGTACCTGGTGCTGCTGCACGCGCACGATAAGCCGAAGCTGACCCGCTGGTCGGATAACGTGCGCATACTCGAACTGCTGGCGCAGAACGACATTATGGATGAGCAGGAGGCGCAGGCATTAACCCGCGCCTACACCACGCTGCGTGATGAGTTGCACCATCTGGCCTTACAGGAACAGCCGGGCCATGTGGCGCTGGACTGTTTCGCCGATGAACGCGCGCAGGTGACCACAAGCTGGCAGAAGTGGCTGGTGGAACCGTGCGTAACAAAACAAGTGTGATATTATCGCGCGCAAATTGTGAATCTTTCTGGAGTCAGGAATGAAAGTAACACTGCCAGAGTTTGAACGTGCTGGAGTTTTGGTTGTCGGTGATGTGATGCTGGATCGCTACTGGTATGGGCCGACCAGCCGTATCTCTCCGGAAGCGCCGGTGCCGGTAGTTAAGGTCGACACCATTGAAGAGCGTCCAGGCGGCGCGGCAAACGTGGCGATGAACATAGCCTCGCTGGGCGCGCATTCGCGTCTGGTGGGCCTGACCGGCATTGACGATGCGGCGCGTGCCCTGAGTCAGTCGCTGGCGGACGTGAACGTGAAGTGCGACTTCGTTTCTGTTCCGACCCACCCAACCATCACCAAGCTGCGCGTCCTGTCGCGTAACCAGCAGCTGATCCGCCTCGATTTCGAAGAAGGATTCGAAGGCGTTGATCCTGAGCCGCTGCACGAGCGTATTAGCCAGGCGCTGGGCAATATCGGCGCGCTGGTGCTGTCTGATTATGCCAAAGGCGCGCTGGCGAGCGTGCAGACCATGATCCAGCTGGCGCGTAAAGCCAGCGTACCGGTACTGATCGATCCGAAAGGCACCGATTTTGAGCGCTATCGCGGCGCAACCCTGCTGACGCCAAACCTCTCTGAGTTCGAAGCGGTGGCGGGCAAGTGCAAAACTGAAGAAGAGCTGGTTGAGCGCGGCATGAAAATCATCGCTGATTTCGAGCTGTCTGCGCTGCTGGTGACCCGTTCCGAGCAGGGCATGACGCTGCTGCAACCGGGCAAGGCGCCGCTGCATATGCCAACCCAGGCGCAGGAAGTGTACGACGTGACCGGTGCCGGTGATACGGTGATTGGCGTGCTGGCGGCGACGCTGGCGGCGGGTAACTCCCTGGAAGAAGCATGCTACTTCGCGAACGCCGCGGCGGGCGTGGTCGTTGGTAAACTCGGGACCTCCACCGTTTCGCCAATCGAGCTGGAAAACGCGGTGCGTGGGCGTGCGGATACCGGCTTTGGCGTCATGACCGAAGACGAGCTGAAAGTGGCCGTTGCTGCCGCGCGCAAACGCGGTGAAAAAGTGGTGATGACCAACGGCGTGTTCGACATCCTGCATGCGGGTCATGTCTCGTATCTGGCGAATGCGCGTAAGCTGGGCGATCGCCTGATTGTGGCGGTCAACAGCGATGCCTCAACCAAACGTCTGAAGGGTGAAACGCGTCCGGTGAACCCGCTGGAGCAGCGCATGATAGTGCTCGGCGCGCTGGAAGCGGTGGACTGGGTGGTCTCATTTGAAGAAGACACCCCGCAGCGCCTGATTGCCGGGATCCTGCCTGACCTGCTGGTGAAGGGCGGCGATTACAAACCAGAGCAAATCGCAGGTAGCGAAGAGGTCTGGGCAAATGGCGGTGAAGTGATGGTGCTCAACTTTGAGGACGGGTGTTCAACCACCAACATCATTAAGAAGATCCAGAAAGACAGTCAGTAAAAAACGGGCCAACAGGCCCGTTTTTTTATGTCGGGTGGCGGCTGCGCCTTACCCGACCTACGCGTTCATCCAGGCCCGGTAAGGCGTAGCCGCCACCGGGCACAACAGGCCGCACTTATGCCTGGTCATCCACCGGTGGAATAGCTGGCGCTGGCTTCACTTCTTCCGGCGCATTGCGGCTCTCCAGCTCGCTCAGACGCTGTTCCAGCAGCGCCAGCTTCTCGCGGGTGCGCAGCAGCACCTGCGTCTGCACGTCAAACTCTTCGCGACTGACTAAATCAAGGCGAACCAACTGTGCCTGCAACGTCTGGCGGATTTTCTTCTCAACGTCATCACCAAACTCACGAATACCTTTCGGCATGGACTCATGAACCTGACGCGCGATCTGCTCAATTTTCTTTGGGTCAATCATTGTCGTTTCCCTTGATGAAAAGGTGTTAGTGCCTATTGTAGCGCGTCATGCCGTGGGTTAAACAAAATTGTTTGAAGCTTATGCATTGCCCAGGGTAATCAATAGCGTTATAGTTATCTCGCTTATTCTCAGGGCGGGGCGAAATTCCCCACCGGCGGTAAATCAGCTTAACGCTGAAAGCCCGCGAGCGCTTTGGGTGAATTCTCAAAGGTCAGCAGATCCGGTGTAATTCCGGGGCCGACGGTTAGAGTCCGGATGGGAGAGAGTAACGATCCAGTCGGGCATGGCCCGCTCACGTTATTTTTTTGCCGCTAGTACGGCGCTCCTAAGACTGCCCTGATTCTGGTAACCATAAAGTTAATGAGGTTTTTTTACCATGAATCAGACGCTACTTTCCTCTTTTGGCACTTCAACTCAACGTGTTGAGCATGCACTGGATGCACTGCGCGAAGGCCGCGGTGTGATGGTGCTTGACGATGAAAACCGTGAAAACGAAGGCGACATGATTTTTGCCGCCGAGAACATGACCGTTGAGCAGATGGCGCTGACCATCCGTCACGGTAGCGGCATCGTATGCCTGTGCATCACCGAAGACCGTCGCAAGCAGCTTGATCTGCCGATGATGGTTGAAAACAACACCAGCGCCTTTGGTACCGGCTTCACCGTGACCATTGAAGCAGCGCATGGCGTAACCACCGGTGTGTCGGCGGCTGACCGCCTGACTACCGTGCGTGCAGCGATTGCTGATGGTGCGAAACCATCCGATCTGCACCGCCCTGGTCACGTCTTCCCGCTGCGCGCGCAGCCTGGCGGCGTGCTGACCCGTGGTGGTCATACCGAAGCGACCATCGATCTGGTTACGCTGGCTGGCTTCAAACCCGCAGGCGTGCTGTGCGAACTGACCAACGATGATGGCACCATGGCGCGCGCGCCGGAGTGCATCACCTTTGCGCGACTGCACAATATGCCAGTGGTGACGATTGAAGATCTGGTTGAGTACCGCCGGGCGCACGAGCGCAAAGCCAGCTAAACATGCTGATGTGAAAAAGCCGGGGAAACCCGGCTTTTTTGTTTCTAGTGGTAGTTAATTTTGAAGAGTACCACGGTTTCAAACGGCCCGGACTGAATCGCTTTCCCTTCTTCCCGTGAAAGTTCAGCCGTGTAGTTTTGCTCAACATTCATCGTATCGCCCGTAAAATCGGCGTACTCCTTGTACTGGTTGAAGGTGTAAGGCTCCGTTCCGTTAAGAATACGCAGCTTTAACCCATTCCCTATCAGTACCGCGGTGTCGTCTGCGCTAAGCGTTTCGGTTGTGTAAAACGACGAGTCCATCTTAAATCCGTCCGAGCATTGGGCATCCTGCACTTTGGTGGTTCGTATTGAAAACGTGCGCATACGCGTCTGCTGATTCACAATGTCGCGCGCGCTGAAGGCGCCGAAGTCGATCTCCTGATTTTCAGGGAAAATGCTAAACGTCGCTCCGCAATCAAGCACCGTAATGTTTTGCAGTCCGTTGATGTGATACTTGAGGTTCTTCGCGTCGGCCATCTGATTCACGCCACCCTTACCGTCAAACTGCACAACGATGTAATCGCTGAGCGAACTGACATAACCATGTGGCGGCATAGTCTTAATTCTCACGAAAAGTCGTAATCGGGCGACGAACGTGCGTGAAATATGGATATCATCCGGATTGCCGGAGCAGATGCGATTCTCCCAACCCATCTGGCGGATTTGATCCGGGGTGTAAATGGTGATGTTATCGTTGTCCAGACACTGGCGGGTATCCACGCCGTTGGGCTGGCCTGTGGCATCGTAATCTATGCCTTCATAGGTAACGCCCAGTTCATAATAGGGATCGGTTGCGGCAGGATAAGGGTTTACCCACGCAAAGACATCTTCCGGCTGAAAATTGCTCGTGACGTTGTTGTCACAGGTCACCGGAATTTTAATGTCATCAGACTCCCATATTTTTTGACCAACCTGAGCGTTGCTGGGTATCGCAAAAGAGGTGATCGTTTTTGTCTCCTCGACGGGGCCGCCAGATCCACCCAGATAGCAGTTAAGCGCCAGCGCATCTTTCAAAGGCAGCGCTGAAAGCAGCAGTGTAAACAGCAAACTAGCGAGCTTTTGCATCTTTATCGATTTTCCGTTCGGTAAGTTTACATAGCGCCGTTCCGGTGCACTGCACGTCGACTTTTTTTAGGGCGCCGTAATCGTCGATATAGCCGATGCTGTAATAACTACCGTGGTAATCGCCGGTAGAGGCGGTTGCCGTGGCGAAAGGCGCAATCATCAGACTGTCAAAACCCGGCAGCATGGTTTTGGCATTTTTGCTCAGCCACGCCAGCGTGATGTAGTACGGCGTAGGGTTGTGGATCGTGAGTCCTTTCGCGCTGGCGGTAATTTCCATGCGCATTTCAGTCAGTTCGCCAGATTTTTTGCGAATCGCTTCCGGACGCCAGAACAGCTTAATTCGGCTCTGCATGGCAACCTGCATCACGCTGCGCTCCTCGCTGGCGCTGGTGCTTTTTGGCGGTACTTCACGCAGGTTGAAATAAAACAGCGATTCCCTGTCTTTTGGCAGCTGGCGGGTAGCGGCTTGTTTAACAATTCTTACCTGCGACGAGGCGCCTGCTTCGATACGTTGAATAGGGGGAAGCGCCATAAAGTGCGTATCTTCTTTTTGCCCCTTTTCATCTTCAATCCAGGAGAGCGCCAGATAAGGCAGCGCCTTGCTCTGGTTGTCCACTTTCAGGCTGCTGGCCTTGTCGCTTTCTGGAAAAACAATGCGCGTGCGGTCCAGATTAATGGCCGCATGGGTGGTAAATGCTGTGCTGATTAGCATCAGGCACAGGCTTTTAATCGGCGTTAATTTCATGATGATTTCTTACTGACACGGCAGTATCAACTGCATACTGTTTTCTAAGTGAGAAGGTAACGAGAAGCGACACTGTTGGTTGTCGCCCCATGTCACGCGAAACTGCTGTTCTGGCTCAACGGCGCCCAGCCAGACGTGGCCTTCATCGGCCACCATCCCAACCTGCAAATCGCTTTCTTCCAGGCGAACAATCGCCCCGAGCGGTGGCGTTCCTGATGACATCCGCAGAACGCCTGCCACGTCCTGACCTGCACGCGTGGCAATCTGACGAAAACCAATGGCCCCCTCAGTCCAGGTTGAGGTCACGACGCGGCTGTCCACGTCCACGCCATCCGGAAGGTTGTTCATATTGACCTGCACGCTGGAGGGGGAATAGCTGGAAAATGACGGTAAAACGCCGATGCCAAAACGGTTGGTTTCATCTCGCGACATATTCAGCGGGATATTGCCTACCCCGTCGGTGCTGACCATTACGCGGGGTTCATTACCGTAGCTGCGCCGGTGCAGCGCGGCGCCTTTCGCTGTTGAGGTGAAGGAACCGCTCCAGCTTGCGCTGAGGGAGTTATATTCGTCAGCTTTATAACTGCCGGAGAGATTGAGATCGCCGTACGCAGAATAATGCTGATAATTCCCGCTGACCTGCGCGCCGGAGTCTGGCTTCCCGCTCTCCGCGCCCGCGGAAACGCCCCAGGTGTTATTGCGATCCGACGTGTCGTACCACGACACGTTATGGCTCAGCGTGTCGCGGTTACGCAGGTCATAGTTAAGTCGATGATCGGGATCGAGCGGTACGCTGAGCGAGAGATAGAACTGAGTATCGTCACTTTCGTCTTTCTCATCGTAATGCGTTTTACTCCAGGACAGGGTTACGCCAAGGTTCTTCCAGCGGCCCATATCAAAGTTGTAGCCCGCCGTGATACTGCCGGTCGTGGAGGGTGAATCATTCCACCATGTCTGACGCAGCATATTGACGTACAGGTTCAGGGATAACGCCGAAATGTACTGGCTTGCCGTCACGCTCAGGGTTTGTTTTTCCGACTGGCGGTCACCGTCGTCATAATCAAGGTAGCGGGCGTAGCTCAAAAACTGTGGATCTGAGTAGCGGTAGCTGGCGAGCGTAAGCTGACTGCCGGTGGTATCGAAACGCTTGCTGTAGTTAATGCGATAGCTGTAACCCGTCTGGCTGCGCTGGTGTGGCAGCTGGCTGGTGGCCTGCGTGACGTCAAAAGAGAGCGCCCCCAGCCAGGCCATATTCTGGCCGATCCCGGCAGCGACGGAACGATAGCGGTCGCCATCGGCCAGCGTACCGCCATACAGGGAGGTGTGCGACAGCATGCCCCAGGAAAATTCGCCGCTCATGAAGGCGTTATCTTCAACGTCATGGGAGGCGCCCTGGCGCGCTTTACCCGCCGCGAGCTTGTAGCGCACCTGACCCTTGCGCGTTAAAAATGGTACGGATTCGGCCGAGACCTGGAAGGTGCTGACGCGTCCATCCTCTTCCGTGACTTTGACGTCCAGCGTGCCCTGAACCGACTGGTTAAGATCCTGAATAACAAAAGGACCTGGCGGCACTTTACTCTGGTAAATCACGCGATCGGCAAGGCTTACGGTTACCGTGGCGTTGGTTTGCGCTATCCCGGTAATCTGCGGGGCATAGCCGCGCAGCGACCATGGCAGCATACGTTCATCGCTGATTAGCGATGCGCCGGTGTAGGTAAAGGCGTCAAAAATTGCGGACTGGAAATCCGTTTCACCCAACGTCAGTTTCGCACCGATCGAGGGCAGAGGGCGGAACATATACACGCGTGAAAAACGTCCATTATGCTCCGAGCCTGCGTCAGTATGGCTTTGCGTGTACTGGTAATCGCTGCGTAGCCGCCACGCGCCCATGTTCGCACCGGCGGTGCCATAGGTATTGGCGTTGTCATTGTTGCTGCCGCTATTGGGCTGATAATGGCTGGCAAAAAGATTGTAATCCAGCAGTACGCCCGGCACGCCGATGTCCCAGGTGGATGGCGGCATCCAGTCAACCGCACGGTATTGCAGCCACGCCTGGGGGATGGTCACTTTCAGGGTCTGGCTGCCTTGCTCAAAAGTAAATCGGATGTCGGGTCTGGCGGAGAAATCAACGCATCCCTCTTTCTCAGGCAAAGCGTGGCGAACGTCATCCTGCAACGCAAAGGTATCGACCAGCTCGGGGGGAATACAGACCTGAACGGCATTATTTATTTCTCGCCAGCGAAGCTGCCAGCCATTTGCCAGCGGAATATCATTGACGGCAACCGTAACGAAATAGCTTCCCGGCGTAACCGATATTTGATCTTTAAACAGTGATAAATCGACGCTGCCGCGCTGATCTTTATCGATGGCGTTTATATTAAACTCGGTGGCAGAGGCAACTTTCGTCATTAACAGGGACGCAATGATGATTATCCATTGTAATTTGTATGTCATCATCCTGTTACTCGAGTAAATAGAGAGTGCCGACCGGCATGAATTACCAGTCGGCTGGTGCCGTGACGTAACAGAATTATTTGTACATCAGGACGTAGTTAGCCATGGCTTCAACCTGGCCTGCCGTCGCAGTTTTACCTGTAGGGACTTCCATAACCGCTTTGAAATGCAGCGTCTGGGTGGTTGAACCCGCCAGCAACTCAACCTCGTTGGCTTCTCCCAGTGTGATAGCAGACTCCGCGTTATCCAGCAGACGCACCCCCACGTTCTGCGCACCGCTTGCATAGGTGTTGCTCATCAGGCTGGTATCCGCCGCGTCTGTCGCTGCGCTGGTAAAGGTCACATCCACTTTGGTAATTGGCGTGTCGGTCTCGTCTGCCGGATCGTCAAGCTGGCAGTTTTCCAGATTGATATCGACCGGAACCGGGGTAGATTTTTTGTTGGCGTTGATAACAGCCGTGGTCACTTCACCCAGATCGACTTCTTTATCAACGCTGTCTGGTGCGATACTGCACGGTGCGTCAATAACAATACCTTTGAATTTGATTTTTCCTGAGCCTTGATCATCTGCAAAAGCAGCACCCGATACAATGACTGCCATAGCCGTCGCTAACAGTAGTTTTTTACCCATATACATGAAAATATCCTTTTTCAGAGTGATTCATAATGTGAATATTAATTTCAGAATACTCGCGAAGTATACGAATTGGGGTGGGGAGACGCGATTAACATGACTTAAATATATTTTTAGATGGTTTTAATTAATATTTGCAGGCTATCTTAAGAGGCGTGGTTTTTCGGGATTTTTACAGGTCTATATTTTTCAGGTTATTATAGGTGAAATATATAGGATTGTTTTTTTGAATAATATAAAGCCTCCGTATAAAACGGAGGCATAAATTCTTAGCCAATACCGGCCGTTTGCAGCAGTACCAGACTCATCCCCATCACTGACATTCCACACAGTACGCCGTAGCTGGGGTTATTGTTGGGATCGATCTCTTTCGCCAGCGGCATCAGCTCATCGACAGAGAGCGCGACCATAATCCCGGCCACGGCAGCCATAATCGCAGCCATCACAATCGGGGAGACGAGGCTACCGAGGATCAGCCACGCCAGCACGCCGCCGAGAATTTCAGCCATCCCGGAGATACCCGCCCAAAAGACCGCCGTACGTTTTGAGCTCGTGGCGGCATAAACGGGCCCGGCAACGGCAAGTCCTTCAGGAATATTGTGCAAAGCCACGGCCAGCGCCACACCAAAACCCATTTCCAGGTTGCTGCTGGCCGTGACATAGGTGGCGATACCTTCCGGAAAGTTATGCAGGCTGATACCCAGCGTCAGCAGAATGGCCGTGCGTTTGATATTGCCCGGGATGGGGGTAACGCTTTTTTGCATTAAATCCTGCGGGTGCGCGTGAGGAAGAATACGGTCGAGCGCAAAATAACCCAGCAGTCCAATGATAAACATGCCATAGCCCAGAACAGGCGACATACCTTCGGTGTGAAGCGCGGCGGGCAGCATCTCCATCAGCGAGATAAGCAGCATGATCCCGGCGGCGAAACCCAGCGAGAAGGCCAGAAGGCGATTAGAGGGTTTTTGCCCGAGTACCCCGAGGAACGCACCGATAAAGGTTGCGGCGCCCGCGAGTAAGGTCAAAATCAACGGTACTGACATGCATTCTCCTTAAGCGATATCTGACATTCAAATTTCCTGATGATGATCTTCACGGTTATCTGCGTTCATCTTCACCTGAATGCGCGTAATGTAGGCCCATCACATTGACACCTTCTCTAAGGATATCACCATGTCTTCTTCTCGTATGCCAGCACTGTTTTTAGGCCATGGCAGCCCAATGAACGTCCTGGAAGATAACGTCTATACCCGCGCCTGGCGTGAACTGGGTGAGACGTTACCGCGTCCGAAGGCAATTGTGGTGGTCTCTGCGCACTGGTTTACCCGGGGTACCGGCGTGACGGCCATGGAAACGCCAAAAACGATCCATGATTTTGGCGGCTTTCCGCAGGCGCTGTATGACACGCATTATCCTGCGCCGGGCTCCCCCGAGCTGGCGCAGCGGCTCGTTGATCTGCTCGCCCCTGTTCCGGTTGCGCTGGACAAAGAAGCCTGGGGCTTTGACCACGGCTCATGGGGGGTGTTGATCAAAATGTATCCGGATGCCGATATCCCGATGGTGCAACTGAGTATCGACAGCACCAAACCGGCTGCCTGGCACATGGAGATGGGGCGTAAGCTGGCTTCGCTTCGTGATGAGGGCATCATGCTGATTGCCAGTGGCAACGTGGTACACAATCTGCGTACGGTACGCTGGCACGGTGAAAATACGCCGTACCCCTGGGCAACAGCCTTTAATGACTATGTAAAAGACAACCTGACCTGGCAAGGGCCGGCCGAACGACACCCTTTGGTGAACTATCTGGATCACGACGGCGGTTCGCTCTCTAACCCGACGCCGGAACACTTCTTGCCATTGCTGTATGTATTAGGCGCGTGGGATGGTCAGGAGTTTATTACAATCCCGGTCGACGGTATTGAGATGGGGAGCTTGAGTATGCTGTCGGTGCAGGTGGGGTAAAAACATGTCGGGTGGCGGCTTCGCCTTACCCGACCTACATATTGAGCGTAGGCCCGGTAAGCGTAGCGCCACCGGGCAAGTCTTACTCGACGAAAATATGCGGGTAGAAACGCGACAGATCCTGCGTAATCAGCGCGCGATCTTCGCGAATGCCAATCCCGGCAGGCTGATCGTTAATAAGCCAGCTGCCGATCAACGTATAGCTGTCGCCAAACTTCGGCAGTTGATAAAACGCCTGGACGATCATCCCTTCTTCACCGTACGGCCCTTCAACCGCTTCCAGCGTTTTACCGTTTTCGATAATCGAGACGTTTGCCCCTTCTCGGGAGAAGATTGGCTTAACGACGTATTTCTCCATCGGTGGGAAATCATCTTCAGCAAAGTAAGCAGGCAGCAGGTTCGGGTGATTCGGGAACATCTCCCACAGCATCGGCAGCAGGGCTTTATTGGAGATAATGCTCTTCCAGGCCGGTTCCAGCCAGCGCACGCCGGCGTCTTCCAGTTTGGTAGAGAACATTTCCCGCAGCATGTATTCCCACGGATAGAGCTTGAACAGGTTGCTGATGACCTGATCCTGCATGTCCGTAAACTGACCTTTTTCACCTAAACCGATATCTTCGATATAGAGGAATTCCGTCGCCACTTCCGCTTCGGCTGCGCAGTCCTGCAAATACTGAACCGTACCGCGATCTTCTTCGGTATCGCGGCAGCAGGCGAGGTGCAACAGGTTGAAACCGTGCTGTTCACGCAGTTCGACGAAACGCTCAATCAGCTTTTCCTGAAGGCTGTTGAACTGGTCGCTGCCTTCGGGCAAGTTTCCGGCATTCGCCTGATCTTCCAGCCAGATCCACTGGAAGAACGCGGCTTCGTACAGGGAGGTTGGCGTATCCGCGTTGTTTTCTAAAAGCTTCGGTTCACCCACGCCATCCCATGCCAGATCGAGGCGAGAGTAGAGCGAAGGCTGGTTCGTTTTCCAGGACTGACGAACAAAACTCCAGGTGTGCTTCGGAATGCGGAATTTGGTCATCAGCTCATCGCTGTCGATGACTTTTTCTACTACCTTCAGGCACATCTGGTGCAGCTCTGCGGTTACCTCTTCAAGCTTTTCGACCTGAGCGAGCGTGAGCTTATAGTAAGCATCTTCACACCAGTACGGCTCGCCGTACATGGTGTGAAAGTTGAAACCGTATTCGGTGGCTTTTTCGCGCCAGTCCGGGCGCTCAACAATACTGACTCGTTCCATGATCAGCCGCCCATTGAGCGAGTTGAGGAGCCGGTCGCACTACGCTGCATGGTGGTTTGTTTGGCAACAGACTCACCAAAGCCGCCACGGGTAATGGTGCTGGTGGTGGCTGGTTTCGGCGCCATTGCGGTTTTCGGTACGGTCATCGTACGGCCTGGCGTTGCAGCACCGTAACCCTTGCCGGTGGCATCGGTGTATTTACCGTAGGCCGGGCTGTTCGGGTTTTTGGAGCTAAACAGCGGCTGCTGCTGGTAGCCCGCACCGCCGCTCATCAAACGGCCCATCATATAACCCGCCATCAGCGGCATCCAGAAGCTACCGCCGGACTGTGCCTGCGCCTGGTTTTCCGGTGCCATACCCGCCTGAGCAGGAGCCTGCTGGCACTGGCCTTCACCGAATTCGGCTACACAGTCTTCGCGAGAGGCATATTTCGGCGCGGTACGTTCCGCTTCTTTGAGGGCGTTGTTATAGGCCGTCGTACACTCAGCGGCTTTACCGGTTGCGCTCGCGCAGTCGTCTGCGTTTTGATACAGCGAAACCGTTTCGTCGTTTTGCTCACAGCCTGCCAGCATAAAGACGGCGGTGACCGCCAGCGCGACAGGTGTCAGGTGGCGTGCGTTCCAGCTTTTGCGGAACGACGCGTGATTCATCGTTTTTGTCCGTTTCATATTTGTCTTCCAGGACCCAGTGGTAATAACGCTCAGGATAGAGGATGAGTGGTTGAAAATGAAGCGAAGAGGGGCGAAATGCGGGGGATCTTTACGTTGGCTTACGTTCAGGTGTGATTTTGCGCCGGGTGGCGCTGTGCTTACCCGGCCTACGGTTAAGTAGGCCCGATAAGCTCAGCGCCATCGGGCAAGGCTTAATGACGGAACGGATTCGTACCGCTGCTGGCAGGTGCGGTGCTACGCGCTGCCGCTGGCTGCGCAAGCGGGGCGCTGCTGTTAGGGGTGAAATTATCAACGGCGGCATCCTGCTGTGGATTTTCCGGCGCGACGCTGTCAGGCGACGTAGGGACCGGTTTGCCTAGCGTGCTGTTCAGCATTTGCAGATCCTGCTCGTTCAGCGTACCCAGCGCCTGCTTGATGTTCAGCTGGTTAATCAGATACTGATAACGTGCGCTGGAGAGCTGCTGTTTCGCGTTATACAGCGTGGTCGTTGCGTCTAACACGTCCACGATGGTACGCGTACCTACGGAGTAACCCGCTTCGTTCGCATCCAGTGAGCTCTGGGCAGAGACGACGGCCTGTTTATAGGCGTTGATGCTGCTGATAGAGGCATTTACGTTGTTGTAGGAAGAACGCACGGTCTGCACCACGTTGCGGTGTGCGCTTTCCAGCTGCTCGCTGGCGCCCACAAAGTTGTACTGCGCCTGTTTCACCTGAGAGTTAACCATCCCGCCCTGGTACAGCGGCAGAGAGAAGCTGAGACCCACTTTGTTCTGGCCAACGTTGCTGTCGTCATAGGCCTGAGAGGTCGTTTTAGACCCGCTGTAGCTGGTGTCCGATACGCCGGTAGAGGCGCTCAGGCTCAGAGTTGGCAGGTGACCATCCTGTGCAAGACGGATCTGTTCGCGCGCCAGATCCTGGCTCAGGCGTGCCTGCAACAAGGTCAGGTTGCGGTTTTCCGCTTCTTTCAGCAGGGCGTTAACCGCCTGCGGTTTGTCCGTTTTGAAACTGTCCACGTTCAGAGAGGCCAGCTCAGGATAGTAGTTACCGGTGACCTGACGCAGTGCTTCCAGGGCGTTGTCGAGGTTGTTACGTGCGGTCACTTCGTTAGCCAGTACGGTATCGTACTGTGAACGGGCGTTCTGCACGTCAGTAATGGCGACCAGGCCCACGTTAAAACGCTGGGTGGTTTGATCTAACTGACGGTAAACCGCCTGTTTCTGCGCTTCGGTGTAGGAGAGGGCGTCAATCGCGCTCAGAACCTGGAAATAGGCGGTCGCGGTATTCAGGATCAGCGTCTGCTGATCGGTTTGATAGGTGACATCCTGAATGCCGGCGCTCTTTTCCTGCAAGCTCAGTTCCCGCCATTTGGACATGTCGAACAGGGTTTGTGTAAGCTGTAAAGAGGCGCTGGTGGCATTCGAATCGATGCCATTGTTATCGCGAAAACCGTTAGTGTAGGTATAATCTGCACCTAAGCCTAACTGCGGCAGCAGTGGACTACGTGCTTCGTTAATCTTTTCAAACGCAGCATCACGATCGGCCGCTGATTTACGTAAATCAGGGTTGCCCAGACGTGCCTGCTGGTAGACCTGTAACAGGTTTTCTGCCTGGCTCATTGCACTGAAGCCCGTCAGGCTCAGGCCGATAAGGATGGGGAGCAATTTCTTCATTTGCATTCCTTGTTGTGAAGCAGTATTAGCGCTGATCTAATTAAAAATAATTGCCGATTCTAACAGAATCATCCACACCAAAAGGTTGGCGTAACGTGCCATCTGGCGGTAATTTGCTCCAATCTACCATATAGCCATACAAACGGCAGCCAAACAGCCTTGAAATTCACAATTTCATCACCATTGCTACCAGGACTCGACCGATGCAAAAACCAGAAAACGTGCCTGTCACCTTCGCCAAAAACGATGTAGAAATTATTGCACGAGAAACGCTTTATAGCGGTTTTTTTTCAATGGAACTTTACCGTTTCAGGCATCGTCTGTTTAACGGTGAGATGAGCGGTGAAATCAAACGCGAAATTTTTGAGCGCGGGCATGCGGCTGTGTTGCTACCCTATGACCCAGTGCGTGATGAAGTGGTGCTGGTCGAACAGGTGCGTATTGCGGCTTATGATACCAGCGATACGCCGTGGTTGCTGGAGATGGTGGCCGGGATGATCGAAGAAGGTGAGTCGGTCGAAGACGTCGCTCGCCGTGAGGCGCTGGAAGAGGCGGGCCTGGCGATCGGCCGGACGAAACCGGTGTTGAGCTACCTGGCAAGCCCGGGTGGGACAACGGAACGTTCATCTATTATGGTGGGCGAAGTGGACGCCAAGACAGCGGAAGGGATCCACGGTCTGGCAGATGAAAACGAAGATATTCGGGTTCATGTGGTGAGTCGGGAGCAGGCTTACCAGTGGGTAGAAGAGGGGAAAATCGACAACGCAGCGTCTGTCATCGCCCTGCAATGGCTACAGCTGCATTATCAGACATTACGACACGAGTGGAAAAAATGAAGCGTTATACACCTGACTTCCCAGAAATGATGCGCCTGTGCGAAACCAATTTCGCCCAGCTGCGCCGCCTGCTGCCGCGAAACGACGCGCCCGGCGAAACGGTGAGCTATCAGGTGAGCAACGCGCAGTATCGGTTAACGATAACAGAATCAACGCGCTACACTACGCTGGTGGAGATTGAGCAAACGGCGCCGAGCATCAGCTACTGGAGCCTGCCGTCGATGACGGTACGTCTTTATCATGACGCGATGGTCGCTGAAGTGTGTTCAAGCCAGCAGATCTTTCGCTTTAAAGCGCGGTATGATTACCCGAATAAAAAGTTGCATCAACGCGACGAAAAGCATCAAATTAACCAGTTTTTAGCCGACTGGCTAAGATATTGTTTAGCACATGGAGCAATGGCGATTCCGGTTTGTTAGCGTCATAAACCTACCTAAGGACACCATTTGGAAAGCCTGTTGAACCTGACTGTTGCTGGTGGGGCGCCAGTCAGGATATTACAAATCACCGACACCCACCTTTTTGCCGAAAAGCATGAGACGCTTCTGGGCGTGAACACCTGGGAGAGTTATCAGGCGGTTCTTGACGCGATCCATGCTGAAAAGCGGCCATGCGATCTGATCGTCGCGACGGGCGATCTGGCGCAGGATCAATCCTCCGCAGCCTATCAGCATTTTGCTGAAGGGATTGCGAGCTTTAGCGTGCCTTGCGTCTGGCTACCGGGCAATCACGATTTTCAACCCGCTATGTACAGTTCGCTTCAGGATGCGGGGATTTCACCGGCAAAATGTGTCTTTGCGGGGGACCAGTGGCAAATTCTGCTCCTCGACAGTCAGGTGTTTGGCGTTCCGCACGGTGAGTTGAGCGACTATCAGCTTGACTGGCTGGAGACAAAACTGGCCGCCGAACCGAATCGCAATACGCTGCTGTTGCTGCATCATCACCCGCTGCCGGCGGGCTGTAGCTGGCTCGATCAGCACAGCTTACGCAACTCTGCGGCGCTGGACGGCGTACTGGCGAAATTTCCGCGCGTGAAAAATTTGCTGTGCGGGCACATTCACCAGGAACAGGATCTCGACTGGAATGGTCGCCGCCTGCTCGCGACGCCCTCTACCTGCGTGCAGTTTAAGCCGCACTGCGCCAACTTTACGCTGGATACCATCGCACCGGGCTGGCGCTGGCTGGAGCTGCATGCCGATGGCTCGCTGACCACCGAAGTTTGCCGTCTGGCCGGGGCTCAATTCCGCCCGGATACCGCTTCGGAAGGCTATTGATGTCGACGCTTCTCTATCTGCATGGGTTTAACAGCTCACCACGATCGGCGAAAGCGACGCAGCTTCGCCAGTGGCTGAGCGCGAATCATCCCCACGTGGAGATGATTATTCCGCAGTTGCCCCCTTATCCGGCGGATGCGGCAGAGATGCTGGAATCGATCGTGCTTGAACACGGCGGCGAATCGTTTGGCGTTGTCGGGTCGTCGCTCGGCGGCTACTACGCCACCTGGCTGTCGCAGTGCTTTATATTACCCGCTGTCGTCGTCAACCCGGCGGTCCGGCCATTTGAGCTGTTAAGGGACTTTCTTGGCGAAAACGAGAACCCCTACACCGGCCAACAATATGTGCTAGAGTCACGCCATATTTACGATCTCAAAGTTATGCAGGTCGACCCGCTTGAAGCGCCCGATCTTATCTGGCTGCTGCAACAGACGGGAGATGAAGTGCTGGATTACCGCCAGGCAGTGGCGTATTACGCATCCTGCCGCCAGACTGTAGAAGAGGGCGGTAACCATGCTTTCACGGGCTTTGAAGATCATTTCACCCAGATTGTCGATTTTCTTGGACTGCACAGCCACTGACAATCAATGCGAATTGCTAGCTTAAATCATGACGCAAACCTATAACGCTGATGCCATTGAGGTACTCACCGGGCTTGAGCCGGTTCGCCGCCGCCCGGGGATGTACACCGATACGACGCGCCCAAACCACCTGGGCCAGGAAGTAATTGATAACAGTGTGGACGAAGCGCTGGCAGGCCATGCCAGACGCGTGGACGTTATCCTGCACGCCGATCAATCGCTGGAAGTTATCGACGACGGCCGCGGCATGCCGGTAGATATCCACCCGGAAGAGGGTGTTCCCGCCGTTGAGCTGATCCTCTGTCGTCTGCACGCGGGCGGTAAGTTCTCCAACAAAAACTACCAGTTCTCCGGCGGCTTGCACGGCGTGGGGATCTCCGTGGTTAACGCCCTGTCAAAGCGCGTGGAAGTGAACGTTCGTCGCGATGGCCAGGTGTATAACATCGCGTTTGAAAACGGCGAAAAAGTGCAGGATTTGCAGGTCGTCGGGACGTGCGGTAAACGCAACACCGGCACCAGCGTCCATTTCTGGCCTGACGAAAGCTTCTTCGACAGCCCACGCTTTTCCGTTTCTCGCCTGACGCACCTGCTGAAAGCCAAAGCGGTGCTGTGCCCGGGCGTGGAAATCACCTTTAAAGATCACGTAAACAACACCGAACAGAGCTGGCGCTACGAAAAGGGTCTGAACGACTACCTGTGCGAAGCGGTTAACGGCCTGCCGACCCTGCCGGAAAAACCGTTCGTCGGGAATTTCGAAGGTGACACCGAAGCGGTGGACTGGGCGCTGCTGTGGCTGCCGGAAGGCGGTGAGCTGCTGACGGAAAGCTACGTCAACCTGATCCCAACGCTGCTCGGCGGGACGCACGTCAACGGCCTGCGTCAGGGGCTGCTGGATGCGATGCGCGAGTTCTGCGAATACCGCAACATTCTGCCGCGCGGCGTGAAGCTTTCCGCAGAAGATATCTGGGACCGCTGCGCCTACGTGCTCTCCGTGAAGATGCAGGATCCGCAGTTTGCCGGTCAGACTAAAGAGCGCCTGTCGTCACGCCAGTGCGCGGCGTTCGTCTCCGGCGTGGTGAAAGATGCGTTTACCCTGTGGCTGAACCAGAACGTTCAGGCCGCAGAAATGCTGGCTGAAATGGCGATCTCCAGCGCCCAGCGTCGCCTGCGCGCGGCGAAGAAAGTGGTGCGTAAAAAGCTGACCAGCGGCCCCGCGCTGCCGGGCAAGCTGGCGGACTGTACCGCCCAGGATCTCAACCGCACCGAGCTGTTCCTGGTGGAAGGGGACTCGGCAGGCGGATCGGCCAAGCAGGCGCGCGATCGTGAATATCAGGCGATCATGCCGCTCAAGGGTAAGATCCTCAACACCTGGGAGGTCTCGTCTGATGAAGTGCTGGCCTCGCAGGAAGTACACGACATCTCCGTGGCGATCGGCATCGATCCGGACAGCGACGATCTGAGCCAGCTGCGCTACGGCAAGATCTGTATCCTCGCGGATGCGGACTCCGATGGTCTGCACATCGCCACGCTGCTCTGTGCGCTGTTCGTGAAGCACTTCCGCACGCTGGTGAAAAACGGTCACGTCCACGTGGCGCTGCCGCCGCTGTACCGTATCGACCTTGGCAAAGAAGTCTACTATGCGCTGACGGAAGAAGAGAAAGCGGGCGTGCTGGAGCAGCTCAAACGCAAGAAGGGCAAACCGAACGTTCAGCGCTTTAAAGGGCTGGGCGAGATGAACCCGATGCAGCTGCGTGAAACCACGCTGGATCCGAACACCCGCCGTCTGGTGCAGCTGACCATCAGCGATGAAGACGAACAGCAAACCAACGCCGTGATGGATATGCTGCTGGCCAAGAAACGTTCTGAAGACCGACGTAACTGGCTCCAGGAGAAAGGCGACATGGCGGATATAGAGGCCTGATGTCCCCTCACCCTAACCCTCTCCCACAGGGAGGGGGTTAGGATCGTAGGCCCGGTAAGCGTTAGCGCCACCGGGCTTTTTTACGTCAAAACTCCATCTTCACCGTAAACTGCACTTCACGCGGGTCGCCAATCTGGTTGCCCAGGTTGTTGGTCGCAATCGACGACGTGTAGTAGGTCTTATCGAACAGGTTCTTCACGTTCACCTGTAGCGTCACCGGATATTGCAGCTTCATTTTGTACGCCGCAAATGCATCCGCCACGAAATAGCCCGGCAGATAATAATCCGCACCGTTAGTCGCTGAGCGGCGGCTTACGCCGTGCCCGCCGCCGCCAATTGTCAGCGTATTCCCGGCAAACGCATTGTGAATATCGTACGTCAGGAACAGGGAGCCGGTATGGCGCGGTACGTTCGGCAGCGGTTTGCCCGCGTAGTCCGGGTCTTCCAGCACCTTCGCATCGGTATAGCCGTAGCTGGCGATAATGTTGGTGTTCTCGGTCAGCGATCCGGCGAGATCCACTTCGACACCCTGCGAGCGCACGCGGCCCGCGGTTTTGGCGACGGTTTCATCACCGACGCTCTCGGTGTACAGCACGTTGCGCTTGTGGATATCAAACAGCGCGATGTTGGCGGTAATGCCGTCGAACAGGTCGAACTTAGCGCCTATTTCATACGCGTTCGACGTTTCCGGCGGCAGGTCGCCGATGTAGCTCGCAATGGACGACTGCGGCATAAACGTCTGGGAATAGTTGGCAAACAGGGAGACTGCCGGCGTGAGCTTGTATACCAGGCCCAGCTTCGGCGTCCACTGGTCGTCGCGGCTGTCGGTGTTGACGTTAAACGGACGGCCTTTGCCCGCGTACTGGGTGTAATACTGGTAGCGCAGTCCGGCAACGGCGATCCATTTATCGGTCAGGTACAGCGCGTCCTGCGCGTAGGCGGAGTAGCTCTCCTGCTTGATGGTTTGATCGCTGTCGGCTGCCGAGACGGTGGTGCACTTGCCGAGGCTGCCGTAGCTCGGGTTGTAAATATTGAAATCCTTAACGTTCTTACAACGGATCATGTCCGTGCGCAGCAGATCGTAATTCTCATACGACACGCCGGTCAGGATCTCATTGTAAAAGCCCGCGATGTCCACGTTCCCCTGCAAATCTGCCCGCGTTGTGTGCATACGCTGGGTCGAACCCTGGGTCGCATCCACGCGGCGGGTCAGGTTGCCGGTTTTTGAATCGTAGGCCATCACGCGAGCCTGGTTATCGCTGTACTTATCCTGGCTGTAGCTGTAGTCGAACTTCGCGGTCCACTGGCTGTTGAGCCGATACTCCGCGTTAAGCTGAGCGAGGTCGGACTGACCGTCGGTCACGTTAAATGGCTCATCAAAGCGGGTTTTGCGATCGACGTCGACGGCCTTTTTGGTGTTGAGATCGAAGATCGTTCCGCGATCGAACGGCGTTTTATAGTCGCGATGCGAATAGAGCACGGTCACGGTGGCATCATCGCCGAACCAGGTCAAAGACGGGGCAATAAAGGTGCTGCGTTCGGTGCCGAAATTACGCCAGTAATCCTCGTCCTGATACTCCCCCGTCAGGCGATAGGCCAGACGCGTACCTTCAATTGGACCGGTGACGTCAAACTGTCCGCTACCGCCGCCAAAGCTGGTTGATGTGGCAGAAATCGAGCCGCCGAAGGTTTTCTCCGGGCGTTTGGTCACCACGTTAATCAGGCCGCCGGGGTCGAGAATACCGTAAAGGGTCGAGGCCGGGCCTTTTAGCACCTCCACGCGCTCGGTTGCGGCATTGAAGCTGCGCGGCAGCACGGTGCGCAGGCCGTTGGTCATGATCGAGCCATCGCGGTTTGCGCCGAAGCCACGGCGCACGAAGGCATCCTGCGTGCCGCCCAGGGTGTTGGTCTGCACCACGTTGCTGACGTTATACAGCGCCTCGTCTAGCGTGGTCGCGTTTTGGTCTTCCAGCACTTTATCGCTGACGGTATTGACCACCTGCGGGATGTCCAGCATCGGCATGTTGGTCAGCGTGGCGGTGGAGGTGTTCAGGGGCTGATAGCCGCTGGTGGCGTCGGTGGAAGCGTAAGGATCGGCAGTGACGGTAAGCGTCTCACCGTCTTTTGCTGCTGCGTGCACCAGAGGCGCCATGAACAGGAGTGAAAAGAGCGCGCGCCCTTTTACCCCGGCGAATGAAGGTGTGAACTTAGCCATTACATCTGTTTTCCCAAAATATCCTGCGATGAAATGCTCGCGGAAGAATGTGTGAGTCATTGCCCTTACGGTCTGTCCGTTAGCCTCTACGGCATCGGACTTGTAATTGAGAATCATTCAAGCATGAGGGCATGTAGTAGTAAATGGAATAAATAAAAATTTCGCTACAGAGGTTTCTCTCTGGCTAACACGCTTCGATTTATTGTTTAAGGTATTGAAAATAATCAATAAAAATGAATTTTAATTTGTGCGGTGATGCTCAATTATCCCTGGGTTTTACAGGGTGTATCTTCGCTTGACTACTACATGGAGCGGCGGCAAACTCACAAAAGAGAATGAGTTTTATTTTTATTTGTTGGTTTTTTTTCTTACGTTGGCGTTCACGTGGCTCACTACATCAAAAAGCCGGGACTGGTTCTTGAGAACCTCTCCGCGGGTTACCAGAAAAAAATCATCGTTGATGATATCTCCCTTGCGATCCCCCAGCAGAAAATGACTGTTCTGGTGGGCGCAAACGGCTGCGGAAAATCGACGCTGTTAAGTACCCTCGCACGGCTGCTTCAGCCGCTCGGCGGCAGCGCGGTGCTGGACGGCAAAGCCATCCACTCGCAGCCAACCAAAGCGGTCGCCCGCCAGCTCGGGATCCTGCCGCAGTCTCCGCTGCTTCCAGAAGGGTTAACCGTATTTGAGCTGGTCTCGCGCGGACGTTTCCCCTGGCAGAACGTGATGCGCCAGTGGAGCGAGGAAGACGAGCGGGCCGTGGAAGAGGCGTTACGCCTGACCGGAACGGCAGAGTTTGCCCATCATCTGGTTGAAAGCCTGTCCGGCGGCCAGCGCCAGCGCTGCTGGATCGCTATGGTGCTGGCGCAGCAAACGCCCTATATCCTGCTGGATGAACCCACGACGTACCTCGATCTTCGCTACCAGGTGGAGATCCTCGAACTGCTGCACACGCTGACGCGCCGGCACGGGCGCACCGTGGTGGTGGTTCTGCACGATCTCAACTTCGCCGTGAATTACGGTGATTCGCTGGTCTTTTTACGTCAGGGAAAGGTTGAGGGGGTACTGCATGAGGGCGACGCCTGCACGCCGGAGCTGATCAAAGCGGTGTTTGACGTCGACGTGCATATGTCGGTTAACCCGCTGACCGGCAAGCCGTTCTTTATGCCGTTCCGTCAGGCTGACGACAAACCATGATGCGCACATCTGTGGCCTTTATTCTCTTTACGCTGCTGCTTCTGGCAGGCGCGATTGCGCACCTGAGCATCGGGGCGCGCGTTATCGCCCCCCGGACGGTAGTAGACGCATTTTTCCACTTCGACCCGCGCAATTTTGAGCATAGCGTGATCGTCAGGCTGCGCTTGATGCGGCTTTGCGCCGCCCTGGTGGCGGGCGCGGCGCTCGGCGTCGCGGGCGTGCTGCTGCAATCAGTGATCCGCAACCCGCTCGGCGAGCCGCATATCCTGGGGCTGAATGCAGGGGCGGCGCTGGCGGTGGTGCTGACGAGTGCCCTCGGGCTGTCGCTGCCGTTTGGCCGCCCTCTGATAGCCGCAGCTGGCGCCGCCGCGCTCTTTTTGCTGGTGCTAACGTTCTCCTCATCCGGGCGTACCGGTCTCACGCCGATGAAGGTCACGCTGTGCGGCGTGGCAATGTCGGCATTTGCCTCATCGATAACCGCCACGGTGTTGATTCTGGATGAACAGACGCTGCTGGCCATGCGGACCTGGCTTGCGGGGGATGTGGCGGGAGTCATCGGCGAGACGATCGCTAGCGCCGCGGGGGCCGCTGCCGTGGGTTTTGCGCTGGCGCTCTGGCTGTCGCCGTCGCTGAACATGCTGGCGCTGGGCGAGAGAATGGCGCAGGGGCTTGGCGTGTCGCTGCTGAAAACGCGCCTGCTCGCGCTGCTGGCCATCGCCCTGCTGTGCGGCGCGGCGGTTTCAGTTGCCGGACCGATCGGGTTTATCGGACTCGTGGTGCCGCAGCTGATTCGCCGTCTGGTATCGGTGGACCTGCGCGTGATGGTGCCGCTTTCAGCCCTCTGCGGGGCGCTGGTTCTGCTGATGGCGGATATCGCCGCCCGTACGCTGTTTACGCCGTATGAGCTGGCAACCGGCGTGATGACTGCGCTGGTCGGCGCGCCGGTCTTTATCCTTATGGCGTCAAGGATGTTCAAATGAACCGGGCTGGATTGAGGGCAGTACGATTTTTCTCCTTCTCGGCGCTGGTTCGCCCGAGGGCGCTGCTGTATCTGGCCGTATTATCGCTTGCCGCTCTCCTGCTGCTAAGTTTTGGCCTGACGCACGGTTCGCTGCCCATTCCTGCTTCCGCCATCGGACGTGCGCTGTTTTATCCTGAACGTCTGACGGCCGATGCGCATTACATTGTGATGGATATCCGCCTGCCGCGCCTGCTGATGGCGGTGCTGTGCGGCGCGATGCTCGGCATGGCGGGGGCGGCCATGCAGTCCATTACCCGCAACGGCCTTGCTGACCCCGGTCTTATCGGCGTGAAAGAGGGCTGTAGCGCGGCGGTGCTGCTGCTGATTTTTCAGTTTCCGGGATTGGGGCCGTACTGGCGTCCACTTATCGGCATGGCCGGTGGGCTGCTGACCGCGCTGCTGGTAGTGGCGCTGGCGCGTGATATCTCGCGCCCGCGATTCATCCTGATCGGCATCGGCGTGTCATGGGCGTTTGCCGCCGCGATGGGGGTCTTTATGACGACCGCCGACGTGCGCGACGTCCAGACGGCGATGCTGTGGCTGGCGGGGAGCCTGCATACGGCAAGCTGGACGCTGGTCAGCATCGCTGCTGCCTGGACAGTGCCGGCGTTTGCGCTGCTGCTCTTTACCGCACGCGCCGCAGACGTAGCCTTGCTCGGCAACCACACTGCGACGGGGCTGGGCGTGCGGACTTCACGCCTCGCTCTGCTGCGCGTGTTTGCCCCCGTGGTGCTCACCGCGGCCTGCGTCTCCTGCGTGGGGAGTATCGGCTTTGTCGGGCTGATTGCCCCGCACATGGCGCGCCTGCTGCTGCGCGGAGGGCAAACGGCACTGCTGACGGGAAGTGCCGTACTGGGCGCGCTGCTGGTGCTGCTGGCGGATAACGTCGGGCGGCTGGCATTTTTCCCGTTGCAGCTGCCGGCGGGAATTGTCATTTCACTGATTGGCGGACCGTTTTTCCTGCTGCTGCTCTGGCAGCGTCGGGATCGATTTTAGGGGATAAAAATGCGCGTATTTTTTGCAATGCTGGTGCTGGTGGGTTTTGCTGTAGGAGCCGCAGAGCCAACGCAGACGTTTACTGACGACCTGAACCGCAACGTGGTGGTGCCGGTTAACCCGAAGCGGATTGTGTCCCTGCACGACCTGGATATCACCATTCCGCTGATCGAGCTTGGCGTACCGCCGGTTGCCAGCCATGGCCGCACCCGACCGGACGGCAGCCATTTTCTGCGTTCCAGCGGTATGCTGACGGGCATCGATTTTGATAATTCCGACATCACATTCATCGGCACCGCGGATATCGATATTGAAGCCATCGCCGCGGCGAAGCCGGATCTTATCATCACCGAGCCGACCCGCAACACGCCGATCGAACAGCTGGAAAAAATTGCCCCGACGGTGAGTATCGATCACCTCGACGGCGGTGCGCCGGAGATCTACCGCAAGCTGGCGCAGCTTACCGGGACAGAGGCGCGGCTGAAGATTCTGGAGCGTCGCTATCAGGAGCAGATCGAGGCGCTAAAGGCGACCATCGATACGAGCAAACTGACCGTCTCGGTGATTCAGGCCAATCAGGGCAAAATCAACGCCATGCACAGCTACCACTCGCTTGGGCGCGTGCTGCGCGACGCAGGGTTCAGGTTCCCGCCGCTGATTGAGAGCATCCCGGAGGGCGGGCGCATCGACGTCAGCGCCGAGCGCCTGCCGGAGCTGGATGCTGATTTTGTCTTTGCCACCTGGCGCGGGGACACCGGCGGAAAACCGCAGGACGAGCTGGCGGCGATGGATGCGGTGATGCCGGGCTGGTGTCAGTTTCTCAACGCCTGCCGAACCGGGCATTACGTGCTCATCTCCCGCGAGGAAGCGATCTCAAATTCATTTGCCTCGCTGGGGCTGATGGCCGCGCAGGTGCAGTCGCAGATAGCGGGCCGTCCGCTGCCGGAGGCGACACGATGATCCGAAAAATTGATGTCTACGGCGACCGCCTCCGCTCGCGGGCGCACCAGCTGACGCCGCGTCTGCTGCAGGTGGCGAGCTATATCAATGAAAATCGTGAAGCGGTTATGGAGCAGACGGCAATGGAGATTGCCGCTGTGCTACACACCTCGGACGCCACCGTGGTGCGTGCCATTCAGGCGCTTGGGTTTGGCGGGCTGCGGGATCTCAAGCAGACCCTGGAGCAGTGGTTTGGCCCGGTGGTCACCTCCAGCGAGAAGATGTCCACCACGGTAAACACGCTTACCAGCGACGTCGACGCGAGCATCGATTTTGTGCTGGAAGGCCATCAGCACACCTGCGCGGTGTTGTCCGAACCGGGCAACCGCTACGCGATGGCGCAGGCCGTGTCGCTGCTGGCGCAGGCGAGACAGGTCGCTATTTTTGGCATTGGCGCATCCGGCATTCTGGCTGAGTACACCTCGCGACTGTTTAGCCGTATAGGCCTGCCTGCGATCCCGCTCAACCGCACCGGTATTGGCCTCGCCGAACAGCTGATTGCCCTACAGCGCGGTGACGTGCTGGTAATGATGGCGCAAAAATCCGCGCACCGGGAGGGGCAGACCACGCTGCGCGAAGCGAAGCGCCTGGGTATTCCCACCATTTTGCTGACCAACGCCACGGACTCGCGCTTTAGCAAAGAGGCAAGCGTAGTGATCCACGTCCCGCGCGGCGGCGAGAAGGGCAAAATCCCGCTGCACGGCACGGTGCTGCTGTGCCTGGAGATGATTATTCTGTCCGTCGCCTCCACCGAGCCGCAGCGCACCATCAAGTCGATGAAGCGCATCAACGAGTTACACCGCGGATTAAAGCCGGGGAAGAAGAGCGGATGATCTTCCCCCTCTCTCCGTGGGAGAGGGCTGGGGTGAGGGCGTCAAACCGCACGATGGTTCTTCCTGTACTGCAACGGCGTCTCGCCAATCCCCTTTTTAAATGCGCTGATAAACCACGTCACGTCGGAAAATCCCGCCTGTGCGGCAATGTCACGCACGCTCGAATCCGTGTGGAGTAAACACTCGCACGCCTTACGCAACCTTAGCGTGTTCAGGTAGTCGTGAATTTTTTCGCCCGTTTCCGCATGGAATCTTCGCGATACGTAACTGCGTGATTTACCCAGCTCTTCGGCCAGCGCATCCAGACGAAATTTCTCCTGATAATGCTCGTCGAGCCAGAACATTACCTGACTGGCGATCCCCTGGCTGTTGCCCGGCTCACCGTCGCGATCGTCGGGGAGCATCGCGAACAGGCCGATCAGCAGGCTGGCGATGCTCTCGCCGTTCATCGGCGGTTTATAGCAGCTAAAGAGATGGTCGATATGGTGGTGACAGTGGGCTAAATCGGCGACCCACGCTTCGCCGCCACGGCGTGACAGCCGCTCCAGGCGCTGCCGGGTCTGGGGAAAATCCCGCAGGATCTTCAGCACCGCGTGCTGGTCGAGATGAATAATGGTGCGGCGGTAAATTGCCTCCGCCTGTTCGTCCACCATGACCTTGTGCAGCGTAAAAGGCGGGAAGAAAAACAGTCGTCCGGGGCGCATGGTGTAGTGACGATTATCGACAATCGCCACGCCAAAGCCCTCTTCCACATAGAGGATCTCCAGACACTGATGCCAGTGATGGTAGCGCACCGTATTGGCAAACAGGCGGCTGAACGAGGCCACGGTATCATTCAGGGCGATCAGTTCCAGAAGGTCGGATGTCGGCGTGTCGCGCATAGTGCAATAAAACTCAACTTTTTCCCGTCTGATCGTCTTTATAAACCACCTTTTTAAATTTTCTCAACTGGAGGTTTATTCATCGTTCATGCCTGTGACATGGCTAACATTTCTGCCCCTTGCGGATTCACTATGCTTTGCCGCAGTTGATTACGAGGGCGAACCGATGTGGGCGGCAAACAAAGAAAAATCAAATCCGTTGTCTTCACGCCAGGAGGTAGTGGCGTCGTTGAATGCACTTTTACAGGCGCTGGACACGCAATTTCCGGCGAACCGTTCACGATTCCCGCTGGGCGACACCTGCGCCCATTACACAGCGGATATTGCGCAGATGGAGGGACTTTCTCGCGCGCTCTGGGGGCTGTTTCCGCTGATGGCATCTGGCGAAAGCACGCCGTTCAGCGAGAAGTACCTTACTGCCATTAAGCTTGGTACCGACCCGCAAAGCAGCGGCTACTGGGGTGAAACCGGCCCGTACGATCAACGTCTGGTGGAGATGGCGGCCTACGGTCTGGGGCTCGCTCTGCTGGGGGATAAACTCACCGCGCACTTTACCGGGCGCGAGGTGATGAACCTGCACGCGTGGCTCAACCAAATCACCGACGCGCAGATGCCGGACAGCAACTGGAACTATTTTGCCATTATGGTCCAGCTCGGCTTTAAGCGCGCCGGCCTGCCGTACGATCGGGCCGCCATTGACCACCGCTTTGCGCTGATGGACGCCTACTACCTCGGCGACGGCTGGTATTCCGACGGTCCCGGCCGCCCGAAAGATTACTACATCTCCATGGCTTTCCATTTCTACGGCCTGATTTACGCCACCCTGAGTGACGACGAGGCGAGGGCGAAGGTGCTGCGCGAGCGCTCGCGTCTGTTCGCGGAAGACTTTATCTACTGGTCCGCCGCCGATGGCGCCTCGGTGCCGTTTGGCCGCAGCCTGACCTACCGCTTTGCCATGGTTGCCTTCTGGAGCGCGGTGGCCTTTTCTCAACTGGACGTCTTCACCCCGGGCATCGTGAAGGGCATTGTGCTGCGGCATCTGCGCTGGTGGCAGCAGCAGTCGATTGTCGATCGCGACGGTATTCTCACCCTCGGCTTTGCGTATCCGAACCTGGCGATGTGCGAGGATTACAACTCCCCCGGTTCACCGTACTGGGCGCTGAAAACCTATCTGATCCTGGCGCTGCCGGAAGCACACCCGTTCTGGCAGGCGGAAGAACAACCGCTGCCCGCGCTTGCTGGAAAACATGTGATTCCGCATGCGCAGCAGATCCTGATGCATTCGAAAGATTCGCAGCACGTCGTCATGCTCACCGCCGGTCAGCTGGAGCTGAACAACTACGTCAACACCGAAGCGAAATACACCAAATTTGCCTACTCCAGCCGCTTCGGATTCACCCTTGAGCGCGGGCGTTTTGGCCTGAAGCATGCCGCCTGCGATTCCATGCTGCTGCTGGCGGACGGAGATGACTATTTCCGCGGTCGTCGCGAGTGCGAAGAGGTTCGGGTGGATGAAAATTACATTTTCTCGCGCTGGTCGCCGTGGCGCGACGTGCAGATTGCGACCTGGCAGATCCCGTTCGGGGAGTGGCACCTGCGCCTGCACCGTATCAACAGCGCGCGCACTCTGCAAACCGTCGAGGGCGGCTTTGCGGTGATGAAAACCGCCCACCAGGTGCGCGAACGCGGTTGTTATCTGTTGGCTGAAAACGGCAGCAGCGTCATTGTCGATCTTTCGCCGATCATTCATCGCCAGCCAGACAGCATCGTCACGCCGCCGAACAGCAGCATTATGTTTGCGGAGTGTGCCTCCATTCCGCTGTTAAAAGCTGACCTCCCGCAAGGGGAAAGCTGGCTCTGTTGCGCCGTTCTGGCTGGCGGAAAACAGCCCGCTGCGGCGACGCCGCAGCTGAATATAACCCATAACCAGGTCGTGATTAGCGAACCCGGAAGCGAACGTAAGCTGTCGTTCACATTATAAAAATCTGGCCCTACACCCCGGCGAGGATGATATGAAAAGCACATCGACAACCAACAGAACTGAATATTACAAAATCAGCAGCTTTATCTTTCTCTATTTCTTTACCTGGTCTGCCAGTATTGGTCTGCTGGCAATCTGGCTCGGTCAGAAAGCCAACCTGAGCGGATCGGTGATTGGAACCGTCTTTGCGGTGAACGGGATATTCTCCGTTATTCTCAAGCCGATCTACGGCTATATTCTCGATAAGATCGGCATGAGCAAATATCTGCTCTATTTTGTGGTGATCATGTCGGCCCTGATGGCGCCATTCTTTATTTATGTTTACCAGCCGCTGTTAATGTCTAATACCCTGCTGGGGATTATTATCGGCGCGCTCTATTTAAGCTTTGCCTGGTACGCGGGCGTGGCGGCGTGTGAATCCTATTCCGACCGCTTTAGCCGTTTGAATGGCATGGAGTTCGGGCAGATCCGTATGTGGGGATCGCTCGGCTGGGCGGTGGCGTCATCTTTCTCCGGCCTGCTGTTCAACCTCTCACCGGCGTATAACTTTATTCTCGGCAGCGTGGCGTCGGTGGTGATGCTGATTGTCCTGCTGAGCCTGAAAGTGAACACTAACTCCGCTCACGCAGGCGAGGTGCTGACGAAAGAGAAAATAGCCCCGTCTGACGTTTACGCCCTGCTGCGTAACCGCAAATTCTGGGCCTTCTGCCTGTACGTGGCGGGCGTGGCATGGATGATGTTTATCGCCGAGCAGCAATTCTCGCGCTATTTCGTCACCTTCTTCGATGATATTCATGAGGGCAACGCCGTATTCGGCTATCTCGGGACCGTACAGTCGGGCATGGAATTTGTCATGTATATGGTGGTCCCGCTGTTTGTGAACTTTATTGGCGCCAAACGCGGGCTGTTAATTGTCGGGCTGGTGGTTGGGGCGCGTCTAATTATTTCCGGCATGTGTGATTCACACCTGTTAATTTCAGTGCTTAAGCCGCTGTACGGTCTGGAAATTTGTCTCCTGCTGGTGTCGGTATTTAAATATATCGCCGAGCATTTCGACAAGCGCGTCAATGCCACCATGTATTTACTCGGCTATCAGGCGATGCTCTACGTTGGCAACGTGGTGGTCTCTTCCCCTGCCGGCTATATGTATGACCGTATTGGCTTTGAGCACACCTATATCATCATGGGCGCAACGGCGCTGACCTTTACCCTTATTTCTGCTTTTACGTTATCCGCCTGTCAGAGCAAATGGCGCGGGGCTCGTGCGCTGAACGTAGCAGAAACGTCAACACGATAAATTACGCCGTCAAAGAAGGAACCGAAATATGTTAAGTCGTATCAAAGAAGAACGTCTGCCTGTTATCGCTGCGCCCGTTGACTCCCGCGCATTCAGCGATGAACTGAATTCGGCGCGCAGCCACGTTCTCGACCTGATTAGCCGTCATTTAACGGAGTTCGGCGACAAATTCCCGGCGGAAACCTGCCAGAACGGTTTTTATCCGCTGACTGACAACGTGGAGTGGACCACCAGCTTCTGGACCGGGCAGCTGTGGCTGGCATGGGAGATGAGCGGCGAGGAAAAATTCCGCGCGATGGCGGAAAAACACGTGCGCTCGTTTGGCCTGCGCATCGCCGGGCGCAACGACACCAACACCCACGATTTAGGCTTCCTCTACACGCTCTCCTGCGTATCCGCGTGGCGGCTGACCGGAAACCGCGAGGCGCGCGGCTTCTCGCTGCTGGCGGCGGAAGCCCTGCTGGAACGCTTCCACGAGAAGGCGAAAATCATCCAGGCGTGGGGCGATCTCTCCGATCCGGAGCAGGCCGGGCGGATGATCATCGACTGCAACATGAACCTGCCGCTGCTCTACTGGGCAACGGAGCAGACGGGCGATCCGCGCTTTGCCGACGCCGCAAAAGCGCACGTCATGCAGGCCGCGACATACCTCATTCGTGACGATGCCTCCACCTTCCACACCTACTATATGGATGTGGCAACCGGCGCACCGCGCTACGGCAACACCCAGCAGGGCTACGCCGACGACTCCTGCTGGTCGCGCGGGCAGGCTTGGGGCATTTACGGTTTCCTGCTGAGCTATATCTATACCGGCGACGAAACGATGATCGCCCTGTCAAAACGGCTGGCGAACTACTTCCTCAATCGCCTGCCGGAAGACTACGTCTGCCACTGGGATCTGGCGCTGGTGGGCACCGACGCACTGCGTGATTCTTCCTCGGCGGCAATTGCGGTGTGTGGACTGCTGGAGCTGGTGAAACATCTGCCGGTCACAGATCCGGATCGCGAACGTTACCTCGAATGGGCGAAAGGGATTATGTCCTCGCTGACAAAGCACTATCTGATGGGCAAAGAAGAGAAGGGCAACGGGCTGCTTAAGCACTCGGTGTATCACCTGGCGAGCAATAAAGGCGTGGATGAGTGCGCGAGCTGGGGCGATTACTTCTACGTTGAGGCACTGGTGCGTTTTACGCAGAGCTGGAAACTGTACTGGTAAAAACAGTCGGGGGGTAACCCCCGACTTATCGATCACGCTTTCGGAATACGCAGCGTCTGACCGGGATAGATCTTATCCGGGCTGGAGAGCATTGGGCGGTTAGCCTCAAAAATCTTATTGTACTGGTTGGCATCGCCGTACACGGTTTTAGAGATTGCGCTCAGGGTATCGCCGGATTTCACCGTATAGTAGGTGGCTTCATCTTTGGCATCTGTTGCGGTGATATTGTTCTCCACTTCGCTGACGCCCGCGATGTTGCCGACGGCGACCTGGATTTTTTCTTTCTGCTCCTGCGTCAGCCCGTCGCCCGTCACGCTGGCCTTGCCGTCAGTGACGTTAACCTGAACCTTATCGGAACCGGGAATGTTGAGTTTCTTGAGGTGCTCGGTGATTTTGTCGCCCTGACCTTTATGATCGGTCAGGTTATCCCACAGCTTTTCGCCTGCTTCTTTTACGAAGTTAAAAAGTCCCATTCCATCCTCCTGTTAACAATGAAGTCAGAATAAGCATAGCAGTTGAATGTTAAGGTGATGAAAAAAGCCCGGCGGCGTTAACGCTTACCGGGCCTGGGAGGGAAGTTGAAGGCCGGGTAAACGCAGTGCCACCCGGCAAATTTCACGGAACTTAAACCCCTTGCTCCAGAATACGGATGTGGGTTTCCAGAACGTCCCCTTTCACCGCGTCGCTCCACGCTTTCATATGCGCGGTCTGCAAATGCGCTTCAAGGTGCGCGACGGTTTCCCACTGCTCAACCATGATGATTGAGTCTGGCGCGGTCGCCTGAAAGCTTGCGCTGGTGGCGGCGTCCACCATCGGCGCGTAGCCGTGGCAGCCTTCTTCTTTCAGTACGGTCGGGATGATCTTCGCGAACTCATCCAGTACCGCCTGGCGGTGATGTTGGCCAGGACGCGTACGGATTTCAGCAATAACGGTAAGCATAATTAACTCCTTCTAATTCCAGGCTACCAGTTAAGCAAAAATTTCCGCGAGATGCTTGCGATATTCTGCGATATAGCGCGGGACGTCCGGCATTTTAATCACGTCGTTGACGATAAAGGTCGGCAGCGGCTCCATACCCAGGAACTGATTCGCCTTGTGGAACGGCAGATACGCGCCGTCTACGCCCACGCCTTCGAAGAACTGATCTTGCTCAGTGAACGCTTCTAGCGGGGCATTCCAGGTCAGGGAGAGCATGTATTTCTTGCCCTGAATCAGGCCGCCGGAACCGTATTTTTTAGACGCGTCTGAGCGGGTGCGGCCGTCGCTGGCATACAGCGAACCGTGACCTTCGGTAAACACATCGTCCATGTATTTTTTCACGGTCCACGGTGCGCCCATCCACCAGCCCGGCATCTGCCAGATAACCACGTCGGCCCACAGGAAGTTCTGCACTTCGGCCTTCACGTCGTAATCGCTGTCCGCGCGCACGACCTTAACATCATGTCCGGCGTCGCGCAGGAAACCATCCGCGACCTCGGTCAGGGTGTCATTGAGCTGGCCTTTAGAGTGCGCAAATTCTTTCGCGCCGTTGATAATCAGAATATTGCTCATTATTTGTCCTCGATGCTGAGAGTATGCCGGGTATTCTACGCGCGAGGACGGAGCGGAAAAATAAGCAAAATGTGCAAAGTCTTTTGCGCTCAGCGCAATAATGGCTACCAGCTGACGGTCACCTCAAAGCCCCCTTCCGGCGCATTGCCCAGCGAGACGCTCATCCCATGTAACGTCGCGATACGCTTGACGATAGACAACCCCAGACCGCTGCCGGTGGCGTCCTGGCCCGGTGGACGATAAAAGCGCTCGCCGAGACGCGCCAGCGCATCGGAAGAAATGCCCGGGCCGTTGTCGCGCACGGTAAAGCTTTGGGTATGCAGCGTCACGTCCACCACGCTGCCGCGCGGGCTGTAACGAACGGCGTTGTCCAGCAGGTTACGCGCCAGAAGGCTCAGCAGTAGCGGCTGTCCGTGACGCATCACCTCGGGCGCGTTGACGTTGAGCCGAATATCAATGCCCGCCTGCTGCGCCGGATGCCAGATATCCAGCACCGCGGATTGCAGCAAATCGGCCATCATCACGGGTTCGACGTCATCAAGATTATCCAGTGAATCCAGGCGCGACAGGGTGAGAAGCTGGTCCACCAGCCGGGAGGCGCGGTCGATGCCCGCATGCAGCTGCCCCAGCGCTTTAGACTGCGCCCCGGGATCGTCAAGGGAAAGCTGCGCCACGTCGGTTTGCACCTTCAGCGCGGCCAGCGGGCTGCGCAACTCATGGGCGGCATCCGAGGTGAAGCGGCGCTCGCGGGCCATCATCTCCTGCGTACGGGCGAAAAGATGGTTAAGCGCATCAAGCAGCGGGCGAACCTCCGTCGGCACGCCGTGGGTGGGCAGCGTATCGGTCGCATCCGGCGAGCGCGAGCGCAGGGTCTGCGCCAGTTTTTTCAGCGGTTTCAGTTCCCGGCTCAGCAGAACAATCAGCAACAGTAGCATTACGGGCAGCGCCACCAGCCACGGCGTCAGCTGCGAGCTGACCACGTCCAGCGCCATATCCTGTCGGTACTCCCACTCCTGGCCAACCACCACGCGGTATTTCCCGTCCGGAGAAGTCAGCCACAGGAAACGCCATTCGTCGTTGTCATCCTGCAAGCGACCGTCATCAAACCCGTCCCGGCGGTAGAGGTAAGGTATGTCGCGCCCGTTTTCGCCGTCGTTAAGCACCATGCTGCCGTCGGCGGTGAAGATTGCGAAGGCCAGCGCATCGTCGTCCAGATGGCCGTGTTTGGCTTTTTTCGGTACCTCGCGCATGCGTTCCGGGGCGCGGAGTTCGTCCACGTCCATCGTCAGCAGCCGTTTGGCAAACAGCATCTGCTGGGTATCGAACAGCTTATCGAGCTTGTCGGTCGTCTGGTGCCAGGCCACCACGCTTGCGGCAAACCAGGCCGCCAGGGACAGCAACAAAAAGAGGAGCGTCAGGCGCAGCTTCAGGCTCAGGCGTAGGGTCAGTTTCATGCGTCACCCAGGGTATAACCGATGCCGTGCACGGTGCGGATAAATTCGCTGCCGAGCTTGCGGCGTAAATGATGAACGTGGACTTCGACGGCGTTGCTGGAGACGTCATCATCCCAGTTGTAGAGTTTCTCCTCGATGGTCTTGCGCGGCAGCACGCGGCCCGCGTTGCGCATCAGCAGCTCCAGCAGGGCGAACTCTTTGGGTTTGAGCACCAGCGTTTCGCCCTCCAGCGTGGCGACAAGGCTTGCCGGATCGAGCGTGACCTTGCCGTGACGCAGCTCGCTGCGCGCCTGCCCGTGACTGCGGCGCACCAGCGCTTCAAGGCGGGCCGCCACTTCAATCAGCGCGAACGGCTTACACAGGTAATCATCCGCCCCCAGGCGTAACCCTTCGACGCGCTGATTCAGCGCATCCCGCGCGGTCAGGATCAGCACCGGTTCGCTCTTACCGCTTTCGCGCCAGGCGCGCAGGATCTCAAGCCCGTCGATTTCTGGCAGCGTCAGGTCCAGCACCACGGCATCATACGGCGCGGTGTACAGGGCCGCCTGCCCGGTTTTACCGTCGGTAAACCAGTCCACGTTAAAGCCCATTTTGCTTAAGCCCGCTTTGATGCCGTCGCCGATGAGCTTGTCGTCTTCTACCAGTAAAATGCGCATATTTCCTCCTTGATGCCGCCAGTAAACCTTCTGCAAGCGCCTGCTGTACAGTAAAAATAAATAAATTTTCCCCTTAAGAAGTTGTTAAGGTTTACCCTGTTTAATGGATTGTGAAACGACATTAAAGGGAGAGATAAAGATGAAAAAATTCGCTGCAATTGCTGCCATCATGATGATGACCACGGCCCCTGTCTTTGCTGCACAGGGTGGCTTCTCTGGCCCATCTGCGACACAGAACCAGACGCAAACCCAGCAGGGTGGCTTTGTCGATAACAACGCCAACCTCACCACCGCAGCTAAAGTGAAAGACCTGAAGGACGATGCCTGGGTGAAGCTGCGCGGGAACATTACCGAGCGCCTGTCCGATGACCGTTACACCTTCCGCGATGAGAGCGGCACGGTGGTGGTGGAGATCGACCACAAGCGCTGGAACGGCGTGACGGTGACGCCCCAGGATAAAGTCGAACTCCAGGGTAAAATCGATAAAGACTGGAACGAGTTTGAAATCGACGTGAAGCAGGTTATCAAGCTGAACAAATAACCCGGAAAGGGCCGCTTATGCGGCCCTTTTTCTTTGTGACTCAACTCGCCAGATGAGGTAGTATCTGCGGCAATATTGCCTGAAACCCATCGGTTTCTGAGTTGAGGAATCACACGTAATGAGCGATATGGCAGAGCGCCTCGCGCTACATGAATTCACGGAAAACGCCTACCTGAACTACTCCATGTACGTCATCATGGACAGGGCGTTGCCGTTTATCGGGGATGGCCTGAAGCCCGTTCAGCGCCGCATCGTCTATGCGATGTCCGAACTGGGACTGAATGCTACCGCCAAGTTTAAGAAATCCGCCCGTACCGTCGGCGACGTGCTGGGTAAATACCATCCGCACGGCGACAGCGCCTGCTATGAAGCGATGGTGCTGATGGCCCAGCCGTTCTCTTATCGCTATCCGCTGGTGGATGGCCAGGGGAACTGGGGGGCGCCGGACGATCCGAAATCCTTCGCGGCAATGCGTTATACCGAATCCCGCCTGTCTAAATATGCCGAAGTGCTGTTGGGCGAGCTGGGGCAGGGGACGGTCGACTGGGTGCCAAACTTCGACGGTACGATGCAGGAGCCGAAGATGCTGCCTGCGCGTCTGCCGAACATCCTGCTGAACGGCACGACCGGTATCGCCGTGGGCATGGCGACGGACATTCCGCCGCACAACCTGCGTGAAGTGGCAAAAGCCGCCATCACCCTGATTGAGCAGCCGAAAACCTCGCTGGACGATCTGCTGGATATTGTGCAGGGGCCGGACTATCCGACCGAAGCCGAGATCATCACCTCGCGCGCGGAAATCCGCAAAATTTACCAGAACGGCCGTGGCTCCGTGCGCATGCGCGCGGTGTGGACCAAAGAAGACGGGGCCGTGGTGATCACCGCGCTGCCGCACCAGGTGTCCGGTGCGAAGGTGCTGGAGCAGATCGCCTCCCAGATGCGCAATAAAAAGCTGCCGATGGTGGACGACCTGCGCGACGAATCGGACCACGAAAACCCGACCCGTCTGGTGATCGTGCCGCGCTCTAACCGCGTGGACATGGAGCAGGTGATGAACCACCTGTTCGCCACTACCGATCTGGAAAAAAGCTACCGCATCAACCTGAACATGATTGGTCTGGACGGTCGTCCGGCGGTGAAAAACCTGCTGGAGATCCTCACCGAATGGCTGGCCTTCCGCCGCGATACGGTGCGCCGTCGTCTGAACCATCGTCTGGAAAAAGTGCTTAAGCGCCTGCATATCCTCGAAGGTTTGCTGGTGGCGTTCCTCAACATTGACGAAGTGATCGAGATCATTCGTACCGAGGACGAACCTAAGCCTGCCCTGATGTCGCGCTTTGGCATCAGCGAAACCCAGGCCGAAGCGATCCTCGAACTGAAATTGCGCCATCTCGCCAGACTGGAAGAGATGAAGATCCGCGGCGAGCAGAACGAGCTGGAAAAAGAGCGCGATCAGCTTCAGGCGATTCTGGCATCCGAGCGCAAGATGAACACCCTGCTGAAGAAAGAGTTGCAGGCCGATGCCGACGCCTTTGGCGACGACCGTCGTTCTCCGCTGCACGAGCGCGAAGAGGCGAAGGCGATGAACGAGCACGACATGCTGCCGTCCGAGCCGGTGACCATCGTGCTTTCCCAGAGTGGCTGGGTACGTAGCGCCAAAGGCCACGATATCGACGCGCCGGGTCTGAGCTACAAATCCGGTGACAGCTTCAAGGCGGCGGTGAAGGGCAAGAGTAACCAGCCGGTGGCGTTCATCGACTCTACGGGCCGCAGCTACGCCATCGACCCGATCACGCTGCCGTCTGCGCGCGGCCAGGGCGAACCGCTAACCGGCAAGCTGACGCTGCCGCCGGGCGCCACGGTGGACCATATGCTGATGGAGGCCGACGATCAAAAACTGCTGATGGCGTCTGATGCGGGCTACGGCTTTATCTGTACCTTCAACGATCTGGTGTCGCGTAACCGTGCTGGTAAGGCGCTGATTAGCCTGCCGGATAACGCACACGTCATGCCGCCGCTGATCATCGAGAACGAAAGCGACATGCTGCTGGCGATTACCGCTGCCGGACGTATGCTGATGTTCCCGGTCAGCGATCTGCCGGAGCTGTCGAAAGGGAAGGGCAACAAGATCATCAGTATCCCGTCAGCGGAAGCGGCAAAAGGCGTCGATGGCCTCGCGCATCTCTTCCTGCTGCCGCCGCAGAGCACCCTGACCATTCATGTCGGCAAGCGTAAAATCAAACTGCGTCCGGAAGAGTTGCAGAAGGTGGTGGGTGAGCGTGGACGTCGCGGCTCACTGATGCGCGGCCTCCAGCGAATTGACCGCGTGGAGATCGACTCGCCGGCGCGCAGCAAAGCGGACGACAGCGAAGAGTAACCTGTTTCATCCCCCCTCTTTCCGGAGGGGGAATTACCATAAAATTTCCCGTAAAAACGTTGTTAATTCGTGCGTTGCGATTAACAATACGCGCTCGTAATAAAGTCCTTACCTGGCCACAGGTGAAGTATAATTGTCAGCTGTCAGGGCTTCAGAGGTCGCTATGCTATACATTGTTCGTCTCATTCTTACCGTTATTTATTGCATTCTGGTCTGTATTTTCGGATCGATTTATTGCCTGTTCAGCCCGCGTAACCCAAAGCATGTCGCGACGTTTGGCCACATGTTTGGTCGTCTTGCGCCGCTGTTTGGCCTGAAGGTTGAAAAGCGTCTGCCTGAAGGGGCGGAGAATTTCGGTAACGCCATCTATATCGCTAACCATCAGAACAACTACGATATGGTGACGGCCTCAAATATTGTTCTTCCGCCGACCGTAACCGTGGGTAAAAAAAGCCTGCTGTGGATCCCGTTTTTCGGTCAGCTGTACTGGCTCACCGGTAACTTACTGATTGACCGTAACAACCGCGCCAAAGCGCATGGCACCATTGCGGAAGTGGTGGATCAGTTTAAAAAGCGCCGGATTTCCATCTGGATGTTCCCGGAAGGGACGCGCAGCCGTGGTCGCGGCCTGCTGCCGTTTAAGACCGGCGCGTTTCATGCTGCAATTGCGGCAGGCGTTCCAATTATTCCCGTGTGTGTTTCCAATACATCGAATAAGATTAATCTTAACCGTCTGAATAACGGACTGGTCATTGTCGAAATGCTGCCGCCGGTAGATACCTCAAAATACGGTAAAGACCAGGTGCGCGAGCTGGCCACGCACTGCCGCGAGCTGATGGCCCAGCATATTGCGCAGCTCGATAAAGAAGTTGCAGAGCGAGAAGCCGCCGGTAAGATTTGACCCGGTGTCGTGTAAGGGAAAACGAATTCCCGCGTTGTTAGTCGTTTCAGATGGAGCTTATATGTCACTCAGTCGGCGTCAGTTTATTCAGGCTTCGGGTATCGCCCTTTGTGCGGGTGCGATGCCGCGGACAGCCAGCGCCGCCGGGCAGCAACAGCCGCTGCCTATTCCGCCGTTGATTGAATCCCGTCGCGGGCAGCCGCTATTCCTCACGCTTCAGCGTAGCCACTGGTCCTTTACCCAGGGAACGCGCGCGCAGGTATGGGGCATTAACGGACGCTACCTCGGGCCGACCATTCGCGTGTGGAATGGCGATGACGTTAAGCTCATCTACAGTAACCGTACGACGGAAAATGTCGCGATGACCGTCAGTGGTTTGCAGGTGCCGGGGCCGCTGATTGGCGGCGCGGCACGCATGATGTCGCCGAATGCCGACTGGGCGCCCGTCCTCCCGATTCGTCAGAGCGCGGCGACATTGTGGTATCACGCCAACACCCCGAACCGCACCGCCCAGCAGGTCTACAACGGCCTGGCCGGAATGTGGCTGATTGAAGATGAGGTCAGCAAAACGCTGCCGATCCCGAATCACTACGGCGTTGATGATTTCCCGATCATTATTCAGGACAAGCGGCTGGATAACTTCGGCACGCCGGAGTACAGCGAGCCGGGCAGCGGTGGTTTTGTGGGCGATACGCTGCTGGTTAACGGCGCGCAAAGCCCGTATGTTGAAGTGTCTCGTGGCTGGGTGCGCCTGCGTCTGCTGAATGCTTCTAACTCGCGTCGCTATCAGTTGCAGATGAGCGACGGCCGCGCGCTGCACGTGATTTCAGGCGATCAGGGGTTATTACCTGCGCCGGTATCGGTAAAACAGCTGGCGCTGGCACCGGGCGAACGTCGTGAGATCCTCGTGGATATGACCAACGGGGATGAAGTGTCCGTGACCTGCGGCGAAGCGGCAAGCATTGTTGACCGTATTCGCGGCTTCTTTGAACCGTCGAGCGTTCTGGTCTCCACGCTGGTGCTCACGCTGCGCCCGACCGGCCTGTTGCCGCTGGTGACCGACAGTCTGCCGATGCGCCTGCTGCCGCAGGAGATTGTGACTGGCCCGGCAGTACGCAGTCGCGATATCAGCCTTGGCGACGATCCGGGCATCAACGGTGCGCTGTGGGACGTAAACCGCATTGATATCACCGCCCAACAGGGAACATGGGAGCGCTGGACCGTCCGCTCGGAGATGCCGCAGTCGTTCCATATTGAAGGGGTGTCATTCCTGATCCGCAACGTCAACGGGGCGATGCCGTTCCCGGAAGACAGGGGCTGGAAAGATACCGTCTGGGTGGATGGCCAGGTCGAACTGCTCGTCTACTACGGCCAGCCTTCCTGGCCGCACTTCCCGTTCCTGTTCCACAGCCAGACGCTGGAGATGATGGACAGGGGATCGGTAGGGCAGATGCTGGTGAATCCGGCACCATAAAACGCTTTCTCCCTCTCCCTGTGGGAGAGGGTTGGGGTGAGGGCAACAGCCCGCACAATATCCCTTCATTTCCCCCGGTAAACCAGCGTATAATCCCGCTCCTTTTGTCTATTTTTTCTTCGGAAGCATTATGAGCGCTATTTCCCTGATCCAGCCGGATCGCGACCTCTTCTCCTGGCCCCAGTACTGGGCAGCCTGCTTTGGACCGGCGCCGTTCCTGCCGATGTCCCGGGAAGAGATGGATCAACTGGGCTGGGACAGCTGCGATATCATTCTGGTGACGGGCGATGCGTATGTCGATCACCCGAGCTTTGGCATGGCGATCTGTGGCCGTATGCTTGAAGCCCAGGGCTTCCGCGTGGGGATCATCTCCCAGCCTGACTGGAACAGCAAAGACGACTTTATGCGTCTGGGCAAGCCTAACCTGTTCTTCGGCGTGACCGCGGGCAACATGGACTCGATGATCAACCGCTATACCGCCGACCGTAAGCTGCGCCATGACGACGCTTATACGGCTGACAACGTGGCGGGTAAACGTCCCGATCGCGCGACCCTCGTCTACACCCAGCGATGCAAAGAAGCATGGAAAGACGTGCCGGTGATCCTGGGCGGCATCGAGGCGAGCCTGCGCCGCACCGCACACTACGACTACTGGTCTGATACCGTGCGCCGTTCGGTGCTGGTGGATTCGAAAGCCGACATGCTGATCTTCGGCAACGGCGAGCGTCCGCTGGTGGAGGTGGCGCATCGCCTGGCGCAGGGTGAACCGGTCAGCGAGATCCGCGACGTGCGCAACACCGCGATCATGGTGAAAGAGGCGCTGCCGGGCTGGAGCGGGGTGGATTCCCGCATTATCGATATGCCGGGCAAAATCGACCCTATCCCACATCCGTACGGTGACGATCTGCCGTGCGCGGATAACAAACCGGTTGAGCCGAAGAAAGCGGAAGCAAAGGCCGTGGTGGTGCAGCCGCCGCGTCCGAAGCCGTGGGAAAAAACCTATGTGCTGCTGCCGTCTTACGAAAAAGTAAAAAGCGATAAAGTACTCTACGCCCACGCATCGCGCATCTTACACCATGAAACCAACCCCGGCTGCGCGCGAGCGCTGATGCAAAAGCACGGCGAGCGCTATATCTGGGTTAACCCGCCAGCGATCCCGCTCTCTACCGAAGAGATGGACAGCGTCTTTGCTCTGCCGTACAAGCGTGTGCCGCATCCGTCATATGGCAACAGCCGTATTCCGGCTTACGAGATGATCCGTTTCTCAATCAACATCATGCGCGGCTGCTTCGGCGGGTGCTCATTTACTCTTGTTTTTATGTATTTAGAGTTAAACTCTACTTTTCTATTTTTAGAATTCAAGCTATTCATCGTAATTGAGAGATATCCTTTTAATGTTCAGCAAGCCTGTTAAAAGCACTTTATCTGAACCGCGTTTTGCCTAAATCCTGCTCAATATATACTCTCCCTGAGTTCTGAAATCCTCAAATTCCCCAATCTTAAAGCATTGATACATAGATGATGTCAGATAATGCGCAATCATCTCACCGCCAATATGGATCCGTTCCGGGTGTGGGTATGTCGCCTGTATAGCCCTTTGTTCATTCATCATTACAGGAATTGTCTGCAACAAATCCCCATCCAAGATTTGGCACTCAGGTTTTACTCCTGTTCCGTATTGTAATTGCTCTGATTCGAAATCATGGACTGAGCGATAGGCGAACGAAACGATATTTCCTGTTTCCTCGCAAATTGCGAACTGATAAACACTGGTTGTCACCGTTGAAGAAGAGGGAATTGCATGGTCATGCTTGTATTGTTTCCACAGCCTCCTTAGACAGGCCGATGTATGATAATTGAGATTTTGTATACCTGATACGACCATTCTGGTTGATGCTTCAAGCAACCAGGTGTTAGAAAATCCACCTGCCCCCGTTCCTGCTATGATGGTTCTTAGCTGGGGGATGTAACCTGCTTTGGAAACAAAAGATAACGGCTCCCCATTATCGGTGACGGCAAGGGTATCTGTTACAATCAGTGCTTGTGCTTCGTCTGTATAAAATATCAGTGATGACATATTTTCCTCATCCAGAAAAGACATTACATGAATCACAGAACAGGTCACTACAACCACGTGAAAGGGAGTCAGACCATTTTCCAGAGGTAAATATATTCTTGTGTTTGGACGCGTTGCGGTTCTCTGTAAAAAATATATAGCACAAACAAAAGTCCCCGCAGGGATAAATATAGTTATATGCGCTTTTTCTGCTGGCTTTTACAATTGAAAGTGACAGGTAAACGAAATGTGTTACAGGTTTCTTTTGCTTTTCGTTGGGTTCTGTATATGCGAATTTACCCTGTGTGTTATTTTTGCAATGGACTCAGGCTGTATTCAATCAATTAAGGTTTACTTCTGGCATTAAGATGTATCCGTTGCCTGTTTTTTAAGGGCACGGTTTGTGCCGGGAAATGAAAATCACATCTTAAGTTCTTCACTCAAAGGATTTGTGATGTTTATCACGTATGGTCCGGGTAACGTGTTGAGGTCAATGTATTGCATCGTGATGGTGTCGTTACATCTTTTACTTTCCTCCTGATTTGCATATTCACTCCCGGCAACCTGGTTGTTTGTTTTTTCTTCTTCCGGATTTATAGTGTAGGCATGAGGTGGCGTTTCAGGGCGACAGACTGTGAGGATAATCACTAACATTCATGCGCGTTATGGGCGTGTCAGCAAACTGGATGCAACAGAGCCGAAACTGAAATTTGAACCCGGATTTCTGTATGCTGAAATACCTTATATTAGCGGCATCCAGAATCGAAAACTGAGCCGATATGTACACTTTTATCTTATGGATAAAGCTATCCTGCAGGCCAGGGATTTAAAGCCTTTAGCCCGGGCATTTTTACGCTGGATAAGGTGGCTGGAGGATAACGGACTTGACCCTTTCACCCCGGGAACGTTGAAATACCAAAGCCCTACATATGGCTTCAGGGAGTATCTTCTGGGGGCCGTAAGGCAGGGGCGCATCGCCTCATCCACCGCGGCGGTGTACATCAGCGTTATCCGACGGTTTTACGTATTTCTGGGCAAGTGTGGTGAGCTGGCTGCCAGCTCATTTTTTACGTTGGTCGAAAAAGTCGTTGACGGGCGACGCAAGGTGATAAGTTCGGATCTTGCCATCAGGATAACCAGCACAACAAAAAGGACAATCAACCCACTGAATGATGCAGAGGTTCATATCCTGGATGAGGCACTGAAATCTGAGTCCGGGTTGTTCAGTTTAATGATTGTGCTGATGAAAAATTGTGGGCTACGGCTGGATGAAATGCTGACCCTGCCGTCGTCACTCTTTACTGAAGAGTACCTTGCCAGTGTCCCTGTATCTGAGTTGACCATCAGGGGGCTTCATATTGGTCCGAGATGCGGAGTTCATACGAAGTTTGGGATGACGCGAGAACTCTTCATCACCAGACGATTGTACGAGCAGGTTCTGGATTATCTGGCGGATGAGGAGTATGAAAAGAAGATCCAAAAATGGCGTGCACGACAGGGTGGGGAAGGGCGGCACGAGCCTTTATTTTTAATGGCAAACGGGAAACGGATGTCTGAAAAAGCCTTTTACTCCCGCTGGTACAGTTTTCGCCATCGCCTGGCCCGGTCTGCTCCGGGAAATGTGTTCAGACATAAACCCCATGATTTGCGGGCAACGTTTGCGACCCATTTTTTACGCTCGGCACTGAGTTGCTATCCCGATCAGGCCGCAAATGCGCTGGGTACAGTAAAATACTGGATGGGCCATAAAAGCGAAAATACGACGATGAAATACATCGTCTTTCTTCAGCAAAACCAGATTTCTGATGCAGTCGCCGGGGTCATGGACGCATTGATTGACGGTGCTGCAGGTCGCGATGGAGCCATATATGAGCCGGAGTGAAACGCAGATAACGTGGATGGCCGAAAATGTGCTGTCATGGGAGACGGTCAGCGGACACATCACTCAGCGGGATCTGAACCGATATTATTTACTTGACGTTTATCTTCAGGCTCATTTTTCAGATTATGTGTTGCTCCCCGGATGGTTTAGTGAACATTCGCATCTTGCCCGCCCTGAAAAACGCGATTTTATTGCCTCTCTGAAACGATTTCTTCTGTCTTACCGTCCCGCCGGAAGGTTAACCATTTTCCGTTATCTCAATATGTTTTTTATATGGCAGTCAGTCAATCAGTATGACTATGGCACGGCTGAAGGCGTTGAAATGTATATTAAACATCTCATGAACGATATTCGTCGGCGAAAAATTTCAGTCAGGATGGCAAGACACTACTTGTCCGTGGTCAACCGGTTTTTGCTTACGGGCGGGCAGATTCAGAGGCGGTATGAATATGAATTCTTACCGAAAGGAACGTATCAGCAGCAGGGAAGGGATAGCTATACCAGGAATGAACTTTCCGAGATCCTGAGGCAGTTGTCATCCATGAATGAGTTCCTTGCGGGATGTATCCGGGAGCATATCGCTAAATCGGAAAAAGGGGTGCGGCATTTCTCACCGTCTTTGCTGGCACCTGTTTATGAAGCGTATTTCCGGTATCCGGGAGAGAACGGGGTCAGCAGGGCAGAGATCATCATCAGGGACGTTCTGGAAAATTACTTTCTTACTTCTTTTTTTCTGTTCTGTTACCACACATGGGGAAACACCTCTCAGGTTCTGGGTCTGACGCGGGATGATATACATCTGGATGAAAAGGGTATCAGCACTGATTATGTTTATAAGGGGAGAGCGAATAAGTATATACGTCTGACGATAGGTAAATCGGAGTATGTGACCAAACGTGCGGGCTATTACTGGTTTCTGTCTTTTATCAGGCTCAGGGACGACATCGTTAACTATCTGGTTTCCGCAGATAACTTCCCTCCGGTACAGGCGCTGTTTCTGAGTGAGCCGCAGGTGAAATTCCGTAAGCTTTATTCTCTTAATCCCAGTCATCTGACTAAATTTTCTAACTCTGAGGGGGCGTGGGCCACGATGCGGCAGCTTAATCCCTCGCTTCCATCAATTACCGTTTCTGGCTTGCGCAAAACGTCTGAGCAGTATACGGACAGAACATTAAAGAATGGTCTGATTACGGCGGAAAAAGCACAGCATAACTGGGGCACTTACAGGCGGAATTATGCTGCAGGTAACCCACAGGGGGCGAAGGAAAACTTCAGTGCTGCACTTGATACGCTTATGAATCAGGGGATTGCGACACGTGCGTTATCCGAGCGGGTAAAAGTTGCTGATGAGCTGGGGATCGATCTGCGTGGAAGCGATGAGGGTGTGGATCTTTTATTGAATGGCCTGGGATGTCGATCGCAGGAGCCGCCTACAGATATTGAATTGCGCTTTATAAAAAAGCAAAAACGATTTGGCCGGACACCAAAGGCTTGTGCGGATTTTTCTCATTGTGTCGAATGTTCAAAAAGTTGCGTTGTGGAAACGCTGGAGTCTGTATGGCTCCTGCTGTCATTCAGGCATGCTATCGAGTATGGAAAACCGTTGTACATCGGTTCGGTCAATGCTGTGGAGCGTTATGAAACGTTACTCCTGAAGATTGATTTACGGCTTGGGCTGGTAGATGAGGCGACCCTGAAAAAAGCGCGCGTTAAACTTCAGCGAGAAGGTGTGGCTCCGGTATGGCAGATTTGAAGAAAAAAGAGGTAAGCCGTAGTCGAATGGCGGAGTTTCCTGCCGGAACGCCGCTTCGTTCAGGGGATGAGTTTCCGACTGAGGATATCATCTGTGAGGCACTAGAAAACAAAAGCTTTGAACGTCTGAATAACTGCCTGGTTATCGCCAGCTCAGATGAACATGATATGCGTTTTATCAATGAGGAGACGCTGAATATTTATTTCAGGGATGATGTCTGGACCAATCGCTATGTCAGAACCCATATTGGTGAAACGTTAAGAACCGTTAATTTTTCAGGCATACGGGATCCTGAACTGCGTCTTGAAGCCAAAATCATCTCAGCCAGCCTGCTCTGGATTGTCGGCAGGACCGCGAAGACGCAGTCACTGATCCGGAAATGTGCAAACATTGTGGCGGGAGCCCGTATTATTGAGTCTATGGGGTATCGCAGTCTGTTTCAGCTTCGTTTTCCGCTTGTCCGGAATGCTTTCATTGTAAAGATGAAGGAGGAGGATGAGCACGGCAGGAAGCGTTCTGAAAGAACATTACGTAATTACTTTATGGACCTGGCGGATATCTCGCTGACAGGTCATACCCGTCTTCGAAAATACGGTTACTTTCCTGATATTAGCTTCGACAGTTACAACAGTGTGGATGATTCAAACCAGACATATTGTATGCCTTTCAGTCTTATGATGTCTGTCTGGGAAGGGCTGATTACTGAACTGGATGCTGAAATCAGTGATTTCGATTTTGACGGGTTTTCCCGGCTGTGCGCTATCATAAACGGTTTTTATGATTCGCCTTACTATACGTCGATGCTGGAAGCCCGTAAAAGAGGGACAGCAAAAAGCATACCGGATTACCGGGCCGCGTATTACTACAATATTGTTGCCGGGGAAATTCGGGCGCTTTTCGCGACACTTGGCCCCGGGATGCAGGGCTGGTTCTCGGTACATAAAAATAAGCGCTGGAGATCTGATTTTATTGGCGTTGATCACATAAAGCTGAACACCTGGCATTTTGAGCTGACGTTAAAAGTCATGAATGTGATACAGGCCATGTCGGGGATGAGACACAGCGAAGTGCTTGGCGTGATGCACGGTTCACTGATTTATGATGGTGATATCCTGGGACTTCGTTCGGTGTTGCATAAGTTCGCCCCGGAAGGTGGAAGTCACGAAGACTGGGTTGTTTGTCGCTATGTGGAAAAGCCTTTTCAGCATTTACGCAGAATTAATCAAATCATGACAGGCCTGGACGGGAAGACGCTGGACAATGTTCCATTGTCTTTAAATATCAGGTCGTGGTTCTCGGAGCAAAAACTCTCTTTTATGGGGACGCAGCGCCAGACTGAGTGGGCAAAGAAATTTGTGAAAAGACACCATCTGTTCATCCGACGTGACCATATTGATGAGTTCAGGCTTTTAAATCCAAACATACGTGATGATGAACGCGTTGCGATGGAGATTCGGGAGGGGGCTTTCTGGCCATTGCGAACCCATCAGTTTCGCCGTTCACTTGCTGTACACCTCAGGCGTCTTGATCTGATTTCTACTAATGATCTTATCCGGCAGTTTAAGCACTTAATCAGAGGCATGACGGAGTGGTATATGTCCGGTGCACTCAACGCTTCGCATTTTAGCCGGGCGATCCCTCAGGCATTCGCTGCCGAGATTGAAAGGGTTGATACCGAACTCTCAGCTTCCAGGGCTGTTTCTTATCAGCATGAAGGCCTGCTTTATGGCGAAGGCGGGAAGTTACTGATGTCCCAGAGAGGTGGGCACTTACATCAGATGACGTTTCCTACACTGAAAAAAGCGATGAGCATGGCTAAACGAGGCGGGCAAAAACTGGTATCTCTTGGAAACGGTTTTTATTGCATGAATGGCCATGACTGCGAGTTTAAGGCGGTTGTTCAGTCAGCGTCCTGCAATCCGGGATGTGAGAACATGCTGGCCGGAGCTGATTCTGTTCCCGTGTGGAAACGCAGGATGGCTCATTATGACAACCTTCTGGAGATTGCCGTGCGAAATAATGCTCCTCAGGCTGACAGGGATTTTCTGATGCTTGAGAGAGATTTTTATGCAGATGCTGTCCGCTTTTTTGAAAAGGATGAATAGAGCATGACGAACGAACAGTCGGGGGTTAAAAAAACACAGGCAAGAGCAGAGCAGGCCCTGAGGGAACTGATGTTATCAGGGGAGCGTATCAGCCAGTATGCTGTGGAAAAACGAGCGGGGCTGGCAAACGGCACCCTGAATTATAACTGTCCTGAGTACAGGCAGGTCAGGGAGGCTATCCGCAGTCTGAAAAAAACGTGCCAGGGCACCGCGCCGGTTGATGAGCAGGGCATTGAGCAGCAGATCAAGCTGAAAGAAAAGTATCGCCGTCAGAGAAATGAGCTGAGGGAAGAAATCAAAAAGATGATGGCTGAAAATGTAGAGCTGTTACATAACCTTATACTTTTACAGCAGTATGTCAGGGAGCTTGAACGCAACACCGGGAGGGAGAAAGGGGACGTCATTCCGTTCTCGGGTGGTGTCAGGGACTGAGGCTATACTGAACGGAAGGACGCGAGGTGAATCGCCACGCGTTTAACAGACACCTCAGAGTCATTTAAGATGACTTAAAGAGAGGTGCCCATGAGCGGTAAGCGTTATCCTGAAGAGTTTAAAACTGAAGCAGTCAAACAGGTTGTTGATCGCGGTTATTCTGTTGCCAGCGTTGCAACACGTCTCGATATCACCACCCACAGCCTTTATGCCTGGATAAAGAAGTACGGTCCGGATTCTTCCACTAATAAAGAACAGTCAGATGCTCAGGCCGAGATCCGCCGTCTCCAGAAAGAGCTGAAACGGGTTACCGACGAACGGGACATATTAAAAAAAGCCGCGGCGTACTTCGCAAAGCTGTCCGACTGAGGTACGCCTTTATCCGTGACAACTCCTGTTGCTGGCCTGTTCGCCTGCTCTGTCGGGTGCTGGATGTTCATCCCAGTGGTTTTTACGCCTGGCTTCAGCAGCCGCATTCACAACGCCATCAGGCAGACCTGAGACTGACAGGACAGATTAAACAGTTCTGGCTGGAATCGGGATGCGTCTATGGTTATCGCAAAATCCATCTGGATCTGCGTGACAGCGGGCAACAGTGCGGAGTAAACAGAGTCTGGAGACTGATGAAACGTGTCGGAATAAAGGCTCAGGTCGGATACCGAAGCCCGCGGGCACGTAAAGGCGAGGCCAGTATCGTGTCACCCAACAGGCTCCAGCGACAGTTCAATCCGGATGCTCCTGATGAGCGTTGGGTAACGGACATAACCTACATCAGGACCCACGAAGGCTGGCTGTATCTTGCCGTTGTTGTTGATCTGTTCTCACGCAAAATTATCGGCTGGTCCATGCAATCCCGGATGACAAAGGACATTGTCCTGAACGCACTGCTGATGGCTGTATGGCGGCGTAATCCCGAAAAACAGGTGCTGGTTCATTCGGATCAGGGCAGTCAGTACACAAGCCATGAGTGGCAGTCGTTCCTGAAATCACACGGCCTGGAGGGTAGCATGAGCCGTCGCGGTAACTGCCATGATAATGCGGTTGCAGAAAGTTTTTTCCAGTTGTTGAAACGTGAACGGATAAAGAAAAAGATCTACGGAACGCGGGAAGAAGCCCGCAGTGATATTTTTGATTACATCGAAATGTTTTATAACAGTAAGCGTCGGCATGGTTCTAGCGAACAGATGTCACCGACAGAATATGAAAACCAGTATTATCAACGGCTCGGAAGTGTCTAGATTATCCGTGGCGATTCAAATCCCGTACAATGGCGAATTCGCTATATCCGCTTCTCGCACTTAGCTGCCATAAATCGGCCAGGCAATCACAGGTCATTTCTGTCTCGCAAAGAAGGTGCCGTTTCTGCTTTGCGTTGACACCCCTAAATATTAGAATTAAAAGGAGAGAGTTACTGGAAAAAGGCAGCGGAGGCAGTGACAATCGTGGCTTGAAGCCACTACTCGATGGATGCGGACATGTAGTTGGCGTCATTCGACAAAACTAGCAAACTTCTAATAGTCACCATTTCTCCCGTCTGGCGGGAGTGCTGTCAAATGCCCCCCTCATCTCTGTGTGGGAAATGAAGGGTGAAGGGGAAATAGATGACAGCGTTATTTCTACGCCCAGAATACTGAATACCTTGTACAGACGATCAATACTGGCGCTAGCAGGGTTTGCTTCCAGGCGGGCATAGGTTTGCTGCGTTACGCCAAGCCTCTCAGACACATCTTTTTGCGTGAAGCCCTTGATTTTGCGAAACCCGATTAGCACAGGTCTGAGCTGGTTCAGCGTTTTTATCGGGAACTGATTATTCATAAGTGACCTGCCTCGCAGACTGAGTAGGGAGTACCGCCCTGTAATACAGCAGGTAAGGTGTATTTTGTGTTATACAGACTATAGGCTGTAAAACCTTTATTGAAAAGATGCTGATGTTCCAGGGGCATGCCGAGCATGGACGATTTTCTGCGGGGCGGTATTTCGCTACGGGGGAGATTGCGTTCGGGCAATGTACCGGTGTAAAAAACGTCAATTTTTCAAAACCGCTGTTATCGGGATAAGCTGAAAACTCCGAAGGCAGACACAGCCACGAATAATGTCAGACTTAAGCTCTGTAGCTGTCTTCTTTTGCCTGTAAATAACGTCTAGTTTGACTCTGATGAAGGCTGTACCAGGCAGAGAACATGTCACTCTCGGGGCCGGATGATAAAATGTGTTCAACTGGCTGGGCAGGGTAATAGCGAAGAACGTTCTCTGAAATTCGATTCAGCTCAGCGTAACGTGCGCTGTAGGTATGTATAATCCATTGCATCAATTTTGCATCCGTATTATTCGCAGATTACACACAAGAAGCTTAACAATGGCTGAAAGAGTGAGCAGGGATATGTAACAAAAACAAGGGCTTCAAGATGAACTGGATAAAACCGGAGCAGAGCAAGCCCTGTTCCGGTTTGTCAGGCTTTGGAATTTCTTCCAGGCCCCTGCAGCTAGTCACAACAAACACATTAATGTTTTCATTGCTTCAATTCAATATTATTGTGTGAAAGGGATTCCATCGAAATCGGCTTATGCATGCTTAAAACTAAACTGCCCCGGCTGCAGTCATTTGGTTGCTGTGGGCTCTGTACTGTGTCTAATAGTGAAAGAATCTTACGTTATAACGAAGGAAATTGCTGAATGACTCTACGATTGCAGACGGAATCACCCGCTGACCAGGATATGTTTAGAGGCAGCAGTCATGAAAAAGTTGCAGAGAATGTGGCTCAGATCATCAGGACACCTGATGTCAATATTATTGGTCTGGAAGGTGAGCTGGGTTCAGGTAAGTCAACAATATTGAAGTTCCTGCAGAAAAAGCTTAAAGATGATTTTACGTTCATTAACTTTGATGCAGAACGTTACCATCATGGCTCAACTAAAAAAGCGCTTATCGATGTCATCCACCACGGGGTCAGCCTACAATGTCCGGGCTCCCGGGATGTGTTGGATAAGTATAAAAATCTGGCTCTGGGTAACATCGTTGAATACGACAAGAGGGTCAGCAGCAGGCTAAGCTGGTTGACCGTCGTTTTTATTTTACTGTCATTGCTTTCCGTGCAGATGCTTCGTTATGTGCTAACAGACCTTAATCAATATTTTACTAACAAGGAGTCATTATTAGGGTGGCTTTTTTATGTTGAGGTGGCCGCGTTTCTTTCTCCTGCCATTATGGTCGCAGGACTGGCATGCCTGCAGAACATGGAATGGTACAGAAAGAAAGGGTATTCGAGTATTGGTGATTTGTTCAAACGCAACAGTACTGACAGGATTGAAGAGACTTGGCTAGTTAATAAGGAGGTCGGAGCTATTGAGCTGGCTGAAGCTCTGCAGGGATTTACCTCCAAAGAGGTCATTTCCCATGGAGATCGCTTCATCCTTATCATTGATAATCTGGACCGAATCAGTGCAGACAAAGTGAAAGAGCTCTGGAGTGATATGGAGCTTATTGCCGGAGCCACTCATGAACACTTCAGGATAGTGGTGCCCTATTCGGCAAGACAGGTTTCAGCCTCACTTTCTGTGGCGGGTTTCAGCGGGCGTGAGTTTATTGCAAAGCGGATTCCTGTAAGTTTTCAGGTTCCTCCTCTTATTTCGGCAGGATGGCAGGAAGCGTTAAGGCAGTACTGGAAAGAAACAGTAAATGAGGATGCAGGGATAGCGTGCCGGGAAGCAACGGTGTTGCTTGAGCGCTGGAAACCCTCTGAGTATCCTCGTATCACACCGCGATTAATGAAGAAGTTTGTTAATGATATTCATATTCTGAACCTTACCGTTCCTGCAACAGAAGATCATCGCCATATTCTTATTGCTCTCTACTTACTGGTGGTCAGATACGGGGAGCGAGATATTAAAGTATTACTTCGCGATCCCAAAGCTAGTCAGACCGAACCCGGTATTGCTCCGGATGATTTTGACGAGATGCTCTCGCTAACTTATCAACAAATATCCCGAATTTTTAATAACGATACAGAAAGATGGAGCGAATTTCTGATGAGCATCCACTATCAGTCCACGGTGGAGCTTGCCAGGAGCGAGTTGCTTGATACGCCTCTTAAAGACGCGATTGGTGCTATAAATATCCCACGGCTTGAAGAACTGACGGCCTTGTGGGGTTTCGCTGAAGCATGGCAGCGAGTGGCACCACATATTCAGATGCGAGACTGGCTGGTTTCTTATAGCCGGATGGATGAGAAGTGTCAGGCTCTCGCCGAACCGCAACTCAAAGTCGCAGTGCAAATGCTGAATCAGAGTTATGCTGTTTCACTCAGAGAAAAGAATGATGAAGGTTTCATATTGAGTCTGCAGAAACTGATGGCTGACGGGCGGATAAGCCTAGAGCCTTTCGTCGAAAGGCAAATATCGTTTATTGTGAGTAAACTTGATGAAATTCAGGATTCAGAAAAATTGGAGGCTGAATCCACGAAGACGTTGCTGCAGGAAGCTGATTCATACTCTGTTCTGGCCGGTGAATCACTACTGAATAAAATGGAGAATTTTGTAGATGGCGTATTTTATGTGGAATACCTTGTCAATAATGAAGAGACCTTGTCAAACCTGAAAATTGGCACACTAGATATCGGAAATCACGGTCGGGAGGAGATGTTACGCTATGGAGCTGAGCAACCTCAGATAGACCTTTTTAATCCGGGAATTATCCGGCATATCAATATTGCATCGAAGGCGGTACAGAACGTAATTGGAAAGAATGATGGTACAGGTGGGGCTCAGGTTAGCTCTGCAATAATGACGCTTAAAAATCGTCAGGTTGTTGAGGACGTTATCCATTTCAGAAAAATTGTTCTGAGCCCGGACTGGAATAATAATGTTTTAAATCAATATTATCTTAATAATACGGCGACGAGGAATCTCTTCCCTGCGGAATTTGCTGCACAGGCTGTTGCTCACATGGTGCTCCATGGTAACTATGCCGGTATCGAGTCGTACAGTGAACATATTGGTGAGGAACGGTTTGACCTGGCTTTGGCTGCATATCTTCGTTATCTACGTACTGCCGAGAGTATCTTTATAGCACTTAAGGATAAAAATGTTCTGCCGTACATCAAAAATGCTGTTGGCAGGATTGTTGATTTAGGTCTTCTGGTGAATATACCTGTCCTGAGCTTTGTTAAAGGTCAGTATGACGTCATCAAAGAAGCTACAAATGCAACCTCTCTTTTAATATTTGTGCGAGAGCGTCAAAAAGCACTGTCAGAGAAAATAATTGAGTCTGATGTGAATGCTATGGGTCCAGTATTTCTCCATGACGTATATCAGTCAGGTGAGCAGTTTGATATTTTGAAGAAAAAGCTGAACGCCCTGGCATGTGGAGTATTTAGTTCTTCTGAAAGGCTTATTGAGTGTTTTACGGTTCTTCCTGTGAACATGCGCTTTATCCTTGAACAAATGCAACTTCAGGGGCAGCATATCCGGATGGAAGGTAGTGTGGGTATCTTTGCATCATGGTTCCGTGATGCAGAGCCAGACGTTGTCACAAATGCCGAGAACATTCATTTTCTGTGGTCTTGCCTCGACGATACCCAGAGAGAGACTGTACTTGATGAGTTGCACGATGTCTTACTTGAAAGACATATTCGTATTGACAGCCGTATTGCGATTATTACCCGTTTTCATAATGAGTTGTCGTTTATTGAACCTGAGAAGGCCGTTGAACGCAGGGCTATTGCGGCGCTGTTTAGCGCTTCTGTTGATAATGTATTATTGTCTCAATGGCTTGACCGTCAGACGTTTTCATTTTCATCATGGTCTCCGGAGGACGCCCGTACGGCAACGAGTTGTATAATGAATAACTCGGAGATTTTTCCTCTCATCTGCAGGAATTCACAGTATATTAAAAACAGAATGTTACCAGAGAAAGCGGACGTTACAGAAGATAGTGATACGTTTCCGGACTGAGTTCGTTCTTTAAATCCTATACCTGAAGACCACAGCGGTGGTCTTTGGGAGTTTTTTTATTGCCTGATATACATTAAGCATGTTATATCTTGCTAAGAAATAATCATTCAGGGATTAATCATAACTACTGAAGTTATGTTGTGTTCTTTTCTTTTAAAAATAAATTATTCAGATTTATTTTCTATTGATTTAATGAGGTAGGGAATGACAGAAAGTGCTTTGCTTTTGCGAGAGGCATTTAATGAATCGGTTAACTATATGACATGGTCTTTTTATTCACTGATAACTGCTTACGTTTCGATGGCTTTTTATGATAGAGTTGAGGTTAAGACCCGAATAAATAATTATCTGAATAAGTTACTTTTCGTGATTGCTATGTCCGTTTTTATCCCAAATATGTACTTTGTTTCAATGGTGTTCAGTCAGAAGTTAGGCACCGCAGCTGGCGTTGCGTCATTCATTATTGGGCTACTTTTCATGATGTTAAACTCGGCACCTGTAATTACTGGTATCGTACAGCAGCGCAAAGATTGAGTTTTATGAGTATAGTCAGTTGGGTTTTCATCTGTTTTATCAGACTTAGAAAAATGAAATCTTTCAATTCATTGATTTTAAACGCAAAAAAATTTCTAAATGATCAGAATTATAGGGTGCTCGCTCTGTTCGATCACCGAACACGAAGGCCGTATTATTCAGAGCCGTTCCGAAGAGTCGATTGTTAACGAGATCGAAGCGATTCGCGACACGGTGCCGGGCTTTACCGGCGTGATCTCCGATCTGGGTGGTCCAACGGCCAACATGTACATGCTGCGCTGTAAATCGCCGCGCGCCGAGCAGACCTGCCGTCGTCTCTCCTGCGTCTATCCGAGCATTTGCGAGCATATGGACACCAACCACGAGCCGACGATCAATCTTTACCGTCGCGCCCGTGACCTGAAAGGCATCAAGAAGATCCTGATCGCCTCCGGCGTGCGTTACGACATTGCGGTGGAAGATCCGCGCTACATCAAAGAGCTGGCGACGCACCACGTTGGCGGTTATCTGAAGATCGCCCCGGAGCACACCGAAGAAGGCCCGCTGTCCAAAATGATGAAGCCGGGCATGGGCAGCTATGACCGCTTTAAACAGCTGTTTGATACCTATTCAAAACAGGCGGGAAAAGAGCAGTATCTGATCCCATATTTCATCTCCGCACACCCCGGCACCCGTGATGAAGACATGGTGAACCTGGCGCTGTGGCTGAAGCAGCGTCGATTCCGTCTGGATCAGGTGCAGAACTTCTATCCGTCGCCGCTCGCCAACTCGACGACCATGTATTACACCGGCAAAAACCCGCTGAGTAAGATTGGTTATAAGAGCGAAGACGTGGTGGTGCCGAAAGGGGATAAACAGCGCCGTCTGCATAAAGCGCTGCTGCGCTATCACGATCCGAAAAACTGGCCGCTGATCCGTCAGGCGCTGGAAGAGATGGGGAAAAAGCACCTGATCGGCTCGCGTCGTGATTGCCTGGTGCCTGCGCCAACGCTGGAAGAGATGCGCGAAGCGCGCCGCCAGAACCGCAACACGCGCCCGGCGCTGACCAAGCACACCCCGATAGCGCATCAGCGTTCGAACGGTGGTACAGGAACGAAGAAGAACGTAAAACGTAAGACCGGTTAAACCTGTAACAATGCCCGGTGGCGCTGCGCTTACCGGGCCTACAGGTCTGCGCGTAGGCCGGGTAAGGCGCAGCCGCCACCCGGCTTTTTTTGCATAAGGGTAGAAGGCCCAAAATGAATATAAGGAAGTTAACAGGAGCGATGCTGATTGGCCTGACGTTATGCAGTTGTGTAATGCACCGCCAGACACAGCCAGAAGTGGAAGGACGTCTAATCGACAACGCAGGTAAGCCAGTCCCGGGCGCAAAAATAACATTAGAGAGGGAGCAAACGCTTTCTGACGACAACGGTCGTTTTGCTTTTCAGAGCCAGCATGAGTGGATCTTTTTTCTGCCAATAGGTCCGATGGACTGGATTTATCACACCCCGCTCCAGATAAGTGTCAACGGAAAGGAATATGAAGCAGAAGCAGGCGGCGGTCTCGGTGGGCCACATGAACTTGAAGGGAAAGCGTATAACGTTATTTGCACCTTACCTGACCTTCCTGGAGAAGCGAGATGTCAGTCCGGTTTATAGATAAAAACGAGCCCGGCGGAAGACCGAGCTCGTTTTAGGTATCACCCGCCAAACTGATCCGGGTCCGGCCCAAGCCGTTTGCCCTGATCCAGCTTCGCAATTTCACCCAGCTCGTCTTTATCCAGGCGGAAATCCCAGACGTCGAAGTTCTCGGCGATACGCGATGGCGTGACCGATTTCGGGATCACCACCAGACCGCTATCCAGATGCCAGCGAATGACGATCTGCGCCGGGGTTTTACCGTACTTATCCGCCAGTTCACGGATGATTTTCTGGTCAAACACCCCTTCGCCGCCCTGAGCCAACGGGCTCCAGGATTCGGTCTGGATCTTGTGCGTGGCGTTCCATGAATGAAGCTGGCGCTGCTGCATCAGCGGATGCAGCTCAATCTGGTTAATCACCGGCGCGACGCCCGTTTCATCAATCAGGCGTTGCAGATGATGAACCTGGAAATTACAGACGCCGATGCTTTTTATCAGCCCCTCTTTTTGCAGTTCAATCATCCCTTTCCAGGCATCAACGTAATGGTCGATAGCCGGTACCGGCCAGTGCATGAGATAAAGATCGACGAAATCGAGCTGGAGTTTCTCCAGACTCTCCTGCAACGCTTCGCGGGGACGCTTTTGATCGTCGTTCCACAGCTTGGTGGTGATGAAAAGCTCATCCCGGGGAACGCCGGCGCTGGTAAGCGCTTTTCCCACGCCGTCCTCGTTTTTATAGGCGGCGGCGGTATCGATGGACCGATAGCCGACTTCCAGGGCTTTATGAATGGCGGAGACGACCTCGTCGTTACCGGCTTTCCATACACCTAGCCCCAGCTGGGGCATCACGTTGCCGTCCTGTAGCTTGATTACGGTTTGGTTTGCCATTTTTCCTCCTTCAGGTGCTCATCGCCGGAGGGAACCTCCGACGATGTGATGTGCATTAAGTCTGGACGAAATGTCAAAAAACGAAAGTCAGGATCCTAAAAACGCTTAGCGTGCCGCTTCGTAAATACGACGGCTGACGTCCAGGGTGATGTCGCCATGCTCGCCGATCTGCGTCATACCGTGTGCTTCCAGTTTCGCCAGCAGGGCAGGGATGGAACTGCCGTCCAGGCCATAGCCAGAGAGACGCGTTGGCACGCCCAGGCTTTCAAAGAAGTGACGGGTGGCTTCAATCGCGGCATCGATACGCGCATCGTCGGAACCGTCGGTGATGTTCCACACGCGTTCGGCGTACTGGAGCAGTTTGGCGCGTTTAGCGTCACGTTTTTCGTTCCACAGCGCAGGCAGAACCACCGCCAGCGTCTGGGCGTGATCCAGGCCGTGCATCGCCGTTAGCTCGTGACCGAGCATATGAGTAGCCCAGTCCTGCGGCACGCCTGCGCCGATCAGGCCGTTCAGCGCCTGGGTGGCAGCCCACATCACGTTGGCACGCACGTCGTAATTTTCAGGCTCTTTCAGCGCTTTTGGACCTTCTTCAATCAGCGTCAGCAGAATGCCTTCCGCGAAACGATCCTGAATTTTGGCGTTTACCGGGTAAGTAACGTACTGCTCAACGGTGTGAACAAAGGCATCGACCACGCCGTTCGCCACCTGACGCGCAGGCAGGGTATAGGTGTAAACCGGATCGAGGATCGCGAACACGGGCTGAACGTGTTCGTTCATAAAGGCCTGCTTGTCACCGGTGGTTTTACGAGAGATGACCGCGCCTTTGTTGGACTCTGATCCGGTGGCCGGCAGCGTCAGCACGGAGCCCATCGGGATCGCACTGCTGATGTCGCTGCCGCCCGTTTCCAGAATATGCCACGGGTCGATGCCGTCAGCGTAATGGGCCGCCGCCGCGATGAATTTGGTGCCGTCCAGCACGGAACCGCCGCCCACAGCCAGCAGGAAGGTGATTTGCTCCTCACGGGCGATTTTTACCGCGTTCATCAGCGTTTCATAAGACGGGTTAGGCTCGATACCGCCGAACTCGCGCACGTCCAGACCTTCCAGAGCGCTGTACACCTGATCCAGTACGCCGGTTTTTTTCACGCTGCCGCCGCCGTAGGTAATCAGGACGCGGGCGTCCGTCGGGATTTGCGCGCGCAGGTCAGCGATAGCGTTTTTACCAAACAGAATGCGGGTTGGGGTATGAAGATTAAAGTTGTTCATGGCTTGTTCCCTGTAGTGGGTAAAAAATCGTGGTGGCGCAGAAGGCAACCTGATGCTGCTCATTGTGGCGGGCAGGCGCTATCCTCTCAATGCACATTCCTGCCGATGTCTTGCCCATTTCTACAGCGCGCTGGAGAAACGGTAAGAAAATGCGCACACTGTCAGCGTCGGAAACCGTACCCGGAGTAACTGAAAATGAACCGTGATGCCATCTGCCGCCAGCTAACGTCGCAGATTAAAAGACTGATAGATAACGGAAATGATTCGGTTGAGCTGTTGCCGGATATCCGATTGCTGTACGGTACCCAGCCCGGGACGCGCACCCCGGTGATGTATCAGCCCGGCATCGTGTTTCTCTTTTCTGGCCATAAGATTGGCTATATCAATGAGCGCGTGTTCCGTTACGACACCAATGAATATCTGCTTCTGACAGTACCTTTACCCTTCGAATGTGAAACTTTCGCGACAGAGGAGGTACCGCTGGCCGGGATCCGCGTCAACGTCGACATCCTCCAGTTGCAGGAGCTGCTGATGGAGATTGGGGAGGACGAACTTTTCCGGCCGTCAATGGCGGCAAGCGGTATCAACTCCGCGACCCTGTCGGAGGAAATTCTCTGCGCGATTGAACGCCTGTTAGACGTGATGGAAAGGCCGCTGGATGCGCGTATTCTCGGAAAGCAGATTATCCGCGAAATTCTTTACCATGTGCTGCTGGGACCGGGCGGCGGGGCGCTGCTGGCGCTGGTAAGCCGGCAAACGCACTTCAGCCTGATTAGCCGCGTGCTGAAGCGCATCGAGAGCCAGTACACGGAAAACCTCAGCGTTGACCAGCTGGCGGCGGAAGCCAATATGAGCGTCTCGGCGTTTCACCATAACTTTAAATCTGTCACCAGCACGTCACCGTTGCAGTACCTCAAAACCTACCGTCTGCATAAGGCGCGGATGCTGATGATCCACGATGGCATGAAGGCCAGCGCCGCGGCGATGCGGGTCGGGTATGAAAGCGCGTCGCAGTTTAGTCGGGAGTTTAAGCGTTACTTCGGCGTCACGCCGGGGGAAGATGCGTCACGTATAAGAACCATGCAGGGAGCCTGAGGGGAAACGGAGGCCGGGTAAGCGGTAGCGCCACCCGGCTTTTATTTATGCGCTGCAATACTTTTTCTTAATCACCACCGCAATGGTACCCACCAGCCCTGCAACCAGCAGGAAAATCGGCAGGATCATCAGGAAGGTCATCACCTGGTCTTCATGGCGCTTAACAAAGGGGATCATATTCAGCGCGTAGCCGAGCGTGGTGACCACGCCTACCCAGAGCAGGGCGCTCAGCCAGTTGAAGAACTGGAAGCGGCGGTTAGAGAGGCCTGAAATACCCGCCATGGTAGGCAACAGGGTACGAACAAACGCCAGAAAACGCCCGGCAAGTAACGCCAGCAGGCCGTGACGGTCAAACATGCAGGTCGCGCGCTGGTGATATTTATGCGGCAGCTGCGCCAGCCAGCCTTTCACCACGCGAGTGTTTCCAAGCCAGCGCCCTTGCAGGTAGCTCAGCCAACAGCCGAGACTGGCCGCAGAGGTGAGGATCACCATTGTCGGTGCGAAGTCCATCACGCCCTTGCCGATTAACGCCCCTGCGAGCAGGAGCAGGCTGTCACCGGGTAAAAATGAGGCTGGCAGTAATCCATTTTCCAGAAACAGCGTCGCGAACATCACGAAATAGACAATCCCGACGACATGCGGGTCCGCCAGCGCGGCAAAATCGTGTTGCCAGAGCGCCGTGATGATATTTTGAATAACAGCCATGGACTTTCCTGTGGAACAGCAGATATAACGCTATTGTACTCCCAATTTTGCCTGTCGGGGTTGATCGCAGGCGCATCTCATACAGACTTTTCTGCTTGCGGTGTTCAGAATAGCGTCCGGGGAGTACATTTCAGCCAGCACTTTACACGATGCGCTCAAATCCTGCCGATAAATCCGCAATTAAATCGTCCACATTTTCCAGCCCAATATGCAGGCGGATTAAGGTCCCCTCGAAGTCCACCTCGCCGCCCGGGCGCAGGGCCGCAATCTGCTCCGGCTGGTTGGGCAGGATCAGCGATTCAAACCCACCCCATGAATAGGCCATGCTGAAGAGGGTAAAGTTATCCAGATAGCTTGCCAGTTCGGCGTCATTCAGGCGCTTTTTAAGAACAAATGAGAACAACCCGCTGCTACCCGTAAAGTCACGTTGCCAGTATTCGTGGCCCTTGCTGCCCGGCAGCGCCGGATGGTTAACGCGCTCCACCTGCGGATGCAGCGCCAGCCACTGTGCAATTTGCAGGCTGCTTTCGTGATGCTGACGCAAACGCACACCGAGCGTACGGATGCCCCGGCTGGTCATGTAGGCGGTATCGGCATCCACCATCTGGCCCATCAGGTAGGCGTTTTCACGCAATTGATCCCAGCAGCGGGCGTTAGACACCGCCGTACCGATCATGCCGTCGGAATGGCCAATCAGGTATTTGGTCGCCGCCTGAATGGAGATATCGATGTCAAATTCCAGGGCTTTAAACAGCACACCTGCCGCCCAGGTGTTGTCGATCATGATGATCGCTTCCGGCGCTATGCTGCGCACCGCCTTCACGATAGCCGGAACATCATGCACTTCCATGGTGATGGAGCCGGGAGATTCCAGGAACACAACGCGCGTGTTGGGCTGAATAAGCCCGGCAATACCGGACCCAATCAGCGGATCGAACCAGCTGGTGGTGACGCCGAGCTTGCTGAGTATTTTGGTGCAGAAGTCCTGGCTTGGCTCGTAGGCGGTATTGGTCATCAGGACGTGGTCACCCTGTTCCACAAACGCCAGAATGGTATTGGCGACCGCCGCCGCGCCGCACGGGAACAGCGCGCAGCCCGCGCCGCCCTCCAGTTCGCACATGGCTTCCTGCAACGAGAAATGGGTTAACGTGCCACGACGACCGTAAAACAGCCCGCCCTTCGCGCGATTACGCGTAGCGATTTTTTTATCTTCAACGGTATCAAACACCAGCGAGGAGGCGCGCTGGATCACGCTGTTGACCGAGCCCTGCGTGTATTTCTTACTGCGTCCTGCCTGCACCAGCGTGGTCTCAAGCTGCTTTTTAGTCATGTTCGCTAACCCTATTTTTATACGTCTGGACGTCCAGACTACCACGATTGTCAGAATGTGCATCCGGATGCTTATCGAATAAGCAGAAAATATTATCAAAAATTCGCATAAGAAATTTTTACTGCGTAAGCGCAAGGAAAGTGAGCGAAAATTACGGCACTATGTAAATACTAATGAGAACTACTATCAATTCGACGACGTTTTGATATTATTACGTTCAGATTTTGTGATTTGCGTCCTGGAGATACAGAGTGGGTAATAATTTGATGCAGACGGATCTCTCCGTTTGGGGCATGTATCAACATGCTGACATCGTAGTTAAGATTGTGATGATCGGCCTGATTCTGGCGTCCGTGATCACCTGGGCTATCTTCTTCAGCAAGAGCGCCGAACTTCTTTCACAAAAACGCCGCCTCAAGCGTGAGCAGAAGCAGCTGGCGGAAGCCCGCTCTCTGGATCAGGCTTCTGATATCACCTCATCCTTCCATGCGAAAAGCCTGACTACCCTGTTAGTGAACGAAGCGCAGAACGAGCTGGAACTCTCCGCAGGCAGTGAAGATAACGAAGGCATTAAAGAGCGTACCGGCTTCCGTCTGGAGCGTCGCGTTGCGGCCGTGGGTCGTCATATGGGCCGCGGTAACGGCTACCTGGCGACTATCGGCGCCATCTCCCCGTTCGTCGGCCTGTTCGGTACCGTCTGGGGCATCATGAACAGCTTTATCGGTATCGCCCAGACGCAGACCACTAACCTTGCGGTCGTCGCGCCGGGTATCGCAGAAGCGCTGCTGGCCACGGCTATCGGTCTGGTTGCCGCTATCCCGGCGGTTGTTATCTATAACATCTTCGCGCGCATGATTGGCAGTTACAAAGCCACACTGGGTGACGTTGCCGCGCAGGTTCTGCTGCTGCAAAGCCGCGATCTGGACCTGAACGCCAGCGCCGTTAAACCGGTTCATGCGGCGTCCAAACTGCGCGTAGGTTGATTGTATGGCAATGCGTCTTAATGAAAATCTGGACGATAACGGTGAAATGCATGAGATCAACGTGACGCCGTTTATCGACGTCATGCTGGTTCTGCTGATTATCTTTATGGTTGCCGCACCGCTGGCGACGGTGGACGTGAAGGTGAATCTGCCTGCGTCCTCCAGCCAGCCGCAGCCGCGTCCGGAAAAACCCATTTACCTGTCCGTGAAGGCCGATAAGTCCATGTTCCTGGGCAACGATCCGGTAACGGATGCCTCGGTTATTCCGGCGCTGGACCAGCTGACCGGCGGCAAGAAAGACACCACCGTCTTCTTCCGCGCGGATAAAACCGTCGATTATGAAACCATGATGAAGGTAATGGACACGCTGCATCAGGCGGGATACCTGAAGATTGGTCTGGTCGGCGAAGAGAAAGCGGCCGCGAAGTAAAACGAAGGCTTTTGCAGCCTTCCCTGCCGGGTGGCGGCGTCGCCTTACCCGGCCTGCATTCCGCAACAATCATTGTTGACTCACACTGAAGGCGCCGTCGGCGCCTCTTCATCAAGCGCTACACAGGTCACGTTTGAAGTTCGGTAATGACCTTCCGAGAGTTTACGGGTCAGGCGCAGGGTGGCTGTCTCGCGTGCCAGCAGGTACTGATAGTTCGCCTCCAGTCGCCCGAGGATCTTCTCTTTAAGCTCAGGGCGCTGTTCAATAATGGCGTTCATCACCGCGCCGTAAATCTCCTCCTTGGCCTGCAAGGCGTAAATCTCCCGACGATTCTGCCATTTCAGGCGCACCAGCGTGGCCGGAATCGAAACCAAATCCTGCGTAATTCGCGTCATCTCGTCATTTTTTATCTTTTTCAGGGTGTCGAGATTCTGCTTTAAGATAAATTCATCGCTTTTCTTATCATCTAAAGTCAAATAAACGTTATTACCGCTGTCATCATTCACGTTAATCTTCCCCCAGGTTATAAAAAATGGGATTGTTTTTTTCACGCGTAATTAAATTAAGCCAAATTTCATTGCCGGCCTCATTTATTTGCTGCGTTTTCTCGGTCATTATTTGACTGAGCCTCTGGGCGTCTATTTCCCCTTCGGCCTGTAAATCATTCAGCAGATGAACTAAGGCTTCAATCTTGATGGCGCGAAATAAACGCTCTTTTAAATGGCGATCGTGCTCTTCCAGCACCATATTACGGGATTTGCCGGTGCGTGAAACACCAATTAATATGTCGGCTTCATAGTCGGAGAGTTTTCTTTTTCCTTGAGTGAAATTCGCCTCTTTATCTGCTTCCGTCGAAGGCTGTTCCACAGGCGTAATGTGGTACTTTGCCGGGACAAGATTGTCGGGCAGCATTTTAATTTCCTTTAATTTCAAAAAAGGTGGGGGTGGAAAAAGGGTGAGATTCGTTGACAATAACATGAGGCAATTTTAAAATCAAAAAAAATGGAGCCTACCCATGAACAGCATTTTCTTTACGGTCATAACGTTACTATTACTGACCGCTGGCGTGCTTTTATTGATGCAAGCGTTAAATAAAACGAAAGCGTCAAAAGACGCCAGTGAACCGCCGCAGCCTGAATTGATGTCGAAAGAGGAGGGGGAAGATCATTTCTCCGTATTGATGAACGCCGTGACGCCGGTCTGGTACTGGCGGGTAAATCACGAATATATCGATTTTCTCCATGCGACAATTAAGCGAATGAAAATGGCTGAAATTAATGATACGCCCGGCCTGTTCGACGCGCAGCGCCGTTGTAGCGACCTTAATTCGGCGGTTTATAAATATTACGACAATATCAAAAAGCGCTGTCTGAATGGCGAGAAGGTGTCGTACTCCGATTTAGACGTATTAAATCTGCGCCAGTGTTTTCGCGAGTTTAGCCTGGAAGCCTACCCGGAACTGGTCGCGCTGGTCTGGCCGGAGTATGCGCGTCCGGATGTGGATCCCAACGAGGTATAGTTGAGATATACTGAGCGCTGGTTTCGTTTGCAGACAGGATTTTATGGAACGCTTCTTTGAAAACGCAATGTATGCCTCTCGCTGGCTGCTCGCACCCGTCTATTTTGGTCTCTCCCTGGCGCTGGTCGCCCTGACGATCAAGTTCTTCCAGGAGATATTTCACGTCCTGCCAAACATTTTCTCCGTGGCAGAAGCCGATTTGATTCTGGTTCTGCTGTCGCTGGTGGATATGACGCTGGTGGGGGGGTTACTGGTGATGGTGATGTTCTCCGGTTATGAGAATTTCGTCTCTCAGCTTGATATCGCCGAGCACAAAGAAAAGCTCAACTGGCTGGGGAAAATGGATGCCTCATCGCTGAAGAATAAAGTCGCGGCGTCGATTGTGGCGATTTCGTCTATACACCTGTTACGCGTCTTTATGGACGCGAAAAACGTCCCGGATAATAAGCTGATGTGGTATGTGATTATCCACCTGACGTTTGTGCTGTCGGCGTTTGTGATGGGGTATCTGGATAAGATCAGTAAGAAATAAATTCACCATGCCCCTCACCCTAACCCTCTCCCACAGGGAGAGGGAATATCAATCTCCCTCTCCCTGTGGGAGAGGGCCGGGGTGAGGGCAGCAGGCCGCACTATTTATTTATCCGACGACGCCTGCCACAAATTCAGCTCACCATCCGCAACGTGCTGGTCAATCCGCGTCAGTTCATCTTCGCTAAAGCGCAGGTTATTCAGCGCCTGAACGTTCTCTTCCAGCTGCTCCGGGCGGCTCGCGCCAATCAGCACTGAGGTTACACGCTCATCTTTCAACAGCCAGCTTAGCGCCATCTGCGCCATCGTCTGCCCTCGCGCGTGCGCCATCTCGTTCAGCAAACGAAGGCTGCTCAGGTTGGCTTCCGTCAGCATTTTCTCCGTCAGGCCGCGCACTTTTTTCCCTTCGCGTTGCATACGTGAACCGTCCGGAATACCGTTCAGGTATTTTCCGGTGAGCAGGCCCTGTGCCAGCGGGGTAAAGGCGATACAGCCCGTTCCGTTTTTCTCCAGCGCGTCCAGCAGGCCGGTCTTGTCGACCCAGCGGTTAAGCAGGTTGTAAGACGGCTGGTGGATCAAAAGCGGGATCTTCCACTCGCGCAGCAATTTGGCCATTACCGCCGTGCGTTCCGTGGAGTAGGACGAAATGCCGACGTACAGCGCTTTTCCGCTCTGCACCGCGTGCGCCAGCGCGGAGGCGGTCTCTTCCATCGGCGTGTTTTCGTCTACGCGGTGAGAATAGAAAATATCCACATACTCCACACCCATGCGTTTCAGGCTCTGGTCGAGGCTGGCGAGCAGGTATTTACGTGAACCGCCCGAACCATACGGCCCTGGCCACATGTCGTAGCCCGCTTTGGTGGAGATGATCAGCTCGTCACGATACCCGGCAAAATCCTCCCGCAGCAGACGGCCAAAATTCTCTTCAGCGCTGCCTGGTGGGGGGCCGTAGTTGTTGGCAAGGTCAAAGTGGGTAATACCGAGATCGAAGGCCTTACGCAGCAGCGCGCGCTGGGAATCGAGCGGCTGAACGTGACCGAAGCTGTGCCACAGGCCCAGCGACAGTGCCGGTAAGCGCAGGCCGCTTTTGCCGCAGTATCGGTACTGCATGTTTTCGTATCGGCCGGTGTAAGGGTGCCAGGACATGATGTCTCCTTTCTTGTCGGTGAATTTTCGAAACAACGTTTTCATTCTATGCCGACTCGATAACAAAAAAGTATATTTTCTGCGGTATCTGCCGATAAAGAGGGTAGTACTCGCCTCTGGGCGAATTCACCCTCACGGCAAGGAATACTCAATGAAGATGCTTCGTAATTTCACCATCCGTTTCGTCATGCTGACGATACTGGGGATCTTTTGTGTCATGTGGGCAGGCGTGGGGCTTTACAGCACCTGGTCTCTGTCTCGTGTTTCTGATGGTAATGATGTTGACCGCCAGCTGGTCCGGCAAATGACGGTGCTGAGCCAGGGCAACGATCAGTATTTCCGTTTCGTCACCCGCCTGAGCCGGGCGATGGAAGTTAAAGCGGCGGGCGGCACGCCGGACCTGGCTCCTGCTCAGCAGGCGCTGGATAACATGAGTAAAAAGCTGGCAGAGATGAAAGCTATCTCTCCGGGCCCGATGGATGAAAAGGTGTCTGCGCAGGTGATTTCCACCTGGCAGGCGCTGCTCGATCGTGGCGTGACGCCGCAGATGGCGCAGGCGAAGCAGGCGACGCTCGAAGGCTATCGTCAGCATGCCAACAACGTCACGCCGCCGCTAAGCCGTGCATTCGGGTCAGCGGCTGAGAACTTTAACAACACCGCGGCGAAGGCGCTCGACAGCACGCGCGTGGTGGTCGACGGCCTCACCAGCATGACCCGGACGGTGATTATCACCGCCACGATCGTGGGTCTGTTGATCCTGCTGTTCACCGACCGCTACCTGGTGGCGATACTGGTAAAACCGCTGGATCGTATCCGTCAGCAGTTCCGTCAGATTGCGCAGGGCGATCTCAGCCAGCCGATTGAATCCTTTGGCCGCAACTGCGTGGGGCAACTGGTGCCGCTGCTGAGCGCCATGCAGGACAGCCTGCGGGAAGCGGTCAGCACGATTCGTTCCGGCAGCGAGAATATCTGGCGCGGGGCAACGGAGATCTCCAGCGGGAATAACGATCTCTCTTCGCGTACCGAAGAGCAGGCCGCCGCGCTGGAAGAGACCGCGGCCAGCATGGAGCAGCTAACCGCAACGGTGAAGCTGAACGCCGAAAGCGCGCGGCAGGCCAGCCAGCTTGCGGATGTCGCCTCCAGTACGGCCAGCCGCGGCGGCTCGCTGGTGGAAGATGTGGTCACAACCATGAGCGGCATTTCGGACAGCTCGAAAAAAATCGCTGAAATCACTACCGTCATCAACAGCATCGCCTTCCAGACCAATATTCTGGCGCTGAACGCCGCGGTGGAAGCGGCCCGGGCCGGGGAGCAGGGGCGGGGCTTTGCGGTCGTGGCGGGTGAGGTGCGTAATCTGGCCAGCCGCAGCGCGAATGCGGCAAAAGAGATCGAAGGGCTGATTGCAGATTCCGTTGCCCGCGTGGAGCAGGGGGCGCAGCTGGTGAACGATACCGGCACCACGATGGAAGCGATCCTGCGCGACGTGACGGAAGTGACCGTCATTATGAAGCAGATCGCCACCGCGTCAGAGGAGCAGAGCAAAGGTATTTCTCAGGTCGGCGTTGCCATCACGCAGATGGACGGCGTGACCCAGCAGAACGCCTCGCTGGTGGAGCAGGTTTCCGCCGCCGCCGCCGCACTTGAACGGCAGACCGAAGAACTCCAGCGCTCAGTGCAGAAATTCCGTCTCACCGCGTAACCTCTCGTGTCAGGCCGTCTCTGGCGGCCTGACGTTTATCGCTCTGAATAATCTGTGTCACCTGCGACAGCTGACCAATTTTCACTTCACTTGCCCGCATAAATTTACTTTTGTCGATCAGCAGCAGCGACTGGCTGGCGCGGTTTAACAGCAGCGCCTTAAAGCCCGCGTTGTGCTCGGACGGATCCCAAAGGACGCCATGCTCATCGACCCCTTCACACGAGAAGATGAACAGATCGATCTCCAGCCCTTTTAGCTGCGTCACCAGCGCCGGGTTAACATAGCAGCGATACTTACGCTCAAGCGTTCCGCCGGAGCAGATAAGCGTGATCCGCTCGCGCTTTGCCATCTCGTGGCAGATAGGCAGACTGTTGGTAAATACGGTGAGGTTGATGTCCGGCAACTGGCGCGCCAGATGAAAGCAGGTTGAGCTGGCGTCGAGGGCGATGGTCATCCCTTCGCTGATCCAGCCCAGCGCGTGGCGGGCAATATCGGCTTTGTCGGCATAATGGCTTTTCAGGCGTGCGCCAAAGGGTTCACCGCTGTCGCGGCTGTCCGGGTGAATCAGACGCGCGCGCCCGTGCTGGCGCAGAAGCTTCCCCTGCTGCTGCAACGACTTCAGATCCCGGCGGATGGTCTCTTTGCTGACGGAGAGCTTTTCAGCCAGCACATCGGTAGTCAGCCAGTCGCTTTTACTCAGCAAGGTGATAAGACTCTGCTGTCGGGTCGCTTTTAGCGTCTGGTCTGACATACGAGGCTCCTTGCGCACGCGTGCTGACGCATTTTTCTCATCGCGGAAGAAGGGCGGCGAACCGCCCGGTCATGGATCAACCCTGACGTTTATCTTCCGTCTGGGTATCGAAGTCGCTTGCTGAATGACGCTCATGTAACTGCTCGTTCAGCTCGCCGTTGGTACGGTTAACAATGCGCCCGCGTTTAACGGCCGGACGATTCGCCACATCTTTTGCCCAGCGCTGCACGTTGGTGTACTTCCCGGCATCCAGGAACTCGGCGGCGTTATACACGCTGCCCAGCGCCACGCAGCCAAACCATGGCCAGACTGCCATATCCGCAATGGTATATTCCTCACCCGCTACGTAACGACCGCGCGCCAGCTGTTTGTCCAGCACGTCGAACAGGCGTTTAGCTTCCATGGTGAAGCGATCGATAGCGTACTCAATCTTCACCGGTGCGTAGTTATAGAAGTGGCCAAAACCGCCGCCGAGGAACGGGGCCGCGCCCTGTAACCAGAACAGCCAGTTCAGGGTTTCCGTTCGTCCTGCCGGATCTTTTGGCAGGAAGTGACCAAATTTCTCGGCCAGGTAGAGCAGGATATTGCCGGATTCAAAGACGCGCGTCGGCGGGGTGGTCGAGTGGTCACGCAGGGCCGGGATCTTCGAGTTCGGGTTCACGTCGACAAAACCGCTGGAGAACTGATCGCCCTCACCAATGCGGATTAACCATGCGTCGTATTCCGCGCCCGTCACGCCCAGCGCCAGCAGCTCTTCCAGCATGATGGTAACTTTCTGTCCATTCGGCGTACCGAGAGAGTACAGCTGGAGCGGGTGCGCGCCCACAGGTAGCTCTTTCTCATGCGTCGCGCCCGAGACGGGACGGTTGATGTTGGCGAACGCGCCGCCGTTATTCTGTTTCCATTCCCACACTTTCGGTGGCTGATAGGTGTTATCTGACATGTTGGCCTGCCTTTTTGGTGTTGTGTTGAGGCAGTGTAGCAGGAGATGCAGGAACCGTTTAACGATGCGAGCGTAATGGGCAGGGCGGGTGTATGATAACGCCACCTCTGTCAGTTAATTACAACGTGCAGACGACGACAACCCCACAAAAAAATTGCCGCCTGCCTGTTTTAGGTTGGACACATGCGTAAAGGAACGTTAAGCAGTGACGCACCCTTCGGGACGTTATTAGGTTATGCGCCGGGTGGCGTGGCGATTTACTCTTCAAATTACGGCAGTCTCGATCCGCGTCACTACCCGGAAGACGCGGAATTCCGCAGCTATATCGGCAACGAATACATGGGCCATAAATGGCAGTGCGTTGAGTTTGCGCGCCGTTTCCTGTTTCTCAATCACGGGTTTGTTTTTACCGACGTCGGGATGGCGTGGGAGATCTTCTCCCTGCGTTTTTTGCGCCAGGTGGTAAACGACAATATTTTGCCGCTACAGGCCTTTGCTAATGGCTCAAAACGCGCGCCGCAGGCCGGTGCGCTGCTCATCTGGCAAAAGGGCGGTGAGTTTCATGAAACCGGCCACGTCGCCGTCATTACCCAGCTGCTGGATGACAGAGTGCGCATTGCCGAGCAGAACGTTATTCACTCCCCGCTGCCGATGGGGCAGCAGTGGACGCGCGAGCTGCGTCTGAGCGTGGAGGACGGTTGCTATACGCTTCATGACACGTTCAACGATACCGAGATCCTCGGGTGGATGATCCAGACGGAGGAGACGGAACACAGTATTCCTCAGCCGGAGATCGACGGTGAACTGCTGAAAATCAGCGGCGCGCGATTGAAGAACAACCGTCAGTTCGACGGAAAATGGCTCAATGAAAACGACGCCCTGCAACAGGCGTACGTTCGCGCCAACGGCCACGTTATCAACAACGATCCCTGCCAGTACTTCACCATTACCGAAAGCGCCGAGCAGGAGCTGATCAAAGCCACCAACGAACTGCATCTGATGTACCTTCATGCCACCGACAAGGTGCTGAAAGACGACAGCTTACTCGCGCTTTTCGACATCCCGAAAATTCTCTGGCCGCGTCTGCGTCTCTCCTGGCAGTGGCGTCGTCACCATATGATCACCGGTCGTATGGATTTCTGCATGGATGAACGCGGCATCAAGGTTTACGAGTACAACGCGGATTCCGCCTCCTGCCATACCGAGGGCGGGCTCATTCTTGAAGAGTGGGTGAAAAACGGCTATCGCGGCACCGGCCACAATCCGGCGGAAGGCTTGCTGGAGGAGCTGACCGGCGCATGGAAGCACAGCCACGCTCGGCCGTTCGTCCATATCATGCAGGACAACGATACCGAAGAGGATTACCACGCGCTCTTTATTCAGCGCTCGCTGATCCAGGCCGGGTTTGAAACCAAAATCCTGCATGGACTGGGGGCGCTGAGCTGGGATGCCGCCGGGCAACTGATTGATGATGAAGGCCGTCACGTCAACTGCGTATGGAAAACCTGGGCGTGGGAAACGGCGATTGAGCAGATCCGCGAGGTGAGCGAAACCGAGTACGCCGCCGTGCCTATCCGCACCGGTCACCCGCAAGGTGAAGTCCGCCTGATTGACGTCCTGCTGCGCCCGGAAGTGCTGGTCTTTGAACCGCTGTGGACGGTGATCCCAGGTAACAAGGCGATCCTGCCGGTGCTGTGGCAGCTGTTCCCGAACCACCGTTACCTGCTGGATACCGATTTTGAGGTCAACGATCTGCTCAAACGGACCGGTTATGCCGTTAAACCGATCGCCGGACGCTGCGGGAGCAATATCGATCTGATCGGCGCCCAGGACGAACTGCTGGACCAGTCCAGCGGCAAGTTTGTTGACCGCAAAAATATCTACCAGCAGCTATGGTGCCTGCCGAAAGTTGACGGCAGATACATTCAGGTCTGCACCTTTACCGTGGGCGGGAACTATGGCGGAACCTGTCTGCGCGGGGATGACTCGCTGGTGGTGAAGAAAGAGAGCGATATTGAACCGCTGATTGTGGTGAAAGATAAATAACGTCTCCCTGTTATAAAAACGCCCCCGCAGGGCATGTTGCGGGGGCGTTTCATTACTGCTCTTCCTCTTCCTGCTGCTCGCTGATCTTCAAATCAATGATCCGGCCAATCTGGTCATGGTAAACCGTCAGCAGGTTGTACTGGCTCATCTCGGACATAATTTGCGGCGTGACGTTAAAACTTTGGGCAAGCTCGTCATGGCGCAACATTTCCGGATGACGCCGCCTCACATGCGCGCGGCGGCGATTGTACTGATACCACAGGATCAGCAGCCAGCCGTTGAACGCGGCAATCAGCAGATAGACCAGCACCGTATTAAAAGAGGCGATAATCACGCTCCAGCGGTGATCGCCCTCCTCGGTTAACTGCATCCACAGCCTGGCGTAAAGGAAAAACAGGAATCCTCCCCAGGCTATCAGCGTTAATGCGGCATCGAAAAGACGCGGTGCCAGCCGCTGTTCAGTCAAAATTAACGTATTCTCGTTCATTGAATGCTCCCTTTACCCCGGTCCGGACTGATCCAGCGCGCGCGGGCGCGTTTACGTTTAAGCATGACTTTCGGAAATGCCACGAGGGTGGTAAACAGGCCAATCATCCAGTACACCATCGGGAACCAGATTACCCAGAACAGCGAGCCTGCCACTTTCCGCTCGTAGCGCCGCTCGATATACAAACTGACGAGGAATTGCAGCAGGCACATCACACCCAGCAGCAGCCCGGTAAACGCCGGGGGAAACAGGCTCGCAACGGCCAGGTTCGCGGGAAGAGGGATAATATGGCTGAGAATGAACAACACCACGGTTGCCCCATAGGCAAACGCCCACAGCGTTGATAGCGCGTACTCAAGAAACAGGGGCCACATGCGATGATGCTCCCAGCGGGCCATCTTGCGCAGGTTAACCAGAAACACCTCTGCCCCCCCCTGCGCCCAGCGCAGACGCTGTTTCCACAGCCCCTTTAGCGTCTCCGGCATCAGGATCCAGCACAGTGCCCGCGGCTCGAAAAAGATATCCCAGTGGCGAAGCTGAAGCTTCCAGCTTATGTCGATATCCTCTGTGATCATGTCCGGGCTCCAGTACCCGACATCCGCCAGCGCCTGTCGGCGAAAGGCGGCGATGACGCCGGAGACGGTAAAGACCCGGCCATAGATCCGCTGCGTTCGCTTGATAAGGCCAATAATGGAAGAAAACTCGCCCACCTGAATGCGGCCAATCAGCGTTGAGCGCGTGCGAATACGCGGATTCCCGGTGACGGCCCCAACGTGGGGATACTGAATCAGCGGTGCCACCAGATACGCCGCGGTGTCGCGGTCGAGCAGGGCGTCGCCGTCAATGCAGACCAGCAAATCGCCCCGGGCCGCCGCAGCGCCGGCCTTGAGCGCCACGGCTTTCCCCTGGTTCTCCGCGAGATTAATCACCCGCAGGCGCGGTTGCTCTCGCGCCAGCTGTTGCAGTACCTCCGCCGTGTTATCAGAAGAACCGTCGTTGATGGCGATAACTTCCACATTCCAGTACCGCTGACCCAGCGCGGCGCTAATGGTCTCCCGTGCGTTGCGTTCCTCATTGAAGCAGGGAATAAGAATCGAGATTAACGGCTCACCGGCTAAGGCGGGGGCGGGTGTTGCGTTATCCCACGACCAGTGCCGTTCAAGCTGAAACCAGAAATAGAGGCCGCCGGTTACCCAGAGCACGGACATAAACAGCGGCCAGAAAAAGACAAAGTCCAGAATCAGTTCGCCGGTAAACAGCGCGGCTACGCCTAACGGCAACCCGAATACCAGACACAAAATAGAGAAGGCGATAATGCGATCAGTCATTGTCAGGATACCAGTACGAAGAAAATTCAGGTCTGATACGTGAGATATCAGGTTGGTTGTTGAGGAAGTCGTCGGGGTAATAACCGTAATTTTTGATGCCGTTCAGCTGGAGCACCCGCATCCACTCCATCAGACGTTCATCGGCTACGGCACGCTGCGGTTTCTGTGCCCAGTCCCTGGCCTGTAGCTCAAAAATCGTTTTATTCAGCGCGCCGGGGCGTGCGGCGACGGCTTTGACTAAACGCGTCAGCCAGGCATTGCTCTCTTCTGCCGGGACGGACTCCATCAGCGGCATTGCCATCGGCACCGTCCAGTCGTAGGCCGCCAGAAAATCATCGAGATTTTGCGCAAACCATGCCTCGCTTTCCGGCTCGAGAATGGGCAACGCGAACATGTTCCGCGCGGTTTTGATCTGCGGGCCACGGATGTTTTTCACCGCCTGGCTCAGGGTGCGTGTAAAGCCGATAAGTCGCTGACTCTTCTGTCGGGTCGTGTCCTGTCCTGCATCGTCAACGTCCGTCAGCACCGCGTCGTCATGAAATAAGATGCCATTGAAGCTGGCATAGCGGGCCAGATCTTCATAGATCTCCGTCACCTGCTGGCGAACCTGCGGACTCCAGGGGGAGAGCCTGATATAGGGCTCGGCGGCCACGGTCAACTCTCCCGTTTGACGATCCCGGCGCTGCACGCGCGGCAAGGCTGGACTGAGATCGAAAGAGAGAACCGGCATCCACGCGAAGACTTTCACTCCCGCGCGGGTTTGTAGCTGCCAGGCGACAAAATTAAAGAGATCGGCCCGGACCGGGAGCCGACGGTTGGGGAAATAGAGCGCATCGATCCTGCCGTCGCCCCGCGGATCCGAAAACGCCTGGAGAAACACATGGCTGATTTTCATGTCGTAGACCCGCTGGACGAGTTTGTTGATGTTTTTCGTCTGCTGGGCCGGATCGGGATCGTAGACGTAATCGAGATCAACATGCATGACGCGCACCGGGTCAAACTCCTGAACGCGGCTAATCGTGTTGGCAAAGGTTTTTATCGACGGATTTCCGGCGATCAGCAGGCGCGGGATGTTGCCGAGGTCGCGCACGTTTCCCAGCCCGTCCTCCAGGGTAAAGGCCAACTGATAGCCCTGTTTTTGGGCGATAGCGAGCGACGTACCGTTGGCAGCCCCATAGGGCCACACCCAGGCACGCGGCGCTTTTCCCGTCACCTGGGTGATTTTATCGGTGACTTTGCGTACGTCTGCGGCGATCCGCTGGTTGAAGTGTTCATCGGTTTCGTAATGCCCCGTCGCGTTATCGAAAAAACGGTTGGCGATGGCGGGTTCACGGCTTCCCTGCGGGTTGGCCGGAATGCCGTAATGCGAGGCCCAGGTATGCGAGCCAATCTCAATCAGCGGGGACTGGCTGAGCTCGTGAACCATATCCCAGGTGGCAAAGCGATCGCGGGGCGTCATCAGACCGCCGAAGTTAACTTTTTGATTTGCCGGCGTATCCACCCAACTGCCCACCGGCGCCCACAGCGCAGGAACGTTCCAGGCCTGAAGCAGAGGCCAGACCCGGGTGTAAAAGCTGCTGTAGCCGTCGTCAAAGCTGAGCAAAACGGCTTTCGGCGGCAGCGCTTTTTTCCCTTCATGCGCATCCAGAATGTCCTGCACGCTGATGGCGTGATAGCCGTTGTGCAAAAGCCAGCTTATCTGCTCGTTTAACGCGCTGGTGCGAACGGAGAGGTAGCGCTGATCGGCGGCATCATCTTCAACGTCGTGGTAGGCCAGGACCAGAAACTGATTCTCCGGCCAGGGTTTGCTGGCCTCCAGCTGCGGCCTCTCTTCAGGGGCCATAAAGGATAGCGGCTGCGCGCAGAGGCTCGCGCTGAGGCAGAGCCAGCCGATGACGATCAGGCTTACAGAAAAACGTGTGTTCAGCATATTCATCCTTAAAAGCGTAAAGTCGCATCTAACGTGACGGAGAGATTGCTCTCGCGTTTGCCGTCGTAAGGGCGCTTATCCCAGTTCAGCATCACGCCAGTATCGACAACGTTGTTCCACTGGATGCGTTGCCCGTAACCCAGCAGGGTAACGGCACCCGCGGACTGATTTTTCTGCCAGTAGCTGCCCCCTCCTGCCACGAACTGCTGGCTCCAGAGGGTGTCGTAGTGGCGGTACATCTCATGGTCAACGGACAGGGCAGCCGTCACGGACAGATCCCGTGCCGGGTTGTAATAGAGCGTATTCCGCAGGCTGTTTTTACTGGCGGCGATCCCCGGTTCGAGATCCAGCGTCAGGGTCGGGGTCTGCCAGAGACGCTCTTTCCCAGAGAGGGTGTATTCCTGACGGCGGTTGTGGTCTGAGAAGCGGCTGACGGCGGCGTTGAACTGGTATTCACGTCGCTCGTTTTGATACCAGCGCACCCCACCTTCACCCCGGTTGGCGCTGATCCCATTGCGTAATGCCCGTAAGGGTGTGGCGCGTGACAAGCGTTCGAGGTTACCGCTGACCTGCCAGTGATCACTCAGGCTGTAGGTTGTTGAGAGCCGTGCGCCCGGCCTGTTTGTACCGTGATAGCGGTTGCTGGAGAGCTCGGCTTCGAGCGTGAGGTCACGGGGGCGCCACTCAACGCCGCCCAGCAGGTGGCGGCTGATGCCTTTACCTTCGTCGAAATTCCCCTGGGCATAGCGGGCGCCGGCAAACAGCCGCCAGTTATCCGCCACGGGCGGGCCATAGAGCGTGGCGTCCCAGCTCATATCGTGGCTACCGCTGACGGGGTTATCTGAGTGCAATCCTTTACCCGCATTCAGACGCAGCTCAGACATGTGGTGGACCGCTCTGAGCCTGTCCAGGCGACGGGCGCTGCGATCGGCGGGGGCGCGAGCAATCACGTCAGCAGCCAGTAAATCCATCTGGCGCCACTCCTGAAGGTCCATTGCGACGTAAGCCTGCTGTTTTTCAAGCTCCAGATTCGCGGGTTCAAGCGCCTCTGCTCGTTTAAGCTTTTGCTCGGCCGCGCGCGGCAGGCCTCTGGCCTGAAGCAGGGCGGCATAATCAATCTGTAACCCCTGATTTCCCGGCGCCGTTGATGCCAGACGATACGACAGCTTTTCGGCCTCCGGCAGGGCGTTGGTCGCCAGCAAATAGTTAAGTTTGAGAGACTGTCCGGTGAGCCACCGATCGTTCGGCTGAGCGGTCGGGGATCCGAAATCGTAGCGGGTCCAGGGAACGCTGCGGGTCTCGCGCTCAACGTAGTGGCGGGCGGTCTGATACTGCCCCGTATCCAGCCAGGCGTAGAAAAGCGCATGCTCCTCATCCTGCGGATCGGAGGCGTAGTGTGGATAGCGTTGCACAAGCGAGAAGGCGGCGACGGTGTTTTTCTCCTGCAAATATGCCGAGATCACCCAGCCGATGGCCCAGTCCGGTACCGGATGCTGTGCGGCCGTCAGCGCCTCATATTCGCTAATGACCTGCCGGTAATTACCCTGCGCATACAGGGCGCCAAGCCGATCGATACGTGCAAGGACGACGTCTTCAGCCGCCTGCGGTTCGTTTTGCCAGCGGGAAAGCAGGGCGTGATAGCGATCTAACGCGTTTTGTGCCAGCCGCAGGCGCTCTTTCTCCGTTCTGCCAGGCACATCCGCCAGGCGTACCCTTTCAGCCGCGGTGTTACGCTCAAGGCGGCGGCGCTCCGCGGGAGACATCGCCGCGCTTTGCGACAGCCAGAGTGCAGGCATGCTTACCCGGTTTTCCGTTAACGCATCGATCGTCTCGCGAAGAAGGGCATTATTCCCGGGAGCGGCGTTCAGTGCGCGCATGTCCGCCAGCAGCCGGTCCCCGTTTTTTCCCTGGCGCATCCAGACATAGGAGAGCGTCTCAAGGTGCGCGGGAGAAGGATTGTCCTTAACCAGCCGCCGGGCTTCCGAAAGCGCGAGGCGATCTCTGCGGGCATCGGCCAGGGTCTTAACATAGCCGATGCGGTAATCGTCGTTATCCGGCGCAAGGCTGAGCGCCTCTTTCCACAGCGATAAGGCGGATGGCCAGGCTTTTTGGTTTCTTCTGGATTGGGCGACAGCAGCGATGGCGCGAGCGGGCAGCGGCATATAAATACCATAACGCTGCCAGACCCGGATAACCTCATCATCGCGTCCTGCCCAGGAGGCTACCTGTAACCAGTCCGCAACCTGTCCGGGTGTTAAAGCATGCTGTTGCTCATAGCGCTGTAGGTAATCAAGAAACAGAGCGTAATTACCGTTACGTGCCTGTTGTATCTGATGCTCATAAACGGATTCATCAGCCTGAACCAGAACAGGAAAGAGTAAAAGCAGGAGCAATAATATTGTGGTGCGATAAAAGAATAACGTAGTGAAGCTAAGCGATCTTTCCATATCTATTTGCCATTTGTTTATCGTGAATCCATTGCATAACACGGCCGCCTTTTAACTCTGTGTTAAAGGGCATAAAGGAGAACATTAAATCTGAATGATGCTACGTTATGGGGTACTTACTTAAAGGTAATTATGAGCCCTCATCTCAGTGGTCTGATTGGGCTTAATGTACACCCGATATGTTGGGGGATAAATAAGTTGAAAAGCGGCTGGGAGGTTTTGAGATAATTCTGGAAGAAGTAAGTTTTTTAGATAATTCAGTGCAGGATTGTTCTTTTTAACTGATTGATGTTAAATGTTTTTTCTTTTGCTGCTTCCTGTTTTTTTATATTAGAAATGAAGTTCTGCTGAGTTAATTAAAGTACTTTCTGGTGCATGTTTGGGAAGTTTCATGACAAAAATTCTTAATGTTCAGAGAAGTGACTTTTCTGAAATTCTTTTTTATTTATAATTAACGCCAGGCATTGAGTGATAGTCTACAAAAAGTCTAGCTCACCAATGTCATATTGAGGGATGATCAAAGCCAGAAAACATTTGCCGTTAATGTAAAACGCTATAAACGAAAGCGTTCTTGTTTCTTAAGAGGCGGGCTTGCTTTAATCTAAAAGGGATGGTTAGTGGCGACTTCAATAGTGTTAGTGACTCAGGATTGTTTCCTTGTCAGGGGGATGCGGCTATTTTTCCCGGATATAATTTGCCTCAGTTCGATAGACAGAAACATATTTGATACCGACGCAAATGAATATACTGTACTGATTGATAGCCGTACGCCGCTCCGTTTATATGATTACCTGATACGCCATCCGGCCAGAACGAGAAAAACGATCTGCTGCGTTATGCTGGATATGCGTCCTCGAGAGGAGGATCTTCTCAGTATGAAGCTGTTTATGAACACGTCGCTTACGGCTCCGGATATGGCGTCGTTATTCAATCTGGTGCTTGATATGAAAGGCAGGCGTCTGACAACCAAATGGCTGCTTAACTTACGGCTGAGTCGACACGAAGCGATAATGATCAGGTTGCTGAAGGCAGGGAGGTCAATGGAAGAGATTGCAGATAAGCTGAATATGTCGGTTAAAAGCCTCTATCGCAAGCGAACGGTGCTGTCGGAGCGGTTAGGAGCAGGTAACTTCAACGAGGCGTGTTTGTTTATCTTTAAAAACAAACTGCTGGACGTGGTTGGGAACGATCCCTAGCTTTGTCAGAAGCCAAAAGCAGAAACCCGCCACGAGGGCGGGTTCTTTTAATGGAAATAATTCAGAACGACCAGCGCAGATTGGCGTTAACAGAGTTGACGCGGGTATCCGCACCATATTGTCCCTGGTAACCCACATCCAGCGTCGCAGCACGCGACAGCTGTACGCTCACGCCGATATCACCGACCATCACATCCTCATCCACGGCCTGTCCCTGAGTAATGAACGCGTCGCTGCCCGCAAACGCCATGCGCGAAGAGGTATTCTTATCGCCATAGGCGTGCTGCCAGCCCAACGAACCGTAGAGGTTAACGTGCTTCGGCAACTCGGTCACACCGCGCAACCCGAGTGTCGTATAGAAGGTGTTCATCGTTTCGTTACGGACGCTCAGCGCAGCGGCACCGCCGTCTTCCCTGAAGCTGTCGGTATGCAGCCGGATGTACGATAAATTGACGAACGGCTCAATATTCCTGTCTGGCTGGCCGAAACGGTAGCCCGCTTCGGTGAACGCCAGCAGGGAGTTCGCGTCGTAATCTGACTTCAGCCGATCCGAGAAGCCGCTGAAATCAACATTGCGCTCGCCTTCGATCTTGTGCCAGGTGTAACCCAGCGCGCCGCGAAGGGAGAACGCATCCTGTTGACCCGCCGCATACAGACCAAGGTGATAGTTGTCGGTATCCGTTGAAGAGCGACGGCTGTCGACGTCATAATCACCCCGGCTGTAGCCGAAGTAGCCGCCGACACGCACGTTATGGTCCGCCAGTTTGCGATCTGCCCCCAGCAGGAAGCCGGTGGTGTTGCCGTCCAGCTTGCCCACGTTACCGTCGCCGCTGTTTCGGCTCCAGGAGCTGAAGGTCTGGCCCCAGACGCCATTGTTTTGCGGCTCCGGCTGCTGCACCAGCGACATGGCTAACGGTGGTATCGGCAGGCTGTCGTTATCAAACGCGCGCTGCATCCGCTGGTTTAACACGTTAAACACCTGCGTGCTGCCAGCGATCAGGTTGGACTGCATTGACGGATAAACTTCACCAGAAAGCTGGTTGAACGCCTCGCGCGCTTCCGGTGCGCTTAGCAGAAGCAGCGAGTTATACAGCGCCAGCGACGGGCCGCTTTGCGTCAGCGTGGAGAGCGCGCCAGCGGTATTCCACTGGTTGCTGCTTTGGGCCACGGTCTGGAAAATGCCCGGCTTGCCGCTGCCCGGGTTTTCACCTTCGGGGTTTTCACCACCAGGATTCTCACCGCCAGGATTTTCGCCTCCGGGGTTTTCACCACCAGGATTCTCACCGCCAGGGTTTTCGCCTCCGGGGTTTTCTCCTCCAGGATTCTCGCCACCGGTCTCTTTCTGCGCGATGGTCAGATCGACGGCGTTGGTGCTTTGCTTAAGCGCCACGTCGAGGAAGGCGGATTTGGAGATCGCTCCGGCGAACTCACCGTCGATTCCCCCGTCGGAGGTCAAAATGCGGTAGCTTTGGCCCGTTTTATAGCTGGTTTGCGGATCCAGCGCGGTGATCTGTACCTTAGCCTGATTGCTGATGGTAGTTTTGCCCGATACCAGTAGCTGGTCGCTACGGCCATCTCCTGCGATATCCACGTCATAGAAGGATTCGCCGATAAAGTTCAGATAGCGTTTCAGCGTCAACGTACCGATATTGCCGTCGCCGGGCGAGATATGTCCGCCGGACAGGATCTCGGTCTGGCCCAGCGTCCCGTTGCCGCCCAGCGTGCCGCCGGACTTGATTGACGCGGCGCTGCTATAACCCACCCCGTTGCTGACGTCTGAACCCGCCGTCGCGTTGAGGATCAGCGTGCCGCCGTTCTCCGCGCTAAGGGTCTGGACGTCAAAGATATCGTCTTCTGGCTGGGTATTAATATTGCTGGCAATGATGACTTTACCGCCCCGCGCGGTTACGTTCGCCTTGAGTGCGGAAAGATCGCCGTTCAGCGTCGTCTGCCCGGAGGTGTTGATCACATCACCTTCACCGCTCATCGTGTTGCTGAAGAGGTAATTTCCGTCGGTATGGTTGAAGTAGACATAGCTGCCGAACAGTCCGCCACGAAGGCTGATTGCCGTCTTCGCATCGAGGGTACCTGCGCCGCCCGCCGTGCCAAGCGTTGGCTCAGTTAAACCCGTGCCGGTGTCCATATTGCCGCGGCTGCCGATGATGAGCGCACCCCGGTTCGAGCCGGAACCCGATGTCCCCACGATCAGCGCATTGCTGCCAGCGGAAAATGAACCGCCGTCAATCACAGACAGCACGCCATTGCCATAATCGCCCACGCTCACGCTGCTGCCGCTGGTAAAGCGCGAGTCCTTGCCCGCAATAACCAGTTCGGCAGTTTTCCCTGCGCCGGAGACGCCCGCCACCTGCACGCCGCCAACGTTAACCACCCCGCCGTTCAGCACGTCCAGGTCGCCATAAAGCGTCAACGTACGGCCAACGTTCCACTGTGACCCGCTCCCCGTGACGATGGCTTTTGGGCTCAGCGTGTCGGTTTCACCCGGCCCGGTACCGTTGCCGATGCGCGCATCGTAAGCGGTGCTGAGCGACGCGCCGTCTTCAATCGCAAGCGTGGAGCGTGCGCCCAGATCGGTGCCTACACTGAGAAAATTACTGGTCACACGAGAGCCGGCACCCGTGGCGATTAGGTGGCTGTCGTAGCCGCGGGTGGTGCCGACAACGATCTCCTTTGCGCTCGCCAGCGCGCCCTCTTCGACTCGCAGGGTGCCGAGGCCAAGATTCAGGTCGCCGCGCAGGACGTACCGATCGTTCACCGCGTTAAGCTCAGCGTCTGGCCCACGGACCGTGACCACGCTTTCATAAATTTTGCCGTCGAACAGCCGACCGATATTGATGTTATAGGCGGTGATTTTGCCATTATCGATCAGCAGGTTTCCGCGTTGGTTACGTCCAACATAAACATCTCCGGTGTAACCCAGCGTTTCGGTAATACGCGACTCGCCATCAAAAAAGGCATCGGCTGCACGCGCGACATCGGCAGGTAAAAAAAGTAACAGCGGCGCGGAAAATAGAGCGAGGTAAAGTCTGGAAAGCGGTGTCTTAACCGCTAAAGAATGTGATGTAGAGTTATTCACGGGCTATCTCCGTACTCATTAGCATGATGTCAGGAACATCGTTTTTATATGAAAACTCAGATACGTCAGATAACGTAAAAGGCGTTATTTCAGTACGCCTTTTAATGCGGTGCTAATTATTTATGTGTGACAACTGGTGTACAGGTTGGCGCGCTCAGCGTCGGTGCAGATCCTAAAATTCCCGGCATCATCATCGATGAACAATCGAAAATACGCCCTTTTTCTGTCGTGGCGCGATAAGAGAGTTTTTGTCCTCCCAGTGCGTCCGGCTGGGCGCCATTAACGTTGGATACGGTTATTTCATCCGATGAGCCCAGTCCCAGCATTTTAGCGGTCTCCGCCTGTAGGAGTGGAATAGCCTGATCGGTTTTCAACGTGGAACAACCGGCTAGCATCAACGTAACGGTTAAAACGATTAGTGGTTTTTTCATAAATTATCCTTGATATCCAACCAGTTAATTTCACTGATTGTATTTATGTTTTCTTTTACCCAAATCAGCGAATAATATATTTCTCTTTCCTAATCGAAAAAACCCTCCTAAAGTAGGGTGGGTAGATAATAATTCATCTGTACTCTAAGATATGCGAAGGTAAAAGGAGGCTCCTTTGGGACAGAATTATGCGTTAGTCGTTGATGACCATCCATTGGTAGCAAGCGGCATCGCCAATTTTCTGATTACACATTGCCAGTTTAAGCAGGCGTGTGTGGTGACGAATGAGGATGATTGCTACCGCCAAATTAGGGATCATGGCCCGCCACGTTTGCTCGTAATCGATTTTTGGCTCTCTTCCGGAACGGCCCTGAAATTACTCAAAGAAGTAAAGCAACTTTACCCACAGGTACGACTCCTGGTGGTCAGCGGGGATGACAATAATGATATCTGGCGCAAAGTTAATGCCGCCGGGGGACACGGTTTTGTATTGAAAAGCGAGCCACCTGAGATGTTCTCGCGGGCCGTTTTCGCACTCACTGATAATCAGACATGGTTTCCTGAGGGAAACGAAATTTCCGTTAAGACGAATAATGAGAAGTTAAGTAAATTTAACTTAACGCCGCGACAAATAGACGTGTTAAATATGATTATGCGCGGCCTGCCAAATAAACGCATCGCCGCCCAGCTTTCAATTTCTGAGCCCACGGTCAAAGAACACATCAGCAATATATTGAAAAAGATAGGCGTTAACAGCCGGGTCGAAGCCATCACGCTTCTGCATGGCAAGCAGGAACCGTCGGAATGAGGTTTTTTCAGAGCTTACAAAATGATGGTATCTCTCCTCCGGCGCAGATCCGTTTGCTAAACAACACCTTTCTGCGGCTGGTATTTAGCTTTAGTGCAGTGCCCTTTGTTGGTATTCCTTTCGCCATCTGGATTTATATGCTTGGGGACGACCTCGGCCCAACGATTATCTGGATAATTATTTATCTGCTATGTGCCGTGGCGATACGAATATTGCACCGACGCTATCAGCGTGAAGCGAAAGAAAACGGTGAAAGGGACGTTCTGCGACGCTGGCTTCCGCGTATTAATAATATTGCCTTTATTCACGGGCTGGGAATTTCATCACTCTATTTAATTACGCCACAGACGCAGAATTTTGACTTTTTCCTGTTACTTAATATCAGCATTGCCGCCATCGTCGCCGCCAATGCGACGCATCTGACGCCTGTCATCAGTACCTTTACGCGTTTTTTCTTCGCCTCCTGGGGGGTGCTGAACCTCGGTATTATCTGGCGGCTGGATGAGTTGATGTTCATCGTGCTCATGCTGAATCTGCTTTACGGCTTCGCGATTTACCGCCATGCGTTAACTTCCCATGCGTTCTTTATTCAGCAAGCGCTGCTTGAGGAAAAAAGCTCACGCCTTGCGGAACAGTTTCGTCAGGCCAAAGAGGACGCGGAGCAGGCACTGCTGGATAAAAATCAGTTTCTGACCACCGCCAGTCACGATCTGCGCCAGCCCGTACACGCAATGGGCTTTCTGATCGAAGCCATCCTCCACCGAAACCGGGACGACAGCCTGACGCCGCAACTCCTTGACCTTCAGCAGAGCGTTCGCTCGGTGCATTTAATGCTCAATTCTCTGCTCGATCTGAGCAAAATAGAATCCGGGAATGTCCTCTCTGCCCCGACCAAAGTGGATATCGGTGCTCTGCTCGACTCGGTCATCACGCTGTTTCGTGAAGAGGCCAACAGCCGCGCGCTTAGGCTGTGTATCCGGCGGCCTAAACGCCGTATCGACGTGATGGGCGATCCGCTGCTGGTGCGACAGTCCCTGATTAACCTGATTCAAAACGCCCTTCGCTACACGCTCCAGGGCGGGGTGCTGGTCGCCATCCGACCGCGCGGTGACGAGTGTATGGTGGAGGTGTGGGACACGGGAGTCGGTATCGCCGATGAAGAGAAGGGCAAAATCTTCTCACCTTACTACCGCCCCGAGCTGGCATGGAAGATCGACAGCGCCGGACACGGGCTGGGGCTGGCCGTCGTTGCCCGTTGTGCCAAGCTCATGAAGGTAAAATACGGGATGCAATCCATTGAAGGTAAAGGCTCACGCTTCTGGATGCGCTTTATCCAATATGCTGGCGAAGATAGCGTGCTGGACACCCCGCCCGCCGCTGACAACACCGCCACGCCGGTACGCTATGCGCCGCTGCACGGTTCCTGCCTGGTCGTCGATGACGACCCGCTGGTGACGTCTGCCTGGGAGAGCCTGATGAGCGTCTGGGGAATCGACGTACGCTGTGCGGCCTCCGCTGAAGAAGCGTTTGCCATCATCGACGACGGCTTTACGCCGTTCGCCGTGCTGTGCGACCAGCGCCTGCGATCGGGCGAAAGCGGCTTCGACATCCTGAAAGCGCTTTTTGACCGTCTGCCGGATATGAGCGGCGCGATAGTCAGCGGCGAATTTAATTCACCGGTTCTGCTGGAGGCGGAGCAGGAGGGTTACCTGGTGCTTCGCAAGCCTCTTGAGCCGGCTAAACTGCATGCGCTGCTGACGCAGTGGTCGGGGTGTCATTAAGGGAATGCAGAAGTGTCGATTCTGGCGGGTTCAGAATGCAAAAACGGACCTCCGTGGAGGTCCGTTAATATAAATTTTGGTGCCCGGACTCGGAATCGAACCAAGGACACGGGGATTTTCAATCCCCTGCTCTACCGACTGAGCTATCCGGGCAACGGGGCGCATTAAACCCGATCCTACCTCCGGCGTCAACGAAATTTGTTGCTTTCGGAGCAGACTGCACACTCTCTCACCATTTCGTCGCAAACTTAAGCGAAAAAGTGCGTCCAGAGCGCGGAAAGCGGCATCGCGAGCAGCAGGGCAGGGAGCATGTTCACCACTGCAAACATCTTAATGCCACAGATGCGCAGCCCTGTCGCCAGCAGCAACAGGCCGCCGACGGCGGTAAAGTCTGCCATCATCGCTGGCGTTGTCAGCGGCAGGATCAGCGTGGCGCAGGTGGCCAGCGCCAGCTGAATAAGCAACATAGGCACACAAATCGCGGCGACGGCGATGCCGAGGGTGGTGGCAAAAATGGTGGCAGTAAAGAAATCCAGAAACGCTTTCGCAATCAATATGCTGGGATCGCCGGTCATCCCTTCCTGCATCGAACCGAATATCCCCGTGCCGCTGGCGCAGAACAGAATAATGATCGCAACGTAGTTCTGAATAAACGACTCGTGCGTGCCGTGCTTTGCCTTGCCTGGTCGGGCAATCAGATTTTTGGCTTTGCCTACCGCGTGATTAATGCCTTTTTCCAGATAGCAAAACTCGCCGATGAGCGCGCCGAGCAGCGTCGCCAGTACCATCACCGGCAGGTTGGCGCATTTCACCACTAAAAGGATACCAATCCCTAACGACGCCAGGCCAAAAATAGAAGGCATGGAGACGCGAATACGCTCCGGCAGGCGCTGACTTAATACTGCCCCAAGTACACCGCCCAGCAATACGGCTCCCGCATTGATAAAGGGTCCAATTACCACGTTTAACTCCTGTTATTTAAGCACTGGCATTGCATGATTATGGCACGTTCGTCCCTGATTACGCTTAGCTTTGGGAGGCGTAACGCATACTGATTCCTTCTTGCACCTGAAAATAAAAGGTGACATGATTGCGCGAATTTTCTCCTTCCTGTCTCGCCGTTCGGTGAGGGTATTTGCGCCTATGAAAACCATGAAAATTGCCGTCAGCCGTGAGCTGGTATCCAAAGTTTCTACGCATCGCGAAAAAGTTATGCTGGATAACACTGATTTCACCGATGTGGCGGCAGTCGTCATTACGGTTGTTGAAAGCTACAGCGGCATTCTCGCATTGCTGAAGCGTACGGGCTTTCAGTTACCGGTATTTTTGTTCTCAACAGAGCCAGGAGAGGTGCCAGAGGGTGTCACGGCGATCATCTCGGGTAAAGCACAGGAATTGCTGGAACTGGAATCTGCCGCCTGCCGGTATGAAGAGAACCTGCTGCCACCCTTTTTTGACACCCTGAGCCAGTATGTGGCGATGGGAAACAGCACCTTTGCCTGTCCGGGTCACCAGCACGGTGCCTTTTTCAAAAAACACCCGGCGGGGCGGCAGTTCTATGATTTCTTCGGTGAGAACGTTTTTCGCGCCGACATGTGCAACGCCGACGTTAAGCTGGGCGATCTGCTGATCCACGAAGGCTCCGCCAAGCACGCGCAAAAGTTCGCGGCGAAAGTGTTCAACGCGGATAAAACCTACTTCGTGCTGAACGGCACGTCGGCGGCCAATAAAGTGGTGACCAATGCGCTGCTGACCCGTGGCGATCTGGTGCTGTTCGATCGTAACAACCACAAGTCCAACCATCATGGAGCGCTGATCCAGGCCGGGGCAACGCCTGTCTATCTTGAGGCAGCCCGTAATCCGTTTGGTTTTATCGGCGGGATTGATGAGCACTGCTTTGATGAGGCCTGGTTGCGGGAACTGATCCGTGACGTCGCGCCGCAGAAAGCCGCCGAGGCGCGCCCGTTCCGTCTGGCGATCATTCAGCTCGGCACCTACGATGGCACGATCTACAACGCCCGTCAGGTGATCGACAAGATCGGTCACCTTTGCGACTACATCCTCTTTGACTCCGCCTGGGTCGGCTACGAGCAATTTATCCCGATGATGGCGGAAACGTCTCCGCTTCTGCTGGAACTGAACGAGAACGATCCGGGAATTTTCGTGACCCAGTCGGTCCACAAGCAGCAGGCCGGGTTCTCGCAAACGTCGCAGATCCATAAAAAGGATAACCATATTCGCGGTCAGTCGCGCTTCTGCCCGCACAAGCGGTTGAACAATGCGTTCATGCTGCATGCCTCCACCAGCCCGTTTTACCCGCTGTTTGCTGCGCTGGACGTGAACGCCAAGATCCACGAGGGCGAGAGCGGACGCAGGCTGTGGGCGGAGTGCGTCGAGCTGGGCATTGAAGCACGCAAGGCCATCATCGCCAACTGCAATATGATCAAACCGTTTATCCCGCCGGTGGTGGCGGGGCGGCCATGGCAGGATCACCCCACACAGGCTATCGCCAGCGAGCGTCGCTTCTTTAGTTTTGAACCGGGTGCAAAATGGCACGGTTTTGAAGGCTATGCCCGCGAGCAGTATTTCGTCGATCCGTGCAAGCTGCTGCTGACCACGCCGGGCATTGATGCTGAAACAGGGCACTATACCGATTTCGGCATTCCGGCGACCATTCTCGCCCACTACCTGCGCGAGAACGGCATTGTGCCGGAGAAGTGCGATCTCAACTCCATCCTGTTCCTGCTGACGCCAGCCGAGAGCGCGGAGAAGCTAATGCAGCTGGTGGCAATGCTGGGGCAGTTTGAACAGCATATTGAAGACGACACACCGCTCGCGGATGTGCTTCCGACTATCTATCAGAAATACCCGGTGCGTTACCGCGACTACACGATCCGTCAGCTGTGCCAGGAGATGCACGATCTCTACGTCAGCTTTAACGTGAAGGATTTACAGAAGGCGATGTTCCGTCAGGAGAGCCTGCCTGCCGTGGTGATGAACCCGCAGGATGCCAACCAGGAGTACGTTCGCGGGAACGTCGAACTGGTGCGTATTCGTGACGCCGAAGGACGCATTGCCGCCGAAGGTGCGCTGCCATACCCGCCGGGCGTGCTGTGTGTGGTGCCCGGGGAAGTCTGGGGTGGAGCAGTACAGCGCTATTTCCTGGCGCTGGAAGAGGGCATTAATATGCTGCCGGGTTTCTCGCCAGAGTTGCAGGGCGTTTACAGCGAGAAAGATGCGGACGGGATTAAGCGGCTGTATGGATACGTATTGAATGTCTGAACGTAGGCCGGGTAAGCGTTAGCGCCACCCGGCGAGTGCCCGGCGGCGCAAGCTTACCGGGCCTACAATACTGCGTCAGGCTTCTGCGCGGCGGTACATCCTTCTCGGATGCCCAATCTTCCCGTACAGCATCTCCACCGTCAGAAAACCCACCTCCACGCAGTGTTCCAGATAGCGCCGGGTGGTGGTTTTACTCAGGCCCGTCTCGCTCACCACCTCATCCACCGTAAAACAGTGCGCCGCCTTGTTGTTAAACAGCATTTGCACCCGCGCCAGCGTGTTCTCCTCTATCCCTTTGCTGCCGTTGTCCAGGCGATAGTTTTTCGCCTGCAATTGATAGAGTGAATCTACGTTCTGCTGGTCGACGATCTTCCAGACGCGCTGCTGTTCGGCAAACTGCACAAAACGTTCCAGCGACTGGCTCAGGCGCTTCCAGGAAACCGGCTTGAGGATGTAGTCGAACGCGCCGTTACGAATTGCCTGGCTACAGGTGTCCATATCGCTGGCGGCGGTGATGAAAATCACCGAGCAGTTGGCGCGGGTGAGCATCGGGTTGCTGATAAGGGTGATGCCTTTGCCGTCCGGCAGGTAGTTATCCAGCAGCATCAGCTTCGGCTGTTTGCTCTCCAGTTGTACCTGCGCGTCGGCCAGCGACGCGGCAATCCCCACCAGCCTCAGGCGCGGATGTTTACCGATAAGCTCCGCGTGCAGTTGCGCCAGTTCGTTCTCGTCTTCAACAATCAGTACGTCGATAAGTTCATGTTGCATAGTCGGTATCTTCCAGTTCCTGTACGGGGTGCCGGGCCGTTCCCGTGGCGGGAATAAACAGTGAGAAAATGGCACCGCGTGGGGTGTTATCGGCAACTTCAATTGCACCGCCAGCCTGTGTGACATAGCTTTCAATCAGATACAGGCCAATACCATGATCGCCGCGCGTTTTGGTGGTGATGCCGCGCTCAAAGATCCGGTCGCGGATCTCCGGTGTGATGCCGACGCCCTGGTCGGCGACTTCAATAATCAGTTCCTGCTCGTTCAGCTTTATCAGCACGTCCACCGGGGCATGCGGGAGCGGTGCACGCTGGGTCGCTTCAATGGCGTTATCCAGCAAGTTCCCGATGATCGAGATAAGTTCCGATTCGAGCAGCGGCAGGAACGGTTTATCCACCCGGCAGGCCGGGTCGAAACTCAGCTCAACGCCTTTTTCACGCGCGCGGGCGGCCTTTCCAAGCAGCAAACCACACAGCGTCGGAGAGCTAAAGCGGGACGAGATAAAGTCCAGCAGCTCCTGAGCGTGTTCCGACTGCGCCTGTATGTAGCGAATCGCTTCGTCATAACGGCCCATATGCAGCAGGCCGGACAGCGTAGTCATGCGGTTCAGCTGTTCATGGCGCATGATGCGCAGGTTATCAACGTAGCGCTTCACCTGGCTGAGCTGGGCGCTGAGCGAGTCGATCTCGTTGCGATCGCGAAAGGTGATCACCCAGCCCTGCAACGCATCTTCCAGCATGATCCGCACCCGGCTGGCAATAACTGTGAGATCGTTAAAGCGACAGATCTCATCGTGGGTGTCTTTCGCAAGCATGGTTTGCGCGTTGAAGAACGGAACGGGCGCGATCACCTGGCTGATGAGCTGACCCCGCAGTTCGCGGGCGGGCTGGCGTAAGCCTAATAATTTACGCGCCGCCTGGTTAATCACCTCAATGCGAAGATCGTCGTCGATGGCAATCACCCCTTCATAAATGGATTCCATCATCGCCTTTTGCTGGCGCACCAGCAGGCCGATTTCGCGCGGCTCCAGAGAGAATATCTGCTTCTTGATGCTGCGGGTGAAGAACCAGGAGAAAATAAACAGGGCGATAAGCAGCAGCACGGCGGCAATCAGGATATTAACCACCTTGCTGACGGTGATGGTGTCCAGATAGCTCGTGAGATAGCCTACCGAAACAATCCCCACCACCTGCCCGGCATCATTAAAAATGGGCGCTTTGCTGCGCAGCGAAATGCCTAACCCGCCCTTGCGGATGGTGATGGTGCTTTTGCCGTGTAATACCTCGTCGTTATCTCCGCCAACCAGCGTTTTGCCTACCCGGTCGGCAAACACGGAGTGGAAAAGATGCAGCCCCTTATTGTCACCAATCACAATAAAACTGGCGTCGCTGCGGGCGGCTATTTTCTGCATAAAGTCATGGATACCCAGGATATCCTTTTGTTCGACTTCTTTTCGCAGGGTAGGAATAAGCGCAATTTCTTCGGCCTGTATTTTTGCGCGCGCGCTCATTTCCTGATAAAGCTGCCTGCCGACATCGACATAATAATATCCGCCCAGTAATGCGAACAGCACTGAGAAAAAGGCGACCAGCGAAATAAACAGCTTGATCTGAAACGATACTTTCATAACTATCACGCGAGATATCAACAGGTCGGCTGAATATATCATCTTTTAAAGCCGGGATGCCCGCTTTGCCGAAAACTTGTGATCCCTTGCACAGCGCAGCCTGTAAAAGATTTTTCCGAAAGTCTCATCCTCTTAAGGTTAAATGAATAAATGTTATTTCTTTGTTCAGTTAAGAAAAGAAACCATAAAAACCACGGCAATAAATAAGGCGTAAATCACATTAAATAAAAGAAACCATTAAAACCATAGCGTCCATTAAAACTTCGCTTTTAATATGCCATTCCTCACATAAAGTAAGCCTTTGTGACTCTAAGCTGAACGCACAAAATAACTAAGGGGCTTATTATGAGCACAACTGACGATTCATTCTCTGTTACCCACGACCCGATTGATATTCAGCGGCCATCGCTCAAAGAGCGCTGGTGGCATATTATGGATACCTGGAAAATCGGCATTATTCCTCTGCCGCTGTTCGTTCTGGCGGGCGCGCTGATTGCGATTGATTGCCTGGGCGGAAAACTGCCGAGCGACATTGTGGTCATGGTGGCCACGCTGGCCTTCTTCGGCTTTGCCTGCGGTGAGTTCGGCAAATGCCTGCCGATTGTCGGCAAGCTCGGTGCGGCGGCAATTTGCGCCACCTTTATCCCTTCCGCGCTGGTCTATTACGGCCTGCTGCCGGACGTGGTGGTTGAGTCCACGACCAAATTCTATAAATCCACCAATATTCTCTACCTCTATATCTGCTGCATTATCGTCGGCAGCATCATGAGTATGAACCGCACCGTGCTGATCCAGGGCTTCCTGCGCATCTTCTTCCCGATGCTGTGCGGTGAAATCGTCGGCATGATTGTCGGCATGGGTGTTGGGCTGGCGCTGGGCCTCGAGCCGTTCCAGATCTTCTTCTTTATCATTCTGCCGATCATGGCGGGCGGCGTCGGGGAAGGGGCGATCCCGCTCTCTATCGGCTATGCCACCCTGCTGCATATGGATCAGGGCGTGGCGCTCGGCCGCGTGCTGCCGATGGTGATGCTCGGCGGCCTGACGGCGATCATTATCTCCGGTTGCCTCAACCAGCTCGGTAAACGCTACCCGCACCTGACCGGTGAAGGCCAGCTGATGCCGAATCGCGCCAACGCTGATGCCACTGTTTCCCAACCTGCGTTCTCCGGCAAAGCGGACGTGACGACCATCGCCTCGGGCGCGCTGCTGGCGGTGCTGCTGTACATGCTGGGCATGCTCGGTCACAAGCTGATTGGTCTGCCAGCGCCGGTGGGCATGTTGTTTATGGCGGTGCTGGTGAAGCTCTGCAACGGCGCCTCTCCGCGTCTGCTGGAGGGTTCCCAGGTGGTGTACAAATTCTTCCAGACCTCCGTGACCTACCCAATCCTCTTCGCTGTCGGCGTGGCGATTACCCCATGGCATGAACTGGTGGCGGCGTTCACCGTCAGCAACCTGCTGGTGATTGTCAGCACCGTTTCCGCGCTGGTGGCGACCGGATTCTTCGTTGGCAAAAAGATTGGTATGCACCCGATTGATGTCGCCATCGTCTCCTGCTGTCAGAGCGGGCAGGGTGGCACCGGTGACGTGGCGATCCTGACCGCAGGCAACCGCATGAGCCTGATGCCATTCGCCCAGATTGCTACCCGTATCGGCGGCGCGATTAACGTCTCTGTCTCACTGCTGATTCTGGGCAACTTCCTCGTTTAAGTTTTCAGGAAAGAACAATGAAACTCGCAAGCTTTTTATACCAGGGAAAACGCAGCTACGGCATCGTACAGGCCGAAGGCGTGATTGATTTGGGCCGCCGCCTGGGCGACCGCTATGGCGACCTTAAAGCGCTGTTGCAGGGGAACGGGCTGGCGCAGGCCACCCGTTTTCTGAACGACGCGGTGGATGTACCGCTGAATGCCATCACCTTCTTACCGGTGATTGTCCAGCCGGAAAAAATCCTCTGCGTGGGCATGAACTATGCCGACAAGCGCAAGGAGTTTGACCAGCACAACCCGGCTCCGACGCTGTTTGTCCGCTTCCCGGATTCACAGACCGGCCACAACGAGCCGGTGCTGAAGCCGCGCCACTCCAGCGAGTTCGACTACGAAGGCGAGCTGGCGGTGATCATCGGCAAAGGCGGGGAGAACATCAGCCGCGACGACGCCCTGCGCCACGTGGCGGGCTACAGCTGTTACATGGACGGCTCCGCCCGCGACTGGCAGCACACCTGGTTCACCGCCGGGAAAAACTGGCGCCAGACCGGGGCGTTCGGCCCGTGGATGGCGACGGCGGATGAGATCCCGGACCCGCACAGCCTGGCGATCCGCACCTGGCTGAACGGCCGCATGGTGCAGGAGGACAACACCAGCAGCATGATCCACAAGGTGGCGGAGCTGATCGAGTACATCAGCACCTTCACCCGTCTTAGCCCGGGCGACGTGATCATCACCGGCTCGCCTGGCGGCGTGGGTAAAAAGCGCAACCCGCCGCTGTTTATGAAGGAGGGGGATCGCATTGAGGTGGAGATCGAGCATATCGGTCATCTGAGCAACGTGATCGTGGAAGCGCCAGCCGTTGGGCTCGCGGCAGCGCACTGAGTAAGGCGGCAGCATGCAATCGCAACCCATTGATTTTCGACACACCGTTGTGGCGAAACACCCGGAACGCTTAAGCCAGATCCGCTACCTGCTGGCAGACAGCGGCCTTGGCCTGGACAACGACATCACGCTGTTTGTCGAAGCCTGGTCCGGCGCGCAGCTGGTGGGTTGCGCCGGGCTGGCTGCCAACGTCATCAAATGCGTGGCGGTCAACGAGCAGCTTCGTGGGGAAAACCTCAGCGCGCGTCTGCTGGCAGAGGTGGAAAACGCGGCGCTGGAGCGCGGCCATTTTCACCTCTTCCTCTGCACCCGTCCGTGCAATAAGGAGCGCTTTGGCCGCAGCGGTTTCTGGCCGATTGCCCAGAGCGGGAACAACGCGGTGCTAATGGAGAACACTCCGCAGGGGATCGCGCGCTACTGCCGATCCCTGCGCGCGAAGCGCCGGTGTGGGGAAAAAACGGGCGCGATCGTGATGAACGCCAATCCCTTCACCCTCGGCCATCGTCATCTGGTGGAGCAGGCGGCGACGCAGTGCGATGCCCTGCATCTGTTTGTGGTGCGTGAAGACGCCTCGTTCTTCCCGTTCAGCGCGCGCATTGAGATGGTGCGTGCGGGCGTGGCGCATCTGCCGAACGTGGTGGTGCATGAAGGCTCGCAGTACATCATCTCCCGCGCCACCTTCCCGGCCTACTTCCTGAAGGAGACCGGCAAAGTGCAGCAGGCGTGGAGCGAGATCGACGTGCTGATCTTCCGGGACTATATCGCCCCGGCGCTGGGCATCACGCACCGCTTCATCGGCTCGGAGCCGTTCTGCGACATCACCCGCCAGTACAACCAGACGCTGCACGACCTTCTGGCCTCGCATATTGAGGTGGTGGAGATGCCGCGCATCAAGGCCACCGGCAACGCCATTTCGGCCTCGGAAGTGCGCCGTTTACTCAAGACACAGCAGTTTTCCCGGATCCGGGAGATTGTCCCGGACTCCACCTTCGCGCACCTCGAAGCACATTATCGTGCGAGTGCGGAAGTCGCATAACTATCAGGAATTTATCATGAATATTGTAAGGGAGGCGCTGGCCGGAACGCAGGAGTCCAGCGACCTGATGGTGAAAATCGCCCCCGCTCACGGTGAGCTGGAGATTGTCATCCACAGTGAAGTGATTAAGCAGTTTGGCGAGCAGATACGCCAGGTGGTCAACGACACATTGCGCGCCATGAACGTGCACCAGGGATTAATCATTATTGAAGACAAAGGGGCGCTGGACTGTGTGATCCGCGCTCGCCTGCAAAGCGCGCTTCTGCGTGCCGCCGATGAACAGGCCATCAACTGGGGGGCGCTGAAATGAGTAAACTCCGCCGCAGTATGCTGTTCCTGCCAGGCGCCAATGCCGCCATGCTCTCTACCGCCTTTATCTACCGCCCCGACTCCATCATGTTTGACCTTGAGGACGCCGTGGCCCTGCGCGAGAAAGACACCGCGCGCATGCTGGTGTTCCACGCGTTGCAGCACCCGATGTATCAGGATATCGAAACCGTGGTGCGCATTAACCCGCTGAACACGCCATTTGGCCTGCTGGATCTGGAGGCCGCCGTGCGCGCGGGCGTGGACGTGATTCGCCTGCCGAAAACCGACACCCCGGATGACATCTACGAGCTGGAAGGCCACCTCGAGCGCATTGAGCAAGCGTGCGGGCGCGAAGTGGGTTCCACCCGCGTGATGGCGGCGATTGAATCGGCCATTGGCGTCATCAACGCCGTGGCGATTGCCCGCAGCTCCCCGCGCCTGATCGGCATCGCGCTGGCCGCCTTTGACTACGTGATGGACATGCAGACCGAGCGCGGCGATGGCACCGAGCTGTTCTACGCCCGCTGCGCCGTGCTGCACGCCGCACGCGCCGCCGGTATCGACGCCTTCGACGTGGTGTGGTCCGACGTTAACGACGAAGCCGGGTTCCTGCGCGAGGTCGACCTGATCCGCAAGATGGGCTTCAACGGCAAATCGCTGATTAACCCGCGCCAGATAGACCTGCTGCACAACGCCTACGCCCCGACTCAGGAAGAGGTGGATCACGCCAAAAGGGTGATTGAGGCGGCAGAAGAGGGCGAGCGTAACGGCCTGGGCGTGGTGTCGCTCAACGGCAAAATGGTGGATGCACCGATTATTAACCACGCGCAGGTGGTGCTGGAGCGCGCGGCGGCCTCTGGCGTGCGTCGGTAAGGATGACATAATGAATCAGACAGAACTTCTCCATGTAAATTTCCCCCATCTGCGGGATCTGAAACCCTTTGATACCGCCCACAGCGCGACGCCGTGGCTGGCGGACAGCGAGGCGAAGCACAGCCGCAAGCTCTGCGCCTCTATTGAAGAGGCGGTTAAGCGCAGCGGCTTGCAGGACGGGATGACCATCTCCTTCCACCATGCCTTTCGCGAAGGCGACCGGGTGATCAACACCGTCGTGGCGCTGCTGGCGCGGATGGGCTTCAAAAATCTGACCCTGGCTTCCAGCTCGCTGATGACCTGCAATGACGCGCTGATCGAGCATATCGAGAGTGGCGTCATCACCCGGATTTACACCTCCGGCATGCGCGGCAGGCTGGCGGATGCCATCTCCCACGGGCTAATGGACGAGCCGGTACAAATTCACTCCCACGGCGGGCGCGTGAAGCTGCTCCAGGACGGCGAACTGAGCATCGACGTGGCATTTCTTGGCGTGCCGTGCAGCGATGAGTTTGGCAACGCCAACGGCACGCACGGAAAATCGTGCTGCGGTTCGCTGGGCTACGCCATGGTGGATGCGCACTTTGCCCGTAAGGTGGTGCTGCTGACCGAAGCGCTGGTGCCATTCCCCAATATGCCCGCCAGCCTGGTGCAGGATCAGGTGGACTACATCGTGCAGGTGGAGAGCGTGGGCGACCCGGCGAAAATCAGCGTCGGCGCGGCGCGCGTCACCAGCAACCCGCGCGAGCTGATGATCGCCCGCTATGCGGCGGACGTGATTGAACACTCTGGCTATTTCAAACCAGGCTTCTCGATGCAGACCGGCTCCGGTGCAGCGGCCACCGCCTGCACCCGTTTTATGGAAGAGAAGATGGAGCGCGGCGGCGTGAAGGCGCGCTTCGCCCTTGGCGGCATCACCGGCAGCCTGGTGGATCTGCACGAGAAGGGGCTCATCGAAAAGCTGCTCGACACCCAGTGCTTTGACGGCCAGGCAGCGGCCTCGCTGGCGCGCAACCCGAACCACGTGGAGATCTCCACCAACGTCTACGCCAACCCCGGCAGCAAGGCGGCAAGCTGCGACCAGCTCGACGTGGTGATCCTCAGCGCCCTGGAAATCGACGTCGACTTTAACGTCAATGTCATCACCGGCTCCGATGGCGTGATGCGTGGCGCATCCGGCGGACACTGCGACGTGGCGGCGGCAGCCAACCTGACCATTGTGGTCGCGCCGCTGCTGCGAAGCCGCATCCCGACCGTCGTGAAGCGCGTTACCACCCGCCTCACGCCGGGGGAGAGCATTGACGTGCTGGTCACCGACCACGGTATTGCGGTCAACCCGGCGCGCCCGGAGATCCGCGAACGACTTATGGAAGCAGGGCTGAAGGTTGTAGATATCAACGCGCTGTATGAGCGAGCGATTTCGTTGACAGGCGTACCGAAACCGATTGAGTTCACCGACAAAATCGTCGGGGTGATCCGTTACCGCGACGGCAGCGTGATCGACACCGTTCGACAGGTAAAGGAGGAAGTGTGACTATTGCGACACCCGTGCGGACGGGTGTCAGCCTGGACGAACTGCTGGCGGCGAAAGAACGCCGCGCAGCGCGCCAGGCTGACATGCTTGCGCACTATCAACAACCGGTGATCTCCCTCACGCTGGTTACGCCTGGGGAAATCAAAGACAGCCTTCGCTATCGCAACACCATGGGCGTGGCGCTGCAAATGTGCGACCAGCTGCTGTGGGAAAACCGCTGGCAGGTGCTGGACCGTAAGGTGCTGTGGCTACCCACCGGACCTGAAGCCTTGTGGTGCATCGCGCATCCGGCGGCGGAAATTAAGGCGCACTGTGCAGAACTGGAGCAGACGCACCCACTCGGCAGGCTGTGGGATCTGGATGTGATCTGCCCTCAGCACGGCCACGTCGGGCGTCAGTCGCTGGGGGCGAATCTCAGACGCTGCCTGATCTGTGACGAGCCCGCTCATGCCTGTTCCCGTTCACGCAATCACCCCGCTGAGCAGGTGGTTTCCCGCGTGGAGAAGATGATCGATGACTGGTTTGCTCGCGACTGAACCGCGCCCGGTTGATCTCCCTGCGCTTGCCGCAGAGGCGCTGTGGCAGGAGCTGGAGCTGACGCCAAAACCGGGGCTGGTGGACAGGCTCAATAACGGCTCCCATCGCGATATGGACCATGCCTTGTTTGTCCGCAGCATTATGGCGATTACGCCGTGGTTTGCCCGGTTTGCGGAACTGGGTGAAGCACATGCGGCCAAACCTGCCGATCGGCAGTTGCGGATTCTTCGCCCAATGGGAATGGCCTGCGAGCAGGCAATGTACGCCGCCACGGGCGGGGTAAATACCCACAAGGGCGGGATTTTTGCCCTCGGTTTGCTCTGCTTCGCCGCCGGGCGTGTGAAAAATATCTCTGCGGATAGCCTCTGTTGTGAGGTAAGTAACATCTGTCGTGGGCTGGTGGCGAGGGAGCTGGCCGGGCGCAGCGGGCAGGCAACGGCGGGGGAGCGGCAGTTTCAGCTGTACGGTTTAACCGGCGCGCGTGGCGAGGCAGAAAGCGGCTTTGCCACGGTGCGTAAGGCTTTGGATGCGTGGAACGGTCAGTCGCTTCACGGCCTGCTGTTGCGCCTGATGGCGGTAAATCAGGACAGCAATCTCGTTTCGCGCGGCGGCATTGAGGGGCTGCGCTACGTTCAGGGCTACGCGCGGGAATTACTGGCTAACGGCTGGGACTGCGAGGCGTTGCTGAAGATGGATAAGGCATTGATTGAACGCAATCTGAGCCCGGGCGGCAGTGCGGATTTGCTGTCGGTGGGGTGGGTGCTTTCTGGAATAAAATAGCCGGGTGGCGCTGACGCTTACCCGGCCTACGGTTTACGGTTTGTAGGCTCGGTAAGGCGAAGCCGCCACCGGGCACAACAATCAATGCGCGATCGGCTGCGCACCGTGCGGCTCGCGCACGTGCTTGTACTTGAACAGCGCGATGAACGCGAAGAACAGCACCAGCGAGTACCCGGCGAAGATCAGCCACACTGGCTGCCAGTTGGTGATGCCGTTGGTGGTGTACATCTCCACCACTTTACCGCTCACCACGCCGCCCAGAATACAGCCGAAGCCGTTGGTCATCATCAGGAACATGCCCTGCGCACTGGCGCGGATTTCAGGTTTCACCTCTTTTTCCACAAACACCGAGCCGGAGATGTTGAAGAAGTCGAAGGCACAGCCGTAAACAATCATCGACAGAACCAGCAGCACGGTGCCGAACGCGCTTGGGTCGCCATAGGCGAACAGACCGAAGCGCAACATCCAGGCGGCGATACTGATCAGCATGACGTTCTTGATACCGTAGCGGCTCAGGAAGAACGGGATGGTCAGGATGAACAGCGTCTCGGAGATCTGCGAGATGGACATCATCACCGACGCGTGTTCGACGATAAAGCTCCCGGCAAACAGCGGATCGTTATCGAAGCTGTGCAGGAAGGTATTACCGAACATGTTGGTGATTTGCAGTTCCGCGCCCAGCAGCATGGAGAAGATAAAGAAGATCGCCATGCGCTTGTTTTTGAACAGTGCGAAGGCGTCCAGGCCAAGCATGGTGCTCCAGCTCTGGTTTTTCTGCTGGTTAGATACCGGAATGGTGGGCAGCGTCAGGGTGAACAGCGCCAGCAGTACGGAGAGCGCCGCGCCGATGTAGAGCTGCATATGGCTCAGCTCGAAGCCCGCGAAGCTCACGCCCCACATCGCCATGATAAAGCCGATGGTGCCCCAGATACGGATTGGCGGGAAGTCGGTGACGATATCCAGACCGGCAGATTTCAGGCGATAGTAGGAGATGGTGTTGATCAGGCCAAGCGTTGGCATATAGGCCAGCGAGTTAAGCAGGATCACCATGAACATCGCCCCCGGCGTGGTCACTTCGGCCGCCATAAACAGCGTCCCCGCACCCACCAGGTGGCAAAGCATATACAGCCATTTCGCGCTTAGCCATTTATCCGCCACGATACCGAGCAGCGTTGGCATGAAGACAGCCGCAATACCCAGCGAGCTGTAAACGGCACCGATCGACGCACCATCGAACTTGAGCGTCACAAACATATAGGAGCCGAGTGTAGTCAGCCAGCTACCCCACAGGCAGAACTGCAGAAACGACAAGATTTTAAGCTGCAGCTTAAGGTTCATGTTACTTTCCTCACAAGTGAGCGGGAGATATGTTGTTTTGGGAACATTCAGGGTTGTTATTTGATGCAATTCTATCAGTTGGCAACGATATGTTTTGTTACCTCCCGCAAAAAAATGCAATCCACATTAATTTGCAGTCTGGATTGTGATGCAAATAGCATTTTCGTATGGGTGGGATGAGATGGGTGCGGTCTGATGTCCCCTCACCCTAACCCTCTCCCAGAGGGAGAGGGAACTTGAATACCCTCTCCCTCTGGGAGAGGGCAGGGTGAGGGGTAGTTTTCTAGCGGCGACGGTAGTTCTTCTGCGCCGTATTCACCTTATACAGATAGCGGCGTGATTCCGCAGACGGGTGGCGGGTGGTGAGGGTTGAGTAGACATCCCCCGGCGCCATGCTGTTGATGATGTTCGCGGCCTGCACTTTGTCATTTGAGAAGACGCGCAGCACGCTGCCCGCGCCACCGTTATAGGCGGTGATCACCGCATAGCGGCGTGAGGTTGGGTTATCAATCCCGCCCAGGTAGACATTGTTCAGCATCGCCAGGTAGGCCGTACCGGTATCAATGTTGCTTTGCGGATCGAACAGGTAGCTGCGGCTCGGCGTGCCGGATTTCCCCTGTGCGCGGAACACGTCTTTACCGGCGCTGTGCTGTACAACCTGCATCAGCCCCAGCGCGTCGGAACGGCTTACCGCGTAGGGGTTGAACGAGGACTCGGTCTGCATAATCGCCAGGATCAGCGACTCATCCACGCCATACTTACGCGACGCCTGACGCACCATGCCCAGATACTTATGCGCACGCTTGTCGAGGTGGTTCGGCACTAGGTTGATCGTGACGCTGTAGATCACTTTCAGGCCGTTGGTGCGGCTTTTCAGGCGCGTTTGCAGCAGGTAGTCGGCAAATTTCGTGGCGCGGCCTTCCCAGCGGATCGGCTGACCGGTCTGGTCAACGACCTGGCCATACAGAAACGGCTCTTTGGAGATGGTGATGTCATCGGCATCAGAGTAGAGGTCTATAGACCCCGGATCGTCGCCCATCAGCAGGGTTTTGATGATGGCCTGACGTAAATGCGCCGCAGGTTCAGTCCCTGCGATGGTTTCAACCGTAATCGTACCGTCATCGAAGTTGATGTGGCTACGGGTCTGATAGGCGTCGGTGTACTTAACGTAGTCCTTCGGTCCGGCAATAAGAACTTCGTTAAATCCCCATATGTTCTCGATGTTGTGGGCAAACTGCCCCATCAAAATGTCAAAACCGTTGGTGTCCTTGACCCAGGCTTCGTTGTATTCATCGCCTTTTTTGGAAGAACAAGACACAAGCAACGGCGCAACAAGGGCTAGCGCTAAAAGTTTTTTCATCATTCCGGGAGTGCGTGTTGTGTTTGCTTTGGGGTTGCTGTTGCCGGGTGGCGCTGCGCTTACCCAGCCTACGAAACCGTAGGCCCGTGCAAGCGCAGCGCCGCCGGGCAGCAGCCGCAGAGTATTATTTTTCCGGTGGCGTATAGCCTTCGATATGGACGTCTTTACCCTCGAACAGGAAGTTCACCATCTCCTGCTCCAGCAGTTTGCGGTGTTCCGGGTTCATCATGCTGAGCTTTTTCTCGTTGATCAGCATGGTCTGCTTCTTCTGCCACTGTCCCCAGGCTTCTTTGGAGATCTCGTTGTAAATGCGCTTACCCAGGTCGCCCGGGTAGAGCTGGAAATCCTGGCCTTCAGCGTCGCGCTGTAGGAAAGTACAAAAAATGGTTCTGGCCATACTCATTCCTCTTTGTCTTGCCGATGCTAAACCATTGCACCGACACGTAATTGCTGTAACAGGCGCTCCACGGGAGCCGCCAGCCCGACTGATGGCGGTTGCGCTAAGTTATACCAGATAGCGTTGCCTTCATCCATGCACGACGTGAATGAGGACACGGGAAGCCACATCGGCACAATATCCAGATGGAAATGGCTGAAGGTATGACGGAACGCGTTGAGTTGCGTCAGGGTATCGGCCGCAATGCCGCGCTGTTCAAGCCATGCCCGAAGCGAGGCTTCATCCTCAAACTGTGGGAAGCAGTATAGACCACCCCACAGGCCACTCGGCGGGCGCTGAGCGAGAAACACCTCGTCGCCATGCTGCATCAGCAGCATGTACCCGGTGCGTTCAGGCAGCGTCTGCTTCGGTTTTTTCCCCGGATACTGCGCCCAGGTGTGGTTCGCATACGCCACGCAGAGGTTGTTTACCGGGCAGAGTTCGCACTTCGGTTTTGAACGGGTGCAGACCATCGCGCCCAGATCCATCATCGCCTGGTTAAAACGCTCCACTCCTTTCGCCGGAGTGACCGCTTCACTGATCTCCCACAGGCGTTTCTCAACCTCTTTCTTGCCCGGCCAGCCATCTACGGCGTAGCAGCGTGCGAGCACGCGCTTGACGTTGCCGTCGAGAATAGGGAAATGTTTGCCTAAAGAGAGGGAGAGGATTGCGCCTGCGGTTGAACGCCCGACGCCGGGCAAATCCGCCACCTCGTCAAAGGTCTCCGGGAATTTACCGTTGTGGCGGGTGGCGACCTGCTGTGCGGCTTTGTGCAGGTTGCGCGCGCGGGCGTAATAGCCGAGGCCGGTCCACAGGTGCAGTACCTCGTCCAGCGGCGCGTTGGCCAGATCGGTGATTGTCGGGAAGCGCGCCATAAAACGCTCGAAGTAAGGAATGACCGTCGCGACCTGCGTTTGTTGCAACATCACCTCAGAGAGCCATACTTTGTACGGCGTTTTTTCAATTTGCCAGGGCAGGGTTTTACGCCCGTATTTGTCGTACCAGTCCAGCACCTGGGCTGAAAATTGAGAGGCTTGCATGGTCATCGATTCGCTTAATCAGGGACGCAGATTGCAGCACAGCGTCAATCTGCTGTAAACCGGATCTTTCCCATGCTTGCATAGAAGCCTTAACTTTGGATAATGCCCGTTTCCCGAACATTCTCACAAGCAGACAACTCTTTTATGAAAAACGACGTCATTTCACCGGAATTTGATGAAAACGGTCGCCCGCTGCGCCGTATTCGCAGCTTTGTCCGCCGTCAGGGGCGCCTGACAAAAGGGCAGCAACACGCGCTGGACAACTACTGGCCGGTGATGGGCGTTGAGTTCAGCGAGCAACCGCTCGACTTCACCGACCTGTTTGGCCGCGACGCGCCAGTGACGCTGGAGATTGGTTTTGGCATGGGCACCTCGCTGGTGACCATGGCGAAAGCGCGCCCGGAGCAGAACTTCCTCGGTATCGAAGTACACTCGCCGGGCGTCGGCGCGTGCCTGGCAACGGCCCACGAAGAGGGCGTTGAGAACCTGCGCGTCATGTGTCACGACGCGGTGGAAGTGCTGCACAAAATGATTCCTGACAATTCTTTGAACATGGTTCAGCTCTTTTTCCCTGACCCATGGCACAAAGCGCGTCATAATAAACGCCGTATCGTTCAGGCACCGTTTGCCGAGCTGGTGAAAAGCAAGCTTAAGCTGGGCGGCGTCTTCCACATGGCGACCGACTGGGAACCTTATGCGGAACATATGCTGGAAGTGATGTCGTCCCTGGACGGGTATAAAAATCAGTCTGAAAGCAACGACTACGTACCGCGTCCGGATTCACGTCCGGTGACAAAATTTGAACAGCGTGGCCATCGTCTTGGTCACGGTGTATGGGACTTAATGTTCGAGAGGGTGAAATAATGGCAAAGAATCGTAGCCGTCGTCTGCGTAAAAAGATGCACATCGAAGAATTCCAGGAAGTGGGTTTCTCCGTTGCCTGGCGTTTCCCGGAAGGCACCAGCGTTGAGCAGATCGATCAGGACGTTGATGCATTCATCAACGAGGTGATCGAGCCAAACAAGCTGGCCTTCGACGGTAGCGGCTATCTGGCGTGGGAAGGTCTGATTTGCACCCAGGAAGTGGGGAAATGCACCGAAGAGCATCAGGCGCTGATACGCAAATGGCTTGAAGACCACAAACTGGAAGATGTCCGCGTTAGCGAACTTTTCGACGTTTGGTGGGACTAATAAAGCAAGAACGGGGCCAGCATTAGCTGGCCCATTTTGTCTGAGGGAGTGTTAAAGATGCGCAAAACGTTGCTGGCTGTTGCATTACTGGCAATCGGATCCACCGCCCATGCGGAGTATAAATGTAGCGTCACCCCGCGTGATGACGTGGTGCTGAGTCCGCAAACCGTGCAGGTTAAGGGCGAGAATGGCAATCTGGTGATTACGCCGGATGGCAACGTGACCTTTAACGGCAAACCGCAAAACCTGACGGCCGCTCAGCGCGAGCAGGCGATGGACTACCAGGCCGAGTTGCGTACCGCGCTGCCCTGGATCAACGATGGCGCGCTGACCCGCGTCGAGAAAAGCCGCGTGGCGCTGGATAAAATCATCACCAAAGAGGTGGGGGAGAGCAGCAATATGCGCACCCGCCTGACGAAGCTGGATAAACAGCTGAAAGAGCAGATGAACCGTATTATCGAGACGCGCTCTGATGGCCTGACGTTCCACTATAAGGCGATCGATCAGGTGCGTGCCGACGGTCAGCAGCTGGTGAACCAGGCGATGGGCGGCATTCTCCAGGACAGCATCAACGAGATGGGCGCCAAAGCGGTGCTGAAGGGTGGCGGTAATCCGTTGCAGGGTGTACTGGGTAGCCTGGGCGGACTGCAAACCTCGATTCAGAACGAGTGGAAGAATCAGGAAGCCGATTTCCAGCAGTTCGGCAAAGACGTGTGTAAACGCGTGGTGTCGCTGGAAGACAGCCGGAAGGCGCTGGTGGGGACGTTGAAGTAACGCCTCTGCGCGAAGGACCCCTCACCCCGGCCCTCTCCCACAGGGAGAGGGAGTAACCAGTTCCCTCTCCCTGTGGGAGAGGGTTAGGGTGAGGGCATCAGGCATTGCAGTCGTTGAAGAATGATATTTAACACTTCATCTTCGTTAACGCGAAATTCATTATTCCAGAACCGTACGACTTCCCATCCGTTCGTATTCAAAAACGCGGTACGACGTGAATCATAGTTCTCCTCATCCTGATGCTGCCCACCGTCCAGCTCAATAATCAGCTTCGCCTTAAAGCAGGCAAAATCCACGATATACGGCCCAACCGGCATCTGACGACGAAACTTATACCCGAAGAAACGACGACCTCTGAGCAAATACCAGAAGCGTAATTCTTCGGGTGTCATTTGTTTGCAGAGTTGTTTTGATTTTTCCATCCCCACACTCTGCCAGCCTTTCCCTCAGCCAGCAGAACGGGATGTAAAATCCTGAATCAGCCTTCAGGATTTTCAGCGAGGAACAGCTCAAGAAGGGAGTTTAAGAACAGCTTGCCGTGCTCGGTGATCTGCCAGGACTCATCACACTCGGTCAGATACCCCTGCGCCAGCGCCTCGTCAATCTGCGGACGAATCACCGACTCCGGCAGCCCGGTGTAGAGCGCAAACTCCGCGCGCGGTGCGGCTTCCAGCAGACGGAAGCGGTTCATAAAGAACTCAAACGGTTTATCCGCCGCCTCGACGTCGTGCTGACGCTCCAGGTAGCGGCCTTCCATATACCCGCGCGGGTGACGCGTTTTGGCGGTACGCAGAATGCGTCCGTCCGGGAAGGTCACTTTGCCATGTGCGCCGCAGCCAATTCCCAGATAATCACCAAAACGCCAGTAGTTCAGATTGTGCTGACACTGATAGCCCGGCTTCGCATACGCCGACGTTTCGTATTGCTGATACCCCGCCGCGGTCAAAAGCTGGTGGCCCTGCTCGAAGATATCCCACAGCGCGTCGTCATCCGGCAGCACCGGCGGGCGCGAGCCAAACAGGGTGTTTGGCTCGATGGTGAGCTGATACCACGACAGGTGCGGCGGGTTCAGTTCGATCGCCTGACGCAAATCGTCCAGCGCTTCTTCGAGCGACTGATCCGGCAGGCCATGCATCAGGTCGAGGTTAAAGCTGCGCAGCCCAAGCCCCGTTGCCAGGTTTGCCGCGCGCTTTGCCTCTTCCGGGCCGTGGATACGCCCCAGACGCTTCAGCTTTGGCTCGCTAAAGCTCTGCACGCCGATAGAGATACGGTTCACGCCCGCACGCTGATACTCGACAAAACGGTCGGCCTCAACGGTACCGGGGTTGGCTTCCATCGTAATTTCAGCATCCACTGCCAGGTTCAGGCGTGCGCGCACGCCATCCAGCAGCGTCTGCATCGCCGGGCCTGACAGCAGGCTCGGTGTACCGCCACCAATAAAAATGGTCTTCACTTCACGTCCCTGCGCGTACGGTACATCGGCATCCAGATCGGCCAGCAGATGCGCGACGTAATCATCGTGCGGCACTTCGCCCTTCAGCGCGTGCGAGTTGAAATCGCAGTACGGGCATTTCTGCACGCACCATGGGATGTGAATATAAAGACTCAGAGGCGGCAAATTAGCCATTACGCAGTGCTTCCAGTAACAGTTTCAGGGCGCGTCCACGGTGGGAGATCGCGCTTTTCTCTTCGCGGGTGAGTTCCGCAGCGGTTTTTCCCTCGGTCGGGACAAAGAAAATCGGGTCGTAACCAAAGCCGCCGTTGCCCGCCGCTTCACGGGTGATCACGCCCGGCCAGCTGCCGTGACAGACAATCGGCGTGGGATCTTCCGCGTGACGCATGTAGACCAGCACGCAGTGGAACTGCGCGGTACGCTGTTCGTCAGGGACGTTTTTCAGGGCCACAAGCAGCTTTTCCAGATTCTGCTGGTCGGTGGCGTCCACCCCGGAATAGCGGGCGGAGTAAATCCCCGGCGCACCGCCCAGAAAATCCACGGCCAGACCGGAGTCATCGGCTATCGCGGGCAGTCCGGTGATCTGCGCGGCGTGGCGCGCTTTCAGAATGGCGTTTTCGATAAACGTCAGGCCGGTCTCTTCGGCGGAGTCCACGCCCAGCTCGGTCTGGGCCACCACGTCCAGCCCAAAATCATTTAATAGCGAGGCCAGCTCGCGCACTTTACCGGCGTTACCGGTGGCGAGAACAACTTTCTGCATGGTTTAGTCCTGTTCTTTCAGAGCCGCGACTTCCGTCGGGATAGATTGCGGGTTAAGGATTTTTACCTGTTTATGCCGGCCAAGTTCACCTTTCTCAATGATGACCTGGCTTTTAGCGACGCGAAACTGTTTAGCCAGATATTTGGTCAGATGCGCATTCGCCTGGCCGTCAACCGGCGGGGCAGTGATGGCGACTTTTAGCTCGTCGCCATGCAGCCCAACAATACTGTCGCGGCTGGCTTTCGGCTGAATGTACAGCCGTAAAACCAGCCCGTCGGCGCAGGAGCTAACTGCACTCATAACGCCATCCACAGCCCCGGCAGCAGCATATTACCCGTCGCCTGTAACAGTTCCGCGATACCCATATTCAGCACGTACAGCAGCAGAACGAGAAGCATCGGGGAGAAGTCGATTCCGCCCATTGCAGGCAGCAGGCTACGAATCGGACGCAGCAACGGTTCAGTCAGCTGAATCAACGCGTACTCCACCGGGCTACGGCCCCGGCTTACCCAGCTCATGATCGCCATCACCAGCAGGACCCAGAAGATCAGCGAGCCGACGGTTTTAACCAGGATCAGAACGGCTGAAATCCAGATAATCGGCTGGAAAGTGATGACCATAAACAGCACGATCGCTTTGATAACGCTCAGAATAAACGCCATCAGCAGAGATGAACTGTCAATTGGCCCCATTGCCGGAATGACGCGGCGAAGCGGCCCCACAACGGGCTGCGTGATTTTCACGATAAATTGTGAGAATGGATTGTAAAAATCACAACGGGCCCACTGCATCCAGACGCGCAACAGCAGCGCCATCGTATACAGTTCAATGACCGTTGAAAGCAGGAAAGTCAACGTCTTCATGGCGTTCCTCAGGTTTCCTTATTATTGGGGGTAATCGCGCGCACCGAAAATTGCCGTGCCGATGCGCACCATGGTGCTGCCTGCCGCGATGGCGGCTTCCATATCGTCCGACATGCCCAGAGAAAGCGTGTCTACCGTGTCATAGCGCGCCTTAAGCGCCTCAAATGCTACAGCCATTTGCTGTGCCACGGCAAACTGCCTTTCATAACTTGACTCTGGCGCCGGGATAGCCATCAGCCCGCGCAGGGTTAAACGCGGCAGCGCCGCCACGTCCGCCGCCAGCGCATCCAGTTCGCCCAGCGTAATGCCGGACTTGCTGTTTTCATCACTGATGTTGATTTGAATCAGCACGTTAATCGCTGGCATCTCCGCCGGGCGCTGGTCGCTCAGACGGGTGGCGATGCGCAGACGATCGATCGTGTGGCACCAGTCAAAGTGCTCTGCTACCAGACGGCTTTTGTTCGACTGTAGCGGACCGATAAAGTGCCATTGCAGGTCTGTATTTCCCCGTTCCCGGAAAGCGCGAATTTTATCCACGCCTTCCTGCACATAGTTTTCGCCAAAGGCACGATGACCGGCGGCTATCGCTTCTGCGATGGCGCTCGCAGGCTTGGTTTTGCTGACTGCAAGCAACGTAATTTCTTCTGGAGCACGGCCGCAACGCGTTGCCGCGGCTGAGATTTTGTCCCGGACCTGTGCCAGGTTATGCGCAATGTCGTTCATTTTCCGAGGAGTAGTCTATGGATGTGGAAGAAATTGTGGCCCTTAGTGTAAAGCATAACGTCTCCGATCTACACCTGTGCAGTGATTCGCCACCGCGCTGGCGCAGGTCAGGCCGTCTTGAACCTGCGCCGTTTCCGCCCCCGGATGTGGAGGCATTATTAAAAGCGTGGCTCAACGATGAACAGCAGGGCGCATGGTGGGCAAACGGGCAGGTGGATTTTGCCGTTACCCTCGCAGACGGTCAGCGGCTGCGCGGCAGTGCGTTTAAGCATATGCACGGCGTTTCGATTGCGCTGCGGCTGTTGCCGCTGACGTGCCCGCAGCTCTCTGCGTTAGGTGTGCCGCGAGCGATCCCGGAACTGCTGTCTAATGACAATGGCCTGATTCTGGTCACCGGCGCCACCGGCAGCGGAAAATCGACCACCCTGGCCGCGATGGTCGATTTCCTCAATCATCAGACAGACGGGCATATTCTGACCCTGGAAGATCCGGTGGAGTTTATGTACCAGAGCGAACGTTGCCTGATCCAGCAGCGGGAGATAGGCCAGCACAGCCCGTCCTTTGCCGAGGCGCTACGCAGCGCGCTGCGTGAAGATCCGGATGTGATTCTGCTTGGTGAGCTGCGCGACAGCGAGACGATACGCCTGGCGCTGACGGCGGCGGAAACCGGCCATCTGGTGTTAGCCACGCTGCATACGCGCGGCGCGGCGCAGGCGATTGAGCGCCTGGTCGACACCTTTCCGGCGCAGGAGAAAGATCCGGTGCGTAATCAGCTGGCGGGAAGCCTGCGTGCGGTCCTGGCGCAGAAGCTGCGTCAGGATGTCCAGGGCGGGCGCGTGGCGCTGTATGAGCTGCTGGTGAATACGTCGGCGGCGGCCAACCTGATCCGCGAAGGCAAAACCTGGCAACTGCCGGGCATTATTCAAACGGGGCAGCAGGCGGGAATGCAGAACTTTGAGCAGAGTCTGGCGGAGCGACGGGCGCAGGGGCGGCTGTAGGCCCCGGCGCTCAGTAACCCTGTTCGAAATAGCTTTCGAGGATAATGACGGCTGAAGCGGAATCCACGCTGCCTTTGTTCAGCGCCCGGAAGCCACCGTGCTCGAACAGGCCAGCGCGTGCCTCGACGGTGCTTAAACGTTCATCGTGCAGCTTAACGGAGACGCCAAAGCGGCCATGGATTTTGTTCGCGAACTTGCGCGCGCGGGCGGTAAGCGGTTGCTCGGTGCCGTCCATGTTTAGCGGCAGGCCGACAATCACGTCGTCCGGCTGCCACTCTTTGAGCAAGCGCTCAATAAGGTTCCAGTCCGGCGTGCCGTCGTTAGCTTTCAGCGCCGTGAGCGGGCGGGCGGTGCCGGTGATCCGTTGACCCACAGCGACGCCGATGCTTTTGGTGCCGAAGTCGAAGGCGAGAAGGGTGCCGCTCATTACGCGTGCCCCGCAACGCCAGGCATGGTCAGAATATCAATGCCAATCAGTTTTGCCGCGTCACGCCAGCGATCGGCGATAGGGGTTTTAAACAGGATATTCATATCCGCAGGGGCTGTCAGCCAGGCGTTGTCCAGAATTTCTTGTTCCAGCTGCCCTTTTTCCCAGGAGGCGTAGCCGAGCGCAACCAGCACCTCAGAAGGCTGACTGGCAGTGCCCAGCGTTTCAAGCACGTCGCGAGAGGTGGTGACGACGGTGTTATCGGAGATACGAATGCTGGACGAGAAAACCGGCGGGGTATGCAGGATAAAGCCACGATCTTCTGCAAGCGGGCCGCCGAGCATCACCGGTTTATCGAGACGGATTTCCGGCAGCCGCGCTTCAGCAGGGATTTTCAGCTTGTCCAGAATGCCTTCCACATGGAGGTTTTCCAGCGGCTTATTGATGATAATCCCCATCGCGCCGTCTTCGTTGTATTCGCAAATATAGACCACGGAGCGGCGGAAAATCGGATCCTGGAGAGCAGGCATGGCAATAAGAAAGTGATGCTGTAAATTCATTGTCAGAGGTACTGTTTCCTGGTTTAAAAAGCGACAGCGCCCAGTATGGGGATAAACACAGGCGCTGTCACAGGTTATTTCTGTAAACGTTTTTCGATAGCGTCCATCAGCATTCCGGTGATCGAGATCGGGAATTCCGCTTCGATTTCACGAATGCAGGTCGGGCTGGTGACGTTCACTTCGGTCAGACGATCGCCGATGATATCGAGACCGACGAAGATCAGGCCTTTGGCTTTCAGCGTAGGGCCGACGCGGCGGGCAATTTCCCAGTCGCTTTCGCTTAACGGACGCGGTTCGCCACGGCCGCCAGCCGCCAGGTTGCCACGGGTTTCCCCTCCCTGCGGGATACGCGCCAGGCAGTAAGGCACCGGCTCGCCGTCTACGACCAGCACACGCTTGTCGCCGTCTTTAATGGCTGGCAGATAGTTCTGCGCCATGCAGTAGCGGGTTCCCAGCTCGGTCAGCGTTTCGGCAATCACGCCAATGTTCGGATCGCCCTCTTTCACGCGGAAGATCGACGCGCCGCCCATGCCGTCCAGCGGTTTCATGATGATGTCGCCGTGCTTCTGCCAGAATTCTTTCAGCTGCGTTTTGCTGCGGGTGACGAGCGTTTCCGGCGTCAGGTCAGAGAACCATGCGGTATAGAGCTTCTCGTTGCAGTCGCGCAGGCTCTGCGGCTTGTTGACGATCAGCGTTCCTTTCTCTTCGGCACGCTCAAGGATATAGGTGGCGTAAATGTATTCGGTGTCGAACGGCGGATCTTTACGCATCAGGATCACGTTAAGGTCGGCCAGGGCAATATCCTGCTCGGTACCGAATTCGTACCATTTTTCGTAGTTCTGCTCGACGTTAACGATGCGGGTGCGTGCGCGGGCTTCACCGTTGATCAGGTAAAGATCGTTCATCTCCATATAGTGGAGTTCATAGCCGCGACGCTGCGCTTCCAGCAGCATAGCGAAGCTGGAGTCTTTCTTGATGTTAATGTTTGCGATGGGGTCCATCACGATGCCGAGCTTAATCATCTTCTTCTCCGGTTATGGGTCAGGCTTTGCTTCAACCCAGATCGCCAAATCGCACCTGTAGCGCGGTAATGGCGGTGAGTGCCGTTGTCTCAGTGCGCAGAACGCGAGGTCCCAACAGAATATCAGTAAACTGGTAACGCGCCGTCATGGCAATTTCGTCAGCCGACAGGCCGCCTTCCGGGCCAATCAGCAGGCGTACACGCTCAACGGGCAGCGGCAGCGTATTGATGCTGGCGCTGGCGCGCGGATGAAGATTGAGCTTAAGCCCGCTTTCCTCTTCTGCACACCAGTCCTCCAGATCCATCGCCGGGCGGATCTCCGGGATACGGTTGCGGCCGCTCTGTTCGCAGGCCGCAATGGCAATTTTTTGCCACTGCTGGATCTTTTTGTTCAGACGTTCCGCATCCAGTTTAACGCCGCAGCGCTCAGAAAAAAGTGGCGTAATGAGGCTTACACCCAGTTCAATGGATTTCTGAATGGTGAACTCCATCTTTTCCCCACGCGACATCACCTGGCCCAGGTGAATGTGCAGCGGGGATTCCCGGTCGTCCACGTCGCCACGCAGCACCTTCACGTGCACGCTTTTTTTATCGGCGCGCGTAATTTCAGCGTCGAAAACCTGATTAGAGCCGTCAAAGAGCTGAATCGCCTGGCCTGCCCCCATGCGCAGCACGCGGCCTACATGGTTTGCGGCATCATCAGACAGGGCGATTTCGCCGCCTGGGGTAATCAGTTCAGGGTGATAGATGCGAGGGATGCGCATAGTCAGAAATTCCATGTGTCATGCGATATAAGCGAATTGCCGTAGTGTAGGTTAGCTCTTTTGCGCCTGGCAAGCCCGCTGGACGTAAGGGTTGTGATTCCCCTGGACTTTGGCGATACGTTCGTCGCGCTGGCATTCCCAGTCCGTCACCGGGTAGAGCTTGTCCCAGGCATTGAAGAGCTGCGTCTGCTGGCGGGAAAGATTGAGATCGTAGCGGTCGCGCATATAGAAATAAGTGCGGGCGATGCTGCCGCGTGCGCGGGCAGGTGGTTCGGCGACTTTCTCTTTGAAATCGACCTTCATGGCGCACTGACCGTACTGGCCTTCGCCACCGTTCCACTGGCTGTACATGAAGTTTCCGCGGTCGCCATTAACCTCACCCACGGCGGGTTGCAGGTTGTGCATATCGCTTTCCATCTGGCGGTAGACCGGATCTTTTGCGCAATTTTTACGTCCACCGTCCTGCCAGCACTGGCGCTGGTGGCCAAACTGCCAGGCCGGAACAACGTGTTCCCATTCGATTCGGCTGGCGCGGTTCTCGTTCTTGCGCACCTTATAGCCGCAGGATCCCAGATCCACGACCCCTTTCTTACCCTGCCAGTTAATTTTACAGCCGCAGTAGAAATCACCCGGTACGTCGGCGTTAATCTTTACGCCCGCGGTTTTTGCCTGAGAGAAACTGTGAATACCGTCGGCCAGAGCATGGCCGGAGAGCGCTGTCGCCAGAAAAGCGACCGCGAGAGAAACATTACGGGACATCTTACACTCCGTGTCAAAACGAGCCCGCAACGTAACGAATGTTGTTCCCGTATGCAATCAGTCAGATCAGGAAAGTTCCTGAAAGTTCGAGTGATTATTCCGCAACCAGCGGTTCGCCGCATTTAACGCAGCGATAGGTCGCCTCGCCGCGCACCACGCGGTTATGGCGGCGGACGGTAAGCTGGTGCTGCTGACACTGGCAGCGGTAGGGGAAGGTATTGCGGCGTACCGATTCCAGCTCGAACTGATGGGTGCGGCGAGCCGGAACCCCGAGCACCGCCTCCATCATCCATTTCCACTCTTTGCCGTGCGGCGCGACGCGGCCAAAGTGTTTCCACACCAGCAGGTGCGCCAGTTCGTGCGGGACGACTTCGTCGATAAACGCCTGCTGGTTTTCCATCATCAGCACCGGATTCAGGCGGATCTCATACGATTCCAGCCAGGCGGTGCCTGCCGCGGTGCCACGCTGCTGATAGACCAGCTTCGGTTCAGGATAATTGCGGCCGAGCTTCAGGTTGGCCTGGGCGAGTTTTTCCCGCAGGCTGCGCATGACGGCTTGCTGAATGGCGATGGGGAGACGGGGAGCTTTCATAGGGGCAGAGCATAAAGCGGGAAGCGGGGAGGCGCAAGAGGCGCCTCCCGCAGGAGGATCAGTCGTGTGCGCCGATTTCGCGCAGAGGACGACCTTTCATCAGGTTACGTTCAATGTGTTCCAGTGAAACATGTTTGGTTTCAGGAACCAGCCAGATAGTGAGAACGATAAAGAACAGGTTCAGACCGGCGTAGACCCAGAAGGTATTGGCGTTACCCAGGGTATTGAGCATGGTCAGGAACGTTGCGCCGACGATCATGTTGGCAATCCAGTTGGTTGCGGTAGAACAGGTGATACCAAAATCACGCCCTTTCAGCGGCTGGATCTCAGAGCACAGCACCCAAATCAGCGGACCGGCGCTCATCGCAAACCCAATGATAAACATCAGCAGCATCGCCACGGCGAAGTACTGTGCCGTTGGGGAATGAATGCCCATGTGCATCATGGTACCCAGCACGCCCATCCCGACGGCCATCACCAGGAAGCCTAGCGTCAGGGTTGGCTTACGTCCCCAGCGGTCCACCAGACCGATAGCGATAAAGGTCGCCAGCACGTTGGTCAGGCCGACGATCACGGTGCCCCACATCTGCTCGGTGGTGTTGGTGTAGCCCGCCAGTTCGAAGATTTTCGGCGCGTAATACATTATGACGTTCATCCCGGTGAACTGTTGCATGATCTGTAACAGCACACCGAGGAACACCGCGCGACGGAAGTTGCTGTTCTCTTTAAACAGCGCCCAGCCGGACTGTTTGACCTTCAGGCTTTCGCGGATCTCTTCCAGCTCGTTTTTGGCTTCGGCGCTGGTATCACGCAGGCGTAAGAGCACGCGTTCGGCATCATGGAAGCGGCGTTTGGCGGCGAACCAGCGTGGACTGTCCGGCAGGAAGAAGACGCCAATCAGCAGCAGGATGGCAGGAATGATGATTACGCCCAGCATCCAGCGCCATGCGCCGCTGTAGCTGAATGCGGTATCCGAGAGATAAGCCCCCAGAATACCGATGGTGATCATCAGCTGATACATGGAAATCATGCTGCCGCGGATTTTTTCCGGAGCGATTTCAGACAGGTACAGCGGGGCAGTATAAGACGCCACGCCCACTGCCAGACCGAGCAGCACGCGGGAGATGATCAGCACTTCAACGTTAGGCGCAGCCGCAGAGAACAGTGAGCCGGCAACGAACAGGATCGCGCCGATCATCAGGCTCTTTTTACGCCCGAGCTTAAAGGAGAGCCAGCCGCTGCCGACCGCGCCGACGGCGGCACCGAACATCATGGAGCTAACCACCCATTCCTGGGTGTGTGCGCTAATCTGGAACTCATCGGTGATGAAAGGTAATGCACCGGCAATTACGCCAATATCCAGGCCAAAGAGTAATCCTGCCAGAGCGGCGAGGAAGCAGACGAAGAACGTCATTGCCTTATTGGACGTACGCCCCTGTTTATTATTGTCAGGCATTATGCCCTCCAGTTGGGTTATCAGTTTTTACGATATTAAGAGTAGGTGAGCGGCTCATAAAAATATGTGAGTCAAATCACAACGGTGTAATCGGTTACACTGGCTTGTAACCGTAAAAATAATTAAAGCTTTGAAAATATAGAGGTAAATTAATTGATGTGCATCGCGTTTGCACAAATTTCAGACTTAACTGAAAGGGAATGTAACAGCAGAAGAAATGCGTTCATGCAAAGAGAATATTCTGAAAGCGGGGTATAGAGAGTGAGGTGTAAACGGTTCCAAACATTGCCGGGTGGCGGCTGCGCCTTACCCGGCCTACAAAAACTCACTACCCGTAGGTCGGGTAAGGCATAGCCGCCACCCGACATAAAAAAGGCCAGCACAAAGTTATATACAGTTAACTTAAACGTGTATAAAGTGTACTAAAGCAGATGGATCTGCTTTTTTTTCACCCAAAAACTAAGCAAAGTATACAGTGTGTATTGTGTATTCTACTTAAAGGAAAACATGATTTGTCATCAGTTAAAGTCAGGGCAACGATTGTAGAAGATAACACTGGTATCAAAAGCCAAATCCCTATCCTTCTGACAGAGCAGGGAGAGTTGAGTGTGGTAACAGATTACCTGCTTAAGTTAGAAGCCGACGATGTAAGCCACTCGGTAATGAATGGGGTCCTCCAGGCTGTGTCCTTATTGCTGGATTACATGGAGGCAAATAGAGGCGACTTTGACGACCCAATGCTGCTCTTCCAGACTTTTTCTAAGCGTTTATATACCGGAACGATTGGCGAGAATGGGATTGACCCTTCAGGTTTGTATTGGGTGCCGGCCTCAACCAGTAACGTGAATAAACATATTCAACGACTGACTGCCTTCACCGACTGGCTGGCACACAAACAAGGTGTAGAGCCTGTGAATCCGTTGTGTGAAGCGACCCGGCATGAACAGAGGTTAAATTACGCCGCATGGTATCGCAAAAATCAGAACGATTTTTTAGGTCATATTGAAGATAAAACTGTCAACAAAACCATCCGTAAGGCTAGAACGATCAAAGGCCGTACTCCTCTCACAATAGCTGAACATGATGCTATCGCATTTCCCGAAATGCACTGGGAAAAATTCTATATGTGTGGTGTTGGTGGCTCTGGCGATCCACGAGTGGCACTAAGAGATAAATTAATTCTTCTGCTTATGCACGGTGGTGGGGTGCGCGAAAGTGAGGCGTTAACACTTTGGGTGACGGATGTATTTGAAGACCCGTATAACCCAGACAGTGCTGTGGTCAGGATCTATAACGAGACTGATGGTAAGGCCCCTGAAGGTTGGCGTAATCGCTCTGGTGCATCAACCAGAGCGGCATATTTAAAAGAACAATATGCCCGGATACCACGACAGCGAATGAAAGGAACTGCCCGACTTGGCTGGAAGAACCGCGTGGTTGATCATAAAGATAATTACCTACAGGTTCAGTGGTTTCCTGCCGACTATGGAAAAGTGTTTATGTCACTATGGAAAAACTATCAAAAGTATCGCGCCAGTATCGACTGTCACCACCCTTATGCATTCATTTCTTTTCATCACAGCGCCCTCGGTAACCCTTACACAATTTCCGCTTTTCATGACAACTACATCAATGGATTAAAACGAATTGGTTTAGAACCAAACAAGGCAGAAGGTTTAGGCCCTCACGGACATCGACATAACTACGGAAGACGATTAGAACGTTCAGGGCTGAGCCCGCTGGTGATCCGCCGTTGCATGCATCACAAGTCTCTGGATTCACAAATCCCATATACAGGCAAAGGTCAGAAAGAAATTTCGGACGAACTCACTAAAGCTACACTGCTGCTGGCAAACCCTGATTCGAAAGTCAAAATTCTTGACTGGAAAGCTCTAACTGAACATGGCTTTAATGACATTGACCCGCAGGGTTATTTCACAGGCCGGAATCCAAAGCTGAGAGGTAAATAATGTTGCCACCAAAAAGCAAAAAAAATGATGGGCGTACATCCGATTTAGCTTTCTTATGGATGCTGACTACGCTTGGAGCAGAATGGCGGCAATGGCAGGAGCTGGCAGCAAAGTGGATGGCAACACAAACCCTCGGTATAAGTGATAAACGCGAGGCCCTGGGACGCTTCTTTGAGTCCTATATTGCTGAGCACGCCCCGTATGCAATAAGTGATTTGTCATTATTTTTTAAAGGCTACCAGGGACATAAGTGCTCCAGTGAAGAGTTTGAGCAAATTATAAGGAGCACTGTTGTCGCATCCGCGAACATTCAAAAAGGCATGAACTATGCTTATGAATTCATTGATTTTGTCGTCAGAGACGTTTTTTCGGAAAAAGATAACTATGGCAATTTAGTTCCATTGGTTTTAAATCCACTCCGAAAAATTAAAAAAGGATATGTTGCTACAGAAACAGTGCGCAACCCCTTACCATATCGCTATATTCAGAACCTGCGCCAGATCCTTTGTCCATTACCGGATAAAACTGAACTCACCATTATCGGTCAGAATCTTAAACAGGAAGAAAAATTACTTCCTGCCTGGCATTACCGTCACTTTAAATACTGGATTTGGGCGCAGCATGCTGGAAGCGACTGGTTTGAAGTCGGGCCAGAACTGATTGATAAAAATGACCCCGACTGCGTATGGCGTACCAGAGAAGTGACCCGTAAAGGTAAAAAAATCACCCTTTATCAAATCTGGTCGCCTGTAAAAGCAATGATGATTTTCATTAAGCTCCACCTGCCTCTTCGTTCCTCGCAGGTTCGTATGCTGGACAGCGGAGAAGCTGATACGTGGCGCTATGAAAATGGTCGATGGATTCTTAACACTCGACATGATTTCGCCCTTGGCAGTGCAAAGCGCCCATTTGGAAAAGGCATATTCCGTCGGATTTACGATACCATGACTGGACTATACTCGACGGGGTTGTACATCAATACCAACAAGACTGCTGACCAGAATAAAAATGAACTGGAACGTGGTTACATCATACCGTGGCAAAACGAAGAAGTGCTGTACTGGCTGGAGAAATTGAGGAACTGGCAAGAAAAATACAATCCGATTGCGAAGCCTACCGAATGTACTTTGCTGCTGAGAAAGCATATACACCACCAGGGATCAGACAGACAACTGAAAAGTATGGGAGAAATCGCTTTTCTGTTCCGTGACGCATCTGCCAGAGGCGAGGATAAACAAAAACCTATTCCTTATAACGCGTCAGATTCATTCTGGTATCAATTGCTGCTTGAATTAGAAAATCAACTCGCAGCCCGCGGGGATACCCTGGATAACGACGAGCGTTTAAAGCTGGTTGTGGATTATCCCGAGGGAAGAATGAAAGGTACAGCTACGCTGTTTCCTCTTCACAGCCTGCGTGTCTCTCTCATCACTGCGTACACAATGGACACACAACTGCCATTACCTGTGATTTCAAAACTCCTGGCAGGCCATACTCGCCTGTTGATGACCATCTATTACAACAAAATCACACCTTCTGTCATGGCAGATAAAATGAGCGAAGCACATGACACTCTGGATGCTAAATCCAGGCTGTCGGTTCGCAACTTTCTCAAAGATGCTTCAATGGAGCAGATTCAGTGCAGGATGGCATATCACAGCGAGGGGAGTATTCAGACAGCTCTGGTTAATCGTAACCCGATTGGCTGGGAAGAGCGTTCGTGTGGGCTGTGCCTGATGGGAGGTAACACCGTGAAGCCTGATGAAATTAATACCCTAGGAGGATGCTGGAATGGTGGGGTATTGATGAAAGACTCAGGCTCCGCTGCCAGCCGTATTTATGAAAGTGTCCCCCATGGCCCTCAAAACTGCATTCGTTGTCGATGGTTTATCACTGAGGCCCGGTTCCTTCCTGCGCTCAATGCCCAATTTAACCAGCTGAGTTACAGGGCACACCAGGCTTCTGCCTTATCTGTGGAAATTGAAGGTGAACTGGACATACTTAAAGATGAACAGTTTTTCTTTGAGGAACAAGGAAAACCCTTTATCAGACATGATGAACTGAAGGCACTACAGCGCCGTTATGAAATACAGCAAGCAGAAGCAGATGAGTATACGAAAGACTGGATTGCGTGTTTTGAACTTATTAACAAAATCATTCGTGTCGAAGAACTCAGGAAAGACGGCGACCTCAAAGATAAATTGATTGCGGTTGGTTCAGAGCAGGACGTTTGTCATGCTCTGAAGTTTATCGAAACTGACTCGGAATTATTGCATCTGTCCTTATTGTGCGAGGATGCTGAGTTCTATCCAGATTTGCTGGATGAACTTCGCAAAACACCGGTCATTCAAAAGCGTTCTGTGCAGCTGAGTCGGGTATTAATGAAAAAAGGTTTTGAGCCTGTTTTTATGGAAATGGACGATAAACAGCAGCTTATTGCTGCCAACGCAATGCTGCGCCAGATGGCTAAAATAGCTGATCCTGACGATAAACTTGAAGGATACCGCAAGGTGGTCGGTTATATTGAGGCAAGTGAATACCTGACTAATAATAACCTTTTTTCTGAAGGGATTCAGGCCCTTACCAGCAAAGCCATTCACCTTAGTCACATTGCCCTGCCTGACTTACTGGAGAACTAATGGAATTAAATATTGATATCATTCTTGCTGATTTGAAAGAAGGCAAAGTAAAGCGGACTCAGCAGAACCTTGAAAAGCTTAATGACACCTTGAAGAAATATGCTGAATCAGGCCAGCGAGACTTCTCCATCACAAAAATTGGGTTGGTGTCCGCTGCCGATGGCGGTCTTGCTTATGAAGCCCTGCGGGCAACCCGTAACGAGCATTACCGCACACTGATAAAGGCCTGGGCAGCCACGTGTAATACCAGTATCCAAAAGCCATTATCCGGTACCTCCCGGTCTAAATCTGTTCCCGCAGACTATAAGCTTTTAGAGCGCATCCCGGACCTGGCGGTACGCGCCTTGTTTGGCCAAATCATTGCCGAGCGTAACCGCTACCGCAATGAAGTAAATCTGCTCAAACAACATGCCAATATCATCATCGACAAACGCCCCGTGCGGCAGTTTCATACGACACCAGAATCTACGGTGGAGGTATTACCGTCCCTGTCAGGAATTCTCACTCACTCAGAAAAGAAAGCCCTGGCGTATTCCATATCTGAGGAATGCATGGATAAGAACAACTGGCAGATTACCCAGGCCGGGCAAGTAAAAGACACGGACTACAACAGTGAAGTTTTTCCACGAGGTTTTGTCACAGGGCTTCGAAAGTTATTGGATGTGGCAGATGAATAACGGCAAATGGCTATGTAAGCATCCCACATAATTGTCACCATTTCTCCCGTCTGGCGGGAGAAAATTCATATTTGTCTTTCTCTTCTGTTGAGGAAGCTGGAGTTGAAGGTTTGTTCGAAGATAAAGAAAGCTCAATCCCTAAAACAGTAAACACTCTGAATAGCCTTTCAAAACTGGCACTCGATGGATTGGATTCGAAACGTGCATAAGCTTGCTGCGACACTCCTAATCGCTCTGAAATAGCTTTCTGTGTGAGCCCATTAACTTTGCGAAAACCAATCAATATTGGACGTAAATGATCAAGATGCTTTATCGGATAGGCTGTATTCATTTTGAGATAACCACGCGTTGTTGCGTCTGAAACATGCTTCTGGAGTCTCATTTAACAACGTACAGGGTGTTAAAACAAGAATACAAACTATAAATTGTTAAACAAACATGTAGTAGCACTTAAACCCTTATTGAAAGGGCTTTCTGCATGATGCTCGACTCAGAGAACATTATCAGTATGTTGCAGGATCTCTAAAGGTGAATAGTTCGTTTGCGAGAACTTAAGCAGTATGGAGGAAGAGATCCTGAAAGAAGGCGTGGATTGCGGTCACTCGTTAAAATGGATAGCGCCTGCGTCCTTGTTGCCTAAGGATGGAGAATAGCGCAAGTCAGCCGCGCCTTGTGCGTATCGCGTGGGCAGTTGTCACTACGAGTTAAACTTTCTGCCGGTTAGCAGGGCAAGCGCTGTGACCCGCGTAACGACGAAGCACTTCCCCCATGGATGGACAGATAAGTTCTCTGATAGAAAGCAATTTATTATATTTAAAATACCATCCAATAATTCACAAAGTAAATATTAAAAGACTCTCTAAATTAAATTCAGAGTCTCGTCATGAGATTTAAAAATACATGATTGAAATGAATCGCTTTGAAACTGGCTGTTTAGACCTGATTAAACCTGCAAATTGTTTTTGCTCAGGGTGTCCCTAAGTTAAAAACTACTCACAAGTGCATGAACAGGCTCTATTTTTATTATCTGGATAATTTGCCTTTTCCTTTCAAAAGTTAGAAATCAAACCCAAACAACTCTTCCTTTTTTTATCCAGAAATGAGATTGACAACCATCTTTTAACCATACAGAAGGATACAGGGAAGGTAAGCTGTTATCGTCAAGAGCATAATCCCATCTGGGGTTGGCTTCTTCTATAACCAGTAACTCAATGGTTCGCTCACATCCACAGGGACACTTAAATCCAATACACCAATCCTCCGTGCCCTCTCTGGCGAGAATTATGGAACGAAGAGGCATCTTATCCGGTAATGAATCTTCATTAACGATAATCAGTTGCCTTGCCGGAAGTAAATATTCAAACTTGCGTAGAAAATAATAAAGAACCTTGTTGAAAAAAGACATTACATATCTCCCAGTTCAGGAATACCCAAAAGTGGTTCTTTCCTGCCAGCGGCTATACGGGGATTGGGAGCCCTGGCAATTGCATCTTCATCGATATAGTCCTCTTCAACGCCAGAAAGGCTGAACAACGTTCGCGCATATCCCTTGTTAGGGTATTCACGAAAAGGGAAACATCTGGCGATATATTCCAGTACACATGCTGACGCTGCCCTCATATTCAGTGTTATTACAGCTGGAGCCTCTTCCTGTAGCCCTGTGATGTAACCTCTTTCGACTTGCTCGTCATACTCTTCTTCGCTCAGGTTTTCACGGTAGATAAGCTCCGGGGTGTATACATGCCGATCAGATAACGTAGAGCCACCGGGTTTTACATAGTCTATCCGTCCCGTGACATCCGTAATTTTTCTTCCATCCTCAGGATCAACATGCGTTGGTATTTTTACACCCACATCAAGCAGTGGGATTAAAAATGACGAAGCAATGCGATCTGCAATCATCCGAGCCTGGAAAGTATCAACACAGCAAAAAATCACATCTGCATTTGCCGCTGACAGAACGGCTTCTCGCGAGAAGATGGTGTCCTGAATGGGTTGGGCAATATCTTTTCCCCGTATATTGCGAATAGCTTGCGCAAACATATCAACCTTCGACCGGCCGTTCAGGGCATCATCAAGAGTCGAGTTCAGGATCCTGTTCAGATTTTTCTTTTCAATATGATCATGATCAATAAGAACTATTTCCCCAAATCCTAGCCGGGCAACCTGTTCGGCCACAATTGAACCTGTGCCAGATACACCAATGATAGCTGCGGTAAGTTTGTTAAAGGTGTCAGTCATACCCGATGTAAAAGCTATCGGTTGCTGGCTTAACTCATAAATACCATCCCACCAGTAGTGAATATCATCACCTGCGACAGTTACTAAATCCACATTCTCAGCGTATTTCCCCTTACGATAGAGCCGTGCACGCATGCTTCCTTCAGAGACCATAATTGCTGAACCATGAACAGTGTCAACGCCCTGATAAAGAGAAAGCATCGTCTGAGCATCACTTGCATCATCCGTATCCGAGAATTCAAGCAAACCGCCGGGATGTGAATGTACAAGAATAACAGTCATTAAAGTTTCTTCAGCGGCATCAATGGCTTTCTCCAGATAGCTACCAGGCCATGATATAAAGTCACTCGTCCTGGATACGCACTCTTCATATGGAACCGGAATTAGCTCCTTTGCCATGAGCTTCAGACGAACTCCTTCATAACGGTTACACACCAGGATTGCAGCAGCCTCTTTTCCGTCTCCTGGAAAAAGATGTTTCTTCAGAGAGGTATGGAGTTCCTGAGTTAAGATTAGACGACTTCCGTGGCTCATTGCTCCACCTCCTTTTGCAGACAACCATCAGCCATGGCCAGTTGAGAAATAACTGAATCGGTCTCAGGATCCCATGAGCGATGGCGAGACCATCGCTGATACGCAACATTATCAATAACTGCCGTAGCTTCCGTAGCCGGAATGTTGACGCCATTGACCCGAGCCAATGGTGGAAAGACATAAAACATATCCAACATGTTTACGGGATAGCCAGATGTTATCGACAGCGCCAGATTTACCTGTTGAAGATTATATCCTTCCGGCACCTCAAAACCGTGAATAATCAGCCATCGTGCATTGCCGTTCAGGCTGGTCTCCCAAAAATACCCCATTTCGTTAAGATAGCGCTCATCACTGGGTAGAAGACTGAACTCACGGCGCTTGGCAGGGGACTCTTCGCCATTGTTCACATCTTTCGGCGTAAGTCGCAGTTTCTCTATCCCGGGCGTGCGCAAATCGATGACATCATCAATATTCTTCTCAACTTTTGGCTGCCCTTCAACTTTGAGAAAGATATGCCATGCCTGATTGGGATTCAGCCCTGCCCGGATAACGGCATCTCGGATGACAACGGTCGGGGTATCAAAAGTAAATTCCTTACCCTGAACATTCAGCTTCCACGTTGCCTTTCTGCTGATGAAATGCTCAATCCCATCACCATCCAGATCGATAATCTGGTCATTTTGTATTTCAAGATCGGCTTCGTCTTCACGTTCAAGAAGAAGTTTTTTATTGTCGTCAATGTTTCCGAGCTTACGGACGTTATAACCAGTGATAAAGCGGCATGGCCACTCAAGACGTGCCCCGTCAATTGTAAAAAAATACGTGCGATCTGATTCAATAACGATGAAACGGCGAACATCAGAGCCAAGATGGACAACTTCATCAGGACGGATATCTTCCAGTGAACCATTCGGAAGAAACATCAGGACAACAGGCATTTGATCTGGTTTAAAACCTGATGCAGCAGAAATCTGTGAACCGTTTGGTGTACGGTCCTCAAGCGCGACCTGACGGAAAACGAGATGTGCATCTGCCACCTCAATGAAGTGGTCGTGGGGGTGTTGGAAACGAATCTCTTGCATAAATATCTCCAGGATTTCTTCAGCAGTAGCGCTTCAGAATCTCATTAAATAAAGCTGTTTAACCAGGTATCAGAAAAAAACTGAACCACTGCGGTAACTATACATGCGGTAATCTGGTTAAATCAAGCTGTTTAAGCGGAAATATTTGGACCGGAGTATATAAACTCAATGCCTCCTGTTGGTGAGGACACTTCAGACCTCATGATAACCCCTTCACTGGAAAGTTTTTTTAGCCTTGTGCTCGCATTTTGAACTGATATGTTGAGAGACTTAGCGACATTTGCCGTACTGACGCCATTACGTCCTAACACGACGTCAAGCAACGCCTTTGTTGAGCTTTTCGCTTCAGGGCCAATAACCCGCACTCCGCCAGCCAAAACCACTATCATAGACTGTTGCTTTGCAATGGCAGCATAGTCCCAGTTATCGATGAGATCTGTTGAGCTGACATCGGTGATAAAGAAATACTTTTCCCCACAAAGCTGCTTTGCAAGCGCAATGACACTTTCACGTGGAAAAGAGGAATCGGTAGCCACAATTCCTTCAAGAGAGATTTCAAAAGACTTGCAGCCAGGGTTTGAGTCAACAACATTTTGAAGTCGCTTAAACACTTCCCGCCCCAAAACATTTCCAAATGGATGGTTATTGTTTTCAGTGAGTTCCAGCAGTTTGACTTTCATACAATCCTGCTTCTTATGGTTAATTTAAGGAGATGATATTAATCATAGCCCAGGAAAAAATCAAAGCAAACTTGTGTGCCCTTAATCAACGCGAGCCTTTTTTTGCTGGTAATTTCTGTTATAACACCATTCTTGTAGGTAATTCTCAACTCAAAGTCAGGTTGTCGGACAAGTACAACAGCATCATATTTTGCGGCCAGATCCTGAGAACGCTTCAGACCCAGTCCCCGAGCTGCCTCGTCAGGTGCAGACCCAAATTGGCTCAACCCACCATTTTTAAGCGCATGGGTAACCAAGAATAAATCAGCATCTTCGCCTGATGACTCCAGTTCCTCGAAAATTTCAGGATAATGTTTTTTAAGATTACGTTTCAATGTCGTGGCAATACCCAAACCACTATCTGAAATGACGGTCTGAATGTGGCGCCTCTTACCTTTATATAACTGTAATGCTGCAAACCCAGGAATAGGGCTCTCACTATGATCCCGGACATTACCAATCAGCTCTGAAAATATGGTGAACACCGCCATGTAGTACTTTTGGCCGGCATGGACTACAAACTTCTTAGTTAACTTTACAGGGATAGAGTTATCAAAATCATCAAGGTCTATAGAGGCTATCTCAACCAGATTGTCACTGTTGCCCTGATAGCGTTGTGCCCTTGAATTCGTTGGTCTCTCAGGCTTGACTAACACATCAGGATGCAAATGATCAAAAAAACCTAACCGGTTCAGGTAGTTTTTCGCAGAAGGGCATTTGCTAAAATCGAGTTCTATGGATTTTCCAGAATATGCAGCCTGATTTGCCAATGCAATTATCCTTGCTCCAGCCGCCAATAAAATAGAGCAACTTTCCGGGAAGCTTATGCTGCATCTGCGCGCAGATGCGCTCAACAGACATCCCGAAGCTGATAAGTTAGCTTCAAAAATATTTTCATCGATCCAGGCGTCGCCATCCAGAACCAGAACATATTCATCGTCAACATACCATTTCCATTCGACCCGTTTGAGTCCCTCTGCATGGCTATATAAAAATGAATTCAGGGCTGACTTGTCAGCATATCCGAGAGTTTTAGCTATCTGTTTGCCTGTCAGGCCGGGAGATTCCCGAAGCAGCTCTTTGATTTTCTCTGTATCGAACAGCATTCGATAAAATCCTTAAAGAGAAATTATTCCTTTCCCTGTCCGGCAACTACCGGCCCCCTGTAAAAATTCACAGGCTGAGAAAGAGCAGAGGGGTGCATCTGATGTAACAAAGCGATAATTATATGTGGTGCTCCGGTTCGAGGTAAACAGCCGACAAGATAAAAATGCAGATCCTGCGAGTCCTTTACATCTCAGCGCCTGGAGTATCTGTAGTAACACTTCATATCAATATCAACTGATGAGTAGACGAGGGATGCCTGTTTAGTGACCTGAGTGCATTTTACGCATGGGATCTGAATAAATGTGATGAATAATTGCGAGCAATAGAACAGAAAATATGAAGGAGATATGCATATAAAAAATCATTATTAGGCAACACGCCGGACTGAGTTATTGTCGCCTAATACTAATGATATTCATTTAGTTTAAATGTGAATAGTTACATTATTAAGACACAATAGTAAGGTGTATGAGGCAACAGGACCGCCACCTTTGAAATCTTTAGGAAGAAAATCGTACACACCAATATACACAGTGTGTACTCTTAAGATGCAGGCCAACAGATTGATATGTAATCATTATTTTCAAGCCACAATCAATAAACACCCTATCAACTGTATACTCAAGTATGCTGGCCTGTTTAAGCTACTGGCAGTCGATTATTTCAGACCGGCAGCATCACGCAGCAGGGCGGCTTTGTCGGTTTTTTCCCATGGGAAATGTTCACGACCAAAGTGACCGTATGCAGCCGTTTCCTGGTAGATTGGGTGCAGCAGATCCAGCATCTGAATCAGACCGTATGGACGCAGGTCGAAGAACTCACGCACCAGCAGGGTCAGCTGTTCAGAAGGCACTTTTTCAGTCCCGAAGGTTTCCACCATGATGGAGGTTGGCTCAGCCACGCCGATAGCGTAGGAAACCTGAATTTCACAGCGGTCAGCCAGACCGGCAGCAACGATGTTTTTCGCTACATAACGTGCAGCGTACGCCGCAGAACGGTCAACTTTAGACGGATCTTTACCGGAGAATGCGCCGCCGCCGTGACGTGCCATGCCGCCGTAGGTATCTACGATGATTTTACGACCGGTCAGACCGCAGTCACCCATTGGGCCGCCGATAACAAAGCGTCCGGTTGGGTTGATGAAGAATTTGGTCGCAGAGCTCAGCCATTCAGTTGGCAGAACCGGCTTGATGATCTCTTCCATCACCGCTTCTTGCAGGGATTTCTGGTCAATCTCTTCAGCATGCTGCGTGGAAAGAACCACTGCATCGATACCGACGATTTTCCCGTCGTCATACTGGAAGGTCACCTGGCTTTTCGCATCCGGACGCAGCCACGGCAGGGTGCCGTTTTTACGCACTTCAGCCTGACGCTGCACCAGACGGTGGGCGTAGGTTACCGGCGCTGGCATCAGCACGTCGGTTTCGTTGGTTGCGTAGCCGAACATCAGGCCCTGGTCACCCGCGCCCTGTTCCAGCGGATCGGCACGGTCAACGCCCTGGTTGATGTCCGGAGACTGTTTGCCAATCGCGCTCAGTACGGCGCAGGAGTTGGCATCAAAGCCCATATCAGAATGTACATAGCCAATCTCACGCACCGTGTTACGGGTGATCTCTTCGATATCAACCCATGCGCTGGTGGTGATCTCACCGCCAACCAGAACCATGCCGGTTTTGACATAGGTTTCACACGCTACGCGCGCCTTTGGATCCTGCGCGAGGATCGCATCCAGCACCGCATCGGAGATTTGGTCAGCAATTTTATCAGGATGTCCTTCTGATACGGACTCGGACGTAAACAGGTGTTTTGCCATGTTTTATTTCACCTAAGAGGAATTTGGTTAGCTCAAGCTGCTGTGTGGAATAGCCATAGGAGATAATTCTACCAAGGCCTACAGGATTTTGACACTGGCAGTCTGAGTGTTAATCGGTATGGATGGATTAACATCTGGACGTCTATTTTAGGTCACTTCTTCACCTGATTTCCAGTTTTTTTTGACTCACCTCTCACTGTGTTGAAAACGCTGCTGGAAATTTTTCCTGACGACGCTGGCAACATGCGCATTTTTGTTTTGCTTTTTAGCGACCTTCTCGGTATAAAACGCGGCGCGCGGCTCATATAAAATAAGCGCTCGATGAACACATCGTGTCGCCACTTCCAGCCGGGTTAAGCAGTGAACTTTTAGCTTTGGCTTGTGGTCCGTTTCAGCAGAGGCGGCCGTGGAGGTGATACGAGATAATGAACCATCGTTTTCCGCTCATTCAGCGCAGCCGTTCTGGCGCGCATTTGATTCCCACCCGCACTTCTGGTCTAAACACCTGCCGATGTTATACCCATCTCGGTGCTTCTCAGGATTCCAGAGCCGGTCACGCTTTGTGAAAACTGAACAAGGGCGCTCTTGTTAATACAGGAGTTTTCTCGTGGTTTCGCCGAACCTTGTCATACAGAGTTCGGATACGTGTTTTACAATGATATGAATAAGAAACCGGTCGCACGGTCTGGATTTCAGCATACTCTGCTGGGAAATGGAGCCGTTAATGGGTTGTTATCGCCGTATAACGCTGCGATAGTAGTCAACTGTTTTACACTTAATACAAAGAGTTGAGGTTCGCTATGTCTGACGACATGTCTTCGCTTTCGCCTTCGTCAGCAGGCGAACAGGGTGTACTACGTTCTATGCAGGAGGTTGCGATGAGCTCCCAGGAAGCCAGCAAGATGCTGCGCACTTACAATATTGCCTGGTGGGGCAATAACTACTACGACGTTAACGAGCTGGGCCACATCAGTGTCTGCCCGGATCCGGACGTCCCGGAAGCGCGCGTGGATCTCGCTAAACTGGTGAAAACCCGTGAAGCGCAGGGTCAGCGCTTGCCTGCACTGTTCTGCTTCCCGCAGATCCTGCAACATCGCCTGCGTTCTATTAATGCCGCGTTCAAACGCGCGCGGGAATCGTATGGTTATAACGGCGACTATTTCCTCGTTTACCCGATCAAGGTCAATCAGCACCGTCGCGTGATTGAGTCCCTGATCCACTCCGGCGAGCCGCTGGGCCTGGAAGCAGGCTCTAAAGCGGAACTGATGGCGGTTCTGGCGCACGCGGGCATGACCCGGTCGGTGATCGTCTGTAACGGCTATAAAGACCGCGAATACATTCGTCTGGCGCTGATTGGCGAGAAGATGGGCCACAAGGTCTATCTGGTGATCGAGAAGATGACCGAAATCGCGATCGTGCTGGAAGAGGCCGAGCGTCTGAACGTGATCCCACGCCTTGGCGTGCGTGCGCGACTGGCGTCGCAGGGTTCCGGTAAATGGCAGTCTTCCGGCGGTGAAAAATCCAAGTTCGGCCTCGCGGCGAACCAGGTGCTTCAGCTGGTGGAAATTCTGCGCGAGCGCGGTCGTCTGGACAGCATTCAGCTGCTGCACTTCCACCTCGGCTCGCAGATGGCCAATATTCGCGACATCGCCACTGGTGTGCGTGAATCCGCGCGTTTCTACGTTGAGCTGCATAAGCTCGGCGTGAATATTCAGTGCTTTGACGTGGGCGGCGGCCTGGGCGTGGACTACGAAGGGACCCGCTCGCAGTCTGACTGCTCTGTAAACTATGGCCTGAACGAATATGCCAACAACATCATATGGGCGATTGGCGATGCCTGCGAAGAGCACGGCCTGCCGCACCCGACGGTGATCACCGAATCCGGCCGCGCGGTCACCGCGCACCATACGGTGCTGGTCTCTAACATCATCGGCGTTGAGCGTAGCGAAATCACCGAAGCCACGCCTCCGGCAGACGATGCCCCACGTTCCCTGCAAAGCATGTGGGAAACCTGGCAGGAGATGCACGAGCCGGGCACGCGTCGTTCCCTGCGCGAATGGCTGCACGACAGCCAGATGGACCTGCACGATATTCACGTCGGCTACTCGTCAGGCACCTTCAGCCTGCAAGAGCGCGCGTGGGCCGAGCAGCTCTATCTGAATATGTGCCACGAAGTGCAGAAACAGCTCGACCCGAGCAACCGCGCGCACCGTCCGATTATCGACGAGTTGCAGGAGCGTATGGCGGACAAAATGTACGTCAACTTCTCCCTGTTCCAGTCGATGCCGGATGCCTGGGGTATCGACCAGCTGTTCCCGGTTCTGCCGCTGGAAGGGCTGAACCACGCCCCGGAACGCCGCGCCGTGCTGCTGGACATCACCTGTGACTCCGACGGCGCAATCGACCACTACGTCGACGGCGACGGTATCGCAACGACGATGCCAATGCCGGAGTACGATCCGGAGAACCCGCCAATGCTGGGCTTCTTTATGGTGGGGGCGTATCAGGAGATCCTCGGTAACATGCACAACCTGTTCGGTGATACCGAAGCGGTTGACGTGTTTGTCTTCCCTGACGGCAGCGTGGAGGTTGAGCTGTCCGACGAAGGGGACACCGTGGCGGACATGCTCGAATACGTTCAGCTGGATCCGAAAAAACTGCTCACCCAGTTCCGCGATCAGGTGAAAAACACCGGTCTGGACGATGCCTTGCAGCAGCAGTTCCTGGAAGAGTTTGAAGCGGGTCTGTACGGGTATACGTATCTGGAAGACGAGTAAGAAAACCTCCCTCTCCCTGTGGGAGAGGGGCGGGGTGAGGGCATCAGGCCGCTGTGCCGCCGATGCCCGGTGGCGCTGCGCTTACCGGGCCTATGAATGTAGGCCGGAGAAGGCGAAGCCGCCATCCGGCAGAATGCTATACTCACTTGAACCCATATGGATTAACGGCGATAATTCGCCCCAATATGCGATTTACGAATCAATCCCTTCCTCGTCGGGTTTAACGACGCGGAGGGGATTTTTTTTCATCTGTTTTTAATGTATCGACTTTATAAGAGGTCAGGACATGAGCACTTTAGGTCATCAGTACGATAACTCTCTGGTATCTAACGCGTTTGGTTTTTTACGCCTTCCGATGAACTTCCAGCCGTACGACAGCGATGCGGACTGGGTGATCACCGGCGTACCGTTCGACATGGCAACGTCCGGTCGCGCGGGTGGACGTCATGGCCCGGCGGCGATCCGTCAGGTTTCCACCAACCTGGCCTGGGAGCACAACCGCTTCCCGTGGAACTTCGACATGCGCGAGCGCCTGAACGTGGTGGACTGCGGCGATCTGGTGTACGCCTTCGGTGACGCGCGTGAAATGAGCGAAAAATTGCAGGCGCACGCCGAGAAGCTGCTGGCGGCCGGTAAACGCATGCTCTCCTTCGGCGGTGACCACTTCGTGACCCTGCCGCTGCTGCGCGCCCACGCGAAGCACTTCGGCAAAATGGCGCTGGTGCACTTCGATGCGCACACCGACACCTACGCGAACGGCTGTGAATTCGACCACGGCACCATGTTCTATACCGCGCCGAAAGAAGGCCTGATCGATCCAAACCACTCCGTGCAGATCGGCATCCGCACCGAGTTCGACAAAGACAACGGCTTCACCGTACTCGACGCGGGCCAGGTGAACGATCGCGGCGTGGACGATATTCTGTCTCAGGTTAAGCAGATCGTCGGCGATATGCCTGTCTACCTGACCTTCGACATCGACTGCCTTGATCCGGCATTCGCACCGGGTACCGGTACGCCGGTGATCGGCGGCCTGACATCAGACCGCGCCATCAAGCTGGTGCGCGGCCTGAAGGATCTGAACATCGTCGGGATGGACGTGGTGGAAGTAGCTCCGGCCTATGACCAGTCCGAGATCACCGCGCTGGCCGCGGCGACCCTGGCGCTGGAAATGCTCTACATCCAGGCGGCGAAAAAAGGCGAATAAGCCTTACGCGCTGATTGCTGCTGCGCGCCGCATGCGCAGCAGCAACATTCCCCCGGCAAGCAGGGTGACAACCTGCGAGACGACCAGCACCGAAAAGCCTGAACTGACCGACCCCACCGATCTCATCACCATCCCCATCAGCAGCGGAATAAACGCCGCGCAGATATTGCCTATCCCATTAATAATGCCGTACGCGCTGCCCACGGCGTCCCGGGCGGCGTGATGCTGGATTACCGCAGGAATAGCCGCTCCCTGAAGTCCCCAGAACACGTTGGCAGACAGCATAAAGAGCGCCAGCCATGCAGGCTGATGGCTGAGCATCAGCGCGACCACGGACAGCGCCGTCATCGCCCCGCCCACCACAAACAGCACCGGTGCCTGTTCCGGCCGCATTTTGTCGAGCAGCACGCCGCCCAGAAACTTTGACCCCAGGCTCAGCAGGAAGGGGACCGCCGCAAGCATGCCCGTCGCGTGCAGCGAGAAGTGGTGCTCGTCACGCAGCCATGCGGGCAGCCACGCGCTGCTGCCCCACAGATAGCTCAGCGTGGCGATTTCAACCAGCAGGATCCAGCCCAGCAGCGGCGTCTGCCAGGCCAGCGTGAAGGTGTGAACAAACCCCGGTTTTTTCATCTTCACTGGGCTGTGTGGCGCGGGCAGAAAACGCCAGATGAGCCCGCCGCCCAACACCAGATTCATCACCGCCAGCGCGTAAAACGACCCGGCCCAGCCGAGATGCGACATCAGCCAGGTCACCAGCGGAAAGCCCACGGCCAGCCCGAGCGAGACGCCCAGCGCGGTCACGGCGTTGGGTTTGCCGATCTCTTGCGCGCTAAAGTTATCGCTGATAAAGCGCGTTTTCAGTGAAAAAAGCGGTCCCTCCGCGATCCCCAGAATCACGCGGGCGATGAGCATTCCCGTCAGCGAGCCGAGCAAAGGTGAAGCCGCGCAGACCGCGGCCCAAATCGCAATGCTGCTTAATAATCCCTGCCGATAATGAAGTTTGCTTTCAATAACCGGCGTTAATAATAAAGCGGAAAATCCATAACCCAGAAGAAAGCAGGTCATGAGCAGGCCCTGTAACATTCTGTTTTCATTTAACTGAAAATGTTCGGCAAATTCCGGGTTTAAAATCATTACCGAGATATTTACCCGATCGACGTAGGAAATAATAATGAGTAATAAAAGTGCAATCGTGCCTTGCCATCTTGCCGTCATCATGTCCGCCTTACGTTTTTTGTAACTTATATTTTTCATCAATGTGATTGTCACGGAGCTAAAATGGTTCGCCTGTGAAACTCTTTGTTTAATAAAGATAAATAAAAAATAAGTTTCACAGGTGAAACGCGATAGAGGTAACGTTCATTTATTTTTAGAGAGTAAAAAGAAAAGAAGTCAATCTGTTTTATTGAAAATAAGAGACCATTAAAAAAAACTATTTCTCACGCTGCAATAATGAAAATTTCATATCGCTGCATTTTTTCGTGATCCCTTGCACACTTAGTTAATTAATTGCCGATCGATTAACAAATTCGTCACATTGTCGCTTGACGAAACATTCATCGCTTTTATATTGACCGTATTAAATAAGAAACAGAGTTTCATATATGAAACAAAAGCCTGGAGGATCGTGATGAGCTGGATAGGCGTATGTGACGCAGAACAAGTACAGGAAGATTTCCCTTTTAGCGGCAACGTCGACGGTAAAGAGATCGGCGTTTACCTGATCGACGGTGAATATTACGCGCTGGAGGACGTATGCCCGCACGCCTATGCCCTGCTGAGTCAGGGCTTCGTGGAAGACGGCAAGGTGGAATGCCCGCTGCACGAGGCGGTGTTCGACGTCAAAACCGGCCAGTGTCTGCACGGCCCCGGAGGACGCAACCTCAATCGTTACCCGGTTCGGGTTTTTGAAAACCAGATTCAGATTACCTTCGTTGAGGAGACCGTGGCATGAGCGACACGCTGAACTACAACCCGGCGCTGCCGGAAAGCCGCCAGTTTACCCCGCCGGCAGAGGGCGGTAATGGCGCCATTCATAAGCCGGGTGATTACACCAACCTGATCTGGCAGACCCGCAGCCGCGAGCCGGAAAGCTGGGAAGTGAAGCTGATTGCGACGCTGGAAGATCTCTTCGAGCAGGGCGTTGAAACCTTGCCGGAGCTGGTAAGCGGGCTGAACGCGGTGCGTATGCACGACCAGCAGGGCGAGCCGTGGAGCGACGCCAGCTTCCAGGCATTCTTACAGGTTAACGGCTACTGAGGGCAACGCGATGACGACGACCGTACAAAACTATCTTGATAAAGGCCTGCGCGGCCTCTGGTATCCGGTGCTGGCGAGCTGGGAAGTGCAGTCTGCGCCGGTGGGCATCACCCGCCTGGGCGAGCAGATTGTGGTCTGGCGCAATAAAGATGGACAGGTTCAGGCGCTGGAGGACCGCTGTCCGCATCGCGGTGCGCGCCTGTCGATGGGCTGGAACCTCGGGGACCGCATTGCCTGCTGGTATCACGGCGTAGAGGTGGCGGGCAACGGCGAGGTGAAAGACGTGCCCGCCGTGGATAAATGTCCGCTGGTCGGCCAGCAGTGCGTGCGCAGCTATAACGTGCAGGAGGCGCACGGCGCCATCTTCCTGTGGTTTGGCGTCACCGCGGACCAGCAGCCGGACGAACTGACCTTCCCGGATGAACTCGCCGACACGGAAAACTTCAGCAACTTCCTCTGCACCGCCGCGTGGAAATGCAATTACCAGTACGCGCTGGAAAACGTGATGGACCCGATGCACGGCACCTATCTGCACTCCTCGTCGCACTCGATGGCGGAAGGGGATCGCAAGGCCGACATGGTGCTCCAGCCGACCAAAACCGGTTTTATTTTCGAGAAGAAAGGGCAGAGCGGCGTCAATTTTGACTGGGTGGAGCTGGGCAACAGCGGCACCTGCTGGATGCGCCTCTCCATTCCGTACAAGAAGCGCTTCGGACCGGGCGGCCACTTCTTTATCGTCGGCATGGTGGTGCCGGAAGATAACGACAACTGCCGCGTCTTCTTCTGGCGTATCCGCCGCGTGCAGGGCTGGCAGCGCGATATGTGGCGCTTCATGTACCGCAACCGTCTGGAAAAACTGCACTGGGAAGTGCTGGAGCAGGACCGCGTGGTGCTGGAGAGCCTGGCGCCAAACGCGCGCGATCATGAATACCTGTATCAGCATGACGTTGGCCTCTCGCGCCTGCGCCGCATGATGCAAAAGGCCGCCAAAGAGCAGTTGGCGATGCGTGAAGCACAGCAGGGAGCCGCCTGATGAATGGGCTGCTGAGCGGCAAGCGCATCGTGGTGACCGGCGCCGCGCGCGGGCTGGGCTACCACTTTGCCCAGGCCTGCGCGGAGCAGGGCGCGGCGGTGGTGATGTGCGACATCCTCAAAGGCGAGCTGGCCGAGAGTGCCCACCGGCTGCGCGAGCAGGGCTATGCGATCGAATCGCACGTTATCGATCTGGCCGATCAGCACTCTATCGACCAGGTGTTCAGCGCCATTGGCGAGCAGGGGCAGATTGACGGCCTGGTGAACAACGCGGCGATGGCGACGGGCGTGGGCGGCAAAAACATGCTTGATTACGATCCGGATCTCTGGGATCGGGTGATGAGCGTCAACGTCAAAGGCACCTGGCTGGTGACGCGCGCCGCCGTGCCGCTGCTGCGCGAAGGGGCAGGCATTGTGAACGTGGCGTCCGACACCGCGCTGTGGGGCGCGCCGCGCCTGATGGCCTACGTTGCCAGCAAGGGGGCCGTGATTGCCATGACCCGTTCAATGGCGCGCGAACTGGGGGAAAAACGTATCCGGATCAACGCCATCGCACCGGGGCTAACCCGCGTCGAGGCGACGGAATATGTCCCCGCCGAACGGCATCAGCTCTACGAAAACGGACGCGCGTTAACCGGCGCGCAGCAGCCGGAAGATGTCACCGGCAGCGTGGTCTGGCTGCTTAGCGATCTGTCGAGGTTTATCACCGGACAGCTGATCCCGGTCAACGGCGGTTTTGTCTTTAACTAAGGTAGGGCGATGATGGCAAACGATCAGGAAGTGAAGTATCTGGTGCCGGGGCTAGAGCGCGGTTTACAGCTGCTGTTGGCCTTTGGCGAGCAGCATCGCGATCTGACCTTTGCCGAACTGCACCGGCTGGTGGATATGCCGAAGGCCACCGCCTATCGCGTGGTACAGACGCTGGAGTACATGGGATTTCTGGAGCGCAACACGCGCACCAATACCTTTTCGCTGGGCATGAACGTGCTGCGTCTTGGCTTTGAGTACATCGCCTCGCTGGACGTGGCGCAGGTCGGCCAGCCAGTGATCGAGCAACTGCGCGACGTGAGCCAGTGCAGCAGCCATCTGGCGATCCGCGACGGGCGCGACATTATCTACATCGCCCGCGTCAGCGCCGCCGGGTCGCGCATCAACCAGGTCAGCATTGGTACCCGCCTGCCGGTGCACTGCACCTCGCTGGGCCGCATGCTATTGACCGATATTTCCCGCGCTGATTTCGAACAGCTGTTCCCGCATGAGCGTCTGCCGGGCAACACGCCGGGGCAGCTTCACGACCGCGAAGCCCTGTGGCAGATGGTGCAGCAGGACAAAGCCCGCGGGTATGTCATCGGCGAATCCTTCTTCCGCCACGGCATCTCTTCCATCGTCTACCCGGTGTATGACCGAAGCGGCCGCGTGGCGGCGGTGGTCAGCATTCTGGTGCCGTCGGAGGAGATCCCGCAGAGCGACCGCGAGCGCCTGCAAAACGAGGTTCGCCTCGCGGCGGATAAAATTTCTGGCTTCTTAGGGTATTTGTCACAGGCCAGTTAAATCAGTGAGTTAACGTCAGGCGCTTGACTGCGTCGGGCATGTTTTACGCCCAATCTGGGCCAGATGAGGCAACGAACGATGAGTGTAACCGGAATTGAAAAGCTGGAATTTGGTGTGGAAGACCTGACGCACTGCGCCAAATTTATGCGTGATTTTGGCCTGACGGGCGATGCCAGCGGCCAGCGTTTCACCACCCTGAGCGGCGCGCGCGTGGAGCTTAACCCGATCGACAGCCCCGACCTGCCGCCCGCGTTTGAAGCGGGCAACACCCTGCGCCGCATGACCTGGGCGGTTGCCAGCCAGTCAGATCTGGACGCGCTGCGCTCGAAGCTGGCACAACAGCCAGGTTTTCGCGAAGTGGGCGACGCGCTGGAGTGCCTGGACCCGAACGGCATGACGCTGCGCGTGCAGGTCAGCCAGCAGACCGACGTGGAGCTTAACGTCGAGCCAATAAACCAGTGGGGCGACGCCCGCCGTATCGACACCCCCAGCCCGGTTTACGATCGCGCCCAGCCGATCAACGTGGGGCATGTGGTGTTCTTCGTGGAAGAGCTGGCGGCAGTGGAGAAATTCTACCGCGAGGTGCTCGGCTTCCAGGTCTCGGACCGCTATATCAACCGCGCCGTGTTCCTGCGCTGCGGCGTGCGCGGCGGCCATCACAACCTGTTCCTGCTGCAACTGCCGAACCGCAAGCGCGGCCTCAACCACGTGGCCTTCACCGTGCGCGACATCCACGAGGTGATCGGCGGCGGTATCGCGATGAATAAACATGACTGGAGCACCTTTATCGGGCCGGGCCGTCATCCGGTGTCGTCGGCGTACTTCTGGTACGTCAACAGCCCGACCGGCGGGGCGTTTGAGTATTACACCAACGATGATTACCTGACGGAAAACTGGCAGCCGCGTGAGCTGGAGCATTCCCTGGTCTCCTTTACCGAGTGGGCGGTGGAAGGCGGGATTGACCATGACACACGCCGCCAGCAGAAAAAGCCGGAGGCGGTATGACGTCGCGCATTGTCATTATCGGCGGCGGCCAGGCGGGCGGCTGGGCGGCGAAAACCCTGCGCGATGAGGGTTTCGACGGCGAGATTTGCGTGGTAGCGGAAGAAGAGTGGGATTTCTACGAGCGCCCGCCGCTGTCAAAAGCGTCTTTGCTGGAGCCGGACGCGGCGCTCCCAAGGCTGTTTAGCGACGAGGTGCAGCAGGCGCTGAACCTGGCCTGGTACCGGCCGCTGCGCGCTGAATCTGTCGATCGCGATGAGAAAAAAGTCGTTCTTAGCAACGGCGAGCATCTTAGTTACAACATCCTTTTAATCGCTACCGGCGGTCGGGCGCGCCTGCCTTCGCAGGCGTGGGCCAGCCATCCGCAGGTCTATACCCTGCGCCACTGGCAGGACGCGCAGCGCCTGAAAAGTCGTCTGGCGGAAAGTAAAAAACTGGCGATCGTCGGCGGCGGCTGGATCGGACTGGAGATTGCTGCCTCGGCGCGGAAAAGCGGCGTGGCGGTCACCCTGTTCGAGCAGCAGCCAGCGCTCTGCATGCGCTCAGTGAGCGGCGAGGTATCGCAGCGCTTAGAGGCCCTTCACCGCGAGCAGGGCGTGGATATCCGTACCGGCTGCGGTGCGCTGGAGCTGGAGGACGACGGCGGCCTGCCGGTCATCCACTGCGACGGCCAGCGTGAAACCTTTGATGCGGTCGTGGTCGGGATCGGCGTCGATCTCAATCTGGAGCTGGCGCGCGATGCGGGGCTGAAAACCGGGCGCGGGATCGTGGTTGATGCCCAGGGACGCACGTCGGATCCGTTCATCTTTGCCGCAGGAGATGTCGCCCAGCACCATCACTACGGGCTGTGCATCCAGTCCTGGGCCTTCGCCCAGAATCAGGCTGCGGCGACGGCGAAAGCGATGCTCAACCCCGATGCGCCAGGTTACGACGACGCGCCGTGGCTGTGGTCGGATCAATATCAGCACAATATTCAGATCCTCGGTATTCCGCAGCCAGGCAGCAGAACGGTCGTGCGTGAAGAGGCGCTGTACTTCTCGCTGGACGACAACGGGAGGCTGACGCAGCTGGTGGCGTTCGACGATGCGCGTACCGTCAAGCTGGCGAAGCGCTGGATGGCGGCGGGGCGGGATCTGTCCGACGTGCCGCTCGCCGACCCGACCTTTTCACTGATGTCACTGCGATAGCTAACCCGCACCCGTAGGGGGAGAGATGACCACACTAGAGACTAACACCGCACCGGTTGAGGCGAGCGGTGAGGGGACCCGCACGCCCGAAAAAGCGGTGCGCTGGGCCATCCCGCTGTCGCTGCTGGCCTGCGTGCTGCTGGCGTTTTTCGACAAAATCAGCATCGCGGCGCTCTTTTCGGATACCCATTTCCAGCAGGCGATGGGCATTGATTTCGACACCACGCGTCTCGGCATTTTGATGAGCGCTTTCCTGCTGAGCTATGGCTTCTCATCGGTGTTTTTAAGCGGTTTAGGCGACAAAATCGCGCCGCTGCGCCTGCTCACCGGGATGATGGCGGTGTGGTGCGTGCTGATGGTGGCGATGGGCTTTACCCATAACTACACGCTGATGATCGTCCTGCGTATTCTGCTGGGCGTGGCGGAAGGACCGCTGTTCCCGCTGGCCTTTGCCATCGTACGTCACAACTTCCCGCAGCATTTACAGGCACGCGCCACCATGCTGTGGCTGCTGGGTACCCCGGTGGGCGCGGCGATTGGTTTCCCGCTCTCCCTCTGGCTGCTGAACACCTTTGGCTGGCAGAGCACTTTCTTTGTGATGGCCATGCTTACCGTGCCGGTGCTTATCTTTGTGCGCATTGGTCTGCGCGGGATCCGCCTGGAGGCAAAACCCGGCACCTCGCAGGCGTCCCGGGACGAGCGGCGCGCGGCGCGGCGTGAGCTGTTCGTCAGCCCGCACTTCTGGATCATCTGCATCTTTAACATCGCTTTCCTGACCTACCTGTGGGGCATCAACGGCTGGCTGCCGGGCTACCTGATCAAAGGCAAAGGCATTCATCTGGAGCATGCAGGCTGGCTGTCGTCGATGCCGTTCATCGCCATGCTGGCGGGGGAAGTGATTGGCGCGTGGCTCTCGGACAGGGTCGATAAGCGCGCGGCGGCATGCTTTATCTCCATGGCGGGGGCGGCCGTCGGGCTGGCGGCGGTGATGCACCTTGATACCCCGCTGGCCGTCATCGCGGCGATGAGCTTCAGCACCTTTATGTGGGGCACCGGCGCGCCCAACATTTTCGCCCTGCTGGCGAAGGCCACCCATCCCCGGGTGAGCGCCACGGCGGGCGGTATCTTCAACGGGCTGGGAAACTTTGCGGGCGCGCTGTCGCCGGCGGTGATGGGTGCGCTTATCGCCTTCACCCACAGCATGGATTCCGGGCTGATTTTTCTGGCGGTGATGGCGGCGGTGGGCTGCGTCCTGTTACTGCCGCTGCTGAGACGTTACTGAGGAGAGTGTCATGACTGATTCAACCGTAACCAACAAAACGGGCATCAAACCTGACCATCTGACGATGGAAGAGTGGGTCGAGTCGCGCATCGCGCGCTTCGAAGGCCGTAAATACGACTGGAACGCGCTGAAGTTCCAGGCCGATTTTGACCCGAAATACCGCCGGGCGCAGATGCGCTACATCGGCACCGGCGCAACCGGCGTGGCGAACGACACCAACACCGTGCAGGCGGACCATTTTACCTTCTCCACCATGGTGCTGCCGTCGAAGTGCGAAGGACCGCTGCACCTGCACGACGACGTGGAAGAGGTGTTCTTCATGCTTAAAGGGCAGATCACGCTGATGATCCAGGACGGCGACAACTACACCGAAACCGTGCTGCGCGAGCGTGATCTGATCTCCGTTCCGCCGGGTATCTATCGCGGGCTGTTTAACCACGGCGAAGAAGAAGCGCTGATGTGCGTCATGCTGGGGACCAACAAGCCGGAAATCCCGACCTATCCGTCCGACCATCCGCTTTCCAAAGTGAAGCGGAACTAAGGGGGCATGATGACGGGTTTTCGTGAACAGGGAAGCGGCATTCCGCTGATGCTGCTGCACGGGATCAGCTCCGGCGCCGCCTCCTGGCACAAGCAGATGGCGCTGAACGGTTTTCGCGTACTGGCGTGGGACATGCCCGGTTACGGCGAAAGCCCGATGCTGGCCGTAGCGCGGGCGAACGCGGGGGATTACGCCGACGCGCTGGCAGCCATGCTGGATCGCGCCGGTGTCTGGCAGACAGTGCTGGTCGGCCATTCCCTGGGGGCGCTGGTGGCCAGCGCCTTTGCCGCGAAGTTCCCTGAGCGCGTCATCCATCTGGTGCTGGCCGACGCCGCGCAGGGGTACGGCAATGCCGCGCCGGAGCAGCGGGAGCAGGTCTGGCGCAACCGCGAGCAGCAGATGGCGCTGGGGGGCGACATCCTCGCCCAGACCCGCGCCGCGAAGCTGCTGCGCCCCGGCGCGCGCGCGGAAGATATCGCCACCGTCGCGGCGGGCATGCGGGCGCTGCGCCCGGAAGGCTACCTCGCTGCCGCATGGATGCTGGCACATGACGACATTCACGGCTGGCTTAAACGCTACTCCGGCACGTTTGAAGTCTGGTGCGGCGAGCAGGATGCCATCACCCAGCCGGAACTGGTTCAGGGTCTGGCGCTGCGCTACGGCATGCCGTTTATCGCCATTCCGCAGGCCGGGCACGCCAGCTATCTCGATAACGACGCGTTTTTCAACCAACAGCTTTTACGCATTAACGAAGAGGTGCGCGATGAATGCACAAATTGACGGGCGCGTAGCGGTCGTTACCGGTGGTTCTTCCGGCATTGGCTTTGAAACGCTGCGCCTGCTGCTGGGTGAAGGGGCGAAAGTCGCCTTCTGCGGCCGTGACCCGGACCGGCTCGCCAGCGCCCATGCGACGCTGCAAAACGAATTTCCTCACGGGGAGATTTTTGCTTACCGCTGCGACGTGCTGAACGCCGACGAAGTTCAGGCCTTCGCGGATGCGGTGCAGGCGCGTTTTGGCGCGGCGGATATGCTGATCAACAACGCCGGGCAGGGCTACGTGGCGCACTTCCATGACACCCCGCGCGAGGCGTGGCTGCACGAAGCCGAACTCAAACTGTTCGGGGTGATTAACCCGGTGCAGGCGTTTCAGCCTCTGCTGGAGCAGTCCGACATTGCCTCTGTTACCTGCGTGAACTCCCTGCTGGCGCTACAGCCGGAGGAGCACATGATCGCCACCTCTGCCGCTCGTGCCGCGCTGCTGAACATGACGCTGACGCTGTCGAAAGAGCTGGTGGGCAAAGGTATTCGCGTCAATTCCATTCTGCTCGGCATGGTGGAATCCGGCCAGTGGCAGCGCCGCTATGAAAACCGGGCGGACAAAAGCCAGAGCTGGCCGGAGTGGACGGCGGATATCGCGCGCAAGCGCGGCATTCCAATGGCGCGCCTCGGCAAGCCGCAGGAGCCCGCGCAGGCGCTGCTGTTCCTCGCCTCGCCGCTGGCCTCGTTTACCACCGGCGCGGCACTGGACGTTTCCGGCGGCTTCTGCCGTCATCTGTAAGGACACATCATGAAAAAGGTAATGTTGATTGGTTTTGGCGCCATGGCGCAGGCGGTGATTGAGCGCCTGCCCGCCGGTGTGGCTATCGGCTGGATCGTGGCGCGCGCGTCTCACCATGCCGCCATTCACGACCAGTTTGGCAATGCGGTCGAGGCGCTGACGTCGCCGATGGCGTGCGCGCAAACGCCCGATCTGGTGCTGGAATGCGCCAGCCAGCAGGCGGTGGCCCAGTACGGGGAAGAGATCCTGCGTCGCGGCTGGCATCTGGCCGTCATTTCCACCGGCGCGCTGGCGGACAGCGCGCTGGAGCAGCGTCTGCTCGCTGCGGGCGGAAAACTCACCCTGCTTTCCGGTGCGGTGGCCGGTATCGACGGGCTGGCGGCGGCGAAAGAGGGCGGCCTTGAGCGCGTCACCTATCAGTCGCGCAAAAGCCCGGCCAGCTGGCGCGGCAGCTATGCCGAGCAGCTTATCGATCTGAATGCGGTGTCAGAGGCAAAGGTTTTCTTCGAGGGCAGCGCCCGCGAGGCGGCGCGCCTGTTCCCGGCGAACGCCAACGTGGCGGCGACCGTGGCGCTCGGCGGCGTCGGGATGGACGACACCCGCGTGCAGCTGATGGTTGACCCGGCAACGAAACGCAATACCCACACGCTCCACGTGGAAGGATTGTTCGGCGAGTTTCATCTGGAGCTGAGCGGACTGCCGCTGGCTTCTAATCCTAAAACCTCCACCCTGGCGGCACTGAGCGCGGTGCGCGCCTGCCGCGAGCTGGCCCTGAGCTGAGGAGATACGATGGACGATCTGAAGATTTTTATCGGCGGCCAGTGGCGACACGGCGGCGGCAACCCGATGCAGAGCCACTTCCCGGCAGACGGGTCGATCAACGCGACGCTGAACGCCGCCAGTCTGGATGACCTGGAGGAGGCGGTAGACGCCGGAGAGCGCGCCTGGCGCGATCCCGCATGGCGTAACAGCCTGCCGCATATGCGCGCGAAGATCCTGCATAAGGTTGCCAATCTCATTGAATCCCGCATCGACGCGCTGGCGCAGATGCAGAGCCGTGATAACGGCAAGCCGCTGGCGGAAGCGCGCGGGCTGGTGATGAGCGCGGCGGGAACGGCGCGCTACTTTGCCGCCGCCTGCGAGCTGCTGGAAGGGGAACTTCCGACGCCGCGCCAGCCGGATCTGCTGACGCTGAGCCGCTATGAGCCGCTCGGCTTGGTGGCGGCCATCACGCCGTGGAACTCGCCGATTGCCAGCGAAATGCAGAAGGTCGCACCGGCGATTGCCGCCGGGAACGCGGTGATCCTCAAGCCCGCCGAAGCCACGCCGCTGATGGCGCTGGAGCTGGCGCGGATTTTTGAACAGGCCGGGCTGCCCGCCGGGCTGCTGAGCGTGCTGCCGGGCAAAGGCTCGGTGATTGGCGATGCGCTGGCGCGCCATCCTCGCGTGCGCAAAATCTCCTTTACCGGTGGAACCACCACGGGCCGCCATCTGGCGCACGTGGCGGCGGAAAAACTGATCCCGGCCTCGCTGGAGCTGGGCGGCAAATCGCCGACCATCGTGCTGGAGGATGCTGATATCGAACAGGCCGCGCGCGGGATCTGCTATGGCATTTTCAGCTCGGCGGGGCAGGCGTGTATCGCCGGGTCGCGGCTGTTTATCCACGAGAGCATTTACGCCCCGCTGATGGCGAGGCTGCTGGAATTAACTCGCGGGCTGCGCGTCGGACACCCGTTTACCGACGGCGTGCATGTCGGACCGCTGATCGGCGAAAAACATCGCCTGAGCGTGATCGAGTACGTAGAACTGGCGAAGCGCGAAGGGGGCCGCGTGCTGTGCGGCGGTGAGATACCCGCCGATCCCGCTCTGGCAAACGGCAGCTTTTTCCTGCCCACGATTATCGAAGGGCTGAGCAACATCGCCCGCGCCTGTCAGGAAGAGATCTTCGGCCCGGTGCTGGTGGCGATGCCGTTTGCCGATGAAGCCACGCTTATCCGCGAGGCGAACGACTCGGTTTACGGCCTGGCGGCGGGGATCTGGACGCGCGATACCGGGCGCGCCCTGCGTCTCAGCGAGCAGCTGGAGGCAGGCACGGTGTGGATCAACACCTACAAAGTCTTTGCGATTTCGACCCCGTTCGGGGGCTTTAAAGAGAGCGGTCTGGGCCGCGAGAAGGGTATACAGGGGCTGAAAGCCTGGATGCAACAAAAGAGCATTTATCTGGCGACGGGTAACAGCGTCAACCACTGGTGCGACTGAGAAAGGGTGAGCAATGAGCGAAATGATAACCGTCGGCGACGCCATCGCCAGAACGCTGGAGCAGTATCAGGTTGAGGCCATCTACGGCGTCATCTCTATTCACAACCTGCCGATCGCGGATGCGGTTGGGCAGCGGGGCAATATCCGCTTTGTGCCCGCCCGCGGTGAAGCCGGTTCCGTCACCATGGCCGATGCCCACGGGCGCTTTTCCGGCCTCGGCGTGGCGCTGACCAGCACCGGCGCGGGGGCGGGTAATGCGGTAGGCGCGCTGGTGGAAGCCATGAATGCCTGCACGCCGCTGCTGCATTTAACCGGGCAGGTTGAGAAAGCCTGGCTGGACGCCGACACCGGGTTTATCCATGAAACCCGTGACCAGCTGACCTTCCTGAAGGCCAGCTCAAAACGGGCGTACCGCATCAGCAATGCGAATCAGGCGATAGCGATTCTGCATAAAGCTATCCAGGACGCGCAGACCGCGCCGTGTGGACCGGTCTCGGTGGAAATCCCGATTGATATTCAGGGCGCCAAGATTCCGCTATCGCTGGTGACTAAACCGGTTAAACCGGCATCGGTTCCAGCCGTGGATACCGGAATGGTTGACGCGCTGTGGGCGCAGCTAAAACAGGCGAAACAGCCGCTGCTGTGGCTGGGGGGCGGGGCGCTGGGCAGCGCAGACGCGGTTAAAACGCTGGCGGATGCGGGCATCACCGTGATTTCCAGCACCCATGCGCGCGGCGTGCTGCCGGACAGCCACCGCGCCAGCCTGCGGGCGTTTCACAACTCGCCGTCGGTGGAGGCGCTGATCGCGCAGTGCGATTTTACGCTGGTGGCCGGTTCTCGCCTGCGCAGCAACGAAACCCGTTCCTGGACGCTTGAGCTGCCTTCCCCGCGGGTGCAGATCGATATCGACCCGGCGGCAGCAAGCCGTAACTATCTGATGGATAGCACGTTGATAGCCGATTGTTCAGCGGTGCTTGGCGCGCTTGCAGACAAAATTCAGGGCCGCGAGTGGGGCAACGCACAGTGGGATATGCAGGTGCAGCAGGCGGTCGGGCAAGCCGAACAGGGGCTGCGCGAGCAGTGCGGCGCCTATGCGAAGCTTAACGACGCCATAGCAAAAGCCCTGCCGACAGACGGCCTGCTGGTGCGCGATATCACCGTGTCCGGCAGCCTGTGGGGTAGCCGCCTGTTCAGGGCTAACGGTCCGATGATGAACATTCACTCCCTCGCCGGGGCGATTGGTATGGGGCTGCCGATGGCCATCGGCACCGCGATTGCCAACCCGCAGCGCAAGGTGGTGGGGCTGGTGGGCGACGGCGGCTTGAGCCTGAATTTAGGCGAGCTGGCGACGCTGGCGCAGGAGAAAGCCAACGTGACGCTGCTGGTCATGAACGACGGCGGCTACGGGGTGATGCGCGGTATTCAGGATAAGTATTTCGGCGGGCGTCAGTATTATAACGCGCTGCATACGCCGGACTTTACCCTGCTGGCGCAGGCGATTGGCCTTCAGGCGTGGAGCGTTGAGCGGGCAGAGGATTTTGATGCGGTGATGACGGAGGCGCTGGCGATGCCGGGGCCGTCGGTAGTGGAAGTGCGAATGGGGCAGATTGGTGCCCTGAAGTTTGCAGGACCGCCGCAGAAGACGCTTTACTAGCTGTTTCCCCTCATCCTAACCCTCTCCCACAGGGAGAAAACGGTAGGCCGGGTAAGGCGAAGCCGCCACCCGGCTTTTTTCATCAGAACACGTTAAACGGGTATTCCACGTAAGCGCGGATCTCGTCCCCGCCCACGTTGTACTCGCTGGCGTTGCTGGAGACGCGCAGTACGGAGTAGCGCAGCTTCAGCTTCAGATCTTTCGCCGGGCCATCCTGCACCTGGTACTGGATCTGGTTAAACCACTCGTGCTCTTTGCCATTGCTGGTTTCAGAGGTTTTGATGTTATCGCCGCGCACGTAGGCGGTGGTCCAGCTCAGGCCCGGTAAACCAAGGCCGCCAAAGTCCAGACCGTAGGATGCCTGCCAGGAACGTTCATCTTCGCCGTTGAAATCAGACCAGTAGGAGTTCGCCAGCCAGATGGTGTTACCGCCGTCACCCACGCCGCCTTTGTCGCGATAGCCGCCGTAGTTGTAGCCGGTACTGCCGCTGCTCTGCTGGTACGCCACTTTGAACGTGTGAATGTCCCAGATATAGCTCGCCGCCAGGCTCCAGATGGTGTTGCTGCGGCCCGTGTCGAGGCTGTCCGCGTAATGCTGGTCGAGACGGGAGTTATAGCCGTTGAAGTCGAGCACCAGCTGCTGCCCGGTACTGAACGGCTGTTTGAAGTTCATGCCCAGGTACTGCTTGTTCATCACCTCTTCGTTATGAGAGGCGTACAGCGCGCCGCTGAACTGGTCGTTAAACTGATAGCTCGCACCGCCGAAGGAGAGGCTCTTCAGCCCGCTGTCGTGGCGGTCATCGCTTTTACGCTGCTCGTCGGTGAAGTAACCGGCGTTGACTTCCAGACCGTCGATCTCTTTCGAGGTCAGCATGGTGCCGGTGTAGCTTTCAAACAGCAGGCGGGAGCTGTCGGATGTAATGATTGGCAGCTCAGGGCGCTGATTCCCGTAGCTCAGTACGGTATTCGATATGCGCATTTTGGCGGTTGCGCCAAACTTTGCCAGATCGGATTTTGCCCGGCCATCATCTTCCTGTTTAAAGAAGTCGATGCCGCCCGCGCCGCTCTTGCCGCGGCCACCGTCCAGACGCACGCCATACTGCGCAATACCGTCCACGCCGAAGCCCACCAGCCCTTCGGTATAGCCGGATGCAAACGTGGCGATGATCCCCTGACCCCATTCGGCTTTGTCCTGCTGGCCCTGATGGTAGTCGCGGCTGATATACGCATTGCGTAAAAACAGATCCAGATGGCTGTCGTCAATAAAACCCTTGCTGTCGGATTGCTGGCTTGCGGCGGCAGGTAATGCGGCAAATAAACTTAAAGCAATTAATGATAATTCTTTTTTCACGGAGGGAACGTCTCTGTCTGGATATATTAATTTGAATAACTGCGGAAGAGATAATTACCGGAAAAAGTAACCTTTGCAATAATTATGTGACCAGACATTTCAGAGTGGCAGGGTGGATTTGGCGGGGCTTTCAGGGGTGTTATCGATACGTGCTTTTAAGTTAACAATTCATGCGAAATAAAAAGGAGGCAAAACTGCCTCCTTCTGAAATTATTTAATTCCGTCTGCCGCCATACGGTCGCGAATATGCTGCGCACGCTCTTCCGAAGCCGGGTGATCGTCAAACATGGAGCTTTGACGGCCCTCCTCCAGTTTCGCCAGTTTTTCGAAGCTGGTAGCTAAACCCGATGGATTGATGCCGCGTTTGCGCAACAGATCGTAAGAGTAGTCATCCGCTTCCGACTCCTGACGCTGGGAGAACTGCGAGTTCACCAGTTTTTCGCCCACGTCGCCCAGCTGCGACTGGGACAGGCTGCCGACGATGCCGCCCGCAGAGGCCGCCGCTGCGCGCACGGCATTGGTGCCCAGCGCAACCTGCATCCCTTTCTTCACGTGACCCAGTGCAACGTGACCCATTTCATGGCCGATCACCGCTTCCACTTCGTTGTCGGTCATCATGTCCATCAGGCCGCTGTAAACGCGGATACAGCCGTTCGCCATCGCAAAGGCGTTGACGTCTTTCGCCATATACACCTTATAGTTCACCGGCTGACCGTTAATGTTGTCGCCCAGCGCGGAAGCAATCTTGTTCAGACGCTGCGTGTAGGTGCTGTTTGCCGGGGCAAGCGTAGCTTTTCCATCCATATCTTTACAGGCCTCGTCGCTCAGCGCTTTCACCTGCGCATCGCTCAATGAGTAGGCCTGAAAAGCTTCTGCGCCTGAGGTCATCAGGCCGTTAGAATCCATATTCTGACAGCCGCTTAGCAGGAGCGTTGTTCCCACAGCCAGCCCGATTGCACGCATTTTCATGATGTTGCTTCCGTACTCGTTAATCTGAATTAATTCCGAAAAATGCACCGTCAACGAAGCCGGTGTCGGGCTAAGTATAAGGAATATCGACAGAGGCGGGCGAGCAGATTGCGCAACATGCGAGCATGATCCAGAGATTTCTTAAGCTGCAAAAGAATGGTCCATGTACATGCCCTGCGGCTTGGGTTACATTGTTGGCACTTTTTTCCGGCGTAGCCCAAAACGCGCTGTCGTCAAGGGCATGGCCTTTAACAGTCCGATCTGGAGTTAAAATGTCCTCACGTAAAGAGCTTGCTAATGCTATTCGTGCGCTGAGCATGGACGCAGTACAGAAAGCCAAATCCGGCCACCCGGGCGCCCCTATGGGCATGGCTGACATCGCCGAAGTCCTGTGGCGTGATTTCCTTAACCACAACCCGCAGAACCCGGCATGGGCAGACCGCGACCGTTTCGTGCTGTCTAACGGCCACGGCTCTATGCTGATCTACAGCCTGCTGCACCTCACTGGCTACGATCTGCCAATCGAAGAGCTGAAAAACTTCCGTCAGCTGCACTCCAAAACTCCAGGTCACCCGGAAGTGGGCTACACCGCTGGCGTTGAAACCACTACCGGTCCGCTGGGTCAGGGCATCGCTAACGCCGTAGGGATGGCGATTGCAGAGAAGACCCTGGCGGCGCAGTTTAACCGTCCTGGCCACGACATCGTTGACCACTTCACCTACGCCTTCCTGGGCGACGGCTGCATGATGGAAGGCATTTCTCACGAAGTGTGCTCCCTGGCAGGCACCCTGAAGCTGGGTAAACTGGTTGCGTTCTACGACGACAACGGCATCTCCATCGACGGTCATGTTGAAGGCTGGTTCACTGACGACACCGCCGCACGTTTCGAAGCCTACGGCTGGCACGTTGTGCGCGGCGTTGATGGCCACGATGCTGACTCGATTAAACGTGCCGTAGAAGAAGCGCGCGCCGTGACCGACAAACCGTCCCTGCTGATGTGCAAAACCATCATCGGCTTCGGTTCTCCGAACAAAGCGGGCACTCACGACTCCCACGGCGCACCGCTGGGCGACGCGGAAATTGCACTGACCCGTGAAGCGCTTGGCTGGAAACACCCTGCCTTCGAAATCCCGTCTGAAATCTACGCTCAGTGGGATGCGAAAGAAGTGGGCCAGGCGAAAGAAGCGGCCTGGAACGAGAAGTTCGCGGCATACGCGAAAGCCTTCCCTCAGGAAGCGGCTGAATTCACCCGTCGTATGAAAGGCGACATGCCGTCTGACTTCGACGCGAAAGCGAACGAGTTCATCGCGAAGTTGCAGGCGAACCCAGCCAAGATCGCCAGCCGTAAAGCATCTCAGAATGCGATCGAAGCGTTTGGTCCTCTGCTTCCAGAATTCCTCGGCGGCTCCGCTGACCTGGCGCCATCAAACCTGACCCTGTGGTCCGGATCTAAGCCAATCAACGAAGATACTGCCGGTAACTACATCCATTACGGTGTACGTGAATTCGGTATGACCGCGATTGCCAACGGTATCGCTCTGCACGGTGGCTTCCTGCCGTACACCTCTACCTTCCTGATGTTTGTGGAATATGCACGTAACGCCGTACGTATGGCTGCGCTGATGAAACAGCGTCAGGTGATGGTCTACACCCACGACTCTATCGGTCTGGGCGAAGACGGTCCTACCCACCAGCCAGTAGAGCAGGTGGCTTCTCTGCGCGTGACCCCGAACATGAGCACATGGCGTCCATGTGACCAGGTTGAATCTGCGGTGGCGTGGAAATACGGCGTTGAGCGTCATGATGGCCCGACCGCACTGATCCTCTCCCGTCAGAACCTGGCGCAGCAGGAGCGTACCCCAGAGCAGCTGGCAAACATCGCGCGCGGTGGTTACGTGCTGAAAGATTGCGCAGGCCAGCCTGAGCTGATCTTCATCGCGACCGGTTCTGAAGTTGAACTGGCCGTTGCCGCATGGGAAAAACTGACTGCTGAAGGCGTGAAAGCGCGTGTGGTTTCTATGCCATCTACCGATGCGTTCGACAAGCAGGATGCCGCGTACCGCGAATCCGTACTGCCTAAAGCGGTCTCCGCTCGCGTGGCAGTGGAAGCGGGTATCGCTGACTACTGGTTCAAATACGTTGGCCTGAACGGCGCTATCGTCGGTATGACCACGTTCGGTGAGTCTGCGCCAGCTGAACAGCTGTTTGAAGAGTTCGGCTTCACCGTTGAGAACGTTGTCGCTAAGGCGAAAGAACTGCTGTAATTGCCGTTTTGCCCGGTGGCGCTAACGCTTACCGGGCCTACAAATGGCATAAAATGTAGGCCGGGTAAGCGTTAGCGCCACCCGGCTTTTTTGTATGCACGATTCCTCAGACATGTAACTGCTCTGTAAATTATTCCACCGAAAATGTGATGCAAGTCATATAGCTCGCTTATTCATCTGGACAGAGATTCCTTTTATTCCCCGATTCGCTTATTCTTGCTGAAGCGTTTCAGTCGATTAAATGTTCGACAATTGACCAATCAATCGCAGTTTGTGACAGCAAGGATTCCCCTTCGGGCGTCGCTGGATTACTCTTTCAGCCACCTCAAACTCAGGGATAGCTTTGCAGGAGATCTATGACCGTACGCGTAGCGATTAATGGCTTCGGTCGCATCGGACGCAACGTGGTTCGTGCTTTATATGAATCCGGGCGTCGTGCGGAAATCACCGTGGTGGCAATCAATGAACTGGCGGATGCTGCGGGCATGGCGCATTTGTTGAAATATGACACCAGCCACGGTCGCTTTGCCTGGGACGTTCGCCAGGAAAGGGAACAGCTGTTCGTCGGTGACGATGCCATCCGCGTGCTGCATGAGAACAGTATTGAAGGGCTGCCCTGGAGCGAACTGGGTGTGGATGTGGTGCTGGACTGTACCGGCGTGTACGGTAACCGTGAACATGGCGAAGCGCATCTGAATGCTGGCGCGAAAAAAGTGCTGTTCTCCCATCCCGGCAGTAACGACCTCGACGCCACCGTCGTGTTTGGCGTCAACCAGCACGAGCTGCAAGCTGAACACCGCATTGTCTCCAACGCCTCCTGCACCACCAACTGCATTATTCCGGTCATTAAACTGTTAGACGATGCGTATGGCATTGAATCCGGCACCGTGACCACGATTCACTCCGCCATGCACGATCAGCAGGTCATCGACGCTTACCATCCGGATTTACGGCGCACTCGCGCGGCGAGCCAGTCCATCATTCCGGTGGATACGAAACTGGCTGCCGGGATCACCCGTATTTTCCCGCAGTTTAACGACCGTTTCGAAGCGATTGCCGTGCGCGTGCCGACGATAAACGTCACCGCAATCGATCTTAGCGTGACGGTGAAAAAACCGGTAAAAGCCTGTGAAGTCAACCTGTTGCTGCAAAAAGCGGCACAGGGAGCATTTCATGGTATAGTTGACTATACGGAATTACCGTTGGTCTCAGTAGATTTTAACCACGACCCGCACAGCGCCATCGTGGATGGCACGCAGACGCGAGTCAGTGGTGCGCACCTTATCAAGACGCTGGTCTGGTGTGATAACGAATGGGGCTTTGCTAACCGAATGCTCGACACCACGTTAGCCATGGCCGCAAAAGGTTTCAGGTAGAGCGCACCTTGCGCTTGCAAAACTTTAAGAATCAACGAGAGGATTCACCATGTCTGTAATTAAGATGACCGATCTGGATCTGGCAGGTAAACGCGTTTTCATCCGTGCCGATCTGAACGTACCGGTTAAAGATGGCAAAGTGACCAGCGACGCGCGTATCCGTGCATCTCTGCCAACCATTGAACTGGCTCTGAAGCAGGGCGCTAAAGTGATGGTCACCTCCCACCTGGGCCGTCCAACTGAAGGCGAGTACAACGAAGAGTTCTCTCTGCTGCCGGTTGTTAATTACCTGAAAGACAAACTGTCCAGCCCGGTTCGCCTGGTGAAAGATTACCTGGACGGCGTGGAAGTTGCCGAAGGTGAGCTGGTTGTTCTGGAAAACGTTCGCTTCAACAAAGGCGAAAAGAAAGACGACGAAACCCTGTCCAAAAAATACGCTGCGCTGTGCGACGTATTCGTGATGGATGCATTCGGTACGGCTCACCGTGCGCAGGCATCTACCCACGGTATCGGTAAATTCGCAGATGTCGCCTGTGCAGGTCCGCTGCTGGCTGACGAACTGGAAGCGCTGGGTAAAGCACTGAAAGAACCTGCTCGTCCAATGGTCGCTATCGTTGGTGGTTCTAAAGTGTCTACCAAACTGACCGTACTGGATTCCCTGTCCAAAATCGCTGACCAGCTGATCGTTGGTGGTGGTATCGCGAATACCTTCGTTGCTGCGCAAGGCCACAACGTGGGTAAATCCCTGTACGAAGCGGATCTGGTTGACGAAGCCAAACGTCTGCTGAGCACCTGTGATATCCCGGTTCCAACTGACGTTCGTGTAGCTACCGAGTTCTCCGAAACCGCTACCGCAACCCTGAAATCTGTTAACGACATCAAAGATGAAGAGCAGATTCTGGACCTGGGCGACGTTTCTGCACAGAAACTGGCTGAAATCCTGAAAAACGCAAAAACTATCCTGTGGAACGGTCCTGTCGGCGTGTTCGAATTCCCGAACTTCCGCAAAGGGACTGAGATCGTGGCTAACGCTATCGCAGACAGCGAAGCGTTCTCTATCGCAGGCGGTGGTGACACCCTGGCAGCTATCGATCTGTTCGGTATCGCTGACAAGATCTCCTACATCTCCACTGGTGGCGGCGCATTCCTCGAATTCGTGGAAGGTAAAGTCCTGCCAGCAGTAGCAATGCTCGAAGAGCGCGCTAAGAAGTAAGCCATTCAGGGGCAGGGAAACCTGCCCAATTTTCAGCGCGCTTATCAGAGCTCGCACCTTTTCTAACGGCCGAAGATACAGGACTAAGCAACATGTCTAAAATTTTTGATTTCGTAAAACCTGGCGTTATCACTGGTGATGACGTACAGAAAGTGTTCCAGGTAGCTAAAGAAAACAACTTCGCTCTGCCAGCAGTTAACTGCGTAGGTACCGACTCCATCAACGCCGTACTGGAAACCGCTGCAAAAGTTAAAGCACCGGTTATCGTTCAGTTCTCTAACGGCGGCGCTGCGTTCATCGCAGGTAAAGGCGTGAAAACTGACGTTCCTCAGGGCGCTGCTATCCTGGGTGCTATCTCTGGCGCACATCACGTTCACCAGATGGCTGAGTACTACGGTGTTCCGGTTATCCTGCACACTGACCACTGCGCGAAAAAACTGCTGCCATGGATCGACGGTCTGCTAGACGCAGGTGAAAAACACTTCGCAGCAACCGGTAAGCCACTGTTCTCTTCTCACATGATCGACCTGTCCGAAGAGTCTCTGGAAGAAAACATCGAGATCTGCTCTAAGTACCTGGCGCGTATGTCCAAAATGGGCATGACCCTGGAAATCGAACTGGGTTGCACCGGCGGTGAAGAAGACGGTGTGGACAACAGCCACATGGACGCTTCTGCTCTGTACACTCAGCCAGAAGACGTTGATTACGCTTACACCGAGCTGAGCAAAATCAGCCCACGCTTCACCATCGCAGCGTCCTTCGGTAACGTACACGGCGTATACAAACCAGGTAACGTGGTTCTGACCCCGACCATCCTGCGTGATTCTCAGGAATACGTGTCTAAGAAACACAACCTGCCGCACAACAGCCTGAACTTCGTCTTCCACGGCGGTTCCGGTTCTTCTGCTCAGGAAATCAAAGACTCCGTAAGCTACGGCGTAGTGAAAATGAACATCGATACCGACACCCAATGGGCAACCTGGGACGGTATCCTGCAATACTACAAAACCAACGAAGCTTACCTGCAAGGTCAGCTGGGCAACCCGAAAGGCGAAGACCAGCCGAACAAGAAATACTACGATCCACGCGTATGGCTGCGCGCTGCCCAGACTTCTATGATTACTCGTCTGGAGCAGGCATTCAAAGAACTGAACGCGGTTGACGTTCTGTAATTTGAGCTGTTCATAGCGTCAAGAAGGTCCGCATATGCGGGCCTTTTTTTATGCCTTTTCAATAGCCTGATGCCTCTTTTTTTGTGATCTGTTTGGCAATATCATGGCTTTTTGTTTACCCTTTACTGACCTGCCTGTCTCCGTGTGGGATAGATTTTGTGGTTTTTATGAGCATAAGGAAAGATAAATGGAAGATCTCGGTGTTGTAGATAGCATCAATAACGCTGGCTCCTGGCTGGTGCGCAACCAGGCGCTCCTGATTAGTTACGCTGTGAATATTGCGGCGGCAATCGCCATTATTATTGTGGGGATGATCGTTGCCCGCACGGTTTCCCGGGGCGTTAATCGCGTAATGCTATCCCGTCATATCGATGCAACCGTTGCTGATTTCCTTTCTGCGCTGGTGCGTTACGGGATTATTGCGTTTACCCTCATTGCGGCAATGGGGCGGGTCGGTGTACAGACCGCTTCGGTCATTGCCGTACTTGGTGCCGCTGGTCTGGCCGTAGGTCTCGCTCTTCAGGGCTCGCTGGCTAACCTTGCAGCTGGCGTACTGTTAGTGACGTTCCGTCCTTTCCGTGCCGGAGAGTATGTTGATCTCGGTGGCACTGCGGGCACCGTGCTGAACGTGCAGATTTTTTCTACCACGCTGCGTTCGGCAGACGGCAAAATCGTCATTGTGCCAAACAAGAAAGTTATTGATGGCAACATTACTAACTTCTCTCGTGAGCCGGTTCGCCGTAATGAACTCATTATCGGGGTTGGCTATGATTCAGATACTGAGCTGGTGAAAAAGCTGATTACCGATATCATCGAATCAGATGATCGCATTCTTAAAGATCGCGAAATGACCGTTCGCCTGAACGAGCTGGGCGCGTCATCCATTAATTTTGTGGTGCGCATCTGGAGTAAAAGCGGCGATCTGCAAAACGTTTACTGGGACGTGCTGGAGCGCATCAAGCGTGAATTCGATGCTAACGGCATCAGCTTCCCTTATCCGCAGATGGATGTAAATCTCAAACGCGAGAAAGCAGCCGAATAATTTGCTTTAACGTAGGCCCGGTAAGCGTCAGCGACACCGGGCTTTTCTTTGATTAGCCCGGCTAATCCCCAATTAATATTATCAATTTCCTCTAATGTCGTTCCCGCAGTATAGTCTGCCTCCAGGACAACTCTGCGAGAATTACGTCATGTTATCTTATTATTTTCAGGGGCTTGCGTTAGGCGCGGCCATGATCCTTCCCCTTGGTCCACAAAATGCGTTTGTGATGAACCAGGGCATTCGCCGCCAGTATCATCTGATGATTGCCCTGCTGTGCGCGGTGAGCGATTTGCTACTGATTTGCGCCGGGATTTTTGGCGGCAGCGCCTTGCTGATGCAGTCGCCGTGGCTGCTGGCGCTGGTTACCTGGGGCGGCGTAGCGTTTCTGCTGTGGTACGGGTTTGGCGCCCTGAAAACGGCCATGAGCAGCAATCTTGAGCTGGCGAGCGCCGAAGTGATGAAGCAGGGGCGCTGGAAGATTATCGTCACCATGCTCGCCGTGACGTGGCTTAACCCGCACGTTTATCTTGATACGTTCGTGGTGCTCGGCAGCCTGGGTGGACAGCTGGACGTTGAGCCCAAGCGCTGGTTTGCGCTCGGTACGGTCAGCGCCTCCTTCCTCTGGTTCTTTGGTCTTGCGATCCTGGCGGCATGGCTGGCGCCACGTCTGCGCACCGCTAAAGCGCAGCGCATTATCAATACCCTGGTTGGGCTGGTGATGTGGTTTATTGCCTTCCAGCTGGCGAAAGAGGGGATTCATCACGTACAGGGACTGTTCAACTAAGCGTTGTCTTATGGACATCTGAACAAGACCCGCTAAGCTTGCTGGCATGAGCCCTGTTAACAGGGCACTCTTCGCAACATGGAGGAATGACAGTGAAGTTTAAGGTGATGGCCCTGGCGGCATTAGTAAGTTTAGGTACGGTGTCGGTGCAGGCGAATGAACTGCCAAACGGCCCGCACATTGTCACTTCAGGCACGGCAAGCGTGGATGCGGTACCGGATGTTGCAACCCTGGCAATTGAAGTGAACGTGGCGGCGAAAGATGCTGCTTCCGCCAAGAAACAGGCAGACGATCGTGTTGCGCAATACCTCTCTTTCCTGGAACAGAACGGTGTCGCGAAAAAAGACATCAGCTCTGCGAACCTGCGTACCCAACCGGATTACGACTACCAGAACGGCAAAAGCATCCTGAAAGGCTATCGCGCCGTGCGTACTGTGGAAGTGACTGTACGCCAGCTTGATAAGCTCAACGGATTGCTGGATGGTGCGCTGAAGGCTGGGCTGAACGAAATTCGTTCCGTCTCGCTGGGCGTTGCGCAACCGGAGAAATATAAAGACGAAGCGCGTAAAGCGGCGATTGATGATGCCATTCATCAGGCGCAGCAGCTGGCATCCGGCTTCAAGACCAAGCTCGGTCCGGTTTACAGCGTGCGCTACCACGTTTCAAACTACCAGCCAAGCCCGATGGTTCGGATGATGAAGGCGGACGCCGCGCCGGTTTCTGCTCAGGAAACCTATGAGCAGCCAACCATTCAGTTCGACGATCAGGTTGATGTGGTGTTCCAGCTGGAGCCGACTGAAAAGCCCGCTCAGTAACCCGTAGGCCGGGTAAGGCGAAGCCGCCACCCGGCTAGTTTTTCAATCCTGTCTTAACACCTTATGCCCAAACGCCAGCAGCGCGTCGGTGACGTTGCGCATCATGCGGCTTTCCGGGGCAAAACGGTGCCAGTACAGCATCCGGCGCTGATACAGCCCCGGGGTTAAATCAATCAGCTCACCGCTTTTCAACTCTTTCTCAATCTGCAAATGCGGGATCATGCAGCAGGTGGTTCCCTGACGCGCGAGCTGTACGAAGGCCTCGGACGAGTTAACGATATGACACGGCACGCTGCCCGGCGGCAGATCGAAGTTTTGTTGCAGGAAAGCCTGATGCATATCGTCCAGATGGTCGAACGCGACGGCAGGCGCTTTCAGCAGCGCGGCGCGGGTCACACCGTTCGGGAAGTAGCGCTCGGCAAAGGCTTTTGAACCGACAAACAGGTAATCCAGCGCGCCCAGCTGATCCACCAGACAGCTTGGCAACGCCTGAGGCTGAATACTGACCGCCCCAACCACTTCGCCACGGCGCAGGCGCTCCTGGGTGCGGGTCTCGTCTTCAACCTGGAGGTTCAGGCGGATCGGGGAGTCGGCCAGCACCGGCGCAAGGGCCGGCAGCAGCCACGTTGCCAGACTGTCGGCGTTCACCGCCAGCGACAGCAGCAGCGGCGTGGAGCCGGTCTGTTCATCGCCCAGCCACTCATCTTCCAGCAGTTCAACCTGCCGCAGCAGGGCGAGGAGCTTTTGTCCTTGCTCCGTCGGACGCGGCGGCACGGTACGCACCAGCAGCGGCTGCCCGAACATGTTTTCAAGCTGTTTGATACGCTGTGATACGGCGGACTGGGTGATGCACAGCTTTTGCGCCGCGCGCTCAAAACCGCGTTCACGAATAACTGCATCAAGTGCCTGTAGTGTTCTGTAGTCCGGACGTTTCATTGCTCTGGCTGACTCCTTAATTTTGCTTAATCTGCACTATGACACAATTTTCCCTTCGTGGCAGACGAAATCCATTCGACGTGTTCTATAATGCGCCCTGAGTTTTCACACCACAGGCAAAACGATCATGACGCAGGATGAACTGAAAAAAGCAGTAGGATGGGCCGCTCTCCAGTACGTACAGCCGGGTACCATTGTCGGTGTTGGTACGGGGTCGACGGCGGCGCACTTTATCGATGCGCTGGGCACGATGAAGGGGCAGATCGAGGGCGCGGTTTCCAGCTCCGATGCTTCCACGGAAAAGCTGAAAAGCCTCGGCATCACCGTTTTCGACCTCAACGAAGTGGACCGTCTGGGCATTTACGTTGATGGCGCGGATGAAATCAACGGCCATATGCAGATGATCAAAGGCGGTGGCGCGGCGCTGACCCGCGAGAAGATCATCGCTTCCGTGGCGGATAAGTTCATCTGCATCGCGGACGCCTCCAAGCAGGTCGACATTCTGGGGAATTTCCCGCTGCCGGTCGAAGTGATCCCGATGGCGCGCAGCGCCGTGGCACGTCAACTGGTGAAGCTGGGCGGTCGTCCGGAATACCGTCAGGGTGTGGTGACCGACAACGGCAACGTGATCCTCGACGTTCACGGCCTTGAGATCCTCGATGCCATTGCGCTGGAAAATGCGATCAACGGCATTCCAGGCGTCGTTACCGTAGGGTTATTTGCCAACCGTGGCGCGGATGTGGCGCTGATCGGCACGGCTGACGGTGTAAAAACCATCGTAAAATGATCTGACGGGGGGAGCGCTCCCCCCGCTAAAAAATTTTTGAAAAGCTAAATTCGGTGACTTGTGTCACGTTTTTCCGCCTCTTTTGCCGATCCTGCCACGTTCGTAATTTTCCGCAGCATTTTCCTCTGCCATTTTGCTCTGTATGACTTTTCTTCAGAGTGCCGACGCAAACGTTCATATTGCTGCAATAGTTTTTTTTGATATGTTGGCTGCACGGGATTTATATCCAGCACAACATCAGTTCAGATAAAAACAGGGTCGGCTAAATGGCAAAGGTATCACTGGAGAAAGACAAGATTAAATTCCTGCTGGTTGAAGGCGTGCACCAGAAAGCGCTCGATAGCCTTCGCGCAGCAGGCTACACCAACATCGAATTTCACAAAGGCGCGCTGGACACTGAAGAGCTGAAAGCGTCCATCCGTGATGCCCATTTCATTGGCCTGCGATCCCGTACCCAACTGACTGAAGACGTTATTGCTGCGGCGGAAAAGCTGGTGGCGATTGGCTGTTTCTGCATCGGTACCAATCAGGTTGATCTGAATGCCGCCGCCAAACGCGGTATCCCGGTCTTTAACGCGCCGTTCTCCAACACCCGTTCCGTGGCGGAGCTGGTGATTGGCGAGCTGCTGCTGCTCCTTCGCGGCATTCCGGAAGCTAACGCCAAAGCGCACCGCGGCGTGTGGAATAAGCTGGCTGCGGGCTCCTACGAAGCGCGTGGTAAAAAGCTCGGGATTATCGGTTACGGCCACATCGGTACGCAGCTCGGTATTCTGGCGGAATCCCTCGGCATGCACGTGTTTTTCTACGATATCGAAAGCAAGCTGCCGCTGGGTAACGCGACGCAGGTGCAGCATCTTTCAGACCTGCTGAACATGAGCGACGTGGTCAGCCTGCACGTGCCGGAAAATGCGTCCACCAAAAACATGATGGGGGCGGAAGAGCTGGCGCTGATGAAGCCGGGCGCTCTGCTGATCAACGCCGCGCGCGGCACTGTGGTTGACATTCCTGCGCTGTGCGACGCGCTGAAGCGTAAGCATCTGGCGGGTGCGGCGATTGACGTATTCCCGACGGAACCGGCCACCAACAGCGATCCGTTCACTTCACCGTTGTGCGAGTTCGACAACGTGATCCTGACGCCGCACATCGGCGGTTCTACTCAGGAAGCGCAGGAGAATATCGGCCTGGAAGTGGCGGGTAAGCTGAGCAAATATTCCGACAACGGTTCAACGCTCTCTGCGGTGAACTTCCCGGAGGTGTCTCTGCCGCTGCACGGTGGGCGTCGTCTGCTGCACATCCACGAAAACCGTCCTGGCGTGCTGACCGCCATCAACCAGATTTTTGCTGAGCAGGGTGTTAACATTGCCGCGCAGTATCTGCAAACTAACTCGCAGATGGGTTATGTGGTGATTGATATCGAAGCGGATGAAGACATCGCCGAGAAAGCATTGCAGAGCATGAAGGCCATTCCGGGGACGATTCGCGCGCGCCTGTTGTACTGATGGTGCAGTTTGTGGCGTCGGGTGGCGGCTGCGCCTTACCCGACCTACAGTTGTCGTGCGGTTTGTGTGTCGGGTGGCGCTTACGCTTACCCGACCTGTAATGTTCGAGGATTTATGTAGGCCGGGTAAGGCGTAGCCGCCACCCGGCTTTGTTCTACCAGGTCCAGGTTTTACTGGGCGTCACCACCGCCGGCAACGGCACATCCCATTTCTCTACGGGTAATGCCTCCACGCCCTGGCAATCATGCGCATACCCCACCGGCTGCAATCCGTACTGCTGCCAGTTTTGTAGCGTCCTGTCATAGAATCCCCCGCCCATGCCTAATCGCTGGCCCTGCTCGTCAAACGCCACCAGCGGCGTAATCAGCACATCCAGCCCGGAAAGCGGGAGCACGTCGCGCACGTCGAGTTTGGGTTCGGTGATTTTCAGACGATTCACCACCAGCTCGCTGTGCGGATGGTAGTGCAGAAACAGCAGATTGCCCGGGCTAAAGGGATGCAGAACCGGCAGGTAAACTTTTTTCCCGGCGCGCCAGAGCTGGTCGATAAGCGGTTGGGTATCCAGCTCACCATCAAACGAGATAAACAGGGCGACGGTGTTTGCCATCACCACAGGGGGATAGGCCATCATGCGGGCGGCGGCCTGCTGAGCAAACTGTGCCTGTTGCTCGGCGCTTAGGGCGCGACGACGCTGGCGAATAAGCTGACGGATGTCCTGGCGTGAAGCAGAAACTTCAGGGAGTTGAGTCATGGTAGTCGGTAGAAGAAAAGAGAGGGAATCTCCGAGATGCCGCCGCAGGCTGTAACCCTTGAACCCTTGGTTCAAGGTGAATGTGTCGTCATAGTTTTAAGGCTTCTCGGACGAACCGAGCATGCTCACCAACCATGGAGCGCCACATTCTTGTGGTATGAAATATCGGCTCAGGGGACTGGCCCGCTTGCGAACATCTCAGAGAAATTTTGTCTTCACTGCTACTCTACCATAGTCAACTGAGAAGTGTTATTCAAACTTTGGTCCCGGTCTTTCGGGACTGCGACCTTGATCAAGCAATGCCTGTTCTATGGTCTGCTGGAGCATTTTAATGCGCTGCTCCATGCTTGCCGCGTAATCGCGGGTCTTCGCTTTTTCCTGAGTCAGTTCATAGCTGATGTTCAACGCGGCGATGAAAACCAGCTGCTCAGTATTTGTGACTCTAGTGCGTTCTTTTAGATCTTGCAACCGCTGATTCAAATCGTCCGCAGCCTGATTCAAGGCATCCCTTTGTTCAGGCGGACAATTCACTCGCAGTGAACGGCCAAAAATCTGGAGATCGACGGGTTGTGCAGACATGCCACCTTCCTGCTGATTGACTGCGCTGCCTTCGCATACTGCCCCGGGGGCTGCGAAGGGGCGACACTATAGCTACCCTGATGTGAAGATACAAGCCCTTTTCTGGTATCACCAGGGTCCAAAGTGGTAGCATATCATGAATATCCTCCCTTTGATGACGAATGCGTATGTCTATACAGAACGAAATGCCTGGTTACAAGGATTTAAACCAGTTACTGAACCAGCAGGGAGTCGGTCTGACCCCTGCCGAAATGCACGGTCTGATCAGCGGCATACTGTGCGGCGGAAACAGCGACAGCTCATGGCAGCCGCTGATCCACGACCTCACCAACGAAGGGCTGGCGTTTGGCCACGAACTGGCGGAAGCGCTGCGTAAAATGCACGCCGCAACCAGCGATTCCCTGGAAGACGATGGCTTTCTTTTTCAGCTTTATCTGCCTGAAGGCGACGATGTCAGCGTCTTCGATCGCGCTGATGCGCTCGCGGGTTGGGTAAACCACTATCTTCTTGGCCTGGGCGTAACCCAGCCTAAACTGGATAAAGTGACCGGCGAAGCGGGTGAAGCGATCGACGATCTGCGCAACATCGCCCAGCTCGGCTACGATGAAGACGAAGACCAGGAAGAGCTGGAGATGTCTCTCGAAGAGATTATCGAGTACGTACGCGTGGCGTCTCTGCTGTGCCACGACAACTTTACGCGCTCGCAGCCGACCGCGCCGGAAGTTCGCAAGCCAACATTACACTAAGAAAAATAACGCACAGGAGGGTGTCATGGTTATCTCCAGTCAAGAGTATTCTCGCCGTCGTCAGGCGCTGCTGGCAAAAATGCAGCCGGGAAGCGCTGCCCTGATTTTCGCCGCGCCGGAAGTGACGCGCAGCGCCGACAGCGAATACCCCTATCGCCAGAGCAGTGATTTCTGGTACTTCACCGGGTTTAACGAGCCGGAAGCGGTACTGGTGCTGATTAAAAGCAATGACACCCACAACCACAGCGTGATTTTTAACCGCGTGCGCGATCTGACCGCGGAAATCTGGTTTGGCCGCCGCTTAGGACAGGAGGCGGCGCCAGAAAAACTGGGCGTGGACCGCGCGCTGGCCTACAGCGAAATCAACCAGCAGCTCTACCAACTGCTGAACGGTCTGGACGTGCTCTATCACGCGCAGGGCGAATACGCGTATGCGGATGACATTGTTTTCACCGCGCTGGATAAGCTGCGTAAAGGCTCACGTCAGAATTTGTCTGCACCCGCCACCCTGACGGACTGGCGACCGATGGTGCATGAGATGCGCCTGTTCAAGTCTGAAGAAGAGCTGAACGTGATGCGCCGCGCGGGCGAAATCAGCGCCCTGGCGCATACCCGCGCCATGGAAAAGTGCCGTCCCGGTATGTTCGAGTACCAGCTTGAAGGGGAAATTCACCATGAATTTAACCGTCACGGCGCGCGCTTCCCGTCCTATAACACCATCGTAGGCGGCGGGGAAAATGGCTGCATTCTGCACTACACCGAAAACGAAAGTGAACTGCGCGACGGCGATCTGGTGCTGATTGACGCTGGCTGTGAATATCAGGGTTACGCGGGCGACATCACCCGTACCTTCCCGGTGAACGGTAAATTCACCACCGCGCAGCGTGAAATCTATGACATCGTGCTTGAGTCTCTGGAGACCGCGCTGACGCTGTTCCGCCCTGGCACCTCCATACAGGAGGTTACGGGCGAGGTGGTGCGCATCATGATTACCGGGCTGGTGAAGCTCGGCATTCTGAAAGGCGATGTGGACACCCTTATAACCGAAAACGCCCATCGTCCGTACTTTATGCACGGCCTGAGCCACTGGCTGGGGCTGGATGTACATGACGTCGGGGCATACGGTCCGGAACGTTCGCGCGTGCTGGAGCCAGGCATGGTGCTGACCGTTGAGCCGGGGCTGTACATCGCGCCGGATGCCGACGTGCCGGAACAGTACCGCGGGATCGGCATTCGTATTGAAGATGACATCGTCATCACCGAAACCGGTAACGAAAACCTGACCGCGACCGTGGTGAAAAAAGCCGACGACATCGAGGCGCTGATGGCGGCGGCACGCGAATGAGCGTAATCATCGTTGGCGGAGGCATGACCGGCGCTACTCTGGCGCTGGCTATTTCGCAGTTAACCCATGGCCAGCTTCCGGTGCATCTCGTTGAGGCGGTCGCGCCGCAGGCGGCCGATCATCCCGGTTTCGACGCCCGCGCTATCGCGCTGGCGCAGGGAACCTGTCAGCAGCTTGCGCGTATTGGGATCTGGCAGGCGATAGCGGATTGCGCAACGGCGATCGGCACCGTTCACGTCAGCGATCGCGGGCATGCCGGGTTTGTGACGCTGGATGCCCACGATTACCGGATCGAGGCGCTGGGGCAGGTTGTCGAGCTGCATAACGTAGGGCTGCGGCTGTTCCGTCTGTTACAGGACGCGCCTGGCGTCACGCTGCACTGTCCGGCGCGCGTCGCCAGCTTTAGCCGTCGTGACGAGGCCGTCAGCGTGACGCTGGACAACGGCACCACGCTGGAGGGGCAACTGCTGGTGGCGGCAGATGGTTCACGCTCCGCGATCGCCACGCAGTGCGGCGTCGAATGGCGCTCTGAACCCTATGGGCAGGCGGCGGTCATCGCTAACGTCTCTACGGCTGGCGCGCATAACGGCAGGGCATTTGAGCGCTTCACGGAGCACGGCCCGCTGGCCATGCTGCCGATGTCGAACGGGCGCTGCTCGCTGGTATGGTGCCATGCGCAGGATCGGGCCGATGAGGTTCTCTCCTGGTCCGACGAACGTTTTTGTTCCGAGCTGCAAAAAGCCTTCGGCTGGCGGCTTGGGCGCATCACCCATGCCGGAAAACGCGTGGCCTATCCGCTCGCGCTGACGACCGCATCGCAGACTGTCTCCCATCGCGTCGCCCTGGTCGGCAACGCCGCGCAGACGCTGCACCCCATCGCCGGGCAAGGCTTCAACCTTGGCCTCCGTGACGTGATAAGCCTGGCAGAGCTACTGGCCCGGACGTGGAGCGAACAACAGGATTGTGGCGCATACTCAGTGCTGAGCCATTACCAGAAACGACGCCAGGCGGACAAAGCGGCGACCATTGGCGTCACCGACGGTTTAGTCCACCTGTTTGCCAATCGCTGGGCACCGCTGGTTGCGGGTCGCAACCTTGGGCTGATGGCGATGGAACTGTTCATTCCGGCACGTGACGTGCTGGCGCAGCGGACCCTGGGTTGGGTCGCGCGTTAAGGAGTATTGACCGTGCAAAATGTTGATGTCGCCATTGTGGGCGGCGGAATGGTAGGACTGGCGCTGGCCTGTGGTTTACAGGGCAGCGGCCTGCGCGTGGCCGTGCTTGAGCAAAAAGCGCCGCAGCCTGTGGCGCAGGATGCACCGCCGGAGCTGCGCGTCTCGGCGATCAATGCCGCCAGCGAAAAGCTACTGACGCACCTTGGCGTCTGGTCTGAAATCGTGGCGCTGCGTGCCAGCTGTTACCATGGCATGGAAGTGTGGGACAAAGACAGCTTCGGCCATATCGCGTTTGACGATGAAAGCATGGGCTACAGCCACCTTGGACACATCGTTGAAAACGCGGTGATCCACCACGCGCTGTGGCAGAAAGCACAGCAGTGCAGCGACGTCACGCTGATCGCACCGGCGAAACTCCAGCAGGTGGCGTGGGGCGAAAACGACGCGTTTATCACTCTTGAAAGTGGCGACATGCTGACCGCGCGTCTGGTGGTGGGTGCCGACGGCGCCAATTCCTGGCTGCGTAACAAAGCGGATATTCCGCTGACCTTCTGGGATTACCGCCATCACGCGTTGGTGGCCACAATCCGCACCGAAGAGCCGCACGGCGGCGTGGCGCGCCAGATTTTCCATAATGACGGCATTCTGGCCTTCCTGCCGCTTGCCGATCCGCATCTCTGCTCCATCGTCTGGTCCTTAGAGCCGGAGAAAGCGCAGCAGATGCAGGAGGCGACGCCGGATGCCTTCAGTCAGGCGCTATGCGTGGCGTTTGATAACCGTCTGGGCCTGTGCATGCTTGAAAGCGAACGCCAGACGTTTCCATTAACCGGTCGCTACGCGCGTCAGTTTGCCGCGCACCGTCTGGCGCTGGTGGGGGATGCGGCGCATACCATTCATCCGCTGGCCGGGCAGGGGGTGAACCTCGGCTTTATGGACGCGGCTGAGCTGGTTGAAGAGCTGCGTCGCCTGCATCGGGAAGGTAAAGATATTGGTCAGCATCTGTATCTGCGTCGCTACGAGCGCAGCCGCAAACACAGTGCGGCGATGATGCTGGCGGGTATGCAGGGCTTCCGCGAGCTGTTTGCCGGAGCGAATCCGGCGAAAAAACTGCTGCGCGATATTGGCCTCAAGCTGGCCGACACCCTTCCCGGCGTAAAACCGCAGCTTCTTCGTCAGGCAATGGGCCTCAACGATCTTCCCGACTGGTTACGTTAATCTCGATCCCCGTCACACTTTATTTTCCCGGCCTCCGCGCCGGGGAAATTTCCTCGTTTGAAATAATCTAATTTCACGTCATTTTTCGCATTAGAAAATCTAATCTAACTATTTTTATGTTACGGAAATTCGGCCCGTTTTTCCGCATGAAATATCACCATCTGCTAAACCCTGTTAGATCATTGTTAATTTTATGCGGGTTTAATCGCATTTTCCCAGTGAATAACTCTGTAGGCTTTTCAGCGATTTTTGGTCATAAGCTAATGTGATGACCCGTTTTACCTTATGGTTAACCGCCGGTTTCGGTGGTAAGTTCAGGTAAAAGAGAACGTTTGCGTCGGCCCCCGATCGCGAGGCCGACACCGGGTTTCACGGTGAATTTTTCAACGAGGAAAAGATGGCTCAACAGACTCCTTTGTACGAACAGCACGTGTTGTGCGGCGCCCGCATGGTGGACTTCCACGGCTGGATGATGCCGCTGCACTACGGCTCGCAGATTGATGAGCACCACGCGGTGCGCACCGATGCCGGTATGTTCGACGTGTCTCATATGACGATTGTCGACCTGCGCGGTAGCCGCACCCGGGAGTTTTTGCGTTATCTGCTGGCAAATGACGTCGCCAAACTGAAGACGCCGGGCAAAGCGCTCTATACCGGCATGCTGAATGCCTCGGGCGGCGTGATTGATGACCTTATCGTCTATTACTTCACTGAAGATTTCTTCCGCCTCGTTGTAAACTCCGCCACCCGCGAAAAAGACCTCTCCTGGATCACCCAACACGCCGAACCTTATGCCATCGACATCACCGTCCGTGACGATCTGTCACTGATCGCCGTGCAGGGGCCGAACGCGCAGGCGAAAGCCGCGTCTCTGTTCAGCGACGAGCAGCGCAAAGCCACCGAAGGCATGAAGCCGTTCTTCGGCGTGCAGGCGGGCGATCTGTTTATCGCCACCACCGGCTACACCGGTGAAGCGGGCTACGAAATTGCCATGCCAAACGATAAGGCCGCTGATTTCTGGCGTGCGCTGGTGGAGGCGGGCGTGAAGCCTGCGGGCCTGGGCGCGCGCGATACGCTGCGTCTGGAAGCGGGGATGAACCTCTACGGTCAGGAGATGGACGAAGGCGTCTCTCCGCTGGCGGCCAACATGGGCTGGACCATCGCGTGGGAACCGGCTGACCGTGATTTTATTGGTCGTGAAGCGCTGGAGATGCAGCGCGAGAAGGGCACTGAACAGCTGGTTGGCCTGGTGATGAAAGAAAAAGGCGTGCTGCGCGGCGAGCTGCCGGTGCGCTTCACCGATGCCGATGGCAATCATCGCGAAGGCGTGATCACCAGCGGAACGTTCTCCCCGACGCTCGGCTACAGTATTGCCCTGGCACGCGTGCCGGCGGGGATTGGCGAAACGGCGGTGGTGCAGATCCGCAACCGCGAAATGCCGGTCAACGTGACCAAACCGATTTTTGTTCGCGCCGGTAAGCCGGTCGCCTAACTATTTTTATCAGGAGAACTTCAATGAGCAATGTGCCAGCAGAACTGAAATACAGCAAAGAACACGAGTGGCTGCGCAAAGAGGCGGACGGCACTTACACCGTTGGGATCACCGAGCACGCGCAGGAGCTGCTGGGCGACATGGTGTTTGTTGACCTGCCGGAAGTGGGCGCAACCGTGAGCGCAGGCGACGACTGCGCGGTGGCGGAATCCGTTAAAGCGGCCTCTGACATCTACGCCCCGGTGAGCGGTGAAATTGTTGCCGTGAACGACGCGCTGAGCGACTCCCCGGAGCTGGTCAACAGCGAACCGTATGAAGGCGGCTGGATCTTCAAGATCAAAGCCAGCGACGAAGCGCAGGTTGCCGCGCTGCTGGATGCGACCGCGTACGAAGCACTACTGGAAGACGAATAACGTTGTGCCGGATGGCGCTGCGCTTATCCGGCCTACAGGTCAACGTAGGCCCGGTAAGCGTTAGCGCCACCGGGCAACAGTGTTACAGATAACTACGATTCACTGCACGTTTCAGGAACCATCGCTCATGACACAGACTTTAAGCCAGCTTGAAAACCGTGGCGCCTTCATTGAACGTCACATTGGGCCGGATGCTCAGCAACAGCAGGAGATGCTGAAGACAGTTGGCGCGGATTCATTAAACGCACTGATCGGCCAGATCGTGCCAAAAGACATCCAGCTTGCTACGCCGCCGCAGGTAGGCGAGTCCACGACGGAGTTCGCCGCGCTGGCGGAGCTGAAGGCCATCGCCGGCCTTAACAAGCGCTATAAGTCTTACATTGGCATGGGCTACACCAACGTGCAGTTACCGCCCGTGATCCTGCGTAACATGCTGGAAAACCCGGGCTGGTATACCGCTTATACCCCGTATCAGCCAGAAGTCTCCCAGGGCCGTCTGGAAGCGCTGCTGAACTTCCAGCAGGTGACGCTGGATCTGACCGGTATGGATATCGCCTCTGCCTCGCTGCTGGATGAAGCGACCGCCGCCGCCGAAGCGATGGCGATGGCGAAGCGCGTGAGCAAGCTGAAAAACGCCAACCGCTTCTTCGTGGCGGCGGACGTGCATCCCCAGACGCTGGACGTGGTGCGCACCCGTGCGGAAACCTTCGGCTTTGAGGTGATTGTCGACGACGCTGAAAAAGTGCTGGATCACCAGGACGTCTTCGGCGTGCTGTTGCAGCAGGTGGGCACCACCGGGGAAGTGCACGACTACGGCGCACTGATCGCCGAGCTGAAATCCCGTAAGGTTATTGTTAGCGTCGCCGCTGATTTTATGGCGCTGGTGCTGCTGACGGCGCCAGGCAAACAGGGCGCGGATATTGTCTTCGGCTCAGCTCAGCGTTTCGGCGTGCCGATGGGCTACGGCGGCCCGCACGCGGCGTTCTTTGGCGCGAAAGATGAATTTAAACGTTCCATGCCAGGCCGTATTATCGGCGTATCGAAAGATGCCGCCGGTAACACCGCGCTGCGCATGGCGATGCAGACCCGCGAGCAGCATATCCGCCGCGAGAAAGCGAACTCCAACATCTGTACCTCGCAGGTGCTGCTGGCTAACATTGCCAGCCTGTACGCGGTGTTCCACGGTCCGGCTGGCCTGAAACGTATTGCCAGCCGCATCCACCGTCTGGCCGATATCCTGGCCTGCGGTCTGCAACAGAAAGGTCTCAGACTGCGTCATGAACACTATTTCGATACCCTGTGCGTCGAGGTGGCAGACAAAGCGGCCGTGCTGGCGCGCGCCGAGGCAGCGCAAATCAACCTGCGCAGCGACATTCACAATGCAGTCGGCATTACGCTGGACGAAAGCACCACCCGTGACGATATCCTGACCCTGTTCAACGTATTGCTGGGTGACGCACACGGTCTGGACGTTGATACGCTCGACAAAGAGGTTGCGCTCGACAGCCGCTCCATTCAGGAAAGCATGCTGCGCGACGACGCGATTCTGACTCACCCGGTGTTCAACCGCTATCACAGCGAAACCGAGATGATGCGTTACATGCACTCTCTGGAACGTAAAGATCTGGCGCTGAACCAGGCGATGATCCCGCTGGGCTCCTGCACCATGAAGCTGAACGCCGCGGCTGAGATGATCCCAATTACCTGGCCTGAATTCTCTGAGCTACACCCGTTCTGCCCGGCTGAGCAGGCGGAAGGTTATCACATGATGATCAACCAGCTCTCCGACTGGCTGGTGAAGCTGACCGGGTACGACGCGCTCTGCATGCAGCCGAACTCCGGTGCGCAGGGTGAATACGCTGGTCTGCTGGCGATCCGTCACTATCACGAAAGCCGCAATGAAGGCCACCGTGATATCTGCCTGATCCCAAGCTCTGCCCACGGTACCAACCCGGCTTCTGCCCAGATGGCAGGAATGGAAGTGGTGGTTGTGGCGTGCGACAAAAACGGCAACATCGATCTGGCCGACCTGCGCGCCAAAGCCGAGCAGGCGGGCGACAAACTCTCCTGCATCATGGTGACCTACCCATCCACCCACGGCGTGTACGAAGAAACTATCCGTGAAGTGTGTGATGTGGTGCATCAGTTCGGCGGCCAGGTTTACCTCGACGGCGCAAACATGAACGCCCAGGTGGGCATCACCTCTCCGGGCTTTATTGGCGCGGATGTGTCGCACCTGAACCTGCATAAAACGTTCTGCATTCCGCACGGCGGTGGCGGCCCGGGCATGGGTCCTATCGGCGTGAAGGCGCATCTGGCACCGTTTGTGCCGGGCCACAGCGTGGTGCAGATTGAAGGCATGCTGACCCGTCAGGGCGCAGTCTCCGCGGCACCGTTCGGCAGCGCCTCTATCCTGCCAATCAGCTGGATGTACATCCGCATGATGGGCGCGGAAGGGCTGAAGCAGGCCAGCCAGGTGGCGATCCTCAACGCCAACTACATCGCAACGCGTCTGAAGGACGCCTATCCGGTGCTCTATACCGGCCGCGACGGTCGCGTGGCGCACGAATGCATCCTCGATATTCGTCCTCTGAAAGAAGAGACGGGCATCAGCGAGCTGGATATTGCCAAGCGCCTGATCGACTACGGCTTCCACGCGCCAACCATGTCCTTCCCGGTAGCGGGTACGCTGATGGTTGAGCCGACCGAATCTGAAAGCAAGGTGGAGCTTGATCGCTTTATCGACGCCATGCTGGCGATCCGCAGCGAAATCGACCGCGTGAAAGGCGGGGAGTGGACGCTGGAAGATAACCCGCTGGTGAACGCGCCGCATACACAGAACGAACTGGTGGCAGAGTGGAACCACGGTTATACCCGCGAGCTGGCTGTCTTCCCGGCAGGTGTGGCAAACAAATACTGGCCAACCGTGAAACGTCTTGATGATGTTTACGGCGACCGTAACCTGTTCTGCTCCTGCGTACCGATGAGCGAATACCAGTAACGTTGTTCCTGTAGTAACGTAGGCCGGGTAAGGCGAAGCCGCTACCCGGCTTTTTTATTGGGAGAAAAGAATGGCAATTGCACTGGTCACCGGCGCCAGCCGGGGTATTGGTAAAGCCACCGCGCTACAGCTGGCAAGCGAAGGCTACACCGTTGCGGTGAATTTTCATCACAACATCAAAGCCGCGACGGACGTCATTAATCAGATCGTGGACGCGGGCGGTAAAGCCTTTGCCGTACGCGCGGACATCAGCGATGAAGCGCAGGTGATGGCGATGTTCGACAGCATCGATCGCGAAGGTGAGCCGCTCGCCGCGCTGGTGAACAACGCCGGGATTTTGTTTAAACAATCCACCATCGAAAACCTCTCCGCTGAACGTATTAACCGCGTGCTGGCTACCAACGTCACCGGCTATTTTCTCTGCTGCCGTGAAGCGGTTAAGCGCATGTCGCATAAACACGGCGGCAAGGGCGGCGCGATTGTGAATGTCTCCTCGGCGGCATCACGGCTGGGCGCGCCGGGGGAATATGTGGATTATGCCGCCTCAAAAGGGGCGGTGGATTCCCTGACCACCGGCCTCGCGCTGGAGGTGGCGGCGCAGGGCATTCGCGTTAACTGCGTGCGGCCAGGCCTGATTTATACCGATATTCACGCCTCCGGCGGCGAGCCGGGGCGTGTGGATCGGGTGAAGTCGATGTTACCGATGCAGCGTGGCGGTCAGCCGGAGGAGGTCGCCCAGGCCATTGTCTGGCTGCTGAGCGACAAAGCCTCCTATGTCACCGGTAGCTTCCTGGAGCTGGCTGGCGGGAAGTAACGCTACGACGCCAGCCACAGCCGCAGGCGCATTCCCCAGCCGCTGGTCCAGCCGGTGGTGATCGACTTCACTTCACCGTGAGAGATCACCACCAGCGTTGGCGTAACCTTAACGTCCCACTCACGCGCCAGTTCTCCGCTGGCGTCGTTGACCGTGGGCATCGTCGCCTTCTTCTTCCTCATCCAGGTTTCGAGCGTCGCGTTATCGCCCGAGCGCAGCGCAACCGACATCACGTTACCCCCGTCCGCGGCAAGCGCCGCCACCGACGGCGTGGTGTAGCGGCAGACGCCGCACCATGTCGCCCAGACGTAGACCAGCAGCGGTCGCTCCTTACTCATGGCGATAAGATCGACGGGCTGGCCGTCGAGGGTGTGCAGTGCCGTCGCGGAGAAATTCTGCGGCAGCGCGGGCTGGCGGAAATAGTCCACCGCCAGGCTCACGGCTACGCCAATCAGCAGCCATACGCCCAGCTCGCGCAGCAGGCGCGGAAGCTTACTTGCCACGGGCGTTTGCCAGCTGTTCTTTGACCAGCTCCTCCAGGTCGTCATACGGGATTGCGCCCGCCACCATCTGGTCGCCGATAATGGTCGCCGGGGTACCCTGAATATTCAGCACCTGCGCCAGGATGAGGTTCATCTTTAGGCTGTCTATGGTTTTATCATCCGTTTTAATGCTGTCCGTTCCGGTCTTTGCCTTCGCGGCGGTGATGCTGGCGTCATCGTGATAGCCCTTTTTCATCATCAGCCGCTGGTGCAGCGCCCAGAATTTATCCGGCGCCTGCTGCCACGTTGAGAGTGCCGCTTTCGCGGCATTTACCGAGCTTTGTCCCTTGAACGGCAGCAGTTTGACGATGAGCTGCACGTCGGGATTTTCCTGCACGATTTTCTCAAGCATTGGGTCGAACTGCTTGCAATACGGGCAGTTGTAGTCAGTGAAGGAGACGATGGTCAGCTTCGGCGATGTCGCGCCGGTTCGCGGGCTGTTGGGGTCGTTAAACAGCAGTTTTGCCAGCTGGTCGCTGGAAGCGTCATCAGAAGGTGCGGCGAAACCGAACGTTGATAACGACAGCAGAAGTAAGGCAACGAAGGCTCTCATGTTATTTTCCTTTTGCATCGGACAGGTTGCTCAGCACCGCTTCGCGGCTTAACAACGCAGGCAGCACGTGGCCCTGCGGTAATCCCGGTCCGTAGATCTGGTTAAACGGCACGGCGGCGCTGCCGCGCGTGGTTAAGAACTGGCTGATGGTATCTGAGGGGCGGCTCCAGTCGCCGCGCAGGGCGACAACGTCCGGGGCGGAGAGCGCATCCTGCACGTCGTCGCGCAGCAGCACGTTGTATTTATTGGCTTTACAGGTCACGCACCAGTCGGCGGTCACGTCGACGAACACCCGTTTGTTCTCCGCCAGCGCGCGGGCAATGGCCTGCTCGCTGAGCGGCTGCCAGTGAATACGATCGCGGCGGGAACCCTCGCCGCCGGAACCGGATACAAACGCGACCGCCCCGGCCACCACTACAGCTAATACCCCGGCGCGCAGTGCCGTTTGCCAGCGGTAGCGCCAGGCGGTGACCAGCAGCAGCGTAAGGATCAGGAACACGCCCAGCGTGATGACGGGCAGGCTGCCAATGTGCACCGTCAGCAGGCTCAGCAGCCACAGCGATGAGCCGAGCATCATCATCCCCAGCACTACGCGTACGACGTTCATCCAGCGTCCCGGACGCGGCAACCGCTGGGCCAGCCCCGGCCAGGCCGCCACCAGCAGCCACGGCAGGCTCATGCCGATACCCATCGCCAGGAAGATCCCCCACAGCAGGGGAAGCGGTGCCGCCAGCGCGACCGAGACAGCCGTACCCAGGAACGGCGCGGTGCAGGGCGTCGCCAGCAGCGTGGCAAACGCGCCTTGCCAGAAATGACCCGCAAGCCCGTTGCCGCCGCGCGTGGCGAGGAAGGTGCTGGCGTCGGAAGGGAGACGGATTTCAAACAACCCCAGCAGGCTGGCGCTGAAAAGCACCATCACCAGCGCCATCGCGCCAATAAACCACGGGTTCTGGAACTGGATCCCCCAGCCGAGCGCCTGATTGCCTAAGCGTAAAACCGTCATCATCAGCGCCAGCGCGAGGAACGAGATCACGATCCCGGCTACCGACGCAAGAAACTGTCGGCGTACCTGACCCCGCGCCTGCCGTTCGGTTTGCATCAGCGTGCCCAGCTTCATGGCCAGCACGGGCAGTACGCAGGGCATGACGTTAAGGATCAGACCGCCCGCCAGCGCCATCAGCAGCACCCAGCCTAACGAGAGCGTCGGCGCGGCGTTCCCCGGCTGAATGCTCAGGCTGGACTCCTGCGCCTGCCCGCTATCGGCCAGAACCAGCGACAGGGTTTTGCCGCTGAGGTTGGGCGCGGCCTCGCCCCAGTTGTCCGTCACGGGCACGGTGGCGACCAGCGAGTCACCGCGAACGGTGAGGGCCGGTTTGCCGAAATCAACATCATCCATACCGTCGATAAACAGGGACGGTGCCTGCCAGCCTGCGTCACGCTGCGCCGTTACGGTCAGCTTGCCGGGGGCATAGGTGGCGTTAAGCGTTGAGGTCAACCCGCCGCTGAGCGGAAGGGTGCCCATGGCCCGACTGAAATCGTAATCAAAACCGGCGCCTGCGGATGCGGTCATGTTCAGCGAAAACGGGTAGTCGGTAAGAATACAGACGTTGCTACAGGTGGAGAGCGTCAGTACGCCGCTCAGGATCTTCGGGACGTCGCCCCGCAGAGTGATGGGAAAGCTGACATCGCCGTGGTAGCCCTGCGTGGTGATGCCCGCGACGTCGAAACGCTGCGGCACAGGCCAGCGCCAGATCGCCTCGACGGGCTGATGCCATTTAATCGCGGGTGCGACGCCGCCTTCACCCGGCGAGCGCCAGTAGGTTTTCCAGCCTTTTTGCAGGGCGACGTCCAGCAGCAGGCGGGTTTCGCCAGTGCTTTCGGGTTGCGCACGCAGCCTGACGCTGGCGTGCTGATTATCGGCGGCGCGCAGCCAGCCGCTGTCGGCAGCCTGGCTGAGGGGCAGCCATAGCCAAAGCAGGCAGACCAGCAGTCGCCTGAATACAGTAAACATAAATTTTCTCCGTAAATGATGAATTAACCTGAAGTAACAGGCGAAGGCTCATTCACGGAAGACGCATAATCGCAGATGCACCCTTAACCGGGGCGGGGAGATAACGCGGGGAGGCCACTGCCGTTCGCGGCGCGGTGGACTGGCTGCCAGCAACGCCAGCAGCAGGGTGACGGCAATCAGGGCGCCTTCAAATAAAACAGGCGGGACCGACATCAGCGACTTGGCGCTAAGCTCACACGGGGTTACCGGTGCGTCGGTACTCTCCTGCCCCTGCTGGACAGACTGGCTCGTGGCGGTGACGTTCATGACAAGCGCGTGCATCCCGGCCATCCGCTGGGCGGTGCATATCAGCACCACCAGGCAGGCCAGGGCTACAAGCAGGATAGCGTTGCGTTGTCGCTTGATCATGTTCGCCTCAAATATTCAGGACGCCTATATTATCGGGCGAACATATTTTGGCAACGCAAAAGCTGTAAAGAAGTGTCTGGAAGATAAGCGGTTTGCCCTCTCCGCTTGCAGAGAGGGCGAGCCATTACAGCGTTTCGCCGTTGCTGGCAATGACGGTTTTATACCACTCAAAGCTCTTCTTACGGGAGCGGGACATGTCACCGGTACCGTCGTCGTGCTTGTTGACGTAGATAAAGCCGTAGCGCTTACTGTACTGGCCGGTGGTGAAGGAGACGCAGTCGATGCAGCCCCACGGCGTGTAGCCCATCAGATCCACGCCATCCCAGGTCACCGCCTTCATCATCTCTTCCACGTGGGCGCGCAGGTAGTCGATGCGATAGTCATCGTTGATGCTGCCGTCCTCTTCCACGGTGTCGTAGGCGCCGAAACCATTTTCCACGATAAACAGCGGCTTCTGATAACGTTCGTACAGTTCACACAGCGAATAGCGCAGGCCTACCGGATCAATCTGCCAGCCCCAGTCGGACGCCTTGACGTGTGGGTTCGGCACGCTGCCCTCGAAGCCGGAAATGGCGTCACCGGTACCGCCTTCCGCTTTGACCGCGTTGGTCATGTAGTAGCTGAAACCTAAGTAATCGCAGGTGCCTTCACGCAGGATCTGCTCGTCGCCCGCTTCCATTTTGATGGAGAAGCCACGGCGCTCCCACTCGTTCAGCACGTAAGACGGGTAGTAGCCGCGCAGCTGTACGTCGGTAAAGACGTAGCGCTCGCGCATGGATTCCTGAGCGAACATGACATCTTCTGGCTTGCAGGAGTACGGATAGAGCGCCACCATCGCCAGCATGCAGCCGACTTTCATTTCCGGGTTAATGCGGCGTGCGGCTTTCACCGCCAGCGCGCTGGCCACGAACTGGTGGTGCAGCACCTGGTACATGGTCTCTTCCGGGTTGTCGTGCTCGGTATAGACCACGCCAGAGCAGCAGTAGCCGAACAGCGGCGCACGCCAGTTGCGCTGGTTGTTGATTTCGTTGAAGGTCATCCAGTATTTGACCTTATTTTTGTAGCGCTCAAATACCACTTCCGAGAAGCGCACAAAGAAATCGACCACTTTACGGTTGGTCCATCCGCCATATTCCTGAACGAGGTGCAGCGGCATTTCAAAGTGGGAGAGGGTGATAACCGGCTCGATGTTGTACTTCAGCAGTTCATCGAACATGTCGTCGTAAAACTTCAGCCCCTCTTCGTTTGGCTGAGTTTCGTCGCCTTTCGGGAAGATGCGCGTCCAGGCGATGGAGGTACGGAAACATTTGAAGCCCATCTCGGCAAACAGCTTAATGTCTTCTTTGTAATGGCCGTAAAAGTCGACGGCTTCGTGGTTCGGGTAATATTTGCCTTCAATCACTTCCTGCGTGATTTCTCGCGGAACGCCGTGTGCGCCGCCGGTGAGCACGTCGCAGATGCTTGGCCCTTTGCCGCCTTTGTTCCAGCCGCCTTCAACCTGGTGCGCCGCTACCGCGCCGCCCCATAAAAAATCTTTCGGTAAGGTGAGTTTTTTCATCTTTGCTATTCTCAATTCAGGACTTATTGATTTCGAGTCTAGCAAAGCGGAATTAAATGTCACGATATAACATTTTGCGGAAATTGTAATTTGTCACATCAAAAAAACAGGATGTTTTATTCTGTTAATTTCTTCGCCAGTTTCCGGCCTAATGATTCCAGAATATAGATGACGGGAATTTGCGTGGTGATATCGTAAACGCCGCCAATGCGCGTTTGCGGTACGTGCCAGGAGAGGTTAAAGTCCGCCAGCTTTGCGAGACGTGAATGTTCGTGGCTGGTGACTGAGAGCACCTTGCAGTGGTGCAGGCTGAACTGGCTGGCGAAGCGCAGGATCTCCTCGGTTTCGCCGGAGACGGAGAGTACAATAGCCAGCGCATTTTTAGCCATGTCGTTAGTGACCGGGAAATAAGGATCGTCGATATGGTTGCTGAATTTCCCGATATTTGAAAAGAAACGTGCGCCATATTTTGCCAGCGATCCGGAGGTGCCCGCACCGACAAAAATAATTCGTTCAGATGATAAAATAATATCGACCGCGTTATCTAATAGCGCATCAAACTCTTCGTTATTTACGCTTTTAAAGAAGCTGATAATTTCACTGGCACCAAAATTCGCCTGCTGCGGCTCGTTCTGCTCCAGATAGAGTTTAAAGCGCACCCGAAATTCCGAGTAGCCATCGCAGTTAAGCTTGCGGCAGAAGCGCAGGATGGTAGTAGTGGAAACGCCCGCCGCATCCGCCAGCTCGCGGATGGTCATGTACATCACTTTATCGCGGTTCTTAATGACATAGTTGTAGACCATCATTTCCAGATTGTTGAGGCTGGCAATGGCGGAATGGCTGAACATACTCACAATGGCTAAACTCGCTGTCGGACACTATTCCTGAAGCATACCATGATGACGAAGGGCGGGAGACGGATTTATCTCCTTGATTACTTAGATGTTAATGAAATTATTTACACCTGTGCGGTGGATTGTTTTTACATTATGCTGATTTATAAGGATAAATCATGAATGTGGATTTATTTTAGCTAACAGGTGTTCACTGGAATCATTCTCAGTTAGCATAGACTGGCGATGAATAATCATCTTTTGTTTTCCCGGAGTTAAGTATGGTGAGCAGACCATTAATCGCACAGGGATATTCGCTGGCTGAGGAAGTAGCCAACAGTATAAGCCACGGCATTGGCCTGGTTTTTGGGATTGTCGGCTTAGTGTTATTGCTGGTACAGGCAGTGGATACCAACGCCAGCGCGATGGCCATTACCAGCTACAGTCTGTATGGCGGGAGTATGATCCTGCTTTTCCTGGCCTCAACGCTGTATCACGCTATTCCGCATCAACGGGCGAAGATATGGCTCAAGAAATTTGACCACTGCGCTATCTATCTTCTTATTGCGGGTACCTATACGCCGTTTTTGCTGGTGGGGCTCAACTCACCGCTGTCGCGTGGCCTGATGATTGTGATCTGGAGCCTGGCGCTGCTGGGGATCCTGTTTAAGCTGACTATTGCGCACCGGTTTAAAGTGTTGTCGCTGGTTACCTATCTGACAATGGGCTGGCTGTCGCTGATTGTGGTGTATCAGTTAGCCATTAAGCTGGCGGTGGGGGGCGTGACGCTTCTGGCGGTGGGCGGGGTGGTCTACTCGCTGGGCGTGATTTTCTACGTCTGCAAGCGTATCCCGTATAACCATGCCATCTGGCACGGCTTTGTGCTGGGCGGCAGCGTGTGCCACTTCCTGGCAATTTATCTGTATGTTGGGCAGGTGTAGTTTTTTTGTAAGGTGCGGTCTGATGCCCTCACCCCGACCCTCTCCCACAGGGAGAGGGAGAATATCAACACCGTAGGCCCGGTAAGCGCAGCGCCACCGGGCGATACAGCATCAATCTTCCAGAGAATACGGTAGCGGCTCAATGCTGAGCGTGTTTGCATCATCCCGCACGCGGAACACGCTGTCGGGCTCCATATCATTATTCATGACAACCTGCACCAGCAGGCGGCCATCATCGAGCTGGACGGCGGCTAACACGGTGCCGGTACGGCGCCAGTTTTCGCCCATCTTCATCTCAAGATCTTCACCCGCTTCCGGCACACGGCTGGCGTGACCAGCCAGTGTCCACAGGGCGCGTTTGTTCGCGCCGCGGAATTTCGCACGCGCCACCATTTCCTGACCGGTGTAGCAGCCCTTCTTAAAGCTGATACCACCCAGCGCCTGGATGTTTGTCGCCTGCGGGATAAACTGCGCGCTGTTTGCCGCGTCAATCACCGGCAGGCCCGCTTCGATGTTCAGCGCCAGCCACTGCTGGCTGTTGTTGAGCTGTGCTTCACCGCGCAGGGCGTCAGTGACGCGTTCCGCCGTTGCTTCGTCGGTTACCAGCAGGAAGCGCTCCGCCGGGTGTTCGAACCACAGAATGGAGGTCGCTCCCTCGCTGACCAGCTGTTTTTCAGCATCCGGCAGCTGGGCAAACAGGTTTTTCAGCGCTGCACGCGCCTGGAAACCCGCGACCCCCAGCAGAACGTGTTCATCGTCCGGGGCGATGGTGACTTTAGAAAAGACCGCGTATTTTTTCAGCTCTTTAAGCTGGGCGTCACGCAGGCTGCGGCGCTCAATAAAGGCGAATCCGTCCTGACGGCGGAACAGACGCAGGTTGCTCCACATTTTGCCTTTTGGATCGCAATGCGCGGCCAGCAGATGCTGGTGCTCAGTCAACTGCGCCACGTCCGCCGTGACCTGGCCTTGCAGGTATTTTTCACTGTCCGCACCAGTCAGTGTCGCCAGTGCCCAGTCATCAAGAGTAATCAGCGTCAGCGGCAGACGCGCAGAGGCGGCGGGCTGGCGAGGAGAAAATGGTGTAAATGCCATAGTGATGTCCTGAATTGCTTAACGCTTTGATAATACCTAATGGTAAAAGAGACTGTATTCAATGCAAGCGCTTTCAGCAGGCCATTCGTGCCATTACGCGGTTATGCGTGGCGCTACGCAAAATAGTGTAATCCGCTGTCTTTATAAGGATTATTCAGGGAGCCTGCTCGAGGTTCGCAATATTCCAGTAAAGAAACGGTCAAAAACACGTTACACTAGCAGGTGTTCCCGGAGAGCAATAATGAATACCAAACGGGATACCGACTGTGCCAAACGTAATGCAGGAAACAGAACATGGATATTAACAACAAGGCCCGTATTCACTGGGCGTGCCGTCGCGGCATGCGTGAACTTGATATCTCCATCATGCCTTTCTTCGAGTATGAGTACGACAGCTTAAGCGATGACGATAAGCGCCTGTTTGTCCGTCTGCTTGAGTCTGACGATCCGGATTTATTCAACTGGCTGATGAATCACGGCAAGCCCGCCGACACCGAGTTGCAACGGATGGTGCAATTAATTCAAACACGGAATCAGGAACGTGGTCCTGTGGCAATCTGATCTTCGCGTCTCCTGGCGCTCACAGTGGATGTCCTTACTGCTCCACGGTCTGGTGGCGGCACTGGTGTTATTGGTGCCGTGGCCGCTTAGCTATACCCCTCTGTGGTTGCTATTGCTGTCGTTTGTGGTGTTTGACAGCGTGCGCAGCCAGCGTCGAATCAACGCCCGTCAGGGTGAAATTAAGCTGCTGATGGATTCTCGCCTGCGCTGGCAGGGAAAAGAGTGGGAGATGATGGGCGCGCCGTGGATGCTTAACACCGGGATGATGCTACGGCTGCGTCGGGTCGAGGATAACCGTCGCCAGCACCTGTGGCTGGCCGCAGACAGTATGGATCCCGCGGAGTGGCGAGATCTGCGCCGGTTGATCGTGCAACAGCCGACGCAGGAGTAAATCAGCTGAATTGCTCGGCCATCTCACCCAGAATCTGCTCGCACCAGCTCTGGAGGCGCTCGTCGCTAAGATCGTACTGGTTGGTTTCATCCAGCGCGAGCCCGACAAACAGCTGACCGTCGGCAATAATCGGTTTTTGACTGGTGAACTCATAGCCTTCCGTAGGCCAGTAGCCGATAAAGGTCGCGCCCTTTGGCGCCAGTTTGTCGTGCAGCATGCCGAGTGCGTCAAGGAACCACTCCCCGTAGCCCAACTGGTCGCCCATGCCGTACATCGCAATGATTTTGCCTTCAAAATTGACTGAATCGAGCTGATCCCAGATGGCTTCCCAGTCTTCCTGAATCTCACCAAAGTCCCAGGTAGGGATACCCAGAATCAGCACATCGTACTGCTCCATCAAGGCAACCGCGTCATCTTTCAGGTTATGCAGCGTCACCAGTTCCGGGCCAATGATGTCACGAATTTTCTCCGCCGCCATTTCGGTGTAGCAGGTGCTGGAACCATAGAACAGACCAATATTCATCGCGTAACTATCTCAATTCTTGCTATGACTTTGCGCGTAGTGTACCAGAAACCGATGGCAATCAGGCATAATGGCCAGATTGCAGAACCAAAGGGGCTGATGTGGAAAAGGATCTCGCGCTCATCGAACAGTTTCTCGACGCGCTGTGGCTGGAGAAAAACCTCGCTGAAAATACGCTCAGCGCCTATCGTCGGGATCTCACGCTGCTGGTCGAGTGGCTGGCACATCGTGGGCTGACGCTTGAAAGCGCGCAAAGCGATGACCTGCAAGGGTTACTGGCTGAGCGGATGGAAGGGGGGTACAAAGCCACCAGCTCTGCACGTCTGCTGAGCGCCATGCGCCGCCTGTTCCAGCACCTGTACCGCGAGAAGATCCGCGCGGATGACCCCAGCGCACTGCTGGCATCGCCTAAACTGCCTCAGCGGCTGCCAAAAGATCTCAGCGAAGCACAAGTTGAGAGATTATTACAGTCGCCCGCAGTTGACCTTCCGCTGGAGTTACGCGATAAAGCCATGCTTGAACTATTGTATGCCACGGGCTTGCGCGTTTCCGAGCTGGTGGGCCTGACGATGAGCGATATCAGCCTGCGTCAGGGCGTGGTGCGCGTTATCGGTAAAGGGAACAAAGAACGGCTGGTGCCGCTGGGTGAAGAGGCGGTCTACTGGCTGGAGACGTATCTGGAACACGGGCGTCCGTGGCTGCTGAACGGCGTCTCCATAGATGTATTGTTCCCGAGCCAGCGCGCGCAGCAGATGACGCGACAAACGTTCTGGCATCGCATTAAACATTACGCCACACTGGCGGGTATTGACAGTGAGAAGCTGTCGCCGCACGTCTTGCGTCACGCCTTCGCGACGCATCTGTTAAACCACGGCGCTGATTTACGCGTGGTGCAGATGTTGCTTGGACACAGCGATCTTTCAACGACGCAAATATACACCCATGTCGCGACGGAACGCCTGCGGCAGCTACACCAACAGCACCACCCTCGCGCGTGAGTGCCGACGAATTGTTACAGGAACAAATATGAAAAAGTCTTTAGCGCTGTTCACCCTGCTGGCAGCTTCGGTTTCCGGTTTTGCCCATGCGGACGATGCCGCTATTAAACAGTCTCTGACGAAACTCGGCGTCGCCAGCAGCGAGATCCAGCCAGCGCCGGTGGCTGGCATGAAAACGGTGCTGACCAACAGCGGCGTGCTGTACGTGACCGAAGACGGCAAGCACATCATTCAGGGGCCTATGTACGACGTGAGCGGCGCGCAGCCGGTGAACGTCACCAACCAGCTGCTGATGAAAAACCTGAACGCGCTCGAAAAAGAGATGATTGTCTACAAGGCGGCGCAGGAAAAGCACGTTATTACCGTCTTCACCGACATCACCTGCGGCTACTGCCACAAGCTGCATGAAGAGATGAAAGACTACAACGCACTGGGCATTACCGTGCGTTACCTGGCTTTCCCACGCGCCGGCGTGCAGAGCCAGCCTGAGCAGGATATGAAAGCGATCTGGTGTGCGAAAGACCGCAACAAGGCCTTTGATGACGCGATGAACGGCAAAGGCGTGAAGCCCGCGTCCTGCGATATCGACATCGCTAACCACTACGCGCTGGGCGTGCAGTTTGGCGTGAGCGGTACGCCAGCCATTGTGCTGAGTAACGGCTACGTGGTGCCGGGCTACCAGGGTCCAAAAGAGATGAAAGCGTTCCTCGACGAGCACCAGAAACAGATGGGTGGTAAATAATTCGCGTGAAAGCCCCGATAAAACTGCGCCGCCGCGATGCGGGTGAAACCGCGGATTTACCAGACACGCTTCCGCTGCTGCTAAAGCGGCTGTATGCCAGCCGTGGCGTGCGTACGGCAAGCGATCTTGAGCGCAGCGTCAAAGGCATGCTGCCCTGGCAAGCGCTGAGTGGCATCGAAAAAGCGACTGAAATGCTCTACGACGCGTTCCGTGAAGGCACGCGGATTGTCGTGGTGGGCGATTTCGATGCCGACGGCGCAACCAGTACCGCGCTGAGCGTGCTCAGCCTGCGTGCGCTGGGCTGCGATAACGTGACTTACCTGGTGCCGAACCGGTTTGAAGACGGCTACGGCCTCAGCCCGGAAGTGGTCGATCAGGCCCATGCCCGTGGCGCACAGATGATCATGACCGTGGATAACGGGATCTCCTCTCATGCGGGGGTCGATCATGCCCATGCGCTGGGGATCCCCGTACTGGTCACCGATCACCACCTGCCAGGCGAAACTCTGCCTGCCGCCGAAGCCATCATTAACCCGAACCTGCGCGACTGCGATTTCCCGTCGAAATCGCTGGCCGGGGTAGGGGTGGCGTTTTATCTGATGCTGGCGTTACGCACGTTGCTGCGAGATAAGGGCTGGTTCGAATCGCGCGGGATTGCCGTGCCGAACCTCGCGGAGTATCTCGATCTGGTGGCGCTGGGAACCGTGGCGGACGTGGTGCCGCTCGATACCAATAACCGTATTCTCACCTGGCAGGGCTTAAGCCGCATTCGGGCAGGTAAATGCCGTCCGGGGATTAAGGCGCTGCTGGAAATTGCCAACCGCGATCCGCTGAAGCTTGCGGCAAGCGATTTAGGCTTTGCCCTCGGCCCGCGCCTGAACGCGGCGGGGCGGCTGGATGATATGTCGGTTGGCGTTGCGCTGCTGCTGTGCGACAACATCGGCGAAGCGCGCGTGCTGGCCAGTGAGCTGGACGCACTCAACCAGACCCGTAAAGAGATTGAGCAGGGCATGCAGGCCGAAGCGCTGACCCTGTGCGAAAAGCTGGAGCGCAGCGGCGATACCCTGCCGGGCGGGCTGGCGATGTATCACCCCGAATGGCACCAGGGCGTGGTGGGCATTCTGGCGTCGCGCATTAAAGAGCGTTTCCACCGCCCGGTGATCGCGTTCGCCCCCGCCGGGGACGGCACGCTGAAAGGCTCCGGTCGTTCCATTCAGGGTCTGCATATGCGCGATGCGCTGGAGCGTCTGGATACGCTGCATCCGAACCTGATGATTAAGTTCGGCGGTCACGCGATGGCGGCAGGTCTGTCGCTGGAAGAGGCGAAGTTCGACGAATTCCAGCGTCTGTTTGGCGAACTGGTCACCGAGTGGATCGATCCGGCTCTGTTGCAGGGTGAAGTGGTTTCTGACGGTGAGCTTTCACCGGCTGAAATGACCATGGAGGTGGCGCAGATGCTGCGCGATGCCGGCCCGTGGGGGCAGATGTTCCCAGAGCCGCTTTTCGACGGACGTTTTCGTTTGCTGCAACAGCGCATCGTGGGCGAACGCCATCTCAAAGTGATGGTGGAACCGGTCGGCGGCGGACCGCTGCTCGACGGCATCGCCTTTAACGTTGATACCTCCATCTGGCCGGACAACGGCGTGCGCGAGGTTGAGCTGGCCTATAAGCTGGATATTAACGAGTTCCGCGGTAACCGCTCCCTTCAGATCATCATCGACAATATCTGGCCAATTTAGCGTCAGTAATCTCTATAAAAAAGGGCGTGGATTCGGTACAATCCCGCTCTTATCACCGCATTTTGACAAGCTCATAAAAGAAAACAGACCATGTTTGAAATTAATCCGGTAAAAAACCGCATTCAGGACCTCACGGAGCGCTCTGACGTTCTTAGGGGGTATCTTTGACTACGATGCCAAGAAAGAGCGTCTCGAAGAAGTAAACGCCGAGCTGGAACAGCCGGATGTCTGGAACGAACCTGAGCGCGCTCAGGCGCTGGGTAAAGAGCGTTCCTCCCTCGAAGCCATCGTAGATACGCTGGATCAAATGGCGCAGGGTCTGGAAGATGTTTCTGGGCTGCTGGAGCTGGCTGTCGAAGCCGACGACGAAGAAACCTTTAACGAAGCCGTGGCAGAGCTCGACGTGCTGGAAGAGAAGCTGGCGCAGCTGGAATTCCGTCGCATGTTCTCCGGCGAATACGATAGTGCTGACTGCTATCTCGATATTCAGGCAGGTTCTGGCGGTACCGAAGCGCAGGACTGGGCGAGCATGCTGATGCGCATGTACCTGCGCTGGGCGGAAGCGCGCGGTTTCAAAACCGAGATTATCGAAGAGTCCGAAGGTGAAGTGGCGGGTATCAAATCCGTCACCATCAAGATTATTGGCGATTACGCTTACGGCTGGCTGCGTACCGAGACCGGCGTTCACCGCCTGGTGCGTAAGAGCCCGTTCGATTCCGGCGGCCGTCGTCACACCTCCTTCAGCTCCGCGTTTGTCTACCCGGAAGTGGATGAAGATATCGATATCGACATCAACCCGGCGGACCTGCGTATCGACGTTTACCGCGCATCCGGCGCGGGTGGTCAGCACGTTAACCGTACGGAATCTGCGGTGCGTATTACCCACATTCCAACCGGGCTGGTAACACAGTGCCAGAACGACCGTTCCCAGCATAAGAACAAAGACCAGGCCATGAAGCAGATGAAAGCGAAGCTTTATGAGCTGGAGATGCAGAAGAAAAATGCTGAGAAGCAGGCGATGGAAGACAACAAGTCCGATATCGGCTGGGGCAGCCAGATCCGTTCTTACGTCCTTGATGACTCCCGCATCAAAGACCTGCGTACCGGGGTTGAAACCCGCAACACGCAGGCGGTGCTGGACGGCAGCCTGGACCAATTTATCGAAGCAAGTTTGAAAGCAGGGTTATGAGGAACCAACATGTCTGAACAACAAGCACAGGGCGCTGACGCGGTAGTCGATCTTAACAACGAACTGAAAACCCGCCGCGAGAAGCTGGCAGCGCTGCGCGAGCAGGGCGTGCCGTTCCCGAACGATTTTCGTCGTGACCACACCTCAGACCAACTGCACGCAGACTTCGACGGTAAAGAGAACGAAGAGCTGGAAGCGCTGAACGTTGAAGTGTCCGTGGCGGGCCGCATGATGACCCGTCGTATCATGGGTAAAGCGTCCTTCGTGACCTTACAGGACGTTGGCGGCCGCATTCAGCTGTACGTCTCTCGTGACGACCTGCCGGAAGGCATCTACAACGAGCAGTTCAAAAAGTGGGACCTCGGCGATATCCTGGGCGCTAAAGGTAAACTGTTCAAAACCAAGACCGGTGAACTGTCTATCCACTGCACCGAACTGCGTCTGCTGACCAAAGCCCTGCGCCCGCTGCCGGACAAGTTCCACGGTTTGCAGGATCAGGAAGCGCGCTATCGTCAGCGTTACCTGGATCTCATCTCTAACGATGAATCCCGTAAGACCTTCAAAATTCGCTCCCAGATCATGGCCGGTATTCGCCAGTTCATGGTTAACCGCGACTTTATGGAAGTAGAAACCCCGATGATGCAGGTGATCCCAGGCGGTGCCTCAGCCCGTCCGTTCATCACCCATCACAACGCCCTGGACCTGGACATGTACCTGCGTATCGCGCCGGAACTGTATCTGAAGCGTCTGGTAGTCGGCGGTTTCGACCGTGTGTTTGAGATCAACCGTAACTTCCGTAACGAAGGTATCTCCGTACGTCATAACCCAGAGTTCACCATGATGGAACTCTATATGGCGTATGCGGATTACAAAGATCTGATCGAGCTGACTGAATCCCTGTTCCGCACCCTGGCGCAGGACATTCTGGGCACCACCCAGGTGCCTTACGGTGAAGAGGTGTTCGACTTCGGCAAGCCGTTCGAAAAACTGACCATGCGCGAAGCGATCAAGAAATACCGTCCGGAAACCAACATGGCGGATCTGGATAACTTCGACTCTGCGAAAGCGATCGCTGAAAGCATCGGTATCAAGGTTGAGAAGAGCTGGGGCCTGGGCCGTATCGTGACCGAGATCTTCGAAGAAGTGGCCGAAGCGCATCTGATTCAGCCGACCTTCATCACCGAATACCCAGCGGAGGTGTCTCCCCTGGCGCGTCGTAATGACGAGAACCCGGAAATCACTGACCGCTTCGAATTCTTCATCGGTGGCCGCGAAATCGGTAACGGTTTTAGCGAGCTGAACGATGCAGAAGATCAGGCGCAGCGCTTCCAGGATCAGGTTAACGCGAAAGCGGCAGGCGACGACGAAGCGATGTTCTTCGACGAAGACTACGTGACCGCGCTGGAGCACGGCCTGCCGCCGACGGCTGGCCTGGGTATTGGTATCGACCGTATGGTGATGCTGTTCACCAACAGCCACACCATCCGCGACGTGATCCTGTTCCCGGCGATGCGTCCGGTGAAATAAGCCGTTAAGACGTAAAAAAAGCCCCGTGCGTTTATCGCCGGGGCTTTTTTATTGCGCCGCGAAGGCGCTGAGTTTTTCACGCGCGGTGTTCGCTTCCTGCACCATCCACGGGCTAAATGCCCACGGTGTGGCGTCCAGCGCGCGGAATAGCGCGTACAGCTCCACCCACTGATACTCCATCACTTCATCGTCATTGATTGCGAGGGTATTCGTGACGCGGGCGGCATAGACCGGGCAGATTTCGTTTTCAACGATCCCTGACGGGTCGGCTTCACGGTAGCGGAACTCCGGGGCAATGGGGGTGATGTCTGTGATTTCGGCGCCGACTTCAAAGCGACAGCGGCGGATAATCGCCTGCTCTGTCGCTTCGTCGGCCTGTGGATGACCGCAAACGGAGTTGGTCCATACGCCGGGCCAGGCTTTTTTACTTAATGCGCGCCGGGTGATCAGACATTCTCCATTAGCGTTAAACAGCCATGAAGAGAAGGCCAGGTGTAGCGGGGTGTGTGACGTGTGCGCGGCGTACTTCTCCTGAGTGCCAATCACCTTTCCCTGGTCATTTACCAAAATAACGTGTTCTTGAATACTCATTGATGCTCCAGTGCCAAAATGCTTAATGGTTCAGCACCATCAGCGGAATTATTATACTGCATTCTTATGCGAACGGTTTGGCCCACAGAGCGGAAAAGGGCATGACCCGCATCAGTTTGGGCTGCTATCATAGTGCGCCATTCACGCTGACCGAGGAGCTGTTTTGTTTGCAGGAAGCCTGACGAGAAACCCGATCATTGCCGTTTTCTGCCTGACGCTGACGCTACTTGTAGCAGGATGCTCGGGGAGTAAATCTTCGGATATGGGCAGTTATTCCGGTGCAGTCTATACCGTTAAGCGCGGGGACACGCTCTACCGCATCTCACGCGCCACGGGAACCAGCGTGAAGGAGCTGGCGCGCCTGAATAATATCTCTCCACCGTATACTATTGAGGTAGGGCAGAAGCTCAAGGTTAACGGCGGTTCCTCCTCAGGGAAAAAGTCCTCAACGCGTAAAACAGCCAAAGTCACGCCATCCTATCAGGTGCCTAAATCATCCTGGCCGCCGGTCGGTCAGCGCTGCTGGATCTGGCCTGCAAGCGGAAAAGTGGTTGCGCCGTACTCGCTCTCGGAAGGTGGCAATAAAGGTATTGATATCGCTGCCGCACGCGGCACACCGGTTTACGCTTCAGGGGCCGGGAAGGTGGTCTATGTCGGTAACCAGCTTCGTGGATACGGTAACCTGATCATGATTAAGCATGGTGAGGACTACATTACGGCGTATGCGCATAACGACACGATGCTGGTCAATAACGGCCAGAACGTGAAGGCGGGGCAGAAGATTGCGACCATGGGCAGTACCGGGACGGATACGGTTAAGCTGCACTTCCAGATCCGCTATAAGGCCACGGCCATCGATCCGCAGCGTTATCTTCCGGCGCAGGGCAGTAAGCCGAAGTGCTAAGTGATTATTTAATCGCCACTTAGTGGAGTAAAGGCTTGTATGAAGAGGCGTAAGGTCTATAATGCCTTACGCACCTCAAAGCGGGCGTAGTTCAATGGTAGAACGAGAGCTTCCCAAGCTCTATACGAGGGTTCGATTCCCTTCGCCCGCTCCAGATCTCTCCCCTTGTGGCAAAACTTCGATAAAACTCGTTTTGCTTTCAACAACTTACTTAACATAAGTTGTCGTGTTCGTTCTACCATTGAACGACGATTTACCAACACAAGGTACACTGTTAGTTGTCACGGATAGTTACTATGGAAGTAAGAGTATAACTTTTCGGCGGCGGCAGTTGTAGCCCTCACACCGCGATAGCACAACGTGAAGGAAAAGCCTGATCCGGGCATTGTCTCTTGCACCAGACCGATCACACGCATTTTAAGCCCGATGTGCAGCCTTGTGGCTGCGTAAACAGGTGTATAGTGGTAAACGTACCTGCACACGATATGCAGGCTCTGCCAGCGCTTCGCTCACGCTCCTAACGGTACACGAGCATCCTGATAAGGTGTGATCCCTCTGACAATCTGATGAAGTCGCTACGCTCCGCTTGTTGCTTGTACCACTAACGGGGCTTTATGGCTTCTATTGTCCAAAATCTGTTAGTTGCGCGTTGTATGCACCTTGGTTAATCTAAGATTAATCCGATAGGGGTGGTGTAGATGCGTGATGGGCGAAGCTCTGGTAGAGATTTGTATGTTAGATTTCAAGGAAGGGTAACTGCTGATGAAGAATAGTATTCTTGCTGATGCTTTGTTGAATGCTGCGAAAAATAGCGAGCCTGAAAGCGCTATCACCAAACTTGTTGCATCAAGTGCTGGAGAACAGCAAAAACAAACCAAAAGAAAACTTCATGCTCAAGAAATGTCTCTACCTGAATTGATCAGGGTAAAAAATGAATACTCTGAAAAAATAAACGATCCGGTAACATCTAACGAGAAGAAGAAAGAAATTTCAGAAATCATTAAATCATTAAATTATGAGATCAGGAATAGAACTAAGGATACGCCTGCACAAAGTCTAAAGGAACCTCGCTCAATATTTAAGCAGGAGAGGAGAGTTGCACGCGAAAATTATAGAAAATCTATTCAGGTTAGATCTTTCAAGAAAACTATCCCGCCGAATCAGTTTACCATTAGCCATGAAAATCGTAGTTTCCTGCCATTGAATGAGAAGACTTTGGAGCGTGAAAGATTGCGTAAAGAGTTAATAGCCAAAGAAGCTCAGGCTGAGCTGGAGAGAATGGCTTTAATTTCTCGCGTTACGCATACTAAAATTATTCAAGAAGAAAGAACTGATACGAAGAAGACATCACCTGCAAAGGTGATCACAAAATTAGATACCAATTCAACAACCAAAATTGAAGTGCCTGAATTTTATTTTAATAGCGAACTGTATAGCCAGTTGATAAGGACTATCCCTGTCACGCAAGCGTACAAGATCGCAAAAAGTCGTGAACTATCTTCAAAATATTATGACAGTAAAGTTGAACCAGGTAAGTTTTCATATTTTAACTCGCTCGCTTACTTAATTTCGTTAAGAAGTAAGAATGAAACAGATGCGCGTGAAATAGCCAAGGAACAAGGGCAATCTGAAAGGGTTTTGTATGACCTTATCACAGTAGGTTATAAGATTTCTCTAAGTAAAAAAGATTCTGGCGCGGTAAGAAAGAAACAAGAGAAAATTAGTTCCTATCCTGAATCAGTGGATCTTAAATTAATTTCGAGTAATGTTCAGCGTACATTGCAGTTAAGAAGAATTAGTGACCAACAAAGTTTCCGAAGGAGAGTTGAGACCAACTTCAAAGGTAGGTGTGCAGTAACTGGACAATCAATTCAATCTTTGCTTCAAGCCTGTCATTTAGAGGATTATTGTTCTTCGCACAATATGGATACCAGTAACGGCATCCTACTTACCTCGGATTGTCATCGAATGTTCGATAACGGCCAACTTGGTATAAATCCAGATACCCTAACCATACATTTTAATGTTGAATGTATATATGCCCATATGTTTGAGGGTAAAATAATAGGGGCACATACTGTGAAGTTAGACGAGAATAAACTGCGCAGTAAATGGAAATTATTTTTGAAGATCAGATCCAGTTGATATGTTACTTTCAACCTTTGGTCAATTTTAGAATAAGTACATTCCGTCACCACTCTAAAGAAAACTCCTCTGTTAAATCGTCCTGCACGTCCTGACCATACCCGATGTAATACATCGTTGAGCGCGGATCTGTCTGTCCCAGGAAATGGGCGATTGTTTCAATAGCCACTCCAGCATCGAACATCACGCGCCCACGGCTTTTACGTGGTGTATGGCATCCCACGTTAGAGAATCCTGCTCTACGTCCCATCTTCCCAAATTCAGTGAATACCGTGTTACGGGTTACGGCGTTGCCTTTGCTACGTATATCGCCCTTGCTAAAAATGAAATCCGTCTTCACTGGCATATCGGCTTGCTCTGCCTTACGTTGCGCTACGGCTGACAGCATCGCGGCTGTAACCTTTGGCCTTACTACGTTTCCCGTTTTCTCCTGCTTTACCTTGAGGTGAGATTGCCCTTCTACATCTTCGTACCGGAGTTTGAGCACGTCAGAGATACGTAAGCCCGATTCATACATAAACACCCACAAGCAATAGAACAGGTTGCTTCTGGCGTTGCGTTGTAGCTCTGCCGCCACTGCTTTAACTTCGTCTGCACTCTTTAGCGCCTGGCTAATGCCTTTCATCTTTATCCCTCCTCATGTTCGTTTCGTTGAAATCATCATTGATCATAAACTGATCATTTTCAACTGGTTGCAAGATACGTTTGTTTTTGAAGAGCACGAAATGATCAAAATGTGTGCGCGGTTGCTTGAGTTGCTTAACGGCGTGATCGAGGCCGCCCCAATTCTGCTGTTCGTCAGCACCGAATATCTGTAACATATTGAAAAATAACAAAAAATTAAATTTAATCAATGATTCATGAAACTGTGGTTATGTCAAGAAATTTATTTTCGATGACGGGGAGTTACCCCTGTTTGCACGGTGAAGTGATGGAAAAGTGTACTGATTGAATAGAATCAATGAGTTACAGAATACACTTTTCTAATGTGTATCGAAGTAGGGCATAATTGCACGGTAAATGAGAGTGGTTCTCACTTGCGTCTGATTGCATCATGAAATGATTAGAATGCTAATTAATTGGCGGATTTAGGCATGGAAAATCAGCGGAGTGATCTTTCGAGAATACTCGTTCAACGAATCCGGCACGGGTGCAAAGTGGTTTTCATGACAAACAGCCTGTATCCCGCACTACACAACGGTTTAGCTAAGCTGATCATTCTGACAATGAAAGTGAACAATATACTTTGGCTTACAGCTACACCGATTCTTTACCTGTCATTTAAGATAGTTTTTGACGTTATTAATGTCATGTTTTGATAGGTATTACCTAATATTTACCTCTGGCTATTCTTAGGATTGTTGCATGTGCGATTCGTAGTGAGCAGGGCGAAGATATACATCAAAATGATGTATGTCGAAACTGAGGATAAGCGGATATACATCAAAATGATGTACGGATGCATGGGATACGCATCAAATTGATGTATGGATCGGCAAACTACACATCAAATTGATGTTCTATACAAAGAGATTCTAAAAGCGATCTCTAAAAGAGAGCTTTTAGAAGATCTTGTGAAAGATTCGCTTTGCTGGCGCGTTTCGCCTGGCAAGTGACCTGATTCGCCTTTGGGGCTACTCGGTCAGCCGCTCACGACGCAGCGATCAGCGCATCTGTCTGTGATTGTGCCGGGGCTTCGCCCTCGTGAAACGAGGCACAGAAGCTATGCGCCGTGTGCGCAATGTCTTTCGGCATAACTTCTGCCTGTCTTCCATGCTCCGCATTCATCCATGCAAAGTTAGCCCACGGCTAAGGATTCACTGGTCGCTGATGGCTCCAGTTCATCCAGCCTCAATCCAACACCACCACCTACTATCCTGATAACTACCGTTATCCCTCAGTAGTTTGTGCTATTGGTTTCGGGAGTAAGTGCCAGAGGGCGGCGGTAACGCAAACGGAACGCCCCAGGCGCGCTGAGAGCGTTTTCGAAAGGATAGGGAGGGCATTGCACCTCTCAGGCTTTCAAACCTGTTAGGAAGCGATAGAACGTGTTTTATGATGATATGAATAAGTTGATCACAACGTGTAAGTGCGCTATGATATGAGATGGATAGAAATAAGTCTTGACATTTAAATCATTTCATGTTAGATTAAATGATGTAGGGTGATGAAAGCATTCATCCCGTCATCATCTCAGGCATCCAGCCTAACGCAAACAATCCAACTTACACCGCACTATCAGGCAACGTGATTAACGTTCTCCCTGGATGGTGTTTCTGTGTTTCTAACGCAAGGAGAACCAAAATTAAGTATTTTAATCCAGAACTTGTCTTCGAGGCTTTAAAGGCCGGAAGCCAGACGCGAAATGCAATAAACAGCCAGCGAGCAGCCGCACAACGGCAAGGATATTTCGAACACGCTGAAAGATTGCGTAAAGGAATCGAACTTTACGATCAATGGAAAGCTGAACAGGCTGAAACCACCGCCAACGAATAAACCAGAAGGAGAAAACAAATGAGCGAAATCCAGAAGAAGAAACCAGCCGGAACATTCGTAAAACTGCCGGATGAAGTGTTTAGTACTTTGTTCAAAGAGGCGCGAGCGAGAGGCGTAACAGTGCAGGAGATGTTAATTGACGCTGCAAGCACACTTTCCACATCAATTAAGAACGGAGAACGTTCTACCAAATAAGGATACACCCTAACATGACTGACATTATAAACAGTAAGGCTTTTAGTTTCACCAACACCGAAGACGCATTTAACGAATGCACCAGGCTCACCAATCTTAAAACAGGCGTTACAGAGTACCTTTCTCCTGCTGATAAGCAGTTTTACGTCAGAATGCGCCATCGTTATTATCGCTTTACGATAGAGTTGGGCGGTACTTATTACGATGACATTGATCAGCTTGGTGCAAGTATTGGTGTTAGTTCGGCAACAGCAACACGCATTGTTGCAAAGTTGAAGAAAATCGGACTGATTGCCAGTAATAAGCCAAAGCGCTCAAACCAATGGACCATAACGCCACTCACGCCGGAAAACTTCACCTTTGAACGTGATCGTAATGCGATGGAACGAGATTCCGCGCCGGAATGGGTAGATTGCCTAAAACATCCAGTGTTTGGCAAAGTTAGAGAAGACGTAGCGCCAGAGAGGCAGTGCGAAGAGGCCAAAGCAGATCCGATGTGCGAGCTTGACGAAACACCGGAGGAGGAAGCACCAGCACCGGAAAAAGTGGAGCCAACACCTACGCCAAAGCCCACGAAGAAACCAGCGGCAAGGAAAGCACCCTCCAAACAGCAAACCGTCTCCCCGTTCGAGTTTAAAACGCCACGAGATGAAAACCGGGATTTGTGGTATTTGGAACGCTACAACGATGCAGATCAGTTTACTGGATTTAATGACTTTGATTTGCCTTATCTGGCAATGTTTGAGAGTCAGGGGAAGTTAATAAATCAACATTCAATCCAGTATCTTAAAACCAAACGCGGAGCATACGAACGATCACAACAAACTTAGGAGTAACATTGAATAAACTATACCTATTGAACGAAGCCACACATCATCAAATAGAATGTAACACTGTCTGCCAACGTCTTTATTATCACCTTGCATCTCTTAAACGTGAAAGCGGAGCAATAAAAGCCACCGTGAAACATATCGCTGATGGGATCGGTATAAGTGAGAGCGGGGCGCGGTATTGGTTATTAATAATGAAAGATGCAGCGGTTATTACAATGGAGCGCCACGGCAAGTATTACGACATTACCGTAAACGAAGCGGTGAGCTTCATTACGACAACCAACTAAGAAACAATACGGGAAACTTTTATGATCATCGCTATCTATTGGCTGTTAGCATTTTACGCAGTATGGACATTAACGAGAAAACACGGAAGTTTCCCTCTACGAGGATAAATGAGTACAAGACAAAGAAACAACTTAGTGCGTATTGAGAAAGCAGCACGAGCCAGCAAACGTAAATACAGCCGTCAGTTGAAAGAACATGCAACTGAATCCATCCCTGGGGAGTGGATCACCGAAATAATAGAATACCCTGCAACGGTGCCAACCGGATCAGAGTTTGAACTATTGCAGGATGTTCTATCGTCAACGGATAACGTTTATTACAAACCACGATGCAGACGCGAATATATTATAGATAGTAGCCATCTCAAAAAATGGCAAATAGCAGGATTTGAACATTACGCCGATTATATTGGGTATTGCCAGACCTGGGGACTATCCCACCATACACAAGACTTTGACATTCTCTTTGACGACAAGGAAAACAATGAATAATAAAACTATGGACACAGTGAACACCCTAATTAACTCCTTCCACGACAACTGGCATTTACCAACCTTACAGCTTGTTAATGCAGCATGGCGTGACAGAACGCCAGAGGCGCTTCTGGAAGCTGTGCAATACAATGAACAGGCAATCACTGCCCTTGAACATCTGCAAACGTCTGTAACTCGTTTGGTGCAGCGTGACGGCAGTACGATCACACCAGAAGAGGCGTGGCGTGTAGCTAATGACCTTGAGGAGCTTGCTTGCTCTCTGCAATACATCACCGTTGAACTCGGAGAGCTTGCCATCCAGATCGCGGAAGAATGCGTCATAACATAAAAGTTACGAAATGTCTTGACAATATGTGCTATATGTGTCATAATGAGTTATAGGGTAAGTATTCGAATCACTCACCCTCGTATGACAATACGCACTCCCTGAGAATGCCGTTTCCCATGGCGGCACTCTCTCCCTCTGAATGCTATTTTTCTGAAAGTGTTGGTTCTTTCCTCTTTGTCTTGTTTAGTTCCGAAGGAATGCGCGGGATGTAATATCTCGTTGTGTTGGTATTGCATCGCAATCACCGCGCATCTCCGACTTTTTCAGAAAGGGCATTCGCTCTTTACTCATTCATTCCGTCAGGATGAATGTAGTCAGACTGAATAAACGCCGTCAGCGGTAGTTACGTTCAGGCTGGCAATCTCTTATTACTATTCCAGTGGTGATATTGAGATTCCATTTCCACTTCTCGCCATGACAGAAGGGCTTCTGTTTTGAAGTGGGAGCAATGACGGGCGATCCTACTTCTGTTATTCGTAACAGTTGCGCCCTTCATTTTATTCAAGAAACCATTCTTTAACTTCATAATCCTCTCAAACGATGACGTTAAACAATGCTTTCTAACAAGGGCATCTCTCCAGGGGCTTAATTGCCCCTTTTTAACAATCTGCATGTAACACTTCCGTTATTAATGAACGCAGTAACAATACGAAGGAAATCTCATGTTCCTTATGAATTATGATCGTGTAATAACACACAAAGGTGCTTCTCTTATTCTCTCTGAAAAGATGATGAAACAAGCGGCGAATGTATTAGGTGTAAGTGTCGAAGAGATTCGAGAGGCTACAGAGAAATTCTGGCCTACCGCCACTATCACCAAATCAAAAGAAGGTTCTCACCCATCATCAGGGCTTGAGGAACGATTAAAACTAAAAGCAATAGCAAAAGGAAAATAACCAATGCAATTTGGAACATTTCAAACTCTGAACGGGAATAACAGCCACGCCCGATATAAAGTAGTGGCTTACGCATCTGATGCAATTATGCAGGATAAGCTGATCAAGACAGCTACAGGAATCCCTGATTCCCTTATCGTAGGTGATCTTGTAGACGCTACAGGTAAGAAAGCTACCGCTCCTGGCAATATTGCGTATGTTGTCGTAGAACCTGCACGCGCTGGCGATAAGGCGTTTATTGTAGCTTCTCCAGAGCATACTATTTTAGCCCTGGTTGGCGTTGAATTTGGAAGTCTGGATAAATCTCTGGCTCAAGCGCAATTAGCAACTCTTGGCTTTACTTTCACTGACTACGACACCGTAGCCCTACGCACAACCTAATCAAGGATAATAATAAGAATGGCTTATTCAGATCTATTTTCTGGCAACATGTACGATTTTGCCAGCCCGTTTACATTCTCTACTCAGCTAAACCAGATTGTAACCAATCTTGGATTATTCAAAATTGAGAACCACGATGTGAACTCAATCGCTCTTGAGAAAATCACCGATGTGAAGAATCTCGTTGCACCTGAAAAGATGCCTTACGCCCAAAGCGATTGGAACAGTGCAGAACGTCCAGAATTCAGCAATGTGCTGTATCAGCTTAAATATACTAACTCCCTTAACTCCGTCACTTCTCGCGACCTTGAGCAGTATAAAGCGCGTGGAACAGTAGACACTGCTGATCAAATCACCCTCGCTATTAGTGATTTCAGCGATGCACAATACGCCCAGGTGAGTAATACGGTAGAGGTTGACCTGGTAGAGGCGCTGTTAGGGCTTCGTGTGCAGTCACAATACGCCGGACAGGGTAATTTAGATTTCCTCGCAGGTGGGAGCAAAACCGCATACACGATGGATATCAGTGCAAGCGCTAACGTGTTCCAGCAACTAAGCGAGATCGGGCGCATTCAGAATGTGAAACTTGGCTCAGGACTGGCACAGGCTAAACAGGGCGTAGTGATCCTGGCCTCCGGTAAAGCTGCCGTAGCGCTACGCTATCACCCATCAGTGAGAGACTTCATGGTGTATACGCTCCCTCTGGAGCAGGGAGACAACTTCTACACCCGCACTAAAGGTGCAAACCCTGCTTTCGAAACCTGGACGCTAAACGGCGTAACGGTGATTGATGTGACGGGCTACTCACTGATCACTGACAAAATCGGGGTTGATGGCTTTGTGAGTCTTCCTGTTATGTCTGAACAGTCTAATGCCTACGTTCTTCACTCTGGTGTTGGTGTTCGCCATGCGACACAAGGCAAAGGCGCAGAGCTATATCATCAGTATGTAATTGTTGATCAGCGTTGGGGATTCCCAGAGATCGCAACTGAATGCAGTTATCTGCCAATTGTGAATATTCCACAAGCGATCATCTTCGGTAGCGTTTCCGAATAACGAGCGATAGACGTTACCTCTTCACGTCTGAAATAAAGAAGAACTTTTGAATAGGGCGTGTGAACGTTGGGAACTAAGAGAGCGCAAATCTCCCCAGTGTTCCCGCCCTTTTTTTATTTCCAGAATGAGGAAAGATGAAATTGGAACTTATCCTAAAGAGTCGAGGCTTGCATTTACAACTAAATGATACAAATGCCGAGCAACTACTGAATTTAGCAGCCGTATCGAGAGCGCTTGATGTGAGCTATTCACATTTAAGACAACTTATTTTCAAAGGAATGAGTGTATCAGATGCACTAAATTATCTTGTGAACGAAAAGAAAGGTGGTGAATAATGCTTGATATCAACGTCGCACAAATAAAATCTACCGTCACATTTAGTGTTGATCGTAATTCAATGAAAGAAGCTATGGACGCTTTCGATCAAATTCAGAAGAAAGCCAAAGGCATTAAAGACCCCACGTTGAATATGAAAAAATTCAGCCAGGGGCTAAAGTCTGCTGAAAGGGAACTCGATAAGCTGAATAAGAAAGCCTCTAAGCCTCGTAGCAACGATGAACGAGAAAAGGCAAGGGCAGCTAAGGCGCAAGCTCGTGTAGAGGCTCAGGCAGCGAAAGAGGCCGCGAAAGAGGCCGCACGTTCGGCGGCTCGTCGTGAACGGGCTGAGTTGAAGCTCTTAGATACAGCCAGCAGCTTTAAATCAATGCAGCACCTTACCAATGTTGAGCTTACACAGGCAGCACTGGCAGCGTCACGGATCACTAAGGCTTATGCAGCAGGAACTATCTCTCTACAACGCCAGAACAGCGAGATTAAGCGCTTACAGCAGAGCTACAGACGCATTAACGCAGAGCGTAGGGCAGCAGCAAAGGCGGGAGGGGCTAACGCTCTTAGTGGCGGTGGTAAGGCTACAGGGGCTATCTCTGGCTCTCTGATGGGCTTAGGCACTGGTGCGCTTGCTGGCGCTGGTATCGGGGCGGCGGCTTATGGCGCTTATTCATGGGGCAAAGAGGCTGTTACAGCACAGGAAGAGCGTAGCGAGATTGTGCAGCGTGCCAGATTGGGCGGGGTGGATTATAACGTGTTACAGGCGCTTTCTCAGTATGCCACGGCTAACGGGATCGATAGTGGGATGGGGCTGCAAGGTCAGCGGAAGTTGCTCGACAACGGAAAGGACATTTCCGAAAAGCTGGCAGACAGTTACACCAACAGCACCTTTGATAAGAAGTCTGGAAAATGGAAAGGCGGTAGCGCTGCTGTGGATACAGCCCTGAACATGGGATTCACTAAAGAAGCCCTGAAAGGCTTTCAATCAAACCCGTTTGGCTTCGTTTCTGCTTACACCAACACCATGCAGGGGAAAGGGTATTCACAAGAGCAAATCCTTCATAACCTGGAAGACCTTGCAGACGATTTAGGCTTGTATCACAAGGCATTTTCTAATCAAGGAAAAGCGATCACTGATCAGGTGGACGTGCTCAAGCGTAACGGGCAGTGGCTGGATGAAGCCCAGCAGGATCAACTTGTGGCCTACCGTAAGTTTAACCAGGAACTTAGCATTCTATCCGATAGCCAGAAGCTGGCATTCTTCGAAGGTTTCATGGAGTCTCTCGACCCTGCGACGGTTAAAGAGTGGAAACAAGCGATGCAAGACGCTTTACCCTTCTTCAAGGGGATCGGGCGGGCGGCGGGGGATGCTGCCGTAGGATTGCTGAAACTCACTAACTGGATCACAGGCAAGCTAAACCTACTCAATGGGGATAACACCTCTAAAGAAGCTGTTAGCCAGCATTACGGCACAACGTCAGCACCTGCACAACCTGGAAGTAACGCTGTGGCTAACGCCTATGGAGCCAGCCAGCCGAAAGCAGACGGCACACACCAGCCTAATGTGTTCGATACATTCCATGATTGGTGGAACGGGACAAGCGACGCTAAAGACGTGAGCAGCTACGCGCAGAGCACCAACGGAGATTACTCTCCTGTTTCGATGTTGAAACAGAGTGCAGCAGCGCCAGCTAAGCCAGCCAGTACGCCGATCATGCAGCCTGTAGTGTTGCAGAATCAGCTACCGGAAGGGCTTATCCATCTAACTATTTCTCCTGATCCAACTTTTGGAAACATGCTTAATGCTACCGTTGATCAGCGTATCAATGATAACAATCAGCGTATGGTGCTGGCTGTTTCATCTGGACAAGGGGCGGGGGGCTAATGCCCCTCTTCGTAAGGAATAAAATAAAATGGCAACACCAGGAAGTTTAACAATCGGGGGCGATTCTGAATCGCCACGCGTTTAACAGACACCTCAGAGTCATTTAAGATGACTTAAAGAGAGGTGCCCATGAGCGGTAAGCGTTATCCTGAAGAGTTTAAAACTGAAGCAGTCAAACAGGTTGTTGATCGCGGTTATTCTGTTGCCAGCGTTGCAACACGTCTCGATATCACCACCCACAGCCTTTATGCCTGGATAAAGAAGTACGGTCCGGATTCTTCCACTAATAAAGAACAGTCAGATGCTCAGGCCGAGATCCGCCGTCTCCAGAAAGAGCTGAAACGGGTTACCGACGAACGGGACATATTAAAAAAAGCCGCGGCGTACTTCGCAAAGCTGTCCGACTGAGGTACGCCTTTATCCGTGACAACTCCTGTTGCTGGCCTGTTCGCCTGCTCTGTCGGGTGCTGGATGTTCATCCCAGTGGTTTTTACGCCTGGCTTCAGCAGCCGCATTCACAACGCCATCAGGCAGACCTGAGACTGACAGGACAGATTAAACAGTTCTGGCTGGAATCGGGATGCGTCTATGGTTATCGCAAAATCCATCTGGATCTGCGTGACAGCGGGCAACAGTGCGGAGTAAACAGAGTCTGGAGACTGATGAAACGTGTCGGAATAAAGGCTCAGGTCGGATACCGAAGCCCGCGGGCACGTAAAGGCGAGGCCAGTATCGTGTCACCCAACAGGCTCCAGCGACAGTTCAATCCGGATGCTCCTGATGAGCGTTGGGTAACGGACATAACCTACATCAGGACCCACGAAGGCTGGCTGTATCTTGCCGTTGTTGTTGATCTGTTCTCACGCAAAATTATCGGCTGGTCCATGCAATCCCGGATGACAAAGGACATTGTCCTGAACGCACTGCTGATGGCTGTATGGCGGCGTAATCCCGAAAAACAGGTGCTGGTTCATTCGGATCAGGGCAGTCAGTACACAAGCCATGAGTGGCAGTCGTTCCTGAAATCACACGGCCTGGAGGGTAGCATGAGCCGTCGCGGTAACTGCCATGATAATGCGGTTGCAGAAAGTTTTTTCCAGTTGTTGAAACGTGAACGGATAAAGAAAAAGATCTACGGAACGCGGGAAGAAGCCCGCAGTGATATTTTTGATTACATCGAAATGTTTTATAACAGTAAGCGTCGGCATGGTTCTAGCGAACAGATGTCACCGACAGAATATGAAAACCAGTATTATCAACGGCTCGGAAGTGTCTAGATTATCCGTGGCGATTCATTCCTCCCGAATCAATTCAACTCAGAACAGTAATAACAGCAGCGCTACCCGTACCAAAGGTGAAAACGGATTCACCATTCTTGCATCGGTATATAACCCAGCCTCTGATAACTATATTCGTAACTATCAGGCGATAGTTTTTGATGCTGTGACAGATACGGGAGTACGTAGACAGGCTGATATTACGAGCTATCCCGTTGAGAGCGGGGCTGAGGTGAGCGACCACATTCAGATTAAGAATAATACATTCAAAATGTCTGGAGTAATCACGGAAACTCCGATCAGACTTGAGAGAGATTTATTATACAGTGCTGGTGTTAATGGTACGCGAATATCACAAGCTATCACCTATCTCGATCAAATATTTGACAGTCGTCAGCCCATCACATTAGTGACAGAACATAAAGTGTACGAGAATGTTATTCTCTCCGGCATTTCCTACGATTATAAATCTGAATTTGCTATGCAATTCGATCTTGAATTCGAGCAAATTCGCCTCGTCAGCAAAGCTACGGTTAATGTGATTGCAACTAAAACGCAGGGAAATAAATCTGTAGGCGGTACGGTGAAACAGAAGGTGGTGAACAATGCACCTAAGAAAACCGAAGGTGATACGGTGACTACGGAGTTTAATAAAAAATAAGGGGGCTTGCGCCCCCTTTTATTAGATTAATGTTTTCACATCAAAATCTATGTTTGTATCGGTATCGGCTTCGTAGTTAACTTCTTCGAATCCGAACCCAAACAACTTCAGGAACTCTTCTTTATAAGCAATGTAATCTGTTAACTGCTCCAGATTTTCATCGGTAATGGTCGGCCAGATTTCGCGGCACGCCTGCTGCACATCTTCACGCAGTTCCAGATCGTCCATGCGGATTCGCTGCTCGTCATCAAGTTTGGCATTACCCCCATACAGGCTGGTAGTCATCAGACGATTAATTTGCTCGATGCAGCCTTCGTGTATCCCACGATCTTTCATGAGCTTGAACACGATAGAAATATAAAGCGGCATGACTGGAATAGCTGAAGACGCTTGGGTGACAACAGACTTTAACACCGCGACGTTTGCAGCACCGTTGAGAGGAGCCAGCTTGTTGCGTAACTCTTTTGCCACCCGATCCAGGTCTTCCTTCGCCTTACCGAGCGCACCGTGCCAGTAAATAGGCCAGGTCAAATCCGTGCCGATGTAGGAGTAAGCAACGGTCTTCACGCCATCAGCCAGAACGCCAGCGTTATTAAGCGCATCAATCCACAGTTCCCAGTCCTCGCCACCCATCACGGTAACAGTGTTACGCACTTCTTCTTCGGTTGCCGGTTCGATACTGGCAGTAATGATCTGATCTTTGTTGGTATCAATGGCTTTAGAGGTATAAACCTCACCGATTGGCTTCAGCGCAGAGCGAACAATTTCGCCTGTTTTTGGCATCTTTCTTACCGGAGATGCAAGCGAATAAACCACTAAATCAATCTGACCCAGATCTTCTTTGATGAGGCTGATAACTTCGTCGCGGCACTCATCGGAGAACGCGTCGCCGTTGATGCTTTTCGAGTAAAGACCTTCACGTTTCGCTGCTTCATCAAAAGCCGCAGAGTTATACCAGCCCGCTGAGCCTGGCTTGGCATCCGTCCCCGGTTTTTCAAAGAAAACACCGACAGTGGAAGCACCGCCGCCAAATGCTACAGAAATTCTGGAAGCAAGCCCATAACCAGTGGAAGCACCGATCACCAGCACGCGCGCAGGGCCATCAGTGAGTTTTCCGTTTTTGCGGATGTACTCGATTTGTTTGTTTACGTTGACTTGGCAACCAACCGGATGTGTGGTGGTACAAATGAATCCACGAATCTTAGGTTTAATTATCATGTTGATTTTAATCCATTTTCAAAATTTCTTTAGCATACAATAATGATAACTTTTTTATGAAAAGTTGTAATGAATAATACACTTTCATTAACTAACTCTGGGAAGGATAATGGTCTTGTTGAAACGTTACTATAATTAGATTTCAGGGTAGTCCACCAATTCGACATACCCTGCTAACTCTTCCATGCTCGCCCCCTTTGAATAGGTACGGAATGCTTCGGTTTTCGCTTTCTGTTCAGTGTGTCCGGTGATGGCCCCGATCCTTGTTTCGCTAACCCCTGCACGGTCTAAGCAGGTGATGAACATCCCGCGCAAGCTGTGGAAGCATTGACGATCTGTAGCGGTAGGCAATACTCGGCGGCGTAACCTGGTGAACGCTTGGGAGTAGAACGGGCCTTTCTTACCGTCAGCACGGTTAATCTTGTTAGCCTGTGGGAACAGGTACTCGCCGTAACTATGGCTCAGGTATTCATCGACAATCGCAGATAGCCTGGAATGAATAGGGACGTACCGTACCCCCGCCTTGGTCTTTGACTTCGAGATGTAGAAACAGCGTACACCTTCCATCGTTTGAATCTCTGATTTCTTAAGGCTTGCCAGTTCATCAAGGCGGCATCCTGAAAAAAGCCCCATGATTATGATATTCCTGATCTCCGGCTCTGCTGCATCCAGTAGCTTTTGCATATGATGAGCTTCAAATGGTTCATAGCTTACAATGCTGGCTCGTGCTTCGAGGTTGTGACCGTGAAACGGGTTATCTGGTGCTATGTCGTCGTAACCTCTCCGTGCATACTCGTACAGACTTCCCAGGCACGTCAGCCAGTTCTGCACGGTTTGGGGGGCTTTCTTGTCCTGCTGATTGATAAACATCGCCACTTGTGACCGTCTGATCTCCGTGACCTGAATGTCTGCACGGTCAAGCGAAGTGAGAAATACCTCTACGGCGCGAGCAGATTTAGCCAGCGTCGAGAATGAGCGCTTATCACTGTATCTGTCAGCGTATTGATCACGTATGGCGGTTAATGTTGGCACGGTCTGGAGTGGGGCGCGTAGCGTGGTTTGCTTATGTAATCCGGCTATGGCGTTTTGAATGCGCCGTTCCTCCGTGTTTGGGGAATACTGTTCCTTGAGTGTCTTCCACTCGATGAGCATGTGATTACGGAAGTGTTTAGCGGCGGCAAGATCTTTAGTTCCCGTTGATTTCCGGTATAGACGTTTCCCGCCGAATATGTGGCGCATGTACGCCGGAATGAAGATCTGAAACATCCAGACCCCTTCCGCAGTTGGGTATAGATAAGATTGACCCTTGATAGACATGAGAATGATCCTCTACAATCTCCGCTATCAACTACCAATGTTGAGATCTTTCGCGGTTCTTGGGGGGTTCTGTTCGATTCCCTTCGCCCGCTCCAGAATTTCCCCAAGTAGAACCGTTCAAAAACTTTCTTTATTTCAGTAGGTTGCTCAGTAGCGCTGACTAACTTGTTTAGGCGTTATGTCCTGTAGAGCATTGACGTCCTCCCTGCACACGAAATGCAGGTAACCCTCTGACAGTCTTATGAAATCGCTGTGCTTCGCTTGTCTTCTAACCTCTAAGGGGCTTAATGGTTTCTGTTGTCTAAAACCAGAAAAGAAAGAGCCAGCGTGGCAGCTGGCTATGTTTTTAGTATGGTGATGCGGTTAAATAGACAGGGACGGAGTAGATCGAGCCACCTGCCAGATAATCCGCAGGGCTGTGAAAGGTGTAAATGGTTCCCTTCACGGGAAGGTAGATCGCGTTATTCTCGACCTTCTTCAATGCATCTTTGTCCGTGGTGATCATGAAAGGCTGGTGATCGTTCTCCAGACTCGCCATAAACGCTTTATCATCTTTGGTTACATCATAGAGATAGAAACGGTAGGAAAAGCCTGTGGTGGCTCCTGCACTCGCTTCTGTGATGTAAAGATTAGCCAGATTGTTAACTTTCACCTTCTTAATAATCACTTGCTCAAGTGGTGAGAAGTGCAGCAAGTTGTATATCCCATAGGCGACAACAGCCAACAGGATCAGAAGTAGATACCGCTTCTTAAAAACCTGTGCGTTTTGCATAGTCGATACCCGCTCTTATCCAGTACTGGTCGTTAGGATCATCACCGTAAGGCGTTGAGCCAAACCAATCACCAAAAGCCGGATCCGTTGTTCCTGCGCGGCTTTGCGCCCATCCTGCGCCACCGTCATCTTTAAGCCATAGGTAAGCTGGAATAGCCATTTTCACTTTTCCTCATGCTGTTATAAAAAAAACCATAGAGAAAGTGTACCTATATGTGAGAGGGCAATAAACGATTAAATCTAACAAAATCATTAATTTAAATGTAATTAAATTTTAGTTAAGTTAAACTAAAGGGAAGGTAGGCATTGCACCCTCTCGATTATTGCAAAGCCCGTATGTAATCTGGCAAGGCTTTCAATTGGCTATCTTTCATCGCCGGAACAGGAATACCCCTATCAGTCTTTCCTGTACTGGCGTACCTGCTTCCCCCTTTCGTTCATTGTTATGATCGGTTGTCGGCATAACACGCTAAGTTGCACATTTCCTGTACCCTGGATACCCTGAGATTAATCCTAATAACTCAAGGGTGAGTATGGCTACCGGGAAGAGAAAGAACCAAAAGGAATCACCTGAAGAAGAGTTAGATCGCTTGCTGAATGAGCTTGAACTCACAGAGGAGCAACGGGAGTTTATCGAATCCATGCGGGAGGATAAGGGCGATCCCAGTAGTGAGTAACGCTTGCCTTCAGCCGAACGAATACGAATGGCCGCATAACGGCATTGTAAAGATCTTTTCTCCTCACGAGGGCTTTCCGTCAGCGTCGATGGCTCAGCGTACCGTGCCAGAAATTGTCCTGAAATGATGCGGTATTCAGACCGGATCGAACTACTATTCATTATGATTTATCAATGCATTATACCCTGACCATGTGCATGTAAAATCGCGGAGCCGGGAGAGTTGACGGCAATGTAAAAGAAATCATGAGGAAAGAAATATGGCTGCTACAAACGGTATGATTGATACTGATGACGCTGTAATTTTACTCATCGACCATCAGAGTGGCTTATTCAACACGGTACGTGATGTGCCTGTACCAGACCTTCGTAATTATGTGACAGCGATAGCCAAAGTTGCCACGCTTTTAAATATCCCGGTGATCACCACGGCCTCTGTTCCTGACGGTCCCAATGGCCCGCTCATCCCGGAAATTCACAAATATGCACCCCATGCCGTGTATGTTCCACGCACCGGGCAGATTAATACCTGGGATAATCCGGCGTTTGTGAAGGAAGTGGAAAAGACGGGCAGAAAGACCCTGATTATTGCCGGCACGCTCACCAGCGTCTGCATGGCGTTCCCTGCGGTTAGCGCTGTCCAGGAGGGGTATAAGGTTTACTGTGTTGTGGATGCCTCGGGGAACTGGTCCAAAATCGCGACCGATACCACCATCGCGCGCGTGGCTCAGGCGGGGGCGATCCCTACCGATACGTTTGCCATTGTCGCTGAATTAATGAGAACCTGGAACCGCGAGGAAGGTTCTCGCTTTGCTGAGATCCTGGCAGAGCATGTCTGTCCGGAATATAAGTGCCTGATTGAAAGTTTCGGCAAAGCTCAGGAAATTGCCAGAACGGGCCCGGAAACCAATCTGGAGCATTATAAGTAAGGCCGGATAAACCTGAACAAAATTCCTGAATTTTATCGTCCTGTACCTGAACGTATTACAGGTGCAGGACGTAGCGGCGCCTTATTCCGGACGTCGCTGAATTGTCAGAGATATTAAGAGGGGCTGAACCGCGCATAATTTAAAATTAAACCCTCTTCCTTTTTACGTCATCAGGCGCCCCTGTTATATCTGTCGGCAAATTTTTTATTTCCCGGATCGCAGATGAAAACACGACTCCTCCTGTGCGCGGGCTTATTTGCCGCCTCCAGTGCCCATGCCAGCGCCCTCTATTTTTATGAAGCCGGCACCGAAGATACCGCGCTTGCCGGAGCAGGGCAGGCGGCTCGTGCGCAGGATGCCTCGACAATCATGACCAACCCTGCTGGCATGACGCGCCTGCCAGATCATATGGTCACTGGCGGGTTACAGGTTATGGATGGCTCCATCGACAACCAGCTGGATAACCATGCCCATCAAAGCCCCGGCGACGTGATGAAAACCATCCCGAATGCCAGCGCCTTTTATAGCCAGAAGATAAACGACGATCTTTATGCCGGGATCGGGCTTTACGGTAATTACGGTCTGGGGATCGATTACGGTAGCTGGGCGGGCGACAGGCTGATTAAAAAGAGTACCCTGGTTGCAATGACGCTCAGTCCGTCACTGGCATACAAGCTCAACGACCGACTCTCAATAGGGGCGTCCGCCAACGTTAATTACGGTTATTTCTCGCTGACCCGCAACGTTAATGATAATGACTATCGGCAGCATGATGAGAACTGGGCCATGAGCTATCGGCTTGGGCTACTCATGCAACTGACCGACCAGACGCGAGCCGGTATTACATGGAACAGCGAGACGAACTATCGCTACTCTGTTAACGGCAAAGCTCGAGTACAGAATGGTGCCTACGACCTCCCGGTGTCGGCACAAATCAGCGCGCCGCAGCAAATCATGCTCAGTCTTGTGCATGATATTAACCCGCGGTGGTCGGTTATGGGCGATCTCGGCTGGCAGGACTGGAGCCAGTTCGGTGCCCCGCAAATCGTCGTTGGGGATCGGCAACTGAACAACGTCAGCCGCCTGAAGGATACGTGGCACGGCGCGGTGGGCGTGCAGTATCGTCCAACACCTCAGTGGCGACTGAATACCGGTGTGGCGTTCGACAGCTCGCCGTATGAGAGTCAGAGTGATGTGGCCTTAACTTTACCCTCCGGGGATGAGTGGCGATTTGGCACGGGAGCCCAGTATCAGATCACCCCGTCCAGCAATATTGGTATTGCCGTGTCGTATCTTCATATGCAGTCGTCGCATGTGAAATCCCCGACGGCGTTTGCCGGAAGTTACGATCATCCTTATCTTTGGTTTGCCAGCGTCAACTACAGCTATCAGTTTTGATCGGCTAACCGCTTAAAATATATGGTCTATAATGGCAGATATTGAATGTCAGAAGGTTGTACCATGCATATTTTACCGCCTGTTCGACCCGAAAGATCCATCGAACGACTGACCGCCATCCTTGAGCCGATAGCGGAGAAAGTGCACGTTGTTCCGCGTAAGCGACTCACCTGGTTACGGAAGGGGAAACAGCAGATGTACCTCTTTCTGGAAGGAGAGCTGTCCCTGCTGCGGGCTTCGGATGGACTGGTGGTAGTGACCGTTTACGAGCCGCATTTGTTTGGTATTGCAGAGATGATCCAGCCTACGCAGGGGCACCTTCTCCGTGCTGAAAGAGAGTCGACTATTTTACGTCTCGATGCGGACAAGGCGGCTGAGTTGTTTCGTGCCGAGGGCGTCTGGGAGGATGTCGCCGCGCTGCTCTCATACCATACGGCCTATTTAATATTCCGTGATGCCCAGGTACTCCAGCAGCGTACCTATTCCGTTATTCGTAACCACCTTCAGGAAATGATTTTGCTCCCGGAAGAGACGCGTTTGCGTACCACGATTCTGGAATATATCCAGGATCGTACGCTGCTCTCTCGCAGCAGTATACTCAATGTATTATCTGCCCTTAAGCAGGGGGAATATATCGCCTTTAAGCGCGGTGGATATCTGCTTGAGGTCAGACATTTACCCGAGTCATTCTAGCTGAAGTTTAAAATTAAACAGAAATGCAATTAACGCTACCGTTAATTTTCTATATCGTTTGCTTTCTCAGATTTAACATTATCAAGTAAACGGTATATTTATGAAAAAGACAGTTATCGCATTGATTATGGCTAATGCATTTACCGCCACTTCCGCGTTCGCCGCCGCTGATGCTGGCACCTGGTATAGCGGGGCTAAATTCGGCTGGTCTCACTATTTTGATACCAATATGGGTTCAAAAGCGTTTGAGAACACGCATTCCGATCACTTCGATTTTAACCATGATAATGTCGGCGGGGGTGTTTATACGGGTTATCAGATTACCCCATGGCTTGCGGTAGAAGGTGGTTATGATTATTTAGGCAACATGCAGATTAACGGTCAGCATGGCGCCGGGGCGCAAATGAAGACGCAGGGGCTGCAAATGTCTCTGAAGGCCAGTTATGCCCTGACCAATGACTGGGATATTTACGGCCGTGCCGGCGCAATGGGCTATCGCGCTGAATCCGATGTAAGTGGTCACAATCGTTTTGAAACCGGTGTGCGCCCGCTTGCAGCCGTGGGTACTGAATACGCTTTCAATAAAAACTGGGCGGGCCGCCTGGAGTATCAGTGGGTAAGCAACGTGGGCAATGTTAACCAGATCGGCGTGAGCAGCGACCTGAGTTCCGTCACCGCAGGGCTTAGCTATCGCTTTGGTCAGTACGACTGATGCCCGTGATATGCCCATTAATAAAAAACCCGGCTGCTTATATTGCCGGGTTTTTCGTTTTCAGCTGGTAAATAACGGTTCAAGAATGATATGAATATTTTGCAGGCCCGTGACATTATTATCTTTCAGGTATTGCTGATTAACCATATCTAACTGTTCCAGTTTGGTCAGCGAGGCATAGACGCGTTGAACGGCACTGTCCGCAACAAAAATTTCTTTTGCGGTGGTGTCCTGTAGATACTGAGATTTTACGCTGCGCGTTAAGGTCTCGATCTGCTGTTTATTTTCCTGATAAAGAGACGCGATATGCGATATCTGTGCCTGCGGCGGTTTTTCCCCCGGCAACACCAGTGGAATTTGCAGATGATTAATTTTTTCAACATTGTCTGGTTGGGGAGAACTACAGGCTGTTAATGTGCTGAGGGTTAATACAGCGAAAAAGAACGGCAGGCTCTTCATCGAATCACTCCGGGGAAATAACTGGACTCAGCATTATCCCTTAAGGACGCAGCGACGAAAGAATAAACTAATTTATTTATAAACGTTATTTCCATAGGTTAAAGATAAGCCTGGTGATAGCCTCCTTTCCCCCCATGTACCGCCAGCGTGAATATAACTCCTCGAGGAAGTATGAAATTTAAAACTCTCGTTAGTACGATAGCCGTTGCTGGTCTGCTATTAGTGTCGTTGACCTCATTGCCTGTCCTGGCACAAAAGGAAGGGAAGGGAGCCACTGTCCATACGAAAGAGATGAATGATGCACTTTATGGTCAACTGCCCTTCTTTGATAAGACGGATTTCCGAAATGCGCACAAAGGCTTTATTGCCCCGCTGCCACCCGCGGTGATTAAAGGCGAAAAAGGCGCCGTTATCTGGAACCCCCAGAAATACGCTTTTATCAAAGAAGGGCAAAAAGCGCCGGATACCGTCAACCCGAGCCTGTGGCGTCAGGCGCAGCTGAATAATATTGGCGGTCTGTTTGAGGTCACGGAAGGCGTCTACCAGATCCGTAACCTCGATCTGTCGAATATGACGATTATAGAGGGCAAAGAGGGGATCACGGTTATCGATCCGCTGGTGTCTGCGGAAACGGCCAAAGCGGGCATGGATCTTTACGTTCAACATCGTGGCAAACGCCCGGTTGTTGCCGTTATTTATACCCATAGTCATGTCGATCATTATGGCGGCGTGCGTGGCGTAGTCGATGAAGCGGGAGTGATAACCGGCAAAGTGAAAGTCTATGCTCCAGCAGGTTTTATGGAAGAGGCGGTATCGGAAAATATCATGGCCGGAAATGCCATGAGCCGCCGTGCCAGTTATATCTACGGAAACCTGTTAAAGGCCAATGTAAAAGGTCAGGTAGGGGCGGGTCTGGGGACGACCACCTCAGCCGGGACGGTCACGCTTATCGCGCCCACTCACGCCATTACCGAAGACGGGCAGAAAGAGATCATCGACGGTCTCACCTATGATTTTATGCTGGCGCCGGGGTCGGAAGCGCCGTCTGAAATGCTCTGGTATGTGGAAGAGAAAAAGCTGATTGAAGCAGCAGAGAACGTCACTCACACCCTGCACAATACTTACTCGCTGCGCGGGGCGAAAATACACGATCCGCTGGCATGGTCAAAATACATCAATAACGCCCTCGATCGTTGGGGGGATAAAGCGGAAATTATTATCGCGCAGCACCACTGGCCCACATGGGGTAATAAGAAAGTGGTGAAGCTGATGAAAAGCCAGCGTGATATCTACCGCTATATCAACGACCAGACGCTGAGGCTGGCGAATAAAGGGCTGACGAGGGATGAGATAGCCGCTAATTTCGCCCTGCCTTACGGGCTGGCAAAATCCTGGGCAGGCCGTGGCTATTACGGCTCGGTAAGCAACAATGTCAAAGCCACCTATGTCTACTATCTTGGCTGGTTCGACGGAAATCCGGCGACGCTCAATGAACTGCCTCCGGTCGAGGCAGCGAAAAAATATGTCGATTACATGGGCGGAGCCCGCGCGATCCTTGAAAAAGCTCGGGTTGATTATGCCCGGGGAAATTACCGCTGGGTGGCGCAGGTAGTGAGTAAAGTCATTTTTGCCGATCCAAATAATAAGGCGGCGCGCGAACTGGAAGCGGACGCGGTTGAACAGCTGGGATACCAGGCCGAGTCAGGACCCTGGCGTAACGCCTACCTCACCGGTGCGCAGGCGTTGCGTAACGGCGTGAAGAGGATGCCGACGCCCAATACCGCCAGCCCGGATGCGGTTCGTGCCATGTCGACTGAGATGATTTTTGACTACTTCGGCGTTCACCTTAACGGCGTCAGAGCTGCGAATGCCAGAGGGATTTTTAACGTTGATCTGGGTCGCGAGGGCGGCAGGTACAAGCTGGAGCTGGAGAATGGCGTGCTGACCCATAGCGCCAACGCTCAGGCAGAAGATCCGGATGCAACCATCACGCTCAGCCGCGAAACGCTGAATAAAATCATCCTCAAAGAGACCACGTTGAAAAAGGCGCAACAGGCAGGAGAGGTGACGATCGTCGGCAATGCCGCGAAGGTAAACGAAATGCTGCGCTGCATGGAGAGCTTCAGCTTCTGGTTTCCTGTCGTCACCCCTTAAACGTAAAAAAGGCTGCTTTCGCAGCCCTTTAGCTTTCGCCTGCAACAATTTGCCGGGTGGCAGCTTCGCCTTACCCGGCCTACACTCTGCGCGCCTTGAGCGCTAGATGACGCCATCCCCGCCGTCTGAACACCACACCTGCCCGGAGGTGTATGAACACTCATCCGAGGCCAGGGTGACATACAGCGGTGCGATCTCCACGGGCTGTCCCGGGCGTCCCAGAGGGGTACTCTCGCCAAAATGTTTCACTTTTTCCTGTGGCTGCCCACCGCTGGGCTGAAGCACGGTCCAGTAAGGTCCCGGCGCTACCGCGTTCACGCGGATCCCCTTCGGTCCCAGCTGTTTCGCCAGCGCTTTGGTGAACACCGCCAGACAGGCTTTGGTCTGCGCATAGTCAAGCAGTACGGCGCTCGGTTTCACCGCCTGTACAGATGAGGTGTTAATGATGGAGGCGGGGGCTTTCATGTGGCGCAACGCCGCCTTTGTGATCCAGAAAGGCGCATAGACGTTGGTCTTAAAGGTCGCGTCAAAATCTTCCGTGGTCAGTTCTTCCAGCGACTCACGGTACTGCTGGCGGCCTGCGTTATTCACCAGGATATCCAGCCCGCCCAGTTTTGAGACGGCCTGCTCCACAAGGCTCTGACAAAAAGTTTCGTCCCGCACATCGCCCGGAAGCGCGACGGCATTCCGTCCTTCCGCTTTAATCAGGGCGATGACTTCCGCTGCGTCTTCTTCCTCTTCCGGCAAATAGTTAATCGCGACATCTGCCCCTTCGCGGGCATAGGCAATGGCTACCGCGCGTCCTATGCCGGAATCGCCCCCGGTAATTAGCGCCTTCTTACCGGCAAGACGACCATGCCCTTTGTAGCTCTTCTCGCCGTGGTCGGGTACGGGTTCCATCTCTGAGGCCAGGCCCGGTGGCGTCTGAGGCTGCTCCGGGAAAGGTGGCGTTGGGTAAGCGTTCGTACGTTGTTCATTATCACTCATAGCTAACTCCTTGTTAGGGGTGAGATTTGATGGATAGTTACAGCGTTAACGCTTCGCTGAATTATTTTTGCAAGTGGCTGACCCGCACTACGGGTGGGGATGATTTTTTATCGAGCGAGCCGCTAATACTGATCATGTTGTCAGGTTCCACGGTTCTGTCGTCAAATACGGCTTTCGGGATAATAACGTCGATTTTCCCGGTTTTATCCTGGAATACGTATTTATCGCCATTGCCATCAATAAGATTGCCGCGCAATGAAATAGAGGCACCATCATGCATCTCTTTCGCCTGAGTAATAGTCATAATGCGCGCATCATCGGTACCACGATAACCGCTGTCCAGCGCATGCGGCGGTGGCGGCGCATCACCCTTTTGTAACCCGCCGTTATTATCTGCCCATGCGGTAGGGATAATTAATATAAACAAGGCTGAAATCACTGATAATTTCATCTGATACCCTTCATTTTGGATGTCTTGACTTATTAAGTATTGTTGCTATTCCTTTATGTGGCAAATGTGATAAGTCTTAAAAGCATTTGCACAGAAAAATCAAAAATTTCGGCAATTAAGCGAAACGGTGACCACAGCCATGGAACCAAAAAATGAAAAAGTGCCTGGGATAAAAGAGAGTAACCGTTTGCTGACGTTTGAGTACGCATTTCGTCAGGTGGGTTTTATTGTGCTGTTAGCTATTATCGTGGCGGCAATTGCCGGCCTGTTTTCCAGCGGCGCGGTCAGCGACGTGGAGAAAACAAACGAAGCAAAATCCCTGACCCTGAGCTATGAGCGCTTCGGTCGCCGCCAGACCGAATCGCGGATGGCACTGACGTTTCCGGTGACGTCTGAGGGGAAATATACCCTCAGCATGACCAGCGAAAGCAGCGACGCATATGAGCCCGGCAGCGTCTGGCCACAGCCGGACAGCATGTACAGCCGGGGGAATACCCTGTTTCTCGTCTACGATCGTTTACAACAGACCGATAAATTTACCGTTTTGTTATTCATCACGCCGTCAAAAGCAGGGAAGTGGACAAACAGCATCCGCGTAAACAACGAGCCAGATATCCATTTCTGGCAGTTTATTTACCCCTAGGAGTCGAATATGGACATGGTTTTTCGTGCCCTGGCAATTTACCTGTTTCTGGTCATTGTGTTTAAAGTTGCCGGGCGACGCGCCCTGCTACAAATGACCAGTTTTGACCTTATTTTGCTCTTAATTATCAGTGAGGCGACACAACAGGCGCTGCTTGGCGAAGATTTCTCCGTCACCGGCGCGATGATTACAATAACAACGCTGGTGGTGGTGGATATAATTTTTGGCCTGCTGAAAAAATATTTTTCCACTGTTGAGAATATTCTTGATGGCACGCCGGTGATATTGGTGGAGAACGGTGTTCCCCTTGCCGATAAACTGAAAAAGGTCGATGTATCCTGTGATGATATATTGGTATCAGCCCGCCAGAATCACGGTATTACAGAATTGAAGGAGATTAAATACGCTATTCTTGAGCGTAATGGTCATATTTCTATTATTCCTGACGAAAATTAAGGGGCAACGCGATGAGCAACCTTATTCACGACAGCAACAGCACCATCAGCGAGCTGACGAAAAAGCTCGCCACTCAGCTTACGGACAGAGGTTTGCGGTTAACCACCGCAGAGTCCTGTACCGGCGGCAATCTCGCGGTTGCGCTTTGTGCCGAAGAGAACACGGCGGAATTTTATGATGTTGGCATGGTGGTGTTCAGCGATGCGGCGAAGGAGAGGATCCTCGGCGTGCGGCACGAAACCATTGAGCGCTTCACCGCCGTCAGTGAACAAACGGTGACCGAGATGGCCGCTAAAATTCGCGAAATTGCCGAGGCGGATATCGGCCTTGCCATCAGCGGCTATGCGGGACCGGAAGGCGGAGACGATGGCACCGCAGCCGGTACGGTCTGCTTCGGCTGGAATATTCGCGGAAAGACGGAAACCCGCACCGTGCTGTTTTCCGGTGAATGTCAGGATGTGGTGGATAAAGCGGTGCGTTATTCCCTGTCTGAACTGATCGAAATCCTCTCCGGCTGGGATAACGTCTGAAACAAGGGGAAAGGCTATGGCTGTGATCGTTATTACCGGCGGTACGGCGGGCGTGGGGAAAGCCACGGCGCTGCACTTTGCCAAAGCGGGCTACGATGTGGGCATCATTGCCCGCGACGAGCAGAGCCTGCGCTCCACAGAAGAGGAGTTGCGCCGTTTTGGGATCAACGCCCGTGCCGTTCAGGCCGACGTGGCCGACAGCAAGGCGGTGACCGAGGCTGCTAACGAGATTGAATACCGGCTTGGGGCCATCGATGTCTGGGTGAATAACGCCATGGGCGGGATGCTGGCGCCGTTTCGCACCATGTCGCCTGAGGAGTTTCGCCGCGTCACCGAGGTGACCTATCTGGGCTATGTTAACGGCACCCGCGCCGCGCTGGAGTTAATGACCCCACGCGATCGTGGAACGATTATTCAGGTTGGCTCCGCGCTGGCCTACCGTTCCATTCCCTTGCAGTCAGCCTACTGCGGGGCGAAAGCCGCGATCCGCGGATTTACCGATGCCGTGCGCACCGAACTGATGCATGAAAACAGCCGGGTGCAGATCGCAATGGTACAGATGCCGGGCCTCAATACGCCGCAGTTTGAGTGGGCGAGGAATAAATTTGCCTGGGCGATGCGCCCGGTTCCTCCCGTGTTTCAGCCGGAAGTGGCGGCCAGCGCTATTTTTAAGGTGGCGCAGAAACCGGTGCGGGAACTGTGGGTGGGCAGCAGCACCGTCCAGTCGATTGTCGGGCAATTTCTTTTCCCCGGCTTTCTGGATCGGCTGATGGTTAAAAAGGCCTGGGAAGGGCAGATGACCGATACGTTAAATGCGGATGACCGTCAGGACTATCTGGATCAGCCGGTCAACGACCTGCATAAAATCCACGGTCACTTCACCGACGAAGCAAAAGAGCGCGCCACCAGCGTCACCTCCGGCATGCCGGGGAAAGTGCTGCTCGGCTCCCTTGCCGTCACGGGCGCGATCGTGGCCCGTCTGCTGCTCTCGCGGAGACGATAATCAGCGCAGTGCGGTACGATCGGTCCAGAACCAGCGGTAGCCATAGCCGCTGAGGTTAAGCGCGACGGTTTTACCGCACACCAGCGCGTCGTCGTAGCGTTTGTCCGCCAGGCAGGCGGTCCAGGTCGCATGCCGGATCCCTCTGGCGGTAAAATTAACGGGCTTATCGCTGAAGTTAACGAAGGTCAGAATGCTGCGCGTGTCGGTTTCGTAATAGATCCCCAGTACCGCATCGCTGTCGATATTAATAAGACGAAACGGCGCGACGCCGATCTCAGGGAACTCCGAGCGCGTATTGGCGATATCGATAATGCAGTGTAGGAGTGAGTTGCGGTGCAACAGCGAATCCGCCACGTTGATTTTTTGATAGCGGTACGGGCCGTGGTCAATCATCGGGGCGACAAAAGTTTCCGGGTCGGCATCTGAGAAACCGCCGCCTTGCGATCCGGCCCACTGCATCGGGGTGCGTACGGCGTAACGCTCCTCAAGATCCAAATCATCCCCCATACCAATCTCATCCCCGTAGCGCATGACCGGTACGCCCGGTAGCGAAAACAAGACCGCATGGCAAAAGGCCAGCCGCTTTCGATCGCCATTAAGCATCGGCGCCAGACGGCGGCGGATACCTCGCTGATACACACTCATCTCTTCATCAGGGGCAAAGGTATCGATGACGGTCTGCTTCGCTTTTTTTCCTATCCCTTCCAGATCCAGCTCATCATGATTGCGCAGCCAGTTGGCGAAGCAGCAGGAGTCCGGCGGCACAATCATCTTCTTCACCGCGTTGCGCAGCGGTCGTGCGCTCTTCTCTGCCAGGCTGACGTAAAAGTACTTATTGAGCCAGAAATTCAGCACCAGGTTGAGCCGGTCGTTCTGACCAAAATAATCTTTGTAGGCCTCGACCTCCACGTCGACTTCGCCGAGCAGGATCGCGTCCGGGTTACGCTGCCCGATAAGACAGCGCAGATGCTCCAGGATCCACAGGCCGCGTTTTTCATCCCCACGTCCGGCCTGTTTTGTCAGGTGCGATGCCGCATCCAGGCGAAAGCCCGACACCCCGAGCTTTAGCCAGAAGATGATGATGTTCTCAACCTCCTTCAGCACCGCAGGGGAGGCGAGATTGAGATCCGGCTCGTGGTGATAAAACATATGCCGGTAGTATTGCCCCGCCTCATCGTCCCATGTCCAGATGCTCTTCTCCACGCCGGGGAACATCGGCGGCGTATCGTCGTCGTCGGTGTCGGACCACAGGTAATAGTCACGGTAGGGTGACTGGGGGTTGCGGCGGGCCTGTTGAAACCAGGGATGCGCATCCGAGGTATGCTGGATCAGCAGCTCAATAATGACCTGCATCCCCAGCTCCCGCGCCTGTTCAATAAAGGCGATGATATCGTTGAGCTTGCCGAAGCGGGGATCGACCTGCAAATGGTCGCTCACGTCATAGCCTTCATCGAGAAAAGGCGTGAGGTAAAACGGGGTGATCCAGATAACCGTCGCGCCCATCCGGCGGATGTAGCGCAGCTTCGCGGTGATTCCGGCGATGTCGCCACAGCCATCGCCGTTAAGATCGTAAAACAGGGCGGTATCAATCTGGTAAATAATGGCGCGTGTATGCCAGCCTGCCATAGCAATCCTTAATGATAACCTTCGGTATCAGACACTTTGCCCCGGAAGACGTAGTAGCTCCAGGCGGTATAAACCAGGATCACCGGGATGATTAACAGCGTACCAATCAGCATAAACAGCTGGCTGGCAGGCGGCGCGGCGGCTTCCCACAGGGTGATGTGCGGCGGAATAATGTGTGGCCACAGGCTGATGCCCAGGCCGCTAAAGCCGAGGAAGATCAGGCCCAGCGTTAACAGGAACGGACGGGCATGGCTGTCAGGATTGCGCGTCAGCCGCCAGATCCACAGGCTGAATACCGCGACCAGAACCGGAACTGGCAGGAACCAGAAGAAGTTAGGCAGAGTAAACCAGCGCTCGGCGACAAACTGCCAGCCGAGCGGGGTCCAGATACTCACCACCGCAATAACGGCAATCAGCGCCAGCAGCACGTGGCGGGTCAGCTCGCGCATCCGGTTTTGCAGCGCGCCTTCACTTTTCATGATCAGCCACGTGGTAGCCAGCAGGGTATAGGCGACAATTAAGCCCAGCCCGCAGAACAGATTAAACGGGGTGAACCAGTCCAGCGAGGAGCCCACAAAGCGACGCCCTTCCACGTCAAAGCCGTTGATCATCGCGCCAACCACGATCCCCTGGCTGAAGGTTGCCAGCAGGGAACCGCCGGCAAAGGAGTAGTCCCAGAATTTGCGGTGTGAAGGGGTCGCCTTAAAGCGAAACTCAAACGCCACCCCGCGGAAAATAAGCCCGATCAGCATGGCCGTCAGCGGGATGGTCAGGGCATCGATAATCACTGCGTAGGCCAGCGGAAACGCGCCGAACAACCCTGCACCGCCGAGAACCAGCCAGGTTTCATTTCCGTCCCAGACCGGGGCGACGCTGTTCACCATCACGTCGCGCTCTTTGGCATCGCCCACAAAGCTGAACAGCATGCCGATACCGAGATCGAAACCGTCCATGATGATGTACATCAGCGTGGCGAAGACAATAATGGCAAACCAGATGACCGGGATATCGACGCCCATCAGATCTTCTCCTCTTCCGGAACGGACTCGGCGGCGGACAGCGGACGGGCAGGGGTGCCCGACGTATTAGACGTTAGCGTGCCCACAGGCTGCGGACCTTTCTTAATCAACCGGGCGAGATACACATAACCCACGCCAAACACCGAACAGTAGACCACGATAAAGGCCAGCAGGCTGATGCTCATCTGCAACGTGCTGTGCAGAGACACCGCATCTATCGTGCGCAGATAGCCGTAAACGACCCACGGCTGGCGGCCCACTTCGGTGGTGACCCACCCGGCGAGCAGCGCGAGCAATCCGGCAGGCCCCATACAGAGGGCAAACCAGTGGAATGGCCGCGAGTGATAGAGTCGACGGCGATAGCGCAGCCAGACGCTCAGCACGCCAAGGGTAATCATCAGCAGCCCCATGCCGACCATAATGCGGAAGGACCAGAAGACGATGAGCGAGTTAGGGCGGTCCTCTTTCGGGAAATCCTTCAGCGCCGGGACCTGTTTATCCAGGCTGTGCGTCAGGATCAGGCTGCCGAGCGCGGGAATTTCAAGCCCGTATTTGGTGCGCTCCTCTTCCATATCCGGTACGCCAAACAGCAGCAGCGGGGTGGCCTCGCCGGGCGGGTTTTCCCAGTGGCCTTCAATCGCGGCGATTTTGGCAGGCTGGTGCTCAAGCGTATTCAGGCCGTGCATATCCCCAACCACGGCCTGAATGGGCGCGACCAGCAGCGCCATCCACATGGCCATGGAGAACATTGTGCGAATAGCGGGCGTATCGTTACCGCGCAGCAGATGCCATGCCCCGGACGCGCCCACAAACAAGGCGCTGCACAGGAAGGCGGCGATGGACATATGGATCAGGCGGTAAGGGAATGAGGGGTTAAAGATAATGGCCAGCCAGTCTTCGGGAATGACCTGACCGTTCTGAATACTGAAGCCCTGCGGGGTGTGCATCCAGCTGTTGGAGGCGAGGATCCAGAAAGTGGACATCAGCGTGCCCAGCGCCACCATGCAGGTGGCAAAGAAGTGCAGGCCGGGGCCGACCTTGTTCCAGCCGAACAGCATCACGCCTAAGAAACCAGCTTCCAGGAAGAAGGCGGTTAGTACTTCATAGGTGAGCAGAGGGCCGGTTATGCTGCCTGCGAACTGGGAAAAGCCGCTCCAGTTAGTCCCAAACTGGTAAGCCATGACCAGCCCGGAAACCACGCCCATACCAAAGTTGACGGCGAAAATTTTCAGCCAGAAATGGTATAGCGAGCGCCAGACATCATTTTTGGTGCGAAGCCACATGCCTTCGAGAACCACCAGATAGCTCGCAAGCCCGATGGTGATCGCCGGGAAGAGAATATGAAAAGAGACGGTAAAGGCGAACTGTATCCTGGCCAGATGAAACGCATCAAGCTCGAACATGCTCCGTACCTCTGGAACTGATAGCGCACAAGGCATTGCCAGACAGCCTCAGGCTGCCTGGCAAAACCGGTTACGGTTTTTTCTTACCTGCGCCAAGCTCGGCACCGGTAAGCGGATCGGCATTAGGGTCGGATTTCGTGCGTGCGCACATCGCTTTGACCAGCGTTTCCTGCTCTGTAGTGAGCGTTACGCTTGCGCCGCCGTCACCGCCATCGACCGCTGGCTGAGGAGATTCCACGTAGTCGAAGTGCTTATCGCTGTTCCAGCTGCCGCGAACTTCTCCCCCCTCAGACATATTGTAGTACTTGTTGGTGTACTCTTCGATTGGCGGCAATTTACCCGGTGGGAAATTGTTACGGATCGACTGGAGTGCCTTCTCAAACGAGAGCTGGTGTGCTGCCTCACGCGTCATTAAAAACGCCAGCGCATCTTTAACACCCGGATCGTCCGTTACGTTAATAAGCCGTTCGTAGATAATTTTGGCGCGCGCCTCGGCCGCTATGTTAGAGCGCAGATCCGCGGTCGGTTCGCCAATGGTATCCACGTACGCCGCCGTCCACGGTACGCCTGCGGAGTTAGTAAGCGGAGTACCGCCGCCGTAGAGCAGGGAGGTGATATGACTGTCGTTGCCGTTCTCGGTCATGGAGCGGTACAGTTCCGCTTCATTTTCAACGCCTTCCGCCAGTTCGCCTTTCGCACCCTTATTGAGCATACCCACCAGGGTGCCGATAATTTCCAGGTGACTTAACTCCTCGGTCGCGATATCCATCAGCATATCTTTACGACCGGGATCGTCGTCGCTTAATCCTTGCGTAAAGTAACGACATGCCGCGGCAAGTTCGCCCTGTGGCCCGCCAAACTGCTCAAGCAGAAGATTGGCCAGGCCCGGATTCGGTTCGGCTACGCGTACCGTGTATTGCAGCTGTTTTACGTGTCGAAACATACATTCTCCCTATTTCGTTATTTTTTAGCTTCAACGCCGTCCGCGTCGGAGCGCAGCAGGAACTGTTCCGTCGTCTGTGGAATATGCTGGAGCAGCCAGTCTGCCATCTGGCGCTCTTCTTCCAGAATGGATTCAAGGGCTGGAATGGAGGCGGTATCGCCCGCTTGTTTGGCCGCAGCCAGCAGAGAGGTGTAGCAGGCAATTTCAAACTGCTCAAAAACGTAGCCGCTGATAGAGCCTTTAACAATTTCGTCGGAAGGGAACATGCCGCCAATGGACTGGCCGAGCGCCGCCATTTTACTCATGGAATCTTTTATGACCGAACGGGAAATATCATTGCGGTCGAGAATTTCTTCCAGCACGGTAATTTGGTGTTTAGTTTCATTAACATGTTGTTCAATTCGTGCACGTAAGTCGGGATAATTATCAATACGGCTGGCCATTGATTCCAGCATGGATTCGGCTTGCTTTTCCATCGCATGGGCATCGCGTAGCCAATCATGGTAGTGTTCTACATGATTCATAATTAACTCCTGTGATTTATTTTCTGGTTAATTTTTGGTGCTGATGCTCATCAGATATTAATTATCCTTTCTGGGCTTTTTGATTAATATTACCGACAGCCAGATCGGTTAATTTGAGATCGGTTTCTTTTTCTTCTTCCAGCGTTTCGGCAAGAAGTTTAACGGCTTTTTTATAGCCTAATTGTTCAGCCAGGGTGGCCAGGGTGCCATAGCTGGCAATTTCGTAATGTTCAACTTTCTGAGCTGCGGCAATTAATGCAGCGTCACGCACTTCATTTTTCTCAGTGCTCTCAATAACTTCGTTGGCTTCTTCAATTAAGCCTTCCATCGCAACGCATTTCATGCGCTTCAGTTTGAGACCGGATTCCTGCTCAATAATTTGATCGATTCGTTCGATCTGTCCCTGCGTCTCTTCGAGGTGAGCCGTGAACGCGGCACTCAGCTTCTCGCTGGATGCGGCGCGAGCTAATTTGCTTAGCGCGCGGGTCAGCTGCTTCTCAGCGCTGTAGGTGTCGGATAACAGGTGAATAAATACATCTTCAACAGTTTTCATATTCATATTTTCGCTCCAGTGAAATAAAGGGAAGGTACTGCGAGCCGACGGGCCCGCAGCATGCTCTCGGTATATTTATAAGAGCTTTAAATAAGATCAGGAGTTATCAGATTTACGGCCTCCGCCGTGACTACTCTGTCCCCCTTTCTTACCCGCTTCAGATGCGCGTTGCGGATCGTTTTTGAAATTACCGCCGCTGTGCTGGCCGCCTTTACGTCCAGCTTCTGATGCCTTTTCACGGTCTTCAGCGAAATTACCGGAACCACCACGATGTTGCTCTGCCATATATCAACCCTCATGTTGCGTTTATGTCAGGAGATACGATAAGTAATTCGTATCAGTTGTCGTTCAGAAATTAACATTAGTCGTTATGTGAGAAGAGTCAAATTTCTTGTCTGGGTTGTTTTGCGGTAATTTTGCAGGGAGTGAAGAAATACCGCTTCGTTACGAGTTTTAAAAACGGATGGGAAATCCATCAGTTAGATGAAAATAAATCCGGAGGTTAAGATTGCGCTTAGCTAATAATCCTAATGTGAACGTGGCGTGAATTATTACAAGAATTGACACAGCGCAAAAATATATCTTCGCAACGGGTGTTCTTGTATTCGGAATAATCCTATGAACGTGAAGAAGTCATGCGCTGAAAAGAGTGTGGCTAAACCTCGTTTTTGACGTGGTCAGGCGGATCGGGTGAGGGTATGCTTCTTTTGTCACCACAATAATTACAGAGGCAATGTCATGGATCAGGAGCTACTGGATGCGGGGTACCGGGCCTATACCGGTGAGAAAATCGATGTCTACTTCAACACCGGGATCTGCAAACACTCGGGCAACTGCGTGCGCGGCAGCGCGAAGCTGTTCGATCTGAAGCGTAAACCATGGATCGCGCCGGATGAAGTAGATGCAGAAACGGTTATGCGCGTAATTGATACCTGCCCGAGCGGTGCGCTGAAGTACCGCCAAAAATAAGCGAGGAACCATGGAAATTCTTGAAGGCCATAACAAGTTTTACGTCAACAACGCCGAAGGCAATCAGGTAGCGGAGATCGTCTTTGTCCCGACCGGCGAGCATCTGAGCATCATTGAGCACACCGATGTGGATCCGAGCCTGAAAGGGCAGGGTGTGGGTAAACAGCTGGTGGCGAAGGTGGTAGAGAAGATGCGCGGTGAGAATCGTAAAATTATCCCGCTGTGTCCATTTGCGAAGCATGAGTTTGATAATACGCGGGAGTATGACGATATTCGGGCGTAAAACAGATGCCCGGCATTGCGCCGGGCAGCATACTCAACCCACAAACATCACCGACACACACAGCACACCCACAATCAGCGTCAGCAGGTTACCGAAGGAGCGGTACGGTTTTAATGACGGGATCAGGTACGTCGACAGCGTCGGCATGATGAACAGGATCATGGCGATAAGCGGACCGCTGATGGCATAAATCATTGAGATCGCATTCGGGTTGATGCAGCAGACCGCAAAGGTAATCAGCGACACGCCGAGAATCGAAATCGCGCGGTTAAAGGCGCGGCTTTTCTTCACACCCACCTGATTCAGCGACGATTTCACAATTTCCGTTGCCCCTTCAATCACGCCAAAATAGGTGCCGAGGAACGATTTCGACATCGCAATAATCGCCACGATAATGCCGGAAATGCCCAGCCATGCCGGGGAGGAAGGCATCATCGACAGCGCGGACAGGATCGTCACCCCTTCCTCTTTTGCCGCCACGATATACGACGGTGGAATCGAAAGCAGGCAGCTGAACACAAAGAACAGCACGCTGAGGCAGATGATCAGGTACGCCACTTTCATGATTTTTTTGCATTTACCCATCGCCTCTTCACCGTATTTCTCGCGACGGTCCACGGCGAAGGTCGAGATGATCGGAGTATGGCTAAAAGCGAAAACCATCACCGGGATCGAAATCCACACCTGGTGCAGCGTATGCTGGTCGAAGGCCATCTGGCTGGTCAGCAGCGACGGCTGCCAGCTGCCCGTCAGATACAGCGAGACAAACAGGAAATAGGCGATCAGCGGAAAGACAAGGAAACCCATCACCTTAATGGTGATATGCCGCCCCATCAGGAAGATCAGATTCAAAATCAGCACTACGCCAAAGCTCACCAGCATCCGCATGCCGGTATCCACCGTCATCCGTTTCGCCAGCTGTTCAGTGAGTGAGTTGGTTATCGCCACCGCGTAAATCAGAACTACCACAAAGAAGGCCACAAAATAGAGCGTGGTGATCAGGTTGCCGATCTTTTTGCCGTAGTAATGCGAAACGGCACCGGTGATCCCTTCGTTGCCTTTCGTCTTCGACGACAGAATAAATTGCGCCAGCGCTTTATGCGGCCAGTAGGTTAAGGGATACGCCACAAGGGCGGTGATCAGCAGGACAATCGCGCCAGCAGAGCCGAGCTGAATGGGCAAGAACAGGGTTCCTGCGCCCACGGCAGTGCCGTAGAGGGCGAAACTCCAGAGAGTCTCTTCTTTTGACCAAATTTTCGACATTAGAGCAACGTATCAACTATAAAACGAACAAAAAGGAGTGCAATTTACCATAATTATGCGTTGAGGTCGCCGTTGCTTCGCAGGGGGTGGGCCGGAGCAGGTCTCCGGCCGGAAGGTTATTCGCTTGCCAGGGCGCGTCGTTGCTGGCGGCGCTTGATGATTTTCTCCCGCAGGGTGTCGTACGCCCAGTTGTAGAGCATGGTGTACGGCAGGAAGAACAGAAAGAAACCAATTTCCAGGGTAAAAGCCTGTAGCAGCGTCACGCCCAGCACGGCGGCAACGATGGTTACGCCAATCACAATAAAGCCGCATTCAAAACCCAGGGCATGCAGGGCGCGCACTTTCGCCGTGCGCTTCACCCGCTGGACGGGCCAGAAACGGTCGAAGCCAAAGTTATAGATAATGTTCCAGAGCATTGCCGTGGTCGCCAGAATAATGGTGAGACCCCCCATTTCAACCACCGAGCGCTGCATTAGCCACGCGGCAGTCGGGGCGAGGATCGCCGTAGCAATGCCTTCAAAACAGACGGCATGGAAGATCCGCTCCGGCAATTTACGTTGGAGTGCATCCTGATGTTGCATATTTACCTCATATAGACGCCAGTATGGGCGTTGATGCGGCCTATTCTTATCGTTTAAGGTGATATATAAAAGATGGTATCCATCGATAAAGTAGATACATCATGCGTTACTCTCCCGAAGCACTGACCGCGTTTGTTGAAACTGTCGCCGCAGGTTCGTTTTCTGCTGCGGCACGGCGGCTGCGTAAAAGCCAGTCCACCATCAGCACCTCCATCGCCAACCTTGAAGCTGACCTTGGCTTTGAGCTGTTCGATCGCTCGGCGCGTCACCCGGTATTAACCGCCCAGGGTGAACAGGTGCTGGGCTATGTCCAGTCGATACTCGCCGCCAGCGCGCGCCTGGATGAGCTGGCCGTATCGTTAACCGCGCAAACGGAGGCGCGTTTTACCTTTGTTCTCTCCGATACGCTTAACCCGGCCGTGCTGGAAGAGATGATGAGCCAGTTCGACCAGCGTTTTCCGCACACGGAATTTGAGTGCCTGATTGGAGAAGAGGAGGACGTGATCGATCTGCTGCAAAAGGAGCGGGCGCAAATTGGCCTGACGGAAGCGCGCGACAGCTACCCGACCGATATTGGCGCGACCCGTCTGCCTATGCAGACGCGGATGGCCATCTACGTTTCTGCCGGACATCCTCTGGCAGGGCAACATGAGACGCAGGCGGACGAGCTGCATGGCTGGCGCGAGCTGCGGCTGAGCACCTATCTTGAACGGGAAGCGCCCCTTTCGCGCGGGCCGGTCTGGTCTGCGCCGAATTACCTGTTACTGCTGAGCATGGCGGTACAGGGCTTTGGCTGGTGCGCGTTACCCTGCGCGCTGGTCGACGAATTTGCCGCGTCGAAATCGCTGGTGCAGCTGAACGTGCCGGGCTGGCCGAGGTCGATTGCCATCGATCTGGTATGGAACAAACGAACCCCGCCCGGCGTCGCCGGAAGCTGGCTGCGCCAGTACTTACAGGACGCACGATAATCCTGTGACTAAACTCACTAATTTTAAACATTTGCGTCAATTGTTGATAACAATCCTCTACTATCGTCATGTCATTTTGCACAGAGGTCGTGATGAAAGATGTCGTTATAGTGGGTGCGTTACGTACGGCTATCGGCTGTTTTCAGGGAGCGCTTGCGCGTCACTCTGCGGTTGATCTTGGCAGCGTGGTGGTAAGAGCGCTGGTGGAACGCAGCGGGGTTGCCGCACATGAAATTGATGAGGTGATCCTGGGCCAGGTGCTGACCGCTGGCGCGGGACAAAACCCTGCGCGCCAGGCGGCGCTGAAGGGCGGCCTGCCTAATACCGTTTCGGCAATTACCATTAACGACGTCTGTGGTTCAGGTTTGAAAGCGCTCCATCTTGCGACGCAGGCCATCCAGTGCGGTGAAGCGGACGTGGTCATTGCTGGCGGGCAGGAGAATATGAGCCGCGCCCCGCATGTCCTGACCGACAGCCGGACCGGCGCGCAGCTCGGGAATAGTCAGCTGCTTGACAGCCTGGTTCACGACGGGCTGTGGGACGCCTTCAACGACTACCATATGGGCGTAACGGCGGAAAACCTGGCGCGGGAATACGGTATCAGCCGCGAGCTTCAGGATGCATATGCCCTCAGCTCACAGCAAAAAGCGCGTGCAGCGATCGACTCCGGGCGTTTTCGCGATGAAATTGTCCCGGTCAGTACCCAGCGCCAGAACGGTGAAGCGCTCATCGTCGATACCGACGAGCAGCCGCGCACCGATGCCAGCGCAGAAGGGCTGGCAAAACTCGATCCGGCCTTTGAAACGCTCGGTTCCGTAACGGCAGGCAACGCCTCATCCATTAACGACGGTGCGGCGGCGGTGATGATGATGAGTGAAAGCAAAGCCCAGGAGCTGGCGCTGCCGGTGCTGGCGCGGATCAAAGCGTTTGCCAGCGTGGGCGTTGATCCCGCGTTAATGGGGATCGCCCCGGTCTATGCCACGCGCCGCTGCCTGGAGCGGGCGGGCTGGGAGTTGAACGATGTGGATCTGATTGAGGTCAACGAAGCTTTTGCTGCACAGGCGATCTCGGTCGGGAAAATGCTGGAATGGGATCCGCTGCGGGTCAACGTCAACGGCGGAGCCATCGCGCTGGGCCATCCCATTGGCGCCTCCGGCTGCCGCATTCTGGTGTCGCTGGTCCACGAAATGAAAAAGCGTAACGCCCGAAAAGGGATCGCAACGCTCTGTATTGGCGGGGGGCAGGGGGTGGCCCTGGCTATCGAACGGTAATTTCTCCCTCTGCGCACAGAAAACCTCCCACGGGAGGTTTTTTTGTGTCCGCAGAATCCTTTTTTAACACTTATGCGTTCTTTCTGAAGCCCGCAATAATTATTGCGCGGTTAATTATTGGCTTTGTGAAGTGCTTAATGTGATCTCACGCCTGAAATTTACAGTTAATACCCTTTTTTTGTTGATGGGGTTCACGTCAATCTTTGCCAAAAAAAATGAAACAAATAATTTCGATCCTTGTCACTAAAATAACGGTGCATAAAAAATAAACTCAAGTTTCATAAAAACGAAACGTTATTTTAATTGAGGGTTTTTTCATGTTTAAGAAATCTCTGCTCCTTGCTTCCCTTATTAGTGCCTCTTTTGCGGCTAGCGCCGTTACCGTCGATCTGCGTCACGAATATATTGACAGCGGCTCGAATGCCGACCGTGTTGCCGTCTCGCACCGCTTTGATAATGGCTTTGGTTTTTCAGTCGAGGCGAAGTGGAAATCAGGCGGGGACAAGGCAGATCAGCCATTCGCGGATGTAGTGGGGAACGGTCACGAAGATCAGATTAGCTGGCGCTGGAAAGCGACAGACAATATCGCCCTGACCCCTGCGTTTACGATTGAAAGCACAGACAGTCGCACCATTTATAAACCGAATCTGCATGTGCAATATAGCTTCGATAATGGCTTCTACGTGGCTGCGCGTTACCGTTACGAATATACCCGCTACCCGTCAAGCTCAAATAAGGACGATGATAAAGTTAACCGTGGCGATGCGTGGGTCGGTTGGGTATTAGGTGACTGGCGTACCGAGCTGAACTATGTTTACGCGAAAAGTTCTGAAGGCGTGGCCCGAAATAACAATAAAGATTATTCCAACGAATATAACGCCAAGCTGGCCTACAAATGGGATAAAAACTGGGCGCCGTATGTGGAGGTGGGCAACGTGGGGGTTAAAGACACGGACGAACGCCAGACCCGGTTCCGTTTAGGCGTGGCGTACTCCTTCTGATAATTTATCTTCTTCGCTAAAACCGCCGGGTGGCGCTTCGCTTACCCGGCCTACACCTTCCTTCCACTCCGTCGTTTCGTATGTCGCGTAATCACTCAAAAAAAAGCCCTCCGAATCGGAGGGCAAGGCCAGTTACAGAAACACTAACTCAAATCAGACATGCAACATTTCAGGTTGCTCGGGGAGTTTCGCGATATAGAGGGCCGGTTTGCCGTCTTTATCGGAACTGTACAGCACCGCTTTTTCGTCCGGCGTGAAGGACGGATGCGGGTGGGTTACCTGGCGGCTGTTCGCCACCGTAGCCCATGAGGTGTCATGACGGGCGATGCGGTAACAGGCTTTCTTCGTCACGTCAAAGGCATACAGATAAGGATCGTTATCAATGGTGTAGCCGCCGGTGTCTTTCACATCGACAGGCGTACCGGAGCCGTCGCCAACCAGCAGGGTGCCGTCGACGTTGCTCATCAGGTGCGAACAGGCGGGCATATTCATTACCGCTTCATTCACGCCGGTGTCCGGGTTGAAGCGGGAGATGGTGCGCCCTTGCTGACCTTTCAGGTAAGAAACGTAGATCAGCGCGGACCCGTCCGGCACCCAAAATTCATGTGTACAGCTTTCACCTTCCGCGTGCGTTTTCACTTTCCGCACGTTGCTGCCATCTTCGTTCACCAGCCACATGCGGGCGTCGACCAGGTCGTGCGGCCCTTCATGACAAAAGGCCACGGTATTGTCATCTAACGGGCGATAAATCGGATGTCCCAGCCAGATCTTCTCGTCATGAATGGTGGTGCTTTCACCCGTTTTCAGATCAACGCGCAGCAGGCGGCAGTGCGGCCCTTTGTGGAAGAAGTCGTGGAAAATTTTCCAGTCGTTGAGTGGCGTCCAGTCACGTCTGGCAATCTCAATACCCACCAGTTTGGTGCAGTCGCTGTTCGCGACCCAGGTGCCGTAGCCGACCCACTCTTCCGGGACGCGGTACACTTCGCGCTCTGCCAGCGTCTGTAAATCCACCTCCAGCAGGGTGCGATCGTTCTTCACATAGTAGAGGGATTTATCGTCCGGAGAGAGGAACCCGCCAAAGGTGTTATCGCCCGCGCCTTCGGTCAACTGTACCGCTTCGGCGTTTTTCAGATCCAACAGGTAATAGTTCCAGTGACCGTCGAACTCCCCGGCGAACAGCAGGTGGCTGCCATCGTTAAAGAAGCACTTCTGGTAAAAGTAGTTGCGATGACAGGTTACTTCCGGTGGGGTCAGGCGGGTGACTTCCACGCCTGTATCCGGATCGCGGCTGACCTCATAGTTCAGCTTGACCCGCATACCTTTAGCCATAATGCACTCCTTTGAACGCGTAATGTAGGTTGAAAACTAGGTGATAAATTATCAAAACGTTGTTTCATTATGTGTGACTGACAGCGCACTTTCTCAGTTTCATTAACCAGATTGAGGGTCTTAAAGATTTATCGTGATCGAAACACCATTTCTGGCATAAACAAGCAGGAAAAATGAAACGTTGTTTTAAATGCAATTGAAAACCCCGTGGTCAGGGGATAATATGTGTTCATCACGAAAACGGAACGTTGTTTCGTTATTTATCTTTGCCTTCGGGCACGATCAATTCTGGAGGTTTACGTGGACGTCAGACAAAGCATCCACAGTGCGCACGCTAAAACGCTGGATACTCAGGGGCTGCGCAGTGAGTTTTTAGTTGAGCAAGTGTTCGAAGCCGACAAGTACACCATGGTCTACAGCCATATTGACCGCATTATTGTGGGCGGGATTATGCCGGTGGCGAAAACCGTCTCCGTGGGCGGTGAAGTGGGCAAACAGCTGGGCGTGAGCTACTTCCTCGAACGCCGTGAACTGGGCGTGATTAACATCGGCGGGCCGGGCACCATTACCGTTGATGGCCAGTGCTACGAAATTGGTCACCGCGACGCGCTGTACGTCGGCAAAGGGGCGAAAGAAGTGGTGTTCGCCAGCATTGATGGCAGCAAACCGGCGAAGTTTTACTACAACTGCGCCCCGGCTCATACGACTTACCCCACCAAAAAAGTCACGCCAGCGGATGTTGCCCCGGTGACCCTTGGCGATAACCACACCAGCAACCGTCGCACCATCAACAAATACTTTGTTCCGGATGTGCTGGAAACCTGTCAGCTCAGCATGGGGCTGACCGAGCTTGCGCCGGGCAACCTGTGGAACACCATGCCGTGCCATACCCACGAGCGCCGCATGGAGGTCTACTTCTATTTCAACATGGATGAAGACGCCTGCGTGTTCCACATGATGGGACAGCCGCAGGAGACGCGCCATATCGTTATGCACAACGAGCAGGCGGTCATTTCGCCGAGCTGGTCCATCCACTCTGGCGTGGGAACGAAAGCCTATACCTTTATCTGGGGTATGGTCGGTGAAAACCAGGTCTTCGATGACATGGACCACGTCGCTGTTAAGGATCTGCGCTAGTCGCAGGCAGTTAAGTATATATCTGCCTGTTGCTGACAGGCGCTGAACGATTAAGGAATAAACATGATTCTGGATGCATTTTCTCTGCAAGGTAAAGTGGCTGTGGTTTCCGGTTGTGACACCGGGCTGGGGCAGGGTATGGCGTTAGGTCTGGCTGAAGCGGGCTGCGATATCGTCGGGATTAACATCGTTGAGCCAACGGAAACCATCGAGCGCGTTACCGCACTGGGCCGCCGTTTCCTGAGCCTGACCGCGGACCTGCGCAAAATCGATGCGATCCCTGAGCTGCTGGATCGCGCGGTGGCGGAGTTTGGGCATATCGATATTCTGGTCAACAACGCCGGCCTGATCCGTCGTGAAGACGCGATTAACTTCAGCGAAACGGACTGGGACGACGTGATGAATCTTAACATCAAGAGCGTGTTCTTTATGTCCCAGGCGGCTGCGAAGCACTTCATCGCCCTGGGGAAAGGGGGCAAGATCATCAATATTGCCTCCATGCTCTCTTTCCAGGGCGGCATCCGCGTGCCGTCTTACACCGCATCGAAGAGTGCCGTGATGGGCGTGACCCGTCTGCTGGCGAACGAGTGGGCGCAGCACAACATCAACGTCAACGCGATTGCGCCGGGCTACATGGCCACCAACAATACCCAGCAGCTGCGTGCGGATGAAGAGCGCAGCGCGGCAATCCTGGAGCGTATTCCAGCGGGTCGCTGGGGTCTGCCGAGCGATCTGATGGGCCCGGTTGTGTTCCTGGCGTCCCCGGCTTCGGATTATATTAACGGCTACACCGTTGCCGTTGACGGCGGCTGGCTGGCACGATAATTCACCCCGAATAAAGAACCTCTGCCCTCGGGTGGAGGTTTTTTTTGCGCCAAAATTGGCTTTATCCATATCCTTAAAGATGAAAAATCCATACTGAAAAGGAATGAATGACGGGTGTCACACATTTATTGCTTAAATATTAACTAATTAATAAAAAATAAGGTTAAACCACCCTGATTTGAAATTGTAATGTCCATCACAGATCGGTATGTCGTAGCGAAATAATCCATATCTTCACCAGTTCCGGCCTGACACTTTCTTCCGGTATCTCGTAATTTCACTTAACGAATTTCGCTGTTGAGGCAGGAAACTATGACATCTGTAAATGACTCTACCCTTATGCCCGCTGCGCTGCGCGATACCCGACGCATGAACCAGTTTGTTTCTGTTGCGGCCGCCGTAGCCGGTTTACTGTTTGGTCTGGATATCGGCGTTATCGCTGGCGCACTGCCCTTTATTACCGACCACTTTACCTTAAGCAACCGCCTGCAAGAGTGGGTGGTGAGCAGCATGATGCTGGGTGCGGCCATCGGCGCACTGTTTAACGGCTGGCTGTCGTTCCGTCTCGGGCGCAAATACAGCCTGATGGTTGGGGCGATCCTGTTTGTTGCCGGTTCCATTGGCTCGGCGTTTGCCATCAACGTTGAGGTGCTGCTGCTCTCCCGCGTGCTGCTGGGCGTGGCGGTGGGTATCGCGTCCTACACCGCGCCGCTTTACCTCTCCGAAATGGCGAGCGAAAACGTGCGCGGGAAGATGATCAGCATGTACCAGCTGATGGTGACGCTCGGTATCGTGCTGGCGTTCCTGTCGGATACATACTTCAGCTACAGCGGCAACTGGCGGGCAATGCTTGGCGTGTTGGCGCTGCCTGCGGTGCTGCTGATTGTGTTAGTCATTTTCCTGCCGAACAGCCCGCGCTGGCTGGCGCAAAAAGGGCGTCACGTGGAGGCGGAAGAGGTGCTGCGCATGCTGCGCGACACGTCTGAAAAAGCGCGTGAAGAGCTGAACGAAATCCGCGAGAGCCTGAAGCTGAAGCAGGGCGGCTGGTCGCTGTTTAAGGCAAACCGCAACGTGCGCCGCGCGGTGTTCCTCGGCATGCTGTTACAGGCGATGCAGCAGTTCACGGGGATGAACATCATCATGTATTACGCCCCACGCATCTTTAAAATGGCCGGTTTTACCACCACCGAACAGCAGATGATCGCCACGCTGGTGGTAGGGCTGACCTTTATGTTCGCCACCTTTATCGCGGTGTTCACCGTTGATAAAGCCGGACGTAAACCCGCCCTGAAAATTGGCTTTAGCGTGATGGCGCTCGGCACCTTAATACTCGGCTACTGCCTGATGCAGTTCGATAACGGCACGGCGTCCAGCGGCCTCTCCTGGCTCTCCGTCGGCATGACCATGATGTGCATCGCCGGTTACGCGATGAGCGCCGCGCCGGTGGTGTGGATCCTGTGCTCTGAAATTCAGCCGCTGAAATGCCGTGACTTTGGTATCACCTGTTCCACCACCACCAACTGGGTGTCGAACATGATCATTGGCGCGACCTTCCTGACGCTGCTGGATGCGATTGGCGCGGCAGGCACCTTCTGGCTCTATACGGTGCTGAACGTGGCATTTATCGGCGTGACCTTCTGGCTGATTCCGGAAACCAAAGGCGTGACCCTGGAGCATATTGAACGCAAGCTGATGAGAGGGGAGAAACTACGTAATATCGGCGTGTAATGTCATTGCCCGGTGGCGCTTCGCTTACCGGGCCTACGATAGCCTGTAGGCCGGGTAAGGCGTAGCCGCCACCCGGCTTTGTGTTTACCGCATCGCACGTCTCAAAATACGCTCCGCCTGACGCTGGAAGTCAGCGGCCGTCTCTTCCACGGTTTTCTGCCCGTAGTCGATATACTGCAAAGAAGTACCGAACTGCGCCACAATCTGTGGGTCGTCAAAGTATGGCGAGACGGTGAGTTTCGCCGGCAGCGACTGCGCCAGGCGCAGGCCCGCCACGGATGGATCGTCCTCTTTAATGGTGCCGTCTTCGGTCAGATACTGCACCGCCACTTTGCTCAACGGCACGCCGCGCTCAAGACCCAGCGTATCGACCCCTTCTTTGCTGTTGAGCAGGAAGTTAATCAGCTTCGCTGCCGCTTCCGGGTTTTTGGTCGTCTTACCAATCGACAGCATCTGCGCCGGTTTGAAGAACAGACCCGCGTCGGTGGCGCCCGGCAGCATTGGGTAGCTGCCCAGCTCCAGTTTCGCCGGTGGCTTCAGGTTGTCGGAATATTTGTTGATGGTGGAGTTCCACATGTAGGTGCCGCCCCATTCACCCTGGATCCACGGCTTCATCTCATACATGTTGCTCTTACCGAACGAGGCATAGTATTTGGTGTCCGGCATGACGTGGCTGTCGATCAGCTTTTTGTAGGTCTGGAAAAACTCCACCCACTGTTCCTTTGTGTAGCTGAACTTTTTGGTTTTCTCATCCACCGCAGGAATGTTGTACTTCTGGATCATGTACGAATTCAGCAGCGCCAGCGTATCCTGGTGCTCCAGGATCACCGGATAGTATTGCTTGCCGAGCTTGCTCTCGAAGGTTTTACCGGCCGCCATCAGCTCGTCCCAGGTTTTCGGGTACGCAATACCCGCTTTTTTCCAGGTTTCGTCATTGAAGTAGAACACGCGCGCCGTCACCGAGATCGGAATGCCGTTCAGCTTGCCGTCCACGGTGGTGGTTTGCAGCTCTTTGGGATCGAACTGCGACAGGTCGATCACGTCCTTCATCTTGTTCAGATCGTAGAAGCCATCACCGGTTTTGGAGAAGATCGGCAGCCAGTTCCAGTTGGTCTGCATCACGTCCGGCTCGGTGCCGCCCGCAATCTGGGTGGTCAGACGGGAGAGGTGACCGTCCCAGCCGGTGTATTCCGCTTTTACGTTGATGTCCGGGTTCTGCTTATGGAACTCTTCCAGCGCTTTCAGAGTGACCTGGTGACGGCCATTGCCGCCCCACCAGGACATCCGTAAATCCACATTCTGCGCCATCGATGGCAAAGCGGTAAGGCCCAGGGTCGCGGAGATTGCTGCGCTTAAAAGCACTTTTTTCATTTTTATCACTCCATCAGAGAGAGAGGTTCTGTTCAGTTTTTGCGTCAAAAATATGACACTTGTTCATCTCAAACGTGAAATACACCTTACGATGAAGCCCTTTATCAATCATTGGCTTAGCTTCATCGGACGGGATTCGGGCGGTCAGTTCGTAGTCCGCGACCTTCAGGTACACAAAGAATTCGTGGCCCATGTTCTCCACGCGCACCATCTCCCCGCTACAGCCGCCATTCGGGAAGGGCTCATCAGAGAGCGACACAAATTCCGGGCGCACGCCGTAGAAGATCTCCTGACCCGCGTAAGCCGCGACTTTCTCCTGCTTCTCCGCGTTCAGCGGCATGGTTTCATCGCCAATGGCGATGTGCAGCTGGCCCGCTTTTTCGACCAGCACGCTTTTGCGTATATTCATCTCCGGCGCGCCGATAAAGCCCGCCACGAACATGTTCTTCGGCTTGTGGTAGAGGTTGTCCGGCGTGTCCACCTGCATGATATGGCCGAGCTTCATCACGCAGATACGGTCGCCCATGGTCATCGCTTCGGTCTGGTCGTGGGTCACGTAAACGGTGGTCGCCGGTTTTCCTGACTTCTTCAACTGCTTGTGCAGGTCAGAAATACGGATACGCATCGAAGCGCGCAGTTTGGCGTCGAGGTTTGAAAGCGGCTCATCGAACAGGAACACATCCGGCTTTTTCACAATCGCACGGCCTACCGCCACGCGCTGCGCCTGGCCGCCGGAAAGCTGGCGCGGCAGGCGGTCGAGCAGCTCTTCCAGCTCAAGAATTTTGGCGGCTTCATTCACCTGAGACTCAATCTGATCTTTCGGCAGTTTGCTCAGCTTGAGACCAAAGGCCAGATTCTCGCGCACCGTCATGTGCGGATAGAGGGCGTAGTTCTGGAACACCATTGCAATACCGCGCTCTTTCGGCGCGAGGTTGTTCACGATCTTGTCGCCGATGCGCACCTCGCCGCCGCTGATGGTTTCCAGCCCCGCCAGCATGCGCAGGGTCGTGGATTTGGCGCAGCCGGATGGGCCGACGATCACCATGAATTCCCCTTCAGCAATTTTAAGATCGATAGCGTGTACCGCTTTAAAGCCGTTGGAGTAGACCTTTTCCAGCTTGTTGAAAATAACTTCAGCCATGGTATTTCCCTCTTAACCTTTAATTCCGCTGCTGGTGACGCCCTGTACGAAGTAGCGCTGTGCCAGGAAGAAGACAATGATGGATGGCAGAATGGAGATGCTCGCCATTGCCAGAATTTCGTTCCACGGCGCGCCTTCGGTGACGTCGATGGACATTTTCAGCGCCAGTGCGATGGGGTATTTATCCACGCTGTAGACGTAAATCAGCGGCCCGATAAAGTCGTTCATGGACCACATGAACTGGAACAGGGCGACGGAGATAATGGCCGGTTTCAGGATCGGTACCACCACGTACCACAGCACCTGGAAGGAGTTACAGCCGTCAATCTGCGCCGCCTCTTCCATGTCACGCGGGACGCCGCGCAGGAACTGGATCAGCATGAAGACGAAGAACCCCTGAGTGGCGAAGGCCAGCGGCAGGTACAGCGGCATATAGCTGTTGAGCATGCCCATTTCACGGAACATGAGGTACTGCGGGATCAGCAGTACGGTGCTGGGCAGCAGCATGGTGGTGATGAGCGTGGCGAACCAGAACTTCTTCCACGGGATCTCGAAGCGGGCAAAGCCGTACGCCACGATGGTGGAGGAGATAATGGTCAGGATCACTTTCGGGATCACATACTTAAAGGTATTCAGCATGTAATGGCCGAAGTTGTACTCGGTGCCGGTTTTCCAGCCGTTCACGAAACCATCCCAGGTGGCGTGGGCTGGCCACAGGCTCAGGGTGGTGAAGATCTCGTGGTTCGGTTTGAACGACGCGGAGAACATCCACACCAGCGGGTAAAGCATCAGCAGGCCGACAACCAGCAGGATCACATAGCGAACGGAGGCGTTGATTTTCTCTCTGCGCAGCGTGCGGGCCACTTCGCGTTCGGCGACGCTTCTTGCCGTGGAGAGTTGTTGAATATCAGCCATTTTTGCCTCCTTTATCGGCTGAGTAAAACACCCAGTATTTCGACGACTTAAAGGCGATACCGGCGAAGACGGCCACCACTAGGAACAGGATCCACGCCAGCGCCGCGCCATAGCCCATATCGAAATACTTAAACGCGGTGTCGTAGATGTAGAGCGAGAACAGATAGGTCGAATAGGTTGGCCCGCCGCCGGTAATGACGTACGGCCCGGTAAATTCCTGGAACGCCTGCGTGGTCTGCATGATGAAGTTGAAGAAGATCACCGGCGTAATCAGCGGCACGGTCACCTTCATGAACATCTGCCATTTCGATGCGCCATCGATCATTGCCGCTTCATACTGGGACTGCGGAACGTTTTGCAGCGCGGCCAGGAAGATGACCATCGCGGAACCGAACTGCCAGACACGTAGCAGGGTAACGGACATCAGCGCCAGCGACGGCTCGCCCAGCCAGTTCACCGGATCAAAGCCAAATACACCGATAAAGCTGTTCAGCAGACCATCAATGGCAAATAAGGCGCGCCACAGTACGGCAATGGCGACGGAGCTGCCGAGGATCGACGGAATATAGTAGGCCGTTCGGAAAAAGCCGATGCCGCGTAATTTAAAGTTCAGGACAAAGGCAATTCCTAATGCAAAGGCGAGCTTTAACGGGATGGTTAAAAATACATAGGCAAAGGTCACGCCCATGGATTTCCAGAAGAGCGTGTCTTCGGTAAACATGTAGCGATAGTTTTCAATGCCGTTAAACACCGGCGGACTCATCAAATCGTAATCCGTAAAGCTGAGGAAAAACGATGAGACGAAGGGGAATGCCGTAAAGAGTATCAGCCCGATGATGTAGGGTGATATCCATGCGAGCCCCAGCAGCTTGTTTTCATTCATACATACCTACCTGGCAATCAATGGTTTAATACGAAATCTGCTTTGTTACATTTTCCCAGGCCTGCGATGCGCGGCATGAGAGCTGAAATTCAGGGTGCAACGTCTGGCAACGGCGAAATCTACGTTTGTTTTTTAACGCTTTTTTGTCTTTCTTTGTGCTGTAAGCGCTTCTGGTTTCAAAAGAGCTGAACCGGCGTTCTTGGATACTAAAACATCGTTTTATTTTATATTATTGCGATTTATTTCTGCGTCATTCGCTTAATGGTGGAAATGTGATCGGCGTCGAAACGCTGTTTCAATATAGTGAGGGAGGTGGCATTTTTGACTTTTCACGAAGCTTTGCCGCCGGCCATGAGGAAGAGATAACGAAGCAAAAAGGGAGCGGGAATAAGAATAGTCACGCAGCGTGGCTAACTACCAGATCTGATAGCAGGTCTACAGATGTACCAATTCGTCATTCAGATAATTCTTACATTCTTGTATGATTTGTTACACCGGAACCAGTCAGGCAGAATTTCACTGCATCCTTAAAAGAAGAACAGTTATGTCAGCGATGGATTTCAAAAAACATACGGATCTCAACTTTCCTCACTATGCTCCCCCGGCGGTCAGCGCTAAAGAAATAGATCTTCTGGGTCTGCTGGACGTCCTGCTGGCAGCAAAAAAACGCATCATCACCATTGTCTTTGCATTTGCACTGGTCGGCCTGGCAATCGCCTTTCTGATACCGCAAAAATGGACCAGTAAAGCGGTCATTACGCCCGCGGAACAGACGCAGTGGAGTTCGCTGCGCCAGATGATGGTGGCGCTCCAGGTGCTTGATGTCGACGTGAAAATTACCCGTGCGGATGTGTTTAATCTGTTTATCAAAAAGTTTCAGTCCCAGTCTCTGCTTGAAGAGTACATGAAGAGCTCACCTTACGTGATGGCTCAGCTCGATGGCGCTCAGGTTGACCCGCTGGAGCTGCACCGCGCGGTGGTCAATATTGCCGAAAAGATGAAGGCTGTTGATAACACGCAGGAAAAAAATGCCGATAAAGCACCGTACCTCTCCTGGACGTTAAGCTTCACTGCCCCAACGGCAGAGGACGCGCAGAAAGTGTTGAATGGTTACATTCAGTACATCTCCCGCATCGTCGAGCAGGAGACCATGCAAAACATTCGCGATCAGCTGATCCTGAGAACCAAAACGGTTCAGCAGCAGCTGGAGCTGGATCGGGTCCGTCTGACAAATATCCACAATACCAACCTGCAACGCCTGAACTACTCGCTGGAAGTGGCGAACGCGGCGGGGATCAAAAAGCCGGTCTACAGCAATGGACAGGCGGTGAAAGACGATCCGGATTATTCCGTCGCCCTCGGTGCGGACGGGATTGCGCAGAAATTGCAGATTGAAAAAAATCTGAAGGACGTTTCTGAGCTGAACGCCGATTTCCAGAACCGCGAATACTACCTGGCACAGCTGCAAAAACTTTCCTTCGAAGATGTGAGCCTGGAGCCGTTCAAATACCAGCTTTCACCTTCTATGCCGGTGAAAAAAGATGGCCCGGGCAAAGCCCTGATCGTGCTGCTGGCGTGTATTCTGGGTGGACTGTTCGCCTGTGGCAGCGTGCTGCTGCGCGAGGCAATGAGCACCCGCAACCCGCTGCCGGAACAACTTCCTGAGCCGGTTACGGAATAACTTCAAAAAAGGCGCTCAACTGAGCGCCTTTTTTTATTTCAGGAAATCTTCGCGAACCGGCGTAAAGGTATCCAGCAGGGTGCCGGGTTTCAGGCAAACGCAGCCGTGCATCACGTGCGGCGCTTTATAGAGGGTGTCGCCCGCCATCACCACATGCTTCTCCTCGCCAATGGTGAACTCAAATTCCCCCGAGAGAACGTAGGTGAGCTGCTCATGCGGATGGTTATGCATCGGGCCAATCGCGCCTTGCTCGAAATTCACTTCCACCGCCATCATCCTGCCGTCGTGCGCCAGAATACGACGCGTCACGCCGTTGCCCAGATCCTCAAGCGTGGTCTCTTTATGGAAAATAAACATATTTTCGCCCTGTTATGTAATGAAACATTGTTTCAATTAATTTATCTCACCCGCGGCGAAAAGGAAACGTTTAGCCAAATAACTGGAAAGGCGATCACAAGTTTGCTTCACTGGGTGAAACGCACAGGAGGAAAGATGAAAACGATCGGTCTGTTAGGGGGCATGAGCTGGGAATCAACAATCCCGTACTACCGCCTGATTAATGAAGGCGTCAAACAGCGTCTGGGCGGTCTGCATTCGGCCAGCCTGCTGCTGCACAGCGTGGATTTCCATGAAATAGAAGCCTGCCAGTCGAGCGGGGAGTGGGACAAAGCGGGGCAGATGCTGGCGGACGCCGCGCTTGGGCTGGAGCGTGCGGGCGCGCAGGGTATTCTGCTGTGTACCAATACCATGCATAAGGTGGCGTCGCACATTGAAGACCGCTGTTCGCTGCCGTTCTTACATATCGCGGATGCCACCGGGCGTGCCATACGTGCCGCTGGCATGACGCGCGTGGCGCTGCTGGGGACGCGCTACACCATGGAGCAGGATTTTTACCGCGGGCGGCTGAACAGCCAGTTCGGGATTGAAAGCCTGATCCCTGAAGAGGCTGACCGGGCGCGCATTAACCAGATTATTTTTGATGAGCTGTGTCTGGGCACCTTCAGCGAAACGTCGCGCGCATGGTACGTCAGCGTGATTGAGAAACTGGCGCAGCAGGGGGCGGAAGGGGTTATCTTCGGCTGTACCGAAATTGGCCTGCTGGTGCCGGCAGACCAAAGCCCGATAACGGTCTTCGATACCGCCGCCATCCATGCCGCGGATGCGGTGGAGTTCATGCTGTCATAGTGGTTTTTGCAGGTCAGGTAAGCGAAGCGCCACCTGACGCGCGTGCGCAATCAGGTGTTCACTAAAGGCATCAACCAGCGCTGAGGCGGGCCGGTGCAGCGGGCGGATCAGGCTCACGGTAAAGGGAACGGAAACGCTAAAACGGCGCAGAACCACGCCGCTGCTGGCGTAGTCCATGGCCGTGAGCGGGTTCACCACCGAAATACCCACGCCCGCGCGCACCATCGCGCAAATAGACGCCGCACTGTGCGTTTCCATCACCATCCGCCGCTTCACCTGATGTTCGGCAAACAGGCCATCCAGAAGCTGCCGGTAGCTGTCGGTCTGCGACAGGCTGATATAGTTCTCACCGTGAAAATCCGCCGGCGTCAGCTCCGCTTTGTGGGCAAGCGGGTGGCTGGCAGGTAGCACGCAGACCTCATCCAGCGACAGCAGCTCCGTGCGTTCCGTTCCCGCTGGCGTGACGAGGGTTTCGGTCAGACCCAGATCGTGGCGCTGGGCCGAAAGCCACTCCTCCAGCAGCGGCGACTCCTGCGGCACGATGGTCAGGCTGACCTCCGGATAGCGGGCCAGAAACGGCTGTAACAGTACCGGCAGGAATGACTGGGAAAAGACCGGCAGGCAGACGATGGACAGCTCGCCCTGGCGGAACTCCCTCAGGCTCTCTGCCGCGCTCACGATCCTGTCCAGCCCGTACCAGGAGCGCTGAACCTCCTCAAACAGGCGTAAACCCTGCACCGTTGGATGCAGCCTGCCGCGGGCGCGTTCAAACAGCTTCAGCCCCAGCACTTTCTCAAAACGCGCCAGCTCGCGGCTGACCGTCGGCTGCGAGGTGTGCAGCATGTGCGCGGCTTCAGTGAGATTGCCGGTGGTCATTACCGCATGAAAAATCTCGATATGGCGTAGGTTAACGGCGGGCATAGGGCACCTGATGGCTGAGCGTAGTCCATATCATTTTTGCATAGACTCACGATAAAACGATATTTTTTATTCTCTCCAGGCTATGGCGTAATGATAAAAAACAGATTTCCGGAGACGACCATGCCACGCCCACTCAACCAGACTGAGACCGATTTAAACGCCGATAACCTGCTGCGCTTGCCTGCCGAATTCGGCTGCCCGGTGTGGGTCTACGATGCGCAGATTGTCCGCGAGAAGATCGCCGCGCTGCATCAGTTTGACGTGGTGCGTTTTGCGCAGAAGGCCTGCTCCAATATTCATATTCTGCGCCTGATGCGCGAGCAGGGCGTGAAGGTTGACTCCGTATCGCTGGGTGAAATCGAACGTGCGCTGGCGGCCGGGTTTGATCCGAAAGCCGACAGCGACGCGATCGTCTTCACCGCTGACCTGATTGACGACGCCACGCTGGCGCGCGTGCACGAGCTGCAAATCCCGGTCAATGCCGGTTCGGTGGATATGCTGGAACAGCTTGGGCAGGTCTCTCCTGGCCATCGCGTCTGGCTGCGCATCAACCCGGGCTTTGGTCACGGTCACAGTCAGAAAACCAACACCGGGGGCGAAAACAGCAAGCACGGGATCTGGTATGCCGATATGCCTGCGGCGCTGGAGGTTTTACAACGCTACAACCTCAAGCTGGTAGGCATTCACATGCATATCGGGTCCGGCGTGGATTATGGCCATCTTGAGCAGGTCTGTGGCGCCATGGTGCGTCAGGTTATCGATTTTGGTCAGGATCTGGAGGCGATCTCCGCCGGGGGAGGGCTTTCGATCCCTTACCGCGAAGGGGAAGAGGCGATCGACACGGATCACTATTACGGCCTGTGGAGCGCCGCGCGTGACAGCATCGCCGCCCATCTGGGCCATGCGGTGAAGCTGGAGATTGAGCCGGGTCGTTTCCTGGTTGCCGAGGCCGGCGTGCTGGTGGCGCAGGTGCGGAGCGTGAAGGAGATGGGAAGCCGTCACTTTGTGCTGATTGATGCTGGCTTCAACGATCTGATGCGCCCGTCCATGTACGGCAGCTATCATCACATCACCGCACTTGCCGCCGATGGCCGCGATCTGGTTAACGCCCCGCGCATCGAGACCGTTGTTGCCGGCCCGCTGTGTGAATCCGGTGACGTCTTTACTCAGCAGGAAGGCGGGAAAGTCGAAACCCGTTCGCTGCCAGAGGTAAAACCGGGAGATTATCTGGTGCTGCATGATACCGGTGCGTACGGGGCGTCTATGTCTTCCAACTACAATAGCCGCCCGCTGCTGCCGGAAGTATTGTTTGATAACGGCGTGGCGCGGCTGATTCGCCGTCGCCAGACCATTCAGGAGCTGCTGGCGTTAGAGCTGGTCTGATTAAACCAGGGCCCCGTCGTCACCGAATCGCGTAACACCAGCGTGCCGGTGAACGGCGGGATCGCTTCAACCGGCTGGTTTTTTGCCAGCCGGATCGCCTGGTCGATCGCCGTGACGATCATGTTGTCGATCGGCAGATACACCGACGACAGGGCAGGCTCCAGCCACTTTGCGCTGGGGGCATCGTCAAAACCAAACAGCGAAATATCCTGCGGGATCTTCAGCCCGGCCTGGTGTAATGCTTTGGAGGCGCCCAGGGCCATATCATCGTTACAGGCAAACAGGGCGCTGAACGATGTCTTTTCCGCAATCAGCTCCTTGCACAGCTCGTAACCCCGCGTCATGCCTGCATCGCCGTATTTAATCCGCCGCTCGTCGAGACGAATACCGTGCTTCTCCAGCGCCTTACGGTAGCCCATCAGTCGCGCTTTACCCGTTGGCGTGTGGATCGGGACGGTGATACAGGCGATCTCCCGGTGGCCCTGGCTTATCAGGTAATCCACCGCTTTGAAGGCTGCGTCCTGCTGTTCAAAGAACACGCAGCGATCCGCCGCCTGGCTCACTTCACGGTTAATGATCACCAGCGGCGTCTGCACGCTGTTGATCAGCTTCAGGATCGTCTTTTCGCTCATGTAACGCGTATACAGCACGATGGCGTCGCACTTGCGATCGGCGAGCATCTGCACCGCCTGTTCTTCCTGTTCAGGGGCGTCGTGACCGTCGGTAACAATCAGCTGTTTTCCGTGCTTTTCGGTCTGCCGTGACGCCTGCTGTAGCAAACGACCAAAGTAAAAACCGTCGAACGTCGAGACGACCAGACCAATGCTGTTGCTGGTCTGGTTAGCCAGCGAACGCGCGAGAAAGTTCGGACGATAGCCCAGCTCCTCCATCGCGCGAAATACCTGCTGACGCGTGCTCTCTTTAACCTGACCTGTGCCGTTCAGCACGCGCGAAACGGTGGCCTTCGACACGCCCGCACGCAGTGAGACATCCAGCATTGTTGCCATTCGAAATTCCTGTTTCCACGTAATGGTTTGCAGTTTAACACAGACCATCCGGCGCATAAGCGACGTGGGAAGGGCAAAACCCCATAACGATCACGCTTTTCGGTAACGATCCTCGCCCGCGGGATAAATGCCTGTCATTGGCATGCCAAAATGGTGATAAATCGCAATCTGGAATACCTCTTACCTCATTGAGAGCTTAATCACAGAACAAAGCGCCTGTGGACGCTATTTTTGGCATACCAATAGTATCCGGCTGTCCATCTTATTCAATAAAAGCCCTTTTACTGAGGTATTACCCTATGGCATTTCAGGAAAAACTGATCGACGCTCTGGGCAGTTTTGCCACCACCTTCAACAGCTATCGCTACATCCAGGCGATCAAGTCTGCGTTTATTACCTTAATGCCGGTCATCATTGTGGGGGCGTTCTCGGTACTGATCTCCAATATGGTGCTGGATCCGAAAAACGGCCTGGCGAGCTTTCAGTCGCTGTCGTTTCTGGCGGCGTTAAAGCCGATCACCAGTGCGCTGAACTATGCCACGCTCAACTTTCTCAACATCGGCGCGGTGTTTTTAATCGGCATTGAGCTGGGGCGTATTAACGGCATTAAGTCCCTGTTCCCCGGCCTGCTGGCGGTGATCTGCTTTATCTGCGTGACGCCGACCACGGTGGAAATGCTGGTGGACGGCGAGATGCACGTGGTGAAAGACGTGCTGCTGCGCCAGTTCTCGGATACCCGCAGCCTGTTCCTCGGCATGTTTATCGCCATCCTGTCAGTGGAGATTTACTGCTGGCTGGAAAACCGCAAGGGGCTGAAAATCAGGATGCCAGACACGGTGCCGCCGAACGTCGCCGCGTCGTTCTCTGCGCTGATCCCGGCCATTATCACCACCACCGCCATCGCCACCTTTGGCTTCGTGTTTCATCAGGTTACCGGAATGTATCTCTACGACGCGGTTTACCAGGTGGTGCAACAGCCGCTGGAGCGCGTGGTGCAAAGCCTGCCGGGGATCCTGCTGCTGATGTTTGTCGCCCAGCTGTTCTGGGTGATTGGTATTCACGGCAACCAGATGATCAAGCCGATCCGCGAGCCGCTGCTGCTGGGGGCAATCACCGTTAACATGAGCGCGTTCGAGCAGGGCAAAGAGGTGCCAAACATCATCACCATGCCGTTCTGGGACGTCTATATGAGCATCGGCGGCTCCGGCCTGACCATCGGCCTGCTGATAGCCGTCATGATTGCCACCAAACGTAAAGAGATGAAGGAGATCGCTAAGCTCTCCATCGGCCCGGGTATTTTTAACATCAACGAGCCGGTGATCTTCGGGATGCCAGTCATGCTCAACCCGATCCTGGCTATCCCGTTCATCATCACGCCGCTGGTGACGGGCTCGATTGGCTACTTTGCCACCGTGACCGGATTTGCCGGGAAAGCCGTGGTGATGGTGCCCTGGACCACGCCGCCGCTGATCAACGCCTGGCTGTCAACCGCGGGCTCCATGGGGGCGGTGATCACCCAGTTTATCTGCATCGTGACCGCGGTGATTATCTATCTGCCGTTTGTGAAAATTGCCTCACGCCGCGCAGATCAGGCCGCACTGCAACAAGCCACCGATAACGCATGAGGGCAGGATGAGCATAAAACAGATAACCATACCGCCAGATTTTATGCTGGGCGCGGCGGCATCGGCCTGGCAGACCGAGGGCTGGAGCGGCAAAAAGCCGGGGCAGGATTCGTGGATCGATCTCTGGTACAAGAACGATCGTCACGTCTGGCACAACGGCTACGGCCCGGCGGTGGCAACCGACTTTATCAATCGCTTTCGCGAAGACGTGGCGCTGATGAAGCAGGCGGGACTGACGCACTATCGCACCTCGATCAACTGGTCGCGCTTTTTGACCGACTATGAAAACGCCACCGTAGATGAAGAGTACGCCGCCTATTACGACGCGCTGTTCGATGAAATGCACCGTCAGGGCATTGAGCCGATGATCTGCCTGGAACACTACGAATTGCCGGGCGTGCTGCTGGAGACCTACGGCGGCTGGGCGTCGAAGCACGTCGTCGAGCTGTTCGTTCGCTATGCGGAAAAGGTGTTTGAGCGCTTTCACGGCAAAGTCACCCGCTGGTTTACCTTCAACGAGCCGATTGTGGTCCAGACGCGCGTCTACCTTGACGCACTGCGCTGGCCCTATGAGCAGAACACCAGCACCTGGATGCAGTGGAACCACCATAAGGTGCTGGCGACGGCGAAAGTGGTGAAGCTGTTTCGCGAGAAAGGGTATGACGGCACGGTGGGTTGTATTCTCAACCCGGAGGTGACCTACCCGCGCTCGCGCGCGCCGCATGACGTGCGGGCGGCAGAGATGTACGATCTGTTCTATAACCGCGTCTTTCTTGACCCGCTGGTGCACGGGCGCTATCCGCAGGCGCTTTTTACCCTGCTGGCGCAGCATCAGGTGCAGTGGGATTACACGGCTGACGAGCTGGCGCTGATTGCCGACAACACCGTCGACGAGCTGGGCATTAACCTCTATTACCCGCATCGCGTCAAAGCCCCGTCCCGCGCCTGGCACCCGGAGACGCCGTTCCACCCGGCGTACTACTACGAGCCGTTCGAGCTGCCGGGGCGGAGGATGAACACCTCCCGCGGCTGGGAGATCTTCCCGCGCATTATTTACGACATGGCGATGCGGATTAAAAACGAGTATCGCAACATTGACTGGTTTGTGGCGGAAAGCGGGATGGGCGTGGAGAACGAAGCGCAGTTTCGCAATCGCGACGGCATTATCGATGACGCGTACCGCATTGCGTTTCTCAGCGAACATCTTTATTACACGCTGCTGGCGCGGGAGGCGGGGGCTAACTGCCACGGCTATATGCTGTGGGCCTTCACCGACAACGTCTCCCCGATGAACGCGTTTAAAAACCGCTACGGGCTTATTGAGATCGACCTTGAAAACCATCGCGCACGGCGGGCAAAGAAATCGGCATCCTGGTTTCGCCAGCTGCGCGATGAGCGTGTGCTGACGCTCAGGGTTGACGATGAATGGAAGTAAGCCTTCTGGTAAAATAGCGCACAAACTGGCCGGGAGGACGTCCGGCCCGCGCATTAACTGATAAACACAGGTGAAAACGTGGATAAGGCTGTCATCCTGCCGGAAAAAAAACAGTACCAGGAGATTGGCGAGGATTTACGGGCGCAGATTATCCAGGGGCATTATCCCGTGGGATCGCGTCTGCCGCCGGAGCGCAACATCGCCGAGACGTATGGCGTGAGCCGCACTATCGTGCGCGAGGCGCTGCTGATGCTTGAGCTACAGGGGACGGTGGATATTCGCCAGGGGTCTGGCGTGTACGTGATGCGTATTCCGGAGGAGCATGAAAACGAGGAAGAACGTTTTCTGAACAGTGACGTGGGTCCGTTTGAAATTCTCCAGGCGCGTCAGCTGCTTGAAAGCAACATTGCCGCCTTTGCCGCAAAAATGGCGACGCGGGCGGATATCGACAACCTGCGCCGCATCATCGAGCAGGAGCAACGGGCTATTGCCGCCGACGATCGCAGCCAGGACAACAACAAAATGTTCCACCTGGTACTGGCGGGGGCCACACAAAACCAGATGCTGCTGGCGACCGTTGAAAGCGTCTGGCATCACATGGACAGCAGCCCACTGTGGCAGCAATTCAACGGCCACATCGCCAGCCGCGCATGGCGGCTGAAATGGCTCGGCGACAGGCAAACCATTCTCGCTGCGCTCCGCCGCCGCGACGTGATGGGGGCGTGGCAGGCGATGTTCCAGCATCTTGAAAACGTCAAAAAGAGCCTGCTTGAGCTGTCAGACGAAGACGCGCCCGATTTTGACGGCTATCTCTTTGAATCGGTCCCCCTTTTCCAGGGGAAACTGGTGTGAATATACTGCCGCTTCACGCTGCGCCGCAGTTTACACAGCGGGTGATCGACTGGATCTGGAACGCGTTTGGTGAAGGTATGCCGCGTGCCTTTTTCCAGAGCATTGTTGAGCACAGCCTGACGCCGGGCGAGTTACCGCTCACCTTTATTGCCGTTGAGGATGACCAGCTGCTGGGCACCGTTGGGTTGTGGCGTTGCGATTTAATTTCCCGGCAGGATCTCCACCCCTGGCTGGCTGCGCTGTATGTCGATGAAGCCGCCCGGGGAAACGGGCTGGCGGGAAAACTTCAGCAGCATGTTATCGGCTACGCGCGACGCGCCGGGTATCACGAGCTTCATCTCTGGTCTGCCTGCCGCGACTTCTACGAACGTTACGGCTGGCACTACATCGGCGATGCGCTGGAATACCCGGATAAAACCGTCCATCTCTATCGCTGTTCGCTCACGGCTTCCGCGGGCGATACCACCGAGTGACGGCGCACTAAGGTTGGGCTGAACAGGTGGGTAATTTCCGGTGGCGGGCGATGCTCGGCCAGCGCTAACGCCAGTTCTGCCGCCTGCGTTGCCATGGTCACAATCGGGTAGCGCACGGTGGTCAGGCGAGGGCGCACGTAGCGCGACACCAGCACATCATCAAAGCCAATCAGCGAAATTTCTGCCGGGACGTCAATCCCGTTATCATTCAGCACGCCCATTGCGCCGGCGGCCATGGAGTCGTTATAGCTGGCCACGGCGGTGAAATTCCGCCCGCGGCCCAGCAGCTCCGTCATCGCCTGCTCGCCGCCACTCTCATCCGGTTCTCCGTACGCCACAAGACGATCGTTGCACGGCAGACCGGCTTCGCGCAGCGCGTCGTAATAGCCCTGAAGGCGATCTTCCGCATCGGAAATTGGGTGGTTGGAGCACAGATAACCAATTCGGGTATGGCCCTGCTGGATCAGATGACGGGTTGCGAGCCATGCGCCGTAACGGTCGTCGAGCGCCACGCAGCGGGTTTCAAAACCGGGAATAATGCGGTTGATAATCACCATCCCCGGCATCTGTTTCATCAGATGGATCAGCTCGGCGTCGGGGATCATTTTTGCATGGACCACCAGCGCCGCACAGCGATGACGGATCAGCTGCTCAATGGCCTGGCGCTCTTTCTGTTCATTGTGGTAGCCATTACCAATCAGCAGGAAATTTCCGGTGTGATAAGAAACTTGTTCTACGGCTTTGACCATTGCACCGAAAAACGGATCGGATACATCCCCGACCACCAGCCCGATGGTTTCTGTCGACTGCTGGGCAAGGGCGCGCGCGTTGGCGTTAGGGTGATAATTCAGGTTTTCCATGGCGTCCTGCACGGCCTGGCGCGATGCATCACTCGCTTTAGGGGAGTTGTTGATCACGCGGGAGACGGTCGCGACGGAAACACCGGCCAGACGAGCCACATCCTTAATTGTCGCCATTCAATACCTTCTTATAGGGGTAAGCGTTTACACACTAACTAGTGTTGCGGAAAAGCGGCGCGCATTCAAGGGGAGCGGGTAAGCGTCCTCTGCAAACGTGAAGCAGAACATCCCTCGCGGTGTAATCGTTACACGGCCAGTCATGTCTGAATAATGTCAATCTGAACCTTTAGTTACACTTTGCCTCAGGCTGTTGCGATTGTCCGTTAGCAACGATGCGTAGTGAATTGCTAGAGTCGAGATCCCAGAGGTATTGATAGGTGGAATCAACTTCGGTTGATTAACACGATTTACACCAACCTGCGTTTTACGCAGGTTTTTTTTTGCCTGTAAGTTCAACCTGTAACAGCAAAAGAGAATATTCACACCTGGTTGCACTTCGGCTCATTCCCTTGCGTTTTCCCGCTGGCGAAGCCTGTCGCCGGAGGCCACAATCAAGATCCCAGAGGTATTGATTGGTGAGAATTCCTGGTACGTTTTCGTACTCTTCTCTTGCACCAACCTGCGCGGATGCGCAGGTTTTTTTTCGCCTCTGTTTTTGCTATCGCTCCCTCACTACTTCTCGTGTAATCTGCCACCATTTATACCTTTCACACTGGCTGGCAAAGGGAGTTGAAATGCTTTTTGGGTTCTTCCGCACACTGTTTCGTGTCCTGTTTCGCATCCGCGTGACTGGCGATACGCAGGCACTCTATGGCGAGCGTGTGCTTATCACACCGAATCACGTCTCTTTTCTTGATGGCGTATTGCTGGCGCTGTTTTTGCCCGTGCGGCCCGTCTTCGCGGTTTACAGCTCCATCAGTGAAAAATGGTACATGCGCTGGCTCAAACCGCTGATTGATTTTGTCCCGCTCGACCCAACTAAACCGATGATGATTAAACATCTGGTGCGTCTGGTTGGGCAGGGGCGCCCGGTGGTTATCTTCCCGGAAGGGCGTATTTCAGTGACGGGCTCCCTGATGAAAATTTACGACGGGGCCGGTTTTGTCGCGGCGAAGTCTCAGGCCACCGTCGTGCCGCTACGCATCGACGGGGCTGAGCTGACCTTTTTCAGCCGTCTGAAAGGGCTGGTGAAGCAGCGTCTGTTCCCGAAAATTACGCTGCATATATTACCGCCGACGTCACTGCCGATGCCCGAGGCGCCGCGCGCGCGCGACCGCCGTAAAATCGCCGGGGAAATGCTGCACCAGATTATGATGGAAGCGCGCATGGCCGTTCGCCCGCGCGAAACGCTGTATGAATCGTTGCTGTCGGCGCAGTATCGCTACGGTGCGAAGAAAAACTGCATCGAAGACATCAATTTTACGCCGGATACCTACCGTAAGCTGTTGACCAAAACGCTGTTTGTCGGGCGTATCCTGGAAAAGTACAGTAAACAGGGCGAAAAGATCGGCCTGATGCTGCCAAACGCGGGTATCAGCGCGGCGGTAATCTTTGGTGCCACCTCCCGGGGCCGCATTCCGGCGATGATGAACTACACGGCGGGCGTGAAAGGGCTCTCCAGCGCGATTACCGCGGCACAAATCAACACCGTCTTTACCTCCCGCCAGTTCCTGGATAAAGGCAAGCTGTGGCACCTGCCGGAACAGCTGACGCAGGTGCGCTGGGTGTTCCTGGAAGATCTGAAAGCAGACGTCACGACCGCCGACAAGCTGTGGATTTTCGCGCACCTGCTGATGCCGCGTCTGGCGCAGGTTAAGCAGCAGCCGGAAGATGATGCCATTATCCTCTTTACCTCTGGCTCTGAAGGTAACCCGAAAGGTGTGGTTCACAGCCACAAAAGCATTCTGGCGAACGTCGAACAGATTAAAACTATTGCTGACTTTACCGCCAACGATCGCTTTATGTCAGCGCTGCCGCTGTTCCACTCATTTGGTCTGACCGTGGGTCTCTTTACGCCGCTGCTGACCGGTGCCGAGGTGTTCCTCTACCCAAGCCCGCTGCACTACCGCATTGTGCCGGAACTGGTTTATGACCGTAACTGCACGGTGCTGTTCGGGACGTCCACCTTCCTCGGTAACTACGCGCGCTTCGCCAACCCGTATGATTTCTTCCGCGTACGCTACGTGGTGGCGGGCGCGGAAAAACTCCAGGACAGCACGCGCCAGATCTGGCAGGACAAGTTTGGCCTGCGCATTCTGGAAGGCTATGGCGTGACGGAGTGCGCGCCGGTGGTCTCCATCAACGTTCCGATGGCGGCAAAACCGGGAACGGTTGGCCGCATTCTGCCGGGGCTGGATGCGCGTCTGCTGGCGGTGCCGGGTATTGAAGACGGCGGACGTCTTCAGCTGAAAGGGCCGAACGTCATGAACGGCTATCTGCGTATGGAAAACCCGGGCGTGCTTGAGGCGCCGACGGCCGAGAACGTCAATGGCGAGGTTGAAACGGGCTGGTACGACACGGGCGATATCGTGCGCTTCGACGATCAGGGCTTCGTGCAGATCCAGGGACGAGCAAAACGCTTCGCCAAAATCGCCGGGGAGATGGTCTCTCTTGAAATGGTCGAAACGCTGGCGACCGCCGTCTCGGCGGAGAAAATGCATGCGACCGTGGTGAAAAGTGATGCCAGTAAAGGCGAGGCGCTGGTGCTCTTCACGACAGACGGTGAACTGAAGCGTGACGCACTGCTCAGGTATGCACGCGAACACGGTATCCCCGAGCTGGCGGTCCCCCGCGATATTCGTTACCTCAAACAGTTACCGGTGCTGGGCAGCGGTAAACCCGATTTCGTGACCCTGAAGGGCATGGTTGAAGAGGCAGAACAGCAAAATGCGTGAGTCAGTGCACACTAACACTTCAATCTGGTCGAAAGGCATGATGGCGGTTATCGCCGCCCAGTTTCTTTCCGCGTTCGGCGATAACGCGTTGCTGTTTGCCACGCTGGCATTGCTGAAAGCTGAGTTTTATCCCGACTGGAGCCAGCCGATCCTACAGATGGTGTTTGTGGGTGCTTACATCGTATTTGCGCCGTTTGTCGGCCAGGTGGCGGACAGCTTCCCGAAAGGTCGTGTCATGATGTTTGCCAACAGCCTTAAGCTTCTGGGCGCGGCAAGTATCTGCTTTGGTATCAACCCGTTTGTCGGCTACACGCTGGTGGGCATTGGTGCGGCAGCCTACTCCCCGGCGAAGTACGGTATTCTGGGTGAGCTCACCACCGGTGATAAGCTGGTGAAGGCCAACGGCCTGATGGAGTCCTCCACCATTGCGGCTATTCTGCTGGGCTCGGTGGCGGGAGGCGTACTGGCAGACTGGCATGTGCTCGCCGCGCTTGGCATCTGCGCCCTGATGTACGGTGGCGCGGTGATCGCCAACCTGTTTATCCCCAAACTGGCCGTGGCGCGTCCGGGGCAATCCTGGCGCTTCGGGCCCATGACCGGCAGCTTCTTCAACGCCTGCCGCGTACTGTGGCGTAACGGTGAAACACGCTTCTCGCTGATGGGCACCAGCATGTTCTGGGGGGCCGGCGTTACGCTGCGTTTCCTGCTGGTGCTGTGGGTGCCGGTGGCGCTGGGCATTACTGACAACGCCACGCCGACTTATCTGAATGCCATGGTCGCCGTCGGGATTGTTGTCGGGGCCGGGGCTGCGGCAAAACTGGTGACGCTGGAAACCGTCGCGCGCTGCATGCCTGCGGGGATCCTGATTGGCGTCGGCGTTCTGTTCTTCTCCCTGCAACATGCCCTATTGCCTGCCTATGCCCTGCTGTTGCTGATCGGCATGTTAGGCGGTTTCTTTGTGGTGCCGCTAAACGCGCTGTTGCAGGAGCGCGGCAAGCAGACCGTTGGGGCGGGTAACGCCATTGCGGTGCAAAACCTTGGTGAAAACATGGCGATGTTACTGATGCTGGGGATTTACTCGCTGGCGGTAAAAGCAGGTGCGCCGGTCGTGGCAATCGGGGTAGGATTCGGCGCGCTGTTCGCGCTGGCGATTAGCGGGCTGTGGGTCTGGCAGCGTCGTCGTTGATCTCACTGCCCGGTGGCGGCGTTGCCTTACCGGGCCTACAAAATCCACCAACATCACGAAACGTAGGCCGGGTCAGGCGAAGCCGCCACCCGGCAAGGCGTCCACTTACGGTGCCGGGTAGGTATAAACCTGATGCACCGCTTCAATCTCCGCTAATACCTCTTCACTCAGGTTCAGATGGAAACTCTCAATATTGGTTTTCAACTGATCCATCGTCGTTGCGCCGAGCAGGGTACTCGCCACAAACGGCTGACGACGCACGAAGGCCAGCGCCATCTGCGCCGGATCGAGTCCGTGGCGTTTCGCGATATCCACGTAGGCCGCAACGGCTTTTTGCGTCTGCTCGCCGCTATAGCGGGTGAAGCGGCTGAAAAGCGTGTTACGCGCGCCAGCCGGTTTCGCGCCGTTCAGGTATTTGCCCGTCAGGGTACCGAAGCCCAGACAGGAGTAGGCGAGCAGCTCCACCTCTTCGTACTGCGTCACCTCCGCCAGACCCACTTCATAACTGCGGTTCAGCAGGCTGTACGGGTTCTGAATGGTCACGATGCGCGGCAGATCGTGTTTATCGGCCAGATGCAGATAGCGCATCACGCCAAACGCCGTCTCGTTGGAAACGCCGATGTAGCGGATCTTACCCGCCCGCTGGCACTCCGTGAGCGCTTCCAGCGTTTCCAGCAGGGTAACGGCCGGAGCACTTTCGTTCCAGGTGTAGCCAAGCTTACCGAAGCAGTTCGTCGGACGCTGCGGCCAGTGCACCTGATAAAGATCGAGATAGTCGGTTTGCAGGCGCTTGAGGCTCGCATCCAGCGCGGCACGGATATTCTTGCGATCGAGGATCTGGTTAGGGCGGATCCCGGCATCGTTATTACGGGAAGGACCGCTGACTTTGGAGGCGATGACCAGCTTTTCGCGATTGCCGCGTTTCGCCAGCCAGTTGCCGACATACGTTTCAGTAAGACCTTGTGTTTCCGGGCGGGGAGGAACGGGGTACATCTCCGCCACGTCAATCAGGTTAATACCCTGGCTGACGGCGTAATCGAGTTGTGCATGGGCATCGGCTTCGCTGTTTTGTTCACCAAATGTCATGGTGCCCAACCCCAGTTGGCTGATCTCCAGAGCGCTGTGGGGGATACGGTGATAATGCATAGCCGGTTTCCTTTTTTAGACCTACAGACTGCGTCAGGAACCTCCCGACAAAGGAATATAAACATGGCAGAGGGAAGGCAAAAGGGGAAGGAAAAAATCAAAAAGGCCAGCAAGCTACTGACCTTTATCTGTTTAACGCTCGATGATCTGGGAGACTTCGTCGCGATTAATCTGCATTTGATTGCCTTCGCGATCGCGGTAACTCACCAGACCGGTATCGTCGTCGACTTCGGGTTTGCCATCGGTCAGGATCATACGACCATCTTTCGTTGACATGACATAGTCGCTGCTACAACCCGATACCGCAAACGCTAAACCGACTGCTGAGATAATTACTGCCCATTTTTTCATCGTTCTCATCCTCACCTGGCTCGTATCAAATCATAGTGTAGTAATAACCTGATATTACGACAGGTGAAAGGGGGGAAATCTTAAAAAGGAGGAGATTATGTTAGCCGGAGCGCAAAATTGGTAAAAAACTATGTTTTCAACAGGAAGTGGCGTGCCAGCAGCGCCCCGGTGAAATTCTTTTTAAGATAGAAACCGCGCGGCAGCGTCAGGATCGGTTCGCCCTGTGCGCCTACCGCTTCAGTGAGCGCTTTGCTGTTGGCGGCTTTGGGACGAAGTTGCAGCACTTCGCCATGCCGGGCGGTGATACGCTCAACCTGTCCCAGCACAATCATGTCCATCAGCTCTTCCCAGTCCTGGGAAAGCTGTCTCTCCTCTTCTTCATTCGGGCTCCAGAGCAGCGGGGCGCCAACGCGACGCTCAGCCAGCGGGATCTGCCTGTCGCCCTCAACGGGTACCCACAACACCCGCTTCAGCTTATGCCTGACGTGGCTGGTTTCCCAGGTCACTCCGCTGTTACCTGTGAGCGGCGCAACGCAGACAAAGGTGGTTTCCAGCGGCCGTCCCTGGCTATCGATGGGGATCGTCTTCAGTTCCACCCCCAGCGCCGCAAAATCTTGCTCGGGTTTACTGCCCGCGCTTGCGCCCAGCCAGCGTTCCAGCAACACGCCGATCCAGCCCTTATCACGCTTTAGATCGTTAGGTATCGTCAACCCCGCCATCACGGCCAGCTCGCCCAGTGAATAGCCTGCCAGGCGTTGTGCCTGCTGGAGCAACTGGGCTTCACTGACGGGAGGAGAGAGCAGTGGGGCGAGAGAATGCATGCTAACGACCTTTTGATTAAAAAATGAGCTGATATTTTATCCCTTGTGGACAGAGTTTACCTTTTTCTGTGCACCTATTCCATGTGGATGATTTATATCATCTTTTTTAGAATATAATCCGTCCCGCGGCGGCTAAAAAACAGGTTGTGCAATTCTGGTCACTGACAATAAACAGGATCTTACACCATGTTATCCACAGAAAAATGGGATAACTGGGAATAACTGCCACTACTGTTTCAATTTACAGCCTTGACGTGCGATGAAAATCGAATTTTCACACAAATTGTGCCTAACTTATTGGCACAAACTGTGGATAAAACCGACGCTGTTCGATCTTTCATCAGCAGGAGGATCTTTGATGTGATGATCGTCACGTTTATCGCCCTGGATACCCTTAATTTCAATATAATCATATGAATTTAAATGATTTGTTATAAGCGGGGTAAATTGGCGGCTCGTCGGGCTACAAGGTTGTTCATCGGTAATTCCGCACTTCTTCACAACTATATCCACAGAAAAGGTGAATAAAAATGGTCTCTGTCGCCCGCATCTGTTTATAACTCCGCACTAAATTGTGAGTTATTCAAATGTTATTAGGTTGCAGGCCTGTAAGAGAGTGGTTTACCGCCTCCCTGTAGTGTGAAACAATCATTCATATATCAGATTTAGTTTGGGGTAGTCCGGTGATTGATGACGATGGCTACCGCCCAAACGTAGGAATAGTAATTTGTAATCGTCAGGGCCAGGTGATGTGGGCCCGGCGATATGGTCAGCACTCCTGGCAGTTCCCGCAAGGCGGGATCAATCCCGGAGAGTCCCCAGAACAAGCGATGTACCGGGAGCTGTTTGAAGAGGTTGGTTTAAGCCGAAAAGATGTTCGCATCCTGGCTTCGACCCGCAACTGGTTGCGTTACAAGTTACCGAAACGTTTGGTGCGTTGGGACACAAAGCCGGTTTGTATCGGCCAGAAACAGAAGTGGTTTCTTTTGCAGTTGGTGGGCAACGATTCAGATATCAATATGCAAACCAGCAGCACGCCAGAGTTTGATGGCTGGCGCTGGGTAAGCTACTGGTATCCGGTTCGTCAGGTCGTGTCATTTAAGCGCGATGTATATCGTAGGGTGATGAAAGAGTTCGCAAGTGTCGTGATGCAGCTTCAGGAGACGCCTCCGAAGCCACAGAGCGCACCTGCCTGGCGACGTAAAAGAGGTTAAGCTACGCAAATCATGCTCACCCGCTTGCGAGAAATAGTTGAAAAGGTTGCCAGTGCGCCTCGCCTCAACGAGGCGCTGAATATTCTGGTGACGGACATCTGTCTTGCGATGGAAACCGAGGTCTGTTCGGTCTACCTGGCCGACCATGACCGACGTTGCTACTACCTGATGGCAACCCGCGGTTTAAAAAAACCACGGGGACGCACCGTCACGCTCGCGTTTGATGAAGGTATTGTTGGCCTGGTCGGGCGACTGGCGGAGCCAATCAACCTTGCCGATGCGCAAAAACATCCCAGCTTCAAATATATCCCTTCCGTCAAAGAGGAGCGGTTCCGCGCTTTCCTTGGCGTGCCGATTATTCAGCGCCGTCAACTGCTTGGCGTGCTTGTTGTCCAGCAACGAGAGTTGCGGCAGTACGACGAAAGCGAGGAGTCTTTCCTCGTCACGCTGGCAACGCAGATGGCTGCGATCCTCTCCCAGTCTCAGCTGGCAGCCCTTTTTGGGCAGTATCGTCATACCCGCATCCGCGCGCTTCCGGCCTCGCCGGGCGTCGCGATTGCCGAAGGCTGGATGGATGCCACGCTCCCCCTGATGGAGCAGGTCTATGAAGCCTCGACGCTGGATGAAGCGCTTGAGCGCGAACGGCTTACCGCTGCGCTGGAAGAGGCGGCGAATGAGTTTCGTCGCTACAGCAAACGCTTTGCCGCTGGCGCGCAAAAAGAGACGGCGGCCATTTTCGACCTCTACTCACACCTGCTTTCCGATGCGCGTTTGCGTCGTGAGTTATTTGCCGAGGTCGATAAAGGTTCGGTGGCAGAGTGGGCGGTTAAAAAGGTCATTGAAAAATTTGCCGAGCAGTTTGCGGTGCTGACTGACGGTTATCTGAAAGAGCGCGCCGGCGATTTACGCGCGCTTGGGCAACGTCTGCTGTTCCACCTTGATGATACTATTCAGGGGGCGAATGCCTGGCCGAGCCGGTTTGTACTGGTGGCCGATGAACTCTCGGCGACGACGCTGGCGGAATTACCGCAGGACAGGCTGGCGGGCGTAGTGGTGCGCGATGGCGCAGCTAACTCCCATGCCGCCATTATGGTGCGCGCGCTCGGTATTCCGACCGTGATGGGGGCGGATATTCAGCCCTCCGTACTGCACCGCCGTACGCTGGTGGTGGACGGATACCGCGGTGAGTTGCTGGTGGATCCTGAGCCGGTTCTCCTTCAGGAGTACCAGCGTCTTATCAGCGAAGAGAATGAATTAAGCAAGCTGGCGGAAGATGACGTCAACCTGCCCGCGCAGCTCAAGAGCGGTGAGCGGGTGAAGGTGATGCTCAATGCTGGCTTAAGCCCCGAGCATGAAGAGAAGCTCGGCAGCCGCATCGATGGCATCGGCCTCTACCGCACCGAAATACCGTTTATGCTGCAAAGCGGCTTCCCGTCAGAAGAGGAGCAGGTGGCGCAGTATCAGGGCATGTTGCAGATGTTTAACGACAAACCCGTCACGTTGCGCACCCTGGACGTCGGCGCGGATAAGCAACTGCCCTATATGCCTATCAGTGAAGAGAATCCCTGCCTCGGCTGGCGTGGGATCCGCATAACCCTCGATCAGCCGGAAATCTTCCTTATCCAGGTTCGTGCGATGCTGCGTGCCAACGCGGCCACGGGGAATCTCAGCATTTTGCTGCCGATGGTCACCAGTATTGACGAGATCGACGAAGCGCGGCGGTTAATAGAACGTGCAGGGCGCGAAGTGGAAGAGATGATCGGCTATGCGATCCCTAAACCCCGTATTGGCGTGATGCTTGAAGTGCCTTCGATGGTCTTTATGTTGCCGCAGCTGGCGACCCGCGTTGATTTTATCTCTGTTGGCACCAACGACTTAACGCAATACATTCTGGCGGTCGATCGCAACAATACGCGCGTTGCCAGCATCTACGACAGCCTGCATCCGGCGATGCTTCGTGCCCTGGCGATGATCGCCCGCGAAGCCGAGCAGCATAATATCGACCTGCGCCTGTGCGGTGAAATGGCCGGCGATCCGATGTGCGTGGCGATCCTGATTGGTCTTGGTTTCCGTCACCTGTCAATGAACGGACGTTCCGTTGCGCGTGTGAAATACCTGTTACGTCACATCGAACAAGATGAGGCGCGCGAACTGGCCGCGCGTAGCCTGGAAGCACAGCTGGCAGCCGAAGTGCGCCATCAGGTGGCTGCGTTTATGGAGCGACGCGGCATGGGCGGTTTGATCCGGGGCGGCCGCTGATCCCCACAAAATAATGACGGCTCCGACGACCCCCTCTCCCTTGAGGGAGAGGGATGGGGTGAGGGGGAACAGCGCGCATGAAACCCTATACACATCTTTTACATCTCAGGCGCATCCTCCACGCCTGCCTTATGCTATGATTCGCAACTTTGGAGCACCTGCCAACGGCGGGAATGCAATTCACCCGCTGTCCACTTTCAGCGGAATAACAACATCTTGTGGTGACAGATGAACAGTGGTTATCTGCATTTTCCGGAATTCGATCCGGTTATTTTCTCAATAGGACCTGTAGCGCTGCACTGGTACGGTCTGATGTACCTGGTGGGCTTCGTCTTTGCCATGTGGCTTGCTGGCCGTCGCGCCAGTCGTCCAGGCAGCGGCTGGACGAAGAACGAAGTGGAAAACCTGCTTTATGCCGGCTTCCTCGGCGTGTTCCTGGGCGGTCGCATCGGTTATGTCCTGTTCTATAATTTCCCGGTATTCCTGAACGACCCGCTCTATCTGTTCCGCGTCTGGGACGGTGGCATGTCTTTCCACGGCGGGCTGATTGGTGTGATCCTGGTCATGGTGATCTTCGCCAGACGCACCAAACGCAACTTCTTCCAGGTGGCTGATTTTATTGCGCCGTTAATCCCGTTTGGGCTGGGCGCAGGGCGTTTGGGCAACTTCATCAACGGTGAACTGTGGGGGCGTGTCGATCCGAGCGTGCCGTTTACCATGCTGTTCCCGGGCTCCCGCGCGGAGGATATCGCGCTGCTGCCTTCGCATCCTGAGTGGCAGTCCATTTTCGATACCTACGGCGTTCTGCCGCGCCATATGTCACAGCTCTATGAGCTGGCGCTGGAAGGCGTGGTGCTGTTCATCATCCTGAATCTGTATATCCGCAAACCGCGTCCAATGGGGGCTGTCTCTGGTCTGTTCCTGATTGGCTACGGCGCGTTTCGTATCATCGTCGAGTTCTTCCGCCAGCCGGATGCGCAGTTTACCGGTGAATGGGTACAGTACATCAGCATGGGGCAGATCCTCTCCATCCCGATGATTGTCGCGGGTGCCATTATGATGATTTGGGCGTATCGTCGTCGTCCACAGCAACAACTTTCCTGAGGAATCATGAAACAGTATCTTGAATTGATGAAAAAAGTGCTCGACGAGGGCACGCCGAAAAACGACCGTACCGGCACCGGTACGCTCTCCATTTTTGGCCACCAGATGCGCTTCAATCTGCAAGAAGGCTTTCCTCTGGTGACAACGAAGCGCTGCCATCTGCGCTCGATCATTCATGAACTGCTCTGGTTCCTGCAAGGCGATACCAACGTTGCTTATCTACATGAAAACAATGTCTCCATCTGGGACGAATGGGCAGATGAGAACGGCGACCTGGGGCCGGTCTACGGCAAGCAATGGCGTGCGTGGCCTACCCCGGACGGCCGCCATATTGACCAGATCACGACCGTCATGAACCAGCTGAAAAATGATCCGGACTCGCGCCGTATCATTGTTTCTGCCTGGAACGTGGGTGAACTGGATAAAATGGCGCTGGCGCCTTGCCACGCGTTTTTCCAGTTCTACGTGGCGGACGGCAAGCTCTCCTGCCAGCTCTATCAACGCTCATGCGACGTGTTCCTCGGCCTGCCGTTTAACATCGCCAGCTACGCGCTATTGGTGCACATGATGGCGCAGCAGTGCGATCTTGAAGTGGGCGATTTTGTCTGGACGGGCGGTGATACCCACCTCTACAGCAATCATATGGAACAGACGCACCTCCAGCTGACCCGCGAACCGCGTGCATTGCCGAAGCTGGTGATCAAACGTAAACCGGAGTCGATCTTCGATTACCGTTTTGATGATTTCGAGATTGAGGGTTACGACCCGCATCCCGGCATTAAAGCTCCTGTCGCCATCTGATACGGCAAATCCTGACACAACCGGTGCTCTTTAGCGCCGGTTTTTTTTCACGCCCGTTTTGTTTTTCGAGCCTGTTTCCAGAGATGATGCAACGCGTTGCAACGGGTGAAAATCTCCGGAAAGCGGCTCGTAAAGTTCTGGTTTGACGCTCGTACCGTTTCTGCTATTCCGCCACACTCCCGCCATGAAAAACGAACAAGGCTTTACGCTTATCGAAACCCTTATCGCCGTTTCGCTGGCAGTGATCCTCAGCGCCACAGGGCTCTATGGCTGGGACAGTTGGCAGCAGCGGCAGCGGCTTTGGCAAACTGCCTGCCAGGTGCGGGATTACCTGGTGTTTTTGCGCAATGACGCCAACCGTCACAACAGCGAGCACAGGATCGCGCTGTATAACGACGGTGAAAAGAACTGTCTGGCCAGTTCAGCGGTGACCGGTTGTGACAGCGGCGGACCGTTCGTGATGAAGCCGATGTGGCCCGAGGTCACGATAAGCGACATAACCCCTGCGCTGGGATTTTACGGTTTAAGGGATACCGCATGGGCCGGACATATCCGCGTGCAGAGCCGCGCTGGTGGGTGGTGGATTATTGTCTCAAATGGCGGACGTATCAGGCTGTGTAATGCCGCAGGAGAAGGTGCATGCCAGTAAATCGAAAAGGGTTTTCCCTGCTGGAAGTGCTTATTGCGATGACGATAAGCAGCATTCTGTTACTCAGCACGTCACGTTTTTTACCGGGGCTACAGCGGGGTGTTTTAGTGCAATCCGGACAGCAGGAGCTGGAGGATGAGGTCTGGCAACGTCTGTTCGCGATCGGTAAACAGTTTCAGAGGGCAGGATATTGTGCAGGGCATTGCCAGGGGCAGGGGATGATCATCGGCAGGCAAGGACGATGTGCGATTGTGCTATGGGATGCGAACAGCAACGGCCAGTGGGATAGCACCGCGTCAGAAAACGACAGTACGGGATTCCGGCTTGAGTCCGGATCGCTTGAAACGCTGCGGGGCGCCACATCCTGTGACGGTAAGGGATGGGATAAGCTCACCGACCCGGAACGGGTCCTGATAGAACAATTTATGGTCACTAAAACCGATCATGATGGCTTTGCGCCGGTCATTAGTATCGAGCTGCGTGCCCGCCGTAAAGGTGAACTGGCCGCACCCTTTTCGGCCCGCCACACCGTAACAGGGTTTAATCTGTGAATCGTCAGCGGGGCATGTCATCGCTGGCGCTGGTCCTGCTATTACTGGTGCTCGGCACGCTGATCCTCACCGGATTAAATCAGCAGCTGCAAACCTTTAGCACGCTGGTAAGTGGCGAGAGTTTGTCTGTTCGCCAGCAGGCTGCCGTGCAATCTGCACTGGAGTGGGGGCGCGTTCAGGAATGGGCTTTACAGCCAGAGGTTCAGTGCAAACAGACACAACGTTTGCGGGTCTGTATAAGGCTGTTTGGGGCGCGTGTGTTGCTTATTGCCGGCAATGACAATCTATTGCTATGGCGAGGCGGGGACATCTCGGAGGGGCAGATACGCTTTTCCGCCCACGGCTGGAGTGATTTCTGCCCCCTTAAGGAAAGTACGCTATGTCAGTTACCCTGAGCAGACAAAAAGGATTTAGCATGGTTGAGGTTTTGCTGGCAATGATGTTGCTGGTTGTGGTTGTGATGGCGTTATCCGGCTATCATCGCGCGCTGGCAGCCCGGTATGCGGCGCTTAGCCAGTATCGTCAGCTATGGCATCATGCGTGGAATCAGTCGCAGATCTCAACATTAACGCTCCCGCCGGGCTGGCAGGTCAGTCGGGGGCAGACAACACAGTCCGGATGTGTCAGCATCACGGTCACACTTATTTCTCCTATGGGGCGGCAGGGCGCGTTGACGCGTCTGCATTGCCCGGTTAGCCGCTAGTCGGGAGCGTTTATGCTAAGGGTTTACCACTCAAATCGTCTGGATGTGCTGGAAGCACTGATGGAGTATATCGTTGAGCAAGAGCGTCTTGACGATCCGTTTGAGCCAGAAATGGTGCTGGTGCAGAGCACCGGTATGGCGCAGTGGCTGCAAATGTCCCTCTCGCAGAAATTTGGCATTGCGGCCAACATCGATTTTCCGCTGCCCGCGAGCTTTATCTGGGAGATGTTTGTTCGCGTCCTGCCGGATATTCCTGAGCAGAGCGCCTTCAACAAACAAAGTATGGCCTGGAAACTGATGACGCTGCTGCCGGACATGCTGGCGCATGATGAGTTTGCCATGCTGCGCCACTACCTGAATGACGACACCGACAAGCGTAAACTTTTCCAGCTTGCCTCACGTACTGCCGACCTTTATGACCAGTATCTGGTTTACCGTGCAGACTGGCTGATTCGCTGGGAAGCGGGAGAATTAGTCGATGGGTTACCGGAAGCGCAAATCTGGCAGGCGCCGCTCTGGAAAGCGCTGGTCGAGCATACCGGGAAACTCGGTCAGCCTAAGTGGCACCGTGCTAACCTGTACGATCGCTTTATCTCAATACTTGAGAACAGCGCAGAACGGCCAACCCGTTTGCCGTCACGCGTGTTCATTTGCGGTATCTCCGCGCTGCCGCCTGTCTACCTGAACGCGCTAAAAGCGCTCGGTAAGCACACTGATATCCATATCCTCTTTACCAACCCGTGTCGGCACTATTGGGGGGATATTCAGGATCCGCGCTGGCTATCACGGCTGGTCACCCGTCAGAGAAAACGCCTCTTTGAGGAACGCGCTGTGCCGCTGTTTAAAGACAGTGAAAATGCGGCGCAGCTTTTTGATGAAGAGGGGATTCAGAACCTGCCGAACCCGCTGCTTGCCTCGTGGGGCAAGCTCGGACGCGACTATATTTATCTGCTTTCTGAAATCACCTCCTCGGGAGAAGGGGATGTGGATGCGTTTGCGGATATTACGCCGGACAGCCTGCTGCACAATATTCAGCTTGATATTCTGGATTTGGAAAACCGTGCCGTTGCCGGGATCACTGCCGAAGAGTTTGCGCGAAGCGATAAGAAGCGAAAACTGGATCCTGACGATCGCAGTATCGCGATCCACGTTTGCCACAGCCCACAGCGTGAAGTTGAAATTCTTCATGACCGCCTGCTGGCCATGTTACAGGACGATCCAACCCTGACACCGCGCGATATCGTGGTGATGGTGGCGGATATCGACAGCTACAGCCCGTTTATTCAGGCGGTATTTGGCAGCGCAACGGGCGACCGCTATCTGCCCTACGCAATCTCTGACCGTCGCGCTCGTCAGTCACACCCGGCGCTACAGGCCTTTCTCAGCCTGCTTTCGCTGCCTGATAGCCGGTTTATCTCTGAGGATGTGCTGGCACTGCTGGATGTGCCAGTTCTGGCCGCACGTTTCAACATTAACGAAGAGGGGTTGCGCTATCTGCGCCAGTGGGTCAACGAATCTGGTGTCCGCTGGGGTATCGACGATGATAACGTCCAGGAGTTCGAACTCCCTGCGACCGGCCAGCATACCTGGCAGTTTGGCCTGACGCGCATGCTGCTGGGGTATGCGATGGAGAGCATCCACGGCGAATGGAATGACGTGCTGCCGTACGATGAATCCAGTGGGTTGATCGCGGAACTGGTTGGTCACTTAGCCTCGCTGCTTATGCAGCTCAACCGCTGGCGCCGTGCGTTGATGCAGCCCCGCCCGCTCGAAGAGTGGCTGCCGATTTGCCGCGAAATGCTGAATGATTTCTTTCTGCCGGACAGCGAAACTGAAGCCGCCATGGCGCTTATCGAGAAGCAGTGGCAGGCCATCGTTGATGAGGGGGTTAATTCGCACTATCACGAGGCGGTTCCTCTTTCGCTTCTGCGTGATGAGCTGACGCAACGTCTCGATCAGGAGCGCATCAGCCAGCGCTTCCTTGCGGGGCCGGTGAATATTTGTACCCTGATGCCAATGCGTTCAATCCCGTTCAAAGTAGTCTGTCTGCTTGGCATGAACGACGGTATTTATCCGCGTGCGCTTCCACCTCTGGGTTTTGATCTCATGAGCGCACAACCGAAGCGGGGCGACCGCAGCCGCCGCGATGATGACCGTTATCTCTTTCTTGAGGCGCTGATGTCTGCGCAAAGCAGGCTGTATATCAGCTATATCGGTCGTTCAATTCAGGACAACAGCGAGCGTTTCCCGTCTGTGCTGGTGCAGGAGCTGGTGGATTACATCGGACAGAGTCACTATCTGCCGGGCGATGAAGCCTGCAACTGCGACGAAAGCGAACGTCGGGTGATAGCGCATATCACCTGTCACCATAGCCGTATGCCGTTTGATCCTGTCAATTACGTTCCTGATGAACTGCAAAGCTACGCCCGCGAGTGGCTTCCCGCCGCGAAGAAAGCGGGGACGCCGCAAACCGATTTTATTCAGACGCTCGAACCGCGCGTCATAGATACCCTCTCGTTTGAGCAGCTACAGCGTTTTTGGGCGCACCCGGTCCGGGCTTTTTTCCAGCAACGCTTGCAGGTGAATTTCCGCTCTGAAGAGAGCGAAATCCCCGATGCGGAACCGTTTATTCTTGATGGGCTGGAGCGTTTTAAACTTAATTCCCAGCTTCTGAATGCGCTGGTTGACGAAGAAGACGCCAGTAAACTGTTCCGACGTTACAGGGCGTCGGGATTACTTCCGTATGGTGCATTCGGCGAAATCGTCTGGGATGCCCAGTGCGAGGAGATGCGAGCGCTTGCTGACCGCGTTATCGCGTGTCGGCAGCCGGCGAGCAGCATTGAAATCGATCTCGATTGTAACGGTATGCACCTCAGCGGCTGGCTCACGCACGTGCAGTCTGACGGGCTGCTGCGCTGGCGGCCATCCATGCTCAGCGTTTCACATGGCCTGCAACTCTGGCTCGAACATCTTGTCTACAGTGCGAGTGGTCACGAAGGTGAAAGCCGGTTGTTTGTACGTAAGGACGGCGAATGGCGTTTCCCGCCGATGGAGCCTGAGCAGGCGTTGACGTATCTGTCGCTTTATATTGAAGGTTACCGTCAGGGCATGAACAAACCTCTGCTTTTGCTGCCTGAAAGTGGGGGGGCGTGGATAAAAGCCTGTTACGACGCGCAGAATGATGCCATGTTAACGGATGAGGCTTCGCTCCAGAAAGCGCGCAGCAAGTTTTTGCAGGCCTACGAAGGGAACATGATGGTACGTGGCGAAGGTGACGATGTCTGGTATCAACGTTTATGGCGAACGCTGGAGCCAGAATATTTCGACATTATCACCCAGGAGGCGCAACGCTACCTGTTACCGTTGTTCAAATTTAATCAGTCCTGAGTGCTGTATAAAAATTGCGCAGTATGAGGTGTTCATTTATGATGCACCTCTTATCACGGACTGATGTACCCAAAGAAAGAGATGCTGGCGTGTCCAGCACGCACGTTGTTAATGATGTAGCCGTGATAAAGAGGTCGTAATGCCAGGCAGCACCTTGTTCAAAGCGTTTGTTTTGTTTATCGCCCTTTGGGCTCCCGTCACTCAGGCCGATTCCGGTTGGCAACCTGTCAAGGAAACAATCCGTAAGAGCGATAAGGACACCCGTGAGTATCAGGCGATTCGTCTTGATAACGGGATGACCGTGCTGCTGGTTTCCGATCCTCAGGCGGTGAAATCGCTCTCCGCGCTGGTTGTGCCGGTGGGTTCGCTGGAAGATCCTGACGCCCATCCTGGACTGGCGCACTACCTTGAGCACATGACGCTGATGGGCTCTAAAAAATACCCACAGCCTGACAGCCTGTCCGAATTTCTGAAAATGCATGGCGGCAGCCACAACGCCAGTACCGCGCCGTATCGCACCGCGTTTTACCTGGAAGTGGAAAATGATGCGCTTGATGGGGCGGTGGACCGTCTGGCGGATGCCATCGCCGCACCGCTGCTGGATAAAAAATACGCTGACCGTGAACGTAATGCCGTAAACGCCGAACTGACGATGGCGCGCACGCGAGACGGTATGCGCATGGCGCAGGTTAGTGCTGAAACCATCAATCCGGCGCACCCGGGTTCGCGCTTCTCAGGCGGCAACCTTGAAACGCTGAGCGACAAGCCAGGTAGCCCGGTGCTCGATGCGCTGCATGCGTTTCGTGAAAAATACTATTCCGCCAATCTGATGAAAGCGGTTATCTACAGCAATAAACCGTTGCCGACGCTGGCAAACATGGCCGCGCAGACCTACGGCAGGGTGCCAAATAAAAATATCGATCTGCCGCAGATTAACGTGCCGGTTGTCACGGACGCGCAAAAAGGCATTGTTATTCACTATGTGCCGGCCTTGCCGCGCAAGGTGTTACGCGTTGAATTCCGTATTGATAACAACACGGCGCAGTTCCGTAGCAAAACCGACGAGCTGGTGACGTATCTTATCGGCAACCGCAGCCCGGGTACGCTCTCCGACTGGCTGCAAAAGCAGGGGCTGGTGGAAGGTATTCGCGCTGACTCCGATCCCGTTGTAAACGGGAATAGCGGCGTGCTGGCCATCTCCGCGACGCTGACCGATAAAGGGCTGGCTCACCGGGACGACGTCGTTGCGGCCATTTTCAGTTACCTCTCTCTGCTGCGCGATAAAGGCGTCGATAAACGCTACTTTGACGAGCTGGCGCACGTGCTGGATCTCGATTTCCGCTATCCCTCTATCACGCGTGATATGGACTACGTTGAGTGGCTGGCAGATACCATGATCCGCGTGCCGGTGGAACATACGCTGGATGCGGTAAATATTGCCGACCAGTATGACGCCGGAGCGCTCAAAGCGCGTCTGGCGATGATGACTCCGCAGAATGCCCGCGTCTGGTATATCAGCCCGAACGAACCGCATAACAAAATGGCCTACTTCGTTGATGCCCCGTATCAGGTTGAAAAAATCAGCGAACAGACCTTTGCGGGCTGGCAGAAAAAGGCCGGGGAAATTGCGCTGAAGTTACCGGAGCTTAACCCCTACATCCCGGACGATTTCTCGCTGATCAAACCCGCAAAGGCGTATCCGCACCCGGAGCTGATTGTTGATGAGCCGACGCTGCGCGTGGTCTACACCCCAAGCCGCTATTTCGCCGACGAGCCAAAAGCGGATGTTAGCGTGGTGCTGCGTAACCCCAAAGCAATGGACAGCGCCAGAAACCAGGTGCTGTTTGCGCTTAACGATTATCTGGCCGGTATTGCTCTCGATCAGCTCAGCAACCAGGCTGCCGTTGGTGGTATCAGTTTCTCCACCAATGCCAATAACGGCCTGATGGTGAATGCCAACGGCTATACCCAGCGTTTGCCGCAGCTGTTCCAGGCGCTGCTGGACGGTTATTTCAGCTATACGCCTACGGAAGAACAGCTCGAGCAGGCTAAGTCCTGGTATGCCCAGATGATGGATTCTGCCGAGAAGGGTAAAGCCTACGATCAGGCGATTATGCCAGCACAGATGCTGTCGCAAATTCCGTACTTCCAGCGCGAAGATCGCCGCGCGTTATTGCCCTCAGTCACCTTAAAAGAGGTGCTGGCTTACCGTGATGCGCTGAAAACCAATACCCGTCCGGAGTTCCTGGTTGTAGGGAATATGAGCGAAGATCAGGCTAAAACGCTGGCGCAAAACGTCCGTGCGCAACTGGGTTCAAAAGGCGATGAGTGGTGCCGTAACCAGGATGTGCTGGTAGAGAAAAAGCAGAACGTGATCTTCGAAAAAGCGGGAAGCAGCACGGATTCCGCGCTGGCCGCGGTGTTTGTCCCTGTCGGTTATGACGAATTTACCAGCTCTGCCCAGAGTGCGGTGCTTGGTCAAATTATTCAGCCGTGGTTTTACAACCAGCTGCGCACCGAAGAGCAGCTGGGCTATGCGGTATTCGCTTTCTCTATGAATGTGGGCCGTCAGTGGGGGCTGGGCTTCCTTCTGCAAAGCAGCGACAAGCAACCCGCTTACCTGTGGCAGCGTTATCAGGCGTTCTTCCCGCAGGCGGAAGCAAAACTGCGCGCCATGAAGCCGGAAGAGTTTGCCCAGATCCAGCAGGCGGTTATCGCCCAGGTGATGCAGCCGCCGCAGACGCTGGGTGAAGAGGCCTCGCAGCTGAGCAAAGATTTTGATCGCGGTAATATGAAATTTGATTCGCGTGATAAAATAGTGGCCGAAATAAAACAGCTGACGCCACAAAAGGTTGCCGATTTCTTCCATCAGGCGGTAGTAAAACCGCAGGGTATGGCCATCCTGTCTCAGGTTTCTGGCAGCCAGAACGGGAAAACGGACTACGTAAAATCAAAAGAGTGGACCGTCTGGAAGAGCGTCAGCGCGCTGCAACAAACTATGCCCTGGAGTAAGAAAGAATGACCCATACCGCTGAGCCGCTTGATCCCCTAAGTTTACCTCTACAGGGTGAGCGACTGATTGAAGCCTCAGCGGGAACGGGAAAAACCTATACCATCGCCGCGCTCTATCTGCGTCTGCTGTTGGGGCTCGGCGGCAACGCCGCTTTTTCGCGCCCGTTAAGCGTGGAAGAGCTGCTGGTGGTAACCTTCACCGAAGCGGCCACTGCCGAGCTGCGTGGCCGTATTCGCAGCAACATTCATGAGCTGCGCATCGCCTGTTTGCGTCAGACGACGGATAACCCCCTCTACGCGAGCCTGCTGGACGAGATTGCGGATAAGCAACAGGCTGCGCAATGGCTGCTGCTGGCCGAGCGGCAAATGGATGAAGCGTCCGTCTTCACCATTCACGGTTTTTGTCAGCGCATGTTAAGCCTGAATGCGTTTGAATCCGGCATGCTCTTTGAGCAGCAGCTTATTGAAGATGAATCCGAGCTTCGCTATCAGGCCTGTGCGGATTTCTGGCGTCGTCACTGTTATCCATTGCAGCGCGACATTGCCGAAGCGGTTCACGCCCTGTGGAAAGGTCCGGAAGAGCTTCTTCGCGCCATCGACCGTTACCTGCAAGGCGAAGCGCCGGTCATTAAATCTCCGCCGCCTGCCGATGAAACGCTGGCCTCGCGCCATGAAAAGATCGTCGCCAAAATTGCGACGCTTAAGCAGAAGTGGAATGAGTCGGTTGGTGAAATTGATGCAATCATCGAAAACTCAGGCATCGACAGACGCAAGTTCAACCGTGGGAACCAGGGGAAGTGGATCGAAAAGATCAGCGTCTGGGCCCAGGAGGAGACGCGGGGCTACCAGCTTCCGGACGCGCTGGAAAAATTTTCGCAGCGCTTTTTGACCGAGCGAACCAAAGCCGACGGCATTGTGCCTGAGCATTCCCTGTTTGTGGCGATTGATGCGCTGCTTGCGGAGCCATTAACGCTCAATGACCTGATGATCACACGCGCCATGACGGAGATCCGCCAGGCCGTCGCGCGCGAAAAACGTCGCCGGGGCGAGCTGGGGTTTGATGACATGCTGAGCCGCCTGGACGAGGCGCTGTCCAGCGAGAATGGTGAAGCGCTCGCCAGCGCGATCCGTACCCGTTTTCCGGTGGCGATGATTGACGAATTTCAGGACACCGACCCTCAGCAGTACCGCATTTTTCGCCGCATCTGGCGACAGCAGCCCGACACTGCCCTGTTGTTGATAGGCGACCCTAAACAGGCGATTTACGCCTTCCGTGGCGCAGATATCTTCACCTATATGAAAGCCCGTAGTGAGGTTGTCGCGCATTACACGTTAGACACTAACTGGCGTTCCGCGCCGGGGATGGTTGAGAGCGTCAATGCGCTGTTCAGCCGTATGGAGACGGCGTTCATGTTCAATGAAATCCCTTTCCTGCCGGTGAAATCCGCCCCAAAAAACGCATCCCTGCGCTTCGAAGTCAGTAGCGCGGTGCAACCCGCCATGACCTTCTGGCTGCTGGAAGGGGAAGGCTATGGGGTTGCCGACTATCAGGCGGCGATGGCCCAGCACTGCGCCGCGCAAATCCGTGACTGGCTGAGCGCAGGCGCGCGCGGCGAGGCGCTGCTGTGGAAGGGGGAACAGGCGAATCCAGTTAAAGCCTCTGATATTACCGTGCTGGTGCGCAGTCGTCAGGAAGCGGCGCTAATCCGCGATGCGCTAACGTTGCTGGATATTCCGTCAGTGTATCTTTCTAACCGCGACAGCGTGTTCGACACGCTGGAAGCCCAGGAAATGCTCTGGCTGCTTCAGGCGGTGCTGGCCCCGGAGCGCGAAAATACGCTTCGAAGCGCGCTGGCCAGTTCCATGCTGGGGTTGAACGCGCGCGATATTGATGAGCTCAACCATGACGAAAACGCATGGGATACGGTGGTGGAAGAGTTTGTCCATTACCGTGAACGCTGGCAAAAACGCGGCGTCATGGCGATGCTGCGCGAATTGATGACGCGGCGCCAGATTGCCGAAAATATGCTGGCGTCATCGGGCGGTGAAAGGCGTCTTACCGATATTTTACACATCAGCGAACTGTTGCAGGAAGCCGGCACCCAGCTTGAAAGTGAACATGCCCTCGTGCGCTGGCTGGCGCAGCAAATCGCGGATCCAAACAGTAACGCCTCAAGCCAGCAGATGCGTCTTGAGAGCGATAAGCATCTGGTGCAAATCGTCACCATTCACAAATCGAAAGGTCTCGAGTATCCGCTGGTCTGGCTGCCCTTTATCGCCAACTACCGCGTTCAGGATCAGGCCTATTATCATGACCGCGAGACTTTCGATGCGGTGCTCGATCTCAGCAAGGCGGAAACCAGCGTTGAGCTGGCGGAAGCGGAGCGTCTGGCGGAGGATTTGCGCCTGCTTTACGTGGCGCTGACCCGTTCTGTCTGGCATTGCAGCCTGGGCGTCGCGCCGGTTTTCCGCCGTCGCGGGGAGAAAACAGGGGAGAGCGATTTCCATTTAAGCGCCTTAGGGCGGCTTATTCAGCGTGGTGAGCCTAAAGATGCGGCGGGGTTGCGCCTCTGTATTGAGTCGCTTTGCGGAGACGATATCGCCCTCCATATCCCTTCTCTGCCAGACAACAGCCGCTGGGAAATGGCGCAAGAGCCCGCGACCGATCTTAACGCGCGCCAGATCACACGGGTGCTTGCCGACGACTGGCGCGTCACCAGCTATTCTGGCCTGCAACAGCACGGGCAAAGTATTGCGCAGGATCTCATGCCGAAGCTGGACGTGGATGCCGCAGGGGTGGGCGATGTTCCGGTTGAACCGACGTTAACTCCACATCAGTTCCCACGCGGCGCGTCGCCGGGCACCTTTTTGCACAGCCTCTTTGAAGAGCTTGATTTCACCCAGCCTGTCAGTGAGGAGTGGGTGCTGAAGATGTTGCAGAGCGGAGGCTATGACGCGCACTGGCAGCCCGTTCTCACTGACTGGATCAACGCCATTTTGCAGGCGCCGCTGACGGCGCAGGGCTTCTCTCTTCGCCAGTTAACGGCCAAAAATAAGCAGGTTGAGATGGAGTTTTATCTGCCCGTCGCAGGCCCGCTTAAGGCCGACGCGCTCGATGCGCTTATCCGTCAGTACGATCCGCTCTCAGCCGGTTGCCCGCCGCTGAACTTCCGTCAGGTGCAGGGCATGCTGAAAGGGTTTATCGACCTGGTCTTCCGTCACGAAGGACGGTACTACCTGCTGGATTACAAATCAAACTGGCTGGGCGAGAACAGCGAAGCCTATACCCAGCAGGCGATGGCGGCCGCCATGCAAATGCATCGCTACGATCTGCAATATCAGCTCTATACCCTGGCGCTGCACCGCTATTTGCGCCACCGTATTGCGGATTACCGCTACGACGATCATTTTGGCGGCGTCATCTACCTGTTCCTGCGCGGGGTCGACGCTGCCGATCCGCGCTCCGGGATCTTCAGCACCCGTCCGGATGCGGAATTGATTAATAAAATGGATAACCTGTTTGCAGCAAACACGGAGGAGATGGCATGACGATGCAGGACTTATTGCTGGATGCGGTAGAGCAACGCGTGCTGCGTCAGCTGGACGTGCAGTTTGCCATGATGATTGCCGCTGACCAGCCCGCCGTGATGCTTGCCGCTGCCCTGTTGAGTAAAGACGCCGGAGAGGGGCATGTGTGTCTGCCGCTCTCGCGTCTGGTGGCTGACGAGAAAATGCCGCCTGTCCTCCAGTCCTGCTTTGCGCTGCTGGGGGAGACGGTGGACTGGCAGAAAATCTTGCGTGAATCGTCAGCCGTCGGGCCGGGAGACAACCAGGCACCGCTGATCCTGACGGGGGAGCGCTTATACCTGAACCGCCTGTGGCGAAACGAACTGACGGTAGCGCGTTTCTTTAGTGAGACCAATGCGCCGCTTCCCTGCGACGAAGCACAGCTTCGCCAGACGCTGGACAGGCTGTTTGACTCCGGTGAGGCCACAGACTGGCAGAAAGTGGCGGCAGCCGTCGCCCTGACGCGGCGGATCTCGGTGATATCCGGCGGCCCGGGAACCGGGAAAACAACGACCGTCGCAAAGCTGCTGGCAGCCCTGATACAGCTTTCAGGCGAGCAGCGATGCCGTATTCGTCTGGCGGCGCCCACCGGGAAGGCCGCGGCGCGTCTGACCGAATCACTGGGCGGTGCGATGCAACGGCTGCCGCTCACCCAGGAGCAGCTTGCGCTTTTCCCGGGTGAAGCAAGTACTCTGCACCGTCTGCTCGGCGCGCAGCCGGGTAGCCAGCGGCTGCGCTACCATGCGGGCAATCCGCTGCATCTGGACGTGCTGGTGGTGGATGAAGCCTCCATGATCGACCTGACCATGATGTCGCGCCTGATCGATGCGCTACCACCCCATGCGCGCGTGGTTTTCCTGGGCGATCGCGATCAGCTCGCCTCTGTAGAAGCCGGGGCGGTGCTGGGAGATATCTGTACCTACGCCAGTTACGGTTATACCCCCGCGCGGGCGCAGGAGCTCGCCCGTCTGACCGGTTGCTCGCTTGAACCCGATCACACGCCGATCGCGGGCGCACTGCGTGACAGCCTGTGCCTGCTGCAAAAAAGCTACCGTTTCGGCAGCGACTCCGGCATCGGCCAGCTGGCTGCGGCGGTCAACCGTGGCGACAGGCACGCCACGCGCACGGTGTTTGACGGTTCCTTCGCTGACATTGAAAAGAAATCGCTGCAAAGCGGGGAAGAGTATCAGGCTATGCTTGAGGAGGCTCTCCAGGGATACCAGCATTTTCTGAGCTGCGTGCAGCAGCGCAGTCAGCCGGGGCAGGTCATCGCCGCATTTGGCGAATACCAGCTTCTGTGCGCATTGTGGGAAGGGCCGTTTGGCGTCACGGGCCTGAACGACAGGCTGGAGCAGTTGCTGGTGCAGAAGCGCAAAATTAACCGTCAACAGCATTCGCGATGGTATGAAGGCCGGCCAGTGATGATCTCCCGCAACGACAGTGCGCTGGGGCTGTTCAACGGCGATATCGGCATTGCGCTCGATCGCGGTAACGGACTGCGCGTCTGGTTCCAGCTACCGGACGGCAGCGTGAAGTCCGTCCAGCCCAGCCGCCTGCCAGAGCATGAAACGGCATGGGCGATGACGGTACACAAATCTCAGGGCTCCGAGTTCAACCATGCGGCGCTGATCCTGCCGACCCAGCTGTCGCCGGTTGTGACCCGCGAGCTGGTCTACACCGCCATTACCCGTGCGCGCCAGCGTCTGTCGCTGTATGCGGATGAGCGCGTGTTGAGTCAGGCGATAGCCACCCGTACTGAGCGCAGAAGCGGATTAAGCGTGATATTTGAATCTGTCTGAGTGAACGCCCTCTCCAGCAGGAGAGGGTGACTGTTATCCCAGGTCCGCCATTAACACTTTCGAGCGGCGCTGGTAGTTGTACATCTCTTTCTTACTTTCCGGCAGGGAATCAATATCCACCGGCGTGAAGCCGCGCTCTTGGAACCAGTGAATGCTGCGCGTGGTAAGCACGAACAGCTTGCTCAGACCCATCTGGCGCGCCTGTGCCGCCACGCGTTCAAGCAGCAGCTCCCCCCGTGAGGAGCTACGGTAATCAGGATGCACGGCGACGCATGCCATTTCGCCAATCTGCTCTTCCGGGAACGGATAAAGTGCCGCACAGGCAATGGTCAGGTTATCCCGCTGAATGATGGTGAACTTGTCGATCTCCATCTCCAGCTGCTCGCGGGATCGGCGAACCAGAATGCCCTGTTGTTCCAGCGGACGGATCAGCTCCAGAATGCCGCCGATATCGTTGATGGTGGCACGGCGGATCTGCTCGGCGCTCTCCATGACGATCTGCGTACCGATCCCGTCACGGGAGAACAGCTCCTGCAACAGCGCGCCGTCTTCCTGATAGCTGATCAGGTGGCTGCGGCGCACCCCGCTACGGCACGCTTTAACGGCGCCGCGCAGAAAACGCACGGTACCGGAATAGTAATCGCCTTCTGCTTCCAGCGCTTCGACGCGCGCCTGGGCTTCATTCGGAAAAAGTTCTGGCACAATCACGCCCTCATCGTTCACGACACCCTGTGAGGAGCAAAAGCCGATCATTTTTTCCGCTTTCAGCTTGATGGCCAACTGGGTGGCAATCTCTTCTGAGGTCAGATTAAAACTTTCACCCGTTACGGAGACGGCAACGGGTCCCATCAGGACGATCGCGCCATTATCTAACTGGCGGTGAATGGCTTCTTCATCAATACGGCGGATGCGGCCGCTGTGGCAGTAGTCCACGCCATCGTCCACGCCGAGCGGCTGAGCGATGATAAAGTTGCCGCTCACCACGTTGATGTGCGCGCCCTGCAACGGCGTATTATTCAGGCTCATCGACAGGCGGGCGGTGATATCGAGCTGCAACAGACCCGCCGCCTGTTTGACCAGCTCGAGGGTTTTCGCATCCGTCACGCGCGTGTGTTTGTGGTAGATCGGCTCATGGTGATGGGCGGCCAGGTTGGCTTCAATTTGCGGACGTGCGCCATACACCACCACCAGACGGATGCCGAGGCTGTGCAGCAGGCCGATATCATTGACGATGCTGGAAAAGTTTTCATGCTCAATGGCTTCGCCGCCAAGCATGATGACAAACGTTTTTCCCCGATGGGTGTTGATATAGGGAACAGAATGGCGGAATCCCTGGACCAGTTCGGTTCTGCGTTCCTTAACCATGACACAACCCCTAGTGAATGTTTATTCGTAATTTCTGTATTTTTATTCGATTGTGGCCGCGTGTGCAAGCCTAAATTTTCTGCGACCCACAGAAAATAATAAGTAATCCGTGCGTTAACGTATGATTGTTTACCCTTTTATAGATGACAGTTTATGCGTCATTCGTTAAAGTTTTCGGTCAATTTGGGCGTTTTGTTCATCAATCAGATTTCTTGCTCGGGAGAAGCATGTCGGGATCCAATTCAGCAATAAGCCGCCGCCGCCTGTTAAAAGGGGCCGGGGCGATGTGGTTGCTTAGCGTCAGCCAGGTGGGTCTTGCCGCCACAAGCCAGGTAGTCGCGGTGCGCGTCTGGCCGTCGTCGACCTATACGCGCGTGACGGTCGAGTCCAATCGCGTGCTGAAATACAAGCAATTTGCCCTCAGCAATCCTGAACGTGTGGTGGTTGATCTCGAAGGTGTGAACCTCAACTCCGTGCTTAAAGGCATGGCAGCTCAGATCCGTGGCGACGATCCGTTTATCAAATCGGCGCGCGTCGGGCAGTTCGATCCGCAAACCGTGCGCATGGTGTTTGAGCTGAAGCAGAACGTGAAACCTCAGCTCTTTGCCCTTGCGCCTGTAGCCGCCTTTAAGGAGCGTCTGGTGATGGATCTCTATCCGGCGAATGCGACGGATATTCAGGATCCGCTCCTGGCATTACTTGAGGATTACAACAAAGGCGATCTCGACAGCCAGGTTCCGCCAGCGCAAAGTGGCCCACAGCCGGGCAAGGCGGGGCGCGATCGCCCGATTGTGATCATGCTCGATCCTGGCCACGGCGGAGAAGATTCCGGCGCCGTCGGGAAATATCGCACCCTCGAAAAAGATGTGGTGCTGCAAATTGCCCGTCGTCTGAAGGCGTTGATCGACAAAGAGGGCAATATGCGCGCCTACATGACGCGCAACGAAGATGTCTTTATCCCGCTGAAGGTCCGCGTGGCAAAAGCGCAAAAGCAGCGCGCGGATCTGTTTGTCTCTATTCACGCGGATGCCTTCACCAGCCGCCAGCCGAGTGGATCTTCAGTGTTTGCCCTGTCAACGAAAGGGGCGACCAGTACCGCCGCGAGATACCTGGCGGACACGCAGAACGCCTCGGATTTAATTGGTGGCGTGAGCAAAAGTGGCGACCGTTACGTCGACCATACGATGTTTGATATGGTGCAGTCGCTGACCATTACCGACAGCCTGAAGTTTGGTAAAGCGGTGCTGGGCAAGCTGGGCCGGGTCAACAAGCTGCACAAAAACAGCGTCGAGCAGGCCGGATTTGCGGTCCTGAAAGCGCCAGATATTCCATCCATTCTGGTCGAAACCGCGTTTATCAGTAACGTGGAAGAGGAACGTAAGCTCAAGACGGCTAAATTCCAGCAGGAAGTGGCGGAGTCGATTCTGGCGGGGATCCGGGCCTACTTCTCAGACGGGGAAACGCTGGCGCGGCGGGGGTAGGGCATTAAGCCGGGTATCATGCCCGGCATTTTCACAAACGCCAGATACAAAAAAACACCCTTCAGGGTGTTTATTGTTTTAAGAAGTGTTGGTTGCGGGGGCCGGATTTGAACCGACGACCTTCGGGTTATGAGCCCGACGAGCTACCAGGCTGCTCCACCCCGCGTCCGTGGAAGCGCACTATACTCGGATAGGTTTGTGATGCAACCCCTTTTTCACATAATTCATTATTTTGTATGCAAAATGAACGGCAAAAGCCACTTTGGACTATTTTTTGTGCAGAATTTGCCAAAGGGAAGGCGATTGCATTTCATTAACACGGTGGGTTTGTTATCTTCATCTCGCGGAATTGGGCAACTAAAAGACGAGATATAATGAAAGGACGTTGGGCGAAGTATCTGATGACAGGCGCAATGGTGGCGATTCTTGCGGCCTGCTCTTCCAAACCGACCGATCGCGGTCAACAGTATAAAGACGGGAAGTTATCCCAGCCTTTCTCTTTAGTTAACCAGCCAGACGCCGTGGGCGCTCCGATCAATGCCGGAGACTTCTCCGAGCAGGTCTACCAGATCCGCACTGCTTCTCCGCGTTTATACGGTTCGCAGAACAACGTCTATAGCGCCGTGCAGGACTGGCTGCGTGCAGGCGGTGATACCCGCAATATGCGCCAGTTTGGTATCGATGCCTGGCAGATGGAGGGGGCGGATAACTACGGTAACGTCCGGTTCACCGGTTACTACACCCCGGTTGTCCAGGCGCGACACACACGCCAGGGCGAGTTCCAGTATCCCATTTACCGTATGCCGCCGAAACGCGGTCGTCTGCCGTCCCGCGCCGAGATCTACGCTGGCGCGCTGAGCGAAAATTACGTGCTGGCCTACAGCAACTCCCTGATGGACAACTTCATTATGGACGTGCAGGGCAGCGGCTATATTGATTTTGGCGACGGCTCGCCGCTGAACTTCTTTAGCTACGCCGGGAAAAATGGCCATGCCTATCGCAGCATCGGTAAGGTGCTCATCGACCGTGGCGAAGTGAAACGAGAAGATATGTCGATGCAGGCGATCCGCGAGTGGGGCGAAAAACACAGCGAAGCGGAAGTGCGTGAGCTGCTTGAGCAGAACCCATCGTTTGTCTTCTTCAAACCGCAGAACTTTGCGCCGGTGAAAGGGGCGAGCGCCGTCCCGCTGATTGGCCGCGCTTCTGTGGCATCGGATCGTTCGATTATCCCGGCAGGTACTACGCTGCTGGCGGAAGTTCCACTCCTCGACAACAACGGCAAATTCAACGGCAAGTATGAATTACGCCTGATGGTGGCGCTGGACGTGGGTGGGGCGATCAAAGGCCAGCACTTCGACATTTATCAGGGCATCGGCCCGGATGCCGGCCATCGTGCAGGCTGGTATAACCACTACGGACGCGTGTGGGTGCTGAAGGCAGCGCCGGGTACCGGAAACGTATTCAGCGGCTGATTGTGGTATTCTGAGGGCAAGACGGATTACGGTTCAGGGTGAGGAATACCTCACCCTTTTTACATCTGAGGTTTTATGTCTGTGGTAATCAGCGATGCCTGGCGCCAGCGTTTCGGCGGCACGGCACGGTTATATGGTGAAAAAGCCCTGCAACTGTTCGCGGATGCGCATGTCTGCGTGGTGGGCATTGGTGGTGTGGGTTCGTGGGCGGCAGAAGCGCTGGCGAGAACCGGCATTGGCGCAATTACGTTGATTGATATGGATGACGTCTGCGTCACTAACACTAACCGTCAGATCCACGCCCTGCGTGATAACGTCGGTCTGGCGAAGTCCGAGGTGATGGCGGAGCGTATTCGTCTCATCAACCCGGAGTGTAGTGTGACGGTGATCGACGACTTTGTGACGGCAGATAACGTCGCGGAGTACATGAGCAAAGGCTACAGCTATGTGATTGATGCCATCGACAGCGTGCGGCCAAAAGCGGCGCTGATCGCTTACTGTCGTCGTTACAAGGTGCCGCTGGTGACAACGGGCGGCGCGGGTGGACAAATTGATCCGACGCAGATCCAGGTGGCGGATCTGGCGAAGACCATTCAGGATCCGCTGGCCGCTAAGCTACGCGAGCGCTTAAAAAGCGACTTCAACGTGGTGAAAAATAGCAAAGGCAAGCTGGGCGTGGACTGTGTGTTCTCGACAGAAGCGCTGGTTTATCCGCAGGCGGATGGTTCGGTCTGTGCAATGAAAAGCACGGCGGAAGGGCCAAAGCGGATGGATTGTGCCTCAGGGTTTGGAGCGGCCACCATGGTGACCGCCTCCTTCGGCTTTGTGGCGGTCTCTCACGCCCTGAAGAAGATGATGGCGAAGGCGGAACGTCAGGCCTGAGCCTGATGGGCGGCATCCAGTACCGCGTCGTTTAGCGCAATCAGTCCCTGACCGCGCGAGGCGCTAAGCTGCGCGCGAAGTCCCAGCTCATCAAACAGCGCCAGCGGAGAATGCGCCAGCAGCTCTGCGGCGCTTTTCCCTTCGATTGCGGTCAACAGCACCGCCAGCAGACCGCGAACAATGCGTCCCTCGCTGTCGCCGAAGAAATGCAGTTTCTCTCCGGATACGCTAAACCCAAGCCAGACGCGGTTCTCGCAGCCTGCGATCTCCTTCGCCTGTGATTTCAGCTCGTCTGACAGCGTGGGCAACTGTTTACCCAGCAGGATCAGCTGACGATATTTATCTTCCCACTGCGTGAGCGGGACGAAGGTCTGTTTTAACGTCTCTTCAGTAATAACGGTGCCGAACGGGTGCCCGGCTAAAGCTGAACTTGTCATTAATCCACCAGTAATTCCAGGGCGCGGTCGACGGCGGAAACCAGCGCATCGACGTCGCTTTTTGTATTGTACGGTGCAAACGAGGCGCGCAGGGTACCGCTCACGCCAATGGCCGCCAGCAGCGGCTGGGCGCAGTGCTGTCCGGCACGCAGGGCAATGCCGTATCCGGCAAGCAACGTCACCATGTCGCTATGGTGCACGCCCGCGAAATCAAAGGCGAGCAGGCTGGAGTCCTGGACGCGGAACGAACGAAAACCCGGACGTTTTTTCAGTTCTTCTTCCGCCAGCGTCGCCAGACCCCGGCTCCAGCTTTCAGCCTGAACCACGTCCGTTTCTGCCAGCCATTCGAGCGCTGCGCTCAGACCGATAACCCCGGCCACGTTTGGGGTACCGGCTTCCAGGCGGTAGGGTACATCCTGCGTTTTAAAACCGTCGAAGGTGACTTCGGTAATCATCTTGCCGCCGCCGAGCCACGGCGTCATCCGGGCCAGCAGTTCAGCTTTGCCGTACAGCGCGCCGATACCGGTTGGCCCGTACAATTTGTGTCCTGAGAAGGCATAGAAGTCGATATCCAGCGCCTGAACGTCAGCCGGAAAATGCACCACACCCTGCGCACCGTCGACCATCACCACCACGCCGCTGGCATGGGCAATCTCAATGGCACGCGCCAGATCCGGGCAGCCGCCGGTGACGTTGGACATCTGCCCCAGCGCCAGAATACGGCTGCGCGGCGTAATCAGCTCAGGCAGACGCGCCACGTCAGGCAGGAAGTCCGCACCCAACGGGAGCTTTACAACCTGTGCCCCGGTTTGTTCGGCCACCATCAGCCAGGGTACCAGGTTGGCGTGGTGTTCCGCCTCGCTGACGATGATCTCATCCCCGGGCTGCAACAGCGGACGCGCGTAACATTGCGCCACCATGTTAATGGCCTCGGTGGTGCCCCGCGTCCAGACGATGTTCTTACCGCTGTCAGCATTGATCAGGCGCGCGACCTGATCCCGTGCGGCTTCGTATTGCGCCGTTAAGCGCTGCGCGTCGGCATACTGGCTGCGGTGCACGTTCCCGGCGCTCAGGCTGTAAAACTGGCGGGTTGCCTCAATCACCGCCTGCGGTTTAAGGGCCGTGGCGGCGCTATCAAGATAAATGCCGGCATCGGCCAGCGCAGGAAACTGTGCGCGAAACTGCGCAGGACTGAAAGCGTTCATGGAATTCCTCATATCGATTCTACGATCGTCGCGCAAATTCATCGGCAGGGCAAGGAAGTTGATATCTATCAGATTTGTCTGCTTATCCTGGCGAGTCTGAAAAAGCAGGTTATGCTAAATAGTGTTAGGCGGATGTTTTAGCCTGTTATAAATCGAGGTTTGAATAGCATTAATTGCTAAAGGAGATAATCATGAAAAAGACAGCTGCAATCATTTCTGCCTGTGCGTTGACCTTTGCCCTGAGCGCCTGTTCTGGTAATAACTACGTAATGCATACCAACGATGGTCGATCTATCGTCTCTGAAGGGAAACCGACAACCGATAATGATACCGGGATGATTTCTTACAAAGATGCTAACGGGAACAAACAGCAGATCAACCGCAGTGATGTGAAAGAGATGAAGGAAATCGAGCATTAACAGTTAGATAAGCGAAAAAAAAGCACCGCAAGTTGGCGGTGCTACATTAATCACTATGGACAGACAGGGTAAATGTACAGGAAGTGAAAAATTGGTAGCGTTGCTACCGTGGTCTGAATCGCAGACCAATTGCAAACACAACAACACAACATCACAACCGTAAGCCAAAAGCCCTTCAGAACACGCATTCCAAAAAAAGCTTTTCGTTCCGGCTCAGGAAGTGCCGCCACTATAGGTATTTGCTGGTAGTTCCTCAACGGACAAATTATAATGGCTCAGATAAAAAAAACTAATAGGTTAAACTTTGTTTCCTATATGTTAAATCTCGTTAACATCTAAGCCAGATAACCATGTCCAAGCGATTGCCACCCCTAAATGCATTACGTGTTTTTGATGCAGCAGCACGCCACCTCAGCTTCACCCGCGCAGCCGATGAGCTTTTTGTGACACAGGCCGCAGTAAGTCATCAAATCAAGTCTCTGGAGGATTTTCTGGGGCTTAAGCTGTTCCGTCGACGCAACCGTTCGTTGCTGTTGACCGAAGAGGGGCAGAGCTATTTTCAGGATATTAAAGAGATTTTTTCCCAGCTGACGGAAGCCACTCGCAAGCTTCAGGCCCGGAGCGCAAAAGGCGCTCTGACTGTGAGTTTATTGCCCAGTTTTGCCATTCAGTGGCTGGTGCCGCGACTCTCAAGCTTTAACTCAACTTATCCGGGAATCGATGTCCGAATCCAGGCGGTGGACCGTCAGGAAGACAAGCTGGCAGATGATGTGGACGTGGCGATTTTTTACGGTCGCGGTAACTGGCCGGGCTTGCGTGTGGAAAAATTATACGCAGAATATCTGTTGCCGGTCTGTTCACCGCTGCTGCTGACGGGGGATAAAGCGCTCAAAACGCCCGCCGATCTGGCGCAACATACGCTTTTGCACGATGCTTCGCGTCGCGACTGGCAAACTTATACCCGCCAGTTAGGTCTTAATCATATAAACGTGCAGCAGGGGCCCATTTTTAGCCACAGCGCGATGGTGCTACAGGCTGCCATTCACGGGCAGGGCGTGGCGTTGGCAAACAACGTTATGGCGCAGTCCGAAATTGAGGCAGGCCGTCTGGTTTGCCCATTTAACGATGTACTGGTCAGCAAGAATGCATTTTATCTGGTTTGTCATGACAGTCAGGCAGAACTGGGTAAAATAGCCGCTTTCCGGCAGTGGATACTGGCGAAAGCGGCAAGCGAGCAAGAAAAATTCCGCTTCAGGTATGAACAATAACGTTTGTGTGCCGGGCACGCATCAATTCAGGACTTAAACATGACCAGCCGATTCATGCTGATTTTCGCCGCGGTGAGTGGCTTTATTTTTGTAGCTCTGGGCGCGTTTGGCGCGCATGTCTTAAGCAAATCTCTGGGCGTTGTGGAGATGGGTTGGATCCAGACCGGCCTTGAATATCAGGCGTTCCACACGCTGGCAATTTTTGGGCTGGCGGTGGCGATGCAGCGCCGCATCAGCATCTGGTTTTACTGGAGCAGCGTCTTTCTGGCGCTGGGTACCGTACTGTTCAGCGGCAGTCTTTACTGTCTGGCGCTGTCGCATTTACGCCTGTGGGCGTTTGTTACACCTGTCGGCGGCGTCAGCTTCCTGGCGGGTTGGGTGTTAATGTTTATCGGAGCTATCCGTCTGAAACGCAAGGGCGTTGTTCATGAATAAGGTTGTTTTATATTGTCGCCCGGGGTTTGAGAAAGAGTGCGCCGCGGAAATCACCGATAAAGCGGCGAAGCGTGAAGTCTTCGGATTCGCTCGCGTCAAAGAGAACGCGGGCTATGTGGTATTTGAATGCTATCAGCCTGATGATGCCGACAAGCTGGCGCGCGAACTGCCGTTCAGCTCATTGATTTTCGCCCGTCAGATGTTTGTCGCGGGCGAACTGCTGAAAGATCTTCCGCCGGAAGATCGCATCACGCCGATTGTTGGCCTGTTGCAGGGTGTGGTGGAGAAGGGCGGCGATTTGCGCGTGGAAGTGGCCGACACCAACGAAAGCAAAGAGCTGATGAAGTTCTGCCGTAAGTTCACCGTGCCGCTGCGCGCGGCGCTGCGTGATGCGGGTGTGCTGACAAACTACGAAACGCCAAAGCGCCCGGTCGTGCATATCTTCTTTATTGCGCCAGGATGTTGCTACGCCGGCTACTCGTATACCACCAATAATTCGCCGTTCTTTATGGGGATCCCGCGTCTGCGCTTCCCGGCAGATGCGCCGAGCCGTTCAACCCTGAAGCTGGAAGAGGCGTTTCACGTCTTTATCCCGGCGGACGAGTGGGACGAACGTCTGGCAAACGGCATGTATGCCGTCGACCTTGGCGCGTGCCCGGGCGGCTGGACCTATCAGCTGGTGAAACGCAATATGTGGGTTTCGTCTGTGGATAACGGCCCGATGGCGCAAAGCCTGATGGATACCGGGCAGGTCACCTGGCTGCGTGAGGACGGCTTCCGCTATCGCCCGAACCGCAACAACATCTCCTGGATGGTGTGCGACATGGTAGAAAAACCGGCGAAAGTCGCGGCGCTGATGGCCTCCTGGCTGGTGAACGGCTGGTGTCGTGAGACGATTTTCAACCTCAAGCTGCCGATGAAAAAGCGCTACGAAGAGGTGTCGCAGAACCTGGCCTATATTCAGCAGCAGCTGGACGAACACGGGATTAACGCGGAAATCCAGGCGCGTCAGCTTTATCACGACCGCGAAGAAGTGACGGTCCATATCCGTCGCTGGTGGGCGGCAGTGGGTGGGCGTCGCGACGAGCGATAACGTTTGTAACGCCCGGTGGCGCTGCGCTTACCGGGCCTACAAAATCGTGTAGTTGTTTTAACGTTCTAACCTTAACTGCTGTAAATTCCCGTCCAGCTGTAAATCCGTCTGTAGCGTCGCCACCTCCCGGCAGATAAACGCCATCTCTTTATGCGCCTCCAGCTTTTTGCGCCATTTTTCCGGCACTTCATCAAGCCTGGCGTAAATTCCTTCCAGACTCTGAAACTCCGTCAGCAGCTGTGCGGCGCTTTTGGGTCCAATACCGGCGACACCCGGCACTTTAGAGCTGCTGATCCCCGCCAGCCCCCAGTAATCCGGCAGTTGCTCAGGCGATACCCCAAACTCGCTGGCAATGAATGGCGCGTCCAGCCAGCGTTTTTGAAAGTAGTCCCGGATGCGGATCGTTGGTGAGAGCAGCTGGCAGTAGCCTTTGTCGGTTGAAACGATAGTTGCCTGATGCCCGGCGCTCGCGACTTTAACCGCCAGCGTTGCGGCTAAATCGTCAGCCTCATTACCGTGGGCGCCCCAGCACGGAACGCCGCGCTGCTCAAAGGCCGCGCGGATAGCGGGCATTTCTGCGTGCAGATCGTCCGGCATTGGCGCACGTCCGGCTTTGTAGTCCGGCAGGCGCTGGTGCCGCCAGCCGGTATTGCGTGCTTCATCGTCGAATACGGCAACAGCGTGGGTGGGTTCGCTATGGCGAATGAGCTGCTCCAGCGCGTGTAAACAGGTGTCCTTGCAGGGGGTGCCCTGTACCGCATGAATACGGCGAATCAGGTTAAGTGCATCGACGATAAGCAAATGAACGGCCACAGATAATCTCCCTTCTGTCTAATGGGTGAAGGGTAACACTGAGCGCAGCATGAAACTATGAATGGTGGGGAAAACAGGAAGAAGCCTCGCAAAACGAGGCTTCCTGAGAGGCTTAATCGCAGGTGACGATCTTCATCGCCAGGCCACCGCGGGAAGTTTCGCGGTATTTGGCGTTCATATCTTTACCGGTTTCGTACATGGTTTCGATAACCTTGTCGAGGCAGACGCGCGGTTCGCTGGTACGACGCAGCGCCATACGGGCCGCGTTCACCGCTTTCACAGAGGCGATGGCGTTACGCTCGATGCATGGCACCTGGACCTGTCCGCCGACCGGATCGCAGGTCAGCCCCAGGTTATGTTCCATGCCGATTTCCGCCGCAATACAAACCTGCGCAGGACTTGCGCCCAGTAATTCGGCCAGACCCGCCGCCGCCATAGAGCAGGCGACGCCCACTTCACCCTGACAGCCCACTTCCGCGCCGGAAATCGAGGCGTTCATCTTGTACAGTGAGCCAATCGCACTGGCGACCAGCATATACCGCGCGAGTGAGTTTGCATTCACTTCACGGATAAACTTGTCGTAATACGCCAGAACCGCCGGAACAATTCCGCACGCCCCGTTGGTTGGCGCGGTGACGACGCGGCCACCCGCGGCGTTCTCTTCGTTCACCGCCAGCGCGAACATGTTGATCCAGTCGACGACGGCCATCGGGTCGGTGGTGGTTTTGTCGGTGCTGACCAGCATGCGGCGCAGCGCAGCCGCACGACGCGGAACACGCAGTTTACCCGGCAGCACGCCTTCGGTGGTGATCCCGCGCTCAATGCCGCTGCGCATCACTTCCCAGACGTTAGCGAAGTGCTGTTCCAGCTCCTCTTTGCTGTGCAGGGCCAGCTCGTTTTTCATCATCAGGCCGGAGAGAGAAAGCCCTGTCTCCTGGCAGTGACGCTGTAAGTCGGCCGCGTTTTTGTAAGGGTACGGCACATCAACGGCAGAATTGGTGCTTTGACCAAAATGGTCCTCGTCGACGATAAACCCGCCGCCGATGGAGTAATACGTCTGGCTGTAAACCGCTTTGTCGCCGGCCAGCGCGGTAATGCGCATGCCGTTTTCGTGCAGCGACAGGTTATCTGCATGGAAATTCATGCAGTGATCAACCGGGAATTCAACCTCATGCTCGCCGTTCGCCAGCAGCAAACGACCATGGGTGTTCACGTCCTGGATAAAGCCAGGTATTGCATCAATATCAACGGTATCCGGCAGATTACCCGCCAGCCCCATGATAATGGCAATATCGGTATGGTGGCCTTTACCGGTCAGGGAAAGGGAACCATATACATCGACAACCACGCGGGTGATGTCGTGCAAAATGCCGCGTGCAATCAAGTCATCCGTGAATTGTTTACCGGCTTTCATTGGTCCGACGGTGTGAGAGCTGGAAGGACCAATACCGATTTTGAAGATATCGAATACGCTAATCATGATGCGTCCATTGCTTCAGTCAGAGGGGAGAAGTGCGCCGTCCGCAGACGGCGCAGGAGGTATTAGCTGAACAGCGAGTAGAAAATAGCGGAGATGGCAATCAGGCCCATCACAACAACGAACACGTTGCTGATATGGCCGCTGTATTTACGCATCGCAGGCACTTTCTGAATCGCGTACATCGGCATCAGGAACAGGATCATCGCGATAATCGGGCCGCCCAGGGTTTCAATCATGCCCAGAATGCTTGGGTTCAGGGTGGCTACCGCCCAGGTGGTCACCAGCATGAACAGCGCAGTGATTTTGTTCAGACGGTTGATTTCAATGGTCTTGCCTTTACCACGCAGAGATTTAATCACCATGCCGTTGAAGCCTTCACGTGCGCCCAGGTAGTGGCCCAGGAAGGATTTGGTGATGGCGATAATTGCGATGATCGGCGCCATCCACGCAATCAGCGGTGCGTTAAAGTGGTTTGCCAGGTAAGACAGAATAGAGATGTTCTGCTCTTTCGCCGCCGCCAGATCCGCCGGGGAGAGGCTCAGCACGCAGCTGAACACGAAGAACATTACGGTCAGTACCATCATGATGTGCGCGCGAGCCAGGATGCTGGAGCACTTCTTCTCTGCGCCATTGCCGTACTCTTCACGCTTCGCTACTGCGAAGGAAGAGATGATTGGCGAGTGGTTGAAGGAGAACACCATCACCGGGATCGCCAGCCACAGGGTCAGCAGCAGACCGTTGCCGGTCGTGGATGCGCTGCTCAGAGACAGGGTTTCCAGCGCAGCGCCGTTCCACTGTGGGATCAGGTATAGAGCCAGCACCATCAGAGCCGCAACAAACGGGAACACCAGCACGCTCATCGCTTTCACAATCATCTGCTCGCCGAAGCGCACGATGGTCATCATACCGACGATCAGGATCAGGGACAGAATCGCACGTGGCGGCGGGGTCATCTGAAGCTGGTGCATCATAAAGCTTTCTACGGTGTTGGTGATAGCAACGCTGTACACCAGCAGAATCGGGTAAATCGCGAAGAAGTAGAGCAGGGTAATCAGCTTACCTGCGCCGACGCCGAAGTGTTCTTCAACGACTTCAGTGATATCTTCGCCCGGGTTTTTACCGGACAGCACGAAGCGGGTCAGGCCTCGGTGCGCAAAGAAGGTCATCGGGAAGGCAATGAGGGCCATGATGATCAGCGGGATCATACCGCCGACACCTGCGTTGATAGGAAGGAACAGTACACCAGCGCCGATTGCTGTGCCGTACAGGCCAAGCATCCACATGGTATCCGTTTTGCGCCAACCGCTTCGGGATTCAATCGAAGCAACGGTGCTGGTTTGAGTGGTTTCCATCTGTATCTCCTGGAGGAAGCAAATTGTCAGGTTTTTAGTCAAATCCGATGAAAAAGCGCCTGACGGTAATATGAAATTCGTTCAGTGACGGTTTTTTAATAATTTTTGCCCGTAACTATTGGCGGGCGGAAAGATACATTCTAGTTATGAATCTATCAGTGATCGCGATCCCAAATGCAATAATCCACTTGTGATGTGGGTATCTTTAGACCATTTATCTGTTAAAAAAACATCAAAGAGAATTTACGGGCGCGAAGGCTACCATTAACGACATGTTTTCGAAAAGGTCGACCCGCGATATAGGTGTCTTTCGCTGTAAAGAAATGGGATTTTAGGATTTTCTGGCGGGTAATTTCGATTAAGGCTGATTATTTACGGTTTCAAAAACGAGGTAATCGTTTGCGCTGGCGTCAGATTTGTTAATAACATTGAAGATCGCTATGAATTGCAACACGAATAAAAAAGCCGGATGACGATCCGGCTTGAGAGGAGAGAAATGTCGCTTTACTTGATGATTTCGTAACACGGAATATAGGCAGAGCCTGGAAGCTTCATGCGGTGCTGAGCGACAAAGCCCTGCAACATGTCATCCATGCGGCGCATCATCTCCGGATCACCGTGGATCTTATACGGGCCAAACTCTTCAATTGCGCGTATCCCCACCTCTTTCACGTTCCCCGCCACAATGCCGGAGAAGGCGCGACGCAGGTCGGCAGCCAGCACTTCCACCGGCTGATCCGGATAGAGTTTGAGGTTCGCCATGTTCTCATGCGACGGCTCGAAGGGGATCTGAAGATCCGGTGCGATACGGATGGACCAGTTAAAGCTGTAGGCATCCCCGGTATCACGACGATTCTCTTTCACCAGCGGCATTGCTTTTTTCATCTGACGGGCCACTTCTGCGGCATCGTCAATAATAATGCGGTAGTGACGGCGCGCGTCTTCGCCCAGCGTATGCACGATAAACTCGTCCAGCACGCGGAAGTAGTCGGCGCTCTCTTTCGGGCCGGTCAGGATCAGCGGCAGGACCTGATCTTTGTTGGCCGGGTTCATCAGGATCCCGAGCAGATAAAGCAGCTCTTCCGCCGTACCTACGCCGCCCGGGAAGATGATGATGCCGTGCGCGATACGGACAAACGCCTCAAGACGCTTTTCGATATCCGGCATAATAATCAGTTCGTTAACCAGCGGGTTAGGCGGCTCAGCGGCGATGATCGACGGCTCGGTCATGCCGATAAAACGGCCTTCTTTATAGCGTTGCTGCGCGTGACCTACTGCCGCGCCTTTCATTGGCGCTTCCATCGCGCCAGGACCGCAACCGGTACAGATATTCAGTTCGCGCAGGCCGAGCTGCGTCCCCACGCGGCGGGCATACAGGTATTCGGTTTCGTTAATGGAGTGACCACCCCAGCAGACGACCATGTTCGGCGCTTCGCCCACGTGCAGGGCGCGGGCGTTACGCAGAATGGAGAAGACCAGGTTGGTGATATGAACGGAACTTTCCAGGTCAAGATGCTGGAATCGTCCGGCGTTGCTGATCTGTCCGTTAACAAACAGAATGTCGCGCAGCACGGCAAACAGGTTGGCCTGAAGTGAGCGAATAATACGCCCGTCGACAAAAGCGTCTTCCGGCGGGTTGATCACTTCCAGCTTCACCCCGCGCTCGCGGCGCAGCACGTTGATATCAAAACTTTCGAAGCGGGACAGCAGCTCTTTACTGTTGTCGGTCAGGCTTCCGGAGTTCAGTACGGCAAGTGAACAGTTACGAAACAGTTGATAAAGGTCGCTACTGGCGGTGCGTTTAAGCATGTCCACTTCCAGCTGCGACAACATATCCATAGAGCCAAGCGGGCTAATATGTGTAATCAAGTGAGCTCCTTATGGGACGATTATCGTCTTTCCCTGTTGATTACAATAGCCCTGGCTTATGACGTTTCACAACACTTCGGGCGGAATACCGCCCGCATATTGTGAAAATATTTATCTTACTGGCGCACCAGCCGTCCGGTGGCAGGGACAAAATCGGTATTGGTGCGCCACGGATTGATATCCAGACCGCCGCGACGGGTGTAGCGGGCGTAAACGCTCAGCTTTTCGGGCTGGCAGAAACGCTGGATGTCGTTGAAGATGCGCTCCACGCACTGCTCGTGGAATTCGTTGTGATGACGGAATGACACCAAGTAACGCAGCAGCTTTTCACGGTCAATCTGCGGGCCGCGGTACTGGATCTGTACCGAGCCCCAGTCCGGCTGATGGGTGATAAGGCAGTTGGATTTCAGCAGATGGCTGACCAGCGTCTCGTTGACCACTTTTCCGCCCGCCGCATTTTCCAGGTAGTCGGTGCTAAATTCATAGCTTTCCACCTCAATGTCCTGATCGTCGATGCAGGTGCCGTGGAAATGGGCGACAGGCTGTCCTTCCAGCTCATGCAGACGGTATAACGAGACGGTTACGTTCCCCTGCGCGCACGCGCTTAAATCACGCTCAAGCGTCTGTTGCACCTCGTCCCAGCTGTTAAATTTGGTCTGGTTAAAGCTGTTGAGATAGAGCTTAAAGCTCTTGGATTCGACCAGGTTTACGCTGGCGTAATCCAGCTCGACGTGGCCCACGGCCACCTGCGGCAGACCGCGCGCATTCAGCCAGGAGAGTTCGTACAGCGTCCAGATGTCGCCGCCGACAAACGGCAGCGCGTCAGCGTGCAGCCCGAGCGGATCGCGGTTCAGACTGCGCGGCACGCCCTGCAACAGGCTTGCATCGTAGGTGTCGCGGTAATCGGTCGATTTACCCAGCGTTAAGCCCGTTAACGCCTGATGATTTTCGTAAGACATGTTTCATAGCCACTTTACAGGTACACTTATGGGCTGAGTTTATCCTGTCTTACAAGAAGAGAGAAATCGGTGGATATCGAAACTGCAAATGCCCTGACGTCCTTCACGACCCGCTATTGCGATGCCTGGCATGAAAAGCGGGGGACGTGGCCGCAAAGTGCTGACTTATATGGCGTGCCGTCACCGTGCATTATCGCTTCGCAGGATGATTACGTTATCTGGCAACCGAAACCGTTCACGGTCGAGCAGAATGTAAATGCGGTTGAACGCGCGATGGACCTTGTGATACAACCTGCGCTTCATACATTTTATACCACGCAGTTTGCCGGGGATATGACTGCATGTTTTGCAGGACAGCCGCTGACGCTGCTGCAAACCTGGAGCGAAGACGATCTGCAACGCGTTCAGGAAAACCTCATTGGTCACCTGGTCACGCAAAAACGCCTTAAGCTCTCTCCGACTCTCTTTATTGCGACGCTCGACAGTGAACTGGACGTCATTTCAGTCTGCAATCTGTCTGGCGAGGTCATCAAAGAGACGCTCGGCACCCGCAATCGCGACGTTCTCGCGCCTTCACTTGCGGATTTTCTTACCCGAATTGAGCCGCTTCTGTAATCCATGATGCTACTGGACGTGTGAGAGATCTCTTACACGCTCTGTGAGACATCGCCGAAACAATTAGCATTGTCTTAGGGATTTCAGATTAATATTAACTTCTCTTTCAACAAGTTAGTGGTTTTCTGAAAGGAAATCCCCCGTTTCGCCTGGCTTACATTGCTCACAAGGTGGGTTGTAAGACGAAGCAGAATAGCGGATTCTATCTGTGTCGACAGGATGCCGACACGAGAAACGAACATCAGGATGATGGCGTTTCTTACCAGGAACACGTCAGGATGACGCCGCAGGAAGGCTTCAGGATGAAGCAAAGTGGATCACGCAGGACGCGTAAGGGACACCTCCAGGAAGGAGAACGAGAGCCGGTCAGGATGGTCGGTGGGTCAGGATGGCCAGGACGTTTCAGGATGAAACCTACACATCAGGACGATGTGAGCAGGAAGCAAAAGGTAAAGGGATGACCAGGCCTTCGGGCATCAGGAAAAGTTGTCACGGATGAGCAGGGAGCACGTATTGTAGCTGGAATGCTGCGAAACGAACCGGGAGCACTGTTTTTACAGTGCTCCCTTTTTTTATTTCTGTCGTCCGCAATGCTATGCTTCGCGCCATTCCGTTTTTCAGTTGAGGTATATATGTCGCATCATGACAACGTTCGTGCGCAGTTGCACGCCATCGAAGCCCTTATGCGCCAGCATCAGCTGTGGCAGGATAACGCGCCGCAGCCAGACGCGTTCGCCAGCACCCAACCGTTTTGTCTGGATACGCTGGCCCCGTTCGAGTGGCTCCAGTGGGTCTTAATTCCGCGTATGCACGCGCTGCTGGAAGGTGGTCACGCGTTGCCCGCGTCTTTTGCCGTCTCTCCCTATTACGAAATGGCGCTGGAAGCGACCCACCCGGCGCGTGCCATGATGCTGGTGGAGCTGGAAAAGCTCGATGCGCTTTTCGCCGGTGACGATGCATGACGCTTGAGATCCTTTATCAGGATGAGTGGTTAGTGGCGGTGAATAAACCGTCCGGCTGGCTGGTGCACCGTAGCTGGCTCGATCGCGATGAGAAAGTCGTGGTCATGCAAACCGTGCGCGATCAGATCGGTCAGCACGTCTTTACTGCCCATCGTCTGGATCGGCCAACCTCTGGCGTTCTGCTGATGGGGCTTTCCAGTGAGGCGGGTCGACTGCTTTCGCAGCAGTTTGAGCACCACCAGATGCAAAAGCGCTACCACGCCATCGTGCGTGGCTGGCTGACGGATTCCGCCACGCTTGATTATCCGCTGGTGGAGGAACTGGATAAAATCGCCGATAAATTTGCCCGCGAAGATAAAGGCCCGCAGCCTGCGGTGACCGACTATCGCGGTATGGCGACCACAGAACTGCCGGTGGCGACCAGCAAATTTCCGACCACGCGATACAGTCTGGTTGAGCTTTTGCCCAAAACCGGGCGCAAGCACCAGCTTCGCCGCCACCTTGCACATCTGCGCCACCCGATTATCGGCGACAGCAAGCACGGCGATCTGCGCCAGAACCGCAGCGCGGCCGAGCACTTTGGCTGTAACCGGCTGATGCTGCACGCCAGCGAGCTACGCCTGGCGCACCCGTTTACCGGCGAACCGCTGACTATTCGCGCGGGGCTGGACGAGGTCTGGATGCAGGCGCTGTCACAGTTTGGCTGGCTGGGACAACTCCCCGAAAATGAAAGGGTTGAGTTTGCCGCAGTCAACGTTCAGGATGAACAGCAAGCGCAATAATTACGGGAGCAAAGCATGGCTGAAGTAGGCATTTTTGTCGGCACGATGTACGGCAACTCGCTGCTGGTGGCGGAGGAAGCGGAAGCAATCCTTGTAAACCAGGGCCATAAAGCAACGGTCTATGAAGATCCGGAGCTGGCGGACTGGGAAAAGTATAAAGATAAATACATCCTGGTGGTGACCTCCACCACCGGGCAGGGCGATCTGCCGGACAGCATCGTCCCGCTTTTCCAGGGCATTAAAGACCAGCTCGGCTATCAGCCAGATGTTCACTATGGCATCATCGCCCTCGGCGATAGCTCTTACGCTAATTTCTGCGGTGGCGGTAAACAGTTCGACGCGCTGTTGCAGGAACAGAGCGCTCAGCGCGTCGGAGAGATGTTGCTGATTGATGCGGGTGAACACCCTGAGCCAGAAAGCGAGTCAAACCCGTGGGTCGAGCACTGGGCAACGCTGCTTAAATAACCCTGCGCTATACCAATGCCAGGCCGGGTCAGGCGTAGCCGCCACCCGGCATTACACCCCGCCCCAAACGCCATTTCCGTGAACCACCTTCCACTCCTCTGGGCTTATGCCCTAAACAACCTCCCTCACGCCCTTCAATACTGTGTTTTTGCACGGTGAGGTGAAGAGGCACTCCTTCATATACTTTTCCCGTCACTATAAAACGGCTTCTGGCCGTACCAAAACCAAACACAAATCTCTCATTCTGATTACCCTACAGGTGCTGTACAGAATGAACCAGGCGAAAGCTATGTTTCAGGAGTGCAACAATGAGTACATTAAGCCACGCGGCGAGCAGCGCTGAGAAGCGCACCAACGCCCGCTACTGGATAGTGGTGATGTTGTTTATCGTCACCTCTTTCAACTACGGCGACCGTGCCACGTTATCCATTGCCGGCTCTGAGATGGCAAAGGACATCGGACTTGATCCGGTAGGTATGGGTTATGTTTTCTCCGCATTTTCATGGGCCTACGTAATCGGCCAAATCCCTGGCGGCTGGCTGCTGGACCGCTTTGGTTCAAAACGGGTCTATTTCTGGTCCATTTTCATCTGGTCGATGTTTACCCTGTTACAGGGCTTCGTGGATATCTTCAGCGGCTTCGGCATTATCATTGCGCTCTTTACCCTCCGCTTCCTGGTGGGCTTAGCGGAAGCGCCATCATTCCCTGGCAACAGCCGTATTGTGGCCGCCTGGTTCCCGGCGCAGGAGAGGGGAACGGCGGTAGCCATCTTTAACTCGGCGCAATACTTTGCGACGGTTATTTTCGCGCCAATCATGGGCTGGCTGACGCACGAAGTGGGCTGGTCGCACGTCTTCTTCTTCATGGGCGGGCTGGGGATCGTCATCAGCTTCATCTGGCTGAAAGTGATCCACGAACCAAACCAGCATCCGGGCGTGAACAAGAAAGAGCTGGACTACATTGCTGAAGGTGGGGCGCTGATCAACATGGATCAGAAAACCCAGAAAGCTAAAGTTCCGTTCAGCCAGAAATGGGGGCAGATCAAACAGCTCGTCGGCTCACGAATGATGATCGGTATCTATCTCGGCCAGTACTGCATTAACGCCTTAACCTACTTCTTTATCACCTGGTTCCCGGTTTACCTGGTGCAGGCACGCGGGATGTCGATTCTGAAGGCGGGGTTTGTCGCCTCCGTGCCGGCCATCTGCGGCTTCGTGGGTGGGGTGCTTGGCGGGGTCATCTCCGACTGGCTGATGCGTCGTACCGGTTCGCTGAATATTGCGCGTAAAACGCCAATCGTACTCGGCATGCTGCTCTCCATGACCATGGTGTTCTGTAACTACGTCAGCGCGGAGTGGATGATTATCGGCTTTATGGCGATGGCCTTCTTCGGTAAAGGCATTGGCGCACTGGGCTGGGCGGTGATGGCAGATACCGCGCCGAAAGAGATCAGCGGCCTGAGCGGCGGTCTGTTCAACATGTTTGGCAACATTTCCGGCATTGTCACCCCAATCGCTATCGGTTACATCGTCGGCACCACTGGCTCCTTCAACGGCGCGCTGATTTATGTAGGCGTCCATGCGCTGGTGGCGGTACTCAGTTATCTGGTGCTGGTGGGTGACATCAAACGAATCGAACTGAAACCTGTTGGGGAGCGCGGATGATGACAATGCAATCAAGCCCGATCGTGACGGAGATGAAGGTCATTCCGGTGGCGGGGCAGGACAGCATGCTGCTCAACATTGGTGGCGCGCATAACGCCTGGTTCACCCGCAACATTGTGGTGCTGACCGACAGCGCAGGGAATACCGGCGTCGGGGAAGCGCCTGGCGGAGAGGTGATTTACCAGACGCTGGTCGACGCCATCCCGCAGGTGGTTGGGCAGGAGGTCGCCCGCCTGAACAAGGTGGTTCAGCGGGTGCATAAGGGTAACCAGTCGGCGGATTTTGATACCTTCGGCAAAGGCGCCTGGACGTTTGAACTGCGCGTTAACGCGGTGGCGGCGCTGGAGGCGGCCCTCCTCGATTTACTGGGCAAGGCGCTGAACGTGCCGGTCTGCGAACTGCTGGGGCCAGGCAAACAGCGTAATGCGGTAACGGTGCTGGGCTATCTGTTCTACGTTGGCGACCGGACGAAAACCGATCTGCCGTATCTGGAACGCTCGCCGGGCAGCCACGAGTGGTATCACCTGCGTCATCAGGAGGCGCTCTCTGGCGAGGCGGTGGTACGCCTTGCAGAGGCGGCGCAGGATCGCTACGGCTTCAAAGACTTCAAGCTGAAAGGCGGCGTTCTGCCCGGCGAGCAGGAGATTGACAGCGTGCGCGCGTTGAAAAAACGCTTCCCGGAGGCACGCATCACCGTCGATCCGAACGGCGCCTGGCTGCTGGATGAAGCTATCGCGCTGTGCAAAGGGCTGGGCGACGTGCTGACCTACGCGGAAGATCCGTGCGGCGCCGAGCAGGGATTTTCTGGCCGCGAGGTGATGGCCGAATTCCGCCGCGCTACCGGGCTGCCGGTTGCGACCAACATGATCGCCACCAACTGGCGTGAAATGGGCCATGCGGTGATGCTGAATGCGGTGGACATACCGCTGGCGGACCCGCACTTCTGGACCCTTTCCGGCGCGGTGCGCGTGGCGCAGCTGTGCGATGACTGGGGGCTCACCTGGGGCTGCCACTCCAATAACCATTTCGACATTTCGCTGGCGATGTTTACCCACGTTGGCGCGGCGGCGCCGGGCAACCCGACCGCCATCGATACGCACTGGATCTGGCAGGAAGGCGAAGCGCGCCTGACCAAAAATCCACTTGAAATCAAAAACGGCACAATTGCCGTACCGGATGCGCCGGGGCTGGGCGTGGAGCTTGACTGGGATCAGATCCACAAGGCGCATGAAGCGTATAAAAAACTGCCGGGCGGCGCGCGCAACGACGCAGGCCCGATGCAGTACCTTATCCCCGGCTGGACATTTGACCGTAAGCGCCCTGTATTTGGACGTCACTGATAAAAGGATCGAACGATGAGCACATTTTCTACCCCTGTAGTCACCTCCATGCAGATCATTCCTGTCGCGGGACATGACAGCATGCTGATGAACCTGAGCGGCGCCCATGCGCCGTTCTTCACCCGTAATATTGTGGTGATCAAGGACAACTCAGGGCATACCGGTGTCGGTGAAATCCCGGGCGGGGAGAAGATCCGTAAAACGCTGGAGGACGCCATTCCGCTGGTGGTGGGTAAAACGCTGGGCGAGTACAAAAATGTGCTGACTCGCGTGCGTACAACCTTTGCCGATCGTGATGCGGGTGGCCGTGGTCTGCAAACGTTTGATCTGCGCACCACTATCCATGTGGTCACGGGCATTGAAGCCGCGATGCTGGATCTGCTGGGCCAGCATCTGGGCGTCAATGTCGCTTCCCTGCTGGGCGACGGCCAACAGCGCAGTGAAGTGGAGATGCTCGGCTATCTGTTCTTTATCGGCAACCGCAAACTCACCCCGCTGCCGTACCAGAGCCAGCCGGACGAAAAATGCGACTGGTATCGTGTGCGTCACGATGAAGCGATGACCCCGGACGCGGTAGTGCGCCTGGCGGAAGCCGCGTATGAAAAATATGGCTTTAATGACTTCAAGCTGAAAGGCGGTGTACTGGCGGGTGAAGAAGAAGCAGAGGCGATCGCCGCGCTGGCGAAGCGCTTCCCGCAGGCGCGCGTCACGCTGGATCCGAACGGTGCCTGGTCGCTTGATGAGGCGATAAAAATCGGTAAGCAGCTTAAAGGCGTGCTGGCCTATGCGGAAGATCCGTGCGGTGCAGAGCAGGGGTTCTCCGGACGTGAAGTGATGGCGGAGTTCCGTCGCGCCACCGGGCTGCCAACCGCCACCAACATGATCGCGACCGACTGGCGTCAGATGGGGCACACGCTCTCGCTGCAATCGGTGGACATTCCGCTGGCAGACCCGCACTTCTGGACGATGCAGGGCTCGGTTCGCGTGGCGCAGATGTGCCATGAGTTCGGCCTGACCTGGGGCTCGCACTCCAACAACCACTTCGACATCTCGCTGGCGATGTTCACCCACGTGGCGGCTGCCGCGCCGGGCAACATTACCGCCATCGACACCCACTGGATCTGGCAGGAGGGCAACCAGCGCCTGACCAAACAGCCGTTTGAAATCAAAGGCGGTATGGTACAGGTTCCTGCTACGCCGGGTCTGGGCGTAGAACTGGATATGGACCAGGTCATGAAAGCGCATGAGCTGTACCAGAAACACGGCCTGGGTGCGCGTGATGACGCGCTGGCGATGCAATACCTGATCCCAGAGTGGACATTCGACAATAAACGTCCGTGCATGGTACGATAAGCACATTGGGACCGCTCCCATGAGTGGTCCCTTACGTGGTGTATGCTTAACGTAACTAACATGCGTAAGGATGGCTTATGAAAATTGTTATCGCTCCGGACTCGTATAAGGAAAGCTTGAGCGCGCTGGAGGTGGCGACAGCGATAGAGGTCGGTTTTCGCGACATTTTCCCGTCAGCGGACTATGTCAAATTACCGGTTGCCGATGGTGGCGAAGGGACGGTGGAAGCGATGGTGGCAGCCACGCATGGGCGTCTTGTCCATGTTCCCGTTACCGGGCCTTTGGGTGAACGCGTGGAAGGGTTTTTCGGGTTATCCGGAGACGGGAAAAGCGCTTTTATCGAGATGGCGGCAGCGAGCGGTCTGGAGCTTGTTGCTCCCGCAAAGCGTAACCCGTTAATCACCACCTCCTGGGGAACCGGGGAACTGATCCGTCATGCGCTGGATGCGGGCGTTAAGCATATCATTATTGGCATTGGAGGCAGCGCGACCAATGACGGTGGCGCAGGCATGGTGCAGGCGCTGGGCGTAAAACTGCTGGATGCGAAAGCGCAGCCCGTAGGGCCGGGCGGCGGCGAACTGGCAAGCCTTGCGCATATCGATCTTAGCGGGCTGGATAAGCGGCTGGCAGACTGTCGAATTGAAGTGGCCTGCGATGTGACCAACCCCCTGATCGGCGAAGCTGGCGCTTCTGCGGTATTTGGTCCGCAGAAAGGGGCGACGCCGGAGATGGTCAGGACGCTGGACAACGCGCTGGCGCATTACGCAAAAATTATCGCCCGGGATCTGGATATTGACGTCTTAAACCTGGCGGGCGGCGGTGCGGCTGGCGGAATGGGGGCGGCGCTGTATGCATTTTGCGGCGCACAGCTCCGTCAGGGGATTGAGATTGTCACCGATGCCCTGCATCTTGATGAACAGGTCGCGGACGCCGATCTGGTGATCACGGGCGAAGGGCGTATCGACAGCCAGACGATCCACGGCAAAGTGCCCGTTGGCGTGGCGAGAGTCGCGAAACGCTATAACAAGCCAGTTATCGGCATTGCCGGCAGCCTGACGGCGGATGTTGGCGTGGTGCATGAGCATGGACTGGATGCCGTATTCAGCGTGATTTACACCATCTGCTCGCTGGAGGATGCGCTGGAAAATGCGCAACAGAATGTACAGATGGCCGCAAGGAATATTGCGGCGGTGATAAAGATGGGGCAGGGGATGTCGCGTTAACGTTCGTGCTCCTGTAGGCCCGGTAAGCGAAGCGCCACCGGGCTTTGGTCTTAGCTCCCCAACACCTTCATTGCTTCCCGCGTCACGTTGTCCATCTCGTCCAGCAGCTCCAGGAACTCCGGTTCGAGATCGGATTCTGGCGTACCCGCGCGGAGCTGCTGTTCAAGCAACTGGCAGAGATTTTTCAACCGCGGTACGCCGCTGTAGCCGCAGCTGCCATGCAGTTTATGAATGGCTTCCAGCAGTCCTTCGGGGTTTTCACCCACCAGCTGTTCTTCAACCTTGTTACGGATCTCAGGCAGGAAGTCCACCAGCATTTGCAGCATATCGCGGGCCAGATCGGGTTTGCCCGCCGCCTGGCGCAGCGCCAGTTGCCAGTCAAACGTGGCATTCTGGTTAACGCTGATCTCCGGCGATTCAGCTGTAATGGTGTATGTCCCGCCAATGTGCCCCGGCTTGTAGCGCAGCAGCAGGCTGTGCAGCTTCTCTTCGTCGATCGGTTTCGCCAGATAATCGTTCATGCCCGCACCCAGCAGTTTCTCCTTTTGCCCCGCCATCGCGTGCGCCGTCACGGCAATCACCGGCGTCTGCTGCTGGTGCGGAAGCTGGCGAATCAACTCGCAGGCGCGGATGCCATCCATGCCCGGCATCTGAATATCCATCAGGATCAGGTCGAACTGCATCTGTTTGGCTTGTTCCACGGCTTCGGCGCCGCTGGTACACAGCTCAACATGCTGAACCTGATCCTCAAGCAGCACGCCAATCAGCTTCAGGTTCGCCGGGTTGTCGTCCACGGCCATCACCGTCATCGGCAGCTTATGTTCGTCGTTTTCCAGCGGCAGGGACTGATGCGTCAGACGGCAATATTCGGTCAACGCAGGTAACAGCCTTGTGGCGGTGAGGGGTTTCAGCAGACACGCCGCCGCTCCGTCGTTTTTCAGCTCTTCGGCGTTGATTTGGGCGTGGCACGGCAGCGCCAGCAGCAGGTAGTCCGTCATTGAGGCCGCCTTCGCCAGGCGTTCCTGCTGCATGGTCAGTTCTCCGGTAAACGTCACCGGAATCCCCAACAACAGGATATCGTAATGATCGTTCGCCAGCGCGGAGAAGGTCGGGCTGTAGATGACCTCCAGCGGCGTGCTGCTTAATACATCCAGCGTACACTGCGCCGCCGCGGCGTTCGGTTCCACATAGGCCAGACGCATCCCTTTCAGGCAGCCGGTGACCGGGCCGTCGGTCTGCACGTTCGGGTTAAGATCAAGGTTGATATGGAACCAGAAGGTTGAGCCCCGGTTAGGCTGGCTATGGAAGGAGATATCGCCTCCCATCTCTTTCACCAGCTTTTGGGTGATCACCAGCCCCAGGCCCGTTCCGCCGTGACGACGGGAAATGCTCGCATCGGCCTGGCGGAAAGCCTGGAACAGACGCGTCTGATCGCGCTCCGGAATACCAATGCCGGTATCCCGGATCTGCACTTCAATCTGGACTTTGTTATTACTGAGCGCCCTTTTTTCGACCAGAATGTCGATGTTGCCGCTCTCGGTGAACTTAATCGCGTTGCCCACCAGATTGGTAATGACCTGTTGCAGGCGCAGCGGGTCGCCAATGACGTTATCCGGCACATCATTTTTAATATTGAGCGTCAGTTCCAGACCCTTATCATGCGATGAGTGGGCAAGAAGCGTGACCACGTCATCCAGCGTGCTGCGCAGCGGGAAGGGAATACTCTCCAGAATCAGCTTGCCCGCTTCCAGCTTCGAGAAGTCCAGTACGTCGTTAATAATGGTCAGCAGGTTGTTGGCTGAGCGTTCAATGGTATGCAGATGGTCACGCTGGGTCGGGTTCAGCTCGCTTTTGAGCGTCAGACGGGTGAAGCCAATCACCCCGTTCAGCGGCGTGCGCAGCTCGTGCGACATGTTCGCCAGGAACTCAGACTTAATTCGTGCCGCCTCCTGCGCACGTTTTTTCGCCAGATCCAGCTCCACGTTCTGGATCTCCATCTGCTCCAGCGTTTCGCGCAGGTCAGAGGTGGCCTGGTCAACGTTGTGCTGCATCTCTTCGTGATAAGCCGCCAGCGACATCGCCATTGAGTTGATGCCATTTTTCAGCATATCCAGCTCGCCGAGCATAAAACCTTCCACGCGGCTGTCGAGCTGACCCCGGCGGATCCGGTCAACGGTATTCACCATGTTGCGGATAGGCCCCGTGACGTCGCGCATCAGTCGCCAGCCGAAGATCAGCGCGATGCCGATGCAGAACAGCATCATCACGCCGGAGATGAAAATTTCTTTGTACTGCTGGAGCCGCACCGACTTGAGATCCAGCTCCAGCGCCACATATCCCAGCATATTATTGCTGGACTTCGCATCGGACTGGGCGGATTCATCGGGTGAATAACTTTCGGAGATAATCGGCGTGCGCAGGATCATGATATCGCCGCGCCGCAACACCGTAAGATGACGCGGGAAGGGGGTACCTTCCGGGATTTTCAGCGACGTGGGGTCCAGATGGAAATTCGAGGTGACGAACAGACGGTTATGCTCATCGTAAACGGAAATGGCGCGCACGATCTCTGAATGACGGCGGTGCAGCACGCTGATTAACTGACCAATGGATTCACGGTTTTGCAGGTTCATACCGTACTCGCTGGAGACGGCCAGCGGTTCGATAATGCTGGCCCCAGCATCTTCAAGCTGTCTCTGCAAATCGTTATAGCGATGCACCACAAAGAAAATGCTCAGCAGCAAACCGATGAGAACGGTAGGAGCGAGGATCAAAATCATCATGCGCGCGCGCAGGCTGTAGTTGGTCATGGAGTTCCGTTATGGGACAATCAGGCTAATTATGTTTATTTGAGAACAATCTCGGCGATGGCGCAATTCTACTCTGCAAAACGACGCGTGACGACGCGTCAGATCATAACTGTTGAAGCCACGGACCTCGATCCTTTTGGACAGGGGGTGGCGCGTCACAAGGGTAAGACACTGTTTATCACAGGTTTGCTGCCAGGAGAACGCGCAGATATTACGCTGACGGAAGACAAACGTCAGTATGCGCGCGGTCAGGTCAAGCGCCGTCTTAATGATAGCCCGGAGCGCGTGACGCCTCGCTGCCCCCATTTTGGCGTCTGCGGTGGCTGCCAGCAACAGCATGCCAGCACAGAATTACAGCAAAAAAGTAAAAGCAGCGCGCTGGCCCGCCTGGTCGGACACGACGTGAATGACATCATTGCCGATCGGCCCTGGGGCTACCGTCGCCGCGCTCGCCTGAGCCTCAGCTACCAGCCCAAAACCGAGCGGCTGGAGATGGGTTTTCGCAAAGCCGGCTCCAGCGATATCGTCTCTGTCACGCAGTGCCCTGTTTTGGTGCCCCATCTTGAGGCGTTGCTCCCGGACGTGCACCACTGTCTTGCATCGCTGGATGGCGTGCGTTCGCTGGGCCATGTCGAACTGGTGCTGGCCAACAGTGGCCCGCTGATGGTACTGCGCCACACCGCGCCGCTGTCAAAGGCGGATCGCGAAAAACTGGAACGCTTTTCGCATTCTCATGAGCTTGCGCTTTTCCTCGCGCCGCAAAGCGAGATACTTGAGCAGGTCAGCGGAGAAGCGCCCTGGTATGCGTCAGACGGGCTACGCTTAACGTTCAGCCCGCGGGATTTTATCCAGGTCAACGACGGCGTGAACCAGCAGATGGTAGCGAACGCGCTGGCGTGGCTGGACGTAAAGCCCACCGATCGGGTGCTCGATCTGTTCTGCGGTATGGGGAACTTTACCCTGCCGCTGGCCCGCAAAGCAGCAAGCGTGGTCGGGGTGGAAGGCGTTGAGGCGCTGGTGGTGAAAGGCCATGAAAACGCCCAACAGAACGGCTTGCAAAATGTGACATTCTTTCATCAAAATCTTGAGGATGATGTTACTCAGCAACCGTGGGCTAAGCAGGGCTTTGATAAGATCCTGCTCGACCCGGCGCGCGCAGGTGCGCCGGGCGTGATGCAGCATATAATTAAACTCGCGCCTGAACGCGTGGTCTATGTTTCCTGTAACCCGGCGACGCTTGCCCGTGACAGCGAAGCATTATTGAGCGGGGGTTACCAGATTCGACGTCTGGCAATGCTGGACATGTTCCCGCACACTGGTCATCTGGAATCGATGGTGTTGTTCGAGCACATCTAATGAGTTTGGCTTGTCGACTTCGACAGGCCCTTGTCCCTAAAGGAGAGGACGATGGTTGCGGTAAGAAGTGCACATTTAAATAAAGCTGGTGAGTTTGACCCTCAAAAATGGATCGCAAGTCTGGGGATTTCCAGCCAGCAGTCGTGTGAACGCTTAACCGAAACCTGGGCCTATTGTTTACGCACAACGCAGGGGCATCCGGACGCTGAACTGCTGTTGTGGCGCGGCGTGGAGATGGTTGAAATTCTCTCCATGCTGAACATGGATATCGAAACGCTACAGGCCGCACTGCTGTTCCCCCTGGCGGACGCCGACGTGGTGACGGAAGACGTCCTGCGTGAAAGCGTCGGCCAGTCCGTCGTGGCGCTTATCCACGGCGTGCGTGACATGGCAGCCATTCGTCAGCTTAAAGCCGCGCAAACGGACTCTGTCTCTTCCGAGCAGGTGGATAACGTCCGTCGCATGCTGCTGGCGATGGTAGATGATTTCCGCTGCGTGGTTATCAAGCTGGCCGAACGGGTTGCCCATCTGCGTGAAGTGAAGGATGCGCCGGAAGACGAGCGCGTCCTGGCCGCTAAAGAGTGTACGAATATCTATGCGCCGCTGGCGAACCGTCTCGGTATCGGGCAACTGAAGTGGGAGCTGGAAGATTACTGCTTCCGCTACCTGCATCCGGCGGAATACAAACGCATTGCAAAATTGCTGCACGAACGCCGCATTGACCGCGAGCACTATATCGAGGAATTTGTCGGCGGGCTGCGCCAGTCGATGAAAGAGGAGAATGTGCGCGCCGAGGTTTACGGGCGTCCGAAGCACATCTACAGCATCTGGCGCAAAATGCAGAAGAAACACCTCGCCTTTGACGAGCTGTTTGACGTGCGCGCCGTACGTATCGTGGCGGAGCGTCTCCAGGACTGCTATGCCGCGCTGGGGATAGTGCATACTCACTTCCGCCATCTGCCGGATGAGTTCGATGACTACGTCGCCAACCCCAAACCAAACGGCTATCAGTCTATTCATACCGTGGTACTCGGCCCTGGCGGCAAAACGGTGGAAATTCAGATCCGTACCAAACAGATGCACGAAGACGCCGAGCTGGGCGTGGCGGCGCACTGGAAATACAAAGAGGGTACCTCCGGTGGCGGTCGCTCCGGTCACGAGGACCGTATCGCCTGGCTGCGTAAGCTGATTGCGTGGCAGGAAGAGATGGCCGACTCCGGCGAAATGCTCGACGAAGTGCGCAGTCAGGTCTTCGACGATCGCGTCTACGTCTTTACCCCGAAAGGGGACGTGGTTGATTTGCCGGCAGGCTCTACGCCGCTCGATTTTGCCTACCACATCCACAGCGATGTGGGACACCGTTGCATCGGGGCGAAGATCGGCGGACGTATCGTACCGTTTACCTACCAGCTCCAGATGGGCGATCAGATTGAAATCATCACCCAGAAGCAGCCAAACCCAAGCCGCGACTGGCTGAATCCGAACCTCGGTTACGTTACCACCAGCCGTGGGCGCTCTAAAATCCACGCCTGGTTCCGCAAGCAGGATCGTGACAAGAACATCCTTGCCGGTCGTCAGATCCTGGACGACGAGCTGGAACATATCGGGATAAGCCTGAAAGAGGCGGAGAAATTCCTGCTGCCGCGCTACAACTTCAACGAGCTCGACGAACTGTTAGCGGCGATTGGTGGCGGCGATATCCGCCTGAACCAGATGGTGAACTTCCTGCAAGCGCAGTTCAACAAGCCAAGCGCAGCGGAGCAGGATGCGGCAGCGCTGAAACAACTCCAGCAGAAAACCTACGCTCCGCAGCAGCGCAGTAAGGACAATGGCCGCGTGGTGGTTGAAGGGGTGGGTAACCTCATGCACCATATTGCCCGCTGCTGCCAGCCGATCCCGGGAGACGATATTGTCGGCTTTATCACCCAGGGGCGCGGGATCTCGATTCACCGCTCCGACTGCGATCAGCTTGCAGAGCTGCAATCGCATGCGCCGGAACGTATCGTGGAAGCCGTCTGGGGGGAGAGCTACTCGGCGGGTTACTCGCTGGTGGTGCGCGTCACTGCCAACGACCGCAGCGGCCTGCTGCGCGACATCACCACCATTCTCGCCAACGAGAAGGTCAACGTGCTGGGCGTTGCCAGCCGCAGCGATACCCGCGAGCAGCTTGCCACCATCGATATGACTATCGAAATCTATAACCTTCAGGTGCTGGGCCGCGTACTCGGCAAACTGAATCAGGTGCCGGATGTGATTGACGCGCGTCGTCTGCACGGCGGCTAAACATCCTCTTCTGTAGGCCGGGTAAGGCAACGCCGCCACCCGGCTCAGGCATTTAATGGAATCTGTTATGACTCAAATCGACCGCCTGCTTGGCATCATGAAACGCCTGCGCGACCCGGAAAACGGCTGCCCGTGGGATAAAGAGCAGACTTTCGCCACCATTGCGCCTTACACGCTGGAAGAGACCTACGAAGTGCTGGACGCGATTTCGCGCGAAGATTTCGACGACCTGCGCGGTGAGCTGGGCGACCTGCTGTTCCAGGTGGTGTTCTACGCGCAGATGGCGCAGGAAGAGGGGCGCTTTAACTTTGACGATATCTGCGCCGCTATCAGCGACAAGCTGGAGCGTCGTCATCCGCATATTTTTGGCGATGCCTCCGCAGGCAACAGTGCGGAAGTGCTGGCGCGCTGGGAGCAGATAAAAAGCGCCGAACGCGCTGAAAAATCCCAGCACTCGGCGCTGGACGACATTCCCCTGAACCTTCCCGCGCTGATGCGCGCGCACAAAATTCAAAAGCGCTGCTCGGCGGTAGGGTTTGACTGGAACTCTCTCGGCCCGGTGCTGGAAAAAGTGCACGAAGAGATCGACGAAGTGATGCATGAAGCGCAGCAGGCCGTTGTGGATGAAGCAAAGCTGGAAGAGGAGATGGGCGATCTGTTGTTTGCGACCGTCAACCTTTCGCGCCACCTCGGTGTAAAAGCGGAAACCGCCCTGCAAAAAGCGAACATTAAATTCGAGCGACGCTTTCGCGAAGTTGAGCGGATTGTGGCCTCGCGCGGCCTGGAAATGAGCGGGATTGACCTCGACGCGATGGAAGAAGTCTGGCAGGAAGTAAAACGCCAGGAACATGATCTCTAACGAGATTTTGCGATCAAGCGCAATTTGTGTGATTTTTTAAATGACAAGCGCTTGATTTGCGTCAAAAACATTTACCCAAAAGGGGCTATTTTCTCACTCCTTATGTTTGTCATGGCCTGGAGTGGAGACGGAGAATGAAAGTTTGTGGCGCTCGTCGTGTTCGGGTATACTACTTTCCCGTCCTGGTTATTCCATCGTTTCACCCTAACTTCTCAGGTTCAGCATGACAACGAACTATATTTTTGTGACCGGCGGGGTCGTATCCTCTCTGGGTAAAGGCATTGCCGCAGCCTCCCTCGCAGCCATTCTTGAAGCCCGTGGCCTCAATGTGACCATGATGAAACTGGATCCGTACATCAACGTCGATCCTGGCACCATGAGCCCAACCCAACACGGGGAAGTGTTCGTTACTGAAGACGGCGCTGAAACCGATCTGGATCTTGGCCACTACGAGCGTTTCATCCGTACCAAAATGACCCGTCGTAACAACTTTACGACTGGCCGTATCTACTCTGACGTTCTGCGTAAAGAGCGCCGTGGTGACTACCTGGGCGCGACCGTGCAGGTCATCCCACACATCACTAACGCCATCAAAGAACGTGTCCTTGCCGGTGGCGAAGGGCATGACGTTGTGCTGGTTGAAATCGGCGGTACCGTAGGGGATATCGAATCCCTGCCGTTCCTCGAAGCGATTCGTCAGCTGGCGGTAGATATTGGTCGTGAGCACGCGCTGTTCATGCACCTGACGCTGGTGCCTTACATGGCGGCAGCAGGTGAAGTGAAAACCAAACCGACTCAGCACTCTGTTAAAGAGCTGCTCTCCATCGGTATTCAGCCTGACATCCTGGTTTGCCGTTCCGATCGCGCGATTCCGGCGAACGAACGCGCGAAAATTGCATTGTTCTGTAACGTGCCTGAAAAAGCCGTTATTTCAATGAAAGATGTCGATTCCATTTATAAAATCCCGGGCCTGTTGAAATCACAGGGTCTGGACGATTATATTTGTAAACGATTCAGCTTGAACTGTCCGGAAGCTAACCTGTCTGAATGGGAGCAGGTGATTTACGAAGAAGCCAATCCGGGCGGCGAAGTGACTATCGGTATGGTCGGCAAGTACATCGAACTGCCGGATGCCTATAAGTCAGTTATCGAAGCGCTGAAACACGGTGGTCTGAAGAATCGCGTCTCTGTGAACATCAAGCTGATTGATTCGCAGGATGTGGAGACACGCGGCGTCGAAATTCTTAAAGATCTGGATGCTATCCTCATCCCTGGCGGCTTCGGCTACCGTGGTGTTGAAGGCAAGATCGCCACTGCACGCTATGCGCGTGAAAACAATATTCCATACCTCGGTATCTGCCTGGGTATGCAGGTTGCGCTGATTGAATTTGCGCGCAACGTAGCGGGAATGGAAAACGCGAACTCTACGGAATTTGTGCCAGACTGTAAGTACCCTGTTGTGGCGCTGATTACGGAATGGCGCGACGAAGACGGTAACGTCGAAGTCCGTACCGAGAAGAGCGATCTGGGTGGCACCATGCGTCTTGGCGCACAGGCCTGCCAGCTGTCCGACGATAGCGTGGTACGCAAGCTGTACGGCGAGCCAGTCATCACCGAGCGCCATCGTCACCGCTATGAAGTCAACAACATGTTGTTGAAACAAATTGAAGCTGCGGGTCTGCGTGTTGCGGGCCGTTCCGGGGATGATCAGTTAGTCGAGATCATCGAAGTGCCTAACCATCCGTGGTTCGTGGCCTGCCAATTCCACCCGGAATTTACTTCAACGCCGCGTGACGGGCATCCGCTGTTTGCAGGCTTCGTGAAAGCCGCCAGCGAGTACCAGAAGCGTCAGGCGAAGTAAAAAAAGTTAGAACGGCAACGCGTACCCTTGGTACGCGTTGTTTGTCTGGAGTTTTAGTTTAACTTGTACTGAGGAAAATCTAATGTCCAAAATCGTTAAAGTCATCGGTCGTGAAATCATCGACTCCCGTGGTAACCCGACCGTTGAAGCTGAAGTTCATCTGGAAGGTGGTTTCGTCGGTATGGCAGCGGCTCCATCAGGTGCTTCTACAGGTTCCCGCGAAGCGCTGGAACTGCGTGATGGCGACAAATCCCGTTTCATGGGCAAAGGCGTACTGAAAGCGGTTGGCGCTGTTAACGGTCCTATTGCTCAGGCTATCGTTGGCAAAGATGCTAAAGATCAGGCTGGCATCGACAAGATCATGATCGATCTGGACGGTACTGAAAACAAATCTAACTTCGGTGCGAACGCAATCCTGGCCGTTTCCCTGGCGAACGCCAAAGCGGCAGCGGCAGCTAAAGGCATGCCACTGTTCGAGCACATCGCTGAACTGAACGGCACCCCAGGTAAATACTCCATGCCTGTACCAATGATGAACATCATCAACGGTGGTGAGCACGCAGACAACAACGTTGATATTCAGGAATTCATGATTCAGCCAGTTGGCGCGAAAACCCTGAAAGAAGCGGTACGTATGGGTTCTGAAGTGTTCCACAACCTGGCTAAAGTTCTGAAAGCTAAAGGTATGAACACGGCTGTTGGTGACGAAGGCGGCTACGCGCCAAACCTGGGTTCTAACGCAGAAGCACTGGCTGTTATCGCTGAAGCGGTTAAAGCAGCAGGCTACGAGCTGGGCAAAGACATCACCCTGGCGATGGACTGTGCAGCATCTGAATTCTACAAAGACGGTAAATACGTTCTGGCTGGCGAAGGCAACAAAGCGTTCACCTCTGAAGAGTTCACCCACTTCCTGGAAGACCTGACCAAACAGTACCCAATCGTGTCTATCGAAGACGGTCTGGACGAGTCTGACTGGGATGGTTTCGCATACCAGACCAAAGTACTGGGCGACAAAATCCAGCTGGTTGGTGACGATCTGTTCGTAACCAACACCAAGATCCTGAAAGAAGGCATCGAGAAAGGCATCGTTAACTCCATCCTGATCAAATTCAACCAGATCGGTTCTCTGACCGAAACGCTGGCTGCGATCAAAATGGCGAAAGACGCTGGCTACACCGCGGTTATCTCTCACCGTTCTGGCGAAACTGAAGACGCTACCATCGCTGACCTGGCTGTTGGTACCGCTGCTGGCCAGATCAAAACCGGTTCTATGAGCCGTTCTGACCGTGTTGCTAAATACAACCAGCTGATTCGTATCGAAGAAGCGCTGGGCGAAAAAGCACCTTACAACGGTCGTAAAGAGATCAAAGGCCAGGCATAAGCCTGAACCTTCGTTCTTATGAAAAAACCCGCTTCGGCGGGTTTTTTGTTTTCTATAGCAGAAGCGGCAACGTGGCGCTTGCCGTTTGCTGGCTAACGTCACCGTAATGGCTGTCTACTGCAATAAGGGAAGTGGTTAGCAGTTCAACCAGTAGCATCACGCCAACCTTGGCGTTGAGCGCACCCGCGCTCAGCGGTCCCTCGGGTTTGGCTGCAACCAGCTGTAAATCGCTCAGGGAGGCCAGCGGGCTGCGAGGCGTATTGCTGAGTGCCAGTACCTTAACGCCCCTCTTGCGGGCGAGTTTCACCACGTGAAGCAGATCCCGTGTAGAGCCGGAACTTGAGATGGCCACCACCAGCGTCTCTTTCGAGAGCGTCGTCGCATTCATGGCGGCGCGATGCATATCGCTAAACAGCTGTGCAGGTTTGCCGAGTCGCAGCAGCTTGTAATGCAAATACTCCCCCAGAATCGCGCTGGCCGCCACTCCGTAAATTTGCACTGACTGCGCCTGATGCAGGGCCAGTGTCGCCTGTTCAAGCTGGGCCCGGTCGAGGAGTTTTGCGGTATCTTGCAGCGCCTGGACAGACTCATCCACCACGTTATCTATTGCATCTCCTGCCTGACGCTCCGGCAAACCCTGCTGAATATCCAGCGCAAGCGCCATTTTAAATTCGTTATATCTCTTACAGCCCAGCGTGCGGCAAAGGCGTGTGACGCTGGCCTCGCTGGTGCCGCTTTCACGCGCCAGCTCGGTGATCGTCAGGTAGAGCACCCTGGCAGGATCGTTGAGGACAAACTCCCCCAGTTTTTGTTGCGTTGGGCTGTACCCGGAAGCCTCCTGGCGTAGCTTCAGCAGCAGGTTTTCATGGTCCGACATGCTAGATCCTTAATGCGTTTCTCTGCCAACTAGTGTGGCGGAAAGCGGGGGAGAGATGCCAGTCATTTCGAAAAAGTATGATCGGCGTCCTGGTTTTTGGTGGTAATTTTCACAATTAAAAATATATGTGGTAAAAATTTTCATCAATAACCAGGGGGATAAAAAAATGATGCAAATGTTCAGCGGAGCGTCTTCCGGCGGATGGTTTGAAAAAGCGCAGCGCTTTGGCAAATCCTTTATGTTACCCATCGCCATACTGCCCGCAGCAGGTCTGTTGCTGGGGATTGGCGGGGCGCTATCGAATCCGAATACGCTTACCGCGTATCCATTTTTAGACGTTGGCTGGCTACAGGCCATCTTTACCATCATGAGCAGCGCAGGCTCGATTGTGTTTGCAAACCTGTCGGTACTGTTTGCTGTTGGGGTCGCCGTTGGGCTGGCGAAAAATGATAAAGGCACGGCAGGGCTGGCGGCGTTGCTCGCTTATCTGGTGATGAATGCCACTATCAATGCGCTGCTGATCCTGACCGGAAAACTGGCGCATGACAACCCGGGCGCCGTAGGGCAGGGCATGACGCTGGGTATTCAGACGCTTGAAACGGGCGTATTTGGTGGGGTAGTTATTGGGCTGGTGACCTGCGCACTGCATCATCGATTTAATAAAATCGCGCTTCCGCAATTCCTGGGCTTTTTTGGCGGCTCACGCTTCGTTCCCATTATCAGCTCACTGGCAGCGATACTCGTCGGCGCGCTGATGACCGTGGTCTGGCCGCATTTCCAGAAGCTGATCTTTGGCCTCGGCGGGCTGGTGGATGCCACCGGCTATCTGGGGACGTTGCTGTACGGCTTCATCCTGCGCATGCTTGGCCCGTTTGGTCTGCACCACATTTTCTATCTTCCGTTCTGGACCACCGCGCTTGGCGGCAGTGAAATTGTTAACGGTCACCTGGTTGAGGGCACGCAGCGGATCTTCTTCGCCCAGCTCGCCGACCCGAACACGCAGCATTTCTATGAGGGCACGTCGCGCTTCATGTCCGGGCGCTTTATTACCATGATGTTTGGTCTGCTCGGCGCCTGCCTTGCGATGTACCACACGGCCAGGCCGGAGAACAAAAAGCGGGTTGCCGGGCTGCTGCTCTCTGCGGCATTAACCTCATTCCTGACGGGAATTACCGAGCCCATAGAGTTCTCATTCCTGTTTATTGCCCCGGTGCTGTACGTCATTCATGCGCTGTTCGACGGGCTGGCGTTCATGCTCGCGCACATGCTGCACATCACCATCGGACAAACATTCTCCGGCGGGTTTATTGATTTCGTGCTGTTCGGCATTTTGCAGGGTGAAGCGAAAACTAACTGGATGTTCGTCCCGCTGGTGGGCGTACCGTGGTTCTTCCTTTACTACTGTACCTTCCGTTATCTGATCAAACGTTTTGATTTTGCCACGCCGGGCCGTGAAAAGGAGGCGTTGGCGGACGAGGCTACCCTGCCGCAAAGCGAGCGCGCCGCGGCGGTGATCGCCGGGCTGGGAGGAAAAGACAATCTGGATGACGTTGACTGCTGCGCCACGCGCCTTCGCGTCACGGTGAAAGACGGTAGCAAAGTCAATGAATCTGCACTGAAAGCGACCGGCGCCCGCGGCGTAATCGTCCGCGGCAACGGTGTCCAGGTCATCTATGGACCGCACGTCACCATTATCAAAAACGAAGTAGAAGAGATCTTATCGTAATGAAAACTGTACTGGATAACCTGAAAGGAAAACTGGTCGTCTCCTGCCAGGCGCTGGAAAACGAACCGCTGCACAGCCCGTTTATTATGTCGCGAATGGCGCTGGCGGCGGCCCAGGGCGGTGCCGCTGCGATCCGCGCCAATAGCGTGGTGGATATTGAGGCTATCAAAGGGCTGGTCTCACTGCCGGTAATCGGCATCATCAAACGAGACTATCCGGACAGCGAGGTGTTCATCACCGCAACGCTCAAAGAAGTGGATGAGTTGATGGCGGTCGGCCCGGAGATCGTTGCGCTGGATGCGACCGCCCGGAAACGGCCCGGTGGCGGATCGCTGGACATGCTGATCGCGCAGATCCGCACCCGTTACCCTTCGCTGCTGCTGATGGCGGATATTGCCACCGTGCAGGAGGCCGTGGCCGCGCAGGCGCTGGGGTTTGATTGCGTCGGAACCACCCTTTACGGTTATACGGCGGAGACTGCGGGCCATTCGCTACCGGAAAATGACTGCGCGTTTTTGAAAGAGGTGCTGTCTGCCGTCACGATCCCCGTGATTGCTGAAGGTAACGTGGATACGCCTGAACGCGCGGCCAGGTGTCTGGCGCTGGGGGGGCACACGGTTGTCGTCGGCGGGGCGATCACCCGACCACAGCAAATTACGGAACGGTTTATGGCGGCAATTGGCGCGCAAAGCACCGATGGAGCATGATCATCTGACGGGGATCTGCGATACTTATCGTTTATCCCCTTAACAGAGTTGACTATGCAGTACCCGATTAACGAGATGTTCCAGACCCTGCAAGGCGAGGGTTACTTTACCGGCGTTCCCGCTATCTTTATTCGTTTACAGGGATGCCCGGTTGGCTGCGCCTGGTGTGATACCAAACATACGTGGGATAAGCTCGCAGATCGGGAAGTGTCGCTGTTCAGCATTCTGGCGAAAACCAAAGAGAGCGATAAATGGGGCGCGGGCAGCGCGGAAGATCTGCTTGCCATTATTGGTCGTCAGGGCTGGACGGCGCGGCATGTGGTGATCACCGGCGGGGAACCCTGCATTCACGATCTGATGCCGCTCACCGAACTGCTCGAGAAGAACGGCTATAGCTGTCAGATCGAAACCAGCGGCACCCATGAAGTGCGCTGCTCCCATTCAACGTGGGTCACGGTTTCACCAAAAGTGAATATGCGCGGCGGGTATGACGTACTGTCGCAGGCGCTTGAGCGTGCTGATGAGATCAAACATCCGGTGGGGCGCGTGCGTGACATCGAAGCGCTGGATGAACTGCTGGCGACGCTGACGGACGAAAAGCAGCGCGTGATCGCGCTACAGCCTATCAGCCAGAAAGACGATGCGACCCGTCTGTGCATTGAAACCTGTATCGCCCGCAACTGGCGGCTGTCGATGCAGACGCACAAATATCTGAACATTGCCTGATACTTTTGTGGCCCCGCTTAACGCGGGGCTTTTGTTGTTGGCAGTAAAGCCCAGGTCACGACTGCCGACCCAAGGCAAATCGCACTGTTGAAAAGCAAGGCATACTGCGCGGCACTGGCCGTTCCCATCGGCAGCCATAGCGCGTACAGCGATGCGGTGACCGCGATCCCCATGGCTCCGCCCAGGGAGCTGCCCATCTTATAGATCCCTGAAGCCACCCCCACTTTGTTTTCAGGGGCATTCATTACCGCCGTGTCCGTTGAGGGCGTGGCGTAACATCCGAGCCCCAGCCCGAATAAAATATTGCTCAGAAAAACGGTAACAATGTAGACCTCTTTGCTTAAGAAGGTGCATGAAATCAGCGAAATACCTGTAGCGGTCAGCAGAGGGCCGGTCATCATCGGCAGCCTGGCGCCATAGCGCTGAAGCAGTTTTTCACCCACCCGGATCATCGCCAGTACGGTAACCAGATACCCCAGCGTCATCATGCCGGTCTGTAGCGGTGACAGATGATGGCCTTGCTGCAACCAGATGCTGGCAATCATCATGGTGCCAATGCAGCCGTTGAGCAGGAAATTTGAGAATACCGAGGCGCTATAGGCCCGGTTTTTAAACAGGGCGAAATCGATCAGCGCCGCATCGCCTTTCCGCCGCCCGGTAACGACAAAACACATCAGTGCAATCACGGCTCCACACAGTACAAGAAGCGATAAACTGCTGCTCCAGCCCCAGCTGTGTCCTTTGCTGATAAACAGATTGAACAGCACCAGCATAAGGACAAAACTCACCAGGCCGCTGATATCCAGTTTGTGTCGACACGCATCAGGGCTGCGGCTTTCCGGCGTGGCGCGGATAAGCAATAGCGCGACCAGCGCTACCACCATCGAAAGAATAAAAATCCAGCGCCAGCCCAGCGTGGTGGCGATGGCACCTCCCACAAACGAGCTCAGGCCACTCCCGCCCCATGAACCGATAACCCAGAAACTGATTGCGCGCTGGCGTGCTTTACCTTCATACCAGGTTTTAATCAGCGCCAGCGTGGCGGGCATAATGCAGGCCGCTGATAGCCCCTGTATCGCTCGTCCCAACAGAAACAGGACGGGCTCCCATGAAATGAACAGCAGACCACTCCCGATCATGCTCAGGATCAGGCCAATCATGGTCAGGCGCATGCGCCCAAACTTATCGGCAAACCCACCGCAGGCGACGACAAAACAGCCGCTGAACAACGCGCTCAGGCTGACGGCCAGCGTAAGGGTTTCGAGGGCAATATCGAGGCTATTCTGCATGGCCGGAACCACGTTGATAACCGACTGGGCAAACAGCCAGAATGTCAGAACGCTCATGACGATACCCGCCAGCAGCCGATCGTTACCGGCGTAGGCGGATGCGCCTGTCAGGGAAACGGTACTCATAGTGCAGCCCTCCCGGGAAGGTGCGAATCAGCGCAGATAGTGTTCGGTCAGTGCGACCCACAGCGCCGCGCCGGTGAGGAGAATGTTGTCGTTAAAGTCGTAGCCCGGGTTATGTACCATGCAGCGGTCAGGCTCATCCCCGGCGCCAAGCGTGAAATAGCAGCCATTGGGATTTTTCTCGAGCATGAAAGCAAAGTCCTCGCTGCCCATAAACGCATTGACCTCCGCGACGGCATCCTGACCGAACAGATCGGTGGCGACGCTGCGCACCATCTCGTTGGCTTGCGGATTGTTTTTCAGCACCGGGCTGCCGTTAATGTGTCGAATGGTGGCCGTCGCATTGAAACTTTCCGCCTGTGCAACGGCGATATCATGGATACGCTGTAGCACGGTTTGCCGCACGCGTTCATCCAGCGTGCGTACGGTAAGTTTCATCAATACTTTGTCGTTGATAATGTTAGGGGCGTGCCCGGCCTGAATGCTGCCTACGGTAACGACGGCTGGCTGGAAGGGGGTAATGTTGCGCGAAACAATCGACTGCAACGCGATAGTGATATGACAGGCAACCAGGGTGGCGTCAACGGTATGTTCTGGCACCGCGCCGTGCCCCCCCACGCCGTTAACCTCAATATGAAGGGTGTCGGAAGAGGCCATCATGGCGCCATCGCGCAGACCAATTTTTCCGAGGGGCTGTGACGGCATATTGTGCAGGCCAAAGATGTGGTCGCAGGGGAACAGGTCAAACAAACCGTCCTCTACCATAACGCGTCCGCCATACAGAAGTTCTTCCGCGGGCTGAAAAATAAGGTGCAGCGTGCCGTTAAAATTGCGGGTGCGTGCCAGGTACTCCGCTGCATACAGGAGCGTTGTGGTGTGGCCGTCATGACCGCAGCCGTGGAATTTACCCTCAACGGTACTGCTCCACGCCTTGCCGTTGTTTTCCTGCATTGGCAGCGCATCCATATCGGCGCGCAGGCCCAGGCGTTTATGCCCGTTACCCACCTTCAGTGTGCCGACCACACCGGTTTTCGCCAGGCCGCGATGAACCTCATATCCCCATTCCTGAAGCAGCGCTGCAACGCGATCGCTCGTGTTGTGCTCCTCAAAACCAATTTCAGGATGCTGATGAAAATAGTGACGTAATTCAGTGAACCGGGCTTCGTTGCCACGCAGAGCTTCGATAATTGGATGTGTCATTTTTGTTATCCTTTTTCTGCCAAACGATGATAATTTCGAGTCTATGACGATCGTCCCGCCTGAAAATGCATTTTTTTGTTGTAAAGCGACGGCTTTATTTTGATTGTTTTTCATACAATTCAGTTATGACAAAAAAGATCAGGTCATTTTTTGTCTTTGGTGAGGGGTAAGATGGCGCAACGGGGAGATGAATTTTGGATAGAGATTCAGGACATTCGCCACTGCGTGGAGGATGAAGGCGATACGCTAACGTTGCTCTGGGTGCTGGAAGGGCGGGCAGAGCTGAACACCGATGTGGGACGTGACATCCTGGAGGCCAATACCCTTGCTATCATCAACCGTCATCGGCGCTGGCAGTTCACGAGCGAAACGGCAAATGTCACCCTGCGCGTAACCCTTTCCGGGCGCTGGGTCGTCCAGCTCTGCAATGATTTTTTTGCCCATGATTATGCTGTACCGGCAGAAGCCGGAGGCGTCTGGCCCCAATGCGATGCGCTTCGCGATCTGCTGCGCCAGCTTCTTGTGGTCACCCTCATCAACGACCCGCACCGCTACCGGCTGGAGGCGTACCGCTGGCTGAGCGAGATATTGCTGTTGCTGACCAGCCGCTTTCAACAGCCCGCCCGTATGCTGTCCCGGGAACTTTCATCAGCGCACAGCAAACGCATCGCCCGGGTGATAGAGCGGATCAATGCCAGTTATTCCCGCCGTATTACGCTTGCGGAAATCGCCGCGAGTGAATATGTCTCTGAAGCCTGGCTCTCTCGTCTCTTTCGCAAGGAGGTGGGGATCAGTTTCATGCAGTACATCACCCACCTGCGGCTGGAAAAGGCGGCCGACGCTCTCCGGCTGACGAACCGACCGCTGCATCAGATTGCGCTTGAGCAGGGTTTCGCCAGCACGCGTATGATGAGCGATCGGTTCAGGCGTGTTCACAATATGTCTCCGGGTGAGTTTCGTAAGGCCCGGCGCCAGCACCCGGAGGCGGCACGTATTCGGACGGACAGGCGTGAGCAGCGCTATCCGGTCGCCGTGGACAAGCTGTTTAGCCTGCTCAATGAACCGGTGGCGCGCGGTTGGGGAGCCTCGCCGCTCATCGTTCATCCGCAGCAGGAGCAGAGCCTGGATCTTGAGCAGCTTAATCCTCTTTCTGCCTCGCTGCGCCGTATGCGGGTGGTCATTACCCTGCGTGAGCTCGACGATTTGCTGCGTGAGGACGTTCGACAAAATCTGGAGGCGATAAATGAGGCCATTCCCATTGAGGGGATTGATATCGCCGAACCTTTTCTCAGCAGTCGTCTGTTTGCCACCGGGTGGGATGACCCCCAGATGGCGGGCTACGCCTGCTGGTACAATCTGCATCAGCTCTTCACCTGGCTGGCAAAAAAGCAGTGGACGGTGCTACTGCACACCGGCGTAACGACCCGTCGCGATCTTCTGACCCGTTTTTTACAACAGTCGGTTAATCATTTTTCGCCAGAGATCACCGCGGGCTGGCACTTCGTCATGCACTGGTCAACACAGGCAAGTGAGGAGACCCGGGAGCAGGTCTGGCTGGCCCAGCAAAAGGCAATACGAACTTATCTTCCGCAGGCAAAGTTTGGTTTATGGCACCGATTTGCCCCCGTCAGCGCGGGCGTAAGCGACGATACCCTGTTCAGTTCAGCCATCCTGATGCAGGCCGATTTTCTTGCCTGTTCGGCCGATGCCAATGAGCTTCTCGATCCCGCGCAACTGGGGGCAACCCCTCTCTCCTCAACGGAAAATTATCCGATACTGAAGGTCCGCCAGATCCTCGCTGCCCTTCGCTTGCGTAAATGTTCGCTTCCCGTCTGGCTTCTCTCCTGGAATACCCTCACCGGCAACACGCGGGCGACAAACGGCTGGTTTTTTCGTGGGGCGTTGCTGATGCAGAACCTGCTCGGACTTTCGGAGCAGGTCTGGCTGGCGGGATTCTGGCTCAATTCGGGCCTTCAGGGAGAAGCCCGTGCAAACAACACCATCGATACCTCAAGCCTGGCGCTACAGTATAACCATGGTCTGCCGCGTCCGGTTTATTGGGTACTCTGGCTCTGGCAACGTCTGCGGGGCGAGGTGCTGGTCAATGATAAGCGTGTCCTGCTTACGCGCCATCTCAATGGTTATCAGCTGTTGCTGCGTAATGTGGTGGTTTTTAATCCGCTGCTTTCCAGTGAAGAAGCATTCATCCAGCGTTTTCGCCAGCAGTATCATTTACACCTGAAGGGAATGTGCGGTAAATGGCGAATTAAATGTCATCTGTTTGATCAGCACAACGGCGCGCTCTATCCGTTACTTGAAGGGGTTGGCAGCGAAAGCGGCCCTGATGAAGAGATGTGGCGCTGGATAGCGCATAAAGCGCGTCCAACGCTTTCCGTACGCGATGAACGCCTTTATGACGGCTGGCAACTGAGTGAATCACTGGAGAGTAATGCGCTGGTGCTCTACGAGTTTACGCCGCTCGTGCCTCGTGAGGCCGCAACGGAGGAGATTCACTCCCCGCGGTAGACGCAGCCTGCCGTGCAGGTCTCTTTGATCATCACTGCGCTCAGCAGCGGGACCAGCGGTTTCATCTGATCCCAAATCCATTTCGCCAGCACTTCGCTGGTCGGGTTTTCAAGGCCCGGAATATCATTCAGATAGTAGTGATCGAGACGATCGTAGGTCGGCTTAAACGCAGCCTTCAGTTCGGCAAAGTCCATGATCCAGCCCGTATGGGGATCGACTTCACCGGTGATTTCAAGACGCACCATAAACGAGTGTCCATGCAGGCGGCCACATTTGTGCCCGGCAGGAACGTGTGGAAGGTGGTGTGCGGCTTCGAAGGTGAAATCTTTAAACAGTGTGGTGGACATCATAGCTCTCAGGAATGCGGAAAAAACCGCCGCATAGTACCGGAAAGCACAATTTTTATCATTAACTAAAACGGCTCTGAATGGTCACCGCCTCGTATTCATGGTGTTTATCGGCCTTTATTGTTTTATTTCAAATAGTTATTTAATCGCTTTTATCGTTAAGAACGATAACTAAAACAGGTTAGTCCATTTGGTTATTTATTATTTCCATCCCTTCTTTAATTGTTATTATCCCCGCCGTTAACCTTATCTTCAGTTTGGATTTATTCGCTTAAAGTCCGCTTTGCTACTGGAACATAACGACGCATGACAACACAGGCCCCACCTTCAAATTTGCTTCCCCTTAACCCGGAGCAACTGGCGCGCCTACAGGCCGCGACTTCCGATTTTTCACCCACCCAGCTCGCCTGGGTCTCCGGCTATTTCTGGGGAATGCTCAATCAGCAGCCGGGTGCTGTGGCTGGCGTCCCGCCAACGGCCGTTGAAATTCCTGCCATCACGCTTATCTCCGCTTCGCAAACGGGTAATGCCCGTCGTGTGGCCGAAGCGCTGCGTGATGACCTGCTCGCCGCGAAGCTGAACGTCAACCTGGTCAACGCCGGGGATTATAAATTCAAACAGATCGCGTCAGAAAAACTGCTGGTGGTGGTGGCCTCAACGCAGGGGGAAGGTGAGCCTGCGGAAGAAGCCGTCGCGCTGCATAAGTTCCTGTTCTCGAAAAAAGCGCCCAGGCTGGAGGGCACCGCCTTTGCCGTCTTCGGCCTCGGTGATACGTCCTATGAATTTTTCTGCCAGTCCGGTAAAGACTTCGACAGCAAGCTGGCGGAGCTGGGTGCAGAGCGCCTGCTGGATCGCGTAGACGCTGATGTCGAATACCAGGCCGCCGCCGCCGAATGGCGGACGCGCATCGTTGAGGTGCTAAAGGCCCGCGTCCCGAAAGAGACGCCAGCGCAAGCCGCCGTTACCGCAGCGGGCACCGTCAACGAAATCCACACCAGCCCTTACACGAAAGAGGCGCCGCTGACGGCGAGCCTGTCGGTAAACCAGAAAATCACGGGCCGTGATTCGGAAAAAGACGTGCGCCATATCGAAATCGATCTCGGTGACTCCGGCCTGCGTTATCAGCCTGGCGATGCGCTGGGCGTCTGGTATCAGAACGATCCGGCGCTGGTGAAAGAGCTGGTCGAGCTGCTGTGGCTGAAAGGCACGGAGCCGGTCCAGGTGGAAGGTAAAACCTTACCGCTCTCTGAGGCGCTTCAGTGGCATTTCGAGCTGACGGTGAACACCGCCAACATCGTTGAAAACTTCGCCACCTTAACGCGCAGCGAGTCCCTTCTGCCGCTGGTGGGGGACAAGACGAAGTTACAGCATTACGCCGCGACGACGCCGATTGTCGACATGGTGCGTTTCTCCCCGGCACAGCTGGATGCCGACGCGCTGATCGGCCTGCTGCGTCCGCTGACGCCGCGTCTTTACTCCATCGCCTCTTCACAGGCGGAAGTGGAAAACGAAGTCCACATCACCGTTGGCGTGGTGCGTTACGACATCGAAGGCCGCGCGCGGGCGGGCGGGGCGTCGGGCTTCCTGGCCGACCGCGTGGAAGAAGAGGGCGAGGTGCGCGTCTTTATCGAACACAACGACAACTTCCGCCTGCCGGCGAACCCGGAAACGCCGGTGATCATGATTGGCCCGGGCACCGGCATCGCACCGTTCCGCGCCTTTATGCAGCAGCGTGCAGCGGACGAGGCGCCGGGTAAAAACTGGCTGTTCTTCGGCAACCCGCATTTTACTGAAGATTTCCTCTACCAGGTTGAATGGCAGCGCTACGTCAAAGAGGGAGTGCTGACCCGCATCGATCTGGCCTGGTCCCGCGATCAGAAAGAAAAAGTATACGTACAAGACAAACTGCGCGAACAGGGCGCAGAGCTGTGGCGCTGGATCAATGACGGCGCCCACATTTATGTCTGCGGCGACGCCAATCGCATGGCGAAAGACGTTGAGCAGGCACTGCTGGAAGTGATTGCCGAATTCGGCGGTATGGATGCCGAAACGGCGGATGAATTTTTAAGTGAGCTGCGCGTAGAGCGCCGTTATCAGCGAGATGTCTACTAATGAGCGAAAAACATCCTGGCCCACTGGTGGTCGAAGGCAAACTGTCTGATGCCGAGCGCATGAAGGTAGAGAGCAACTACCTGCGCGGTACCATTGCCGAAGATTTAAATGACGGCCTGACCGGCGGTTTCAAAGGCGACAACTTCCTGCTGATCCGTTTCCACGGTATGTACCAGCAGGACGACCGCGATATCCGCGCCGAACGTGCCGAACAGAAGCTGGAGCCGCGTCATGCGATGCTGCTGCGCTGCCGCCTGCCGGGTGGCATCATCACCACCAAACAGTGGCAGGCGATCGACAAGTTTGCCGGTGAAAACACGATTTACGGCAGCATCCGTCTGACTAACCGTCAGACCTTCCAGTTCCACGGCATTCTGAAGAAGAACGTCAAGCCGGTGCACCAGATGCTGCACTCCGTGGGGCTGGACGCGCTGGCGACCGCCAACGACATGAACCGTAACGTGCTTTGCACCTCGAACCCGTATGAGTCCGAGCTGCACGCCGAAGCGTACGAGTGGGCGAAGAAGATCTCCGAGCACCTGCTGCCACGCACGCGTGCCTATGCGGAGATCTGGCTCGATCAGGAGAAAGTCGCGACCACGGACGAAGAGCCGATCCTCGGTCAGACTTACCTGCCGCGCAAATTCAAGACCACGGTGGTTATCCCGCCGCAGAACGATATCGACCTGCACGCCAACGACATGAACTTCGTGGCGATTGCCGAAAATGGCAAGCTGGTCGGCTTTAACCTGCTGGTGGGCGGCGGTTTGTCCATCGAGCATGGGAACAAGAAAACCTACGCCCGCACCGCGAGCGAGTTCGGCTTCCTGCCGCTGGAGCACACGCTGGCCGTGGCTGAGGCGGTGGTTACTACCCAGCGCGACTGGGGCAACCGTACCGACCGTAAAAACGCGAAAACCAAATACACCCTGGAGCGCGTGGGCGTCGAGACGTTCAAAGAAGAAGTGGAGCGTCGCGCGGGGATCAAGTTTGAGCCGATCCGCCCTTACGAATTCACCGGTCGCGGCGATCGCATTGGCTGGGTGAAAGGTATCGATAATAAATGGCACCTGACGCTGTTTATTGAAAACGGTCGTATTCTGGATTATCCGGGCCGCCCGCTGAAAACCGGTCTGCTGGAAATTGCTAAGATCCATAAAGGCGAGTTCCGCATTACCGCCAACCAGAACCTGATTATTGCCGGCGTGCCGGAAAGCCAGAAGGCGAAGATCGAGAAGCTGGCGCGCGATCATGGGTTGATGAATGCGGTTAAACCGCAGCGTGAAAACTCGATGGCCTGCGTGTCGTTCCCGACCTGCCCGCTGGCGATGGCCGAAGCCGAGCGTTTCCTGCCGTCCTTCACTGATAAAGTGGAAGCGATTCTGGAAAAGCACGGTATTCCGGACGAGCATATTGTTATGCGCGTCACCGGCTGCCCGAACGGCTGCGGTCGCGCGATGCTGGCCGAGCTGGGTCTGGTGGGCAAAGCGCCGGGTCGTTACAACGTGCACCTTGGCGGCAACCGTATGGGGACGCGCATTCCGCGTATGTACCGTGAAAATATTACGGAACCGGAAATTCTTGATTCCATCGACGAGCTTGTCGGGCGCTGGGCGAAAGAGCGCGAAGCGGGTGAAGGCTTCGGCGACTTTACGGTGCGTGCGGGCATCATTCGCCCGGTGCTCGATCCCGCAAGGGATTTCTGGGAGTAACGCATCCTTTGCCCGGTGGCGCTTCGCTTACCGGGCCTACGGGTTTTGTAGGCCGGGCAAACGCAGTGCCGCCCGGCAAAACAGGCAAACGAGGTTCTTATGTCCGTACTCGATCTAAACGCCCTTAATGACCTGCCAAAAGTCGAACGCATTCTGGCCCTGGCAGAAACCAACGCCCAGCTGGAAAAACTCGACGCCGAAGGGCGCGTGGCGTGGGCGCTGGAAAACCTGCCGGGTGACTATGTGCTGTCGTCAAGCTTTGGCATCCAGGCGGCGGTCAGCCTGCACCTGGTGAATCGGATCCGCCCGGACATTCCGGTGATCCTCACCGATACCGGCTATCTGTTCCCGGAGACCTACCAGTTTATTGACGAGCTGACGGACAAGCTCAAGCTGAACCTCAAAGTTTACCGCGCGACGGAAAGCGCGGCCTGGCAGGAGGCGCGCTACGGCAAGCTGTGGGAACAGGGCGTTGAGGGCATTGAGAAATACAATGAGATCAACAAGGTCGAGCCGATGAACCGGGCGCTGAAAGAGCTGAACGCTCAGACCTGGTTCGCGGGCCTGCGCCGCGAGCAGTCCGGGAGCCGGGCAACGCTGCCGGTGCTGGCGGTGCAGCGCGGCGTGTTCAAAGTGCTGCCGATTATCGACTGGGATAACCGCACGGTGTACCAGTATCTGCAAAAGCACGGGCTGAAGTACCATCCGCTGTGGGATCAAGGCTACCTGTCGGTAGGCGACACCCATACCACGCGTAAATGGGAACCGGGAATGGCGGAAGAAGAGACGCGATTCTTTGGGCTGAAGCGCGAGTGCGGGCTGCACGAAGGGTAATGTTTTTTCGCCCGGTGGCGCTGCGCTTACCGGGCCTACAACGGCACAAAACGTAGGCCCGGTAAGGCGTAGCCGCCACCGGGCTTAACGACATCAGGCTTTCCCCGCTTTCGCCAGCTCCTTCACCAGCGGCAGCATCACCTTCACGACATCCCGGCTGCGGTGCTCAATCCGCTGCGGCAGCGCTTTATCAATGTGCTGCTGATTATCCAGCCGCACATCATGCCAGCTGGTCCCGTCCGGAAAGGCTTTCGATTTGCTGCGCTGCTGATAGCCATCTTTTTTGCCCAGCGCCCAGTTCGTCGCCTCGACGTACAGCACCGGAATGCCCGCTTTATCAAACACTTCACCGTCATTACAGCAGCCTGTGCCTTTAGGATACTGCGGGTTACCGCCCGGATTTGTCGCGGCATAGACGCCATGCGTGCGGGCAAGCGCCAGCGCGCGGTCGCGGGTGAGTTTACGTACGCTGCTCGGTGTGTTCTGTCCGCTATTAAAATAGAGCTTATCCCCCACGATCAGATTATCGAGGTTAATCACCAGCAACGTATTTTTCTTCTCCTCAGCGCTCATGCGCTTAAGGAGATTCTCAGCGCCGAGTTTTCCTTCTTCTTCGCCGCTGGTCGCAACAAAGCGAATGCTGTATTTCGTCGGAATATTCTTCAGGCGTTCGGCCAGCTCAAGCATCACGCCCAGACCCGCCGCATTGTCATCCAGTCCCTGAAGCGTCAGCCCGCCGAGGTTATTATCGACATCGGCGTCGCTCAACGGCGTGTAGGTATCAAGGTGCGCCATAATAATAATCTGCTCAGCCGCCTTTCCTTCGTGCGCCGCAATGACCGTGCTGCCGGTTACGTTATGCCAGTTCTGCGTTTTATTGCGTGTGGTATAGATGTAGCGGCTGTGGAAAGCGCGAATGTCGCTCTCATAGCCCATATCCGCAAACTGCTGACGAATATAGTCTGCCGAGAGCATCTCGGCTGGGGTTCCGGTCATACGGCCCGGAAAGACCGTCGCAATATGCCGCGCCTGCATACTGGCTATTTCACCGTAAGATTGATTTTTTGCCTGAGCCGGAAGGATAAAGCAAACGCCGAGCGCCAGGGCAACGAATCGGTGGCGCATTGCGGAAAACATAGTGAGTCCTTAAAAACAGAGCAAAATTTTAACCCGCATAGTATGAAACTGTGATCGGGTAGACACAATTTGAATTGCTCCTAAATGCCCGAAATTTCGCGTGTTAAGCATTTTTTGATATTTGCTTTTCCACGGCGTTATTCCATTGAGTAACTACTCATTCCAATTCGTAATTTCATTCGATCTAAGCCGCCCCCTATAGTCCCTTTATTCGTGGTTGTTAGTGAGTTGTTGCCTGTGGACTATCTCCCCCTTTTTGCTGCCTTAAAAGACCGACCGGTACTGGTTGTCGGGACAGGTGAAATTGCCGATCGCAAAATCGCCTTCCTGCAACGCGCCGGGGCGCAGGTGCAGATCGTTGCAGAGGCGGGTTTTGAAGAGTCTCAGATCGACAGCGTGGTGCTGGTGATTGCGGCAACCGAAGATCGGGCGCTCAACCGCCGCATCTCCGACGCAGCTCAGGCCCGTCACCGTCTGGTGAACGTGGTAGACGACCAGCCGTTATGTTCATTTATCTTCCCGTCGATTGTCGACCGCTCGCCGCTGCTGGTAGCGATCTCCTCCGGCGGCACCGCCCCGGTGCTGGCGCGCGTGCTGAGAGAAAAAATCGAAGCGCTGCTGCCGACCAGCCTCGGACGCATGGCGGAGAAGGCCAGCTACTGGCGCAACCATTTGAAAACGCGTCTGACCAGCGTGACGGAACGCCGTCGCTTCTGGGAGCGTGTGTTTCGCGGCCGCTTTGCCAGCCTGATGCAGGCCGGTAACGAGACGGCAGCGCAACAAATTCTCGAAGACGAACTGGATAACCCCGGCAGTACGGGCGGGGAGATCATTCTGGTGGGCGCCGGGCCGGGCGATGCCGGGCTGCTCACGCTGCGTGGCCTCCAGGTTCTTCAGGATGCGGATGTCGTGTTCTATGACCACCTGGTCACCGACGGTATTCGCGAGCTGATCCGCCGTGACGCGGAGCAAATTTGCGTCGGCAAACGTGCCGGCGAGCACTCCGTGCCCCAGCACGACACCAACCAGATGCTGATTGCCGCCGCGAAAGCGGGCAAGACCGTGGTGCGCCTGAAAGGGGGCGACCCGTTTATCTTCGGTCGTGGTGGCGAGGAGTTGCAGGCGGCAGCTGAAGCGGGCGTCCCGTTCCAGGTGGTTCCCGGCATTACGGCGGCGTCTGCCGTCACGGCCTACGCCGGTATTCCGCTGACCCATCGCGATTACGCCCAGAGCGTGACCTTTGTGACCGGGCACTATAAAGCCGACAGCACGCCGTTTGACTGGTCGCATCTCGCCCAGAGCCGACAAACGCTGGCGATTTATATGGGCACGATGAAAGCGGCTGACATCAGCGAACAGCTTATTCAGCACGGTCGCGATGCGACGACGCCGGTAGCGGTGATCTCCCGCGGGACACGCGTCGATCAGCATGTCGCCATCGGCACCTTACAAGACCTTGCAACCCTGGCGAAAGACGCCCCAATGCCCGCCCTGATCGTGGTGGGAGAAGTGGTGCAGCTGCACAGCACGCTCGCCTGGTTCCAACATACAACCGACACAGAAGGCTTTGGCGCTTCTGTTATAAATTTGGCTTAAGGAACGGTTATGGACCAAAAACGACTTACTCACTTGCGGCAGCTCGAAGCGGAAAGTATCCACATTATCCGCGAAGTGGCCGCCGAGTTTTCTAACCCGGTGATGATGTACTCCATCGGTAAAGATTCCAGCGTCATGCTGCACCTGGCGCGTAAAGCGTTTTATCCGGGTACGCTGCCGTTCCCGCTGTTACACGTGGATACCGGCTGGAAATTCCGCGAGATGTACGAGTTTCGTGACCGTACCGCCAAAGCCTACGGCTGCGAGCTGCTGGTGCACAAAAACCCGGAAGGGGTGGCGATGGGCATCAACCCGTTCGTGCACGGCAGCGCCAAGCATACCGACATCATGAAAACCGAAGGGCTGAAGCAGGCGCTGAATAAATACGGTTTTGATGCGGCCTTCGGCGGCGCGCGACGTGACGAAGAGAAATCCCGCGCCAAAGAGCGTATCTACTCTTTCCGCGACCGCTTCCACCGCTGGGACCCGAAAAACCAGCGTCCGGAGCTGTGGCACAACTACAACGGCCAGATCAACAAGGGCGAAAGCATTCGCGTCTTCCCGCTCTCCAACTGGACCGAGCTGGATATCTGGCAGTACATCTATCTGGAAAATATTGAGATCGTTCCGCTGTATCTGGCGGCCGAGCGCCCGGTGCTGGAGCGCGACGGCATGCTGATGATGATCGACGACGATCGCATTGATTTACAGCCGGGCGAAGTGATCAAAAAACAGATGGTCCGTTTCCGTACTCTCGGCTGCTGGCCGCTGACCGGCGCGGTGGAATCCAGTGCGCAGACGCTGCCCGAGATCATCGAGGAGATGCTGGTGTCGACCACCAGTGAGCGACAGGGCCGCGTGATTGACCGCGACCAGGCAGGCTCCATGGAGCTGAAGAAACGTCAGGGTTATTTCTAAGGAGCCGCCATGAATACGACTATTGCCCAACAAATTGCCGATGAAGGCGGCGTAGAAGCTTATCTGCACGCCCAACAGTACAAAAGCCTGCTGCGTTTCCTGACCTGCGGCAGCGTGGATGACGGGAAAAGTACCCTGATTGGTCGTCTGCTGCACGACACGCGCCAGATCTACGAAGATCAGCTCTCTTCCCTGCACAATGACAGCAAACGCCACGGCACCCAGGGCGAAAAACTCGACCTGGCGCTGCTGGTGGACGGCTTGCAGGCGGAGCGCGAGCAGGGCATTACCATTGATGTCGCCTATCGCTACTTCTCTACCGAAAAGCGCAAATTTATTATCGCCGACACCCCGGGGCACGAGCAGTACACCCGTAACATGGCGACCGGCGCGTCCACCTGTGACCTGGCGATCCTGCTGATCGACGCCCGTAAAGGTGTGCTGGATCAGACTCGTCGTCACAGCTTTATCTCTACGCTGCTGGGGATCAAGCATCTGGTGGTGGCGGTGAACAAAATGGATCTGGTGGACTACAGCGAAGCGCGTTTCGACGAGATCCGCCAGAGCTACCTGACCTTTGCTGAACAGCTGCCGGGCAACCTCGATATTCGCTTTGTGCCGCTGTCGGCGCTGGAAGGGGATAACGTCGCCTCTCAGAGCGCGAACATGCCGTGGTACAGCGGCCCGACGCTGCTGGAAGTGCTGGAAACCGTTGAAATTCAGCGCGTGGTCGATACCCAGCCGATGCGCTTCCCGGTGCAGTACGTGAACCGTCCGAACCTCGATTTCCGCGGCTTCTCGGGCACGATTGCCTCCGGCGCAGTGAAGGTGGGCCAGCGCGTCAAGGTGCTGCCGTCCGGCGTGGAATCGGCCATTGCCCGAATCGTCACCTTTGATGGCGATCTGGACGAAGCCGGGGCAGGTGAAGCGGTAACCCTGGTACTGAAAGACGAAATTGATATCAGCCGCGGCGACCTGCTGGTCGACGCGCAGGAAACGCTGGCGGCGGTGCAGGGCGCATCCGTGGATGTAGTGTGGATGGCCGAACAGCCGCTGACCGCAGGCCAGAGCTATGACATTAAAATCGCCGGCAAGAAAACCCGCGCCCGCGTGGACGGCATTCAGTTCCAGGTGGACATCAACAACCTGACCCACCGTGACGTGAGCGAGCTGCCGCTGAACGGCATCGGTCTGGTGGACCTGACCTTCGACGAGCCGCTGGTGCTGGATCCGTATCAGCAGAACCCGGTGACGGGCGGGCTGATCTTCATTGACCGCCTGACCAACGTCACCGTCGGTGCGGGGATGGTGCGCGAGCCTGACGCGCAGGCGAGCGTGACGTCTGAGTTCAGCGCCTTCGAGCTGGAACTGAACGCGCTGGTGCGTAAGCACTTCCCGCACTGGGGCGCACGCGATCTGCTGGGAGGCAAGTGATGGCCGCCCATGATGAGAACGTCGTCTGGCATCCTCATCCGGTCACCGTCGCCCAGCGCGAACAGCTCCACGGTCACCGTGGGGTTGTGCTGTGGTTTACCGGGCTGTCTGGCTCCGGTAAATCCACGGTGGCAGGCGCACTGGAAGAGGCGCTGCATCAGCAGGGGGTGAGCACCTACCTGCTGGACGGCGACAACGTGCGTCACGGCCTGTGCAGCGATTTAGGGTTCAGCGATGAAGACCGTAAAGAGAACATTCGTCGGGTAGGGGAAGTCGCCAGCCTGATGGCGGATGCCGGGCTGGTGGTGCTAACGGCGTTTATCTCACCGCACCGCGCCGAACGTCAGATGGTGCGCGAGCGTGTGGGGCAGAATCGCTTTATTGAAGTGTTTGTGGATACGCCGCTGGCAATCTGCGAAGCGCGCGATCCAAAAGGGCTGTACAAAAAAGCCCGCGCGGGAGAGCTGCGAAACTTCACCGGCATTGACTCGGTTTACGAAGCGCCTGAATCCCCTGAGATTCATCTGGAAGGCCAACAATTGGTAACAAATTTAGTAAGCCAATTATTAGACCTGCTCAGACGGGACGATATTATCAGATCCTGAGACGGTATCGTTCGGGAGCTGTCTTCCCGAGCGATGAGTCACGGTCACAGGATTAGCTATGCGCAACAGTGAAAACTACATGATTACCACCGGGTCGGAACCGTTAACGACCGACGACGAGACGACCTGGTCCTTCCCTGGGGCGATAGTCGGCTTCGTATCGTGGCTACTGGCGCTGGGTATCCCGTTTTTGATCTACGGTGGTAACACCCTCTTTTTCTTCCTCTATACCTGGCCTTTCTTTCTGGCGCTGATGCCCGTTGCGGTGGTTGTGGGCGTGGCGCTGCACTCCCTTTTCAACGGCAAGCTCCTGTATAGTACGCTCATCACTATCGCCACCGTTGTGGTCATCTTTGGCCTGCTGTTTTTATGGCTGATGGGCTAACTTACGGCATAATTAAAACCCCGCAGTAGAGTCCAGCGGAAAGTTATGGGATGATGATGCCGTTTTTTCAGGGGGCAGGATGGGTAAACTAACGCTGCTGTTGCTGGCTTTGCTGGTCTGGCTGCAATATTCGCTGTGGTTCGGCAAAAACGGACTGCACGACTACAGCCGGGTGAGCGATGACGTCGCGGCACAGCAGGCTACAAACGCCAAACTTAAAGCGCGTAACGATCAACTTTTTGCTGAAATTGATGACCTCAATGGCGGCCAGGAGGCGATTGAGGAACGCGCACGCAATGAACTCAGTATGACTAAGCCGGGCGAAACGTTTTATCGCCTGGTTCCGGATGCGTCTAAACGCAATCAGGGCTCCGCACAAAACAATCGATAATCAGGCCCAGGATTACGACATGGCAGCAACTTTTTCGGACGTCTGTGCCGTGGTGCCGGCCGCAGGTTTTGGCCGGCGCATGCAGACAGAATGTCCTAAGCAGTACCTCTCAATTGGCGATAAAACGATCCTCGAGCACGCCGTGGCAGCGCTGCTGGCGCATGCCCGGGTGAAACGCGTGGTTATTGCCATCAGCCCCGGCGATGCGCGTTTTGCACAGCTCCCGCTGGCAAATCATCCTCAGATTACCGTTGTTGACGGCGGCGCCGAGCGGGCCGACTCTGTTCTGGCGGGCATTCAGGCTGCCGGGAACGCGCAGTGGGTGCTGGTGCACGATGCCGCGCGTCCCTGTCTGCATCACGACGATCTGTCACGTCTGCTGGCCCTGAGTGAAACCAGTAACGTGGGCGGCATTCTGGCCGCCCCGGTGCGTGACACCATGAAGCGTGCCGAACCGGGTAAACCGGCGATTGCCCACACCGTCGAGCGCGTCGATCTCTGGCACGCGCTGACGCCACAATTTTTTCCCCGCGAATTACTCCACGACTGCTTAACGCGTGCGCTTAAAGAAGGTGCGACCATTACGGACGAAGCCTCGGCGCTGGAGTATTGCGGTTTTCACCCAACGCTTGTTGAAGGGCGCGCTGATAATATAAAAGTGACGCGCCCGGAAGACTTACAGCTCGCGGAATTTTATCTTACCCGTACGACCCCTCAGGAGAAGGCATAATGCGTATTGGACACGGTTTTGATGTACACGCCTTTGGCGGCGTTGGCCCAATTATCATTGGCGGCGTGCGCATTCCTTACGAAAAAGGTCTGCTGGCGCATTCTGATGGCGACGTGGCGCTGCATGCGCTGACCGACGCGCTGCTGGGTGCCGCCGCATTGGGCGACATTGGCAAACTGTTCCCGGACACCGATCCTGCTTTTAAAGGCGCAGACAGCCGCGAACTGCTGCGCGAAGCCTGGCGTCGTATTCAGGCCAAAGGCTACACCCTAGGCAACGTTGATGTGACGATCATTGCTCAGGCACCGAAGATGCTGCCGCACATCCCTCAGATGCGCGTGTTTATCGCTGAAGATCTGGGCTGCCATATGGACGACGTCAACGTCAAAGCGACCACCACGGAGAAGCTGGGCTTTACCGGTCGTGGCGAAGGCATTGCCTGTGAAGCCGTGGCGCTGCTGGTGAAGGCGGCCAAATGACGGATTTCGACAACCTGACGTATCTGCACGGTAAACCGCAGGGCAAGGGGCTGCTGAAAGCCAACCCTGAAGATTTCGTGGTAGTGGAAGATCTGGGTTTTGAGCCGGACGGCGAAGGCGAGCACATCCTGGTGCGCATTCTGAAAAACGGCTGCAACACCCGCTTCGTGGCGGACGCGCTGGCAAAATTCCTCAAAATCCACGCCCGCGAAGTGAGCTTTGCCGGTCAAAAAGATAAACATGCCGTGACTGAACAGTGGCTTTGCGCCCGTGTGCCCGGCAATGCCATGCCCGATTTAAGCAAATTTGAGCTTGAAGGCTGTAAGGTACTGGAGTACGCCCGCCATAAACGCAAATTGCGTCCGGGAGCGTTGAAAGGCAACGATTTCACGCTGGTGCTGCGTGAAGTGAACGACCGCGATGACGTTGAAAAACGCCTGAAGGCCATTACCGAACGCGGCGTGCCAAACTATTTTGGCGCACAGCGCTTTGGCATTGGTGGCTGCAACCTGCTGGGCGCGCTGCGCTGGGCGCAAAGCAGCGCGCCGGTGCGCGACAGGAATAAACGCAGTTTTTGGTTGTCGGCGGCCCGCAGTGCGTTGTTTAATCAGATTGTGAGCGAACGGCTGAAAAAACAGGACGCGAATCAAGTTGTTGTCGGCGATGCGCTACAATTAGCGGGACGCGGAAGCTGGTTTATGGCAACGGCCGATGAGATGGCCGATGCCCAGTCGCGCGTGGACGCTAAAGCGCTGATGATTACCGCCGCCTTGCCGGGCTCAGGCGACTGGGGAACTCAGGGCGAGGCGCTGGCCGCTGAGCAGTCAGCGGTGGCGGATGCGCCAGAATTACAATCATTGCTGGTGCGGGAAAAAGTCGAGGCGGCGCGCCGTGCGATGCTCCTCTACCCGCAACAGCTGAGCTGGAACTGGTGGGATGACGTAACCGTCGAGTTACGCTTCTGGCTGCCGGCAGGTAGCTTTGCCACCAGTGTTGTCAGGGAACTTATCAACACGTCGGGTGATTATGCGAATATTGCTGAGTAACGATGACGGGATCCATGCGCCAGGTATTCAGACGCTGGCGAAACACCTCCGCGAATTTGCGGATGTGCAGGTCGTGGCTCCCGATCGTAACCGCAGTGGCGCGTCTAACTCATTGACGCTGGAGTCTTCACTTCGCACCTTTACCTTTGAGAATGGCGATATTGCCGTCCAGATGGGGACGCCGACCGACTGCGTGTTTCTGGGCGTAAATGCGCTGATGCGCCCGCGGCCGGATGTTGTGGTCTCCGGCATCAATGCCGGGCCGAATCTTGGCGATGATGTGATTTACTCCGGCACCGTGGCCGCGGCGATGGAGGGGCGTCACCTGGGGTTCCCGGCGCTGGCGGTCTCGTTAAACGGCCACACCCACTATGACACTGCCGCCGCGGTAACCTGCTCTATTCTCCGTGCGCTTGGCCGCGAGCCGCTGCGTACCGGACGTATCCTCAATATTAACGTGCCGGATCTCCCGCTGGACGAGATCAAAGGGATCCGCGTGACGCGCTGCGGCAGTCGCCATCCGGCCGATCAGGTTATTCCCCAGCAGGATCCGCGCGGCAATACCCTGTACTGGATCGGCCCGCCGGGAGATAAATGCGATGCCGGGCCAGACACCGACTTCGCTGCGGTGGATGAGGGTTACGTTTCCGTTACGCCGTTGCACGTAGATTTAACCGCTTATAGCGCGCATGATGTGGTGTCGGACTGGTTAGATCGGGTCGGAGTGAACGCGCAATGGTAAGTAAACGTGTACAAACTCTTCTGGAACAATTACGCGCACAGGGGATCGCCAACGAGCAGGTGCTGGATGCGCTTGCCCAGGTTCCCCGTGAGAAGTTTGTAGATGAGGCGTTTGAACACAAAGCGTGGGAAAACGTGGCGCTGCCCATCGGGCAAGGCCAGACGATTTCGCAGCCTTACATGGTGGCGCGTATGACGGAGCTTCTGGAGTTAACGCCAGACTCCCGGGTGCTGGAAATTGGCACCGGTTCAGGGTATCAGACCGCGATCCTGGCCCACCTTGTGCACCATGTCTGTTCCGTGGAACGGATTAAAGGCTTGCAGTGGCAGGCGCGCCGTCGCCTGAAACAGCTTGATTTACATAATGTATCGACACGCCACGGCGATGGATGGCAGGGTTGGCAGGCTCGCGCCCCGTTTGACGCCATAATAGTCACGGCCGCGCCACCTGAAATTCCCGCTGCACTTCTCTCGCAGCTGGACGAGGGCGGCATTCTAGTTTTGCCCGTCGGCGATGAGCAGCAGCTTTTAAAGCGCGTTCGTCGACGCGGCGGCGAGTTTATTATCGATACCGTGGAAGCCGTGCGCTTTGTGCCCCTGGTTAAGGGCGAGCTGGCCTGAGACTCGGATTTTTCCAGGGTTATTGAGGCAAATTCAGCGTATGGTGTGGCGCGATAGGTTCGTGCCATCACGGTTATTTTTAAGTCACTGGTAGTTAACACATTCCTGGGGGATAAATGAGCGCGGGAAGCCCAAAATTCACCATCAGCCGTGTTGCGGCATTATCACTGGTTTCGCTCTGGCTGGCAGGCTGTACAAGTTCTGACAATGCACCTGCGCCCGTCAGTTCCGTCAATGGAACCAGCGGCTCGGGTAACACGTCCAGCGGAATGTTGATTACCCCTCCGCCTAAAATGGGTACGTCCACGGCGCAGCAAACTCCGCAGATCCAGCCGGTTCAGCGTCCAGTTACGCAGCCTTCGCAGATTCAGCCAGTGGATCAGCCTGTTCAGACCGAAAATGGCCGCATAGTGTATAACCGTAAGTATGGGAACATTCCGAAAGGTAGCTATACCGGCGGCAGCACCTATACCGTGAAGCGCGGCGATACGCTGTTCTATATTGCCTGGATCACCGGGAACGATTTCCGCGATCTGGCACAGCGAAACAACGTCCAGGCCCCGTATGGTCTGGAAGTCGGGCAAACGCTCCAGGTAGGCAATGCAACGGGTACCCCACTGACGCCTGGCAACACGGTTTCAGCGGCAGATGTGACGGCTCAAAATAACAGCGTTAAGCCTGCACAAAAATCCACCACGGTGGTTGCTTCACAACCTGTAATTACGTATTCTGAGGATTCAGGTGATCAGAGTGCTAACAAAATGTTGCCGAATAATAAAGGTACTGCGACTGTTGTCACAGCACCGACTACGGCACCTGTGGTTAGCTCTACTGTACCGACTGCAAGCAGTCAGAATGCCAGCTCGTCAATCACCACCTGGCGCTGGCCAACTGACGGCAAGATTATCGAGAACTTTGCTACCTCTGAGGGGGGCAACAAAGGGATCGATATCGCAGGCAGTAAAGGACAGGCAATCATCGCGACCGCAGACGGGCGCGTTGTCTATGCCGGTAACGCACTGCGCGGTTACGGTAATCTTATTATCATCAAACATAATGATGATTACCTGAGTGCCTACGCCCATAACGACACTATGCTGGTCCGGGAACAACAAGAAGTTAAGGCGGGGCAAAAAATCGCTACCATGGGTAGCACCGGAACCAGTTCTACACGCTTGCATTTTGAAATTCGTTACAAGGGGAAATCCGTAAACCCGCTGCAATATTTACCGCAGCGATAAATTGATGGGACATGCCAGCCAGGGTGTCTCGTCCAGGGATCACGGGTAGGAGCCACCTTATGAGTCAGAATACGCTGAAAGTTCATGATTTAAATGAAGACGCGGAATTTGATGAGAACGGAGCAGAGGCTTTTGACGAAAAAGCCTTAGTAGAAGAGGAACCCAGTGATAACGATTTGGCTGAAGAAGAGCTGTTATCGCAGGGTGCCACACAGCGTGTGCTGGACGCGACTCAGCTTTACCTTGGGGAGATTGGTTACTCCCCACTGCTAACGGCCGAAGAAGAAGTCTATTTCGCACGTCGTGCTTTGCGTGGTGATGTTGCCTCGCGTCGTCGCATGATCGAAAGTAACCTGCGACTGGTCGTGAAAATTGCCCGCCGTTACGGCAATCGTGGTCTGGCTCTGCTGGATCTGATTGAAGAGGGCAACTTAGGTCTCATCCGCGCAGTTGAGAAGTTTGACCCGGAACGCGGGTTCCGTTTCTCAACCTACGCGACCTGGTGGATTCGTCAGACCATCGAACGGGCTATTATGAACCAGACCCGTACGATTCGACTGCCGATCCACATCGTCAAAGAGTTGAATGTTTATCTGCGTACCGCGCGCGAGTTGTCCCATAAACTGGACCACGAGCCAAGTGCGGAAGAGATTGCAGAGCAACTTGACAAACCGGTTGATGACGTAAGCCGTATGCTGCGTCTCAACGAGCGCATTACCTCGGTTGACACCCCGCTGGGTGGCGACTCCGAAAAAGCGCTGCTGGACATCCTGGCCGATGAAAAAGACAACGGCCCGGAAGACACCACGCAGGACGATGACATGAAACAGAGCATCGTCAAATGGCTGTTCGAACTGAACGCCAAACAGCGTGAAGTGCTGGCACGTCGTTTCGGTTTACTGGGGTATGAAGCTGCGACACTGGAAGACGTCGGTCGTGAGATTGGCCTGACCCGTGAACGTGTTCGCCAGATTCAGGTTGAAGGACTACGTCGCCTGCGTGAAATCCTGCAAGGGCAAGGTCTGAATATCGAAGCGCTGTTCCGCGAGTAAGCAACCATTCGTCAGAAAAGGCCCGTCGTGAGACGGGCCTTTTTTATGCCTTACGGCTGCGCCGTTTCGTGCAGCAAACGCCAGGTGATGTTATCCCCTTCCTGATTAAGCACCGCGGTTGACCAGCGCACGTTGACGGGCTGGCCTGGCCGGGTTTGCGTCTCCCGGTAATGGAGCACTGCGCCGTTGTCCCATGTCTGAAGCGTTGTTAACGCATCAATGTCGATCCTGAGCCCCGGTCGGGTTCCCCGCTGCGCATATAAAAATTGGGCAAGCGCGTGATGATCTAAAGGGTTGCCACTCGGTGGAACCATCAGAAAATCCGGACGGAAACGGGCGAGCAGGGCGTCCCGATCGCCTTCGCCTGCACCTAACCAGTTTTCAAGGGCGACGTGAATGTCGAGGATCTCTTGTTCGAAATGGGTCATGGTTGCTCCTGTTGCAGTTGCGCAAGTAACTGCGTGTTGTTAAGACGGTAGACGTACAGTACGGGCAGTAGGGTGATGACTGCGGCAAAAACAAACATCCCGTGCCAGGCGGCCAGCGGCGCGACATAATCCTGCATGAAGCTTAGCGCCTGCGCCAGCAGCAGAGCGCCCGCAAAAAAGCTCAACTGACGATTCAGATTCCATAGCGCGCTGGCATCGGGCATATCTTCCGGTCGCATCGTCAAAAACGCGCTGCTCTGAGCCGTACTGCTGCAAAGGCTTCCCCCCGCGCCCATCAGCGCAAACGCAACGGCAGGTAGCAGCATTGCCGGGCCGACGTTAACTAAAAGCAGAATGCCCGTCGCCTGCAAAAGGCAACCGATGACCACCAGCGGCCGGGGGCCGATACGGTTGAAATAGCGTCCTGTCGCGGTGATAGCCAAAAACGAAGCCACAGACCACGGCAGCATAAGCATGCCCGTTGCGGCGGGTGTCATATTGGCCTCGCTCTGGAGGTAATACATGCCCGTTACGTTCACGCCGATAAAAATGCCGGGTACGCACACATAGATAAGCATGGATAAGCGCAACAGCGGATCCGTCAGCAAAGACAGGTTTACTGTCCTGGTGGGGGTTATCGGCGACGGTTCTGTTTTAAGCCACGCGCAGGCCAAAGCAAAGGTGACAATGGCGACGGGCAGGGTGGCAAAAAATATCCAGCGCCAGCTGAATGTCTGAACCAGCATACCGCCCACAGCCGGTGAGCACGCGGGGGCAAGCAGTGCGACCAGCATCACCGCCGAGGAGAGTCTGGCCCGCTCATGAGGCTTAAACTGTTGCCAGGTCAGCGCCTGACCAACCGGGATCAGTAAACCCCCTCCGGCGCCCTGTACGACTCGCCAGGCAATCAGACTTTCCAGCGAAGATGAGAGACCCGCCGCAACGGAGGCCGCGCTAAAGAGAAGCAGTGAGAGCAGGATAACGCGCTTCGGCCCGACGCGGCGCGTCAGGATACTGCTGAAAGGGATGACTAGCGTCAGCCCGGCAATGTATCCGTTACTTACCCAGGCAAGCGCGGAAGGTGTGGTATTGAAAGCACGAGCCATCGCCGGAAAGGCGACGCTGGCAATAAACATGTTTATCAAATCAAGGAAAAAGCCGAGCAGAAAGACGACGGCGATTTTGCTGCGATACGTCATGGAAGTTCCTCCGGTGAGGTGGCGTATCGTATCGGCCCGCGCGTTACGGATAAACGCGACAAAGCACGATATACTGTCAACATTATTTTGACAGTTAACCAGGCAAGCGATGCTTAATTTACAGCGTACGGCGATGTTTATCGCCGTAGCGGACACCGGCAGTTTCACCGCCGCAGCGGAGGCGATGGGGCTGACAAAAGCGGTGGTCAGCTTTCATATTCGTCAGCTTGAAGAGGAGCTGGGCGTCACCCTGTTGCTGCGAACCACCCGACGCCTGACGCTGACCGAGGCGGGGAAGCTCTTTCATCAACGAAGCGTGATGCTGTTACGGGATGCAGAGCGATTGCAGGATGATGTTCGCGCCAACCACGCCGGGCTGACGGGAGAACTGCGGATCACCACCACGCCCGAATATGGCTCGCAGGTGGTGGTGCCTTTGCTGGCTGAATTTAGCCAGCTGCACCCGGACCTTCGCGTGCGGCATGTCTCGTCCTCTTTGCATGCCGATCTTATCGCCGAGCGCTTCGATGTCGCTATCCGGCTCGGCACGCTTGCAGATTCGCGCTACCACGCCGCGTTGATGACCTCCTTCACCATCTTGCCCGTGGCAACGCCAGGCTGGCTGGCAAACCATCCGGTTAACTCTCTGGAGCAGCTGGCGGAAGCGGACTGGATCATTCACGAGCGTTTAACCTCGCCGCTGCGCTGGCAGATGAGAGGCGTTGATGGGCAGCCGGTTTCCTTTGAGATCAAGAGAGCGCCGCGCCTGTATGCAGACAGCGCCCAGGCGCTGAAGGCTTTTGCCCTCGCGGGATGTGGAGTGGCGCTGCTGCCGGAGTGGCTGGTGCGAAACGCACTGGATGCAGGGGAACTGGTCTCGCTGTTACCGGCGTACACGTTCGCTCAGCAGGGCATCTATGCCGTTTATCCTGATGCCCGGCATGTGCCCGCGAAAGTGCGAACATTTATTGATTTTATGCGCGTCAGGGTTACTTAATTCTGCATCATCTTTTTAATGAGCGCTGAAAATTGCTCTCGTTCCGCGCCGTTAAGGCGCCCTAAAAACGCCTCATCCACCTCATTTCCAATCGGTTTACTGCTCTCAAGCAGGGCCTCACCTTCGGCCGTCAGAAAGACAAACCGACGGCGCTTGTCCGCCGGATCGTGCTCGCGCCTGACCAGGCCGCGTGCTTCCATGCGGCTCAGCATTTCTGCCAGCGTCGCTTTGGTGCTCACCGCGACTTCAGTCAGGGCAACCTGCTCAATGCCAGGATTTTCAGCAATTGACCGCATCACCGCATACTGTGGCTTTGTCAGTTCGGGCAATGCGTGCTGCCACTGGGCGGTATGCTGTTGAAAAAGCTGACGTAGCAGGTGGAAAGCTTCTTGTCTTAACTCCATGGACACTCCGACGGAAAAATACTCCCTCTATGATAGCCGCTCTCGGGCTGAATTTTAACGCGAGAGTTTTTTAGCGATTAGTGTGATCGTATACGAACGATCTTGTCAGCAGCAGGATCAAGGCGTAGTTTAATTAATATGTTCGTACACGAACAAACTAATTGAGGTGCTGAATGAGATTGATTGTGGGAATGACGGGCGCAACGGGTGCGCCATTAGGCGTGGCGTTGTTGCTGGCGCTGCGGGAAATGCCGGAGGTGGAAACGCATCTGGTGATGTCGAAGTGGGCAAAAACCACGATTGAGCTGGAAACGCCCTTCACTGCGCATGACGTTGCTGCCCTGGCGGATGTCGTCCATAGCCCGGCCGATCAGGCTGCCACCATCTCCTCCGGCTCGTTTCGCACCGACGGCATGATCGTCATCCCGTGCAGCATGAAAACGCTGGCGGGTATCCGCGCGGGCTACGCCGAAGGGCTGGTAGGGCGTGCGGCAGACGTGGTGCTGAAAGAGGGACGCAAGCTGGTGCTGGTTCCCCGTGAGACGCCGCTCAGCACCATCCATCTCGAGAACATGCTTGCCCTTTCCCGCATGGGCGTGGCGATGGTGCCGCCTATGCCTGCGTACTACAACCACCCGCAAACCGCCGATGACATTACCCATCATATCGTGACCCGCGTTCTCGACCAGTTCGGTCTGGAGCATAAAAAAGCCCGACGCTGGGAAGGTTTGCAGGCAGCGAAACATTTTTCACAGGAGAATAAAGATGGCATTTGATGATTTGAGAAGCTTCTTGCAGGCGCTCGATGAGCAAGGGCAGCTGCTGAAAATTGAGGAAGAGGTAAACGCTGAACCGGATTTAGCGGCGGCCGCCAACGCTACCGGGCGCATTGGCGATGGCGCGCCTGCGCTGTGGTTCGATAATATTCGCGGTTTCACCGATGCCCGTGTGGTGATGAACACTATCGGCTCGTGGCAAAACCACGCTATTTCGATGGGGCTGCCGGCGAATACCCCGGTGAAAAAACAGATCGACGAGTTTATTCGTCGCTGGGACAAATTTCCCGTCGCGCCAGAGCGTCGTGCAAACCCGGCCTGGGCGCAGAACACGGTGGACGGGGAAGACATTAACCTGTTCGACATTCTGCCGCTGTTCCGCCTGAACGACGGTGACGGGGGCTTTTATCTCGATAAAGCATGCGTTGTCTCCCGCGATCCGTTCGACCCCGATCACTTCGGCAAGCAGAACGTCGGGATCTATCGTATGGAAGTGAAGGGCAAGCGTAAGCTCGGCCTGCAACCGGTGCCGATGCACGATATTGCGTTGCATCTGCATAAGGCAGAAGAGCGCGGCGAAGACCTGCCAATTGCCATTACGCTGGGTAACGATCCGATCATCACCCTGATGGGCGCCACGCCGCTGAAATACGATCAATCCGAGTATGAGATGGCCGGTGCGCTACGTGAAAGCCCGTATCCGATTGCGACGGCTCCGCTGACCGGTTTCGATGTGCCGTGGGGGTCGGAAGTGATCCTGGAAGGGGTGATTGAAGGCCGGAAACGTGAAATTGAAGGGCCCTTCGGTGAGTTTACCGGTCACTACTCCGGCGGGCGCAACATGACGGTTGTGCGTATCGACAAAGTTTCTTACCGCACTAAACCGATTTTCGAATCTCTCTACCTGGGCATGCCGTGGACCGAGATTGATTATCTGATGGGGCCCGCCACCTGCGTACCGCTCTATCAGCAGCTGAAGGCTGAATTCCCGGAAGTGCAGGCGGTAAACGCCATGTACACCCACGGTCTGCTGGCGATTATCTCCACTAAAAAGCGTTACGGCGGTTTTGCCCGTGCGGTCGGGCTCCGCGCCATGACCACGCCACACGGTCTGGGTTACGTGAAGATGGTGATTATGGTGGATGAAGATGTCGATCCGTTTAACCTGCCGCAGGTGATGTGGGCGCTGTCATCGAAGGTCAATCCGGCAGGCGATCTGGTGCAGCTACCGAATATGTCTGTGCTCGAGCTTGACCCCGGCTCCAGCCCGGCGGGGATCACTGACAAGCTGATCATTGATGCCACCACCCCTGTTGCCCCGGACAACCGTGGTCACTACAGCCAGCCGGTACAGGATCTCCCTGAAACCAAAGCCTGGGCCGAAAAACTGACCGCGATGCTGGCGGCACGTCAATAAGGAGGAAAAAATGATTTGTCCACGTTGTGCCGATGAACATATTGAAGTGATGGCAACATCACCGGTGAAAGGTGTCTGGACGGTATACCAGTGTCAGCACTGTCTGTATACCTGGCGCGATACCGAACCGCTGCGCCGTACCAGCCGCGAGCATTACCCGGAAGCGTTCCGCATGACGCAGAAGGATATTGATGAGGCGCCGCAGGTGCCGACGATCCCGCCGCTGCTGTAAAAAAAGCCCGGTGGCGGCTGCGCTTACCGGGCGATAATATTGTGCGGTCCTTTGCCCGGTGGCGCTACGCTTACCGGGCCTACGGGTTTTGTAGGCCGGGTAAGGCGAAGCCGCCACCCGGCAAAAAAGACCGCAGAGAACTAAACCAGACTCTTCAACCGATAAATCCACTCCAGCGCCTGTCGCGGCGTCAGGGAATCCGGGTCGAGATTTTCCAGCGCTTCCACGGCCGGAGAGGTCTCTTCCGGGACCGCCAGCAGTGACATCTGCGTACCATCTATCTGCGTCGCCGCCGCATTCGGTGACAAACTTTCCAGCTCACGCAGTTTCTGACGCGCGCGCTTGATCACCTCTTTCGGCACGCCCGCCAGCGCCGCGACGGCCAGGCCATAACTCTTGCTTGCCGCGCCGTCCTGCACCGTGTGCATAAAGGCGATGGTGTCGCCGTGCTCAAGCGCATCAAGGTGGACGTTAGCCACGCCTTCCATTTTCTCTGGCAGCTGTGTCAGTTCGAAATAGTGCGTTGCGAACAGCGTCAGCGCCTTGATTTTATTTGCCAGACTTTCCGCGCACGCCCAGGCCAGGGACAGGCCGTCATAGGTGGAGGTACCGCGTCCTACTTCGTCCATCAACACCAGACTGTTCTCTGTCGCGTTATGCAGAATGTTGGCGGTTTCGGTCATCTCGACCATAAATGTAGAGCGACCGCTCGCCAGATCGTCCGCCGCACCCACACGGGTGAAGATACGGTCGATAGGGCCAATCTCAACCTTCTGCGCCGGAACGTAGCTGCCGATGTAGGCGAGCAGCGCGATAAGGGCTGTCTGGCGCATATAGGTGCTTTTACCGCCCATGTTGGGGCCGGTAATGATCAGCATTCTTCGCTGCGGTGACAGGTTCAACGGGTTGGCAATAAACGGTTCGTTCAGCACCTGCTCAACCACCGGGTGGCGGCCTTCGGTAATGCGAATGCCGGGTTTGTCAGTAAAGGTCGGACAGGTGTAATTCAGCGTATCGGCGCGCTCGGCCAGGTTTACCAGGACATCCAGCTCGGCCAGCGCAGCGGCGCTCAGTTGCAGGTCAGCCAGGTGCGGCATCAGGATGTCGAACAGCTCGTCATACAGCTGTTTCTCCAGCGCCAGCGCTTTACCTTTCGACGTGAGCACTTTGTCTTCGTACTCTTTCAGCTCGGGAATAATGTAGCGCTCGGCATTTTTCAGCGTCTGGCGGCGAACGTAGTGAATAGGTGCCAGGTGGCTCTGCCCACGGCTGATCTGGATATAGTAACCGTGTACCGCGTTGTAGCCGACTTTCAGGGTGTCGAGCCCCAGACGTTCACGCTCGCGGATTTCCAGCTTATCCAGATAATCCGTCGCGCCATCGGCCAGCGCACGCCATTCGTCCAGCTCTTCGTTATAACCTGGAGCAATAACCCCGCCATCCCGCACCAGAACAGGCGGCGCATCAATGATGGCGCGTTCCAGCAGTTCGCGAAGCTCGGTAAATTCGCCCATGGTTTCGCGCAGCTTCTGCACTGGCGCGCTGTCGATCTCTCCCAACTGAGCACGCAGTTCCGGCAACTGCTGGAACGCGTGACGCATACGGGCGAGATCGCGTGGACGCGCGGTGCGCAGTGCCAGGCGCGCCAGGATACGCTCAAGATCACCCACCTGACGCAGCACCGGCTGCAAGTCGGTGTAACGATCCTGCAATGCGGCAATGGTTTGCTGGCGGCCGATCAGCGTGTCGGTATTGCGGATCGGCATATGCAGCCAGCGTTTGAGCATACGGCTGCCCATGGGGGTAACCGTGCTGTCGAGAACCGACGCCAGCGTATTTTCCATGCCGCCAGCGAGGTTCTGAGTGATCTCCAGGTTGCGGCGGGTGGCGGCATCCATGATGATGCTGTCCTGCTGACGCTCCATGGTAATGGAACGGATATGGGGCAGGGCGGTACGCTGCGTATCCTTAACGTACTGCAACAGGCAGCCTGCGGCACACAGCCCGCGCGGGGCATTTTCTACGCCAAAGCCAATCAAATCGCGCGTGCCAAATTGCAGGTTCAGCTGCTGGCGCGCGGTATCAATTTCGAACTCCCACAGTGGACGACGACGCAGGCCGCGGCGACCTTCAATCAGCGCCGTCTCGGCGAAATCCTCTGCATAAAGCAGTTCTGCCGGATTGGTGCGCTGTAGTTCAGCCGCCATGGTTTCACGGTCAGCCGGTTCACTCAGGCGAAAACGACCGGAGCTGATATCCAGCGTGGCGTAGCCAAACCCTTTACCGTCCTGCCAGATCGCCGCCAGCAGGTTATCCTGGCGCTCCTGAAGCAGGGCCTCATCGCTGATGGTTCCCGGCGTCACGATGCGTACGACCTTGCGCTCAACGGGGCCTTTCGACGTGGCCGGGTCGCCAATTTGTTCGCAGATAGCGACAGACTCACCCTGGTTCACCAGCTTCGCCAGATAGTTTTCAACCGCGTGATGCGGGATACCTGCCATCGGGATGGGCTCGCCTGCCGACGCGCCACGTTTCGTCAGGGAAATGTCGAGCAGCTGAGACGCACGTTTCGCATCGTCATAAAAAAGCTCGTAAAAATCGCCCATACGGTAAAACAGCAAAATTTCCGGATGCTGTGCCTTCAGCTTCAGGTACTGCTGCATCATTGGCGTATGCGCGTCGAAATTGTCGATTGTGCTCATGGAGTTATGATATCCATTTCTTTGAAAATATTACGCTTTGAGCGGCTCAATGGCCGATTGTTCCTTCTATTGTCGCATGAAAAAAAGGTGCGGCGCAGAAAAAAGTCACGACTTTACGAGGCATCTTCCACCATTAATTCAATGATGATTTTCCCGTGCTCGACGCCCACCCGAACCTGCGAGTTGGTGGTAAATCCCGCTTGCTCAAGCCAGTCGCCTTTCAGGCTCAGCGCAGCGTGTACGCTGTACCGTTTTGGAATTTTCGTTTTACGGTCTTCATGACGTTTTCTGAAGTAACCCACTTTCAAGTGACGATAGGGTTTGGCGATCGCGATCTCTTGCATAAGCTCTCCGGTGAATGCGGTCAAAGGTGGTTATTTATGCCTGTATAAAATACCAGTAAAACGCAGCGGGGGGCGGGGTAATTCTGGAAGGGCGCTTCAGAAAATGGAATGCAATGACTGAAAATGTGCGGATAAAAGGGTATTATAAATGCACTTTATTGTTGAGGACGACGTTATGTCCGGTAAACGTATTTCACGAGAAAAAAAGACGATCGCCAGAATGATCGCCCTGTACGAAAACAGGTGTCCGCACGCCATAAAAGAAGAGGGGCACTATTCGGCGCTCAAGGCTTATGCCGATAAGCGGCTGGATAAATGCGTGTTTGGTGAGGAAAAACCTGCCTGCAAACAGTGCCCTGTGCACTGTTATCAACCCGCCCGACGGGAAGAGATGAAGCAGGTGATGCGCTGGGCAGGGCCACGTATGTTATGGCGCCATCCGATTCTGACCATCCGTCATCTGAACGACGATCGCCGTCCGGTTCCGGAATTACCCGAAAAGTATCGGCCCAAAAAATAACCGGCTCCGCGCCGCAGTGGGCGACAAATTACGCGCAGGGCGACGTCGCCGGAATGACGGGTTAATTCAGACTCTCTTTATCGATTCCCAGACGCTTCATGCGCGAGAGCAGGGTGGTACGCTTCAGCCCCAGCCGTTGCGCCGCACCTTTCGGTCCGGCTACCACGCCGTTGGTCTCCTTCAGCACTCGCATAATGAGCTGATATTCATCTTCTCCCTCTTTCGCAAGCTCGGTTGCGGTCACGGTCGTTTCAGAAGGAGTAACCTCTGGCAGGGAGAGCTGGAGCACGTTCCCGCGCGTCAGCAGGACCGCGCGCTCAATGACGTTTTCCAGCTCGCGCACGTTCCCCGGCCACTCCATCGCCGAGAGTGTGCGTAGCGTTTCGGCAGGAATACTGTCGATATTTCGCCCCATCCGGCGGGCAATCTTCGCGGTAAAGGCTTTCACCAGCAGCGGAATATCTTCCGGGCGCTCGCGCAGCGGCGGCAGGCAGATCGGGAAGACGTTCAGGCGATAGTAAAGATCGCTGCGAAACTCGCGGTCGGCGACCATTTTTTTCAGATCGCGATTGGTGGCGGCAATCAGACGCACGTCGGTCTGGATCAGCTTGTTGCTGCCGAGGCGCTCGAACTCCTGCTCCTGCAAAACGCGCAGCAGCTTGGGCTGAAGCTCCAGCGGCATATCGCCCACTTCGTCGAGGAACAACGAGCTTTTATCCGCCAGTTCAAAACGGCCCAGCCGCTGGCTGCTGGCGCCGGTAAAGGCGCCACGCTCGTGGCCGAACAGGTCGCTTTCCAGTAGGCCCGCAGGCATCGCCGCGCAGTTCATCTTCACCATCCGGCGGCTGTTGCGGTTGCTCAGGTTGTGGATCGCCCGGGCAATCAGCTCTTTCCCGGTGCCGGTTTCACCGAGGATCAGCACCGTGCTGTCGCTCTGCGCCACCATTTCCACCTGCTTAAGGACGCTGTACATGGCATCGCTGCGTCCGATGATTTCGCCAAACTCGCTGTCCACGTTGTTGAGCTGCTCGGTCAGCGCCAGGTTTTCGTCCACCAGCCGCTCCTTCAGGCGGTGGATCTCCTGATAGGCGAGGGCGTTATCCAGCGCAATGGAGATACGCTCGGCGATCTGGCGCAGCAGCTTCAGGTTGGCGGTGGTAAATACGGCCTCATCGCACTGCGCCAGTTTAAGCACGCCGAGCATGGTGTTGCCGGACATCAGCGGCAGCAGGCACAGGGTCTGGATCTTGTTGCCCCAGGTGTTGAACAACATCCGCTCGTAGGGGGCTACCGGATCCTGTTCATTGAGATTGAGCAGCAGGATCTCTTTGCTTTTAAATACCCGCTCGGAAAGCGTTCCCGCTTCGTCCACTTCGCTCTGCTCGTGCGCCGGGTTGGCTTCATCAAGGTAGTGGGTGGAGTAGATGTTCAGCTTGCCTTTCCGGTTGCCGCGTAGCGCAATGCTGATGGCATCGATTTTAAAATAGTGATGGATCTCTTTTGACACTTCGCTGACCAACTCATCCATGTCCAGGCGGGAGAGCACGGCGTTGGTGATGGCAACCAGAATGCGGAAGTTATCGCGCTCGCGGCTCAGCAGGTCGTAGTCCACGTTATTGGTGACGCGGCTTTGGATCTGCTCCGCGACAACGGCCACAATCTGGGTAAAGGTGTGCAGGCGTTCGTACTCCGCCTCGCTCCAGGGCTGGTCGGTATCGCGGATAAACTCGCAGCCGCCAAAAATTTGCCCTTCCACCGCCAGCGGCAGCATGCTGTAGTGGCCGAACGGGTGGTAAAGATTGCTCTCTGCCAGCTTCGGCCAGGCCTGGCGAAACTGGTCAAAATTGCAGTGCAGCGCTTCCGGGCGGGAGAGGATACGCCGCACCGGGCCGTGGGCCAGAAACGTTTCATCTTCATATTCGAAGATTTTGCCGTTATCACGCGTTGAGAAATAGCTCGCGCGGTGGGTTGCGCTATGCCAGAGCACAATGGCGGCGCTGTCCGCCAGCGCTGATTGCCTGACCAGCCGCGTCAGGGCATCGCTCAGCGCGCCGAGATCGGGCTGTTGTAAAAGTGTGCGCGTGATGTCAAACAGGCCCTGCTGTCCAAGATCGCTCATCGGTGTATACGGCATTGTTGCTTTCCAATAGAAACTGGCAAAAAGAGAAATTCAGCGCTGACCGCTTTTGGCGCGGTCTAGCAAATTCGGGGTAACGGTTCAGCGTGCGGCAGATCCAGCGTGCGCTTCACGCCGTAAAGCCCGGTCAGGCGCACCCCTTTGCGCTCAACCACGTCGCCGATGATGGCCGCGTCTTTCCCTAAAGGATGTGCGCGCAGCTGTGCAAGTACGGCTTCCGCCGCCGCGCGTTCCACGCCGATCACCAGCTTGCCCTCATTGGCAAAGTTAAGCGGGTCTAGACCTAGTAGCTCGCACAGCCCGCGCACGGCGGGCTTAACGGGCAGGCCGCGCTCGGTCAGCTCAATCCCGCAGCCGCAGCTTGCCGCGAACTCGTGCACCACGGCATTCACGCCGCCCCGCGTGGCGTCGCGCAGGGCTTTTACGCCCGGCATGTCGCGCAGCGTCTGGATCAGCGGCGTGAGTACCGCGCAGTCACTGCGCAGCTCGCCATCCAGCCCCAGGCCTTCGCGCAGGTTCAGGATGGTTGCCCCGTGGCAGCCCAGCGTGCCGCTGACAATCAGCACGTCGCCTGCGCAAAGCTGCTGCGCGCCCCAGTGAATGTCGGCAGGGATCGCGCCCATCCCGGCTGTGTTGATGAAGAGCTTATCCGCCGCGCCGCGCTGCACCACCTTGGTATCCCCGGTGACGATGGCGATCCCCGCCTCGCGGGCGGTGTGCGCCATGCTGTTGACCACCGCCGTGAGCGTCTCCATTGGTAACCCTTCTTCGAGGATAAACCCGCAGGAGAGGTAGCGGGGGATCGCGCCGCTGACGGCGACGTCGTTTGCCGTGCCGCAGACGGCGAGCTTGCCGATATCGCCTCCCGGGAAGAACAGCGGGTCAATCACGTAGCTGTCGGTAGAGAACGCCAGCCTGTCACCGTGGGCGGTCAGGGCCGCGAGGTCAATACGCGCCTGATCTTCCTGCTCGGCGAGCCAGGGGTTATTAAAGGCTTCCATAAACAGCCGGTTAATCAGCTGCTGCATCGCCTGTCCACCGCTTCCGTGCGCCATTTCCACCGTGTTCATGCTTCACACTCCTGGTTGCGATAGTGATACCACGCGGCGCATGCCCCTTCGGAAGAGACCATCAGCGCGCCAAACGCGGTTTGCGGGTTACAGGCGTTGCCAAATAACGGGCAGTGATGAGGTTTGCATTTGCCGGTGAGTACGTCGCCACAGCGGGCGCGGGGATCGTCGCACACCTGCTGCGGCTGCGGGCGGAAATGCGCTTCGGCGTCGAAGGCGCGATACGCGGGCGTCAGGTGTACGCCGGATTCGGCAATCAGCCCCAGTCCGCGCCACTCGCTGTCGCCTTCGACGCTAAACACGTCGGCTATGGCCTGCTGTGCCCGTCTGTTACCTGCATCGGGCACCACGCGACGATACTGATTTTCCACCGCACTCAGGGCCGCTATTTTCTGCTCAACCAGCATGGTCACGCCTTGCAGTAGATCAAGTGGCTCGAAACCAGCCACCACTAACGGACGATTGTACTGTTCAGCGATAAAACCGTAGGCTTCTGTGCCGATCACCATGCTGACGTGGCCCGGCGCCAGAAACGCGTCGATACCGTTATCCGGCGCTTCAAGCAGGCTGCGCAGCGTGGGAATAAGCGTGATGTGCTGGCAGAAAAAGTAAAAGTTAGTGACGTTGCGGGCTTTCGCCTGCTGGAGGGTAATGGCGGTGGCGGGCATGGTGGTTTCAAAACCCAGCCCGAAAAAGACGACCTTACGCTCAGGATTAGCCATCGCCAGCGTCAGGGCATCCATCGGTGAGTAGACGATCCGCACGTCCGCGCCGCGCGCCTTCGCCTGGAGCAGCGAGCCATTTTTTCCCGGAACACGCATGGCGTCGCCAAAGGTGCAAAAAATCACACCGGGGCGGCTGGCGATGTCGATACAGCTGTCGATGCGCCCCATCGGCAGCACGCACACCGGGCAGCCGGGGCCGTGGATAAACTCGATGTTCTCCGGCAGCAGCTGGTCGAGGCCAAATTTAAAGATGGCGTGGGTGTGTCCGCCGCACACCTCCATGATCCGCAGCGGTTTTTCTTTCGTGTAGTCCAGCAGCGAGGCGCGGGTTTTCAGGCGATCGATAAGCTGCAACACCTGCTCCGGCGCGCGATATTCATCAACGTAACGCATGTGTTATCGCTCCTCGCCATACAGCAGGGCGCCCACGTCCGGCTCGACGTCAAACATATTCTGTAGCGCATCCAGCGTGTCGCGGGCTTCTTCCTCATTAATCACGCTCATGGCAAAACCCACGTGAACCAGCACCCACTGGCCGAGACGCGTTGCGCCGGTCTCATCGTGGCTGCCTACCAGCGTCAGGTCGACATCGCGCAGGATGCCGCAGACCTCCACTTTGGCCTGATTGCCGTCGAGGGAATGAATTTGTCCGGGGACGCCTATGCACATCGTTCGTTCTCCAGCCAGTTCAGCCAGGCGTCCATCCCGTCGCCGCGCGTGGCGGAAACCAGCAGGATCTCAATGTCCGGGTTCACTTCCCGGGCGTAAGCCAGGCACTTATCCACGTCGAAATTCAGGTACGGCAGCAGGTCGACCTTGTTCAGCAGCATGAGGGAGGCGGCGGCAAACATATGCGGATATTTAAGCGGCTTGTCTTCCCCTTCGGTCACGGAGAGCACCGCCACTTTATGCCGCTCGCCGAGGTCGAAGCTTGCCGGGCAAACCAGGTTGCCGACGTTTTCAATAAACAGGATACCGTTATCCGCCAGCGGCAGGCGCGGGGCGGCGTCGGCAATCATCTGCGCGTCCAGGTGGCACCCTTTCCCGGTGTTGACCTGAATCGCAGGCGTACCGGTTTCGCGGATGCGCGCGGCGTCGTTTACCGTTTGCTGGTCGCCTTCGATTACGGCGCAGGAGACGCGTTTATTCAGCCGTTTGAGGGTTTCGGTCAGCAGCGTGGTTTTACCGGAGCCGGGGCTGGAGACCAGGTTCAGCACCAGCTGTTCGCGCGCGGCAAAGCGGGCGCGATTGCGGGCGGCGAGCTGGTTATTCTTGTCCAGCACGTTGATCTCCACCTCCAGCATCTGGCGCTGGCTGATGCCCGGCGCGTGCGTACCCGCTTCGCCATGGCCGTAATGGAGGTCGCCCGCGTCGGAACGCTGCGGGGCAAAGGTGATGCCGGTCAGGGCCGCCGCGGGACGCGGGGCAGGAGAAAAGGGCGCGGAGCGAAACGCGGAGTGGGGACGGTGTTCATCCCCTTCTATATACAGGTTGCCTTCAGCGCAACCGCAGGTACTACACATACATTACTCCTTCTCGATTTCGAGGCGTTGGATCTGCATACCGTCATCCGCCACGATGCGCAGCCCGCTGCTCTGGCACTGCGGACAGCGCTGTACCTTCGATGACAGCAGCGTGACGTACTGCTGACACTGCTCGCACCAGCACTCTGCCTGCTGCTCGTCGATATGCAGCGCGCAGCCTTCCGCCAGCGTGCCGCGGCACACCAGCTCAAAACAGAAGGTGAGGGCGCTGGTCTCGACGCAGGAAAACGCCCCGACCTTCAGCCAGACGCCGGTGACGCGTTTCGCGTGGTTATGCACTGCCTGCTGTTCGATAAGTTCCAGTGCCCGCTGGCAGAGGGTGATTTCGTGCATGACGCCTCCTTAATGAATTGCCCCTTCAATGCAATAACGGTGCCAGCTTGATTTGCGTTACGGCGTGACGATGTCAACGCTGTCGAAATGACACGTCGACACCGCGGCGGTGACAGTGCGCATCTCTTTAAAACCCATTTAAATCAACAAATTAAAAACTGGCACGAAATCTGCTTAACAGCCGCTAACTCCATTAACCGGATACCTTTTATGACTATTTGGGAAATTAGCGAAAAAGCGGATTACATCGCACAACGTCATCAGCAGCTCCAGGAGCAATGGCACCTGTACTGCAATTCACTGATCCAGGGGATCACGCTGTCGAAGGCCCATCTGCATCACGCCATGAGCTGTGCGGCGCAGGGGGATATGCGTTTTGTCCTGTTCGGTCACTTTACGATTTACGTCACCCTGGCGGAGACCTTCAACAGCCACACGATTGAGTACTACGTCGAGACGAAAGAGGGCGACAGGCACTGCATCGCCCGGGCGCAGCTGATGGCGGACGGCATGGTGGACGGTCACGTCAGCAACCGCGATCGCCAGCAGGTGCTGGAGCACTATCTGGAGAAAATCGCGCCGGTTTACAACGGCCTCTACGCCGCCGTTGAGCATGACAGGCCAGTCAACCTGAAACAGCTGATCGACGGAAAATCCTCCGCGAACGTGGCCTGAAAAACGAGTGTCGAGAAGTGTCGATAAGACAGTTTTTTTTCGTCAAAAATGACCATCACCAGAGGATGACCCGGTGAACCGTTTTGTAATTGCTGACTCGACGGTCTGTATTGGCTGTCGGACCTGTGAGGCGGCGTGCTCGGAAACGCACCGCCTGCACGGGCTACAGTCCATGCCGCGCCTGCGCGTCATGCGTAATGAGAAAGAGTCTGCCCCGCAGCTCTGTCACCACTGTGAAGACGCCCCGTGCGCGGGCGTCTGTCCTGTCAATGCCATCACCCGCGTTGACGGCGCGGTACAGCTGAACGAAAGCCTGTGCGTGAGCTGCAAGCTGTGCGGCATCGCCTGTCCGTTCGGCGCCATTGAGTTTTCCGGCAGCCGTCCGCTGCATATTCCGGCGAATGCTAATACTGCGAAAGCGCCGCCTGCGCCACCGGCTCCGGCACGCGTGAGTACGCTGCTGGACTGGGTGCCGGGCATTCGCGCCGTTGCGGTGAAGTGCGATCTGTGCAGCTTCGATGAGCAGGGTCCGGCCTGCGTGCGGACCTGCCCGACCCGGGCGCTGGTCCTGGTCAACATCCGCGACATCGCTCGCACCAGCAAACGCAAGCGCGAGCTGACCATCAATACCGACGTCGGCGATCTTTCGCTGCTGCGGGCGCTTAACGAGGGGGCGAAATGAACGCGATAGTTATGATGACCAGCGGTGTGGCCTGGTTTGCCGCCGCCGCTGTCCTGGCGCTGCTTCTCTCCTTCCATAAAACGCTGAGCGGGGTGATCGCCGGTATCGGCGGGGCGGTCGGCAGCCTGATGACGCTGGCGGCGGGCGGGGTTGTCCTGATCGACGGCCAGTCTGTTGACACCCTCATCCCGCTGATTCACCACGCCGTTGAGCTTACGCCGCTGAACGCCATCTGGCTGATAACCTTTGGCCTGTGCGGACTGTTTATCAGCCTGTTTAATATCGACTGGCATCGACATCAGCACACCAAAGCCAACGGCCTGCTGGTTAACCTGTTGATGGCCGCCGCGGTCTGTACCGTTATCGCCAGCAACCTCGGCGCGCTGGTGGTGATGGCAGAAATCATGGCCCTGTGCGGCGTGTTCCTGACCGGATGCAGCGCCTCCGGCAAGCTGTGGTTTGCGCTCGGACGTCTCGGTACGCTGCTGCTGGCGCTGGCCTGCTGGCTGGTGTGGCAGCGTTTCGGCACGCTGGATTTTGCCGCGCTTAACGGCCAGCCGCTGGGCAACGACGTCTGGCTGTTGGGCGTAGTTGGTTTTGGCCTGCTGGCCGGGATAATCCCGCTGCACGGCTGGGTGCCGCAGGCGCATGCCAATGCCTCAGCCCCGGCCGCTGCGCTGTTCTCCACCGTGGTGATGAAGGTCGGTCTGTTCGGCATCCTGATGATAACCCTGACGGGCGGTCAGCCGCCGCTGTGGTGGGGCGTGGCGCTGCTGATTGCGGGGATGATCACCGCGTTCGTCGGCGGGCTGTACGCGCTGATGGAGCACAACATCCAGCGTCTGCTGGCGTACCACACCCTGGAGAACATCGGGATTATCCTGCTCGGCATGGGCGCGGGCGTCACCGGGCTGGCGCTCAACCAGCCGGCGCTGATTGCCGCCGGGTTTATTGGCGGTCTGTATCACCTTATCAACCACAGTCTGTTTAAAAGCACCCTGTTCCTCGGTGCGGGTAGCGTCTGGTTCCGCACCGGGCACCGCGATATTGAAAAGCTCGGCGGGATTGGCAAAAAAATGCCCGTCATTTCGCTGGCGATGCTGGTCGGGCTGATGGCGATGGCTGCGCTGCCGCCGCTGAACGGCTTTGCCGGCGAGTGGGTGATTTATCAGTCCTTCTTCGCCCTCGGCCAGAGCGAGGCGTTTATCGGGCGTTTACTCGGCCCGCTGCTGGCGGTGGGCCTGGCGATCACCGGCGCGCTGGCGGTGATGTGTATGGCGAAAGTTTACGGTGTCACCTTCCTGGGCGCGCCGCGCACCCGCGAAGCGGAAAACGCCTGCTGCGCACCGCTACTGATGGGCGTAAGCGTGGTCGCACTGGCGCTGTGCTGCATCGCGGGCGGGGTTGCCGCGCCGTGGCTGCTGCCGCTGCTGGGCCACGCCATTCCGCTGCCGCTGGTCACGGCGCATACCGTCGTTTCCCAGCCGATGATGGCGCTGCTGCTGATTGCCGCGCCGCTCCTGCCGTTCGTGCTGATGCTGTTCTTCAGACGCGACCGTCTCGCCTCCCGCTCGCGCGGCGCGGCGTGGGCCTGCGGCTACGAACACGAGCAGTCGATGGTCATCACCGCCCACGGTTTCGCTATGCCGGTGAAGGAGAACTTCGCCGCCGTGCTGAAGCTGCGCCACTGGCTGAACCCGGTGGGCTGGGTGCCGGGCTGGCAGGGTGCCGCCGTGCCCGTGCTGTTCCGCCGCCTGGCGCTGATCGAGCTGGCGGTGCTGGTGGTGATTGTCATTTCACGAGGAGCCTGACATGAGTCTGTTACTGGCAATTCTTCAGGCGCTGGTGCTGTTCGCCGCCGCGCCGCTGCTGTCGGGCATCACGCGCGTGGCGCGCGCCCGGCTGCACAACCGTCGCGGGCCTGGCGTGCTCCAGGAGTACCGCGATCTCTTCAAACTGCTTTCCCGTCAGAGCGTCGCGCCGGACGCCGCAGGCTGGGTGTTCCGCCTGACGCCGTTTGTGATGGTGGGCGTGATGCTGACCATCGCCACCGCGCTGCCGGTGGTGACGGTGGGCTCGCCGCTGCCGGTGCTGGGCGATCTGATTACGCTGATCTACCTCTTCGCCATCGCGCGTTTCTTCTTTGCGATTGCGGGTCTGGATACCGGCAGCCCGTTTACGGGTATCGGCGCCAGCCGCGAGGCGATGCTCGGCGTGCTGGTTGAGCCAATTCTGCTGCTGGGGCTGTGGGTCGCCGCGCAGGTTGCAGGCTCGACCCATATCAGTTTTATCACCGACACCGTTTACCACTGGCCGGTTTCACGTTCTCTCCCGCTGGTGCTGGCGCTCTGCGCCTGCGCGTTCGCCACCTTTATCGAGATGGGCAAGTTGCCGTTCGATCTCGCGGAAGCGGAGCAGGAATTACAGGAGGGGCCGCTCACCGAATACAGCGGCTACGGCTTTGCGGTGCTGAAGTGGGGCATCAGCCTCAAGCAGCTGGTGGTGTTGCAGATGTTCGTCGGCGTTTTCTTCCCGTGGGGGCAGATGACGCACTTCTCTGCGGGCGGCCTGCTGCTGGCCGTGGTGGTGGCTGCGCTCAAGCTGATTTTCGGCGTGCTGGTGATTGCCCTGTTTGAAAACAGCATGGCGCGCCTGCGTTTTGTCGAAACGTCACGCATCACCTGGGCCGGTTTTGGTTTTGCATTTTTAGCGTTCGTCTCCTTGCTGGTGGCGTGATTAAAGAGAGTGTTTATGTCTGAAGAAAAGAAAGGTCAGCAGTATCTCGCCGCGTTGCATCAGGCTTTCCCGGGCGTGGTGCTGGAGGAGTCCTGGCAAACCAAAGACCAGATCACCGTCACCATTAAGGTGAACTATCTGCCGGAAGTGGTGGAGTTTCTCTATTACCAGCAGGGCGGCTGGCTGTCAGTGCTGTTCGGCAACGACGAGCGTCAGCTGTGTGGCAACTATGCGGTGTACTACGTGATGTCGATGGAGCAGGGGGAGAAGTGCTGGCTCACCGTGCGCGTCGAAGTCGACCCGAACAAGCCGGAATACCCCTCCGTCACGCCGCGCGTGCCTGCCGCCGTCTGGGGCGAGCGCGAAGTGCGCGACATGTATGGTCTGGTGCCGGTTGGCCTGCCTGACGAGCGTCGCCTGGTGCTGCCGGACGACTGGCCGGATGAACTCTATCCGCTGCGCAAGGACAGCATGGACTACCGCCAGCGCCCGGCCCCGACCACCGACAGCGAAACCTACGAGTTCATCAACGAGCTGGGCAGCAAGAAGAATAACGTGGTGCCGATTGGCCCGCTGCACGTTACCTCCGACGAACCGGGCCACTTCCGCCTGTTCGTCGACGGCGAGAACATTATCGACGCCGACTACCGCCTGTTCTACGTCCACCGCGGCATGGAGAAGCTGGCGGAGACCCGCATGGGCTACAACGAAGTCACATTCCTCTCTGACCGCGTGTGCGGCATCTGCGGCTTTGCCCACAGCACCGCCTACACCACCTCTGTGGAAAACGGCATGGGGATCGTGGTGCCGGAACGCGCGCAGATGATCCGCGCCATTCTGCTGGAGGTGGAGCGCCTGCACTCGCACCTGCTCAACCTCGGCCTGGCCTGCCACTTCGTCGGCTTTGACTCCGGGTTTATGCAGTTCTTCCGCGTGCGCGAGGCGTCGATGAAGATGGCGGAGATCCTTACCGGGGCGCGTAAAACCTACGGCCTGAACCTGATCGGCGGGATCCGCCGCGACCTGCTGAAAGACGACATGATCCAGACCCGCCAGCTGGCGCAGCAGATGCGGCGGGACGTGCAGGAGCTGGTGGACATGCTGCTCAGCACGCCAAACATTGAGCAGCGCACCGTGGGCATCGGCCGTCTTGACCCGGAAATCGCCCGCGACTTCAGTAACGTTGGTCCGATGGTGCGCGCCAGCGGCCACGCCCGCGATACCCGCGCCGATCACCCGTTCGTCGGCTACGGCCTGCTGCCGATGAGCGTGCACAGCGAGCAGGGCTGCGACGTCATCTCCCGTCTGAAGGTGCGCATCAACGAGGTATTCACCGCGCTGAACATGATCGACTACGGCCTCGATAATCTGCCGGGCGGCCCGCTGATGGTGGAAGGCTTCACCTACATTCCAAACCGCTTTGCCCTCGGCTTTGCCGAAGCGCCGCGCGGGGACGACATCCACTGGAGCATGACCGGCGACAACCAGAAGCTCTACCGCTGGCGCTGCCGCGCGGCGACCTACGCCAACTGGCCAACCCTGCGCTACATGCTGCGCGGCAATACGGTCTCTGACGCGCCGCTGATCATCGGCAGCCTCGACCCGTGCTACTCCTGCACCGACCGCATGACCGTCGTGGACGTGCGCAAGAAGAAAAGCCAGGTGGTGCCGTACAAAGAGCTTGAGCGCTACAGCATCGAGCGTAAGAACTCGCCGCTGAAATAAGGATTCGCCATGTTTACCTTCATCAAAAAAGTGATCAAAACCGGCGCGCAGACCAGCAGTTATCCGCTGGAGCCGATCCCGGTGGATAAAAACTTTCGCGGCAAGCCGGAGCACAACCCGCAGCAGTGCATCGGCTGCGCGGCCTGCGTCAACGCCTGCCCGTCGAATGCCTTAACGGTGGAAACGGACCTGAAAACCGGCGAGCTGGCCTGGCAGTTTAACCTCGGGCGCTGCATCTTCTGCGGCCGCTGCGAGGAGGTCTGCCCGACGGTGGCCATTCGCCTGTCTCAGGAGTACGAGCTGGCGGTGTGGAAAAAAGAGGACTTCCTCCAGCAGTCGCGCTTTGCGCTGTGCAACTGCCGCGTCTGCAAGCGTCCCTTCGCCGTGCAAAAAGAGATCGACTACGCCATCGCGCTGCTGAAGCACAACGGCGACGTCCGCGCGGAGCATCACCGTGAAAGCTTCGAAACCTGCCCGGAGTGCAAGCGTCAGAAGTGCCTGCTGCCGTCTGACCGCATCGATTTAACCCGCCATATGAGAGAGGCCAGCTGATGGAAAACTTACTCGGCCCGCGCGACGCTAACGGCATTCCGGTGCCGCTGACGGTGGAGGAGTCCATCGCCAGCATGAAGGCGTCGCTGCTGAAAAAAATCAAACGCTCGGCCTACGTCTATCGCGTGGACTGCGGCGGCTGCAACGGCTGCGAGATCGAGATCTTCGCCACGCTGTCACCGCTGTTTGACGCCGAGCGCTTCGGCATCAAAGTGGTGCCGTCTCCGCGCCATGCGGACATTCTGCTGTTTACCGGGGCCGTCACCCGCGCCATGCGATCCCCCGCGCTGCGCGCCTGGCAGTCCGCGCCGGACCCGAAAATCTGCATCTCGTACGGTGCCTGCGGCAACAGCGGCGGCATCTTCCACGACCTGTACTGCGTCTGGGGCGGCACCGACAAAATCGTGCCGGTTGATGTTTACATTCCAGGCTGTCCGCCAACGCCTGCCGCGACGCTGTACGGTTTTGCCATGGCGCTCGGCCTGCTGGAGCAAAAAATCCACGCCCGCGAGCCGGGCGAGCTGGACAACCAGCCTGCCGCCATTCTGCACCCGGACATGGTGCAGCCGCTGCGGGTGAAGATCGACCGCACGGCGCGCAGGCTGGCGGGCTACCGCTACGGACGCCAGATTGCCGACGATTATCTGCGCCTGCTGAGCCAGGGCGACCATCAGGTGGCGCGCTGGCTGGAGGCGGAAAACGATCCACGACTCAATGAGATCGTGGCGAACCTGAACAGCATCGTCGATGAGGCGCGTATCCGATGAGTGAAACGGTGGTGTTCAGCCAGCTGAGCCGTAAGTTTATTGATGAGAACGACGCCACGCCGGATGCGGCGCAGCAGGTGGTCTATTACAGTCTGGCGATTGGGCACCACCTCGGGGTGATCGACTGCCTGGAGGCGGCGTTAAGCTGCCCGTGGGCCGATTACCTGGCGTGGATCGCCACGCTGGAGGAGGGCAGCACGGCGCGGCGCAAGATGGAGGGCGTGCCGAAATACGGCGAGATCGTCATCGATGCCAACCACATTGCGATGCTCGCCAACGCCTTTGACGAGGCGCTGAGCAGGCAAACCCCCGAGCAGCAGGCGTGGAGCAAAACGCTGCTTAGCATGCTGCACGATATTCATCAGGAGAGCGCCATCTACCTGATGGTGAGGAGATTACGTGACTGACGTTTTACTGTGTGTCGGCAACAGCATGATGGGCGACGACGGCGCGGGTCCGCTGCTGGCGGAACTGTGCGCCGCAAACCCGCCGGGCAGCTGGGTGGTGATTGACGGCGGCAGCGCGCCGGAAAACGACGTGGTGGCCATTCGCGAGCTGCGCCCGGACAGGCTGTTAATCGTTGATGCCACCGATATGGGGCTCAACCCCGGTGAGATCCGCCTGATTGACCCGGACGACATCGCCGAAATGTTTATGATGACGACGCACAATATGCCGCTGAACTACCTGGTCGATCAGATTAAAGACGACGTGGGTGAGGTGCTGTTTCTGGGGATTCAGCCGGACATTGTCGGGTTCTATTACCCGATGACGCAGCCGGTGAAAGAGGCGGTGGACGTGGTCTATTCACGGCTTGCCGGGTGGGTTGGGGATGGGGGATTTTCTCAGCTCTGAGCAGTGCCGGGTGGCGGCTTCGCCTTACCCGGCCTACCAAACCCATCCCCCTCTCCCTGTGGGAGAGGGCTGGGGTGAGGGCAACAGGCTACTCCAGATCCCCCCCGTTACTCGCAATCACCTTCTTATACCACCAGAATGATTTCTTGCGCTTGCGGTCCAGCGTGCCGTTCCCGGCGTCGTCCCGGTCGACGTACACAAACCCGTAGCGCTTGCTCATTTCCCCCGTTGAGGCCGAGACAAGGTCAATGCAGCCCCAGGTGGTGTAGCCCAGCAGCGGTACGCCGTCCTCAATCGCATCAGCCATCGCGCGAATATGCTCGCGCAGGTAGCTGATTCGGTAGTCGTCGTTGATCTCGCCGTTTTCATCAATGACGTCCTTCGCTCCAAGGCCGTTTTCCACCAGGAACAGCGGCTTCTGGTAGCGGTCGTACATCATGTTCATGGTGATGCGCAGGCCGAGCGGGTCAATGCCCCAGCCCCATTCGCTCACCTGAATATGCGGGTTGCGCAGGGACTTCACGATGTTCGCCGCGCTGGTGTTTCCCGCGTTCATGTCCGCCGACGCGCAGCGCGAGGCGTAATAGCTGAACGAGACAAAGTCGACGGTGTTTTTCAGCAGTTCATCGTCGCCCGGGTCTTTCACAATCACCACGCCTTTCTCGCGGAACACGCGGGCAGAGTAAGCCGGATAGCTGCCGCGCGCCTGCACGTCGATAAAGAACAGGTTCTCGCGGTCTTTTTCCAGCGCCATCCACACGTCTTCCGGCTTGCAGGACCAGGGGTAAAAATTGCCGCCCGCCAGCATACAACCGACCTGGTTTTCCGGGTTCACCTCGTGGGCAATTTTGGTCGCCAGCGCGCTCGCCACCAGCTCGTGGTGCGCGGCCTGGTATTTCACCTGATCTTCGTTTTCACCTTCTTCAAATACCAGCCCCGCGCCGGAGAACGGGCTGTGCAGCATGATGTTGATTTCGTTGAAGGTCAGCCAGTATTTCACCAGCCCGTTAAACGCCTCGAAGCAGGTGCGGGCGTAGCGGGCGAAGAAATCCACCATCTTACGGTTGCGCCAGGAGCCGTACTCCGTCACCAGGTGCATCGGCACGTCGAAGTGGCAGAGCGTCACCAGCGGCTCGATGTTGTACTTTTTACACTCCTCGAACACCGCGCGGTAGAAGGCAATGCCTTCCTGATTCGGCAGCGGTTCGTCGCCGTTCGGGTAGAGGCGGCTCCAGGCAATCGAGGTGCGGAACACCGTAAAGCCCATCTCCGCCATCAGGGCGATGTCTTCTTTGTAGCGATGGTAAAAATCAATCGCCTCGTGGCTCGGGTAGAATTCGTCGTCCCGCAACGAAAACCGTTTTTCCTTGCCGCCTTTTACCGCCAGACGGTTTGCGCCGTGGGGGATCATGTCGACCGTCGTCAGTCCTTTGCCGCCTTCACGGTAAGCACCTTCACTCTGGTTGGCGGCAAGCGCGCCGCCCCATAAAAATCCTTGTGGAAAAACAGACATTCTTACCTCGCTTTCAGTTTATGCTTCTGCTGCTTTGTTCTGTACCGGTGCGGTTTGCAGGGCGCGTGCTTTTTCGGCTTCGTCTTCTACCGGGATATCCTCAAACCCTAACAGCAGGGTTAGCACAAACGACAGCACTACCGCCAGACCCATCACGCCAAACACCCAGACGATGGTCATCGGGTTGGCCGGGTCGAAGAACTGCACGCTGGTAAACAGCCCCGGCGCCGCCATCGAATGGCTGGCAAGGCCTGCCATGCCTGCCACCGCGCCGCAGATAAAGCCGCTGATCAGGCTCGCAATCAGCGGACGCTTCAGGCGTACCGCTACGCCGTACAGGGCCGGTTCAGAGATCCCCGCCATGATGGCGGAGGCCGCCGCGGCCAGCGCCGTCTGGCGCAGCTCCGGATTTTTGGTTTTCCACGCCACCGCCAGCGACGAACCGCCGAGCGACAGGTTGGCGCCGATCTCCGACGGCATCACCATCCCTTCTTTGCCCGTTTCGGCAATGGTCTGGATGATGGTCGGCGTAAACACGCGGTGCATCCCGGTCATCACCAGCAGCGGCCACAGCGCGCCCATAATGGCAACGGAGAGCCAGCCCAGATAGCCGTGAATGGTGTAGACCAGCGCGGAGATGGCGCTGCCGATCCAGATCCCGAGCGGGCCAATCAGTACGATGGCGAGCGGGGCGGCAATCAGCACGATCAGCATCGGCTTGAGGAAGTTTTTGGTCACCGCCGGGGTAATGCGATCCACCCAGCGTTCGATGTATGACAGGCACCAGGTCATCACCAGGGCGGGGATCACCGTGTAGGTGTATTTCACCGCCGTCACCGGAATGAAGGCGAACTCAACGTGCTCGCCCTGCGCGGCCTTGGCCATCAGCTCGATAAAGCTCGGGTGAACCAACACGCCCGCGATGGCGATTGCCAGCGACATGTTGGTTTTGAACTTCACCGCCGCGGACGCCGCCACCATCAGCGGCAGGAAGAAGAACGCGCCATCGCCGATAACGGTCAGGATCGTCAGCGTCGGGTCGCCTTTGCCCAGCACGCCGGTCATCTCAAGGATCATCGCCAGCAGCTTGACCATTGACCCGCCGATGATCGCCGGGATCAGCGGAGACATGGTGCCGATCAGCGCATCGAGGATCCCGGCACCAATGCGGCGCAGCGTGAGCTTCTGTGGACCTTCCGCTACGGCAGGTTGCAGGTTAGCGGGCAGCAGGCTCACCACTTCACGGTATGCCTGGGACACGGTGTTGCCGATGATCACCTGACACTGGTTGTCGTTGCGCACCACGCCGAGCACGCCGCTGATGCTTTTCAGGCGTGCGGCGTCGGTGAGGCTTTCGTCTTTCAGGACGAAGCGCAGTCGCGTCATACAGTGGGTGACGGCGACGATGTTCTCTTTGCCGCCCAGCGCGCTAACGACGTCGGTCGCCAGCGCAGCGTAATTTTTTGCCATCGGATGTGATCCTGTTATCGTTGTGTGAAATGTAGGAAACCGGTTTCACATAATCATCATGAGTTTCTTTTAATGAAACAAGACCACTTTTTATGCATTTTTTCGTTTCGTGATAACGATCACTCGTGGCCGTAAAAAGCGTGATAACGCCGCTGGGACAATTTTTCTGCGGTGCAGTACACTGCGCCCATCAGGTTCAGACGGAATAATAATATGACCACGATGCTGGAAGTGGCGAAGCGGGCAGGCGTATCAAAAGCGACGGTCTCCCGGGTACTGTCGGGGAACGGTTACGTCAGCCAGGAGACGAAAGACCGCGTGTTTCAGGCCATCGAAGAGAGCGGGTATCGCCCCAATCTGCTGGCGCGAAACCTGGCGACCAAACGCACCCAGACTCTGGGGCTGGTGGTGACGAACACCCTGTACCATGGGGTCTACTTTAGCGAGCTGCTGTTTAACGCCGCGCGGATGACGGAAGAGAAGGGGCGTCAGCTGATCCTGGCGGACGGCAAGCACAGCGCCGAAGAGGAGCGCGAGGCGATCCAGTACCTGCTCGACATGCGCTGCGACGCGGTAATCATCTATCCGCGTTTTCTGAGCGTGGAAGCGCTGGACGAGATCATTGAGAAATGCGAGCAGCCGATCATGGTGCTCAACCGCCGTTTGCGGAAAAACAGCAGTCACAGCGTCTGGTCCGATCATAAAGCGTCGTGTCAGGACGCGGTATCGCAGCTGATTGAGAAAGGCCACCGGGAGATTGCGTTTATCACCGGTTCGCTGGATTCCCCCACCGGGGTGGAGCGTCTTTCCGGCTACAAGGACGCGCTGGCGCAGCACGGGATTGCAGTTCGCGACGCGCTGATCGCCGAAGGGAAGTGGAACCCGGCCAGCGGCGCGGCGGCGGTCTCTCAGTTGCTCACCCGCGGCGAAACGTTTACCGCGCTGGTGGCGAGTAACGACGACATGGCGATTGGCGCCATCAGGCAGCTGCACGAGAGCGGCGTCGCCACGCCGGGCGCAGTGTCCGTCATCGGCTTTGACGACGTGGCAATCGCGCCCTATATCGTGCCGTCCCTCTCCAGCGTGCGTATTCCGGTAACGGAGATGATTCAGGAGACCATCAGCCGTATGATTTTCATGCTCGACGGCGGTGAGTTTAAGCCTCAGCAAACCTTCTCCGGCGAGCTTATCCTGCGCGACTCCGTCATTGACGGCCCGCATCGCTGACGTCGACATCAGTCATCGTCACTAATGACGATGACAGATCCCTCTCTTTTAAATTTCCCTATAAAATCAATGCATTAAATATTGGCACGGTTTATGAATAGCTTCGCGCATAACAGTAATGCCGGAGAAGCAGATGAACCGTTTTATTATGGCCGATGCCAGCAAATGCATTGGTTGCCGTACCTGTGAAGTGGCGTGCGTGGTGTCCCATCAGGCAGAGCAGGATTGCGCCTCTCTCACCCCTGATACCTTCCTGCCGCGCATCCACGTCATTAAAGGCGTGAATATTTCTACCGCCGCTATCTGTCGCCAGTGCGAAGATGCGCCGTGCGCCAACGTCTGTCCGAACGGGGCGATTAAGCGCGAGAAAGGCTTCGTGCATGTGATGCAGGAGCGCTGCATCGGGTGCAAAACCTGTGTGGTGGCGTGTCCGTATGGCGCGATGGAGGTGGTGGTTCGCCCGGTGGTGCGCAACAGCGGTATCGGGCTGAGCGTACGCGCGGAGAAAGCCGAAGCCAATAAATGTGACCTCTGCTACCACCGCGACGCCGGTCCGGCGTGTATGGAAGCCTGTCCGACGCATGCGCTGGTCTGCGTCGATCGCGACAAGCTCGAACAGATGAGTGCCGAAAAACGCCGCCGCGCGGCGTTCGACACCTCGTCATCGCTGCTGTTTTAAGCTGCAATGCGCGTTAATGGCGTACAGCTTCGGGTGCGCGGCAAGGTGCAGGGGGTAGGATTTCGTCCCTTCGTCTGGCAGCTTGCGCACCAGCTGGGGCTGGCAGGCGACGTCTGCAACGACGGAGAGGGTGTCCTGGTGCGTCTCGCGGGCAGTGGGGGTGACTTTACCGCGAGACTGCGCCAGGACTGCCCACCGCTGGCGCGCATCGATCGCATTGAAACGCAGCCGTTCAGCTGGACGACGCTGCCGGACGAGTTTGTCATCCGCCACAGCGAGAGCGGGGCGATGGACACGCAAATCGTCCCGGATGCCGCCACCTGTCCCGCATGCCTGGCGGAGATGCGCGATCCCCGCGAACGTCGCTACCGCTACCCGTTTATCAACTGCACCCACTGCGGGCCGCGGTTTACCATTATCCGCGCCATGCCCTATGACCGCCCGGCCACGTCAATGGCGCCATTCCCGCTCTGTGTGCCCTGTGAAACGGAGTACCTCAACCCGGCTGACCGGCGTTTTCACGCCCAGCCGGTGGCCTGCCCGGATTGCGGACCGCAGCTGGAGTGGCGAGCCGGGGAGGCTGCTGCCACCCGCGAATCGGCGTTAAGCGCGGCGGTGGCGATGCTGGAAGGCGGCGGGATTGTGGCGGTCAAAGGGCTGGGCGGTTTTCACCTGGTCTGCGACGCGCTTAACCCGCAGGCGGTTCGGAAATTACGGGCACGCAAGCAGCGCCCGACCAGGCCGCTGGCGGTGATGATCCCGCATGCGGACGATCTGCCGGAGGCCATCCAGACGCTGTTACGTTCACCCGCTGCGCCGATTGTGCTGACGCCAAAAGCCTGCCTTCCTGCGTTTCCTGAGGAGATTGCGCCGGGGCTGGATACGGTCGGCGTGATGCTGCCTGCGAACCCGCTCCAGCATTTGCTGATGCTGGACTGCCAGCGCCCGCTGGTGATGACCTCCGGCAACCTCAGCGGCCATCCACCCGCCATAAGCAACCAGCAGGCGCTGGAAGAACTCAGTGACATCGCTGACGGCTTCCTGCTGCACAACCGCGACATCCTGCAACGGATGGATGATTCAGTGATGGACCAGGAGGGCACGATGCTGCGTCGCGCACGCGGTTTTGTGCCGGATGCCATCACATTGCCCGCCGGATTCCGCGACATCCCGCCCATGTTATGCACCGGCGCGGAGATGAAAAACACCTTCAGCCTGGTGCGTGGCAACCAGGCGGTGCTGAGCCAGCATTTTGGCGATCTGAGCGACGAGGGGGTAGAGGCGCAGTGGCGCAGTGCGCTCTCGACGATGCAGGACATCTACGCCTTTCAGCCTGAGCGCGTGGTGTGCGATGCCCATCCGGGATATCACGCCCGACAGTGGGCCCGGGCGCAGGCGCTGCCCGTTGAGACCGTGCTGCATCATCATGCGCATGCGGCAGCGTGTCTGGCGGAGAATGGCTGGCCGCTCGACGGCGGGGATGTTATTGCCCTGACCCTGGACGGGATCGGCATGGGCGAGAACGGCGCGCTGTGGGGCGGCGAGTGCCTGCGGGTGAACTATCGCGACTGCGAACGGCTGGGCGGTCTGCCAGCCGTTGCGCTGCCGGGGGGCGATCTGGCGGCAAAACAGCCGTGGCGCAATTTGCTCGCCCACTGTCTGGCGTTCGTACCTGACTGGCAGCAGTACCCGGAAACAGAGGTGGTACAGCGTCAAAACTGGCCGCTGCTGGCAACGGCTGTGTCGCGCGGTATCAATGCGCCGCGGGCCTCCTCCTGTGGTCGTCTGTTCGACGCCGTGGCCTGTGCGCTGGGCATTGAAACGCAACGCTATGAGGGCGAAGCCGCGTGCCGGCTGGAGGCGCTGGCCGAACGCTGCGCAGGGGTTGATCATCCGGTGACGCTCCAGACGGATAACCTTGCGCTGTTCTGGCAACAGTGGCTTACCTGGCGGGCGGAACCCGGCGAGCGTGCCTGGGCTTTTCACGATGCGCTGGCAAAAGGGCTGAGCGAACTGGCGGCAACGCATGCCCGCCGACGGTCGCTCACGACGGTGTGCTTCAGCGGAGGCGTCCTTCACAACCGCCTGCTGCGCGCGCGCCTTCGTCATTACCTTTCTGATTTCACGCTTCTTTTTCCTTCGCGCCTGCCCGCAGGCGACGGAGCGATCTCCTTCGGGCAGGCGGTGGTTGCTGCCGCCCGATCATGTTCACAAGGGATTTAAAATGTTACGACTTTTACGCAATGAACCTCGTGCAGCGTGCCTGCTGCTGGCTCTCGGGATGGCTAACCTGCTGGCCTGGGGGCTGGCGTGGCACACCTTTAGCGGCAGTACGGCGCTGATGGCGGCCAGCCTGCTGGCCTGGTGTTACGGACTGCGTCATGCGGTGGATGCCGACCATATCGCCGCGATTGATACCGTGACGCGTAAAATGATGCAGCAGGGCAAGCGCCCGTCCGGCGTGGGCGCATGGTTTTCCCTCGGACACTCCACCATCGTGGTGCTGGCCTCCATTGCTATCGCCGCGACCGCCACGGCGTTTCAGAAAAACATGGCATGGTTCCACGAAACCGGCAGCCTGATTGGCACCGCCGTCTCCGCCACCTTCCTGCTGGCGATGGCGCTGGTGAATATGGTGATCCTGCGCGGCGTCTGGCGCAGTTTTCAGGCGCTGAAACACGGCAATCCCGTGCAGGGCGACATCACGCTGCCTGCACAGGGCGGCGTCATGAACTGGCTGTTCGGCAAAACCTTCCGCCTCGTCAATAAAAGCTGGCAGATGTACCTGGTCGGTTTCCTGTTCGGCCTGGGGTTCGACACCGCCACCGAAATCGGCGTGTTGGGGATCTCCGCCGCCAGCGCCTCCAGCGGGATGTCGGTGTGGTCGATCATGATCTTCCCGGCGCTCTTCGCCAGCGGCATGGCGCTGGTGGATACGCTCGATAACCTGCTGATGGTGGGTGCCTACGGCTGGGCGTTTAACAAGCCGCAGCGCAAGCTCTACTACAACATGACCATCACCGGCACTTCGGTGGTGGTGGCGCTGTTTATCGGCGGCCTGGAAGCGATGGGTCTGCTGATGGACAAGTTCGCCCTCAGCGGCGGCGTGTGGGATCTGATTGGCGCGGTGAACGATAACCTGGGCGACGCCGGATTTGTGGTGGTCGGGCTGTTTGTCGCCTGCTGGCTGATCTCGATGGCGAACTATCGCTGGCGCGGTTATGACGCGCTGGTGGTGCGCTCCTGACGCTGAAAGTGTAGCGATAAAAAAAGCCCCGGGACATCGGGGCGGTGGACAACAAAATCCAAAGGTTAAGTAAGCGTGGCAGTACTGTAGGCCGGGTAAGCGGAGCGCCACCCGGCATGACGAGGGTTAAGCTGGTAGCGATTTCAGCAGCGCGAAGGCCTCCTTCATTCTGTCTTCGCTGACGACAAAGGCGCGCATCTGACCGTCGGTATCGGTGCCGCGCGCCACCATGCCCTGAGGCGAAAGGACAATCTCCCAGTCCAGATCCTGACGCTGCGTTTCACCTGCGAGATGCAGCGGTAGTTCCGGCGTTTTTACCTTCACCAGCATGGCGGGTAATTTCACCGGGGCGTTGCCGCCGAGCAGGTTTTTCGCCAGGAACATGGCGCTTAACTGAATCGGTTGCAGGAACGGCAGCACCTGGCCGTTAATTTCCGCGCAGTCGCCCAGGGCATAAATGTCCGGCCGGGTGGTTTGCAGGTAGCTATCCACCTTCACGCCTCGATTGATCTCTGCGCCCGCGCGGTGCGCCAGCGCGGTTTCCGGGCGCAACCCCGTCGCCGCAATAACCACATCCACTTCCACGCTGCGGTTGCGGTCGAGCGTCGCACAAATGCCGGTTTCGGTTTTGCTCAGGCTCTGTAACTGCGATTTCAGCAGCAGATGCACGCCCATGTCGGTCAGACGATGCTGTAAGCGACTGCTTACTTCTGCTGGCATCAGCCCTGACAGAATGCTGGCCGCGTGGTCAACCAGGGTGACGGATTTTCCCGCCCGGCAGAAGTCCATCGCCAGCTCGGTGCCAATCAGTCCGCCGCCGACAATCATCACCCGCGTGGCGTCGCGTAACAGGGTCTCGCTGGCCTGATACTCCTGCTGGCTGTTGAGCGTGACCATCAGCTCGCGGCCCTCAACCGGCGGCACAAACGCCGATGCCCCCGTCGCCAGCACCAGTTTGTCGTACTGCCAGGTTTTATCTTTCGCGTTCACCACGTGGGCGTCGGCGTCGATATCGGTGACCCAGGTGTACGGAAACAGACGCAGGTTAAACTGTTCTGCGAACTCCCCCGCCGTCTGGCGGGTGAGATCGTCGGCGCGCTGATTCTGGCTAATGACGTGGCTTAAATCAGGCTTGTTGTACTCATCCATGCTGTCGGCGGCGATCACCGTCAGCGGCACGTTAGCATCCTGTTTGCGGATATTTTTCACCAGCTGGCGGGCGGCAAAGCCCGAGCCGATAATGACGATGCCGTGGCTCATTTTGCCTCCGTTGCCAGTTCATCAAAGACGTCTTTCCCGAGGGAACATTCCGGGCAGAGGAAGTTGTCCGGCACCTCGCTCCACGGCGTACCCGGCGCGACATCCTGCAACGGCTCGCCCAGCTCAGGATCGTAAATCCACTGGCAGACGCTGCACTGCATGCAAGGGCCAAGGTCGGCAGCGGCAGCTTCTGCTACAGCTTTCGGCGTAACCGCCGCGGCGGGTGCGGTTTCCGGCAGCGGCGCAAGCGCCCACTGGCGGGCAATGTCGCGACCGTGCTGACGACAGATTTCCAGCGCGTCGAGATCCGGACGCCATTTCGCCTTCAGGCTCAGGGACATCTCAAAACCGGCATCCTGTAAACGGGTGGAGAGACGCTCTACCGCGCCGCCGCTCCAGCCGTGTGAACCAAAGGCGCTGGCGCGTTTGTTACGAAAGCGCAGGCCGGTCATCTCTTCCACCAGTCCGGCAATTTTCGGCATCATCACGTTATTCATGGTGGAGGTACCCACCAGCACGCCTTTGGAGCGGAAGACGTTGGTCAATACCTCATTCTTATCGCTGCGCGCCACGTTGAAGATTTTCACCGCCACGTTCGGGTCAACTTCGTTGATGCCCTGGGCAATGGCGTCCGCCATCATGCGGGTGTTGTTGGACATGGTGTCGTAGAAGATGGTGATGCGATCTTCCTGATAGTCCGCCGCCCACTTCAGGTACAGTTCGACAATCTGGGTTGGATTTTCACGCCATACCACGCCGTGGGAGGTGGCAATCATATCCACCGGCAGGTTGAAGCCGAGGATCTCGGTGATTTTTGGCGTGACCAGACGGCTGAACGGGGTCAGGATGTTGGCGTAGTAGCGCTGGCACTGTTCGAACAGCTCGGTCTGATCCACTTCGTCGTTGAACAGACGTTCGTCACAGTAGTGCTGGCCGAAGGCGTCGTTACTGAACAGCACCGCGTCACCGGTCATGTAGGTCATCATGCTGTCCGGCCAGTGCAGCATTGGGGTTTCCACGAAGATCAGCTGTTTGCCATTGCCGATATCCAGCGTGTCGCCGGTTTTCACGGTGTGGAAGTTCCACTCCGGATGGTGGTGGTGGCCGTTGATGGAGTCAATGGCGTTGGTGGTGCAGTAGATCGGGGTATCCGGAATGTGGGACATCAGCTCGGTCAGCGCCCCGGCATGATCCTCTTCCGCGTGGTTGATGATAATGTAGTCGATCTCATTCAGATCGATTTCGCTGCGCAGATTCTGCACGAACTCGCGGCTGAATTTGTGATCGACGGTATCGATCAGGACGTTTTTACCTTCACGAATGAGATAGCTGTTGTAGCTGCTGCCGCGCAGCGTTTTGTATTCCGTCCCGTGAAAATCACGTACTTCCCAGTCACGTTGACCCACCCAATGAATGTTATTTTTAACCAGAATAGACATAGCAACCTCAACTTAATACGGCGTTTTCAAATAAGATGACTGTCATATATCAAGTTGCGTGCCAACTTTTTAACCTGTTGAAAATAATGTGTTTTCGTTTCGATGCTCCTTAGTGGGTAGTCATTTTGACTATCTTAAAAATTGTCAATATGACACTATGTATTGTCAAAATGACAGTGAGGCAGAGATGAGCTTTTCCGTAGATGTGCTGGCGAAGATCGCCATAGAACTGCAAACCGGTATTGGTCATCAGGACCGCTTTCAGCGGCTGATCTCCACGTTGCGCCACGTGCTGGATTGCGATGCGTCGGCGCTGCTGCGTTACGAAGGGCGGCAGTTTATTCCGCTGGCTATCGACGGTCTGGCGAAGGACGTACTCGGGCGGCGCTTTACCCTGGAGGGCCACCCGCGTCTGGAAACCATCGCCCGCGCGGGTGACGTGGTGCGTTTCCCGGCAGACAGCGATCTGCCCGATCCTTACGACGGCCTGATCCCCGGACAGGAGAGCCTGAAGGTGCACGCCTGTATCGGCCTGCCTCTGTTTGCCGGGCAGAACCTGATTGGCGCGTTAACCCTCGACGGCATGTCGCCTGATCAGTTCGATACCTTCAGCGACGAAGAGCTACGGCTGATTGCCGCGCTGGCGGCCGGGGCGCTGAACAACGCCCTGCTGATAGAACAGCTGGAGAGCCAGAATATTCTTCCGGGTAGCCCGACGGTGTTTGAGCAGGTGGCGCACACCGAAATGATCGGCCTTTCGCCGGGCATGGCGCAGCTCAAAAAAGAGATTGAGATTGTCGCCGCGTCTGATTTGAACGTGCTGATCTTCGGGGAGACCGGCACCGGTAAAGAGCTGGTGGCAAAAGCGATCCACGAAGCCTCGCCCCGTGCGATGAATCCGCTGGTCTATCTCAACTGCGCGGCGTTGCCGGAAAGCGTGGCGGAAAGCGAGCTGTTCGGACACGTCAAAGGGGCCTTTACCGGGGCGATCAGCAACCGCAGCGGCAAGTTCGAAATGGCTGATAACGGCACGCTGTTCCTCGATGAAATTGGCGAACTCTCCCTTTCGCTTCAGGCCAAACTGCTGCGGGTGTTGCAGTATGGCGATATTCAACGCGTGGGAGACGATCGCAGCTTACGCGTGGATGTGCGCGTGCTGGCGGCGACGAACCGCGATCTGCGCGAAGAGGTGCTGGCGGGGAATTTCCGCGCCGATCTGTTCCACCGTCTGAGCGTGTTCCCGCTCACGGTGCCGCCGCTGCGCGAGCGGGGCGAGGATGTGGTTCTGCTGGCGGGCTTTTTCTGCGAACAGTGTCGGCTCAAAATGGGGCTTTCCCGCGTGGTGCTAAGTCCCGGCGCGAGGACGCACCTGCTGAGCTACGGCTGGCCGGGTAACGTGCGTGAGCTGGAACATGCGATCCACCGCGCGGTGGTGCTGGCGCGGGCAACGCGTTCGGGGGATGAAGTGGTTATTCATGCGCGCCATTTCGCGCTGCATGAGGAAACGATGCCGCCCGTGAAGCCGGTGATACCTGAGAGCGTGAACGAAAACCTGCGCGAGGCGACGGATGCGTTCCAGCGTCAGATGATCGCCCGCGCGCTGGAGCAGAATAACCGCAGCTGGGCGGCGTGCGCGCGGGCGCTGGAGATGGACGTCGCCAACCTTCACAGGCTGGCGAAACGTCTGGGGCTGAAGGGTTAAATAATCCCCGCCTGGTAGAAGTCTTGCAGGTTGATCGCGCCGCACAGCCTGCCGTGCTCGTCCACCACCGGCGCGGCGGTGATTTTGCGCTTCATCAGCACCTCTTTGGCTTCAATCGCGCGGCTGTCGGCATTCAGCGTCAGCCCGCCCTGGGTCATTGCTTCGGATACCCGCGCCTCCAGCTTGCCGCCGCCCACCAGCCAGCGGCGCAGGTCGCCGTCGGTGAAGACGCCCTTCACCTGGCGGTCATTGTCGCATACCGCAACCAGCCCCAGCCCGGTGCGGCTCAGCTCCAGCATGGCGTCCATCACGCTGGTGTCGAGTTTGACCTGAGGAATGGCATCGTCCGTGCGCATCAGGTGGTGAACTTTGTTGAGCAGACGAGCCCCAAGCGCGCCCGCAGGATGGGAGCGGGCGAAATCTTCCTCATTAAAACCGCGCGCCTGCATCACCGCCATCGCCAGGGCGTCGCCCATCATCAGCGTGTTGACGGTGCTGGAGGTCGGTGCCAGGTGCATCGGACAGGCTTCGCGCTCAACGGAAATATCCAGCGTTGCTTTCGCGGCCAGCGCCAGCGGCGAACGGGATTTGCCGGTCATCGCTAACAGGGCCACCGATTTTTCTTGCAGGCGAGGGATGATGAGATCCAGCTCTTTGGCTGAACCGGAGTAGGAGATAAACAGCATCACGTCGCGGCTTTCGATCATCCCCAGATCGCCGTGCAGCGCTTCGGCAGGATGCACGAAGAACGCCGGGGTGCCGGTGCTGGCAAGCGTCGCGGCAATCTTCTTGCCGATATGACCGGATTTACCGATACCCGCCACGATCACTTTGCCCTCGCAGTGGATAATGGTGTTGGCTGCACGAACAAAATCCTCACCCAGACGTTCCGGCAGGCGGCTGGCTTCCTGTAGCTCCAGCAGCAGGGTCTGACGGCCTGCGTTTAACAGAAAATCACTCATTTTTCTCTCCGGTTACGATCACGTCGATGCCCTTCGCTTCCAGCGCTTTTTTAAATGCCGGATCGATACCTGCGTCGGTAATCAGCTTATCGACGCTTTCAAGGCTACAGACAATGTTGGGGCTTTTACGGCCAAACTTCGACGAGTCCGCCATCAAAATCACTTCCCGCGCGGCGTTGCACATCGCTTTGCTGACGCTGAACACCTCGTTGAAGGTGGTCACGCCCGCGTTGAGGTCGATGCCGTCCGTGCCCATAAACAGCTTATCGAAGCTGAAGTGGTCGAAGGCATTCTCCGCCAGCTGCCCGTGAAACGACGCGGATTTTTTACGGAAGGTGCCACCGGGCATCAGGATGGTCTGCTCGCTGTCGAACTCTGACAGGGCATTGACGATGTGCAGGCTGTTGGTCATCACGGTGATGTTATTAAAGCGGCTGAGCAGCGGGATCATCTGTAGGACGGTACTGCCTGCGTCGAGGATAATGGAATCGCCGTCCTGGATAAATTTGACGGCGGCTTCGGCAATCAGCGCTTTCTGGTGGGTATTGATCAGCGTTTTGTGGTCGATAGGCGGGTCGGCTTCGTCTTTATTGAGCACCACGCCGCCGTAGGTACGAATGACGGCGCCGGAGTTTTCGAGCAACACCAGGTCCTTGCGTATTGTCGTGCCGGTGGTGTCAAAGTAGTGGGCCAGATCCTCTACCGAGCACTTTCCCTGCTTTTGCAGATGCTCAAGTATGGCCGCCTGCCGCTGACGTGGTTTCATAGGCGCTTCGTTCCTTACGTTGCGAAATGATAATTCCGCAAGTTTATAACTTTCACAACGAAATTATCCATGTTTCAGATTAAGCGCTAATGATAGTGCATTCTGACAGAGTGAATCATGGGGGAAGATCACATCAGGTTGTAATTCATGCAGCGAAATGCCGTCGATCGCCTGGATTTTGGTCGGACGGGCAAACACCGTTACGCCGCGCATGATGAGGGAATCGCAAACCATATTGTTTTCATCCAGCGCAATAGCGACGACAACCCGCGGTTTAAAGCGTCCGCCTGAACGCCCGACGCCCACGCGGCCTTTCTGGCACAGGGCGTCAAAGGCGCGGTTAAACTGATGGATTTGCCAGCCGCCAAACGCCATCTGGCAAAGCCAGGCGAGGGCGGCGACGGTGATGAGTGCGGTGACCATATCGGCTCCTTAACTGCCGGGTGGCGGCTGCGCCTTACCCGGCCTACGGGGATTGTAGCCCAGGTAAGCGCAGCGCCACCGGGGAATGAACTCAGAACATCACCTGCCCACCGGTGACGTTAATCGACTGCCCGGTGCAGTACGAGGCTTTCGGGCTGGCGTAAAACAGCAGCATGTTCAGCACGTCCTGATAATCGCACCCGCGCTTCAGCGGCACTTTGTCGATGTAGTACTGTTCGACGTCCTCTGCTTTGATGCCAAGTTTGGCGGCATACTGCGGCAGCAGGGACTGGAACATCGGCGATTTCAGCAGGTTACCCAGCATCAGCGCGTGCACGGTTATGCCGTATTCGGCCAGATCCAGCGCCAGAGACTGCGTCAGCCCGACGCCGCCAAACTTCGCCGCGCTGTAGCCGGAGTTGTGCTTGCTGCCCACTTTCCCCGATTTTGAGTTGATCTGAATGATGCGCCCCTGAATACCGTCGCGGATCATCAGGCGGGAAAATTCTCGGGCGCAGAGAAAATAGCCCACCAGATTCACCTGCAACGAGCGGTCAAAATCCCCCAGTTCGAAATCGCTGATAAAGGCCGCTTTCGCGATCCCCGCGCTGTAGACCAGCAGATCGGTGCGACCAAAAATCTCATCCACGCCGCGGGCCAGCGCCATCACGCTCTGCTCGCTGGTGGCGTCGGCGCCAAATCCATACGCCATCCCTTCGCCAAATTCGGTGTTGATGGCGTCCGCTACGCGGGCGGCTTTCTCACTCTGAATATCCACGACCGCCACGCGGTAGCCCTCTGCGGCAAGCCCATGGCAGAGGAACTCGCCTAAGGTTTGTCCCCCACCAATGACAACGGCAACCTGACTCATGTGTCTCTCCTTTATTACGAAATAAATTTTAACGTGCAGCCTGGGGTGACGGTCTGCGGAACCGGCCCCTCAACGTGAACCGTGCCGGGATACTCCGCCCGCGGCTGGCCGTCGAAACGCAAGGTGATGTGCCCCAGCTCGCGCAGGTTTTGCTCGGCGACGTCACCGACGGCGGTTACGGCATAGCGCGCCTTGCCCAGCTCCAGCTGGCCACCGGCCTTCAGCTTGCCGTTTAACTCGCCGTGGCAGTGGATAAAGCAAAACTCTTCGATATCTGCCGGGGCGCCTTCGCGGAAGGTGATCAGCATCTGGTCGCTCAGCGCATCGGCCGCGCTCTGGCCGATGCGGGTAATGGTGGTCTGGTAAATCACGGTCATGGCAGGAACCTCTTATTGATAAATAAAGCCGGAGACAAACCAGGCAATTAGCACCGTTGGCGCGCCCGTCAGGAAGCGGCTCACCAGCACGGAGGGGACGCCCACGCGCACGGTCTCCTGGCGCGCTTCCGCCAGCGACAGCCCGACGGGGATGAAGTCGCACGCCGCCTGAGCGTTAATGGCAAACAGGGCGGGCAGGGCGAGGTGCGGGGGAATATTCCCCAGACCAATCTGCACGCCAATCAGCACGCCGATGACCTGGGCAATCACCGCGCCCGGGCCAAGAAACGGCGACAGCAGCGGGAAGGAGCAGATCAGCGCCAGCGTCACCAGGCCGAGCGGGGCGCTGGCGAGCGGGGCGAGGCCGTGGGCAATCCAGTCGCCGAGGCCGGAGGCCATGATGATGCCGATCAGCGCCGAGACGAACGCCATAAACGGCAGAATGGTTTTCAGCACCGTGTCGATGGTGTCGCGCCCGGACTGGAACAGCACCGCCACGGCGGACCCCATCCCCATCCCGACCTTCGCCAGCAGGCCGTCGCTCTGCTCGGTGATTTTTTTGCTGGTGTCGTACTCGCGCGGGGCCGCTTTTTGCGGTGCGGATGTGCCATTTACCAGCGTGATGTTGTCCTCCTTCACGCCCGAGACATAAATGTCCTCAAGGATGTACTGCGCCAGCGGGCCTGATTTGCCCGTGGAGTGAATATTCACCGTCGGAATGCGGCGCTTCGGGTAGATGCCGCAGCGCAGGGTGCCGCCGCAGTCGATTACCGCCACGCCGATTTCCGCTTCCGGCGGCTCACCCTCTTTGAAGCCGTCGACTGCTTCCCAGCCGGTCAGCTCGCGCAGCGTGTCGACGATCGCCGGGCGCGTGCCCGCGGTGATGTAGACGATCTTTTTGCCTTCGGTAGCGTCGAACTCCAGCGGGCCGCCCCAGCCGCCCGTGCCTTTCTCTATGCGGATCCGGTTCATACTGTGGCTCCCGAAAGCTGGACTTTCTCATCAAGCTGAATGCCCATTTTTTTCTCAAAAATGGCGGTAGTGAGGTCCGTTACCCAGCCGCGGAAGAAGTTGGTCACCAGGCCGACCAGCAGATAGCTCACCGCCAGCGGGCCGAGCGGCAGTCCCAGCGTAGTGAGACCGCTGGCAATCCCGAGGTAAACAAACAGCTCGCCGGGGTTAATGTGCGGGAACAGGCCGTTCATTGAATGGCAGCTGTAGGAGGCGGCGGCGTAATAACTCGGCTTGTACTTCTCTGGCATAAATCGGCCGAGGCTTAAGGTCATCGGGTTGCAGAACACAAAGGTGCCGATGAAGGGCAGGATCAGGTAGCGGGACAGCGGATTGCCGGCACAGCGCTGGGCGAAGCGTTCAATACGCTGCTGGCCGATAAAGTTAATCAGGGCGTTCATGATCACCAGCAGGCTGATCAGCAGGGGCAGGATCCCGGTCACCATGCCGGTGAATACCTCGCCGCCTTTCTGAAACAGCCCGATGAACCACTCGGCGCCGTGGGTGATGGTTTCTATCATTATTCTCTCCTGTAGGGCGTTTGTTTTTGTCTATCTGCGGCTAATAATAATCACTTTGAAAGGTTTTAAAGTGTTAATCAGATCTCACAATGAAAGAAAAATGTATTATTTTGAAAGTTTATTGGTGAGGTGAATAATTTTTGGTGGAAAAAAACACGGATTTGCGTCGGGGAGGTGCGTACCGCTTCCTTGAGGAGTTGGGGATGCTTTACCATACTGGGTTCTTACCGAACTCGTTAAATGGATGCCACATGTTCAAGCGTCGTTATGCAGCGCTGTTGCCTGCGCTTATTCTCCTGTCCGCCTGTAGTAGCAAACCCAAGACCGAAGCCGCTCAGCCAACGGCGGGCGTGCCTTCCGGAGGATTCCTGCTGGAGCCGCAGCACAATATGATGCATATGGGCGGCGACTTCGCGAATAACCCTGCGGCCGAACAGTTCATCGATAAAATGGTGAGCAAGCACGGTTTTGACCGCCAGCAGCTGCATGCCATTTTGTCTCAGGCGAAGCGTCTGGACTACGTGCTGCGCCTGATGGACAGGCAGGCGCCGACAGCCCAGGTGCCGACCGGGCCAAACGGCGCGTGGCTGCGCTATCGCAAACAGTTTATTACCCCGGACAACGTGCAGAATGGCGTGGTGTTCTGGAATCAGTATGAAGACGCCCTGAACCGTGCGTGGCAGGTCTATGGCGTGCCGCCGGAGATCATCGTCGGTATTATTGGGGTCGAGACCCGCTGGGGACGCATTATGGGTAAAACCCGCATCCTTGATGCGCTGGCGACGCTCTCCTTCAACTACCCGCGCCGCGCCGAGTATTTCTCTTCCGAGCTGGAAACCTTCCTGCTGATGGCGCGAGACGAACAGGACGATCCGCTCGATCTGAAAGGGTCGTTCGCCGGGGCAATGGGCTACGGCCAGTTTATGCCGTCCTCCTATAAGCAGTACGCGGTAGATTTTAACGGGGATGGTCACATCAACCTGTGGGATCCCGAAGACGCCATTGGCAGCGTGGCCAACTACTTCAAAGCGCATGGCTGGACGCCGGGCGGCCAGGTGGCGGTGCAGGCGAACGGCGAGGCGTTTGGTCTGGAAAACGGATTTAAAACCAAATACAGCGTGGCGCAGCTGGCAGCGGCAGGCTTAACGCCGTCGCAGCCGCTGGGCAATGTTGACCAGGTGAGCCTGCTGCGCCTGGATGTCGGAACCGGTTATCAGTACTGGTTCGGGCTGCCTAACTTCTACACCATTACCCGCTACAACCACAGCACGCACTATGCGATGGCGGTGTGGCAGCTGGGGCTGGCGGTGTCTCAGGCGCGTGTGCCGGCAGCGTCACCGTTTAGCCAGTAAGTTACCCTGACGGGTAGGCCGGGTAAGGCAACGCCGCCACCCGGCATGGCTGCCCGCACCCTGACCCTCTCCCACGGGAGAGGGAAGTTTGCAGAAACATTTCGCCACACTCCCATTTCACTCCCACCGTTTACATCTTAATCGACTTTCATTATTGTTATGTTATAACATTATTTTTGAATTGAGATTTCCATGTCCCTGTTTTCTCTCTCATCCCCGGTTCGGCTGCTGCTGGCGCTGGTGATCATTCTGTTTCTCGGCCTGGCCGTGCGCTGGGCGGTGGCGTTGCCATGATCGTGATGAACGACCTGGTGGCGGGTTACGATCGCCAGCCCGTTACGCGCGCGCTGTCCGGCGTGATTGAACGCGGGAGCATGACCGCTATCGTCGGGGCCAACGGCTGCGGTAAATCCACGCTGCTGAAAACGCTCGCCGGCTTTATTCCGCCCGTCAGCGGTACGTTTCGCTGGCAGGGGAAACGTCCGGTGGTGGGCTGGCTGGCGCAGCGTCACGCGCTGGAGGCGCAATTTCCTCTGACCGTGCAGGACGTGGTGAGTATGGGCTGCTGGCCAGCAATCTCTCTGTTTGCCGGTTTTCGTCGGGATGCCCGCATGCGCATTGCCGGCGCGCTGGAGCGCGTGGGGCTGGAGTCCATGGCGTTCTCCACCATTGATGAACTTTCCGGCGGCCAGTTTCAGCGCATGCTGTTTGCCCGCGTTTTGGTGCAGCAGGCGCCGCTGGTGATGCTGGATGAGCCTTTCACCGGCGTCGATGAAGCGACCTGCAACGTGCTGATGGATCTGATGCTGGAGATGTATATGCAGGGGCAGACCCTGCTGGCGGTACTGCACGACAGCGAACGCGTCTCGCGTCACTTCCCACAAACGCTGCGGCTGGATGCTGATACGCCGCACTGGAAAACCGAGCGGGTGAGGGTGGCATGATCTGGCATCTCTTCTTCCAGCCGTTTATTGAGTACGGCTTTATGCGGCGCGCGCTGGTGGTTTGCCTGGCGCTCTCCGTCAGCACCACTGCGCTGGGCGTATTTCTTCAACTGCGTCGGATGAGCCTGATGGGGGACGCCCTTTCTCACGCCATTTTGCCGGGTGTCGCGGTGGGCTATCTGCTCAGCGGGATGTCGCTGCTGGCAATGACTGTCGGCGGGTTTATTGCCGGGATCGCCGTTGCGCTGGTGGCCGGGCTGGTCAGCCGCCGCACGCCGCTTAAAGAGGATGCCAGCTTCGCGGGGTTTTACCTGGGCTCGCTGGCGCTGGGCGTCACGCTGGTGTCGCTGCGCGGTTCAAATGTCGATCTGCTTCATCTTCTGTTTGGCTCCATTCTCGCCGTGGATAGCGCGTCAGCCCTGTTCGTGACGGGCGTTTGCATGTTCACGCTCCTCACGCTGGCGATTTTTTATCGGGGGCTGGTCAGCGAAGCGTTTGATACCGCGTGGTTGCAGGTGAACGCGCGCTGGCTGCCCGGGATGTTACACGGTCTGTTTCTGGCGCTGCTGGTGCTCAACCTGGTAGCCGGTTTTCAGGTGCTCGGCACGCTGATGGCCGTCGGGCTGATGATGTTACCCGCCGTGGCGGCACGCTGCTGGGTGCGCACACTGCCAGGGTTACTTTTGATGGCGGGTATCAGCGGTATTTTTTGCGCGTGGCTGGGCTTAAGCCTTTCCTGGGCAGTGAGTCTGCCCGCCGGGCCCTCCATTGTGCTGACCGCCAGCGCATTGTTCTTTATTTCAGTTTTATTTGGCACGCGCAGCAGGCTGGCGGATAGCCTGCGGGCGCTTTTTTAACGCAAGGGGAAACGATGAAACGTACAGGGTTAGCCGTGGCGCTCGCGCTCGGCATGATGACGCACGGCGTAATGGCGAAAACGCTTAATGTGGTGACCAGCTTTTCCATCCTGGGAGACATCACGCAGCAGGTTGGCGGCGATCGTGTGAAGGTGACGACGCTGGTGGGGCCGGACGGTGATCCCCATACTTTCGAACCCTCGCCCAAAGACAGCGCGGCGCTGAGTAAAGCTGACGTGGTGGTGGTCAATGGGCTGGGGCTGGAGGGTTGGCTCGACCGTCTGGTGAAAGCCTCCGGATTCAAAGGCCAACTGGTGGTTGCTTCGGACGGCGTGAAAACGCACACGCTGGAAGAGGACGGTAAAACCGTGACCGATCCGCACGCGTGGAACAGCGCGGCGAACGGCGCGCTGTATGCGCAAAATATTCTCTCAGGGCTGGTGAAGGCCGATCCTGAAGATACGGCGGCGCTTGAAGCTACCGGTAAACCCTATATTGCGCAGCTCTCTCAACTGGACGGTTGGGCTAAAAAGCGTTTCAGCGACATCCCACAGGCGAAGCGCAAAGTGCTGACCAGCCACGACGCCTTCGGCTATTTCAGCCGCGCCTACGGCGTGACGTTTATGGCGCCGCAGGGGCTGTCGTCTGAGAGTGAAGCCAGCGCGGCGCAGGTAGCGGAGATCATCAATCAGATTAAAGCTGACGGCGTGAAAACCTGGTTTATGGAAAACCAGCTTGACCCACGCCTGGTGAAGCAGATTGCGACCGCCACGGGCGCCCAGCCGGGTGGTGAACTTTACCCGGAAGCGCTGTCCGCGAAGGGCGGCGTGGCGGACACCTACGTCAAGGCGTTTCGCCACAATGTGGACACCCTCGCTAACAGCATGAAATAAGCGTCTCTCTGGCCGATGCGTCCGCATCGGCTTTTTTCTGAAGCCCCCTCGTAAAACCCGACGCGCATCCCCATATTTGATGAGAAAGTGCTATCTTGTGCTGCATGTTTTTCTAAGGCCTGGAGCGAGAATGACTGACCATGAATTGATGCAGCTAAGCGAAGTGGTGGGGCTGGCGCTGAAACAGCGCGGCGCGACTCTCACGACCGCAGAATCCTGCACCGGCGGCTGGGTGGCGAAAGCAATTACCGATATTGCTGGCAGTTCCGCCTGGTTTGAACGCGGCTTTGTGACCTACAGTAACGAGGCGAAAGCGCAGATGATCGGCGTGCGTGAAGCCACGCTTGAGCAGCATGGCGCGGTCAGCGAGCCGGTGGTGATCGAGATGGCGATTGGCGCGCTGAAAGAGGCGCGCGCAGATTACGCTATCTCCATCAGCGGTATCGCGGGGCCGGACGGCGGCAGCGACGTGAAGCCTGTCGGCACCGTCTGGTTTGGCTTTGCCACCTCAAAAGGTGAAGGGATCACCCGCCGGGAATGCTTCAGCGGCGACCGCGAAAGCGTGCGTCGTCAGGCAACGGAATACGCGTTAAAAACGCTCTGGCAACAATTTCTACAAAATACTTGATACTGTATGACTATACAGTATAATTGCCTCAACAGAACAGAAGTCCATGGTGAAGCGCAGTTGCTTCTCCCGGCATGACAGGAGTAATAATGGCTATCGACGAAAACAAACAGAAAGCGTTGGCGGCAGCACTGGGCCAGATCGAAAAGCAATTCGGTAAAGGCTCCATCATGCGCCTGGGTGAAGACCGTTCCATGGATGTGGAAACTATCTCCACTGGTTCGCTTTCTCTTGATATCGCACTGGGCGCTGGCGGTTTGCCGATGGGCCGTATCGTAGAAATCTACGGTCCGGAATCCTCGGGTAAAACTACCCTGACGTTGCAGGTTGTTGCGGCGGCACAGCGCGAAGGTAAAACCTGTGCGTTTATCGATGCCGAGCACGCGCTGGACCCGGTCTATGCCCGTAAACTGGGCGTTGATATCGACAACCTGCTGTGCTCCCAGCCGGACACCGGCGAGCAGGCACTGGAAATTTGTGACGCGCTGGCGCGCTCAGGTGCGGTTGACGTGATCATCGTCGACTCCGTTGCGGCGCTGACGCCAAAAGCGGAAATTGAAGGTGAAATCGGTGACTCTCACATGGGCCTCGCGGCACGTATGATGAGCCAGGCGATGCGTAAGCTGGCGGGTAACCTGAAGCAGTCCAATACGCTGCTGATCTTCATCAACCAGATCCGTATGAAAATTGGTGTAATGTTCGGTAACCCGGAAACCACCACCGGCGGTAACGCTCTGAAATTCTACGCTTCTGTCCGTCTGGATATCCGCCGTATCGGTGCGGTGAAAGAGGGGGATAACGTAGTCGGTAGCGAAACCCGCGTGAAGGTTGTGAAGAACAAAATCGCAGCACCGTTCAAACAGGCTGAGTTCCAGATCCTCTACGGCGAAGGTATCAACTTCCTCGGCGAGCTGGTTGACCTGGGCGTGAAAGAGAAGCTGATTGAAAAAGCGGGCGCATGGTACAGCTACAACGGTGACAAGATTGGTCAGGGTAAAGCGAATGCTATCTCCTGGCTGAAAGAGAACCCGGCGGCGGCGAAAGAGATTGAGAAGAAGGTGCGTGAACTCCTGCTGAACAACCAGGACTCTAAACCTGATTTCGTGGTCGACGGCGCGGATGCTGAAGAAACCAACGAAGACTTTTAATCCTCTCGGATAAAAATGAAGGGCTGCTGATGCGGCCCTTTTTGCATTTCTGAATCGACAGGTTTTTTATGAGTGAACCGACATCACGCCGACCAGCCTACTCACGCTTGCTGGATCGGGCCGTGCGTATTCTTGCCGTGCGTGACCATAGCGAACAGGAGCTGCGGCGGAAACTGTCAGCGCCCGTCATGAGCAAAAACGGTCCGGAAGACATTGATGCCACCGCGGAAGATTATGACCGCGTGGTTGCCTGGTGCTACGAGCATCACTATCTGGATGACGGCCGTTTTGCCGCTCGCTTTCTTGCCAGCCGTGGTCGTAAAGGCTATGGGCCAGCGCGTATCCGCCAGGAGCTGAACCAGAAAGGCGTAGCCCGTGAATCGATTGAAAAAGCCATGCGCGAAAGTGAAATTGACTGGTGCGAACTGGCGCGTGAGCAGGCGGTACGAAAGTACGGTGAGCCGCTGCCGCGTGAATTTTCAGAAAAAGTTAAAATCCAGCGCTTTTTGCTCTACCGCGGCTTCCTGATGGAAGATATTCAGGATATCTGGCGTAATTTTACCGATTGAACGCATGCGGGATTTTACTTCCCACTAAAGAAAACTTATCTTATTCCCACTTTTTCCAGTAGCTGGTCCGTCCAACTGTTTACAGATACAGATCTGCTGCGACATTTCGTTAGCTTGATTTCAGGATAATTATGAGCAAGAGCACCGCTGAGATCCGTCAGGCGTTTCTCGATTTTTTCCATAGTAAGGGACACCAGGTTGTTGCCAGCAGCTCCCTGGTACCGAACAATGACCCGACTCTGCTGTTTACCAACGCCGGGATGAACCAGTTCAAGGATGTGTTCCTTGGTCTCGACAAGCGTAATTATTCCCGCGCCACAACCTCACAGCGTTGCGTGCGTGCGGGCGGTAAACACAACGATCTGGAAAACGTCGGTTACACCGCGCGCCACCACACCTTCTTCGAAATGCTGGGTAACTTCAGCTTCGGCGACTATTTCAAACACGATGCCATTCAATACGCGTGGGAACTGCTGACCGGTGAAAACTGGTTCAATCTGCCGAAAGAGCGTCTGTGGGTGACCGTGTATGAGACCGATGACGAAGCGTTCGACATCTGGGAAAAAGAAGTGGGTATCCCGCGCGAACGTATCATCCGTATCGGTGACAACAAAGGCGCGCCTTACGCGTCTGATAACTTCTGGCAGATGGGCGACACCGGCCCTTGCGGTCCGTGCACCGAGATCTTCTACGATCATGGCGACCACATCTGGGGTGGCCCTCCGGGAAGCGCGGAAGAAGATGGCGATCGCTACATTGAGATCTGGAACATCGTCTTCATGCAGTTCAACCGTCAGGCCGACGGCACCATGGAGCCGCTGCCAAAACCGTCCGTAGATACCGGTATGGGCCTTGAGCGTATCGCGGCCGTTCTGCAACACGTTAACTCCAACTATGAGATTGACCTGTTCAGCACCCTGATCAAAGCCGTTGCTGAGGTAACGGGCGCAACCGATCTGAGCAACAAATCACTGCGCGTTATCGCAGACCATATTCGTTCCTGTGCGTTCCTGATTGCTGACGGCGTTATCCCGTCGAATGAAAACCGTGGCTATGTGCTGCGTCGTATCATTCGTCGTGCGATCCGCCATGGCAACATGCTGGGCGCGAAGGACACCTTCTTCTATAAACTCGTTGGGCCACTGATTGGCGTGATGGGCTCTGCCGGCGATGAGCTGAAACGCCAGCAGGCGCAGGTTGAACAGGTTCTGAAAACCGAAGAAGAGCAGTTTGCCCGTACGCTGGAACGCGGTCTGGCGCTGCTGGACGACGAGCTGGCGAAACTCAAGGGCGACACGCTGGATGGCGAAACCGCTTTCCGCCTGTACGACACCTACGGCTTCCCGGTTGACCTGACCGCGGACGTTTGCCGCGAGCGCAACATCAAAGTTGACGAAGCAGGCTTTGAAGCCGCAATGGAAGAACAGCGTCGTCGTGCGCGTGAATCCAGCGGTTTTGGCGCGGACTACAACGCGATGATCCGCGTTGATAGCGCGTCTGAATTTAAAGGCTACGAAGAGCTGGCCCTGACCAGCAACGTGACCGCGCTGTTTGTTGACGGTAAAGCCGTAGACAGCATTAGCGCGGGCCAGGAAGCGGTTGTTATCCTGGATAAAACGCCGTTCTATGCGGAATCGGGCGGTCAGGTTGGCGATAAAGGCGAACTGAAAGGCAATGGCTTCAGCTTCAGCGTAAGCGATACCCAGAAATACGGTCAGGCGATTGGTCACCAGGGCAAACTGGTTTCCGGCTCTCTGAAAGTGGGCGAGGGCGTTCAGGCCAACGTTGACGAAGCTCGCCGCGCGCGCATTCGTCTGAACCACTCGGCAACCCACCTGATGCACGCAGCCCTGCGCGAAGTGCTGGGTACGCACGTTGCACAGAAAGGTTCTCTGGTTAATGACAAAGTGCTGCGTTTCGACTTCTCGCATTTTGAAGCGATGAAGCCGTCTGAAATTCGTGCGGTGGAAGACCTGGTGAATGCCCAGATCCGTCGTAACCTGCCAATCGAAACCCACATCATGGATCTCGAGGCAGCGAAGAAGAAAGGTGCGATGGCGCTGTTTGGCGAGAAATATGACGACCGCGTTCGCGTGCTGAGCATGGGCGACTTCTCTACCGAACTGTGTGGCGGTACTCACGCATCCCGCACCGGTGACATCGGCTTGTTCCGCATCGTTTCCGAGTCGGGGACGGCGGCAGGCGTGCGTCGTATTGAAGCGGTGACCGGGGAAGGCGCGATTGCCAGCCTGCATGCGCAGAGCGACCAGCTGCACGAGATCGCGCAGCTGCTGAAAGGCGATAGTCAGAACCTGGGCGAAAAAGTGCGTGTCGCGCTGGATCGTACCCGTCAGCTGGAAAAAGAACTCCAGCAGCTGAAAGAACAGGCTGCGGCGCAGGAGAGCGCAAACCTCTCCAGCAAAGCGGTAGACATTAAGGGCGTCAAACTGCTGGTCAGCGATCTGGCGGGCGTTGAGCCTAAGATGCTGCGTACCATGGTCGACGATCTGAAGAACCAGCTTGGTTCGACGGTTATCGTGCTGGCAACGGTCGCAGAGGGTAAGGTTTCTCTGATTGCGGGCGTCACTAAGGATGTGACGGATCGTGTTAAAGCAGGGGAACTGATTGGCATGGTCGCCCAGCAGGTGGGTGGCAAAGGTGGCGGTCGTCCGGACATGGCGCAAGCCGGTGGTACGGATGCGGCGGCACTTCCCGCGGCATTAGCCAGCGTTGAAAGCTGGGTAAGCGCGAAACTGTAATAACTACAAAGCACAAGCAGACGCCATAGCGGTAACGTTATGGCGTCTTGCTCACTGCGCTATCGATAACGATAAAGTCAGGTTGAGTTTGTGTATATCGGCTAAACTTACGTTTAACAGAATGTGATGCCGTGACTGCTTACACTTTACGTGTTTGTCATCGCTTACTTTTTGGCGTTATATGATGGATAATGCCGGGATACAAGAGACCCGACTCTTTTAATCTTTCAAGGAGCAAAGAATGCTGATTCTGACTCGTCGAGTTGGTGAGACCCTCATGATTGGGGATGAGGTCACCGTGACAGTTTTAGGGGTAAAGGGTAACCAGGTACGTATTGGTGTTAACGCTCCTAAAGAAGTATCTGTCCACCGTGAAGAGATCTACCAGCGTATCCAGGCTGAAAAATCCCAGCAGTCCAGTTACTGATATTGTCGCGTCTCGCTGTCGGGCGAGACGCAACCCTCCTGCTATTTTTCCTGCATAAAGTTACCGTTCTATTTCAAACGCTTCGTTTTTGACCACTCTCATAATTTTATCTCATCCAAAAGACGCGCTTCTCTCAACACAATTCTGTGAAGATGCCTGCAAAATCCGCTTATAAAACACTCTCTTTGCGGCTTTTACATGCGAATTGGGTGCGAATTGTGCAAACGAAAAAAGCATGTGGAAAATTGTTTGACTTATAAGTCCCAGAAAGTAATATATGCGCCACGCAGCGACGAGAAGCTCTTAACGAGTTGCTCGAAGCACTCGAAAGAGGCGTTGTGTGGTGAGGTGGCCGAGAGGCTGAAGGCGCTCCCCTGCTAAGGGAGTATGCGGTCAAAAGCTGCATCCGGGGTTCGAATCCCCGCCTCACCGCCATTTTGCATCCGTAGCTCAGCTGGATAGAGTACTCGGCTACGAACCGAGCGGTCGGAGGTTCGAATCCTCCCGGATGCACCATCTATTACTTCATATTGCTTTCGAAGTGATATGAATATCGAGCAGTACAGTAGTAAATCCCGATGCATCCGTAGCTCAGCTGGATAGAGTACTCGGCTACGAACCGAGCGGTCGGAGGTTCGAATCCTCCCGGATGCACCAT
>NZ_KI973212.1:3552368-3939675 GCF_000534535.1 Enterobacter sp. MGH 33 | reverse complement strand
CAGCAGTAAATCCCGATGCATCCGTAGCTCAGCTGGATAGAGTACTCGGCTACGAACCGAGCGGTCGGAGGTTCGAATCCTCCCGGATGCACCATATTCTCCTCCTTTGTTTATTCCTTCGACGTTTCGTCAGCAATCACTCTCTCTGTCAGCGACAAAGATCCCCTTTTACGATAAAGTAATGCTTTGTTAATCGTTTAGCGAGAGCACGATGTACGCACAGTATGACGGTTTGATCTTCGACATGGACGGCACCCTCCTGGATACCGAACCCACGCATCGTCAGGCCTGGACCGAAGTCCTGGGCCGTTACGGTATGCGTTTCGATTTACAGGCGATGATTGCCCTCAATGGATCGCCCACCTGGCGTATCGCACAGGCCGTGATTGAGCTGAATCAGGCCGATCTCGACCCGCATCAGCTCGCGCGTGAAAAAACCGACGCGGTAAAAGCCATACTGTTAGACACCGTGCAGCCTTTACCACTCATTGACGTCGTCAAGGAGTGGCACGGGCGTCGTCCTATGTCTGTCGGTACGGGCAGCGAGAGCGCGATTGCTGAAGCGCTACTCAACCACCTTGGCCTGCGCCACTATTTTTCTGCCGTCGTTGCCGCCGATCATGTTAAACATCACAAACCCGCACCGGATACCTTCCTGCTCTGTGCAGAATTAATGGGTGTTCCACCTGCAAAATGCGTGGTGTTTGAAGATGCTGATTTTGGCATTCAGGCCGCGCGTGATGCCGGAATGGCGGCGGTGGACGTTCGCTTACTGTGAGTGACGCGCTGTCACTCGCTTCATTATTCGCCAGCAGTTTTTTAAGCTCCACCCTCTTACCGGGGAATTCGGAAGTGGTGCTGGTGGCGATGCTGTTGTCCGGTGTAAGTCAGCCCTGGTTGCTGGTCTTAATAGCAACAATGGGTAATAGCCTTGGAGGGCTGACTAACGTTATTCTTGGACGTTTCTTTCCGCTACGCGAAAAATCTCGCTGGCAGGAAAAGGCAGTCGGCTGGCTAAAACGCTATGGCGCTGCCACGCTGTTATTAAGCTGGATGCCTGTAATAGGCGATTTACTGTGTCTGCTGGCGGGATGGATGCGCATTTCCTGGGGACCGGTGCTCTTTTTTTTGTGCCTTGGCAAGGCGTTACGCTATGTTTTACTGGCATGGGTAACACTACAGGGTATGACGTGGTGGCACTAATTGGTGGAATGAATTCGCGACCTTCAATCGTCAACCATTACAATTATGCTGAGTGACAATTTTTTGACAGGCGGGAGGTCAAATTGATCCCGGACGTATCACAGGCGCTGGCCTGGCTGGAAAATCACCCTCAGGCACTGAAGGGTATTCAGCGTGGGCTTGAGCGCGAAACGCTGCGCGTAAATGCGGATGGTAGCTTAGCGACTACGGGACACCCGAAGGCGTTAGGCTCGGCGCTGACACATAAATGGATCACAACCGATTTCGCCGAAGCGCTGCTGGAGTTCATCACGCCAGTAGACGGTGATATTGATCATATGCTGACGATCATGCGCGACGTGCATCGCTTCACCGCCCGCAACCTCGGCGACGAGCGTATGTGGCCGCTCAGCATGCCGTGCTATATCGAGCAGGGGCAGGATATCGAGCTGGCGCAGTACGGCACCTCGAATATTGGTCGGCTGAAAACGCTGTATCGCGAAGGACTGAAAAATCGCTACGGCGCACTGATGCAGACGATCTCTGGCGTGCACTACAATTTCTCTCTGCCGATGGCGTTCTGGCAGGCGAAGTGCGGTGAAACGGATAAAGAAGCGATCTCCGCGGGCTATTTCCGCCTGATCCGCAACTACTACCGCTTTGGCTGGGTTATTCCGTATCTGTTCGGCGCGTCACCGGCCGTCTGTTCTTCGTTCCTGCAAGGGAAACCGACCACGCTGCCGTTCGAGAAGACCGAATGTGGCATGTATTACCTGCCGTATGCGACCTCCCTGCGCCTGAGCGACCTTGGCTATACCAATAAATCGCAAAGTAATCTCGGAATTACGTTTAACGATCTGCACGAATATGTGGCAGGCTTGAAGCGGGCGATAAAAACCCCGTCGGAAGAGTACGAAAAAATCGGCCTCGAAAAAGACGGTAAGCGCCTGCAAATTAACACCAACGTATTGCAGATTGAAAACGAGCTGTATGCGCCTATTCGTCCGAAGCGCGTAACGCGCAGCGGTGAAACGCCGTCGGATGCGCTACAGCGCGGCGGGATCGAATACATTGAAGTGCGCTCGCTGGATATCAACCCGTTCTCACCGATTGGCGTTGACGAACAGCAGGTTCGCTTCCTTGACCTGTTTATGGTCTGGTGCGTACTGGCGGATGCGCCGGAAATGAGTTCCGACGAACTGCTGTGTACCCGTGCCAACTGGAATCGCGTGATTCTGGAAGGGCGCAAGCCGGGTCTGACGTTAGGTATTGGCTGTGAAACGGCTCAGTTCCCACTGTCTAAGGTAGGGAAGGATCTGTTCCATGACCTGAAGCGCGTAGCCCAGACGCTGGACAGCGTGTACGGCGGCGAAGCTTACCAGAAGGTCTGCGACGAACTGGTTGAAAGCTTTGATAACCCGGAACTGACATTCTCAGCACGTATTCTGCGTTCTATGATTGAGCAGGGAATTGGTGGCACAGGGCGTTCACTCTCAGCGGAGTACCGTGAGATGCTGATGCAGGAGCCGTTAGAGATCCTGAGCGAAGCGGATTTTGTGACAGAGCGTGATGCGTCCGTTGTGCGTCAGAAAGAGGCCGAAGCGGCGGATACGGAGTCGTTTGAGGCGTTTCTGGCGAAGCAGGCCTGAACCAAAAAGAAAAAGGCCACATCGCTGTGGCCAAAATATACATCTCTGAATTCAGGGATGATGATAACAAATGCGCGTCTTTCATATACTCAGACGCGCATTCTGTAGAAGAGTTCAGTTTATTTTAAAAAAATCACTATCGGAGGTGACGTATGCCGTTATTAGATAGCTTTACTGTCGACCATACCCGTATGGAAGCACCAGCAGTCCGCGTGGCGAAGACCATGAACACGCCGCACGGCGACACGATCACCGTTTTCGACCTGCGCTTCTGCGTGCCCAATAAAGAAGTGATGCCAGAGAAAGGCATTCACACGCTGGAACACCTGTTCGCCGGATTCATGCGCGACCACCTGAACGGCAACGGCGTGGAGATCATCGATATCTCTCCGATGGGCTGCCGCACAGGTTTCTACATGAGCCTGATTGGTCAGCCTGATGAGAAACGCGTCGCGGATGCGTGGAAAGCGGCGATGGAAGACGTGCTGAAGGTGAAAGAGCAGAACCAGATCCCTGAGCTGAACGTTTACCAGTGCGGCACTTACCAGATGCACTCTCTGGAAGAAGCTCAGGAGATTGCCCGTCATATCATCGAACGTGATGTTCGTGTAAACAGCAATGACGAGCTGGCCCTGCCAAAAGAAAAACTTCAGGAACTGCACATTTAGTATCGTGCCTGTGGATGCCCGGTGGCGCTTCGCTGACCGGGCCTACAATCCTGATGACGACAACCACCACCTTCTCCTTTACCCATCGCCCGCTTGTGCCGTTTTCGCATGATTATGCTCATGGCGACAGCGAACCGTGGCATCAGCACGACTGCGCGCAGCTCCTGCACAGCCTCACCGGCGTCGTGCGGGTCGATACCGCATCCGGCTGCTGGGTGGTGCCGCCCGGTCGCGGCGTCTGGCTACCTGCGGGTACGCAGCACGCCTTGCGCATCACCGGCAACGTTGCTGCCCGCACGCTGTTTATCGACCCGCTGGCGCGCGCCGATCTTCCGGCGACCTGCCAGATCGTGCAGATCTCGCCCCTGCTGCGCGAGCTGATCCTGACCTCCCTTACGCTTCCTGAATCTTACGCACCCGGAAGCCGCGATGAACGTGTTTATGAGCTGATCCTCGATGAAATTCGCCTCATGCCGGTACTGCCGTTTCACCTGCCCGAGCCGGAAAGCGAAGCGCTGCGCCACCTCTGCCAGCAGATTCGAATGGCCCCGGGAGAAAGCTGGAGCAGCGCCCAGGCCGCAGGTATTGTGGGGATGAGCGAACGCACGCTGAACCGCCATTTTCAGCAGCAGACAGGCCTGAGCTACGGCGAGTGGGTGAGAAGGGCGCGACTGCTGGAAGCCTTAGTGCGGCTGGCGCAGGGCCAGCCGGTATTACGCGTGGCGCTGGATTTGGGGTATGGCAGCCACAGCGCCTTTACGGCAATGTTTCGCCGGGTAATGGGTCTCTCACCCAGCGATTACTTCAGGAACGACTGACTGCGTTAAAAAGCGCCTGAATCGACGCGCGTGCCACGTCGCTGTCGATGCCCACGCCCCAGCGGCTGGTCCCATCCTGGAACAGGCAGCGGATATAGGCCACCGAGCGGCTGTCGCTGCGTTCGCCTAACGTATGTTCGTGATAATCCTTGATCACAAACGGTGCGTTGATCCAGCGGCTTAAGCCGTGAGCGGCGGCGGAGAGCAAACCGTTTCCCTGGCCTTCCAGCTGGCGGGTGCCCCCTTGCGTGGCGACGCTTGCCGTCAGCCGCAGCTGGCCGTCCTGCTGGCTGTCGCTGCGGTACGATTGCAGCGCTAATGGCGGGCTCGCCACCAGGCCGTAGCGGGCGCGGAACAGCTGCCAGAGCGCATTCTGCGTCATCTCTTTTCCATGGTTATCCGTTTCCTGCTGCACGTGCTGGCTAAAATCCTGTTGCAGGGCGCGAGGCAATTTCAGGCCGTGGTTTTGCTCAATAAGCCAGGCGCTTCCGCTTTTTCCTGACTGGCTGTTCACGCGGATCACCGCTTCATAGGTACAGCCAATATCCTGCGGGTCGACGGGCAGATAGGGCATCTCCCAGCGTTCGCCAGGCTTACGGGCATCGAAACCTTTCTTGATGGCATCCTGGTGCGAGCCGGAGAAGGCGGTGTAAGCCAGACGACCCGCCCACGGATGGCGCGGATGGACGGGCAGCTGGTTGCAGGTTTCTACCGTTTCAACCACCCGATTCATATCACTGAAATCCAGATTCGGGCTAATGCCCTGGCTGTAGAGGTTCATCGCCAGCGTCACCAGGCAGACGTTGCCCGTGCGCTCACCGTTACCAAACAGGCAGCCCTCCACGCGGTCAGCCCCGGCCATGACGGCCAGCTCTGCGCTGGCGACGCCGGTACCGCGATCGTTATGCGGGTGCACGCTGATACAGACGTCACTGCGGCGGCTGAAGTGGCGGCAGAAATACTCGATCTGGTCGGCATAGACGTTCGGCGTGCTCACCTCGACGGTAGCGGGCAGGTTGACGATCATCGGACGCGCCGCGCACGGCTGCCAGATCTCCGCCACGGCTTCACAAATCTCCAGCGCAAACTCCGGTTCGGTAAAGCAGAAGGTTTCCGGGGAGTACTCGTACTGCCAGCAGGTGTCAGGGTTCTCTTCACACAGCTGACGAATCAGGCGCGTCGCGCGCGTCGCCAGCTCGACGATTTGCGCTTTCTCCATGCCGAATACCAGACGGCGGAACAGCGGGGCGGTGGCGTTATACAGGTGAACGGTGGCCTGCTTCGCGCCGCGCAGGGAGTCGAAAGTGCGACGGATAAGATCGTCCCGCGCCTGCGTTAACACCTGAATGGTGACGTCATCCGGGATGCGGTTCTCCTCAATCAACTGACGCACAAAATTGAAGTCCGTCTGCGAGGCGGACGGGAAGGCGACTTCGATTTCTTTAAACCCGCAGCTCAGCAGCAGATCCCAGAATTGCAGCTTGCGCGCGCTGTCCATCGGCTCGGCCAGCGCCTGGTTACCGTCGCGTAAGTCGGTCGAGAGCCAGCGCGGGGCGCGGGTAATAATCTGCTCCGGCCAGCGGCGGTCGGGCAACGAAAGGGTGGGGTAAGGCTGGTATTTGTCGGCGGGTGTGTTCAGCATGGTGCGCTCCTGTTGTCTTTTCACTATCGTGAATCGATTTCAGGCGCGCTGCTTTATCGGAACTGACAATCGCTGTCGCGTTTTGGACAAGGGGGGCGATTGTTGCCCGGTGGCGCTGCGCTTACCGGGCCTACGATCGTAGGCCGGGTAAGGCGTAGCCGCCACCCGGCAACCCGTGCACAGGGCTAGTGCGCCCCACCGCCCCCGCTACCGGCCCCAAACGGTGGTTTGGCAAACCACACCAGCCCCAGCAGGACGATGAAGATCCCCGCCGATATCCAGAAAATCTCGTTTGCCGAGATAATCAGCCCCTGGTTGGTGATCTGCTGGGCAAGCCAGCCGGACGCCTGCTGCTCCGTCATCCCCATCCCCTCAAGCTGGCTATACATCTGCTGAGCGTTAGGGTTGAACGGGTTCACCGCTTCGGTGAGTTGAGCATGGTGCATCGATTCCCGGTTGGTCCACAGCGTGGTGGTGATCGAAGTCCCGATGGAGCCCGCCAGCGTACGGGTGAAGTTCGACAGGCTCGATGCCGCCGCCATCCGCTCAGGCGGTAAGCCGGAAAGCGTAATGGTGGTTAGCGGCATAAAGAAGCACGCTACGGCGAAGCCCTGAATAAACTGCGGCCACGCGGAGGCGCCAAAGTCCATTCCCGGTTCAAACGTATACGCGCGCCAGTAGAAGCACACGGCGTACATGATGAAGCTGAACGTCACCAGCCTGCGCATGTCGAGCTTATGGGCGAAACGGCCAATAATCGGCGACAGCAGAACCGGAATTAACCCCACCGGCGCGGAGGCCAGCCCCGCCCAAGTTGCGGTATAGCCGTACACCTCCTGCAACAGCTGCGGCAGCAGAACAATCGCGCCGAAGTAGAGCATATAGGCGAGGCTGATACAGAGGCAGCCGATGGTGAAGTTTCGCGATTTAAACAGCGAGAGGTCGACTATCGGATTATCGTCCGTCAGCTCCCAGACAATCAGGAAGCTGATGGCCACCACGGCGACCACCGTCAGCACAATGATTTCCGTAGAGGCAAACCAGTCCAGCTCTTTGCCGCGGTCGAGCATGATTTGCAGGCTGCCGATGCCGACAACCAGCAGTGCCAGCCCGATGCCGTCGATCCGCCGCTGTTCGGTCCGCGTTTCGCGACCACGCAGAGACTGTAGCGTCATCAGCACCACCAGCGCACCGATGGGCACGTTGATGAAGAAGATCCAGCCCCAGTGATAGTTATCGCTGATATAGCCGCCGAGGATTGGCCCGCAAATTGGGGCGACGATCACCGTCATCGACCACAGCGCGAGCGCGATGGAGCGCTTGGCGGGCGGATAGTTGTTCAGCAGCAAACTCTGCGACAGCGGAATCAACGGCCCGGCGACAATCCCCTGGATGACGCGGAAGAAAATCAGCATCGTCAGGCTGCTGGACATGCCGCAGGCCCAGGAGGCCAGCACGAACAGGATCGTCGACCAGAGGAACAGCTTCACTTCACCGACGCGCTTCGCCAGCCAGCCGGTGATGGGAATGGAGATGGCGTTCGCCACCCCGAACGAGGTAATGACCCAGGTCCCCTGGCTCAGCGATGAGCCAAGGTTCCCGGCGATCGTAGGGATCGCCACGTTTGCGATGGTGGAGTCCAGCACCTGCATGAATGTCGCCAGCGACAGCGCAATGGTCATAATGACCAGCTGCGCCCCCTCCAGCGGTTTTTGCGGCTTTTGCTGTTGCATAACGCTCACCTTCGGCTTAACCGGCGTTTGCCTTCACGATGTCATCGATCAGCTTATTGACCGGATCGAGGCTAATTTCACGGGCGTTACTTTCATAAGCTGGCGTACTGCGCACCTGGCTTGCGAGGATCTGACCGTCGCGGTTGGCGGTATCGACCGTCACCAGCGTGGAAAGGCCAATTCGCAGCGGATGGTCTGCCAGCTGCTTAGGATCCAGCTCGATACGCACAGGCAAGCGCTGTACCACTTTGATCCAGTTGCCGGTGGCGTTCTGTGCAGGCAGCAGGCTGAACGCGCTGCCGGTCCCCATGTCCAGACCGACCACTTTCCCGGTGTACTTGACGTCATCGCCGTAAATATCGCTGACCACGGTCGCGGTCTGGCCGATACGCATATGCGCCAGCTGGGTCTCTTTGAAGTTCGCATCGACCCACAGATTGTTCGCCGGAACGACCGCCATTAGCGGCGTGGTGGTGCCAATCTGCGCCCCTGGCTGTACGGAACGACGGGAAACGTAGCCGGTCATCGGGCTGACGATTTTGGTACGTTGCAGGGCAAGCCATGCGTTACGCACTTCGGTCGCTGCCTGTTTCACCGCTGGCTGGTTTTCCAGAGAGGTGCCCAACACCATCGCCTGGTTGGCGTTGTACTGTTGGATCGCCACGTCCAGCTGCGCCTGTGCGCTGGCCACCGCGTCGCGGGCGTGCTGCAACTCTTCACGGCCAATCAGGTTGGCGGTGCCGAGAGGAACACGACGATTGAGGTCGCTCTGCGCCTGAGCCAGGGCCGTTTTCTGCACGTCGATATTGGCCTGAAGCTGCTTGCTGTTGATCATCAGCTGGCGGGTCTGGCGAACGCTGGAGGCCAGCGCCGTTTGTGCTTTTTCAAACGCCTGTTGGGCGTCGGTCGGGTCGAGCGTGACCAGCACATCGCCTTTTTTCACAAAGTCGGTGTTATCAGCCCAGACTTTCGTCACGCTGCCTGACACCTGCGCCATGATTTGAACCTGATTCCCTGCCACGTATGCATCGTCTGTCTCTTCAACATGACGCAAGACTAAAAACCAATAGATCCCATATGCCACGGCAATAATAATAAAGAGCAAGGTCAGCAGAATAAGGGCGCTCTTACGTTTGCCCTTTTTGTTGGCCGGTTGCTGCGGGAGGGTGTTCTCCGCATTTGCGCTCATTGTTGTTCTCCACGATCTTTTTATTTTCACATCGGCTGAGCCGACCTGTTGTCAGAAAGGCCAGCAGTTTCACGTGCTGGCCTGTCAGTTTTTCTTTTTAGCAATCTGGAATGTTGAGCGGATCGTCGCGTTAGCGCAGCGCCTCAAGGATGACGCCATCTTCATCCATCTGGTCCAGACGGGTGAGCAGCTTGCGAGTGATGTGCTCAAGCTGGTCGCGCTCGGCGGTGCTGAGGGCAGACCAGAGCTGGTGCAGGCAGTTGTGCTGCGGTGGCAGCACTTCGCGCAAGAATTCGTGACCTTTTTCAGTCAGTTGCAGATGCAGGCAGCGGCGATCGTTATCGCTTTCACGGCGTTCAATCCAGCCGCGCTTTTCCAGTTCATCCGCGATACGGGTCGCATTGGTACGGGATGACCCCAGCGCACAGCTCAGTTCCGACGGCTGAATGCTGTGATTTTCCTGAGACTCCAGCGTAATCAACGCCATAAACAACGTCTCGTTAATCCCCTGCGCTTTCAGCATCTTGTTACGATTTTCCAGCAGCTTACCCTGCATGTGCATGCACAGGCGGGTCAGCAGAATTTCCTGATACGGGAAGTCCTCATGACGACTGGCGCGGAACTTAAGCATTTGTTCAATGGGCGTAAACGAACTATCCATTTTGGGCATAACCTCATTAATTACAGCCGATATAGTAACGACAGTGACAAATAATGTAAATGAATTATTTGTGCGGTTATATCCGCCAAACGTATGTCACCATCAGAAAGCGCCGGGTAAATCCGTGACCCGGTGAGCACAGAGAGCGTGGGGTGTGTACCCGCGAAAGAGGGGATGTGAGGACAGGGGTCTGAACTATTCATGCCGGTAGTAAATATGTCACCCACAGTAAAATTTCTGGGATAAATGATTACCGTTACCTTAACAGATGCAGGCCCCCTTTACACCCCAGGGGGCCCAAAGCAATGTAAAACTTAGTGAATTGCTTCCTGACGGTGATAGCCGCGCCACCATACCAGCAGATTTATCGCCGCGACGATGGCGCCGATGGCGCACACGCCCGTCCAGCCCGCATGCTGCCAGGCGGAGGCTGAGATGAGCGAGCCCGCCGCGCCGCCGATAAAGTAGCTGGTCATGTACCCGGCCGTCAGACGGTTACGGGCATCCGGCTTCACGCGGTAAATCACGGTCTGGTTGGTGATATGTACACCCTGCACGGTGAGGTCGAGCACCAGAATACCGACAATCAGCGCCAGCACGGAGACGTGTCCGTACCAGATGGCCGCCCAGGAGAGCAGGAGTAAAACCAGCCCTGCGGAGGTGGTCATATGAGATTTGCCTTTGTCGGCCAGCCCACCCGCCGGGCGCGCGCCCAGTGCGCCAGCCGCGCCTGCCAGCCCGAACAGGCCAATCACGCCTTCTGAGTAGTTAAACGGCGGTGCGGCGAGCAGAAACGCCATCGACGTCCATAGGATGCTGAAGTTAGCGAAGGTGAGACACCCCAGAACGGCGCGCGTGCGCAGGAGTTTATCCCGGGTGAAGAGGCTGAAAACGGAGGCGAGGAGCTGCGGATAGTTCAGGTGATTTTCCTGCTTCACCTTTGGCAGGCCGCGCCACAGGGCCAGCGCCATGATAACCATCAGCACGCTCGCCACCCAGTAAACGGTGCGCCAGCCACCGAGGCTCGCCAGCAGCCCGGCAACGGTTCGCGCCAGCAGGATGCCCAGCAGCAGGCCGCTCATGATAGTGCCGACCACTTTGCCGCGTTTTTCCGGGGAAGCCAGCGTCGCGGCGAGGGGAACCAGAATTTGCGCCACCACCGAGAACAGCCCCGTCAGCGCGGTGCCGATAATCATCATCGTTAACGACTGGCTGCTGGCGGTGATCAACATCCCGCCCGCCGCCAGCAGCGTCATGGAGACGATAAGCATCCGGCGCTCAAACATATCGCCTAATGGCACCAGGAACAGCAGCCCGGCCGCATAGCCGAGCTGTGCGGCGGTGACAATAAACCCGGCGGAGCTGGCTGAAAGATCGAAGGCGCGTGCGATGGTGTCGAGCAGTGGTTGTGCGTAATAGTTGCTGGCGACGGCCAGACCCGTTGCCACGGACATTAAAAGGATGAGTGCGGGGCTAAGCCCTTGAGTTGTTTTTGTCATTAGTTTCAGGAATCGTGAGTTAAGTGATTATTTTTCCGGAAACATAATAACCAATGATGGTGAATGTTGGGGAATTGTTACGTGGTGGATTGTGCGGTTAAGGTTGGGTGCGGTTTGATCCCCTCACCCCGACCCTCTCCCAGGGGGAGAGGGTGGTCATCGTTCCCTCTTCCCCTGGGAGAGGGTTAGGGTGAGGGAAAATGTTTTACTTCTGCGCCTCAAGCGCCTCTTTCACCCAGCCATCGAACTGCTGCTGGTGGGCTTTGATCCAGCCATCCACGTGGCCTTTGATATCAGCTTCGGATGATTTACCCGCGTGCATCATCGCGTTCTGGGCGTTAATGTCTGCCAGCGGCAGTTTCATCACCGAGAACAGCTTCGCCGCCGCCGGGTTTTTCTCGGCCCAGGCTTTGTTCGCCACAATATGCATGGTGTTCACCGGGAAGCCATAGTTCATGCCGTTTGGCAGTTTGGTGTCGATATCTTTCTGCTCGCCTGGCAGGGAGGAGAAGGGCACCTGCAACCACACCACGTCTTTGCCCGGCTTCAGCACGTCGCTCACCCAGTACGGCGTCCAGGTGTAGTAGATCACCGGCTTTCCTTCTTTAAAGCGGGCGATGGTGTCGGCCATCATCGCAGAGTAATTGCCGTGGCTCACGTCGACGGTCTTCGCCAGATCGAAGGCTTTGTTCTGGTGGTTAATCACCGCTTCACAGCCCCAGCCCGGCGAACAGCCCATCATGTCGGCTTTACCGTCACCGTTGGTATCAAACAGTTTTGCGATCTTCGGATCTTTCAGCTGTTCAATATTGGTGATGTGATATTTATCGGCGGTTTTCTTGTCGATCAGATATCCCTGCGCAGCGCCGGTCACAAAGGTGCCTTCGCGGTAGAATTTCTTGTCACCGCCTGCGGCGGCATACATGTCGTCGTGCAGCGGCTGCCAGTTCACGGCGGTAAAGGTGGCATCACCGGAGGCAATGGAGGTATAGCCCACGTTGTAATCCACTTCGCTGGCGGTATTCACCGTATAGCCCAGTTTCTCCAGCGCACGGCTGACAATCTGGGTCTGGAAGGACTCTTCCGAAATGGTGCTCTGCACCGGCTGCACGGTAATGCCTTTGCCCGGCAGGTCAGCGGCAACTGCGCTGGTGGAGACAAGGGTCGCAAACGCTGTGGCAAAAAGTACGTTATGTCGCATCGTTGTTCCTTATTTTGTAAATGGGCGGGTGAGTAACCCGACAGGGCCGGTGGTGTACCAGCGACGGTTGCCGCGACTACGTGAATCACGACCGACAGCCTGGGTCAGGCGGTCAAGAATGATGGCGAGGATCACAATCCCGACGCCGCCGACGGTCGCCAGCCCCATATCGAGACGGCCAATGCCGCGCAGTACCATCTGACCTAACCCGCCAACGGCAATCATCGAGGCGATCACCACCATCGACAGCGCCAGCATCAGCGTCTGGTTAACACCTGCCATAATGGTCGGCATCGCCAGCGGAAGCTGAACCTTAAACAGCATCTGACGCGGGCTGGCGCCGAACGAGCGCGATGCCTCTATCAGATCCGCAGGCACCTGGTTAATGCCCAGAATGGTCAGGCGAATAATCGGTGGCAGGGCGAAGATTATGGTCACGACCACCCCCGGTACGTTACCGATGCCGAACAGCATCACAATAGGCACCAGGTAAACGAACGCTGGCGTGGTCTGCATCGCATCCAGCAGCGGGCGGATAATCTTCGCGGCCCGGGGGCTGCGCGCCAGCCAGATCCCCATCGGCAGGCCGATCACCACGCAGAACAGCAGGGCGGTCAGCACCAGCGCCAGGGTGATCATCGCCTGAGACCACGCGCCAATCGCGCCGATGGCAATCAGGGAGATGAGCGTGGCGATCCCCATACCCGCGCTGCCGAACTGCCATGCGATCAGCGAGAACAGGATAATCGCCACCGGCGCGGGCATGCCCAGCATCAGCTGCTGGAAGCCGTTCAGGATGTAATCCACCGGGATGCGGATCCCCTGGAACACCGGACGGAAGTGGGTAACGACCCAGTCGATCCCCTCCGTTACCCAGCTATCCAGCGGGATCAGCGTCTTGTGGAACGGATCCATAATATTGAAATGCTCTGGGGCAGGCGCTGGTGCGCTGTTGAGCCAGTCTGCCGCGCCGCCGCCATCGGCAGGCGCAGGCGTCGACCCCCACGCATCGGCAGATTGCGCCGCGCTGTCCGCTGCTTCAGTGGTGCCCCATGGGTTTGATTGATCAGCCATTGTTTGTCCCCTCGCGATCTAAAGCCTGTAGCAGCATCCGCTTTGAGATGATGCCAACGTACTGTTGTTCTTCACCGACGACCGGCACGGCGCACGGCGCCTGACCCACGTGAGAGAGCAACTCGCTGAGCGGCGTTTCGGCGTCCACGGCAAGCGGAGCGTCAATCAACGCCGCATCGATTCCCTGGTTTTCGCTCAGGGCGGTTTTCAGAGAGTCGATGGAGACCACGCCGACAAATTTATTGCCGCGTTCAACCAGATAACCGTATTCACGGTCTTCGTCCTGCAACAGCTTCAGCGCGGAGCGCGGGCCAAAACCTGGCGTTTTACGAATAATGCCGTTTGGTGTTCGACGGGCAATATCTTTCGCACTGAATACGTGGCTAATATCCACGCCGCGGAAGAAGGTGCGCACATAATCATTCGCCGGATTATTGAGAATTTCATCCGGTGTGCCGACCTGCACCACTTCACCATTTTGCATAATGGCGATACGGTCGCCAATACGCATGGCTTCATCCAGATCGTGAGAAATAAAAACAATGGTGCGCTGATGTTTGGCCTGTAATTTTACCAGCTCATCCTGCATCTCGGTGCGAATTAAGGGATCGAGCGCCGAGAAGGCTTCGTCCATTAATAAAATGTCCGGATTAATCGCTAATGCACGCGCTAATCCCACACGCTGACGCATACCGCCGGAGAGTTCATCCGGATACGCATGAGCATAATTTTCCAGCCCGACCTGACGCAGTGCATCAAGGGCTTTTTCCTGACGTTCCTGAGCGGGCGTGCCGGCTAACTCCATGCCAAAGGCGGTATTATCGAGTACCGTCATGTGCGGCATCAGTGCAAATGACTGAAACACCATCGCAATTTTCTTTCTGCGCACCTCGCGGAGTTCGGCGTCTGATATTCTGGCGATATCCACGCCGTCTATCAGCACCTGTCCGCGGGTGGGTTCAATCAGGCGATTGAGAAGGCGAACCATAGTGGATTTACCCGAACCGGATAATCCCATGATGACAAAAATCTCGCCTTCTTCAATGGCCAGACTGGCGTCTTTAACGCCAAGCGATAGCCCGGTTTTTTCCAGAATTTGCTCTTTCGAAAGGCCTTTCTCAATATATTTGAAAGCACGCTGCGGGTGCTCGCCAAATACTTTATAAAGATTTTTCACTTCTAATTTAATTGCCATGCAATAGAGAGTGTCCTGTTATTTGTTTATGTCGATATGATTACCATGGTAAATAGTTAACTGGCATTACCCTAACATACTCAGAATCTGAGACAACCCTGGGCCGGCCTGAGGCCGGAATTTTGCCGCAAGCGAAACGGCTGAATTTCCCATGAATAAAGGGCTGAGGGCGGTTTGAATTTTTCTCAATTTTTTGCTGTTGCATGGGAGAATTTCGCCTGAATCGGTGTGATTCAGGCGAATATGACGGGGAAATTACAGTGTAGTACGTAGTGGAATATTTGGCTGGAAATAATGAAATGCAGAGTTAATTAATGAACGTTAATTCATTCATTAAAAATCCCAGTCCTCGTCTTGCGTCTCCACCGCTTTACCCATCACGTACGACGAGCCGGACCCGGAAAAGAAGTCGTGGTTTTCATCGGCGTTGGGCGACAGCGCCGCGAGGATCGCCGGGTTCACCTCCGCCATTTCTGGTGGGAATAACGCTTCGTAGCCCAGGTTCATCAGCGCCTTGTTGGCGTTATAGCAGAGGAAGGCTTTTACGTCCTCTTCCCAGCCCGTTCCGGCGTACAGCTCTTCGGTATAGCTCAGCTCGTTGTCATACAGATCCATCAGTAAATCGAGGGCAAAACCTTTGAGTTCCTCGCGTTTTTCCGCGCTGACTTTCTCCAGCCCTTTCTGATACTTATAGCCGATGTAATACCCGTGTACCGCTTCATCGCGGATGATGAGGCGAATCAAATCGGCGGTGTTGGTGAGCTTGCCCCGGCTCGACCAGTACATAGGCAGCCAGAAGCCGGAATAGAAGAGGAAAGATTCCAGGAACACGCTGGCGATCTTCTTCTTCAGCGGCTCGTCGGCCCGGTAATATTCCAGCACCAGATCTGCCTTGCGCTGCAATGACGCGCTCTCTTCACTCCAGGCGTAGGCCGCGTCCACGTCTCTGGTCTGGCACAGGGTGGAGAAAATCGAGCTGTAGGAGCGGGCATGGACCGCCTCCATAAAGCTGATATTCGACATTACCGCCTCTTCGTGCGGGGTCAGCGCATCACTCATCAGCGCGGGCGCACCCACGGTATTCTGAATGGTGTCCAGCAGCGTCAGGCCGGTAAAGACGCGGATTGTCAGCTGCTGCTCGGCATGGCTCAGGGTTTGCCAGGCCGGAATATCGTTGGAGAGCGGGACCTTTTCCGGCAGCCAGAAGTTGCTGGTCAGGCGGTTCCAGACCTCCAGGTCTTTATCATCCTGAATTTTGTTCCAGTTAACGGCACTTACGCGTGACAGTTTCATCCTTTCTCCTTACAGCGCGCAGGACACGCAGCCTTCAATTTCGGTGCCTTCCAGCGCGAGCTGGCGCAGGCGAATGTAGTACAGCGTTTTGATGCCTTTCTTCCAGGCGTAGATCTGCGCTTTGTTGATATCCCGCGTGGTGGCGGTGTCCGGGAAGAAGAGCGTCAGTGACAGCCCCTGATCCACATGTTTAGTCGCCTCGGCGTAGGTATCAATGATCTTTTCCGGGCCAATCTCATAGGCGTCCTGGTACAGCGCCAGATTCTCGTTGGTCATAAACGGGGCAGGGTAGTAGACACGCCCGGTTTTGCCTTCCTTACGGATTTCAATCTTCGACACGATGGGGTGGATGCTCGACGTGGCGTGATTGATATAGGAAATGGAGCCGGTTGGCGGCACCGCCTGAAGGTTCTGGTTATAAATGCCGTAGCGCATCACCTCTTCACGCAGCTGTTGCCACATCTCACGCGTCGGCAGGGTGATGCCAGCGCGGGCAAACAGCGCGCGTACTTTTTCGGTTTTCGGCTGCCAGTCGCCTTCCAGATACTGGCTGAAATACTCTCCGCTGGCGTAGCGGGACTGCTCAAAGCCTGCGAACCGCTGGTGGTGTTCGCGCGCCAGCATCATCGAGGTATGCAGCGCATGCCAGGTGATGGTGTAGAAATAAAGGTTGGTGAAATCCAGCCCTTCCGGGCTACCGTAGGCGATGCCCTCCCGCGCCAGATAGCCGTGCAGGTTCATCTGCCCAAGGCCGATGGCATGCGACGCAGCGTTGCCCGCCTCAATGGACGGTACGCTGCGGATGTGGCTCATGTCCGATACCGCCGTCAGCCCGCGAATGGCGGTCTCTACCGTGCGGCCAAAATCGGGTGAATCCATGGTATGGGCAATATTCAGCGACCCGAGGTTACAGGAGATATCCTTGCCCACGTCCGCGTAGTCGAGGTTTTCGTCGTAGCTGGACGCGCTGTTGACCTGCAAAATCTCCGAGCACAGATTGCTCATGTTGATGCGCCCGGCAATCGGGTTAGCGCGGTTCACCGTGTCCTCGTACATGATGTACGGATAGCCGGACTCAAACTGAATTTCAGCCAGCGTCTGGAAGAAATCGCGGGCGTTGATGGTTTTTTTGCGAATGCGATCGTCGGCCACCAGCTCGTCGTACAGCTCGCTTATCGCCACGTCGCCAAAGGCTTTGCCGTAAATCCGCTCAACGTCATACGGTGAGAAGAGCGCCATGTCGGCATTCTCTTTAGCCAGCTTAAACGTGATATCCGGGATCACCACGCCGAGCGACAGGGTTTTGATGCGGATCTTTTCGTCGGCGTTTTCACGTTTGGTATCCAGAAAACGCAGAATGTCCGGATGGTGCGCGTGCAGATAAACCGCGCCCGCGCCCTGACGTGCGCCGAGCTGGTTGGCGTATGAGAAGGCATCTTCCAGCATCTTCATCACCGGGATGACGCCGGAAGACTGGTTTTCGATGCGCTTAATCGGCGCGCCCGCTTCCCGCAGGTTCGAGAGCAGAAACGCCACGCCGCCGCCGCGTTTCGAAAGCTGTAGCGCCGAATTCACCGCACGGCCAATCGACTCCATATTGTCTTCAATACGCAGCAGGAAGCAGGAGACCAGTTCGCCGCGCTGGGCTTTCCCACAGTTAAGGAACGTTGGCGTGGCGGGCTGGAAGCGACCGGAGAGGATCTCCTCCGTGAGTCTTTCGGCCAGCGCTTCATCGCCCTGCGCCAGCGTCAGCGCCACCATCACCACCCGATCTTCAAAGCTTTCTAAATAGCGTTTGCCGTCAAAGGTTTTCAGGGTGTAGCTGGTGTAATACTTCCACGCGCCGAGAAACGTCTGGAAGCGAAAACCGCTGGCGTGCGCCCGTTCAAACAATGCCACCACGAAGGCGCGGTCGTAGCGTGTCAGGACACGCTCTTCGTAATAACCCTCTTTTACCAGCCAGTCGAGACGTTCCTGCTGGCTGCCAAAGACGACGCTGTTCGGGCGTACATGAGCGGCAAAAAAGGCGTCCACCGCCTCATGATCTTTGCCAAACTGAATGCGCCCCTCCCGGTCATAGAGGTTTAGCATGGCGTTTAATGCGTGGTAATCCGGCGTCGCCTGAATCACGCGTTCTGCGGTTGTCGTTGCCAAAATTCGTTCACTCCTTTACGCACGTTCTCTACGTCCTGCTGTGTCCCCATCAGTTCAAAACGATAGAGATACGGCACGCCGCATTTTTGAGAGATGACATCCCCGGCGCGGGCAAAGGCCTCGCCGAAGTTGCGATTGCCTGCGGCGATCACGCCGCGAATCAGCTGCCGGTTATGGGGATCGTTCAGAAAGCGGATCACCTGACGAGGCACAGCCCCTGCGGTGCCGCCACCGCCATAGCTGGGCACCACCAGAATGTAGGGTTCGTCTACCTGAATACGCTCCCGCTCGTTCAGCGGAATGCGTATCGCGGGCAGCCCGAGACGCTCCATAAACCGAAGCGTGTTTTCCGAGCTGCTGGAAAAGTAGACCAGCGTGCTCATGCACTGACGCCCTGAGCGGCAAGGCGGTTGATCATGTCCGGACGGAAGCCAGACCAGCTGGTGTCGCCGGCAACGACAACCGGAAGCTGACGAAACCCCTGCGCCCGCAGGGTGTCTGCCGCGTCGGGCACCTGATCAATATTGACCATCTCAAATGCCACGCCGCGGCTCTCCATCGCCCGTTTCGTGGCGTGGCACTGAACACAATCGTTACGAGTGTAAATAATAATGCTCATGATTCGTATTTCCATTTAGAATGAGAGAACGGCGCGAGTAAACGCGTCATGTTGTGTGTGTCTTGCTAAAGGGAATACTAGATGTAGTTGCGATAATTTTCAACCACACAAGATATGGGAAATACAGATTAATAAGGCCCCAACGATGAGCCTGGCGGGGCAGGGCGGGCTGTGCGGGTTTTTCAGGCTGTCAGGCAAAGAAAAGCCCCGGCGCCTGAGGCGACCGGGGCTGAGAACGCGCGCTTACTTACGCAGGCTAAGTAGGGCGCCGACAAAAATCCCGACCGCCGCGACCGTTCCCAGCGTACAAAGTGGTTTTTCACGTACGAAGGTGGTGGCGCAGCTGGCCATGTCGCAGGCCGCCTGAGTGGTACGTGAGCGGCCATTCATCCTTGCCCGCGTTTCACGCAGCAGAGACTGAGCCTTACGTTTCGCGGCATCTGCTTCGTCCTTCGCGTCAGAGCCCCAGGATTTCAATACGGCTTCCAGCGTGTCCGCTAATTGGCTGACATCGTTACGAATATCCTGTGTGTCGTCATTAATATCGTTTCGGTTCGGTCTGTTAAACATACGATCCTCCATAATTTGTGTTCCCGTTTAGTTTAGTCCAGAAATGTAATATCTGAAGCGAGTCACGGCTTATCGGGCAGTTTATGGAATATTCTGAAAGCCCTGCTAATGCTGAATACTGTAAGGTTGCCGGGCAGGAATGATAATGAGGAAAAGATATGTATTTACGACCCGATGAGGTGGCGCGCGTTCTTGAAAAAGAAGGGTTCACTATGGATGAGGTAACATCAAAAGCGTACGGATATCGCCGTGGTGAGAATTATGTTTACGTCAACCGTGAAGCAAGAATGGGGCGTACTGCTCTCATTATTCACCCGACACTCAAAGACAGAAGCCTGTCATTTGCTGAGCCCGCCTCGGATATTAAAACCTGCGATCATTATCAGCAATTTCCGCTCTATTTAGGCGGCGAGACGCATGAACATTATGGTATTCCGCACGGTTTCAGCTCGCGTATGGCGCTGGAGCGGTTCCTGAAAGGGCTGTTTGGCGACGTACAATAACTCTGCGACTGGCCTGAGCCAGTCGCCTTACCTTACGCTTTTGCCTGGCTATAAGGGCTGACTTTAAACAGGCGGCGGCAGTAGTCAAGAAAGTAACCGTACACCGCACCCATCAGCATGGATACCACGATATTTGAACTTACCGCAGCGGCGATTTGATGCCAGTCTGCGCCCACCGTCAGCAAAATAACCACATACACCGGGGACTGGAACGTTACGTAAGCCAGCACGTCCGCCAGGTTTTTTACCCAACCCGCCGGGCTAATACGCCGGGCTAAACGCATCACTGCATCGCGATACAGGCCGTACGGCCAGGCAATCATGATATTCACCGGAATGGCCACCAGGCGCGACGAGAGGGATTGCTCAAAGGACATTCCCGACAGGAAAATTTCAATCAGCATATTCACGACGGAACAGTAAACGACCATCGCGAACGTATCCGCTACCGCATGGCGCAGGCGAGACTGCGGTGAGAACATGTCTGAACTCCTCGAACAGGACAAAAAAGTGGCGTTTTACCTGCGGCCCTTAGTGCTTTAGGTTGGTTTGTTATGAGTGTATAGCGTATCTCTCTGGCTTTTAACTAACAAGTAGTGATTAATTTTTATTTACTGGCGCTTTAGCCATAAAATTCTCTAAAGTTGTGCATTTTTTGCGCGCTTCGTTATTTTCTCTCCTTGTCCATATTTTATTAAAATAAATCAATGGATTAGTTTATCAGTGCGCGTGTAAAACCTCTGTTGTGTGGGAGAGTGGAGGCGGTTTTTTGAACTGTTTTAAACAGGGGTTTTTGGCCTGGGGAAGGGCGGTATATTACGCATTAAAACAGACATATATTTCGGGGTTATATTAACGGGATATTCTAAAACATTTACAATAATGTCAAAACGTCAGGGTGGGTAGATATCAGAACAAAAATCAATTATTCTGTTGCTTGATTTATGTTATACACACGAAGAAAGGTTTTTCATTATTATGGCTTTAACGTTACAGAATCTTAATAATATTCGTACCCTCCGGGCGCTGGCACGTGAATTATCCATGGATGTTCTGGAAGAAGTGCTGGAAAAATTCCGGATTGTCACTGAAGAAAAACGCAGCGAGCAGGCTGAATTAGAGCGTCAACGCGCTGAACAGCAGGATAAAATTAATGCTCTGCTGGAACTGATGAAAGCTGACGGTATTTCTCCGAGCGATCTGTTAGGCAGTGATCTGGCGCAGGCGGGTCAGCCGACGAAAAAACGTAAAGCGCGTGCGGCGAAATATCGTTTTATTGACGCGAACGGTGAAGAAAAAACCTGGACTGGCCAGGGGCGTACGCCAAAGCCAATTGCAACCGCACTGGCAAACGGTAAATCGCTGGACGATTTCCTGATCTGATGATTATTCGGGCGGTGTATTCCGCCCGTTTATTGACTTAGCAGACGCCAAAGTCACCTTCTTCGGAGTACAGAACCACATCCGCCGCTTTCAGGTGATATTTCTCGCCCTGCTCATTGCTGGCCTGCACAGCCACAATGCTTTCACCATTCACTTCGAGCACTTTCAGTTTCGGACCGCCCTGACGCGGTTGGACATAATCACCGACAGAAAACATAGCACCTCCTCATCATTGTCATGATCTTCACCATAGCCCACGTCCGGGGGCGGGGTACAGCCTAATCTTTCAGATACTCCTTATCAGGTACGTCGGTTCCACGGCATCACTTTCAGCAATCAGCGCGTTTGCCTGCTGCGGCGAAATAAGAGAAAGAGACATTGCGTTTCCTTAAGGTCAATTTCAGAACAGTAGAGCATTTAAGGCGGGGGTTTAAGCCAGTGTAAAGAGGGTAAAGGCAGGTAAAAGCGCGAGAGACGCATGGCAGTTAACCGTAAACTGGCTACGCTTAGAGAAGTGTCTTTTATAATTTTCAATTGGTTAGCTTGCACGGAGTTTTTTATGGGTTTTTGGCGCGTTGTTTTTACGATTATTCTCCCGCCGCTGGGCGTGCTGCTTGGCAAGGGGCTGGGCTGGGCGTTTATTCTGAATATCCTTCTGACCATCCTGGGCTACTTCCCCGGTCTTATCCACGCGTTTTGGGTTCAGACGAAGAGCTAGGTACGCCACAGTAAGTCACTGTAGATCCGGGTCAGCACGCCTTCCGGGCCAAACTGCTGTTTGATCCAGCGCGTGACCTGACCGGTCGCCGCATGCTGCGTGGCGAGCAGCATGCGCGAATCCTGACGTGGATTATTGATCCGCCGCGTTACCAGCAGCCCTTCCTCCACCGCCTCACGCGTCATATATTCCGGTAAAAAGCCAATACCTTCCCCCAGGATCTGACACTGGCATTTCGTGTTGAAGTCCGGCACCAGAATCGCCTCCTGACCGTGAAGCAGCCAGCCCACCTTCTTGTTGATGGTATGCGCGGTGTCCTCGACCATGATATTGGGATACAGACGCAGCTGACTTTCGGAAATGGGCTCCGGGGCGAACGCCAGCGGATGCGTGGGCGCGATGGCAAATACCCAGCGGATCGCCCCTATCTCGGTGTAATCAATGCCGCCGCCGTCCAGCAGCGTATCCGGCGCGCCAATGGCGATATTGGCCTGATTATTAATGATGGAATCCCAGACGCCGTTATACACCTCGGTCGTCACTGTGATCTGGCAGGTGGGAAACTGTTTTTTCAGCACCTGGAGCAAACGCGCGGTATGGCGTGGCGTATACAAAAGCTGGTTTATGCAGATGCGCACCCGCGTCTCAATGCCCTGAGAAATGGTATCAATCCCGCGCTTGATGGCATGAAAGTCATTCAGCAGGTCGGTCGCTTTACGATAAAAATAAAAACCGGATTCGGTCAGCTCAATGCTGCGCGTGTTGCGTACAAACAGCACCACGTCCAGTCCGGTCTCCATGCGTTTGATGGTGTAACTGATGGCGGAGGTGGTTACGCCCAGCTCGGCAGCCGCTTTGCTAAAACTGCCAAAACGTGCCGCGGTGGTGAAGGCCAGCAAATTCTCTTCGGTAAAGATGGAATTCATATTATGGCTCCTGGTGACCATCAGTTTTGAACATATTTTAACAGCGGCGTTACATCATAGTTGATGTCGATCACAGTTCTGGATTTTTACGTAGAACCGCGCTGTGTAAGGCTTTTTCAGCCATAAGGATAATGCAGCCTGAAGCGCGTAAAAGCGGTAAAACATAAGAAAAAGGTTGCACAGACGCACATTTCTCCCGGACCGTTGAATTTAACTCAACAATGAATTGCGTGTCGATGAATCATTTTTAAGCGGATTCTTTTATGACCAGGCTGTTGCTATTCTCAGGTCATCAGAAGTGAAACATAGGGAGTCTGAATATGTCTGCAACTGCACTGGTTACAGAATTTCTGCTGGCGGCAGAAGAGGGCAATATCGACGCGCTAAAAGCCTGCCTGGAGAAAGGCGTGGATATTAACGCGACCAACCGCCAGAAAAGAACCGCCATTATTATTGCCAGCCTGAAAAAGCATTACGCCTGTGTGGAGTTTTTAATTGCCGCCGGGGCGGATATCGATAAACAGGACCAGACCTGTTTTAACCCCTTCCTGATCGGCTGCCTGACCAATGATTTAACCCTGCTGCGCATTGTCCTTCCGGCAAATCCGGATCTCGATCGTCTGACGCGCTTTGGCGGCGTGGGCATTACCCCTGCCAGTGAAAAAGGGCACGTTGAAATCGTGCGTGAGCTGCTGGAAAAAACCGACATCAACGTCAACCACACCAATTTTGTCGGCTGGACGCCGCTGCTGGAGGCCATCGTATTAAACGACGGCGGCGCAAAGCAGCAGGAAATTGTGAAGCTGCTGCTCGATCACGGCGCGAACCCGCACATGACCGATAAATACGGCAAAACCCCGCTCGAACTGGCGCGGGAAAAAGGCTTCAACGCGATCGCAGACCTGCTGCTGGCGGCAGGCGCATAGTGCATTCGGTCAGCCTTCCCCTGGCTGGCCGTTAATCAATAAACGCATTGTTACCGACGTGCATTTAGCACGACGGCGGCCCCCTTTTATCTTAAACAGGTGAAAATAATGCCAACCAAAATCGTCATAAAAAAGAATACGTATTTCGATTCGGTTTCCTTAATGTCGGTTTCCACCAAAGCCAATAAATTGCCGGGCGTCGAGCAGGCGTTTGTGGCGATGGCGACGGAAATGAACAAAGGGGTATTAAAAAACCTCGGGCTATTAACGCCGGAATTAACGGACGCGAAAAACGGCGACCTGATGATCGTTATTAAAGGCGACGCGGCGAATGAGGAAACCCTCGCCGCCATTGAAGCGTTATTCACGCGTAAAGAGCGCACTGGCTCCCATGAAGCACGCTACGCGACGATTGCCAGCGCCAAAACCCATCGTCCGGACAGCAACCTTGCGGTGATTTCCGTCAACGGCACCTTCGCCGCACGGGAAGCGCGCCAGGCGCTGGAAAACGATCTTAACGTGATGCTGTTCTCCGATAACGTATCGCTCGACGACGAGCTGGCGCTGAAGCAGCTGGCGCATGAAAAGGGTCTGCTGATGATGGGGCCAGACTGCGGCACCGCCATTATCAACGGCGCGGGGCTGTGCTTCGCCAATGCGGTGCGTCGCGGGCAGATTGGCATCGTTGGTGCCTCCGGCACCGGCAGCCAGGAGCTGAGCGTGCGCATTCACGAGTTCGGCGGCGGCGTGTCGCAGCTGATTGGCACCGGCGGACGCGATCTCAGCGAGAAGATCGGCGGCCTGATGATGCTCGATGCCATCGACATGCTGGAGGTGGACGACGCGACCCGGGTGATAGCGCTCATCTCCAAACCGCCTGCACCCGCGGTGGCTGAGAAAGTACTGGCCCGGGCACGCGCCTGCCGCAAGCCTGTGGTTGTGTGCTTCCTGGGCCGCAACGAACCGCCTGCCGATGAAGACCGTTTACAGTTTGCTCGTGGCACCAAAGAGGCGGCCCTGAAAGCGGTGCTGCTTACCGGCATTAAAAAAGACACCCTGGATTTACATCCGCTCAACTGGCCGCTAATCGAAGAGGTACGCGCCCGCCTGACGCCGCAGCAGAAGTACATTCGCGGCCTGTTCTGCGGCGGCACCCTGTGCGACGAAGCGATGTTTGCCGCGCTGGAGAAGTTTGACGATGTTTACAGCAACATCCAGCCGGACCCGGCCAGGCGTCTGAAAGATATCAGCGTCAGCCAGACCCACACCTTCCTTGATTTCGGTGACGATGACTTCACCAACGGCAAGCCACACCCGATGATCGACCCGACCAACCGCATCAGCCGCCTGCTACAGGAGGCGCGCGATCCGCAGGTGGGGGTGATCGTGATGGATTTCGTGCTCGGCTTTGGCGCGCATGACGATCCGGTGGGGGTGATGATCGAGGCGATCAAAGAGGCACAGGCGATCGCGAAAGCCGACAACCGTCCGCTGGAAATTCTCGGCTACGTGCTCGGCACCGATCAGGATCCGCAGTCGTTGGCGCAGCAGTGCCAGCTGCTGACTGACGCAGGCGTCATCTGGGCCAGCAGCAGCACCAATACCGGATTACTGGCACGCGAATTTGTCTGCAAAGGGGAGAGAGCATAATGACGACCTTATTCAACCAGCCGCTGAACGTGATTAACGTCGGGATTGCGATGTTCAGCGACGACCTCAAAAAACAGCACGTTCCCGTGACCCATCTCGACTGGACGCCGCCGGGGCAGGGCAATATGCAGGTGGTGGACGCGCTGGATCGGCTGGCGGAAAAACCGCTGGCGGAGAAAATTGCCGCCGCGAACAAAATTGCCCTTGAGCGGATTATTCAGTCCCATCCGGTGCTGGTGGGCTATGACCAGGCCATCAACGTGGTGCCGGGCATGACCCGCACGACCATTCTGCACGCCGGTCCGCCTGTTACCTGGGAGAACATGTGCGGGGCAATGAAGGGTGCGGTCACCGGGGCGCTGGTGTTTGAAGGGCTGGCGAAAGATCTGGACGATGCGGCAAGGATCGCCGCCTCCGGAGATATTACGTTCTCGCCTTGCCACGAGCATGACTGCGTGGGCTCGATGGCGGGCGTCACCTCCGCGTCGATGTTTATGCACATCGTTGAGAACAAAACCTACGGCAACCGCGCCTTCACCAACCTCAGCGAGCAGATGGCGAAGATCCTGCGCATGGGGGCTAACGACCAGAGCGTGATCGAGCGCCTGAACTGGATGCGCAACGTGCTCGGCCCGATGCTGCGCGACGCGATGAAGATTATCGGCGAAATCGACCTGCGCCTGATGCTGGCCCAGGCGCTGCACATGGGCGACGAGTGCCACAACCGCAACAACGCGGGCACCACGCTGCTTATTCAGGCGCTGACGCCGGGGCTGATCCAGGCGGGCTATCCGGTGGCGCAGCAGCGTGAAGTGTTCGAGTTTGTCGCCAGCAGCGACTACTTCTCCGGTCCGACGTGGATGGCGATGTGTAAGGCCGCGCTGGATGCCGCTCACGGCATTGAGTACAGCACCGTCGTCACCACCATGGCGCGCAACGGCTACGAGTTCGGCCTGCGCGTTTCCGGCCTGCCGGGGCAGTGGTTCACCGGCCCGGCGCAGCAGGTGATCGGCCCGATGTTCGCGGGCTATAAGCCGGAAGACTCCGGGCTGGATATCGGCGACAGCGCGATTACCGAAACCTACGGCATCGGCGGCTTTGCAATGGCGACGGCCCCGGCCATCGTTGCGCTGGTGGGCGGCACGGTGGAGGAAGCCATCGATTTTTCTCGCCAGATGCGCGAAATCACCCTCGGCGAAAACCCGAACGTCACCATTCCGCTGCTGTCGTTTATGGGCATCCCGACCGCCATCGACATCATGAAGGTCGCGGGCAGCGGCATTCTGCCGGTCATTAATACCGCCATTGCCCACAAGGACGCCGGGATCGGCATGATTGGGGCGGGCATTGTTCACCCGCCGTTTAGCTGTTTTGAAAAGGCGCTGTTAACCTTCCGCGATCGCTACGTTCTATAAGGTATGCATCCATGAAAAACATGAAACTGGAGTGGAAAAGAGGTGACTGGGCAGCTTATTTCGGGTTGATGACCAACAACCTGACCAATTTGCTGACCATGATGGGGCTGCTCATTTTTGTCGTCGGCATCCCGAAGGAGATTGTTTATGGACGCATCGCGCCAGCCTTCGGGCTGGCGGTGCTGGTGGCGAGTCTTTGCTATACGTGGTTTGGCCTGCAAATGGCGCGCGCCACCGGACGAACGGACGTCACCGCGCTGCCGTCCGGCCCAAGCGCGCCGTCGATTTTTACCGTGACCTTCCTGGTCTTAATGCCGGTTTACCAGCAAACCGGCGATGCGGATTTCGCGATTCAGATTGGCCTGGTGTGGTGCTTTGTGGAAGCGATGATCCTCGCGGGCGGTTCCTTCCTGGGGGAAACCATCCGCAAGATGATCCCGCGTACCGTGCTGCTGTCGTGCCTGTCCGGTCTTGGCCTGCTGCTGCTGGCGATGAACCCGATGTTGCAGGCGTTCGAAGCGCCGACCGTGTCGTTTATCGTCCTGCTGCTGATCTTCATTAACTGGTTCGGTAAAAAGCCGATTTTCGCCCGTATCCCGACCGGCCTGCTGCTGTTAATTGCCGGTACTCTGCTTGCGTGGATCTCCGGCCTGCAAAGCCCGGATGCCATTAAAGCGTCCATGTCATCCTTCGGCTTTAACCCGCCGGAAGTGCACGTGGACAGCTTTATGCAGGGGCTGCCGCACGCGCTGCCGTATCTGGCGTCCGCCGTACCGCTGGGGCTGGCGAACTACATCTTTGACCTGGAGAACATCGAAAGCGCCCATGCGGCAGGGGATGAATACCCGACCCGCAAGGTAATGCTGGCGAACGGTCTGGCCTCGATGCTCGGCTGCCTGATGGGCAATCCGTTCCCGGTCACGGTCTACGTCGGCCATCCGGGCTGGAAAGCGATGGGCGCCAGCATCGGCTACACCCTGGCGTCCGGTGTGACCATGTTCATCGTGCCGCTGTTCGGGCTTGGGGCGTTTATGCTCGCCATCATACCGATGACCGCTATCGTGCCGATTCTGGTGTTTATCGGCGTCGTCACCGCCAACCAGGTGGTGAGGGAGACCCCGAAAGTGGAGGTGCCCGTTATCTTCATCTGCCTGTTCCCGTGGATCGCCAACTGGGCGCTGACCATGATGAACAGCGTGATGAGCGCGGCGGGGACCAGCGCGGCGAAAATCGGCACCGACGTGCTGCACAGCAAGGGGATCTACTACGAAGGCCTGATGCATCTCGGCAACGGCGCGCCGCTCGCCAGCATGCTCTGGGGCTGTATCGCCATCTTCGCCATTATCAACAAACCGCTGCGTGGGGCCGTCGCGGCGGCCGGTGGAGCGCTGCTGGCGCTGTTTGGGGTGATCCACGCGCCGGTGGTGGGCTTTGCCGAGGGCAGTTCCCTGATGTTCGTCACGGCCTACCTGATGATGGGCGGGATGTTTGTGGTGAAGCATGTGCTGGATACCTCTGTTAATCCCCCTCTCCCTGTGGGAGAGGGCCGGGATGAGGGCACCAGAACGCACCTTCTAAAGGAAACAAAATGAAAGAGCTTATGGTCGTCGCCATCGGCGGCAACAGCATTATCAAAGACAACGCCAGCCAGTCGATTGAGCATCAGGCGCAGGCGGTCAAAGCGGTGGCAGAGTCGGTGCTCGAAATGCTGGCCTCGGACTATGACATCGTGCTCACCCACGGCAATGGCCCCCAGGTGGGGCTGGATCTGCGCCGCGCCGAAATCGCCCACGAGCGGGAAGGGCTGCCGCTGACCCCGCTGGCAAACTGCGTGGCGGATACCCAGGGCGGGATCGGCTACCTGATCCAGCAGGCGCTCAACAACCGCCTGGCGGCGCGCGGGGAACAAAAAGCGGTCACGGTCGTCACCCAGGTGGAGGTGGATAAAAACGATCCTGGCTTTACGCACCCGACGAAACCCATCGGCGCGTTCTTCAGCGAGGCGCAGCGCGACGAAATGCAACTTGCGCACCCGGACTGGCATTTTGTTGAGGATTCAGGCCGGGGCTATCGCCGCGTGGTGGCTTCACCGCAGCCGCGGCGCATCGTTGAGTCGGATGCCATCAAGGCGCTGACGCAGAAAGGATTTGTGGTGATCGGCGCGGGCGGCGGAGGCATTCCTGTGGTGCGCAGTGAACAGGGCGATTACCAGAGCGTGGACGCGGTGATAGATAAAGATCTCTCCACCGCGCTGCTGGCGCGCGAGATCCGCGCCGACGTGCTGGTGATCACCACCGGCGTGGAGAAAGTGTGCATCCACTTCGGCAAGCCGAATCAACAGGCGCTGAGCACGGTGAACGTGGCGCAGATGACGCGCTACATGGAAGAAGGGCATTTTCCGGCGGGCAGCATGTTGCCGAAAATCGTCGCCTCGCTGGAATTTTTACGCCATGGCGGCAGGAGGGTAATCATTACCTCGCCGGACTGCCTGCCCGCGGCGCTGCGCGGTGAAACGGGTACCCACATTATTAATGAAGGAAGATAAGATGAGTGAGAATAAAAGCCGCCGCGAGTTTATCAGCCAGAGCGGCAAAATGGTTACCGCCTGCGCGCTGTTTGGCGCCACGGGTTCCGTCGCGTATGCTGCCGATTCAGCAAAGGCAACCTGCGAGACGGGTAAACCGATGAACATCACCGCAAAACATTACTATCTCGACAACGTGCTGCTGGAAGCCGGGTTTAACTTCGACGGCAGCGTGGCGACAAGTACCCGCACCGAGCTGAAAACGCTGGAAATCAAAGACGGGAAAATCGTCGCCCTGCGCGACAACAACAGCCACGCGGACGCGACCCTGCCGCACTTCGACGCGGGCAAAAAGCTGATGCTCCCGGCGATGCGCGACATGCACATCCATCTGGATAAAACCTTCTACGGCGGCCCGTGGCGCTCCCTGAACCGTCCGGCGGGCACCACCATTCAGGACATGATCCGCCTGGAGCAGAAGCTGCTGCCGGAGTTACAGCCCTACACGCAAGAACGCGCCGAAAAGCTGATCGACCTGCTCCAGTCCAAAGGGTCAACCATCGCCCGCAGCCACTGCAACATAGAGCCGGTTTCCGGCCTGAAAAACCTGGAAAATTTGCAGGCGGTACTGGCGCGCCGGGGCGCAGGCTTTGACTGCGAAATCGTTGCCTTCCCGCAGCACGGCCTGCTGCTGTCTCATTCTGAAAAGCTGATGCGCGAGGCGATGCAGGCGGGGGCGCATTACGTGGGCGGGCTGGACCCGACCAACGTCGACGGCGCGATGGAGAAATCCCTCGACACCATGTTCCAGATTGCGCTGGATTATGACAAAGGGGTGGATATCCATCTGCATGAAACCAGCCCGGGGGGCGTGGCGGCGGTGAACTACATGGTACAAACCGTGGAGAAAACGCCGGCGCTGAAGGGGAAGCTGACCATCAGCCACGCCTTCGCCCTGGCGACGCTTAACGAGCAAGAGGTGGATGAGATCGCCACCCGCATGGCGGCACAACAGGTGACCATCGCCTCCACCGTGCCGATTGGCACTCTGCACATGCCGCTGAAGCAGCTGCGTGATAAAGGCGTGTTTGTCATGACCGGTACCGACAGCGTGATCGACCACTGGTCGCCGTACGGTCTGGGGGACATGCTGGAGAAAGCCAACCTCTATGCACAGCTCTATATTCGCCCGAATGAGCAGACGCTTTCGCGCGCGCTGGGCATCGCCACCGGCGACGTGCTGCCGCTAAACGATAAAGGTGAGCGCGTGTGGCCGAAAGCGCAGGATGACGCCAGCTTTGTGCTGGTGGATGCCTCCTGTTCCGCCGAGGCCGTGGCACGCATCTCTCCGCGTACCGCGACGTTCCATAAGGGGAATCTGGTCTGGGGCTCTGTGGGCTAATGTGGTGCCGGGTGGCGCTGCGCTTACCCGGCCTACGGTTCGGAGATTTTGTAGGTCGGGTAAGGCGAAGCCGCCACCCGACAATGCAGTATACTGCTATGCACATTCTTAAAGAGGGATCTGCCATGGCACAAAACATCTACGACAATCCGGCGTTTTTCGAAGGCTACGCTCAGCTTCCGCGCTCGGTGCAGGGGCTGGACGGCGCGCCGGAGTGGCCTGCGCTCAGGGCGATGCTGCCGGATTTAACCGGCAAATCGGTTATCGATCTTGGCTGCGGCTATGGTTGGTTCTGCCGCGCGGCGCGTGAGCTGGGCGCGTCTGACGTCACGGGCGTGGATATCTCCGAAAAGATGCTCGCTCGCGCAGTGGAGCTCACCGCCGATCCACAGATTCACTATCAGCGTAGCGATCTGGAGTCTCTCAAGCTCAACGAGAACAGCCTCGATCTGGTCTATAGCTCGCTGGCGCTGCACTATCTGCCGGAACTGAACACATTATTTGCCCACGTTCAGCGCGCGCTTAAACCCGGCGGTTGCCTGGTCTTCTCTATGGAGCACCCGATTTACACCTGCGCCTCCCGTCAGGGCTGGCTGACGGACAACAGCGGCGAGCGGTTCTGGGGCGTGAACCATTATCAGGACGAAAGCCAGCGCGTCAGCAACTGGCTGGCAGACGGGGTGATTAAATACCACCGTACGCTGGGCACCACGCTTAACGCGCTGATCAAGGCCGGATTAACAATAAGCGAAGTCAATGAGTGGGGACCAACGCAGGCGCAAATTGACGCCTGGCCCGCGCTGGCAGAAGAGGCAGAGCGCCCGATGCTGGTGCTGATCGCCGCCCGTAAGGCTTAATAACCGACTTTATACACCCGCCCGCTCTGCACCCCTTCGACGCTGCGGCGGTAAGCCTGCGCAACGGTCGCGGCGGGAACGCTTTCAAAGCCCGGGAAGAAGCCGTCGTACGCTTCGGCGGATTCGGTCAGCACCGTCGGGCTGATCAGATTAATGCGAATACCGCGCGGCAGTTCACAGGCCGCGGCGCGCACAAACCCTTCCAGCGCGGCGTTAACCGTGGTGGCATTCACGCCCTGGGCAATCGGCTCGTGCGCCACAATCCCGCTTATCAGCGTAATCGAGCCACCTTCGTTCAGGTAGTGCTGGCCGGTCAGCGCCAGACGAACCTGCCCCAGCAGCTTATCCTGCAAACCCTGGTTGAACTCGCCGTCGGTCATGGTTGAGAGCGGGCCGAAGTGCAACCCTCCGCTGGCTGAGACAATCGCATCCACCGGACCGATCTTTTTGAACAGCGCCTGCACGCTCGCCTGCGAGGTGATATCCACCTGATGATCGCCCTGCGTGCGACCCACGCGGATCACCTCGTGGCGACGGCTTAGCTCTTCTGTCACAGCATGACCGACCGTACCGCTGGCACCAATAATGACGATTTTCATAGCAGACTCCTTATGTTGTGAGCCTTCATTCTTTAATAAATAAAAATTCAGATAAACTGGGCTGATGTTAGAAGATTGCTAACCAGAGGTTCGTAATATGGATAAGCTTCGCGGCATGGAGACGTTCATCGCGGTGGTGGAAAGCGGCAGCTTTACCGGCGCGGCGGCCCGGCTGGAGATGTCGGCGGTAATGGTCGGGAAGTATATTGCGCAGCTGGAATCGCAGCTCGGTACGCGGCTGCTGGAGCGCAACACCCGTCGCCAGAGCCTGACGGATGCCGGACGCGTTTATTTCGAAGAGGCCAGGCGCGTGCTGGAGCAGGTCTCGATTGCTGAAAACGCGGTTGAGCGTCTGCGAACCACGCCCGCCGGCACCCTGCGCGTGACGGCGCCTACCTCGTTTGGCGGCTGCGTTATCGCGCCTCTGACGGCCACGTTTTTGCAGCGTTACCCGGAAGTGCGCATCGAACTGGATCTCACCAACCGAATGGTGGATCTGGTAGAGGAAGGGGTCGATCTGGCCATTCGTATCGGTGAGATCCGTAATGAGGATCTGGTGGCGAAATATCTGTGTCCCTACAACATGGTGATCTGCGCCGCGCCGGATTATCTGGCGCGTCACGGTACGCCGCAAACGCCAGCCGATCTGGTGGATCACCTGTGCCTGTCGCACACGGTCTGGACGGCGCGTAACGAGTGGCGGCTGCCGGGAGTGGAAGGCGAAGTGCGCTGGAAGCGTGATGCCGTCTTACGATGCAATGACGGCTACGGCTTACGCATGGCGGCGCGAGCCGGGGCGGGACTCCTGCTGCAACCGGAAGTGCTGGTGGCGGAAGAGCTGGCGAGCGGCAGGCTGGTTCGGGTTCTGGAATCGTTTACGCCCGCGCCGAGGCCGGTGCATTTACTGTGGCGTCAGGATTTGCGGCCGCTGCCTAAGCTAACGGAATTTATTGCCCATATTCTGCTAAGATTGGGCACAATATAAAAAAAGAAGGTAAGTAAAGAATGTCTGCAAACAAACTCGCCAGCAGCGCGCAGGGCCTGCAATCCTCTGCCATCCGTGAATTATTAAAACATAGCAAAATGGCAGGCGTGATTTCGCTGGGTGGCGGTATTCCAAATCCGGACCTGTTCGATCATGAGGGTTTAAAAATCGCTGCTGATGCCGTGCTGTCTCAGCATTTTGGCGAAGCGTTCCAGTATGGCCTGACGGAAGGCGTCCCGGGGCTGCGCGAAGAGATCCAACGCATCTGTGAAGGTCGCGGCATCGCCTGTAAAGCCGATGACGTGGTCATTACTTCCGGCTCGCAACAATCGCTTGACGTGCTGGCGCGGGCGTTAATTAACCCGGGCGATACGGTCGTCGTGGAGCGGCCTACCTACCTCGCCGCGTTGCAGGTCTTTGGCCTGGCGCAGGCGAATTTTGAATCCGTCGGCACCGACGGTGACGGCATGAAAGTGGATGAACTTGAAGCGCTGGTAGCCACCAAAACCATCAAAGCGGTTTATATCGTGCCAACCTTTGGTAACCCGGGCGGCGTGACGCTCTCCGAAGCGCGTCGTAAACAGCTGGTGGAATTATCGAAGCGCTATGACTTCGTGATTATCGAAGACGACCCGTACAGCGAGATCAACTACACCGACGAAGCGTTCCGCCCGCTGATTGCTCATGCCAAAGATATCGGCAATGAGGATAACGTGGTGTACACCTCCACCTTCTCTAAAATCCTCGCGCCGGGCACCCGCGTGGGCTGGGTGCTGGTGCCGGAGTGGCTGAAGCGCGCGGTGGTGAACCTCAAGCAAACCACCGATCTGCACACCAGCACGCTGTCGCAGCTGATGACGTACGAGTATCTGAAAACCGGTCGTCTGGCGAATCAGATTAAAATGATCCGCGAAGCCTATCGCCAGAAATACCAGACGTTCGCAACGGAACTGGAAGCCGAGCTGGGCGACGTGATGTCGTTCCACAAGCCAAAGGGCGGCATGTTCCTGTGGGCGAAAATGAACAACGGCATCAATACGACGAAATGGCTGGAAAAAACGTTGAGCAACGGCGTCGTGTTTGTGCCGGGTGAGTTCTTCTACTGCAACGAGCCGGACCATACCACGCTGCGCATGTCTTTCGTTACCCCAACGGATGAGCAGCTTAAAGAAGCGGTTCGACGCCTCAAAATTTCCCTGTAACGGGATGCGCATAATGGCAGATGCCGTTATGCGCTGTTCCCGTGCAGGGTAACGTCTGGCTTGCCAAGTTTTCGCTTCGCCATGACTTCCGCAACGGTTTTTATCCGGCTTAACTCCTCCTGCGTGCGGGAGTTAGATTGCGCTTCCCAGATATCAACGTTTAGCTGTAAGTTCAGCCAAAATTCAATAGTGGTATTAAAGGCTTTTGCCAGTTTGATCGCCATATCGGCAGTAAGTTTGCGATTGTTATTGACCAATGCGCTTACGGTATTGCGGTGTACATTTAGCATCTCTGCCAGATCGTTGATTTTCAGATTGAGCGGTTCAAGATACTCATACTGCAACACCTCGCCCGGCGTGGTGGGTTTGCGGAGTGCCTGTTGAAGTGTCATAGGTGATGCCTCACTTGTGTTGCGTGTACTTGTGTGGAGAGAGATAGAGATCGTCTGCTTTTCCCGCTGACCAGCGAAATACAAGCCTGTATTGTCTGTTTACCCGGATAGAGGAATATCCCTTCAACGGAGGACTCAATGCTTCATACATATTGCCCGGTGGCGATCGTAAATCCAGGTGCGACATGGCCGCATTGATGATGTCGAGCTTTCTTGCAAGCGCTGTTTCCAGATTCAAAGGAATAACATTGCTCGATCTCCCGTAGAGAAAAAAATCCTCAAGCCATTGATCCCGATAATGATTAATCATAATGCTGGTAAGCTCCAGTCCTTGAAGCTGAGTGGATAGTAATGCACTCCCGCACTGTGCGCAAGTGCGTTTTGTCTGCGAGTAATATTACCCTGGTCATGGCTGAAGGGAAGTGTGATGCATGACTAAAGGTTAATTCTTCGAGGCGGATTCCACGTCTTGCGTGCGGATTAATGCCCGGCGGCGCTGCGCTTGCGCGGGCCTGCGAGAATGTAGGCCGGGTAAGGCGCAGCCGCCACCCGGCGTTTGACTACCGCTCCCTCAGCGCCTCCTTCGCCCGGTTAAACGGTTTGATCATATAATCCAGCACCGTTTTCTCCCCGGTCTTGATATCCACCGTCGCTATCATCCCCGGCACGATCGAGAAGTGCCTGCCCGCCTTATTCACCAGATAATCCTGGCTGGTACGGATAAACACCCGGTAATAGAACACCTCCGGCTTCGCTTCGTCCTGAATAGTGTCCGGCGAAATGGTCTCCACCACCCCGTGTAGCCCACCGTAAATCGCGTAATCGTAGGCGGTGATTTTCACCAGCGCCTCCTGATTAGGGTGGATAAAGGCGATATCCCGCGGCGAGAGGCGGGTTTCAATCAGCAGGTGGTCGTCCACCGGCACAATTTCCATCAGCTCACCGTTGGGCGGGATCACACCGCCAATCGTTGTCACTTTGATGTTTTTCACGATCCCGCGCACCGGAGACTTCACCGTCAGACGGGTAACGGAATCCTCGCGGCCTTTCAGGATCGCTGACACCATATCCACCTCGGCGTTGGCCTTCGACAGCGCTTCACGGGCCTGCACGTAATACTGGGAACGCACGTCGGTGAGCTTCAGCTCCAGGTCGCTTTTCTGCCGTTGCAGGCGCAGCACTTCCACGTGGCTGGCGGCCCCGGTTTTCACCAGCCGCTGGGTTATCGCCAGCTCTTTGTTCGCGAGATCTAACGCGGCGCGCAACTCCCGCTGGGTATCCTCAAGCTGGGCGCGGCGCGAGTTGTAGAGCCGCGTTTCAGCGGCGGTCAGGTCGGTCCATTTCGCCAGGGACGGCGGGAATTTAAGCGGCAGATCGTTCACCTCGGCATACAGACGCGCGCTGGAGGCCAGCGATGCCCGGTAACGCGCCGCGCTTTCGCCGACGTTGGATTCCGAGCGGGTAGGATCCAGCCGCGCCAGCACCTGTCCGGCCTGCACCTGATCCCCTTCGTGCACGTTCAGCTCGGTGAGGATGCCCCCATCCAGCGACTGCAAAACCTGCTCGCGTGAGCTGGGGATCACTTTCCCGGTACCGGTTGAGACTTCGTCCAGCACCCCGAACCACGCCCAGACGCCAAGCACCACAAACATCAGCAGGGAGAAGAAAACAATGCGCCGGGCACCGGTATAACCGCTTTCGGAGTCGAGCGCGTTATCCAGATCTTCTACTGCGGCAACGTCACGCTGACTGATTTTCATTTTTCCACTCCCGTCCGGTTGCCTGCTGCTGTTGCTGCATTCGGCTGTTGTTCAGCGCCTGGGCTTTTGGCGCGTCCATCACCAGCATGCCATCTTTGAGTACCACCACGCGCTCCACCAGCTCCAGCACCGGCACGCGGTGGGTCGCGACAATCAGCGTGCGGTTGCCAAGCCACGCTCCGAGGCGCTGAATAAATTCCCGCTCGGTATGCTCATCAAGGGAAGCGGTCGGTTCGTCCATCAGCACGATATTCGGATCGCGCAGCAGCATCCGCGCCAGCAGAACAGACTGCCGCTGCCCGCCGGACAGCCCGACGCCGTTCTCCATAATCGGGTAATCCAGCCCCTTCGGCAGCTTCTGCACAAAGCTGGCCGCGCCGCACATCTCCAGCACCTCGAAGATCTCTTTATCGGTGGCGCGCGGCATGCCGAGCGTGATGTTCTCGCGCAGGGTGCCGTAAAACAGCCGGGCGTTCTGGGTCATAAAGCCAACGTTTCGCCGCACGTCAGCCACGTCCAGATGCGGCAGGCTGAGGTTGTCGAGCCGCAGTTCACCGCCCGCCAGATCCATCCCGCCCGCCATCGCCTGCAACAGGGTTGATTTGCCCGCGCCGTTGCGCCCGAGGATCGCCACTTTCTCGCCCGCTTTGATCTCCAGACGGTTAATGCGCAGCGCCATGCGCGGATCTTCCGGGTGATAGCGAAACTGCGCCTGCTCGAACAGGTAATGTCCGCGCAGCACGTCCTGACGGATCGGCGTCTCTTCGCGCTGATTCTCGGTCGGCAGCTGCATAATGCTGTCCAGCCCCTCTTTGGCCGCCTTCACCTGCTGCCAGCGGGCCAGCACGCCGCACAGCGTCGCCATCGGGGCGATCATCCGTGAGGCGAGCATTGAGGCGGCCACCACTGAACCGGTGGTTAAGGTGCCGTCGATCACCATCGGCGCGCCCACCACGATCACCCCGGCATACACCAGGCTCTGAATGGTCATCCCCCAGCTGATCAGGTTCTGCGTCAGCTCGCGAGTGCGCAGACCGGATTCGGCGGTGATCTGGATATAGCTGTTCCACTGCTGCAAAAAGCGGTTCTCCGCCTGCATCAGCTTGATGTCCTCCAGCCCCTGCACGCTCTCCACCAGCACCGCGTTGCGCAGGGTCGATTCATGCGCCGACTGCTTCGCCAGCTCCGCCAGCTTCTTTTGCAGCAGCAGGCCGGGCAGGACCATGATCACCGCCGCCACCGGGGCGATCCACGCCAGCTGCGGGGCGATGATCGCCAGCACAATCACAAACAGGATAAAAAACGGCAGATCGACGATGGTGGAGATGGTGGAGGAGGTGACCATCTCGCGGATCTGCTCCAGCTCGCGCAGCTGGGAGATAAAGCTGCCGGTGGATCGCGGAATGGCGCTGTGGCGCAGCCGCAGCGCGTGGCCGAACACCCGATCCGAGACGCGCAGATCCGAGCGTTTACCCAGCAGATCCATAATGTGTCCGCGCGCCACGCGCAGCACAAAGCCAAACAGCGTGGCGATCAGCACCCCGATGGTCAGCACATAGAGCGTCGGATAGGACTGGGCGGGGATCACCCGGTCATACACCTGCATGGAAAAGACGATGCCCGAGAGGGAGAGCACGTTAATGAACAGTGCCGCCAGCATTACCCAGCTGTAAGGGCGAAGGTCGCGCATCACCAGCCGGTAGAGCCAGTCCGGGCGGTATTTGGAGATATAGGCATCCACGCGGCTGTCCTTCAGCGCCGCCAGCGGACGCAGGGCGATGACGTGGCGGATGGCAGGCAGCATCGCGCTCATCGACAGGCGGTTGGTGTGCGTGCTGTCGTCGAAAAAGCTGACCTCAAGCGTATCCTCGCCGTCGAAATTGTCGATCACGCCGATTTTACCGTCGTTCAGCTCCACCACCACCGGCAGACGCCAGCTGTTGATGGCGTGCTGATCGGCCGTCAGCAGCTGGAATGTCAGCCCGGCTTCACGGGCGAGCTGCGTCAGCGCGGGCACCATCGGTTTGCCTTTCAGCCACGGCGCGCCGGCGATCAGCGAGCCTGGCGAGCAGGCAACGCGATAGCGCGTCGCCACATAGCCAAACGCCTGCGCCCACTGCTCCAGCGCCTCATCCGTCATATTTTCACCCTGCGGAATATCGCGTTGCTTCATGGCTGGATCTCCACGGTCTGGATGGTGCGGTTTTCAAGATCGAACGCGTGACGCAGGCGCCCGGTGTTGTACAGACAGTTGAGCTGAAGCTGATGCAGCTGTCCGGCGGTTTGCTGTTGGGTAAAGCGCGCCTGATACACCTCCTGCTCGGCGTTGAGCACGTCGAGCAGCGGGCGGGAACCGAGATCGAGATACTGCTGCTGATACAGCTCGCGGGTGCGGGCGCTGAGCGCTTCCTGACGGCCCTGGATCTGAAGCGTGCTCATCAGGCTCATCACCTGGCTGCGCGCTTCCAGCAGTTTTTGCCGCACCTCAAGACGGGTGCGCTGGATGGTGGACTGGGCGGATTCCACCGCGTGTCCGGCGGCGTTACGCCGGGCGGTGAGGCCGCCGCCCTGATAGAGCGGCATCTGCACTTTTACCCACGCGGAGTACTGGGTGCGGTCCCGCGTTTCGTTGCCGGCGTAGCGGTCGTTCAGGTAGTGACGAACTTCCGGCTCCAGCGAAACGGTAGGGGTCATTTGCGCGTTGGCATAGTCGAGATTAGCCTGCGCGACGTTGGCCTGCGCCCAGGCCGCTAATACCGAGGGCACCAGACGATCGTCCGGCTCGGCGATGTCGCAGCTGCGGGCCAGGCTCTGCGGAAAGTCATTGCTGACCGCGTTCAGGCTGTCCCAGCCCAGCAGGCTCATCAGCGTGGCGCGCGAGCTGTCGAGGCTGGCCTGATACTGCATCAGCTGCGCACGCGCCCCTTCGATGCGGGCGTCGGTCTGCACCACGTCAGAGAGTGACGTTGCGCCTTCATCATTACGTTGTTTCGTCAGGGTGCCGATGGAGGACAGGGCATCCAGCTGTTCTTTGGCGGTCTCGACCATCTGCTGCCAGGTCTGCACCTGCACCATGGCGATGGCGGTATCGTGGGCGATGGTGTCGATGCTCACCAGCACGTTGGCCTGCTGCTGGGCGACGCCCGCGTTTTCCGCGCGTACCTGGCTTGCGACTTTGCCGAAGTCGTAAAGCATTTGCGAAAGAGAAAGCACCAGCGAAGGGGTAAAGCCATTATCGTCACCGTCGTGGCTATAACCGTTATCCATGCCGGCGTTAATTTGCGGATAATATTTCGATTTGGCGACGTCCACATTTTCGCTCTGCTGATAAAGTTTGCCGACGGCTTCACTGATGGCCGGATGCCAGGTCACGGCGCGGTTAACCGCTTCATTCAGCTGTAGCGTGCCGGGGGCGGCTTTGCTGGCTACGGGCGCCACGCGACCATTTAAAGAGGGGAGTTCCTGCGTTTCGCTTAATTGTCCGGTATTAATCATCGCCGCAGGGTTTGCCGCGATAGCGGGCACAGATATCAGGCAGCACGAGAGCCACCAGTAAGGCATCTTCTTTCCCATGTCTTGTCCCTAATAAAAAAGTACTGCTTTTTTGTTTATGCCCGGGCGCTGTGCGCGCCCGGGTCATTTCTTGCAGGTGCTATCAGGTAATGATGTGTTGCTGGTTTACAAGCTCGTCGTAGGTGGTCTGAACGTTGTCCAGCGTAACGAGCGCAGATTTAGTGTAGGCGGCTCCCGTGCCGTCACGGTCGATGGAGATCACAGTATTGTTACCGCTTTGTGAAACAGACACATAGTTCCCCAGCGTCGACGCACTACCGTTCCAGCCCACCAGCAGATCGCCAATGTCGATCTTGTCTCCCTGCGTGAGGGAGAAGTTCGTCCAGTGGTCGCCCGTGCTGTTACCTGCGGTAGCGTTACCCGCCGTATTGTTCAACACCTGATAAATCAGCGTGTCGCCGTAGGCCGTGCCGCTAATCACATCGTTATGCTCCGAACTGACAAACTTCGGCGCCATGTCAATGGTCAGCGACGCGGTATCCGTGGTGCCGCTGGCGTCGGTCAGGGTGTAGTTAAAGACCTCCTTGCTGGTAATGGTAGAGAGCGAGATCCCCGGGTTAAGGGTATAGGTGTAACTGCCGTCAGCGGCAATCGCCAGCGTCCCGTAGTGGCCCGTGATGTTGGACATCGTGCTGCCGGTGTACGGATCGAGCGTGGTGGTAACGCCGTCGAAGCCGGTAATGCTCACGCGGGTATCCACCGAGTGCAGCTGGTCCATCGCCCCTGCGGAACCGGTGCCGTCGAAGATATTGCCGTCAACGGTGTGGGTGCCTGTGGCGTCGAACTGCGACAGGGAGTAGGTCGTGCCGTTTACGCTTGGGGTAATGGTGATGTTCCCCACGCTCAGCCCCGGTACGCTGCCGGTAAAGTTCAGCGTATAGGTCCCGGCGTTGAGATCCAGCCCGGTCAGCGGAACGTCGATGCTGCCGCCCAGCAGTGAGCCTCCGCTGAAGGAGCCGCTGCGAATCACATTCGTCCCGTCAGTGATTGACCAGTTCACCGTCAGTCCGCCCAGCGACAGCAGCGAGGCCACGTTAAAGTGCAGCGAGGCGTTATGCAGCGCGGTGTTTGCATCCACCACGAAGGTTCCGCTTCCGCTGCCCTGCGTTGACCCCAACAGGGCGGTAGTCCAGCTGGCGGTGCCGACGGAGGTATCCGTATAGGTTGACGTATGGTGAACCGACGTGACGTCCATCGCGGTGCTGACATCGTTTACCGCATCCATTGGGCGCGCGGTTGGGGTGATGTTCAGCGATGCCGTGTCTTTCGAGCCGTCAGGCGCGGTGATGGTGTAGACGAAGGTATCCGGCGTGCTGATATGGTCCGCGCCGACCCCGCTGTCCAGGGTGTAGGTGTACTCCCCGGCCGCGTTGATCCGCAGCGTACCGTACTCGCCGGTGATCTCCGTCAGACCGCTGCTGTTCACCGCCACGCCGTTAACGTCGGAGACTACGGTACCCGCTGGCGCAATATCATCCGCCAGTACATCCCCGGTCGTGCTCTCGCTCACGCTTGCCACGCTGTAGACATGATCCTGCAAGACGTTCAGCGTGTAGGCCGTCAGCGCGGTGATCCCCGCCGCCGTATTGAGCAGGAACAGGTACTCGCCGGCGGGCAGATTCAGCGTCAGCTGCGAGGAGGTGCCGCCCAGCAGCGGCGCGCGCAGCCAGCCGGGTTCAACGCGCATCTGCTCGAAGGTCTGCGTCGCATTGTTGAACTTATAGATGTAGAGGTCGAACACCGAGGCCAGCGCCACGCCGCCCACGGACGCCTGAACGGTCATGGTGCGGGTGGTGCCTTCTTCCACGTTATAGATGATCGGGTTGGCCAGATCGTCCAGCAGGTTCAGCCCCAGCGTATTGCCAAGGTTGATCCCCACCAGGGTAAAGCCGCCCTGCGACGAGGTGCCGTTGTTAATCGCCTCCACGGTGGTATCGAAGGTCAGCGAGGCGGTATCGTCCACGGCCACGATACCGCTGCTGCTGGTGCCTTCGCCCAGCGACAGAACCAGATTTGCCGAGGCGCTGGTGCCGTTGTGGGTGATGGTGTAGGTAAAGTTCTCCGTGCGCCCAATGACGGCGGCGCTGGTGTTGGTCAGGTTATAGGTATAGCTGCCGTCCAGGTTGATGGTCAGCGTGCCGTACTGCCCCTGAATCACCGTGCCGTCAGCCGTGACGCTGGTGGTGGTGCCCTGGGCGTTGGTGACCGCGGTGACGGTGGTGCCCGCCGGGGCGTTGTCGCTGCCTGCGGTTGGATCCACGTCGGTGATGACGTTCCCGACAACGCTGGTCTCGCCGGACACGGTGCCTGCGCTGGTCTCTTTCACCGCCACATCGAGGCTGGTGTAAGAGCCGGTTGCCAGCAGGTTAGTGTTGTAGCTCAGGACGCGATACTGACCATCCGCCAGGCCGGTCAGGTTCAGCGACACCCCCGTCGCACCGAGGGTCAGCAGGTCAGCGAACTGCGGCTGTCCGGTGTCGACCACGGTGGTCCAGGTGTTGTTGGCGGCGTCAAAGCGCTGTACCACCAGCTCAAGGGTATTGAGCAGGGAGAGTACGGCCCCCGTGGCGTTGGCGTTCACGGCAATATCCGCACTGCCGCCGCTGCCGACGGTGAAACCTACCTGCGCGGTGTCGTTGCCGAGCAGCGTCAGCACGTTACCTACGGCGCCCACCAGCAGGAAACCATAGTCGCTGTACTGCGAGTTGGTCACCGTTGCGGTGGTTGTCAGCGCCAGCTCTTCAACGTTGGTGCTGGCTGAGAGCGGCACCACCGGCGCAAGGGCTGAGCCGGGCAGCGAGACGTTGCCTGCCGCGTCGGTGGCGGTGATTTGCAGCGTCTGGCCTTCCGTCTGTTTATTGAGGAAGGTGTAGCTCCAGGAGCCGTTGCTGTCTGCCGTGGCGGTGACCGTTGAGTTATCCGCCAGACGGATGGTGACGGTACTGCCCGCTTCGGCGCTACCGGTCAGTACACTGCCGTCTGCGTTGAAGGTCCCGGTCGGGGCCGTTGGCGCAGTGAGATCGACAATGACGGTGGTCGAGGTGGAAATCGGGCTGGTGCCCGAGCCGTTGCTCGCCGTGGCGGTGAAGGCATGCGGCCCTTCGCTCAGCACCGGCGTGGTGAAGCTCCAGTTGCCGCTGGCATTTGCGGTGACCGTGCCCATCAGCACCCCGTTGTTATAGAGGGTGATAGTCGCGTTTGGCTGCGCCGTGCCGCTCAGGGTTGGCGTGGTGTCATCGGTGGTTTTCCCGTTGGTCAGGTTGCCCGTCACCGTGCCAACGTTATCGTCGATGTTAGCGATAACCGGCGCGTTCGGGATCGTGGTGATCGGGGCAATCACGGAGGTGGTGATACCTGCGTTACCGGCCTTATCGGTAGCAAAGACAATCAGTGACTCCCCGCCGGTCTGTGGAGGGGTGAGGGTGGCGCTGAAGTTTCCGCTGCCGTCCGCGACGGCCGTTCCAAGCACGGTTCCGGTGCTGCTGGTAATGGTGACGGTACTTCCTGCTTCCGCCGTACCGGTAACCTGCGTCCCGTTGGTGATCACCGCCAGCCCGGTTGGGGCTGGTGGCGGCGTCAGGTCAACGTTGATCGTGATAATCGGCGATGGCGCGCTGGTATTGCCCGCGGCATCGGTGGCGGTGGCGGTGAAGTTATGCGCGCCTTCGGTCAGCGTGGTGCTGGTTTGCGGCAGCGTCCAGTTGCCGTTGGCATCGGCAGTGACGGTTCCTACCAGCGTCGTGCCGTCGTAAATACGTACGGTGGCATTGGCTTCCGCCGTACCGTTTAAGGTCGGACGGGTGTCGTTGGTTGGGTTGGTGCCGGTGACAGGGCCGGTTACGGTTCCCACATCATCCACAATCGAGGTGATTGCCGGTGCGACAGGGGCGGTGGCATCCACATTGATGGTGTAACCCCCGGTCTGCGCGCTGGCGTTGCCCACGGCGTCGGTGGCGGAGAAGGTCAGATTATGCGGCCCGTCAGCCAGCGGGGTGGACGGCGTAAAGCTCCACGCGCCGCCGGTGGCGACCGCGGTGCCAATCTGTACCCCATTGTCATAGATGGTTACCGTCGCGCTGGCTTCTGCCGTACCGGTGAGCGTTGGACGTGCATCGTTGGTTAACCCGCCGTTGGCGACAGGCGTCGCAGCATTACCGACGTCGTCGGTGATGCTGGTCAGCACCGGTAGCGCTGGCGGCGTGGTGTCAATGGTCAGGCTGAAGTCGGCGGACGGCGTGCCGGTGTTCCCCGCCTGATCCGTTGCTTCTGCGGTAAAGGTGTGTGACCCGGTGCCCAGCGGCACGGTGATATCCACGGTCCAGTTGCCGTTAGCATCGGCAGTACCGGTGCCCACCAGCGTAGTGCCTTCGTAGATATTCACGGTGGCCAGCGGCTCGCTGGTCCCCACCAGGCGCGGGAGAGGATCGTTCGTGGTCTGGCCGGAGCCAATCGCCCCGGTGATGGTGCCAACATCGTCAATCGCCTGGGTGATAACCGGCGCGGCAGGCGCAGTCGTATCCACAACCAGCGTAAAGCCTGGTGAGGCAGGACTGACGTTGCCCGCGGCATCGGTTGCCGTGGCGGTCCAGGTGTGGCTGCCGTTTGCCAGCGTGCCGGTGGTGAAGCTCCATACGCCGTTGGCATCAGCCACGGCGGTGCCCACCTGCTGACCATTCTCATAGATGGTGATGGTCGCGTTGGCTGCCGCAGTGCCGTTCAGCGTTGGCGTGGTGTCGTCTGTGCTTTGTCCCGAGGCGACCGGGCCCAGCACGGGACCGGCATTGTCGGTGGCAGGGGTAAAGACTGGTGCGTCGGGCACCGACGTATCCACCGTCAGGTTGAACGGTGGCGAGGTGACCCCGGTATTGCCTGCGGCATCGGTGGCGTTGAAGGTAATGGTATGCGGCCCTTCACCCAGCGCGGTGGTTGGCGTGAAGGTCCAGTTACCCTGGGCGTTGACGACCGCCGTGCCGATTTCCACATCATCGACAATAACGTGCACCGTTGCGCCCACTTCCCCCGTACCGTTGAAGGTTGGACGGGTGTCGTTGGTGGAACCGTTGCTGGCGATGATTCCCGTTCCCGGGCTGACATCGTCTATCACCGTGGTAACCACCGGGGCCGCAGGGCCAGTGGTATCCACCGTAAAGGCGAATACTGGCGAGTTGGCGGAGACGTTTCCGACATCATCGCTGGCGTTGACGCGCAGGTTATACGTCCCGTCCGTCAGAACCGGATCCGGCGTAAAGGTCCAGTTACCGTTGCCGTCGACCGTAGTGGTACCAATCTCCACGCCGTTATTCAGAACGTGAATGGTGGTACCCGCCTGGCCGGTGCCGCTCAGGGTTGGTGTGGTGTCATTGGTGACCTGCCCGGCGGTAAGCGGGCCGGTTACGCCACCCGGAGCGTTGTCGCTGACCGTATCGATCGTCGGCACCTGTGGCGCCGTCAGATCGATATTGATGCTCCAGACGCCGGACGGCTGGCTGACGTTGCCCTGCGGATCCGTCGCTCTGACCGTAAAGTCATGCGTTCCTTCCCCGAGGGCGGTTTCAGGGGTAAATGCCCAGGCGCCGGTACCGTCTGCCGACACCGTACCAATCTGCGTGGCGCCATCAAAAATGGCGACGACGCTGTTCGGCTCGGCGGTACCGGTCAGGGTTGGCGTGGTGTCGTTGGTTGGATCGCCGCTTGGGACAGGCGTTGCCGCATTGCCTGCGTTATCCGTCACGCTGGTAATCACCGGCGTGGTGGAGACGGTGTCGACCACAATGGTGATCCCGGCCGACGGGGTGCTCTCATTGCCCGCCGGGTCGGTGGCGGTCACGGTCAGGGTGTGGCTGCCGTCGTCCAGCGCAGGCGGCGTGTAGCTCCAGGTGCCGGTCGGACCGACAACAACGGTGCCCAGCGGGTCGCCGTCATCGTACACCGTAATAGTGTCCCCGGCCGTGCCTGTCCCGGTCAGGGTAGGACGGTTGTCGTTGGTGCTCTGCCCGTCGGCGATTGGGCCGGTGATCGGACCTACGTCATCAGTCACCGCACCGATGGCTGGCGCTGTCGGGGCGGTAAGGTCGACGGTCACGGTCGCGATCGGCGACTGTCCGCTGGTCGCGCCGGTGGTGGTATTCGTGGCGGTCACGGCAAAGGTGTGTGGCCCTTCCGTCAGCGGCAACAGCGGCGTGTAGCTCCAGTTGCCGTTATCATCCGCAACAACGTTCGTCAGCGGAACCAGCGCCCCATCCTGATAAATGGCGATCACGCTGCCCGGATCGGCGGTGCCGGTAAGGGTAGGCGTGGTGTCATTGGTGGTTTTATCTTTCACGTCGCCCGTGACGGGATCGACGTCATCGTTGATCGCCGTAATCACCGGTACCGCAGGCAGCTCGAGCGGAGAGTCCGGCACGTCAAAGGTGGTTGACGGGCTGGCATTGCCTGCGGGGTCCGTGGCGGTGAGCGTCAGCGTCGCGGCATCCAACTGGGCCGGGGAGAGGGCAATGGAGAAGGATCCTCCCGTCGCGACCCCGGTCCCGATGACATTGCCGTTGGCGTCACGAACCGTCACCGTGGTTCCGTCATCTGCCGTCCCGGTCAGCGGGGTGCCCTCCGCGGCAATGGTGATATTGGTTGGCGTTGCAGGCGGCAGGGTATCCACCGTCACGCTGAGATCCCCGGAGCTGGCGGAGGTATTCCCCGCCGCGTCACTCGCGGCCACTGAGAAGGTATGCGGCCCCTCGGTAAGCGCAGGGTCGGCGGTCCAGGACCATGTCCCGTTCGGCTGAACCTCCACGACCACCGGCGAGGCGACACCATCAACAGAAACGGTGACGCTTGAACCCGGCTCGCCAATACCGGTGAGGGTTGGCGTACCGTCGCGGGTGTAAAGCACGCTGTTGGTCAGCTGGCTGTCAGAGACGGCGTCAATTTGCGGCACGGTTGGCGCCTGCGTATCAACCTCCACCGTAAAGACCGGGCTTACCGGGCTAACGTTACCGGCATCGTCCACCGCGGCGACGGTGATATTCAGCGGGCCGTCGGTCTGCGTCGGCAGGGTATAGGACCATCCGCCATTGACGACTTCAACGCGATCCACTTCCACGCCGTTGTTGTAGATGATCACCGTCTCGCCGGTGGTGCCGGTTCCGCTCAGGGTCGGTGTGGTGTCGTTAGTGGACCCGCCGTTCTGCGCGCCGGCGATGTCGCTGATAACAGGGGTGTCCGGGGCGAGGGTATCGACCGTTATCGTGATACCGGCTGATGGCACAGATTCGTTCCCGGCTTCATCGGTGGCGGTCGCCGTGTATTCGTGCGTCCCTTCGCCAATGTTGTTCTCAGGACGCCAGCTCCAGTTACCGTTACCGTCCACCGTAACGCTGCCCACGGCCTGCGGCTCGCCTGTACCCACCTGGTCATAGATGGTAATGACGTCATTCGGCGTACCGGTGCCGCTCAGGACCGGACGCGGATCGTTGGTGGATTCGCCATCCAGCACGGGGCCGGTGATCTGGCTTACGCTGTCTGTCACCGTTGGGGTTCCCGGCTGGGCAGGCGCGTCGGTATCAATGGTAATGGTCACCGGCGTGGACGGGGCGCTTTCGTTCCCGGCGCTGTCCTGGTTGGTCACCGTAAGGGAGAGATCGTAGGTGCCGTCAGGCAGCGGAGTGGTGGGTGTCCAGCTCCAGTTACCGTCGCCATCGATCTCGGCTTCACCAATTTTGGTGGCACCATCGTAAATGTTGACGGTATCGCCCGGCGTGCCCGAGCCGCTCAGGGTTGGCGTGGTATCCCGGGTGGTCTCCCCAGGATTCAGGGCCGTCCCCGGCGTGCCGCCGTCCGGGTTGACGGTGATCTCAGGAATATCCGGCGTTGCAGGCGCGGTGGTGTCGATCGCCAGTTCAAACGGCGGCGAAATGGTGGTGTTACCCGCCTCATCCGTTGCGTGGACCGTCAGCGAGTGCGGGCCGTCCGTCAGCGGCGTGGTTGGCGTGAAGCTCCAGCCGCCGCTGCCGTCGAGCACGGCCGTGCCGAGCAGGGTGGTTCCGTCATAGATCGTGATGGTGGTGCCGTCCGGTGCGGTTCCCTGCAACTGCGGCAGCGTGTCGTCGGTGGTGTCCCCGCTGTTAAGCGGAAGCTGCACGGGCCCCACGTTATCGAAAACGGTGTCAATGGTGGCCGCCGGTGGCGGAGTCGTATCGACGGTAAAGGTAAAGCCGGCTGATGGTGCGCTGGCGTTACCGGCCGCATCGCTCGCGACGACGGTGAACGTATGCTGCCCGTTCACTAATGGGGTAGTAGGCGTGAAGGTCCATGCGCCACCGCTGTTGACAACGGCAGTACCAATATCCTGTCCGTCCAGACGGATCGTCACGGTGGAGCCCGGCTCGCCGGTACCGTTCAGCGTCGGGAGCGTGTCGTTGGTGGTTTCATTGGTGTCGAGCGCACCCGTGCGGCCCGGTACGTCATCAATGACCTGCGTAATGGCCGGCGCGCCCGGGGCGGCGGTATCCACCGTGATGCTCCAGGTGTTCGATGTCCCGCTGAGGTTATTGTTGGCGTCAACCGCCGTCGCCGTCAGTACGTGCCCGCCGTCCGGTAGCGCGGTTTCCAGCGTGATGGACCACTGACCGTTCGCCGACACGACTGCGGTGCCAATTTCGGTAGTACCGCTGTAGAGGGTGATGGTGGTGCCAGGCTCGCCCGTTCCGTTGATGGTTGGCGTGCTGTCGTTGGTGAGACCGTTCTGGCTGACAGGACCGGTGACGCCGGGGGCATCATCCACCACGCCCGTGATGACCGGGGTTTGTGCCGCGGTGATGTCCGGCGCGTCAAACGGCGCGGTCGGGCCGGTGTTTCCGGCGGTATCAGTGGCATCGGCGGTCAGGGCTTCGCCGTTGGCTTTCGGCGGGATCAGATCTACGCTGAAATTCCCCTGATCGTCGGCGACCGCTTCCCCGACCTTCACGCCATTTTCACGAATGGTGACGGTACTGCCCGGCTCGGCTGTACCGGTTACGGTGGTGCCGTCGGCAGAGATCACCACGTTTTCCGGCGCCAGCGGTGGGGTGCTGTCTGGCGCGTCGGCAAAGCCAGACGGGCTGGTGTTGCCGCTGCCGTCGGTGGCCGTCACTTCAAGGGCTTCGCCGTTGGTCTGGGCTGGCGAAATCGGGATGGTAAATGTGCCGTCCGGACCGGCGGTGGCCTGGCCGATGATCGTACCGTCCGGCGCTTTAATGATAATCGTGCTGTTTGGCTCGGCGGTTCCGCTGACGCTGGCCCCGTCTTCCGCCACCACCAGGTTGCCCGGTGCGGCAGGCGGGGTGATATCCGCTGCGTTAACCAGCGCCGGTGAGCTCTGGTTGCCTGCGGCATCGGAGGCGACCACGGAGATAATCTCACCGTTGGTCTGCGCAGGGTTCAGGTTGGCGACATAATTGCCGTTGCTGTCGGCAGTGGCGGTCCCGATTTGCAGCCCGGCATTGTTGGTGATGACGATTTTACTGCCCGGCTCGGCGGTACCGGTGATCTGGGTGCCTGCGGAGTTGATCGTCGCAACCGGCATGTCTGGCGGCGTAAGATCGACGGTAAAGTTGATCGGCTGAGACAGACCGCTCTGGTTGCCTGCCGCATCGGTTTCCCGCAGGGTAATCGAGTGTGTGCCTTCTGCCAGTGGACTCGTCGGCGTGATGCTCCAGGTACCGTTCGGCAGAACGGTGGTGGTGCCGATAACAACGCCGTTATCGTAAACCGTGATCGTGCTGCCCGGTTCGCCTCTGCCCGTCAGGCGCGGCTCTGAGGCATCGGTAAATTGCCCGGCACCGATCGCCCCTTTCAGTACGCCCGTGTCGTCGTTAATGATAAATCCGGAAGGCGTTTGCGGCGCGGTGACATCTACCGTGACGGTAAAGACCGGCGAGGCCGGGCCAGTGTTACCGGCGACGTCGGTGGCGCGCACGGTAAGCTGGTGGCTGCCTTCGCTCAGATTCACCGACGGCGTAAAGCTCCAGCTTCCGTTACTGCCCACAACCGCTGTGCCAATGGCAATGCCGTTATCATAGATGGTGACCGTCGAGCCCGCTTCCGCCGTGCCGGTGAGCTGTGGCCGCGGGTCGTTGGTGCTGCTTCCACTCCCGAGCGTGCCGGTGCCAGGCGCAACATCATCGGTGATGCTGACGATCGCTGGCGCGCCAGGCGCGACGGTATCGACCACGAAGGTTACCGCCGTGGACGCCGGGCTGGTATTGCCTGCGGCATCGGTCGCGGTGGTGGTAATGGCGTGGTTGCCTTCAGACAGGTTGGTCGACGGGGTAAAGCTCCATTTCCCGGTGGCATCGGCTGTGGCGGTGCCAATCGGTTTCCCGTTGTCATAGAAGGTAATGACGGTGCCGGCTTCACTGATGCCGCTGAACGTCGGACGCGCATCGTCCGTGCGTTGTCCGTTGCTCAGCGGGCCTGTTTCGGCGCCCACGTTATCATTGACGGTGACAATCTCGGGTGCATCCGGCGCGGTTAAATCCGGTGCCGTGACCTGAACGCCCGGGCTGGTATTGCCGGACGGATCGGTGGCGGTAGCGGTGATCTGTTCCCCGTTGGTGAGCGACGTACCGAGATCAATCGTAAATTTCCCGTCGCTGCCCGCTTTGCCCGTTCCGATGGTGTTGCCATCGGCATCTTTCAGGGTAACGGTGCTGCCCGGCTCAGCGGTACCGGTGACGGTTTTGCCGTCAGGGGAGACCTCCAGATTGGCCGGGGCATCCGGCGCGGTGAGATCCGGTGCCGTAACCTGACCGCCCTGGCTGGTATTGCCGGACGGATCGGTGGCGGTGGCGGTGATCTGTTCCCCGTTGGTGAGTGGCGTACCGAGATCAATCGTAAATTTCCCGTCGCTGCCCGCTTTGCCCGTTCCGATGGTGTTGCCATCGGCATCTTTCAGGGTAATCGTGCTGCCCGGCTCAGCGGTACCGGTAACGGTTTTGCCGTCAGGTGAGACCTGTAGATTGGTGGGGGCATCCGGAGGCGTGGTATCTGGCTCGGAAGGATTTCCCGGATTGCCGGGATTCGGACTGTTGTTATCGTCATCCCCGCCACCTCCACCGCCGGTTCCCGCCGCAATGGCAATCCCACCTGCGACGGCCAGGCCACCCAGCACCCAGGGCCACGCTGCGGCGCCGCCGGTATCACTCCCTGACGCCGCCAGTAGGGCGTCCGTGGAGGCGATGGATTCATAGGTGGCGGCACCGGTTGGATCTTCAATCCACCACAGCGCACCGTCGCTCTCCTCAAGCACCAGCTGGCTCACGCCCTGCGCGTCGGTGACGTAGAAATTCTTGAGGGTAATCACTTCGCCCGAGTGGAGGGTAATCACCAGATCGTTTCCGCTGCGGGAGTAACCTGAGATATCGGCGCGATCCACGTTAAGTTTAACAATAGACGAATGGCCGAGTGTTACCTGTGTTCCCTCCGTGGTCGTTTCCACGCCAGTTAGTTTCGATATAACAGATATTTGGCTCATACAGTTATTACTCCAGCAGAGTTATTGTTTACGGCGTGTCAGACGTGGCCATATTTTCTGGAGGGATGAGGGCGCTCCCGGCGAAAATACTGTGAATAAAACAGTATTTACCGTTGCTTTCTTTAGAGCGACCGAGACCCGCCAGCAATCAACGTGGCAACATCAGGGCGAAGCTAATTATTTACATGAGTAACTGTTATTTATTTATATTTTCGTAATTTATAAACCTTATTATTTGTGCAGGTATTATTTGTTTTGCTGTAAAAATGATATAGCTATAAATATCTGAATGTGCAAATTAAGTGTCTGTAAACCCTGCACTGTGATTGCAGAGAAAATTAATTGATAGCGCGAATATATTTTGTTGGCTATGCGGGCCGCGCCACAGAGGCGTTGGCGTACAGGCGGTCGGGATTAGGTAGTGGAGGAAATGAGAGGGGGATAATACTGAATACATAGGCTTTATTTATAATTACAGCGAATATTAATGACTGCTTAATAATGATTTAAGTTAGGGTGAATCATCTGCTGTATGATATATTTCAAAGAATTGCATTAATGAAATATATTTTCGGTTTGGGTTTGGATTCTGCTACGCATAAAAATAAACTGTCGACTTCACATATTTCATAAATAAAAAGGCCGCAAATGTGGCCTTTCTGAGGGGGGAGGTTTAGCCGAAAGAGATAATCCCCATTTCAATCAGTGCGGCGAGCGTCAGAAGAATAAAGAGGATAACGACTATGGGTCTGTACATTTGATTTTCCATCCATGTTTATCATGCAATCCGTTTTATGTGCATCATTATTGATGATGGTGCAGGCGATCCCTGCCCCCCTATTTTGCGCCACTTTGCCGTAAAAATCAGTTAGCTGCTGGCACTTTTTCTACTTTTTCTCCGGCCCGACGGGCCGTGGCTGGCAGGATGTCGGCATCCGCCACGTAGCCATCAGGATCGAGACAGCGATTGTGTTCTCTCGCCTGGTGCAGGATCGCTTCGTCCCAGTACAGGCGCTTACGCTGATCGCCCCGGGTCGTCAGAATAAACTCCACATTGCCATCAACCGCGCGGTAGCGGCGCCAGCTGTTTGCCGGAATGGAGATCACCGAACGTTCCGGGGCGATAATGCTGACTTCCTTACCCGCCTCGTTCCAGGTCACCTCCAGCTGGCCTTTAAAGACCATGATCACCTGAATATCCGGGCAGAGATGGCGACCGACAATGTGGTCGTCAGCAAGACGCAGCCATTCGACGGAAAAACCGTGCGGGCTCAGGATAGCGGGAGCGGAATCCCGATCCTGTGAAATGCCGAAACCGATAACCGGCGCAATTTCGCCGCCGTGTCCCGGCAGCACCGAGTCCAGCAGTCCCTGCGCTGACCAGCAGCGATCATCGCCGGTTACCGCACGCTGGCGCATCTCCTCAACGCTGTAGTCACGCAGACCGGCAATATATTGCTCTGACAGCGGCGTCAGCAGCGTGGCGGGATCGGGCATTGGTTCACCTGCCTCCTGCGCAATCAGCATATTATCCTTGCTGAGATACATACCGTACTCGCTGGCGGCCGCCAGCACTGACGGGTGCCAGATGATGCCGCCCGTGTTGTCCCCGCCGAGCACGGTAAATACCATGCCGCAGGTATCTTCTTTACTGACGTTGGTGAAACCGCGGAAGATCCAGGTCGGTATTGAGAGGATGGTGGGCGCGCTAAATTCAGCTTCATGCTCGCCGTTGGCGCCCCAGCGAAAACGCCATGTCCCTTCATGGATGAGGAACACTTCTGCGGTGAAATGCAGATGCAGGTTATTGGTTACCCCTTTCGGCATAGCCGCCGCGCCAATGTTAAAGCCGTGCGGCTCGGGGATATTAACAATCTGCTCGCTGGACTGGGTTACACCCGGGCCGATGAAGGAATAGTTTTGTTTGAGATGCGAACCGGGCAGCTTGCAATCAATAAAGGCAAGATTGCAGGAAACCATATCGTCGGGGGCGATTAACCGTGTTCGTGCCTGGCTCTGGCTAAGATGGATAGTTTTCATCATTTCTCCTTTTAATAACCGGATGCACCGGTGGTAGGGATGGCGTTGCCGCGGGCGAGAGCAATTGCTTCACGTGAGGCGCGACCCAGCTGCATAACGTCGTTTGCTGGGGTAACAAACTGGAAACCGTGCGCAATACGCGCTGCGGCGGCCGCGCCGGAAGTGCAGAAAATACCGGCAATCTTCTGCTGCTGGCGGCAGCAGTGAATCACCCGCTCAATAGCAGCAAGCATTTCGGGATGTTGGGATTCGGCGCTGGCGCTGCCGGTCAGCGTCAGCGAGAGATCGTTGGGGCCAATAAACACACCGTCCAGTCCTTCGGTATCAAGGATGGCGTCAAGATCCGCCAGCCCTTCGCGGGTTTCGATCATTGCCAGCGTCAGGATCTCGTCGTTAGCGTGCTGTGGATAATCGCTGCCGCCGTAGAGTAGACCTCTGGCCGGACCAAAGGAGCGAACACCCAGCGGTGGATAGCGACAGGCAGCGACAAAACGGCGAGCCTGTTCCGCGCTGGAGATCATCGGACAGATTACGCCATACGCGCCGGCGTCTAATACGCGCATGATTTGCGCCGGATCGTTATCTGCCACCCTCACCAGCGGCACGGCAGGCGTGCTCGATAGCGCCTGTAGCATCGACAACGCGCTGGCAAAATCAATCATGCCGTGCTGCAAATCGACGGTGACGGCGTCGTAACCCTGATGGCCCATAATTTCCGCGCTATACCCGGACGGGATCGCCAGCCAGCCGTTAACGATCGGGGTATTTTCCAGAAATGCGGTCTTTAAACTGTTTTTGCGCACTGTATGCACTCCGTTATCCACTGACGCAGCAGCGGCGCGATCTCATCCGGGGTTTCCAGCGGAATAAAATGCCCGCCAGTCTCCACCGTATGCCTGGTCACGTTCGCGTTGCCTGCTGCCAGTAGCTGATGATGATGGGGCGTGCAGATAACGTCCTGCGCGCCGTTTAGAAGTAAAGTGGGGCAGGAGAGGGCGTTAAACGCAGCCCGGTTGTCCTGCCGGTGAATGGCCATTTCCGTTTGCTCCGCAAAGGTCTCAATGCCGCACTCTTGCGCCATTCGGCAAATAGTCTCTTGCAGGATCCGATCGGACAGACGTGACGGGGCGACATAGCTCTGCCACAGCGAGGAGACCAGCCAGTCGGCCAGGCCCCGCGCCTGTGCGGTGTGTACCGCTTCCCGGCGTGAAGCAAGGGTGTCTGGCGCAACGGGCAACGGATTAACGGAAATCAGCGTCAGCCCGTTCACTCTTTCTGGCGCGTCGGCGGCCATTTGCAGCGCGACAATCGCGCCGAGCGAAAAGCCCGCCAGCAGAAAGCGCGGCGGCAGAACCTTTAACAACCGCCGTGACGCCTGCGGCGCGGACTCTGCGCCCGTCAGCGTGATGCACAGCACCGCTGAGACGTTCAGCCGTTCAATGACGGGCTGCCAGAGCCGGGCGTTACAGAGCGTGCCGCCAAGCAGCACCAGCGGCAGATCGGTATTGTCCAGAAGCGGATATTCCATTGCATCCCTCATGTAGCCGTCCAGCCGCCGTCAACCATCAGGGCGCTGCCGGTTATCAGCCCGGCGGCCTCAGAGGCGAGGAACACTACCGGCCCCATAATGTCCTCCAGCCTGCCTGGCCGGCGCAGTTTGATGTTGTCCAGCACATAGCGGCGAAATGCCGGGTCGGCGAGCGACGAACGCGTCAGGTCGGTTTCAATGAAGGTCGGGCACAGCGTATTGACGCGGATCCCCGCATCGCCCAGCTCCAGCGCCATCGTTCGGGTTAACCCTTCAAGCGCGAATTTGGAGGCACAGTACACGCTACGCTCGGGGCCACCAACGTGTCCCATTTGCGATGAGATGTGAATAATCGATCCCCCCTTACCGCCCGCCCGCATTCTGCGCGCCACATGCTGGCTGATAAAAAAGGTGGCGCGCAGGTTAAGCGCCATCACCGCATCGAAATTATCCTCGTTCACCTCAAGAAACGGCTGGTGGCGGGCCAGCCCGGCACTGTTCACCAGAATGTCGGGCGTGGGCAACGTCGCCAGCACACGCGCCACCTCCTGAGTGTCGGTAATATCCAGTTCCAGCGGGTGAAATGCGAGACTGTGTTCCGCTGCCAGACCTGTGGCATGCGCCAGCGCCTCGCGGCCCCGGGCGGCGATCCATACCTCTGCTCCCGCCTGTGCGAGGGCGACGGCGGCGGCGAAGCCAATCCCTCTTGACCCGCCGGTCACCAGCGCGCGTTTGCCGTGCAGGGTGAAAGAGGGCGTTTGCAAAAGCGTCATGGCTTACACCTTTTCCCTGACCGGGGCCGGTGTGGCGTAGGGAACTTCCGTCTGGCCATAACGGCGCACGCGAATATTGGCCTGCTCGGCATGTCCGGCGAACCCTTCCAGCAGCGACAGACGGGAACAATAGCTGCCGATTTCGGCAGTGGCTTCGTCGCTGAGGACTTTCTGGAAGGTGCAGGTTTTCATGAACTTGCCCACCCACAGGCCGCCGGTATAACGTGCGGCTTTCTGCGTGGGCAGGGTGTGGTTGGTGCCGATCACCTTATCGCCGTAGGCCACGTTAGTACGCGGTCCAAGGAACAGCGCGCCGTAATTGGTCAGGTTAGCCAGGAACCAGTCGTCCCGGTCGGTCATCACCTGAACATGTTCGGAAGCGATACGATCTGCCTCCAGCAGCATCTCTTCGTGGCTGTCGCAGACGATGATTTCCCCGTAGTCCTGCCACGACTGGCGGGCAATGTCGGCGGTAGGGAGCTTTTCCAGCAGCCGTTCCACTTCGCTGAGCGTCTCTTTGGCAAGTTGAAGCGAGTTCGTCAGCAGGATGGCAGGGGTGGTGACGCCGTGTTCGGCCTGGCCCAGCAGGTCCGTGGCGCACATTTCCGCGTCAACAGTGTCATCGGCAATCACCAGCGTTTCCGTCGGACCGGCAAACAGATCGATACCTACCCGGCCGAACAGCTGGCGTTTGGCCTCCGCGACGAAGGCGTTACCGGGCCCGACCAGCATGTCGACCGGTGCCAGCGAGTCCGTGCCCAGCGCCATGGCGCCTATCGCCTGAATGCCGCCAAGGGCATAGATTCCGTTGCGCCAGCCATTTTTTGCGCCGCGACAATCGCCGGGGCGGGCTGACCGTTAAACGGCGGGGCACAGCTGATGATTCTTGAACACCCCGCCACGCTGGCAGTGATGATCGACATGTGCGCGGAGGCGAGCAGGGGATATTTTCCGCCAGGCACGTAACATCCTACGGCGTTAATCGGAATATTTTTATGTCCGAGGATCACCCCGGGACGCGTTTCAATTTCCAGGTCCCGCAGACATTCTTTCTGCGCGCGGGCAAAATTCGCCACCTGCTGTTGGGCAAATTCAATATCCTGAATATCCTGGCGGCTTAACTGTTTTATGCAGCGGTCAATCTCCGCGGACGTCAGACGATAATCCTGACGGTCATAACGATCGAATTTAATGGATAATTCGCGAATGGCTTTATTTCCGCGTTTTTCAATATCCGCAAGTATTTGTTCAACCGTTTCCCTTATTTGCTGGTTGGCTTGCTGGCGCTCTTCGGTAGATTTACCGGTTTTTAATTTCCAGGACACTCGCTTCTCCTTACCTTTTTCAGATGTCAGTTGTCCTCCCGGCGAGCCGGGAAAGGGTGTTTACTTCAGAAAGAGTTATTGATCCGGCGCGGCAGCGTACGCACCGTTTTTTAATAATTGGGCTGAGGTTTGCGTTTTACGGGCATATACCCATCGAGCGGACAGCGGCGTGGCAATAGCGGCCACAACGGAAAGGGCGGCAATCAATATATAACCGGACGACAGGTTAATATGTTGCATCATTACTCCCATCATTACCGGCCCGACAAACATGCCGCAGGAATAAATGGTCTGGAATAGTCCCATTCGCGTGGATTGTTCATCAGACGAGGTATTCACTACGCTGAGCGACATGAATGCGGCAAAGGCCATACCGAACGAGAACCCCGCCAGCGCCTGCCACAGGTAAATCACATAGATATTGCTGGTAAAGGGAATGCCGAAAGTGGAAATCACCTGTAAAACGATGCCGAGCACGGCGGTTTTTACCAGCCCAAGGCGCTGATAAAACACCGAGCTGCACAGGGCGATGGCCAGCCCGTAAAAAAGAAGGTGAATGTTACCCAGCAGCGCGAGGATCCCCGCCCGGGCGCCAAGCTGCTCGGCATAGACCGGCGTCAGCGTGTCGCGGGTGGCGAAGGGCACCAGAATGACGACGGTCGCCAGGATGCCAATCAGCCAGACGGAACGGTCGGCCAGCTGCTGGCGCGCGCCGGTAATGCAGGCTTTAAGCGTGGGGGCCTGAACCGGGTCGTGCACGTCCTGAATGCGGGTCGTCAGGAATAACGCCACCAGGGCGGAGATGCAGGAGACAAAAAAGGCGATGTTATTGGCGAAATAGTGAATCAGCACCGCGCCAATACAGTTACCGAGAAACACGCCGATGGGCCCTGCCAGCGCCAGCAGCGCGACGGCGGCAGGCGCTTCGTTGCGACCGAAGTAACGCATGAACAGGATGTTGTACAGCACCCAGGTCGCCGCCGTGACACCGTCTGCCGCTTTCGCCAGATACAGCGTAATGGCGTTGGGTTCAAGCCAGGCAATCGGCCAGGCGATAATTGGCAGCAGCAGGCCAATCTGGATGAAGATCCTGCGGCTTTTAACCACGTCGGAAATAATGCCTAACGGGAAGCGTATCAGAAGGGTTGCCAGACCGGACGCGCCCATGATGATGCCCATGATCTGTGGCTCAATGCCCTGGTTGATCATCATGGGGGCCAGGAATGCATCAATGCTATGAATGCAGATAAAGAACAGGATGCTGATGATGAAAAAGAGCCGGGCTTCCCGACGGCGTAACAGTGCTTGAAACATGGTTTTGAACCTCTTAAGAATTAATGGGTTATAACCAGTCAGGGACGACGTTTACCGGTTCAATCCTTTGGGCGACTCCTGTTCTCTCCGGTACCATTGACGGTATGAAAACTCTTTGCATACGTATTCAAGATTTGAAGTTACGAAAAGGTTTCACATTTGTAAAGTGATCTCGATCTTGTTGTGAGAATTTTAATTTTTTGTGTTGCATACGCATGCAAAGGTGGTGTAAGTATAAAAAACACCCACTTGCTGAGGCGTTTGAAGCACGCGCAAATGGGCAGGACGTTGATAAGGAATCAGGGGTAATGAAACGTAAGACTTTTGCAGCAGTCACATCCCAACAGGTCGCTCAGCTGGCGGGGGTATCGCAATCTGCGGTGTCGCGAACGTTCACGCCGGGGGCCAGCATTTCACCGGCAACGCGTGAAAAAGTGCTGAAGGCAGCGCGCGAGCTGGGCTATCGCCCGAATGCGATCGCCCGTTCGCTCAACACGGCTCGTTCGCGCATTATCGGTGTCGTCATTTCTTACTTTGATAACCCCTTTTACTCGCAGGTGCTGGAGGCGCTGGCGCAAAAGCTGGATACGCTGAACTATCACCTGCTGCTGTTCGTTGGCGACCGGGAAGGTAACGTAGACCGTATTTTTGACCAGATTATGCAGTACCGGGTGGATGGCATTGTGCTGGCCTCGGTGACGCTGTCGCTGGAGTTATCCGAGGAGTGCCTTGCCGCCGGGATCCCGGTAGTGCTGTTTAACCGCAGCGAAGAGAGTGGCATGGCCTCCAGCGTCAACAGTAATAACGAAGCGGCCGCGCGGCAGATTGCCGAGTTTCTGCTGGCGGGGGAGCACAAGCGTTTTGCCTACGTGGGCGGCGTGGCCGATTCCCCGGTCAATATCGCCCGCCAGCGCGGGTTCATTTCCACGCTGGAAGAACATGGCATCACCGATGTCCGGGTGGTGCACGGGAATTACGACGCTCAGCAAACCACCCGGGCAGCCTATACCCTGTTTTCGACGTCGCCAGCGCCGGATGCGGTCTTTGTCGCCAACGATCATATGGCCGTCACGGTAATGGATGTGGCGCGCTATGAGTTTGGTTTGCGCATTCCGGAGGAGGTCTCCGTTGTCGGCTATGACGACATCGGCCCTTCCGGCTGGCCCTCTTATGCGTTGACCTCGGCGTCGCAGCCGGTCGGCGCGATGGTGGATGCCACGGTGGAACTGTTAATGAAGCAAATTGACAGCGGAACCATAGAGCCTGAACAGATTACGGTGCCCGGTACGCTGGTGATACGCCACTCGGCGCGTCGCCCACGCAGCGGCGTTATCGAAACCAATGGTTTAACGCTATTCCAGTCTAAGGAGCGCACATGACCAGATTGCGGGGCTTCAGCCCTCAATTCGACTCTATCCAGCAGTTCATTTTGACGCTGACGCACGTGGTGTGGGAGCAGAAAGATATCGGCCAGCTGGCGGATTTTTACGCCACGCCGGTGGTTTTCACTACCCCCGAAAAACAGCTGCATGAGCTTTCCCAGTTTATGCGCCTGACGCTTGAGGCGATGCACAGCTTCCCGCAGCGAGCGGTGCTGACGGAGGATATTCTGTGCAGCCAGAACCCGGGGGACGAGTACTATGCGGCGCAGCGTACCGTAGCCCGCATTCAGCACCAGGGGGAGGGATTTTTTGGCCCGCCGACCGGGAAAAATGTCTGGGTCCGCACCTGGGCCGATCGCATCTGTGTTGATGGTGCCGTACGCCAGGAGTGGCTGCTTCAGGATCGTGCCGCGATTGTGGCGCAACTGGGGCTGGATGTCCGCGACTTTGCTTTTAACCTGGCGACCATGCGCCAGCAGCTTGGGCTGGAATCTGTGTCTGCTGAGACGCTGGACGCCCGCTGGGCGGGTGGGCCTGAGGGCGACGACGTGGAAGGGGCGCTGGCCGGGGTCGTTGAGCGCTACTTAACGATGTGGGCGGGCGGTAACAGCGGCGTGGTGCCCGGTCTCTATCACCCGGCGGCGACGCTGTACGCGCCGGGGCACTGCCTCTGCACCGGCGAACAGGAAATTGGCGCACAGCTTTCCGGTTATCGCGCTTCATTTGCCGACAGCGAAACGCAGCTTCATCACCTGATTGTGCGTAAAGATCCTAATGAGCCGATTCGACTTTCATTGCGCTGGTCGTTGTTAACCTGGCATGACGGTTACGGCAAATTTGGTGCGCCGACCCGTAAACCCATATCAATTACCGGTATCAGCCAGCTTGAATTACGTGATGGTTTAATTTTCCGTGAATATCTGGGGATCGATGAATTAGCGATTTGGTCGCAAATATTTAATTAATGGGGCGGCAGCCCCCTTATTCCGGCTGCAAAAAATAACCGTGTTTAATTCACCCTCACTTACGGGTGCGGGTTCTTATTGTCTGAAAACAGAGCAGGAGTTTATATGTCTTCCACCGAAGCAACAAATAAAGCACCAGCCGTACCCGAAAAAAGCAGCGTGAAATCGCTGAAAGAGGAACCTGTATTACAGGTGGAGCGTCGTGATTTTGTCGATCTGGTACCGGAAAAAAGACCGCGCGTGCAATCATTACGCGGCTTTGATGACTGCTATACCGATATTGTCGATTATATCGTTCGCTGCACCCATAAAATATGGGACGAGCGCGATGTTGGCTTAATTTATTCTCACTATACCCATAACTGCGTGCTGTATAACGCGCTGGGGACACTCTATAACCGCGAACAGGTGGTGCAGGATACGCTGCAACGCTTAATTGCCTTCCCGGAACGGCGCGGAATGGCAACCCAGGTTATCTGGAACGGAAATGATGTTGACGGTTTTTATACCTCTCACCTGGTGACGGGAAGCGGGCGGCATACCCAGCACAGCCATTTAGGTAAGCCGACGAACCGTACGTTTGTGACGCGTACCGTGGCGGATTGCATGATCCACGAGAATAAAATTTATCGGGAGTGGGTGGTCAGCGACAATATGTCACTGATGAAACAGCTTGGCCTGAATACCGATCAAATCGCATTTAATATGGCAAAGGAGCAGTTCGATAAAGGCTTCCGCGTGATGGACATCGGCGAAAACGGCCGCATGCTGGGGCAATATCCGCCGGAGATGGAGTGCGATGTTTCCATTGCGCACACCGATACGGAGGAGCAGTGCCTGCGCTGGCTGCATGAGATCTACAACCGCCGGATGTTTGGCAAGATCAAAGAAGTGTATGCGCCTAACGTACAGTGGCACGGTCCGCTGATGAAAGAGCTGTACGGCACCGCGGCGGTAACCCATCAGACGCTGGCGCTGGTGGGGATGATCCCTGACGGCGCGTGGCTGCCGCAGCATATTTGTTCCAACCCGTGCGATGAAGGCGGCGTCAAAGTGGCCGTACGCTGGATTATCGAAGGACATCACCTGGGTTACGGCGAACTCGGCAAGCCGACCGGAGAACGACTGTTCGTGATGGGCATGTCGCACTACCACATCGTCAACGGAAAAATTGTTGATGAGTGGGTGGTTTATGACCATCTGGCGCTGCTGGCGCAGATCAAACTCGGCCAGATGGAGGACGCGTAAATGTTAAATCAGGTGAGCTGGATTAAGCGCCCGCAGGGGCAGGATGCGCAGGCCGATCGTTCCCTGACGGAGAAGGTCAGCGCCATTATCGAGCGCGTGAAAGCCGAGGGCGATACGGCGCTAAGAGCCTTTTCGCAGCAGTTTGATCATGTCGTACCGGCGCAGTTTGAGGTGAGCGAGCAGGAGATTGCCGAAGCACTGGAGGGGATGGATGCCCAGACGCGCCGCGACAGTGAGTTTGCCATTAATCAGGTGCGTCGTTTTGCGCAGGCGCAGCTGGCGACCATGCTGCCGCTGGAGGTAGAGACGCTGCCTGGCGTGCATCTCGGTCACCGGATCATCCCGGTGCAGACGGTGGGCTGCTACGTGCCGGGCGGACGGTATCCGATTCTCTCCGCACCCGTGATGTCGATTGTTCCTGCGACGGTGGCGGGCTGTGAACAGATTATCGCCTGTCTGCCCCCGGGCGCGCATCCGGCGATGATTGCCGTTTGCCATCTGGCGGGCGCGCACCGCATTTTCAAAGTTGGCGGCGCGCAGGCCATTGCGGCTATGGCCTGGGGAACGGAGAGCATCCCGTCGGTGGACAAAATCGTTGGGCCAGGCAACGCCTTCGTTAACGAAGCGAAACGCCAGGTGTTTGGTCGAGTCGGCATTGATGCCCTCGCCGGGCCGAGCGAGATTTTTACTATCGCCGACGACAGCGCCGACCCGCGCATTCTGGCCGCCGATATGCTGGCGCAGGCAGAGCACGATATTCATACCCGCGTCGGGCTGGCGACAACCAACCGGGATATCGCTGAGCGTACCCTGGCGGAGGTTGAGCGTCAGCTTGCCAGCCTGCCAACGGCCGCCACGGCGGGCGAGGCGTGGCGTCGGCAGGGTGAAATTGTGCTCTGCGAAGATGAAGCGCAGCTGATTGCGTTTGCTGACCATATGGCGACGGAGCATTTGCAGGTGCATACCCGCGATCCGCACGCGACGGCAGCGAAGATCCGCAACTATGGCTCGCTGTTTATTGGTCAGAACGCCAGCGTGGTGTTCTCCGATAAATGCTGCGGCACCAATCATACGTTACCGACGATGGCGGCGGCACGCTATACCGGCGGTCTGTGGGTAGGGGCATACGTCAAAATCTGTACCCATCAGTGGATTGACGAGCAGGGTATCCCGGCAATCGCAGAACCGGCGATCCGCCAGAGCCGTACCGAGGGGATGCAGGGGCACCGACGGGCGGCGGAAATTCGTCTGCGTCCGCAGGACATTGATGCCATTACTACCGGCATGCGGGACTAAAACGTATCCCGGGCAGCCTTCTGCCCGGTTTTCAGCACGGGGAGCCTGAGACTATGAAGCGCCTGATACCGCCAGACGACTGTCCGGAGGAAATTGCCCGCCGTCTCGACGTCATACAGCAGCACCGGGCGCTCAACGCGATCCTCGGGGTTAACCCTGACGCCATGTCTCAGGCGGAACAGCATCAGCAGCAGCGTCGGCGTGGAGAGCCGATCGGCCCCCTGCACGGCGTGCCGCTGATCGTCAAAGATAATATTGCCTGCGCGCCGATGCCGATCACCCTTGGCTGCCGTGCGCTGGCCTCACTTAACGCGACAGCGGATGCTCGGGTCGTGCAGCGATTGCGCAGAGCGGGGGCGATTATTCTTGCCAGGGCCAATATGTCCGAGTTCGCGTTCGATGTGCGCTCGCGTAGCTCGCTGGGGGGTGATGTGGCGAATCCACTTTGCCCGACACTCACCGCCGGAGGTTCCAGCGGAGGATGCGCCGCGGCGGTGGCGGCTGGAATGGCGGATGGCGCATTGGGTACCGATACCGGCGGCTCTATCCGCATTCCCTGTAGCTATACCGGGCTGGTGGGGCTACGGCCTGCCTTTCGCCGTTCACAGCTGGACGGCGTGGCGCCGCTCTCGCCCAGCAAAGATACCGTTGGGCCAATGGTACATAGCGTTGAGGATGCCGCCTTGCTGCATGCGGTGATCCATGGCCTGCCGCCGGTTGCGCTTCCTGTGCGTTCGCTGAAAGGCGTTCGCTTTGGCGTGGTGACCGCGTTACAGGGAGAGGATGAGGTACAGCTGGAGGTCTGGCAGTCGGCGCTGCACACGTTGCGCCGTGCCGGAGCGACGCTGGTGGAAGTTTCACTCCCCTTTCTTGAAGAGGTGAGGCAGGCCACCTGCCTCAGTCTGTATGAATTTCGCGTGGCGATTGACGACTGGCTTAGCAAACAGCCTGGCGCTCCCTCCGGACTGACAAGCATTGTGGACTCCGGCGCTTTCCTGCCAGAGTTTGCGCCGTTTCTACGTCAGATGCTGGCGAGTAACACGCTGAGAACCCCGCTCTGGCTGGCGGGGCGTCGCTTTCAGCGCCTGTTGCGGCAGAACCTTTGCCAGGTGGCGGAGGTGCAGCGCATCGACGGATTTGTGTATCCCACCGTACAACGATTACCAGAAAGTATGGCGAAGATGCCGCCAGGCTGCGCGCCGGAACTGGCCGCCATCAGCGGCCTGCCTGCCATTACGTTGCCCTGTGGCGTAAGCCGTATCGGGCTGCCGGTAGGGATGGAGATGTTATCGGCGCAGGAGGATGAGACGATGCTGATGACGCTGGCGCTGGCATGTGAGGGGGCGCTGGGCGGGATAAATGAGGTGCTGAGGTTTAAGGCAGGATATCGCCAGAGCGGTACCGTTTGTCAGAACCTCTCTTAAGGCGCCGATGGCCCCTTGCCGCGATACCTTATTGTGATTTCATTTTTCAGTATTGTCAGCGGCGGCGTCATTTCGCCGCGCGCTACCGACTGATACTCAAAGCGAAAGGGGCCCGCGGCCGGGAAACCCGCTGGCAACGGGATTTCGCCCGCCAGTTCCCTGAGCATCAGACAGCGCAGGTTGTTACAGACGCGAATGCGAAAGCCCGGCGGCGTGGGGCCGTCCGGTGTAATCTTCCACAGCAGATGCGTCGGCGTAACCCCTTTCGGAAGGGGGGCGGCGGGCTGAACTGGACGACTTTTCAGTACCTGCTTGCCGCGCGACAGCGTGCCGCCAAAACTATGGCTGCTCCATGAACCGTCCGCAGCAAACGCCGGTGGCGCAAGCAGCAGAACAAGCAAGGCGGCTCTTATCACGATTTACCTCCAATGAGATACGTCATTCTCACGTTGCGCTGAGTGTTTATCTCCTGGCTGGAGAGCACTGCAAGCTGAGGGAAGATGCGACGAAGATAGCGGGACAGCATCAAACGCAGCGCCGGGTTCACCAGCAGAACCGGCGGCGCACCCAGCGCTTCCTGATGCTGCAACGCCTGCTCGGTCTGTTTCATTAAATTCTCGGCAATTCCCGGCTCGATAGCGCTTCCGCTCTGGGTTGCCTGTACCAGCAACTGCTCAAGTGACATATCAAGGCCGATTATTTGGATATCGTCGTCGCCAGGGAACCACTGCTGCGTAATCGCCCGGGAGAGGCGAGCGCGCACGCGGGCCGTCAGCTCGTCAGCGTCAGACTGAGGAGTGGCATACTCAGCCAGCGTGTCGATGATGGTCCGCATATCGCGGATCGGCACGCGCTCGGAGAGCAGATTTTGCAGTACTTTGTGCAGCGTGGTCAGGCTGATTACCCCGGGGATCAAATCCTCTATCAGCTTCGGCGACTGTTTGGTGAGCTGGTCAAGCAGCTGCTGCGCCTCCTGGCGACCGAAAAGTTCGTCCGTGTGGGTGCTGATAAGGTGGTTCAGGTGCGTAGCGACGACGGAACATGGATCGACTACGGTATAGCCCAGCGTCTGCGCCAGCTCGCGATGGACTTCATCGATCCATAGAGCGGGAAGTCCAAAGGTTGGTTCTTTACAGGGCGTACCGGGCACTTCTCCCTCTGCACAGCCTGGATCGATCGCCATCCAGCGATCGGGCTGGACCTCGCCTTTACCAATCGTCACCCCTTTTAGCAGAATACGATAGTGAGTCGGCGGCAGGTCGAGATTATCGCGAATATGAACTGCTGGCGGCAGAAAGCCCATCTGCTGCGCGAACTTCTTACGAATACCCCGTACGCGGGTTAACAGCTGGCCCTGCTGTTCATGATCGACCATAGGGATCAGTCGATAGCCAACCTCCAGCCCCAGTACATCTTCCATCTGTACGTCAGACCATGTCGCTTCATTAACCTGCGCCACGTCAGCTTCAGCTCGGGTAGGGGCGGAGGGGGCGGCGCCCGTTTTTTTCGCCTTACCTTCCTGGCCCCGCAGCCACCATGCAATGCCTAAAAGTGAGGAGGTAAAGAGTAAAAAGACCAGATTGGGCATGCCTGGGATTAGCCCCAGCAAACCAATTACGGCCGCAGAGAGGGCAAGCACGCGAGGCGAGGTAAACAGCTGGCCGACCATCTGCTCGCCTACGTCCTGCTCGTTGACCACACGCGTTACAACGACACCTGCCGCGGTGGAGATCACAAGACCAGGGATCTGCGCAACCAGGCCGTCACCGATGGTCAACAGCGTGTAGGCTTCTCCCGCTGCGCTGAGGCTCATATCATGCTGCATTACGCCGATAATCAGGCCACCGATAATGTTTATTGCCATGATCAGCAGGCCTGCGATGGCATCGCCACGAACAAATTTGCTCGCACCGTCCATGGAGCCGTAAAAATCTGCCTCCTGAGTCACCTCTTTTCGACGGCGCTTGGCCTCCTCCTCGCCGATCAGACCGGCGTTCAGGTCGGCATCGATTGCCATTTGTTTACCGGGCATACCGTCAAGGGTAAAGCGAGCGCCCACTTCTGCAATACGCCCGGCCCCCTTGGTGATGACCATAAAGTTTATAATTATCAATATGATAAAAACGACGATGCCGATGGCAAAGTTGCCGCCTACCAGGAAGTGGCCGAACGCTTCGATGACCTGGCCCGCGGCGTCAGCGCCGTTATGGCCGTGCATCAGGATAACGCGCGTTGAGGCGACGTTTAGCGCCAGGCGAAGCAGCGTTGAGAAGAGCAGTACCGTCGGGAAGGCGGAAAACTCCAGCGTATTCTGGGTAAACATGGCGACCAGAAGGATCATGATCGCCAGTACAATATTAAAGGTAAACAGCAAGTCCAACACGAAGGTTGGCAGCGGCAGGATCATCATCGCAAGGATCGTCATGATCAGGACTGGACCGGCCAGTACCTGCCACTGGGTCTCCTTGATGCCGGGCAAACGTAATTTGGTGGCGATATTAGCCATTACTCTTTACTCTCTTGTGCAAAATCGAGCGCCGGGGGAACCGGCAAATCTTTAGGTTCTGTTGGGCGCAAGCCAAAGCCTTTACGCCACCGGCGCAGGCTATATACCCAGGCCAGGACTTCGGCAACAGCGTTATATAATTCACCGGGCACCGGCTGACCCGGCTCGCAGTGCCGGTAAAGCGCACGCGCCAGCGGTGGCGCTTCCAGCATCGGAACCCGATTTTCTTCAGCCATCTCGCGGATGCGCAGGGCAATAAGTCCACTGCCGCTTGCGACGACGATCGGTGCGCCCATGGTGCCTTCCTGGTACTTCAGCGCCACGGAATAGTGGGTCGGGTTGTTGACGACCACATCGGCGGTGGGCACCTCGGCCATCATGCGGCTTTGTGCCATCTGGCGCTGAATCTGCCTGACGCGACCCTTAATGTGCGGGTCACCTTCCTGGTTTTTAAATTCATCCTTTATCTCCTGGCGGCTCATTCTCAGCTTCTTAAAGTTGCTCCAGAGCTGATAAATCACGTCGAAGGCCACCATGGGGATCAGTGACAAAATCACGTACAGCATGCAGCCAATCAGCAGGTTGCTGATGTCGTTTAGCGCGCCGCCCAACGGTTCATACATTAGATTGATGAACCTGCTTTTATTGAGCAGTAAAAACAGTCCTCCCCCCGTGGCGGCCAACAGCACCTTGAGGATGCTTTTGATCATCTCTGATACCATTTGGGCAGAGAAAAGACGCTTGATACCGGTGACGGGATTAAGTTTTTTAAGATTAACCTTTAGCGCCTTACTGCTTGCGTTCAGGCCGCCGATAATCGACGGTGCCGTTATTGCGGTCACGTACAGCCCGCCGGCGAAGGGCAGAATGGCGAGAAAAGCCATGCTCAACAGCGAGGCTGCACGATGTAACATATTCTGCGGGTCGCGGATCAGCAGTCGATCAAAGGTCAACCCGTTGTGCAGAATAGATTCAAGCTGCGTCGCCAGATGGCTACCTGCGCCGACGATAAGCCCCCAGCCCACCAGAAGCATGGCAAGGGTGGTCAGCTCGCGCGAACGCGGAACCTGACCTTCCTCCCGCGCTTTCTGTTTTCGGTGGGGTGTGGGGTCTTCTGTTTTGTCGCTCTCGCTCTCTTCAGACATAGTGTTGGCCTGGGGTCATCAAAAGCCCAGCGACTCCAGCAGGTCATCCACCTGTTCCTGAGAGGCGACAATCCCGGCGACGCTGGTATCAATCTGCGGGCCGTTCTTGAGATGGGCGTCACCGCTCTGTTCGATACCCGCGTCACGTTCGCGCATGTTTTCAACCAGCACGCTGATCAGCTCGGTTTCGACGGTCTGAATCACCTGCATCAGGCTTTGTAGCACCTGGCCGGTGAGATCCTGGAAGTCTTGCGCCATCATTATTTCGGTGAGCTGTTGGTTGGTTTGCTGAGCGGTGGCCGGCACGTCCAGCAGAAAGGTACGTGTCTCTTTCACCAGTTCTCGCGCCTCGTCAAGCGGCTGTGGCTCTTCAAACCAGGCGTCCCACCGTTCAGTAAGCTTACCGGCATTTTCACCTAATCTTTCCTGGAGCGGTCGTGCCACCTCGACGGCCGTCAGCGCGCGATCGGCGGCCTGAGACGTTTTGCCAACAACGTAGTTGAGACGGTCACGCGTGTTGGGGAACGCGTCCGCGACTTCTTTAATGGCCTGCTCCAGGCCAAGATTTGCCATACTGTCGCGCAGCAGCCGGGTTAATTGACCGATACGCAAAAAGAGATCCTTTGGCGGTTCCGCGATCTCGCCAGGCTGAGTGGTCATAGTATTCACCCGAGTTTTTCAAAAATTTTGCCAAGCTTTTCTTCCAGCGTGGCGGCAGTAAACGGTTTAACGATGTAACCGTTGGCACCCGCCTGCGCGGCGGCGATAATGTTTTCGCGCTTTGCTTCCGCAGTAACCATCAGTACCGGCAGCTTTGACATCGCCGGGTCGAGGCGAATGGTTTTCAGCAGCTCAAGGCCATCAAGGTTGGGCATATTCCAGTCGCTCACAACGAAATCAAACTCACCGGCGCGCAGCTTGTTCAGCGCGTCCTGGCCATCTTCCGCCTCTTCAATATTTGAATAGCCCAGATCCTGAAGCAGGTTACGTACGATACGTCTCATGGTGGCAAAATCGTCCACCACCAAAAAACGCAGGTTTTTATCCGACATGTGTGTTCTCTCCTGAACGTCGTGGTTTATGGCTGAAACTTTCCAGCAGACGCTGGCTAATTTTATTGAGATCGACGATTTCTCGGGCAGCGCCAAGGGCAATCGCTTCGCGAGGCATACCGAACACCACGCAGCTCGCTTCGCTCTGAGCGAGAGTAAACGCGCCCGACTCCCGCAACGCCAGCAACCCACGTGCGCCGTCGGCTCCCATTCCGGTAAGGATGGCGGCGCTGGCATGTGCGCCCACCAGCTGTGCAACGGAGTTAAAGAGAACGTCTACCGACGGGCGATGACGGTTTACGGGGGGCGCGTCGGTCAGCCTGACGGCGTACCCTTTTCCGTGACGGACGATCTCCATATGCTTATCGCCGGGGGCGATCAATGCCGTACCCGGAAGTACCGGATCGCCGTCATCCGCTTCATGCACCTTTATCTGGCAAAGTGAATCAAGACGCTGGGCGAAGGAGCGGGTAAATCCAGCAGGCATATGCTGGGCGATGACGATACCGGGGACGCTGGCTGGCAGCGGCGTTAATACCTGGCGCAGCGCCTCCGTCCCGCCGGTCGAGGAGCCAATCGCCACAATGCTTTGCGGATCCACGGTAATGCCCCGCAGTATCGGCGAGGCCACTTCAGCCTGACGTCCCAGTTTTGCCTTCGCGGCAATGCGGATCTTCTCTGCGACCTGCACACCCCACAGTTCCAGATTTCCGGCGATACGCTGATCGGGTTTGGCCAGAAAATCGACGGCGCCGTGTTCCAGCGCGGCCATTGTCGCCTTCGAGCCTCGGGTGGTCATCGAGGAGATCATCACCACCGGCATTGGACGAAGGCGCATCAAACGGGAGAGAAACTCCAGCCCATCCATTTTCGGCATGTCGATATCCAGCGTCAGCACGTCGGGGTTCAACTGCTTAATCATCTCGCGTGCGATCAGCGGGTCTGGCGCGGTGCCGACCATCTCCATATCTGGCTGTTGATTGATCACTGCGCTCAGGATGTTGCGCATGAGCGCAGAATCATCAACTGTCAGCACCCGTATCCGTTTCACCGTAAGGCCTCCGTAAGTTCATACACCGACTGGCCGCGAAGCCTGAGTGGAATGTGCGGATGATTAAAATGTTCAGAGTGACCAACAAACAGCAGGCCGTCTGGCTTCAGCATGCGGGCAAAGCGCTCAAGCAGACGCTTCTGCGTCGGCGCATCGAAATAGATCATCACGTTGCGGCAAAAGATGGCGTCAAACGGTCCGGGCAGCGGCCAGCTGTTGTCCAGCAAGTTGAGCCGCTGATAGTGAATAGCGGCCAGCAGTTCTGGCTTTACCTTCACCCGATCGCTGTTCTCACCCGAGCCGCGCAAAAAATAGTGGCGTTTTTGCACCAGGGTCAGCGAGTGTAGGTCGGACATGCGGTATACCCCTGCCTCCGCTTTGGCCAGCACCTCGGTATCGATGTCAGAGGCCCAGACGCGTGGCCCTCCCGTCGCGCTCCCCAGAGTCTCGTCCAGCGTCATGGCGATGGAGCAAGGTTCTTCCCCGGTGGAAGCGGCAGTACACCAGACGCGGTAGCCGTTGGGCCGCTGACGGGCGTGTTCTGCGAGCACCGGGAAGTGGTAGGTTTCGCGAAAGAAAGAGGTCAGATTGGTTGTCAGCGCGTTGACAAAGTTCTGCCATTCCGGATGCTCGCTGTGGGATTCCAGAATGCTGATGTACTCAAGAAATGTGTCAATCCCCAGCGCCCGTAGCCGCCGTGATAAACGATTAAAAATCATCTCTCGTTTTTGTGCGTTGACTACAATCCCGGCGCGGCGATAGATCAGTTGCCCAATACGCTGTAATTCAGAATCGGATAACGTAAGCTTATTTGGCGATAAGCGCACGGGAATGTCTTTAAATTCACTCATAGACAGGGCGAGGCCTTATACCGGGGTATTCATGATTTCCTGGTAGGCACTGAGCATTTTATTGCGCGCTTGCACACCGAAGCTAAAAGAAATTGAGGACTTCTGCATTGCCAGCATTACGTCATTTAATCCAATATCGCTACTGCCAGACATCCACTGCTGCGTCATTTCTTTCGCGTTAACCTGAGTTTCATTAATTTCATTGATACTGTTGAATAAAATGTCAGAGAACGACGGCGTGTTTTTCAGCGCGGCAGGCTGGTTTCGGCTCATGCCGGCTATTTGCTGTGACTGAGTGTTAATTTGATCGAGTACGCCACGCATTAAAGTTGCTGACATTGTTGACTTCCTGAATTAATAAGAGAAAAGCATACATTTATTACATATCTTTTAAACGTTGATAGTTTAACACGTAGGCAAAATGGCCATAAAATCCAATAAGCGAACATTACTTTAAGCTTATTTATCCTTAAAAAATCGGCCTTTCAGACGATAATGCCCGCCTGAAAATTTCTCTTAATTTGAAATCGTCGTTATCAGCCCTGCGATATCACAGGCGCTGACGCGCATTATTGTGCGTGCTATTTCTTACAGGATCACGGCATGAGTGCCACATTAAATGATTTAACGAATAATCCGGCTGACCGAATTAAATCGGCTCTGTCATGGCTTCGCGCCAGCCCGAAGCTATCGCTGGTCATTTGCGCCGCGGCTGCCGTATCGGTATTAATTGCGCTTATGTTCTGGGCAAAAGAGCCAGGCTATCGCGTGTTGTTTAGCAATATCAGTGATGAAGACGGTGGGGCCATTGTTGCCCAGCTGTCGCAGATGAATGTCCCTTACCGCATCGACGCGCCGGGTGGCGCTATTCTGGTTCCTGAAGGGCAGGTCCATGAAGTGCGTATGAAGCTGGCCCAACAGGGGTTGCCAAAAGGCGGCTCCATAGGGTTTGAACTGCTGGATAAGGAAAAGTTTGGTATTAGCCAGTTTAGCGAACAGGTTAATTATCAGCGGGCGCTTGAGGGAGAGCTGGCGCGTACCATTGAAAACCTGGGGCCGATCAGATCGGCGCGCGTTCATCTTGCCACACCCAAGCAGACGATGTTTGTGCGTGAGCAAAAACAGCCGACGGCTTCCGTTACCGTCAACCTGATTCAGGGGCGTACCCTGGATGAAGGACAGGTCATTGCCATTACCCATCTGATTTCCAGCGCCGTGACGGGGCTGACGGCAGAAAATGTCACTATCGTCGATCAGCGGGGTGAGCTGCTCACCCAAAGTGGTTTGCGCGGCCTGCAAACGTCACAGCTGAAGTACACCAGTGAGATCGAAAGTGATTACCAGCAGCGCATCCAGCGAATCCTGGCGCCGCTGGTGGGCAGCAAAAATATTCGCGCCCAGGTCACGGCGCAGATTGATTTTACCCAGCAGGAGCAGACGCAGGAGCAGTATCAGCCCAACGCCGATCCGCAAAAAATGGTGATTCGAAGCCGCCAGACGAGCCAGTCCGAGCAGGGTAATGGACGCGGCAATGGCGGCGTACCGGGCGCGCTGACGAATCAGCCGCCAGCGCCTGCCACTGCGCCACTTACGCAGCCGCTTAACAAGCCTGCCGCTCAAACCAGTACCGCTGGTACCGGAAATGACCGTTCACAGCCCTACAACAATCACAACGATGAGACCACCAATTTTGAGGTCGATCGCACGCTAACCCACATTAAAAATGCCATGGGGCGCATCGATCGTCTTTCAGTCGCGGTGGTGATAAACCATCTGCCGCAAGGCGCTGAGGGCAAGCCGGGTCCGCTGAGTGAGGCTGAACTGAACCGTATTAATGCTCTGGTTAAAGAGGCTGTCGGCTATACGGCCTCACGCGGCGATAGCGTCAATATTTTGAACTCGCCGTTTAACGGGGTTGAGGAAGAGGAACTCCCGCCATTCTGGAAACAGGATAAGTTTTATCAGTTGATGATGGCGATTGCGCGTTATCTGGTTATTGCGATTATCGCCTGGGTTATGTGGCGTAAGCTTGTTCATCCGGCCTGGATCCGCCATCAGGAAACCAGCCTGCGCCGCATGGAAATGGAAAAAGAGGCGCGTCAGGAAGAGCTGGCCGCCCGCAAGAAAGCGTCCGAAAAGGATGCGCGTGACCGCGCTCAGCAGCGTGTGGATACGGAACTTAACAGTCAGCAGCTGCGCGAACTGGCGGAACAAGAGCCGCGGGTTATTGCGCTGGTTATTCGTCAGTGGATGAATCAGGAGCTCAAATCATGAATGCCGCAGAGAAAAGCGCCATCGTTATGTTGACGCTGGGCGACGTCCTGGCCGCCGAAGTCTTTAAGCACCTAAACGCGCATGAGGTGAAGACCATCAGCACTTCTATGGTCAACATGGCGGGGTTTACCCACGATCAAATGGCCTCCGTGCTGCGCGACTTTAAAAATGACTCAAGCGAGTATGCCGCGCTGAGCCTTAACACGAACGAGTATCTGCGCAGCGTGCTGGTCAAGGCGCTGGGTGAAGAGCGTGCGTCAACGCTGCTTGAGGATTTGCTGGATACCCACCAGGGTGGAAACGGGATCGAAACGCTCAACTTTATGGATCCGCTGGCGGTATTCGATCTGATTCGTGAAGAACACCCGCAAATTATCGCCACGATCCTGGTCCACTTAAAGCGTAACCAGGCGGCGGACGTCCTGAGCAAATTCGACGATCGTGAACGTAACGACATTATGCTGCGTATCGCCACCTTCGGCGGGGTTCAGCCCGCCGCGTTGCAGGAACTGACGGAGGTACTCAACGGCCTGCTCCACGGTCAGAATCTTAAGCGCAGCAAAATGGGTGGGGTGCGCCCGGCTGCGGAGATTTTAAACCTGATGAAATCCCAGCAGGAAGAGGCCGCCATTGAGGCGGTTCGCGATTTCGACAGTGAGCTGGCACAGAAAATTATCGACGAAATGTTCTTGTTCGAAAACCTGGTGGATGTCGAGGATCGCAGCATCCAGCGTCTGTTGCAGGAGGTGGAAAGTGAAACCCTTATCATCGCCCTCAAAGGAGCAGACGAAGCGCTGCGGGCCAAGTTCTTCCGTAACATGTCGCGCCGTCAGTCGGATCTGATGACCGAAGATCTGGCATCGCGCGGCCCGGTACGTTTGTCACAGGTGGAAGCCGAGCAGAAGACTATTCTGAACATCGTTCGTCGCCTTGCGGAGACAGGGGAAATCATCATTGGAGGCAGCGACGATGCCTACGTTTGATGCCAATAGCGCCGCTCAGTGGCGCAGCTGGCAGCCTGAGGATCTGTTAAACGAAACGGTTGAAGTACCGTTGCAGACGCAGGATACCGGCCATTCTGACGCGCAGTTTAAGGCCGAGCTGGCACGCCTGCGTAAGCAGGCTGAGCAGCAGGGTATTGCTCAGGGATTGGCGCAAGGCAAAGAGGAAGGCCGTCGCGAAGGCTATGAGGCCGGGCTGAAGGAGGGGCGTGAGGCGGGTCTGGCGCAGGGACTGGAACAGGCTCGTGACGAACGGCAGGCTTTACTGCTCCAGGCTGGAGAATGGGTGACGCAGTGCAAGCTTGCGCTTTCGAATCTCGATAGCCTTATTCCCGGACGTCTGGTTCAGCTGGCGCTGACGGCGGTACAGCAGCTGTACGGCACCCTGAGCGTGGCGGATAACCATGCTCTGCTTGCGCAGATCCGCCAGTTAATGAAGCAGGATACCCTGCTCAACGGCCCGACAGAACTGCATGTGAACCCGCAGGATCTGCCCATGGTCTCCCAGGCGATCGGTGAGACGCTCTCCTCAATGGGGTGGTCCTTACAAAGCGATCCCCAATTGGCCGCAGGGGGATGTCGTGTGGTCACGCCGGACGTGGAGTATGACGCCACCATGGAAACGCGCTGGCAGTCTCTCTGTCAGCTCGCCCGAGAGGAATTGTCCCAATGAGCCAGCAGTTAAAAAACTGGCTCTCGGTCATGGATCGGGTGGAAGAGAAGCTCGGAGAGCTCCCGCGCTTTCGTCAGTACGGCAAGCTGACGCGTGCTACCGGGCTGGTGATGGAGGCCGTTGGCCTGAAGCTGCCGATAGGCGCGTTGTGCATTGTTGAACGTCAGACCGGGCAGGCTATTTTACCGGTCGAGTGTGAGGTGGTCGGGTTTAACGGTCAGACGCTCTATCTTATGCCGCTTGAACATGTTGACGGTATTCTTCCCGGCGCGCGCGTGTACGCGCCAGAGGCCGATAAGGGAGCGGGTAAACAGCTGCCGGTGGGGTTACACCTGCTGGGGCGCGTGCTTGACGCTCAGGGCCGCCCCCTGGATGGTCGTCCACCGGCGGGAAAACCCGTAGCCGGCCTGTTTACCCCCTCGTTTAACCCGCTTCACCGCGATCCCATCAAGTCCGTGCTCGATGTGGGCGTGAGGGCAATAAATGGCCTGCTGACGGTTGGCAGGGGACAGCGTATGGGCCTTTTTGCCGGCTCGGGCGTCGGTAAGTCGGTGCTGCTCGGCATGATGGCCCGTTTCACCACCGCCGACGTCATCGTTGTCGGGCTGATTGGCGAGCGCGGACGTGAAGTAAAAGATTTTATCGAGAACATTCTTGGCGAAGAGGGGCTCTCACGCGCGGTCGTGATCGCCGCACCTGCTGACGTCTCACCGATCCTGCGTATGCAGGGTGCGGTTTACGCCACCCGAATTGCTGAGGATTACCGCGATCGTGGGATGAATGTCCTGCTGATAATGGACTCTCTTACGCGCTATGCCATGGCGCAGCGTGAAGTGGCGCTGGCTATCGGTGAACCGCCGGCAACGAAAGGTTATCCACCGTCCGTCTTCGCGCGTCTGCCCGCACTGGTAGAGCGTGCGGGTAACGGTATGCGCGGCGGCGGATCGATAACCGCCTTTTATACGGTTCTAACCGAAGGGGACGATCAGCAGGATCCGATCGCCGATTCGGCGCGCGCGATCCTCGATGGCCATATCGTGCTTTCTCGTCGCCTGGCTGAGGCGGGCCATTATCCTGCTATTGATATTGAAGCCTCTATTAGCCGCGCGATGACGGAGCTAATTCCGCATGTCCAGTACCGCAAGGTTCAGCGTTTTAAGCAGCTGTTGTCGACCTACCAGCGTAACCGGGATCTGGTCAGCGTAGGCGCTTACGTGAAGGGCAGCGATCCGCTGCTCGATAGAGCGATAGACCAGTATCCTGCGCTGGAAGCCTTCCTGCATCAGGCAATACACGAGCGGAGCGGTTACGACGAGGCTATTGCCGCACTGAGCCAACTTTTCCCTGACATCGATGAACAGGCGGGATAAAACGTGAAAGTGAATAATCCAATGGTCATGCTGCGTGACATGGCTCAGGAAAAGCTTACGGAGACCACTCGCGCCCTCGGCAGCGTCCAGCAGACGCTTATGGCAGCCGTGGCCCAGCATGAACAGCTTCAGCACTATGAGCGCGAGTATCAGCAATCTTTGCGTCAGGGCCTGCTGGGCAGCGGTATGTCGATGGCGGATCTGGTTAATCAACAGTCTTTCATTTTGTCACTTAACCAGGTGGTGAAGCAGCACGAATCACATGTTTCCACCTGCGAACAAGCCGTGGATCGGGTCAAAGAGAAGTGGCTACAGAAAAAGCAGCGCCTTAATGCGTTTGAGACGCTCATCGATCGCCGCGAAGCGGCACTGGCTATGGCACAGAGCCGCCAGGAGCAAAAAATGATGGACGAATTCGCCCAGCGTGCCGGACAGAAAAGAGAAAGGCTATGAATATTGATATTACGGCTCTGCTGTCCGGCGGAGCGCCGACGAGAGCAGGCAAAGGAAAACTCATCGGCGAGGATTTTGCTCTCACGCTCGACGACAGGTTGGCGCAGATGGGAGTGTTGTTACCTGGGCTGGACGTTCCGGCGCAGCTGTTGAGTCATGAAGGATACCCTCTTCCGCAGCCGGTTTTGCCGCCGGTAGCTGAGCCGGGGGAGAGTGACGACACGCTGGCGGAGATCAGAATCAGCGCCTCTCCCGGTGATGAAAGCCCGCAATGGCAGCTTCAGCAGATAGTCACCCGCCAGGCGAGGGGCGCTACAGAGGCTTCGACCCTTGCTGATGCGACTCTGCCACGTGAAGAGGTAGCTGGCGAAAAGGCGCCTTTAACGATCCCTGTTGACGATATTAAGCTGAAGCCCGCCCGACGCGAAGATACCCCTCTCCAGATGCAGGCACAGGCGTTAGGGGGGAAAGCCCCGGACGCCAGCGCCGTGATGCCAGGCTTAACGGCTCATCAGGGAGACGCATCGCAGCACGCTACGTGCGATCCCACGGTTCAGAGCGTCGTGATGGAGCCATCAACGGCGCGACTGGTCAGTCAGCCTGTCTCACAGCAGGTGGTCAACGTCCGTTATCCGCTGGAGTCGCCCGAATGGAAACAGTCGGTGAGCCAACATATTGCCCTGTTCAGCCGCGACAATTTGCACAATGCGGAGATCCGCCTGCATCCTCAGGAGCTGGGCTCATTGCATATCTCTTTGCGCGTGCAGCAGGACCAGGCGCAGATCCATATCGTCAGCGAACATGCCCAGGTGCGGCAGATGATGGAGACTGCTCTACCGCACCTGCGGGCGGCTTTAGCGGAAACCGGGCTTCAGTTGGGCCAGGCGAGCGTGAGCCCCGATCGACCACATACTGGCGGTGGCGAGCAGGGACGTCATCCTTCCGGAGAGCAGCATACCGCTCAAGGTGCAGATAACGTGTTCGTGGACGAAGACGCTGTGGCGGAATTATTAACATCGACGCAAGGAAATATATACGGCATTAACACTTTTGCCTGAATTGCTGAATTGCCGACAGGAATGAAATTTTATCTCCTGATTATTCTGCTGATTAAATGGACTACAATGTCCGCCGTATTTATCGAGGGGCAGGTTGCTGCCTCTCTTATTTTATTGGGTTTACGTAATGGGTAACAAAAATAAAAATGCTGCGGCTCGCGGAGGGTCGCGCTCGCTTCTGTTAATACTAATGTTTCTGATTGCCCTCGCAGCCTGCTGTTTTTCAGGCTATCTGTTCTGGTCGATGAAATATGCACACGTGCAGACGGACAACAATTCGAGAAGTGAGCACGAAGCCCCGGCGGTACAGCAAGTTGAACCGTTATACGTGTCGATGAATACCTTTACCGTTAGCCTGACCCCGACGCAGCACGAGTCGGATCGCGTGCTCTACATTGGTCTGTCCGTGCGACTTGGCGATACGTCGTCCGTACAGGTGCTTGAGAAATTCCTGCCGGAATATCGCAGCCGATTGTTTATGCTGCTTTCTCAGCAAACGTATGAAACGCTCTCAACGGATGAAGGTAAACGCCTGCTGATTAGCAACATCAATAATGAGCTTAAAAAACCGCTGGCGTTCAACAAAAAGATTAACGTCACTGACGTTTTGATTAATGAATTTATTCTGCGGTAAACACAATGGCTGATAGTTTTTTATCACAGGATGAGATCGATCGCCTGCTCAATGCTGATACGGAGAGTCCCGATGACCTCCATGGAAGCATGGGAGATGCGGGGATAAAACCTTACGATCCAAATACTCAGCGACGCGTGATTCGCGAGCGGCTTCATTCTCTGGAAATTATTAACGAACGCTTTGCCCGTCAGTTCAGGATGGGGCTATTTAACCTGCTGCGCCGCAGTTCAGATATTACGGCGGGAAATATCAAGATCCAGCCGTATCATGAGTTTGCCCGCAATTTACCGGTGCCAACTAACCTGAACCTGCTGCACCTTAATCCCCTGCGTGGGACCGCGCTGATGGCATTCTCCTCCGGTCTGGTATTTATGGCCGTGGATAACCTGTTCGGCGGAGACGGGCGTTTCCCGACGAAGGCAGACGGGCGGGAATTTACCCCGACCGAGCAGCGGGTGATCCACCGTATGCTGACAATGGCACGCGAGGCGTATGAGTTTGCCTGGGGCTCTATTTATAAAATTAAGACGGAATACATCCGTTCAGAGATACAGGTGAAATTTACCAATATTACCTCTTCACCAAACGATGTTGTTGTCACCACGCCTTTCTCCGTGGAAATCGGCTCGCATCGCGGGGAGTTCAATATTTGTATTCCCTTCAGCACGATAGAGCCTCTGCGTGAACTGTTAAGCAATCCGCCAATGGATAATTCGCGCCATGAGGATTCTGAGTGGCGCAGCATGCTGGCAAGCCAGATGCGTGAAACCGAGCTGGAGCTGGTGGCGCAATTTGCCGACATCAACACGCGGTTGTCAAACGTCATGAAGATGAAAAAAGGCGACATTATCCCACTGGATAAGCAGGAGTTTATAGAAGCGAACGTCGGCAGCGTGCCGGTATTTACCGCGAAATATGGCTCTGTAAATAATCAATATGCTCTGAAGGTCGATCGGATGAATCAGCCAGCATTAAAATCTTTCAATAAGGAGTGATTTCCCCATGAGCGACATGAATAACTCGTCGGGATCTGAAGATAAGTCTATGGACAATCTTTGGGGTGAGGCGCTGAACGAGCAGAACGCTGCGGGAAGTACAGAGCAAACGGCGGTTCCTCAGTTTTCTGAAGAGATGAACCTGATTCTGGATATCCCTGTCAAAATGACCGTTGAGCTGGGCCGCACAAAAATGACTATCAAGGAGCTGCTGCGCTTAAGCCAGGGCTCGGTGGTTTCGCTTGACGGTCTGGCGGGTGAGCCGCTTGATATTCTGATCAATGGTTACCTTATTGCCCAGGGCGAAGTGGTGGTCGTGTCCGATAAATTCGGGATTCGTATTACCGATATCATTACCCCATCCGAGCGAATGCATCGCCTGAGCCGCTAATGAACGCAGTACAACCTCCTTTTGCCGCAGGGAGCACGAACGTGCTCTCTGGCGGGGCAATCGCGCTATCGGTTATCGGTACGCTCATGCTCATTATTATGCTGATGGTACTGCTGGCGTGGATCGCTCGCCGCAGCGGGTTGGCGCGTTGCACCCGCGAAAGCCAGGCTGCGGTATCGCTGGTGGCAAGTAAACCTCTCGGCTCGCGCGAACGGCTGGTGGTGGTTGACGTGGGCGAACAGCGTCTGGTGCTGGGTGTTACCCCAACCCACATTAGCTGTCTTACCGTACAGGTTAGGCCAGAGGTGCCTGAGCAGGCGACTCCTTCAGCGGCTTTCCCCGCCATGCTGGATAACTTTCTTCATAAATACCGTTCGGGTGGTGAGCAAAAATGAACCGTCTATTGATTGCCCGTGCTGCGACGGGCGTTGGTCTGCTGCTGCCCGTCGCCTCTGCGCTCGCCGCTAACGGCGACATTACGCTGGCCAGTTCGCCGGGGAGCGCTGGCTGGACGCTACCCATCCAGACGCTATTGTTGCTCAGTGGATTCACGTTCATCCCTGCGGTACTGCTGATGATGACTGGCTTTACGCGTATCGTTATCGTGCTGGGATTGATGCGCAACGCGCTAGGTACGCCGACCGCACCGCCAAATCAGGTATTAGTGGGACTGGCCCTGTTTTTGACCTTTTTTGTGATGTCGCCAGTGCTCAACCAGATCTATGAACAGGCATGGCAGCCGTTGCAGGCCAATAAAATCACCATGGAAACGGCCCTGAAGGAAGGCGTAAAACCGCTGCGGGCCTTTATGCTTGAGCAGACGCGTGAAGCCGATCTGGCGATGTTTGCCCGCATTGCTAAAACGCCGACCCTTACCGGCCCGGAGGACGTGCCGCTGAGTATTCTGGTGCCTTCCTTCGTCACCAGCGAGCTGAAAACCGCCTTCCAGATTGGTTTTACCATCTTTATTCCGTTTTTGATTATTGATTTGGTGGTGGCCAGCATTCTGATGGCGCTGGGGATGATGATGGTTCCGCCAGCGACAATTGCGCTGCCTTTTAAGCTGATGCTGTTCGTACTCGTGGATGGCTGGCAGCTGCTGGTCGGTTCGCTTGCACAAAGCTTTTACTCATAGGAGCCTGATATGACCCCCGAAAGCGTCATGGTATTGGGCATGGAAGCTATCAAGGTTGGGCTAATGATTGCGGGGCCGCTGTTGCTGGTCGCGCTGGCAACCGGTCTGATTATCAGTATTCTTCAGGCCGCGACGCAGGTGAACGAAATGACCATGACCTTTATCCCTAAAATCCTGATGATCGTGGGTGTCGGCGTACTGCTCGGTCCGTGGATGATGAAAATCTTTATTGAATACACGCGCATGTTGTTCGCCAGCATTCCTTACGCCATCGGCTAATGATTTTTAATCTTCCCCTTGAGCAGCTTTACGCCCTGATAAGCCATTACTTTTTGGTCATGGTGCGTATCTCGGCGCTTCTGCATGTTGCGCCAGTATTTAGCGAAAAAGCGATAAGCGCCCGCCTGCGTGCGGCATTGGCCTTAACCCTCGCGCTGCTGCTGGGCGGGCTGGTTTCTGAAGCGGATATAGGACTTTACTCCTGGGCGGGCGTCTGGACGATGGCTAAGCAGGTGCTCATCGGCGCCGCGATGGGGCTGACGATGCAACTGCTGTTTGCCGCCGTTCGCCTGGCGGGCGAGATCATTGGGATGCAGATGGGACTCTCGTTTGCCACCTTCTTCGACCCGGGCAGCGGTAACAGCCCGGTGATCGCTCGCCTGCTAAACATGCTGGCGATGCTGCTCTTTCTGGTGTTTAACGGCCATCTGTGGTTGCTTTCGCTGCTTGCAGAGACATTCGAGGCTCTCCCCATTAACACAGAACCGCTGCATGCTGGCGGGATGTTTTACCTCGTTAATCATGCCGGACTCATCTTCAGTCAGGGACTGATCCTGGGCCTCCCGGTGATAGCCCTGCTGCTGAGTATAAACATGGTGCTTGCGCTGCTAAACCGACTTACCCCGCAGCTCTCGATCTTTGTAGTAGGGTTCCCGCTCACGCTGACCTTTGGCATGCTGGCACTGTTGCTCATCGACGAAACGCTGGCTCCATTTTTTGAACGTCTTATGAGCCACGGCTTCGAGATCCTGAGCGGGTTACTACAAGCGCTGGTTTGAGGGCTTAATTCGTGCAGGCTATCCGTACTACCGTCTCCGTTCCCGATGCCAGGATGCTGTTTTCCAGCAAATAGAGGGAACTGGTGGAGGTTTCGCCGCTCTTAAGCTGCGGAAAAATATAATCCGTCACCTCTTTTTCGTTGCTTTGATCGCCCAGCCGACGGGCGTGGCTAAGCATCGTCAGATGCAGCAGGTTGCCGGAGAAGGACATGGTATAATTCACGCTGCGCTGTACGGGTGAAGCTTGCCCTACGCGTTTTCCGTCCTGAAAATGGCGGATGTTACCGATATAGGTCGTGTGTCCCTCATGAAGTCCATCGCGGTATGAGCGATAAATTCCTCGCGCTAGCGTCACGTTGTTTTCGTCCTTGATAGTGTAAAACGAGGCTGGGGCAAAGCACGTCTGTTTCAGCGGCGACGTGGCGATCGTGTACCCGATTGTTAACGCTAAACCTGTCATCAGGCCGCCAGCAAAGAGGATCTGCGGGCGTTTAATAAAGATGAAAATAGAACGATTCACAGTCATTCTTTTGCTCCTGAATGGGTTTTTGACAGGCAATAACTGCCTGATATTTATCTATCTTTCCCGTACCGGTAGTGATGTATAAAATTTTACCCGGTCTGTAATGGACGCGTCTTTCCAGCACATATTCGCTATAGGTGTGCAGCGTTGCCTGGATAAGTTCTGTTTGGCTTATTCGGTTTTTTTGCACCATCACGATATGGCCGGGGGGGATCCCTTCTCCCTGCCAGAGGATAAACTCGATGCTCTGCGGGCTGGGGACAAACGCATTTTTGACGGACAAGGCAATAAGAATACCGATCAGCATGCCGCAGACCGCGAACGCAGCGCTTCGCAAAAGCCTTTTTCGACGCGGTGCTGGCGTAGCGGAGGGGGGAGAAGGCGTAGCCTCCACCGGCATTTCAGGCGGCTGTGGTGGGGGGAGGATCTCAACGCTTTCAGCCGAGGGTTCCGGCGGGCTCTCTTCACGAATAATCAGGCGATAGCCGCTTCGCGTTACGGCAACCAGCGCAATAGCATCCTGCATCTCTAGCGAGGCCAGCGCTCGTCGAAGCTTGTTCACCATAACGCGCACGCTATTATCCGTGACCTCAACGCCAGCGCTACGCCAGCCGATATCCATTAACTGTTCCTGAGACAAAATTTGTCCCTGCGCTTCCACCAGGGCGGCAAGGCAGAGGCAGGCGCTGGCAGGCAGCGTCACGCACTCGCCGTCGCGCGTTCGTGTTAGTAACCTCGTGTGTAAATCCAGCGTCACTAACGATCCAATCGCAATGTAATTGACCATAATATCTTGATACTTCGTAATGAAAGATAAGGTGAATTGAATGGGTATTTATGTTAATTGGGTAAAGTCTTTTCGTTAACAATGCGCAACAATTTCGGGCTACCTAAGGCTTATATCGCAACTATTCGCGGATCGCTAAAGGTAAATTTCAACGATATTAATGTTATTAATGCCGATGTTAAAAATGGCCAGGCCTCGGTTGGCGTATTTGTGTGATAAATAAAGTAAATGCCCTCCCATTTTGATGCGCATGCGGTGATTCCTCTCGCTGAACCTGGCGGCACGATAGCAGTGGGGTGACGCTTATATTCCTATTTTTCTGAGGCTTAGTACGTGAAGGGCAATGACTGACGGGCATTTGCTGACTGCTCAAGTTAGATAAGCTAAACGCTTAAAAATGTATAAGTAACAGGAGGGAATTTCTCCTTTTGCACGCTGTGCAGCGAAAACGATTTTAACATTAAATATCGGCAGTCGCTATAAATGAGTTGGTTAATTTTATCTCACTGGTCATATCATTTAAACAATGTTGAGATGAGCTGTTTAGCGGAAGGTTGCGTTCATAATAAATAAACGAGATGCGTTCGTTCTTTCATTTCGTATTCAATGGCACTTTACGCATGCTATTTATGGTCGATTACCGATCGTCTCCAAATAGGGTAAACGCGTTTTTATATTGTTTTGCGAGACCTTTTTAACCATATTATTTGTAATGTTTTTGGTTGGTTGTGACTTGCCTGACAGACGGTCAGGGCAGGGGAGAAGGATTGAGGACGATTAGCGAGGTTCAAAACGAAAAAAGCCCTCCGACAGGGAGGGCTAACGCGCAATAAATACGCGTAAAATGTTGAGGCTTTTCGGGATTAGCGCAGCAGGCTCAGAACGTTCTGAGGTACCTGGTTAGCCTGGCTCAGAACGGATACGCCGGCCTGTTGCAGGATGTTAGAACGGCTCATTGCGGACACTTCCACGGAGAAGTCAGCATCCTGGATACGGGAGCGGGCTTCGGTGGTGTTGATAACAGTGGTGTTCAGGTTCGCGATGATAGAGCTGAAACGGTTCTGAATCGCACCCAGGTCAGCCTGGAAGTTAGTCACTTCAGTCAGGGCTGCATCCAGGTTACCCAGCAGGTCGTCGGCTGCGGCAGCGTTAGCGGCGGTGTTGATGAACGCTGAGTTCGCTGCGCCTGCATCCGCGACGGTAGGGGCAGTTGCGTTATCTGCGAAGGTCAGCTCTTTCACCACGGTGTTACCGCTTGCGTCGGTGCTCTGCGCGAAGTATTTGGTGTTTGCACCGTCTTTCACGGAGAACAGCTGCATGTTGCTGTCAGCAGCGTCAGCGCCAAAGGCCGCGTTGGAGATCTCGTCCAGTTTAGCCTGATCCAGCGTCACTTCAGAACCATCCTGAGCTTTGAAGGTCGCGCCTTCTTTCAGCTTGGTGGCATCGCTCAGCGTAGATGGACCGTTCAACAGGATATCGGCATCCAGCGCGTTGACTTCCGTTACGTTAGCGGCAGTGACGGCGTCGATTTGAGCAGTAGTACCGGAACCATCATCCTTGAAGGTCATTGCGGCTGTATCAAGTTTAAACATCTTTTCGTTCACGGTGTCGTAGGCGAACACTTCACCGCCAGTGCTGTAAACTTCAACATCCGCAGCAGCACCTGCGCCAATTGCGGTTGCCAGCGCAGCGCCATCATCAGCTTCGTTGTATTTCCACATACCGGTAGCACCGGTATCGATACCCATGTCATCACCATCAGCCTTAAGGTCAGCTTTCTTGGTGTACTGGCTGGTGGCGCCCGCAGAGCCGGCAATTTTATCGAATGCAGCAGTGAAGCCGTCCAGACCCAGAGAGTCGATGTCCAGTTTCTTCAGATCGATGTCGATGGTCTGGCCATCTTTGTCGCCAATCTGGATGGTCAGTTTATCTTTGGAGCCATCGAGAACGTTAACGCCGTTGAAGTTGGTGGTTTCAGAAATACGTTTGATTTCGTCCAGACGTGCAGAGATCTCTTTTTTAATGGAGTCACGGTCGTCAGAGGAGTTAGTACCGTTTTTTGCCTGAACGGTCAGTTCACGGATACGCTGTAAGTTCTCGGTTACTTCTTCCAGCGCGCCCTCGGTGGTCTGCGCCAGGGAGATACCATCGTTGGCGTTACGTGCTGCCTGGGTCAGGCCGCGGATAGAAGAGGTGAAGCGGTTAGAGATCGCCATACCTGCTGCATCGTCTTTCGCACTGTTGATACGCAGACCGGAAGAGAGACGCTGAATTGCAGTACCCAGAGAAGTCTGAGATTTGTTCAGGTTGTTCTGAGCCATCAAGCTCAATGCGTTAGTATTAATGACCTGGGCCATATCAATATCCTTTTAAATAAAGTAACGACGGCATTCGCCAGTTAAATATGCGATGTCTGTTGCGCATACTGAATTAATCGGATGAAAAGGAAATGACTAAATTATTTTTTCATAATTTTTTATATTCCAGAAAAAGCATTCACAAGTGACGGCAATTCTCCCGATTACCTCAGTCAATAGCCTGATAAGCGTGTAAGAGTGTATTAATGTGGTGGTTTCGTTGTCGCCTGAACTGTAAAAAATTAAACTTTATGGCCGAAACCCCGATGATATCGCTATATCTATCTTCACTGTAACAGGAATACAAATCATGGCTTCGTTCTCTATGTCAGGCCTCGGCGGCTCCGGGTTAGATATTGAAAGTATGATTTCGCAGCTCCAGGTAGCTGAGAATAAAAAATTAAACCCCTATTTGCAGAAGCAGAGCAATTATGAAGGACAAACTTCCTCCTGGGGTAAAATCTCCAGCAGTCTGGATGCGGTGAAAACGGCGCTGAAAAAACTGGAGGATGAAGGGTTCAATGGGGTCAGCATTGGCACCAACAAGGCATTTAACGCAACGGCAGGTAAGGGAGCGATCCCGAATAGTTACTCGGTCCAGGTTGAGCAGTTAGCAAAAGCCAATAAAGTGGGGACGGCACCGCAAAATGCGAACGACACCCAGATGGGTGACGGCGCCGGTCCGCGTACGGTGACCATCACCGCAGGCAAAGGCAAGCCGATGGAGGTGGAGCTGAAAGATGATGAAACCTCTCTGGTACAGATTGCTAAAAAAATTAATGCTAAAAATGGCGATGTTACCGCGACGGTAATGCCTGCCGAAGATGGCAAATATCAGCTGGTCGTGACGTCGAAAAAGACCGGCGAAGATGGCGAAATTAGCATCAGCGTAAGCGGCGACAGTAAGCTGGCAAAAGTGCTGGATTACGACCCGGCAGTCACGCCGGGGGCAGATAATGCCCGGGAGATTACGCCGGCGCAGAATGCCATTGTCTACGTTGATGGTACGAAGATTGAACGCAGCTCCAATACCATTTCTGACGCCATTGACGGGATCACCCTCGATCTGCGCGAGGTCTCAGAAAAAGATCCTGACGACGCATCAAAACTGAAATCAGAAACACTGTCGATCACCGCCGATACCTCTAAGGTTAAAAGCCTGATTGAAGAGTTTGTGAATGTCTATAACGCCTATCTTAGCGCGGCATCCAGCGCCAGTGCATACAACGAACCGGAAAAGACGACCGGCGATGAACTGCCGCAGGCCAATGCGTCAAACGGCGCGCTTTTCGGTGACGGTACCCTGCGCCGTTTGACCAGCCAGATGAAGTCCGCTGTCGCCGGGAGCTATGGCGATGCCGACGATCTGTACAAATCTCTGGGTGCGCTCGGTATTGAGGTGAAGTTCAACGAAACCAAACCCGGCGAGGAGCGTACCGGGACCCTGGGCATACTCACCATCGACAATAAAAAGCTCGACGAAGCGCTGAAGAAAAATCCAAAGGAAGTGGAAGCTCTGTTTTTAGGCACCGGCTCAACGGGCGGGATCAAGGATCGCATGGAGGAGGTGTTCACCACCTATCTGGGCGATAACGATTCGATCCCGAAGGTTGAAGGGGCGATCTCCACCGCTCTCAAGGGGGTAAAGGAACAAAATACCCGCGTTGAAAAACAGATAGCCCGCATGCAGGAACGCATTCAGGACAGCCTTGACCGCAGCCGTAAGGAATTCCAGCGTCTCGACCAGGCCCTGACGCAAATGAACAGTACGAGCCAGCAGCTTCAGTCCGCGCTGCTTGGGATCATGGGTTAAACTTAACGCATCCGGGCAGGCCAACTGCCCGGCAGGAACCGAAGATGTACACCAAAACGGGCAACAACGCCTATTCCTCCGTCTCTCTGGACAGCCAGATTGCTGGCGCCACCCCGCACCAGCTCATCGTTTTGCTCTACGACGGAGCAATCAATGCCATGCGTCGCGCCGAGATCTACTTCCAGTCTGGAAACATCGCTCGCCGGGGTGAGATGATCTCCCGTGCAATCAACATTATTGATAATGGCCTGCGCGCCGGGCTTAACCATGAGGTTGGGGGACAGATTGCCGCCGACCTGGAGCGACTGTACGAGTATATTTCGCGCTCTCTGCTGGAAGCGAACCTTAATAAGTCCGGGGAAATGCTCCCGCATCTTATCTCACTGATGGTGGATATGGCCGAGACGTGGAAAGCCATCGACCCACAGGCGCGTCAGGTGAAGCATGGCTGATAAACTCACGCGGCAAATCGCCCTGATGTTGCAGAGTAACGAACGTCTACAGCAGTTAGCAGACGAGGAGGCGTGGGAGTGCTTTACCGAAGAGGTTGCAGCCTACGCCCGGGGTATGCAGGCGCTCTGTGAGTTCGATCTCTCGCCGCTTGCTGAAGACGCCCGCGCACAGCTTGCGCAGCTTCTTGCCCAGGACGAACGTCTGCGCCAGCGGATGTCAGTCCGGCTAGGTCATCTCAGCAATAACATTTCTGCTCTACTTAAATCAAACGCGTCTGCCCAGGCATACCACACTGTCTGACGCTCCCGCCCCTGATGGCGGGAGCGTGTCCCGCCTCAATCCCTCTGCAAGATGACGTTAGCGCGTAAAAAAAGCCCGCCATGGGCGAGCTCGGTTACGGGTAAGCAAGAGGCGAATCAGATGCTGATATTGTATTTACGACCCGCAGGTGCCTGGCTGGATTCCCCGGCGGGGCCGTAGAGCGCGTTGGCGTGACCCACGCGGTCTACCACCTTCTGCATATATTGATTCTTCTTCATATGGTTTTGCAGAAGCGTTTCGACCTGCGCGTTCAGCGTTTTGGTGCTTTGCACCCGTTCTCTGATCAGCTTCCAGCTGGTGAACAGCCTGCTGTGATGGTGATAGGGCGCCTGAAGGGCGGAAAGCTGTTCCTGCTGGAGACGCATTTCATCATAGTACTGAATCGACGAAAGCAATTGGCTTTTATTATCCGATAATACCTGTAGCGAAACGGGATTTATTTGTACGCGGCTGAGCTGATTGACCTCTTCAATCATGATGGCTTCCAGCTCGTCCAGGGACGTTTTCATTTGCGTCAGTATCGGGTACAGCTTATCCATAATGTTAAAAAATCCTGCCGTTATTAATACTCAAAAATATGTCGCACCAGCGCCTGAGCAATTTTCTCTGGCTCGATAGTGAGTTCCCCGGAGGCCATTGCGGCACGGATTTTATCCACCCGTGCATAATCCACGTCACGGCTGTCATCGGTCTGAATTTTTTTTGTCAGCGCGCTCAGGGTCACTTCGGTTTTGTTTCCGCGCGCTTCGCCCGTCGCGACACTATTTTCCTGAGTAGTGCCGCGTGTACGCAGTTCGTGTCCGCCAGCCAGATTGCCAATCGGTGCGGTGGGTTGGGTGCTTTCGATGCTCATGTTTATCCTCGCCAGTAATCGTTACTGCTCTTGCCTATACACTAGTCTTCGGAAATACACGAAAAAACTAAAATTATTGTTCTAAAAAAATTGTCACGGCTCCGTCACGACCCACTTTTCCCGTAACGTTACGTCCACCCGTGGTTTTCACGCGCAGCGTATCGTCAACCGCAGCGTTGTTTAGCGCTTTGCCCTGGCTGCGGATAAAGAAACCCGGTCCCGACATGACCAGTTCTACCGTCTGCCCGGCGCGAAGACGCCACTGCTGGCGCAGCTGGTTTTGCAGCACCGGTTTGCCCGCGGAAAGGGGGCGCAAAAGGCGTTGGCCGACAATGTCCCTCGCCTCAAACATTAGCCCAACGGGCAAATCGTCTATGCTGCCGGTCATGGGAGTAATATCGCCCTGCTGCACAATTTCCCCGCCCTTCAGACTATGACTGGCGACCCAGAAGGTTCCCTGGGCGCTAATGCTAAACGGCAGATAGAACTTACGCATGCCGCAGCGCGCCACTGCGGTGCGTTTGCCGGTGAGGCGGTCATCATGCCCGGCCAGGCTCAGGTCAGGATTTTCGCACACCGCTGATAGCTGTCCGGGCGAGGCCAGCAGCGTAACGGTACGAACGATATTGCCTGGATTTTCCGTGAGCTTAACCAGCGCCTCCAGTTTCTGCACTAATCGAAGTTTCGCCGTTGTCGCGGATGGCACGCTGGCATACAGCGGGCTCGCGAAAAGGAGCGTTACCAGCGTTACGCGTAATAATGGAAGCTTCATCTTGTTGCCTTATTGTAACACCAGTAAAGTAAACGGGTATGCTTATTCTGACTAAATTATATACGTGATAGAAACGCTTTTATTGCGTTAAATAACGACACTTCTGCTGCCGTTTTCATGAATCAGTTCCGCATGTTTTAAATATCTATCTTAATTTCGCTAATAGCGCCTATTTCTGTCAGGTCTTTGCAGTGTGATATTTCATCAGCGCTGTCTACACTATCGCGGTTTATATAAAGCAAGGCAGAGGCCAGAGTGCATGATGAATAAACTTGACGATGCGTTTCGCTTCCAACAGCAAGCGTTAGGTCTGCTCTCGCGTCGGCAGGAAGTCCTGGCATCGAATATTGCGAATGCCGATACGCCAGGCTATCAGGCGCGAGATATTGATTTTTCTCAGCAACTTAAAAATGCGTTAGGGAATAAACCTGCATCAGGGCCTGTCACAATGGCTTTAACGTCCAGCAAGCATATGCAGGGTAAAAAAATGCCTTTTGATGATGCTCAGTTGCTATATCGCGTACCGGATCAACCAAGTGCTGATGGTAACACCGTGGATATGGACCGCGAGCGAGTTAATTTCGCGGATAACGCCATGAAATATCAATCGAGCCTGACATTCCTCGGTGCAGATATTAAGAAAATGATGACGGTAGTCAGTCAGGGGTAAATAAATGTCGTTATTTAGCGTATTTGATATTTCAGGCTCGGCGATGGCCGCGCAGTCAAAACGTCTCAACGTGAGTGCCAGCAATATGGCGAACGCAGACAGCGTTGCCGGACCGGACGGACAGCCTTACCGCGCCCGTCAGGTCATGTTTGAAGCGGACACCTCTGCCGGCCAGGGCATCGGCGGCGTCAGAGTCAGCGACGTAGTGGAAAGTACAGCGCCCGATCGCCTGGTCTATGAGCCCGGTAATCCGCTGGCGGACGAACAGGGATATGTACGTATGCCTAACGTCAACGTGGTCAATGAGATGGTCAATACCATTTCCGCCTCACGCAGTTATCAGGCAAATGTGGAGGTGATGAACTCCGCCAGGGCCCTGATGCAGAAAACCTTAACCCTCGGTCAGTAAGGCAGGATATGACAGTTTCAACGGTAAACGACACCAGCGGCAATACCAGCACCTACGGCACGGGCAGCAGTGCAGCCGACCTCTCCGAGCAGTTTATGAAGCTGCTGGTTGCACAGATGCAAAACCAGGACCCGACTAACCCGATGGATAACAACCAGCTGACCTCCCAGCTGGCACAGTTCAATACCGCCGCGGGAGTGGAAAAACTCAACGCATCTGTCGGCAACGTTCAGGCGCTTATGGCGCAGTTGGGCAGTATGAGCGCCGCCTCCTGGGTTGGCCGTGGGGTACTGATCGAGGGCGATCCGAAAGTCGCCTTTGGTGACGCCACGCAGCCACTGGACGGGGAAGAGAAGCCATCAGACAGCTTTAGTTTCCTGTTATCGGGGGATGCAGAAACGGTCACCGTCACGCTGACGGATGATGAAGGCAATGCCTATACGGCGCAGCTGAAGGACGTGAAATCCGGTGTGAAGACTTACACCCTCGACGATCTGGAAAACTTCCAGCCGGAGCCGGGGCCGCCTCAGGACAGGGAATACACGCTCTCCTTTGAGGCGAAAAATCCGGAAGGCGATAACCCGGAAATATCCGGCCTGATTCAGGAGCAGGTGTCTGGCGTCACGATGACGGCCAACGGCGCGGTACTGCACCTGCTCAATCATGACCCCATCACCATGGGCGACGTGGTTGTTATCCAAAAATAGCGAATAATTTACTCTCTGGAACTTCAATATGAGCTTTTCACAAGGTCTTAGCGGCCTCAATGCAGCCGCCAAAGCGCTGGACGTGGTTGGAAACAATATCGCCAACTCCCAGACAGCAGGTTTTAAAGCAGGCTCCGTGGCCTTCGCCGACATCTTCGCCGGAACGACGGGTCTCGGGGTTCAGGTTGCGGGCGTGACCCAGAACTTCGGCGACGGTGGCCTCACGGCGGGCAATAGCTCGCTGGATATGGGCTTACAGGGAAAAGGATTTTTCCGCATGGTAAGCGAAGGTGGCGCCGTCTATTACGGACGTAACGGCCAGTTTAAGCAGGATCAGAACGGCAATATCATCAACAGCACCAATGGATTGTACCTGACCGGCTACCAGGCGACCGGTACGCCGCCGACAATCGCCCCTGGCGCACCGGTAGGACCCATTCGTATACCGACGGAAGACATGCCCCCCGCGGCGTCCACCGCCGGATCCCTTACGGGTAACCTGAAGTCAGATGACACCACCATCATCACCGACTCGTTCGATTATAGCGATCCGAAAACCTACAACTACCAGAGCCAGATTGAGGCGACCGACACGCTGGGCAATAAACACACCGTAAAGGTCTACTTCGTGCAGACCGCGGCAGGCGAGTGGAAAGCTTACGCGCGCGATGAAACCGCGCCCGGCACGCCTGATGTGACCTCCCTGGATTTAAAGTTCGATAGCAACGGCAATATGGACACGGCGGCGATGGCCAGTACCAAAATGACCATTAACGGGGCCGCGTTTAATGGCTCCGCGCCGCTGAGTATCGACATGGATCTTTCCAGCTTGACCCGCCGGGCCACCGATAGCCTCGTGAAAGTTGACACCATCGACGGTCAGGCCCCGGGTAAATATCAGAGCTTTGTTATTGGCGACAGCGGAGAAGTGGTCGCGACCTACAGTAACGGTCAGCGTCAGACCGTGGCACAAATCGTACTGGCTGATTTCGCCAACAGCGGTGGGCTGGCGGCTGAAGGTAATAACGTCTGGAGCGAAACGCCGCAGTCCGGCCAGCCTTTCCTTGGTACTTCCGGCTCCGGCAGCTTCGGTACGATTAACGGGAATATGCTTGAGCAGTCTAACGTCGATCTGGGTCAGGAGATGGTCAATATGATTGTCTACCAGCGTAACTACCAGTCGAATTCGCAAACCATCAAAACCCAGTCTGAGCTACTCCAGACGCTGGTTAACCTGCGATAAGGGCGGCGGATGGATCGCGCAATATATACCGCATTGAGTGCTGCCAACGCGGCGCTCAACCGCCAGGCCGTGACGTCGAACAATATGGCTAACAGCGCCACGGCGGGCTTTCGTGCTCAACTGGCCGCGTTTCGCGCTGTGCCGGTTGAGGGGCAGACCCTGAAAACTCGCGCGCTGGTAGCGGAATCGACGCCGTATAACGACGACACCATGGGACCGATTACCCACACCGGACGCAGTCTCGATGTTGCACTTCCGCAGAACGGCTGGCTGGCGGTAGCCTTGCCAGACGGTAGTGAAGGGTACACCCGTAACGGCGGCATTGAGATCGATCGGGATGGCGCATTGCAGGTTGGCGGGAAGCCGCTGATGGGCGATGGCGCACCGCTGGTGGTTCCTCCCCATTCGCAGATCACCATTGCGGAGGACGGTACCGTCTCTGCACTTGGCGCGGGTGATGAGCCAACGGCCGTCGTGCCGGTCGGAAGACTGAAAATGGTTAATGCTCCCATGAGCACCCTGATCCACGGCGACGATGGGCTGTTTCGCCCGGCGGCGGGCAATGCGTTGCCCCAGGATGACGCCATGCGTCTGAGTCCTGAATCCCTTGAGGGAAGTAACGTGAGCCCGGTGAAGGCCATGACGGAGATGATCGCCACCGCACGCAGCTTCGAGATGAACATGAAGGTGATCCGCACCGCGGATGAAAACGCGCAAAAGGCCAACCAGCTATTAAGCGTGGGCTAACCCGCGCAAGGAGTACAGATGATTCGGTCATTATGGATCGCAAAAACCGGTCTGGAAGCACAGCAGACCAATATGGACGTGATTTCAAACAACCTGGCGAACGTCAATACCAACGGCTTTAAGCGCCAGCGAGCGGTGTTCCAGGATTTGCTTTATCAAACCATGCGCCAGCCCGGTGCACAGGCTTCCGAACAGACAACGCTGCCAAGCGGCCTCCAGCTGGGTACCGGCGTGCGTCCGGTCTCTACCCAGCGCGTGCATACTCAGGGCGGCCTGAACATGACCGGCAACGATACCGATGTCGCTATCGAAGGCAAAGGCTTCTTCCAGGTGCAGTTGCCTGACGGCAGCACCGCGTACACCCGTGACGGACATTTCGATAAAAATGAAAACGGTCAGTTGGTAAACGCAGAAGGCCATCCCATTCTGCCGGGCGTCGTAGTACCGCAGGACGCCAAAGAGATGCAGATAAGCCCTGATGGTATCGTCAGCGTGACGCTCCCGGGTCAGGCTCAGCCGCAGCAGGTGGGGCAGTTGACCCTGGCGACCTTTGTCAACGATGCCGGTCTCGAAAGCATTGGCGGCAACCTCTATCGTGAAACGCAATCCTCCGGCGCACCGAATGAACTGAATCCGGGCCTTGAAGATGCGGGTACGCTCAAGCAGAAGTACATTGAGACGTCTAACGTCAACGTGGCTGAGGAGCTGGTCAATATGATCCAGGTCCAGCGCGCCTACGAGATCAACAGTAAGGCCGTTTCTGCATCCGATCAGATGTTGCAGAGGCTTACCCAGCTTTAATTTCCTCTCTCTTACCGCTCCGGGCGCAGGCTCGGGCGGATAGATGGTTTATCGACACGTAAATGAAAACACTTTTTACATACAGTCCAACAGGGCTATCGCGTCCTGCACTGCTGGCGGGCGTGCTGCTGCTAAGCGGCTGCGCGCATATTTTGCAAAAACCGCTCGTGGACGGACCAACGTCGGCAGAACCATTACCGATGGCACCGGTCACAACCGGCGGCTCGCTGTTCCAGGCAGGACAGGCCATGAACTATGGCTATCAGCCGATGTTTGAAGACCGCAGGCCGCGCAGCGTGGGCGACACGTTGACGATCCTGCTTCAGGAAAACGTTAGCGCCAGCAAGAGCTCCTCCGCCAGTGCCAACCGTAATGGATCGGCCGGAATGGGATTACTGGCCATGCCGGGCAGCTCGAGCAGCTGGCTGGGTAACGGCAAAGCTGACTTTAACGCGGAGGGAAAAAGCGACTTCTCCGGCAAGGGCGGGGCGGCAGCGCGCAACACCTTTACCGGCACCATCACGGTGACGGTAAATAAACTCCTGCCGAACGGCAATTTACAGGTGGTCGGTGAGAAGCAGATAGCCATAAACCAGGGGACCGAGTTTATACGCTTCTCGGGTGTGGTGAACCCTCGCACCATCAGCGGGGCCAACACCGTGCCCTCAACTCAGGTAGCGGATGCGCGCATAGAGTATGTCGGCAACGGCTACATCAACGAAGCGCAGACGATGGGCTGGCTGCAACGCCTGTTCCTGAACCTTTCTCCTTTTTGATACGACGATGAATACAAAATCCATTCTGTTATTTCTCGGCCTGCTGCTCAGCATTCCGATGCTGTACACGCCGGCGCAGGCCGAGCGAATTCGCGATCTGGCCACGGTGCAGGGGGTGCGCTCCAACTCGCTAATGGGCTACGGGCTGGTGGTAGGGCTTGATGGCACGGGCGACCAGACGATGCAGGCGCCGTTTACGGGCCAGAGCCTCAATAATATGTTGTCCCAGCTTGGGATCACCGTACCGGCGGGCACCAACATGCAGCTGAAAAATATTGCCGCGGTGATGGTGACGGCCGAACTGCCGCCGTTCGCCCGCTCAGGGGATAAGATCGACATCGTGGTCTCTTCTCTGGGGAATGCGAAGAGCCTGCGTGGCGGTACGCTGCTGATGACGCCACTTAAAGGGGCGGACAACCAGATCTACGCGATGGCGCAGGGCAATGTGCTGATCTCCGGGGCTGGCGCGCAGGCTGGCGGCAGTCGCGTGCAGGTTAACCAGCTTAACGGCGGTCGCATTAGCGGTGGGGCGACGGTTGAACGTGAAGTCCCAAATGACTTCGCCACGCAAAACACGCTGCGCCTACAGCTTAACGAGTCAGATTTCTCGCTGGCGCAGCAGATCAGCGACGAGATTAATCGTCGCTATAGCGGTGGGGCGGCAATCCCTGAAGATGCCCGTACTGTACGTTTGTTTGCACCGCCGGATGGTCCTTCCCGGGTGCGTTTCCTCGCCAATATCCAGGATATTCCGCTGCGGGTGGGGATACAGGATGCGAAGGTCATTGTTAACTCTCGTACCGGCGCCGTGGTGATGAACCGCCATGTTTCCCTCGATGCTTGTGCCGTAGCTTATGGATCGCTGACGGTAGAGGTTACACAGAATAATGTTGTGAGCCAGCCGGATACTCCCCTCGGGGGAGGGCAGACCGTCGTGGTGCCACAAACCGATATCTCAGTACGCGACCGCGGCGGCTCGCTGCAAAGCGTGCGCAGCAGCACGGATCTGAACGCGGTGATCAGGGCACTCAATACGCTTGGCGCGACGCCAAATGAGCTGATGTCCATTTTGCAGTCAATGAAAAATGCAGGCTGCCTGCGTGCGAAGCTGGAGGTGGAGTGATGAATGCTTTCGATCGTCTGGATAAGCCAGCCTTTGACGTTCGCTCTCTCGACGCGCTAAAGCGCGATGCACGCCGCGCTGAACCCGGGGCGCTCAGGGCGGCGGCGCAGCAGATGGAGGGGATCTTCGTGCAGATGATGATGAAGAGCATGCGCGATGCCACCATCAAAGATGACCTCATGCACAGCCAGTCCACCGATATGTTTACCGCGATGCACGACCAGCAGGTGGCGCAAAATATTGCCGGGAGCGGACAGCTTGGGTTTGCGGATATGATTGTGCGCCAGTCAGGCGGGGAGATCGATAGCCCATTGGTGTCGACGCCCGGCAGCGGTCCGCTTAATTTGCCGGGACTTTCCTCCTCCGTCAGATCCGCCACCGGTCCGCTGGCGCCGTCTGCGTCGGTCTCCTTCGGCAAAGTAGCGCAGGGGGCTCAATCCTTTATTTCTCGTCTGCTGCGTCCAGCACAGATCGCCGCCAGGCAGAGCGGGGTTCATCCGCAACTGATCCTCGCGCAGGCGGCGCTGGAGTCAGGATGGGGGCAGCGTGAAATCCCCACCGCTGACGGCCGCCCCAGCCATAACCTGTTCGGTATTAAGGCCGGAGGTGACTGGCAAGGCAAGACCACAGAGGTGATGACCACCGAATACATCAACGGCGTGAAGCAAAAGATAAAGGCCTCGTTTCGCGTTTACGATTCCTATGAACATGCGCTCGCCGATTATACGAAGCTACTCACTAAGAACCCGCGCTATGCGGGCGTTGCGCATTCCCGTTCGCCGGAGCAGGCGGCCAAAGCGCTTCAGGCGGGGGGATACGCAACCGATCCTGCCTATGCGAAAAAACTGATCGCCATTATTCAGAAAGTAAAAGGTGATATTAAGCAGGGTGTAGAAGCCTATAAAAACGACCTCGCGAAAATATTTTAAAAAAGTTTTTAGATAAATTCGCAATCACCGATGAATAAAGCAGAGCAATAATTTTGACCCAGCCCGAATATCGGGCTGGAAATAACGGAATATCCAGGTGCCTTATGAACAACCTCTTTAGTCTCGCGAAAAGTGGCCTTAGCGTAGCGCAATCCGCTCTTAGTGTGGTAGGCAGCAACCTGACCAATGGCATGAGCGATACCTATAGCCGCCGCAGCCTTGTGATTGGTGAGCTCGGTGGCATGACCACGGGAAACGGATTTTATGGCTACGGTGCGACGGTAACTGGCGTCGATCGCGCTTACGATGCTTTTGCCAACAAGCAGCTACGCGGCTCCGTCTCAAACTGGGCCTCGCTTAACGGCCGCATGGAGCAATTGAGCGACATTGATAATATGTTGGGCGATGAATCCGACAACGTCTCTGTCTCCATCAATAACCTGTTCAAGTCGATGGCGACGCTGAGCGCAACCCCAGATGACGGCCCGGCCCGTTCCGCAGTATTCAGCTCACTCGGCGTATTGACCCAGCGCTTCAATGACAGCGGCAAGCGCCTCACCGCGCTGGAAAAGAGCACCAACACCAATATCGAAACCAGCGTTAAAGAAATTAATAGCATCAGCGACCAGCTGGCAGAAGTGAATAAACAGCTGGAACGCGTACAGGCGCAGAACGGTACGCCGCCTGCGGACCTGCTGGATCAACGTGATGCATTACTGGAAAAACTGAGTGAGCAGATCGGTATAGATGTAACCGAGAATAGCGTATCTGGCCGCGTCGACGTAACGCTTCAGGATGGTCGCCCCCTTGTCTTTGGCGAAAACGCCAGCAAGCTACAGGCCACAGCGTCTGAAAGCGATCCTGACAGAATCGTTGTCTCTTACGTTGATAGCAACGGCACTACCACGCCAGTTAACGAAGCGAGCATTACCAAAGGCCGCCTGGCCGGGTTGTTTAAGTTCCGCAGCGAAGATCTTGAGATCGCTAAAAACGAGCTAAACCAGATCGCCTTTATGATGGCGAGCCGCATGAACGAGCAGCACCGTTTGGGTGAGACGCCAGCGGGTGTGCCGGGGGGCGATCTTTTCTCTCTGCCACCTATGAAGGCGGTGGCAAATGCAGGCAATGCCGGTGGGGGAACGCTCGACGCTATCAGCGTGACGGACTACACCAACGTAAAATCTGAAAATTACAGCATCGACTTTGATGGAACAAACTGGAACGTAATGGGGGAGGACGGACGCCTGGTGAAGCAGGTGCCGGCCGGTTCCGCCACGCTAGAGTTTGACGGCATTGAGATTGATCTCTCCGGTGTGACCGCAAGCGCCGGGGACAGTTTTTCCTTTAATCCTATGGCTGGGGCTGCGGAGGGTATTGGCCGCGCGATCAACAGCGCACAGGATTTTGCCGCAGCGGATGCCTCCGGGGGCGGGGTGGGAAATAATCTTAATCTGGAAGAGATGCTTAAGATCCAGAATGAGAAACTGATTGGCGGCAGCACGCTGACGGAGGCTTATTCAAGCCTGGTGGGGACCATTGGTTCTAACGCGCGGGCGGTAAAATCGGGCATTTCCTCGGCTGAGATCGACCTGCAAACTAAATATGATGCGAAGCAGGCGCTTTCAGGTGTGGATATGAACGAAGAAACCGTCAATATGCAGATGTTTATTCAATATTACCAGGCCAATGCGCAAATTCTACAGACCGCAACCACCATGTTTGATTCGCTGCTTTCGATTAAATAAGGAGCTATCCGATGCGATTAAGTACGCTGTATATGTTTAAACAGAGCGCCGAGAGCATGTCAAAGCGCGTGAGTGATAATAATAATATTTATCTTCAACTCTCTGCTGGAAAATCGTTGCTGCGAGCCTCGGATGATCCAAAGTCCGCTACCGATGCGGTAAATTATCAGGACGCACTGGCGAAGCTTGAGCTTTACAGCAACGTACGTTCAACGGTGCGGAGTTCACTTGAGCATGAAGATAATATCCTGAACGGTGTGGGCAATTTGCTGACCACCACCCTCACCGAAAAAATCGTAGCGGCGAAAACGGAAAGCTACTCTGATGAAGATCGTCGGGCGCTGGGTGCAGAGATTAAAGGTATTCGCGGCAATCTGATGGATCTCGCGAATAATCGCGACGGGAGCGGGCGCTATATTTTTGGCGGATTTAAAAGCGATACGGCGCCGTTTGACGATGCGGGTAACTATGTCGGCGGTGATACCGCTCGTCGACAAACCGTTGCCGATGGTACGGATATGCAGACGGGCCACCTGGGCAGCGATGTTTTCGGGGATATATTCTCTGTTCTTGATAAAGCGGTAGAAGAACTTTCTCGCGATCCCATCGACCGTGATGCGCTGAATGCTGCGTTGAGCGCCGCCAGCGAAGCGGTTTCCGGCGGCATCGATCGTCTGGGTAAGGCGCAGGCGGAACTGGGGACCAACCTTCAGCAACTGGACGCGCTTGATATGAGTGGCGACGTCATGATCAACGACACCATAACCAAGGTTCAGACGGCCATTGGCGCTGACTATAGCACGATGACCTCGCTCATTATGGATTCTAAAATGTCAGAATTTGCGCTGAACGCATCCATGATGGTATTTCAGTCAATGCAAAAAATGAATTTATTTAATAAATAACATTATCTTTCCATCTTATTTCTGAAAGTTTTAGCCGCATATTTATGTGCGGCTTATGAGGATCTATGTTAAATAAACTTAAAATCTATACCGTAATCAGCCTGATTATCGGCATGATCTCTTGCATGCTGTTTGGCGTTACGGCTTTTTCCGTTTATAACTCGGTGACGATTAATAAAAATTTTAAACGCGTTGTGGACGTTAATGACAGCAACGCCTACATGACTAACGCCGCATATAACATTAACTCGGTGGTGGCGAATACGAACGGGATGATGCTTCAGACGTCGCTGCATAAACCGCTGTCGCCAGAGATGATCAAACATACCCACAACCTGCTGAAAGAGGCGCGCAAGGAGATGGATGCTTTCGCGCAGGTGAAATTCAACAGCCTGGCAGAGACAAGGGCTGCTGAGGAGCTTCGCGCCAAATTTGACCTGGTTTATAACACCGTCCAAACCAAGCTCGGCTATCTTGAGCGACCGGAAGGATACCCGGGCTCGATGAACGGTGATATGGAACTGCGTACCGAGCTGCGTCAAAAAATTGAGAAGTATTCAGAAATCTCATCTGACCGGGGGTACGAATATGTGTCAGTAGCTGAAAGCAGCTACAAGATGATGATTTGGGTCAGCGTGGTGATGATGGCCATCGCGATTTGCGTATTGTTAGCCGTTCGCTACTGGTTGCGTATTGCGCTGGTGCGCCGGATGGAAACTACCGTTGAGATGCTTCAGCGCGTAGCGGCAGGCGATCTGAGTCATGCCATAGAGACTGGCGCTGATAACGAAATTGGCAAAATGCTCAGGGAGCTTGAGAAGATGCGTGTCTCCCTGACCAACACCATTACCGGTATCCGTGAAGGGGTAGTGAATATCCATTCTAACGCCCAGGAGATTGCTCAGGGCAACAGCGACCTTTCCTCCCGTACCGAAGAACAGGCTGCGGCCCTTCAGGAGACGGCTGCCAGCATGGAGCAAATTAAAACCACCGTACGCCAGAATGCGGATAACGCACATGCGGCGCGCAGTCTGGCAGAAGGGGCAAGCATGAATGCCCAAAATGGCGGTGAGGTGATGGTAAACCTGGAAGCTATCATGGCGCAGATTACCGAAAGCTCCCGTCAGATTGCTGATATTAACGGCGTCATCGACAGTATCGCCAATCAGACCAACATTCTGGCCTTGAACGCAGCGGTTGAAGCCGCTCGAGCGGGAGAGCAGGGGCGTGGCTTTGCGGTAGTTGCGGAAGAAGTGCGTAACCTCGCCAAGCGCAGCGCCGATGCAGCGAAAGAGATTAATCAGCTGATTAATACCAGCGTTAACAATATTGATACAGGTTCGCGCCAGGTAAGCCAGGCGAGCGGCGTCATGCAGGACATCGTGACTTCGGTTGCTGAGGTGACGCAGATTATGGGCGAAATCAGTTCGGCCTCTGACGAGCAAAGTGCGGGTATCAATCAGATTTCGCAGGCCGTGAACGAGATGGATCTGGTGACTCAGCAGAACGCGGCGATGGTGGAAGAAGCGGCCATGGCGGCAGGCAAACTGGAATCTCAGTCGGACGAGCTTGAGCAGCTTGTTGCCCAGTTTACCCTGCGAGATGAAAAAGTTGAAAAACGCCATACGCCCGCGCCGGAAAAAATGACGTTGCGTCACGTTGAAAATGATAATGCGCAGTGGGAAACGTTCTGACAACTGCGGAAAGAGAATAATTGGCGTCAATAGTGCCGCCAATTATTCCTGTCAGGCAGCGCGATGATTAAATTAACAGAATGCGCATTTTTATAAAAGCTTATCGCACTTTTTGATTATGTGGTTTCAACTGATAATTGAGAATGTGAAGATTAGGTGGAAGAAATGCGTGGACGGTATATACACAGCTGAAGGGCTGGAGAATAAAACGGCATTGTGGTCAAAATACCATTTTATCGTCAGGCAAGAAGCGCTGCGTTTGCATAAGAGACTGCCTGCCAATGTCGAATTAGACGATCTCATTCAGGCGGGCTCCATGGGTTTTTTGAGTGCCATTGATAGCTTTGACCCTAAAAAAGGGGTGGCCCTTAATGCCTGGATCTCACAGCGTGTGAAATGGGCATTAATGGATGAGCTTCGGGAAAGTGATTGGGTTCCACGGCGCGTGCGATCGCATTCGCGGGAAATTGTGTCACTTATTCAGCAGATCGAACAGGAAAAGGGGGGAGAAGCGACCGAAGCTGATATTGCTGAACGGATGGGCGTTTCGCTAAAGGAATTTCAGCAAATGCTGGCTGATAATAATAGCAGCCAGATGTACTCTATTGATGAGCTTCAGGAAAACTATTCAGACAGTTGGGAGAGTAATGACGGCGAAAATGCACAGCTTAATCCGTTAAATGAGGCCATTCAGGAAAACTTGATAGCCAACATTGCTGAGCATATCCGAATGATCCCCAAGCGTGAACAGCAGATATTGCAGTTTTATTATCAGCAGGATCTGAACATGAAAGAGATTGGATTAATTTTGGGCGTTACCGAAACGCGCGTTAGCCAGTTGCACAGTTTAGCGATAAAACGCTTACGAAGCAGAATGGATCGGTTAAGGAAAGAATAACATAGCGATAACATTAACAAGATTAACAATATTTCCTAAGTAAAGTTAATTACGTTGCGTGATAATTAAGAATGTTTAACAATGTGTATTTTTATAGGTAAATCATTTGGTTATGATAGTTTTCTGGTGCGCGTTGTTTTCTTAAAGCTTGCTAGGAAAATTCTTAATGAATATGATTTCGTCAGATTTGTGATGTAGCCATCCTTTGGCATTGAAAAGTTTTTCGATAATTTATTGAATCAGCTTGACTGAATTCAGCGATTATCAATGCCAAAAGACTCTCTGCATCGACCGGGTAAACATTTTGCCTTAACTATTTAGCCTTGTTTGTGGTTGAAAAACAGTGGGAGCTTTTTGTGTCCAATTTTGACGAGTATCTGCAAAACATTCACGATATTAATCTTTCTTATTTATTACTGGCGCAGCAGCTGATCAGACAGGACAAGTTTGCTGCCAGTTTTCGTCTCGGCTTATCCGAAGGCACGATTGATAATTTAAAAGAGTTGTCTTTACCACAGTTGATGAAACTGGCTGCGACCAATCAGTTGATTTGTCGTTTACGCGTCGATGACGAAGTGGTCATCGAAAATTTGACGAAAGATTCGCGTATTGAAGCTCTTCAGCAAATTCATACCGGCATCATTTTATCGACAAACTTACTTAATTCATTAAGCGAGTCCGATGCTGCTGTGACGGGAGAAGCATAAAATGTGCGAGAAAAGTTTATTGCAAGAAATTGAAGAGGTAAATATTGCCATGGGGTTAATTAACCTTGGGGCAAGAATGCAGGTTCTGGAATCTGAAACTTCTTTAAGTCGTCGGCGTTTACTGCGCTTGTATAAAGAGTTACGCGGCTGTCCGCCTCCAAAGGGGATGCTCCCTTTTTCTGAAGACTGGTTCATGTCATGGGAGCAGAATATTCACTCTTCCATGTTCTATAACATTTACCTTTATCTTCAGAAAACTGGGGGCGGGCGTCCTATTGAAATATTGATGAAAACCTATCGTCTTTATCTGGAGCAGTGTGGTTCTTGCTGCGACGATAAACCTGTCCTGGGGCTAACGCGTGCCTGGACATTATTACGCTTTATCGACTGCGGTATTATTTCCCGTAAGGCCTGTAGCGTTTGTTCCGGTGGTTTTGTGGTCACGACGGAATTCATCAAAAACCCGTTCACCTGTAGTTTGTGTAGCCCTCCTTCGCGGGCATTTAAGAAATCGCAGGTCAACCTCAGCGGAATCGCAGGCAATTATGCCACGCCGGAAATTATGACAGCCTGACGGATGTTCGATGGCAATGCACAGGATGGCGTTTTATTCGATGCCACGGCACTCGACATCGGTCAGCGAGTAAAAAGGAGAGAGTGTGTTAGTTATCTTTGGCTATCTTGTTGTTATTGCTACCGTATTTGGTGGGTTCGTACTGTCTGGTGGTAATCTGCTCGCGCTGTTCCAGCCTTTGGAGTTGTTAATTATCGGCGGTGCCGGGGTCGGCGCTTTTATTGTTGGTAATAACATGAAATCCCTTAAGGCGACGGGTAAAGCTATCGTGAAGCTGTTCGTGGGGAAACGCTACAACAAAACGGTTTATATGGACCTGATGGCGCTTATGTTTTTGCTGCTGTCAAAAAGTCGTGTTCAGGGACTCATGTCACTTGAGAAAGACATTGAAGATCCGGCGGGCAGCGAAATTTTCAGCGCTTATCCTCGTCTGATGAGCGATCCGATGTTAAGCAACTTTATCCTCGATTACTTCCGCCTGATGATTGGCGGAAGTATGAACTCGCATGAAATCGAAGCGTTAATGGATGAAGAAATTGAAACCTGCGAAGAGGAGCTTGAGGTTCCGGCCCACAGTCTGAATACCGTCGGCGATGCCTTTCCGGCCTTTGGTATTGTGGCTGCCGTCATGGGGGTAGTGAACGCGCTCGGTGCCGCGGACCGACCCGCAGCCGAGCTCGGAATGTTGATTGGCCACGCGCTGGTGGGCACGTTCCTCGGAATTTTGATTGCCTACGGGTTTGTATTACCGCTCGCAACCCTGCTGCGTCAGATGAGTTCCGATCAGGTCAAAATCCTTCAGTGTATAAAAGTCACGCTGCTCTCCAGTCTAAACGGCTATGCGCCACAAATTGCCGTGGAGTTTGGCCGAAAAACCATTTTTACCAGCGAACGGCCTTCCTTTGAGGAGCTTGAAGAGCATGTGCGGGAAGTGAAATCCAGCGCCAGCCTTAAGTCTAAGTCTGCGGATGCCACGGCATGAAAAACGATTCCCCGATAATCATTTCGCGCAAGCGAAAGAAGAAAAAGCATGCTCATCACGGTGGTACGTGGAAAATCGCCTACGCCGATTTTATGACCGCGATGATGGCGTTCTTCCTGGTAATGTGGCTGATTTCTCAGTCCAGCACGGTGCAGCGGGAGATGATCGCCGATTACTTCCGCATGCCGCTTAAGCCATCTATGGCCAATGGCGACAAAACCAGCCTGAGCGACAGCATCATCCCCGGCGGCGGTGACGATCTGATGAAGCAGGACGGAGAAGTGGCGAATCATAAGCGGGTACAGAGCGAGCGGCAGCGCTGGATGGAGAGCCTGAAACAGGCCAGAGATAAATTGCAGCAGATGATCGAAACCGATCCCCGGCTCAATAACTTTAAATCCAACATTATGCTGCGTCTTACCAACGACGGCCTGCTCATTCAGATCACCGACAGCCAGGATCGCCCGATGTTTAGAGTAGGCAGCGAGCTGCCGGAATCCTATATGAACGGCATTTTGCAGGCGCTTGTGCCGCTGTTGCAGGAGTTGCCCAATAAAATCAGTCTCACCGGCCATACCGACTCGCTTCCCTATGCGGGCGGCACCTCCGGATACAGTAACTGGGAACTTTCTTCCGGACGCGCCAACGCCGCGCGCCGCGTGCTGGTTAAAGCAGGTCTTGACGATGAGCGTTTTCTTCGCGTGATCGGCACGGGAAGCCGTATGCCTTTAGAAAACAGTGATCCCTCAAGTCCGGCGAATCGCCGTATTAGCATTTTGGTATTAAGTAAAACCAAAGAACAGTATATCCGTCTGGAAGACACGCGCATGCATCGCCCAGAAAACGTCCTGAACAACACTACGCAGCAGGAGGTAAGGGGGTACAGCGATGGACATGAATGATTTCACCGAGATCTTTTTTACCGAAGCGGAAGAGCTGCTGGCCGAGATGGAGAAGCATTTGCTGGAGATTGATGCCGCATCGCCGAATCCTGAACAGGTAAATGCCATTTTTCGCGCAGCGCATTCTTTGAAAGGCGGGGCAGGGACTTTTGGCTTTAATGCCCTGCAAGAGACCACGCATCTACTTGAGAACCTGTTTGACCAGGTGCGAGCCGGAGAACGCTCGCTTAACCGAACGACCGTTAATCTATTTCTGGAATGTAAAGACATTATGCAAGCGCAACTGGAAGCCTATCAGTCTTCGCAGGAACCTGATGAAGCGAGTTATCGCTATATTTGTGAAGCCCTGCGCAAGATTGCTCTGGAAGACAAACATGCCCAGACGGCAGTCGAGTTGCAAGACAAAGCCGCGACGCAGCAGGGGGCAGCTGATGGTGAGCCTTTACTCTGCGTGACGTTGAAGAAAATTCCTGAAAGCGAGCGGGCAATGCTTCAGGAAGAGTTATCCCACATGGGAGAGATTGTCGCTACGGAGAAGGCTGATGATGGCATGGTGGTTCAGCTGCGCACGAGCGCCTCTGCCGACGATATCTCCGCGGTGCTGTGTTTTGTGCTTGAAGAGTCGCAAATCCTTATCGAGCATGTCGTTCAACCAGCGTCGGTTGAAGTGACTTCTCCTGTTACGGACAAGGCTTCTGTAGTCGCGGACCATTCAGAACCGCCTTCACGACCTGCCGCGCCGGTGCCAGCCCGCAGTAATAGTCAGGAATCGGGCAGCATCCGCGTGGCGGTCAGTAAAGTCGATCAGATCATTAACCAGGTGGGTGAGCTCATCATCACCCAGGCGATGCTATCTCAGCTTTCCAAAAAACTTGATCCAGCGAGCTACGACATGCTCTCCAGCTGCGTGGCGCAAATGGAGCGTAATACACGCGAGCTTCAGTCATCAGTCATGTCAATTCGAATGATGCCAATGGATTATGTGTTTAGCCGCTTCCCGCGGCTGGTGCACGATCTGGGTTCTCGCCTGAACAAAGAGGTAGAGCTAACTCTTCGTGGCGGCTCGGCCGAGCTGGATAAGAGCCTGATCGAACGCATTATCGACCCACTGACTCATCTGGTGCGTAACAGTCTCGATCACGGCATTGAGCAGAAAGAAGAACGTGCCCGTAAGGGGAAGTCGGTAGTGGGCAATCTTATCCTCTCGGCGGAACATCATGGCGGCAATATCATCATTGAGGTGACTGATGATGGTGCCGGACTGAACCGGGAGAAAATCCTCGCGAAAGCCCGCTCCCAGGGAATGAATATCAGCGACACCCTCAGCGATGAGGACGTATGGATGCTGATTTTCGCCGCGGGATTTTCCACCGCAGAAAGCGTGACGGATGTTTCCGGGCGCGGCGTGGGTATGGACGTGGTCCGTCGTAACATTATGGCCATGGGCGGCCATGTCGAAGTCCTTTCAAAGCCGGGAGAAGGCACGACGATACGCATTATTCTGCCGCTGACGCTGGCAATCCTTGATGGCATGCTGGTGAAAGTTGGACAGGAGATCTATGTTCTGCCGCTCGGCGCGGTAATGGAATCGCTGAGGCCCGGCGAGGATATGCTCTGCCGCTTCGTCGGGGAGGAACGTCTGCTGCAAATTCGTGGCGAATATCTTCCGCTGGTGATGCTGCGTCAGCGCCTATCGGTGCCCGGCGAGACCGCACCTGAAGATGGCATTGTGGTGATCGTCCAAAGCGCTGGATGCCGCTACGCCCTGTGGGTCGATCAGCTCATTGGTCAGCAACAGGTTGTGGTAAAAAACCTCGAACAGAACTATCGCAAAGTACCGGGCGTTTCAGCCGCGACCATTCTCGGTGATGGCAGCGTTGCGCTAATCCTCGACGTGGTTGAACTGTCGACGATGAACGGACAAAAGGAAAACCATGTCAGGCCGACGTTCGGCAAGCAAGGAGTAACAGCATGACCCAAACAACGACAAAGCCTGCGGGCGCGGACGCCATTGCGCAGGAGTATCTGGTTTTTCGTCTCGGTAACGAAGAATATGGGATCGACATTCTGAAGGTACAAGAGATACGTGGATGCGATAGCGTTACTCGTATCCCGAACGCGCCAGGTTTTATCACCGGCGTGACCAACCTGCGCGGTGTGATAGTGCCAATAGTTGACCTTCGCGTGCGCTTCAGTCTTCCTGACGTTCAGCAGGATGACAGTACGGTAGTGATCATCCTTAACCTCAATAATCGCGTTGTAGGAATCGTGGTAGACGGTGTGGTTGACGTGCTGTCGATGGACATGGATCAGATTAAACCGACGCCGGACTTCGCGTCCATGCTATCAAGCCGCTATCTTCTTGGGCTTGGCGTGATGGAAAACAGAATGATCATCCTGGTCAATATCGAAATGCTGCTCAGCCGTGAAGAGATGGATATGGTGGATTCGATGCTGGAAACTAGCCTGGCCTAGCCTGATATATACCCACCGCCATTATAAAATCCCCCTGCGATTGCAGGAGGGATTGATTAAGCATTCTATGACCGCAGGCGCTTACCGGTCTGGGCATCAAACAAGAACATTTTTTCCGCGTCTACGGTGAGGAAGACCTTCTGACCCACGTTGATATCCAGCTTTTCATGGGACACCACGATCAGCTCCTGATCGTTGATACGCACCCGGATCTCCTGTCCTTCCCCGGTCATCTCTATCAGCACGATTTCCGCTGGCATCCCTGACTCGCCGAGCCGGATATAGTGCGGTCGGGTGGCGCAGATGATCTCCATCCCTTCAATATGTGAGCGGAGGGGGCAGGGGAAGCGGTAGCCGTTGTTGAGCACAATCTCGCCGTGCTGAATCACGCCTTTAAGGGTGTTAATTTCCGGCGTGCCGATAAAGCCCGCGACAAACAGGTTATCCGGGTTACGGTACAGCTCTTCCGGGGTGCCGACCTGTTCAATATGTCCGGCATTCAGCACCACAATCCTGTCCGCCATGGTCATCGCTTCCGTCTGATCGTGCGTCACGTAGATGGTGGTGCGCCCCATCCGCTGGTGGATCTTACGAATTTCGCCGCGCATTTTATGGCGCAGTTTGGCGTCCAGGTTGGAGAGCGGTTCATCAAACAAAAAGGCCTTCGGGTCACGCACCAGCGCGCGTCCCATCGCCACGCGCTGACGCTGGCCGCCGGAAAGATCCCGCGGGAGGCGATCGAGCAGATGCGTCAGGCCGAGGATTTCCGCTGCCTCTTCCACGCGCGCCATCCGTTCCGCTTTTGAGACGCTGGCAAGCTTCAGGGCAAAACTCATGTTGTCCCGCACCTTCATGTGTGGATAGAGCGCATAGCTCTGGAACACCATGGCGATATCGCGTTTTTTGGCGGGCAGCGTGTTGACCACCTCGCCGTGCATCAGGAGTTCGCCGGAGGTGATGTCTTCCAAACCCGCAATCATACGCAGCAGCGTCGATTTCCCGCAGCCGGATGGGCCGACCAGCACAATAAATTCGCCTTCATGAATACTCAGCGAGATCCCTTTAATGATGCTGACGTTGCCGTAGGATTTGCCGAGATTATTTAAAACGATTTGGCTCATGTTACTCTCCTCGCCCGGCGGCGTGGCCTGGCTGCAATAATGGCATCACGTTCTGGCGGTAAAGCGCCGCCGCAGCGAGATCCTGCTGAATGATGTGTTGTGCTGATTCGCTGAAGCGCAGCGCGGCCGTACGCAGATCCAGGCGGTTGGCGCTATCAATACCCGCCAGCACCTCAGGTTCAATAATGGCTTCGCCGTGCAGAGCACCTAAAATCGCGCCACTCATCACCCCGATAGAATCGGTATCACGGCCTGAGTTAATGGAATCTTCCACCGCGCCGCGAAACTCGCCTTCGCGCAGCAGGCAGAAAGCCAGCGCCATCGGCAGCTCCTCAATCGACATCAGACGTGAGGGCTGGTAGGCCATGGTCGGAACGCCCGCTTTTTCCGGGCCATGCATCAGGTCATCCCCCATCGGCGAGAAGGGCAAAAGCGCAGCGTGCAAGGCGTCAACGACCTGTTGATAATCCCATGCGGCTCCACGATAGTGACGCGCGACGTCAAGCGTTGCCGCGATGGCCTGGCGGGTGCCGTCTTTCGCCAGTTTGAATGCGATGCTGGTGATGGCCTCAATGGTGATGCCTGGAATAAATGCCGCAGCCACGCAGGCGGCGAAGACGCCCGCAGCCTCCAGACCATAGCTCTGCTGATGCCCCTGGGTGAAGTTAATGGCTTCCTGGTACGCCGCCTCAGGGTTGCAGGCATTGATGGCCCCAATGGGGGCGGCATACATCGCCGCGCCACAGTTCACCATATTGCCGACGCCGCCCTGGCGCGGATCGCAGGCGGCCAGTTGCAGACGATGGAAGATCCATTTTTCCGGATAAAACAGGCGCTCAATAACCAGTGCTTCCCGGTCCAGTTCCGGCACCCAGCGCGGTTCCCAGGCAATCTTGCGCACAAAAGACTCCCCCATATCCCACGCATCAACGTGGCGCCCCAGCTCGTTGTAAATCTCCATCAGGCAGAGCGTCATCAGCGTATCGTCGGTGATGATACCGTTGCCGCGCACGCGATTGTTGCGCCTTGCAGACGGTTCGTCCATCCGGTGCCAGCGCTGGTTGATGGAGGTGACGCGGCCATATTTCTCCGCGATTTGCCGTGCAGAGAGTTTTTCAACCGGTCCGCCTAAGGCATCGCCGAACGCAACGCCATACAGCATGCCCAGAATGCGGGAAGTGAACGATAAATCAGCGGTTTGAGTCACAGTCATTTTAGTTTTTCCTCTGCATATTCGGTCATAGCGTTTCCACCTGCGGCTTTCCAGGCGCTGACGTACTCATTCCACTGGTCAAACGACGCTTTGCCAGAGACAAACTGGTACGCCCACTGGTTATAAATACTGCTGGTTGAGTCGATGGCGGCAGCAAACGACGCCGGGAAGATAAAGGCATTATCCGCCGTAAAATAACGTTGTGAATTGTCGATATAGCGCAGCATCGCGGGCGTACGCCACTCCACAGGCGGTTTCCAGTTGGCGGCCTGGATAAACCGGGGATACCAGGCGTTAATTTTCGGCGTCACTTTTATCGTGTTGCCCTCACGAACGTAGTGCGTGTTTTCGAAGCCCATCTGCTCCATCATTTGCCCTTCAGGGCTTGCCAGAAAGTCGAGTAGAATCATCACCTCTTTTTTATGTTTCGAGAGCGAGGACATCGCAAAACCGCGCGTTTCCATGGAGACGTCTACCGCCGCCAGCCCTTTTCCTGCCGGGCCTTCGGGTGGGTCGAGCAGCGTGAGGGTGGCGTCAGGATGGATCTGGCGCATCTTTTCCTGGTACACGCCGACGTTGCCCGGTGAAGAGACGGACACGACGCCAACCTTGCCGGTATAAAACTCATCCTCTTTTAGCTCCCAGTTGGTGGTGATGTACTGGGAGGAGAGCAATCCTTTCTGATACAGCGAATGGTAGAACTCCAGCTTGCTCCGCTCCTGCGGGCTTATCTGGGCATTGATCAGCTTGCCCTGGTCGTCCTTGAGCCAGGTGGCGTGAATGCCAAACGCCGGGTTCATAAAACCGTCGAGATCGCGCAGGTCTTTCTCGGAGGTGATCCCCCAGCTATCCGTCTTACCGTCGCCGTTGTAGTCACCGGCGTGGATCGCATTGAACAGCGTGACGTACTCCGCCAGCGTTTTGGGGGATGCGCTGAGCCCGCTCTTCTGTAACCAGTCCTCGCGGATCACCGGCTGGCGCGCGCGCAGGGGAAAGACATACAGCAGGGTCGGATGGTTTTGCAGGCGAAGCCGGTTGTGCGGCCACAGCGCCTCTTTCAGATAGCGGGTTTGCGCAATCCACGGACGCCAGTCTTCAAGAATGCCCTGTTCGACCATCTTCTGGTCGCTGCCGTTGAAGTAGATCAGGTCAGGAATGGTGCCGGACAGCAGCATCACGTTCAGCACGTCGTTGTAGCCGGAAGACGACAGGTTGACGATCTCAATGTTGATATCGTGTCCCTGACGCGCCAGCGCCTGCTCTATTCGCTGGATATGCGCAACATCTTCACGGTTAGTGGTCAGCAGATCTTTTTCCACAATCCGGATAGTGACCGGCTCGGCCCAGACGGCCTGGCATAAGAGCAGGCCGCAGGCGATTGCTGTGAATAATTTCATCGTCATCGCTCCTGTTAACCCTTCACCGCGCCGGACATGGTGCCTTTGGTGAAGAAGCGCAAAATAATCGGGTAGATGGCGATCAGCGGGGCGATGGTTAAGGTAATCATCCCGGCTTTCAGCGCCTTGATGCTGATCTGGCTGGCATCGGTGTAGTTCGACATGCTTTCGACGCCGACCATCGCCAGCTTATCGCCCTCGACGACAAACTGACGCAGCACCACCTGCAACGGCCATTTGTCCGGGTCGTTGAGGTACACCATGGCGCGGAAAAATTCGTTCCAGTGCAGCACCATGTAAAACAGCGTGATCATGGCAATGGACGATTTGGCGACCGGCATAATGACGTACCACAGCGTCTGGAACGGGTTCGCGCCATCGAGTTCGGCGGCTTCCAGCAGCTCTTCCGGGATCTCTTCGAACAGGCGAACCAGAATAATCAGGTACCAGGCGAAGACGGCGCGATACAGGATGACGGACCAGTAGCTGTTCAGCAGCCCGAGCTTTTTCATCACCAGAAAATCGGGGATGATGCCCGGCTCAAAGACGATGGTGAACAGGACAAACATAAACAGCCAGCGGCGTCCCGGCAGGCGTTTTTGCGCCAGCGCCCAGGCCAGCAGCACGGTGAACACCACGTTGATGATGGTGCCCACCACGGTAATCAGCATCGCATTACCAAACCCGCGCAGCACGGCTTCGTTGGTCAGCAGCAGTTTCCAGACGTCCAGCGAAAAGCCCTGTGGGATAATTTCCAGGCCGCTCATACCGGGCACGTTTGCCGGGCTGGAGAAGGAGATTGCCACCAGATTGAGGATCGGTTGTAGCGTCACCACAACCAGCAGCATCAGTACAGAGAGAATGAGCACGTATTCGATGCGCTCAAATGGGGTGCTTCGTGATGAGATGCGCATTACCAGACTCCTTTACCCGTCAGGCGTTTTGAAACGTTATGGGCCAGCACGATAAGAATCATGCCGATCACGCCTTTGAATAATCCTGCGGCGGTCGCCAGCGAGAACTCCCCGGTGCGCAGGCCCATGCGGTAGACGTAGGTATCGATGATGTCTATCTGCCCGTTCACCACGTCGTTGGTCATGTTGAAGACCTGATCGAAGCCCTGGCTCAGAAACAGCCCGACGTTGAGGATAAACAGCGTGGCGATGGTGGGGGTAATCGCGGGCAGGGTGATGTGCCAGATTTTGCGCCAGCGCCCGGCACCATCCATTTCCGCCGCCTCATACAGCTGTGGATCGATGGCGAGGATCGCCGCGATGTAAAGTAATGAATCCCAGCCCGCGCTGCGCCACATTTCAGTGAACACCAGCACCCAGCGGATGGAACCGCTGTCGGTCATAAACGGGATCGGATCGTAGCCCATCGATTTAATGATGTCGTTAACCGCGCCATCAACCGGTGAGAGCGTGGCAATCGCGATGCTGGCGATCACCACCCAGGAGAGATAGTGCGGCAGATAAATCACCGACTGGACAAATTTACGGTAACCGGATGAGCGCACTTCATTGAGCAAGAGCGCCACGATAATGGGAACCGGAAAAATAAAAATCAGTTTCATTGCGGCGATGATCACCGTGTTCTGTAGCACCTGCCAGAAAACAGGGGATGACATCAGCGTGGCAAAATACTGCATCCCGACCCAGATATTCGGCGGGATAATACGGTACTGCTCAAAAGCAATTTTGGTTTCCCAAATGGGTAAATAGTGCCAGATAAAAAAATAGATAACCCCAGGCAGGGCCATGACATAGAAGGGCCACCACCGGCGTAACTTTTGGCGGCAACTTGCCATACGGGATATTGTCTGCTGCTGAGGTATGTTATTTGCCTGCGGTATCATGCCGCCGGATTTTGACTCTGTAAGGGCTTTCATCGGACATACTCCCATTACTGAAATGGTTGTCGTGAATATAATCTGTGTTTGCAGAAATATAAGTGCGTTAATTTTTCTCTGTGAGGATATTTTTATCGTTATATTGTGCGAGACGGGTCAGGACATCTTTATATTCGGGCATATTTGACGCGCCTTCTTTTTCGACGGCCAAAGACGCGAAAGCACAGGCAAATTTTGCTGCCTGAATAATCGATTCCCCTTTCGCCATTGCCGCGGCGAATGCGCCGTTGAAGGCATCGCCAGCACCGGTAGTATCCACACATACGGCTTTCAACGCCGGGATATGAATGAATTGCTCACCGTCATAAATAAGCGCGCCTTTCGCTCCCATGGTGATGATGACGTGGCCTACCCCTTTCGCTTTAATGGCTCTGGCGGCTTCCTTTGCGCTGGCAAGATCCGCGATATGAATGCCAGACAATAATGAGGCTTCAGTCTCATTAGGGGTCAGGAAGTCCACATTCTTCAGGCAGTTAACCACATCAGGTGACCAAGGGGCCGGGTTTAACACCACTTTGATCCCGTTACGGCGGGCAATTTCAATTGCCCGAAAGGTAGCGGGTAGATTATTTTCCAACTGGGTTAAAAAAATATCTGAGTTTTTAACTTCAGGGGTAATTGCTTCAACTTCATCCGCAGTAATAGAACGATTAGCCCCAGGACTAATGGCAATCATATTCTCACCATCGCTTTGACAGACATAAATAAGCGCGGTGCCGGTTTTCTTATCTTTATCTTGATAAAGCGTGAAGCTGTCGATAGCAGAAGATGAAAGATGTCCGAAGGCCATCTGGCTAAACTGATCGTTACCCACTTTACCGACAAAATGAGTTTTAACATGGCATTTGCTAACGGCTAGCGCCTGATTGGCTCCTTTACCGCCGGGACCAATAATTGTATTTTCGGAGAAAATAGATTCCCCGCTTTGAGGAAAACGATCGACATTAGCAATAATATCAACGTTGAATGAACCCAGAATACAGACTTTACCTTTCATCTTTCGCCCTTTATGTCGGGATTTGATCGTTTTTTTGACTGCGCAGAATCAAAAAAATGAATGATATTGCTATCTAAATTATTGACGGATTGAGTATGAAAAATACGGCGTTTAATAATTGCACCGCCGTGACATCGCTCAATGCCGCCTTCCTTCGCCAATAAGTTCAGGTCGTTACGAATCGTTTCCCTGGTGACATTAAATACTTTGGCAAGCTGATTCACCGTCGCCCGTTCATACCTGTTAAGCCAGGTCAAAATTGCATAATGCCGTTCTTTATTGAGCATAAGGTCACCTCTGTAGTTATATTATTGTTTCCTTGTTGTTAATGTTTTGGTGTTGTTCACAGATCGTTCGATAAAACAAAAGGAAACGGAAATATATGAGGTGATAACTATTTAATATCAATTGGTTATGTTGATTGCGTTAAGGGGGGTTGGGCTTTGATTTGCAGTGCGGGGATTTCAACGATGGCATGGGCCATGACGCAACGTTAGATTTTTCTCGGGCGCTTTAGCACGCAGAACATTGGTGTAGGTCTGGGGGGCTGTGGCTGATCCGGCATGAACCGGAATACCTGAACGTATAGCGATAATCGCCGGACTAAGTCGAATGGCTCGGACAACGACAGACACAAAAAAGCCCGCAGGGCTTGCGCCGTGCGGGCTTTCAGGACTTCATCGGATGACTCTGGTATTCACCGATGGAGAATTTTGGTGGAGCTGGCGGGAGTTGAACCCGCGTAAAAGTTACCTAACTACTTGTTTTTATTGTGGTCATGTTCATCCATGAATTCTGCGTAGCTTTTACGTATTCTTTGAATTCGTTGCGCTGTTCTACTGAGACTTGGTGAAAAAGTTAATCTGAATCCGGCTTCAATAGTATCGTTTTTTTGGCTAGTTCTGGTACATACAAAACTGGAGGTAAACACCTCCTTTCTTTTTACACCAGTGATATCTTCATAACTTAATGTTAAAGTGGGGCCCACAATGGGCAAGTACATTCCAATCGGAGACTTTGAGTGCTCCCAAAGATAATATGTCAAAAGCATTGGAATTATATTTGGTAATGTTAAATATGTCTCTTTGCTGCTAACTGACCATGGCAAAATGTAATCTACATCTTTATATTTATTGGCATGGCTAAACCAAGCAGTTTTACCATTTCCTAACAAATTTATGAGTTCTGAGTTAATCTCCTTTGAATATTGAAATGCGTAACTATTTGAATGGATATAGTCTAAATACTCTTTTGTGCTTAAGTTTTTTTCATCACTTACATATTTCAATCCGATCTTCTTAAAATGTTTGAAGTAATCAAAGTCCCAAGAGTATTCAAATTTTAACGCTGGCCCTAACCCAATGTTAATGAGTGGTGGATTTATGGTGAACTCACTACTATCATTTGTAAGGTCAATAAATTTTATTATTTTTCTTCTCGCTAGGTTAACCTCGACACCTTTTAATGTTATTTGAACCTTATTTGCTATTCTCCGTTGGATAATGTTTTGTCGTATCGCTAAATAAGCTGCAAAGGCAGATAATGTGCTAGCAACAAGACCTCCTACTCCCACCCAAGCTGGATCTGCCATCTTGATATCCCTTCTTTTCTAAAAGAAGGGATTATTTGCCAAGATCAACTTTTTTTCAATTGAATATTTGTTGTGTTATTGTCGTATTCCTTGAGATAACGTCCGTAGTGACGGAATAGCATTTCTGGGCCTTTGTGACCCATCTGAGCCGATAACCAGAAAAGGTTTACACCACGACTGATCAGCCGTGTAGCGAAAGTGTGCCGGGTTTGATAGGGGTTGCGATACCTGATACCGGCTTTCCTTAGCGTTGGCACCCAAGCTTTTTTCCTGATGGCATCCGCGCTTGCCCATGGTTTGTTTGTCTTCGGATCCTCAAAGACACAACCGTTCTTCATGAAGCTGAAGGGCTTTTGATCGTTGAGGGCGATCATCGCCTCATCAGTTAATTCTACCTTGCGCGTTCCAGCCTTTGTTTTGGTCCCCTTCGTCACGCCTGACACGCTGGCGCTCTGTACATGCGCTGTCTTCCCAACAAAATCAATATCTCTCCAGCGGAGCGCACACAGTTCGGAACTACGCAATCCTGTCTGGATTGCAAACCTGAAAAGGTTCTCCCACTGTTTATTGCCTGTTGATGTTAACAGCGCGCTCACCTCAGCTGGTGAGAGCGGATCGACAATGTAGCGACTTTCTGCATCGCTCTTATTGCTTTGGTACCGTGTCAGACTGAAAGTATAGGGCAGTGAGAAAAAGTAGCGTGCTGGTAAGTCTTACAAACGGATCGGTGGCAATTAGCTTGTTGTGCCTGATTTTTTGACGGTATTTTTCCCCGATTTTTCCCCAGTGATTCCCCGTACAGAAAATAGACATAAAAAAACCAGCCGTAAGAGGCTGGTTTAAATGTGTTTTTGGTCGGCACGAGAGGATTTGAACCTTCGACCCCCGACACCCCATGTCAGTAACTATAGATTGTAATATTTTTTAAGAGCCTCAGTTGCTGCTTGAGTTGCAGCCGCAATTTCTATACCTAAAGTCCCATGAACTGCTTTATTTGCAATGTTAGCCATCCATTTACTAACAGACTGACCATATTCACCACGATTGTTAGCTATCGGGCCATCTTCATCAATAGCAATTTCTAAATCGTCAACATCAGATTTAGGGAAACCCTGAGCTGAAAGATACTCTTTTAATGACGCAATGTCGTTTTTTACTACGTTGTTATTTACTGAAAATGAGTTTTCATTTCCGAAGTTTATGACGGTATTGTCTCCGAAAATTGAGTTACGGAACAATGAAGACGTATCAATATTTTTAAGTTGTTCTTTCATGTTTTTTTCGTCAGAAATTTCAGAAACTTGATCCGAAAGCTCAAGTATAAAATCAAGCAGCCGCGACCTGACCTGAGTTAATATGGAGGTGAAGTTATGTAGCGGAATCTCTTTATAACAGCGTGTTAACTCATAGCCTTTATCTATACCTTTGCAATATTTAACTAATGCGTAATCCAAAGGAATTGGCTGCTGAAGAGTTTGGCTATCACCGGCGTTTGTTACCAAGTTTTCAATTTGACTGATTGAAAGCCGCACTTCGCTCCTTGTAGCATCGTTATAGTCATCTTCACTTAGATAGCCAATCGGCAACGGAAAAGCTCTATAAAGACGAACGCTGTTGTTCAGATCTGCAAGAATTCTTGTGCCAACAAATCGATAATCGGGTAGGGGAACTGAATCAGGATAACCATCAATTTCATGGTTTACCCAGGCCGCAAGCTCCTTCTTCCCGATAGAGAAGAGAAGGATCTTCGTTTTCATGAGAGCATTAGTTGTGCCTTCATCACCAGAACTGAGTATCTGAATGATTTCTTGCAGTTGATTCATATGTCTTATCCCATAAAAAAAGCCCGCATCAGCGGGCTTCTGTGGAACTAAAGAGCCGCGGCTCCTTTGCGTATCCTTTTTTGTCTCGTCACCGTCTGGTCGGTGTCCTACTGAGACTGCTAACTTCCTGTTATTACTAGTGATGTCCTATCACTGTCCAATCATGATTGGTGGAGCTGGCGGGAGTTGAACCCGCGTCCGAAATTTCTACATCCTCGGTACTACATGCTTAGTTTGTCTTTACATTCGCACGCCAGCTGCGGACAAACACGCCACTGACGAACTAGCCTGATTAGTTTTAACGCTTCAACCCCAGGCAGGGTTTCCACGCGATCTCTTTTGGGTTTGACCTCTCTTTGATCCCCGTCTTAAGAGCGGAAGCTAGGGAGAGAGGGCTCTTAGCAGGTTATTAAGCTGCTAAAGCGTAGTTTTCGTCGTTTGCGACTATTTTTTTGCGGCTTTTAACGAGGCAAACCGCCCCTCGGCATGCACCTTGGGTTTCGCAAATCCCGTCGAATCCAGAATCAGCCCCAATAGTGTTGAACTCAGTATACCAGATTTTACTTCCTCGACACCAGCCCGAAACGCTAACTTATTGAATAGTACAATAAGTGCGCAGAATCAACGTCCTGCGTTTTTCATGATACGTGCTTTGTCGAGCTGCCACTCGCGTGCTTTCAGGTCAGTACGTTTGTCGTGCTGTTTCTTACCTTTCGCCACGCCGATTTTCACTTTGCACCAGGCGTTTTTCCAGTACAAAGAGAGCGCCACCACGGTGAAGCCTTCGCGGTTGATGCGTCCGTAGAGGGATTCCAGTTCGCGCTTGTTCAGCAGCAGCTTACGGGTGCGGGTAGGATCGCAGACGTAATGTGAAGAGGCGACGGTCAGCGGCGTAAAGTTCGCGCCGAACAGGAAGGCCTCACCGTCTTTCAGGATCACGTAGCTGTCGCCGATATTGGCTTTCCCGGCACGCAGCGATTTTACTTCCCAGCCCTGCAACGCAAGGCCGGCCTCGAATTCTTCTTCGATGAAATACTCGTGGCGAGCACGCTTGTTAAGCGCAATGGTCGCCGAACCAGGTTTATGTGCTTTTTTCTTCGTCATAAGTGTCGTAAAGCCGTCGGTAATCTGATTTTAAAAAGTCACCTCATTGCGTCCTGTGAGGTCTAACGCGCTATCTTAGCACGAGATAAGGCTTAGCGTTTTTTTAACAGGTGATAAATGTTATTATTTGTCTGTTGTGTGACCATGGAAAATGCTATGCCTCAGATTAGCCGTACCGCGCTTGTTCCCTACAGCGCGGAACAAATGTATCAGTTAGTGAACGACGTTCAGTCCTATCCGGAATTTATTCCGGGATGCACCGGTAGCCGGGTGCTGGAATCCGGCCCGACGCAGATGACTGCGGCCGTGGATGTCTCCAAAGCGGGGATCAGCAAAACGTTCACCACGCGCAATACCCTGACGAGCAATCAGAGTATTTTGATGCATCTGGTGGATGGTCCGTTTAAAAAACTGATGGGAGGGTGGAAGTTTACGCCACTGAGCGCTGACGCCTGCCGCATTGAGTTTCATCTGGATTTTGAATTTACCAATAAGCTGATCGAACTGGCGTTTGGCCGTATCTTTAAAGAGCTGGCCTCGAATATGGTTCAGGCGTTCACCACGCGCGCCAAAGAGGTTTACAGTGTCGCATAAGATTGCTGTTGAGGTGGTGTATGCGCTGCCGGAGAAGCAGTATTTGCAGCGCGTGACGCTTGAAGAGGGCGCCAACGTTGAGGCGGCTATCCGGGCCTCCGGCATCCTTGAACTTCGCCGTGATATTGACCTGGCGAAGAATAAAGTCGGCATTTATAGCCGTCCGGTAAAGCTTGCTGATACGCTGAAGGATGGCGATCGGGTTGAGATTTATCGCCCGCTGATTGCTGACCCGAAAGAGCTGCGCCGTCAGCGAGCGGAGAAATCGGGTAAGTAGCGCTTTCTCCCCCGGTGGCGCTTCGCTTACCGGGACGACGATTCTGCGTAAGAATTCAGATACAAAAAAGGTGCTCAATGAGCACCTTTTTGCGTTGCTGACGCCTGATTATTTGGTCAGGGCAGGCTTGTTGTCGATGTTGGTCAGCACGCCGGCACTGCTGAAGGTCAGCGTCAGGGTTTGCTGGGTCACATCTTCATGACCAGGCTGCTGGCGGAATACATAGAACCAGGTGTTTGTGCCGAACGGATCGGACATCATCGGGGTTCCCAGGGCATAAGCGACCTGCTGTTGTGTCATACCCACGCGGATTTTGGACACATCGTTAGGGGTAAGGTAGTTCCCCTGGTTGATGTCAGGACGGTAAACCACTTTCTCCAGAGTGGAACAGCCTGCGGTCAACATCAGAAGAACCGCTGCGGCAGCGGTCAGCGTTTTACAGCGCATAGTGATTTGATTCCTTTTCGGGCCCGAGCAGTACGCGGCTCATATGTAATATGCCGATGATAATAGACCTTGCCCCACTTTGAAACCGGTCTGGCGGCGTTTTTGTTGTTCTGTATGACCCTGAGATCCCGAAAAAGTTTATGCCGCCAGCAGTTCTTTCGCATTCGCAAGCGTATTGCGGGTGACTTCACTGCCGCCGAGCAGGCGTGCCAGCTCCTGCAAGCGTGAGCGTTTATCCAGCGGCTTCATGTGCGTTTCCGTCATTTCGCCATCGGTTTCCTTGCTGACGATAAAGTGGTGATGACCACAACCGGCGACCTGCGGCAGGTGAGTCACACACATGACCTGTGTCGATTCACCCAACTGACGCAGCAGTTTGCCGACAACGGCCGCGGTCGGGCCGCTGATCCCCACATCCACTTCATCGAAAATCAACGCCGGGGTTTCCATTTTACGGGCGGTAATCACCTGAATGGCCAGGGCGATACGCGACAGTTCACCGCCGGAAGCCACTTTCGAAATCGCCTGCAAAGGCTGGCCCGGGTTGGTGGTGACGCGGAATTCTACGCGGTCTGCGCCTTCCGCCGTCAGGTGATTCTCTTCAAAGCGAACATCTATGGTGAACACCCCATGCGGCATCGCCAGCGTATGCATGCTGTCGGTAATGTGCTGGCTAAGCTCCAGCGCATAGTGTTGCCGCACGTCATGCAGCCGTTTCGCCGTTTCCAGCGCCTGCTGATGATGCAGATTGACCGCCAGAGACAAGGTTTCAAGGGAATCGGCCTGATCGTCCAGCTGCTGCTGTTCCTCCAGCAGAGACTGATAGTAATTCGGCAGCTCTTCCGGGGTTACGTGATGCTTACGCGCCAGTGAAATCTGCCGGGAGATGCGTTGCTCAAGCTCGAACAGACGGTTCGGGTCGAGATCCAGACGTTCACAATAGTGGCGCAGTTCATCCCCGGCTTCTGAAATCTGAATCGCGGCCTCTTCCAGCATTTCCAGTACGCCAGAAAGCTTATTGTCCATGCCGGTCAGTTCGGTCACAAGCTGACGCACGTTATACAGCTGGCTCTGCAAATTCACGTCTTCGCCATCCGCCAGCATGTTAAGGGCAGTCTGGCTGGTGGAAAGCAGCTGACCGCTGTTGGCCAGACGCTTGTACTCTTCGTCGATTTGCTCAAATTCACCCGCCTGCGGGTTAAATTCGTTCAGCTCTTTCAGCTGATATTCCAGCAGCTCGGCGCGCGCGGTACGCTCCTGGCTTTGCTGCTGATGCTGCGCAAGTTCGCGGCAGCTTTGATGCCACTGACGATAGTGCTCCGCCATGAGTTGAGTAAGCGCGTACTCACCTGCGTAGCCATCAAGCAGGGCTTTCTGTTGTTCGGGTTTGATTAACTGCTGGTGCGCATGCTGACCATGGATCTGGATGAGCAACTGGCCCAGCTCGCGAAGCTGGGAAAGGGGAACCGCTGTACCATTGATAAAACCGCGGGAGCGGCCATCGCTGCTGATGACGCGGCGAAGTAAACACTCACGTCCGTCTTCGAGCTGGTTCGCTTCCAGCCAGCGCAGGGCGGCAGGTGTGTCTTTCAACGAGAAGCGGGCGCAGAGATCGGCACGGGCGGCGCCTGTGCGCACCATATCCCCCTCAGCACGACCGCCGAGGCACAAGCCGAGGGCATCAATGGCAATGGATTTACCTGCACCGGTTTCTCCGGTAATCGCCGTCATTCCGCTATGGAAGTCGATCTCAAGCTCACGAACAATGGCAAAGTTGCTGATGGTCAGTTGTGCCAGCATAATTGTTTTCCTGTATGAAAAACCATAACTGTGTTTGTATACAGTATAAACTGGTTTTATATACAGTAAAGTGCTGGATGCAAAATCAGAACAATTTTTTTGACCAGCCGAGCTTGGAGCTTAATGTGTTGAAATAGCTGTAATCTTTCGGGTGAATCAGGTTCAGATCGTAATCGCAGCGGCGAATGAGGACATCTTCACCTTCCTGAATGGGGAGCGCAATCTGACTGTCGCAGCTGATCTCCAGGTCGTTACGGCGATGGGAAAAACGCAGGCGAATGGTGCTGTCGCCGTTGATCACCAGCGGACGCGCCGAGAGCGTATGCGGGAACATCGGCACCAGGGTAATGGCATCCAGCGATGGCGTCAGGATTGGGCCTCCGGCTGAAAGCGAGTAGGCAGTTGACCCCGTCGGGGTTGAAATAATCAGCCCGTCAGAACGCTGCGAGAAAGCGAATATTTCGTCGATATAGACTTCGAATTCGATCATGTGCGCCACTTTACCGGGATGGAGAACCACCTCGTTTATGGCGGTGCTGATGCGCTTCTGGCAGTCCTGTTGACACACCTGGGCTTCCAGTAAAAACCGTTTTTCACTGATATAGTGGCCTTCCAGCACGTCCGCCAGCTGCTGCTGCGCATTGTCCGGGTCGAGGTCGGTCAGGAAACCGAGATTGCCACGGTTAATACCAATAACCTTAATATCATAGCGAGCCAGCGTTCGCGCCGCGCCCAGCATATTGCCGTCGCCACCGACCACCACGGCGAGATCCGCCTGCTGGCCAATTTCCGCCAGCGTGCCGGTTCTGACGCTTTTAAGCTGCAACTCCTGGGCGATCTGCTGCTCGACCATCACTTCATAGCCTTTACCACACAGCCAGCGATACAACATTTCATGTGTCGTCAATGCGGTAGGGTGACGCGGATGGCCGACGATCCCAATACACCTGAAATGATTATTCATTTTCTGGAGGTCCTTGTGCCTGATGAATGATGACAATCTGCCTTGTTCCCTTGAATCCAGGAAACTGATCCCCATAATAAGCGAAGTTAGCGAGATGAATGCAGAAAAACGCGGAGAAATTCATGAGTAGTAAAGAACAGAAAACGCCTGAGGGGCAAGCCCCTGAAGAAATTATCACGGAACAGCACGATGAAGTTGAGGCAGTAGAGCCAGACACGTCTGCTGAGCAGGTGGACCCGCGCGATGAAAAAATTGCCAACCTGGAAGCTCAGTTGGTAGAAGCGCAGAATCGCGAACGCGATGGCGTACTGCGTATCAAAGCGGAAATGGAAAACCTGCGCCGTCGTACCGAGCTGGACGTTGAAAAGGCGCACAAATTTGCGCTGGAGAAATTCGTCAACGAACTGCTTCCGGTGATCGACAGCCTGGATCGCGCGCTGGAAGTGGCGGATAAAGCTAACCCGGATAACGCGGCGATGATTGAAGGCATTGAGCTGACGCTGAAATCCATGCTGGATGTGGTGCGTAAGTTCGGTGTTGAAGTGATTGCCGATACGGATGTACCGCTGGATCCAAACGTTCACCAGGCCATTGCGATGGTGGAATCCGAAGACGTTGCCGCGGGTAACGTGCTGGGCGTGATGCAGAAAGGGTATACCCTGAACGGTCGTACTATTCGCGCTGCGATGGTGACCGTGGCGAAAGCGAAAGCGTAACGTGCTGCCTGTAGTGCCGGGTGGCGGCGTTCGCCTTACCCGGCCTACATTTTATTCGGCAATACTTTCGCGTAGAGGCTTAACGGGCAGGACCTTCACCTGCTTAATCATGTTGTCCTGAACGTCCAGAATATCAATATCATACTGTTCAATGCGCACGCGCGTGCCTGCCGCCGGGATCTCTTCCAGCGCTTCCAGGATCATACCGTTCATCGTCCGCGCTTCGTCTTCCGGCAAATGCCAGTTGAACGCTTTATTGATTTCACGAATGTTGGCGCTGCCGTCGATAAGCACTGACCCGTCGTTTTGCGGGGTGACCTCTTCCGCAAGGGAAGGCGACATTGACGTGGTAAAGTCCCCGACAATCTCTTCCAGAATATCTTCGACCGTCACCAGCCCCTGTATGTCGCCGTATTCATCCACCACCAGGCCGACTTTCTTCTTGTTTCGCTGGAACTTCACCAGCTGCGTGCTGAGTGGGGTGCCTTCCGGCACGTAGTAAATTTCGTCGGCGGCGCGCAACATTACCTCTTTGGTGAACTCGTTTTTCTCAGTCATCAGACGATAGGCCTCGCGCACGCGCAGCATGCTGATGGCATCGTCGAGGGAATCGCGATAGAGGACGATACGCCCGTGCGGGGAGTGTGTCAGCTGGCGGACAATGGCCTTCCAGTCGTCGTTGATATCAATCCCGACGATTTCATTGCGCGGCACCATGATGTCGTCAACGCTGACCTTTTCCAGATCCAGCACCGACAGGAGCATGTCCTGATTGCGGCGGGAGATCTGCGAGCGGGATTCATTCACGATGGTACGCAGTTCGTCTTTGCTGAGCGCGCTACTAATGGTGACGTCTGCCTTTATACCCACCATGCGCATCAGCACCCGTGTCACCATATTCAGCAGCCAGACCAGCGGCATCATCAGAATAAGCAGCGGTGCTAACAGGAAGCTGCTCGGGTAGGCGACTTTTTCCGGGTAAAGAGCGGCGATGGTTTTGGGCAGCACTTCCGCAAACACCAGCACCACAAACGTGAGCACACCTGTGGCAATCGCCACGCCTGCGTTGCCGTACAGACGCATCCCGACGATGGTGCCCAACGCAGAAGCGAGAATATTGACCAGGTTGTTACCGATAAGCACCAGGCTAATCAGCCGGTCCGGCTTACGCAGAAGCTTTTCGACACGACGCGCGGCACGGTTACCCTGCTTGGCGCGATGGCGTAACCGGTAGCGGTTCAGCGTCATCATGCCGGTTTCAGAGCCAGAGAAATAAGCGGAGATGACCACCATGATGACCAGAATGACGATCAGCGTGGTGGTAGAGATGTGTTCCAGGGGGAACTCCTTTTGTTACTTAGCCAGCAAATTGCTGTATGAAGCGGCTACCAAAATAGGCAAGCGTGAGAATGCCCGCACCCGCTACGTTGAACCAGACCACGCGACGACCGCGCCAGCCTTCATGATAATGGCCCCATAACAGGACAATATAGACAAACCACGCGATGATGGAGAGGACCGCTTTATCGATATTCTCCACGCTGAACAGGTTCTTCATATAAAACAAGCCCGTGCACAGCGTCAGCGTCAGCAGAACCACACCGACCTGGGTGATGTGGAACATCTTACGCTCAATCACCATCAGCGGTGGCATTTCGTGGTTAAACGCCAGCTTTTTATTTTTCAGCTGGTAGTCAATCCAGGCGAGTTGCATGGCGTAAAGGGCGGCGATGATCAGCGTCGCGTAGGAGAACAGCGACAGGCCAATATGCACCAGCATCCCCGGCGTGGCTTCCAGGTGAGTAATAAACTCATTGGGCATGAACGTGGCTAACGCCAGGTTGATCAGCGCAAAGGCGTAGACTATCGGCAGCAGCAGCCAGCCACGGTTTTTAGACGCGACAATGGTCATGACCGTACAGATCATCAGGCTGACCAGCGAGCCGACGTTCAGTACGCTCAGATTTTGCACGCTGCCGTCGCCGGGAATGATGCGTGATTCCAGCGCAAACGCATGGCTAATCAGTGCGATCACTGCCGAAAGAATAGCCATGCGCCGCCAGCCGCTGTTTTTTTGCAGCAGGCCAGGAATGATCAGCGCGAGGCTGACAGAGTAGGCAACAAGGGCGATCAGTGCGAAAACAGGCATATAGGCGTCGACAGTTGTCTTAATAAGAAAGAGAAGCAGTATAACGTTACGTGACGCCTGCTCCAACCGTTGCATAACAACAAAGGCGCCTTCATGTTATACTCCGGCAAAATTCTGTGTATGTGTCGCCCAGGCGACCTAACGTTTCTACCCCAGGCGAGAGACAATGTTTGATAATTTAACCGATCGTTTGTCGCGCACGCTGCGCAACATCAGCGGCCGTGGACGCCTCACCGAAGAGAACATCAAGGAAACGCTGCGCGAAGTGCGCATGGCGCTGCTGGAAGCAGACGTCGCGTTGCCGGTCGTGCGTGATTTTATCAACCGCGTGAAAGAGAAAGCGGTTGGCCATGAAGTGAACAAGAGCCTGACTCCGGGTCAGGAGTTCGTCAAAATCGTCCGTAACGAACTGGTTTCGGCGATGGGTGAAGAGAACCAGGTGCTTAACCTGGCGGCTCAGCCGCCGGCCGTCGTACTGATGGCGGGTCTGCAAGGTGCGGGTAAAACCACCAGCGTTGGTAAGCTGGGGAAATTCCTGCGCGAAAAGCACAAGAAAAAGGTGCTGGTGGTGTCGGCGGACGTGTATCGCCCAGCGGCGATCAAACAGCTGGAAACGCTGGCCGAGCAGGTTGGCGTAGACTTCTTCCCGTCCGACGTGGCGCAGAAGCCTGTCGACATCGTTAACGCGGCGCTGAAAGAGGCGAAGCTGAAATTCTACGACGTGCTGCTGGTGGATACCGCCGGTCGTCTGCACGTTGACGAAGCGATGATGGACGAAATTAAGCAGGTGCATGCCTCTATCAATCCGGTAGAGACCCTGTTTGTTGTTGACGCCATGACCGGTCAGGATGCGGCGAACACCGCAAAAGCGTTTAACGAAGCCCTGCCGTTAACCGGCGTGGTGCTGACCAAAGTCGACGGCGATGCCCGCGGCGGTGCGGCGCTCTCTATTCGTCATATCACCGGTAAGCCAATCAAGTTCCTCGGCGTGGGCGAGAAAACCGAAGCGCTGGAGCCGTTCCATCCGGATCGTATTGCCTCCCGTATCCTCGGCATGGGCGACGTGCTGTCGCTGATCGAAGATATTGAAAGCAAGGTTGACCGCGCGCAGGCGGAAAAACTCGCCAGCAAGCTGAAAAAGGGCGACGGTTTCGATCTGACCGACTTCCTTGAGCAGCTGCGTCAGATGAAAAACATGGGCGGCATGGCAAGCCTGATGGGCAAACTGCCAGGCATGGGCCAGATCCCGGACAACGTCAAATCCCAGATGGATGACAAAGTGCTGGTGCGTATGGAGGCCATCATCAACTCGATGACGCTGAAAGAGCGCGCGAAGCCAGAAATCATCAAAGGTTCCCGTAAACGCCGTATCGCGGCCGGTTGCGGCATGCAGGTGCAGGACGTAAACCGCCTTCTGAAACAGTTCGATGACATGCAGCGCATGATGAAGAAAATGAAGAAAGGCGGCATGGCGAAGATGATGCGCGGCATGAAAGGCATGATGCCTCCCGGTTTTCCTGGGCGTTAATCGCTTTTGAGATTGCTTTTTGCCCGAAAATGAGTAAAATTTTCGGGCTTTTAATATGACACCCGGGCTCCGTTCCTCGATGGGGCCCGGTTGTTTTATTCACACAAGAGGATGTTATGGTAACTATTCGTTTAGCTCGTCACGGCGCTAAAAAGCGTCCGTTCTACCAGGTTGTTGTGACTGACAGCCGTAATGCACGCAACGGTCGCTTCATCGAGCGCGTTGGTTTCTTCAACCCACTGGCCGCTGGCGCAGAAGAAGAAACCCGTCTGGATCTGGATCGTATCGCTCACTGGGTTGGCCAGGGCGCTACTGTTTCCGATCGCGTTGCTACGCTGATCAAAGCAGCAAACAAAGCAGCTTAATCTGTCACGGTGGTCATGATGAGCAATAAAGCACCTGTTGAACCGATCGTATTGGGAAAAATGGGTTCTTGCTACGGTATCCGTGGTTGGCTCAGAGTGTTTTCCTCCACTGAAGACGCTGATAGCATTTTTAATTACCAGCCCTGGTTTATCCAGAAAGCCGGTAAGTGGGAAGAGGTCGAGCTGGAAAGCTGGCGTCACCACAATCAGGACATCATCATCAAGCTGAAAGGCATTGACGATCGTGATGCCGCGAATGCGCTGACTAATTGTGAAATTGTTGTGGATTCGTCGCAGTTGCCACAGCTGGAAGAGGGTGACTACTACTGGAAAGACCTTATGGGTTGCCAGGTAGTGACCACTGAAGGCTACAGCCTGGGGAAAGTCATCGACATGATGGAAACCGGGTCAAATGACGTTCTCGTCATTAAGGCAAACCTGAAAGATGCATTTGGCATCAAGGAGCGGTTGGTTCCGTTCCTCGATGGACAGGTTATCAAGAAAGTCGATCTCACTACTCAAACCATTGAAGTAGATTGGGATCCTGGTTTTTAAATTCTCCGGATAAACGGTAAAAGACGGCGCTATGTGGATTGGCATAATTAGCCTGTTTCCTGAAATGTTCCGCGCGATTACCGATTACGGGGTAACTGGCCGGGCAGTAAAGAATGGCCTGCTGAGCATCCAGAGCTGGAGTCCTCGTGACTTCACGCACGACCGGCACCGTACCGTGGACGATCGTCCTTACGGCGGCGGACCGGGGATGTTGATGATGGTGCAACCCTTACGGGACGCCATTCACACAGCAAAAGCCGCGGCAGGTGAAGGCGCGAAGGTGATTTATCTGTCACCTCAGGGACGCAAGCTTGATCAAGCGGGCGTGAGCGAACTGGCGACGAATCAAAAGCTGATTCTGGTCTGTGGTCGCTACGAAGGGATAGATGAGCGCGTAATTCAAACCGAGATTGACGAAGAATGGTCTATCGGCGATTACGTTCTCAGCGGTGGTGAGTTACCAGCAATGACGCTGATTGACTCCGTTGCCCGGTTCATTCCGGGTGTACTGGGCCATGAAGCTTCGGCGACAGAAGATTCGTTTGCCGATGGATTGCTGGACTGTCCACACTATACTCGTCCTGAAGTGTTAGAAGGGATGGAAGTCCCGGCAGTATTACTGTCTGGAAACCATGCCGAGATACGTCGCTGGCGTTTGAAGCAGTCGCTGGGCCGAACCTGGCTTAGAAGACCTGAACTTCTGGAAAACCTGGCTCTGACTGAAGAGCAAGCAAAGTTGCTGGCCGAGTTCAAAACTGAACACGCGCACCAGCAGCATGAACATGATGGGAATGCGTAATACGCTCCCGAATATCAGTTTACCCAGGATAAGAGATTAAATTATGAGCAACATTATTAAGCAACTTGAACAAGAGCAGATGAAGCAGGACGTACCTTCCTTCCGTCCAGGTGACACCGTGGAAGTGAAAGTATGGGTTGTTGAAGGTTCCAAAAAACGTCTGCAGGCATTCGAGGGCGTGGTTATCGCTATTCGTAACCGCGGTCTGCACTCTGCATTCACTGTTCGTAAAATTTCCAACGGCGAAGGCGTTGAGCGTGTCTTCCAGACTCACTCTCCGGTAGTTGACAGCATTGCTGTTAAACGTCGTGGTGCTGTACGTAAAGCTAAACTGTACTACCTGCGTGAGCGTACTGGTAAGTCTGCTCGTATTAAAGAGCGTCTGAACTAAGATTCGCTTAAGCGACATCCTGTTAGAAAGGGCTGGCCGAAAGGCTGGCCCTTTTTTTATCCCATCGCACCTCTCGCGTTAACCCTTCCGTCATAAATCATTTACAATGTTCGCCTCTTGGGTGGAGGGTAAGTGGATAACGTACTGCATCAGCGTAACTGGAAACGCGCAGCGGCATTGACCGCGCTGTTTGCGATCCTGCTGATCGTCGTGGCGCCGCTGATCTCCGTCTCGCTGCAAAAAGATCCCATGAGCGCCATGCCGGGTATGCACCATGACATGAGCATGATGTCGATGGACGAGCAACATAGTGATATGCCGCATTCTATGCCAGTTGACCATGCGGAAGCATGCGGCTACTGCGTGCTGTTAGCGCATGTGCCGGGCGTGATGCTGGCGCTTATCGTTCTGCTCAGCGTGGTGTTGCAGCGGCTGCGCGTGAAACCGCCTCGTCAGGCGGTCAGCCACTGGCACTTTTTCCCCTGGCTTTACCCCGATACCCGCGCGCCGCCGCGTCGGTCTGCTTTCTCCCTTTAAAACAAAATCACTCACTTTTTGCCTTAAAAAGGAAAAGTATGACTACCTGCACTCCGCGCGCGGCATGGGGAAACCTGCTGCGTCGCCTCCATTTCTATATCGGGCTGTTTGTCGGTCCGTTTATCTTCTTCGCAGCGCTGACCGGAACGCTGTATGTCGCCACGCCGCAGCTTGAAAAGGCGCTGTACCATCATGCACTCCACACGGATGCCGTGGGTGAGGCGCAGCCTCTTGCTGAACAAATTGCCGTGGCGGAAAAGGCCGTGGGTTCAGCGCTGCGTTTACATGCTGTACGTCCGGGGCTGGAAGAGGGCGAAACGACCCGCGTGATGTTTGCCGACCCGGCGCTGGGTCCCTCCGAGCATCGGGCTATTTTTATTGATCCCACCAGCCTTGAGATTCGAGGGGATATGACCGTGTACGGCACCAGCGGGATTTTACCGCTGCGTCAGACTATCGATTATCTGCATACCTCGCTGATGCTGGGCAACATCGGGCGCCTCTATAGCGAGTTAGCCGCCTCGTGGATGTGGGTTGCTGCCCTGGGCGGGATCGCGCTGTGGTTCTACACCCGACCTAAGCGCCGTATTAACAATCGTTTCCAGAATCGTCGCCGCCTGCATGTGATCTTAGGCTGGACGTTACTGGCGGGAATGCTGCTGTTCTCAGTCACCGGGTTAACCTGGTCACAATGGGCCGGTGGCAACGTCGATAAGCTGCGTGCAGAGATGAACTGGCTGACGCCGCAGGTAAACACCACCCTTTCCGGTGCGCCGGAAATGAGGGATGAACACGCCGAACATCGTGGTCATCACGGGGGAATGACGATGCCTGAAATGCCAGTCAAACTGTCGCTTTTTGACAACGTATTGCAGGTCGCCCGCCAGTCAGGGATTGATGCGAACAACGTTGAGATCCGTCCGGCAAGCAGGGTCGACCAGGCCTGGACGGTGACGGAAATCGATCGCCGCTGGCCTACGCAGGTTGATGCCGTTGCCGTGGATCCCCACTCACTGAAGGTGCTGGACAGCACTCGCTTCGGGGATTTCCCGCTGATGGCTAAACTCACCCGCTGGGGCGTGGATTTCCATATGGGGATCCTGTTTGGTCTGGCAAATCAGCTGCTGCTCATCGCGTTTGGCGTTGCGCTGTGTGTGTTGATTATCTGGGGATACCGGATGTGGTGGATGCGTCGCCCTGCAACGTCAGCCGCGAACCCGGTACAGACGCTCTGCCAAAGCTGGCTGGCATTGCCGCTGTGGGGAAGGGGAGTGTCGTTCCTGATAAGCCTCCTGCTGGGGCTGGCGTTGCCGGTAATGGGCGTCAGTCTGGCGGTCTTTATTGTGATTGACTGGCTGCGCTGGCGAGCGGTTTCAGGCGTGTCGCTCGCCGGAACATCCGTTAAATAGCCTTAAGGCGTGCTGATGACTACCGCAACCCGGCGGTTTTCAGCGCGCCCCTGCGCAGTGCGGTTGCTGCTGACAGGGTATTTTTTGCCTAAGCCCCGCGTAGTGAGATTGCTGCGCGGGATGTTCGCGCCCTTCGCCCAGGCATCCGCCACAACATTGGCACGTTTTAACGAAAGCGCTTCGTTGTAGCTCTCTTCGCCATAATTATCCGTATGGCCATCCATCCTGGCGTGGTTCAGACCGGTTGCCGCCAGGCGTGAGGCCATAGTCTGGATCTGCGTTTCACTTTCCGGGCGCAGCCTGGCGTCATTTTTATCAAACAGGATCTTATCCGACAGGCCCAGAGACCAGTCGCCATTCAGTTCGTTAAAGCCGTAGGATTTCATGGCCGCAATTTGCTCTGGCGTGAATTTCCCTTCAGGGGATGACTGGCATCCGGACATTACCAGTGATGCCAGTATTAACGGCGCAAAGTATCGCTTTAACATATCGTCTTCCTTTCAGGATATTGTTTTCGAACGCTGGTTTTTGACCAGATACATATTGCGATCGGCTTGCTCCAGTAATGCTTCAACGGAGGCATTTTCCCACGCCAGAGCAAAGCCAATGCTGAGGGACATTGATGCTGTGTGCCCGTTATGCAGATCAAACGGACGGATAAATTGCTGCGACAGCGCAGCGCAAATAAATTCGACCTCACGTGCGGTGTGGACGCCGTAAAGGATCATGGCAAATTCATCGCCGCCAAGACGGTAAGACTGATGACGTTTTTCGCCAAACTCGACCATCCTTTTGGCGGCTTCGATCAGTACGCAGTCACCTGCGGCATGACCCCAGGTGTCATTGATAACCTTGAAGTTATCACCGTCCAGGAAGAGCAGGGCAGAATTGGTTTTTGCTGAAGCGTCGTTCATTAATGCCGCAATGTTGTTGCGAAACGCGGCGCGGTTTGCAAGCCCCGTGAGCGGATCGTGCATGGCGGTACGCAACAGTTGAGCGTTTTTCGCCTGTAGCTTGAGCTGCCACTCTTCCATTTCATCCAGCAGGCTGTTGAAGTCTTCACCAAACTGGTGGAACTCTTCAATGCGGCCTTCCGTTACCCGGCGAGAGAAGTTGCGGTTAGTGCGAACGTCATGCACAACGTCAGTGATGTTTTGCATTTCAACAACCATGCCATGATGTAGCGAGCGGGTGATGGTCAATGCGACGGCAGAGGCAAAAAGAATGCAGCCGGTGAGGACCGCAAATGAGAGCCAGATAAAGTGGCTAATCAGGCTGTCTCGCGCGGTCAGACGAATTTCGCCAATCACATTGCCATTATGTATGATGGGCTGTGCGACAGGAACAGGGAACAACCACCGGTTGACCAGCGCGCCCAGCGTGTCGGTATTATCCGCCGGGTTCCATGACCACCAGGCAAACCGTTTATGATGTGCGTTAAGCACTTCCGCCACGGCGAACTGCCCCTGCTTGCCGAGGGTCGCCAGCGTTTCATTTGCCGCCACGGCATCGTTGAACACCAGAGAGGCTTCAAGGCTGTGGCTCATGGTGGCGCCGGTAAGTTCGAGGTTTTTTTGCGCGTATTGCTTTAATGTCACCACGGAAGCGAAACACAGCAGCAACCATATAAACGTCATCGTTATAATGACGCTTATCATGCTGATTCGTCGCAACGTTCTTTTAAACGTCGGACGCGGTGTTGGTGCGACTTCCTTATTCATGCTTCTTATTCCGTGCGAGCATTAATACATCCGGATTGACTCTTACGCCACTGCGCGCCAGCGCATCCAGATTTACGGAAAACCTGACGAGGTTGTGCTCTATTATCAGACAAAATGCGCTGCCAATAACGCATTCAGGATTTTGTTCTGACATTAATAGCAACGCCTGGCCCTGATATTGATTTATTATTTCCTGTTGTTTTGCCGGCGACTCGCTCCCGAAATAGAGGGCATCACACCTTGCTGCGAGTGCTTCCCGATCGCTATGCACAATGACAGGACTATAGGGCAACGGGTTGTGTTCATCTTCACTGCTGAGCGCCTGTCTGTAATGGGAAGAGGCATAAATACAGAGCTTAGGCTGGCCGGACAGTGCTGGCCATCGGGTGTAGCTCACAATGCCAGAAACAATCGAACGTACTGATTTATCCGTTTCCGTGAACGAGCCTGCCGTTGCAGGGGCTACTAAAATGAACAGTATTAGCGCCAGGGGGAGTCGGAGCAAAGCGATCAAGATTGCATTTCTCATCAGAATCCGCCAAACCGCCCCGGAAATAGATGTCCTTAAGAATTGTCGGCAGAATACCATTGTTTATCAAAGCCGTCATTATGTCAGAAATATCCCTGTTTTGACCTAAGCTAAATCTTACAGTGAGCTATATTCAGAGGAATTAAGGCAGGCTCAATTAAGCCTGCTGGAACGCATACTTTCATCCAATCCTTGTTGCCAGGATTCATGCAGTTTTACTGCATTTTCAGTTGCATCGCAGCTGGCAGGAAATGATTTGCCCGCTAATCCCCAGGCGTGAATAAAGCCCTCTTCGCATATTTTTTTCTGTCCGTCAGCGTAGCCACGAAGATATTCCGCTCGATCAACCTGAGGGTCATTAAAACTATCGGCCAGAGCCTGGTTATCTTTAACCGGAACACCATTCATAGCGTCTTCTTTACCGGCCGTGAACCAGTCCGGTCTGGTCCAGTTAGGCTGAAAAGTATAAGGATTGATCTGGCAACCCGACAAAATCAGCGACAACAACATAAAAGCAATTGAACGCATGGCTATTCTCCTTTTTGTGAGCATAGCCTGGCTTACAGGCGTGCGTGTGTAATTTTAACTTTACGATTTTAGGCCATTATTTTTGCAATTAAAGGGTTGGTGTAAAGTAATGTGTACGTATTTTGGATTGAAATATTTACTTAATGTGATATCGTTGTGTCACCTCTTCGAGGAAAACCACTATCGCAAACGAGTTTGACAGGATCGCAATCATGCAAAAAGACGCGCTGAACAACGTACATATCACTGACGAACAGGTGTTAATCACCCCGGATCAACTGAAGGCGGAATTCCCGCTGAGCGTCGCGCAGGAAGCTCAGATTGAGCACTCGCGCCAGACCATTTCTGACATTATCGCTGGCCGCGATCCGCGCCTGCTGGTGGTATGTGGTCCTTGCTCTATTCACGATCCTGAAACCGCCATTGAGTACGCTCGTCGATTTAAAGCATTAGCGGAGGAGGTCAGCGATAGCCTCTATCTGGTGATGCGCGTCTATTTTGAGAAGCCACGTACGACCGTTGGCTGGAAAGGGTTGATCAACGATCCGCACATGGATGGCTCGTTTGATGTGGAAGCAGGACTGAAAATTGCGCGTCGCCTGCTGGTGGAACTGGTGAGCATGGGGCTGCCGCTGGCTACCGAAGCGCTGGATCCGAACAGCCCGCAGTACCTGGGCGATCTCTTCAGCTGGTCTGCGATTGGGGCGCGCACCACCGAGTCACAAACCCACCGCGAGATGGCGTCTGGCCTGTCTATGCCGGTTGGTTTTAAAAACGGTACCGACGGCAGCCTGGCCACGGCGATTAACGCCATGCGCGCCGCCGCCATGCCCCATCGTTTTGTCGGGATCAACCAGGCGGGCCAGGTATGCCTGCTGCAAACGCAGGGCAACCCGGACGGGCATGTGATCCTGCGCGGTGGTAAAGCGCCAAACTACAGCCCGGCGGATGTCGCGCAGTGTGAAAAAGAGATGGAACAGGCGGGACTGCGTCCGGCGCTGATGGTAGATTGCAGTCATGGTAATTCGAATAAAGATTACCGTCGCCAGCCTGCGGTTGCAGAATCTGTGATTGCTCAGATTAAAGATGGCAACCGTTCAATTATCGGCCTGATGATTGAAAGTAATATTCATGAAGGCAATCAGTCATCGGAACAGCCGCGTAGCGCGATGAAGCCCGGCGTCTCGGTCACCGATGCCTGCATTAGCTGGGAAACCACCGATGCGCTGCTGCGTGAGATCCACAAAGATTTGAACGGCCAGCTGGCGACGCGTCTGGCATAAGAGGGTAGTTATGGTTGCTGAATTGACCGCATTACGCGATCAAATTGATGAAGTGGATAAGGCGTTGCTGGATCTTCTGGCGCGCCGCATGGCACTGGTTGCTGAGGTCGGCGAGGTTAAAAGTAAATACGGCCTGCCGATTTACGTTCCGGAGCGCGAGGCCTCTATGCTCGCCTCCCGCCGTAAAGAGGCGCAGGCCCTGGGCGTATCACCTGATTTGATTGAGGACGTTCTGCGTCGCGTGATGCGCGAGTCCTATTCCAGCGAAAACGACAAGGGCTTCAAAACCCTCTGTCCGTCGCTGCGCCCGGTGGTTATCGTCGGTGGTGGCGGGCAGATGGGGCGTCTGTTTGAGAAAATGCTGACGCTTTCTGGCTATCAGGTGCGCATTCTGGAGAAAGAGGACTGGTCGCACGCGCCGGAGCTGATGAAAGACGCCGGAATGGTTATCGTCAGCGTGCCGATCCATGTGACGGAGCAAATAATCGCGAAACTTCCTCCGCTGCCGGAAGATTGCATACTGGTGGACCTGGCCTCCGTTAAAAATGGTCCGCTACAGGCAATGCTGGCGGCGCACACTGGCCCCGTGCTTGGGTTACACCCGATGTTTGGCCCGGACAGCGGAAGCCTGGCGAAGCAGGTAGTGGTTTACTGTGACGGACGGCAGCCGGAAGCCTACCAGTGGTTCCTGGAACAGATCCAGGTCTGGGGAGCACGTTTGCACCGCATTAGCGCGGTAGAGCATGACCAGAACATGGCGTTTATTCAGGCGCTGCGCCACTTTGCAACCTTCGCCTATGGGCTGCACCTGGCGGAAGAGAACGTTCAGCTTGAACAATTGCTGGCGCTTTCCTCGCCAATCTATCGTCTGGAGCTGGCGATGGTCGGGCGACTGTTTGCCCAGGATCCGCAGCTTTACGCCGACATCATCATGTCGTCTGAAAATAATCTGGCGCTGATCAAGCGCTATTATCAGCGTTTTGGCGAAGCGATCACCTTGCTGGAACACGGCGATAAACAAGCCTTTATCGACAGTTTCCGTAAAGTGGAGCACTGGTTCGGTGATTACGCCACGCGATTCCAGAGTGAAAGCCGCACGCTGTTGCGCCAGGCAAATGACAGTCGCCAGTAATGCGATGATGTATATACTGAAAGCCAGCATTGCTGGCTTTTTTCATTTTGGGGAACTGTCATGGCTGAACCGCAGCTGCTGTTGAACTATACCGGGCATCTGCCCGAATGCCCGACATGGAGTGCAGACGAGAAGGCGCTCTACTGGGCGGATATCCTGGAAGGGGAGATCCATCGGTACCATCTGCCCACCGCGGAACACTCGGTGCTCTCATTCCATGAAGAAGTTGGGTGTTTTGCCCTGCGTGAACGCGGCGGATTTATCGTCGCGATGCGAAACGCCATCTGGCTGACCGATAAACACGGCCTGCTCCAGCGTAAGGTTTGCGATAACCCGTCCAACCCGCAGCTTGCACGCTTTAACGATGGCGGTACCGATCATCAGGGACGGTTTTATGCGGGCACCTTCTGGGGGCCGGGAGATTATAACGGCGCCATGCTGATGCGTATCGACAACGACCTGACGCCGAAAGTGATCCAGTGCGATATTCACGGGCATAACGGTTTAGCGTTTAGTCCTGACAAACGATGGATGTTTACTTCTGATACGCCGAACGGTGTGATCTACCGTACGCCGCTTGATGAGCAGGGGGAACCCGGTAAGCGCGAAGAGTTTCGCCGGTTTAGCGAGGGAGAAGGTATGCCCGACGGAGCGGCAATGGACGAGGAAGGCTGCTACTGGAGCGCACTGTTTGACGGCTGGCGTATCGCACGGTTTTCACCGCAAGGCGAACAGCTGGAAGAGTATCGGCTGCCGGTACGCTGCCCGACAATGGTCTGCTTTGGCGGCGACGATATGAAAACGCTGTTTATCACCACCACGCGGGAAAATATGGAGGCGGAGGAGCTGGCGAAATATCCGCTTTCCGGTGCCATCTTCACCCTGCCTGTAAATGTGGCAGGGATGAAGAAAAGCCGCTTTATCGAACGTTAAGCCGGATCGACCGGGACCACGTTTTCGCTCGGATAGCAGCCCAGCACTTTCATGGAGCGTGTGATCTCGCCCAGTTCGCGCAGGGCTTTCTGCATGGACGCAGACTCCAGGTTGGCCTGAACGTCGAGATAAAACATTTCTTCCCACGGGTTGCCATGTATTGGGCGGGATTCCAGCTTCGTCATGATCAGGTTGTGATTACGCAGCACCAGCAGCGCTTCAACCAGCGCACCCGCCTGCTGGCCGGTCGCCATCAGCAGGGTGGTTTTCGCCGGGACCTGGTCCGACACGTTGATGGCCTTGCGGGCCAGAACCACGAAACGGGTGATATTCTGCGTCTGGTTGGCCAGATTGCGTTCCAGCACCTGTAAGCCATACAGCGCGCCGCCCGCTTCGCTACCGAGAGCCGCGACGGCAGAAGAGTTTGCCTGCGCCACTTTTTCCATCGCCGCCGAGGTGCTTTCGGTGTATTCAATTTTCCAGTGCGGATAACGGTTCAGGAACTGGCTGCACTGCTGGAACGGCTGCGGGTGGCTGTACACCGTTTCGATCTGACTCAGATCGGTTGAGCCAGAGACCAGCACACAGTGATCGATAGGGATAGTCAACTCGCCGACTAACGACAGGCTGGTGTGCTGGAGCAGATCGTAAACATCGTTGATGGCGCCGGAACTGGTGTTCTCAATAGGCACCACGGCGTAATCTGCCTGGCCGGTTTCGACCTGGTTGAAGATGTCTGCAAATTTCGCGCAGCCGCTCTCAATAAACTCTTCGAAATGTCGGGCTGCGTACTGGCGAGCCGCCAGGTGAGAATAGGAGCCTTTCGGGCCGAGGAAAGCGATACGAGCAGAGTGCGGGTTGGTTTTGTTCAGATGCTGCTGGAGCAGGGCTTGTTGCGTCAGAACGGAGTCTTCGATGATGAGCTGGAACAGGCGGGTGATGTAGTGCGCATCCAGATGATGCGCTTTGCCGAGTTGAATCAACCGTTCCAGTAAATCACGTTCGCGATCGATATCGCGCACCGGCCGATGGGACTCGAGCTTGGCTTTGCCCACTTCAACGGCGAGCGCGCGGCGTTCTGCCAGCAGGGCCAGTAATTTTTCGTCGAGTGCACTGATTTTTACGCGTAAATCCAGGAGCGGGTTTTCCGGTGTCATAGTGTTGTCTGTCTCATTTTATCGTTATCAATAAAAAAGGCCTCCCGGTGTGGGAGGCCTTGTTGTTCGTCTTCGCATTCTTTATCACACGACGAAACGCCTCCCGGTCAGGGGAAGGTAAAAAAGAATGCGAAGAAAAACGGCGTCTGTTTCATAAGGTCATCCTGAAATTGATAGGTTAAAGTACCTGCACTGTTTTGATCCTGTCAATAAAAAACGCGCCCGAAGGCGCGTTGTCGGTACACTCAATTTTAGAGGATTACTCTTCTTCAACTTCTTCCGCGAAGCTGGCGTCTTTCACCGAGGTTGCGGCGCGACGTGCTTCACCTTTGTGTTGCACTTTATTGAGCTGCCGTTCCAGCTTGTTGATCAAATCGTTAATTGCGGTGTACATATCCTCGTGTTTTGCGCTGGCGACCAGATGGCCGTTTGGAGTATTGATAGTTGCATCAGCGATGAAACCCTGCGGCTCCTTGGACAGGATGATATGTGGATTAATCAAATGTGTTTGCCATTTATCCAGTTTGGCGAGACGGTCTGCGACGTGCTGGCGGATTGCCGGAGTAATTTCCATTTGTTTACTGGTAATGTTCATTGTCATAAATTTTACCTCTTGTCTTTCCGTCTTGGTGATTCCAGCATACCCGACCTAATGTCAAAATGTGTGATTTAGATCACGTTATTTTGTCGGTTTTTGTCAGGGAATCTTTTTTGTGAGGCAGGGCAGGAAGAGGTGAGATTTACCTTGTCGAAGCCAACAATTGCGGTCATAGTTGAATGGATGTGTTGAAGCTAAACCGCTTCAGCGTAAGTGTGAAAGAATAAAAAAACGGCAGCCCGCGGGCTGCCGTTATGCGTTGTAGCGGTATCAGGTGTTGCTGCTGTTCGCGGCGATGATTTTCGCCACTTTGTCAGCCTGAGCCGTCATCTGCATCTGGCGATACGCATTTTCCATCAGCTTCAGGCCATCACGCGTGGCCTGGGTATCCGGATAATCACGCAGCATGCCTTCTACACGGTTAACCACGGCAACCCATGCGCCACGGCGGGTGTAGTATTCCGCAACGGAGTACTCATATTTCGCCAGACGATCTTTCAGGAATACCAGACGCTTAGTGGCATCGGTAATGTACTGGCTGTTCGGGTAGCTACGCACCAGCTTGGAGAAGTCATTGAAAGCATCACGCGCATGTTGCGGGTCACGGTCGGAACGATCCACCCCGAAGAAGCCCTGCAATGCACTATCATCCAGCGCCATGTTAGTCAGGCCGCGCATGTACATCACGTAATCGATGTTAGGATGGGTAGGGTTCAGACGCATGAAACGATCGATCGTTGCCTGAGCCAGCGGCAGATCGGCATTTTTGTAGTAGGCGTAGATAAGATCTAACTGTACCTGCTGCGAATACGGGCCAAACGGATAGCGATTATCCAACGCTTCCAGTTGCGTTATCGCCTGTTTCCAGTTACCGTCCTGCAACTTTTGTTGTGCAGTCGCATAGATTTCATTCGGCGGATTGTCAGGGACCTGTTCATTCGAACCGGAGCAGCCCACCAAAGCCAGGCTCAACGTGGCCGCTGCCACCAGATATTTCATGCGCGTCATGACGTTTTGACTTTCCTCAAATGTTTGTCCGGGAGAAACTCAGTTCCTGCTCCCGATTAAGACCAGCTACAATAGCACACTATATTAAACGGCAAAGCCGTAAAACCCAACGTTAAACGAAGAAGCAGTTTATGGCACAACGAGTAGAACTCACCGCAACAGTCTCCGAAAATCAGCTCGGTCAACGCTTAGATCAGGCTTTGGCCGAATTGTTCCCTGATTATTCGCGTTCACGCATAAAAGAATGGATCCTTGACCAGCGCGTGCTGGTAAACGGCAAGATCTGGGACAAACCAAAAGAGAAAGTGTTTGGTGGGGAAGCTGTCGCCATCAATGCTGAAATCGAAGAGGAAGTCCGCTTCGAGCCGCAGGATATCCCGCTGGATATCGTCTACGAAGATGACGATATTCTGGTCATCAACAAGCCGCGCGACTTTGTTGTTCATCCGGGCGCGGGCAATCCTGACGGTACGGTACTTAACGCTCTCCTTCATTATTATCCGCCGATTGCCGACGTACCGCGTGCCGGTATCGTTCACCGTCTGGATAAAGACACCACGGGTCTGATGGTGGTGGCGAAGACGGTCCCAGCTCAGACTCGCCTGGTGGAATCTTTGCAATTGCGCGAAATTACCCGTGAGTATGAAGCGGTGGCGATTGGTCATATGACCTCTGGCGGCACGGTGGAAGAGCCTATCAGCCGTCACCCAACCAAGCGTACGCATATGTCCGTACACCCGATGGGTAAACCGGCGGTAACCCACTACCGCATCATGGAACATTTCCGTATTCATACGCGCCTGCGTCTGCGCCTGGAAACCGGGCGTACTCATCAGATCCGCGTGCACATGGCGCATATTACCCATCCGCTGGTGGGTGACCCGGTTTACGGCGGTCGTCCGCGTCCACCAAAGGGCGCATCGGATGAATTCATCTCCGTGCTGCGTAAATTCGATCGCCAGGCGCTGCATGCGACGATGCTGCGTCTTTATCACCCAATTACTGGAATTCAGATGGAATGGCATGCGCCGATCCCACAGGATATGGTGGAACTTATCGACGCGATGCGCGCAGATTTCGAAGAACATAAGGATCACGTGGACTGGTTATGACCAAACTGATTGTCCCGGCGTGGCCACTGCCTGAAGGCGTGGCCGCCTGTAGTTCAACCCGTATCGGTGGCGTGAGCCAGGGCGCGTGGGAGTCTCTGAACCTCGGTGCGCACTGTGGCGATAACCTGGAGCACGTTGAAGAGAACCGTAAACGCCTCTTTGCTGCGGGAAACCTTCCTTCAAAACCGGTCTGGCTTGAGCAGGTGCACGGTAAAGCGGTGCTGAAGCTGACGGGGGAGCCCTATGCGTCTAAGCGCGCCGATGCTTCGTACAGCAATACGCCGGGAACGGTTTGCGCGGTGATGACTGCTGATTGCCTGCCGGTGTTGTTCTGCAATAAGGCAGGAACTGAAGTGGCTGCTGCCCACGCCGGATGGCGAGGCCTGTGCGAAGGCGTGCTGGAAGAGACCGTTGCCTGCTTCCATAACGATTCTGCAAATCTCATCGCCTGGCTTGGCCCGGCGATTGGCCCGCAGGCGTTTGAGGTCGGGCCCGAAGTGCGCGATGCCTTTATGGAAAAAGATCCGCAGGCGGTCGAAGCGTTTGTGGCTTCCGGAGATAAATATCTGGCCGATATTTATCAGCTTGCCCGCCAGCGCCTGAATAACGTCGGCGTGACCCAAATCTTCGGCGGAGATCGCTGTACCTTCAGCGAAAAGGGTGATTTTTTCTCCTATCGCCGCGACAAGACGACAGGTCGTATGGCAAGTTTCATTTGGCTGATATAACCTAAAGAATCAAGACGATCCGGTACGCGCCGTTTTCTTTTCACATAATTCAGGTTATTAACCTTGAATAATTGAGGGATGACCTCATTTAATCTCCAGTAGCAAATTTGACCTGTTATGGGAGGAGTTATGCGTCTGGATCGTCTTACTAATAAATTCCAGCTTGCTCTCGCCGATGCCCAGTCCCTCGCACTGGGGCACGACAACCAATTTATCGAACCTCTTCATTTAATGAGCGCCTTGCTGAATCAGGAAGGGGGATCGGTACGTCCTTTATTAACGTCCGCTGGCATTAATGCCGGCCAGTTACGCACCGCCATCGATCAGGCGCTGAGCCGTTTACCGCAGGTAGAAGGTACCGGCGGCGACGTGCAGCCGTCGCAGGATCTGGTGCGCGTGCTGAACCTTTGCGACAAGCTGGCGCAAAAACGTGGGGACAACTTTATTTCGTCAGAGCTGTTTGTTCTGGCGGCGCTTGAATCACGCGGTACCTTAACCGACCTGCTGAAATCCGCCGGTGCAACCACCGCTAATGTGACCCAGGCGATTGAGAAAATGCGCGGAGGTGAAAGCGTGAACGACCAGGGAGCCGAAGACCAACGTCAGGCTTTGAAGAAATTTACGGTCGACCTGACCGAACGTGCCGAGCAGGGCAAACTTGACCCGGTAATCGGCCGTGACGAAGAAATTCGTCGGACTATCCAGGTACTGCAACGTCGTACCAAAAACAACCCGGTGCTGATTGGTGAGCCTGGCGTCGGTAAAACCGCCATCGTTGAAGGGCTGGCGCAGCGTATCGTTAATGGCGAAGTGCCCGAAGGGCTGAAAGGCCGTCGCGTACTGGCGCTGGATATGGGCGCGCTGGTGGCCGGGGCGAAATACCGCGGTGAATTTGAAGAGCGTCTGAAAGGCGTGCTGAACGATCTGGCGAAACAGGAAGGTAACGTCATCCTGTTTATCGACGAACTGCACACCATGGTGGGGGCGGGTAAAGCTGACGGCGCAATGGATGCCGGGAACATGTTGAAACCTGCGCTGGCGCGTGGTGAACTTCACTGCGTCGGCGCCACTACGCTGGACGAGTATCGTCAGTACATTGAAAAAGATGCCGCGCTGGAGCGTCGCTTCCAGAAGGTGTTTGTCGCTGAACCAAGCGTTGAAGATACCATCGCCATTTTGCGAGGACTGAAAGAGCGTTATGAGCTGCACCATCACGTGCAGATCACTGACCCGGCCATCGTTGCGGCGGCGACGCTTTCGCATCGTTACATTGCCGACCGTCAGTTGCCGGATAAAGCCATCGACCTTATCGATGAAGCGGCGTCCAGCATCCGTATGCAGATTGACTCGAAACCGGAAGAGCTGGACCGACTCGATCGCCGCATTATCCAGCTCAAGCTGGAACAGCAGGCGCTGAACAAAGAGTCTGACGAAGCGAGTAAGAAACGCCTCGATATGCTTAACGAAGAACTGGACGAGAAAGAGCGTCAGTATTCTGAGCTGGAAGAAGAGTGGAAAGCTGAGAAAGCCTCACTCTCTGGCACCCAGACAATCAAGGCGGAGCTGGAGCAGGCGAAAATTGCCATTGAGCAGGCCCGTCGCGTAGGAGATCTGGCGCGGATGTCCGAGCTACAGTACGGCAAGATCCCTGAGCTGGAAAAACAGCTTGAGATCGCCACGCAGTCGGAAGGCAAAACCATGCGTCTGTTGCGTAATAAAGTGACGGATGCCGAGATTGCCGAAGTGCTGGCGCGCTGGACGGGTATTCCTGTGGCTCGCATGATGGAAAGCGAACGTGAGAAACTGCTGCGTATGGAGCAGGATCTGCATCAGCGCGTCATTGGACAGAACGAAGCGGTCGAAGCGGTATCTAACGCCATTCGTCGTAGCCGTGCGGGGCTGTCCGATCCGAATCGTCCAATCGGCTCGTTCCTTTTCCTGGGGCCAACCGGTGTCGGTAAAACCGAGCTGTGTAAAGCGCTGGCTAACTTTATGTTCGACAGCGATGACGCGATGGTGCGTATCGATATGTCCGAGTTTATGGAGAAACACTCCGTCTCGCGTCTGGTCGGTGCGCCTCCGGGATATGTCGGTTATGAAGAGGGCGGTTATCTGACGGAAGCGGTTCGTCGTCGTCCTTATTCCGTCATCCTGCTGGATGAAGTGGAAAAGGCTCATCCTGACGTGTTTAACATTCTGTTGCAGGTGCTGGATGATGGGCGTCTGACGGACGGGCAGGGAAGAACGGTCGACTTCCGTAACACGGTGGTGATCATGACCTCGAACCTGGGTTCCGATTTGATTCAGGAACGCTTCGGTGAGCTGGATTACAGCCATATGAAAGATCTTGTGCTGGGTGTGGTCAGCCAAAACTTCCGTCCGGAGTTCATCAACCGTATTGATGAAGTGGTCGTGTTCCATCCGCTGGGCGAGAAACACATCGCGTCGATTGCGCAGATCCAGTTGCAGCGTCTGTACAAACGTCTGGAAGAGCGTGGGTATGAAATCCACATTTCCGACGATGCGCTGAAGCTGCTGAGCGAGAATGGTTACGATCCTGTTTATGGTGCGCGTCCGTTAAAACGTGCTATCCAGCAGCAGATCGAAAACCCGCTGGCACAGCAAATCCTCTCTGGGGAGCTGGTTCCGGGCAAAGTTATTCGTCTGGAAGCCAACGACGATCGCATTGTGGCAGTGCAGTAAGTCACAAAACGCAAAAACGGGCCGCTTGCGGCTCGTTTTTGTTTAAAAACCAGGCGAAAATTGAGGTCTGGGATGTGATTTGCCTGGAAAATGAGCGGTCAGTAAATAATTTTCACTTTATCCTTGCAGGTTCGGAATTACTCCCTATAATGCGCCTCCACTGACACGGAACAACGGCACGCAAGCCGCCGGGTCAGCAGAGAAAAGCAAAACAAACGCTTGACTCTGAAGCGGGAAAGCGTAATATGCACACCCCGCGCCGCAGCGAAAACGAAGCGGCACTGCTCTTTAACAATTTATCAGACAATCTGTGTGGGCACTCAAAGTGACATGGATTCTTAATGTCTTCGGACACTAAATGAATACCAAGTCTCAACGAGTGAACACGTAATTCATTACGAAGTTTAATTCATTGAGCATCAAACTTTTAAATTGAAGAGTTTGATCATGGCTCAGATTGAACGCTGGCGGCAGGCCTAACACATGCAAGTCGAACGGTAACAGGAAGCAGCTTGCTGCTTCGCTGACGAGTGGCGGACGGGTGAGTAATGTCTGGGAAACTGCCTGATGGAGGGGGATAACTACTGGAAACGGTAGCTAATACCGCATAACGTCGCAAGACCAAAGAGGGGGACCTTCGGGCCTCTTGCCATCGGATGTGCCCAGATGGGATTAGCTAGTAGGTGGGGTAACGGCTCACCTAGGCGACGATCCCTAGCTGGTCTGAGAGGATGACCAGCCACACTGGAACTGAGACACGGTCCAGACTCCTACGGGAGGCAGCAGTGGGGAATATTGCACAATGGGCGCAAGCCTGATGCAGCCATGCCGCGTGTATGAAGAAGGCCTTCGGGTTGTAAAGTACTTTCAGCGGGGAGGAAGGCGACAAGGTTAATAACCTTGTCGATTGACGTTACCCGCAGAAGAAGCACCGGCTAACTCCGTGCCAGCAGCCGCGGTAATACGGAGGGTGCAAGCGTTAATCGGAATTACTGGGCGTAAAGCGCACGCAGGCGGTCTGTCAAGTCGGATGTGAAATCCCCGGGCTCAACCTGGGAACTGCATTCGAAACTGGCAGGCTAGAGTCTTGTAGAGGGGGGTAGAATTCCAGGTGTAGCGGTGAAATGCGTAGAGATCTGGAGGAATACCGGTGGCGAAGGCGGCCCCCTGGACAAAGACTGACGCTCAGGTGCGAAAGCGTGGGGAGCAAACAGGATTAGATACCCTGGTAGTCCACGCCGTAAACGATGTCGACTTGGAGGTTGTGCCCTTGAGGCGTGGCTTCCGGAGCTAACGCGTTAAGTCGACCGCCTGGGGAGTACGGCCGCAAGGTTAAAACTCAAATGAATTGACGGGGGCCCGCACAAGCGGTGGAGCATGTGGTTTAATTCGATGCAACGCGAAGAACCTTACCTACTCTTGACATCCAGAGAACTTTCCAGAGATGGATTGGTGCCTTCGGGAACTCTGAGACAGGTGCTGCATGGCTGTCGTCAGCTCGTGTTGTGAAATGTTGGGTTAAGTCCCGCAACGAGCGCAACCCTTATCCTTTGTTGCCAGCGGTTAGGCCGGGAACTCAAAGGAGACTGCCAGTGATAAACTGGAGGAAGGTGGGGATGACGTCAAGTCATCATGGCCCTTACGAGTAGGGCTACACACGTGCTACAATGGCGCATACAAAGAGAAGCGACCTCGCGAGAGCAAGCGGACCTCATAAAGTGCGTCGTAGTCCGGATTGGAGTCTGCAACTCGACTCCATGAAGTCGGAATCGCTAGTAATCGTGGATCAGAATGCCACGGTGAATACGTTCCCGGGCCTTGTACACACCGCCCGTCACACCATGGGAGTGGGTTGCAAAAGAAGTAGGTAGCTTAACCTTCGGGAGGGCGCTTACCACTTTGTGATTCATGACTGGGGTGAAGTCGTAACAAGGTAACCGTAGGGGAACCTGCGGTTGGATCACCTCCTTACCTTAAAGAACCTGCCTTTGTAGTGCTCACACAGATTGTCTGATGAAAAGTAAATAGCAAGGCGTCTTGCGATTGAGACTGTACGTCCCCTTCGTCTAGAGGCCCAGGACACCGCCCTTTCACGGCGGTAACAGGGGTTCGAATCCCCTAGGGGACGCCACTTGCTGGTTCGTGAGTGAAAGTCACCTGCCGTCATATCTCAAAACTGACTTGCGAGTCATGTTTGAGATATTTGCTCTTTAAAAATCTGGATCAAGCTGAAAATTGAAACGACACACAGCTCATGTGTGTTCGAGTCTCTCAAATTTTCGCAAGTCGATGGTGAATCGAAAGAAACATCTTCGGGTTGTGAGGTTAAGCGACTAAGCGTACACGGTGGATGCCCTGGCAGTCAGAGGCGATGAAGGACGTGCTAATCTGCGAAAAGCGCCGGCGAGGTGATATGAACCCTTGACCCGGCGATGTCCGAATGGGGAAACCCAGTGCAATCCGTTGCACTATCGTTAACTGAATACATAGGTTAACGAGGCGAACCGGGGGAACTGAAACATCTAAGTACCCCGAGGAAAAGAAATCAACCGAGATTCCCCCAGTAGCGGCGAGCGAACGGGGAGCAGCCCGGAGTCTGAATCAGCTTGTGTGTTAGTGGAACGGTCTGGAAAGTCCGACGGTACAGGGTGATAGTCCCGTACACGAAAATGCACATGCTGTGAACTCGAAGAGTAGGGCGGGACACGTGGTATCCTGTCTGAATATGGGGGGACCATCCTCCAAGGCTAAATACTCCTGACTGACCGATAGTGAACCAGTACCGTGAGGGAAAGGCGAAAAGAACCCCGGCGAGGGGAGTGAAAAAGAACCTGAAACCGTGTACGTACAAGCAGTGGGAGCCTCTTTATGGGGTGACTGCGTACCTTTTGTATAATGGGTCAGCGACTTATATTCTGTAGCAAGGTTAACCGTATAGGGGAGCCGAAGGGAAACCGAGTCTTAACTGGGCGTTAAGTTGCAGGGTATAGACCCGAAACCCGGTGATCTAGCCATGGGCAGGTTGAAGGTTGGGTAACACTAACTGGAGGACCGAACCGACTAATGTTGAAAAATTAGCGGATGACCTGTGGCTGGGGGTGAAAGGCCAATCAAACCGGGAGATAGCTGGTTCTCCCCGAAAGCTATTTAGGTAGCGCCTCGTGAATTCATCTTCGGGGGTAGAGCACTGTTTCGGCTAGGGGGCCATCCCGGCTTACCAACCCGATGCAAACTACGAATACCGAAGAATGTTATCACGGGAGACACACGGCGGGTGCTAACGTCCGTCGTGAAGAGGGAAACAACCCAGACCGCCAGCTAAGGTCCCAAAGTCATGGTTAAGTGGGAAACGATGTGGGAAGGCACAGACAGCCAGGATGTTGGCTTAGAAGCAGCCATCATTTAAAGAAAGCGTAATAGCTCACTGGTCGAGTCGGCCTGCGCGGAAGATGTAACGGGGCTAAACCATGCACCGAAGCTGCGGCAGCGACACTTATGTGTTGTTGGGTAGGGGAGCGTTCTGTAAGCCGTTGAAGGTGTGCTGTGAGGCATGCTGGAGGTATCAGAAGTGCGAATGCTGACATAAGTAACGATAAAGCGGGTGAAAAGCCCGCTCGCCGGAAGACCAAGGGTTCCTGTCCAACGTTAATCGGGGCAGGGTGAGTCGACCCCTAAGGCGAGGCCGAAAGGCGTAGTCGATGGGAAACAGGTTAATATTCCTGTACTTGGTGTTACTGCGAAGGGGGGACGGAGAAGGCTATGTCAGCCGGGCGACGGTTGTCCCGGTTTAAGCATGTAGGCGGAGGTTCCAGGTAAATCCGGTACCTTATTAACGCTGAGGTGTGATGACGAGGCACTACGGTGCTGAAGTGATAAATGCCCTGCTTCCAGGAAAAGCCTCTAAGCATCAGGTAACACGAAATCGTACCCCAAACCGACACAGGTGGTCAGGTAGAGAATACCAAGGCGCTTGAGAGAACTCGGGTGAAGGAACTAGGCAAAATGGTGCCGTAACTTCGGGAGAAGGCACGCTGATATGTAGGTGAAGCCCCTGCGGGTGGAGCTGAAATCAGTCGAAGATACCAGCTGGCTGCAACTGTTTATTAAAAACACAGCACTGTGCAAACACGAAAGTGGACGTATACGGTGTGACGCCTGCCCGGTGCCGGAAGGTTAATTGATGGGGTTAGCGGCAACGCGAAGCTCTTGATCGAAGCCCCGGTAAACGGCGGCCGTAACTATAACGGTCCTAAGGTAGCGAAATTCCTTGTCGGGTAAGTTCCGACCTGCACGAATGGCGTAATGATGGCCAGGCTGTCTCCACCCGAGACTCAGTGAAATTGAACTCGCTGTGAAGATGCAGTGTACCCGCGGCAAGACGGAAAGACCCCGTGAACCTTTACTATAGCTTGACACTGAACACTGGTCCTTGATGTGTAGGATAGGTGGGAGGCTTTGAAGCGTGGACGCCAGTCTGCGTGGAGCCAACCTTGAAATACCACCCTTTAATGGCTGGTGTTCTAACGTAGACCCGTTACCCGGGTTGCGGACAGTGTCTGGTGGGTAGTTTGACTGGGGCGGTCTCCTCCCAAAGAGTAACGGAGGAGCACGAAGGTTGGCTAATCCTGGTCGGACATCAGGAGGTTAGTGCAATGGCATAAGCCAGCTTGACTGCGAGCGTGACGGCGCGAGCAGGTGCGAAAGCAGGTCATAGTGATCCGGTGGTTCTGAATGGAAGGGCCATCGCTCAACGGATAAAAGGTACTCCGGGGATAACAGGCTGATACCGCCCAAGAGTTCATATCGACGGCGGTGTTTGGCACCTCGATGTCGGCTCATCACATCCTGGGGCTGAAGTAGGTCCCAAGGGTATGGCTGTTCGCCATTTAAAGTGGTACGCGAGCTGGGTTTAGAACGTCGTGAGACAGTTCGGTCCCTATCTGCCGTGGGCGCTGGAGAATTGAGGGGGGCTGCTCCTAGTACGAGAGGACCGGAGTGGACGCATCACTGGTGTTCGGGTTGTCATGCCAATGGCACTGCCCGGTAGCTAAATGCGGAAGAGATAAGTGCTGAAAGCATCTAAGCACGAAACTTGCCCCGAGATGAGTTCTCCCTGAGACTTTAAGTCTCCTGAAGGAACGTTAAAGACGATGACGTTGATAGGTCGGGTGTGTAAGCGCAGCGATGCGTTGAGCTAACCGATACTAATGAACCGTGAGGCTTAACCTTACAACGCCGAAGGTGTTTTGGCGAAGAGACAGACAATCAAATTTCAGCTTTGATACAGATTAACAGAATTTGCCTGGCGGCTTTAGCGCGGTGGTCCCACCTGACCCCATGCCGAACTCAGAAGTGAAACGCCGTAGCGCCGATGGTAGTGTGGGGTCTCCCCATGTGAGAGTAGGGAACTGCCAGGCATCAATTAAGAAGAACCCTGTACCGTAAGGTGCGGGGTTTTTTGCTTTGTACGTGGAAAACATGCCGGATGGCGGCTTCCACTTATCCGGCCTACAATTGTTAAAACAATTTTAACAATGGTGCCGCTTTGACTCGTCCCTTTGATTATCAACAAGATTTTGCCAATATTAATTTTCGCGAACATCCCGAACGGTATCAGGTTGGCCGGGGTGAGCAGGGCGTATTGATGGTCGAGCCTTATAAAAGCGAAATCCTGCCGCACTGGCGTTATAAAAATGCTGAAGTCGCAGCGCGTTCGGCAGAAGAGATCTACGCCCTCTTTGAAGAGTACCGCAGGAATAACAATTTTGTCGGCATGGATATGGCGCGTAAATTCATACAGATGGGATACACCCGTGCCCGACGATACGCCAATCATAAAGGCGGAAAAAAGTATGATGAGAATCGCCAGGTCAAACCCCTCGATCACGATCCAGTAAAAGCAGAAGCCGCTGCGGTGTTCAAAACGTGGTGGGATAAAATTCGTGCTGATGAAGATTATTTGCAGCGAAAAAAGGCTCACCAGCAAGCGTGGGGATAATTACTACGTCCGCTAATAATTCGATACCTGATCGAGTTCACAAAATCCAATGAAACATATTGGAAACATTTTATTTACCTAACGATTCGTTTTAAATCCGGTTTTACTGTTTGTGGGCAATGGCCCGCAATGTGAGACAGGGGATTTTAAAATGACAGAAACCGTAGCCAGTGCAGATACGGATAACACAAGTTTAGCAGGCAAGGATACTCGCCGTCGGGTTTGGGCAATCGTTGGAGCTTCATCGGGGAACCTTGTAGAGTGGTTTGATTTTTACGTCTATTCATTTTGTTCACTCTACTTTGCACATATCTTCTTCCCGTCAGGGAACACCACAACGCAGCTTCTGCAAACCGCAGGCGTTTTTGCCGCCGGGTTCCTGATGCGTCCCATTGGTGGATGGCTGTTCGGCAGGATCGCGGACAGGAAAGGGCGCAAGACATCCATGCTCATCTCCGTGTGCATGATGTGCGTCGGCTCGCTGGTGATTGCCTGCCTTCCCGGATATGACACTATCGGAACATGGGCACCGGCGTTGTTGCTGCTGGCACGCCTGTTCCAGGGGCTGTCAGTGGGTGGCGAATATGGCACCAGCGCGACATACATGAGCGAAGTAGCTGTTGAAGGGCGCAAAGGTTTCTATGCATCATTCCAGTATGTAACCCTCATTGGCGGTCAGCTGCTGGCGTTACTGGTTGTGGTGATCCTTCAACAAATCCTTAGCGATGAAGATTTACGCGCCTGGGGCTGGCGCATCCCGTTTGCCCTGGGGGCTGCCCTGGCGGTTGTGGCGCTGTGGTTACGCCGTCAGCTTGATGAAACCTCCCAGCAGGAGGTCAGGGCGCTGAAAGAAGCCGGTTCGATGAAAGGGCTGTGGCGAAACCGCAAAGCGTTTTTGATGGTATTAGGCTTTACCGCCGCAGGCTCGCTAAGCTTCTATACCTTCACCACCTATATGCAAAAATATCTGGTCAACACCACGGGCATGCATGCTAACGTTGCGAGCGTCGTCATGACGGTGGCGTTACTGGTCTTTATGCTCATCCAGCCGATTGTTGGCGCGCTGTCGGACAAAATAGGTCGCCGCACCTCCATGCTGATCTTTGGTGGCATGCTCACCCTGGGGACTGTTCCGCTTTTGACGGCGCTACAGCATACAACCTCTCCGTATGCCGCTTTCGCTTTGATTATGGTGGCACTTATTATTATTAGTTTTTACACGGCAATCAGTGGCATTTTGAAAGCAGAAATGTTTCCCGCACAGGTGAGGGCGCTGGGCGTAGGCCTCTCTTATGCGGTCGCTAACGCCCTGTTCGGCGGTTCGGCAGAGTATGTCGCGCTATCCCTTAAGTCATGGGGCAGTGAATCGACCTTTTTCTGGTATGTCACCATCATGGGGGCGCTGGCGTTTATTGTCTCCCTGATGCTGCATCGTAAAGGAAAAGGGATCCGCCTTTAATAATGCGCCATCTGCCAGACGGCGTAGCCGGTTGTTGCCCCGGCTACGTCCCAGGCAAAATCTTTCCAGCTCCAGCCGCTTCCCGAGGGGCGGCTATCCCAAAGTTCTTTTGATGCCCCCAGGCTGATGGAGAACATCAGCCCCATTGTGGCACTTCGATCCCGGCTATAACCCTGGTGCAGCGCATATTCATTACCCGCAGCGGACAACATTGCAGACGCCAGAAAGTGTTGAGCTTTATCCTGACCCGACCAGTTATCATTAGCCATATGGCTGCAACCGGTCAGGAAAAGAGGGATTATCAGGAAAGGCGTACGCATTAACAGACTCCATAAAAAAGCCCCGTCGATGACAGGGCTCGTGTATTACAGAATGCGGCTGATGAGGCGGTCGATACGGATCCGACGTAGACGGCGAATCAGCTTTCGAACTTTCACCGGATAATCAGCGATGCTTTGCAGATCGCGATAATGACGAACCACTGTGGTATGCGTGCGTATAAGCTCCAGCTCACGATCGCGTTTCGCGGCTAACGCATGCTGAGGATCGTGAATAAGGATGGCGTTTTCCAGATCCAGACGCCAGGCGCGTGGGTTGAGATTATTACCGGTCAGCAGCATCCAATCATCATCCACCCACATTCCTTTGAGGTGATAGCTGTTATCTTCATCTTTCCAGAGACGCACAACCAGCTGGTCCGTGTTCACATAGTACTGTAAACGGCTCAGGAAGCGGCGCAGGTTAATCTCATAGAGATAAGGCAGTGCGCCGATGATCTTGAAAGGTTGATCTTCCGGAATGAAAAAGTCATTTGCCGTTTTATCCCCGACAATAATTTCCACCTTTTTACCATCACGCAGCAGCTGAATGATATTACGCACCAGAACGGCGGGAAGGTTGAAGTACGGGGTACAGATGGTGAGCTTATGCTCCGCGCACGGCATCAAATGGAAGATGGTCTTGTTCAGCAGGCTGGATTTTCCCAGGCCTACCAGAGGCGTAACGGACAGTTCTTCATTACTGGCATCCCCCTGAAAACGATAAACCGCATCGCGCAGTTCCTGGCGGAAGGAGCGAACGTCGTTTTTGATTTCCGGGCTTTTCGGACGATGAGGATCGTCAAGACGGTGCACACCCCGGCCATGAACCAGGTTTTTATCAACCCAGTTGAACATGATGTCGGCCATCTGCGGATTGCGGATCAGATGGTAGCGATCGTAACGGTATTTATCGAGCTGATGGAGATACACATCATTCAGGCTGGCACCGCTATAAAGGACGCTGTCATCAATGATAAATCCTTTAAAATGAAGAACGCCAAGCGCTTCACGAGTATTCACCGGTACGCCATACACCGGGATATCAATACCCGGATTTTCCTGGGCCGTGCGGCAATACCAATCAGCATTGGTATTCGAGGCAGCGGCACCAATACGGCCGCGCTGAGCACGGTGCCAGTCAACCAGCACGCGAACATCCAGTTCTGGACGCTGACGTTTCGCTTCATAGAGCGCGTTCAGGATCGCACGCCCACCTTCATCTTGTTCAAGATAGAGCGCCACAATGCAAATACGTCGCGTAGCGCTGGCAATCTTTTCAAGAAGCGTCTCCCGGAAATGAGCGGGAGCATAAAAGAACTCTACATCATCAACTGACTGAGAAATCTTCGGTAGTTGAGCAAGGTGTTGTTGATGTTTATTACGCTTAAATTTTGACAACATCACAGTGCGTTTCTTCTCTGTTCATTGAAGGGTTGTCTGTACCAGGCAAACAACATAAGCGGACAATGATACCCCAGTGCCGCGAAAAGTGGGTAACATTTCCAGCAGCTTACTCTTGTTTATCCGTCGAAATCAGGCTGAGGGACAGAGAGACAATGCCTTCATCCAGCTGGATATCAACGTCAAAACCGAGCTTCCGCGCCAGGGTCACCATACCCCGATTGTTTGGCATAGTAATGCCATTCAGGCGTGACAATCCGTGATCGCGCGTATAACCAATGAGTTTTTCGAGCAGCCGTCTGCCCAACCCCAAACCCTTAAGATCGGAACGCACCAGTACGGCAAACTCCGCATCCACGTTATCCGGGTCGGAAATGGCACGCGTCACGCCGAGGATCTCCTCTCCCGCTCCGGAACGGCGGACCGCCACAATCGCCATTTCTCGATCGTAGTCGATCTGGGTCATATTGGCTAAATCGTCGTGGGTAAATTCATTGATTTCGCTGAAATAGCGATAGTACAAATCTTCCTTCGTCACCTGCGAGATGAACGCCCGCAGCAGCGGCTCGTCTTCCGGCAGGATAGGGCGAAACAGCGCCCGTTCCCCATTTTTCATCTCCACCCACTCTTCCAGATGAAGAGGATAAGGACGAATGGCGAGACGGCTTTCCCGATCACCGATAAAGGGCGCAATATCCAGCGTCACGTCCAGCGCGGTAAATTCATTTCCGGAGGCAAGAAGGGGGTGGATATCCAGGCGCTGGATCTCCGCACAGTCAACAATGAGGTTGGAGACCTTCACCAGAAACTGGCTTAACCCGGCGATATCAAGCGGCCGCAGAGCGCTTCTCCCGCGGATTTTTTTGCTTTTGATGGCCTGAATAATCAAATAACGCGCCAGGTTCATGTTTAGAGGAGGAAGCGCGACAACCGCCTGTTCTTCTGGCCGCCACTCAACGCCGCCTTCACCCAGCATAATGAGAGGACCAAAAACCGGATCGTGTTCGACAACCACGCGCAGCTCCTGTGCACCCGCACGGTTGGCCATGCTCTGCACCAGCAGGCCGTGGATCCGGGCCTGTGGCCACGTCATTTTTACGCGATCGATAATGGCATCCGCGGCCTGTTGTACTTCTGTCGCGGTGCGCAGATACAGCATGACGCCCTGCACATCCGATTTGTGCGGAATATCGGGAGAGCGCAGCTTCAGCGCGACCGGATAACCAATCTGCTCAGCGATATGTACCGCCTCAGCGCTGTCGCCGGCAATCCAGGTGGGCAGGGTTTGCATCCCATAGCTGCCAAGAATGGGTTGTACCTCATGTGTATCAAGAGAAGTGGCGCCCTCTTCGATGGCCTGCTGCAAAAGCCTGTGCACATCCACCGAATTTGCGGTGAGATTGCCCGGCAGGGCAGGCGTTTCACGCAGTTGCTTCTGGTTGCGGCGGTATTCAACCATATGCATAAACGCGGTAATGGTGCCCTCCGGGGTACGGTAGGTTGGCAACCCGGCTTCACTAAACAGACGCCGTGCCTCCTGGGAGGAGAACTCGCCGCACCAGTTGGTCAGCAGGGTAACGTATTTGCCGCGGGGATGTTTTCGGACTGCCTCAATCAGCGCACGCGCACTTTCGCTGCCTGGCGCAACCGCGCTGGGCGAATGGATAATCATCAGCGCATCAAAGTCCTGGCTATCGAGCAAAATCGTGATCGCCTTAATGTAACGATCGCTGCTGGCATCATCGCGCAAATCGAGGGGATTATCGGGAACAACGCTTCCCGGTAACGCGTCCCGCAGGCGCTGTAGCGTCTCTTCACCCAGCGTGGCCAGCTTGCCGTTGCGTAGCCAGAGCTCGTCCAGCGCCAGGGCGGCGGGAGCGGCACCGTTGCTGACAATCATCAGCTTTTCACCGCGCAGGGGGCGCATGTGGCTTAACGTTTCGACGGCGGAAAAAAGCTCGTGCGTATCCTGTACCCGCAGTAAACCGGCGCGCTGGATCGCTGCATCCCATGCGGGATCCATCCCTGAACGGGAATGTAGCAGGCGCTGAGCCGCAGGGCTGCGCCCGCTTTTGATGACCAGTATCGGTTTATTTCTCGATGCGCTACGTGACGCCGACACAAAACGACGGGCGTCGCTCAGGTGTTCAAGGTAGAGCAGGATAGCGCTGGTTTTGCTGTCACGCGCCAGGAAATCCAGCAGCTCATCGACGTCAATGTCCAGGCTGTCGCCCAAAGCGATGAAGTAGGAAAAACCCATCTCACGCTGCTGCGCCCAGTCGAGGATGGTATTGGATACCGCAGCCGACTGCGAAATAAAGGCCAGTTTGCCTTTACGGATCGGAACCGGGGAAAAACTGGCATTTAGCCCTTGCCAGGGCGCAAGCAGGCCGAGGCTGTTTGGACCAAGAATGCGCATCTGGTAGCGGCTGGCGCAGGCCAGCAGTTCGGGCTGCTGTTCAGGAGGCGAGGAAAGAATAATGCAGGTTTTACAGCCTTTCTGACCGAGCGACTCAAGCAGTTCGAGGTTTCGTTTCGCATGCGTACAGAGCACGGCGAGGTCGGGAACGAAAGGCAGGCTCTGCACATCCGGCCACGCCAGCACCCCCTGTACCGCCTTATAAGCGGGCGTAACGGGCATGACCGGGCCGTTAAACCCGCCAGCCAGCAGGTTACGCATCATCAGATACCCTGCGCGGTCCGGTTTCATCGAGGCGCCAATAACAGCAATGGATTTCGGACGGAGTAGCGCTTCTAACCCTCTCTGGCTCATGCAGGCCTCCTGTGAATGCAAGCGACCTGATGATTTTAAACGCTTTCTGCCTCAGTTGCTGTGACGCTACCCTTATGAACGGTTTTTCCCGCAAGATAACGTTCGCGGAAGCAGGAGAAGTGGGAGCCCAGCGCGCCGGCCGCCTGGGTATCGCCCGCCAGATCCAGTAGCGCAATAGCGACTTCAGCGGTGCAATATTGACCGTCGGCATGCGCTTCACGTAAGCGATAGGCCGAGACGCGCGACAGATCGACGGAAATCACCGGCAGCGCATCAAGATAAGGGCTTTTGCGAAACATCTTTCTCGCTTCGGTCCAGGTGCCGTCGAGCATAATAAACAGCGGCGGCTTACCAGATGGTGGCGCCGTAAGCACCTGACGTTGTTCGCCTGCATATGATGCCGGGAAAACGACCATAGGCTGATAGTCCGGGCTTGCCACCAGGTCGAGCAGAGCCTTAGGTGGCTCAGTGCGCGACCACTGAAACGCTGCGGTGTTAGGCAGAATATCGGCGATCAAACGCCCCGTGTTGCTGGGCTTCATCGGTTCGGTATCGAACATGACCAGACAAAAGCGGCTTTTCGCCTCGCTCGGTACAAGCGTTTCGCACAGACACACTTTCAGCGGTAAAAGGCAGCGCTGGCAGCGGCGAATACGATTGCCTCGGGCCAGAAAAGGGCGGGTGGCGCGCGCAAGGCGCTCGGCGCGTAATTGGAGTACAGCGTTATCAGTCATGGGCGAAAAGGCAGGAAAAACCCCATTTTCGCAGAGGAGAGAACGGGGCACAAGATATGCCCCGCGAATGTTACAGGGATTCGTTTAACCAGCTGTCGAAAGGCGCTTTCGGTACTGCGCCATTGAGCATGTCGATCACTTCACCATTTTTGAAAATCATAATGGTTGGAATGCTGCGAATGCGAAAACGGGCGCTGAGTTCACGTTCCGCTTCGGTATTCACTTTGACAAAACGCATTTTCCCGCTGCGCTCTTCAGCCACGTCTTCGAAGATGGGCGCAAAGTTACGGCAGGGGCCGCACCACGGCGCCCAGAAATCGACCACAACAGGCAGATCGTCCTTGAGGAGTTTGTCCAGCGTAGCACCCGTCGCGTTAATGACATCGCCATCAAATAATTCGTGGCCACAACGCCCGCATTTCGCACCGTCATCCATCCGATCGTCCGGAATGCGGTTTAAAGCCTGACAGTTGGCACATACGGTATTCATAACTAACCTCTGATAGAGCCGTGGAACAACGGCAGAACGCCGATAATGTTTCTGATATGTTACATATTATCAGTGAGCCTGTATGAAACGACAACGCGTTTTATTCAATGGGAACAATAGTCACAGGCTTTTGTACGAAATTATGGCTATGAGCTTGCACATCGGGTAATCTGCGCGCTTCGCGCAGCGCTGGTGGAGAAAAGCATGAACGACGAAATGAAAAACAAAAGCGGCAAGGTCAAAGTGATGTATGTCCGCAGTGATGATGACTCTGATAAACGCACCCAAAATCCGCGTACCGGAAAAGGTGGCGGGCGTCCGGCGTCTTCTCGTGCAGACGGTGGCCGTCGCCCCGCCCGCGATGACAGAAATAACCGCGGCGATGACCGCAAACGTGATGACCGTAAGCGTGACGATCGCAAACGCGATGATGTTGTCCGTGACGGTGGATCGCCATGGCGTACCGTTTCTCGCGCGCCCGGTGAAGAGGCGACCGAAAAAGCCGATCACGGCGGTATCAGCGGAAAAAGCTTTATCGATCCGGAAGTGCTGCGTCGTCAGCGTGCGGAAGAGACCCGTGTCTACGGTGAGAACGCCTGTCAGGCCCTGTTCCAGAGCCGCCCGGAGTGTATTGTTCGTGCATGGTTTATTCAGAGCGTGACCCCGCGCTTTAAAGAAGCGCTGCGCTGGATGGCGGCGAACCGCAAAGCCTATCACGTGGTTGACGATGCCGAGCTGACAAAAGCGTCCGGGACTGAACACCACGGCGGCGTCTGCTTCCTGATCAAAAAACGTAACGGCACTACCGTGCAGCAGTGGGTCAGCCAGGCGGATGCCGATGACTGCGTGCTGGCGCTGGAAGATGTGGGTAACCCGCATAACCTGGGCGCTATGATGCGTAGCTGCGCGCACTTTGGCGTGAAAGGCGTTCTGTTGCAGGATGCCGCGCTGCTGGAATCCGGTGCGGCGATTCGTACTGCGGAAGGCGGTGCAGAGCATGTTCAGCCGATCACCGGCGACAGCGTGCTGGAAGCCCTGGAGCAATTCCGTAAAGCGGGCTACACCATTGTCACCACCTCAAGCCGTGCCGCTACGCCGCTGTTTAAAGCGATGCTGCCGCGCAAAATGGTGCTGGTGTTAGGTCAGGAGCGTGATGGTCTGTCTGATGCGGCACTCTCCAGCGCTGACCTGAGCGTCTCTATCGACGGCACAGGCAACGTTGAAAGCCTGAACGTATCCGTTGCGACCGGCGTGCTGCTGGCGGAATGGTGGCGTCAGAACAAGGCATAAGCCTTTTATGTGCCGGGCCTGACCCGGCACATTCAAACCCTACTCGCTCTCTGCGGGTAACACAGGCATCCAGTCAATCGGCTTTTCGCCACGCTTTTCCAGCCACTCATTCGTCAGAACAAAATGATTACTGCCAAAGAAACCGCGATGCGCAGACAGCGGCGACGGGTGCGGTGCCTTCAGCACGTAATGACGCTGACGATCGATAATCGCCCCTTTCTTTTGGGCATGCGAACCCCAGAGTAAAAACACGACGCCTTCACGATGCTCATTGATCAGGCTGATAACCTTATCGGTAAAGGTTTCCCATCCCAGACTGGCGTGGGAGTGTGCCTGACCCGCCCGGACGGTTAATACGGTATTCAGCAACAGCACGCCCTGGCGCGCCCAGCTTTCCAGATAACCGTGATTAGGGCGGGTAAAACCCGGAATCGTTCCTTCCAGCTCTTTATACATATTCAGCAGAGAAGGGGGGATGGCCACGCCCGGACGCACGGAAAATGCCAGTCCGTGAGCCTGCCCGGGGCCGTGGTACGGATCCTGCCCCAGGATAACCACCTTTACATCACTCAGTTCGGTGTAGCGGAAGGCGTTAAACACATCTTTCTGCGGCGGATAAATTGTCTGGCCGGCCTGCCGTTCAGCCGCAACGGTACTGAGGGTGTTAATAAAATAGGGCTGCTGCTTCTCTTCTGCCAGCACGTCATGCCAGGTTAAAGGTGTTGTCATCTCGCTCTCCTGCGGATCTCATTCTGTGTCTAGCTTACCTGCTAAACCCCAATGAGCAAAATTACCCGCGGAAAAGCAGGCTAAGTGTCTCAATTTATGTTGAAAACCAGGCAGGATAAGTTGAATTGGTAAACCTTTAAAATTGATCTAAAACAAAAAATACAGACCACACTCTTTGTGTGGTTGGTGGTTTTGTTGATTTAAATCAATAAATCACCCGGGTCTGAATGTTATATATACACACAACAAACAATGGTTTTACCAATTGGCCGCAAAAGGCCAGCATCAGTTAATGTAGCCTAAGGGAGGCAACACATGATTACAGGTATCCAGATTACTAAAGCTGCAAATGACGATCTGCTGAACTCTTTCTGGCTGCTGGACAGCGAGAAAAACGAAGCGCGCTGTGTAGTAGCGAAAGCAGGTTTTGCGGAAGACGAAATCGTTCCGGTGAGCAAACTGGGCGAAATTGAATACCGTGAAATTCCAATGCAAGTGCAACCAGAAGTACGCGTGGAAGGCGGTCAGCACCTGAACGTTAACGTCCTGCGTCGCGAAACGCTGATGGATGCCGTTGAGCATCCGGAAAAATACCCGCAGCTGACCATCCGTGTGTCTGGCTATGCGGTGCGTTTCAACTCTCTGACCCCGGAACAGCAGCGCGACGTTATCGCGCGTACCTTTACTGAAAGCCTGTAAAGTTCAGCTTCGGGGGTGGAATAAAAAAGCCGGGAATGTCCCGGCTTTTTTTTACTCTTCAGTTTTTGTCTCTGGCGCAGCAGAACTTGGCTTACGGCGCTTACCAATATTTTTGGTATCGCGGTGGCGCTGTTTAACGCGCGGCTTCTCTTTTTCTTTCTCTTTTCTCTCAGCACGTTTCGCGAGCGCTTTCTTGGACGGTTTACCCGTCATTTTTTCACTCGGCGCACGTGTGGTCGGACGAAGCCCGTCAATCACGCGAGCTTTCAGCGGCTCCTCAACGTAGCGGCCAATTTTCTGTAGCAGCAGATGGTCGTGCGCTTCTACCAGAGAGATAGCAATACCTTTGCGGCCCGCACGGCCGGTACGACCAATACGGTGCAGGTAAGTATCACCGCTGCGCGGCATATCAAAGTTGATTACGTGGCTCACGTCCGGGATGTCGATCCCACGCGCGGCAACATCGGTGGCAACCAGCACATTCACGCGGCCATCGGTCAGGCGCTTAATCCCTTCGGTTCGCTTAACCTGCGCCATTTCACCTTCGAGATAGCAGTTGTTAATGCCGGCGTTGCGCAGCATTTCTGCCAGCTCATGCACGCGCTCACGTTTGCGTACGAAGACGATGGTACGGGTTGCCTCTTCCTGCTTCAGCAGGTGTTTCAACAACTCAACCTTATGCTCAAGGTTATCTGCGCGGTAGTACCACTGGTGGATCTTCTTACGCTCACGGGTCGATGGCGTAGCGGACACTTCCACCGGATCTTCCAGCAGACGTTCGGCGAAATCTTTAATGGCATCCCCTTCAAGGGTTGCCGAGAACAGCATTGTCTGATTACGCCAGCGCGTTTCACCCGCGATGTGTTCGATATCCTGGGCAAAGCCCATGTCCAGCATGCGGTCAGCTTCATCGAGAATCAGCGTTTCCACCGCGCGGCAGTCGAAGTTCTCTTCTTTTATGTATTGCAGCAGACGGCCCGTCGTCGCGACAACGATATCCTGGTTTTCGCTGAACACTTCGGCGTGGTTCATATACGCTACGCCGCCGGTGATGGTCGCGATATCCAGATGGGTGTTCGCCGCCAACTCACGCGCGTGTTCGGCAACCTGCATCGCCAGTTCACGGGTCGGGGTCAGGATCAAAATGCGCGGCGGGCCTGATTTTTTACGCGGAAAGTCGAGCAAATGCTGCAACACAGGCAGCAAGTAGGCTGCTGTCTTCCCCGTGCCGGTTGGCGCAGAACCGAGCACATCGCGGCCCTCAAGCGCAGGCGGAATGGCCGCGGCCTGAATGGCGGTCGGGCGTGTAAAGCCTTTGCTCTCAAGGGCATTGAGCAGGCTTTCATCGAGTTCAAGTTCGGAAAAAGTCGTTACAGTCATGTTCTACCTCTGTGTGGGGCGCTGATTATAGACGTTACGGCTGTAATCTTCATCTGTTTGTATGGATATCGCTTTTCGACCACTTCGCTTTCCCCTATGCTACTCCAGTTTCACTCAGAAGGTTGCCCTGACATGTCTCAACTCAAAGCGCAGTTGCGCCGCGATGGTTTTACGTTTAAACAGTTTTTTGTGGCGCACGATCGTTGTGCGATGAAAGTCGGTACAGACGGTATTTTACTGGGTGCATGGGCGCCTGTCGCAGGTGTAAAACGCATTCTGGATATTGGTACGGGCAGCGGACTTCAGGCGCTGATGCTGGCGCAGCGAACGGAAGAACACGTCACGATCGACGCCGTTGAGCTTGATCCTCAGGCGTCCCGGCAGGCAAGTGAAAACGCTGCCGACTCTCCGTGGGCAGATCGCATCAGGGTAGAATGCGCCGATGTCCTGACCTGGGCGTCGGAGCAAACCGCGCGTTACGATTTGATTGTCAGCAATCCGCCCTATTTCACGCCAGGCGTGGAATGTGGAACGCCGGAACGCGAGCAGGCACGTTACACCGGCTCGCTCGATCACAAGGCGCTACTGACCAGTGCGGCGGAGCTCATCTCGGAAGAGGGATTTTTCTGCGTGGTCTTGCCTGAAAGCACGGGTAATACCTTCATTGAGATCGCACGGGGGATCGGCTGGAATCTGCGTCTTCGTACCGATATTTCGGATACGGAAGGACGCTTACCGCACCGCGTGTTGCTGGCGCTCTCGCCGAAAGAGGGGGAATGCTTTATCGACAGGATGGTCATTCGTGGGCCAGACCAGCGTTATTCCGAAGATTACACTGCCCTGACCCAGGCCTTTTATCTGTTTATGTGAACCTGCGGCGTCAACACCGACGGGCCGGACATTTCAAGCGGTTCGGGATAGTCCAGCGTATAATGCAGGCCACGGCTCTCTTTGCGCATCATCGCACAGCGCACAATCAGCTCGGCAACCTGCACAAGGTTGCGCAGCTCCAGCAGATTATTAGAAACGCGGAAGTTGGCGTAATATTCATCAATTTCCTGCTGCAACATCATGATGCGGCGTAACGCGCGTTCCAGGCGCTTCGTTGTGCGTACAATCCCGACATAATCCCACATGAAAAGCCGCAGCTCGTGCCAGTTATGCTGGATAACCACCAGTTCGTCCGGGTTTTCTACCCGACTTTCATCCCATGCCGGCAAGTGTGTTGTCGGACGTGCATAGGGCATGCGTTTGGTAATATCTTCCGCAGCCGACCACCCATACACCAGACACTCCAGCAGCGAGTTTGAGGCCATGCGATTCGCACCATGCAGGCCGGTGTAGCTGACCTCGCCGATCGCATACAAACCATCCACGTCGGTACGACCATGATCGTCAACCATCACCCCGCCACAGGTATAGTGTGCGGCAGGTACAATCGGCACCGGATCGCGGGTTAAATCAATACCCAGACTCAGCAGCTTTTCATAAATCATCGGGAAGTGCTGGCGAATAAAGTCTTCCGGTTTATGGCTAATGTCCAGATACATACAGTCGACGCCAAGCCGCTTCATCTCGTGGTCAATGGCGCGGGCCACGATATCCCGCGGGGCAAGTTCACCTCGGGGGTCGAAGTCCGGCATAAACCGGGAACCGTCCGGACGCTTCAGATACGCGCCTTCGCCGCGCAACGCTTCAGTTAACAGGAAGTTACGTGCCTGCGGGTGGAAAAGGGCGGTAGGATGGAACTGATTAAACTCCATATTCGCCACGCGGCAGCCTGCGCGCCAGGCCATGGCGATACCGTCTCCGGAGGCGATATCCGGGTTAGTCGTGTACTGGTAAACCTTGGAGGCGCCGCCAGTCGCCAGCACAACGGCTTTTGCCTGGCAGGTTTCCACCTTCTCTTTATTCCGATTCCACACCCATGCGCCGACAACACGGCGCGTGCCGGGCAGGCCAATCTTATCGGAAATAATCAGGTCGACGGCGTTGCTGCGCTCCAGCACCCGAATATTAGGATGGCTGAGGGCTTTGCTGACCAGCGTGGTTTCAACCGCTTTTCCGGTTGCATCAGCAGCGTGCAGAATACGGCGGTGGCTGTGCCCGCCTTCACGGGTCAGGTGATAGCTCTCTTCACCATTAGGCTGAACATGCGTATCAAACAGCACGCCCTGATCGATAAGCCATTGCACGCAGTGGCGGGCATTGCTGGCGACAAACTCTGCCGCATGCTCATCCACGATCCCGGCGCCGGCAATCAGGGTGTCTTCTACGTGCGAGGCTATACTATCCGTTTCATCAAACACGGCGGCAATACCGCCTTGTGCATAGAAGGTGGAACCTTCGCTCATCGGCCCTTTACTCAGCACGATTACGTTCTGATGTTCCGCCAGGCGCAGTGCGAGGGATAGGCCGGCAGCACCGCTGCCGATGATCAGTACATCACAATGAAGTTCAGGCGTCGTGTTCATGATGTTTGTTTAATTTACTAAACATGGTGTGGGGAGAATAGCATTGTGATGCGAGATATCGCACGTTTTTTTTGTTGTGTGTTGCAATGACTAAACGGAAGGCCAGAAGTTAAATCTGCGCTAAATGGCCGGAAATATTTTGCGAAGCAGATCGTTAGCTTCAGATTTTGTGGTGAAATAAAGCCTGTGTTGCGTTACTCTTCTGACGATAAAGTTGATGATTCTTGTCAGAAAGCGGGTGCGTATCGTGAACAGACTTATAATGAGAGAAAATGAACGGTCTGCGGCGCGATGAACAAAAACAAAGGCGTTACGGAACTTATTGAAGAACAGACACTCTAATTTGGTGCTTGCTCAAAGTGCAATGTTGTTAGAGTGGCGTTTCGATAACGCGTGGAATTTGGTTTGGGGAGACATTACCTCGGATGAGCGAGCAGTTAACGGACCAGGTCCTGGTTGAACGGGTCCAGAAGGGAGATCAGAAAGCTTTTAACCTACTGGTGGTGCGCTACCAGCATAAGGTAGCGAGTCTGGTTTCCCGCTATGTACCGTCAGGCGATGTTCCTGATGTGGTGCAAGAGTCTTTTATTAAGGCCTATCGCGCGCTGGATTCATTCCGGGGGGATAGTGCTTTTTATACCTGGCTGTATCGTATTGCAGTCAATACGGCTAAGAATTATTTGGTTGCTCAGGGCCGTCGTCCGCCTTCAAGTGACGTTGACGCTATCGACGCAGAAAACTTCGAAAGTGGCGGCGCGCTGAAAGAAATTTCGAACCCTGAGAACTTAATGTTGTCAGAAGAACTGAGACAAATCGTTTTTCGCACGATCGAGTCGCTCCCGGAAGATTTACGCATGGCAATTACGTTACGGGAGCTGGATGGCCTAAGCTATGAAGAGATAGCCGCCATCATGGATTGTCCGGTCGGCACGGTTCGTTCACGAATTTTCCGTGCGCGAGAAGCCATTGATAATAAAGTTCAACCGCTTATCAGGCGTTGACGATAGCGGGATACTGGAAAAGGTATTAGGCATGCAGAAAGAAAAACTTTCCGCTTTAATGGATGGTGAAACGCTGGATAATGAGCTGCTCGATGAGTTGTCTCATTCTCCCGAAATGCAACAGACCTGGGAGAGCTATCATCTTATCCGCGACTCTCTGCGCGGTGATACCAGCGAGGTTCTCCATTTCGATATCTCAGCACGCGTTATGGCGGCCATTGAGAACGAACCTGTTCATCAGACCACGCCGCTGATTCCTGAAGCGCAGCCTGCACCTCACCAATGGCAGAAAATGCCGTTCTGGCACAAGGTGCGTCCATGGGCCAGCCAGCTCACCCAAATGGGGGTCGCTGCGTGCGTATCGCTTGCAGTTATCGTTGGGGTCCAGCACTATAATACTCAGTCTGAAGCCAATCAGCAGCCTGAAGCGCCAGTGTTCAATACGCTGCCGATGATGGGTAAAGCCAGCCCGGTTAGCCTGGGCGTACCGGCAGATGCCTCCGCAAGCGGCGGACAGCAACAGCAGGTACAGGAGCAGCGCCGTCGCATTAATGCGATGTTGCAGGATTACGAGTTGCAGCGCCGTCTGCACTCCGAGCAGCTTCAGTTTGAGCAGGCCCAAACCCAGCAGGCTGCTGTGCAGGTGCCAGGAAACCAAACTTTAGGAACACAATCGCAGTAATGAAGCAACTTTGGTTCGCCATGTCTTTGATGGCGGGTAGCCTGTTCTTCTCTGCTAACGCCTCGGCTGATGTTTCATCCGGGGCGTTGTTGCAGCAAATGAATCTGGCCAGCCAGTCACTCAATTACGAGTTGGCATTTATCAGCATCAATAAGCAGGGTGTCGAATCGTTACGCTATCGCCACGCCCGCCTTGATAATCAGCCGCTCGCCCAGCTTTTACAGATGGATGGCCCGCGTCGGGAAGTGGTCCAGCGTGGGAACGAAATCAGCTATTTCGAGCCAGGCCTTGAGCCGTTTACGCTCAATGGTGACTACATCGTTGATTCCCTGCCGTCGCTCATTTACACCGATTTTAAACGTCTCGCCCCCTACTATGATTTTATCTCGGTGGGGCGAACGCGTATTGCCGACAGGCTGTGCGAAGTGATCCGCGTTGTCGCGCGGGATGGGACACGTTACAGCTATATCGTCTGGATTGACGCAGAGACGAAGCTGCCGATGCGTGTTGATCTGCTCGATCGCGACGGTGAAACGCTTGAGCAGTTCCGCGTGATCTCCTTCGATGTGAACAGTCAGGTTGGCAACAGCATGCAGAATCTGGCCAAAGCCAGCCTGCCGCCTTTGCTTTCCGTGCCTGCCGGCGATTCTGTCAATTTTAACTGGGTACCATCCTGGATCCCGCAAGGGTTCAGCGAAGTTTCCAGCAGCCGTCGCCAGCTCCCAACCATCGAAACACCGGTTGAGTCGCGACTCTATTCCGATGGGCTGTTTAGCTTCTCGGTGAATATCAATCGCGCTACGGCGAACAGTTCCGAACAGATGCTCCGTACCGGTCGCCGGACGGTCAGCACGACGGTGCGCGATAATGCGGAAATTACCATTGTCGGTGAATTACCGCCGCCAACGGCAAAACGTATTTCAGACAGCATTAAATTTAGGGCTGCGCAATGATTAAAGAGTGGGCCACGGTCGTATCCTGGCAGGATGGCGTAGCGCTTGTCAGCTGTGACGTTAAAGCATCGTGCAGCAGCTGCGCTTCGCGAGCCGGTTGCGGCAGCCGCGTGTTGAATAAGCTGGGGCCGCAAACGTCGCACACTATTGCTGTGCCGAGCGATCAGCCGCTGGTGGCAGGGCAAAAAGTGGAGCTGGGCATCGCTGAAGGTAGCCTGCTCACTTCCGCTATGCTGGTTTACCTTTCTCCGCTGGCAGGTCTGTTCGTGATGGGCGGGGTTTTCCAGATGCTGTTCGGCACAGATTTGGCCGCCATGTGCGGGGCCGCTTTGGGCGGCGTGGGCGGGTTCTGGCTTGCTAAAGGCGTTTCCCCAAGGCTTGCCGCCCGGGAAGCGTGGCAGCCCGTTATCCTCAGCGTTGCACTGGCACCCGACCAACTTCGTGTTGAGACGCTCTCTTCTGAGGCCCGGTAATCTGCCGGGCTTTATTATTATTTACATCGCAATAAAGAAAACGCCGTCTCTTCGCGCTATACCTGGCTCTAAGTGCATTTCCAGCTGACGAGGATGTAGTGTAGAATGCTGCGTTTTCGCACTGAAAAACGTCAGGCTAAGAACAGCGGCCTCCAGGAATTCGTAAGGCATAATTATTTAACTATATGAAGAACATACGTAACTTTTCGATCATTGCTCACATCGATAATTGATACCCCGTCAGCCTCCGCAAACCTCCGACAAAAACGCCTCAAGATCCCCATCAAATCAGCCTTTCCAAAAATTATACTGTTTGCATGTACAGTCAACCTACGACATCATAAGTCATGGTTTTTGTGTCCACCAGTGCGTCCATATCCTATGATGGACACATAACCCCCCGTTCTGATGGACACACGCAGGGACAAATCATGGCTATTTCAGATAGTTATCTAAAGTCGTGCCTTGGGCGCGAACGAGACAAAGTTGAAGAAAAGGCAGACCGTGATGGTCTGTGGGTACGTATCTCCAAAAAGGGGGCCGTTACTTTTTTCTACCGATTCCGCTTCCTGGGTAAACAGGACAAGATGACGATCGGCAGCTATCCGGAGTTCGGTTTAAAGGCTGCGCGCGATGAAGTGGCTAAGTGGGCCGCTATTCTTGCCCGTGGCGAAAACCCAAGGATCAGGCAAAGCCTCGACAAAGCCAAGATTAATAGCCAGTACACCTTCGAAGAGCTGTTCCGTGAATGGCACTCAATGGCCTGCATTCAGAAAGAATCAGCCGGGCAGGTCCTCCGCTCGTTTGAACTGCACGTTTTCCCCAAGCTCGGGAAATACCCTGCGCATCAGCTCACGTTACACAACTGGCTCACTGTCCTGGACAGATTGGCCCAGGGTTACAGCGAGATCACCCGGCGCGTGATCAGCAACGGCCGACAGTGTTATTCCTGGGCAGTGAAACGGCAGCTGCTGGAAGTTAACCCGCTGTCAGAAATGTCTGGGCGTGATTTCGGCATCCAGAAACAAATGGGTGAGCGAACCCTGGACCGTAAAGAACTGGCGATTGTCTGGCGAGCCATTGAGGATTCCCGACTCATTGAGCGAAACAAGATCCTCTATAAATTGTCACTGATATGGGCGTGCAGGGTCGGCGAACTCCGGCAGGCTGAAGTCGCACACTTTGATTTTGAAGAAGGGATCTGGACTGTTCCATGGGAAAACCACAAGACAGGGCGGAAGACAAAGAAACCGATAATTCGACCTATCATACCGGAAATGCTCCCGCTGATAAAACGGGCCATTGAGCTGGCGCCTGGACGCTTTGTTTTTTCAAAATATGAAGACAAGCCGATGAGTGAAGGCTTCCATATGAGCATCAGCAGCAACCTGGTTAAGTTCATGCTCAAGGCTTATAACGAGCAGGTCCCACACTTTACTATTCATGACCTACGCCGAACTGCGCGAACGAATTTCTCAGAGCTAACCGAGCCGCATATCGCCGAGATAATGCTCGGGCACAAACTGCCTGGGGTGTGGTCGGTATACGACAAGCACACCTATGTTGAGGAAATGAGAGTGGCATATGGTAAGTGGTGGGCCCGACTTATGAGCATCGTCGAGCCCGACATTCTGGAGTTCACGCCGCGTCAGGTCGGGTGAGGCGGCCTTTATCATCACGCGTGAGGTTTAAGTGGGACATAGGCTTGCGGGTGGTCCTGGACATCTCTCTGATTTGCCAGGCTGTAACTTTGGTTTTTAACCATTTATTGGGGCCGCCCATGTAAGCGCAATCGGGCTCAGGGAAAGGGTTCTCGTTTGGGGCTCTTTTCCTGTAGCGTTCGAGCGTACGTGAGGAAATACACAGCTGCCCGCAGATGTCTTTAGTGCTCATCAGCTCAAATTTATTCGTTGCTTTGCTCATCTTTATTCTCCAAGGGCCCCTACCGGGGCCGTTTGATAATTCTTTATCAGGACACCTGGCCGGGAAGGGCACGCAGGCGGCGCATGCCTGTCATTGCCGTGGCCACATAGCTCGTCTTGCGGTTCACCACCTCAACCCAGACCTTCACGCCTTCAACTCTCACCGTGTAGGTCTCTTTCATCTTGCTGCGCCCATAGTCGCCGTATCTTTGCTGGTGGGCTGCCAGCGCGATGTCGCATGCCTGACGCGCTAACGGGGATTGCTGGTTACCTCGGTTAATCAGTCGCATGGCCATCTCCTTCGATACGCTTAAACTTGATCACATAGACCCATGGGTTAGCGCGCCAGCTGTCAGAACCGTAGATAGACCGCCATAACGCTGCGTAAGCCTCTTTAACGTCACGTGCCGAGGAGCCAGAAATTCCCTCCGAACGTGCGTCTTCCTCACTGATATCGTTCAGCTGCTCGACCCGTACATCGGTGATCTCCAGCAGAATACGGCTGGCCCAGCGCGGCATGTGGATGCTGGGTGTCCAGCGGACATCCTCTGCCGGCGGCACGTTCTCGTAATGAGTTGGAACATGCGCAGGGTAATTCGCGCGATAAAGTTTCAGATCCGGCGCGCTTGCTCCAGCCTCTGCCCACGTCTCCCGCACCCAGATGCGATCACCGACGACACCGAACGGGCAATGGATTGCGATATCTTCAATTTTCGGCAACAACAGTCCGTTAAGAGGCCTGCTTAACCACATACCGGATAAACTTCCGCTTAATGTTCCCTCTGGCTGCGGCTTGATGATCCGCCGCGTCTGCGTCTTCCGTCCATCGAGGATCGCCCGCACCATCTCACCGTTAAAAATCATTCCGCGTTCGATAATTTTCGTCATATCGTTACCGGGAGGGCGAACCCTCCCGCCTCCCTTAGGCCACATATTCCGGTTTCATATCATCGAGGGTGATGCGGTACTTATCGTGCAATTCATCACCCAAGTGCCGTTTAGCCGCCAAGAGCATCTTTTCAACTTCCTCGAAGCGTTCTCCCGCACCTTCCACTCCCGGTTTTGGAAGTGCTTTGATAGCTGTATCAACTTTGTTTTTCGCATTCACAAAGTGGTACCGGCGCGTAGCTTTGTTTTTCAGTTCGGTGTGCAATGCTGCACCCAGTACGGATTTAGAAGCATTGATGTCGTTTCCGACGGTAGTGGCATCGTCCAGAGTTTCAGCAGAATCAATCCGTTTACGGTATTCATCAGCCAAAGTGTCGATATTTACTGAGGACTGCTGCGCGTTCTGTGTGGTAGATAAGTTGTCATCAGTAATTTCAGTCAAACTTATGTGCTGCACAGGGGCAGGGTTTACCTCCCGTTCTTCACGCCGATCATCCAGCTCGTCCGGGGTATAAACGCCCAGAATCACATCCGGGCAGAACAGGCGGGCCCAGCGCTTCACTGCGAGATATGCAAGCTGCTGGCGCGGGTCGTCAGCCCAGAGCGTTGAGTTACGGGTGCGAGCCTGAGCCAGCAGTAAATCGAGTTCTCTCGGCTGATCTTCACCCTTCAGGGTTGCGCGGATAATAATGCCGATCCCGGCTTCGTCAGCCAGGGTCCAGCCAGGGACCCGGTACTCGCCTTTTTCGCCTTTACGAATATGGAATTTTCCAACAACTTTTTCCCATGGCCCGTACCACTCATATTCAAAGCGGCTGGCAAGCACGCCGCTACGCGAAATGACGGCATTGACCAACTGCGCTTCGTACCCGAGCACACCATTAATCAGGTGCGTCTTCTGTGCTACAGCAAAGGGATTCATCTGCCATTGTGCTGCCTGCATCGCTACGGCCATGCAATCGGCCTGATTGCCCTGAAGATGCTTAGGAACTGTCGCGGTGCCCTGAGCCATAATCTGCGCAAAAGTGCTGATGGCGTTAAGGTATTGAGAATCGAACAGTGCCACGTTGGAATTAATAACGGTGTTCTGATCAGCAACGGTAACGTTGGTATTTTGCATATATCCCCCTTATGCCTGAGTACGCAGCGCTTCGAGGCGGCGCAGGTCGAAGTCGTTCAGTTCGTCGGTGTAGTCGGCAGTGATTGGTGCTGGCCATTCACCTGTGTCGAATCCGGTTGCGATAGCGCGCATCGCTTTGCGGTACTCGAGCATGCCCAGCTCCAGCAGTTCAGCGGATGCCTCGATGATGGCGATCCAGTGGTAGTTCTCGTCTTTGTTGACGAAAATCCAGAAGAACTGGTCCAGCGCCGCGGTTTCGCAGTACATGGCTGCGCTCAGGTGATAGTCGCGGTCAATGATTTCCCGGTGCAGTCTGGCGCGCAGGCTTTCCTGCTTTACGTTCCACATGCTGATAGTTTTCAGGTCTGCGCCGATACGTACACCGTCCAGGTCGATCTCGAGGTCCGGGCGCACACGAACTTCCAGGCCCGTCTCCTCGTCAAAGCCGAAGTAACTCACCTCGACGGCACGGCTCGGGTGGGTCAGCAGCATGCTGGCGGTCGGGTGAGCCAGAAGCGCTTTTTGAATATTCAGTGCGGTGCCCAGCTGCTGGCGGGTAACCAGCACTTTCCCCTCCGGGTTATCGCGCCAGGCATCCAGCAGCTCGTCGGCAAACACGGCATCTGGTTTGACTGTCTTCACGGCCTGAATCAGATCGGCCTTAGTGCCAGATACTTTCAGCGGCTGTGGCTTCTGCGCTTCCTGCGCCACCATGTCAGGGTTGATGATCGCTAACTGCTCGAGCAGCGCGTCACGGCTGCCGCTAGTTTTAACCGGCGTCGGCAGGGTGGCGTTGTACTCTTTGATGCAGGCTTTCATTGCCGTTGCCGTCTGCTTCTGGTCTGCATCGATACGCTGGAAGTTAGCTGGCAGCGTCATATAGTTCTGCGCTGTTTCTTCCAGGCTAGCGCCCAGCGGCACCTGAGCGGGCAGCGTGGCGTTATGCTCTTCAAGAAATCTTTTGATATCGTCTGCGCTCAGCAGTACAGGCAGGCCGTTGTTGTACTCATCGATAAAGGTGCGCAGTGTCGCCGTGGTGGTGAATGCGCCTTCTGGGATAACCGGTTCAATGCTGAACTCTGCATCCAGCTGTTCAGGCTGCAACGCCAGCGCATGCACTAAGTTGCCCATGTCCAGAACTGCGGAGCGCTCTTTGACGATGGTTTTTTCAACGTGGCGCGCATTGAAGTACATCAGCGACACGCGCGCATCTTTTACCTGGGTAGAGCTGATGCCGTTAGCGGCGTGATAAACCTCGTTCGGAAGACCTTCATAGCGGCCTGGCTCGAAATAAGCAGGATATTCAACAGCTGGTTCTTCCTGATGCACTTCTGGTTCGTTTTGTGCCGATTCTGGTTCGTTCTGGTCTACTGAATCAGGAATTTGGGTTGCATCATCCCTGTCCTGGCTGGCGAGACTCGGCGCGCTGGTGGCCAGAATCTCAGCGGCAGACGGCTCTACGGTAGCTGGTTCCTCACCAGTGTCAGCACTGCTTTCACCTGGCTGCAATACGACTTTGCCCGGTGACAGCGCATCACAAGTCGGTTCTTCATTACTGTTATTCTCTTGAACCTGCACATTGCTGGTGGTCTCCACTTCCGTTTTTTCTGCTTCATTTGAGGCGCTCTGGTTGAGCAGGCCTTCAATGGAAAACATGCCGTTGCCCATACTTGTGATTTCCGGCTGCTCTTTCATTTCCTCAGCGCGGCGCGCACCTTCTTCACGAATCCGTTGTAAATTCTCTTCGTGAGTAGTGGTGGTCATACGGTGGGTTATTTCCCATTTCGGATCTGTTGGGTCGCTAATACCCTCGACAAATTCTCCACGTTCGGCTGCCAGCTGCTTGTCCACGCCTTCACGTGAAATAACTGGGGCGGCAGAAGGCAGCGGCATTAACTCGGTCGTGGAGTTGAAATTTGTGGTCATTGTTCGATTAACAAATTCCAGATGAGCAGCAGGGGTCTTGTGGATGTTCTCAGGAGCGATACGCACGAGATTGAAGATTGCTGTGCGGTTCACTGCCAGCACCCCCGGTTGATTACGCAGGATGTTGCTCCACGATTTCCACGGTTCCTCTTTTTTAGCGACGATCTCCTTCGCGCGGCGCAGCACGCTGCCTGGTATTTCGTGTGGGTTGAAATCCATGGGTAGCAGGGCGCAGGCAATTTCAAGATCAAGAGAATCAAGCGTATGGTGCGCCCCTTCGCCGCGGTCCGTTTTATAGCCCCCGTCGGCATTAGTACCGGAGTCAGTACGCTGCACGGCGCTGATGCGGTTTCCTTTGGCCCATTCTTTTGTCAAAATTCCACGATCGAGGTGTGATGTTTCTGCCCATACTTGCGTAAACTTCAAAATCAGAGAGAGTTCGTGACGTTTCTCCATATCAAAAACGTCTCTGACGGCTCTGGTGTATTTCCACAGAAATGGCATATCCAGAGTCTGGATCTTTTCTACGCTTGCGGCTGCCAGCAGCAGGTTCTGGACGTATCCGTTATCAGTGTCCATTTCCAGCGTGCTTATTTCCTGATACTCCGCCTGCGTGAGGTGATAGCGAAGTTCATCCGACGTAAGCTGCGACAACAGCTGCTTGCGGAACGACATTTGCACGATCGGGTAGCGCGTGTTTTCGTCGTCGCCTTCGTCAATCTTCAGATCAGAATTGGTCGGAGGAACTGCATCAGCCTCGTTAAAAGCCTGTTCGTCGACGATTTCACCAGTAGACGTGTCAACGCCATTAACGACCGTGGCTTCGGCCATTTCCGCTTTTTGTGTTGCAGGATGCTCGGGCAGAGAAACCCCAGGGATCTGCTCCCAGTTCATTTTGCCTTTATCGAGCTGATAATAATCACAGAAGGTAAAACTGATTTCGCCTTCCGGTGGAAGTTCGTTTACAACAGGGAAATTAGTTGCGACCGCTTTGTAATAGTCTTTAAATTTGCGACCGGACTTAAGCAGTAAATAATCCAGGGTGGCATTAGCGGTTTCAAAGTCCTCGCTGCACCATAAAACTGCATCAGGCTGACCAGATTGTTTTTTTGCTCTTCGAACAAGAAATACAGGGTTCGTGTTAGTCATGACACATAATCCTCTTATCGTGTAGACTGGAGGTGCCTGAAAGACACCTCGTATTTACCTGGGGATGTCCGGTTCGCTTTGGTCGGTGAGACCGGACAGGCAGGCCCACTTCGGTGGGCTTTTTAATGGACAGTGATGAATGCACGCTCCATGAAGTTGCGCTTGTGCTGGCGATAGCTGCCGTGCCCGCTCTTTTCACCATCTTTAATTTTCACGGCCAGCAGGCTGATAGCCTCGATAGCGCAGTGCGGACAGTCGAACGAGTCAAGAACATAACCCCCATCAAGTACGACGGTGGTTTCGCCGTTTTCAGTGGTATGAATCAGGCCAGATACTTTCTTGTCGCAGTTGAATAAAGCGATGCTTTTGTTAATTGCTTTCAGATTTAATTCGACTTTTACGATTTCCATAGAATGTTCCTTTTGGTTTATTCAGGGTGTAAGAATCCACGCCAAATAAATGGCGAATTTTTTTCAAATTACAGGGCTGCTAATTACGCTTCGTGTGCCATCTGGTCTTTTTCAGCACACTGTTTTGAGCAATACTCTTTTTCTTTACGGGCAAGATTATTGCCACAAAAATAAAGCAAGGTGCGTTTAACTTCTTTCCCCGCTTCAAAAGGCTTGCGGCAGTATCCGCATTCTTTCTTCATTTCCGCTCCTTACAGGCTTGCCGGGATCTCGCCGTTACGAATAATTCCCTCTACAGGCCAGCACTCACCATTCACGTTTTGCTCGATAGCAGCTGCCTGGCACTGTTGCTGGTTGTCATATACATCGATTACTACATCCTGCGATTCACCGTTGAGGGAGATAACAGTCAGAACCAGTGCAAATAAAGTGTTCATTACGGAGTACCCTTTTGAGCCAGTAAGTAACAAAGCTGGCGGATTCTGACTTTAATCCAGTTGAGGCGAACGGCCTGCTGCTGTGCTGGTTTGCGTGCAAAATCAATCATCTCATCCTCTTTGCCTTGTCGCCGGCCAGCGGAACGTTTATTACCTGACAACGATGCGCTTGTTGTCGATGGAGATAACAATACAAATATTATTTACATCTAGCAAGCGGAATGAAATATGAATTTTCAATTAAGGGTGTGTCAATGCATCCAAACTATTGGATGCAATGAAAAAAAAGATGTGATTTTTACTTCTGAATGCTTTGGATGATGTTGGTAACGTCATCCTTGAGGAGATCTAACTCTTTAAGAGTAGCTTTTGCGTGAACGATGAGGCGAAGCTTTTCAGCTTCAGGCATCTGGTTGAATAATGAGAGCAAAGCGATTTCTTTTTCATCCAGTTGCCGTGGAGGTTTATGCATGCTCAGGTCATCATCACCTGCATCAGGCGGCATAAAAAACCAGTGCTCTGGTTTACCTGTGGCAGCTGCAAGGCGTTTCAACCTTACACCTCGAGGCGCTGACTCACCTTTAGCCCATTGCTGAACTGCCTGGGGAGTAACCATGGCTCTCCTGGCTATATCAGACATGTTCCAGCCGAATTCATCTTTGATGAGCTGAAGTCGGTAGGCGAACGCTTCATGAGGTGCTTTTTTCATGGCATTCATTCTACAAGGTAGCCTTTCATAGTGCATTGCAAAGATTTTTTTCATACATGATTGAAAATAATATTTTCATGCTGTAATCTCATTTTTCATTCACTGAGGGCTGGATATGACCAAATCAATTAAACAGCGAGTATGCGATGTCATGACTCAAACAGAGATCGCCAAGAATCTTGGCACAACTTCTCAAGCTGTAAGTCTGTGGCTGAACCATGAGGTTCCCGCGCATCGAGTGCTACCGATTTGCAAGTTGTTGGGATGGAAAATCACTCCGCATGAAGTACGTAGTGACATTTATCCAAATCCCACAGACGGGCTGCCAAAACAGGAGTCTTGACCATGCATGCCATTTCATATCAACAAAATACCGGATTAACTCCGGTTGCGATGATAAATCGCAATCAGCCAGGCGCGGCAGATAAGCACGAACAGATCCGAGACGCCGTTCGTGCCTGGGCTGCGTCACTGGATAACCAGGATGTCGTTGCCGGGATCATCGTTGAGGAGTGGGAACGACAGGGCGGCGCCGGGCTGGAATTTCCCGAAGACCTGAGCCGTAAGCGTCAGAAACTCTTCCGCTGGCTCGATGGTGATACGGAGTATGCGCGCAAAAACATCAGCCAGCTGTCGCCCGCGATCATCGCCGTTCTACCGCTTGAGTTCCGTGGCCGCCTGGTACCTCAGGACTGCTTTATGACGCGCTATGCAGCGATGGAGAAGGAGATCGGCGAAGCGAAACGCGCGGTGATTCTGAGGGCGCCGCAGCACCAGCTGGTGAAAGAAGTGAGGGAGGGCATTGAACACCTGCTGGCGCTTCTGCCTGGGGAGGCTGTTGTTCAGGTTCTGAGTGGTCTCGCAGTCATGGGACCGGGCGTCATGTGAGGTGTGCAGTGAATCATGTCGAATTTATTGAAAAGCACGTTCGCGAAGAACTTATCCGGCAGGGCTTCACCGCAGCTGTGGCGCAGGGGGGGCATTTCAGGCCGTCGATATGTACAAGCGAATGTCTCAGGCAAGTCGTAAGGGGAGAATTTTCGATGATGTTTTGCGTCACGCGAAGTTATGGGCAGAAAAACAGACAGTGCCGGCAGATCGGTTTGAGTCGAAGCGCATCAAGCGCGGTAAGCAGCAGGGGCTGTTCTAAAAGGGTGAAAGCCGCGGTGAGGGGTCACCAACGGCTTTCGGGTGCAAAAACGGGACGTAATTGCGAGGTCATTATGACAAACGCATGTACTAAACACCAGGCTAAAGGGGCATAGCATGTCAAATGTCGCTTATGCCGATTTTGGGGCACGTAGTGCCATCAGGAGCAACCGGATGGAGAACCAGAAGACCGGATTCATCCCGTTGTACCGGAGCGTACTGAAGAAGCCCTGGGCGAAAGATGTGTTCCTGCGCACGTTGTGGGAGAACCTTCTTTTGGGTGCTGCACGTCAGCCCTACACGGCGAACTTTAAAGGCCGTCAATGGCCCTTACAAACCGGACAACTGGTAACCACAACGGCCGATTTGGGGCTGAAATTATGCGACCGGGAAGGGAAGCCGAGTAGTCGCCACGCAGTGGACAGGATGCTTGATGTTTTCGAGCGCGAAGGAATGATTTCTCGTTCTGGAGAGAAGCGAAAAGGCACTGTGATAACCATCACAAATTATGAGCAATATGCTCAAAAAATAGACGATTTACCCGCGCAATTCCCCGCGCATAACGGCGAGCATTTCACCGCGCATGACGAAGCCAGTAGTGGCGCGGCTTGCGAGGGACATGCCGCGCATTTACCCGCGCATAAGACCGCGCAATTCCCCGCGCATCATGAACAACAATATAATAACAACAATATAAATAATAAGATCTCTTCGTCTCGGAATTCTGAAGAATCCCGAAACGAGGCGACTCAAAAATTCCTCTCTCGTCACCCTGAAGCTGCTGACGGAATTTACACCCCGGCAGGTAAATCATGGGGAACTGCTGACGATCTCAAAGCCGCTCGCTGGATTCATTCTCTGCGCCTGACCGTCAATGCCAGCCTGAGCGAACCGAAATGGGTCGAATGGGCTAACACAATCCGCCTGATGCGCGTCCAGGACAAACATACGCACTTCGAGATATGCGATCTGTTCAAGTGGGCCAATAAGGATGATTTCTGGAAAGACAACATCCTGAGCCCGTCAAGCCTGCGCAGGAAGTGGGACGACCTAACTACCAAGCGCCTGCGCAGCGGTGGACAGCCAGCGAAGACCACTGCGAAGGGCAAGGTGGATTTCAACAACACAGACTGGATCAACGGGGTGTTCGATGAAAAGTCTTTCTGAGCAGATGGTCAGCATAGACCGTGACAATTTTGCGCGCATAGCACGCGGCATGCCCGAATTGCCGGATGCGCAGGACACGCCCGCAGAGCAGACCGCTGAAATCTTCAACGCGCTGTTTAGCGCCTTGCGTGCAACATTCCCGGCCAGCGTGCATAGCTTCAGTGACCAGTCTGAGTTCGACGAACTGCGCCGCCAGTGGGCTCAGGCATTTCGTGAAAACGGGATCACCACCATGGAACAAGTGAACGCCGGGCTGCGCATTGCACGTCGCCAGGAACGCCCGTTCCTGCCGTCGCCAGGTCAGTTCATCGCATGGTGCCGGGAAGGTCATGGCGCCCTGGGTATCACCGTTGACGATGTCATGTCCGAATACTGGCGCTGGCGAAAGCTGGTATTTCGCTACCCGACCAGTGAGCAATATCCGTGGAGCCAGCCCGTGCTCTATCACATTTGCCTTGAACTGCGCAGGCGCGGTACTGACGGCCAGCTCAGCGAGAAAGAACTTGTTCGCGTTGCTGGTGATCTACTCCACGACTGGGAAATGCGTGTTCTTGATGGAAAGCCTGTTCCACCAGTACGCCGGGCACTAACCGCACCAGCTCAGGATCGAGGCCCGACTCCGGCGCAGATGCTAATGGCGAAATACAAACAGCGGAAAGACGCTGGACTGATTTGAGAGGAAATCACATGGAAACCGTAATTCAGGCACTGGAAAAAATGGGCCGGGCGACATACCGCGAAGTTGCTGCCCGTCTTGATATCGACCCGGTCGATGCGCTTACCATGTTACGTGAGCAGCGTGATCAGGGGTTGTGCGATTTTGGCGATGGCGGCTGGTTCCTCGGTACCGTGACAGGACAGCCTCAGCAGTCAACGCCAAAGGCTCCTGTGAATCCGGCCCCGCGTCTGAAAGGTGAGGAGCCGGAACCCATTGATCCTGATGTCGTCCGACAGCAGCTGCGTGAGCAGGGGGCAATGACGACAGTTTCGCTGGCTGCGGCCGTCAATCGCAATGCCCGCGGAATGGTCTCTGTTCTTCGCGCGCTGGAGCGCCAGGGCGTTGTGGTGAAGAACGGGAAGGGCAAAGGCGTTACCTGGTCCCTTGCTGTTGTTACAGAACCCGTTAAGCAAGAACCGGTACCGGAGGCACCTGCCGCGCCGGAAGAAGCAAAACCAGTCGAACAGATCGTGAGTGAAATCCCCTCGTTCACCGAAGGGCGCGCCGCAGTCGAAGCGGTACCAGCGGTGCGGGACATTTCGCGCGAAATCCGCCGCACCAGAAACAAGCTGGAGCAACTGACCAAACTGCGTGACGCGGTTCGTGTTATTGGTCGCCACAGAAATCTCGTGCAGCAGCTGACAGGGAGGGAATAACCGATGGCCAGAAAGAAAACCGACAAAGAACGCACCCTGATCATTAACCGGATTATCGAACTGGTGAAGGAGCAGGGACGCATCACCACGAATGATGTCGTTGCGATTTTCGGCCTGCACCGGACCACGGCGGAGAAATATCTCCGCGTAGCGGTGGAGCGGGGTGGCCTGGTTCGCCACGGGCGCTGCGGTATCTTCCGTGACCTGCGGGCAACAATCGACTTTGACCTGAAACGTTTTTCACACAACAAGGCGGCGGCATGATTACCGAGAAAGACAACGTTTTTTATTGTGACTGCGGATTTTCTTTTGAGAGGGGGCGCAGCGGTGCGCATAGCTGTGAACTTGGTTTGCGTAAGAAACTTGCCGAGTCAGAAGCCAAGCTCGCTGCGCTGGCTGCGGAGAATGCGGGGCTGAAAAAAGTCCCGGCTACTGACAGCGAAACAATGCTGTTGGCTTTGGACGCATTCAACACGCACGGCTCCATGAGGCCTGATGTGGGCTTACAGCAGGCGATAAATGTCGTAATGCAACGTAGAGAAACCCCGGCCACCGATACTTTCCTAGCTGAAGTTCGGGCGCAAGCAGTGGAGATGTTCGCCAAAGAGATGCATGCAGATATCAGCGGTGATGATGCCCGCGAGTTCGCCGCCCAACTTCGCAAAGGAGCAGCATCATGAGCAATACCCTAAAAGAATAGCTCCTGAAGACCATTTCGGAGCTTGAAGAAGAGCGCGATGCAACGCCTGGCATCGTAAACGAAGATGCGGGCGCTTGCTGTGATGAAGTTAGCGCTGGAATCGCTCGAAGCGGGGACTGCCATTCTTTGCTGGCGTCGTGTGACCGTTGAGCCATACGGCCCTTAACCTTGGCATAACGGTAATTTTATCGGCTTCTCAAAACCCGTTGAGGGCATTGAGGACGAGTATTTACTCCGCCCCGCCAGCGCAGGTATCTGTTCCTGGTGAGCTGACACGCGAAGAGTACAAGTGTAGGTTCATGGAAGAGGACAACTTTGATGTCACTTTTCGTTGCGGCTGGAATGCCTGCCGCGCCGCCAATCTTCAGGGTAGCCAACCTGTAAGTAATCGTGATGAGTTGCCGCCGCAACAGCAGGTTGAATGATGGCTAAATCCCCAGCAGAGCACAGAAGTAATTCTCTATGGCCGGAGCGTAAAGGGTTTTATCCAGAAATGGCGGAATCAGTATTTTTCTGATATGGATTATGAGCTATTGTTTTAACAATAGCCCCCTCCTTTAACGTTTTTGTGAGTTAGCAGCACCTCTAACGGCACACATAAAATCACCAATACCAGCGCCGACGCTGTTCCCTTCGGCAACATAATCACCTTTGAAAGCTAACTTCCCATCCATATAGAAGAGTTTTATCTCTCCATATCCACTATCGCAGTCGGCATCTTTAATACTAACTTTGTAATACTCTACTTTTTTATTTTTTGTTTGATACATGAACAAGGCAGATGAATCACCTTTAACATTCCTGTATGTCCCTGCTTTTGCTGAAAAAACGCCATCATCAGCTGTGGTAACCTCAACCCAGTTACTTGTAGTTTCAGCAAAAGCGACACTCGCAACAAACAGAGCAGAAAAGCCCAGCGATGCGGTTTTCTTATCCATAATTAATATTCCATTTTTAATGTTTTGTTTGATTCTATCTTCGTCTCAAAAACCGTTCAACAAAACACCGCTTACCAACTTAAATGGGCACGGAGAGCCATTCAACCCCGTAGCCTTAGCAACGCAACGTGCGCGAGAATGCTTCGCTCGTGATTCGCTGTAAGAGAAGTTTCATTAGTGACGCAAAGCAAACCCGCTTCGGCGGGTTTTTTCTTTCTCATTAATCCGTTGCGGCAATGCTGTGCCTCCGCCATTCGCTGAGGCGCTGGTGAGGGCGAATCTTCCTGATCTTTGTGTGCCAAGAGAGTTGGCGGCCTGATGACAAGCGATATCGTATTGTGGTTAATATTGCTATCCTATCTGAGGAAAATCCTAATTATTAGGCTTCAGCTTTTTCTCGACACTCTGCTGAGGAATAATCTTGTCAGAAATATATCAAAGGACTAATCGTGAAAAAATTCCTTCTTCTGGGCATGGTGCTTCCAGTGTTATCAGGTTGCGTGATTAAAGAACAAACAAGATATGTAGAATCTCCAGTTGCTACCAATCTCAACAATCCGGCTGGTGCTGCCACAAAAAAATGCAGCATCACGAATTATAAAGAAGCAAAACTTGATAGCCAGTCTCCATCAGGGACTGTGATTATTGATTACGGTAATCGTTTCGATATTATGTTTGAAAATTTTGGAAACGGTGAGATTTTCCATAGTCCTATACTGAATATTGCGAAAGAAAATATGATTATTGGCTATTCAGGGAGCATGATGTATAGCAAGGGAATAGGAAAGATGGCTGGGTTTTACGGAACCTATAATACAGAGTCAAAGTTCAACACCATATTCCAGTGCTATTAAGCAACGTATGTAAAAGCAACAAATAACCTGCCTTATTCGGCAGGTTTTTTTATGTCTAAAAGTTTATGTTTTTAACATTTTGTGCTCTTAACAGGTTGATCATTCTGAGTTTGCGGGTTACTGTATAAAAACACAGTATGTGCAAAGGAGGCCACCATGAAAGTTGAGTTAACCATTGATCGCACAAAGAAACTTCCTGATGGAGCAATGCCAGCGCTGGAAAAAGAACTGCTAAAACGGCTCCGGAATCAGTTCGAGGATTGCAGTCTGGTTGTTCGTCGTGCTGGTTCGGATGGGTTAAGCGTTTATGGTGGGGCAAAGGAAGCGAAGAAGACGGTTGAAGGTATCCTTCAGGAAACCTGGGAAAGTGCAGACGACTGGTTCTATTAAGGGTGTACTCAGGGGTAGCGCGCATTTTCAGAATACCGCAATTTGCGAATCCCTTTGATGCTGCTGCCGACAATTTCTAATCGCGTCTGTATGTCGCTCAGGGGGATTCCGTGGAGGGTGTAGTTCAGTCAGATCTGCGAGTGACCATAACCGATGGGAAAGGAAGGGAGTTGCTGTCCTTCAAGTTGGGGGCGGAAGAGCGCTATATAATTTCCACCAAAGATAGGTCCATAACTCACAGAAAACTAAGTAGGGATGATCGTTACTGGTCCAAAGAAACCATTATGGAAATTGTAAGGGAAATGGCTTCTAAAAATTGACTTGTCACTACGTACGCAATCATAATTCTTGAGCTGGCCTGAACAACCAGCAACCTGACCGCGATGCGCCACGGAGTGAACACCATGGCGCAGTTACAACTCATTAAGCAGTCCTCAGGGATCCTGATCCCGGCTACGCCGGAGACCAGCGATTTGCTGCAATCAAAAATCAAGCTCGGCGCCGTGCTGGTGGCCGACTTCAAACAGGTACGCAATCCTGCGTTTCATCGCCGCTTCTTCGCTCTGCTGAATCTGGGCTTCGAATACTGGGAGCCTACCGGCGGCGCAATCTCCTCCAACGAGCGCAAGCTGGTTACCGGCTACGCTAAATTCCTGGCTTCCTATGGCGGAAACGAAAGCGCACTGCTCGATGCCGCTGAGCACTATCTTGAGCAGGTTGCGAGCCGCCGCGTAACAAACGGGATCAGCCTCTGTAAATCTTTCGATGCATACCGCGCCTGGGTGACTATTCAGGCCGGGCATTACGACGCTATCAAACTTCCGGATGGCACACTTCAGAAGCACCCACGCAGTATTTCATTCGCCAACATGGACGAAATTGAGTTCCAGCAGCTGTACAAGGCCGCGCTCGATGTCCTCTGGCGTTGGATATTGTCAAAAGCGTTCAGAGACCAGGGCGAGGCGGAGAACGCCGCTGCGCAGCTCATGAGTTTTGCGGGGTGACGGGAATGAAGAAGACCTGGTTCCATCATACCGATTGCACAACCCAGCAGGCCGAAGAACTCATTGCGGAATACCAGCGCCGCGGCGTGAAGGTAGAGCGCAACCTGAACTCAGATTATCTCACCTGGACCGTCAGCGCCCGGCTGCCTGAAGGCAAGAAACCACCGCGTATAAATCGCCGGTGGCAAAACCGGATATGGGGGTGAGCGTGGCTATTTATCGCAGCAAAAAATGGCTCGCCGCCGTCGGGCAGATCGAGCGCTGTGTTCTTTGTGGAGCATGGGGAACGCAGGTGGCACACCGAAACGAAGGGAAAGGCATGGGATTAAAAACCGATGACTGTGCGACAGCTGCGCTCTGCGTTTGCTGTCATGACAGCATTGATAACGGGAATAAGCTGAACCGGGACGAGCGTCGGCAACTTATGGACCGCGCGATTGTTCTGACAGTGATTGAAGTTGCCCGCCGCGGGCTGGTGGTGCCCGCATGAAAATTTACGAAATTACGCCGATCGGCAAACCCCGAATGACTCAGCGCGACAGATGGCATAAACGGCCAGCAACAGCAGCTTACTGGGCATACAAAGAACAGGTCCGGTTGCTGGGGATCCGCCTGCCAGATTCCGGATATCACGTCACGTTCGTTATCCCCATGCCAAAGAGCTGGAGTAAGACGAAGCGGGCGCAATATGTCGGCCAGCCTCATCAACAAAAGCCGGACAAAGACAATCTGGAAAAAGCTCTGCTGGATGCAGTGTTTGACGAGGATAGCCATGTCTGGGACGGGCGGGTTACCAAAATCTGGGGAGAAACCGGGCAAATTATCATCGGGGAGGCCACATGAAGCCAGAAACGCTTGAGGTACTACGCGCGCGCTGGCAGCGCCTTCGCATTTACCGCTACCGGGGATCAGTGCTGGTGGACTACCGCATCCTTCGTAATTTTGTTCGAATCTATCATTCAGCAGGAGCCGCATAATGAACCTCGAATCAGTCGCTAAATATTTCGCGCCAAAATCACCGATGTTCAGTGACTCCTCGAGGGCGACTGCCACCGACAATCTGACCGGAACTGATGTTATGACCGCGCTTGGACTGGTTAACGCCAAGTGTGGGTTTGGATTCGATTTATACCTTGCAAAAATTGGTATCAGCAGCCCTGACCGGGCAATGGAGGCGCTTTATGGAGCATCGTTGGTCCTATGCCGACGCTTTAAATCAGTTACAGAACTCGATGAAAAAGTCCGGCAGCGCGTTCTCGAAATTATGTGTGCTTTTGCATACCAGGATTACGCCCGTAGTGCGGCAAGCGTTCGCAGATGTGACTGCTGCGATGGTAGCGGTTTTACCGAAGTCGAGGTATTCACCAACAAAATCCAATACCCTGACGGCAAGCCGCCAAAATGGGCAAAAGTTACAAAGGGTGTTTACCCCTCATACTGGGAGGAGTGGAAATCAGTTCGGGAGAGCGCGCGCGTTCTGTGCAAAGCGTGTAACGGCAAAGGCGTTATCAGCAATGCGTGTCGCTGCCACGGGAAAGGGAGGGTGCTGGATAAGAAAAAGACAGAGGAACAGGGCGTGCCGGTCATGAAGGTGTGTGACCGTTGCACGGGGAGAGGTTACGCCCGGCTAAAATTTTCCAATGTGCTGGAGGGCGTCCGCACCGTATGGGATGTAAAAAAAACCACCGCTTACGGTCAGCTGCAACCGCTGTTTGAATTGCTGGTGGAAGAATGCCACAGGCAAGAAGGTTATGCAGACAGCGCCTTAAAGTCAGTTACGATGTAGGCTGATTTTCTATAAAGCTCAATTGTCAGAGAAAAAAGGTGTTGAGGTCTGCGGAATTTTCGGCTAGCATTAACTCTAACGCTGGGAATCCGTTCATTCGTTCCGACCAGCAAGAAATCCTTAAAGCCCTGCGGTTAATACCGCGGGGTTTTTTCGTTTTAAACACAACGGAAAGCCTGATTTCATGCCCTGCTTAGGCGTGACACTAAGCATTCGGGAGAGCTGGCTTCCCGTTATGAGCAAAAGGTCATTTCTGATGGCCTTTGACAGAGTGAATTTTTTCATCAGTGCTATAGTTTTTATGGCATTTGATAATGCTCTCGATACTGATAACACTGGGTGGGGTATACACCCGCTTCGCAGAGACAACTGCATGACCCATGACCCATGACCAGCAACCCAATGCTGGTCTTTTTTTTCCGCCATTAGCTCAACTGGACAGTGCACGGAGCTTCTACCTCTGTGGTTCGAGGTTCAAATCCTCGATGGCGGACCATTAAGCACTACAACATTCGTTTACTGAAGGCTACCATCCGGCGGCCTTTTATATGCTCTTGACTATGCAAGCATGAAATAGTGAAAAATGCTTGCTATGTGTTTTGATTGCTGTTTATTATGCAAGCATATTTTACAGAAAGGTGCTTGCATATGTCAGACGATAAGAAAGATCCAAAGGGTAAAGCTAAGGGCGGGATTGCTAGGGCTAAGTCTCTTACTAAAGAGCAGCGTTCTGACATTGCCAAAAAGGCTGCTGCTGCAAGGTGGAGGGATAAAATTCACAAAGCCACCCATATGGGTAATTTCAAAGATGAATTTGGAATAGATGCTGAGTGTTATGTCTTAAGTGATGAATCGAAAACCGCAGTAGTTACTAAGGCTGGACTTGCTCGACTTTTAGGTATCGGCAACTTCGCAAGGGATGTCGATAAACTACTAAGCGCTGGTTACATGAAGGAGTTTGGTGGTCCAAGTTTAATAGCGAAAATTGAAAATCCTATTAATTTTCAATATAGTGGGCAGTCCAAAAACATCAATAACGCTCATGGGTTTGATATTGATGTGATCGTTGATATCGGAAAGGCGCTGATAGATGCAAAAAGTGCCGATGCTCTTCCACCGTCTAGAATTCCTGCTGCCGATACAGCTCAAAAACTAATAAATGCTTCCGCTAAATCAGGTATAAAAGGCGTAGCCTATGCATTGGCCGGTTATCGACCTGAAGTTCAAGAGGTAATCGATGCTTTTAAGGCATTTGTACGAGAGGAAGCCCGCCAATATGAGAAAGAGTTTCCCGACGAGTTGTATGAAGAATGGTATCGGTTATATGGACTTAATCGTCCGGAAAAAGGCAGGCCGATCCGCTTTGGACAGTTGACTAATATGCAAATTTACGTCCCACTGGCTAAGAGTAAGGGGAAGATATTAGAGCAAATTCACGCCAGTAGGGATGAGAATGGAAAGCAATCAGATAAGTTACACCTCTTCCTTTCTGAAATTGGCGTCAAGGCCTTACGACAACACATCGGCAAACTTCTTGGCGTTGCAGCAATGAGCGACAACAAAGAGGAGTATGAGGCCGGCATTGAAAAAGTTTTTGGCCGTATGAAGCCAGAATTATAAACTTTCTGCCCGGCCACCGCGCCGGGTTTTTATTGTCTAAAGTCTTTCCCAATACTGCCGATAATCTTCGTTCTGAAATTGAAAAAAATAAATATCTGCATTCGTTGCCCGCTCCCGTGCGGGCTTTTTTTATTCCCCTCATTACTGAGAGGATACACAGCTATATGAGGGGAGACCTATGTCCGATCCATTTTCCGGCACAGGGCTGGCCGGTTTAGCTTTGACTGGAGCAAGTGTTTACGGTCTATTGACCGGAACTGATTACGGTGTTGTTTTTGGAGCATTTGCAGGCGCAGTATTCTACATAGCGACAGCAGCTGACCTGAGTGTGTTACGTCGCCTGGCCTACTTCTTCGTGTCGTATATCGTCGGCATTCTTTGTTCGGGGTTGTTGGGGTCAAAACTCACATTTTGGACGGGGTACACCGAGAAGCCTCTGGATGCTATTGGTGCCGTAATAGCTTCTGCGTTAGCCGTTCAAATCCTTACGTTCCTGAACAAGCAGGACATCGGCTCGCTGGTGGCGCTGATAACGCGCCGGGGAGGTTCAGGTGGTACTAAATGACCCAACAGCAACTATCAACGCGCTGCTCTGCGCCGGAGTTGTAATTACTCTGATGTTTTACCGCCGTGGTGATTCGCGGCATCGGCCATGGATTTCGCGTTTAGCCTGGCTGATTACCGTCACTTACAGCGCTGTACCGCTGGCGTACCTGTGTGGGATCTACCCGCATTCATCATGGGCCACCATTGCGGCCAATATCATATTCCTTTCCGTGCTGGTGGCCGTCAAAGGCAACGTTGCACGTCTGGTTGATCATCTGAGGCACTAATGAACCAATCGCAATTTCAGAAGGCGGCTGGTATCAGCGCCGGATTAGCTGCGCGCTGGTTTCCGCATATCGACGCCGCCATGAAGGAATACGGCATCACCGCACCGCTTGATCAGGCCATGTTTATTGCCCAGATGGGGCATGAAAGCACCAGATTTACCCGACTGGTGGAGAACCTGAATTACGCGGTTGAAAACCTGGTACCGACGTTCGGCAGCCGCCGCATCACTCAACAGCAATCCGCCGCACTTGGCAGAACGGCAACGCAACCGGCAAACCAGAAAGCGATCGCCAATCTGGTATACGGTGGTGAGTGGGGAAAAGAACACCTTGGCAATCAGGTCGCTGGTGATGGCTGGAAATATCGCGGTCGTGGGCTGAAACAGATTACCGGCCTGAGCAACTATCGCAGTTGTGGCCAGGCGTTGAAACTGGACCTTGTTACTCATCCGGAGCTGCTTGAAAAGGATGAATACGCCGCGCGCTCTGCCGCATGGTTCTATGCCTCCCGCGGTTGCCTTCTTCATTCCGGCGACATTGAGCGCGTGACACTGTTAATCAATGGCGGCCGCAACGGGCTGGATAAACGCCGTGCGCTGTTTAATCTGGCGAAATCAGTTTTGGTGTGAGGTGAGAGTGGGTATCGAAACGATAATCGGGCTGGCCGCACTGGTGATTTCCGCCATTGCAGGCGCTTTTGGCCTGGGCCATATTCGCGGCACCAGCAAAGCTGAAGCGAAAGCCGACCAGCAGCGCACCAAAGATAACGCAGCGGCAACGGTCGCAGCAGCCGAACGCCGGGTAGAAGCAACGAAAGAGGCCAGCAATGTACAGCAGACTGTTAACCATATGTCTGACGACGATGTTGATCGCGAGCTGCGGGACAACTGGACCCGTAAGGGTTGAGGTAGCCGATACGTCTTGCGACTGGGTTAAACCCATCTACTGCACAGCGCACGACTGGGATGTACTGGACAGGCAGACGAAGCGCGACATCCTGGCGCATAACAAAGCGTGGCAGGCGAACTGCAAGTAGGCCTTAATTGAAAGATAACTAAATAAATTTTCCAAATGGTCGTTATATAGAGAGTGTGTTTAATTAAGGGGGCAAACAATGCCTTTTCTCATGGTGTTCTTTGTTGTCATTATGGTGTTACTCCTCTGGAAGGCAGGAATACCCCAGGCTATCATTATGTTAATCATACCCATCATGTTTAGTACTTTGGGAGGTATGGTTGCCGCCGTGGGAGTAAGCGCGTTCGCTACACCTATTGTTGGAGTGCCTGTTGGAATCGTTGTATTTTTAATGTTGATGGGTAAGTTTTTATCCAGAAGGTAACCTAAATCCAATACTGAGGACAGGCATGTCACATGAATAGCTATGGCTTTCTTATGCGCATTCTTCATCTATTACAAAGCTCATCTGCTGGTTGCTAATGATGATAAAATGCAGAGTCCCATGGATTTTGGGGTAGGAAAAGCCTGGATATGATGCTAGAAATCATAACATTAAAAAGACCGTGAGATGCAGTATGAAAATCTTAGGATTGGATGAGTACAGAACCCTTCGTGAGGGAGGGACAATGAAGTATTTTGAACTGGAACGCATGCCTAACAGCGCTTGGGTTGCCATTTTCGAAAGTTTGTTTGCAGAAAAGGATGAAAAGGCGTGGGTAGAGGGTTACTGCATTGTGACGAACTGCTCAAACAGTGAAGTATCCACCCGGTTCATATACCTGAAAGAAAAGTGCGAAGAAGCGAACTCTATATACAGGGTTAAGCATTCTGCACTATAACTAATTAAATAAACTTAAACTCCTGGTGATTTGTTTGCTGCCATTTTCACTTCTTTCAGAATTGAATTCAGGTGTATGAGTTAAAAAAGACTTTTGGGATATTAAAGGTAACGTAAATCACAGGCAAAAGATTCGTCAATGTGATTGAGTGTTCATGGGACTAACAATCTTCTCTTGTAAGGAATTATGTGTAGAAGGAGATTTTATGGCACAGCTATTGATTTTTGCTGATGATGAGCCTGCTAAGTTGCTGAAAATTCGAAGTTATCGGAGCAAGATTCTTTATCTGTATGCTAATGATGAGGTGAGGTGTTTGGATGTGGTGATTTTTTTTTCAACTTTTCTGAAAGGCGAAAGTGGAGCCATATTGGTGGCAGCCGACAGATACGTGAGCAGGAAAGAAATTATCGAGGCTTATGATGCTCTGATTGGTTGAAAGCAGCGAGACTGGCGCGTAGCAGTAGGATGGGGCATGCTTGGTTCTATACGTCAGTAGAGTGATACAGGAGTTCATATCGGCCAGACGAAGCGTGATGCTACTTTAATCCAGCGGGTGAGCGCTTAATATTGTTTGTCCCAACGGTTCGAACCCATTTCTGATTACCACATTCAAGCCACTGGCACTCGCTGGTGGCTTTTTTTATTGGAGTGAATAATGGCAAAACCGGACTGGGGAGAGCTTCAGCAACGGTTCCTGTCCGAACATGCCGCAACCGGCGTATCACCAAAGGAATGGTGTGAAGCGCAGGGACTGAACTACGCTACCGCCCGTCGATATATCAAAAAAACTTCTGCGCAAACTGCGCAAAAATCTGCGCAGAAAAAAGTGCGCATTGCGCAGAAAGAACAAAGCGCAAATGAGCTGATGGATGATGATGGACTTACTGCTCAGCAACGCTTATTTGTTGCGGAATACCTAAAGGATGGTAACGCCACACAAGCAGCTATCAGGGCGGGTTACAGCAAAAAATCCGCTGAACAAATTGGTTATCAACTCCTTCAGAAAACTTCAGTTGCCCAGGCTATTGCACAACAGCAGAAAGCCTCCATTGCGCGCACGCTTGGCGGTGCCGATGAAGTCCTCGCGCAGATGTGGCAGCTTGCCACCTTCGATACAAACCAGCTATCGCAGTATCGCCGCGGCGCGTGTCGTTACTGCTGGGGATTCGGTCACCAGTACCAGTGGCGCGATATGGTGGAGTTCGAAGAGAAACGACTCGAAGCGCTTGAGCGGAAAAGTCGCGAGCCCGCTGATGTTGGTGGCTATGGCTATGACCATAATCGTGAGCCTAACCCTGCCTGCCCACGCTGTAACGGCGATGGTATCGGCCAGCCTTACTTCGCTGATACGCGTAAACTCTCGCCAGTCTCGCGACTCGCTTACTCCGGCGTAAAGGTCGGAAAGAACGGCGTCGAGATAACCGCTATCAGCCGTGAGCGTATGTTCGAAGCCGTAATGAAACGGCTTGGCCTGGCGGATAGCGAGTTCGCTCAGCGTCTCCAGCAGATCGAAATCGACCGCCGGCAGCTGGAGGTTGAGAAACTCCGCAAAGAGCTGGCCGGTGATGGTGATGGTGACGAACCGACCCCAGTTCAGATCAATATCAACGTAGTGGACGCGAGGGCGGAAGATGGGGATCAGCCCGACACTTAACATTCCTCAGGCGCGTTTCCTCGCGATGCAGCACAAATTCAAAGCCTACGTTGCCGGGTTCGGTTCCGGTAAGACGTGGGTGGGTTGTGGCGGCATCTGTAAGGGGATGTGGGAGCACCCTAAAATCAACCAGGGTTATTTCGCGCCGACGTACCCGCAGATCCGTGACATCTTCTACCCGACGATTGAGGAAGTGGCCTTTGACTGGGGGCTGAGCGTCATAATCAATGAGGGGAACAAAGAGGTTCACTTCTACGAGGGGCGACGATACCGCGGAACCACAATCTGCCGCTCAATGGAGAAGCCAGGCTCGATAGTTGGTTTCAAAATCGGTAATGCGATGGTGGATGAACTGGACGTCATGGCGGCTGCCAAAGCGCAGCAGGCCTGGCGAAAAATCATCGCCCGTATGCGTTACAAGGTTGATGGGTTGCGTAACGGTATTGACGTAACGACCACGCCTGAAGGGTTCAAATTCGTCTACCAGCAGTTCTTGAAGGCGGTACGTGAAAAGCCAGAGCTTGCGGCCCTGTACGGTCTGATTCAGGCCAGCACATTCGACAACGCAAAGAACCTGCCGCCTGACTACATTCCATCGCTTCTGAGCTCATACCCTGACGAACTGATTCAGGCCTATCTGCGCGGCAAGTTCACCAACCTTAACAGCGGGACCATTTACCATACGTTCAACCGTAAGCTGAATAACTGTTCTGACGAGATTCAGGATGGGGATCCGCTCTTCATCGGTATGGACTTCAACGTGGGGAAAATGGCCGCGATTGTTCACGTAAAGCGTAACGGCCTTCCGCGCGCTGTTCGTGAGTTAGTGAAGGTCTACGACACGCCGGCGATGATTAAGCGCATTCAGGAGGAATTCTGGCGCTACGAGGATGGCCGCTATGTGAAAAACCGGGAGATTTATATTTACCCGGATGCCTCAGGCGATTCCCGTAAATCCCAGAACGCCAGTAAGACCGATATCGCCCAGCTCAACGAAGCCGGATTCAGCGTCATTGTTGATGATGCCAACCCGCCGGTTAAGGACCGTATCAACTCGATGAACGCCATGTTCTGTAACGCCAACGGCGAACGCCGCTATCTGGTCAACGTCCAGAACTGCCCGGTTTATACCGAGAGCCTCGAGCAGCAAATCTGGGCGGCAAATGGCGAACCGGATAAATCAGCGGATAACGATCACCCCAATGATGCTGGTGGGTACTTCATTGTGAAGGATTACCCCATCGTGAAACCGGCATACTCAATCACCATGGACACCACTTTCTGATATGGCAAACGACGACATCACCTGGGTTCGACCAGAACACCGGGCGGCTTCTGCTGCCTGGCGGAAATACAGAGACTTTTGCAAAGGCGCTGAGGCCGTAAAAGCGGCGGGCAATAAGTACTTGCCTTATCTCGATCCAACCGATAAATCCACGCGCAACCGTAAGCGCAACGAGGACTATCTGCGCCGCGCTGTATTTTACGCCATTGCCGGCAATACGAAGATCGGCATGCTTGGCATGGCGTATCGCAAAGACCCAACGTTTAACGGCCCGGAGAAGCTGAAATACCTGCTGGATAATGCTGACGGGGCGGGTACCAGCATTTATCAGCAGTCGCAGCTGGTGGTTGAGAACGTGCTGGAGGTGGCGCGTGATGGGCTTTACGTTGACTATGCAGAGGCATCAGACGAAGCGATCATTCTCCGCTATCCGGCAGAGAACATCATCAACTGGCGAACAAAGCGAATTAACGGACGCGATCAGCTGGTACTGGTGGTCCTGCGCGAATGCGTAGAAGAGCCGGATGGTTACGCTTACAAGGACGAAATTCAGTACCGCGAGCTGGCGCTGGAAGAAGGGAAGTTTATCTGCCGTGTATGGCGCCGGGCAGGTGGCACCGCAAGCGGAACCTACAGCGTTGACAGTGAATACCACCCTAAGCCGAAAGGGAAGGACTACTGGGACGAAATCCCGTTCACCTTTGTCGGTGCTCAGAACAACGATCCCACTATCGATGATTCACCGCTGGCCGCGCTGGTGGAGATAAACCATGGCCATTATCGAAACAGCGCTGACTATGAGGACAGCGTGTGGTTCTGTGGTCAGGTGCAGCCGTATATGACCGGGCTTGATACGGGCTGGCGAGATCACCTTGAAAAGACCGGGGTAAAAATAGGTTCCCGTTCACCGCTGATGCTTCCTAAAGACGGATCGTTTGGTTATGCCCAGGCGCAGCCGAACATGCTGGCTAAAGAGGCCATGGACAACAAGCGCGACTACATGGTGCAGCTGGGTGCCCGGCTGATTGAGCAGAACGCCACGGCGAAGACTGCAACCCAGGCGAGCGGTGAGCAAACATCATCAACATCGGTGCTCGGTATCTGTGTTTCCAACGTTTCCGAGGCCTACACGCTGGCGCTGGGCTGGTGTGCGAAATACCTCGGAATCAAGGACGAATCGACGAGCTACACGATCAACCAGGAATTCATCGCGAAGGTTGCCGAATCCGGGATGGTCACCGCTATTGTTAACGCCTGGCAGTCCGGCGCGCTGCGTGATACTGACATGATTCGGGCGCTTCAGAAACTCGACCTCATCAACCCGGCAGACAGCCCGGATGATGTGATTGATGCACTCCGCAATCAGGCTCCCTCATTGAACGGGGGATGATATGGCAACAGTCAACGAAAGTTTGCGGGATGAGGCCATTGCCCATTCTGTCTGGATTAGCCGCTATGCGACGGGCGTGGCTAACCGGATGGTGAAGTTGCTTAACGAGACGGACTCAGAACTGTCTGCCCGTCTGCTCGATGCGCTGGACAGATTGCCTCCTGATAGCTTCAGGGTTACACGTCTGGAAAGCTTGCTCGGCAGCGTACGCGAACTTAATCATCAGGCTGTCGCTTCGATGCAGTCCGGGCTGGAAGGCGAATTGCTGGCGCTTTCCAGGAACGAGGTCAGTTATCAGCTGAGCCTGTTCGATTCCCTTCTTCCCTCACAGGTGCTGGCACGCTACCCGCTACAGGGAATTAGCGCCGATATGGTTTATGCCGCGGCGATGGCGCAGCCATTTCAGGGGCGCCTGCTGAGTGAGTGGGCGGAGAATCTGGAATCGGACAGGCTGGCGCGGATCGTAAATGCTGTACGCCGTGGCTATCTTGCTGGCGACACGGTTGAAACCATCGCCCGAAGCGTGCGCGGCCATGCCAATAAAGACTATCGCGACGGAGCGCTCCAGATGAGCAGGGCAAACGCCGCAAGCATCGCTAAAACTGCCGTTAATCATCTGGCTGCCACCGCGCGCAACAGCTTCACCAGCGCCAACAGCGACATCGTGAAGGGTAAGCAGTGGCTGTCTACGCTGGATAATAAAACCAGCCACGACTGCATCATTCGCGACCTGCTGCGCTACACCCTGGATAATAAACCGGTCGGGCATAAGGTACCTTACCTGCAAGGACCCGGGAAAATTCATTTCTGCTGCCGTTCTACCGAAACCTTGATTCTGAAGTCGTGGCGCGAACTCGGTATCGATATCGATGAAATGGAGGATGGTACCCGCGCCAGCATGGACGGACAGGTACCGGCGAAAACCACGTATCTGGAATGGCTCGCGCGTCAGCCAGCTCAAAGGCAGGATCAGGTTCTGGGTGCCGAGCGTGGCCGTCTGTTCCGCGCGGGTGAAATCGATCTGGCTGATATGTTCACTGACAAAGGCGAGTGGATCAGCCTGGAACGTCTTAAGCAGCTATCAGGTCCTTGAACCTGACAACCACCACTTTCTACACGCCCTGGCATCCGCCGGGGCTTTTTTATGGGCGAGGCCCGACTAAATCCCGAGGGGAAATTATGTTAATTCGAAACATGCTTCTGAAATATTACGCACCTGAAAGCGGCGGTGAGGGCAGTGGTGGTGGCGGTATCGAAATCACCCCCGAAATCCAGAAGCTGATTGATGAGCGTGTGACCAATGAAGTTACAGGCCTGAAAACAAAAAATTCTGAGCTGCTGGGCACCATCAAGCAGCAAAAAGAAAACCTGTCACGTTTTGACGGTATCGACCCAGACGCTGTACGCGGCATTCTCCAGCGTTTTTCTGACGATGAAGAGGCGAAGCTTATCGCCGCCGGAAAAATTGACGAGGTGCTGGATAAGCGTACCGAGCGCATGCGTGCTGATGTGGATAAGCAGATCAAAGCGGCAAACGAGCGCGCGGAAAAAGCTGAAGCGTTCTCCAACAAATTCCGGGATCGGGTCCTCGGGGATGCAATCCGTGCAGCAGCCTCCAAAGCGGGCGCGCTGCCTGAAGCTTCTGACGATCTGATTCTGCGTGCCAAAGGCACATTCCAGCTCAACGACGAAGGCGAGGCCGTAGCGGTTGATGCAAATGGCGATGTTCTGTTCGGCAAAGACGGCAAAACCCCACTAAGCCCGCTTGAATGGGCGGAGTCACTCAAGGAGACGGCTCCGCATCTGTTCCCTCGCGCAGAAGGCACGGGCGCGGGCGGACACAAGCCAAACGGTGGTGGAAGCCTGAAACGTTCCGAAATGAGCGCCAGCGACAAAGCGGACTACATCCGCAAACACGGCCAGCAGGCCTTCCTCAAACTTCCGAAATAAGGGATTTATACCATGGCAACGACTGTTAATAACGACCTGGTTATTTATGACGATCTGGCGCAGACCGCGTTTCTTGAGCGTCGCCAGGACAATCTGGAAGTGTTCAACGCTTCCTCCAACGGTGCGATTTTGCTGGATAACGAACTGATTGAAGGTGATTTCCGTAAACGCGCCTTCTACAAAGTTGGTGGCTCCATCGAATCGCGCAATGTGAACTCTGTCGATAAAGTCACAGGTAAAAAAATCGGTGCCGGTGAAGCGGTATCCGTTAAAGCACCGTGGAAATACGGTCCGTATGAAACCACGGAAGAGGCCTTTAAACGCCGTGGCCGCTCCGTTGATGAGTTCTCCGAAGTGATCGGCGTTGATGTCGCAGATGCCACGCTGGAAGGCTATGTGAAATATGGCCTGAAAGCGCTGACTGCGGCGATTGGTGCTAACGCCGACATGGTCGTAACCGCCGACATTGAGACCGACGGTAAAAAGACCCTGACGCGTGGCCTGCGCAAATATGGCGACAAGTTTAACCGAGTGGTTCTGTTCGTGATGCACTCCGCGACCTACTTCGACATTGTGGATGAGGCGATTGCCAACAAAATTTACGAAGAAGCGGGCGTGGTGGTTTACGGCGGGCAGCCGGGCACGCTGGGTAAACCTGTGCTGGTGACCGACACCATGGATGCTGATGCGATCCTTGGGCTGGTGGCCGGCGCAGTGACCGTTACCGAGTCTCAGGCGCCGGGCTTCCGTTCCTACGATATCAACGATCAGGAAAACCTTGCGGTTGGCTATCGCGCTGAAGGTGTGGTGAACGTCGATCTGCTGGGCTACAGCTGGGATACCGCCAAAGGTGATAACCCTGACCTGACCGCCATCGGCACTGCTGGCAACTGGAAGAAGCACTTCACCAGCAACAAATCAACGGCAGGCGTGCTGATCAAACTGGAATCCGCAGTGGGGGAGTAACGCTGTCAGCGGATAAAACCTCCGCAACCGCTGACAGCACAGATGCGGTAACTGTTTCTCTGAAGTACACGCTGAACGGCTCCGGTGTATCCGGTAAAACCGTCGTGTGGACGTCTACAGGCGGCACGCTTAGCACGGCCAGTTCTCAAACCGGCTCTGCTGGTGGTGCAACGGTGAAACTCACATCAGACGTTGCTGGCACTTTCACGGTGACCGGCACGATTGAAGGAGTGGCGAAAACCACTGATGAGATCACCTTCACTGCGCCTGCCGGAGAATAACGAATGGGGCGAAAGCCCCATAAACAGGATGATTAGATGATCAATACCGATATCACCTCTCCTGATGCCAACAGCTACGCCAGTGAAGAGGAACTTGCCTCGTTTGCTGAATTACGCGGCATTAAACTGCCTGACAAGCTCACACCTTTGCTGATTAAGGCAATGGATTACCTGGAGGGGCTGGACTGGGTAGGCTCAAAAGCTGACCCGAGACAGGCTCTGGCATGGCCACGCATGAATGTCGTTCTGGATGAACATGATTTCCCGCCTGATGAAGTTCCACGGCAGGTTTTAACCGCGCAGTGCATGCTGGCGGTAGAGGCAATCGACGGAGATTTACTCTCCAGCGTGCGCGAAGCCGCTGTGAAAACTGAATGTGTGGAAGGTGCTGTCACCATGACCTATGCGGTCGCAGATGGTGAAGTTTTCACTCCGTCCTATCCTGCTGTCATGGCGCTGCTGGGCGATCTTGCTGGTGGTCGTGGCTACGCAATCAATGCATTTGCAGAGAGGGCATGACATGCCGGACTTGAAAGTTATTAACCTGGCTAGCAGAAAAGATGCTGATCTGGAACATAACCGAACAGAGGTTATTAGGCTTCTGGAAGAGGCGCTTCATGCTGCTCGCGAAGGCAATTATCGTAGCATGGCTATTTTGCTTATTGATGAAAGCGGTGCGGTTATGGATGCCTGGCATAGCGGTGGTTTTCCGTACGTTATGGTTGGCGCCATCGAATCACTCAAAACTGATTTTATCAATCTGCAAATCGAGAGGCGCTGACGAATGCCCATTGATTACCTACGTATGCAGGCCAGAACAACGCGCATGCTCAGGCAGAACGGAGCGTTATACAACGTCACCCGTAAAGGCTCGGTAACGGTTATCGGCGGCGTTGAACATAAAACTGAAGAGGTCCGTTTTACTGCTGTGGGCGTGAAGACTGAATACGCGCCAGGCGAAATAGATGGAACGGTCATCGTTAACGGCGACGTGCAGATTGTTTTTACGTCAGAGCAGGAAATTAAAATCGGCGATGTGGTTGATATAGACGGCACAGCCTACCGCATTGTGAACCCCAACCCTGCAAAACCTGCCTCGCTGGTTCTCTGCTACAAAGCGCAACTGAGGGCTTAACATGGGCGAGAACACGGCATTCCTCGCTGAAATCACAGCCTTCGTCAATAAGGCCAAAGCGAATCAAGAAGCTGTGGTGCGCACGGTTGGTATTAAAATACTTAACCAACTGGTGATGATGTCCCCAGTGGGCAACCCGGAGTTGTGGGAAGTTAACCAGACAGCCGTTTCCTATAATCGCGCTGTTTACGACCATAACGAGGCGCAGCGGGCAAATCCCGACAACCTGACCAAAACCGGGCGACTGAAGAAAAAAGCCCGGGTGGTGGATAGGATGGATATCAAAGCACCACCGGGGTATACGGGCGGACGCTTTCGCGGTAACTGGCAGGTATCGTTTGATGCTCCGACAGCTGATGAAACAGGGCGAATAGACAAGACCGGCGACCTGACAAAAGCAGCCGGGAACTACACGCTGTCACTGTTCAAAGTCGGGATGAAGGCCATTTATTTCTGCAACAACGTCCCGTATGCATACCCGCTTGAAATGGGGCATTCCACACAGGCACCGGGCGGAATGGTCCGTATAACCGCTGCTGAGTTTCAACGCTTCTTTGAGGAAGCTGTCAAGGAGGTGTCCAGGTGATTCCTGATATTGCATCTGCACTGGCCGCCAGACTGGGTACCTGGGCCGATGCCGAGGGCATTTCGGTTGCATGGGAGAACGTGCCGTTTACACCTCCTGCTAACGAGATGTACCTGGCCGTTCACGATATGCCTGTTACGCCGAGAACAATCGATCTCGGATTGCGCTGCCGGACTTATTCAGGCGTGTACCAGATTAATGTCGTGGCGCCAGCCGGCTCCGGCCGTACCTCCGTCGTTGCCCTGGCTGGCAGAGTAGCGGAATTGTTCCCCGAGGGGCTGGAAATTGCAGGCAAAGATTTTACCTGCTGGATTGGCAGCGCGCCTGGCATATTCCGCGGGGTCCCTACACCTGTGTCCTACTCCGTTCCTGTCAGCCTGAATTATAGGGCAGACATCACCAACTGATTCCCTCAGTGATGTCCCACAACTGACCGGCCTTGAGCCGGTTTTCCCGTTTCTGAAGGAGAAACCATTATGGGCTTTGCACTGCCTAACGGCGCTCATGTTTATCTGGCGTCGGGCTATGGCCCGGCCATTACTTTCACCGGCGCGACGAATGCTGAGCACGCGGTGATCACCGTCAGCGCCGCGGACGATATTGCGGTCGGCGATATCGTTCACGTGAACTGCAACTGGTCGGGTATTGATAACGTTATCGCGAAAATCGACGCGATTGCTGAGAATGCTGTCACTCTTCGCAACATCAATACCACCAACAAAAACAAATACGCCGTGGGCGGCGGTTCCGGCTCTATTCGCAAGATTGAGGAATGGACCGAACTTCCACAAATCACTGAGGTATCGAAATCTGGTGGCGATCAGAACACCACACAGATTCAGTTCCTCAGCGATGACCGTCAGCGCAACCTGAATACCTATAAATCCGCAGTCTCTCAGACTTACTCGATCGCGCATGACTCCACGCTCCCGGTATACCCACTGCTTCGCCAACTGGATGAAGACGAAGAGACAGTCGCAGCGTACATGTACGTGCCGAAGGCGAAGGAAAACCGTTACTGGGCGGCCACGGCATCTTTTGACGACACGCCGACCACGGCGGTGAACGAAGTCGAAACGGTAAGCGTCGTGCTGAACCTGCAATCGCCAGCAATGACGTTCTACAAAATCACAGGCGCCGCGGCATAAGCCAGGCATAACGATAGTCTAAGCCTCCTCCATGGAGGCTTTCTTTCACTAAGAGGCAACGATGGCGACTAAATTCACCCTTCAGCCCAAACCAACTTTTAAGGCCAACGTCTCGATCCCGCGCGCTGGCGATGAGGATGGCGTGCTGACATTCACGTTCAATCATAAACCACTTAAAGAGCTGGCTGACCTGGAAAAACTCGAAGGCAAAACCGCCACTGATTTTCTGATGGAAATTATTTCTGGCTGGGCACTTCCTGATGCATTTAACGCGGAAAACTTGTCGCTGCTGCTTGAGAACTATCCGGCGGCGATGAAGGCTATCCCTGAAACCTACTATCGCGAACTGATGGGGCAACGCGAAAAAAACTGATAGCGGTTGCCTCTGCATTCTATACGCCTGAACCCACAGCGGCAGACCTGGCACCCTATGGGCTTACGCCGGATGACTACGATGATCAATACATCGACGTCTGGCCAGATGTATGGCCTTCATTTCTGGTGTTTCAGGCTGTCAGTACGCAGTGGCGCACGGGCATGGGAGGCGCATCAGGTCTTGATTACAACGTGCTGCCCTGGGTGATGCGCCTGCACAACGTCGACGACGAGGCAACCGCGCTTTCGGACATCCGAATCATGGAGTGCGCCGCACTAAAAGTTATGCATAAAGAGAGGGCGGAATGAGTAACGACATCGCCACGATTTCCCTGCGCGTAAATACCACTGAGCTGGAGCGTGGTAACCAGGCACTGGATCGCTTTCAGGAGACTGCGTCCGCCGCGGCAGGTAAAGCGGATGACCTGAACAGTACGTTCCGCACCGGGATCGACAACCAGAAAAAAAACAGCGAAAGCCTGAAACAGCAACGGCAGGAACTGCAAAACCTGCTGAATAAAATCAGCCCTGTTAACAAGGCGCTGGACGAGCTGGATACCATTCAGGAAAGCCTGTCTAAATTCCGGAGCAAAGGTCTGGTGGGTGACGAGGATTTTACTCGTTACAACAGCGTGCTTGAGACGACCCGCGCGAAACTGGCGCAGGTCATGGAATCTGAAACAGCAGAGGGCCGAGCTCGCATTGAGCAGGCACAGGCAGCGCAACGGGCAACTGCCGCAGGCAAAACTTTTATCGACTCACTTGAGGACCAGGTTGCAGCTATCGGAAAAACCCGTGCAGAGTTACTCGAACTGAAGGCGGCCCAGCTTGGCGTGTCGGACCGCGCTGCGCCAATGATTGCCCGACTAAAAGAGCAGGAAGAGTCCTGGAAATCTGGAGCTATCAGTGCGGGGCAGTACCGTAATGCCATGCGTTACCTGCCAATGCAAATGACGGATATTGTGACCTCACTGGCCTCCGGTATGCCGGTTTATATGGTTGCTATCCAGCAGGGGGGGCAGCTGCGTGATTCCTTTGGTGGGGTGGGGAACGCGCTAAAAGCGATGTTATCCATGGTCACCCCGGCGCGTGTAGCGATTGGTGGTCTGGCCGGTGCAGTTCTCCTTGCCGCGAAGGCAGGATCTGATTACTTCACTGCCTATGACGAAATCAATAAAGCTATCATCCGCACCGGAAACATTGCCGGTACGTCAGCGCTACAGATTATGGCATCCTCCCAGTCAATCTCTGCTTCAACCGGGGCTACGGTGGGCACTGTCCAGAGTCTGATGACAGAGTTAGTTGGTATCGGCTCAATGTCTCAGCAACAGCTTGAGAAAGCTACCAAAGCGACGGCGCTGGCAGTTGAAACTGGCATTGTTTCGACTCAGGACATTACCAAGGCTTATAAGGATATTGAAAAGGATCCGGTTAAGGCTCTTCAGAACCTTAATGAGCAATTCAACTTTCTCACCGTTTCACAGCTTAAGCACATTGACGAGTTAGTTAAGCAGAAAGACCAGACCGCTGCCGTTACTCAAGCTATGGATTTGTTTGCCGACACGATGGCAGAGCGCGGAGAGCAGGCTTACGACTCGCTGACACCATTTGGCCGCCTGTGGCTTGATATCAAGGGATGGGCATCTGAGGCTATGCAGAGAATCGGTCAGTGGGTAGCTGAACTGGCATCAAACACGCTAAAGGAATTTAACGCAATTTATTACAGCGTCGCGATAGTTTTCCAGAAGCTGAACCAGATTATTTCTTCTTCTATCGCGGCTGCGATTAATCTCGTTCCTGACTGGGCGAAAACTGATACTTTGCAGGGATGGCAGGACTATAACGAACAAATGGCCGGCGCTTATGGTAACAGCGTGTCTCAGCTGAAAAAGGACTGGGACGCGGCTGACATTAGCGCAGGCAAGTACCTCGATACATCCCGCAAGATAAGCGCCGCGACCACTCAGAAGGATCGGGAAGCAGTCGCTTCGTTTGGCAAAAAAACGAAAACAGGAAAGCAGGGCACTGTATCTGCTGGCGACCGCAGTACTGACGCTGCTCAGACCGAATTGCTGGCGCTTCAGGCGCAGTTGCGTGCTCTTCAACAGCATAAAGGGCTGAACGACACTATCAGCCAGCAGCGCAAAGATCTGTGGACCACTGAGGCGAAATTTCAGGTGCTGGAAGAAGCCTCGCGTTCACGTTCCCTGACAAAGCAGGAACGATCCCTGCTGGCGAGTAAAGACCAGGTGCTTCAGTTGGCACGGCAGAAAGCCCTGTTAGGTGATCAGATTACCGAACAGGAACAGCTGAACAAGCGAATGGATACCTCGCAGAAATACGTCACGCAGATGACAGAGAAGCAGGCTGCTTTGGTCGGTGGAGCTGGAATGAGCGATCGGTTAGCTCAGCGTGAACTCGCGAAAAGTCAGCTTGCCGTAGGTTGGGTGAACGCCGGCGGTTCTCTGGAGGACGTTGGTTATCAGAAGCAGCTCAAAGCGGCGAATAATTACTATGCCGCAGAGGACAGGTTGCGTGGCGACTGGTTGACCGGCGCGAAAAAGGGCTGGGCTGAATTTGAGGACTCCGCAACCAATGTTTACTCACAAGTGCAGACAATTACCAGCAATGCATTCACCGGTATGGCCAGCACTCTTACAGACTTTTTTACCACTGGAAAAGCTAACTTCTCAGATTTCCTGACAACCTTTTTGAAAGGAACAGCCCAGATGCTGACACAGCTGGTGCTGGTTAACGGAATGAAGTCTGCGTTTGGGGGGACATCATTTGGTTCATTTTTCGGATTTTCTAGTGGCGGCGCAGTTCCGGAATTCGATACTGGCGGCTACACAGGGGATGGAGGAAAGTATCAGCCAAAAGGCGTGGTGCATGGTGGCGAATTCGTCTTCACCAAAGAGGCAACAAGTGCGCTGGGGGTTGGAAACCTCTATTCACTTATGCGAAGCGCACAGGGTTATGCAAATGGCGGTTATGTTGGCCACGCTCCGATGTATGGGCTTCAGTCATCATCGGCCGGTGGGGTAAGTATTCAAACGTCCGTAGTTGTTCAAAACCAAAATTCACAGCAGCAGACTTCTGCAAATAACGATGCTGTTTCTCGCGCTTACAAGCAGACTATTGATCAATCTGTTCGGGCAGGTATTGCGAAACAACTTCAGCCTGGTGGGCTCATCTGGAATGCAACAAAATCAAGATAAGAGACATGGTGTTTGTTTTATCACATTATTCATCATGTTAAGATGTTTCCGATTGCAATCAAAGGAAACTTAAAATGAAGAAGGTAGTGGCTTTAGCTCTTGGGGCTTTAATGTTGTCTGGCTGTACTGTTCGCGTTGCTGATATGACCGTTGGTAGTACTAAAAATTACAACCTGAACGCAGCTAAGTTTGAAAAAGGTCAACGTGTGACTGGTGAAGACAAAGCTCCAATTGTTATTTTCCCGCTGGGCATTCCAAGCGTTAAAACTGCAATGGATCGGGCTATTGAAAAAGACAAGTGTTCCGTAGGCCTAAGCGATGTTGTTATTTATCAATTAAACCACGCATTTCTGTTCGGCACATATGGTTACCGTGTTGAAGGCACGCAGATTATCGACAAGTCTCAGCTTGGTTGTGAAACCCGCTAATTTCCTTCTCATATTATCACAAGCCACCTTCGGGTGGCTTTTTTTTTATGGAGCAAACATGGCACTGGAAACGTTCACCTGGCGAACGCAGATACAGGCGGGAATGGAAGGAACGTTTAGCCATAAAACCCGCTCTGCAACCTTTGGCGATGGCTATGAGCAGATTGCAGGGGAAGGCATCAACCCTGAAAAGCAGTCATGGCCTGTAACCCTAACGGGCAAAAAAACGGACATGCTCCAGGCCCTTAAATTCTTTCGTTCTCACGTTATAAAGTCATTCATCTGGACATCGCCAGTTGGCGAAACTGGGCTCTACCGGATTGAGGCCGAATCAATCAAGTCACAGCCCTTATCCAGCAACGTTCTGACCATTTCCGCAACATTCAAACAGGCGTACGCACCATGATCACAGCAGACTATCAAAGCCTTGAGCCCGGTAATAAAGTCCGGCTTATCGAAGTTGATGGCTCTACGTTCGGCGTGGATGATGTACTGCGATTTCACGCATACAACCTCCCGCACACAGAAGAAGAAATCGCTGCCGCTGGTGGCGATGAATCAAAGCTGAAGGCGAAAAGTATCTGGTGGCAGGGGGAGGAATATGCCGCCTGGCCGTATCAAATAGAAGGGCTTGAAGCCTCCACAGACGGCAACAGTGCCCAGCCAACACTCACGGTTGCAGATATCGATAGCAAGATTACAGCGCTGTGCCTTGCTTATGACGATATGCTACAGGCGAAAGTCACTATCCATGACACTTATTCGCATTATCTCGATGCGAAGAACTTCCCAGCAGGTAACGCAACAGCTGATCCGCAACAGGTCAGAAAACGAGTTTTTTTCATTGATGGTAAAAGCAGCGAAATTCCGGGCGAAAGTATCGAATTCGTACTCGATAGCCCGATGTCGTTGCAGGGTAAGATGATCCCCACGCGCCAGCTTCATTCCCTGTGTACCTGGTGCATGCGCAATAAGTACCGAACCGGTGACGGTTGCGATTATGCCGGAACCAGATACTTCGATAACAATAATAATTCTGTCGATGATCCCTCGCTTGATGTCTGTAACGGCACGCTCACGGCGTGCAAACTTCGCTTCGGAGAGAATGAAGAACTGCCGTTTGGTGGTTTCCCGGGAACGTCTTTAATCAGGAGCTGATATGCGTCAGAAAACCATTGATGCGATTATGGCGCATGCAGCCGCTGAATATCCTCGTGAGTGCTGTGGTGTGGTGGCGCAGAAAAGTCGTGTTGAACGTTATTTCCCGTGCCGGAATCTTGCCGCGGCGCCGGAGGACAATTTTGTCCTCTGCCCGGAAGATTACGCAGCTGCTGAAGACTGGGGTACGGTGATCGCCATCGTTCACAGCCACCCTGACGCCACTATGCAGCCGAGCGAACTGGATAAAACGCAATGCGACGCAACGCTTTTACCCTGGCATATCGTGAGCTGGCCCGAGGGGGATTTACGCACCATTCAGCCGCGCGGAGAGCTGCCACTGCTGGAGCGTCCGTTTGTGCTTGGTCACTTTGACTGCTGGGGGCTGGTAATGAGCTATTTCCGGCAAAAGCATGGTATCGAACTCCACGATTACCGGGTTGATTATCCCTGGTGGGAAAACGACTATCCGGACAACTTCTATCAGGATTGCTGGTACGAGTGCGGATTCCGTGAATTCGACGGGCCGCCGAAACCTGGCGATATGGTGATCATGCAGGTTCAGGCTGATAAGTGGAATCATGCGGGGATTCTGCTGGAAGGCAACATGCTACTGCATCACCTTTATGGGCATCTGAGCCAGCGCGTACCTTATGGCGGTTACTGGCGTGAGCGCACAATGAAAATATTGCGGTTTAAAGACTGTTTCTGATAACCGCCTGTGACAGTTTTTTTTGGGGAAAAAATGGCTGCATTACTCAATGTTGAGCCTGTCCGCACAATTCGATTGTACGGCGTGCTAGGTGCCACCTTCGGGCGTGAATATCGTTTATCAGTAGCTTCACCAAAAGAGGCCATCCGCGCCCTGAGCGTTATCGTGCCGGGTTTTGAGCGTTTCCTTAACACCAGCAAACAACGGGGTTTAACTTATGCGGTATTCAGCGGGAAACGAAACCTCGTAAACGATGAACTCAGTATGGACAGGAGCACAGAGGAAATCCGTATCGCGCCGGTGATCATCGGCAGTAAGCGAGCCGGGGTTTTTCAGACAATCCTCGGGGTTGCCCTTGTCGCTGTTGCTGCGTTCGTCACGGGAGGGGCCGCGATCGGGATTGGTGGGACTGCTTTTGCTGGTGGATGGGGAGCTGTGGCGGGGATTGGGGCATCAATGGCGATCGGCGGCGTAGTCCAGATGCTTTCTCCACAGACTACCGGGCTAGCCAGCAAGCAATCAGCAGATAACCGCGCCAGCTATGCATTTGGTGGCGTGACGAACACAACCTCTCAGGGAAACCCTGTCCCCATTCTCTATGGTAAACGGCGAATCGGCGGCGCTGTTGCCTCTGCCGGGATTTACGTAGAAGATCAGCAATAACAAATATTTGTCAATCAGGCCACCTTCGGGTGGCTTTTTTTATGGGCGCGATATGGTTAAAACAATTACCGGACGTAAAGGCGGCAGCTCGAGTTCTCGCACCCCTGTCGAGCAGCCCGATGATCTCCAGTCCGTTGCGAAAGCGAAAATCCTGATGGTTCTCGGTGAAGGGGAGTTTGCTGGTGGGCTGACTGCGAGGGATATCTATCTTGACGGCACACCTTTACAAAACGCTGATGGTTCCGAGAACTTCAGCGGTGTCGTGTGGGAGTTTCGCCCAGGGACACAGGCTCAGGATTACATTCAGGGGATACCTGGCACAGAAAATGAAATCAGCGTCGGTACCGAAATATCCAGCGAAACATCCTGGACGCATACCTTCACCAATACGCAGCTTTCGGCGGTTCGCCTGCGCCTGAAGTGGCCATCTCTTTTCAAACAGCAGGATAACGGGGATTTAGTAGGGTACTCCATCAACTATGTGGTGGAGCTTCAGATGGACGGTGGTAGCTGGCAACAGGTCCTTGATACTAATGTGACCGGGAAAACCACATCAGGTTATGAACGCAGCCATCGTATCGATTTACCGAAAGCTGGCAGCACCTGGACCATCAGACTGCGCAAGATTACCGCTGACGCAAATAGTGCCAAAATCGGCGACACGATGACGCTTCAAAGTTATACAGAGGTCATCGATGCCAAACTGCGCTATCCAAACACAGCTCTATTGTACATCGAGTTTGATTCCAGCCAGTTCAATGGCTCTATTCCACAAATCGCCTGTGAACCACGTGGACGTGTCATCCGCGTACCGGATACTTACGAGCCGGAAACAAGAACTTATAGCGGTACGTGGCTTGGGACATTCAAATGGGCCTGGACTGATAACCCCGCGTGGATATTCTACGACCTGGTGGTTAGCGACCGTTTCGGGCTTGGGGATCGTCTCACAACAGCGAACATAGACAAATGGACACTTTACCAGGTTGCACAGTATTGCGATCAGATGGTGCCGGATGGCAAAGGCGGAAGTGGCACCGAACCACGTTATACCTGCAACGTCTACATTCAGGAACGCAACGACGCTTATACGGTCCTGCGTGATTTTGCTGCTATCTTCCGCGGGATGACCTACTGGGGCGACGACCAGATTGTGGCGCTGGCGGACATGCCGAGGGATGTTGATTTTACATACACGCATGCGAACGTTATCGATGGCCGGTTTACCTATTCCAGCAGCACCACAAAGAACCGTTATACCAATGCGCTCGTATCCTGGTCTGATCCCGATAACGCCTATTCTGATGCGATGGAACCTGTTTTTGAACAGGCGCTGGTTTCGCGTTATGGTTTTAATCAACTTGAGATAACAGCTATTGGTTGTACCCGGCAATCGGAGGCGAACCGAAAAGGGCGATGGGGGATCCTGACCAACAACAAAGATCGCGTTGTTACTTTCAATGTAGGGGAAGATGGCAACATTCCACAGCCTGGCTATGTAATCGCCGTAGCGGACCGAAATCTCTCCGGGCGCGACCTGGGCGGCCGTATCTCTGCGGTGAATGGTCGCGTGCTAACGCTGGACAGGGCGCCGGATGCTTCGCCAGCCGACAGGATGATTGTCAATCTTCCATCGGGTGTTTCACAGTCACGCACCATTCAGTCGATAACGGGCAATAAAGTGACCGTTACGACCGCTTACAGTGAAACGCCTGTGGCTGAGGCCGTATGGGTCATTGAGTCTGATGAGCTCTACGCACAGCAGTATCGCGTTATTACGGTAACTGATAATAATGACGGCACGTTCACAATCGTCGGTGCAAATCACGATCCGGATAAATTTGATCGCATTGATACCGGAGCCATCATTGACCAGCGGCCGGTGAGCGTGATCCCGCCGGGCAACCAGTCGCCGCCTGCGAACATCGTGATCAGCTCGTTTTCCGTGGTGCAGCAGAACATTAGCGTCGAAACCATGCGCGTGAGCTGGGACCAGGCGCAGAACGCTATCGCCTATGAAGCGCAATGGCGCCGCAACGAAGGGAACTGGGTTAACGTGCCGCGCAGCTCCACCACGTCATTCGACGTTCCTGGGATTTATGCCGGGCGTTATCTGGTACGGGTGCGCGCCATCAATGCCGCAGAAATTTCTTCCGGGTGGGGCTATTCAGAAGAGAAAACGCTGACCGGTAAAGTGGGCAATCCCCCGAAACCGGTCGGCTTCATCGCTTCTGATAATGTGGTTTTCGGTATCGAGCTGAGCTGGGGATTCCCGGCGAACACCGACGACACGCTGAAGACGGAAATTCAGTACAGCCTGACAGGGACGGAAGACGATGCGATGCTGCTGGCAGACGTACCCTATCCGCAGCGCAAGTATCAGCAGATGGGCCTTAAGGCAGGGCAAATTTTCTGGTACCGCGCGCAGCTGGTGGACCGCAGCGGAAACGAGTCAGGGTATACAGACTTTGTGCGCGGGCAGGCCAGCATCGATGTATCCGATATCACAGATGCAATCCTGGAGGACATGAAAGGCTCCGATACGTTCAAAGACCTGATCGAGAACGCGGTGGACAGCAATGAAAAAATTGCTGGCATGGCTGACGACATCAAACAGGCCAACGACGAACTGGCGCAACAGGCGCAGGAAATAGCAAAAAACGCCCAGGAAATCGGTAAGGTTCAGACCAGCGTTACTAACCTGTCGAGCACGGTCGGAGATGTGTCATCCTCTCTTTCAGAGCTTGAGCAGACCGTCGCAACGGCTGATACGGCGCTGGGCCAGCGCATCGATAACATCAGCGTGTCTGTGGACGGCATGGCGGGGGGAGTGAAGAACTCCGCCATCGCGATTATTCAGGGCAACCTGGCGCAGGTGGCCGCGCGCAAAACACTGTCGGCATCGGTCGCCGGTAACAGCGCGCAGCTGGACCGCATTGATGAGGTGATCGTCAACGAGAGGGAGGCAACGGCGCGTTCGCTGCTGAGTTTGCAGACTGACGTGAACGGCAACAAGGCATCCTTCAACAGCCTGAACCAGACCTTCTCCGATTACCAGCAGGCCACCGCCACGCAGATAAACGGCATCACGGCGACCGTCAACGGACACACATCAGCCATCACAACCAACGCTCAGGCCATAGCGAACGTTAATGGTGATCTGAAAGCGATGTATAACATCAAGGTTGGCGTCTCCAGTAATGGACAGTATTACGCCGCAGGGATGGGGATCGGCGTCGAGAACACGCCATCCGGCATGCAGTCACAGGTCATCTTCCTGGCTGACCGCTTCGCCGTAACGCACCAGGCCGGAGCCACAGTGACCTTACCGTTCGTTATCCAGAACGGGCAGGTGTTCATCAGAGACGCGCTGATAGGTGATGGCACCATCAGCAACGCCAAGATCGGCAACTACATCCAGTCCAATAACTATGTTGCTGGCTCAGTCGGGTGGAGGCTGGATAAGGGCGGTACGTTTGAGAACTACGGTTCGACAGCTGGTGAGGGGGCCATGAAACAGACAAACCAGACAATCAGCGTGCGGGACTCCAGGAATGTGTTGAGGGTGCAGATCGGGAGAATCACGGGAACATGGTAACGGGAGGCCTCTTACGGGGCCTCTTTTTTTTCAGGAGGACTGGATGGCGGAATATGGAGTTCAGACATGGGACGCCTCAGGCAAGGTAAACAACTATGGCGTTAAGCCTGTCAGCGTTTGTGGCTATCTCCAGCTGGCCCAGAACCAGAAAACAGGCTCTTACACCGTAGCGCTTCCACCGGGTTGTAGGCTGACCTATTTTCAGAGCATGAACGGCGATCAGTTTGGTACGAGTCGGAGGAAGATCACCATTTCGGGGGGAACAGCAACAGTGTCAGCAGCAGGCGATACCGACTACTCAGCAGGGACTGAGCCTGCGGCAGCGGCTTATCTCATTTTCCAGATCGAGAGGGCATAAATGGCGGAGTATGGCGTTTTACTGACGACCACGAGCGGGGAAGTATGGGTGACCGCTAACAGCTCGCCAATCGCTCTTCAGGCGCGAAAGACAGCGGCACTTCAGGGAACATCGGGGTTCAATACCAAAGTGACGCACACATTCCCCGCAGGTCAGCCTGTTGTCGCCTTCGTTCATTGCACGGTTGAGGTCGAAATAACTCAGACGATAAGCGGGAACACCATCACGATTGATTTTCTCAGACCGAATGCAACCGGCACAGCGTACGTTTATTTTTTCTCTATTTTCCCGCAGACAAAGCCAGACTACGGGCTGGCTGTGTGGGATGCATCAGGGACGCTGATTTTAACAAACGAAACGCGCACGCTGAGCGATGTTGTCACCCTCGGTACCGCCGGGGTGGATGCCAGCTCAGGATACAACATCAATACAACTCTGGCGGGGAAGTGGGCCTGCATGCCTGCCATGCTGGGACTAATTACCGGGGTTGTATCGGCTGGCGGTCAACCGCAGCCCTACTCGGCCATATACAAGAGCATGGCAAAACTTGAGGGAAGCAATACGCGGATATTCGCCAGGCCGCAGACAACCCCCGGCGGTAACCTTCAGAACGTTACGTATTCGAATCTGAGGAATGTGATTATGGCCATCAACTGCGCCAACTATGATTGATCGTTTTGAACGATCAATTTCGAATAATTGATCTACCAAATCAATTATATCCCATTGATTCATATTGTTATTGTGTAGCTTCATGAATGCCCTGGGATATAACCACTATGAAAAATATGATTCTTTGCCTGGCGGTAGCGGTATTGCTCTCCGGTTGCGCTGGCGTTATTGAGAAGCAGCAACCCGTATGCACCGGAACAGCCCTGGTCGGCGGACAGGAAAGCAGCGTCCAGATCTACGGAGTCCGTAAACAAAACAATCAGACACAGTACCGCGCCGGTTATCCCTTTAACTGGACCTGGGTGAGCGCCAACACATTCATCAGCACCACCTGCCAATAACTCATTCTGTCTCAAAACAAACCCCGCTCCGGCGGGGTTTTTTATTGCCTGGAGAAAATATGCTTTATAACACTGGCACCATCGCCATTAACGGAAACACCGCAACCGGCACCGGCACGAACTGGACGGCACCGGGCAGCCAGATTCGGATTGGCCAGACGTTGTTTGTTCTTTCTAACCCGGTACAGATGTTTCAGATCACGGCCATCAACAGTGCGACGTCACTGACGATTACACCCGCCGCGTCTCCGGCGTTGAGCGGCCAGAAGTACGGCATTCTGGTTACTGATAGTCTCTCGGTCGACGGCCTGGCGCAGAGCATGTCTCAGCTCATCAAAGAGTATGACGAGAACATCGGCGCGTGGGAGACGTTCGCCACCACCTCAGCAAACCAGAACATCACCGTTACCATCAACGGCACCGCCGTAACCATCCCAGGCATCGGTAAACTGGCTCAGAAAGGCAGCAATGGGGCGGTTGGAGTTTCTGACGGCGGGACCGGAGCAACGAATGCCGCTGACGCTCGCACAAACCTCGGTTTGGGAAACAGCGCTACACGAGACGTTGAAAGTCAGTTTTCCCCAGGTTCCGCGTATCTGAACGGAGCTGCTGTCATGACCCAGGTTCATCGGGATTACCGCAGTCTCGCCTCTTATGACTCTATAGCCCAATATCCTCTCGGCATGACCTTCGGGATTCAGTCCGGTGGTAATGCGTGGGGAGGAGGAAGCGGAGTAGATACATACACGGGTATGCTAACGCTACGTGGGTGGCATGATCCGTCAGGTGGTGGCTATGTGTCGTGGCAGCTTGCGTCAACCTCTCAGGGACTGAAGTATCGTCAGGGCAACGGTACAATTCAGGGCAATACTAACGTCGGGTTCTCAACGACGCACACCCTTTATTCGACGCAGAACGCCACGAAAGCCAGTGATGGAACGCTTAAAGTTGCATCACCGGTGATCAAAGTATTTTCAGATGGAACATACCAGACTAACGATGAATCTGAGGGCTGCACTGTAACGCGTCTGGCCACAGGCCAATATCTGGTTGAAGGTTGCCAGGGGCTGAACTCAGACGCAGCATGGGGCGGCATCGATGGTGGTTTTGACATCCCAACCGATCGCAACAGGCAGCCGCTTATCTGGCTGGATTATGAGGTTAACGCGGATGGCTCGGTGCTGGTAAAAACCTATCACCGCACACACCCTGATGCGCCAGCATTTTCCAGGAACGAAATAGACGGCGTAAGTGATGGTGATCCTGTCGACATTCCCGGCGATCAGTTTGTGTCCGTCCGTGTGGAAATGCCGCAGAGCAGCATCTGGAATCAGCGTGCCGCTATTCCTGAGGCTCCTGATTCATCCGCCGGTTAAAGTGTGAATCAGTGGGCATATCCAGGCGTACATCGATCCAACTGTTCACCGGCACGTCCATCGGTTCCCCTTTCGTTTTGACAATCTCTCCGTCATCACTCAGCATGTATTTTCGCTTGAACAGGCGGATAGTCAGCCCACCGCTTACTGTCTGCTCTGCTTCAACAATCCCAAGCTCTCCCATGCCACCTGGGTCCATTGGCGGTAGTAACTGCCATCCTTCAGACGCCAGGCCAGCCGAACCAGTGAGTTCGTAAACCCCTGTGTCGAGCCGAGAAATGGATACGCCCTCTGCCTCTGTGTTAGCCGTACCGCAGCCGCACCAGATAAAATCATTTTCATCAATATCGGTGCGCTGATTCTCGTTCTGAGATTTCACGATTCTGGCCACCGGCGAAGCTGCTTTCAGCGTGCCATCGGAGGATTTAGTGGTATTTTCAGAAGTGTAAACAACTGAGCCTGGCTTCACAGACAGCATTGTTGAGAATGCATCGGTGCCATTATTTCTTCCTGCGATTTGGTAAGAGACGGCACCACCAATGCCTGCAACACCTGCCCTGAAGCGAGGAGTACCGTTAACCATCACTGTATGAGCCCATACACTACCCACCGTTGAAAGTCCTTCAACGGTAAAAGCGTAAGGGTTGCCAGCGATACCTGCGATATTCAGAGCATTCGTTAATGTACCTCCGCTCAAGCCTAGCGCGCCAAGGTTTGAGAGTGCAGAACTGGCAGTCTTTGCACCTGTTCCTCCCAGTTCTAATGGGATGACACCATTGCTGTCTACCAAACCGACGTTATATAGATTGCCCTGCGGCAGCCATGCCGATAAGTTCACCGGATTTTTTTGCAGAAAATATTGGGTGAAAAATATGCAAATTGGCTACGTAAGGGTGTCAACAAATGACCAAAAAACGGATCTCCAGCGACAAGCTCTCGAACGTGCAGGATGTGAACAGGTTTTTGAGGAAAAAATGAGCGGGACGGTAGCGAACCGGCCAGCGCTTAAAAAGCTTCTACGAACGCTGAATGAGGGAGATACGCTGGTTGTTTGGAAGCTGGATCGCCTCGGGCGAAGCATGCGGAACCTAGTATTGCTGGTGGACGAACTACGGCAGCGCGGCATCCACTTCAAAAGCCTTACGGACAGCATCGACACTTCCAGCCCAATGGGTCGTTTCATCTTCCACATCATGTCAGCCCTGGCCGAGATGGAGAGGGAGTTAATCGTGGAACGCACCCGGGCAGGACTGGCGGCAGCCCGGGAGAAAGGGCGCATAGGCGGCAGAAGGCCGAAGTTAACCCCTGAGCAATGGGCGCAGGCTGGCAGGCTGATCGCAAACGGAATGGACAGAAAGCAGGTGGCGATTATTTACGACGTTGCGGTGTGCACCTTGTATAAAAAATTTCCGGCGCGGTAGGGGGAGAGGAAAAAATATTGAACATTTAATCCAATTTTCGTAATAAAGTATTGAAATAATGTAATAAAGTTGTTGAAATTTTGGTAAGCGGTTGGGTTGAGCATTGGGGGTATTCATGGCAAAAACAGATTCTATTACACCTGAAGAGTTCAGGGCTATTCACTTTGAATTGTCTAAAATCTCATCAACATGGGCAGACTTATGGTTAACATTGTTTTCTCTCCGTGCTGAAGGCAGCAGGGTGATTACTATTAGATATTCCGATATCGAAGATGACATGCTGCACTTGGCTGGAACTCCAAAATTTGAGCCACGAACAATTAGATTAAATTTATTGCTTTCTAAGCTAATTGCGTACAGAAAGGATTGCAATCCTTCTGATATTTATGTTTTCCAGAGTAGATCAAATCGAGTTAAAGGATTAGCTAGGCCTGTGACTGTAATAGCAATGAATAATGCCTTAAAACAAGCATCCAAATATGTAACAAGGAAAAATATCACTGAATCGCCACGCGTTTAACAGACACCTCAGAGTCATTTAAGATGACTTAAAGAGAGGTGCCCATGAGCGGTAAGCGTTATCCTGAAGAGTTTAAAACTGAAGCAGTCAAACAGGTTGTTGATCGCGGTTATTCTGTTGCCAGCGTTGCAACACGTCTCGATATCACCACCCACAGCCTTTATGCCTGGATAAAGAAGTACGGTCCGGATTCTTCCACTAATAAAGAACAGTCAGATGCTCAGGCCGAGATCCGCCGTCTCCAGAAAGAGCTGAAACGGGTTACCGACGAACGGGACATATTAAAAAAAGCCGCGGCGTACTTCGCAAAGCTGTCCGACTGAGGTACGCCTTTATCCGTGACAACTCCTGTTGCTGGCCTGTTCGCCTGCTCTGTCGGGTGCTGGATGTTCATCCCAGTGGTTTTTACGCCTGGCTTCAGCAGCCGCATTCACAACGCCATCAGGCAGACCTGAGACTGACAGGACAGATTAAACAGTTCTGGCTGGAATCGGGATGCGTCTATGGTTATCGCAAAATCCATCTGGATCTGCGTGACAGCGGGCAACAGTGCGGAGTAAACAGAGTCTGGAGACTGATGAAACGTGTCGGAATAAAGGCTCAGGTCGGATACCGAAGCCCGCGGGCACGTAAAGGCGAGGCCAGTATCGTGTCACCCAACAGGCTCCAGCGACAGTTCAATCCGGATGCTCCTGATGAGCGTTGGGTAACGGACATAACCTACATCAGGACCCACGAAGGCTGGCTGTATCTTGCCGTTGTTGTTGATCTGTTCTCACGCAAAATTATCGGCTGGTCCATGCAATCCCGGATGACAAAGGACATTGTCCTGAACGCACTGCTGATGGCTGTATGGCGGCGTAATCCCGAAAAACAGGTGCTGGTTCATTCGGATCAGGGCAGTCAGTACACAAGCCATGAGTGGCAGTCGTTCCTGAAATCACACGGCCTGGAGGGTAGCATGAGCCGTCGCGGTAACTGCCATGATAATGCGGTTGCAGAAAGTTTTTTCCAGTTGTTGAAACGTGAACGGATAAAGAAAAAGATCTACGGAACGCGGGAAGAAGCCCGCAGTGATATTTTTGATTACATCGAAATGTTTTATAACAGTAAGCGTCGGCATGGTTCTAGCGAACAGATGTCACCGACAGAATATGAAAACCAGTATTATCAACGGCTCGGAAGTGTCTAGATTATCCGTGGCGATTCACACCATGAAAAGTGCTTTAAGGGTAATCGGAAGGAACTAGTTGGACGGGGGTTCATACACTACATACCCACCTGTGGTTAGGACGATGGTCTATGATCACGTCCTTTATCAAGTCATTATTCTCCCTGATGATTTTCGATTTACTACTCGATTGGATGTAAGATAAGTACAAGCATGAATCTTAGGAGGGATTTCAAGTAAGTAAAATGAGATCCTGATCAGAATAAATCAAACCTAGCATTGAGTAGAGTAAATAATAAAGCAGCGCATGCAAGATTTAATAGTATAACAAAACGGGCGGAAACATTCACTGAACAAATCTCCTGATCATGTATTAGTCAGAGAATGACTGTAATGTAAAACCATCTTACATACACCTACTAAAAAAGACAGATTTAAACCAAGGTGCCATCCGATGAGATAGCTAAGCAATTGTGCCTTGGATAGGTCTTACCATCGGAGCATCGGGTTATGCTGGCTTGCTGAGTGCTGAGAAATGAAGAGATTAGAGGTTTATAAGAGGGAGCCAGTTTGTCAAACGAGATAGTTTATTCACGATGCTCAACATATTGAATTATATGGCTTTATCATGGTGGGTTGAAGGGCGTTAAAACGAGCTTATCACAAGCATACAGTTCTTTTTCGTTAGGGGCCTGAAAGCAGATGGGGGCGGTTTTCACTTTTTCTTCTAAAGGTCCAGAGTACTTTGCCGATAGTGAACATAGCGGCGTAGGAGCCTAATGGTGGAAGCCGTAAACTTAAATTAAGTTCAGTCAAATAGGAATTACTATCATGGCACAAGTCATCAATACCAACAGCCTCTCGCTGATCACTCAGAACAACATCAACAAGAACCAGTCTGCACTGTCTTCTTCTATCGAGCGCTTGTCTTCTGGTCTGCGTATCAACAGCGCGAAGGATGATGCTGCGGGTCAGGCAATTTCTAACCGCTTCACCTCTAACATCAAAGGCCTGACTCAGGCTGCGCGTAACGCCAACGACGGTATCTCTCTGGCGCAGACCACTGAAGGCGCTTTGTCTGAAATCAACAACAACTTGCAGCGTATTCGTGAGCTGACAGTTCAGTCTCAGAATGGAACCAACTCTGATTCTGACCTGTCTTCAATCCAGGACGAAATCAAATCTCGTCTGGATGAAATTGACCGCGTATCTAGCCAGACCCAATTCAACGGTGTGAATGTACTAGCCAAAAACGGTAAAATGGCAATTCAGGTTGGTGCTAACGATGGTCAGACTATCAATATTGAACTGAAGACAATTGACTCATCAGCGCTTCACTTGGACGGTTTCAATGTAGCCAGTGGTTATGAAAAAGTAACTTCTCTCACAGTGCAGGATGATGGCGGGGATGATGTATCTGTTTCTGCTGCTAACATCGTTGATTCCAAGGGGAAACAGGTTGAACTTTTAAAATACGCTACCGATGGTGATCCTTCAGAAACTGCTTATGCCTTCAAAAAAGATGATGGCACCTATGCAAAAGTAGATGTTAGTACAGCTAGTCTGGGGGCGGATGGTAAACTTACCGTAGATACTACTGGTGAAGCTGTTGATGATAACGCAGTCACTCAAACAGCAGATCCGTTAGCTGCTCTGGACGCAGCCATTTCTGATGTTGATAAGTTTCGTTCTTCTCTTGGTGCTATTCAGAACCGTCTGAGTTCTGCTGTAACCAACCTGAACAACACCACTACCAACTTGTCTGAAGCGCAGTCCCGTATTCAGGACGCCGACTATGCGACCGAAGTATCCAACATGTCCAAAGCGCAGATCATCCAGCAGGCCGGTAACTCCGTGCTGTCCAAAGCTAACCAAGTTCCTCAGCAGGTTCTGTCTCTGCTGCAAGGCTAATTTTATATTAAGTGTCAAAGCCCCATATATGTGGGGCTTTTTTATTGGCTGAATAAGGTCGTTAAACGTAGTCAAATCCTTTAATCAAAGTTCGCACAATGATTTAGCATTTAACCAGTTTCATTTCGTTTACGCAGGTCCAGCCGTGATTAAAAAACAGGCATTTAAATTTTTGCTTGAACCTAACAAAGGTCAGTTATCTGACTTTTTGGCCTTTGCTGGTTCCTGTCGTTTTGTTTACAACAAAGGCCTTGCTCTTCTTAACGAGAATTACCGTTCTGGTAAAAAATTCATAGGCTACAATCAGCTGGCTTCTGAATTGGTTGAATGGAAGAATGAAGAGAGCCTTTCTTGGTTGAAAGAAGCCCCGTCTCAGTGTTTACAACAATCGTTAAGAGATTTAGACAAAGCATTCAGAAATTTTTTCACCGGCAAATCACAATACCCAAAGTTTAAAAAGAAAGGTCGGCATGATTCTTTCCGCACTCCGAGTCAAAGGGTTAGAGTTGATCAAGAAAAGAAACTGGTGTCTCTCCCTAAAGTCGGCTGGGTAAAGTATCGCAAGAGCCGTGAAATCATTGGTGAGTTAAAAAACGTAACCATTTCCATGAAGCAGGGGAAGTGGTATATCAGTTTTAATACAGAGCATACTGTCCCTGATCCAATACACCCCTCTGATATCAAAACTAAAATTGTACTCAATAATGTGAATTGAATCGCCACGGATAATCTAGACACTTCCGAGCCGTTGATAATACTGGTTTTCATATTCTGTCGGTGACATCTGTTCGCTAGAACCATGCCGACGCTTACTGTTATAAAACATTTCGATGTAATCAAAAATATCACTGCGGGCTTCTTCCCGCGTTCCGTAGATCTTTTTCTTTATCCGTTCACGTTTCAACAACTGGAAAAAACTTTCTGCAACCGCATTATCATGGCAGTTACCGCGACGGCTCATGCTACCCTCCAGGCCGTGTGATTTCAGGAACGACTGCCACTCATGGCTTGTGTACTGACTGCCCTGATCCGAATGAACCAGCACCTGTTTTTCGGGATTACGCCGCCATACAGCCATCAGCAGTGCGTTCAGGACAATGTCCTTTGTCATCCGGGATTGCATGGACCAGCCGATAATTTTGCGTGAGAACAGATCAACAACAACGGCAAGATACAGCCAGCCTTCGTGGGTCCTGATGTAGGTTATGTCCGTTACCCAACGCTCATCAGGAGCATCCGGATTGAACTGTCGCTGGAGCCTGTTGGGTGACACGATACTGGCCTCGCCTTTACGTGCCCGCGGGCTTCGGTATCCGACCTGAGCCTTTATTCCGACACGTTTCATCAGTCTCCAGACTCTGTTTACTCCGCACTGTTGCCCGCTGTCACGCAGATCCAGATGGATTTTGCGATAACCATAGACGCATCCCGATTCCAGCCAGAACTGTTTAATCTGTCCTGTCAGTCTCAGGTCTGCCTGATGGCGTTGTGAATGCGGCTGCTGAAGCCAGGCGTAAAAACCACTGGGATGAACATCCAGCACCCGACAGAGCAGGCGAACAGGCCAGCAACAGGAGTTGTCACGGATAAAGGCGTACCTCAGTCGGACAGCTTTGCGAAGTACGCCGCGGCTTTTTTTAATATGTCCCGTTCGTCGGTAACCCGTTTCAGCTCTTTCTGGAGACGGCGGATCTCGGCCTGAGCATCTGACTGTTCTTTATTAGTGGAAGAATCCGGACCGTACTTCTTTATCCAGGCATAAAGGCTGTGGGTGGTGATATCGAGACGTGTTGCAACGCTGGCAACAGAATAACCGCGATCAACAACCTGTTTGACTGCTTCAGTTTTAAACTCTTCAGGATAACGCTTACCGCTCATGGGCACCTCTCTTTAAGTCATCTTAAATGACTCTGAGGTGTCTGTTAAACGCGTGGCGATTCAAGAAAAGGAAGATAAAAAAAGCTGAGTAATACACGCAATATTCTTAATTGAACGAGTAAAGTAAACTTCCGCCTGTCGTATACAAAACGGGCGGCGACTGGCCGGTGATGGGGCGATAGTAAGAGTTGCAGAGCGAGCTTCGAAACTGATAAAGGCTTTGCGGTAATCGAACCTGTAATGAAGAAGACGCCAGGTGATGTGTTGTTGATTCTGTGCGACTGCCACACACAGTTTGCCAATCTGATGGGGCTGTCACTCATGACAGATGATGGCGAAGCGATCGAAGGTGCTGCTCTGGAAGGGGAGAGGTGCTTGGTAGATTGACATTCTTCATCAACCGCGCGCTGGGTGATGATGACTGCCCAACAATTTAATTTACATTGCTTAACTGTAGGCACTCGTTATCACTCAATGAACAGGAGATCGTATGCTGACGATTTGGGCGCTACAGTGTAATATGCATGCCAGTCGTTGATGGGGTAGTTACTGTGGAGTGTCCACCGCTGTGTCCATCAAGAAGATTTAATCCGCATAGCGAGTAAATAAATCCATACATATGAAGAACATAAGAAATTTCTCCATCATTGCTCACATTGACCACGGTAAGTCGACGCTGTCTGACCGTATTATCCAGATTTGCGGTGGCCTGTCTGATCGTGAAATGGCAGCCCAGGTTCTGGACTCCATGGACCTGGAACGCGAACGCGGTATTACCATCAAAGCGCAGAGCGTGACGCTCGACTATAAAGCTTCCGATGGTGAAACCTATCAGCTGAACTTTATCGACACCCCAGGGCACGTTGACTTCTCTTATGAAGTGTCACGCTCGCTGGCGGCCTGCGAAGGCGCGCTGCTGGTGGTGGATGCCGGGCAGGGCGTAGAGGCCCAGACGCTGGCAAACTGCTACACCGCCATGGAAATGGATCTTGAAGTGGTGCCGGTTCTGAATAAAATCGACCTGCCAGCCGCCGATCCTGAGCGCGTAGCGGAAGAGATTGAAGACATCGTCGGTATTGATGCGACCGATGCAGTGCGCTGCTCGGCGAAAACCGGTGTCGGTGTTCCGGACGTACTGGAACGTCTGGTGCGTGATATTCCGCCGCCGGAAGGCGACCCGGATGCGCCGCTACAGGCGCTGATCATCGACTCCTGGTTTGATAACTACCTCGGCGTTGTCTCGCTGGTGCGTATTAAAAACGGCACCATGCGTAAAGGCGACAAAATCAAGGTCATGAGCACCGGCCAGGTCTACAACGCTGACCGTCTGGGCATCTTCACGCCAAAACAGGTTGACCGTACCGAGCTGAAATGCGGCGAAGTGGGCTGGCTGGTCTGTGCCATTAAAGACATCCTCGGCGCGCCGGTGGGCGATACCCTGACCGGTGCACGTAACCCGGCAGATAAAGCGCTGCCAGGCTTCAAAAAGGTGAAACCGCAGGTTTATGCGGGTCTGTTCCCGGTCAGCTCTGACGATTACGAAAACTTCCGCGATGCGCTCGGAAAGCTGAGCCTCAATGATGCCTCCCTGTTCTACGAGCCAGAAAGCTCAACGGCGCTGGGCTTTGGCTTCCGCTGTGGCTTCCTCGGTCTGCTGCACATGGAGATCATTCAGGAACGTCTGGAGCGTGAATACGATCTGGATCTGATCACCACCGCCCCGACGGTTGTCTACGAAGTAGAAACCACATCGAAAGAGGTGATCTACGTCGACAGCCCGTCCAAGCTCCCGCCGCTGAATAATATTCAGGAACTGCGCGAGCCAATCGCAGAGTGTCACATGCTGCTGCCGCAGGAGTTCCTCGGTAACGTGATCACCCTGTGTATTGAGAAGCGTGGCGTGCAGACCAACATGGTTTACCACGGTAACCAGGTGGCGCTGACCTATGAAATTCCGATGGCAGAAGTGGTGCTCGACTTCTTCGACCGTCTGAAGTCTACCTCCCGTGGCTATGCGTCGCTGGACTACAACTTCAAACGCTTCCAGGCCTCGAACATGGTTCGTGTGGACGTACTGATCAATGGTGAGCGTGTGGATGCGCTGGCGCTGATCACTCACAACGATAACGCACCGTACCGTGGTCGTGAGCTGGTTGAGAAGATGAAAGATCTGATCCCTCGTCAGCAGTTTGACATTGCGATTCAGGCGGCCATTGGCAACCACATCATTGCCCGTTCAACCGTGAAGCAGCTGCGTAAAAACGTTCTGGCTAAGTGTTACGGCGGCGACGTCAGCCGTAAGAAAAAGCTGTTGCAGAAGCAGAAAGAAGGTAAGAAGCGTATGAAGCAGGTCGGTAACGTTGAACTGCCGCAGGAAGCATTCCTTGCCATCCTTCATGTTGGTAAAGACGGTAACGGTAAATAACCTTAAGGAGTTGGCATGGCGAACATGTTTGCCCTGATCCTGGTCATCGCTACCCTGGTGACAGGTCTGTTGTGGTGCCTCGATAAGTTTATCTTCGCCCCAAAACGCCGTGAACGTCAGGCTGCCGCGCAGGCAGCCACGGGCGATGCGCTGGACGCGAAAACCCTGAAAAAAGTCGGCCCAAAACCGGGCTGGCTGGAAACAGGGGCATCGGTATTCCCGGTGCTGGCGATTGTGCTGGTGGTGCGTTCATTTATCTATGAACCGTTCCAGATCCCGTCAGGATCGATGATGCCAACGCTGCTGATCGGTGATTTCATTCTGGTTGAGAAGTTTGCCTATGGCATCAAAGATCCGATCTATCAGAAAACGCTGATCGAAACGGGTCATCCGAAACGTGGCGACATCGTGGTGTTTAAATATCCGGAAGATCCGCGGCTGGATTATATTAAACGCGCGGTAGGTCTGCCGGGCGATAAAGTGACCTACGATCCGGTGGCGAAAGAGGTGACCATTCAGCCAGGCTGTAGCTCTGGCACCGCATGTGAAAATGCGCTGCCAGTCACTTACTCCAACGTTGAGCCAGCTGATTTTGTGCAGACCTTCGCCCGCCGTAACGGCGGTGAAGCAACCAGCGGATTCTTCCAGGTGCCAAAAGGTGAAACCAAAGAGAATGGCATTCGTCTGGTTGAACGCAAAGAGACTCTGGGCGATGTTACTCACCGCATTCTGACCGTGCCCATCGCACAGGATCAGCTGGCAATGTACTACCAGCAGCCAGGCCAACAGCTGGCGACCTGGATTGTGCCGCCGGGACACTACTTCATGATGGGTGATAACCGCGATAACTCTGCGGACAGCCGTTACTGGGGCTTTGTGCCGGAAGCGAATCTGGTCGGTAAAGCAACCGCTATCTGGATGAGTTTTGAGAAGCAGGAAGGCGAGTGGCCGACCGGCGTTCGCCTGAATCGTATTGGCGGAATTCATTAATTTTCGCCAAAAATAACACGTAGCGGCTTTTATTCGCCGCTACGTGAATTATTTCAGCGATAAATCTCTTTGAACTAACGACATCCCCTGTCGTTGTGTATAGAATATTCCCCCGAAGTTTAAGGTTGGCCCTGCAAGGGTGCCACGGCACACGAAACCGCGTTGGTTTTCTCAGGTCGGTTTCGTGTGCTGCATTTTTGACGCATTCATTTATTGGTATCGCATGAACCCCATCGTAATTAATCGGCTTCAACGGAAGCTGGGCTACACTTTTCATCATCAGGAGTTGTTGCAACAGGCATTAACCCATCGCAGTGCCAGCAGCAAACATAATGAGCGTCTCGAGTTTTTAGGCGACTCTATTTTAAGTTTCGTGATTGCAAATGCGCTTTATCATCGTTTTCCGCGTGTGGACGAAGGTGATATGAGCCGCATGCGCGCCACGCTGGTGCGCGGCAATACCCTCGCTGAAATCGCACGCGAATTTGAGCTGGGTGAATGCCTGCGTCTGGGGCCAGGTGAGCTGAAAAGTGGTGGTTTCCGTCGTGAATCCATCCTTGCCGATACGGTCGAGGCATTGATCGGTGGCGTGTTCCTGGACAGCGATATCCAGACCGTAGAAAAGCTGATCCTTAACTGGTATCAGACCCGCCTGGACGAAATCAGCCCGGGCGATAAACAAAAAGATCCTAAAACGCGTCTGCAAGAATATTTGCAGGGTCGTCATCTGCCGCTGCCATCCTATCTGGTGGTGCAGGTGCGTGGCGAAGCCCACGATCAGGAATTTACCATCCATTGCCAGGTCAGTGGCCTGAGTGAACCGGTGGTCGGCACGGGTTCAAGCCGTCGTAAGGCTGAACAGGCTGCCGCCGAACAGGCGTTAAAAATGCTGGAGCTGGAATGAGCATCGACAAAACCTATTGCGGATTTATTGCCATCGTCGGACGTCCGAACGTTGGCAAATCCACCCTGCTGAATAATCTGCTTGGGCAGAAGATTTCTATCACCTCGCGTAAGGCGCAGACCACGCGTCACCGCATCGTCGGTATCCATACTGAAGGCGCGTATCAGGCAATCTACGTCGATACACCGGGCCTGCACATGGAAGAGAAGCGCGCCATCAACCGTCTGATGAACAAGGCGGCGAGCAGCTCCATCGGCGACGTAGAGCTGGTGATTTTCGTTGTGGAAGGCACCCGCTGGACGCCGGACGACGAAATGGTCCTGAACAAACTGCGCGACGGCAAAACGCCGGTGATCCTCGCAGTCAATAAAGTGGACAACGTGCAGGAAAAAGCCGATCTGCTGCCGCACCTGCAATGGCTGGGCAGCCAGATGAACTTCCTGGACATCGTCCCGCTGTCTGCGGAAACGGGTCTGAACGTTGATACCATCGCGGGTATCGTGCGCAAGCATCTGCCGGAAGCGACTCATCACTTCCCGGAAGACTACATCACCGATCGCTCTCAGCGTTTTATGGCGTCTGAAATCATCCGTGAGAAGCTGATGCGTTTCCTGGGCGCTGAACTGCCGTACTCTGTGACGGTGGAGATCGAGCGTTTCCAGAGCAACGAGCGTGGCGGCTACGATATTAACGGTCTGATCCTCGTTGAGCGTGAAGGGCAGAAGAAGATGGTGATCGGCAATAAAGGCGCCAAGATCAAAACTATCGGAATCGAAGCCCGTAAAGACATGCAGGACATGTTTGAAGCACCGGTTCACCTGGAACTGTGGGTGAAAGTGAAATCTGGCTGGGCCGATGATGAGCGTGCGCTGCGCAGCCTCGGTTACGGCGAAGATCAGTAACCTAAGACGACGAGCATATGGATGGATGGCAGCGCGCCTTTGTCCTGCATAGTCGTCCCTGGAGCGAAACCAGCCTGATGCTGGACGTCTTCACGGAAGAGTCCGGTCGCGTGCGCCTTGTTGCCAAAGGCGCTCGTTCCAGACGTTCTAATCTGAAAGGTGCCTTGCAGCCTTTCACCCCGCTGCTGGTCCGCTTTGGCGGGCGAGGGGAAGTCAAAACCCTGCGCAGTGCTGAAGCCGTCTCCCTGGCGCTTCCTCTTTCTGGTATCACGCTCTACAGCGGTTTGTATGTTAACGAACTCATCTCACGGGTTCTTGAACATGAGACCCGCTTCTCTGAACTTTTCTTTGATTACCTGCACTGTATTCAGGCACTTGCTGGCGCAACCGGCACCCCTGAGCCTGTTCTGCGTCGTTTCGAACTGGCGCTGCTCGGGCACCTTGGTTACGGCGTCGATTTTCTGCACTGTGCGGGAAGCGGAGACGAGGTAGAAGACACCATGACCTATCGCTATCGTGAGGAAAAGGGCTTTATTGCCAGTGTCGTCGTCGATAACAGCACCTTTACCGGGCGCCAGCTCAGAGCACTGTATGAACGCGAGTTCCCGGACGCCGACACTCTGCGTGCGGCAAAACGCTTTACCCGAATTGCGCTCAAGCCGTATCTTGGGGGCAAACCTTTAAAGAGCCGCGAATTATTCAGGCAGTTTATGCCGAAACGCTAATGTTTTACCCCTCACCCCAGCCCTCTCCCGGAGGGAGAGGGAGAAGGTAAATGAACAAAAATACCGAGGATTGTCATGGCTGAATTACTGTTAGGCGTCAACATCGATCACATCGCCACGTTACGTAATGCACGCGGTACCGCGTATCCCGATCCGGTTCAGGCGGCGTTTATCGCTGAGCAGGCTGGCGCCGACGGCATTACCGTTCACCTGCGTGAAGATCGTCGCCACATCACCGACCGGGACGTGCGCATCCTGCGTCAGACGCTGGACACCCGCATGAATCTGGAGATGGCGGTCACCGAAGAGATGCTGGCGATTGCCTGCGAGACCAAACCGCATTTCTGCTGCCTGGTGCCGGAAAAGCGTCAGGAAGTGACCACCGAAGGCGGTCTGGATGTGGCCGGGCAGCTCGACAAAATGCGCGATGCCTGCAAACGCCTGGCGGATGCCGGTATCCTGGTTTCTCTGTTTATCGACGCCGATTTCACCCAGATTAAAGCCGCTGCCGACGTGGGTGCGCCGTATATTGAAATTCACACCGGCTGCTATGCCGATGCCGAAAACGATGCAGCGCAGGCGAAAGAGCTGGAGCGAATCGCCAAAGCGGCAACCTACGCCGCGAGCCTGGGACTGAAGGTTAACGCCGGTCACGGCCTGACCTATCACAACGTAAAAGCCATCGCTGCCCTGCCGGAAATGCACGAGCTGAACATCGGCCACGCCATCATTGGCCGCGCGGTGATGAGCGGTCTTAAAGAAGCGGTTTCCGAGATGAAGCGCCTGATGCTGGAAGCGCGTCAGTAATGGCTATTCTGGGCTTAGGCACCGACATCGTTGAAATAGCCCGCATTGAAGCGGTGATCGCCCGGAGCGGCGATCGCCTCGCAAGACGCGTGCTGAGCGATAACGAATGGGCTATCTGGGAGGCGCATCAACAGCCGGTGCGCTTTCTGGCAAAGCGTTTCGCGGTAAAAGAGGCGGCGGCGAAAGCGTTCGGCACGGGCATTCGTAACGGCCTGGCGTTTAACCAGTTTGAAGTGTTTAACGATGAGCTGGGTAAGCCACGTCTACGTTTATGGGGCGAGGCGCTTAAGCTGGCGGAAAAGCTGGGCGTGGCGCACATGCACGTAACGCTTGCCGATGAACGCCACTACGCCTGTGCGACGGTGATCATCGAGAGTTAAATTTTGTCCGCATGGTGCATCAGGACAAACTTATCCCACAGCTGTTCTTCGTTCTCGACGTGTGCCGGATCTTTTAAGATCGTATTGGGAATGGGGCACACCTTCTGGCAGGTCGGCGTCTCATAGTGGCCGATGCATTCGGTGCAGCGGTCGCTGTTAATCTCATAAATGCTGTCGCCCATCGAAATCGCCTCGTTCGGGCATTCGGGTTCGCACATATCGCAGTTGATGCATTTTTTGGTGATTAACAGCGCCATCAGGAAATTCTCAGAAACATCACAAACAGGGCGGGCATTATACGCTCATTCGTTGTTCAGACCAGTTTTTTTACCAGCTCTTCGCTGTGACGAATACGCTCTGGCGCACGCTCCAGATCCTGCTGAACCAGCGCCATAAACAGCAGGTCCGTCAGCATCATCTGCGCACTCGTCGACGAAATCGCCGCACTGCGAGTGGCCTGTTCCTCGGCAATGGTATACAGACAGCGGGTGGCCCGTTGCTGGAGCGCATTCGGGCTGAAGCCAGTAATCGCCAGAATTTTTCCTCCTACGCGCAGGGCTTCGTCGGTAGCCATATTAATTTCACGACGCTCGCCGGAATAGGAGATGGCTAGCAGTAAATCGTCAGGATCCATGGCCTGCACGGTCGCCAGCAGCGCGTGCATATCCTGTTCAACGATGGCGTTATAGCCGATTTTTGTCAGCTTCCAGCCAAAGTTACGCGCAACCAGTCCGGAGGCGCCGATCCCGGTCAATACAATACGCCGCGCGTCGCGAAGCATGGCTACGCTTTCCAGCAGCTTCTCTTCCGTGTTCACATCCAGCGTGGCATGCATTGCCGCCACGTTCTCTTTGATCAGCTTTTCGCCGACCAGACGCATCGGATCGTCGCCGCGGATCTGGTTATGCACCGGCATTGACTGCGGATTAGGGTTGCTTACCAGTGCTTCACTGATCGCCAGTTTTAGCGCCGGAAAGCCTTTATAGCCTATCTTCTGGGCAAATTTCACCACGCTCGACTGGCTCACCCCGGCTTCGCCTGCCAGCTGCTGGGAGCTGAGGTGTCGCGCGCGATCGGGCTGGGAAAGTAAATAATCCGCCAGCTTTTTGTCATTCTGGGCAAACCCTGCGTAGCGCTGGCGAATACGAATTAAACAGTTCATACGGTCTCCTGGCGAAAATGTGATTACCCGCGCAAATACGAATTTTGCTCGCCTGAATGAATTTTATATTCCATTATAGTGCGTTTATTATGAATTAAAAATTCCAGAGGTAAATAACATGAATCTAGGCTCTCTTGTTTCTGAAACGCGTAACCCGCAAACCATGGATCTTGATGCACTGTCCACGCTGGAACTGGTAAACCGCTTTAATCAACAGGATACCCTCGTCGCGCTGGCAGTCAAAGAGACATTGCCCGAGGTGGCAAAAGCCGTAGACGCCGCTGCCGACGCTCTGAAAGCAGGAGGACGCATTATTTACATGGGGGCGGGTACCAGTGGGCGCCTCGGTGTGCTGGATGCCTCAGAATGTCCCCCCACCTTTGGTGTTCCGCATGGTCTGGTCGTTGGCCTGATTGCCGGTGGCCCCGGCGCGCTGCTGAAAGCGGTGGAAGGGGCAGAAGACAATAAACAGCTTGGGGAAGACGATCTCAGGGCGCTGAACCTGACCGCGCAGGATCTGGTCGTCGGGCTGGCGGCTTCTGGTCGTACGCCGTACGTCATTGGTGGGCTGGAATACGCCAGACAAACGGGATGTACCACGGTGGCCATCTCTTGTAACCCGGGTTCGCCGATTGCGCAGGTGGCTGCCATTGCCATCTCTCCTGTCGTCGGGCCGGAAGCGCTCACCGGCTCCACGCGCCTGAAATCGGGAACCGCGCAGAAGCTGGTGCTCAATATGATCTCCACCGGCGCGATGGTGAAATTCGGCAAGGTCTACCAAAACCTGATGGTGGATATGCAGGCCACCAACGTCAAGCTGGTGGACAGAGCCTGCCGCATGGTGATAGAGGCGACAGGGGCAGGTCGGGAAGAGGCGGAAGCGGTACTCAAACAGACCGATTACGACGTCAAACCCGCCATTCTGATGATATTAACCGGGCTGGATGCAGCCGCGGCCAGAGCCAGGCTCGAAGCCCATCACGGGTTTTTACGGGCGGCATTAGAACACCAATAAGAGGCGTGTATGGACAAAACAGCAGCGCTCGCCAGCGACATCCTGCTTGGGATCGGTGGGGAAAAAAATATTCAGCGTCTGGAAAACTGCATGACGCGTGTACGCGTCGAGGTGCACAACGACGAAAAGCTTGATGTAACGCGCCTGAAGCAACTCCCCGGCGTGAGCGGGTACGTTAAACAGGGGCAACAGCACCAGCTGATTGTCGGTCCGGGCAAAGCGGCGCAGGTGGTTGATGCCATGCGCGCCCTGATGACGGGCGGTGAAACGGCTCCCGCCTTTGACGACGCGGAACGCACCAAAGCGCAGGCGAAAGCCAAATACAAAGCCCCCATGAGCGATGCGCTGCGCCAGCTGGCAAACGTCTTTATTCCTCTGATCCCGGCGTTTATCGCGTCGGGGCTGATCACCGGGATTATCAATATCCTCAAGCGTCCGGATATTGTCGGGAATTTTGCCACCCAGTATCCGAACCTGCTGGGTATTCTGGCGATTTTCGGCAGCGCGGTGTTTGCCATCATGAACATTCTGGTGGGGGTGAACACGGCCAAAGTGTTCGGCGGCTCGCTGGCGATGGGCGGCGTAATGGCGGGTATCCTCTCCAGCCCGCAGCTGGCGCAGATTACGCTGTTTGGCGAGGCGCTTCAGCCTGGCCGAGGTGGGGTGATTGCCGTGCTGCTGGTGGTCATTCTGATGTGCTGGATCGAGAAAAAGCTGCGCGCGTTGCTGCCAGGCTCGATTGAGCTGATCCTCAACCCGCTGCTGACCACATTGATTACCGGGAGCGTGGCGATTGTGGCGCTACAACCGTTAGGCGGCGCGATCTCTGAAGCCATCGCCCACGGCGCGTCTCTGGCGATCGATCGCGGCGGGCTGCTGGTGGGGGCCGTGCTGTCCGGGACCTTCCTGCCGTTAGTGCTGACCGGTCTGCATCAGGGGCTGGTGCCGATCCACGTCGAACTGGTACAGGCGCACGGCTATAACGCACTGCTGCCGATCCTGTCGATGGCGGGCGTTGGGCAGGTCGGCGCGGCCATCGCGGTGCTGATGAAAACCCGCAACGCGCGTCTGAAAAAGGTCATTAAAGGGGCGCTGCCGGTCGGGTTACTCGGTATCGGCGAACCGTTGATTTTCGGCGTGACCTTACCACTGGGTAAGCCGTTCCTGGCCGCCTGTCTCGGTGGCGCGGTGGGCGGGGCGTTAATCAGCTACTGGAAAGTGGCGACCGTCATTACCTTCGGGATCTCCGGTTTACCGCTGGCATTAACCATCGTGACCGGAAAAGTGATGCTCTATCTGTTAGGCTATCTGGTAGCGGTGATCGCCGGGTTCCTGTTTACCTGGCTGTTAGGATTCAACGACCCAGAGGAGTAAGGTTTGGCCAGTCACGAGCGTCGCGTTGTCTTTTTTGATCTGGATGGAACGCTGCATCAGCAGGATATGTTCGGCACCTTTATGCGCTACCTGCTGCGGCGCCAGCCCCTTAACGCGTTGCTGGTATTACCCCTGTTACCCGTTATTGGTATCGCGCTGCTGGTGAAAGGCCGTGCAGCGCGCTGGCCGATGAGCCTGCTGCTCTGGGGATGCACGTTTGGTCATAGCGAAGCGCGCCTTAAGCAGCTCGAACAGGATTTTGCGCACTGGTTTCGCGGCCACGTCGCCGCGTTTCCCGTGGTACAGGCGCGCCTGACCAGCTATCTCGACGCCAACGATGCCGATATCTGGCTGATTACCGGCTCCCCGCAGACGCTGGTGGAGCATGTCTATTTTGATACGCCCTGGCTGCCGCGCGTGAATCTTATCGCGACACAAATCGCGCGCGGCTACGGCGGCTGGGTGCTGACTATGCGCTGCCTCGGACATGAAAAAGTGGTGCAGCTGGAGAAACGCATCGGTACGCCGCTGCGTCTGTACAGCGGCTACAGCGACAGCAAGCAGGACAACCCGCTGCTCTATTTTTGCCAGCACCGCTGGCGCGTCACGCCTCTGGGCGAACTTCAGCAACTCGAATAGTCTTATCTGTACCGGCTGTGTATAATGCCGCCCGCTTTTCGACTGGAGTATCAGCCCTTGTCCAACCCTGAACACAATCATGAATACTGGATGCGCCATGCGCTGGCGCTGGCTCAGCGCGCCTGGGAAGAGGGCGAAGTGCCCGTGGGCGCGGTACTGGTCCATAACAATCAGGTGATTGGGGAAGGGTGGAACCGTCCGATTGGCCGTCACGATCCTACCGCGCATGCTGAAATTATGGCGCTGCGTCAGGGCGGACTGGTGCTGCAAAACTATCGTCTGCTTGATACCACCCTGTATGTCACCCTTGAGCCGTGCGTAATGTGCTCCGGGGCGATGGTGCACAGCCGAATCGGTACGCTGGTGTTTGGCGCGCGGGATGAAAAGACGGGCGCTGCTGGTTCACTGATGGACGTACTTGGGCATCCGGGGATGAACCACCAGGTGAAAACTATCGGCGGGGTACTTGCACCAGAATGTTCGGGTCTGTTAAGTGACTTTTTTCGAATGCGTCGGCAGCAGAAAAAGCAACAAAAGGCAGAATTGAAACCGCAGGATGATTAAGCTCGTCCGGTGCGACCACCGGATAGCTTTCAGCCAGCTGTTGCGCCTCGGCCGCCTCTTTTTCTTTCTCCAGCAGATAACCCACCAGGCTTATCTGGTACTTACGAATATTTTCCACGTAGGCATACGCTTCATGCCCGCGCGCATAGCCGTACGTCAGCTTCTGGTACCACTGTTTCTGGCTAAGCAGCGGCAGGCGCTGTTTTACATCTGACCAGCTGTCCGGGTTACCTTTGGTTTTCGCCGTCAGCGCCCGCGCGTCGAGCATGTGCGCATAACCCATGTTATAGGCGGCCAGCGCAAACCAGATCCGCTCCCCTTCCGGGACCGTCTCCGGCACTTTCGCCATCATATCCTGTAAATACTGCGCGCCGCCGCTGATGCTCTGTTCCGCATCGGTCCGGTCGCTGATGCCGAGGCTCTGGGCGGTATTTTTGGTCAGCATCATCAACCCGCGCACGCCCGTGGGGGAGGTGGCCTGAGCATCCCAGTGCGATTCCTGGTAGGAAATCGCCGCCAGCAGCTTCCAGTCAATCTCCTCGGCGTACTTCTCAAACAGCGGTTGCAGATCCGGCAGCACGCTGTCCACCGCGCGCAGGAAGGTGCGGGTGTCAACGTAATCAAAATCGTCTCCGTGACCGAGATATTTCTCTTCCAGGCGCGCCAGGGTGCCGTCTTCATTGATGGAATTAAAGAAATCGAGCATAGCCGCAGAGACGGTTTGATCGTCGTCCAGCTGGGTAAACCAGGTCACCGGCTGTTCGTCGGTCACATCCAGCGCCACGGCAATTTCAGGATGAACGCGCTGGAAAAGGCTGATCGCCACCGAATCAGCAATGGTATAGGCCAGCTTTTTATCTTTTACCTGCTCCAGCAATTCGGTCGTGCCGAGTTTAGGATCGACCGTCCAGCTGAGGTTCGGGTATTTTTTCTCTTTCAACGCCCGCAGATCGTCAATCACCACATGGCCTGGCGCAATGGTCAACTGCTGGTCGGTGATGTCGGCCAGTGAGCGCGGGCGCAGGCTACCCACACGATAAACCACCTGCTGCGACACGGAGTAATAGGTCGGGCCCGGCTGATAGTTTTTGCTGCGTTCGCTGTTGTACACCAGACCTGCGGCGAGAATATCGGCACGGTCATGGTCCAAATCATCAAACAGCTGGTTGATGTTCTGCCGCACGGTAACTTTCAGCTTCACGCCCAGATAGTCCGCAAACAGCTGTGCCAGTTCGTAATCAAGACCGATGGTTTTACCGTTGATATCGTCGTAAATAAGCGGGGAGGAGAGGGTACTGACGCGCAACTCCCCCCGCTCCTGAATGGCGGCGATACGGTTTTCGGCCTTGCCGAACCAGGGGATAGACGGCCAGAGGGCCACTGCCAGCAGCAACGTAACAATGCCGATGAGCAGATAATTAATCTTTAATTTTTTCAATTAGTTAATTCTCTGCGACGCCGGTTGCCTCAGTGTGCTGTAGTCATGTTAAGAGTAGAGTTTGCCATTGATTGAGCGGCATTTTGCGCAAAGTAGCGCCAGTTGGCAACCAATTAGAGAGACAGGTCACATCTATTGTTAAACATAAAGGATGATTTTATTTCGACGCAAACGGTTTCGTCGGCGCTCAGGATTCTCTATAATGACGCCCGTTTTCCCCCCTTGCGCACACTGTAAGCGCCCCGGCGCTTCGAAGACGAGAGACTTATGATGGAAATTCTGCGTGGTTCGCCTGCACTGTCTGCCTTCCGTATTAACAAACTGCTGGCACGTTTTCAGGCGGCCGACCTTCCGGTAAGCAATATTTACGCTGAGTATGTCCATTTTGCTGACCTGAATGCCCCCCTGAATGCAGAGGAGCGCGTACAGCTGGAACGCCTGCTTAAATATGGCCCAAGCCTGAGCAGCCATACGCCGACCGGCAAATTAATCCTCGCCACGCCACGCCCTGGCACCATCTCCCCCTGGTCTTCCAAAGCCACCGACATCGCTCACAACTGCGGCCTGAGCCAGATTAACCGTCTGGAGCGCGGTGTGGCGTACTATGTGGAAGTGTCAACCCTGAGCGACGCGCAGTGGCAGGTGGTTGCCGCAGAGCTGCACGACCGCATGATGGAGAGCGTGTTTGATTCTCTGGATGATGCGCAGAAACTGTTCTCCCACCATCAGCCTGCGCCGGTACAGAGCGTGGATCTGCTTGGGCAGGGGCGTCAGGCGTTGATCGACGCAAACCTGCGTCTTGGTCTGGCGCTCGCAGAAGATGAAATCGACTACCTTCAGGATGCATTCGTTAAGCTGAATCGCAACCCGAACGACATCGAACTGTATATGTTCGCGCAGGCCAACTCCGAGCACTGCCGCCACAAGATTTTCAACGCCGACTGGATTATCGACGGCGAACAGCAGCCGAAGTCGCTGTTCAAAATGATCAAAAACACCATGGAGCAAACCCCTGACCACGTGCTGTCTGCCTATAAAGACAACGCCGCGGTGATGGAAGGTTCCGAGGTGGGCCGCTTCTTCGCCGACCGCGAAGCGGGGCGCTATGACTTCCACCAGGAGCCTGCGCATATCCTGATGAAAGTGGAAACCCACAACCACCCGACGGCGATCTCCCCGTGGCCGGGTGCAGCGACCGGCTCCGGCGGTGAAATCCGTGACGAAGGTGCGACCGGTCGCGGCGCGAAACCAAAAGCGGGTCTGGTCGGTTTCTCCGTTTCCAACCTGCGTATCCCGGGCTTTGAGCAGCCGTGGGAAGAAGACTTCGGCAAGCCAGAACACATCGTGACCGCGCTGGATATCATGACCGAAGGCCCGCTGGGCGGCGCGGCGTTCAACAACGAATTTGGTCGTCCGGCGCTGAACGGTTACTTCCGTACCTACGAAGAGAAAGTGGACAGCCACAACGGCGAAGAGCTGCGCGGCTACCACAAACCGATCATGCTGGCGGGCGGGATCGGCAACATTCGCGCCGATCACGTGCAGAAAGGCGAGATCGTCGTCGGCGCGAAGCTGATCGTGCTCGGCGGCCCGGCAATGAACATCGGTCTGGGCGGCGGGGCAGCCTCGTCTATGGCTTCCGGCCAGTCTGATGCGGATCTCGACTTCGCGTCCGTGCAGCGCGACAACCCGGAAATGGAGCGCCGTTGTCAGGAAGTGATCGACCGCTGCTGGCAGCTGGGCGATGCCAACCCGATTCTGTTCATCCACGACGTGGGTGCGGGCGGCCTGTCCAACGCTATGCCTGAGCTGGTGAGCGACGGCGGTCGCGGCGGACGCTTCAACCTGCGCGATATCCTGAGCGATGAGCCGGGCATGAGCCCGCTGGAGATCTGGTGTAACGAATCCCAGGAGCGCTACGTGCTGGCGGTTGCCGCCGATCAGCTGCCGCTGTTTGACGAGCTGTGCCGCCGCGAGCGCGCGCCGTATGCGGTCATCGGTGAAGCGACCGAAGAGCAGCACCTTTCCTTAAGCGACACCCACTTTGACAACCAGCCGATCGATCTGCCGCTGGACGTGCTGCTCGGCAAAACGCCGAAGATGACCCGCGACGTGCAGACTCGCAAAGCGGCGGGCAAAGCGCTGGATCGCCAGGGCATCACCGTGGCAGAAGCGGTTAACCGCGTGCTGCACCTGCCTGCCGTGGCAGAGAAAACCTTCCTGGTCACCATCGGCGACCGTACCGTGACCGGTATGGTGTCGCGCGATCAGATGGTCGGCCCGTGGCAGATCCCGGTCGCTAACTGCGCCGTGACCACCGCGAGCCTCGACAGCTACTACGGCGAAGCGATGGCGCTGGGCGAACGCACGCCAGTGGCGCTGCTGGACTTCGCCGCTTCTGCCCGTCTGGCGGTCGGTGAAGCGCTGACCAACATCGCCGCGACGCAGATTGGCGATATCAAACGCATCAAACTTTCCGCGAACTGGATGGCCGCTGCCGGTCACCCGGGCGAAGATGCCGGCCTGTACGAAGCGGTGAAAGCGGTGGGTGAAGAGCTGTGTCCTGCGCTCGGCCTGACCATTCCGGTGGGTAAAGACTCCATGTCGATGAAAACCCGCTGGCAGGAAGGTAACGAGCAGCGCGAGATGACCTCTCCGCTGTCGCTGGTGATCACCGCGTTTGCGCGCGTGGAAGACGTGCGTCATACCGTTACGCCGCAGCTTTCCACTGAAGATAACGCCCTGCTGTTGATTGACCTCGGCAAAGGCCATAACGCACTGGGCGCCACCGCGCTGGCGCAGGTTTACCGCCAGCTCGGCGACAAGCCAGCCGACGTGCGCGACGTGGCCCAGCTGAAAGGCTTCTACGACGCTATTCAGGCGCTGGTGGCGCAGCGTAAGCTGCTGGCCTACCACGACCGTTCCGATGGTGGCCTGCTGGTGACGCTGGCAGAGATGGCCTTCACCGGTCACTGCGGCGTTGAAGCAAACATTGCCACGCTTGGCGAAGACCGCCTGGCAGCGCTGTTTAACGAAGAGCTTGGCGCGGTCATTCAGGTACGCGCCGCAGATCGCGACGCGGTGGAAGCGATTCTGGCGCAGCACGGTCTGGCAGACTGCGTACACTATCTCGGTAAAGCGGTGCAGGGCGACCGCTTCGTGATTGAAGCCGACGGCCACGCGGTGTTCAGCGAAAGCCGCACCACGCTGCGTATGTGGTGGGCGGAAACCACCTGGCAGATGCAGCGCCTGCGTGACAATCCGGAATGCGCCGATCAGGAACACAACGCGAAGGCGAACGACAACGATCCTGGCCTGAACGTGAAGCTCAGCTTCGACATTAACGAAGACATTGCCGCGCCGTACATTGCGACCGGCGCGCGGCCAAAAGTGGCCGTGCTGCGCGAGCAGGGCGTTAACTCCCACGTTGAGATGGCGGCGGCCTTCCACCGGGCGGGCTTTGACGCCATCGACGTCCACATGAGCGACCTGCTGGCCGGGCGTACCGGGCTGGATGATTTCCAGGCGCTGGTCGCCTGCGGCGGTTTCTCCTACGGCGACGTCCTGGGCGCGGGCGAAGGTTGGGCGAAGTCCATCCTGTTCAATAGCCGCGTGCGTGACGAGTTCGAAACCTTCTTCCATCGTCCGCAGACGCTGGCGCTGGGCGTGTGTAACGGCTGTCAGATGATGTCTAACCTGCGCGAGCTGATCCCGGGCAGCGAAGCCTGGCCGCGCTTTGTGCGTAACCAGTCTGACCGCTTCGAAGCGCGCTTCAGCCTGGTAGAAGTGACCCAAAGCCCGTCTCTGCTGTTGCAGGGAATGGTCGGTTCACAGATGCCAATCGCGGTTTCGCACGGTGAAGGTCAGGTTGAAGTGCGTGATGCGGCGCACCTGGCTCAGCTTGAAAGCAAAGGACTGGTGGCGCTGCGCTTTGTTGATAACTTCGGCAAGGTCACCGAAACCTATCCGGCTAACCCGAACGGTTCGGCAAATGGCATTACCGCGGTCACCAGCGAAAGCGGTCGGGTGACGATCATGATGCCGCACCCGGAGCGTGTCTTCCGTACCGTGAGCAACTCCTGGCACCCGGAAAACTGGGGCGAGGACAGCCCGTGGATGCGAATTTTCCGCAACGCGCGTAAACAACTGGGTTAAGTTTCAACGCCCTGACTGTAGGCCCGGTAAGCGCGAGCGCCACCGGGCTTTTTTGTACCTGTCGCAAAATCGCGACAATCCTCTGGGTTGAGTGTCTCCAATAAGAGACATTTAACTTATTGATTTATATATATCAGGACGGGTTCCCGTTAAGGTGTTGCTTAATAGCGACACTTAGCCTGGAAATCATTCACCTGACAATCAATGCATTTTAATAATAAAACGATTATTAATCATAAGGATAGTATCAATTTTTGCAATCTGGCACGCGCGTTGCATAACAGTAACCAGTGGCTCATTCACCTTCTTATGTCAGCCCCTTCGGGACGTGCTACATAAACTTCGAATGACGCACAAAAAGGTGCCTGCCGTCCAACTACTGATTATTGCAATGCTTTATCAGGCCAGGGCGAAACGTCGAGTTAGGCACCGCCTTATTCCATGACAAAGCCGGGTTTTTACCCGGCTTTGTTGTATCTGAAGGGCAGACTCAGTTACGCTCTCCTCAAACCCGGATGATGAGAGTAATGTGTTGAAACGCTGGCCCGCTTTCCCTCGCTCCCTGCGACAGCTCGTTATGATGGCCTTCCTGCTGATCCTGCTACCTTTGCTGGTTCTGGCGTGGCAGGCATGGCAAAGCCTGAATGCGTTAAGTGCCCAGGCGGCCCTGACTAACCGCACCACGCTTATTGATGCCCGCCGTAGCGAGGCAATGACCAACGCCGCGCTGGAGATGGAGCGTAGCTATCGCCAGTACTGCGTGCTGGACGACCGCACGCTGGAGAGGGTCTATCAGAACCAGCGTAAACGCTACAGCGAAATGCTGGATGCCCATGCCGGGGTCTTGCCGGATGACAAACTCTATCAGGCGCTGCGTCAGGATCTGAACGATCTGGCGCAGCTCCAGTGCAAAAACAGCGGTCCTGATGCTGCCGCCGCCGCCCGACTTGAAGCCTTCGCGAACGCCAATACGGAGATGGTGCAGTCCACCCGTACGGTTATCTTTTCCCGTGGGCAGCAACTCCAGCAGGAGATTGCCGAGCGCGGCCAGTTCTTCGGCTGGCAGGCGCTGGTGCTGTTCCTCGTCAGCCTTGGGCTGGTACTGCTCTTTACCCGCATGATCATCGGCCCCGTAAAGGGGATCCAGCGGATGATTAACCGCCTGGGGGAGGGCAAATCTCTCGGGGATACGGTTGTTTTTAAAGGCCCGCGCGAGCTGCGCTCGGTCGGTCAGCGTATCATCTGGCTTTCTGAACGCCTGGCGTGGCTGGAATCGCAGCGTCATCAGTTCCTGCGCCATATCTCACACGAACTCAAAACACCGCTGGCCAGTATGCGTGAAGGCACGGAGCTGCTGGCAGACGAAGTAGCGGGGCCGTTAACCCCTGAGCAAAAAGAGATCGTGGCGATTCTGGATGCCAGTAGCCGCAATTTACAAAAACTTATTGAACAACTGCTGGACTATAACCGCAAGCTGGCGGATGGTGCTGTGGTGCTTGAAAGCGTTGAGATTGAACCGCTGGTGGACATGGTGATCTCCGCCCATAGCCTGCCAGCAAGAGCTAAAATGATGCATACCCAGGTGGATCTCAATGCACCTTCCTGCCTGGCAGAGCCGATGTTGTTAATGAGCGTACTGGATAATCTTTATTCCAATGCGGTGCACTATGGTACTGAATCCGGTACCATTTATATCAGAAGCAATAACAACGGTTCGCGGGTATTTATTGACGTAGCGAATACGGGAAGCCCGATTCCGGATGATGAAAAAACGATGATCTTTGAGCCCTTCTTCCAGGGGAGTCATCAGCGAAAAGGTGCGGTAAAAGGAAGTGGTCTGGGGCTGAGTATTGCCCGCGACTGCATACGACGCATGCAGGGTGAGCTTAACATCGTGAGTGATGAACGCGCCGATGTCTGTTTTCGTATCGAACTGCCTCTTGAGCCGGAAAAATCAATGAAATGAATAACAACCTGGTGAGTATGTCACATGTCTTTTACCGCGCACTGCGCGCGGTGTTTTCCAGCAAAAATGTGCGCCTGAGCCTGCCCTGCTTACTGCTGGCCGGCTGTGTAACCCATGCGCCGAAAAGTGCAATTAGCCACAAACAGGAAGATAAATGGCCGCAAAAACAGCTGGCCGATTTCCTTTCAACACGTTGCGATGATATCTGGAACCTGTCGGGGCGTGATGTTGAATCCAATCCGCTGTTCTGGCTGCGCGGAATAGACTGCGCCCAGCGGCTGGCGCCCGCCGAGGCCCGTGCCCAGGCGGCGATGCTGGTGGACGATACTTGGCAGGACGCGTTTAAACGTGGGATCGTGATGGCGGATGCCAGAATCACGCCAGTCGAACGCCGCGCCAACGTGACGCGGCTGGATACTTACGTGATCAATATTCCCCCGCAGGTGCGCCCGGTCTATCAGCTCTGGCGGGATGGACAAACCCTGCAATTACAACTGTCTGAAGAGCGTTTCCGCTACAGCAAATTGCAGCAGTCGAGCGACAGCGAGCTTGATGCGCTTCGCCAGCAGCAGGAGTCGCTGCGCGAGCAGCTGGAAACCACCACCCGCAAGCTCGAAAATCTGACCGATATCGAAAGACAGCTCTCGACGCGTAAGCCGGCAGGCAGCTATCTGCCCGATGGGTCGAAAGGCAACTCTGCCACGACGCCAGACAGTGAGACGCCGAAACAAGAGGATGTGAAGCCATGACAAGCCGTAAACCTGCCCATCTGTTACTGGTGGATGACGATCCCGGGCTGTTAAAGCTGCTGGGAATGCGTCTGGTCAGCGAAGGCTACAGCGTGGTCACCGCTGAAAGCGGGCAGGAGGGGCTGAAAGTGCTCAGCCGCGAGAAAATCGATCTGGTGATCAGCGATTTGCGCATGGATGAAATGGATGGCCTGCAACTGTTCACGGAGATCCAGAAGCAGCAGCCCGGGATGCCGGTGATTATCCTCACCGCTCACGGATCTATTCCTGATGCGGTGGCCGCGACGCAGCAGGGGGTATTCAGCTTCCTCACCAAACCAGTGGATAAAGACGCTCTCTATAAAGCAATCGACAGCGCCCTTGAGCATGCGGCGCCATCCGGCGACGACGCCTGGCGTGAATCCATCGTGACGCGTAGCCCTGTGATGCTGCGCCTGCTGGAACAGGCGCGGATGGTGGCGCAATCCGACGTTAGCGTGCTGATCAACGGCCAGAGCGGGACCGGGAAAGAGATCCTGGCCCAGGCGATCCACAACGCCAGCCCGCGCAGTAAAAATGCCTTTATTGCCATCAACTGTGGCGCGCTGCCGGAACAGCTGCTTGAGTCTGAGCTCTTCGGCCATGCCCGCGGCGCCTTTACCGGCGCGGTGAGCAGTCGTGAAGGGCTGTTCCAGGCGGCTGAGGGGGGCACGCTGTTTCTTGATGAAATTGGCGATATGCCCGCGCCGTTGCAGGTCAAACTGCTGCGCGTGTTGCAGGAGCGAAAAGTGCGTCCGCTTGGCAGCAACCGCGATATCGATATCAACGTGCGTATTATTTCCGCTACCCATCGCGATTTACCCAAGGTGATGGCGCGCAACGAGTTCCGTGAAGATCTTTACTATCGACTGAATGTCGTCAACCTGAAAATCCCGGCGCTGGCCGAGCGTGCGGAAGATATCCCGCTGCTGGCAAATCACCTTTTGCGCCAGGCCGCTGACCGCCACAAACCATTCGTGCGCGCGTTCTCCACCGATGCGATGAAACGCCTGATGACCGCAAGCTGGCCGGGCAACGTACGCCAGCTGGTGAACGTGATTGAGCAGTGCGTGGCGCTGACGTCATCGCCGGTGATCAGCGATGCGCTGGTGGAGCAGGCGCTCGAGGGGGAAAACACGGCCTTACCGACGTTTGCGGAAGCGCGAAACCAGTTCGAGCTGAACTATCTGCGTAAGCTGCTGCAAATCACCAAAGGCAACGTGACCCACGCGGCGCGCATGGCCGGTCGTAACCGTACCGAGTTTTATAAATTGCTCTCACGCCACGAGCTGGAAGCGAACGATTTTAAAGAGTAATACCGCAAAATTCGCCTGAATATGATACTGTGAGCAACCGATTACGAGGCTGCTTACTGGCAAGAGTTTAAGGACCCACCATGAAAAAGATTGATGCGATTATTAAACCTTTCAAACTGGATGATGTACGTGAAGCGCTGGCAGAAGTAGGCATCACCGGGATGACCGTAACTGAAGTGAAAGGTTTTGGTCGTCAGAAGGGCCACACCGAGCTATACCGTGGCGCAGAGTACATGGTGGACTTTCTGCCGAAAGTGAAAATCGAGATCGTGGTGAGCGATGATATCGTCGATACCTGTGTGGATACCATCATCCGCACGGCGCAGACCGGTAAAATTGGCGACGGGAAAATCTTCGTCTTTGACGTGGCGCGCGTGATCCGTATCCGTACCGGCGAAGAAGACGACGCGGCGATTTAACATTCTTGCCGGGTGGCGCTGCGCGTACCCGGCCTAAAAAACCCTTCGTAGGCCCGTGCAAGCGCAGCGCCGCCGGGCGATTACAGCACTTTATGCGGGCCGAAACATTCGTAATGAATGTTGTCTTTATTCACGCCCAGGTCTACCAGCTGCTTCGCGGCATACTGCATAAACGCTACTGGCCCACAAACGTAGAACTGCATCCCCGGTGCGCTGAACGCCCCTTCATGCTGCCCTAAATTCATCAGGCCTTCGCTGTCGAAACGAGCCGCTGCGCGGTCTGCCTCCGTCGGCAGGCGATACCAGGTATGCGCGGTGAAACGCGGCAGGGTCGCTCCGAGCGCTTTGACTTCATCCGCAAAGGCGTGCACATCACCGTTCTCCGCCGCGTGGAACCAGTTAACCTGCGCGCTGTGGTTTGCTTTCGCCAGCGTATCCAGCATCGCCAGCATTGGCGTCTGACCTACGCCTGCGGAGATCAACGTCACCGGGGTATTCGTTTCAACGGCCATAAAGAAATCGCCCGCCGGTGCCGCCAGATGGACCACGTCGCCCACGCTGGCTTCGTTATGCAGCCAGTTGGATACCTGACCGCCTTCCTCACGTTTAACCGCAATGCGATAGCCTTTGCCGTCTGGCTTGCGGGTCAGGGAGTACTGGCGAATCTCCTGGTGCGGGAAGCCTTCAGGCTTCAGCCAGACGCCCAGATACTGGCCCGGCTGGTAATCGGCAACCGGCTGACCGTCCACTGGCTCAAACTCAAAGCTGGTGATCAGTGCGCTGCGCGGGGTTTTCTCAACGATGCGGAAGGCGCGCGTGCCTTCCCAGCCGCCATTCTTGCTGGCGTTTTCGCTGTAGATCTGCGCTTCACGGTTGATGAATACGTTTGCCAGTACGCCATAGGCCTTACCCCAGGCATCCAGTACTTCCTGGCCCGGGCTGAACATTTCGTCCAGGGTTGCCAGCAGGTGACTGCCGACGATGTTGTACTGCTCAGGTTTGATCTGGAAGCTGGTGTGCTTCTGGGCGATTTTTTCCACCGCAGGCAGCAGAGCCGCCAGGTTTTCGATGTTGCTGGCATAGGCGGCAATAGCGTTAAACAGCGCTTCGCGCTGATCGCCGTTACGCTGGTTGCTCATGTTGAAAATCTCTTTGAGCTCCGGGTTATGCGCGAACATGCGATCGTAGAAATGGGCGGTCAGTTTAGGACCCGTTTCAACCAGCAGGGGGATTGTGGCTTTCACGGTAGCGATGGTTTGGGCGTCGAGCATAGCAGCTTCCTTCTGATGTTACTTTAATGATGTATTTTATATGCATCTTATAAAAATACCCCTGCAATGTAAATGGTTCTTTGCATCGTGAAAAATATGCATCACAAAGCTGAAAAGAAATCCGTTGAAAATGGCGAGAGCTTTATTGCTCAAACCCTTGCGTGGCGTGGAGGTAAACGTTTGCGTAAAATCGTTTGTCAAGACCTGTTATCGCAGAACTATTCAGTTATACTGTTGCCCGTCGTCCAACAGGACTGCCTTTTCAGGCCAAAAATTTACTTGTTAGCTGAGTCAGGAGATGCGGATGTTAAAGCGTGAAATGAACATTGCCGATTATGATGCCGAACTGTGGCAGGCTATGGAGCAGGAAAAAGTACGTCAGGAAGAGCACATCGAACTGATCGCCTCCGAAAACTACACCAGCCCGCGCGTAATGCAGGCGCAGGGTTCTCAGCTGACCAACAAATATGCTGAAGGTTATCCGGGCAAGCGCTACTACGGCGGTTGCGAATACGTTGATATCGTTGAGCAGCTGGCGATTGACCGTGCGAAAGAACTCTTTGGCGCTGACTACGCGAACGTCCAGCCGCACTCTGGCTCTCAGGCTAACTTCGCTGTTTACACCGCGCTGTTGCAGCCGGGCGATACTGTTCTGGGTATGAACCTGGCGCAGGGCGGCCACCTGACTCACGGCTCCCCGGTTAACTTCTCTGGCAAACTGTACAACATCATCCCTTACGGTATTGATGAGTCCGGTAAAATTGACTACGAAGACATGGCGAAGCAGGCCAAAGAGCACAAGCCGAAGATGATCATCGGTGGCTTCTCTGCTTACTCCGGCATCGTTGACTGGGCCAAAATGCGTGAAATCGCTGACAGCATCGGTGCGTACCTGTTCGTCGACATGGCGCACGTTGCCGGTCTGATTGCGGCAGGCGTTTACCCGAACCCGGTTCCACATGCGCACGTTGTGACCACCACTACCCACAAAACCCTGGCGGGTCCACGCGGTGGTCTGATCCTGGCGAAAGGCGGTGACGAAGAGCTGTACAAAAAGCTGAACTCTGCCGTGTTCCCAAGCGCCCAGGGCGGCCCGCTGATGCACGTTATCGCCGCGAAAGCCGTCGCGCTGAAAGAAGCGATGGAGCCAGAGTTCAAGGTTTATCAGCAGCAGGTTGCTAAAAACGCCAAAGCGATGGTGGAAGTGTTCCTGAACCGTGGCTACAAAGTGGTCTCTGGCGGGACTGAAAACCACCTGTTCCTGCTGGACCTGGTTGATAAGAACCTGACCGGTAAAGAAGCTGACGCTGCCCTCGGCCGCGCCAACATCACCGTGAACAAAAACAGCGTGCCAAACGATCCGAAGAGCCCGTTCGTGACTTCCGGTATCCGTATCGGTTCTCCGGCCGTAACTCGCCGTGGCTTTAAAGAAGCGGAAGTGAAAGAGCTGGCGGGCTGGATGTGTGACGTTCTGGACAACATCAATGACGACGCGGTTATCGAGCGCGTTAAAGGTAAAGTTCTGGACATCTGCGCACGCTTCCCGGTGTACGCATAATTCTCTGCGTCGCAGAACTGAAAAAGGCCGCTCATGCGGCCTTTTTTTATGGGCTAACGTCGGTCGAGGGAGATGGCCCCCGGCCCGGTAATCGCCAGCAAAATAAAGCCGCCAGCGATACTCACATTTTTGTAGAAGTTAATCATATTTGGCAGAACCGCATCGCCCGTCATATCCCAGTAGTGGTGACCAATCACCGCTGTTCCCAGCGTATAGAAGACAAAGATCACCGCGAGGGGGCGGGTGAAAAAGCCCAGCACGATCAGAATCGAGGCGGGGACTTCCATCACCACCGCAACAATGGCGGCCAGCATGGGCATGGGGGCGCCGAGCGACGTCATATACTGAACGGTGCCGCTAAACCCCGTCAGCTTGGGATAACCGAAAATAATAAACAGGACCACAATAGCAATGCGGGCAATTAAAAGCAGGAAAGAACGAGAGGAGCCGAAATCGAAATAACGTAAGCTGTTCATGGCAAACGACCTCTTCAGGCGATGTTCTTTAAACGTAATACAATTTTGCCGCTCTCGCCATACGCCGACCGGCTGTCCATGATGTTAATTTATCGTTAATTTATAGCGCGCTAACGACTTGCTAAAGTCAGGGATTAACGCCAGACTATCGCCTCCATTTCGGGAGGGATTCATGGTCTTGCATTCCACGCGCTGGCTGGCGCTCAGCTATTTCACCTATTTCTTTAGTTACGGTATTTTTTTGCCTTTCTGGAGCGTCTGGCTCAAGGGAATTGGTCTGACGCCTGAGACCATTGGCATCCTGCTGGGCGCGGGGCTGGTGGCACGTTTCCTGGGTAGCCTGCTGATTGCGCCCCGCGTCAGCGATCCCTCCTTACTGATTAAAGCGGTGCGAATTCTGGCCCTGCTGACGCTGGTCTTTGCGGCCTGCTTCTGGGTCAGCCATCAGTTTGCCTGGCTGATGGTGGTAATGGTTGGCTTTAATCTGTTCTTCTCCCCGCTGGTGCCGCTGACGGATGCCCTGGCGAACACCTGGCAAAAGCAGATCACCATGGACTATGGCCGCGTGCGCCTGTGGGGATCGATTGCCTTCGTGATCGGCTCTGCGCTGGTCGGGAAGCTGGTCAGCCTCTATGACTATCGTGCCATTCTGGCGCTGTTAACGCTCGGCATCGCCTCGATGCTGCTCGGTATGTTGCTGCGTCCGTCGGTAATGCCGCAGGGCGAAAGCCGCCATCAGGAGAGCGCCGGCTGGCCCGCCTGGCGCTCGCTGGTGACGCAAAGCTGGCGTTTCCTGGCCTGCGTCTGTCTGCTCCAGGGGGCACATGCGGCCTATTACGGCTTCAGCGCCATCTACTGGCAGGGGGCGGGCTACTCGGCTTCTGCGGTAGGCTACCTGTGGTCGCTCGGCGTGGTGGCGGAGGTCATTATCTTCGCGCTGAGCCAAAAACTTTTCCGTCGTTTCGGGGCGCGTGACCTGCTGCTGCTTTCCGCCGTTTGTGGTGTGGCGCGCTGGGGCATCATGGGCTGGACGACGGAGCTGCCGTGGCTGATTGTGGCGCAAATTCTGCACTGCGGAACCTTCACCGTGTGCCATCTGGCGGCGATGCGCTACATCGCGGCGCGAGAGGGTGGGGACGTTATTCGTCTTCAGGCGGTCTATTCAGCGGTGGCGATGGGCGGCAGTATTGCGGTGATGACCGTATTTGCCGGTTTCCTCTATCAGCACCTGGGGCACGGTGTGTTCTGGGTGATGGCGCTGGTCGCTTTACCTGCCATCGTCATCCGCCCAAAGGTGGCTGCTCGCTCGTAACTATGATTCGAGCATAACGCGAATATGTTCCTGCTGCTGCGTGTTCAGGGCCTCAACGGCATGAATGAGCGGCGGCGAGAACAGCGGCAAGGCGGTTGGATAAGGCGTAATGACCAGAGCTGCCTCGCGGGGGGCGCCCTCCTTCTTAAACGCCTCCAGGCTAAGATAACGAATATTGAGCGGCAGCAGCGTCAGCTCGCGAAGCTGCTGCTCAATTAACGCTTCGCAGGCTTTATCTTCCCCCGTTAACAGGACCACCTGTTTTTCATGCAGGTCGGTCTCCTGCATCAGCCAGGCACCAAAAATCACCGCCACCAGAGCCATCTCTTCACCGGAGAATCGCAGACCAAATTCGGCTTCCAGCTCAAACAGCGCCTCTTTAGTGGTGCGCAGCAGCCGGGGGTATAAACGGTGGATCTCTTCCGGCAGACTGTTGTCGATGCCGATGTCAAATAAGGAGCGGTCCAGCGCCTGAGCCAGATGAATATAAAGCTGATCGGTCAACCCTTGCTCATCGCTGAAGTTCATCCCGGTTTGCGCCCGGAAGCGGGCAATCATACGCACGATGGCGCGACGCAGGCGCTGATCCTGCTGGTGTTTATCCATCACCGGGTCGGGTGTGCGAAGCATCATAAACAGCAGCGCCAGGAACAGCTGTTCATCGCTGTGCGTTCCCTGCGGGACGCGCCGTTTCCAGTGGCGGACAATTTCCTGCGCCGTAAAGTATTCCCCTCGGGACTGCGTCCAGCTGCGCTGAACGGGCGAAAACTCCGGCGTATTGCCCAGATGATGCTGAATCAGACAATATTGCAGATAAAGCTGTAAAAACTGTACGTCGCGGGACTCAAACTGGCGCTGAAGCTTGCGCGCACAAAAGTTGATAAGCGCCCGAAGGTTCGCATCGTCATAAAGCGGGCGGGCAATGCCGTGCTGTTTAAGCGCGGTTTTTAAGGCAGGGGTAAACTGTTGGGCGACAAAATGTGGACACAGCCGAAGCGCCCTGCGCAGCCAGTGCAGCAGGCACAAACGTTGATTCAGGGCGGAACCCTCAATTCGGTAGCAGCCATCATGGTGCGTGACGATATCAAGCCGATGATAGCGCTGGATTTCATCGCGCGTCTCGGCTATATCTTGCCGTGCCATGACGTCGTCCACGCCGTTGGCAGCGATTATGCTCTGTGCGGTGACGGCAGCATCGGGCAGGTAAAGCATCAAAAGCACCTGGCAGCGGCGCTGCGAACTGGAAAGCACAGATGGAATTTCAAGCGTCGTCATCATCTGTCGGGTATCCAGTGTGAATGTTTGATAAGAATAGCTAAAGGATGGGCGCTGAAAAGCGCACCGGCAGGCCTTTCACTCAGGATTGCTGGCGAACATCACAGAATTTTTGACGTGAGGAACAGATGCAAATAGTTAAACAAAGCGCGGTAGCGTTATTTTTGGCGGTTTTCACTTGTGCCGCCGGCGCACATCCTCACAGTTTTATCAGCCTGAAAACCGAACTGGTGACGGACGGCACGCAGCTCAGCGGCCTGAAAATGCGCTGGACGATGGATGAAATCACCTCCGCCGACCTGCTGTACGATGCCGGTAACGCCAGGCCTGGCGATGAGATCTGGAAAAAGCTGGCGGCGGAAGTCATGGCCAACGTACTCGGCCAGCACTATTTCACCGAGTTCTGGCACAACAGACAAAAGGTGAAGTTTCTTAATCGTCCCACGGAGTACGGCATGACCCGCGACGGTCATCAGGCTGTGCTGACCTTTATCCTTCCGCTGGCGCACCCTCAGCCGCTGGCCGGGCAGAAGTACAGGTTTTCCACGTTTGACCCAACCTACTATGTCGATATGCATTACGCCCAGGACAGCGACGTGCAGCTGCCGGAAAATTTGCAAAAAATCTGCAAAATTGCCGTGCACACCCCGAAACCCAGCGAAGAGATGCTGAACTTTGCCGTTTCTCTTGATAAAGAGGATGCGCCCCCCGAAGACATGGAGTTAGGTAAACAGTTTGCGCAGGAGGTGACGTTACAATGTCAGTGATCTCCTCTCCCGTCAGTAAGCCGCGTCGCTGGCTGCACCTCTGGCCTCTGGCGCTCTTTTTGTTGTTTGCGGTTGGCGGCGCGCTCTGGCTGTGGCAGGCATGGCCGCAGGTGATGGTGAAAAGCATCCTCTGGCAGCGGGAAGTTAATCAGCAGATGAGCGGTCTGCTGAAAGCCGTGGCGGAAAATCCGACCAAAGCGGGCGGCGCTCTTCTGGCGTTCAGCTTCATCTATGGCGTGCTGCATGCCCTGGGACCGGGACACGGCAAAATCGTTATCACGACCTGGCTTGCCACGCATCCGTCGAAGCTGAAATCGAGTATCGGCCTGACGCTGGCGTCCTCTTTACTTCAGGGCGGTGTGGCGATTGCGCTGGTCGTGGTCGTCCTTTCGCTGCTACAGCTGCCGGCCCGCCAGCTGCATATGAGCAGCTTCTGGCTGGAGAAGGGGAGTTACGCGCTGGTAGGCGTGCTGGGGCTGATCCTCTGCTGGCGGGCGCTGAAAAAATTGCGCGCGTTACTGCAAAAACCAAAATTCAAAGCCTTTACGCCACATCACGTTCACCATGAAAACTGCGGGTGCGGGCATCAGCATCTGCCGACGCAGGAACAATTACAGAACGGTGAGGACTGGCGTGCGCGCCTGATGATTGTTCTCTCAATGGGGATTCGTCCGTGCTCGGGTGCGATCATGGTTCTGCTGTTCAGTAAGGTTATTGGCGTGTTTGGCTGGGGCATGCTGTCCGCGCTGGCGATGGCGGCAGGAACGTCTCTCACCATTTCGTCTTTAGCGTTGCTGGTACACAGCTTCCGTCAGCTGGCGGTCAAACTCAGCGGCAATAAAACGCCGGTATTGTGGCGACAGGTTGGCTGGACAACGCTTGCGCTGGCGGGCGGGATGATTCTGCTGGTGGCTGCGGTGACAATGTGGATGAGTGCGGTGCCGGTGGGAAGGGGGTTGCGGCCGTTTTAGCCGTATCTGAGGCGTGTTGTAGGCCCGGTAAGCGTGGCGCCACCGGGCTTAACAGACTGAATTAACGCTTCAGCGCATCGCTCAGTTCATCACGCATGTTTGCCAGCATGGCTTTAACAACGCGCGGGTTACCTGCAACGAGGTTGCCGGTAGACATATAGTTATGGCCGCCGGTGAAGTCGCAAACAATCGCGCCAGCTTCACGAGCGATCAGCTCGCCCGCCGCGAAGTCCCACGGCTTCAGAGACAGCTCAAAGTAACCGTCAACGCGGCCGGTCGCGACGTAGGCCAGATCCAGTGCAGCAGAGCCGGTGCGACGGAAGTCCGCGCATTCGGTGAACAGCTTGCCCAGGATATTCATATAAGTGGTTGCGTGCTGCTTCGCCTTGAACGGGAAGCCGGTCGCCAGAATCGTGCCGTCCAGATCGCGTGCATTGCTGCAACGCAGACGGTAGCCGTTCAGCTGCGCGCCCTGACCGCGGGTCGCGGTGAACAGTTCGTTACGCATTGGATCGTAAACAACGGCGACTTCAGTACGGCCTTTGATGCGTACTGCGATAGACACAGAGAAGTGTGGCAGGCGTTTGACGAAGTTGGTGGTGCCATCCAGTGGATCGATAACCCATTGAACATCCTGATCGGTACCTTCATGTTCACCGCTTTCTTCGGTGATGATGGTGTGCTGCGGGTAAGATTTGCGGATCGTTTCGATAATAATCGCTTCTGCGGCTTTATCTACGTTCGTCACGAAATCATTGCTGCCTTTCTGGCTGGTTTCTACGGAGTCTGGGGTTTCGTAGTGTTTGGCAATTACATTACCCGCCTTGCGCGCTGCGCGCACGGCGATGGTCAGCATCGGATGCATCGGTCTCTCTCACTGGATGTTAAAGAACAGGAAAATCGGCGCAGAGTATAGCAGCGGGATCGGATTATGTCTCTCGTTTATGATAATATGCCCGAATATTCTTCAGACACTGAATCCAGACATTTAAAAATTATGCTGCAAAACATTCGAATCGTGCTGGTCGAAACATCGCACACCGGCAACATGGGCTCTGTGGCCCGCGCTATGAAAACCATGGGCTTAACGAACCTGTGGCTGGTGAATCCGCTGGTGAAACCAGACTCTCAGGCTATTGCTCTGGCGGCCGGCGCCAGCGACGTGATCGGGAATGCGCAGATCGTGGACACTCTGGATGAAGCCCTGGCCGGTTGCAGCCTGGTGGTGGGGACCAGCGCGCGCTCCCGTACGCTGCCCTGGCCGATGCTGGACCCGCGCGAATGCGGCCTGAAAAGCATCTCAGAAGCGGAACAGGCGCCGGTTGCGCTGGTGTTTGGCCGTGAACGTGTTGGCCTGACCAACGAGGAATTACAGAAGTGCCACTATCACGTGGCGATTGCCGCCAACCCGGAATACAGCTCGCTGAATCTGGCGATGGCGGTGCAGGTGATTGCCTATGAAGTGCGCATGGCATGGCTGGCGACGCAGGAGAAACCGGTCGAACCTAAAGAAGATACGGCCTACCCGCTGGTGGACGACCTCGAGCGCTTCTACGGTCATCTGGAGCAGACGCTGCTCTCAACCGGCTTTATCCGTGAAGGCCATCCAGGCCAGGTGATGAACAAGCTGCGCCGTATGTTCACGCGCGCGCGTCCGGAAAGCCAGGAGCTGAACATCCTGCGCGGGATTCTGGCGTCGATTGAGCAGAAGAATAAGGAATAGTGTCGTCTGTTCGCCGGGTGGCGCTTCGCTTACCCGGCCTACAAAACCGTAGGTCGGGTAAGCGAAGCGCCGCCGGGCAAAATACGGCACAGAAGGTTAAATACCTGACTAAAACAGTCAAGTAAATAGTTGACCAATTTAGTCAGGAATGTCAGACTTGGCCCTGCTATGCAACACCCCCATTTTACAATAAAAAACCCCGGGCAGGGGCGAGTTTGAGGTTAAGTAAGACATGAGACTGACATCTAAAGGGCGTTATGCCGTGACCGCGATGCTGGACGTTGCGCTCAACTCCGAAGCGGGCCCGGTTCCGTTGGCTGATATTTCTGAACGACAAGGGATCTCCCTCTCTTACCTGGAACAGCTGTTCTCCAGACTGCGTAAAAATGGACTGGTGTCCAGCGTTCGTGGCCCGGGCGGCGGTTATCTGCTGGGTAAAGACGCAGGCAGTATTGCGGTTGGCGAAGTGATTAGCGCCGTTGACGAATCCGTCGACGCGACCCGTTGCCAGGGTAAAGGCGGCTGCCAGGGCGGCGATAAGTGCCTGACCCACGCGCTGTGGCGCGATCTGAGCGACCGTCTGACCGGCTTCCTGAACAACATCACCCTGGGTGAACTGGTGAATAACCAGGAAGTTCTGGACGTGTCGGGTCGTCAGCAAAGCCATGAATCACAGCGCAGCACCCGTTCGCAGGACGCCATCGACGTTAAACTGCGCGCGTAATAAAAAGATAAGTATTTCAGAATCAGGCCGGGGCGTTAGCTCGCCCCGTGTACTCGGTCGTACATCCAGCCGGTTGCCTGATTCCTTGCATTGAAGCGATGTACGGAGTTTATAGAGCAATGAAATTACCGATTTATCTCGATTACTCCGCAACCACGCCGGTGGACCCGCGTGTTGCCGAGAAAATGATGCAGTGTCTGACCCTGGACGGAAACTTTGGTAACCCAGCTTCCCGTTCTCACCGTTTTGGCTGGCATGCTGAAGAGGCGGTTGATATCGCCCGTAATCAGATTGCTGACCTGGTCGGTGCCGACCCGCGTGAAATTGTTTTCACCTCCGGCGCGACCGAATCCGACAACCTGGCGATCAAAGGTGCTGCCAACTTTTATCAGAAAAAAGGCAAGCACATCATCACCAGCAAAACCGAACACAAAGCCGTGCTGGACACCTGCCGTCAGCTGGAGCGTGAAGGGTTCGAAGTGACTTACCTGGCGCCGCAGAGCAACGGGATCATCGACCTGAAAGAGCTCGAAGCGGCCATGCGTGATGACACCATTCTGGTTTCCATCATGCACGTTAACAACGAAATCGGCGTTGTGCAGGACATCGCAACCATCGGCGAAATGTGCCGTGCGCGCGGCATCATCTACCACGTGGATGCGACCCAGAGCGTGGGCAAACTGCCTATCGACCTGAGCCAGCTGAAAGTGGACCTGATGTCCTTCTCCGGTCACAAAATCTATGGTCCGAAAGGTATCGGCGCGCTGTACGTTCGTCGTAAGCCACGTATCCGCATCGAAGCACAGATGCACGGCGGTGGTCACGAGCGCGGTATGCGTTCCGGTACGCTGCCTGTTCACCAGATCGTGGGCATGGGCGAAGCGTATCGCATCGCGAAAGAAGAGATGGAAACCGAGATGGCACGCCTGCGTACGCTGCGTAACCGTCTGTGGGACGGCGTGAAAGATATGGAAGAAGTGTATCTGAACGGCGATCTCGAGCAGGGCGCGCCAAACATCCTCAACGTCAGCTTCAACTATGTTGAAGGCGAGTCGCTGATCATGGCGCTGAAAGACCTGGCCGTTTCTTCCGGTTCTGCCTGTACGTCTGCAAGCCTGGAGCCATCCTACGTGCTGCGCGCGCTGGGTATGACTGACGAGCTGGCACACAGCTCTATCCGTTTCTCTTTAGGTCGTTTTACTACCGAAGAAGAGATTGACTACACCATCAAACTGGTTCGTAACTCCATTGGCCGTCTGCGCGACCTTTCTCCACTGTGGGAAATGTTCAAGCAGGGTGTGGATCTGAACAGCATTGAATGGTCACATCACTAATCGGTACATAAGGAGAATTCAATCATGGCATACAGCGAAAAAGTTATCGATCATTACGAGAACCCGCGCAACGTTGGCTCTTTTGACAACAGCGATGAATCTGTCGGTAGCGGTATGGTTGGCGCGCCAGCGTGTGGCGACGTGATGAAGTTGCAGATTAAAGTCAACAATGAAGGTATCATTGAAGACGCGCGCTTCAAGACCTACGGCTGCGGTTCTGCTATCGCTTCCAGCTCCCTGGTCACCGAATGGGTGAAGGGCAAGTCTCTGGACGAAGCACAGGCAATCAAGAACACGGATATTGCTGAAGAACTCGAACTGCCGCCGGTGAAAATTCACTGCTCAATTCTGGCAGAAGACGCGATCAAAGCCGCCATTGCGGATTACAAAAGCAAACGTGAAGCAAAATAATTGAGGTTTGAGTATGTCGATTACCCTTAGCGACAGCGCTGCCGCGCGAGTAAGCTCTTTTCTGGCGAACCGTGGTAAAGGCTTTGGCCTGCGACTGGGCGTACGTACCTCCGGCTGTTCTGGTATGGCTTACGTACTGGAGTTTGTTGACGAACCGGCGTCTGATGACACCGTGTTTGAAGACAAGGGCGTGAAGGTGGTGGTCGATGGCAAAAGCCTGCAATTCCTCAACGGCACTCAGCTGGACTTCGTAAAAGAAGGCCTGAACGAAGGGTTCAAATTCACGAATCCGAACGTCAAAGACGAGTGTGGTTGCGGCGAAAGCTTCCACGTTTAACCGCGCGTCATCCTAAACCCCACCGTGGCTTTGCTACGCGTGGGGTTTGTTCTAACAGGCTACCCCTGAGATTGTTATGGATTACTTCACTCTCTTCGGACTACCCGCTCAATACCCGATCGATCTCCAGGCGCTGACGGTCCGTTTTCAGGATCTCCAGCGTCAGTACCATCCGGATAAATTCGCCAGCGGGACGCAGGCAGAGCAGCTGGCTGCGGTATCACACTCCGCAACCATCAACCAGGCCTGGCAAACGCTGCGTCATCCGCTGGCGCGTGCAGAATATCTGCTCTCGCTTCACGGTTTCGATCTGGCGAGCGAACAGCATACCGTGCGCGACACCGCCTTTCTGATGGAACAGCTGGAGCTGCGCGAAGAGCTGGATGAAATTGAACAGGCTAAAGACGAAGCGCGCCTGGAAAGCTTTATCACGCGCGTAAAGGGCATGTTCGATACCCGCCATCAGCAGATGGTGGAGCAACTGAACAACGAGACCTGGGACGTGGCGGCAGACACTGTGCGCAAACTCCGTTTTCTCGATAAACTGCGAAGCAGTGCTGAACAACTCGAAGAAAAGCTGCTCGATTTTTAATTTCGGAAGCAATTATGGCCTTATTACAAATTAGTGAGCCAGGCTTAAGCGCCGCACCGCACCAGCGTCGTCTGGCCGTCGGTATTGACCTGGGCACCACCAATTCCCTCGTGGCGACCGTGCGCAGCGGCCAGGCGGAAACGCTGGCTGACGAGCAGGGGCGCCATCTGCTGCCTTCCGTGGTCCACTACCAGCAGCAGGGTCACGCGGTCGGGTTTGATGCCCGCACCAACGCCGCGCGCGATCCGGCCAACACCATCAGCTCGGTTAAGCGCATGATGGGCCGCTCGCTGGCTGATATCCAGACCCGTTACCCGCATCTGCCGTATCAGCTACAGGCCAGCGAAAACGGCCTGCCGATGATCGCGACCTCTGCCGGTCTGCTGAACCCGATTCGCGTTTCCGCTGACATCCTCAAAGCGCTGGCGGCGCGCGCCACGGCGACGCTCGGCGGCGATCTCGACGGCGTGGTAATCACCGTTCCGGCCTACTTCGACGATGCACAGCGTCAGGGCACCAAAGACGCCGCGCGTCTGGCGGGCCTGCATGTGCTGCGTCTGCTGAACGAACCGACGGCGGCGGCCATTGCCTACGGCCTCGATTCCGGTCAGGAAGGGGTGATTGCGGTTTACGATCTCGGCGGCGGGACGTTTGATATCTCAATCCTGCGCCTGAGCCGCGGCGTGTTCGAAGTGCTGGCGACCGGCGGGGATTCCGCGCTCGGCGGCGATGACTTCGACCATCTGCTGGCAGACTACATCCGCGAGCAGGCGGGCATCAGCGATCGCAGCGATGCGCGCGTACAGCGTGAACTGCTGGATGCGGCCATCGACGCCAAAATCGCCCTGAGCGACGCGCAATCGGTCACGGTTAACGTTGCGGGCTGGCAGGGTGAGATCACCCGCAATCAGTTCAGCGAACTGATCGCGCCTCTGGTTAAGCGTACCCTGCTGGCCTGCCGTCGCGCATTGAAAGATGCGGGCGTGGAGGCCAGCGAGGTGCTGGAAGTGGTCATGGTTGGCGGCTCAACCCGCGTGCCGCTGGTGCGCGAGCGCGTGGGCGAATTCTTTGGCCGCACGCCGCTGACCTCTATCGACCCGGACAAAGTAGTTGCCGTGGGCGCCGCTATCCAGGCCGATATCCTGGTCGGCAACAAGCCGGACAGCGAAATGCTGCTGCTGGACGTCATCCCGCTGTCTCTGGGTTTAGAAACCATGGGCGGCCTGGTGGAGAAAGTCATTCCGCGTAACACCACCATTCCGGTGGCGCGCGCGCAGGAGTTCACCACCTTTAAAGACGGCCAGACCGCGATGTCCATTCACGTGATGCAGGGCGAACGCGAGCTGGTGCAGGACTGCCGCTCTCTGGCGCGCTTTGCGCTGCGCGGAATTCCGGCGTTGCCGGCGGGCGGGGCGCATATTCGCGTCACCTTCCAGGTGGATGCGGACGGCCTGCTGAGCGTCACGGCGATGGAAAAATCGACCGGCGTGGAATCGTCCATCCAGGTGAAGCCGTCCTACGGCCTGACCGATGGCGAAATCGCCTCCATGATTCAGGACTCAATGAGTTACGCCGAGCAGGATGTGAAGGCGCGTATGCTGGCCGAACAAAAAGTGGAAGCCGCACGCGTGCTGGAAAGCCTGAACGGCGCGCTCGCTGCCGATGCCGCGCTGTTAAGCGCCGCTGAGCGCCAGGTGATTGACGACGCTGCCGCGCGCTTAAGCGCAGTCGCCGAAGGCAATGACGCTGACGCAATAGAAGAAGCCATTAAAAACGTTGATAAACAAACCCAGGACTTCGCTGCTCGCCGCATGGACAAATCTGTCCGCGTCGCGCTGAAAGGCCAGTCCGTGGACGAGGTTTAATATGCCAAAGATTGTAATTTTGCCTCATGCGGACCTCTGTCCGGATGGCGCTGTTCTGGAAGCGAAGACCGGTGAAACCATTCTCGATGTAGCCCTGCGTGCAGGTATCGAAGTGGAACACGCCTGTGAAAAATCCTGTGCCTGCACCACCTGCCACTGCATCGTGCGTGAAGGTTTCGACTCTCTTGCAGAGAGCACCGAAGACGAAGACGACATGCTGGACAAAGCATGGGGTCTGGAGCCCGACAGCCGCTTAAGCTGCCAGGCCGCGGTGACCGATGAAGATCTGGTCGTGGAGTTCCCACGTTACACCATCAACCACGCACGCGAGCATTGATATGGGACTGAAGTGGACAGACAGCCGTGAAATCGGCGAGGCGCTCTACGACGCGAACCCGGATCTCGATCCGAAGACCGTACGATTCACCGATATGCATCAGTGGATTTGCGATCTGGAAGATTTTGACGACGATCCAAACGCATCCAATGAAAAAATTCTGGAGGCGATTCTGTTAGTCTGGTTAGATGAAGCAGAATAGATAACATAAACGGGCTGCCTTCAGGCGGCCCGTTTGCTAGTTGCTAATAAGGATAAATAAAATGACCGAAGCGATGAAGATTACGCTCTCCACGCAGCCAGCCGACGCACGCTGGGGCGAAAAAGCCACCTACAGCATCAACAACGACGGTATTACCCTGCACCTGACGGGCAATGATGATTTGGGCCTGATCCAGCGCGCCGCGCGTAAAATTGACGGCCTTGGCATTAAGCATGTGTCGCTGGAAGGCGAAAGCTGGGACACCGACCGCAGCTGGGCGTTCTGGGCAGGCTACAAAGGCCCGAAAGGCACCCGCAAAATCGAGTGGGCGAACCTCGACGAAGCCGGTCAGAAAGAGCTGGAAAGCCGCCTGCAAATCATCGACTGGGTGCGCGACACCATCAACGCCCCGGCGGAAGAGTTAGGCCCTGAGCAGCTGGCACAGCGCGCGGTTGACCTGCTGTGCGGCGTAGCGGGCGACAAGATGTCTTACCGCATCACCAAAGGTGAAGACCTGCGCGAGCAAAACTACATGGGCATTCACACCGTGGGCCGTGGCTCCGAGCGTCCTCCGGTCCTGCTGGCGCTGGATTACAACCCAACCGGCGATAAAGAAGCGCCGGTCTTTGCCTGTCTGGTCGGAAAAGGCATCACTTTCGACACCGGCGGCTACAGCCTGAAGCAGAGCGCGTTCATGGATTCCATGAAGTCCGACATGGGCGGTGCGGCCACCATTACCGGCGCGCTGGCGTTCGCCATCACCCGTGGCCTGAACAAGCGCGTGAAGCTCTACCTGTGCTGCGCGGACAACATGGTGAGCGGCAACGCCTTCAAGCTGGGCGACATCATTCGCTACCGCAACGGTAAAAACGTTGAGGTGATGAACACCGACGCCGAAGGCCGTCTGGTGCTGGCCGATGGCCTGATCGACGCCTCTGCGCAGAAGCCGGAGCTGATTATCGACATGGCAACCCTGACCGGCGCGGCGAAAACGGCGCTGGGTAACGACTATCACGCCCTGTTCAGCTTCGACGACAAGCTGGCCGCTCGCCTGCTGGCCAGCGCGGCGGCGGAAAACGAACCGTTCTGGCGTCTGCCGCTGGCCGAGTTCCACCGCAGCCAGCTGCCGTCCAACTTCGCCGAGCTGAACAACACCGCGAGCGCGGCGTACCCGGCGGGGGCAAGCACCGCAGCAGGCTTCCTGTCTCACTTCGTTGAGAACTACCATGAAGGCTGGCTGCACATTGACTGCTCCGCAACCTACCGTAAAGCGGCGGTTGAGCAGTGGTCTGCGGGCGCGACCGGTCTGGGCGTGCGTACCGTGGCGAACCTGCTGACGGCTGAGTGATCTTTTTTGCCGGGTAGCGCTACGCTTACGCGCGCCTTCGGAGTCATCGTATTGCCCGGCGGCGCTGCGCTTGCACGGGCCTACGGTTTTGTAGGCCGGGTCAGCGAAGCGCCACCCGGCGTTTTTTGAAGTAGCCAAACTATGTCAGAAACCAAAAACGAATTAGAAACCCTGCTGGAGCAGGCGGCGACCGAACCCGCCCACCGTCCGGCCTTTTTCCGCACGCTGCTGGAATCCACCGTCTGGGTGCCGGGCACCGCGGCGGAAGGGGAGCAGGTTGTCGAAGACAGCGCGCTGGATCTGCTGCACTGGGAGAAAGACGACGGCACCTCGGTGATCCCGTTCTTTACTTCGCTCGAGGCCTTGCAGGAAGCGGTAGAAGACGAACAGGCGTTCGTGGTGATGCCGGTGCGCACGTTGTTCGAAATGACCCTGGGGCAGACGCTGTTCCTCAACGCCAAACTGCCGACCGGGAAAGAGTTTACTCCGCGCGAAATCAGCCACCTGATTGGTGACGAGGGCAACCCGCTCAGCACTCAGGAGGTGCTGGAAGGGGGCGAAACGCTGCTGCTGTCTGAAGTGGCCGAGCCGCCCGCGCAGATGATTGACTCCCTGACCACGCTGTTTAAAACCATCAAGCCGGTAAAACGCGCGTTTCTCTGCTCCATCAAAGAGAGCGCTGACGAAAAGCCTGTTCTGCTGATAGGGATTGAGGCCGACGGCGATATCGACGAGATCATCCAGGCAGCGGGAAGCGTGGCAACCGACACCCTGCCGGGCGATGAGCCGATTGATATCTGTCAGGTGAAGAAAGGTGAGAAGGGGATCAGCCACTTTATTACCGAGCACATCACCCCGTTCTACGAGCGTCGCTGGGGCGGCTTCCTGCGCGATCTCAAGACCAACCGCATTATCTGATTACGGCGGGGTGACCTTCACCCCGTTGCTTCCAGCAGCAGTAAATCCATCAGCAGCACCAGATTCGACTCAAACGACGTTACCCCTGCGGCTTCGGCGGCGAAATGTACCGCTTCGTCATAGAGGGCAAAATGCACGTCCGCCATACCCGCCAGCGTATTGGCCGACGCGCGGGTAAACGCGACGATCGTCATGCCGACGTTTTTGGCGATCCGCGCTTTATCCAGTACCTGCTCCGTTTCGCCGCTGCGTGAAACGGCAATAAACACCTGATAGCGCGCGGCGTTGCTGAGAAAAATATTCCGGCTGTCTCCCGGCCCGGAGATGAACGCCGTTTTTCCCAGCACCTGCAACTTCTTGGTCAGGTACTCGGCAAAAAGGTACGAAAACCCGGCGCCGTAGAGAAAGAAGCTCTCTTTCTGGCGCAGCAGGCTGGCAAACTGCTGGCGTTTGTCCTGAGTGACCCACTGGAAGGTCTGCTGATAGTTGGCAACGAACCGGGTAAAAAGCCCGGGCATTTCCGCATGTTGCTCAGGCTGTACGGTGATATGCGGCGTGTCAGAAAGCAACTGCTTGCAGTGCCAGATAAACTCGCTAAAGCCGCTAAACCCCAGCTTCTGACACAGCCGCATAATCGTCGCGGTAGAGACAAATGTCGCCTGCGCCAGCTCGCGCACCGTGATGTTGCCCACCAGCAATGGATGCTCAGTGAGGTGGGCGAGGACGCGATACTCCGCGCGGGTCAGCGACGATCCGCGCGTTAACAGCGTTGCCAGGCGGTTATCCATTATTTCGCCGGTTCAACCGGCAGATCGTCCCGTGCACCCCATTCACTCCAGGCGCCGTCGTACAGAGTCACGTCATTCGCGCCAAGGGTTGCCAGCGCCAGGATCACCACGCAGGCCGTCACGCCGGAGCCGCAGCTGGCAATAACCGGACGATGCAAATCCACGCCCTGACGTTCAAAAATGGCACGCAATTCATCGGTGGTTTTCAGCTCGCCTTCAAACACCAGATCGCCCCACGGTACGTTCAGCGCCCCCGGGATATGTCCGCGTTTCAGTCCCGGACGCGGCTCGTCCGCTTCTGCGTTGAAACGTGGAGCGGGACGCGCATCGACGATTTGCGCCGTGTTTTCGTGGCTCACGACCAGCACGTCGGTCAGGCGCTTGACCACGTTAGCGTCAAACGTGGCATCAAATTCCCCTTCCGGCAGCGTGACGTCACCCTGCTGAAGCGGTAGTTCGTCGCGCTTCCAGCCTGCAAGTCCGCCCGCCAGAATCGATACCTTTTCCACGCCGAAGTTTTTCAGCATCCACCACGCTCGCGGCGCGGAAAACAGATTACCTTCATCGTAAACAACAAGATGTTTATCTTTGCTGATGCCCAGCTCGCGCATCGCCACGGAAAACGCTTCCGGGCGAGGCAGCATGTGCGGCAGGGGAGAGGTGTGATCGGAGAGGGCTTCGATATCAAAAAATACCGCGCCAGGCAGGTGCCCTGCACGGTATTCAGCGGGAACGTCACGATGCTCCTGGCCCGGAGGGGCCATGCGCGCGTCGATAATCTGAACTTCCGGGTCGTCGCCGTGCTCAATCAGCCAGTCGGCAGCGACAAAATATGAGGTGGACATGGTTGCCTCCATTCTTTTCCGTAAAAAAGGATTGTCGGTGTTTTTTCTGACACCGACAAGCTAACCACGTTCAACTCGCGAGCAAGCCCCTATTTTTTCACCGCTTCACCGTCCTGCCAGGCCTTTTGCAGCGCAGGCCAGTAGTCGCGGTTGGCTTCGATCATCTCATCCAGAATCGCTTTCGCGTGCTCCATGGTCGGCACGGTGCGGTTCAGAGTGAACGCCTGCAACGCTTTCTCGTAGCTGCCTTCGATGGTTGCCTCAACCAGCAGCTGTTCAGAGGCCAGCTGCTGTTGCAGGAGCGTCTGGTGGAACAGTGGTACCTGACCCACGCGGACAGGCTCCGGCCCTTCGGAGGTGATATAGGCAGGCACTTCCACCACCGCATCGTACGGCAGGTTGGTAATCGCCCCGCGGTTTTCCACCATCACCAGATGGCGTTGGCGCAGGTTGAACGCCAGTGAGCAGGCGACATCGACGATAAATTCGCCGTGAACACCTACGTGGAAGGCGTCCGGTAAAATTCCGGTGCGCTGGTACTCTTCGGCGGCGGCAAACAGCTTTTTCTCACGCCCGTTCATCACTTCGTTGGCGCGGGTATAGTCCGGGTTCTGATGCTCCACAATCTGGTTTGGCATCAGGTAGTACTGTAGATACGGGTTCGGCAGGTACTCCGGGAAGTTATCCATAATCGGCTTGATGTTGCGCCAGGTTTTCACCCACGACGGATCCGAGTGCTGCGGGTCGGTTTTCGCGGCATCTTCCGTCAGCAGGCCAAACTTCGCGATATGTTTACGCAGCTCCGGCAGCTTGTCCTCGCCGTCCACCCGCACGCGGGTAAACCAGCCGAAATGGTTGAGGCCAAAATAGTCCACCTCCAGTTTATGGCGATCCACGCCCAGAATGGCGCCCATATTGCGCATCGCGGCAACCGGCATATCGCAGATGTTCAGCACGCGTGCGTTGGGGCGCAGGCGACGCACGCCCTCAGCGACAATCGCCGCCGGGTTGGAGTAGTTCACGATCCACGCCTTTTCGTGCGCGTAGCGTTCCACCCGATCGATCAGCTCTACCATCGGCAGGATAGTACGCAGGCCATATGCCAGCCCGCCGGGTCCGCAGGTTTCCTGGCCGACCACCCCGTGGCGCAGCGGGATCTTTTCATCCTGCTCGCGCATTTTGTACTGTCCGACGCGCATCTGGGCAAAAACAAAATGCGCGCCGCTGAAGGCCACTTCTGGGTCGCTGGTGACGGTGAATTTGATGCTCTGGCTGTGGTCGCGAATAACCTTCTCCACCACGGGCGCAATGGTGTTCTGGCGCGCCTCGTCAATGTCATACAGGCGGATCTCTGCCAGAGGGAAATCATGCAGACGTACCATCAGGCTTTTCACAATACCTGGCGTGTAGGTGCTACCGCCGCCGGCAATCGACAGAATAAATGGGGGTGTAAACATCTTTAGCTCCTTTCAGAGAAACGTCTCAACGGCTTCTCGCATTTTTTTGACATGCAGCCCGTAGACCACCTGAACGTTGTTACCTTGTTTGATTATCCCTTTCGCGCCGGTCGCTTTCAGGCGCGGTTCATCGATGATAGCGACGTCCTTCACCGTGACGCGTAAGCGGGTGTAGCAGTTATCCACTACCTCTATATTTTCCCGACCGCCCAGACCCACCACGATGGATTCGCCCAGCTCGTCGTTATTGCCCTTCGCCTGGTACTCCTGCTTGCTGTAAAGGCGTGTCTCCTGGTCCTCATCTTCACGCCCCGGCGTTTTCATGTTGAAGCGCAGGATCAGGAAGCGGAATACCACGAAATAAAGGGCGAACATGATCAGCCCGACCATGATGTACATGGGCCAGTTGGACTTCTCCGTGCCGAGCGGCAGGTTGTAGAGGATGAAATCGATAATCCCGTTGGCGCCGATGGCGTGAACGCCAAACAGCGAGAACAGCATCATGCCGATGCCGGTCAGCACCGCATGCACCACGAACAGCAGCGGGGCGACGAACAGGAAGGAGAATTCAATCGGCTCGGTTACGCCGACCAGCAGCGAGGTCAGCGCCGCCGGGATCAGAATCGCTTTCGCAATCGCTTTACGCTCTGGCTTCGCGGTCATGTACATCGCCAGCGCGGCGGCAGGAAGGCCGAACATCTTGCTGATGCCGCGCGCATCCCACACCACGGTACTGCTGAGCTGCTTCACGTCCGGGCAGGCCATCTCGGCGAAGTAGATATTGCGCGCGCCCTGATAGGTTGCGCCACACACCTCCTGCGTACCGCCCAGTTCGGTATACAGGAACGGCGTATAGACCAGATGATGCAGGCCCGTCGGCACCAGAATGCGTTCAAGGAAACCGTAGATCGCCACGCCAAACGGACCGGACCCTTTGATCGCCAGCGCCAGAGCGCTTATTCCATGCTGTGCGTACGGCCAGAGTTCGCTCATGACCACGCCGAGCAGCATAGAGACAGGCAGCATCACAATCGCGACAAAGCAGTGGCCGGAGTAAATCGCCATCGCGCCGTTAAACTGGACACCGGAATATTTGTTGTACAGATAACCGGAGAGCGCCCCGGTCAGGATCCCGGCGAAAACGCCCATCTCCAGCACCTGGACGCCCAGCACCATGCTTTGTCCGGCGGCTTTCATCTGTTCCGCAGGGGCCAGTTCTCCCTGAAGCTGTAACGTCACGTTCATCGCGTTAATGAATACGATAAAGGTCACCAGCCCAATCAACGCCGCGTAGCCTTTGTCTCGTGTTGCCAGTCCAATGGGGATCCCGACGGCAAATACCAGCGCCAGGTTGACCAGCACCGACACGGCAGATTTGGCGATCAGCTGGCCGACACTCTGGATCAGCGGGTGGCCGAGAAACGGCAGGTACTCGGCCAGATTGCCGTTACCCAGTACATTCCCGAAGGCGATAAACAGGCCGACGATGGGTAAGATAAGTACAGGTCCGTACAATGATTTTCCGAAATTTTGTAGGGCGTTCACGGCTCGTTTCATGGCTTTCTCTCTTATTGAACCGCGCACTCGGGGTGCGTCATGGTCATAAAACTAGCAGGCCTGATGCGAGCTTATCCAGCTATCTTCTTGTTTTAAAAACAAATGACGCGAAAGGTAACATGTTACGTTATGCGCTGTGATCGCCGTTCCATCACGGTTTGGCTGCGTGATGCCATTCTGCGAGGTGCTTTCCAGATTATAAAATTGGACTTTTTGTATTAACGAAACTTGCGGATAATACTTATCCGGACGATGACCAACAGGCCCCTCAGGCCAGGGACACAGGATGAAACCGTTTCGCTTAGCTGCGATCTCTCTCGCGCTGCTCACCACCTTTACGCTTGTCGGCTGTGATAACAGCGACGACAAACCTCAGGCCGCTGCCCCCGCAGCGTCTACTGCATCAGAACAGAAAACCCCAGCAAAACCGGATCCTGAAAAGCTGGCTAAGCTGGCCGCGCAGAGTCAGGGCAAGGCGTTGACGCTGCTGGATGCCTCTGAAGTGCAACTCGACGGCGCTGCGACGCTGGTTCTGACCTTCTCTGTACCGCTGGAGCCCAGCCAGGATTTTGCGAAAACGGTGCATGTGGTGGATAAAAAAAGCGGCAAAGTGGACGGCGCCTGGGAACTGGCCCCCAATCTGAAAGAGCTGCGCCTGCGCCATCTGGAGCCGAATCGTAATCTGGTCGTCACCGTCGAACGTAATTTGCTGGCGCTGAACAAAGCGACATTCGGCATCGACTATGAAAAAGCGATCACCACCCGGGATGTTGAACCGACGGTCGGATTCGCCAGCCGCGGATCGCTGCTGCCGGGTAAGGTGGTGGAAGGATTGCCGGTGATGGCGCTCAACGTCAACAATGTGGATGTGAACTTCTATCGCGTGAAGCCGGAGTCGCTGGCCTCGTTTGTCAGCCAGTGGGAGTACCGTAACTCGCTGACCAACTGGGAATCTGACAACCTGCTGAAGATGGCGGAACTGGTCTACACCGGCCGTTTCGACCTCAACCCGGCGCGCAATACGCGTGAAAAACTGCTCCTGCCGCTCAAAGATATTAAGCCGCTCCAGCAGTCTGGCGTCTATATCGCCGTGATGAATCAGGCTGGTCACTATAACTACAGTAACGCCGCGACGCTCTTTACCTTAAGTGATATTGGGCTGTCCGCTCACCGTTATCATAACCGCCTGGACATCTTCACCCAGAGTCTTGAAAACGGTGCGGCGCAGTCAGGTGTGGCCATTACCCTTCTGAACGATAAAGGGCAGACCCTGGCCGAGGCGAACAGCGACGCCGATGGTCATGCGAAACTGGAAACCGATAAAGAAGCCGCGCTGATCCTGGCCAGTAAAGATGGCCAGACCACGCTTCTCGACCTCAAACTTCCGGCGCTGGATCTGGCGGAGTTTGATATCGCCGGTAACCCGGGTTACAGCAAACAATTCTTTATGTTTGGCCCGCGCGATCTCTATCGTCCGGGTGAAACGGTGATCCTGAACGGCCTGCTTCGCGACAGCGATGGCAAACCGCTTCCCGATCAGCCGGTAAAACTTGACGTGCTGCGCCCGGACGGACAGGTGGCGCGTACGGTCGTTGTGCAACCTGAGAACGGCCTTTATCGCTTCAACTTTCCGCTCGATAGCGGCGCCCAGACCGGCATGTGGCATATTCGCGCGAATACGGGCGATAACCAGCAGCGCATGTGGGATTTCCACGTCGAAGATTTTATGCCTGAGCGTATGGCGCTGAATCTGACCGGGCAAAAAACGCCGGTTTCCCCGCAGGATAATGTCGACTTTAACGTTGTGGGCTATTACCTGTATGGCGCGCCGGCTAACGGCAATTCTCTGCAAGGCCAGCTTTTCCTGCGTCCGCTACGTGACGCGGTGCCTGCGCTGCCTGGCTTCCAGTTTGGTGATATTGCCGAGGAGAACCTGAGCCGCAGTCTGGATGAAGTGCAGCTTACGCTGGACGAACAGGGGCGTGGGCAGGTTACCACCGAAAGCCAGTGGAAAGAGGTGCACTCGCCGCTGCAACTGATTTTGCAGGCCAGCCTGCTGGAATCAGGTGGGCGTCCGGTAACGCGACGCGCCGAGCAGGCTATCTGGCCTGCGGCTGAACTTCCGGGGATCCGCCCACAGTTCGCCAGCAAGGCCGTTTACGACTACCGTACCGATACCACCGTCAATCAGCCGATTGTCGATGAAAACGGCAACGCCAGCTTTGACATCGTCTATGCCGATGCCAGCGGGGCGAAAAAAGCGGTATCCGGTTTGCAGGTGCGTCTGATCCGTGAGCGTCGCGACTACTTCTGGAACTGGTCCGAGAGTGAGGGCTGGCAGTCTCAGTTTGATCAAAAAGATCTGGTTGAGGGCGAGCAGGAGCTAAACCTCAAGGCCGATGAAACCGGTAAAGTCACCTTCCCGGTGGAGTGGGGCTCATACCGTCTGGAAGTGAAAGCCCCTGATGACATGGTCAGCAGCGTGCGCTTCTGGGCGGGGTACAGCTGGCAGGATAACAGCGATGGCACGGGCGCTGCTCGCCCGGATCGTGTGACGCTGAAACTGGACAAGCCATCCTATCAGCCAGGCGATACCATCAACCTGCATATTGCAGCGCCGGCCGCAGGCAAGGGCTATGCAATGATCGAATCCAGCGAAGGACCGCTGTGGTGGAAAGAGATCGACGTGCCAGCAAACGGTCTGGATCTCGCCATTCCGGTGGACAAGGACTGGAAACGTCACGATCTCTACCTCAGCACGCTGGTGGTTCGTCCTGGCGATAAATCCAAATCCGCCACGCCAAAACGGGCGGTTGGCCTGCTGCATCTGCCGATGGGGGACGAAAATCGTCGCCTGGCCATCGCACTGGATAACCCGCAAAAAATGCGTCCGAACCAGACGCTTTCTGTGAAAGTGAAAGCCAGCGTAAAAGAGGGGGCTGTGCCACAGAAGGTGAACGTGCTGGTCTCGGCTGTCGATAGCGGCGTGCTGAACATTACCGACTACGTCACGCCGGATCCGTGGGAAGCTTTCTTCGGTCAGAAGCGCTATGGCGCGGACATCTATGATGTTTACGGCCAGGTGATTGAAGGTCAGGGACGTCTGGCCGCACTGCGCTTTGGCGGAGACGGCGATGAACTGAAACGCGGCGGTAAGCCACCGGTGAACCATGTCACCATAATTGCCCAGCAGGCGCAGCCGGTTACGCTTGATGCCAACGGCGAAGGCACCATCACGCTGCCGATTGGCGATTTCAACGGCGAACTGCGTCTGATGGCGCAGGCCTGGACGGAAGACGATTTCGGCAGCAGCGAAAGCAAAATCATTGTGGCGGCTCCGATTATCACCGAGCTTAATACGCCGCGATTCCTCGCAAGTGGCGATACCTCTCGCCTGACGCTGGACCTGACTAATCTGACGGACCAGCCGCAAACGCTGAACATTGCGTTAACCGCAACCGGTAAGTTGTCGCTCGAAGGTGCTCAGCCAGAGCCGGTTAAGCTGCCGCCTGGCGCACGTAGCACCCTGTTTATTCCGGTGCGCGCCCTGGAAGGCTATGGTGATGGTGAAGTGACTGCTCAGGTGTCGGGGCTTCAGCTCCCTGGTGAGACGTTTGCGCCGCAGCAGAAGAGCTGGAAAATTGGCGTGCGTCCCGCATTCCCGGCGCAAACGGTGAATACGGGCACGATGCTGAACCCTGGCGAATCCTGGAGTGCCCCAGCACAGCATATCAACGGTTTCTCGCCTGCCACGCTACAGGGGCAGCTGTTGCTCAGTGGTAAACCACCTTTAAATCTGGCGCGCTACATTCGTGAACTTCAGGCCTATCCATACGGATGTCTTGAGCAGACCACCAGCGGCCTGTTCCCGTCGCTTTACACCAACGCGGCACAACTTAAGGCACTGGGTATTAAAGGCGATACCGACGATAAACGCCGTGCGGCCATTGATATCGGGATCTCCCGTCTGCTGCAAATGCAGCGTGACGATGGCGGTTTTGCCTTGTGGGATAAAAACGGCCCGGAAGAGTACTGGCTGACCGCCTATGTCACGGACTTCCTAGTGCGGGCAGGGGAGCAGGGTTACAGCGTGCCTGCCGAGGCAGTGAATAACGCCAACAGCCGACTGCTGCGCTATTTACAGGATCCGGGGATGATGTCCATCCGCTACAGCGACGACACCCAGGCCAGCAAATTTGCTGTTCAGGCGTACGCTTCGCTGGTGCTGGCTCGTCAGCAAAAAGCGCCGCTCGGTGCGCTGCGTGAAATCTGGGAGCGCCACGCTCAGGCTGCTTCCGGGCTTCCGTTGATGCAGCTGGGCATGGCACTCAAACTGATGGGGGATGCACCGCGCAGCCAGCAGGCGCTGGATCTGGCTCTCAAAACTCCCCGTAACGACAGCCGAAACTGGATGGCGGATTACGGCAGCCAGCTGCGTGATAATGCCCTGATGCTCTCCCTGCTGGAAGAGTACAAGCTGCTGCCGGATGCGCAAAACAGGCTGCTGAACGCGTTATCTGAAGACGCGTTCAGCCAGCGCTGGCTGTCTACCCAGGAGAGCAATGCGCTGTTCCTGGCCGGACGTTCACTGCAAACCTTGTCAGGCGCGTGGACGGCAACGACCAGCCTCTCTGAACAGACCCAGAGCAGTGATAAAGCGCAGGTAGAAAACCTGAACGGCGACCAGCTTGATGCCTTGCAGGTGACGAATACCGGCACTACGCCGCTGTGGGTACGACTGGACACGACTGGCTATCCGGAGTACGCGCCTCAGCCATCCTCTAATGTCTTGCAGATTGAACGTCATATCCTGGCGACAGACGGCAGCAGCAAGTCGCTCTCTTCTCTGAAGAGCGGTGAGCTGGTTCTGGTGTGGCTGGAGGTGAAGGCCAGCCAGAACGTGCCGGATGCGCTGGTGGTGGATCTGCTCCCGGCAGGTCTGGAGCTGGAAAACCAGAATCTGGCGAGCAGCAGCGCCAGCTTGCAGGACAGCGGCAGTGAAGTGCAAAACCTGCTGAATCAGATGCAACAGTCTGATATTCAGCACATGGAATTCCGCGACGATCGCTTTGTGGCCGCGGTGCCGGTCAATGAAGGTCAGCCGGTCACGCTGGTTTACCTGGCCCGTGCCGTTACGCCGGGAACCTACCAGGTGCCTGTTCCGATGGTCGAGTCCATGTACGTTCCGCAGTGGCGGGCAACGGGGGCGGCCAGTGGCCCGCTGATCGTTGTTCCGTAAGATGCGGATAGCACGCCTGATTCGCTCCCGCTGGCTGTGGCTGGCGGGAGCGCTTCTCGTTTCAGGGGGGCTGATTGTCGTCGCTGACCGCGTGTGGCCGTTGCCCCTGAAAGAGGTCAACCCAGCGCGAGTGGTGGTGGATGAGCAGGGTGTTCCGCTGTGGCGTTTTGCCGACAGCGAAGGCATCTGGCGCTATCCGGTTACCATTGAAGAGGTTTCCCCACGCTATCTTGAGGCGCTGATCCAGTATGAAGATCGCTGGTTCTGGGATCACCCGGGCGTCAATCCGCTTTCTGTACTGCGTGCCGCCTGGCAGGATCTCACCTCCGGGAGAGTGGTTTCCGGCGGGAGCACGCTTACCATGCAGGTGGCGCGCCTGCTGGATCCGCATCCGCGTACCTTTGGCGGTAAAATTCGTCAGCTGTGGCGGGCGATGCAGCTGGAGTGGCATCTCTCCAAGCGTGAAATCCTGACGCTGTATCTTAACCGTGCCCCGTTTGGCGGCACGTTGCAGGGCGTGGGTGCGGCAAGCTGGACTTACCTTGGCAAACCGCCGTCTCAGCTGAGCTATTCCGACGCGGCGCTGCTGGCAGTTCTGCCGCAGGCACCCAGCCGTCTGCGCCCGGACCGCTGGCCGGAACGTGCCGAAGCGGCGCGGAACAAAGTGCTCGACCGCATGCTGACTCAGGGCGTCTGGTCTGAGAAGCAGGTGAAAGAGTCCCGTGAAGAGCCGGTCTGGCTGGCTCCCCGGCAGATGCCGCAGCTGGCGCCGCTCTTTTCCCGCATGATGCTGAGTAAAAGTCGTGACACAAAAATAGTCACCACGCTGGATGCAGCTTTGCAACGACAGCTTGAAGAGCTGGCAATGAACTGGAAATCACGCCTGCCCGCCCGCAGTTCGCTGGCGATGATCGTCGTGGATCATACATCCATGAAAGTGCGTGGCTGGGTAGGCTCGGTAGATATCAATGATGACAGCCGTTTCAGCCACGTGGATATGGTCAATGCGATCCGATCGCCGGGATCGGTCCTCAAGCCATTCATCTATGGCATGGCGCTGGACGATGGTCTGATCCATCCCGCTTCGTTATTACAGGATGTGCCAAGAAAAACGGGGGATTATCGTCCCGGCAACTTTGACAGCGGCTTCCATGGGCCGGTCAGTATGAGCGAAGCCCTGGTGCGTTCCCTCAACCTGCCTGCGGTGCAGGTTCTGGAAGCGTACGGCCCAAAACGTTTTGCCGGAATGCTGAGCAACGCGGGATTACCGCTCATTCTGCCTGCGGGGGCACAGCCCAACCTCTCTCTGATCCTGGGGGGCGCAGGCGCACGCCTGGCTGATATCGCTGCCGCCTATAGCGCCTTTGCGCGTCAGGGTAAGGCGGGCCGGCTGCGTTTACAGCCGGGCGATCCGCTGATCGAACGTCCGCTGCTGTCGCAGGGGGCGGCGTGGATCATTCGTCGCATTCTCGCTAATGAAGCACAGCCCCTGCCGGACAGTGCGTTGCCCCAGGTTGCGCCGCTGGCGTGGAAAACGGGCACCAGCTATGGCTACCGGGATGCCTGGGCCATCGGCCTGAACGCCCGGTATGTCATTGGAATCTGGACCGGACGCCCGGACGGCACGCCCGTTGCCGGGCAGTTTGGTTTCGCCAGCGCGGTACCGCTCCTGAATCAGGTCAATAACATGCTTCAGTCCCGCTCGATGGTGGATGAAGCGCGCCTGCCGCGCGATCCGCGTCCTGCAAGCGTAGGACGGGGCGTGATTTGCTGGCCGGGGGGCCAGTCCCTGCCTGAAGGGAGCGAAAACTGTCGGCGTCGGCTGTCAACCTGGCTGCTGGAAGGCAGTGAACCGCCTACGCTGTTGCTGCCGGAACAGGAAGGTATTCGCGGGATCCGTTTCCCGGTCTGGCTGGATAAAGAAGGCAAACGCGTTGCGGCGGATTGTCCTGATGCGACAGAGAAAGTGCTGGATGTCTGGCCGCTACCGCTGGAGCCCTGGCTGCCTGCTGCTGAAAAACGGGCTGCTCGTCTTCCCGCCCGTTCAGCTATTTGCCCTCCGCTGGATAATCATAATGCGGCGCCGATGATGTTGTCAGGCGTCAGAGAAGGGGCGGTAATTAAACGTCTTCCGGGTGAGAAAAATATGACCCTCAACGTTTCAACCAGCGGCGGGGAGGGACAACGATGGTGGTTTTTGAATGGCGAACCGCTGGACGGGCATCAGAAGAATTATTCACTGCAATTATATTTGCCGGGTAAATATCAATTAATTGTATTAGATGAAACAGGACAAACGGCGACAGTGAATTTTGAATTAGATCGCTAAGTATTACCCCTCAAGAGTTAGCTTGATAATTATCAATATTCGTTCCTGAAAAAAAACGAGAATGCGTTTTTATTTGAAGGAACGAGCAATGAAAAAAAATAAACATCAGGGAGAAAGGCTTATTCCCGCCATATCCCGGCGTCAGTTTATTCAGGCAGGGTCGGCGCTCGCCGCCCTGCCGTTTGTCGTCAAAACCGGCAAAGTACAGGCACAGGGCGCGGCGGTTTCAGACGCTACGCCTGAAGAAAAAGTGGTGCAAACCTGTAGTACGTTTGACTGCGGCGGCAAATGTGATATTCGTGCTCACGTCAGTGATGGCGTTGTGACCCGAATTTCAACGCGTCCGGATAACGCGCTGGATCCGCAGATGCCAGTAATGCGCGCCTGCGTTCGTGGTCGGGCTTATCGGAAATTTGTTTATCACCCCGATCGACTGAAATATCCAATGAAACGCGTAGGTAAACGTGGCGAAGGAAAATTTGAGCGTATTACCTGGGATGAAGCCACTACCCTTATTGCGAATCAATTAAAAACTATTACGCAAAAATACGGTGCTGCGTCACGCTATGTTCATGTGGGCACCGCGGTGTCCGGCGGGACCTTTTCCGGCGATAAAATGGTTCGTCGTCTGCTCAACTTAACCGGCGGCTATCTCGAAAGCTATCATTCGGTCAGTATGGGTAACACGGCGGCGGCAACGCCGTATACCTATGGCACCGCCGCCAGCGGCAACTCTCTGGACACGCTGCTGGACACCAAACTGGTCATTCTCTGGGGGCATAACCCGACGGAAACCATCTTCGGGCACAGCAACCACTTCTACCAGAAGATGAAGCAAAACGGCACGCGCTTCATTGTTGTCGACCCACGCTATTCCGATACGGTTTCCTCCCTTGCCGATCAGTGGATCCCATTGCTTCCTGCCACGGACAACGCCCTGATGGACGCGATGATGTATGTGATCGTCACGGAGAATCTGCACGATCGCGACTTTATTCAACGCTACACCCTGGGCTTTGACGAAGACGCCATGCCAGAGGGCGTTCCGGCCAATGAATCCCTGATGGCTTATCTGAGCGGTGCAAAGGATGGCGTGGCGAAAACGCCTGAGTGGGCAGAGAAAATCACCCACGTGCCTGCACAAACTATTCGTCAGCTGGCGCGTGACTACGCAACCACCAAACCCGCCGCGCTGATCCAGGGCTGGGGACCGCAGCGTCACAACTGCGGCGAGCGCACCGCGCGCGGCTCGACGATACTGGCCACGCTAACGGGTAACGTCGGGGTGAAAGGCGGCTGGGCAGCAGGCTATGGTGGCTGCGCAAACCGCAAATTTGCGGCCGGGCCAGAGATGCCGGACAACCCGGTCAACGCCAAAATTTCGGTCATGAACTGGGTGCAGGCCGCGGATGATGCTTCTAAGGTAACCGCGGAAGATGGCCTGAAGGATGCTGAGAAGCTGGACAGCAATATCCGCATCCTGTTCTCGCTGGCGGGCAATTATCTGGCTAACCAGAACCCGGATCTTCATCAGGCAACCCGTGTCCTGGAAGACGAGTCGAAAATCGAGTTTATCGTCGCAAGCGATCTGTTTATGACGCCGAGCGCCAGATACGCCGACCTGCTTTTGCCGGAAACCAGCTTCATGGAACGCTGGAATATCGGCGAAACCTGGGGTACGGCAAGCTATCTGATCCTGTCAGAAAAGCTGATTGAACCTGAATTTGAACGCCGTTCAGACTACGACTGGCTGCGGGAGGTCGCTGCTAAGCTTGGCGTCGAGCCAGCGTTCAGCGAGGGCCGTGACGAAAAAGCGTGGATTGAGCACATCTGGGAGCAGACGCGGCTGTCCATGCCGGATGAAAACCTGCCGGACTTCGCGACGCTACAGAAGACGCGTCAGCATCTTTTCAAAAGCGCGCCGTACGTTGCCTTTGAAGACAACATTCGCGATCCGCAGAATCATCCGTTCCCGACGCCGTCCGGAAAAATTGAGATCTTCTCGAAGCGTCTGTACGACATGCATCACCCGGAAATTCCGGCGCTGTCGCACTACGTGCCAGCCCATGAAGGGCCGGAAGACGAGCTGGCGAAAACCTTCCCGCTCCAGCTGATCACCTGGAAAGGGAAAAACCGCGCTAACTCCACCCAGTATGCCAACCCGTGGTTAATTGAGGCGCAGCAGCAAAAGCTGTGGATCAACCCGCAGGATGCGCAAAAGCGCGGCATTGCGCAGGGGGATACCGTGCGTATTCATAACGCGCGCGGCATTTGTGAGATCCCGGCGGAGGTCACGCCGCGCATCATTCCAGGCGTGGTGGCCATGCAGGCAGGCGCCTGGTGGCAGCCGGACGCGCAGGGTATCGATAAAGGCGGCTGCGCAAACGTGCTCAGTTCCGCCCGTATTACCGCGCTTGCGAAAGGGAATTCCCATCAAACCATGCTGGTGGAGGTAGCTAAAGCATGAGTCAGTTTAAACATTACGCACCGGTGAGCGACAAACAGCTGGGTTTTTATATCGACTCTTCTCGCTGCTCGGGCTGCAAGGCATGCCAGGTGGCGTGCAAAGATAAAAACAACCTTGAGGTCGGACGTCGTTTCCGTCGCGTTTATGAAGTCAACGGCGGGAGTTTTATCCCGACCGGGCAGGGCGGCGTCAGCAACAACGTTTTTGCCTACACGCTCTCTATTTCCTGTAACCACTGCGCAGATCCTGTCTGCACCAAAAACTGTCCAACCACCGCGATGCATAAGCGTCCGGGGGACGGCATTGTGCGCGTTGATACTGATAAGTGTGTCGGCTGCGGCTACTGCGCATGGTCTTGCCCTTACGGCGCGCCACAGCTCAACGAGCAGACCGGGCAGATGTCCAAATGTGATTTCTGCGTGGATCTCCAGGCGAAGGGAGAGCAGCCCGTCTGTGTGGCAACCTGTCCACTCGAAGCGATTAAATTCGGGCCGATTGATGAACTGCGGGCGAAGTATGGTGCGGTCTGTGATGTGAAAGGCCTGCCTGATTCCTCCATCACCAAACCAAACCTGGTGATCAAAGCGCATCAGGGCGCAGAGAAAGAGGGGAAACGTCATGCATGAGTTACCGCTGCTGATTTTTACGCTGTTCCTGCAAGGATCGGTTGGCGTTACGCTGTGGCTGGCGTTCGGAAGCACGCAACGCAGCGCGCTGCTGCCGGCAGCCGGAGCGTTTGTGCTGGCGAGCCTGGGGCTGCTCGCCTCCGCGCTGCACATGGGCTATCCGCTTAATGCTCTTAACGCGCTGCGCCACGTATCCAGCTCCTGGCTGAGCCGTGAGATTATCTTTGCCAGTCTTTACCTTGCGGCGCTTGGCTTCGCAACGCTGCTGATGTTTGTCAAAAAGCCAGGCTGGAAGCCACTGTTGGTTGTGGCAGGTCTGGTTGGTTTAGTCGATGTGTTCTGCATGGCGCAGATCTACATGCACGCATCCGTGGTGACATGGCAGCACGTTAACACGCTGGCGCTGTTTATCGGCTCGGTAGGAATAATCGGCTCAGCCTGCATGGCCTGTGCGCCGCATGCCCGCATCAACGTGCGTGCGGCGGTTGTCATTATCACGCTGCTGGTGCTTGTGCGTCTGGTGATGCAGCCCGTCTGGCTGGCAGATATTACGGCTATGGACAACACCGTGGTGACGTTCCCTCACGCACCGCTACAGATGCTGGAGCAACTGCGAACCGTGCATCTGCTGAGCTGGTGCGTATCCGTTGCGGGTATGCTGTGCTTTGCTGCGGGCGGTCTGAAAGCGGCGCGATCTCCCATGCTGCTGGGAAGCGCGTTGCTGATTGTCGGTGAGCTGATGCTGCGCTTCGTTTTCTTCAGTATTGGCTGATGGGCGGATTGACCTTTGTCCCGGCGATGGACGTGACGCATGCGTGCGTCCGTCGCCGTTTTCGCCACGCTTCCTGCCTCGCCTGCGCGGACGTCTGTCCTGTGCAGGCTTTTACTTTTACCGACTCAAGCGTCTCGGTTGATGACAGCCGCTGTATTGAATGCGGTGACTGCCTGTTCGTCTGCCCCGCTGAGGCCATCACCGGCATCACGCCGCGAAAACGCTTTCTGTGTGGCGATACGCTTGTTGGGCCGTTTACTGACCGTGCGCCAGGGGTGAATGAGCTTCTGCTGTGGCACGCGCAGTACCACGTTCGTTTTATCAGTATCGACGCGGAGCAGAATCCTGACTGGTTGCTGGCGATTGCCCGGCTGAATCTGGCGCTTCGCCGACGCGGTGAAGCGGCGTGGGCGTTTAAATATATACCCGTCAACGAGGTTAATACCGCCCGGCGTGTGCTGATGCACGTTCCCCGAGAGGATGTCCAGGCCTGTAGCGTCGTGCCCGGTCAGCGTGAACTGCGCAGGGCGTTTTCTGCGTTTAGCGAGGCAGAGATAACTCTCGATGCCAAATCCTGCATACTGTGCGGCGCGTGCTGGCGAAGTTGTATGGAAAACGCGATTCGGTTTGAGAACGCTGAACTGATCGTGGAAACCGGACGCTGTACGGGGTGCGGCGGCTGCGAAGCGGTATGCCAGCATGCGGCGATAAACGTGACGCAAACAGACGGGGTAGGGAAAAGCGTGACCATACCGGCATATGAAGCCGTTTGCCTGACGTGCCACCGTCATTTCTGGTCATTTACGTCTGATGAAAAGCAGTGTCCGCTCTGTTTTCATCATCAACACGGTATGCGAAATACGAGCTGTTGCTAATCTTCGTCTCATTTTAAAAAAATGTTATGCATAACCATAGGCAATGGCGCTATTGCTCTTTATAATCCGCGCCACACCATACTCAGGTATGCAAAAACAACAGAACATTTTACAGAGGTTATCAATGGCTATTGAACGTACTTTTTCCATCATCAAACCAAACGCGGTGGCAAAAAACGTTATTGGCAGCATCTTCGCTCGCTTTGAATCAGCAGGGTTTAAGATCGTTGGCACCAAAATGCTGCACCTGACCGTTGAGCAGGCTCGCGGTTTTTACGCTGAGCACGAAGGTCGCCCATTCTTTGATGGTCTGGTCGAGTTCATGACCTCTGGCCCAATCGTGGTATCCGTACTGGAAGGCGAAAACGCGGTACAGCGTCACCGCGATCTGCTGGGTGCAACCAACCCGGACAACGCGCTGGCAGGTACTCTGCGCGCCGACTATGCAGACAGCTTCACCGAGAACGGCACCCACGGTTCCGACTCTGTTGAATCTGCTGCGCGCGAAATCGCGTTCTTCTTCGCTGAAGGCGAAGTGTGCCCGCGCACTCGCTAATAATTTCGTAAATGCCGCGTGCAAACGTGGCATCCCTGCGCCAGACTTTGTACAATGCAACGCCCCGGACGAGCAGACTGCTTACCGGGGCGTTTCTTTTCAACCCACCAAGGGCCACAACGTGTAACAACGAGGCCGGAAAAAATTATGTCTGAATTAGTGAATACCTCCGAAGTCGCCATTCCTGCGGTTCCCAATAAAAATGGAAAAATTAACCTGCTGGACCTGAACCGTCAGCAGATGCGCGAGTTCTTTAAAGAGATGGGCGAGAAGCCATTTCGTGCCGATCAGGTCATGAAATGGATGTATCACTATTGCAGCGACAACTTTGATGACATGACGGACATCAACAAAGTGCTGCGCAATAAGCTTAAAGAAGTGGCGGAAATCCGCGCACCGGAAGTGGTGGAAGAGCAGCGCTCTTCAGATGGCACCATCAAGTGGGCCATTGCCGTTGGCGATCAGCGCGTTGAAACCGTGTATATCCCGGAAGACGATCGCGCCACGCTGTGCGTCTCTTCTCAGGTGGGCTGTGCGCTGGAGTGCAAATTCTGCTCTACGGCGCAGCAGGGCTTTAACCGTAACCTGCGCGTGTCGGAAATCATCGGCCAGGTCTGGCGTGCCGCGAAAATCGTGGGCGCGGCGAAAGTCACCGGTACACGTCCAATCACCAACGTGGTGATGATGGGGATGGGTGAACCGCTGCTCAACCTGACCAACGTCGTTCCGGCGATGGAAATTATGCTCGACGATTTCGGTTTTGGTCTGTCCAAGCGCCGCGTTACGCTCTCTACTTCCGGCGTTGTGCCTGCGCTGGACAAACTGGGCGACATGATTGACGTTGCGCTGGCCATCTCCCTTCACGCGCCAAACGACGCCATCCGTGACGAAATTGTGCCGATCAACAAAAAGTACAATATCGAAACCTTCCTGGCTGGCGTACGCCGTTACCTGGAGAAATCCAACGCGAACCAGGGCCGCGTGACCATTGAATACGTGATGCTGGATCATGTTAACGACGGTACCGAACATGCACATGAGCTGGCTGAACTGCTGAAAGATACGCCATGTAAGATCAACCTGATCCCATGGAACCCGTTCCCGGGCGCGCCGTATGGCCGTAGCTCGAACAGCCGTATCGATCGCTTCTCAAAAGTGCTGATGGAGTATGGTTTCACCACCATCGTTCGTAAAACGCGTGGCGATGATATCGACGCAGCCTGTGGTCAGCTGGCGGGTGACGTTATTGACCGTACCAAACGTACGCTGCGTAAGCGCATGCAGGGTGAGTCAATCGCGGTCAAAACCGTTTGATTATTATGCAGACACGGCGCGTTTTTTGCGCCGTGAAGCATTAATTTACTGAATATTCAGTCACAATCATTATGACTGATTAATAATTACGGTGCGTTTCATACGACTTTCGGGCAGTATGTAACGACGTAACAACAGTTTAGCGTGAAGGCCTGCCAGCGCTGTCATCTGCGGCCCGACAGTCTTATACTGTTTGTTCCAGGTTAACTGACCTAAAGTTTCGCGGTGCGGGTGGCATTGTGACTCACCGGCACCTGAACCCTTATTTTCACGTACCAGTAGTTGTAGCGAATGAATACTGAAGCCACTCACGATCAAAATGCAGCACTCTCCACTGGCGTTCGTCTTCGCAACGCCCGTGAACAACTCGGACTCAGCCAGCAAGCCGTTGCAGAACGCCTGTGCCTGAAGGTTTCCACCGTTCGCGATATTGAAGAAGATAAGGCACCCGCCGATCTGGCTTCAACGTTTCTGCGCGGTTATATCCGTTCTTACGCCAAACTGGTTCATATCCCTGAAGACGAATTACTGCCGATGATGGAGAAGCAGGCGCCTGTGCGTGCGGCAAAAGTTGCGCCGATGCAGAGCTTCTCTCTGGGTAAACGTCGTAAAAAACGCGATGGCTGGCTGATGAGCTTTACCTGGCTGGTCCTGTTCGTGGTTGTCGGCCTGACGGGCGCATGGTGGTGGCAAAACCACAAAGCGCAGCAGGAAGAGATCACGACGATGGCCGATCAGTCCTCCGCTGAGCTCAATCAGTCTGGTAATAACGGCGCGCAAAGCGTGCCGCTGAGCACCGAAGGAGCTGCGACCTCCAGCGAACCTCAAGCGGCAGCAAGCAGCACGCCTGCAACCGAGCCAGCGACGACGCCAGAAGCGACGGCGAATACCGCACCAGCCACCCAGGCCCAGGATCAGAACGCGGTCGTATCACCTTCACAGGCCAATGTTGATACCGCCCCTGCGGCAACGGCACCGGCAGATAACACCGCGGCGTCACTGCCAACTGACCCGGCGGGTACGGCGGCACCTGCCGTTGACCCGAATGCGCTGGTGATGAATTTCACGGCGGATTGCTGGCTGGAAGTGACTGATGCGACAGGTAAAAAGCTGTTCAGCGGCCTGCAACGTAAAGATGGCACGTTAAATCTAACGGGCCAGGCACCTTACAAGCTTAAAATCGGCGCACCGGCAGCGGTACAGATCCAGTATCAAGGAAAACCTGTCGATCTGAGCCGCTTTATCAGAACTAACCAGGTTGCGCGTCTTACCGTTAATGCCGAACAATCAGCAGCACAGTAACAGACGGGCAATGCGGGAGATTTTACATGCATAACCAGGCTCCTATTCAACGTAGAAAATCGAAACGGATTTACGTTGGGAACGTGCCAGTCGGCGATGGGGCGCCTATCGCCGTCCAGTCGATGACCAATACGCGTACTACGGATGTAGAAGCGACGGTCAATCAAATCAAAGCATTAGAACGCGTAGGCGCGGACATTGTTCGCGTCTCTGTACCGACCATGGATGCCGCCGAGGCGTTCAAACTGATCAAGCAGCAGGTGAGCGTTCCGCTGGTTGCCGATATTCACTTCGATTACCGTATCGCGCTGAAAGTCGCTGAATATGGTGTCGATTGCCTGCGTATTAACCCAGGCAACATCGGCAACGAAGAGCGCATTCGCATGGTGGTTGACTGCGCCCGCGATAAAAACATTCCAATCCGTATCGGCGTGAACGCTGGCTCTCTGGAAAAAGATCTCCAGGAAAAGTACGGTGAGCCGACGCCGCAGGCGCTGCTCGAATCCGCAATGCGTCACGTCGATCATCTGGATCGCCTTAACTTCGATCAGTTTAAAGTGAGCGTGAAAGCGTCTGACGTCTTCCTGGCCGTTGAATCGTATCGTCTGCTGGCAAAACAGATCGATCAGCCGCTCCACCTTGGGATCACCGAGGCGGGCGGTCTGCGCAGCGGTTCGGTAAAATCGGCGATTGGTCTCGGCCTGCTGCTCTCTGAAGGCATCGGCGACACGTTACGCGTCTCCCTGGCCGCCGATCCGGTGGAAGAGATCAAAGTCGGTTTCGACATCCTGAAATCACTGCGTATCCGCGCGCGTGGGATCAACTTCATTGCCTGCCCAACCTGTTCACGTCAGGAGTTTGACGTGATCGGCACCGTGAATGCTCTGGAGCAGCGCCTGGAAGACATCATTACCCCGATGGACGTTTCCATCATCGGCTGCGTGGTGAACGGTCCGGGTGAAGCGCTGGTGTCCACGCTGGGCGTGACCGGCGGTAACAAGAAAAGTGGTCTCTATGAAGATGGCGTTCGTAAAGATCGTCTGGATAATAGTGATATGATCGACCAGCTCGAAGCCCGGATTCGCGCGAAAGCGACGATGATGGACGAAGCGAAGCGCATCAGCGTTCAGCAGGTTGAAAAATAACGTGATGGGAAGCAGGCTGCTTCCCATGTATGATTGAACCCATTCTTTGGGTTCTTTTTTGTATATAGAAAGAGAATAAACGTGGCAAAAAACATTCAAGCCATCCGCGGCATGAACGATTATCTGCCTGGCGAAACCGCCATCTGGCAGCGCATTGAAGGCACACTGAAGCAGGTGCTCGGCAGCTACGGTTACAGCGAAATTCGTTTGCCGATTGTAGAGCAGACCCCGTTATTCAAACGCGCGATCGGCGAAGTGACCGACGTGGTTGAAAAAGAGATGTATACCTTTGAGGACCGCAACGGCGACAGCCTGACCCTGCGTCCTGAGGGGACGGCGGGTTGCGTACGCGCCGGCATCGAACATGGTCTCCTGTACAATCAGGAGCAGCGCCTGTGGTATATCGGCCCGATGTTCCGCCACGAACGTCCGCAAAAAGGCCGCTACCGTCAGTTCAACCAGCTTGGCGTGGAAGTGTTTGGTCTGCAAGGGCCAGATATCGATGCCGAACTGATTATGCTGACTGCCCGCTGGTGGCGTGCGCTCGGTATTTCTCAGCACGTATCCCTGGAGCTGAACTCTATCGGTTCTCTGGAAGCGCGTGCGAACTATCGCGATGCGCTGGTGGCGTTCCTGGAACAGCACAAAGAGAAGCTCGACGAAGACTGTAAGCGTCGTATGTACAGCAACCCGCTGCGCGTACTCGATTCCAAAAATCCTGACGTACAGGCGCTGCTGAACGATGCGCCAGCGCTGGGTGACTACCTGGATGAGGATTCCCGCGAACACTTTGCTGGCCTGTGCAAGCTGCTTGAAGCGGCGGGCATTGCTTATACCGTTAACCAGCGTCTGGTGCGCGGTCTGGACTACTACAACCGCACCGTATTTGAGTGGGTCACCACCAGCCTCGGTTCGCAGGGCACCGTCTGTGCCGGTGGTCGTTATGACGGTCTGGTCGAGCAACTGGGTGGTCGCGCAGCACCGGCAGTAGGCTTCGCGATGGGCCTTGAGCGACTTGTTTTGCTGGTTCAGGCAGTTAATCCGGAATTTAAAGCCGATCCTGTTGTCGATATATACCTGGTGGCCTCAGGTGCGGATACGCAGTCTGCGGCGATGCAGCTTGCCGAACGCGTGCGCGATGCGCTGCCGGGCGTTAAGCTGATGACCAACCACGGCGGCGGCAACTTTAAAAAACAGTTTGCTCGTGCCGATAAGTGGGGCGCAAGTATCGCACTGGTGCTGGGTGAGTCCGAAGTGGCCAACGGCGAAGTGGTAGTCAAAGACCTGCGCTCTGGTGAGCAAACTACGGTAACGCAGGATGGCGTTGCGGCGCACTTGCGCACTCTATTGGGCTAAGGAGAAGGACTGCGTGGAAATTTACGAGAACGAACACGACCAGGTTGATGCGGTTAAGCGCTTCTTTGCTGAAAACGGCAAGGCACTGGTTGTAGGGGTTATTTTAGGTGTTGGTGCGCTGGTAGGCTGGCGTTACTGGAACAATCATCAGGCTGACTCTGCTCGCGGTTCGTCCCTGAACTACGAAAATACCGTTAGCGCAATCCGTGCCGATCAGCCGCAAACGTTGTCGGCTGCGGAGAAATTTGCCGCTGACAACAAAAACACCTACGGCGCGCTGGCTGCGCTGGAAGTGGCTCAGCAGTATGTTGATAAAAACGAACTGGACAAAGCCGCTGCGCAACTGTCTCAGGGGCTTGCTGCTGCCAGTGACGAAAATCTGAAAGCGGTGATCAATCTGCGTCTGGCGCGTATCCAGGTTCAGCAGAAAAAAGCCGACGACGCGCTGAAAACGCTTGATACCATCAAAGGCGAAGGCTTTGCCGCTATTGTTGCCGATCTTCGCGGTGAAGCACTGCTGAGTAAAGGTGATAAAGCGGGCGCGCGTAAAGCGTGGCAAGCTGGCGTGGATAGTAAAGCTTCACCTGCGCTGAGCGAAATGATGCAGATGAAAATAAATAATTTGTCCGTCTGAGAGGGACCCAATGCAATTGCGTAAATTACTTCTGCCAGGACTGCTTTCTGTTACGTTATTGAGTGGTTGTTCACTGTTCAGTGGCGAAGAAGACGTTGTTAAAATGTCCCCGCTGCCGACGGTTGAAAACCAGTTCACCCCATCCACCGCCTGGGACACCTCTGTGGGAGATGGTATTGGCGATTTTTATTCCAACCTGCACCCGGCATTTGCTGACGGCGTTGTCTATGCGGCCGATCGCAAAGGCACCGTTAAAGCGCTGAACGCTGATGACGGAAAAGAAGTGTGGTCCATTAACCTGGCGGAAAAAGACGGCTGGTTCTCCCGTAAACCTGCACTGCTTTCTGGCGGCCTGACCGTTGCCGGCGGTCATGTGTATGTGGGCAGCGAAAAAGCGCAGGTTTACGCGCTGAATGCCAGCGACGGTTCGGTTGCATGGCAGACCACCGTTGCCGGTGAATCCTTGTCGCGTCCGGTTGTCAGCGACGGCCTGGTGCTGATCCATACCAGCAACGGCCAGTTGCAGGCGCTGAACGAAGCCGATGGTCTGGTAAAATGGACGGTTAACCTGGATATGCCAGCGCTGTCTCTGCGTGGTGAATCTGCTCCGGCGACCGCCTTTGGCGCCGCCATTGTGGGCGGTGACAACGGCCGTGTCAGCGCGGTACTGATGCAGCAGGGCCAGATGATCTGGCAGCAGCGTATTTCCCAGGCGACCGGTTCAACTGAAATTGACCGTCTGAGTGACGTGGACACCACGCCAGTTATCGTCGACGGTGTGGTTTACGCGCTGGCATACAACGGCAACCTGACGGCGCTGGACCTGCGTAGCGGCCAGATCATGTGGAAACGTGAGCTGGGTTCCGTGAACGATTTCATCGTCGACGGCAACCGTATTTATATGGTGGATCAGAACGACCGTCTGCTGGCGCTGAGCACCGAAGGTGGCGTGACGCTGTGGACGCAGAGCGATCTGCTGCACCGTCTGCTGACCGCACCGGCACTGTATAACGGCAGCCTGGTGGTGGGCGACAGCGAAGGCTATATGCACTGGATCGATCCAGAGAATGGTCGCTTCGTGGCACAGCAGAAAGTGGATAGCTCAGGCTTCCTGACAGAGCCCGTTGTGGCTGACGGCAAACTGCTGATTCAGGCAAAAGACGGCACGCTGTACGCGATCACGCGTTAATTACACGGCGGTTGTAGTATACTAAACGGCTCCTGTTCACTCAGGAGCCGTTTTGACATTTTTAAAAACGCTGCGAAAGCGACGTTATTTTGAATTTTATGAGGCTTCAAACATGGTACCTGTGGTCGCGCTTGTCGGGCGCCCTAACGTTGGAAAATCCACTCTTTTTAACCGTTTAACACGCACCCGTGATGCGCTGGTTGCGGATTTCCCGGGGCTGACGCGTGACCGTAAGTACGGTCGTGCAGAGGTGGAAGGACGCGAGTTCATCTGTATCGATACCGGGGGTATTGACGGTACGGAAGACGGCGTAGAAACCCGCATGGCAGAGCAATCTCTGCTGGCTATCGAAGAAGCGGATGTGGTTCTGTTTATGGTGGATGCTCGCGCTGGCCTGATGCCCGCGGATTCTGCTATCGCTAAACATCTGCGTTCACGCGAAAAGCCAACCTTCCTGGTGGCGAACAAAACTGACGGCATCGATGCCGATCAGGCTGTTGCGGATTTCTGGTCTTTAGGCCTGGGCGATATTTATCCTATCGCGGCCTCGCATGGTCGTGGCGTTACCAGCCTGCTGGAAACCGTTCTGCTGCCGTGGGTGGATGAAGTGAACCCGCCGGAAGAGGTGGACGAGGACGCTGAATACTGGGCGCAGTTTGAAGCCGGAGAGGAAGGCGAGGAAGAGCCGGAAGACGACTTCAACCCGCAGGATCTGCCTATCAAGCTGGCTATCGTGGGTCGCCCAAACGTAGGTAAGTCTACGCTTACTAACCGTATTCTCGGTGAAGAGCGCGTGGTGGTTTACGACATGCCAGGCACAACGCGTGACAGCATTTACATTCCAATGCAGCGCGATGAACGTGAGTACGTACTTATCGACACCGCAGGGGTGCGTAAGCGTGGGAAAATCACCGATGTGGTGGAAAAATTCTCGGTGATCAAAACCCTTCAGGCGATTGAAGACGCCAACGTGGTGCTGCTGGTCATCGACGCACGTGAAGGTATCTCCGATCAGGATCTCTCTCTGCTCGGCTTTATCCTCAATAGTGGGCGCTCGCTGGTTATCGTCGTCAACAAGTGGGACGGTTTGAGCAATGAAGTGCGCGAGCAGGTGAAAGAGACGCTGGACTTCCGTCTGGGCTTTATCGACTTTGCCCGCGTTCACTTCATCTCTGCCCTGCACGGGAGTGGTGTTGGCAACCTGTTCGAATCCGTTCGTGAAGCCTATGACAGCTCTACCCGCCGTCAGAGCACGGCGATGCTGACCCGTATCATGAACATGGCTGCTGAAGACCACCAACCGCCGCTGGTGCGTGGTCGTCGCGTGAAGCTGAAATATGCTCACGCCGGGGGGTATAACCCGCCTATCGTGGTGATCCACGGTAACCAGGTGAAGGATCTGCCGGACTCCTACAAACGCTACCTGATGAACTACTTCCGCAAGTCGCTGGACGTGATGGGTACGCCTATCCGTATTCAGTTCAAGGAAGGGGAGAACCCGTTTGCGAATAAACGCAACACCCTGACGCCGAACCAGATGCGTAAGCGTAAGCGTTTGATTAAGCACATTAAGAAAAGCAAATAATTCTTACCGAACTCACTAAAACCCGCGCCTGTCGCGGGTTTTTTTCGCCCATTCAAAAGGCCTGCCTTCCCTGTGTGATGTCAATCACTATTCGCTTTTAACCATGTTTATATCTAAGAAAGTAGACAATCATCGAATTTTCGTCTTAAAGTCCAGGGTTCGGTACTAGACAAAACTAGCGCCTGGTTATCAAATGGTTAACCAACATTTCGCCGCATGTAAAAAATCGATCGGATACGTAACCGTTCGGCGTACATGCTGGTGTTTACAAGCACGACACATACCTTTTCGGGAGAATTATGCAATCCTCTGTTAATCAAAAAGAGAGCCGAACCTTCTTCGGCCATCCTTATCCGCTCGGTTCGCTGTTCTTCACCGAGATGTGGGAGCGTTTTTCGTTTTACGGTATTCGCCCGCTACTGATTCTGTTTATGGCCGCCACCGTCTATGACGGCGGGATGGGCCTGGCGCGTGAAAACGCCTCGGCGATTGTCGGCATCTTTGCCGGCACCATGTACCTCGCTGCGCTGCCGGGCGGCTGGCTGGCGGATAACTGGCTCGGCCAGCAGCGGGCTGTCTGGTACGGTTCGATTTTGATTGCGCTCGGGCACCTGTCGATCGCCCTGTCGGCCATCATGGGCGACAACCTGTTCTTCATCGGCCTGATGTTTATCGTGCTCGGCTCCGGCCTGTTCAAGACCTGTATCTCGGTCATGGTCGGCACCCTGTATAAAAAAGGCGATGCGCGTCGTGACGGCGGTTTCTCGCTGTTCTATATGGGCATCAACATGGGCTCGTTCATTGCCCCTCTGATTTCCGGCTGGCTGATTAAAACCCACGGCTGGCACTGGGGCTTTGGTATCGGTGGTATCGGGATGCTGGTCGCCCTGATTATCTTCCGCGTGTTTGCCGTTCCGGCCATGAAGCGCTACGACAGTGAAGTCGGTCTGGACTCCACCTGGAACAGTCCGGTAGTGAAACGTAACGGCGTGGGTGCCTGGCTGCTGGCGCTGGCTGTGGGTGTTGCAATCATCGTAACGTTGATTGCCCAGGGCGTGATTGTGATTAATCCGGTCGCGGTCGCCAGCGTGTTGGTGTATGTGATTGCCGCCTCCGTCGCGCTCTACTTCATCTATCTGTTCATCTTCGCCGGGCTGAATCGCAAAGAGCGCGCAAGGCTGCTGGTGTGCTTTATTCTGCTGGTCTCCGCCGCGTTCTTCTGGTCCGCGTTCGAGCAGAAGCCAACCTCCTTCAACCTGTTCGCCAACGACTACACTAACCGCATGATCGGTGATTTTGAGATCCCGGCGGTGTGGTTCCAGTCGATCAATGCCCTGTTCATCATTCTGCTGGCCCCGGTATTTAGCTGGGCATGGCCGAAGCTGGCGAGCAAAAACATTCGTCCGAGCAGCATCACCAAGTTCGTGATCGGCATTCTGTGCGCGGCGGCGGGCTTTGGCCTGATGATGCTGGCGGCGCAGAACGTGCTGAGCAACGGTGGGGCAGGGGTTTCTCCGTTCTGGCTGGTGGGCAGTATCCTGATGCTGACGCTCGGGGAACTGTGCCTGAGTCCGATTGGTCTGGCGACCATGACCCTGCTGGCGCCGGAGAGAATGCGCGGCCAGATGATGGGCCTGTGGTTCTGCGCCAGTGCGCTGGGTAACCTGGCTGCGGGGCTGATTGGTGGTCACGTGAAGGCCGACCAGCTGGATATGCTGCCAGACCTCTTTGCCCGTTGCTCCATTGCGCTGCTGATTTGTGCTGCGGTGCTGATCGTCCTCATTGTTCCGGTGCGCCGCATGCTGGAAAATGCGCAGACTAAACCGGCCGCTAACGCCTGATAAACCTCGACCTTGCCGGGGTGGCGTTATGCCCCGGCAATTGACTTAACGAGGTAAGAACATGCTGTTAGGGTTTGTTGGGCTTGGTGCTGTGGTTGAAACGGCTTACTTACCGGCAATACGAAATCTTTTTCCTGATACTCCGCGCTGTTTAGGTTTTGATATTCATCCCGAGAAGCAGCCTGAAGGGGTCACACGTTGCGCGTCGCTCGGTGAACTTCTTTCCCACCCGCTGGATACCCTGTTTATCACCACTTCCTCCCTGTACCATCTCGAGGTGCTTGAGCAGGCGCTGGCCTCACCCGCGTCGCGTATTGTGGTAGAAAAACCGATTGTCGCCACGCTGCCCCAAATTGAAAAACTGAAAGCGCTGCTGGCTCAACCGGGAGCCGCCGACCGCGTGCTGGCGCTCGATCACTGGATGGCGCGTCTCGATAGCGTAAAGCAATCACTGGTCGCTCATGTTTCTGACATCGTCAAAATCGAAGGTTTTTTGCAGGAGCCAAGCGGGTATAACGCCGAAGGAGAGCCCATTGCGCTCAACTTCGCCACCGGCGAGCCAGACGCGCGAACGCTTCGCCATCCAGATGGTGTGATTCTGGATATCGGTACGCACGTGCTGGCGATGCTGCGTGAAACGGTGCTTTACCTGGGCGGCAGTGACGATATGACGTTGCAGGTGGTGACAGCAAAAGACCGCCTGGGCCGCGAAATCGCAACGGGCGATCTGACCACGGCGGAAGGCGAGGCGCATTTGCAGGGAAGCATCAGCGGCGTGCCGGTGGACATCTGGCTTAACAAATACGCGGGACCTGCGGGCGGGCAAAAGGGATTACGCTTCCATTTGCGCGACGGGCGTATCGTCAGCCACGACCGACGCGGCGCAGAAGATGTGCTGGAGCTGATTAAGGGTAAAGAAATTCAGCGCTGGCATATTCCCGGTACGATCTACGAGCATTGCCTTGCGGAGCATATTCTGGGGGCAAAAAGTCTCTTTGAACGGGATCCGCACCAGGTGAGCCGCACGACGCGCCGCAGGGTCGAGGAGGTGACGCTGCTGCTGACCTTACAGCAACAGTTGCGTGGCCCGCACTGAACGCGACGTGGTAAAATTATCGCAGACCTGAACGCTTTGAAGGAGTCACCATGACGATTACCTGCCCGGATTGCCAGACACCGCTGGAGCCCCTGAACGGGGTAGCGCACTGCGAAAGTTGTAATAAAGATATCGCGCTCGAAGCCCGCTGCCCGGAGTGTCATCAGCCACTCCAGGTACTAAAAGCCTGCGGTGCGGTGGACTATTTTTGCCAGAACGGCCACGGTCTTATCTCTAAAAAACGCGTGGAGTTTGTTCGGGCCGAAGGTTAATCGCACACGCAGCCTTCACCTTTCTGCCACAGTTCCACCAGCGACTCGGGTGCTTCCTGCTCGGGTACCAGCACTATGATATCGGCGTAGTGCGCCTGATTTTGGCCGGTCCAGATAATCTGGATGCGGAAATAGCGCTGGTCACCGCTGCCGGGGGAAGAGGCTTGCCCGGGCGGCTGGCCGCGCGGGAAAGCCTGCTCAAGAATGCTCACCAGGCGCTGGCGCTGGGCCTCATTAAGCGAGGAGAGCGCAATGGTGCGCTGGCCGCTCAGTTTAGGGATAAAGGCGACGCCGCCTTCCCGGGCCAGCTCAACCACGGCGTCATCCGTCAGTTCCGGAACCTGCATTTACAGCACTCCTACCTGTTCCCAGGCTTGTTTTATAGCCGCCCCAACGTCGCTACCGGAGCGTTTCTCGCCGTGCGCGATCGTCAGTTTTGCGAAAGCGTCAAAATCCGCATCCTGCGCTAGGTTGCGATCGCAAACCGTGTCGTACCAGGCATAACCCGCTTTTTCCCAGGCGTAGCCACCGATCGCCGTTGCGGCCAGGTAAAACGCGCGGTTGGGGATGCCGGAGTTAAGATGCACGCCGCCGTTATCCTCGCGCGTTTTGATGAAATCTTTCATGTGCGCGGGCTGCGGGTCTTTGCCGAGCAGCGGATCGTCGTAGGCGGTACCGGGTTCAGACATGGAACGTAGCCCTTTGCCGTTAATCCCCGCTGCCAGCAGCCCTTCACCAATCAGCCAGTCTGCTTTATCGGCGGTTTGCTTCAGATGATACTGCTTCACCAGCGAGCCAAACACGTCGGATAACGACTCGTTCAGCGCGCCCGACTGTTCAAAATAAATCAGCCCGGCTTCGGTCTCGGTCACGCCGTGGCTCAGCTCATGCGCCACCACGTCGATGGCAATGGTGAAGCGGTTGAAGATTTCTCCGTCACCGTCGCCAAAGACCATCTGCTGGCCGTTCCAGAAGGCGTTCTGATATTCCCGACCATAATGCACGGTGCCGGTGAGGATCAGTCCTTTGTTATCGAGTGAATCGCGCTGATATTCTTTCCAGAAGAAATCATGGGTGATACCCAGATAATCGTACGCTTCATCCACCGCCACATCGCCGTTGGAGGGCTGGCCTTCATAGCGCACCTGGGTACCCGGCAGCTCCTGGGTCTGTTTCGCATCGTAGATGTCACGCTCAAGCTGACCGGCTTTATTAACATGCGGGGCGGCGGGTTTGCCCGGCATATGGGCCATCAGCGTCTGGACGTGGGTTAAGGTCTGACGGGCGCAGCGCTGCTGCGGCTCAGAACCGCTTTCGATAATACGGCGAAGAATATACGGAGGGATGACGCTATGAAAATGGGGCATGCTGCTCTCCTTATTAAAAAAGGCAATAGCAGCAGTATAGTTTGTAACCGGCGAAGATTTATCCGCTTTTACGCTGGCGCGTTTTTTTCACCGGTTTGATCTCTTTCACCTCACTCTCGACCCAGCCGTCAGAAAGCCGGGTGGTGAGCACATCCCCGGCTTTAACCTGTTTCGTTTGTTTCAGCACTTTGCCGTCCGTCGCGGTGGTCACACTATAGCCGCGAGCCAGCGTGGAGAGCGGGCTGACGGCTTCCAGATGGGTGACCGCATTGCCGAAACGCTCGCGCGTGGTGCTCAGGCGTGAGCGGATATTTTCCGCGAGGCGGAACTCAAGCTGCTGGATACGCGTTTGTGCGCGATAAATCTTCGGCTGCGGGTTTTGCTGGTTCAGACGCTGCGTGACGCGCTGCTGGCGAGATACCGCCCGCTTAAGCTGGTTATCCAGCGCGAAGTTCATCCGCTGACGCAGACGTTCCAGCACGGTTTGCTGACGCGCCAGACGCAATTGCGGATGCTGCTGTTGCAGACGATGGTGAAGCTGGGTAAAGCGGCGGGTACGGTTGGCGAGGAAGTAGTCCATCGCCATCTCCAGGCGCTGCTGCCCGTTCTGGATCTGACGCAGCAGCTCCAGCTGGTTACGGCTGACTACCTCTGCCGCCGCGGACGGCGTGGGCGCGCGTAAATCCGCGACAAAATCCGCAATCGTTACATCCGTTTCGTGGCCGACGGCGCTTACCACCGGGATAAGGCTGGCAAAGATTGCCCGCGCCACGCGCTCGTCGTTAAAGCTCCAAAGGTCTTCCAGCGAGCCGCCGCCGCGCCCAACGATTAATACATCACACTCCTGACGGGCATTTGCCAGTTCAATCGCGCGCACGATCTGCCCCGGCGCATCGTCACCCTGAACGGCAGTTGGGTAAATAATGACGGGCAGGGAAGGGTCACGGCGCTTCAGGACGTGCAAAATATCGTGCAGGGCCGCACCGGTTTTCGAGGTAATGACCCCAACGCAGTGAGCGGGTGAGGGCAGGGGCTTTTTAAACTGCTGGTCGAACAATCCCTCAGCCGAAAGCATGGCTTTGAGCTGCTCGTACTTCTGTTGCAGCAAGCCTTCGCCCGCGGGCTGCATGCTCTCGACGATAATCTGATAATCGCCGCGCGGCTCATACAGGGTAATGTTGGCGCGAACCAGAACCTGCTGGCCATGCTGAGGACGGAACGTCACGCGACGGTTGCTGTTGCGGAACATCGCGCAGCGCACCTGAGCGGTGTCGTCTTTCAGCGTAAAGTACCAGTGACCGGAAGCAGGCTGCGTGAAGTTAGAGATTTCACCGCTGATCCAGACCTGTCCCATTTCCTGCTCAAGCAGCAAACGTACCGTCTGATTAAGGCGGCTGACAGTATAAATTGAGGGGGATTGAGAGGATAACATGTGAGCGGGATCAAATTCTAAATCAGCAAGTTATTCAGTCGATAGTAACCTGCTGAGAGGTGAGCGCAAGCATTTTTTTCAAAAAAGTGTGGATGCAATCGGTTACGCTCTGTATAATGCCACGGCAATATTTAACCACCCAGGTCAGAGATATTGCCCATGCTACGTATCGCTAAAGAAGCACTGACGTTTGACGACGTCCTCCTCGTTCCCGCTCACTCCACCGTTCTGCCGAATACTGCCGACCTCAGCACGCAGTTGACGAAAACCATTCGTCTGAACATTCCTATGCTCTCCGCAGCAATGGACACCGTGACTGAAGCGCGTCTGGCTATCGCCCTGGCACAGGAAGGCGGCATTGGCTTTATCCACAAAAACATGTCTATCGAGCGTCAGGCGGAAGAAGTTCGCCGCGTGAAGAAGCATGAATCCGGTATCGTGTCCGATCCTCAGACCGTTCTGCCAACCACCACGCTGCACGAAGTGAAAGCCCTGACCGAGCGTAACGGCTTTGCAGGCTATCCGGTAGTCACTGAAGACAACGAACTGGTGGGTATCATTACCGGTCGTGACGTGCGTTTCGTGACTGACCTGAACCAGCCTGTCAGCGTCTACATGACGCCAAAAGAGCGTCTGGTGACCGTGCGTGAAGGCGAAACCCGCGACGTGGTGCTGGCGAAAATGCACGAAAAACGCGTTGAGAAAGCGCTGGTTGTGGACGCGAACTTCCACCTGCGCGGCATGATCACCGTTAAAGATTTCCAGAAAGCAGAACGTAAACCGAACGCCTGTAAAGACGAGCATGGCCGTCTGCGCGTCGGCGCTGCGGTTGGCGCAGGTGCGGGTAACGAAGAGCGCGTTGACGCGCTGGTTGCTGCGGGCGTTGACGTGCTGCTGATTGACTCCTCCCACGGCCACTCCGAAGGCGTTCTGCAACGTATTCGTGAAACCCGTGCTAAATACCCGGATCTCCAGATCATCGGCGGTAACGTGGCAACCGGCGCAGGCGCTCGCGCGCTGGCGGAAGCGGGTTGCAGCGCGGTGAAAGTGGGTATCGGTCCTGGCTCTATCTGTACCACCCGTATCGTCACCGGCGTAGGCGTGCCGCAGATCACGGCGGTTTCTGACGCGGTTGAAGCGCTGGAAGGTACCGGTATTCCGGTAATCGCGGACGGCGGTATCCGTTTCTCTGGCGACATCGCCAAAGCGATCGCCGCAGGTGCCGCAGCCGTGATGGTGGGCTCCATGCTGGCCGGTACCGAAGAATCCCCGGGTGAAATCGAACTCTACCAGGGGCGTTCTTATAAATCCTACCGCGGTATGGGCTCCCTGGGCGCGATGTCTAAAGGTTCCTCTGACCGTTACTTCCAGACCGATAACGCCGCAGACAAACTGGTGCCGGAAGGTATCGAAGGCCGTGTGGCGTATAAAGGCCGCCTGAAAGAGATCATTCACCAGCAGATGGGCGGCCTGCGCTCCTGTATGGGTCTGACCGGCTGTGGTACCATTGACCTGCTGCGTACCAAAGCGGAATTCGTACGCATCAGCGGTGCGGGTATCCAGGAGAGCCACGTTCACGACGTGACGATCACCAAAGAGTCCCCGAACTACCGTCTGGGCTCCTGATAAATTTCCGCGCCCGGCTCAATGCCGGGCGCTTTGTTTTGTTTCACTTGCCTCGGAATTAGCGTCAATGACGGAAAACATTCATAAACATCGCATTCTCATCCTGGACTTTGGTTCTCAGTACACTCAGCTGGTGGCGCGCCGCGTGCGTGAGCTGGGCGTTTACTGTGAGCTGTGGGCGTGGGATGTCACGGAAGCACAGATTCGCGAGTTCAATCCAAGCGGCATCATCCTGTCCGGCGGCCCGGAAAGCACCACCGAAGAGAACAGCCCGCGTGCGCCGCAGTACGTGTTCGAAGCGGGCGTACCGGTGTTCGGCGTTTGCTACGGCATGCAGACCATGGCGATGCAGCTGGGCGGCCACGTAGAAGGCTCTAACGAGCGTGAGTTTGGCTACGCACAGGTTGAAGTCGTCACCGACAGCGCGCTGGTTCGCGGTATCGAAGACTCCCTGACCGCAGACGGCAAACCGCTGCTGGACGTGTGGATGAGCCACGGCGACAAAGTCACCGCTATCCCGTCCGACTTCGTGACCGTTGCCAGCACTGAAAGCTGCCCGTTCGCCATCATGGCGAACGAAGAAAAACGCTTCTACGGCGTGCAGTTCCACCCGGAAGTGACCCACACCCGTCAGGGTATGCGCATGCTGGAGCGCTTCGTGCGTGACATCTGCCAGTGTGAAGCCCTGTGGACCCCGGCAAAAATCATCGACGATGCCGTGGAGCGTATCCGCCAGCAGGTTGGTGATGACAAAGTGATCCTCGGCCTCTCCGGCGGTGTGGACTCCTCCGTGACCGCGATGCTGCTGCACCGCGCCATCGGCAAAAACCTGACCTGCGTCTTCGTGGACAATGGTCTGCTGCGTCTGAACGAAGCCCAGCAGGTAATGGACATGTTCGGTGACCACTTCGGTCTGAACATCGTTCACGTGGAAGGCGAGCAGCGCTTCCTGGACGCGCTGAAAGGCGAGAACGATCCGGAAGCGAAACGTAAAATCATCGGTCGCGTGTTCGTGGAAGTGTTCGACGAAGAAGCGCTGAAGCTGGAAGATGTGAAATGGCTGGCGCAGGGCACCATCTACCCTGACGTGATCGAGTCTGCGGCCTCCGCCACCGGTAAAGCGCACGTCATCAAATCTCACCACAACGTGGGCGGCCTGCCGAAAGAGATGAAGATGGGCCTGGTTGAACCGCTGCGTGAGCTGTTCAAAGACGAAGTGCGTAAGATCGGCCTGGAGCTGGGTCTGCCGTACGACATGCTCTACCGTCACCCGTTCCCGGGCCCGGGTCTCGGCGTGCGCGTGCTGGGCGAAGTGAAGAAAGAGTACTGCGACCTGCTGCGTCGCGCGGACGCGATCTTCATCGAAGAGCTGCACAAAGCTGACCTGTACAACAAAGTGAGCCAGGCGTTCACCGTGTTCCTGCCGGTTCGCTCGGTCGGCGTGATGGGCGATGGCCGTAAGTACGACTGGGTTGTTTCCCTGCGTGCGGTGGAAACCATCGACTTCATGACCGCGCACTGGGCGCACCTGCCGTATGACTTCTTAGGCCGCGTGTCTAACCGCATCATCAACGAAGTGAACGGCATTTCCCGCGTGGTGTATGACATCAGCGGCAAGCCACCTGCTACGATTGAGTGGGAATAATCTCCCCCTGAATTAACACCCAAACCCTCTGCCTGTGCAGGGGGTTTTTTATTTCCTCACTTCCCTTCACCCAACCTATACGCCAGGGCCACTACCAGCGACTGCACCAGGCACAGCGTTGCCGACTGAGACCGAAACGCATCCACCTGCGCCTCTTTCACCACAAAGCAAAGATCGCTAAACGTCGCCAGGGGGCTTATCTGGCTGTCCGTAATCACGATCTGCCGCGCGCCGACGCTGGCGGCAGTTTCACTGACCATCACTGTCTCTTCGGCGTACGGCGAGAAGCTGATCGACACCACAATGTCGCGCGCTTTAATGCGGCTGATCTGTTCGCGCAGCATTCCGCCCATGCCGTCGAGCAGAATAGGGCGGCACTCCAGATGACTCAGGGCATAGGTCAGGTAAGCCGCGACGCTAAAGGAGCGGCGCAGTCCGGCGATGTAGATGGTGTCGGCGTCAGCCAGCAGCTGCACTGCGCGCTCCAGCATTTCCGGTTCCGCGCGGGCGGCCAGCTGCTGGAGCGCCTGCGCGTTCGAGCGGGCGAACTCGTGCAGAATATCGAGCGGCGTCTCCGGCACGGCCTCGCTCTCCATTTCACGGAACAGCCGCGCACGGTCGCTGTAGCTGGCGGTCTCTTCCACCAGGTTCATGCGAAACAGCTGTTTCATTTCATTAAAGCCGGTGAAGTCAAAGGCGTTGGCGAAGCGGATCAGCGTCGAGGGCGGCACGTCGGCGCGCTCGGCAATAACGGCAACCGTATCAAAGGCCACGCTGTTGGTGTTATCCAGTACATAGCGGGAGACCTGCTGCAACCTCTTACTCAGGTTATCGTATCGCTCGCGGATTTGCTGCTGCAGTTCGTTCAGGCTGGTTGCTGTCGTCATCTTATCCCCCAAATACAGTCTCATGATTCTAAACGCAAAACCGCGTCTTTTAAATGTCGGCCATCCATCTGGCAGCAAAAATGAAACAGAAACTTCAGTCATTTCCTCGCCCGAAATTTCTTAATAGCGCACGCTGAGCCAGTGTTACTGGCTGTAAACATAAAAATCCATCCTTGATCACAATAATCATTATTTATTTTATTTCAACTTAAAATGGAACGTTTGTTTCATATATAGTGTTTGTACACAGTGTTCAGTCAACAGTCACGTATCAACAGCGAGAGGTTAAGGATGGAGACGGTAGCGAATTTTATTCACGGCGAATGTGTCACCGGTTCAGGCCAGCGCGTTCAGGCGATCTTCAACCCAGCCACGGGCGAGCAGATTCGCCAGGTGGTAATGAGTACGGCGCAGGAAACCGGGCAGGCGATTGCCGCCGCGCAGCAGGCGTTTCCTGCGTGGGCGCGCCAGGCTCCGCTTAAGCGCGCGCGCGTGATGTTCCGCTTCAAGTCGCTGCTGGAGGAGAACATGACGCGCCTGGCCCGCATCATCAGCGAAGAGCACGGCAAGGTCTTCTCCGACGCGGTGGGCGAATTGACCCGTGGCCTGGAAGTGGTGGAATTTGCCTGCGGCATTCCGCATTTGCAAAAGGGTGAGCACTCTGCGAACGTCGGCACCGGCGTCGACAGCCACTCGCTGATGCAGCCGCTCGGGGTTTGCGTTGGGATCACACCGTTTAACTTCCCGGCGATGGTGCCGATGTGGATGTTCCCGATTGCGCTGGCGACAGGGAATACCTTCGTGCTGAAACCCTCGGAAAAAGATCCTTCTCTCGCGCTCGCGCTGGCGCAGCTCCTGAAAGAGGCCGGCCTGCCGGATGGCGTCTTCAACGTGGTGCAGGGTGACAAAGAGTCCGTTGACGTGCTACTGACCGATCCGCGCGTGCAGGCGGTGAGCTTTGTTGGCTCTACGCCGATTGCGGAATACATTTACCAGACCGCGTCCGCCCACGGTAAGCGCTGTCAGGCGCTGGGCGGCGCGAAAAACCACTGCATTCTCATGCCGGATGCCGACATGGAGATGGCGACCAACGCCATCATGGGCGCGGCCTACGGCGCGGCGGGCGAACGCTGCATGGCGCTCTCAGTGGTGCTGGCGGTGGGGGATAAAACCGCCGATGACCTCTGCGCCCGGCTGGAAAAACAGATTGCCGCGCTGCGCGTCGGGCCGGGCCTGGACCCGTCGCCGGAAAACGAAATGGGGCCGCTCATCTCCTCCGCGCACCGCAGCAAGGTGCTGGGCTACATCGACAGCGGGGAAGCGCAGGGAGCGAAACTTCGCGTGGACGGTCGTGGCTTCAGCGTGAAGGGCCACGAGCAGGGCTACTTCGTCGGGCCGACGCTGTTCGATACCGTCACCCCGGAGATGACCATCTATAAAGAAGAAATTTTTGGCCCGGTGCTTTCTGTGGTTCGCGTAGCAGATTACAGCAGCGCGGTGGACCTGATTAATCGCCACGAATATGGTAATGGTACGGCGATTTTCACCCGTGATGGCGGCTGCGCCCGCCGCTTCTGCGAGGAGGTGCAGGCGGGCATGGTGGGCGTCAACGTGCCGATTCCGGTGCCGATGGCATTTCACAGTTTCGGTGGCTGGAAGCGTTCCATCTTCGGTGCGCTCAACGTCCATGGTAACGACGGCGTGCGTTTCTACACCCGAATGAAAACCATCACCGCGCGCTGGCCGGAAATGCAGCAGGAGACAGGCGCTGCGTTCTCCATGCCGACGCTGGGCTGACAGGAGGTGTTATGCAAACCGAACGTATGACCATGGCCCAGGCCCTGGTCAGATTCCTTAATCAGCAATACGTTAGCGTTGATGGTGACGAAACGCCCTTCGTGGAGGGCGTCGCCACCATCTTTGGTCACGGCAACGTGCTCGGTATCGGCCAGGCGCTGGAGCAGGATCCCGGTCATCTGAAAATCATGCAGGGGTGCAACGAGCAGGGGATTGCCCACATGGCGACGGGGTTCGCCAAACAGCATCGCCGTCAGCGCATTTTTGCCGTCACTTCCTCCGTCGGGCCAGGCGCTGCCAATATGATTACCGCAGCGGCAACGGCGACGGCGAACCGCATCCCGCTGCTACTACTGCCGGGAGATATCTACGCCAGCCGCCAGCCGGACCCCGTACTGCAGCAGATCGAGCAGTATCACGATCTTAGCATCAGCACTAATGACTGCTTCCGTCCGGTCTCCCGCTACTGGGACCGCATCAACCGGCCGGAACAGCTGATGAGCGCGATGCTAAGCGCGATGCGAATGCTCACTGACCCCGCCGATACCGGCGCGGTGACCATTTGCCTGCCGCAGGACGTGCAGGGAGAAGCCTGGGACTACCCGCTGAGCTTCTTCGCGCGTCGCGTGCACCACATCGAGCGCCGCCCGCCAGATCCGGAGCGCCTGGAGCAGGCGCGGGCGCTGATCGCCCGCAAGCGCCGTCCGCTGGTGGTTTGCGGCGGCGGCGTGCGCTATTCCGGCGCGCATGAAGCGTTTCGCGAATTTGTCGAGACGCTGCGGCTGCCGTTTGCCGAAACCCAGGCCGGAAAGGGGGCGCTGGTAAGTGACCACCCACTTAACCTGGGCGGCGTGGGGGTAACCGGTGGTATGGCCGCCAACCAGCTTGCGCCACAGGCTGACTTAGTGATTGGCATCGGCACGCGTCTTACCGACTTTACCACCGGCTCCAAGGCGCTCTTTTCCCACCCGGACGTTGAGTTTCTGCTGCTGAACGTGGCCGAGTTTGATGCCCTGAAGCTGGACGCCACCGCGCTGATTGCCGATGCCCAAACCGGGCTGAGAGGCTTGACCCACGCGCTCGCCGGGTATCGCAGCGCCTGGGGAGAAGCGATTGCCGGGGCGAAGTCCGCCTGGCGCGACGAGTGCTGCCGCCTGTGGGATCGCCAGTGGCGTCCTGATGACGCGCCCGAAGTGGCTGGACACCTGGATGCGCAGCTGGCGGAATACGGCGAGACGCTCAACACCCGGCTGACCCAGACGCGGTTGCTGGGGCTGATCAACCAGCATATTGAGGATAACGCCATCGTGGTGGGCGCGGCCGGTTCGCTGCCGGGCGATTTACAGCGTCTCTGGCAGGTCAAAGCGCCGGACAGTTATCATCTGGAGTACGGCTACTCGTGCATGGGCTATGAGATCGCGGCAGCTATTGGCGCGAAGCTCGCGAAACCGCAGCTACCGGTTTATGCCATGGTGGGGGATGGTTCGTACATGATGCTCCATTCCGAGCTGCAAACCGCCGTACAGGAGGGGATCAAAGTCACCATTCTGTTATTTGATAACGCCGGCTTTGGCTGCATTAACAACCTACAGATGGGGCACGGAATGGGCAGTTTTGGCACGGAAAACCGCAGGCGCAACCCGGAAACCGGGCGGCTTGACGGGCCGCTGGTGAAGGTCGATTTTGCGCAAAATGCGGAAAGCTACGGCTGCCGTGCGTGGCGGGTGAACGATGAGCAAAGCCTGCTGGCGGCGCTTGAGGCGTCACGCGCGCACCCTGGCCCGACGCTGCTGGACATTAAAGTGCTGCCGAAGACCATGACCCATGACTATGCGTCGTGGTGGCGTACCGGTGACGCGCAGGTGGCGGCGTCGTCTGCCGTGCGCAACGCCGCGGAGCAAACGCAGGCGCAGCTGAAAAAAGCCCGGCAGTATTAAGTTTTTTCGCCTTAACGAAATTTTCATTTCATTTTCCCCTTACCCTACCCTCTCCCCAAAGGGAGAGGGGATAGTTTGGTGCGCTCTTTTCTCCCTCGCCCCTTTGGGGAGAGGGCCGGGGTGAGGGGAGTTGCCGCACGTCCTTCCATGTTGTGAGATTGATAACAAAATTTATCTCATTCATCTCAAAAGTGTTAACTCACACTCAAAAACATAATTTTCACTATTTATAAAAATGAAATAAATGTTTTATTTATAGGGTCGTTAGTTCACAGCATTCACCAACACCGGGAGCCGTTATGTTTAACATTGCTTTACTGGGCGCTGGCCGAATTGGCCAGGTTCATGCAGCTAACATCGCCAGCCACGGCGCGACCACGCTCTGGTCCGTGGTTGACCCGAATCAGGAATTTGCAACCCGTCTCGCCGCGCAGTATCAGGCCCGCCAGCAGAGCTTGATTGATGCGATGACCGACCCTAACGTGCACGCCGTGCTGATCGCCTCCGCGACTGATACCCACGCGGACCTGATTGAAATGGCCGCCCGCCACGGCAAAGCCATCTTTTGTGAAAAGCCGGTACACCTCGACCTCGCCCGCGTGCGCGACTGCCTGAAAGTGGTCAAAGAGTGCGATGTGCCGCTGTTTATCGGCTTTAACCGCCGCTTTGACCCGCAGTTCCGTCGCGTTAAAACCGACGTGCAGGCCGGGTGCATCGGCAAGCCGGAATCGCTGCTGATTATCTCCCGCGATCCATCTCCGCCGCCTGTGGAATACGTGCGCGTCTCCGGCGGCATGTTCCGCGATATGACTATCCACGATTTTGACATGGCACGCTTCATCATGGGCGAAGAGCCGGTGTCGGTGTATGCCCAGGGCAGCAACCTGGTGGATCCGGCGATTGGCGAGGCGGGGGATATCGATACCGCGTTTATCGTTCTGAAATACGCCTCCGGCGCGATGGCGACCATCGTTAACAGCCGCCGTTCATCTTACGGCTACGACCAGCGCCTGGAGTTGCACGGCTCCGAAGGGCTGCTGTGCGCGGGCAACATCCTTGAAAACCAGGTGCAACACTACGGTAAACAGGGCTGCACCAGCGCGCTGCCGGAACATTTCTTCCTGCAGCGCTACAAATCCGCTTACGCCGCGGAATGGGAACACTTTGTTGCGGTCCTGCGTGGCGAAGCGGTACCTGACTGCAGCGGCGATGATGGTGAACGTGCGCTGTACCTTGCGGATAAAGCGCTGGAGTCGCTGCGTAGCCAGCGCGAGATCGTCCTCTAAACACCACAACCCTACACAGAGAGACATAATAATGAAAAAACTGATCGTAGCCGCCCTCATCGCCATGACGTCCGGGGCCGCCCTCGCCGAAAACGAGCAAATAGTTTTCAGTACGCCAAACCTGGCCATGCCGTTTGAAGTTCACATGCAGCGCACGGCGGTGAAAGCCGCAAAAGAGATGGGCGTGAAGCTTCAGGTGCTGGACGGGCAGGGCAGTTCACCGAAACAGGTAGCTGACCTGGAAAACGCCATCACCCGCGGGGCGCAGGGCTTTATCGTCTCCCCGAACGACGTAAACGCGGTCTCCAGCGCGGTGGATGAAATTCAGGATGCGAAGCTGCCGGTGGTCACGCTCGACCGCTCCGTCGACAGCCAGAAGAAAGTGCCGCACTTCGGCGCCAACAACTATAAGGGCGGCCAGGCGATTGGCGATTTCGTCAAAACCAAATTCCCCAACGGCGCGGACATCATTCTCCTCACCGGTCAGCCGGGCTCTTCCTCCAATATCGAACGCACCAAAGGGATCCGCGACAGTCTGAAGGCGGGCGGGGATAAGTACAAGATCGTCGCCGATCAGACCGGCAACTGGATGCGTTCCGAAGGGATGCGCATTGTGGAAAGCGTTCTGCCTTCGCTGCCGAAACGCCCGCAGGTGATCCTCTCCGCCAACGACGATATGGCGCTGGGGGCTATTGAAGCGCTGCAAGGCCAGGGCGTAAAGCCGGGAGAAATTCTGGTCACCGGCTTTGATGCGGTACCGGAAGCGCTGGCTCGCGTGCGCGACGGCTGGCTGGCGGTGACGGCTGATCAGCGTCCGGGCTTTGCGGTGCAGACGGCGATGAGCCAGCTGGTGGCCAACGTGCGCGAGAAGAAAGCCATCACCGGAGCCGACTACCCGCCGACGCTGATCACCAAAGAGAACCTACAGCAGGCCGAGCGTATCGGTGAGGCCGGTAACTGATATGTCCCGAGCCGCCTCTGGCGGCTCAACATGAGGAGGAGCAGACCGATGTCGCAACCCTTACTGAAAGTGACCGACCTGGCAAAAAGCTTTTCCGGCGTCTGGGCGCTGAGCAGCGCTCAGCTGACCGTCGGTAGCGGAGAAATCCACGCCCTGCTGGGGGAAAACGGGGCGGGAAAATCTACATTGCTGAAAGCGCTCGCGGGCGCGCAGCCGCAAACCCGCGGGGATATCTGGTTTAACGACGAAACGCTGCCGGTAGATGACTCTCCAGTGGAACGCCAGAACAAGGGCATTATCACCATCTATCAGGAGTTCAACCTGCTGCCCAACATGACCGTTGCGGAAAACATGTTTCTCGGGCGCGAACCGCGCAGGCGCAACCTGATCGTTGACGAAAAAGCAGTAAACCAGGAGGCGCAGGTCATTCTGGATTACCTGCAACTGAATGTTGCGCCGACCACACCGGTTGCCCGCCTGAGCGTGGCCCAGCAGCAGATGGTGGAGATCGCGAGAGCGCTGACCCTTAACGCTCGGCTGATCATCATGGATGAACCTTCCGCCGCGCTGAGCGATAGCGAAGTAGAAAGCCTGCACCGCGTGGTGCGGGAGCTTAAAAACCGTGGCGTGAGTATTATCTATGTAACTCACCGCCTGCACGAAGTTTTCCAGCTCTGCGATCGCTTCACCGTTTTCCAGGACGGCCGCTTCACCGGCACCGGCGCGGTGGAGGAGACCAACGTAGAGCAGCTGATCCGCCTCATGGTCGGGCGCGACGTAGCCTTTAACCGCCGTCCTGCCAGCGAAACGCATCATGAAGACAAACCCGTCCGCCTGGCAGTGAAGGGGCTGAGCCGCGAGAAGCCGCCGCTGGATCCGCACGGTATTGCCCTGCACGACATCAGCTTCCACGTCCACGCCGGGGAGGTGCTGGGCATCGCCGGACTGGTGGGCGCGGGACGTACCGAGGTGGCGCGCTGCCTGTTTGGCGCAGACGCGTTTACCTCGGGCAGCTTTGAGCTGGACGGCGTGCCGTATCAGCCGCGTGACCCGTTGTATGCCCTCGATCAGGGCGTGGCGCTGGTGCCGGAAGATCGCAAAAAGGAAGGGGCGGTGCTGGGGCTGTCGATCCGAGATAACCTGTCGCTCTCCTGTCTCCCTTCGCTGCTGAAATGGCGCTGGTTTGTGAACACCCGCAAGGAAGACGATCTGATTGAATCCTACCGCCAGGCGCTTCAGATCAAAATGGTCAACAGCGCGCAGGAGGTGCGCAAGCTCTCCGGCGGTAACCAGCAAAAAGTCATCCTCGCGCGCTGTATGGCACTCAACCCGCGGGTGCTGATCGTCGATGAGCCGACGCGCGGCATCGATGTGGGGACCAAATCGGAAGTGCATCAGGTGCTGTTTGACATGGCAAAAAAGGGCGTGGCGGTGATCGTGATCTCCTCCGATCTGCCTGAGGTGATGGCGGTGTCTGACCGGATCATCACCCTCAGCGAAGGTCGGGTAACCGGCGAGATCCACGGTGACGACGCTAACGAAGAACGGCTGATGACGATGATGGCTATCAACCATAACGCCCTGAACGCGGCATAACGGAGTTTCCCATGACGCAGATGATTTCTAAAACGCAGGCCCCGGTCAAACGCGCCGGACGCATCGATCCCATCGCCTTCTTCGAGCGCTTCGGGGTGCTGATTTTCATGATCCTGCTGCTGATCTTCTTCCAGTCGCAGAACAGCAACTTTTTCTCTGAACGCAATATTTTCAACATTCTGACCGAAGTCTCCATCTACGGGATCATGGCCGTGGGGATGACCTTCGTCATTCTCACCGCCGGGATCGACCTCTCCGTTGGCTCCATTCTGGCGGTGTGCGCCATGACCGCGGCGTACGTGATTAAGGGCGACAACTTTACCACCGTTGACCCGAACGCCTGGGGCGGCATGAGCTGGCTGATCGGCCTGGGGATTTGTCTGGCGATGGGCACGGCGATTGGATTTCTCCATGGCCTGGGCGTCACCCGCCTGCGCCTGCCGCCGTTTATCGTCACCCTCGGCGGGATGACCATCTGGCGCGGCCTGACGCTGGTGATTAACGATGGCGCGCCGATCGCCGGTTTCGACCCAAGCTACCGCTGGTGGGGGCGCGGGGAGTTGCTCGGCATCTCCATTCCGATCTGGATCTTCGCCATCGTCGCCGTCGGCGGCTATCTGGCGCTGCATAAAACCCGCTGGGGCCGCTTCGTCTACGCCATCGGCGGCAACCCGGAGGCGGCGCGCCTGGCGGGCGTCAACGTCAAGCGCGTGCTGGTCAGCGTCTACGTGCTGATTGGCTGTCTGGCGGGGCTGGCAGGCTTCATCCTGAGCGCGCGTCTGGGCAGTGCTGAGGCGGTGGCCGGAATTTCCTTTGAGCTGCGCGTCATCGCCTCGGTGGTGATTGGCGGCACCTCGCTGATGGGCGGCTACGGGCGCATCGGCGGCACCGTTATCGGCTCCATCATCATGGGCATTCTGATTAACGGCCTGGTGCTGATGAACGTCTCGGCCTACTACCAGCAAATTATTACCGGATTAATTATCGTTCTGGCGGTGGCATTCGATACCTATGCCAAGAGCCGTCGCGGCGCACTGTGAGGATCGTGATGAAAGAGATTCGTATTGGATTGATTGGCACCGGGTATATCGGCAAGGCGCACGCCATCGCCTATGCCCAGGCCCCGACGGTGTTCAACCTGCGCGGCACACTGGTGCGCGAGATGGTGGCGGAAGTGACGCCGGAGCTGGCGGCAGCACGTGCGCAGGCGTTTGGCTTCAACCGCTCCACTGGCGACTGGCGGGCGCTGGTGGCCGACCCGGCCATTGATGTAGTGGATATTTGCTCACCCAACCATCTGCATAAAGAGATGGCGCTGGAGGCGATCCGCCACGGCAAGCACGTCTACTCGGAGAAGCCGCTGGCGCTTAACGCCCACGACGCGCGCGCGATGGTCGATGCCGCGAAGCGGGCCGGGGTGAAAACGCTGGTGGGGTTCAACTACATGAAGAACCCGACCGCGCAGCTGGCGAAGGAGATTATCGCCCGCGGCGAGATTGGCGAGGTGATCCACTTCTACGGCACCCACAACGAAGACTATATGGCCGACCCGCTGTCGCCCATTCACTGGCACTGCTTTAAAGAGACCGCCGGGCTGGGCGCGCTGGGCGACCTTGCGGCGCACATCGTCAATATGGCCCAGTACCTGGTGGGGGATATCGAGCAGGTCTGCGGCGACCTGAAGATCGTGGTCCCGGAGCGCCCGGCGAAGGCCGGATTGTCGGAGATGATTGCCGTCGAAAACGAGGATCAGGCCCACGCGATGGTGCGCTTCGCGAGCGGGGCGCAGGGCGTCATTGAAACCTCCCGCGTCGCCTGCGGCCGCAAGATGGGGCTGTCGTACGTCATCACCGGGACGAAAGGCGCCATCAGCTTCACCCAGGAGCGCATGGCGGAGCTGAAGCTCTATCTGCATGACGATCCGGTGAACCGTCAGGGGTTCCGCACGCTGCTCGTTGGCCCGGCGCACCCGGACTACGCCGCGTTCTGCATGGGCGCGGGCCATGGTATTGGCTTTAACGATCAAAAAACGGTGGAGGTGCGCGACCTGGTGGACGGGATTGCCGCCGACGCGCCAATGTGGCCGGACTTCGAAGAGGGCTGGAAGGTGTCGCGCGTGCTGGACGCGATCGCGCTCTCACACCTGGAAGGCCGCTGGCTGAACGTGAACGATATTGTCTGATGAGGTATCAACGTGGAAAAGCAGTTTGATGTGATATGCATGGGCCGCGTGGCGGTAGACCTCTACAGCCAGCAGGTTGGTGCCCGTCTGGAGGACGCGTCGAGCTTCGCCAAATATCTCGGCGGGTCTTCCGGCAACGTGGCGTACGGCACCGCGCGCCAGGGTTTACGCTCGTCGATGCTGGCGCGCGTTGGCGATGAACATATGGGCCGCTTCCTGCGCGAAGAGCTCAACCAGGTTGGCTGCGATACCCGCCATCTGATTATTGATAAAGAACGCCTCACGGCGCTGGTGCTACTCGGCATTAAAGACCGGGACACTTTTCCTCTGATTTTTTATCGCGATAACTGCGCGGATATGGCTATTACGGCCAGCGATGTGGACGAAAGCTACATTGCCTCCGCCCGTTGTCTTGCCATCACCGGGACGCATCTTTCTCATCCGCAGACCCGCGAGGCGGTGCTGACGGCGCTGGGCTATGCCCGCCGTCACGGCGTGCGCACGGTGCTGGACATCGACTTCCGTCCGGTGCTGTGGGGGCTGACCTCCTTAGGCGACGGTGAAACGCGATTTATCGCCGCCGACAAGGTCACCCGTGAGCTACAGGAGGTGCTGCACCTCTTCGACGTCATTGTCGGCACCGAAGAGGAGTTTCACATTGCGGGTGGCAGTACGGATACGCTACAGGCGCTGGCTCAGGTGCGTGGCGTGAGTCAGGCGACGCTGGTCTGCAAGCGCGGCGCGCTGGGCTGCTCGGTCTATACAGACGCTATTCCGCCTCGTCTGGACGACGGCCTGACGGTGACCGGCGTGCGCGTGGAGGTGCTAAACGTCCTCGGCGCGGGGGACGCATTTATGTCCGGCCTGCTGCGCGGCTACCTGAACGACGAGGGCTGGGAGCAGGCGTGCCGCTATGCCAACGCCTGCGGCGCGCTGGTGGTGTCGCGCCACGGCTGCGCCCCGGCGATGCCGAGCAAAATTGAGCTGGATGATTATCTCTCGCGCGCGACGCTCGTTCCGCGCCCGGATCTCGACCCGCGTCTCAACCATCTCCACCGCGTCACTACCCGTCGCCGCGCCTGGCCAGAGCTGTGCGTGATGGCCTTCGATCACCGCAGCCAGCTTGAGGATATGGCGATGCAGTGCGGCGCGTCGCTCAAGCGCATTCCGGCGCTGAAGCAGTTGATCCTGCTGGCCAGCCGCGAGGCGGCAAGCCGCGCCGGGCTGGAGGGCAAAGCCGGTCTGCTGTGCGACGGGACATTTGGTCAGGATGCGCTCAACGCAATAACCGGAGAAGGGTGGTGGATAGGCCGCCCCATTGAACTGCCAGGATCGCGTCCGCTGGAGATGGAGCACGGCAACATCGGAACCCAGCTTATCAGCTGGCCGCAGGAGCACGTGGTGAAGTGTCTGGTCTTTTTCCACCCGGAAGACGCCCACGGTCTGCGCCTGGAGCAGGAGCAGAAAATCGCCGAGGTGTACCACGCCTGCTGCCAGTCCGGGCACGAGCTGCTGCTGGAAGTGATTTTGCCCGCCAGCATGCCGCGCAGCGACGAACTTTACCTGCGGGCCATTTCTCGCTTCTACAACCTGGGGATTTACCCCGACTGGTGGAAACTGCCACCGCTCTCCGCAGAGGGCTGGACGGCGTTGAGCGAGATTATCGAACGCCGGGACCCGTACTGCCGTGGGGTGGTGATCCTCGGGCTGGATGCTCCGGCAGAACAGCTCCGGGCCGACTTCAGAGCCGCGGCGGGGCAGCCGCTGGTGAAAGGTTTCGCCGTGGGACGCACACTGTTTGGCGATGCTTCCCGCGCGTGGCTGAAACATGATATTGACGATGCGCAGCTGGTGGCGCGCATCCGGGACAACTACCTACAGCTTATCGCCTGGTGGCGCGAGCGCGGACACGCATAATGGAGACGACAATGAGTGTGCAATTAGGCATTAACCCGCTGACGTGGACGAACGACGATCTGCCTTCTCTCGGGGCGGAAACCTCGCTGGAGACCTGTCTGAGCGAAGGCAAAGCGGCAGGCTTTGCCGGTTTCGAGCTGGGGAACAAATTCCCGCGCGAAGCGCACCTGCTCGGCCCTGTTCTACAGCGCCACGACCTGCAACTGGTCTCCGGCTGGTACTCCGGCCGCCTGCTGGAGCGCAGCGTGGAGGAGGAGATCGCCGCCGTGCAGCCGCACCTGACGCTGCTGCGCGAGCTGGGGGCGAAGGTGCTGGTCTTTGCGGAGGTGAGCGGCTGCATTCATGGCGAGCAGCAGACCCCGGTGCATCTGCGCCCGCGCTTCCCGCAGGAACGCTGGAAAGAGTATGGCGAGAAGCTCACCGAATTTGCCCGCTACACCCAGCAGCAGGGCGTGCAGATTGCCTACCATCACCATATGGGCACGGTAATTGAGTCCGCTGAGGACGTGGACAACCTGATGATCCACACCGGGGAGGCGGTCGGTTTGCTGCTGGATACCGGACATCTGACCTTTGCCGGGGCCGATCCGCTGGCGGTGGCGCAGCGCTGGGCGTCGCGCATCAACCACGTTCACTGCAAAGACGTGCGCGCCGACGTGCTGGCGGAGGTCAAAAACCGCAAAACCAGCTTCCTTGATGCGGTGCTGAGCGGCGTGTTTACCGTGCCGGGCGACGGCTGTGTGAATTACTCGCCCATCATGCGGCTGCTGAAAGCGCAGAATTATCACGGCTGGCTGGTGGTGGAGGCCGAGCAGGACCCGGCAATCGCCCATCCGCTTACCTATGCCCGACTGGGGTATAACAACCTGCACCGCCTGGCGCGCAATGCCGGACTTATTTGAGGAGGTGACATGTCACGTCTGTTATCACGCTGGCAACAGCCGAACGCGGAGGGGCGCACGCAGTCCGTTACGCCAGAAAGCGCTGACTGGGGGTATGTCGGCTTTGAAGCTTATGAGTTGCAGGAGGGGCAGCAGCTGACGCTGCCTGCTGTCAGCGAAGAGCGCTGTCTGGTGCTGGTTGCCGGTCGCGCTTCCATCAGCACCCCTTCCGCCCGGTTTAACGACATCGGCGAGCGGATGAGTCCGTTCGAGCGCATTAAGCCCTGGGCGGTTTACGTGACCCCACAGGAGACTGTAGAGGTGAAAGCGCTGACTAAGCTGGAGCTGGCCGTCTGCGCTGCGCCGGGCACAGGAGCGTATCCGACGCGGCTGATTGCCCCACAGGATATCGACGGCGAAGCGCGCGGTATGGGCCACAACCAGCGCTACGTGCACAACATCCTGCCAGAAGACAAACCTGCCGACAGCCTGCTGGTGGTGGAAGTGTGGACCAGTGAGGGCTGCACCAGCTCGTATCCCAGTCATAAGCACGACACCGATAACCCGTCGCAAGAGACGTACCTGGAAGAAACCTACTACCATCGTCTTAACCCTGCGCAGGGTTTCTGCATGCAGCGCGTCTACACCGACGACAGAACGCTGGATGAGTGTATGGCGGTCTATAACCGTGACGTGGTGATGGTGCCCAGGGGGTACCATCCTGTGGCAACGATGGCCGGGTATGACAGTTATTACCTCAACGTGATGGCCGGCCCGGTGCGCAAATGGATGTTTACGTGGGAGAAGGACCACGCATGGATTAACAGGAGTTATCCTGTAGATAACAGGCGCTGAAATCGGCTTTTCTTGTCGGGTGGCGCTGAGCCTACCCGACCTGCGAAACTTTGCCATCGCGCGCTCAGGTTCAGGATCATTCATCCGCTCACTCTTACTAACCACGAGCCATCCTGGTTTGTTATCCCACGCCACGTGAGTCACTTTTTCCCGACCCGACCCCCCCATCTGACAGATAATCATTTTTAGGTATCGGAGATATTTGGCGGCTATCGCCAGTCCGGAAAAGACCCGCGTCAACCCGAGGTAAATCTGCGGTGATGACCATACCCGGTCGGATGAAATCGCTCGTACAAAAGGATTGCAGGCATTATTCGAATAGTGCAAAAACACCCGGTACGTTAGCGCTCGGGCGTTTCAACGCTAAGACTGGTTTGCTGCGACTGAATTTTGTCCTGATGGTGATACCAGGCGCCAATGGAGGAATAAACAAAGCGGCCAAAGAAAAACAGGAAACTGATAAGCAGTATGATGCGGGTCATCCGGGTGTTAAATCGATGTCGTTTTCGCATACGCGTAGCCTGACTCACTTTCTTTTCCTGAGTATACCCTTTTGGGCGATACGGCTATTAAGGCACAGCCGCAAGTCAGGGTCAATTCGGCGAAATGTAAAATAGCGTCAATGCTTACATTAATTTATGTTATTAAAAACAACGCTTTTATTTATCGCATTGATAATTACAGGAAAAATACTCAAAAAAAACGTAAGAAAGGTTTATTCAGATAAATTAATTTGATTTAGGTCAACCGCATCCCGTCGTTGATATTTAAAATCCCTCCTCCACTGTGCTTGCCAGGAATTTTCCAGGCAACGTGTACGTCAGGTTGGATGCCTGTCTTCATTTACCCTCTGGAGCGCAAGGGTTGTAAACGAGCATCTATGAATATTCACCACATCCTGAAGCAAAATAAAGACCGCTGGTGGGCACTTCCTCTTATTTTACCCGTCGTGTTACTCCCGGTGCTTAGTGTGGCTAATACCTTAACGCAGTTGGGCGACGGTATCGTTGCGCTCTATTATCTCCCGCTCTCCTTTTTGCTGACGCTGATGTTATTCTTTGGCCTGGAAGCCCTCCCCGGGGTGGTGGTGTCGCTGTTTTTACGTTATTACCCCTCCGTTGGGTTATTTGAAGCCATGGCCGGCATTCTGCATTTTATCGTCCCTCTGGTGCTCAGCTGGGGCGGTTATCGCGTGTTTGCGCCCCGGCGCAATATGACCGCTTACGGTGACATACGCCTGATGGGGCAGCGTATTTTCTGGCAGGTGTTTTGCCCGGCAACGCTATTTCTGCTGCTGTTTCAGTTTGCGGTCTATCTCGGCGTCTATGAGAGCCGCCAGAGCCTCGCAGGACTGAATCCCCTCAATATTCGGACCCTTATTAACTATCAGGGGCTGCTGGTGAGCGGGCTGACGGGCGTGCCGCTAAGCTACCTGCTGATCCGCCTGATACGTCATCCGCGCTATATCAAGGGACTGATGTCCCAGCTCCGCGCGCAAATAGACAAAAAGGTGACGGCCTTTGAGTTTGTGGTGTGGTTTTTAGCCCTGGGCGGGTTGCTGGTCATGCTGCTGCTGCCCATGAATGCAAACAGTTCCATTTTCAGTACCAACTACACCTTGTCCCTGCTGATGCCCGTGATGCTCTGGGGGGCGATGCGCTTTGGCTACAAGCTGATGTCACTCATCTGGACGCCGGTCCTGCTGGTGTCGATTCACTTTTTTTATCACTACATTCCGGTGCAAGAGGGGTATGGCATTCAGCTGGCGATCACCTCATCCAGCTATCTGGTCTTTTCCTTCGTTGTGACGTACATGTCGATGCTGGCGACACGCCAGCGGGCCATCAATATTCGCTCCCGCAGTCAGGCTTTTCTCGATCCGGTGGTGCATATGCCCAACCTGCGGGCGCTGTCGCGCGAGCTGGCCAGTCATCCGTGGTCAGCGCTCTGTTTACTGCGCGTGCCCGAGCTGGAGGTGCTGGGACGCAATTACGGCGTGATGCTGCGGATCCAGTATAAACAGCAGCTGGCGCAATGGATAAACGGCACCCTTCAGCCCAATGAGCGAGTCTATCACCTCACCGGGTATGACATGGCGGTGCGTCTGGAGGCGGAGTCGCATCAACAGCGCATTGAAACGCTGGACGAGCATATCAAGCAGTTTGTTTTTATCTGGGATGGTATGCCGGTACAGCCTCAGGTCGGCGTGAGCTATTGCTATGTACGCTCACCCGTCAATCATCTCTATCTGGTGCTGGGGGAACTGGGCATCGTGGCCGATCTCTCCCTTTCTACCAACCACCCGGAAAATCTTCAGCAGCGCGGGGCTGTTCATTTGCAGCGTAGCCTGAAAGATAAGGTCGCGATGATGAGTCGTTTGCAGGCCGCGCTGGAGCAGGACGCTTTTACCCTGCTGGTTCAGCCCGTTCGCGGGCTGCGCGGTGATTGTTATCACGAGGTGCTGCTGCGAATGCGTGATGATAACGGGGCGCTGATCTTTCCCGAGCAGTTCCTGCCCATTGCACAGGAGTTTGGTTTATCGTCGCGTGTTGATTTATGGGTACTGGAGCATACGTTGAGTTTTCTGGCACAGCACCGCCAGCGTTTGCCGGGCCAGCGCTTTGCGATCAACCTCGCACCTTCTACCGCCTACAGGGCGCAGTTCCCGCTTGAAGTGAGCCGCCTGTTAGCCAAATACGCCGTTGAAGCGTGGCAGCTGATCTTTGAAGTGACCGAAAGCAGCGCCTTTGGTCATGCGGATCTGGCGGCGTCGACCCTCAGGAAATTACAAAAAATGGGCATCCGGATCGCCATTGATGATTTTGGCACGGGCTACGCCAGCTATGCGCGGTTAAAAAGCGTGGACGCAGACATTCTCAAAATCGACGGCGGCTTTATTCGCAATATTGTCAGCAACAGCCTGGATTACCAGATTGTGGCTTCCATTTGCCATCTGGCCCGGATGAAGAAAATGCTGGTGGTGGCGGAATATGTGGAAACGGAAGAGATACGTAGCGCGGTGCACGCGCTAGGTATCGATTATGTGCAGGGCTATTTGATTGGGTTGCCGGCTGAGCTTGATACGTTGCTCAACACGCAGCCTTCTCAGGAGACCGCCTGAGCCGTTACGCTGCCGCCTCAGAACTCTCTTCTTCAATCTTCAGCAGCCAGCCGGTGACCGCTTCCCAGTACTGCTGCTCTTTTTCCAGATCCAGCAGCACCAGCGCGTTCTGGCTAAACCAGTCGTGCGGGAAGCTCAGCGTCCAGTGATAGTCATCCGTTTTTAGCTTCAGCGTCGGCGGCGTGGTGGTTGCCTGTCGCTGATTATTGAGCAACACGCCCAGGCGCAACAGCTGAATGAGCGGCAGGAACTGCTTTTTCTTAAATAACGTAAAGCGCGGCAGATCGTCGAGCTTGATGGCTTTGCGGTGATAGCGCACCAGCGTCGCCATCATGGTTTGCTGCTCCTGGTTGAAACCAGGCAGATCGCTGTTTTGCAGAATATAGGCTGAATGGCGATGCATTCCGCTGTGGTTAATGTTCAGCCCCACCTCGTGCAACATGGCGGCCCATTTCAACAGCGCGGCCAGCTGCGGATGCGCCAGCTTCGGATTCTGCTCCTCCCACTGCTCGTACATCTGAACCGTGGTTTCGAGCACCCGTTTCGCCTGTTCGCGGTCAATGTTGTACTGGTTGGCCAGGCTCTGCGCGGTGCGGCTGCGAATATCCTGATGACGGAAACGGCCTTCCATCTCATACAGCACGCCTTCACGCAGGGCGCCGTCAGAGAGGCGCAGCTCTTTGATCGCCAGCGCGTCAAACACGCCGCAGAGGATCGCCAGCCCCGGTACGAACACGGCTTTACGTTCGTCGGACAGACCCGGCAGACTCAGGGCGTCGAAGCTCTTATGCTTAAGCACCTCTTCGGTGAGTTTCACCAGGCGCTCAGGCGTAATAAAGCCGTCTTTTTCACCCATTGCCAGCAGCACTTCATGGGCCGCTTTAATCGAACCCGATGCGCCCAGCGCCACGTTCCAGCCCTGAATACGGTATTGCCAGGCCAGATTTTCCAGTTTTTGTACGGCGGCCATGCGCGCGCGCTGGAAGTTTTCGCGGGTGATGACGCCGCCAGGGAAATACATCTGCGCGAAGCTGACGCAGCCCATACGGCGGCTTTCCACCAGACGCGGCTCGAAGTCTTCGCCAATCACCAGTTCCGTGGAACCACCGCCGATATCAATCACCAGCTTGCGGCCTTTTTCCGGCTGCGTATGCTCCACGCCCATAAAAATCAGGCGCGCTTCTTCGTTACCGGAGATGATCTCAATCGGGTAGGGGATAACCTTTTCCGCGCGCTTAAGAAACTCCGGCGCGTTCAGCGCCTGGCGTAGCGTATGCGTCCCGACGATGCAGACGCTGGACGGCGAAAAGCCTTGCAAACGTTCTGCGAACAGCGACAGACAGTTCAGCCCGCGCTCCATGGCCTCTTCGCTCAGCATGTTACGCGCGTCGAGTCCATCGGCCAGATGCACACGCTGCTTCAGACGACCGATGATCTGCATCGCGCCATCCACCTCGCGGGCGATGACCATATGGAAACTGTTTGAGCCAAGATCGACCGCGGCGAACTCCTGCGGGCGTGGGGTATTATCGTTTATTGGCATAGGTTAATCGGATTGCTCAAGTGATTTAATGTAATCGTAAATCGCCAGCTGCGAGCGCACTTTACGGCGATTGCCGCGCGGTACATAGCGATTACTGAGTTCTTTGTCGATATAACGTGCTTTCACCGTATCGCTGAACAGGATCTCGATAATGTCCAGGATACGCTGCTTAAGGCGAGGATCCAGCAGCGGTGCCGCCACTTCAATACGGTAATCAATGTTACGCGTCATCCAGTCGGCGGACGAGAGGTATACGCGCTTATCACCGGCGTTATCGAAAATATAGACGCGATCGTGTTCAAGATAGCGATCCACAATGCTGATCACGCGGATATTGTCGCTGATGCCTTCCAGTTCCGGAATGAGCGAGCACATGCCGCGAATGAGCAGATTTACCGGAACGCCGGAGCTGGAGGCCGCGTACAGGCGGTCCACCAGCCCTTTGTCCACCAGATTGTTGAGCTTCAGCGTGATGCCGGACGACAAGCCGTTCTGCGCATTGGCAATCTCTTTATCGATCATATCGTACAGCAGGCGCCGTGAGTTCTGCGGTGACACCAGCAGATAATCGAAGCTCACCGGGCGGTACGGGTTCTCAATGAAGTTGAACACCCGACGCACTTCGTTGGTGATGCGGGCATCGGCAGTCAGCAGCGAATAGTCGGTGTAGATTCTCGCGGTTTTCTCGTTAAAGTTCCCGGTACCGATATGGGCGTAGCGCACCACGTCGTCGCCCTCTTTACGGGAGATCAGGAACAGCTTGGCGTGAATTTTCAGCCCTGGCGCGGAGAAGATGACGTGTACGCCCGCTTCCGTCAGTCGGCGCGCCCAGTGGATGTTGGCCTCCTCGTCGAAGCGAGCCTGGAGCTCAACCACCACGGTCACTTTCTTGCCGTTGTGCGCCGCGTGGATCATCGCATCGATGATACGGGAATCTTTCGCCACGCGATAAATGTTGATTTTGATCGCCAGCACGTTCGGATCGAACGAGGCCTGACGCAGCAATTCCAGCACGTGTTCAAAGGTGTGATACGGATAGTAGAGCAGCACATCCCGTTCGCGGATGGCGTCGAACCCGTTGCGGAACTTATCGAACCAGATATGGCGCAGGCGCGGCAGCGGTTTGTTCACCAGATTGGCCTTGCCGACGTTCGGGAAGCCAATGAAATCTTTAAAGTTGTGGTAACGCCCACCGGGGATAATGGAGTCGTAGCGGGAGATGGTCAGCTTATCGCGCAGCATCTCCACCATCGCGTCCGGCATATCGCGCTGATAGACAAACCGCACCGGCTCCGCCGTCAGGCGCTGCTTGAGGCTGGAAGACATCAGCTCCATCAGGCTGGCCTCCATCTCATGTACCAGATCGTACTCGGCGTCACGGGTCATCTTCATCGAGTAGGCGTTGAGCGCGTCGTAATCGAAGAAGCCTTTGAAGATATCGTCCAGGCAGTAGCGCAGGATGTTATCCAGCAGGATCATCGGCTTACGTCGGCGCGGGGTTTCCGGCGGCAGGTTTACAAAGCGTGGGACTTTATCAGACGGTATTTCCAGCAGCGCGTAGTTAATGGTCTCACCCCGAATGATTTCTACCGCCAGATAGGTGTAATCATCTTTCAGGAACTGCACCAGATCGGTTTCACGGTTGATCAGAATCGGGGTAATGTGCTGGCGCAGATAATGTTTGAAATAGTGGCGCAGCCAGTTTTGCTGATTCGCGGAGAGCTGGCGTTCGTTGATCAGGAAGATTTGGTTGCGTGCCATTTCCAGCAGCAGCTCGTTATAGAGGCCATCAAATTCCTGATCGGCTTTCATGACGCGAGACTGGATTTTTCCAAGCAGATGCCGCGAGTGGGAGTTTAAGCCCTGTTCTTCGCTGATGATGATTCGGCGTTTCAGTTCGGCGAAGCGAACCTTGTAGAACTCATCCAGATTGTTGGAATAGATGCCTAAAAAACGCATACGTTCAATCAGCGGGTTGCTTTTATCGGCCGCTTCCTGAAGTACACGTTCGTTGAATGCTAACCAGCTTAGCTCTTTCTCGATGTATAACTTTTCCTGACCCATTACAGCTCACACTCCAGTTCAATCACAGGACGTGGTAAATCCGTCTCGTCCTTATTATGGCGAGCATTTCCACGATATGTCCAACAGTGCCAGAAAAGTATGACAGTTATTTTTTTGTTGGGGAATTTAGAGGGTTGGGGGAGGGGGTGTCGGGTGGCGCTGCGCTTACCACGACCTACGGGACCGTAGGCCCGTGCAAGCGAAGCGCCGCCGGGCAATTCAAACAGACTACTCTTCAGCCGCATAACCCTGCGGGGGCAACTTCACGCCGTCCAGCCAGGCTGCGCCGTTGCGCATCTCCAGACGTCCATCGACAAACCAGCTTACCACCAGCGGATAAATGGCGTGTTCCTGCGTCTGCACACGTTCGGTCACGTCGTCTTCGTTGTCGCCGTCAAAGACCGGTACTTTTGCCTGCAAAATGACCGGACCGCCGTCCAGCTCGTCGGTGACGAAATGCACGGAGGTACCATGCTCCTCATCGCCGTTCTCCAGCACCTGACGATGGGTGTGCAGACCGGGGTATTTTGGCAGCAGGGAAGGGTGGATATTGAGCAGTCGTCCGGCGTAGTGTGCAACAAAAGCCGGGCTCAGGATGCGCATGTAGCCTGCCAGCACCACCACGTCAGGTGCGTAGGCGTCAATCTCCTGCACCAGCTCACGGTCAAAGGCTTCACGCCCGGCGAACTGGCTGGCTTCCAGCGCGTGCGCAGGAATGTTCGCTACCCGCGCGCGCTCAAGGCCGAATGCATCGGCCTTGTTGCTGAATACTGCCCGAATGGTGCCATTGATTTTCTTCTGTTTGCAGGCGTCTATGATTGCCTGCAAATTGCTTCCGTTGCCGGAAATGAGCACCACGATGTTTTTCATTCAATGACCACACGCTGTTCGGAATCGGAAGCTTTAATCGTACCGATTTTCCACGCGTTTTCACCTTTTTCTGTCAGCAGCTTAACCGCTTTATCCGCTTCGCTGGCGGGCAGGGCGATAACCATGCCCACGCCGCAGTTAAAGGTGCGGTACATTTCGTGAGAGCTCACGTTGCCTGCGGTTTGCAGCCAGTTGAAGACGGACGGCCACTGCCATGAGGATGCGTCGATCACCGCCTGGGTATTGTCCGGCAGCACGCGCGGAATGTTTTCCCAGAAGCCGCCGCCGGTGAGGTGAGCGATGGCGTGCACGTCAACGTTCTCAATCAGCTCCAGCACGTTTTTCACGTAGATGCGGGTCGGGGCCAGCAGGTGATCGGCCAGCGGTTTGCCGTCCAGCTCGGTGGTCAGCGGGTCGCAACCGCTCACTTCGAGGATTTTACGCACCAGAGAGTAGCCGTTGGAGTGCGGACCGCTGGAAGCCAGCGCAACCAGCACATCGCCGTCAGCCACTTTGCTGCCGTCGATAATTTCTGATTTTTCTACCACGCCGACGCAGAAGCCTGCGACGTCATAATCTTCACCGTGATACATGCCAGGCATTTCCGCGGTTTCACCGCCGACCAGCGCACAGCCGGATTGCAGGCAGCCTTCGGCGATACCGTTAATGACGCTGGCTGCGGTATCCACGTCCAGCTTGCCGGTCGCGTAGTAATCGAGGAAGAACAGCGGCTCGGCGCCCTGTACCACCAGGTCGTTGACGCACATCGCCACCAGATCGATACCAATCGTATCGTGACGCTTAAGATCCATCGCCAGGCGCAGTTTTGTACCGACACCATCCGTACCCGAGACCAGCACAGGTTCACGATATTTTTGCGGCAGCGCGCACAGTGCGCCGAATCCACCCAGGCCACCCATCACTTCCGGGCGGCGGGTTTTTTTCACCACACCTTTGATTCGGTCAACCAGCGCATTACCTGCGTCAATATCAACACCGGCATCTTTGTAGCTGAGAGAAGTTTTGTTGGTCACGGCTTAAATCCCCACGCGATTGCATAGCTAGTAAGAAAAATCGGCGCAATTCTAACAGTCCAGGCAAACGTTTGCGAGCCTATTCTCGGCGCGGGGATCTTTTTTTCTGTGCGGGCTGTCCAGGGCAACAAACTTGACTCTGTTCACGAAAATGAAACCGGTTTCGGCGATCTGCTTGCAACGGCTATCCCCTTTGCACATCATCAAACTGAAACCGGTTTCTGTAACTGTTTTTGCAGAAAATAACGCAGAATGAGGGATAGCGAATGTCAGGATTTAAAGCAGGTTTTCTGTGGGGTGGGGCCGTTGCGGCGCACCAGCTCGAAGGCGGCTGGAAAGAGGGCGGCAAGGGCGTGAGCGTTGCCGATGTCATGACGGCAGGCGCCCACGGGGTACCGCGTGAAATCACCAACGGCGTGCTGGAGGGGAAAAATTACCCAAACCACGAAGCCATCGACTTCTATCACCGCTATAAAGAAGACATCAAACTCTTTGCCGAGATGGGGTTCAAATGCTTTCGCACCTCCATCGCCTGGACGCGTATCTTCCCGAAAGGCGACGAGCTGGAGCCGAACGAAGCGGGACTCAAATTCTATGACGATCTTTTTGACGAGTGCCTGAAGCACGGCATCGAGCCGGTGATCACGCTTTCCCACTTCGAGATGCCTTTCCACCTGGTGACGGAATACGGCGGCTGGCGCAACCGTAAGCTGATCGACTTCTTTGTTCGCTTCGCGAAGGTCGTTTTTGAGCGCTACCAGCATAAAGTGAAGTACTGGATGACCTTTAACGAGATCAACAACCAGGCCAACTTCCACGAAGACTTTGCGCCGTTTACCAACTCCGGGCTGAAATATGCGCCGGGAGAAGATCGCGAGCCGGTGATGTTCCAGGCGGCGCACTATGAGCTGGTGGCCAGTGCCCTGGCGGTGAAGGCGGGGCGCGAGATCAACCCGTCGCTGCAAATCGGCTGCATGATTGCCATGTGCCCCATCTATCCGCTGACCTGTGCCCCGGACGATATGATGATGGCGATGAACGCCATGCATCGTCGCTACTGGTTCACCGACGTTCACGTGCGCGGCAAGTATCCGCAGCATCTGCTCAACTACTTTGAACGTCGCGGCTTCGCGCTGGATATCACCGAAGAAGATAAAGTGGCGCTGACGCAGGGCTGCGTGGATTACATCGGGTTCAGCTACTACATGTCTTTTGCCACCAAAGCGACCGCGGACAACCCGCTGCTGGACTACGATGAGAGCAAGAGCCTGGTCTCTAACCCGTACGTGCAGAAATCGGACTGGGGCTGGCAGATCGATCCTGTCGGGCTGCGCTACTCTCTGAACTGGTTCTGGGATCACTATCAGCTGCCATTGTTTATCGTTGAGAACGGCTTTGGCGCGATCGACGTGCAGGAGAGCGACGGCACGGTGAACGACCAGTACCGCATCGACTACCTTTCCGCGCACATCCGCGAGATGAAAAAAGCGGTGGTGGAAGACGGCGTAGATCTGATGGGCTACACGCCGTGGGGCTGTATCGACCTGGTCTCTGCCGGCACCGGCGAGATGAAAAAACGCTACGGCTTTATCTTTGTCGATAAAGATAACGAAGGTAACGGCACGCTGAACCGCAGCAAGAAGAAATCGTTCGACTGGTATAAGCAGGTGATTGCCAGCAACGGAGAGCAGCTATAATTGCCCGGTGGCGCTGCGCTTACCGGGCCTACGGGATGTGTAGGCCGGGTAAGCGTTAGCGCCACCCGGCATAATCCCGCCCCCAAGCCGGAGCCCAGCCTCCGGCTTTTTTGTTTTTGATTGATATACGTCAAGCAAGATGGGTATGGCGCAATCCGAAAAAAGCGGTATAATCCCGCGATTTTTTTGCGGATGCCACCTCAGAGGAGAAAGAGAATGAAGATTGTGGAAGTGAAACACCCACTCGTTAAACACAAGTTGGGCCTGATGCGTGAGCATGACATCAGCACGAAGCGTTTTCGCGAACTGGCTTCTGAAGTGGGTAGCCTGCTGACCTACGAAGCGACCTCTGATCTGGAAACGGAAAAAGTGACCATCGAAGGCTGGAACGGTCCGGTACAGGTTGAGCAGATCAAAGGTAAAAAAATTACCGTGGTGCCAATCCTGCGTGCGGGTCTGGGCATGATGGAAGGCGTACTGGAGCACGTCCCAAGCGCGCGTATCAGCGTGGTGGGTATCTACCGTAACGAAGAGACGCTTGAGCCGGTCCCGTACTTCCAGAAGCTGGTCTCTAACATCGACGAGCGTATGGCGCTGGTGGTTGACCCGATGCTGGCGACCGGCGGTTCGATGATCGCCACCATCGACCTGCTGAAAAAAGCGGGATGCAGCAGCATCAAAGTGCTGGTGCTGGTTGCGGCGCCGGAAGGTATCGCGGCGCTGGAAAAAGCGCACCCGGACGTTGAACTCTATACCGCGTCTGTCGACCAGGGACTGAACGAGCACGGGTACATCATCCCGGGGCTCGGCGATGCCGGCGATAAGATTTTTGGTACTAAATAATCGAATAACGATAAAGAAGCCGACTTTGATAGTCGGCTTTTTTTTGAATAAAAACCAACAATGACACTCAGAGGAAAACACTATGACGCGCCGTGCTATCGGGGTGAGTGAAAGACCGCCGCTTTTACAGACAATCCCGCTTAGTTTGCAGCACCTGTTCGCCATGTTTGGCGCAACCGTGCTGGTGCCAATCCTGTTTCACATTAACCCGGCTACCGTGCTGCTGTTCAACGGCATCGGTACGCTGCTTTACCTCTTCATCTGTAAAGGCAAAATCCCGGCCTATCTCGGGTCGAGCTTCGCGTTTATCTCCCCGGTTCTGCTGTTGCTGCCGCTGGGTTATGAGGTCGCGCTGGGCGGCTTTATCATGTGCGGCGTGCTGTTCTGCCTGGTCTCCTTCATCGTGAAGAAAGCCGGTACCGGCTGGCTGGACGTGATGTTCCCGCCTGCGGCCATGGGGGCCATCGTTGCCGTCATCGGCCTGGAGCTGGCGGGCGTGGCGGCGAACATGGCCGGGCTGCTGCCTGCGGACGGTCAGTCACCGGATTCTAAAACCATCATTATTTCGCTGGTGACGCTGGGCGTGACGGTGTTTGGCTCCGTGCTGTTCCGCGGTTTCATGGCGATTATCCCGATCCTGATCGGCGTGCTGGCGGGCTACGCGCTCTCCTTCGTGATGGGCGTTGTGGATACCACCCCGATTGCCGAGGCGCACTGGTTCGCGCTGCCAACCTTCTACACCCCGCGCTTTGAATGGTTCGCCATTTTCACTATTCTGCCTGCCGCGCTGGTGGTGATTGCTGAGCACGTCGGCCACCTGGTGGTCACGGCGAACATCGTGAAGCGCGACCTGATCCGTGACCCGGGTCTGCATCGCTCCATGTTTGCCAACGGTTTCTCCACCATCATCTCTGGTTTCTTCGGCTCCACGCCAAACACGACTTACGGTGAGAATATCGGCGTAATGGCGATCACCCGCGTCTACAGCACCTGGGTTATCGGCGGCGCGGCGATCATCGCCATTCTGCTCTCCTGCGTTGGTAAACTGGCGGCGGCGATCCAGATTATCCCGGTTCCGGTGATGGGCGGCGTTTCCCTGCTGCTGTACGGGGTGATCGGTGCCTCCGGTATTCGCGTGCTGATTGAATCCAAAGTGGATTACAGCAAGGCGCAGAACCTGATCCTGACCTCCGTTATCCTGATTATCGGCGTGAGCGGCGCGAAGGTGCACATCGGCGCGGCAGAGCTGAAGGGTATGGCGCTGGCGACCATCGTCGGCGTCGGCCTGAGCCTGATTTTCAAGCTGATCTCGGTGATCCGCCCGGAAGAGGTGGTGCTGGACGCAGACGACAGCGAAAAAGCGCCACATTGATCGTCATGCCGGGCGAAGGATCGCCCGGTTCTCTCCTTGCAGGTTCCGTGTTAAACTCCATTCCGATTTTATGTAAGATCTCTGGTTGAGGTATTTCTGAACGGACCGGCACAGCTCTCTCTGCCACTTTATCTCCCTGACGACGAAACTTTCGCGAGTTTCTGGCCGGGTGATAACCCCTCTTTACTGGCTGCACTGCAAAACGTGCTGCGCCAGGAACACAGCGGATACATCTATATCTGGTCACGCGAAGGCGCGGGACGCAGCCACCTGCTGCATGCCGCCTGTGCGGAGCTTTCGGCGCGCGGTGACGCGGTAGGCTATGTGCCGCTGGATAAACGCACCTGGTTTGTGCCTGAAGTGCTGGAGGGCATGGAACATCTCTCCCTGGTCTGCATCGATAATATCGAATGCGTGGCGGGGGACGAACCGTGGGAAATGGCGATCTTTAACCTCTACAACCGCATTCTGGAGTCGGGCAAAACCCGGCTGCTGATCACCGGCGATCGTCCGCCGCGCCAGCTCAATCTGGGACTGCCGGATCTGGCGTCTCGTCTGGACTGGGGGCAAATCTACAAGTTGCAACCGCTGTCGGATGAAGACAAACTCCAGGCGCTTCAGCTGCGCGCCAGACTGCGCGGATTTGAACTGCCGGAAGACGTAGGGCGCTTCCTGCTCAAGCGTCTGGATCGGGAGATGCGTACGCTCTTCGATACGCTCGATCAGCTCGATCGCGCCTCCATCACCGCCCAGCGCAAGCTGACCATTCCGTTTGTGAAAGATATTCTTAAGCTTTGAGTTTTTTGCCCGGTGGCGCTGCGCTTACCGGGCCTACGAAAACCCGTCATACCTTGTAGGCCGGGTAAGGCGCAGCCGCCACCCGGCTAAAGATCCCCCAACAAGTGCTCCACCAGCAGCGGAATCGGTCTTCCCGATGCCACGCTTCTGCCGTTCTCACGCCACAGCGCCGTCCCGCTGATATCCAGATGCGCCCACGGAATGGTCGGCGGGCAGAAGTGATGCAGCAGCCACGCCGCCGAGGCGCTGATCGCCGCATTGTTGGTCGGCGTGTTGCATAGATCGGCAATGGCGCTGTCGGTCTGCTTTCTCAGCCGCGCATCCAGCGGCAGGGACCACACCTCGTCGCCGCTCCGTTTGCCCGCGAGCGTCAGTGCCTGACGCAGCGGTTCATCCTGGGTCATCAGCCCGCTCAGCTCATACCCCAGCGCTTTCACCACCGCTCCGGTTAAGGTCGCCATATCAATGATATAGTGAGCCTGCGGATGGCGCTGACTCGCCCAGGCGATAGCGTCTGCCAGCACCAGCCGGCCCTCGGCATCGGTATTGTTGATTTCAACGGTGGTGCCGTTGCAGGCCATCGCCACCGTGCCGGGCTGCATGGCGTCGGGGCCGATGGCGTTTTCCGCCAGCGCCAGCACGCCCATGATGCGCACGGGTAATTTCAGCTCCGCAACGGTCAGCATCAGCCCGAGCACGTTAGCCGCGCCGCACATGTCATATTTCATGGTGTACATGCCCGCGCCTTCCTTCAGCCACAGGCCGCCGGTGTCAAAGGTAATGCCTTTTCCCACGTAGCAGCGCACCGGGCCATCAGACACGCCGTTATAGTGAATAGCCAGCAGGCGCGGCGGGCAGGTCGCCCCTTTGCCAACGGCGTGCAGTAGCCCCAGCCCCTGCTCAACAATTTGCTTTTCATCCAACACCTCGCAGCGCAGGGCAGGGCTGGCGGCACACAGTTTTTGCGCCTCTTCCACCACAAACTGCGGCGTGCAGCGGTCGGACGGCATATCCGCCAGACGTCGCGCCGCAACCATGCCGAGCGCAATGGTCTGCTGCTGGCGGAAGGTCGTCTCCAGCTTCGCCTGCTGTTCCGGCAAGCAGAGGGCAGTGATGCAGGTAAGACGCAGCGCTTCGTCCGTCTTCTTCAGCTTCAGGTCACTGAGCCTGTGCGCCTGATTAAAGAGAAAACGCAGTACTTGCGCCAGCACCACATCGTCAATATCCGTCACGTCCAGCACGAGTTCGGCGCTGGCGGGGGCGGCAAGCAGCGGTCGCAGAGCGGTTAGCAACCCTTCGGTCAGGGCGTCATGCCAGAGCGCATCCGGCAAAAGGGTGATGCGGGCAAACGGCGCGCAGCCAAAGCGCGCGTCCGCGACGGTGCTCTGCTGGCGCATTTCAGCGACAAGAGCGCTTTCCGGTAACAGGGAACTGTCAGCGCGCGCAATCAAATGGCTTTGCGGCTTCGCGTCTGAAAGCGCGTTGATAAACTGGTATGTGATCATCATGACTCCTCAATCGGTGCGCGGATCCGCGCGGCATAGGCCTGCATCCACTCCTCATCTACCGCGTGATAGTGCGTTTTCTCCCGCAGGCGTTCAGTACGGAAAACGGTGAGGGGCTGGCGAGCCGTCGCCACCACAAACGAGAAGGTTTTGATGTTGGTCGCGGCGCCAAATTCTCCTTTGCTGTTCATGCACACCACGGAGAGATCGCCCGCGCGGCCAAAGCGCGACATCAGCTTGTCTTCCAGTTCGAACACCACCGAATCCGCCGCCTGCTGCGGCGCCATCCCTTGCGCCATCCGGCGAACGATTTCGTAGCTGGTACAGCCCTTCATCAGATCTTCACCGACGCCCGTGGCGGTGGCCGCGCCGGTTTCGCTGTCGCAGTAAAAGCCGGAGCCGATGATGGGTGAGTCACCGAGGCGGCCGCGTTTTTTCATAAACAGGCCGCTGGTGGAAGTGGCGACGCTCATCGAGCCCTGTTTATCGAGGCCGATGATGCCGACGGTGTCATGTCCGTCGTAGGGGCTTAACCCCTTGTCCAGCGTTTCGCGGCAGCGCTTTCGGTAGTGTTGCATGGCGCGATCCGTGAGCATGGTTTTGTCGGCAAAGCCCTGGCTCAGCGCCCATTCGCGCGCGCCCTGGCCGACCAACAGGCTGTTATAGCGCTGTCGGCTGAGCGCGTGCGCCACGCGCACCGGGTTGGCGATATCCACCAGATTGCCCACGGCGCCGAACGCCAGCGTGTCGCCGTCCATATAGGCCGCGTCCAGCTCTACCTCGCCGTTCTCGGTCGGCAGCCCGCCGTAGCCGACGGATTTATAAAACGGAAAGTCCTCGACGGCGGCGACGGCATCCACCACCGCCGGAGCGACAGGTTTGCCCGCAGCCAGCGCAGACGCAGATTCCGTGACGCCTTCAAGCGCCATTCGCCAGGTTGCGATAATTCCCCACATGCTTTACTCCTGTTTTGCAAGGGTGGTGTCGGTTTGCGTAGCGGTAGTCAGTTCCGCGGCGCGGTACTGTTTATCCACGATACGCATGAAAGGCAGGTACAGCATGGCGCCAATCAGCAGGTTGATCAGCTGCATCACGCTGCCGCTCAGGTGCCCGGTGACGATAAAGCCGCTGATAACCGGCGGCAGCGTCCAGGGGATAAACACCCCGGTGGTGACGGCGACCGCACCAATTTTCATCGCCGCATACTGCACGGTGACCAGCACCAGCGGCACCAGATTGAACGGGATGAGCATGATCGGGTTCATGATCACCGGCAGGCCAAACAGGATCGGTTCGTTGATGTTAAACACCGACGCGCCCGCACCGAGGCGCGCTACTTCGCGCATGTTTTTGCTGCGGGCAAAAATCAGCATCGCAATCACCAGCGACAGCGTGGCGCCCGCGCCGCCCATCCAGATCATGTCAAAAAACTGTTCGGTGATGATGTGCGGCGGCGTCGTTCCCGCCTGGATCGCGGCGATGTTGTCGGTCTGGTTCTCCATCCACAGCGGGCGAATAATCCCGTTGATCATCGAACCGGAGTTAATGCCCACTGACCACAGAATGGTGATGCTGAATACGGTCATCAGCGCCCCGAAATAAGAGGTGCCGTAGTGGCGTACCGGGGTGGCAACCACTTCATAAATAAACTGGTGGATGGTGTGGTAGTGGGTGTTTTCAAAGATGATGCGGATAAGCAGCACCAGAATCATCACCAGCAGGGCCGGGATCAGGGCCGCGAACGACTCCTGCACCGCCGGAGGCACGCCGTCCGGCATTTTGATGACCAGCTTTTTGCGCTTCAGCCAGCAGAACAGTTCCGTCCACAGCAGGGAACCGATCATCGCCACGAACAGCCCTTTGCTGCCAATCCACTCCACCGGCATCACGGTAATGCCGCCGTTTTCCGCCACTTTGATAAAGGGCGTCAGGATCAGAAACGCGACCAGCGCCAGGATGCCGCAGGAGATGCGGTCCTCTCCATAATGCTCAGCCAGGCGGTAGGCCACCAGGAAGCTGATAAACAGCGACATGGTTGAGAACACCGCGTTAAACGGGATCTCTATAATTGCACTCCAGCTCTCACCAAAGGCCTGAGACATAAACTGCTGATAGGCCTGATTCGGGAAGGAGGAGATCACCAGCAGAATGGAGCCGACGATGATAAACGGCATGAATGACACGTAGGCGCCGCGAATGGCCCCAAGATGACGCTGCTGGGCCGTTTTCGCCGCCAGCGGCATCAGTTTTGCTTCAAGAAATCCCAGAACATTGTTCATTGTGAACTCCGTACAAGATTGAGAGGTGTTGTTTATGTTATGTCTGTGGATTATCAGTGAAGCGTGGCGAGCGAAAGGTGAAATCGGTCACAAAGCATTCGCTGCTCTGATATAAATCTCATAAGATTAGTTCCGGAGAGACGCGATGGAAATCAAACTGCATGCCAACGCCACCACCACACCGCGTATCCGTCGTTATCTTCAGCAGTCAGATAAAAGCGACAGGGAACTTGCCGTTGAGCTGGGGATCTCGGTCACCACCGTCAGGCGCTGGCGCAACCGCGACCAGGTTTCGGATAACCACACAACGCCAAAAGTGATACACAAAGCGCTGAGACAAGAGCAGGCGGCACTGATAAATGCCCTGCGGGATATCACCGGGGCACCGCTGGACGATCTGCTGCTGCTGGTGAATGACGGATTCGGGATCGCCGTTTCCCGCGCGACCCTGAACCGCTACCTCAAACCAGCTTCGGTAAAACAAAAGGGGGCGTCGTTGCAGGGCAAAAAGGCGCTGAAGGCCGGGATCATGCCGCAGAAGCTACTCCTGCATCATCAGCCGCTGTCGCTGCATATGGACGACGGTGGCGAGCAACACCTGCTCTGGGCGCGTGAACCCGTCAGCGGCTGGTGTTACGCCCGGCTTTATGCTGGCGTATCGCCGCAGTTGCTGACCCGCTGGACGAACGAGGTGCTGGCTGCCTGTCCGGCTGATATTCAATCTGTTGAGACTTTTGGGCTAGAAGTGAACTTGCCGGAGCATAACGTCATCGTAAAAGTGCATTCACAGTATTATCTCGCCCTTCAGGTCACCGTGCCGTTACGCGAAATCATTCCGCGGGTGAACAGTGAACCGATGGGAGAGCTGTTGATCCAACTGTGTGAGTTTTACAACCGGGGAAAAGCGCAGAAAAAGCTGGGAGAGCGTACGCCGCAGGCGTTTCTGGAAGCGCTGCGGCGTAACGATTAGACGATCTCGAGCACGTCTTCCGGCGGACGGCCGATACGCGCCTTGCCATTTGCCACCACAATCGGGCGCTCAATCAGCTTTGGATTGTCGACCATCGCCTGAATCAGCCGATCTTCAGTGAGAGTGGTATCGTTCAGATTGAGCGACTTATACAGATCTTCTTTCTGACGCATCAGGTCGCGTGCGCTGCCCATGTTCAGCATCTTCAGCAGCTGGCGGATAGTCTGCGCGTCCGGCGGCGTTTCCAGGTACAGCACCACTTCCGGTTCGATGCCGTTAGACTTCAGCAGGCTGAGGGTGTCTCGGCTCTTGGAGCAGCGAGGGTTATGGTAAATTTTTACCGCGTCTGTCATGACTTCTCCTTTATTACATCTTCTCGTACGGCTTAAAGCGTTGTTGCAGGCCGCGCAGCTGGTCGATTCGCGCATCGTAGCGGGCCTGTTGCAGGCTGCCAAGCTTCACCTGCGAGCTGGCGCTGCTCAGCAGGGAAATGGCCTGATCGAGACGACCCGCCAGCGCCAGACCTTCCGCACGCGCGGCCAGCTCCTGATCGCGGTTACCCAGTTGCCCCTGGGCCTGGGCGAGCAGCTCCCAGCCGTTCTGGTCATCTTTATTGTTAAAGGTGTAGCGGTTCAGAATGGTCACCGCCTCGCCGGGCTGGCCGCCCTGTAGGTAGGCGTTCGCCAGGTTAAGCTGCAATACTGGATTATTACGAAGATCTTTCGCCCCTTTCAGGCGATTAATCGCATCGGTCGCTTTTTTCTGCCCCAGATCGATATCGGTGGCGAGGTCGAGATACCACGGATTGTCAGGCGCCGCCGCCAGCAGCGGCTGTAGCGCTTTTCGCGCTTCATCGTATTTGCTGGCCTCCATCGCCTGGAGCGCCTGACCATACTGCGCCGCGTTTTTCTCGCGCACGTTGCCTTTCGCCAGCGCGTCCAGCAGATCGCTGGTGAGCTGATTACGTCCGGAGTTGTACATGCCAAGCGTTCTCACTTTGGCCATGTAGAAATCCTGCGAAGACTGCACCACGACCGGACGCATCTGGTTGGCACGGTTACGCGCATCCGAGAGGCGGCTTTCCGGCAGCGGGTGGGTCAACAGAATTTCAGGCGGGCGCGACGAGTAGCGTGCCTGGTCGAGCAGTTTTTCCAGGAAGCTCGGCATGGCCTGCGGGTCAAAGCCGGAACGCTGTAAAACCTGAATGCCGATGCGGTCTGCTTCCTGCTCATTCTGCTGGGTAAAGCTGATCATCCCCTGACGCGTCCCCGCCAGCGTCCCGGTAAGCGCCGCCATCCCGGCCTGCGGGCTGGCCATCGCCAGCAGAATAGAGCCCAGCGCGCCCACCCAGGTTAGCGGGGCGTTACGCTTCTGATCTTCCATCGCACGCGCCAGATGGCGCTGGGTGACGTGCGAAATTTCGTGCGCCATGACGGACGCCAGCTGGCTTTCGTTATCGGAATAACGGAACAACGCCGAATGCAGCACCACGTTCCCGCCAAAGAAAGCGAAGGCGTTGATTTCGTCGTTATTGATTAAATAGAAGTGGAAGGGCGTTTTTACCGAGTCGGCGTGCGCCACCAGACGCATCCCCAGGCCGTTAATGTATTGCACCAGCAAAGGGTCGTTAATCAGCGGAGCACTGCCGCGCAACTGGCGTACGTAATAATCACCCATCTGCATCTCCTGCCCGATGGAGAGCGTGCTTCCTGCCGTGGTGCCCATGTCCGGCAATGAATCGGACGAGTCAGCGAAAGCGGGCAACACCTGACCCACCGTCACGGCGGCAATCAGTGTCGCAACCAGTGTTTTTCTCAACTGCCTGAACATAACCACTGTCCTGTATGTTGGATGTGCTAATTTGACCGATGAACCCGCATAACGTTCATCTCCGCTGCTCTGCGAGTGTAGCCGTGTTAAGAGATGAAGAAAATCCCATTCATCAGGGTTTTGCGAAACCTGACAGTGAAACAAAAAGGAAAGTCTTTTTTGTGACAGTTAGATACAATTCACCGTCTCACTCCCGCCATTCGATTCAGGGAAGGGTTGTATGCTCGAAATGTTAATGCAGTGGTATCGGCGTCGGTTTAGCGACCCGGAAGCCATTGCTTTGCTGGTCATTCTGGTTGCCGGATTCGGTATCCTGTTCTTCTTTAGTGGCCTGCTGGCGCCGCTACTGGTGGCGATTGTGCTGGCGTATCTGCTGGAGTGGCCCACCGCGCGTCTGGAACATATCGGCTGTTCCCGCCGCTGGGCGACCAGCATTGTTCTGGTGCTGTTTGTCGGCATTCTGCTGCTGATGTCCTTCGTGGTGATGCCCATCGCCTGGCAACAGGGGATCTACCTGATCCGCGATATGCCCGGCATGCTGAATAAACTGTCTGATTTTGCCGCCACGCTGCCGCGCCGCTATCCTGCGCTGATGGACGCCGGGATCATCGATGCGATGGCCGAAAACATGCGCGCCCGCATCATGACCATGGGTGACTCGGTGGTGAAATACTCTCTGGCCTCGCTGGTAGGCCTGCTGACGCTGGCGGTTTACCTTGTTCTCGTGCCGCTAATGGTGTTCTTCCTGGTCAAAGATAAAGAGCAGATGCTGAACGCGGTGCGCCGCGTGCTGCCGCGCAATCGCGGTCTCGCCGGTCAGGTCTGGCAGGAGATGAACCAGCAGATCACCAACTACATTCGCGGCAAAGTGCTGGAGATGATTGTGGTGGGCGTGGCGACCTGGATTGGCTTCGTGATCTTCGGACTGAACTACTCGCTGCTGCTGGCGGTGCTGGTCGGATTCTCGGTTCTGATCCCGTATATCGGCGCGTTTGTGGTGACCATTCCGGTAGTCGGTGTGGCGCTGTTCCAGTTTGGTCTGGGTACGGAGTTCTGGAGCTGTTTCGCCGTATACCTGATTATTCAGGGACTGGACGGGAACCTGCTGGTACCGGTGCTGTTCTCAGAAGCAGTTAACCTGCATCCGCTGGTGATTATCCTGTCAGTGGTGATTTTCGGCGGGCTGTGGGGATTCTGGGGGGTATTCTTCGCCATTCCGCTGGCGACGCTGATTAAAGCCGTGGTCCACGCGTGGCCGGACGTGCCAGCGGTGGAAGAGAAGTAGATTTAGTGCGGGCTGATGCCCTCACCCCAACCCTCTCCCGCGGGGAGAGGGGGCAAACACTAAAAACGGTAGCGCATGCTACCGTTTTGCATTTACCTTGTAGCCCGGGTAAGCGCAGCGCCACCCGGCACTAAAATGATCACGCGTTCTCTTTCAGCCACTTCAACACCACGTCGTGGTGGTTGCTGGTTTTGAAATCATCAAACACGTGCTCAACTTTACAGTCAGCGTCAATCAGGAAACTGATGCGGTGAATACCGTCGTACGTTTTGCCCATAAAGGACTTCTCACCCCAGACGCCAAACTGCTCGCAAACCTGGTGGTCTTCATCGGAAAGCAGCGTGAAGTTCAGCAGCTCTTTTTCCGCAAAGCGTGACAGCTTCTCTGGCTTATCGGTGCTGATGCCCAGCACTTCCACACCGACCTTTTTCAACTCATCCATGTTGTCGCGTAGACCGCAGGCCTGTACGGTACAGCCCGGGGTCATGGCTTTCGGGTAGAAATAGACCAGAACACGCTGTCCCTGGAAGTCGGTCAAATTTACTTGCTCGCCGTCTTGATCCGGTAAGCTAAATTTCGGTGCGATATCACCGGCTTTCAGTGGGTTCATTACTCAACTCCATCCTGTTCGTGCTGCGAATAATCGACGACGCTTATACTGCCTTGCGCGTGTAATTCTGTACAGAGGGCTTTGAACGCTTGCTCGATATTTGACGCATCCTGCGAGGCAGGGCTGTGTGCGGTAATTTGAATAAACAGCGTCGGGATTGCGTTTTCATCGCCCGGCTGCGTGCGGGAAACCAGTTCGGCAATGTTCATCTGATGGCTGTCAAACAGCGCCGTAAAACGTTCAATCAGATGAGGTGAATCAGGCACTTCAACCTGTACCCAGACCGTGGCAGGCAGAGCCGGACGCGGGCGCGCGGTGGTGCGCTTCATCACAATCAGTAAATCCAGCTCTGCGCCTTTCAGCGGCAGGGTAGATTCGATGAGGGTAATGGCATTCCATGTTCCGGAAAGCAGCATGATGAACGTGAACTCTTCGCCAAGCATAGCCAGCCGGCTATCTTCGATGTTGCAGCCGCAGCTGCTCACGTGGCGAGTGATGGTATTCACGATACCCGGCCTGTCAGCACCCAGCGCAGTGATAACCAGGTAATGTTGTGATGAGGTTGTCAAACCTGTTCTTCCTTTGCGTGGTTAAGTCTTCCTAAGGAAAGCATAAAAAAAACATGCATACAACCGCCTGAGAGCCTCAGGTCGCTTGCTTTTATTACAGTTCCAAACGTAACATTGAGGCTCTTGTTCGCACAGAGGATGGCTCATGTTCACGGGAAGTATTGTCGCGCTTGTTACACCGATGGATGAAAAAGGTAATGTCTGCCGGTCAAGCATGAAGAAGCTCATTGATTACCATGTCGCCAATGGAACCTCGGCGATCGTTTCGGTAGGGACTACCGGTGAATCCGCTACGCTGAGCCACGAAGAGCACGGCGACGTTGTGATGCTGACCCTGGAACTGGCGGACGGGCGTATTCCGGTCATCGCGGGGACGGGCGCAAACGCAACGGCAGAAGCGATTAGCCTGACTCAGCGTTTTAACGACAGCGGCATTGTCGGCTGCCTGACGGTGACCCCTTATTACAACCGTCCTACTCAGGAAGGTTTGTTCCAGCATTTCAAAGCCATCGCTGAACATACTGACTTGCCACAAATTCTGTATAATGTGCCGTCCCGTACCGGTTGCGATATGCTGCCGGAAACCGTTGGCCGTCTCTCGAAAGTAAAAAATATTATCGGGATTAAAGAGGCGACAGGGAACTTAAGCCGCGTTCATCAGATCAAAGAGCTGGTTTCAGACGACTTTATCCTGTTGAGCGGTGATGATGCGACAGCGCTGGACTTTATGCAGCTCGGTGGTAATGGCGTGATTTCCGTTACGGCGAACGTGGCGGCGCGTGATATGGCTGACATGTGCAAACTGGCCGCAGCCGGTCACTTTGATGAAGCTCGCGTGATTAATCAGCGTCTGATGCCGTTGCACAATAAATTATTTGTCGAACCCAATCCGATCCCAGTGAAATGGGCATGTAAGGAGTTGGGGCTTGTAGCAACCGACACGCTGCGTCTGCCAATGACACCGATTACCGACCACGGTCGTGAAATTGTCGCTGGCGCGCTGAAGCATGCCGGTTTGCTGTAAAGTTTAGGGAGATTTGATGGCTTATTCAGTACAGAAGTCGCGCCTGGCGAAGGTTGCGGGTGTTTCGCTTGTTATGCTCCTCGCTGCCTGTAGTTCAGACTCGCGCTACAAGCGCCAGGTGAGCGGTGATGAATCCTATCTGGATGCGCCGCCGCTTGCTGAACTTCACGCGCCTGCCGGCATGATCCTGCCGATCCAGAACGGTGATTATAATATTCCGGTTACCAACGGCAGTGGCCTGGTGGGTAAAGCGCTTGATATTCGTCCGCCGGCTCAGCCTCTGGCGCTGGTGAGTGGCGCGCGCACGCAGTTTACCGGTGATACGGCCTCTCTGCTGGTGGAAAGCGCACGCGGTACCACGCTGTGGCCGCAGGTTGTGAGCATTATTCAGTCGAAAAACTATACGATTGATAAACGCGACGACGCCAGCCAGACCTTAACCACCGACTGGATTGAGTGGAACCGTCTCGATGAAGACCAGCAGTATCGTGGTCGTTATCAAGTCTCCGTTAAGCCGCAGGGTTATCAGCAGGCGGTTACCGTCAAGCTGTTGAATCTTGAGCAGGCAGGTAAACCGGTTGCCGATCCGGCCGCCATGCAGCGCTACAGCACTGAAATGCTGAACGTGATTGCCGCAGGTCTGGATAAAAACGCTACCGATGCCGCAAACGCCGCGCAGAACCGTAACGGTTCAACGTTTGATGTGCAGAGCGGTGCAGACGATACCGGCCTGCCAATGCTGGTGGTGCGTGCGCCGTTTAATCAGACCTGGCAGCGCCTGCCAGCAACGCTTGAAAAAGTGGGCATGAAGGTGACCGACAGCACCCGTTCAACGGGCAGCATCACAGCGACCTATAAGCCGCTGTCTGATAGCGCCTGGCAGGAGCTGGGGGCAAGCGATCCACAGCTGCCTTCCGGTGACTACAAAATCCAGGTTGGCGACCTCGATAACCGCAGCAGCCTGCAATTTATCGATCCGAAAGGACACACGCTGACCCAGGCGCAGAACGATGCGCTGGTCGCTGCCTTCCAGGCCGCATTCAGCAAATAATAGTGAGGGCTGGTTAATCCAGCCCTTTTTATTTTCGTGCTACGCAAACGTGTGCGTGGCATAATATGGCCAGTTTTGAATACAAATCATCACACCAGGAGTAATGAAGATGCAGAAGCAAGCTGAGTTGTATCGTGGCAAAGCGAAAACCGTATACAGCACGGAAAACCCGGATCTGTTGGTGCTCGAATTCCGCAATGATACGTCAGCAGGAGACGGCGCACGCATTGAGCAGTTCGATCGTAAGGGCATGGTGAACAACAAGTTCAACCACTTCATTATGACCAAACTGGCCGAAGCCGGTATCCCGACTCAGATGGAAGCGTTGCTGTCCGATACGGAATGTCTGGTAAAAAAACTGGATATGGTGCCGGTTGAGTGCGTGATCCGTAACCGTGCCGCAGGCTCCCTGGTGAAGCGTCTGGGCATTGAAGAGGGTATCGAACTGAATCCACCGCTGTTCGATCTGTTCCTGAAAAACGACGCCATGCATGACCCGATGGTCAACGAATCCTACTGCGAAACCTTCGGCTGGGTAAGCAAAGAGAACCTGGCGCGCATGCAGGAACTGACCTACAAAGCCAATGACGTGCTGAAAAAGCTGTTTGATGACGCGGGCCTGATCCTGGTCGACTTCAAGCTGGAGTTCGGTCTGTACAAGGGCGAAGTGGTGCTGGGCGACGAATTCTCGCCGGACGGCAGCCGCCTGTGGGACAAAGAGACGCTGGATAAAATGGACAAAGACCGTTTCCGCCAGAGTCTGGGTGGCGTGGTCGAAGCGTACGAAGCGGTTGCTCACCGTTTAGGCGTTAAGCTCGACTAAACTGCGCATTTGCCAAAGGATGTTGGCATCCTTTGGCGTCTTATCCTTGTTTACTATGGTAATCCTTTCATTAACCGCCTACGATCATAGCTATTATAAATGGAATAGTTCGAGGTGTTTATGCGCTGGCAAGGGCGTCGTGAAAGTGACAACGTAGAAGACAGACGCAGCAGTGGTGGCGGTGGTCCGTCTATGGGCGGGCCAGGTTTCCGGTTACCCAGCGGCAAGGGCGGCATTATTCTGCTGGTCGTCGTGCTGGTGGCGGGCTACTACGGCGTCGACCTGACCGGTTTGATGACCGGTGAAACCGGGCAACAGCAGCAGTATTCTCAGCGCTCCATCAGCCCGAATGAAGATGAAGCGGCGAAATTTACTTCCGTTATTCTCGCGACGACCGAAGATACCTGGGGTCAGCAGTTCGAGAAAATGGGGCGGACTTATCAGCCGCCAAAACTGGTGATGTACCGGGGCGCAACCCGCACCGGCTGCGGCACCGGGCAGTCCGTTATGGGGCCGTTCTACTGCCCGGCGGACAGCACCGTCTATATCGATCTCTCCTTCTATGACGACATGAAAAGCAAGCTGGGCGCCGACGGCGATTTTGCCCAGGGCTACGTGATCGCGCATGAAGTCGGCCACCACGTGCAGAAGCTCCTCGGTATTGAGCCTAAAGTGCGTCAGATGCAGCAGAATGCTTCTCAGGCGGAGGTGAATCGTCTGTCCGTACGCATGGAGCTTCAGGCCGACTGCTTCGCTGGCGTCTGGGGACACAGCATGCAGCAGCAGGGCGTGCTGGAAACAGGCGATCTGGAAGAGGCCCTGAATGCCGCACAGGCGATTGGTGACGATCGCTTGCAGCAGCAGAGCCAGGGGCGCGTTGTGCCAGACAGCTTTACCCATGGCACCTCGGAGCAGCGCTACAGCTGGTTTAAGCGTGGCTTCGACAGCGGCAACCCGTCGCAGTGTAATACCTTCGGCAAAGCTATGTGATGTTGGGGTTTGAACAGCTGGTCAACCAGCTTCAGCGTACCGGGCACCGCCGGCTGGTGGTGCTCAGCGGCGATGAAGCGTGGACGTTGAGCCAGGCGACCATCCTGCGCGATACGTTACCAGGAGACTGGCTGTGGCTGGAGGAAAACCCCTCTAAGACCATCAGCGGCCTGCTGGGACGTGAATACCTTCACGCCGTTTTTGACGCGCGTCGCGGGTTTGACGTCTCGGCCTTCGCCGCCCTCAGCGGGACCCTGCGCGCCGGAAGCCTTCTGATTCTGCTGGTGCCGCCGTTCTCCGTCTGGGCTAACAGGCCCGACGCGGATTCTCTACGCTGGAGCGACAGCGCCGAGCCGATCGCCACCCCGCACTTTGTTCACCACTTTTGCCGGACGCTTGACGCCGATTCAGATGCCATCGTCTGGCATCAACATCGTCCTCTGTGCCTTCCCGTTGCGCCAGTTTTACCCGCCTGGCAGCCCGCCAGCGGTGAACCGCAGCGCGAGCAAGCTGAGATCCTCGACGCTCTTCTGACCATGCCTGCGGGCGTGGCCGCCGTGACGGCACCGCGCGGACGCGGAAAGTCCGCCCTGGCGGGCATGTTGCTCAACGGCATTCAGGGGAGTGCAGTCGTGACGGCACCGGCAAAAGGGGCGACGGATGTCATCGCGCGTTTCGCCGGGGAACATTTTCACTTTATGGCCCCGGATGCGCTGCTGGCCTCCACAACAGAAGCTGACTGGCTGATTGTCGATGAGGCGGCCGCCATCCCCGGCCCGCTGCTGGAGAAGCTGGCGTCGCGCTTTCCCCGCGTGTTGCTGACCACCACGGTGCAGGGTTATGAAGGCACGGGCAGGGGATTCCTGCTGAAGTTCTGCGCCCGGTTCAGCGGGCTGCGGCGTTATACCTTATCCACGCCAGTTCGCTGGGCTGCCGGATGTCCCCTTGAGCGGATAGTGGCGAACGCGCTGCTGTTCGACGATGCGCTTATCGATCGCAAACCGGAAGGCGAGGTACGTTTAACGTCGCTGGAGCCCGGGATGTGGGAGAGCGATCCGACGCGCGGGGCAGGCGTGTATGAACTGCTTTGCGCCGCGCACTACCGGACGTCACCCCTCGATTTACGCCGGATGATGGACGCCCCCGGCCAGCACTTTGCTGTTGCTCAGGCGGGCGCGGAGATCGCGGGCGCGCTCTGGCTGGTGGAGGAGGGGGGATTACCCCCTGCACTTAGCCGCGCAGTCTGGGCGGGCTTTCGTCGGCCGCGTGGAAATCTGGTGGCGCAGTCGCTGGCAGCGCACGGCGGCTCGCCGCTCGCGGCGACGCTGAAAGGCCGACGCGTCAGCCGCATTGCGGTTCATCCCCATCGCCAGCGGGAAGGCATCGGCCAGCGGCTGATCCGCAGTGCCAGCGGAGAAGATTATCTCTCGGTCAGCTTTGGCTATACCGACGAGCTGTGGCGTTTCTGGCGGCAGTGCGGGTTTGTGCTGGTGCGAATGGGCAGCCACCGGGAAGCCAGCAGCGGGTGCTATACGGCGATGGCGTTGCTGCCGCTGAGCGAGGCGGGGCATCAGCTCTGCGAACAGGCGCATCAGCGGTTATGTCGTGATATGCGCGTCCTGTCGGCCTGGAATGGCGAAAAGATCCCGGTGACGGATGCATGGGAAGCTACCCTTAATAGTGACGACTGGCTGGAGCTGGCGGGGTTTGCCTTTGCTCACCGGGCGTTTTCAACTTCGGTTGCGGCGCTGACGCGGTTGTTGTTAGCCGTGGACATGCCGCTCCCGGCGCTGCGGGGGAAAATGGAAGGGAATACGCACGATTTCGGGCGCAAAGCGTTGCTGGCGAAGCTACGCGAGGAAACCGCTCACGCGCTTGAAAGGCTTGATTACTCCCGTAGCCAGCAGCTGAAAGCCGACATTTTGCAATGGCAATTTTTTCAATGACTTCTTCAGTAAAGTGGCATGGTCATTACCCCGCAGAGGCGTAAAATCCTGCTTACCAATTAAGGAGATCGCCATGAAACATGACCATTTTGTTGTGCAAAGCCCGGATACACCTGCTAAACAGCTCCTGCTTCTGTTTCATGGCGTGGGCGACAATGCCGTCAATATGGGACAGATTGGCAGCTGGTTTGCACCCGTTTTCCCACAGGCGCTGATCGTCAGCATCGGCGGCGTGGAGCCGTGCGGTCCGGACGGGCGGCAGTGGTTTTCCGTCGAGGGCGTGACGGAGGAGAATCGTCAGGCGCGTATTGATGCCGCTATGCCAGCCTTTATCGATACCGTGCGTTACTGGCAGCAGCAGAGCGGCGTAGGCGCCGACGCAACGGCGCTGATTGGCTTCTCTCAGGGCTCAATCATGTCGCTGGAAAGCGTAAAAGCGCAGCCCGGACTGGTGTCCCGCGTGATTGCCTTTAACGGGCGTTTTGCGACGTTACCGCAAAGCGCGACCACGCAGACCACGATCCATCTCATTCATGGAGGGGAAGACCGGGTAATTGAGCTTTCGCATGCGGTTGCTGCCCAGGAGACGCTGATGCGCGAGGGCGGAGATGTGACGCTGGATATCGTAGACGATCTGGGGCATGCCATTGACGATCGCAGCATGCAGTTCGCGCTCGATCATCTGCGTTATACCGTACCGAAGCACTACTTTGATGAAGCGCTCAGCGGCGGTAAGCCGAATGACGATGATATCGTCGAGTTTATGTGAGGTGTCCCCCTCTCTTTAGGGAGAGGGGAAACAGAGCGATTACTTCTTCTGGTCCTTCTTCGGCCAGTCGTCTTCATCGTCCCACTTGTCGTTAAAATCACGGTGCGGCGGAAGATCCGGTTTGTTGGCAAGGAACTTTTTGTGGTCAACGCGCTTGAGATCTTTAATCACGTTAAGCAGCACGCCTACCAGAAATACCAACACCAGAATCCACCAGTACTTTGAAAGCCAGTCCATTCGCTAATCCTCTTTAAGCACCCGTCAGGCGACGAGCTGCTCCATAATACGTTGATACATGCGGGCCAGCAGTTGTAAATCGGCAGCGTTCACGCATTCATTGATTTTGTGAATCGTCGCGTTAACCGGACCCAGTTCGACAACCTGTGCGCCCATGCGGGCGATAAAGCGTCCGTCAGACGTGCCGCCCGTTGTCAGCAGTTGTGGCTTAATTTCATTATAGTGCGCAATGGCGTTCACCACCGCATCCACCAGTTTACCGCGCTGCGTCAGGAACGGCTGGCCAGACAGCCACCAGTCGAGGGTATAGCGCAGCTGATATTTCTCGAGCAGCGCAATCACGCGCGCTTTGATCATCTCGTCGGTCAGTTCGGTGCTGAAGCGGAAGTTAAACTGGACGAAGAGATCGCCGGGAATGACGTTGTTGCTGCCGGTGCCAGCCTTGATGTTGGCTATCTGCATGCTGGTTGGCGGGAAAAATTCGTTGCCTTTATCCCATTCAATGCCTACCAGTTCGTTCAGCATCGGCGCGGCGCGGTGTACCGGGTTCTCCGCCAGGTGCGGATAGGCAACGTGGCCCTGCACGCCATGAATAGTCAAATTACAGGTCAGGGATCCACGGCGGCCATTTTTCACCACATCGCCAACCACTTCGGTGCTGGACGGTTCGCCCACCAGACAGTAGTCCAGACGTTCATTGCGCGCCATCAGCGCCTCAACGACCTTCACGGTGCCGTTGTGGGCGCTGGCTTCTTCATCGGAGGTAATCAAAAACGCAAGACGGTTTTTATGGTTCGGATGCTGGGCGACGAAACGCTCTGCCGCCACGACCATCGCAGCCAGAGAACCTTTCATGTCCGCAGCGCCGCGTCCGAAAAGCATGCCGTCGCGGATGGTCGGCTCAAAAGGCGGGTTGATCCAGCGGTCTGCGTCGCCTGCGGGAACTACGTCAGTATGTCCGGCAAACGCCAGCGTCTCTCCCTGACCGCGCCATGCCCAGAAGTTCTGCGTATCGCCAAAATCCATATGCTCCACGGTAAAACCGATGGCACGGAGGCGCTCAATCATTAATGCCTGACAACCTGCGTCGTCCGGGCTAAGGGAAGGACGGCGAATAAGCTGCTGAGTCAGCTCAATGACCGGGCATGACATAGACTACACCTCAACGAATAAATCTGAATAAAGGGTTTCACTGAAACCCAGCAGCATAGGCTGACCTGGCTTGCAGAGCAATGGGCGTTTGATGATTGCCGGCATTTCAAGCATCAGTTTGGCTGCGCTGTCGGCGTCGTTGATCGTGGTCCGGAGAGATTCATCCAGTTTTCGCCAGGTGGTCCCGCGGGTATTCAGTAGCGCTTCCCACCCCAGTTCGTTGATGGCGGAATGGAGAAACGCGGGGTCAAGCCCGTCGGCACGGTAATCGTGGAAGCGATAGTCGATGTTGTGTGCTTCCAGCCAGCGGCGGGCTTTTTTAATCGTGTCGCAATTCTTAATGCCGTACATCACAATCATAGTGAATCCTTTTGTTCTTTTGTGGATTAAATGTTCAATATTTTCGAAGATATATCCTTAAGTGGAATATAACACATTCGGAATTTTTCGGGATTTACAATTCTCCATAATTCAACGAACAGCTGTAAGCTGAATAGTCTTTCATCTTTTAAGCATAGTTGTCCACCCTGTTTAAATTGCCAATAAACTCAGGGGGAAATTAAAAATGCTGTCATTTTTCCGACTATTTCAAAATATTGCTGTAGGTCACATAAAATTTACCCGACAACGCTCATAGTGATCCTAAACCTACCAGCACAGCGGGGCTCAATCACAGCAATCGGTTAAAGTGGCTTCACAATGATGATACGTTTTCGTAGAATGCACATAATAATAAGAGAGGTTGTTATGATTGAACGTGAACTGGGGAACTGGAAAGATTTTATCGAAGGCATGCTTCGTAAATGAATTTCCGGTAAGAAATGCAAGAGCACTTAATTAACTAAAATAACCATAGTGTGAAAGAATCACACAATAAAAAGGCGGCCTGTAAAGCCGCCTTTTTTATTTCAACGTGTTATTCCGGCTTATCCTTCAGCGGGAAACGACGGCGTACCAGCACAAAGAACAGCGGTACGAAATAGATAGCCAGAATCGTCGCCGAAATCATTCCCCCCATAACGCCCGTTCCCACCGCGTGCTGGCTGCTGGAGCCTGCGCCGGAGCTGGTGGCCATCGGCAGGACGCCAAACACAAACGCCAGAGAAGTCATCAGGATCGGGCGCAGGCGCTGACGACAGGCGTGCAGCGTGGCGGCCATCAGTTCGTGACCTTTGGCATTCATCTCATTGGCAAATTCGACGATCAGAATGGCGTTTTTCGCCGACAATCCGATTACGGTGAGGAGTCCGACCTGGAAATAGACATCATTTTCCAGGCCGCGCATCCAGGTTGCCAGCAGCGCTCCGATGACCCCGAGAGGTACCACCAGCATCACCGAGAACGGCACTGACCAGCTTTCATACAGCGCCGCCAGACAGAGGAACACTACCAGCAGCGAAAGGGCATACAGGGCAGGCGCCTGAGCGCCGGAAAGCCGTTCCTGGTAGGACATCGCTGTCCACTCCAGGCCAAAGCCGGTCGGTAACTGCTGAACCAGTTTTTCCATAATGTCCATTGCGGTACCGGTACTGACGCCCGGCGCGGCTTCACCAACAATCTCCAGCGCCGAATAGCCGTTGTAACGCTCCAGACGCGGTGAACCGGTCTCCCAGCGTGACGTCGCAAATGCCGAGAACGGCACCATGCCGCCGGTGTTATTGCGCACATACCAGCGGTTGATATCGTCCGGCAGCATGCGGTATTTGGCGGCAGACTGAACGTAGACCTTCTTCACGCGGCCGCGATCCATAAAGTCATTCACGTAGCTTGAGCCCCATGCCGTTTGCAGGGTGTCGTTAATGTCGTCGATGGAGACGCCCAGCGCCTGCGCTTTACGCTGGTCAATATCCACCTGTAGCTGGGGACTGTCATCCAGACCGTTATGACGAACGCGGGTAAGCTGCGGATCTTTCCCGGCCAGCTCCAGCAGCTTGTCGCGAGCAGCCATCAACGCGTCATGCCCGGCACCCGCGTGATCCTGAAGCTCCATATCAAACCCGGCTGAGCTGCCCAGGCCGCTGATGGCGGGCGGGCTGCTGGCGAAAACGCGCGCTTCCTTGATTTTGTTGAACGCTTTGGTTGCACGTTCAATGATGGCAAAGGAGGAGCCGGTATCGCTGTCGCGCTGGTCCCAGTCTTTCAGGCGCACAAACATACGCGCCACGTTCTGCCCGTTACCGCCAGGGCCAGAGCCGACGGTGGAGAAGACGGAGACCACGTTGTCTTTCTCCTGAGTATGGAAGTAGTTCTCAACCTTCTGCACCACTTTCAGGGTCTGCTGCTGGGTCGAGCCGCTGGGTAACTGTACGGAGGTGATAAACATGCCGCGATCTTCCAGCGGCAGGAACGAGGTTGGCAGCCGCAGGAACAGGAAGACCATGCCGCCGAGCAGCAGGACATAAACCACCATCCAGCGCACGCTGCGGTGCAGTACTTTACCCACGCCCGCTTCATAGCGCGCCGCATTGCGGTTAAACATGCGGTTAAACCAGCCGAAGAAGCCTTTTTGACCGTGGTGTTCGCCCTTATGCAGCGGTTTCAGCAGCGTCGCGCACAGGGCAGGGGTAAGGATCATCGCCACCAGTACGGAGAGCACCATTGCAGAGACGATGGTGATCGAGAACTGGCGATAAATCGCGCCCGTGGTGCCGCCAAAAAACGCCATCGGGATAAATACCGCCGACAGCACCATGGCGATACCGACCAGCGCGCCCTGAATTTGTCCCATCGATTTGCGCGTGGCCTCGCGGGGCGAAAGCCCTTCCTCGCTCATGATGCGCTCAACGTTTTCCACCACCACGATGGCATCATCCACCAGCAGACCGATGGCCAGCACCATGGCGAACATGGTCAGGGTGTTGATGCTGTAACCGAAGGCATACAGCACCGCAAAGGTACCCAGCAGCACCACCGGCACCGCAATAGTGGGGATCAGCGTAGCGCGGAAGTTTTGCAGGAACAGGTACATCACGAGGAACACCAGCGCGATAGCTTCGAGCAGGGTTTTCACCACATCTTCGATGGAGGCTTTTACGAACGAGGTGGTTTCGTAGGCGACTTTGTACTCCAGTCCGTGCGGGAAGAAATGCGACAGCTCATCCAGACGCTCTAGCACCCGCTGCGCGGTCGCCATTTCGTTGGCGCCGGAGGCCAGTTTCACCCCCAGCCCGGACGCGGCATTGCCGTTGAAGCGGCTCAGGTAGTCATATTTTTCCGCCCCCATTTCCACGGTGGCGACATCCCCCAGACGCACTTCCGAACCGTCCTGATTCACGCGTAGCGTGATATTGCGGAACTGTTCAGGTGTCTGGAGCAGCGACTGGGAGTTGATGGTGGCGTTAAGCGCCTGGTTGTCCACGGACGGCGTACCGCCGAGCTGCCCCACGGCAATCTGGGCGTTCTGCGATTCGATAGCGTCGGTGACATCTTTGGCGGTCATCTGCACGCTGTTCAGCTTGTTGGGATCCAGCCAGATACGCATGGAGTACTGCGAGCCGTAGGCGTCGATATCACCCACGCCGTTGATACGGCTGAGCGGGTCCTGAATATTACTGGCGACGTAGTCCGCGATGTCCTGCTTATCCATTGAGCCATCGGTTGAAACAAACGCGATGGTCAAAATATTGGTGTCACCGGTTTTACGCACGGTCACCCCCTGGTTCTGCACTGCCTGAGGCAGTTTACGCAGGGCCGATTGCAGCTGGTTTTGCACCTGCTGCACCGCTTCATCCGGATCCGTGCCCGCCGTAAAGCTCAGGGTTACCGTCGCCTGGCCCGTGGCGCTGCTCTGTGAGGACATGTACATCAGGTTATCGAGACCCGTCATGTTCTGCTCGATAACCTGGGTGACGGTATTTTCCAGCGTCTGTGCCGAGGCGCCAGGGTAGTTCGCCGTGATACGCACGTTGGGGGGCGCGAGGTCAGGGTATTGCTCAACAGGAAGGGACGTAATCGCCAGGACACCCGTCAGACACAACAGGATTGCAAGCACCCAGGCAAAAATGGGGCGATCGATGAAAAAATTCGCCATTAAAGTGTGACCTCGTTTTGCTGCACGTCATTATTGTTTATTGCCCGCCTAACTTTAGCGGTAAGGCCCAGGTCAAACGTGGAGAAATAAAGGAGATAATGTAAATTATCATGCGCTTTTTTCAGCGCGCCTTCTTTCTCGCTATTTTTCAGCCTGGGCCGCAGGCGTCTGGAACGTTACGCTGACCTGTGTCCCGCCCTGTGGCGGCTGAGAAAAGTGTAATGTCCCGCCGAGCCGTCCCGCGCGTTCGCGCATGATATTCAGCCCGTAATGCCCCGGCGGTTCACTGGCGTCGCCGATACCAATGCCGTTGTCGCGGATCGTGACCGTGTGAGTGCCGTCCGCGATGGTGACGCAGCTGACCACAATCTCGCTGGCGTCGGCATGTTTAATCGCATTCAGCACTGCCTCACGCACAATCTGTAAGAGGTGCACCTGTTTTTGTGCGTCCAGCGCCAGCGATGAGAGACGGCAGTCGAGCACCAGCTTCGCGCGGGTCTGGCTTTGCAACCCGTCGAGAGACTCCTGTAGCGCGGCAGGAAGATTGGCGTGATTGAGCGTCAGGCGGAAGGTGGTGAGCAGCTCGCGTAGCTGATGCCAGGCATTATTCAGCTCGCGGGAGAAGTCCGTAATGATGGTCTGCGCCGGAGCATTGTCGCCGGGCACGGCATGCTTCAGCAGCGTAAGCTGAATACGCAAATAGGAGAGCACCTGCGCCAGCGAATCATGCAGCTCGCGCGCGATGGTGGCGCGCTCCTCCATCAGCAGCAACTGCTGATAATGTTTCTGCGCCTGATTAAAATAGAGCCCCCGGCCCAGCATCGTCGCCACGCTTTCCATGAGCGGCAGCGGAACATCCCCGGTCGCGCTTTGCCAGCGCAGTTCGCCGTACAGGGTGTCCTGCATTAACACCGGTAAATTGTGCATTTTCTCGCCCGGGGACTCCTGTCCTTCGTAAAGCTGCCAGTCGTCACTGGTGCGCAATTGCAGGTAATTCATCTGCGTATAGTCATGCACAATCTGCAAAATATGCCGGAAACAGTGGCTGTCTATCTGCCCGGTATTCAACGCCTGTGAGCATTTAAACAGCATTTCGAGCTGCTGATGCGCTTCATTCAGGTGGCGGGTTTTTTCAGCAACGGAGCGCTCAAGTGAACGGTACAGGGTGTGTAATTCCGCCGACATATGGTTGAAGGCGCGGGAAAGCTGGCCCAGCTCGTTGGGAAGCGTAGTATCCGGCGCGGGAGTGTCGAATTGCCCCTGTTCGATACGCTCGCTCGCCGCCACCAGATTATTCAGCGGCAGCACAACCTGACGGCGGATGCGCCGCAGGGTCACCACCGCCAGCAGCAGGATGCCCAGGCCACCCGTCAGCGACATGAAAATCACCAGCTGAATTTTATGTTCGGTGTAGTGCTGTAGCGCCAGCACAAAGGCATCTATCCGGCCCACGAAATCCTCTATGTGGTTCTGATACCATCCGGTATCGCCGCTGGCGATGCGCGTGTCCATCTCCTGCCAGCCAAGGTGCAACTGCTGGTAACGCTGTTTGACGTCCTCTGGCACATACCAGCGGTTTAGCTTCTGCAACGCAGGCGCGCTCAGCGTTTTTTGCCAGACCGCGCGGTGCTCTGCCAGCGATGGGCCGGCGCGCTGCATTTCGTAGCCCAGGCGGTAGCTCTGCATACGCAGCGAGCCGGCGATGTTAATCGCCTCGGCGTCGCGCTGGCTGCTGGCGAGTGTGACCAGCGCAATGGCGCTGATCAGAACGGACAAGACAATCATCGAAAAGAAAGCCCGAGCCAGGCTTCCCGATACGGGGCGTTTAACGGTCACTCATCAGCTTCCTGAATTAAATTGATCTGCCACAGGTTCACTGGAAATAGTTCGGCTTCCTGGGCATTTGAACATTGCGTCGCCATGCCGCTGTGGGTAAATACGATAACAATAGAAAGAACAAGGTTATTGAACCAAAAACAGGTGTTGTTATGAATCGTTTTATTATGGCCAACGCTCAACAGTGTATCGGTTGTCGCGCCTGCGAAGTTGCCTGTGTGATGGCGCACAACGGGGAGCAGCACGCGCTGAGCGAGCGCCATTTTCATCCCCGCATTACGGTCCTTACCTCAGGCTTGCGAAAAAGCCCCGTGACCTGCCACCACTGTGAAAACGCGCCCTGCGCGCAAAGCTGCCCGAACGGAGCCATCACGCAACACAGCGACAGCGTACAGGTCAATCAACAAAAATGCATTGGCTGTAAAGCCTGCGTGGTGGCCTGTCCGTTTGGCACGATGGACATGCTGATCGCCCCGCTGGAAAACGACAGCGTAAAGGCCTCGGCGCACAAATGCGACCTCTGCCTGGAAAGGCCGCAAGGCCCGGCCTGCGTGGAAAACTGCCCGGCGGAGGTGCTTACGCTCGCCACCCCAGCCGTACTGGATAAGCTGGTTAAGCAGCGCCGACAGCGCAGCGCAAGGCTGGACGCGCTGCCGTGGCACAGCGAGGCGGTTCAGTCAGCCCCTCCGCAAACCAAACGGCAACAGATGCAAAACACCCCGGCGCGCGGTGAGCCGGATAAGCTCAGCCCCGAAGCACGCGCATACCATTTTAACGAGATCTACCTGCCGTTTCGCCCGGAACAGGCGCAGCGTGAGGCATCCCGGTGCCTGAAATGTGGCGAGCATAGCATTTGCGAGTGGACCTGCCCGCTGCATAACCACATTCCCCAGTGGATTGAGCGGATCGGGGCGGGGGATATCGTCGGTGCGGCTGAGCTTTCTCACCAGACTAACTGTTTACCGGAAATTACCGGCCGCGTCTGCCCACAGGATCGATTATGTGAAGGCGCCTGCACCCTGCGGGATGCGTCAGGGGCAGTAACCATCGGTAATATCGAACGGTATATCTCGGATCGGGCGCTGGCGATGGGCTGGACGCCGGACGTCAGCCACGTTAAGCCGGTCGGTAAGCGCGTCGCCATCATCGGCGCCGGTCCGGCAGGGCTGGCCTGCGCCGACGTGCTGGTGCGCAGCGGCGTCGGCGTGACGGTCTACGACCGCCATCCGGAAATCGGCGGATTGCTGACCTTTGGTATTCCGGCCTTCAAGCTGGATAAATCCCTGTTAGCGCGGCGCAGAGAGATATTCAGCGCGATGGGCATCCGCTTCGAGCTGAACTGCGAGGTGGGAAAAGACGTGTCGATGGCCCAACTGCAAAACGACTACGATGCCCTGTTCATCGGCGTAGGGACCTATCGTTCCATGAAAGCGGGTATCCCTCACGAAGACGCGCCGGGCGTGTACGACGCGCTGCCGTTTTTAGTGGCAAACACGCGGAACGTGATGGGCCTTGATCCTGCCGCAGACGAACCGTTTATCGACACACAGGGTTTAAACGTGGTGGTGCTCGGCGGGGGCGATACGGCGATGGACTGCGTGCGCACCGCGCTGCGGCATGGCGCGGCGAAAGTAACCTGCGCCTATCGGCGGGACGAGGCCAACATGCCGGGCTCAAAGAAAGAGGTTAAAAACGCGAAAGAAGAGGGCGCAGCGTTTGAATTTAATGTCCAGCCGGTTGAGCTCACGCTGGATACCGACGGGAAGGTTAACGGTATCCGGATGCTGCGCACCAGGCTGGGCGAGCCGGATGCGCAGGGGCGGCGGCGTCCTGTCCCGGTGGCGGGCAGTGAGTTTGTCATGCCAGCGGATGCGGTGATCATGGCGTTTGGTTTTAATCCGCACGCCATGCCGTGGCTTCAGGCGCAGGGCGTCGACACCGACGACTGGGGGCGCATCAGGGCCTCCGTGGAGAGCCGTTATCGCTACCAGACCTCGAATCCGCAGATTTTTGCTGGCGGTGATGCGGTACGCGGTGCGGATCTGGTGGTCACCGCGATGGCGGAAGGGCGTCATGCCGGGCAGGGGATCATGGACTGGCTTGGCGTGCCGCCGCGCAACATGCATTAATGCAGACGGGCGACAAAGCGGGCTTCACGGCGTAGTATAAACAGACTCATTTTGCCGTGGAGCCCGTATGTCCCTGAACATTACCGTTATTAAAGACAAAATCCTTTCTGAAAATTACTTTGTCCTGCGTAACATCACTTACGATCTCACCCGTAAGAACGGGGACGTCATTCGCCATAAACGCGAAGTCTACGACCGGGGCAATGGTGCAACCATCGTGCTGTATAACCGTGAAAAGCAAAGCGTGGTGCTGATCCGCCAGTTTCGCATCGCGACATGGGTCAATGGCAACGCGGACGGACGTCTGATTGAAACCTGTGCAGGTCTGCTTGATGACGATGAGCCGGAAGTGTGTATCCGCAAAGAAGCCATTGAGGAGACGGGTTTTGAAGTGGGTGCGGTGCAGAAAGTCTTTGAGCTGTTTATGTCCCCTGGCGGGGTTACCGAGCTGGTTCACTTCTTCATTGCGGAATATACCGATGCTCAGCGCACGCACCGGGGCGGCGGCGTGGACGATGAAGACATTGAAGTGCTGGAAATGCCTTTCGCTCAGGCTGTCGACATGGTGAAACGCGGCGAGATCCGCGACGGTAAAGCGGTGATCCTGTTGCAGTATCTGCAAACCAGCGGGCTGATGAATGCGGCGGCGGAAGCGCGATAAGTTGTATTTCAGATAAATCTATCCGATAAATCCGATTGAGCCAGCCCGCCCTGGGCACGAAGATACGCCCCAGATTGACCTATTCGTTTCCGGGGCTGTGCCGTTCATGCGCTACTGCGTTTATCTTCTCTTCTTCATTTGCGTGCTTCCCGCGCCTTTGGTGTGGGCTGCGCCTGCGCAGCAGTCTTTTTCAGACTGGCAGGTGACCTGCAATAACCAGAACTTCTGCGTAGCGCGCAATACCGGCGAGCATCGCGGTCTGGTCATGACGCTGAGCCGCAGTGCGGGGGCAAAAACGGACGCCTGCCTGCGCATCGATCTCGGCGGGCTTTCGGCGCCACCGGTGAAAGAGCCTGACATCGCCCCGCGCCTGCTACTCGACAATGTGCCGCTTAAACTCACGTCGCAACACTGGCAGTTAGCCCCCTGGCATCTTAAAACAAACGATACGTCCACCATCACCACGTTTCTGAAAACCATTCAGGAAGGGCAGGCGCTGACCCTGCGCGGGGGGAAGCAGACAATTTCTCTGGCCGGTCTGAAAGCGGCGCTGCTGTTTATCGATGCCCAGCAAAAACGCGTCGGAAGTGAAACGGCGTGGATTAAAAAAGGGGATAGTCCACCGCTGAGCGTGCCGCCTGCGCCGGCATTAAAAAAGGTGGCGGTGGTGAACCCCACGCCAACGCCGCTGACGCATAACGAACTCAACGATCTGCTGGATTACGGTACCTGGCGCATGAACCATAGCCAGTGCTCTCTCGATCCGAACCGGCGTGAAGTGCGCGTGACCGCGCTGACCGATGACAAAGCGCTGATGATCATCAGCTGTGAGGCGGGGGCGTACAACACCGTCGACCTGGCGTGGCTGGTGTCGCGTAAAAAACCATTTTCGGCCAGGAGCGTGAGATTGCGCCTGCCGTTTACCCCTTCCAGCCAGAGTAGCGACATGGAGCTGATGAATGCCAGCTTCGACGAAAAAACGCGCGAGCTGACCACGCTGGCGCTGGGACGCGGGATTGGCGACTGTGGGATCCAGACCCGCTGGCGTTTTAACGGCCAGCGCTTCCGCCTGGTACGCTACGCGGAAGAGCCAAGCTGTGATAACTGGAATGGGCCAGATGCCTGGCCCACGCTGTGGATCACAAGGTAGGGTTTTGCCGGGTGGCGCTGTCGCTTACCCGGCCTACTTTTTAGAACCGTAGACCCGGTAAGGCGTAGCCGCCACCGGGCACGAGGGCATCACCGATCGCTCTTACGGAAAAAGTCGTTATACAGCATATACAAATGCGCCGCGCTCCAGGAGAAGTTAGGTGCGCCCTGCTGTGCTCCGGTCAGGGGGTTATAGTTCTCCTGAATCGGGCCGTCCGAGGTTAACCCTTTAGCATGCTTAAAGAAGGTTTCGGCGAGGGTTTGCGCCTGCTCACGATAGCCGTAACGTTCCATGCCTTTTAGTCCAAACCAGAACTGATCGACCCAGACCCGGCCGCGCCAGTATATGTCTGCGCCGAACGCCGGGTTTGTCAGCGCGGCGGTGCCGAGCGGTACCCAGGTATTGAACTCCTTCGGATCCAGCATCACCTTGACCACGGCATCCGCATGTTCCTGCGTCGCGGCACCGTTAAACAGCGGAGACCAGCCTTCCGGCCCTTTACCACGCTCGACGATAGGTTTGCCCGCACAGCCGTTCGCCAGCGGCTTATCCTCGATACGAAGGTCATAGTAAAACCCGCTTTTCGCATCGAACATGCAGGTGTTGATATAGGTTGCGAGCTTATCTGCCAGCTGGCGATAGTGGCTGGCCTCCTGCTCTTTACCCAGCAGGCTCGCCATCTGCGCCAGATAGTGATTGTCGCTGTACATATAGCTTGCCTGGTCAACGGACTCCTGTAATAAGGAATACCCTAACAGATCGCCTTTTTTACTCCTGTTTTCGGCAAATTTAACCGTCCAGTCGCTGCGTTTCCCGCCGTTTTCAACGTAATTATCCAGCTGCGCTTTATCGATAAATCCGAATACGGCGGCATCATCGCGCCCGGACTCCCACGAGGCGGCCACCTGCGCGGGGATCTCCAGGCTGTCGTACTGGCCGTTATCAATTATCCGTGCGTAGTTATTCAGGCCGGAAAGCGACTCTTCTTTATCACCTTTTTTCACCGTGAACAGCATCTCGCCGGTAGCGGTGTTATGGGCCTTATCACGCGTCGCACCGTACTCCGGCACGCCGTTGCCGTTATGATCGCGGTTACGCAGCCACCAGTCGTGATAGGCAACCAGTTTTGGATACATCTCGGCAAGCCAGGCTTTATCCTGCGTGGTGTTATACACCTCCATCACCGACCATGCCGCCAGGCTCGGCTTGGTGTTACGCTCGTTCCAGTTACCGCCGTCGCCGCCTCGTTCCGGGCTCAGGTTCCAGGCGATTAAATCCGGCACAAATCCGGTATCCTGCGGGCGCACCGGATCGTCGGGTTTGATCTGCCAGGAGAAGACCGCGCGGATGTTCTCTTTGGCGATCTCCGGGTTGAAATGCGCCATGGCAAATGCCTGTTTCCAGGTGTCCCACGGCCAGGTCTGGTTGCCGGAGAACCAGCGTCCGGTTACGGAGGGCGTCACCGTGTTAAAACGCACCGCGCCGCCTGGCGAACGCCAGTTACCGTTCAACGTCTCGATGGCTTTCACCGCCACGCGCGTTTGTTCTGGAATCGCGTGCGGGTTGGTTAACCCTTGTTGTAAATACCTCTCCCAGCGCGCTTGCGAGGCGGCCATAAAGTAGGCCGGACGCGCCAGAATGTCGCGGATCTGCGGCTGTTCACGCGCGACGTCATCGGCGTTCAGCAGATGGGAGTAGGTAGTGTACAGCGTGGTGCTGCCGGAAATCTGTGCCCGGCTGGTAAAGCGATGTCCGTCAACGGTGGTCTCGGCAGGAAGAGAGCGGTGTAACTGATATTCGGAACTGCCGGAGGTGAGCAGATCCCAGGTGGAGCGTAACTTGCCGAAGGTCACCTTCAGGCCGTCGCGCGTGGCTACAATTTTACGCTGATAATCAGGATATGCGCTGTCGATGGTTTTATCCGAACGCGGCTTGCCCTCTTTGGCCTCCAGTTTTTCCAGCAGCTCGCCGTCCCACACCAGCTCCAGCGGCGTTTTGCTGGTAATACGGGTTTCAAGCAGCGAAGTACGCGCAGAAGCAAAGCGCAGCGTCATCACGATCTGAACATCCCTGGCGCTCAGTTTCTGCACCAACGCGCCAGGGAGGCTGTAGGCTTCAAGGGTGAAATCCACTTTTTTACCGTTCTGGTAAACGGACAGGCGATCAAAATTCGTCGCCATAAAGTTGATGTACTCTTCGGTGAGCAGCGCTACGCCGGGAAATCCGCCCTGGGTCTGCGGCCCGTCCGGCAGCAAATGCCCATGCCAGGCACCCATATCAAAAAAGGGATTAAACCGCTGGTGGTCGTCGTAGTCGAAATCCTGCATGAAGAGCGGCGCGCCGGTACGGTTGATGACGTTTTTGAAGTCAGTTGCGGTGGCGGCGTGAGCCGAAAAACTGAGCGCCAGCGCGCAGGCCAGCGGCGTGAGGACGTATTTCATGGTGGTAGATCCTTTTTACCAGTAGAAGTATTGCATCAGGAAGACCTGATCGCTCGGGTCGCCGGAGGCATTTTTCATATAGAAGCGGCTGTCGGCAGCGGTGGCAAAACGCCCGCCGCCGTACTCGTACCAGATCCCGAACTGCATAAACGAGGTAGTTTTTTCAGCCGCATCGTCCGGACGATGTTTCGCGTAGCTGTAAGCAGTGGAGAGATAAACGCCTTTCAGGGCTTCCACCATGGCGCTGACCATAAATCCGCTCTCCGTGCCGGAGACGTTCTGTCCATCTGCCCGTCCGGTATGATGCCACGCGCGTGCCGCCAGGTTGGGTGTCAAAACGCCTGTTAAAAAGAGCTGGCCTGTACCGTCGGTAATTTCAAGACCGTTCATCCAGGTGACATCTTTCATGATGTCGTACTGAATATAGCCATTCGCCATTGCCGGATAGGTATATTTGTCGTCATAACGATCGTATTTGCCGAAGTGCAGCCAGGCCTTGCTTTCGTCATGGTGACCCGCTGGCGTGGCGGTGACGCTATAGCGCAGGTTGCCGGAGAGGTTTTGCACCTTTAGTGCGTACAAGATGTCGCGGGTGTTGGGGATCACATAACCCAGATCCGGCGTAAAATCGCCCCACCATTGCAGGTCATCGAGAGACGAGTCCTGGCGCAGGCTGAGCATGATCTCGGTGCTGTTATCGGTTTTGTAACCGCCGTAGAAGCGGTTAATCCCACCTTCAAACCCGCCCCAGCTGTGATCGGGCACCCAGGCGTTGCCCTGATGATCCGCCTGTACGGTCCAGCCTTCGCCGTAAATCAGGCCGAACCAGTTCCCCTGTTTTATCTCCAGACCGCCCTCAATATAAGTGCCGTCGCTGTATTTATGTTTATCCTGACCTTCTAAATCCATATACCCACCGACGCCCATCTCGCCATAAAAACGAAATGATGGGGAGGTTATTGCCGGTGTTTTGGTATCGTCATGTTCAGCGGGCCGGGCATCTTCTGCGGCAATAGCAGGGCAGCAGAAAGAGAGGGCAGCGAGTGCCCAAAATGTTTTTTGTTTAATTTTCATAAACTCATCCCAATGAGATAAAATCCATGCCTTTTATTTCAGTTAATATTCGAGGCAGGTGATGCTTCAATTTTTTGTTGTTCTTTTGATAATCCGTTTACGTATTTGCTGTATTTCCACCAGGCAAATCCGAGGAATAAAACAATGCCACCGACGTTATAGAAAATAATCGTCAGAATATTGGCACCGGTAGGGAAAGTGGATGCCACAAAACCAATGGCGAAAATAACAATCAGCATCGACACTATGGTTATACCCGTGGTTCGTGAACCCATCCTGAAATCGCGCGGCAGGTGATCGAGCTTACGACGCAGGTTGAGGTAGGCCAGCATAATAAACAGCGGCGGTAACATGGAGGCCGCAGCGGTCATATTGATGACGGTGTTCATCAGCTCCTGCGCGGTACTGGAGCCCATGGTCGGGATAATCATCAGTGGGATCACAATCAAATACTGGATCCAGGCCGCGCGCGCCGGTACGCCGTTTTCGTTCAGCGCCACGGTTTTCGGACCAAAAATGCCGGTCGGGATCTCCGAGAAAAAGATTTTGACCGGCGTCGCCGTCCACATCAGCAGGGAACCGAACATGGCGGTAAAGGAAACCAGACCGACGAAACGGTTCATCAACACTTCCGGCAGGCCAAACCACACCGCCAGACCGTGGAACACCTGCACCGAACCCCCGGTAAACTTCAACGCTTTGCTGCTGATAAAGACGTTGATCAGTACCGAGGAGATGGAGTACAGCACGCCGATAAAGATCCCCGCCAGGATGATCACTTTAACGAAAGATTTCGAACCGCCTTTCACATCGTTTACGTACACCGCGACGGATTCCGCGCCCCCGGCAGCCATAAATATCCAGGTGGTAATGCCGAGGAATGCCCAGTTAAAATGCGGGATCATCGCGTCGACGGTAATCGGATCAGCGGGCTGCACCCCACCCATTAGCGCCGCGCCCGCCAGCAGAATGTAAGAGAGCGTCAGCAGCAGCATCAGCGTGGAGGTTACAGACGTAATTGGCCCCAGCATCTTCGCCCCGTTGGTGGAGACCCACGTTGAGAAGGCGAACAGCACCATACTTAGCACCGTTGTGGCAAATGGTGTGAGAATGTACTCATAGCCAAGAAAGGCATAAGAGGCATAGGCAATGACGCGCGGTAATAACGAGGTGAAGAAGAATAAATTCACGAACCAGTATGTATAAGCGGTAATAAATGCCCAGCGCCCGCCGAGTGAACTTTTTACCCAGGCATAAACTCCAGCTTCTGAGTTTTTATTCAACGAGACAAACTCAGCGATAATTAAGCAGAACGGGATAAAATAGAACAGGGTTGCTAAAAAGAACATCGGCGCGGAGGCAAGCCCGAGTTCGATATTATTATTGATCACGTTGTTAAAACTAAACACGGCGGCAAAGGTCAGCGACAGCAGGCCGAATTTGCCGATGATATTGCGTTTGGTGGTTTCAGACATAACGTTTCTCCGGGTAAGAGGCTAGCGGTGCTTCATTGGCACCGCTCGTTTTTTTATTTGTTATGGAAATAACCGTCTTCGATGGTCACATTGAGAATGACTTTTTTGACCGGCTCCTCGCTGATAAAGCGATACGCCTCATGGTTCTCACAAATTACGATCTGCCCCTCGCGCACCTGTTCGGTGGTACCCACGCCTTTCAGGTATTCTCGATCGGTCTCATCGCGGTAGCACTCCACTGTCTGAAGCGCATCTTTGGCGGCATATTCAATTTTCTGCGCGCCCTGAAGGTAGTAATGCACCTCGAAATAGCGGCGATGCCCGACAAACAGCGCGTCGGTGCTGGCATCATTGGTCACACGGTAGGCCAGCGAATCGCCAATCGAATGGGCTACGCCGGGCGAGATATTATCGATATTGTTAATGGCTTCTGAGCAGCGCTGCCATTTGCGACCCGTGCGGTAATGCTGTTGAAACTGTTCCAGGCTCTCAAGAACGATCATTTGTCTGCCTCGCTGTGCAAATCCATGGAGAAGAAACCGGTGCCGAATTGCTGGCGTGCCAGCGCCATCGAGGCGATGCGGCCGCCATTGAGCGGGAGCAATGTGAAGCCGTAGCGGAACGGACTGAACCAGACGCGCCAGCTCTCCAGTACCTCACTTCCCCAGGAATTGGAGCCTAAGCCCAGCACCTGGTGGTCAAGATTAAGCGTGATGTCATCGCAGCGGCGCAGTTCGTTGCAGTGCTGTGCGGCGTGAATATTCTCAGCCGTGTAGTGCCAGGCGCTGAAGTGGAGAGGCTGTTGCGGTACGACCAGCACGCCGCTGCCATGACGATCCGCGAGGGAGGCCCAGCGCACCTGCTGACGGTTGCCGTTGTTTTGAGGGAACGGATAATTTTCAAACATCTTATCAACCGTGGTGTGCCACAGGTCGATGGTGCTGGCCTGCTGGCTGTCCGGATAGTTTTCACCCGGCCCTCGCCCGTAGTAGCTCACCTGATCGAAACCGCCGTTGATGCCAAGCGTAAAGCCGATGCACGGAATAATGTGCGGGTACTCGCCGTAGCGCTCACCGCATAGCTCAACGTTGATCTGCCCGTCGGCGGCGATGCGCCAGCGATAGGTACAGCGCATGCCAAAATCAAACACTGGCGGAGCAATCAGGGTACGGGTGGTGACGATGACCGCATCGTTATGCTGCTCAACCTCGAAACCGCGCAGATGCTCCTGCATGATCTGGAAATGATACGGCTGCCACAGCCCTTCATACTCCTGCTTATGGTTATCAATCATGGGCTTGAAGAAGTTAATCTTCGGCTCACGGGTAAGGTATTCCTCACCGTTCACCTGCCAGGCGCTGAGTTTTCCCGATACTTTAGAGAAGCTCGCGCGGAAGTTATGCCCGGTCACGGTGCAGCTCAGGCGATCTTCCTCCAGACGCAGCGGAGTGGCACTGGTGTTGATAAACGGTGTCGGGCGTGCCGTGCGGCCTTTTAACGGGAACTGATACACCGCGATCTCGTGCCCGACCTCGCTGTAGCGCGTGGGACTGTTTTTGATAATACGTACAGTCAGAAATGCTTCGCGCTCGTCCAGTTCCGGCACGTGCAGGCTGACGCTGCGGGAGCTGTTGGGGGCCAACCCGGTGATGTTCAGTGGCTCGCTGTGCAGCGTTTCACCTTCCGCACGCACCTCCGTGAGCAGGGTGTAATCATCCAGGCTGGTGAACCATAAGCGGTTATCAACGTGCAGCTCACCGTTTTGCCAGCGCAGTTTGACCGGGGCGATCACCTGCTTGTACTCACGCAAACCTGGCCCGGGCGTTTGATCGGAGTAGATCAGCCCGTCGAGGCAGAAGTTGTAATTATTGGGGTAATCACCGAAGTCGCCGCCATAGGCGTACCAGATGTTGCCGCTGGCGTCTGTTTTCTGAATACCGTGGTCGCACCACTCCCAGACATAATGCCCCTGAATGCAGTCGTGGCGATCGAACACGTTCTGATACTCGGTCAACCCGCCGGGACCGTTGCCCATCGCATGGGCGTATTCGCAGATAATGCGCGGTTTGGCGTGCGGGTATTCGCCAAACAGATTCATCAGCGGTACGCGGGTATACATGGTGGAGATAATGTCCACCACCTCGGCGTCGCGATCTTCTTCGTAGTGAAGCAGGCGAGTATCATCCAGCGCTTTTGCCGCACGGGCCATCGCGCGGATGTTACAGCCGTAGCCGGACTCATTTCCGAGCGACCAGATGATGATCGACGGATGATTTTTCTGCGCGTGAATATGGCGTTCGATACGCTCAACGTAGACCGGCTCCCACACCGGATCGTCCGTAATGCGGCTCAGGTCGCCGACGTTGGCGAAGCCGTGAGATTCCACATCCGTTTCAGCCATCACAAACAGGCCGTACAGGTCGCAAAGCTCGTAAAAGCGCGGGTCGTTCGGGTAGTGGGCGGTACGTACCGAGTTGATATTGTGCTGCTTCATCAGGATCAGGTCGCGCTCCACGCGATCCATCCCCACCGCGCGGCCCCTCAGATGATCGTTGTCATGACGATTGACGCCGTGCAGCTTCAGATAACGGTTGTTAACGTAGAACAGGCCGTCTTTCACCTTGATATCCCGAAACCCGATGCGCTGCGGGATGATTTCCAGCGTCTGGCCATGGTTATCTTTTAAAGTCATGACCAGATGATAAAGATCCGGCGATTCAGCGGACCACTGGCGGGGTTGCCTCACCTCAATGCTGAAGGCGGTTTCCGCACGCTCGCTGACGGTCAGGTTGTCGGTTGTTCCCTTGTGCAGCACTGTCTCGCCGTCGTACAGGGTATAATCCAGTTGAACACAGCCAGGGCGTGCAGCAAGGTTTTCCAGCTCAAGCTGACAGAAGAGGGTGGCGTCCCGGTATGCCTCGTCAAAGGTGGTTTTAACCGTGAAATCGCGGACATGTGTGAGTGATTTTCCCAGCAGGTAGACGTCGCGGAATATCCCCGCCGTCCACCACATGTCCTGATCCTCAATGTAGGTGGAATCTGCCCACTGCATAACCCGCACGCACAACAGGTTTTGCCCGCTGTGTACCGCATCGCTGATATCAAACTCGGCAGACAGTCGGCTGCCTTTGCTAAAGCCTATATAGCGGCCATTCACGTAGACTTCGAAATAGGTTTCGACGCCGTCAAACTTGATAAGGGTCTGTTTCTCTTGCCAGCTTTCAGAAAGCGTAAACCAGCGCTGGTATGCCCCGGTCGGGTTGTCTGACGGCACCCATGGTACGTCCACCGGGAAAGGAAAGCCTTCGTCGGTGTACTGCAACTGACCGTGACCTTCCATCTGCCACATGCCCGGCACGGTAATATCGCCCCAGTCGGCCATGTATTCTGAGGTAAAGTTTTCCGGGACAAGCAGCGGGTTCGTGAAGAAGCGAAAGTTCCACTTTCCGCTTAGCGACAGAAAGTGGCTGCTGGCTTCACGCGCAAACGTGCGCGCCCGGGAAACGGTGTCATAAGAGAAGAAGTACGCACGCGGCGGGAGCCGGTTTTCATGCGTGAGTTGAATATTTTCCCAGCGATTCATGTGATCTCCCTGTAGGGGTAAAACATCATTGCTGGAGATTTTAGTAAATATTTTACTAAATAAAATCAGTAAAACCGATTTGCTTTAACTCGATCACGAAATTAAAAAAGCCGGGCGTGCCCGGCGGGAGAGTTAACAGGTGGAAATCAGCGGGTGGTGCCGCGCAGCTTCAGTACGCTCGGGACAAAGACCTGAAGCGGTAGTGCGCGGCCATCGCGGGCCTTTTCCAGCAGTAGATTAACGCCCTGGCTGCCCATCATTTCAGAGTGAATGCGCACGGTGGAAAGAGGCGGGAAGGTAAAGCGGGCGGTTGGAATGTCGTTCACGCTGATCAGTGAAATATCTTCCGGGATCGCCAGCCCTTTTTCGTGAATGGCGCGTAACACCCCGATGGCGATGGAATCGGAGGCCACGAACAAGGCGGAAGGCCAGCACTGTTGTGCCAGCATGATTTTTGCCAGTTCATAACCGGACGAGCTGGAAAAACCGCCGCGCCAGATGTCCTGTTCCGATACCACCCCTTTCAGGAGCCCGTACTCCACGAAGGCGGCTTCCCGAATATCAGCCTTGCCTGGCTCATCTTCGCCGCCGATAAAGCCAATCCGCTTAACTCCCTGAGCAATAAAGAAATCCACGATCTGCTTGCTGATGCGCGAAAGGTCAATATCGACAGAATCGTACTCGCTGCCTGGCTCGTGAAAGTCGATAAAACAGACGTTGTCGGTCAACGACATTGCCGCACGTCGAAGCGCAGGGGAGGGTTTGCCTACAATCAACACCCCGGTGAGCTTTTTCAGCTCCGGCAGGGTGGCATTAGCGTAGCAGTTACTCAGTTCGACCCCCAGTTTTTCGCACTGCGTCTCAATGCCGTGGCGAATGGCAAGATAGTAAGGGTCGTTGATCTCCAGTTCCTGCTGGTAGCTGTAGAGCGCCAGAATATGTTGCTGACCGGCAGCGACAGACTGCATTTTACGGGAGGTCGTGCTTTTGTATTCCAGCTTCTCGGCAATCTCCAGAATGCGGTGTTTCGTCTCTTCTTTCACATTCAGCGTCGGGTCATCGTTTAAAACCCGGGATACCGTTGCCAGCGAGACGCCAGCTTCCGTCGCGATGTCTTTCAGCGTTGCCATGTTTGTCCTTATTCCCCACGAGATAGCTTATTGTAAAGGATGCGTTCGGACATGCATTAATTTTTAGTAAATAACATCCCTGTTGCCCTCGCCAGTTATCGTGCTAGTATTTAGTAAAATTTTACCAAGGAGGCAAAAGTGGAAACGGTAGCGTACGATGATTTTGCAAAGCTCGAGCTCCGCGTGGGGAAGATTGTTGACGTTAAACGTCACGCCAATGCGGACAAGCTCTATATTGCGCAGATAGAGGTGGGAGACAGAACGTTGCAAACCGTCACCAGCCTGGTGCCGTATTACCGGGAAGAGGAGCTGATGGGCAAAACGGTGGTGGTGTTGTGTAACCTGGCAAAGGCTAAAATGCGCGGTGAAACATCTGAATGCATGTTGCTCTGCGCGGAAACCGATGACGCCCGAGAAAGTGTGTTATTAACGCCGGAGCGGGTGATGGCGGCAGGGGTAAGAGTGGTGTGAAAAAGCCGGGTGGCGGCTACGCCTTACCCGGCCTACAAAGCCTCGAACCGCAGGCCGGGTAAACGACAGCGTCACCCGGCAAAAGCACTACAGCACGCTTAGCGCCTTCTCCACCACGTTCTCAACGGTAAAGCCGAAATATGGGAACAGCTTGTCGGCCGGGGCGGATTCACCGTAACCATGCATCCCGACAATTGCCCCTTTCAGGCCCACGTATTTGTACCAGTAGTCGGCAATGCCAGCTTCAACCGCCACGCGCGCCGCGACGTTTGAAGGCAGCACCGATTCGCGGTACGCCTCATCCTGAGCATCAAAGATATCCGTTGAAGGGAGTGAAACCACGCGCACCGCGTGACCCTCGGCGGTCAGTTTCTCCGCCGCTTTTACCGTGATTTCCACCTCGGAACCGGTGGCGATCAGGATCACGTCTGGCTTGCCGCCGCTGTCTTTCAGGATGTACCCGCCGCGGGCGATATTTTTCACCTGCTCCGGCGTGCGCTCGATCTGCGCCAGGTTCTGGCGCGACAGGATCAGCGCCGTGGGTCCGTTATGACGCTCTACGGCCAGCTTCCAGCCCACTGCCGCTTCCACCTGATCGCAAGGACGCCAGGTGCTGAAGTTTGGCGTTAAGCGCAGGCTCGCCAGCTGCTCTACCGCCTGGTGCGTCGGCCCATCTTCACCCAGCCCGATAGAGTCGTGGGTGTACACCATGATTTGCCGCGCCTTCATCAGGGCCGCCATACGCGCCGCGTTACGGGCATATTCGACAAACATCAGGAAGGTGGCGGTGTACGGCACGAAGCCGCCATGGTGGGCGATGCCGTTGGCAATGGCGGTCATCCCAAACTCGCGCACGCCGTAGTGGATGTAGTTCCCGGCAATGTCCTCCTTCAGGGATTTAGAGCCGGACCAGAGGGTAAGGTTACTTGGCGCCAGATCCGCCGAGCCGCCCAGCAGTTCGGGCAGGATTGGGCCAATCGCGTTCAGGGTGTTTTGTGATGCCTTACGGGTGGCAATTTTCGCCGGGTTGGATTGCAGGTTCTCAATCAGCGCATGAGTTTTCTCTTCCCAGTCTTCCGGCAGGCCGCCGCTCATGCGGCGGGTAAACTCAGCCGCCAGCTCCGGATACGCTTTTTTGTAGGCGGCAAACTTTTCGTTCCAGGCCTGCTGCGCTTTTTCACCTGTTTCGCGAGCATCCCAGGCCTTGTAGATCTCTTTTGGGATCTCAAAGGCCGGGTGTTTCCAGCCCAGTTTCTGGCGGGTCAGCGCCACTTCCTCTTCACCCAGCGCCGCGCCGTGCGCCTCCTCTTTGCCCGCTTTGTTCGGCGAGCCGAAGCCGATGGTGGTGCGGCAGATGATCAGGGACGGTTTGTCCTTCACGCTCTGCGCTTCCTGAATCGCTTTTTTCACCGCCTCTGGATCGTGACCGTCGATCTCGTGCACCACGTGCCAGTGATAGGCTTCAAAGCGTTTCGCCGTATCGTCGGTAAACCAGCCCTCGGTTTCCCCGTCAATGGAGATACCGTTGTGATCGTAGAAGCCAATCAGCTTGCCCAGCCCCAGGGTGCCCGCCAGAGAACAGACCTCGTGAGAGATCCCCTCCATCAGACAGCCGTCGCCCATAAAGACATAGGTATAGTGATCGACAATCTCGTGGTCGGGCTGGTTGAACTGCGCGGCCAGCGTACGTTCGGCAATCGCCAGGCCAACCGCATTCGCCAGCCCCTGGCCCAGCGGGCCGGTAGTGGTTTCAACGCCCGGCGTATAGCCGATCTCCGGGTGGCCCGGCGTTTTGGAGTGCAGCTGGCGGAAGTTTTTTAATTCCTCAAGCGGCAGATCGTAGCCGGAAAGGTGCAGCAGGCTGTAGAGCAGCATCGAGGCGTGCCCGTTGGAAAGAATAAAACGGTCGCGGTCGTACCAGGTCGGATCGGTAGGGTTGTGCTTCAGGAAGTCGTTCCACAGCACTTCGGCGATATCAGCCATACCCATGGGGGCGCCAGGGTGGCCGGAATTGGCTTTTTGTACGGCATCCATGCTGAGGGCGCGAATGGCGTTGGCGAGCTCTTTACGGGACATAGTTCACTCCGTGGCAAGGTTAAAGTTTGGCGGCGAGAAGATCTTCGAGTTTGCGCTGGTCGACGGCGAACTGACGGATGCCGTCCGCCAGTTTTTCCACGGCCATTGGATCCTGATTGTGCTCCCAGCGGAATTCCGCTTCGGTCATGGGTTTTGGTTTTGGCAGAACGGTGGAGGTTGGCACCAGCTTGCGGATCACCGTCTCTTCACTCTCCTGAAGCTTTTTCAGCAGGTCAGGGGAGATGGTCAGCCGGTCGCAGCCCGCGAGCGCGAGGATCTGCTCGGTGCGGCGGAAGCTGGCCCCCATCACGATGGTCTCGTAGCGGTGCTGCTTGTAATAATCGTAGATATTACGCACCGATTTCACGCCGGGATCTTCGTCCACCACATACGGATCCATCGGCTGTTTCGCCTGATACCAGTCGTAGATACGTCCGACAAACGGTGAAATCAGGAACACGCCCGCTTCGGCGCAGGCACGCGCCTGGGCGAAGGAGAACAGCAGCGTCAGGTTACAGTTGATCCCCTCTTTCTCCAGCACTTCCGCCGCGCGGATGCCTTCCCAGGTGGAGGCAAGCTTGATCAGGATGCGTGATTTATCGATCCCCTGCTCCTGATAGAGTTCCACCAGGCGGCGAGCCTTGCTAATGCTCTTTTCCTGGTCGAATGAGAGGCGGGCATCCACTTCGGTGGAGACGCGTCCCGGTATGCTTTTAAGAATTTCCGCACCGATATTGACCGCCAGCTTGTCACTGGCCTCGGCGACCTGCTGCTCCTGCGTTTTCCCGCGCTGTTTGCCGTAGGCAAGGGCGTCATCAATCAGATGACTAAAGTGCGCAAGACCGGCCGCCTTGAGCAGCAGCGAGGGGTTGGTGGTCGCGTCTTCCGGCTGGTAGTGACGAATCGATTCGATGTCGCCGCTGTCTGCAACCACGGTGGTAAATTGTTTGATGCCGTCTAGCTGGTTCATAATTACTCCTTGGAAATAAAAGAGTTAGTCGAGTGCGTCAGGTCACACTTCTGAGAAAATCATGATGGACTTAACAAAAAAGCATAGCAGACGGGGGAGGCATTGCTGTCTGAGACGGGTAACATGGCTGTTATAAATTGATAACAATTTTTATTCTGCAATGGTGAGAGTTTGGCAGCCTTCAAAGTTTAGGAGCCTGCCTGCGGCGATACTATGCGGCACACCAGGGTGTGCATAGGAACGTCAACATCACCCTTTTTGACCGAAACGTGAAAGGAATAACAAGATGGATGATCAGTTAAAACAAAGCGCTCTCGATTTTCACGAGTTTCCTGTTCCGGGTAAAATCCAGGTATCCCCGACCAAACCGCTCGCGACCCAGCGCGATCTGGCGCTGGCCTACTCGCCAGGCGTAGCTGCCCCGTGCCTTGAAATCGAAAAAGATCCGCTGGCAGCGTACAAATACACCGCCCGTGGCAACCTGGTGGCCGTTATCTCTAACGGTACGGCGGTACTGGGGTTAGGGAACATTGGCGCGCTGGCCGGTAAGCCGGTGATGGAAGGGAAGGGCGTTCTGTTTAAGAAATTTGCCGGTATCGACGTCTTTGATATCGAAGTGGACGAACTGGACCCGGATAAATTCATCAACGTGGTGGCGGCGCTGGAGCCGACCTTCGGCGGCATCAACCTGGAAGACATCAAAGCGCCGGAATGTTTCTATATCGAGCAGAAGCTGCGCGAGCGTATGAACATTCCCGTGTTCCATGACGACCAGCACGGCACGGCGATTATCAGTACCGCCGCCATTCTGAACGGTCTGCGTGTGGTGGAGAAAAACCTCTCCGACGTGCGCATGGTGGTCTCCGGCGCTGGCGCCGCGGCCATCGCTTGTATGAACCTGCTGGTGGCGCTGGGCATGCAGAAACACAACATCGTGGTCTGCGACTCCAAAGGCGTGATTTACAAAGACCGCGAGCCAAACATGGCGGAAACCAAGGCGGCCTATGCGGTGGAAGACGACGGCAAGCGCACGCTAGAAGACGTCATTGAAGGTGCCGACATTTTCCTCGGCTGTTCAGGCCCGAAAGTACTGACCCAGGAGATGGTGCAGAAGATGGCGCGCGCGCCAATGATCCTGGCCCTTGCGAACCCGGAGCCGGAAATTCTGCCGCCGCTGGCGAAGGCAGTGCGTGAAGACGCGATCATCTGTACCGGACGTTCGGACTACCCGAACCAGGTGAACAACGTGCTCTGCTTCCCGTTCATCTTCCGCGGTGCGCTGGACGTCGGCGCTACGGCAATCAACGAAGAGATGAAGCTCGCCGCCGTTCATGCTATCGCAGAGCTGGCGCACGCCGAGCAGAGCGAAGTGGTGGCCTCCGCCTATGGCGATCAGGATCTGAGCTTCGGCCCGGACTACATCATCCCTAAACCGTTTGACCCGCGTCTGATCGTGAAGATCGCGCCAGCGGTGGCCAAAGCGGCGATGGACTCTGGCGTGGCGACGCGGCCGATTGAAGATTTCGATGCCTACGTCGATAAACTCACCGAGTTCGTCTACAAAACCAACCTGTTTATGAAGCCGATCTTCTCCCAGGCGCGCGCTGACGCGAAGCGCGTGGTGCTGGCGGAAGGGGAAGAGGCGCGCGTGCTGCATGCCACGCAGGAGCTGATCACCTTAGGGCTGGCGAAACCGATCCTGATTGGTCGTCCGAGCGTGATCGAGATGCGTATCCAGAAGCTGGGCCTGCAAATTAAGCCGGGCGTCGACTTTGAGATCGTCAATAACGAATCCGATCCACGCTTCAAAGAGTACTGGAACGAATACTATTCGATCATGAAGCGCCGGGGGATCACCCAGGAGCAGGCGCAGCGGGCGGTGATCAGCAACACCACGGTGATCGGCGCGATCATGGTTCACCGCGGTGAGGCGGATGCGCTGATCTGCGGGACCATCGGCGAGTACCATGAGCATTTCAGCGTGGTGCAGGAGATCTTCGGCTATCGCGAGGGTGTTCATACTGCCGGCGCAATGAACGCGCTGCTGCTGCCAAGCGGTAACACCTTTATCGCCGATACCTACGTCAACGACGATCCTTCCCCGGACGAACTGGCGGAAATCACCGTGATGGCGGCGGAAACCGTGCGCCGCTTTGGTATCGAGCCGAAAGTGGCGCTGCTGTCGCATTCTAACTTCGGGTCATCCAAATCCGCGGCGGCGTGCAAAATGCGCCAGACGCTGGACCTGGTGCGCGAGCGTGCGCCGGAACTGATGATCGACGGCGAGATGCACGGCGACGCCGCGCTGGTGGAGAGCATTCGTAATGAACGTATGCCGGACAGCCCGCTGAAAGGCTCCGCGAACGTGCTGATTATGCCGAACGTAGAAGCGGCGCGTATCAGCTATAACCTGCTGCGCGTGTCGAGTTCTGAAGGGGTGACCGTAGGGCCAGTGCTGATGGGGGTGTCAAAACCTGTACATGTATTAACGCCGATTGCCTCTGTGCGTCGTATCGTCAACATGGTAGCGCTGGCGGTGGTTGAGGCACAGACGCAGCCGCTGTAAGCGCTTTATGTCGGGTGGCGCGTTCGCTTACCCGACCTACGGGACTCGTAGGCCGGATAAGCCCAGCGTCATCCGGCAGTTACACCCAGTCCCGAACCCGAATAAACTCACGCAAGGCAGCCTCCGGGCTGCCTTCTTTGGGTTCAAAGCTGTATTCCCAGCGCACCAGCGGCGGCATCGACATCAGAATGGACTCCGTGCGCCCACCGGTTTGCAGGCCAAACAGCGTCCCGCGATCCCATACCAGGTTAAACTCCACGTAACGCCCGCGGCGGTACAGCTGGAACTCACGCTCGCGAACGCCGTAGTCGGTGTTTTTGCGGCGTTCGACAATCGGCAGATAGGCATCGGTAAAGCCTTCACCCACTGCACGCATAAATCTGAACGCGGTATCAAAATCCGGCGTGTTGAGATCGTCAAAGAACAGCCCGCCGATGCCGCGTTGCTCGTCGCGATGCTTCAGATAGAAATAGTCATCGCACCACTTTTTGTATTTCGGGTAAACGTCTTCGCCAAACGGCAGGCAGAGGTCGCGCGCGGTGGTGTGCCAGTGCACGGCGTCCTCTTCGAAGCCATAGTAAGGCGTTAAGTCGAAACCGCCGCCAAACCACCAGACCGGATCGGCCCCCGGTTTTTCCGCGATGAAAAAGCGCACGTTGGCGTGGCTGGTTGGCACAAACGGGTTATGCGGATGCACCACCAGCGAGACGCCCATCGCCTCGAAGCTGCGGCCCGCCAGTTCAGGCCGATGCGCCGTGGCGGACGCCGGCATTGCATCACCGTGGACGTGGGAGAAGTTAACCCCGGCCTGTTCAAAAATACCGCCGTTACGCAGCACGCGGCTGCGCCCGCCGCCGCCCGCTTCGCGCTGCCAGGCGTCTTCCTGGAATTCACCGCCGTCTGCGGCGGCCAGTTTCTGGCAAATCGCGTCCTGTAGCTGCATCAGGAACGTTTTGACCAGCTGTGCATTCGGTTTCATCAACGTTTCCTGGAGTGCGCTTTTTGATTATCGAACCAGTTGAAATAACTGATGACCCCGGAGGCGATGGCGTTCGCGATCTTCTGACGAAACGCCGTGGTGCCGAGTAAACGCTCCTCTTCCGGGTTGGTAATGAACGAGGTTTCAACCAGCACGGACGGAATGGACGGGGACTTCAGCACCACAAACGCGGCCTGCTCGGTGCTTTTACTGTGCAGACGGTGCACGGGCTTAATCCGTTTAAGGATATGCGAGCCGAGCGTCAGGCTGTTTTTGATGGTATCGGTCTGCACGAGATCAAACAGAACCTGCTGCAACAGATGGTCTTTGTCGGTGGCTTTTTTCCCGGCCACTTCATCCGCCCGGTTTTCGCGATCGGAGAGGTATTTCGCCATGGCGCTACTGGCGCCACGGTTGGAGAGGGCGAACACCGATGCGCCTGCGGCGGAAGGGTTTGTGAAGCCATCCGCGTGAATGGACATAAACAGGTCGGCGCCGTGCTTATGGGCAATTTCCACGCGATCGTACAGCGGGATAAACGTGTCGCCCGTGCGCGTCAGGCGGGCGTCAATGCCGTTGCTGCGTAAAATTGCGCGCACATTTTTTGCAATTGCCAGCACGACGTGTTTTTCTTTCGACCCGTTTCGGCCAATGGCGCCGGTGTCGATCCCGCCGTGGCCCGGATCGAGCATGACCAGACGCTTTGCGCCGGCTTTTTTGGTTTTCGGCTTGCTGTGTCCGTTACTGGTTTTAAGCGAGCTCTCTTCTTTTGCCTGAGCCTGCTTTGCGATGCCTGTTAACGTTAAGGCCGCCAGCCCCGCTTTGAGAACCTGACGACGCGATGTGAGTGCTTTTAATGGTTTGAATGTGCTCATGCGGCCTGAATTGTAAAAATTGGGGTCCTGGTGTTATATCGTATCGCGTTTTGCGTGACGACATTCCTTATTGAGAATTGTTTTACTTTTCATTTCAATACGTGACAAAGTGACATTATGCCAAATTTTGGCGAGTTTTTCCCCGGTTATTGGCTAAATGCCCTGTTCACGCCATAATCACTGTTTTTAAACCCGAAAAGGCGGTTAATACCATGGAGATACGCGTTTTTCGCCAGGAAGATTTCGAAGAGGTGATCACCCTTTGGGAGCGCTGCGATCTGCTGCGTCCGTGGAACGATCCGGAAATGGACATCGAACGGAAGGTGAATCACGACGTCAGTCTGTTTCTGGTCGCTGAGGTCAACGGCGAGGTGGTCGGGACGGTAATGGGCGGGTACGACGGCCACCGCGGGTCGGCCTACTATCTGGGCGTGCACCCGGAATATCGCGCGCGCGGCATCGCCAACGCGCTGCTTAACCGTCTGGAAAAGAAACTGATCGCCCGTGGCTGCCCGAAAATCCAGATTATGGTGCGGGAAGATAACGACGTGGTGCTGGGCATGTATGAACGTCTGGGCTACGAGCACGCGGATGTACTGACGCTGGGTAAGCGCCTGATCGAAGATGAAGAGTACTGAGTTCCACCCTGGCGACTATGATGTTCACGGTCGTCTGCGTCTGCCTTTTTTATTCTGGTGCGTTCTGCTGTTGCAGGCCCGCACCTGGGTGCTGTTCGTGATGGCTGGCGCGTCACGCGGGCAGGGCGATACGCTACTGAATCTCTTTTATCCCGATCACGATGCGTTCTGGCTGGGGTTACTGCCCGGTGTACCGGCGGTGCTGGCGTTCCTGTGCAGCGGTCGGCGGCAGTTCCTCCCGCGTTTCTGGCGCGCGCTTCGCTGGCTGTTGATTCTGGCGCAGGTTGTGCTCCTGGTCTGGCAGCCCGTGCTCTGGCTGTACGGCGAGCCGCTTTCCGGTATCGGGATTGCGCTGGTGGTGGCGGATATTGTCGCGCTGCTGTGGCTGGTCACGAACCCCCGTTTACGCGCCTGTTTTACGCAAGAGTCAGATTAAAACGGCACTTTTTGCCGATACTGCACTCCAACAAGCGTTGATTTATTACGTAAGGACGTCTCAATGAAATCGCTGCGTTTACTTTTATGCGCTCTCCCGCTGGCGTTAACCGGCTGTTCCACGCTCTCATCCATCAACTGGTCTGCGGCCTATCCGTGGAACTGGTTTGGCTCCTCAACGGAAGTGACCGAGCAGGGCGTGGGCAAAATCACCGCCTCGACGGCGCTGGATCAGGATGCCATTCAGGAGGCCATCGGCAGTGATTATCGCCTGCGCAGCGGCATGAAAACCGAGAACGGCAACATCGTGCGCTATTTCGAAGCGTTGAAAGACGACAAGGTGGCGATGGTCATCAACGGCGATAAAGGTACGGTCAACCGCATTGCGGTGATGGATGAAGAGATTCCGACCTCAGGTGGCGTGAAGGTAGGTACGCCGTTTGGCGAGCTCTACCAGAAAGCGTTTGGCCACTGCGCCAGCGTGCCGTCGGATGACAGCGTGGCGGTCGAGTGTAAGGCCGACGGCAGCCAGCACATTAGCTATGTATTCAGCGGCACCTGGAACGGTCCGGAAGGGTTAATGCCCTCTGACGACACCCTGAAAAAGTGGAAAGTGAGCAAAATTATCTGGAAGCAGTAATTTGCGCCTGAGCAAGCCGCCTCGCTGAAATCCAGGTATAATAGCCGCCATCAATGCCACGCTGTCGTGGCATCTTTTTTTCAGGAGGAGCGATGTCTCAGGTTCAGAGTGGCATTTTGCCAGAACATTGCCGCGCGGCGATTTGGATTGAAGCCAACGTCAAAGGGGACGTGGATGCCCTGCGCGCGGCCAGCAAAATTTTCGTTGATAAACTGGCCACCTTTCAGGCCAAATTCCCCGAAGCCCATCTGGGTGCGGTGGTTGCCTTTGGCAACACCGTCTGGCGTCAGCTGAGCGGCGGCGAAGGCGCAGAAGAGCTGAAAGACTTTATTCCTTATGGCAAAGGACTTGCGCCCGCCACCCAGTATGACGTCCTGATTCATATCCTCTCCCTGCGCCATGACGTGAATTTCTCCGTCGCTCAGGCAGCGATTGAGGCCTTTGGTGACAGCATCGACGTGCAGGAAGAGATCCACGGTTTCCGCTGGGTGGAAGAGCGCGATTTGAGCGGCTTCGTCGACGGCACCGAAAACCCGGCCGGGGAAGAGACGCGTCGCGAGGTGGCTGTAATCAAGGATGGCGTGGACGCGGGCGGCAGCTACGTGTTCGTCCAGCGCTGGGAGCATAACCTCAGGCAGCTCAACCGCATGAGCGTGCATGACCAGGAGATGATGATTGGCCGCACCAAAGACGCCAATGAAGAGATTGACGGCGATGCGCGTCCGGTCACGTCCCACCTGACCCGCGTTGACCTTAAAGAAGACGGTAAGGGGCTGAAGATTGTTCGCCAGAGCCTGCCGTACGGCACCGCGAGCGGTACGCACGGCCTGTACTTCTGCGCTTACTGTGCACGCCTCTACAACATCGAACAGCAGCTGCTGAGCATGTTTGGCGATACCGACGGCAAGCGTGACGCCATGCTGCGCTTCACCCGTCCGGTGACCGGCGGCTACTACTTTGCGCCGTCCGTTGAGCGCCTGCTGGCGCTGTAAATCGCTCTCCATTCGTAGGCCGGGTAAGCGTTAGCGCCACCCGGCAATTTCTCCCGCACCCCTTATTCCCTTTTCTGCTTCTAAATCACCAAACGGTATATAAAACCGTTACTCCTTTAGACTCCGTTATAAATATTATGACTATAAGATAGTCATCACATTTATAAGGGTGCGCAATGGCCGTTACTGTACTGAAAAAAGGATCGCTGGCACTGGCAGGTTTACTGCTGGTGGCGCAGGCGCAGGCAACCGAGTTGCTGAACAGTTCTTATGATGTTTCGCGCGAGCTGTTTGCCGCCCTTAATCCCGCATTTGAACAGCAGTGGGCGAAAGAGAACAACGGCGACAAGCTGACCATCAAACAGTCGCACGCTGGCTCATCCAAGCAGGCGCTGGCCATTTTGCAGGGGCTGAAAGCGGATGTGGTGACCTACAACCAGGTCACGGATGTGCAGATCCTGCACGACAAAGGCAAGCTGATCCCGGCGGACTGGCAAAGCCGCCTGCCGAACAACAGTTCGCCGTTCTACTCCACCATGGGCTTCCTGGTGCGCAAGGGCAACCCGAAAAACATTCACGACTGGAACGACCTGGTGCGTTCTGACGTCAAGCTGATTTTCCCGAATCCGAAAACCTCCGGCAACGCGCGTTATACCTATCTGGCGGCGTGGGGCGCGGCGGACAAAGCTGACGGTAACGATAAAGCGAAAACCGAACAGTTTATGACCCAGTTCCTGAAAAATGTCGAAGTGTTTGACACCGGCGGCCGGGGCGCAACCACCACTTTCGCCGAGCGCGGGCTGGGCGACGTGCTGATCAGCTTTGAATCCGAAGTGAACAATATTCGTAAACAGTACGAAGCGCAGGGCTTCGAAGTGGTTATCCCGAAAACTAACGTTCTGGCCGAGTTCCCGGTGGCGTGGGTGGATAAAAACGTCAAAGCCAACGGCACTGAGAAAGCGGCAAAAGCCTATCTCAACTATCTGTACAGCCCGCAGGCGCAGACGGTGATTACTGACTATTACTACCGCGTTAATAATCCGGACGTGATGAACAAGCTGAAAGACAAATTCCCGCAGACCGAGCTGTTCCGCGTGGAAGATCATTTCGGCGCCTGGCCTGAGGTGATGAAAACGCATTTTGCCAGCGGCGGTGAGTTAGACAAATTGCTGGCGGCGGGGCGTAAGTAATGTTTGCAGGATCAACAAGACGTGTGCTGCCGGGTTTTACCTTAAGCCTCGGGACCAGCCTGCTGTTCGTCTGTCTGATTTTATTGTTACCGCTCAGCGCTCTGGTGATGCAGCTCGCTGAGATGAGCTGGTCCCAGTACTGGGAAGTGGTCACCAATCCGCAGGTGGTGGCGGCCTACAAGGTCACGCTGCTGTCTGCATTCGTGGCCTCGATTTTTAACGGCGTGTTTGGCCTGCTGATGGCATGGATCTTAACCCGCTATCGCTTCCCTGGCCGCACGCTGCTCGACGCCCTGATGGATCTGCCGTTTGCCCTGCCGACGGCGGTGGCCGGTCTGACGCTGGCGTCGCTGTTCTCCGTGAACGGCTTTTACGGCGAATGGCTGGCGAAGTTTGATATTAAAGTGACCTATACCTGGATCGGTATCGCGGTGGCGATGGCCTTCACCAGCATCCCGTTTGTGGTACGTACCGTGCAGCCGGTGCTGGAAGAGTTAGGCCCCGAATACGAAGAGGCTGCGGAGACCCTGGGCGCCACGCGCTGGCAGAGTTTCCGTAAGGTTGTGCTGCCGGAACTTTCTCCGGCCTTGCTGGCGGGGGTGGCGCTTTCCTTTACCCGCAGCCTCGGTGAATTTGGCGCGGTCATTTTTATCGCCGGGAACATCGCGTGGAAAACCGAAGTGACCTCGCTGATGATTTTTGTCCGTTTGCAGGAGTTTGATTATCCGGCCGCGAGCGCGATTGCCTCGGTGATCCTTGCCGCGTCGCTGCTGCTACTGTTTTCGATTAACACTCTGCAAAGTCGCTTTGGTCGACGTGTGGTAGGTCACTGATGGCGGAAGTTACGCAATTGAAGCGCTATGATGCGCCCCGCATCAACTGGGGCAAATGGTTTCTGATTGGTACCGGCGTGCTGGTCTCCGCATTCATTCTCGTCGTGCCGATGGTGTACATCTTCGTGCAGGCCTTCAGCAAAGGGATTATGCCCGCGCTGCAAAACCTGGCCGATCCGGACATGCTCCACGCCATCTGGCTGACGGTGATGATTGCCCTCATCACCGTCCCGGTGAATCTGGTGTTTGGCGTATTGCTGGCCTGGCTGGTAACGCGCTTTAACTTCCCGGGGCGTCAGCTGCTGCTGACCCTGCTGGATATCCCGTTTGCGGTGTCTCCGGTGGTGGCGGGTCTGGTTTATCTGCTCTTCTACGGCTCCAATGGCCCGCTGGGCGGCTGGCTGGATGAGCACGACCTGCAAATCATGTTCGCCTGGCCGGGGATGGTGCTGGTGACCGTCTTTGTCACCTGTCCGTTCGTGGTGCGCGAGCTGGTGCCGGTGATGCTCAGCCAGGGCAGCCATGAAGATGAAGCCGCGGTGCTGCTCGGCGCTTCCGGGTGGCAGATGTTCCGCCGCGTCACGCTGCCGAATATCCGCTGGGCACTGCTTTACGGCGTGGTGCTGACCAACGCCCGTGCGATCGGTGAGTTTGGCGCGGTGTCGGTGGTATCCGGCTCGATTCGCGGCGAAACCCTGTCGCTGCCGTTACAGATTGAATTACTGGAACAGGACTACAACACCGTCGGTTCCTTTACTGCCGCAGCGTTGCTGACGCTGATGGCGATTTTGACCCTGTTTTTGAAGAGTGTGGTGCAGTGGCGTTTAGAGAATCAGGAAAAACGTCAGCATCAGGAGGGAAATCATGAGCATTGAGATTGCCAATATTAAGAAGTCTTTTGGTCGCACCCAGGTGCTGAATGATATCTCGCTGGATATCCCTTCCGGACAAATGGTGGCGCTGCTGGGGCCGTCTGGCTCCGGTAAAACCACGCTGCTGCGTATTATCGCCGGGCTTGAACACCAGACCAGCGGACATATTCGCTTCCACGGTACGGACGTTAGCCGCCTGCACGCCCGCGACCGTAAAGTGGGCTTTGTATTTCAGCATTATGCGCTGTTCCGCCACATGACGGTATTCGACAACATCGCGTTTGGCCTGACCGTGCTGCCGCGTCGTGAACGTCCAGATGCCGCCGCCATCAAAGCGAAAGTGACCAAACTGCTGGAGATGGTGCAGCTTGCGCATCTGGCGGACCGCTTCCCGGCTCAACTTTCCGGCGGGCAGAAGCAGCGCGTGGCGCTGGCGCGTGCGTTAGCCGTTGAACCGCAAATCCTGCTGCTGGACGAACCGTTTGGCGCGCTGGATGCACAGGTGCGAAAAGAGCTGCGCCGCTGGCTGCGTCAGCTGCATGAGGAACTCCAGTTCACCAGCGTTTTCGTGACCCACGATCAGGAAGAGGCGATGGAAGTGGCCGATCGCGTGGTAGTGATGAGTCAGGGCAACATTGAGCAGGTTGACGAGCCAGAGCAGCTCTGGCGTGAACCGGCGACCCGCTTTGTGCTGGAGTTTATGGGGGAAGTAAACCGCCTTCAGGGCACCATTCGCGGCGGTCAGTTCCACGTTGGCGCGCACCGCTGGCCGCTGGGGTATACCTCCGCGCATCAGGGGCCGGTGGATCTGTTCCTGCGTCCGTGGGAAGTGGACGTCAGCCGCCGTACCAGCCTGGATTCACCGCTTCCGGTGCAGGTGCTGGAAGCTAGCCCTAAAGGGCACTACACCCAATTGGTGGTACAGCCCCTGGGCTGGTACACCGAGCCGCTGACCGTGGTTATGCGTGACGACGTGCCGCCACACCGGGGGGAGCGTCTTTTTGTGGGGCTGCAACACGCGCGCATTTATCATGGCAACGAGCGCATTGAAACGCGCGAGGATATTGCTCTGGCGGAGTCAGCCTGATAGGTTATTAGTATGTTTATCGCCCGGTGGCGCTGCGCTGACCGGGCCTACAGTTATCACTGCGTCTTGTAGGCCGGGTAAGCTAAGCGCCACCCGGCTTTTTTATTGAGTAAAAATCGTGAATACACTCGAACACACCATCGGCAACACCCCTCTGGTCAAACTTCAGCGCATGGGGCCTGATAACGGCAGCGAAATCTGGGTCAAACTCGAAGGCAATAACCCGGCGGGGTCGGTGAAAGACCGGGCGGCACTGTCGATGATTGTCCAGGCCGAGAAGCGCGGTGAAATTAAGCCAGGCGACGTGCTCATTGAGGCCACCAGCGGAAATACCGGTATCGCGCTGGCAATGATTGCCGCCCTGAAAGGCTACCGCATGAAGCTGCTGATGCCGGATAACATGAGCCAGGAGCGCCGGGCCGCCATGCGCGCCTATGGAGCCGAGCTGATTCTGGTGAGCAAAGAGCAGGGGATGGAAGGGGCGCGAGATTTAGCGTTAGCGATGGCGGAGCGCGGGGAAGGCAAGCTCCTCGACCAGTTCAACAACCCGGACAACCCGTACGCGCACTACACCACCACCGGCCCGGAAATCTGGCAGCAAACCGACGGGCGCATCACCCACTTTGTCTCCAGCATGGGGACCACGGGCACGATCACCGGTGTGTCACGCTTTCTGCGCGAACAGGAGAAGCCGGTGACGATTGTCGGCCTGCAACCGGAAGAGGGGAGCAGTATTCCGGGCATCCGCCGCTGGCCGGCGGAGTATATGCCGGGCATCTTTAATGCGCAGCTTGTGGACCAGGTGCTGGATATTCATCAGCGCGAGGCGGAAAATACCATGCGTGAGCTGGCCGTGCGTGAAGGTATCTTCTGCGGCGTCAGCTCTGGCGGTGCCGTAGCGGGTGCGATCCGGGTGGCTGAGTCCACGCCGGGGGCGGTGGTCGTAGCGATTATTTGCGATCGCGGCGACCGTTATCTGTCTACCGGCGTCTTTGGTGAAGAGAGTTATTCGCAGGGGGCGGGGATTTAAGCGTCATGGAGATGATTTTATTCCGGGATAAAACCCGGGCGCAGCAAACCGATATTGTCGCCGTACAGTCGCAGGTGGTGTACGGCAGCGTGGGAAACAGCATCGCGGTGCCGAATATTCGAACCCACCGGCTGAACGTTACCGCCGTGCCAACGGTGCTGTTCAGCAATACGCCGCACTACGACACCTTCTACGGCGGGGTGATCCCGGACGAGTGGTTCAGCGGCTACCTTAAGGCGCTGGAAGAGCGCGAGATCCTGCGCGAGCTTAAAGCGGTCACCACCGGCTATATGGGCAGCGCCAGCCAGATCGCGCTGCTGGCGCAGTGGCTGAAGGCAATCAAAGTGCAACATCCCGATCTGCTGGTGCTGGTCGACCCGGTAATTGGGGATATCGATAGCGGGATGTACGTGAAGCCGGATATTCCTGAAGCCTACCGTGAGCATCTGCTCCCGCTGGCCCAGGGCATTACGCCCAACGTGTATGAACTGGAAGTGCTGAGCGGCAAACCGTGCCGTACGCCGGAGAGCGCCATTGCCGCCGCGCAGGGGCTGCTGTCCGACTCGCTGAAATGGGTAGCGATCACCAGTGCGCCAGTGTCTGACGATCCGCAGAATATTCACGTTGTGCTGGTGAGCGAAGAAGGTGTTACCGTAAGCGCGCACCCGCGCGTAGAGACGGATCTGAAAGGAACGGGCGATCTGTTCTGTTCGGAGCTGGTCAGCGGCATTGTGGGAGGGAAAACCGTTGCCGATGCCATTCGCATGGCGGGCGATCGGGTGACTGACGTTATGATCTATACGCAGTCGAAAGGCTATGACGAGCTTATCCTGCCGGCATAAACAAAAATGGCGCCCGAAGGCGCCATTTTTCTGTGCGGCAAGAATTACTTCTTGATGCGGATAACCGGGGTTTCACCCACGGTGACGCTGCCAGACAGTTTGATCAGTTCTTTGATTTCGTCCATGTTGGAGATAACAACCGGAGTCAGGGTAGACTTCGCTTTTTCTTCCAGCAGCGGCAGATCGAATTCAATTACCGGGTCGCCAACTTTAACACGCTGGCCTTCTTCTGCGATACGCTTGAAGCCTTCGCCTTTCAGTTCAACGGTGTCGATACCGAAGTGAACGAACAGTTCGATACCGCTATCGGATTCGATAGAGAACGCATGGTTGGTTTCAAAAATTTTACCGATGGTGCCGTCAACTGGAGCAACCATTTTGTTGCCAGTTGGTTTGATAGCAATGCCATCACCAACGATTTTCTCAGCAAACACTACATCCGGCACGTCTTCGATGTTGACGATCTCGCCGGAGAGCGGAGCAACAATCTCAATAGTTCCGGAGTCTTTCTTGTCATCAGAAACCAGAGATTTCAGTTTATCGAACAAACCCATGATCTTCTCCTAAGCAGTAAATTGGGCCGCATCTCGTGGATTAGCAGATTGTTTTTTCTTCAATGAACTTGTTAACCAGCGTCATTAACTCGTCCGTTGTCGGTTGAGCAAGAGCCTGCTCTGCTAACACCTTCGCATCTTCGAAGTTCGTGTTACGGATAATCTTCTTAATGCGCGGGATGGAAATGGCGCTCATAGAGAATTCGTCCAGACCCATACCCAGCAACAGAAGTGTAGCACGTTCGTCGCCTGCAAGCTCACCACACATGCCAGTCCATTTACCTTCTGCATGAGAAGCATCAATAACTTGCTTGATCAAATTCAGTACGGACGGTGACATTGGCTGGTAGAGATGTGAAATCATATCATTACCACGGTCAACTGCCAGGGTGTACTGCGTTAAATCATTGGTACCGATACTAAAGAAATCAACTTCTTTGGCTAAATGACGCGCAATGGTCGCGGCTGCCGGTGTTTCCACCATCACGCCGATCTCAATGGATTCGTCAAAGGCTTTACCTTCGTCGCGCAGTTCCTGTTTGTAGATTTCGATCTCTTTCTTCAGTGCACGCACTTCTTCAACAGAGATGATCATCGGGAACATGATGCGCAGTTTACCGAAAGCGGAGGCACGCAGAATAGCGCGAACCTGGTCACGCAGGATCTCTTTGCGATCCATGGCGATACGCACGGCACGCCAGCCCAGGAACGGGTTCTCTTCTTTCGGGAAGTTCATGTACGGCAGCTCTTTGTCGCCACCGATGTCCATAGTACGGACGATTACAGCCTGCGAGCCGCACGCTTCCGCAACCGCTTTGTACGCTGCAAACTGCTCTTCTTCCGTTGGCAGAGCGTCGCGATCCATGAACAGGAATTCAGTACGATACAGACCTACACCTTCCGCGCCGTTGCGCTCAGCGCCGTCAACGTCACGTACGGTACCGATGTTAGCGCACACTTCAACCTGATGGCCGTCCAGCGTGATAGCTGGCAGATCTTTCAGTTTAGCAAGTTCCGCTTTCTCGGTAGCAACCTGCTCCTGAACGGAACGCAGCTGCTCGATCACATCGTTAGTTGGGTTGACGTAAACCACATTGTTTACGGCATCCAGAATCAGATAGTCGTCGTTTTTAACCTGGGAGGTAACGCTACCGGTACCCACAATGGCTGGCAGCTCCAGAGAACGCGCCATGATTGAGGTGTGGGAGGTACGTCCACCTGCATCAGTAATGAAACCCAGCACCTTGTTCAGGTTCAGCTGTGCGGTTTCAGACGGGGTCAGGTCAGCGGCAACCAGGATGACTTCGTCCTGAATCGCGCTCAGATCGATGATGGCCAGACCCAGGATGTTGCGCAGCAGGCGCTTACCGATGTCACGTACGTCAGCCGCACGTTCTTTCAGGTATTCATCGTCCAGCTCTTCCAGGGCAGATGCCTGACCTTCGATAACTTCATGCGCAGCCGCGTCGGCCGTCATGCCTTTATCTTTAATCAGGGCTATGATTTCCTGCTCCAGCTCCTCATCTTCGAGCAGCATAATGTGCCCTTCGAAGATGGCTTCTTTTTCTTCACCGAAAGTTTCGCCAGCTTTAGTTTTAATCGCTTCCAGTTGCGCAGATGCCTTGGCACGACCGCTCAGAAAACGTTCAACTTCCTGATCAACCTTGTCGGCAGAAATTTTTTTCCGGTCAATGACGATTTCGTCTTCTTTCAGCAGCAATGCTTTGCCGAAAGCGATACCCGGGGATGCTAAAATGCCTGAAATCATAACCCTACCTTACTTGTGACTGATATTGAAAAGAACCCGGTAAACTTACTCGAGTTCAGCCATCAGCTTAACCAGATGCTCAACTGCTTTCTGCTCGTCTTCACCTTCAGCGGAGATGGTAACAACGGTACCCTGAGTCAGGCCCAGAGTTTGCAGCTTGAACAGGCTTTTTGCGCTAGCGCTTTTGCCGTTGGAAGTCACAGTGATTTCAGAAGTGAAGCCTTTCGCTTCTTTAACAAACTGAGCAGCAGGGCGGGTGTGCAGACCGTTCGGAGCGGTAATGGTAACTTCTTGCTGGAACATTGTATTTCCCCAACTTATAGGTTTAGTGTTGTGGAACTAAAGTCTAGCCTGGCGACTTAACTTTAGCCTGTATAGTTAGCGCTGACGTTTCAATCGTCATTAAACATTATGCAGTGAAAGCAAGACTTGAACCAAATCATAAAATCGATTCAGCAGCGCTATTTCGTTCACCGATTAATTTCGCGCATCAAAATAATTGCTGGTTTAAATACCAGACCCAACGGGGTGAAGCAATGCCAGGAGGGGTAAAACTTTGAAGCAGGCCACAAAAAAGCACCTGAAAAGGTGCTTTTTTACGCGTTTTTAACATGCTGGCATCACTGTTGCAGTTCTTTCTCTGTGAAGAGATCGGCAAACAGTGCTGTGCTTAAGTAACGCTCACCCGAAGACGGTAGGATAACCACAATGTTCTTATTGGTAAAGGTTTCATCTTCCAGCAGTTTGAGGGCTGCCGCAACCGCCGCACCGGAAGAGATACCCGCCAGAATGCCTTCCTCGTCCATCAGGCGACGCGCCGTGGAGATGGCTTCTTCATTGGTAATGGCGACGACTTTATCGATCAGCTTCAGATCCAGGTTGCCTGGAATAAAGCCAGCGCCGATACCCTGGATTTTGTGTGGGCCAGGTTTGATCTCTTCGCCTGCCAGCGCCTGAGCGATAACCGGTGAGTCGGTTGGCTCAACGGCAACGGTAATCAGATCTTTTTTACCTTTCGTGCCTTTAATATAGCGAGACACACCAGTCAGCGTACCGCCGGTGCCTACGCCGGAGATAAACACATCAACCTGACCGTCGGTATCTTCCCAGATTTCCGGGCCGGTGGTTTTCTCATGAATTTCCGGGTTGGCCGGGTTGCTGAACTGCTGGAGCAGCAGATACTTTGCCGGATCGCTGGCAACAATTTCTTCGGCCTTCTGAATCGCGCCCTTCATGCCTTTTGCGCCTTCGGTCAGGACCAGGTTCGCACCCAGCGCTTTCAGCAACTTACGACGCTCAATGCTCATGGTTTCAGGCATAGTCAGCGTCAGCTTGTAGCCACGCGCCGCCGCAACATAGGCCAGAGCGATACCGGTATTGCCGCTGGTGGGTTCAACCAGCTCAACGCCAGGTTTCAGCACGCCACGCTTTTCAGCATCCCAAATCATATTCGCACCGATACGGCATTTAACGCTGAAGCTTGGGTTACGAGATTCGACCTTCGCCAGAATGCGTCCATTACCGATACGGTTCAGTCGAACCAGGGGCGTATGACCGATAGTCAGCGAGTTGTCTTCATAAATCTTACTCATGGCCTGTCCTTAACTGTATGAAATTGGGATACCGACCCAGCATACCTGTTGAACAGGTATGGGGAAGTAAGGAAATCGCATATCTATATGCTGCAAGGAAATAATGGGGATCAGTATGGAATAAGGGGCGGCATAAGCCACCCCTCTTTTACACATTTTTGCATTACTTCCATAACGCGTGCTTAGCACGGTAACAGTCCACCCACATCGCCGTCGCGCCGCAAACGGCAACGGGCATGATGAACAAATTCAGGAAAGGGATCATGGTGAACAGGCTGGTCAGCGCGCCAAATTGCATGTTGGCAACCTTCTGAGTGCGCAGGGCAGTGCGCATCTCTTTAAACGGCACTTTGTGGTTATCGAACGGATAATCACAGTACTGGATAGCGAGCATCCAGGCGCTGAACAGGAACCACAGCACGGGCGCGACCGTCTGGCCAATCCCGGGTACAAAATAAAGAATAAGCAGCACAATCGCCCGCGGCAGGTACCAGGCGAACTTCTGCCATTCACGCTTCATGATGCGGGGGAGATCTTTCACGATCCCGAGTACGCCCGTGTCAGGTGGCGTCGCACCGGTCAGGCGCGCTTCCAGCTGTTCGGCCAGCAGACCGTTGAACGGCGCGGCTATCCAGTTTGCTATCGTCGAAAAGAAATAACCGAAAACCAGCAGCACGGAGATAACCGCAATCGGCCAGAGCAGGTAGTCTAGCCACTGTAACCAGTCCGGCACATAGCTCATCAGGGAAGGGATCCAGCTTTCCAGTCTGGTGAACAGCCACCAGAAGGCCCCGCCCATCAGAATAATGTTGATCAGTAACGGCAAAATAACGAAGCGTCGAATGCCCGGCAGGGAGACCAGTTTCCAGCCCTGAGAAAAGTACCAGACCCCGCTGCGTGGGGCAGAAGAAGATGTTGAAACCATACCAGGCTGTACTCCTTTTTACACAACCAGTGGAATTGCCCGCCTATATTATCCAGTTACGGGCCAATGACCAGTTCGGAAATGTTCGAAAAACCAGCAAAAAGCACGATTTAGTTCATCTTTATGCTGTGAATGCTCTGCATACACTTGCACTTGACGTAAACGGCAAATACTCTTAGTGAGTAAATGTTTGCCGTGGTGGCAAGGTGTTAGAACAACAGAGAATATAATGATGCAGGATTTGCGTCTGATATTAATCATTGTTGGCGCGATCGCCATAATCGCTTTACTGGTACATGGTTTCTGGACCAGCCGTAAAGAGCGTTCCTCTATGTTTCGCGATCGTCCACTGAAGCGCATGAAGTCCAGTCGTGACGACGATGACGTTGAAGACGACATCGACGGTCCTGACGACGACGGCGTGGGTGAAGTTCGTGTTCATCGGGTCAATACTGCGCCCGGCGCAGCGCATGGAGAGCATGAAGCCCCCCGCGCTCCGCAGCACCAGTATCAACCACCGTATGCCTCTGCCCAGCCGCGCCAGCCAGCGCCGCCGCCAGTGGAAGAACCTGTTCGTCATCCGCCGCAGCAGCCTGTGCAACAGCAGCCCGTTGCGCCACAGCCTGTACAGCCGCAACCTGTGCAACAGCCTGCACAGCCAGTGCATCAGCCACAGCCTGTTCAGCAGCCGCAGCCGGTACAACAACCGCAGCCGCAGCCTGAACCGCCTGCGCCACAGCCCGCTCCGCGCGTTGAGCCAGAGCCGGTCGCAGAGCCAGAACCGGTTGTTGAAAAGCCGCAGCGTAAAGAAGCGGTGATCATCATGAACGTGGCTGCTCATCATGGCACCCATCTGAACGGTGACGTGCTGCTTAACAGCATCCAACAGGCAGGCTTCAAGTTCGGCGACATGAATATTTTCCATCGCCACCTGAGTCCCGACGGTAGCGGTCCGGCGCTGTTTAGTCTGGCCAATATGGTCAATCCAGGCACGTTTGACCCGGAAATGACCGGTGATTTCGTCACGCCGGGGGTTACGATCTTTATGCAGGTGCCGTCCTACGGTGACGAGCTGCAAAACTTTAAGCTGATGCTACAGTCCGCTCAGCACATCGCCGACGAAGTGGGCGGTGTGGTGCTCGACGATCAGCGTCGAATGATGACGCCGCAGAAACTGCGCGAGTATCAGGACCGCATCCGCGAAGTTAAGGAAGCGAACGCGTAATCGTCGCGTTAACTTCACCTCCTCCTCAACCCCCGCCTGTCGGGGGTTTTTCTCATTGATGGTGCGATATGGACTCAATCGAACAACAACTTACTGAACTGCGAACCACGCTTCGCCATCATGAATATCTCTATCATGTTATGGACGCACCGGAAGTGCCGGATGCGGAATATGACCGCCTGATGCGTGAACTGCGCGAGCTGGAAGCGCAGCACCCCGAACTGATTACGCCCGATTCCCCAACGCAGCGCGTCGGCGCGGAACCGCTGGGCGCTTTCAGCCAGGTGCGACATGAAGTGCCGATGCTGTCGCTGGATAACGTGTTTGATGAAGAGAGTTTTCTGGCTTTCAACAAGCGTGTGCAGGATCGCCTGAAGAGCATCGACAATCTGAGCTGGTGCTGCGAGCTAAAGCTGGATGGTCTGGCCGTTAGCATTCTTTATGAGAACGGCGTGATGGTGCGTGCCGCAACGCGCGGCGACGGCACTACCGGGGAAGACATCACCACTAATGTGCGCACTATTCGTGCGATCCCGCTGAAACTGCGTGGCGATAACATTCCCGCCCGGCTGGAAGTGCGCGGGGAAGTGTTCCTTCCGCAGGCGGGCTTCGAGAAGATCAACGAAGAAGCGCGTCGTACCGGTGGGAAAGTGTTTGCAAACCCGCGTAACGCGGCGGCAGGTTCGCTGCGTCAGCTCGATCCGCGAATCACCGCGAAGCGACCGCTTACTTTCTTCTGCTACGGCGTCGGGATCCTGGAAGGCGGTGACCTGCCAGATACTCACCTGGGTCGTTTAATGCAGTTCAAAGAGTGGGGGTTACCAGTTAGCAACCGCGTGCAGCTCTGCGACTCTCCGGAGGCGGTGCTGGCGTTCTATCACAAGGTTGAAGAAGATCGTCCCACGCTCGGGTTTGATATTGATGGCGTGGTGATCAAGGTTAACTCGCTGGCGTTGCAGGAACAGTTAGGATTTGTGGCCCGTGCGCCGCGCTGGGCGGTGGCCTTTAAGTTCCCGGCGCAGGAGCAGATGACCTTCGTTCGCGACGTGGAGTTTCAGGTAGGGCGTACGGGGGCGATTACGCCTGTGGCGCGTCTGGAGCCTGTGCAGGTGGCTGGCGTGCTGGTAAGTAACGCCACGCTGCATAACGCCGATGAAATTGCCCGCCTGGGCCTGCGCATTGGTGACAAAGTGGTGATTCGCCGCGCGGGCGACGTGATCCCACAGGTGGTTAACGTTGTTGAGTCTGAACGTCCTGCCGATACCCGTGCCATCGAGTTTCCAGCCCACTGTCCGGTATGTGGTTCGGACGTTGAGCGCGTGGAGGGGGAAGCGGTAACGCGCTGTACGGGCGGGTTAATCTGCGGCGCGCAGCGTAAAGAGTCCCTGAAGCACTTTGTCTCCCGCCGGGCGATGGACGTCGACGGAATGGGTGACAAGATTATCGACCAGTTAGTTGAGAAAGAGTACGTCCATACGCCAGCGGACCTCTTTACCCTGACGGCAGGTAAGCTGACCGGTCTTGATCGTATGGGGCCGAAATCTGCCCAGAACATCGTTAACGCGCTCGAGGCGGCCAAAAACACCACCTTTGCCCGTTTCCTTTACGCGCTTGGCATTCGTGAAGTCGGAGAGGCGACGGCGGCAGGGCTGGCGGCGTATTTCGGCACGCTGGACGCGCTGGAGAAAGCCACCATCGACGAGCTACAGAAAGTCCCTGATGTCGGCATTGTGGTCGCTACCCACGTTTTCAACTTCTTCGCCGAAGAGAGCAACCGTGAAGTGATCGGTAAATTACTGGAACAGGGCATTCACTGGCCTGCACCGGTAGTGGTTAATGCCGAAGAGATCGACAGCCCGTTTGCCGGTAAAACGGTAGTGCTGACCGGCAGCCTGAGCCAGCTCTCGCGCGATGACGCGAAAGCGCGCCTGGTGGCGCTGGGGGCAAAAGTGGCGGGCAGCGTATCGAAGAAAACCGACCTGGTGATTGCCGGGGAAGCGGCCGGTTCGAAGCTGGCAAAAGCGCAGGAGCTTGGCATCGAGGTAATCGACGAAGCGGAAATGATGCGCCTGTTAGGAGAGTGACGTGGAAAAAGAGCAGCTCGTTGAGATCGCCAATACGGAGATGCCGTTCGGTAAATATAAGGGTCGCAGGCTGATTGATTTACCGGAAGAGTATCTGCTGTGGTTTGCCCGTAAGGATGAGTTCCCCGCCGGGCGTCTGGGCGAGCTGATGGCTATCACGTTACTGATCAAAACAGAGGGGCTGACCCAGCTGGTTCAGCCCCTGAAACGTCCTTAAACTTTCGCGGCGCGGGTCTCTTCCTGCGCCAGCTTTTCTGTCTGCGCCTTGTAACGCCGCGCCAGTACCGCACACACCATCAGCTGGATCTGATGGAAAATCATCAGCGGTAACACCATCATCCCAATGACGGACGTCGGGAACAGAATATTGGCCATCGGGATCCCGTTGGCCAAGCTCTTTTTCGATCCGCAAAATACAATGGTGATTTCATCGGCCTTGTTGAAGCCGCATTTGCGGGCCACAAAGACGTTAACCGCGATGACAATGGCCAGCAAAACGATGCTTACCACCACAATAAACAGCAGCGATCCAGCGCCCACCCTGTGCCAGATGCCGTTCACCACGGCTTCGCTGAAGGCCGTGTAAACCACCAGCAGAATTGAGCTTTGGTCCGTTTTCCCGATCCATTTTTTATGTTTTGCCACAAACGCCCCAATCCAGGGACGGGATAAGTGTCCGAGCACAAACGGCAGCAGCAGTTGCAGACAAATTTTACCCACCTGCTCCAGATTGCCTTCCGCCCCGTGCATGTTCATCAGCAGACCGACCAGTAGCGGTGAAACAAAGATCCCCAGCAGGCTGGAAGCGGAAGCAGAACAAACCGCCGCCGCGACGTTACCGCCCGCCAGCGAGGTAAAGGCAATAGCGGACTGCACGGTGGCCGGCAAAATGCACAGATAAAGGAAACCGGTATACAGCGCCGGATCGACATTCACCGGCGCCCACCAGGCGAACAGCACGCCCAAAACCGGGAAGAGGATAAAGGTGCTGCACATTACCCACAGGTGCAGTCGCCAGTGGCTACCGCCTGCAATAATGGCTTCCCGGGAGAGTTTGGCGCCATGCATAAAGAACAGCAGGGCAATGGCTGCCGTGGTCAGTCCTTCAATAACCGGAACGAAACTGCCCCGCGCCGGGAAGAACGAGGCCAGCAAGACGACACTAATCAGGGTCAGCGTAAACGGATCAAGGATACGAAAAAGTTTCATAATCACTCCTGAAAACAGATGCCGCTATTGTGCTTTCTTCCCTTTGAGAAATAAAATTGATTTATTGCATCCATTCATGAATTAAACAGATGAATTATTCGTTACGTCAGCTTCGCGTTTTCGTCACCGTCGCGCAGGCCCGCAGCTTTAGCCGGGCAGGGGAGATCATTGGCCTCAGCCAGTCGGCGGTGAGCCATAGCGTTAAGGAGCTTGAAACGCAAACGGGAGTGAAGCTGCTCGACCGTACGACGCGAGAAGTGGTACTCACCGAAGCGGGACAGCAGCTGGCAATGCGACTGGAAAGGCTGCTGGATGAACTGAACAGTACGCTCAGGGATGTTGGCCGGCTCGGACAACAGCTTTCCGGTACCGTGAGAGTGGCGGCGAGCCAGACGATTTCAGCGCATCTTATTCCCCAGTGTATCGCTGAAAGTAATCACCGCTATCCGGATATCGATTTTGTTTTGCACGACAGGCCGCAGCAGTGGGTACTGGAGAGTATCCGTCAGGGGGATGTGGATTTTGGCATCGTTATTGATCCCGGAGCGGTAAGCGACCTGGAATGTGAAGTGGTGCTCTCGGAGCCCTTTTTATTGCTCTGCCGCGATGATGATCCGCTGGCATCGCTGCCACACGTGGCCTGGCAGGCCTTGCAGGGGGCAAACCTGGTGTTACAGGATTATGCATCAGGCAGCCGTCCGCTGATAGATGCCGCTCTGGCCGCGCAGGGCGTTAAGGCAACCATTGTGCAGGAGATTGGGCATCCTGCCACGCTCTTCCCGATGGTCGAAGCGGGGATTGGCATCAGCGTTCTGCCGGCGCTGGCGCTGCCACTGCCGCAGGGGAGTCGTTTAACGGTGAAGCGTTTCGTACCCTGTGTCGAACGCCAGCTGATGCTGGTACGCCGTAAAAACAGGTCACTTTCCGGCGCGGCGCATGCCTGCTGGGATGTGGTGCGTATGCAGGCCGAACGTTTGATGGAGGCCCGCACACGCGATCCACTTTTTAACGAAACCAATAATCAGATGTAGATATTAATCTGATGCTCCGCGGAGGGCTTATTGATGCCTTCCGCGACTGCCTGACCTTTTTCCTGTTTTGGCATCGCCTCTTCTGCCTGCTGACGCTGCAATTGCGCCAGCTGTGCCTGCAACATAGCCAGCTGAGATTCGAGTAATTCCTGCTGCTTTTGCTTCTCTTCTGCTGTGGCATCACCCATGGCCACTTCTTTGAGCTGCTGAGTGACTTTCGTTATCTGTTTGGTCAGACGGGTGATTTGAGAAGCAATGTCGTTTCCGCCGGAGCTGTTATCTACGCTGCCGATTTCCATCGCCGACAGAGAAACGGGCTTAAGAGTTGTCATATTGAGATCCTTTTCGCCATAAAATAGAGGTATCGGCAAAGAAGGCGTGAGCTTGAGTAAAACAAGCGGTCTGGCTGCAATGGGGATGTGCTATATCGCAGATAGCAAAAAAGCGCCTTTAGGGCGCTTTTTTACATTGGTGGGTCGTGCAGGATTCGAACCTGCGACCAATTGATTAAAAGTCAACTGCTCTACCAACTGAGCTAACGACCCGAAATGGTGGGCGATGACGGGCTCGAACCGCCGACCCCCTCCGTGTAAAGGAGATGCTCTACCAACTGAGCTAATCGCCCA
>NZ_KI973212.1:2911605-3552268 GCF_000534535.1 Enterobacter sp. MGH 33 | reverse complement strand
CACTGCGAGTCTACCGAAGTAGATGGTGGGTGATGACGGGCTCGAACCGCCGACCCCCTCCGTGTAAAGGAGATGCTCTACCAACTGAGCTAATCACCCCCGCTGTGTGGAGTCGCATTATAGGGAGAGTTGAAAATGAGTCAACGCATTTTCTAAAGTTTTTATTCGTTCGTCGTAAAATTAGTCAAAACGATCGCAAAACGGACTGTGGCGCATGATTTATAAACAAAAACAGCAATCTCGAACCGGATAAAGTGATCGACATTGAGGAATCGGCCCACAGTGATAGAATATTGCCCATTGTTTTCTTCCCGGAATTTGCCGATTACCGGCATCTTTATAACGTAAGGCCATTTCATGAAAATCAAAACTCGCTTCGCGCCGAGCCCGACAGGCTATCTGCATGTCGGTGGTGCACGTACCGCTCTCTACTCCTGGCTTTTCGCACGTCACAACAACGGTGAGTTTGTGCTGCGTATTGAAGACACCGATCTGGAGCGCTCAACGCCGGAAGCAATTGAAGCCATTATGGATGGGATGAACTGGCTGAATCTGGCGTGGGACGAAGGTCCATACTTCCAGACCAAACGTTTTGACCGCTATAACGCCGTAATTGACGAGATGCTGGTGGCAGGCACGGCCTATAAGTGCTACTGCTCCAGGGAGCGTCTGGATGCGCTGCGTGAAGAGCAAATGGCAAAAGGCGAAAAACCGCGTTATGACGGTCGTTGCCGCCATGACCACAGCGAGCATGCTGCGGATGAGCCTTGCGTAGTGCGTTTTGCTAACCCACAGGATGGCTCTGTCATCTTTGATGACCAGATCCGTGGCCCGATCGAATTCAGCAACCAGGAGCTGGATGACCTTATCATTCGTCGTACTGACGGATCGCCAACCTATAACTTCTGCGTAGTTGTGGACGACTGGGATATGGAAATCACTCACGTGATCCGTGGTGAAGACCATATCAATAACACCCCGCGTCAGATCAACATTCTGAAAGCGCTGAACGCGCCTGTACCGGTGTATGCGCACGTATCAATGATCAACGGTGACGACGGTAAAAAGCTGTCCAAACGTCATGGCGCGGTGAGCGTGATGCAGTACCGTGATGACGGCTATCTGCCGGAAGCGCTGCTGAACTACCTGGTGCGTCTGGGCTGGGCTCATGGTGACCAGGAGATCTTCAGCCGCGAAGAGATGATCGAGCTGTTCTCTCTGAACTCGGTCAGCAAATCAGCCAGCGCGTTCAACACTGATAAACTGCTGTGGCTGAACCATCACTACATCAATACCATGCAGCCAGAATATGTGGCGACTTATCTGCAATGGCACATTGAACAGGCAAACATCGATACCCGTACGGGCCCTGAACTGGCGGATCTGGTGAAGCTGCTTGGCGAGCGTTGCAAAACGCTGAAAGAAATTGCTGAAAGCTGCCGTTACTTCTATGAAGAGTTTGACGCGTTCGACGCCGACGCGGCCAAGAAACACCTGCGTCCGGTTGCGCGTCAGCCGCTGGAAGTGGTGCGTGATAAACTCGAAGCCATTACCGAATGGACTGCGGAAAATGTTCACCACGCGATTCAGGCTACCGCTGATGAGCTGGAAATTGGCATGGGTAAAGTCGGTATGCCGCTGCGCGTTGCGGTGACGGGGGCAGGCCAGTCTCCGGCGCTGGACGTGACCGTTCATGCCATCGGCAAATCACGTAGCGTTGCGCGTATCAACAAAGCGCTGGGCTTTATTGCTGAGCGTGAAAGCCAGCAGTAATACTCGTGTAATACAAAAAACGGCAGGTTACCCTGCCGTTTTTTATGCCTGTTATTCAGCAATACCAAGACGCGTGAGAAAACCCTGCAACCCTTCACGAGCGAGCAACTTGTGCAAACGTTCCTGTTCGACAGTCGTCATGTTTTCCAGCGAGTCGATAATTTGTGGAAGCAGGCTGGATGAGGTTGCCACGCCGTAGTGGGAAGGGCTTTCCGCCACATGGTAAACAGCCCGACGGTTACGAATGGCGGGAAGACTAATGATGTGCTCCTTAACGTGCGCATCAATACATATCACCCTCGCTCTTCCGCCTTTTACACCGTTGATACCCTCCGTTTTCCATCCCTTCTGTCGTATCCAGCGATTAACGGTTTGTCGGGCTACGCCCAGACTGTCCGCCAGCTCTTCCGTGGTCATTTTGCTGCGTAATCTTTTCATATCAGCGTTGGTCGCGAATCCCTAAACGTTGTAACAAGCCGGTAATCCCTTCCCGCAGTAACAGCGATGTCATCTGCTTTTGCTCTTCCGGCGTCATTTCATTCGCCAGCGTCAGGAGCAGGGCATGAAGCGAGCCCTCGTGGTACGCCTTATCTGGCAGTTCCGGCGTCTCTGTTGCCCTGCGCGCGCTGCGAATAAAGTCGCGCACTTTTTCATTGACGTGTACCAGACGCGCTTTGCCACCCTGAACGCCTGGCTTTGGCGATGTAATCCAACCCTCTTTGCGTACCCATTTATTGATGGTCTGTCGGCTATAGCCAGTCAGCAGGGCTAACTCTTCTGGCGTCATTCGTTCCTTGATCATACAATTTCCTGAATATCTGTGGGGTTAATTAGTGGTTCATTTTATAGCACCGTTTTACGTGAAAACGTGACAAGCTTAACTCCTGGCTGCGAGCAGGCTCTCAAAGTGATTCATTTGCATGATTTTTCGGCGATTGAAAGGCGGAGGCTGAATTTGCCGTTGACACTCTGCGGCGGAATTCATATTATGCCGCCCGTCAACATGACAGCTTTACGACGGGGCTATAGCTCAGCTGGGAGAGCGCCTGCATGGCATGCAGGAGGTCAGCGGTTCGATCCCGCTTAGCTCCACCAAACTCTGAACCCAACAGAGTGCGGTAGGTAAAGTAACATGTGGGGCTATAGCTCAGCTGGGAGAGCGCTTGCATGGCATGCAAGAGGTCAGCGGTTCGATCCCGCTTAGCTCCACCAAAATTTAAACCCTCGTCGCAAGACGGGGGTTTTTTTATATCTTGTAAAATATTTTAGACTGTTTTTGTTGCAATTAACGTCGTTTTCTACACCTCACCTCAATCCAAATCAATAAACAAGTCTATAAATAGACCTGAACTTGATTCGTGTTATTAATAAACCTATTATCCATGCGGTCAATGAGACGATGGTAAAATAGATTATCAGGATTAATGAATAGAAAAATTTACAATAATGTAAAGATATTTATGATTGCCCTGGCGCTAAGCCTGATTGCGATTCCTTTTTCTCGTTATATCTCTCCACGGGCCATCGTCAGCGAAAATGATGTTTATCTGGCGTGGTTGCCCTTAAGTGCCATGCTCGCCATCGTGTTGTTATTTGGACGACGGGCAATCATTCCTTTGCTGTTAAGTTTTAGTATTACTAATATTTATAATCTTGATTTAGCACCACTACAATCTGCCGTATTATTATGTTGTCAGACGTTTACCGTCTTCGCCGCCTGTGGCGTCATCCGTCTGGTGCTGGGCAAGCGCTGGCGACACAGCATACCGAATAAGTACATTGGCATACGTATTTTCTGGCTCGGATTTATGGTGCCTGTGGGCATCAAATTATCGATGTATCTGGCGGGATATTTATTTGATTTCCCGGTGACAATCTCCTCCTATTTCGGCGAAGGCTCTGCAATTTATAACGTTATCGATATTCAGAGTCTGATTTGTGCCGCCCTGATTTTCACCATGATGTTCTATTATCCGTTAAGAATGATTATTAATCCTCGCTATGCCCGAACATTCTGGCGGCGAAGCGTGAAGCCCCTCTTTTGTCACAAAAAAGCGTTATTTATCGTTGTGTGGCTGATGCTGTTGATCTCGATGATCGCTATTTTATGCGCGCCTTTTGAGTCGCAGTTTATTGCGGGTTATTTGATGCCAATCGTTTTCATTCTTTTCACCCTGGGGATTGGTCGTCTGAACTATGCGCTCATCTCTTTATTCTGGGCGGCCTCGGCGCTCATGCTGTTGACCTATAATTATAATTTTCTTAATGGCGTTGAATCGGGCCACTCGCTCTCCTTTATCCTGTCGGTGCTAATCTCTTTCGCCATCTGCCTGCTTTACATGTCGCGGATCTATCAGAAAAGTGAATGGCTGAAACAGGGGTGGCAGGAGAGGGCGCTTACCGATCCGCTCACCGGTCTGCCTAACATTCGTGCGCTGGAAGTGTTTTTACAGCACCATCCCGAGGCCAAAGTCTGCTGCCTGCGCCTGGATAATCTCGAATTCCTGAGCCGTCACTACGGCATCCTCATGCGTGTACATTGTAAAAAGATGATAACCGCGTCGCTGCAACCGTTATTGCAAAAAGACGAGAAGCTCTTCCAGTTGCCGGGCAGTGAGCTGGTAGTGGTCTTGCTGGGTCCGGGAACGGCTGAACGTCTGCAATATATGGTTGATCATCTGAACAGCCGTAAGATTATCTGGAACAAGACTGAGCTCGACATCGAGTTTGGCGCCTCCTGGGGTGAAGTGCCGGATGGAGAAAGCCTGCATCACACGCTGGGTCAGCTGAGCTGGCTCTCCGAGCAGTCCTGTGCCGGGCACAACGTCCTGGCGTTAACCAACAGTCTGGATGATGTCTCCGGTCAGACGACGGACAGAGTGCTGATGCTGGCCCGCATAAAACGCGCCCTTGATATCGGTGGGCTTCACCTTTACGCCCAGCCAATCCATAACGCGCGTGGGGAAGGGTACTTTGAAATCCTCTCAAGGCTTGAAAGCGAGGGTGAGATCATCACGCCTGATCGCTTTATTCCGCTGATTGCTCAGTTTAACCTGAGCCACCGATTTGACCTGAACGTGGTGGAAAAATTGCTGATGTGGATGCGCAGCCATCCGTCCGAACGGGCCGGAACGCGGTTCTCCGTTAATCTGATGCCGCTGACGCTGATGCAAAATGAGATTGCGGCTGAGATCATCGCGCTTTTTGAACGCTACGCCATTGCGCCGCAAGATATCGTCATTGAGATCACCGAGGAACAGGCTTTCTCTGACTCGGGAAGCAGCATCAACAATATCCAGCAGCTGCGGGATTACGGCTTCCGCATTGCTATTGATGACTTTGGTACCGGCTATGCCAACTTTGAGCGCCTGAAGCGGCTGGAGGCCGATATCATTAAGATCGATGGCTGCTTCGTGAAAGATATCTGCACCGACAGCATGGATGCGATGATCGTGCAGTCCATTTGCAACATGGCCAAAACGAAATCGCTTTGTGTGGTGGCTGAATATGTGGAATCGGCTGAACAACGCGAGATGTTGCTGCGATTCGGCGTGGACTATTTGCAGGGCTATTTGATTGGTAAACCACTGCCCCTGACGGCGCTGGAGGCATAAAAAAAACCGGGAGCGATGGCTCCCGGTTTTTATTGCACGGTATGAATTACAGAACCAGTGCTGCAATAGAGGCAGACAGGACGCTCACCAGCGTTGAACCGTAAACCAGCTTCAGGCCAAAGCGAGAAACGACGTTACCTTGCTCTTCGTTCAGGCCTTTAATCGCACCAGCGATAATACCGATGGAAGAGAAGTTCGCGAAGGAGACCAGGAAGACGGACAGGATCCCTTCCGCACGAGGGGAGAGTGTGCTGGCAATCTTCTGGAGATCCATCATCGCCACGAACTCATTGGAAACCAGTTTCGTTGCCATGATACTGCCCACCTGCAACGCTTCGTGAGCGGGCACGCCCATCACCCAGGCAATCGGGTAGAAGATGTAGCCCAGAATACCCTGGAAGGAGATACCGAGTACGGCCGCAAACAGGGCGTTCAGCGCAGCGATCAGCGCGATAAAGCCAATCAGCATCGCGGCGACGATAATTGCAACCTTGAAACCCGCCAGAATGTATTCACCCAGCATTTCGAAGAAGCTCTGTCCCTCGTGCAGGTTTGACATCTGAATGTTCTCTTCGCTGGCATCAACACGGTATGGGTTAATCAGCGAAAGCACGATAAAGGTGCTGAACATGTTCAGAACCAGCGCCGCAACCACATATTTTGGTTCCAGCATGGTCATATACGCGCCCACGATAGACATGGAAACGGTTGACATTGCGGTCGCCGCCATGGTGTACATGCGGTTACGGGACATCTTGCCGAGGATATCTTTATACGCAATGAAGTTCTCAGACTGACCGAGAATCAGCGAGCTGACTGCGTTAAAGGATTCCAGTTTGCCCATGCCGTTAACTTTCGATAACAGGAAGCCGATCGCACGGATAACCACCGGCAGAACGCGGATGTGCTGAAGGATACCGATCAGGGCAGAGATGAAGACGATAGGGCAGAGCACCTTCAGGAAGAAGAAGGCCAGACCCTGATCGTTCATGCTGCCAAAGACGAAGTTTGTCCCTTCGTTGGCAAATCCGAGCAGTTTTTCGAACATTTCGGAGAAGCCTTTCACGAAGCCCAGGCCTACGTTGGAGTTCAGGAAGAACCACGCAAGTAAAACTTCAATGACCAGCAGTTGGACAACATAGCGAATACGAATTTTTTTGCGGTCTGTGCTGACCAGCAATGCAAGTGCAGTAACGACAACGAGTGCCAGGACAAAATGAAGGACGCGGTCCATATTTGCTCCAAATATGAGGCAGGTTTAATTTCCGTGCACATTCTATGTAACAAGCACAAAGAAAACGAGATCAAGCCCACACTATAGTTACATCCTGTGACGAGTCTCAAAAATAGTGATCAACAAGACACTTTTGTTATGTTAGGTAAATGAGTGAAAAGTTAAGTTTGTGTGCTACGCTTCACAAATGTCTGCGCATTTTCACATTCTGTGACCTTGCTCCACCTGCCTGTCTATCGTTCCTGACTATCAGAGAAATCATGTTAACCGTTACAAATGAACTTGATAATCATTCTCATTTTGATAGCATAAAACATAGCAAAGGCTATATTTCCAGAGGCAGAAATGACGAATAGTCGCGTAGAGAGTAGCAGCGGCAGAGCGGCACGCAAGCTGCGGTTCGCATTAATGGGACCGGCATTCATTGCCGCGATTGGCTACATCGATCCGGGTAATTTTGCGACCAACATTCAGGCCGGGGCCAGTTTCGGCTATAAACTGCTGTGGGTTGTGGTCTGGGCCAATCTGATGGCGATGCTGATTCAGATGCTCTCCGCGAAGCTGGGTATTGCTACCGGAAAAAACCTGGCGGAGCAAATCCGCGATCATTATCCACGTCCGGCAGTTTGGTTTTACTGGGTTCAGGCGGAAATTATCGCCATGGCCACCGATCTCGCCGAGTTTATCGGGGCGGCGATCGGCTTTAAGCTTATCCTGGGCGTCTCCCTGCTTCAGGGGGCCGTGCTGACCGGTATCGCCACTTTCCTGATTCTGATGCTCCAGCGGCGGGGACAAAAACCGCTGGAGAAAGTCATCGGCGGCTTGCTGCTGTTCGTCGCTGCCGCCTATATTGTTGAGCTGATTTTCTCCCAGCCGAATCTGGCGCAGCTGACGAAAGGGATGGTGATCCCGTCGTTACCCACTTCTGAAGCCGTTTTTCTGGCTGCCGGGGTGCTGGGGGCGACCATCATGCCGCACGTCATTTATCTGCACTCTTCATTAACCCAGAATCTGCATGGCGGGACGAGTAAAGAGCGCTACTCCGCCTCGAAATGGGATGTGACTATCGCGATGACCATTGCCGGATTTGTGAATCTGGCGATGATGGCGACCGCCGCCGCCGCGTTCCACTTTAACGGGCATACCGGGGTTGCCGATCTCGACCAGGCTTACCTGACGCTGGAGCCGTTGCTGAGTCATGCCGCTGCCACTATTTTTGGTTTAAGCCTGGTTGCTGCGGGTCTTTCATCTACGGTTGTGGGGACACTGGCCGGGCAGGTGGTGATGCAGGGGTTCGTACGTTTCCATATTCCGCTGTGGGTTCGCCGCTCGGTCACGATGCTGCCTTCCTTTGTTGTGATCCTGATGGGGCTGGATCCGACCCGCATTCTGGTGATGAGTCAGGTACTGCTAAGTTTCGGGATTGCGCTGGCGCTGGTGCCGCTGCTGATCTTCACCAGTAATAAATCGCTGATGGGCGAACTGGTGAATTCGACGTGGGTGAAGCGCGCCGGGTGGGCCATTGTGGTCGTGGTGGTGGCGTTAAACTTGTGGTTGCTGATAGGCACAGCCGCAGGCCTGTAAAAGAAAAAGGAGCCGGAAGGCTCCTTTTTGTTGTTAATGGTGATGGCCGTGACCGTGGCCTCTGCCTTTTCCATGACCCCAGCCGCCACGGCGGTCGTCACGATCGTTCCAGCCTTCGCGGTAGCCGCGTTCGTAAGCCTTACGCTTATCCCAGCCACGGTGATAGCCGTTATCGTGTTTCCACCAGCGGTTTTGACGCCATTCATAATGGCGGTGCCAGTAGTCACGGTCGCGCCAGTAGCCACCGTCCCAGTATCTGCCGTAGTCATCACGATCGCCAATTTGTAATTTAATCGATGGCAACAGGGTGATTTCGCCCGCACTGGCGACCAGCGGGGCCGAAGCCAGTAATACCGCTGCAAGAATCAGTGACCTGAACATACTCTTCTCCTTCACGATCGGGGCCGCTGTGCGACCTGTTAACGCAATTTTACGAGTTGGTAAACATTCGTTTCATCGCCTCAACTCCTAAATCATGAACGAGAGCACTTTTTGCTAAAAGTGTTTTTAATCTGAACTGGACAGGATCGTATCTATCGTCTTCAGCTCTTCTGCCGTGAACCGACAATTCTCAAGCACGCCTGCTGCATCTTCAATTTGTCCGGTCTTGCTTGCGCCGATGAGCACGGATGTCACCGCATCGTGGCGCAGGATCCAGGCCAGTGCCATTTGCGATAGCTTTTGCCCCCGGTTTTCCGCCAGCGCATTCAGCTTGCGTACCTTTTCCAGCTTTTTGTCGGTGATCTGCTCCGGGTTAAGGAACTTACTGCCGCTTGCTGCGCGAGAATCCGCCGGGATACCGTTCAGATAGCGATCGGTCAACTGTCCGCCCGCCAGGGGGGAGAAGGGGATACATCCCACCCCTTTATGCTGCAACACGTCCAGCAACCCCTCTTCAGGCGCACGTTCAAACATGGAGTACTTCGGCTGGTGGATCAGACATGGCGTGCCCAGATCCTCCAGTATTTCAATCGCCTGCCTTGCCACTTCTGCCGGGTAGTTGGACAGACCGATGTACAGCGCCTTGCCCTGACGCACCACATGGTCAAGCGCTTTCATGGTTTCACGTAGCGGCGTTTGTGGATCCGGGCGGTGGTGATAGAAAATATCGACATACTCCAGCCCCATACGCCTGAGGCTCTGGTCCAGGCTGGCGATCAGATATTTACGTGAGCCCCAGTCACCGTAAGGCCCGTCCCACATGGTGTAGCCCGCTTTAGTGGAGATGATCAGCTCATCGCGCCAGGGCAGGAAATCCTCCTGCAAAATGCGCCCGAAATTACGTTCGGCCGAACCAGGAGGCGGGCCGTAATTATTGGCAAGGTCAAAATGCGTAATACCCAAATCGAAAGCACGCTGTAAAAGTTGACGGCTGTTTTCGAGTAACGTCGCGTCGCCAAAATTATGCCAAAGCCCCAGCGAGATGGCGGGAAGCTTAAGGCCGCTTTGCCCACAGCGGCGATATTGCATTGTCTGATAACGATTTTTGTCAGGCTGATAACCCATTGGCGAGACCTCTGGCGCTGGAAAGAAACATCAGTGTATACGTTTACACTAACCTGAAGAAAATGAGCATAGCTCAGCTTTTTTCGTAAAGCATTCTTTCCAGACCCTGATTGTCGCCAATTCTGGACACGCTTCACGCTTATTTAATACTCAGAGTGAGGTCAACGTCAGAAGGACACTTATAATATGCGTACCCCCTATTGCGTCGCCGATTACCTGCTGGACCGACTAACAGATTGTGGTGCCGATCATCTGTTTGGCGTGCCGGGCGACTATAACCTGCAATTTCTCGATCACGTGATAGACAGCCCGGACATCTGCTGGGTGGGCTGTGCCAATGAACTGAACGCGTCTTACGCCGCAGACGGCTATGCCCGCTGTAAGGGCTTTGCCGCGCTCCTGACGACATTCGGCGTTGGGGAGTTAAGCGCCATGAACGGTGTGGCGGGCAGCTTTGCTGAACATGTTCCCGTCCTCCATATTGTGGGGGCCCCGGGTATGGCGGCGCAGCAGCGAGGAGAGTTATTGCACCATACGTTGGGTGACGGCGAGTTCCGCCATTTCTATCATATGAGCGAACCCATCACCGTTGCACAGGCGGTGCTTACCGAACAAAACGCCTGCTATGAAATTGACAGAGTCCTGACCACTATGCTGCGGGAGCGCCGTCCGGGCTACCTGATGCTGCCCGCTGATGTGGCGAAAAAAGCCGCTACGCCCCCTGTAAGCGCTCTCACTGTTAATCCCGCACCGGCTGATTCAGCCTGCTTGCAGGCGTTCCGTGAGGCTGCCGAAAAGCGCTTGTCCACGAGCAAACGCACCGCGCTGTTAGCGGACTTCCTGGTACTCCGCCATGGTCTGCGCACGGCCCTTCAGACGTGGGTGAAAGAGGTGCCGATGGCACACGCCACCATGCTGATGGGCAAGGGCATTTTTGACGAACGACAGAGCGGTTTTTACGGCACCTACAGCGGATCGGCGAGCGCCGCGCCGGTCAAAGAGGCCATCGAGGGGGCTGATACGGTGCTGTGTATTGGCACGCGCTTTACCGATACGCTCACTGCCGGGTTTACCCACCAGCTGACGCCGGACCAGACGATAGAGGTTCAGCCACACGCGTCCCGCGTCGGCGACGTCTGGTTTACGGGTATCCCGATGAGGGAGGCCATTGAAACGCTGACAGCGCTGTGTAAAACCTATGTTCGTGATACGCGAGCGCCATTGGATCACAGCGGCTTTTCGTTCCCGACTATCGAAGGGGCGCTGACTCAGGAGAGCTTCTGGCGTACCCTGCAAACGTTTATCCGCCCCGGAGACATTATTCTGGCTGACCAGGGAACGTCTGCTTTCGGCGCTATCGATCTGCGTTTACCGGCGGACGTGAACTTTATCGTCCAGCCGCTGTGGGGATCGATTGGCTACACGCTGGCGGCGGCGTTTGGCGCGCAAACGGCGTGTCCGAACCGACGCGTGATTGTCCTGACGGGTGACGGCGCCGCGCAGTTGACCATTCAGGAGCTGGGATCGATGCTGCGCGACAAGCAGCGCCCGATTATTCTGGTGCTTAACAACGAAGGATACACGGTGGAAAGGGCCATCCACGGGCCGGAGCAGCGCTATAACGACATTGCCCTCTGGAACTGGACGCAGATCCCGCAGGCGCTGAGCCTGGCGCCTCAGGCAGAGTGCTGGCGCGTCAGCGAAGCGGAAGCGCTGGCGGAGGTGCTGGATAAAGTGGCACACCATGAGCGGCTTTCGCTGATCGAGGTGATGCTGCCGAAAGCCGATATTCCGCCGCTGCTGAGCGCGCTGACCAAAGCGCTGGAGGCGCGCAATAACGCCTGATTACCTGTCGTTTCGCCATCCCATCAGCATCGGTTTGCCCGCCAGCAGGAGCCAGGCGGGCAACATCACGATACAGAGCAGCGGCAGAAGCGTGGTATCCGGCACGACAACGGCCGCCATAAACAGGCTCAGCCACGCATCGCGCGTGACCACCAGTACCAGCCCCAGAATGGAACAGGAGACGGTAATCGCCGCAGGGACAGCGTCAACGTGCTCATGCAGCATCAGCCCCAGCGCGACGCCAACAAATACCGCCGGGAAGATACGACCTCCCCGAAAACCACAGGCCGCAGCGACCACCAGCGCCGCCAGTTTTACCAGCGCGAACAGCAGATAATCGGAGACGCTAAAGACCTGGCTGAAGGCCAGCTGCTGCATCTCGTCCAGACCCTTAAACAGCGTAACCGTCCCGCCGATGGCGCCTAAAACGCCCAGAATAAACCCCCCCATGCCCAGAATCAGCACCGGATGCTTCAGCCTGTGCATCAGGCGATGCAGGCGAGGGAGACACCACACCGCGACCATCCCCAGCGCAATGGCGATCGCGACGACGACGGCACCGCTGAAAATATCGGTGAGTTGCATCTGGCCGTAGTGGGGGATGGTGAGTGAAAAATGGGGATGGAAAAACAGGCTGGTGGTGAGGGCTCCCGCAGCGGCGGCCATTAGCGGCGCGAAGAGTTTATCCCACAGCGGTACTTCATGATCACTGCTGAGGGTTTGCGAAAAAATGAGCGCAGCCGCGACCGGAGTGCCAAACAGCGCCCCGATGGTGCCTGCTGACGCCAGGATCATCCAGTCCAGCGCGCCAACGCGCGGAAAAAGACGCGCCCCCAGAAAGACCGCCAGCGCGATATTAACCGCCATAATGGGATGTTCAGGCCCGAGGCTTACGCCGCCCGCAAGACCGATAATCAGCGCGATAATAAGCCCCGGCAGAGCAGAGGGAGAGACAGGGGCGCCAATCAAGGGTTCCAGTGCCGGGTCCGGCCCGGCATGACCCGGGCTATAGCGGATCACCAGCCCTACGGCAATCCCGGTCAGGGTCAGCATCATCATGATCCAGCCCGGCGAGTCAATGCTGATGCCGAATTTTACCGGAAGCGCGGTCCATAAAATCGTTTGCAGCACCGCCGCCACTTTCATGACGACGATGAGCACCAGGCTCGACGCCACGCCAATAATCAGCGCCGGGACAGCCAATAACAGCATGGTTCTGGCTCGCGGATGGAGCATGATGATTTCCTTGTACAAAACGGCTTAACGTTACTTTGCACAATCAGCATTGTGGCAATAGTGCAAAAGGTGCTGAAACGGTAAAGTTATTATGTGACGAAGATCGATAATCCATGGGCAGTCACCTTCTGGTCGTTGTTGTTATCACGCCTTGAATTTACAGTGTCCCAAAGATTTATTCTGACTTTAGCGGAGCAGTAGAAGAATGACAAAGTATGCTTTGGTAGGTGATGTAGGCGGCACCAACGCGCGCCTTGCCCTGTGCGATGTGAACAGCGGTGAAATTTCTCAGGCGAAAACCTATTCAGGGCTGGATTACCCAAGCCTGGAAGCGGTGGTTCGCGTCTATCTGGAAGAGCATAAAGTGAGCGTTGAAGACGGTTGTATCGCCATCGCCTGTCCGATCACCGGCGACTGGGTGGCGATGACCAACCATACGTGGGCCTTCTCAATTGCCGAAATGCGGAAAAACCTCGGCTTCTCGCACCTTGAAATTATCAACGACTTCACTGCGGTTTCCATGGCTATCCCAATGCTTAAACCAGAGCATCTGATTCAGTTCGGCGGTACGGCCCCGGTTGAAGGCAAACCGATTGCCGTTTACGGCGCAGGCACCGGCCTGGGGGTGGCGCACCTGGTCCACGTCGACAAACGCTGGGTCAGCCTGCCGGGCGAGGGCGGTCATGTGGATTTTGCGCCGAACAGCGAAGAAGAGGGCATTATTCTTGAGGAGCTACGCGCTGAGATTGGGCACGTGTCGGCCGAGCGGGTGCTTTCTGGTCCGGGCCTGGTGAACCTGTATCGGGCGATTGTAAAATCAGACGGTCGTCTGCCGGAAAATCTGCAACCTAAAGATGTGACCGAACGCGCGCTGGCCGACAGCTGTATTGACTGCCGCCGTGCTTTGTCGCTGTTCTGCGTCATCATGGGGCGTTTTGGCGGCAACCTGGCGCTGAACCTTGGCACCTTTGGCGGGGTCTATATTGCGGGCGGGATCGTGCCGCGCTTCCTCGATTTCTTTACCGCCTCCGGCTTCCGTGGCGGCTTCGAAGACAAAGGCCGCTTCAGGAGCTATGTCCAGGACATTCCTGTTTACCTGATTGTCCACGACAACCCAGGCTTACTGGGCTCCGGGGCGCATCTGCGTCAGGTACTGGGTCAGATCCTCTGATGCTCATTCCCCTCTCCTGCGGGAGAGGGAACGCGCTACAGGTGCATGAGCTGGCGGAACTCTTTCACCCTGCTGCGGCTTACCGGCACCTGAAAATCCAGATCCTTCAGCCGCAAAATATAGGTGTTATTAAACCAGGGTTCGATTTCGCGGATCTTGTTCAGGTTGACGCAGAACGAGCGGTGGCAGCGGAAGAAGTGAGCGGCCGGGAGTTTATTGCAGAATTCGGTGATGTTCATCGCCATGACGTAGGATTCACGCCGCGTATAGACAAACGTCATTTTTTCATGCGCTTCGGCATAGTAAATATCGTCGACAGGCGTGACGATGATCCGTTCGTCCTTCACCAGATTAATCGTGTCGTTTTCCCGCGCTACCGGGCTGGCACTGGCGGGTAATGCCTGCTGCTGCCACGCGGCTTCCAGCTTATGTAGCATGCTGATAATACGCGACTCCTGGTACGGCTTGAGAATATAGTCAAACGCCTCAAGCTCGAAGGCCTCCACGGCATGCTCTTTCCACGCGGTGACAAACACAATAAACGGCTTGTGGGCGAACTGATTGATATTTTGCGCCAGCAGGACGCCGTCCAGCGACGGAATATTAATATCGAGGAATATCGCGTCGACCCGGTTATGCTGTAAAAATTTCAGCACGTCCAGACCATCCTCAAAACAGCCAACAATCTCCATCTGGCTGTGGGTTTTGATAAGCCAGCTCAACTCCTGTTGAGCCAGAAATTCATCTTCTACGATGATGACTTTCATCTGTTACTCCGGCCTACGGCAACAAGGATATCGGGGCATTCACGGGCGTTCGCTCATTCGGAACATAAAAGGCAATTTCGGTGCCCGGCTCAAGACGGTGAATATGCAGCCCGTCACCGTACAGCAGTTTGACCCGGTGATGCACATTCAGCAGTCCGATCTTGTTGCCCGGCATTTCGTTTGATTTGACGCGCTCGATGACTTTCGGATCGATGCCGTGCCCGGTATCGCGCACGGCGATGCGCACGCGGTTACCGCTTTCCGTCACGCTAATCGTTACTACGCCTTTGCCTTTACACGGCTGAATACCGTGAACAATGGCATTTTCCACCAGAGGCTGGATCAGCAGACTTGGGATCACGCAGTTGACCTCTTCATCAATATCGTAAATGACCGTCAGCTTATCGCCAAAGCGAGCCTGCTCGATCGCGATGTAATCCTTGATTTGATACAACTCTTTTTTGATGTCGATCTGCTCGTCGTCATTTAGCTCAATGTTGTAGCGCAGATAGCGCGACAGATTAAAGATCAGCTGCCGCGCGGTGTCCGGATTAAGTCGGATGGAAGAGGAGATAGCGTTCAGCGCGTTAAACAGGAAATGGGGATTGATCTTGCTTTGCAGGGCGCGCAGCTCTGCCTTATTTGCCATCTCGCGCAGCTGCTCTGCACGCGAAACCTCAAGTTGGGTGGATATGATCTGCGACAGGCCAATCGCCATCTCCTGGAGCGAGGAGGTGATTTGGTGCGCATGGCAGTAGTAAATTTTCAGCGTCCCCGTGACCACGCCTTTTTCCCACAGCGGGATCACCAGCATTGAGTGGATCTCTGGCGTCCGGTGGGCTTCATCATTGTTTTTAATAATGATTTTTCCGTAGTTAATCGCCTGTCTGGTGGTCGGACTGATGGTATCGTCGCTGTCGCGATAATTGTGCTCCCCGACGCCAACGTAAGCCAGCACGTGGTCAATATTGGTGATGGCGACCGCATCGGCGTGAATATCACGGCGGATGATATCGCAAACCTGACGTAAAGATTCGGCGTTAACGTGTCGGAAAAGCGGCAGCGTCTTGTTGGCGATATCCAGCGCCAGCTTGGCCTGACGCGCGGCGCTGGCCTCTTTTTCGCCCTCCACGCTTTGCACCAGCAGCACGATAAAACCGATACAGACGCTCCCGAGGATCATAGGAATACCGATCTTCGAGACGATATCCAGCCCCAGCGCAACGGTTGGCGCCCAGACGATGACCAGGATCATGGTCAGCGTTTCGCAGACCATCCCCGCGATAATCCCTGCACGCCAGTGCTGCTTTTTCGGGATTTTGCGGTTAATCCAGCCCGAGAGCAGCCCGGCAATAATGCTGGTGATAAAGCAGGGGACTGCCGTCACGCCGCCAATATCAATCAGGTATCGATGGGTGCCGGCGATAATGCCTGTGATAATCCCTACCCAGGGACCAAAGAGGATCCCGCCCGACATGACGGCGATGATGCGCACGTTCACCAGCGAGCCTTCTACCGGCACCCCGGACCAGGTGCTGAACAGGGCAAACATCGAAAAGATAAACGTGACGGCCAGCAGCTCTTTTGGCGAATGGGCAGATTTATGCAACAGTTCGCGGAACAAGCGGATGCGGATAAGGAAAAAGAGACAGATCAGCATTAATGCCGCGCGGTCGAACACCGCCAGGAGCATATTGAAGATTTCGTGCACGGTCAGGCCTGGGAAAACGGGAAAAATCTATGATAGAAAACATAGGGCCTGATGACCAGCTATCCATCAGATTTATCAAATGGGGAAAAACCATAATTCTCAAAGGGGATTGCTGGCTTTTGACTGAAAGTCGGTGCTTTTCCGTTTGGGGAGAAACGTCAGGTAACGATACTGAAAATATTGTGTTAAATCGTAGCGCTTAAAACTGCCTGTTCGCGATAAGAGTTCCGCTTTTCACTGCAATCACATTCCCGTTTTAGCGCAAAATATTGTTTTGCCGTTATCCTCTCGACAGCGTCTTTTTCTTCAGGTTATTTTCTAAGCACGCCACACGGGTGGCAGCGTCGCTCGGACGGTCCGGGCGCTAACGTGACTCTGAGGAATCTATGGCTGAATTCAGTCCTGAACGCCGTTTTACGCGTATCGATCGTCTCCCCCCTTATGTTTTCAATATCACTGCTGAACTGAAAATGGCTGCGCGTCGGCGCGGCGAAGACATTATCGATTTCAGTATGGGTAACCCTGACGGCCCAACGCCGCCGCATATCGTTGAGAAACTCTGCACGGTTGCGCAGCGTCCTGATACCCATGGGTATTCCACCTCACGCGGCATTCCACGCTTACGTCGGGCGATCTCCCGCTGGTATCAGGATCGTTATCAGGTCGATATCGATCCTGAAAGTGAAGCGATTGTGACCATTGGCTCCAAAGAGGGGCTGGCCCACCTGATGCTGGCGACGCTGGATCACGGCGATACCGTACTGGTGCCGAATCCGAGCTACCCCATTCACATCTATGGGGCGGTGATTGCCGGCGCGCAGGTGCGTTCTGTCCCGCTGGTGGAAGGCGTCGACTTCTTTAACGAGCTGGAACGGGCGATTCGTGAAAGCTATCCGAAGCCGAAAATGATGATCCTCGGTTTCCCGTCAAACCCAACAGCACAATGCGTTGAACTTGAATTCTTCGAGAAAGTGGTCGCGCTGGCTAAGCGTTACGACGTGCTGGTGGTACACGATCTCGCCTACGCCGATATCGTTTATGATGGCTGGAAAGCGCCGTCAATTATGCAGGTACCGGGTGCCCGTGATGTGGCGGTTGAGTTTTTCACCCTGTCGAAAAGCTACAACATGGCGGGCTGGCGAATTGGTTTTATGGTGGGAAACAAAACGCTGGTGAGCGCCCTGGCGCGTATTAAAAGCTACCATGACTATGGCACCTTTACGCCGTTACAGGTCGCGGCCATCGCGGCGCTGGAAAGGGATCAGCAATGCGTGCTCGATATTGCCGCTCAGTATAAACGCCGCCGTGATGTGCTGGTAAAAGGGCTTCATGAAGCAGGCTGGATGGTGGAAATGCCTAAAGCCTCTATGTACGTCTGGGCGAAAATTCCTGAGCCGTATGCGGCGATGGGTTCTCTGGAATTTGCCAAAAAACTGCTTCAGGACGCGAAGGTTTGCGTCTCTCCAGGCATTGGCTTTGGTGACTACGGTGACACGCACGTGCGTTTCGCGCTGATTGAAAACAGCGACCGTATCCGTCAGGCAGTGCGGGGCATTAAAAGCATGTTCCGCGCGGATGGCCTGCTTGCAGCGAAGAGCGTTGCGGAACAACCCGAGTCGTAACGGACAACAAAAAAACAGGCGCCAACGGCGCCTGTTTTTTTGACTGCATTTTCTTAACTAGATCATCAGAGCAAACGTTCCGGCCCAAACTAAAACAATAACCGAAATGCCCATAAAGAAATATTTCACGTTTCATCGCTCCGCGTATCTTCCGGTACGCATTAAAAAAACAGAGTCCAACTGAGTATAGAGAGTTGAAATCATGCGAAAGGGGAAATCGGAATTATCCCGTGACGTCGCTAACTTCAGCTCTGAATTCTGTGCTTTCCTGTCGCCAGACGGCGCTAATGTACGCCTAAATTTCAGGAGTGACAAGAGGCATTTTTTTAAATAATTTCCTACACTTACGAGTGTCGTGGAGCGGCGACAGTTTGATTTCGGTACGCAATAAATGCCTGTTGAGCGACGGTCGAAAAAGCCGTTACGCACTGCGATTACAGGTGTTTGAAAAGGTTAGTTTCTTAGCGAAACTAACCTTCGAAAGGGGTCAGATATAGAGCGAGGCTTCGCCCAGGGGGCGGGTTTTAAAGCGGCGGTGCATCCACAGATACTGCTCAGGCGCACGCATAATTTCAAACTCAATCACCTTATTGATAAAGGTCGCGGCTTCACTCTCATCTTCAGGATAGTTCGCCATCTCTGGGGAGATATGCAGACGATAGCCTGACTTATCCGCTTTTCTGACCATGGTCACCGTCAACATCGCGGCGCCTGAGAGACGTGAAATCACAAAGGTACCGTTCGTCGTAGCGACATCTTTAACCGCAAAGAAAGGGGCAAAACTGCTGCCTTTAGGACCGTAGTCCTGGTCCGGGGCAAACCAGACGGCTTCCCCTTTTTTCAGGGCGCCAACCATACCGCGGAGATTGTTACGGCTGATCATCGCCTTATTTGAACGCATGCGGCCCCGCGTTTGTACCCATTCCATCAGCGCGCTGTTATGCGGGCGATAGGTTGCCATCATTGGCTGACAAAGACCCATAACGCGGCCGCCCAGCTCAAGCGACATAAAATGCACACCCACAACCATCACGCCGCGGTTTTGCATCTGGGCACGTTTCAGGTTATCCAGGCCTTCCACGTCAAACCATTTACGGACACGCTCGTCTGGCCAGAACCAGGCCATACCGGTTTCAAGCAGCGCCATACCGATAGATTTAAAGTTTTCCGCAATCAGCGTTTCGCGCTGCTGGGCATTGTAATGCGGAAAGCAAAGTTCGAGATTTTTTCGGGCAATGGATTCACGACGCTTAAGAAAGTAACGCGATGCGCTGCCGAGCTTAGAACCCAGGAAACGGATCACGGGATATGGAAGTTGAACCAGCAGCCAAAGCACGCCAAGGCCGAACCATGTAAACCAGTAGCGCGGGTGCAGAAACGCCCGCTGAAATTTGGATTGAGACAAAATAGTGGAACCTATGTGAAGCCTGTGAAGGTAGCGCAGACTTCGCGATACCACGTGCCATTGAGACCGTAGGACGAGGTCATGGTTGCAGGCTTTACCGTTCTTTACGACGTTGCCTGGCCATTGCTGACTTGGGTGGGCGGCATAATGTAGCACCGTTATACATTATGAGCTATCACTCGTTTTTGTTTAAAAAAGCGGCAATTGCGGAGTGGTTTGATTTTGCTATTGTTAAATCTGCGTTCCCGCATGTCTCCTGAAGGTGCAGACCATGGAAACCTACCTGCAAACGGTGAAAGAAGAGTGGGTGAAGCTGATTAATGAAACCGATCCCGATGTGCATCGGCTTGCGACTGAGCTTGCCAGGGATAATGCAATGCCACTGGTCGCTGAATTCTATCGTGTTGTGCTGGCAGATCCATCGGCAGCTGAATTCCTGACCACCGAACAGGTGGAGAGGCAGCTTCAGGAGGCGCTTCGTCGCTGGCTTATTGATGTGCTCTCATGCCGTGTGGAGCAGGTTGAAGAGCAGATGCGGGCGCAGCAGCGCGCTGCGGATGTTCATGCCCGTATTGGTATTTCGGTTGATTTAGTTGAAATGGGCTTCCGTGTTCTGAAAAAGCTGCTGTTACCTGTCATTACTACCAGCGCCCATTCGCCTGAGGTGAAGCTGCATATTTATCACTACGCGATAAACAGTATCGATCTGGCCATGGAAGTGATGTCGCGGGCCTATGTATTTAGCGAGAACAATGCGGCGAAAGAGGACGAAAATTATCGCATCTTTTCCTTAATGGAGAACGCAGAAGAGGAGAAGGAGAGACAGACCGCGGCGCTGCTGTCATGGGAAATGGTGCTTCTGTATAAGATCACGCTTAATTCCAGTATCGGCAACAGTCTGCCGCTGGGGCAGTCTGAATTTGGACTGTGGTTTAGCCATAAAGGTCGGCACTATTTCAGCGGCATCGCTGAGGCCGGTCATATCTCTCGTCTGATTCAGGAATTCGATGACCTTTTTAACGAGGTCCGTCTTGCAGGGCAGGGTCTGAGTGATAAAGCGCAGCGGGATAAATTCTTGCAGCGAATGCGTAATACCCTCTCGCAAATCATCACGCTTTTGCGCGAACTGTTTGACGAAGTGTCGCGACACGAGGTGGGGGTTGATGTCCTGACCCGCCTGTTGAATCGCCGTTTCCTGCCAACCATCTTCAAACGCGAAATCCTGCACGCCACCCGGGCGGGAACAAAGCTCTCGACGCTGCTGATTGACGTCGACAAATTTAAACAAATCAACGATACCTGGGGGCACAATACCGGGGACGAGATCCTGCGAAAAGTCTCCGGCGCGTTCTACGACAACGTGCGAACCTGTGATTACGTTTTTCGCTACGGCGGCGATGAATTTCTGATTGTGCTAACGGAAATCTCAGAGGTGGACGCGCTGCGAATTGCCGAGCGTATCCGCAGGCGGGTGGAAAAAATCAAGGTTAACTCCCCAACCGGCGATATTATCCCGCTCTCCCTCTCGATAGGCGTTGCGATGTTCAACGGGCATCCCGATTACGAGCGATTGATTCAGGCGGCGGATGAAGCCTTATACGGCGCGAAACGGCGTGGCCGAAACTGCGTGGAGCTTTGGAAGGGGGCGTAAGGAAAGACAGAAGTGTCCCCTGCAGGAATCGAACCTGCAACTAGCCCTTAGGAGGGGCTCGTTATATCCATTTAACTAAGGGGACGAAGCGGCAAGAGTATAGCGTTATTTACACTTTTCGTTAAGCGCATTGCCGCCTGACTGGTCAAAGAGTCACCGTTCACGCCGATTTTTCGGCAGTTTTATCCTTTTTTTCCTGAGCCTTAAGCTCGGCCTTACGCTTGTTGGACATGTCGTTACGGATTTGCGCATGGCTCAGCAGCGCAAAGATAAAGGTTCCGCCACAAATGTTGCCTGCGAGGGTAGGCAGGGCGAACGGCCAGAAAAAGTCGCTCCAGTGGAGTGTGCCGTTAAATACCAGATAAAGGATTTCAACAGTTCCGACAACAATGTGCGTGGTATCGGCGAGTGCGATAAGCCAGGTCATCAGGATAATTACCACGATTTTCGCGCTACCCGCTGACGGGAACATCCAGACCATAGTGGCGATGATCCAGCCGGAAATTATGGCATTAGAGAACATTTCAACCGGCGTGTTTTTCATCACATCCATGCCAATTTTCACAAATGCGTCGCGGGTCGGTTCATCAAATATTGGCATATACTCGAACGCCCAGGCGGCTATGCCCGTACCGATCAGGTTCCCCAGCAGCACGACGCTCCACAGGCGCATCAGTAAACCGAAATTACCGAGGGTCGGATTTTGCATGACGGGCAGTACGGCAGTGACGGTATTCTCCGTAAAAAGCTGCTGTCGCGCCATAATGACGATAATAAAGCCGAACGTGTAGCCTAAATTTTCCAGCAAAAACCCGCCCGGTACGCCTTCCAGCTGAACGTGAAATATCCCTTTGGCGAGCAGAGAGGCGCCCATCGACAGACCGGCTGCAATGGCTGACCACAGCAGGGCCATCGCGTCGCGCTCCATCTCTTTTTCCCCGTCCTGGCGAATATGCTCATGAATAGCCATGGCGCGCGACGGCAGGCGATCTTCATCGACTTCTATCTCTTCTCCCCGGTCTTTCTCCTCGCTTTCAATCTCATGCTCCTCTTTGCTTTCACCAATTTTCTCTTCGCTAATGTCTTTCATAACAGCTCCTTCGGGGTAATTGTTCATTTAAGCGTAGCGGCTTTTAGCGCTTTCCCCGTGGGGATGCTCTTAAATTGCTGAAAATGGCAATAAAGGTGAGACATCTCTTTCAAAGCCAATATAAAATTGCCAGCGAAACGAATTCCGAAAGACAGGCTATGCTGAAATTAGCGTGATGACGCGAGCGGGTCGTCATTGTCCTCGTAGACATCGGTAAGCGTGCTGTTACAATCACTTGCACGTTTCAGGCGGAGCATCTCAGGCTCCGTCACAGATGGCATTCAACGATAGCCATATTGAACAGGGAGAAATTTATGAAGCTTCGGCTGTCGGCGCTTGCGCTGGGCGTAACAATGCTTGTGGGCTGCGCCAGCTCTGGCGAGCAAACGGGACGCTCCGATCCTCTCGAAGGATTTAACCGTTCAATGTACAGCTTTAACTATAATGTGCTGGATCCATATCTGGTTCGTCCGGTTGCCGTGGCATGGCGTGACTATGTTCCGCAGCCGGCGCGTAACGGGCTGAGCAACTTTACCAGTAACCTGGAGGAGCCAGCGGTTATGGTCAACTACTTCCTTCAGGGCGACCCGTATCAGGGGATGGTGCATTTCACCCGCTTCTTCCTGAACTCCCTGCTGGGTATGGGCGGCTTAATTGATGTCGCAGGCATGGCGAACCCGAAATTACAGCGTGAACAGCCGCACCGTTTCGGCAGCACGCTGGGTCATTATGGCGTAGGTTATGGTCCGTATGTGCACCTGCCATTCTACGGCAGCTTTACCGTGCGTGATGATGGCGGCGACATGGTGGATACGCTGTATCCTGTACTGTCATGGCTCACCTGGCCGCTGTCGATTGGTAAATGGACCGTGGAAGGAATTGAAACGCGTGCGCAACTGCTGGATTCTGATGGTCTGCTGCGTCAGTCTTCCGATCCGTACATCATGGTCCGCGAGGCCTACTTCCAGAACCATGACTTTATTGCCAACGGCGGTAAGCTGAAGCCGGAAGATAATCCGAACGCGAAAGCCATCGAGAACGAATTAAAAGATATCGATTCGGAATAAATAAAAAAGGTGAGCAATGCTCACCTTTTTTAATCGTGTTGGGATTAGAACGCGTAGTTGAAGTTGGTACCAAACAGCCAGGCTTTACCTTCAGAGGAAAACTCGTACGGGCCTTCCTGGAAGGTCACCTTCTGGCCATGCATGTACGACACGCCCGCGTCGATAGAGGCATTCTCGTTGAACGCGTAGGTTGCCCCCGCACTCACCCAGAAACGGTCCTGATCCGGAATGGAGATAGAACGTTTATCGGCCGGTACCGGGCTGTCATCAAATGCCACGCCGGTACGGAACGTCCAGTTATCATCCATATAATAGGTCGTACCAAGCGCGATACGGTAAGCATCGTGGAAGCTTTCGTCTTTATAGAACAGCGTCTGGCCGTTGCTGCCGGTGGCTTTAAGCTCCTCGAACTGGCTCCAGCTGGTATACGCGAGGCTGTAGTGAATTGCCCACTGCGGCGCAACGCGGTTATAACCTGACACTTCCCACATTTCTGGCAGATGCAGCGACAGTGAACCCGGTACGGTTTGATTCGAGGTACCCCATGGAATGGTGGTGCCCGCGCCTGGGACCATACCGTTGACTGGGCTCAGGATGCCGCTTTTGTAATCGCCATCGAAATCAATTTTCACTTCTGAGCGATAGGTCAGACCCCAGCGGTTGTTTTTATCCAGTTCATACAGGATACCGGCGTTCCAGCCGTAACCCCATTCATCACCTTTCAGGCTGGCAATTTTATTGCTGTTTTTCGGCAGTGCAGCAGTTTGCTCCCCGGAGTAACGCTCGATTTTTGCATCGGCGTAGACAGCATCAAAGCCCAGACCAAAGCTCCAGTTATCGTTCAGACGATATGCGCCGCTCAGGTTGAGGTTCAGGGTCGTCAGGTCGGTTTTACCGCCGTATTCACCGGCCGGATAGTTGTTATTGAACTCCGTTGCCAGGCCATAGTTAGAGGTGACAGAGGCACCCCAACCAAACTGTTCATTGATTGGCGCAACAAAGTGCAGGTTAGGCACCCACGCGGTCGGCGCAATGTTATCCGCCTTCAGATCTGCGCCGGTGAACTGAGATTTGCCAGAAATATTGACATCAGGATCGATGTAAACCGCACCGGCAGAGAAGGTAGGGCGATCAAACATCATGATCAGTGCCGGGTTACGACTCGCGTTGCCTGCGTCATCGGCAATCGCACCTTCCCCGGAATACGCACGGCCAAGGCCAGAGGAAGAAAATTCGTTTAACTGGAAGCCCGCTGACCAGGCGGACGTTGAGACGATTGCCACTGCAACTGCTAAAGCAGTTTGTTTGAACAGGGTTTTCTGGCTCATGACCATAACCTCATTGAGTTATTTTTATTCAATAATTGTTACATACCGTAACAGGAGCGCGAAGTGTAGGGTCTGAGGTATGACTTACAAATCAGACCAGTGGCGAGAGTATAGGTCTGACCAGCTGGGATGTTGCAAGTTTGTTTATTAATATTTTCAGATATGTTTCTTGAAACGAGATCTGGTTGGCAAAATTGTGACCAGTGCGATTCCTCTGAAAAGGGGAATTTTGTTTTAGATCATTTTTTAGTGTGATATTGCTCACTTATCCGATTTTGCGCCATTAACGGCTGGAGGGGGCTCGTTCGGGGGCGTAAAATAGACGCATCGTGTTTATCTCGCGCCCTGCGCGAATACAGAGGAAATTGAGCTATGAGTAAATGCAGTGCTGATGAAACCCCGGTTTGCTGCTGTATGGATGTTGGCACCATTATGGACAACACCGATTGCACCGCCTCTTACAGCCGCGTATTCCCTAACCGCGCTGAAGCGGAAGAGACGCTGGCCGCGCTGAGCCAGCGCGCGCGTGAAGTCGAATCCGATCCGTGTGAAATCAAATCCACCTTCACGGAAGTGGAAGGCGGCGTGCGACTGGATATCGACTTTGTGTTCGCCTGCGAAGCAGAAACGCTGATCTTCCAGCTGGGCCTGCGTTAAGGAAGGTGCGAACAAGTTCCTGATATGAGATCATCATATTCATCCGGAGCGCATCCCAGAGGGACATCATGAGCCATCAACTCACCTTCGCCGATAGTGAATTCAGCACTAAGCGCCGTCAGACCCGAAAAGAGATTTTCCTCTCCCGCATGGAGCAGATTCTGCCATGGCAGAATATGACCGCTGTCATCAAGCCGTTTTATCCCAAGGCGGGCAATGGCCGACGGCCCTATCCGCTGGAGACCATGCTGCGTATTCACTGCATGCAGCATTGGTACAACCTGAGCGACGGTGCCATGGAAGATGCCCTGTACGAAATCGCCTCCATGCGTCTGTTTGCCCGGTTATCCCTGGATAGCGCCTTGCCGGACCGCACCACCATCATGAATTTCCGCCACCTGCTGGAGCAGCATCAACTGGCCCGCCAATTGTTCAAGACCATCAATCGCTGGCTGGCCGAAGCAGGCGTCATGATGACTCAAGGCACCTTGGTCGATGCCACCATCATTGAGGCACCCAGCTCGACCAAGAACAAAGAGCAGCAACGCGATCCGGAGATGCATCAGACCAAGAAAGGAAATCAGTGGCACTTTGGCATGAAGGCCCACATTGGTGTCGATGCCAAGAGTGGCCTGACCCACAGCCTAGTCACCACCGCGGCCAACGAGCATGACCTCAATCAGCTGGGTAATCTGCTGCATGGAGAGGAGCAATTTGTCTCAGCCGATGCCGGCTACCAAGGGGCGCCACAGCGCGAGGAGCTGGCCGAGGTGGATGTGGACTGGCTGATCGCCGAGCGCCCCGGCAAGGTAAGAACCTTGAAACAGCATCCACGCAAGAACAAAACGGCCATCAACATCGAATACATGAAAGCCAGCATCCGGGCCAAGGTGGAGCACCCATTTCGCATCATCAAGCGACAGTTCGGCTTCGTGAAAGCCAGATACAAGGGGTTGCTGAAAAACGATAACCAACTGGCGATGTTATTCACGCTGGCCAACCTGTTTCGGGCGGACCAAATGATACGTCAGTGGGAGAGATCTCACTAAAAACTGGGGATAACGCCTTAAATGGCGAAGAAACGGTCTAAATAGGCTGATTCAAGGCATTTACGGGAGAAAAAATCGGCTCAAACATGAAGAAATGAAATGACTGAGTCAGCCGAGAAGAATTTCCCCGCTTATTCGCACCTTCCTTAATACTTTTTGCACGGGCCTACGATCGTGTAGACCGGTTAAGGCAACGCCGCAACCCGGCAACAAATCTCACAAATGCCTCTGCCATGCAGGGGCATTTTCTTTTTCTTCTCTGTGCCTTAGCTCGCAATTTTTCGCTTCCCCGATTGGCTCAATGTAAAAAAATAGTTAAGACTATTATCAGGTCAGACCACTTAATGTGTGCGCAAAATTTTTTTACAGGGGAGTGTTATGAGTCAGGCATTACCGCTTATCACCCGACACGGTGACCGCATTGCCATTGTCAGCGGGTTACGTACGCCGTTTGCGCGTCAGGCAACCGCGTTTCACGGTATACCGGCTGTCGATCTGGGAAAAATGGTGGTGGGGGAGATGCTGGCTCGCAGCGAGATCCCGCCAGAGGTTATTGAGCAACTGGTTTTCGGCCAGGTGGTGCAAATGCCGGAAGCGCCCAATATCGCACGTGAAATCGTGCTGGGCACCGGCATGAATGTTCACACCGACGCATACAGCGTCAGCCGCGCCTGCGCCACCAGTTTCCAGGCGGTGGCGAACGTGGCGGAAAGCCTGATGGCGGGGACTATTCGCGCGGGGATCGCCGGCGGCGCGGATTCCTCATCCGTGCTGCCCATCGGTGTTAGCAAACAGCTGGCCCGCATCCTCGTGGATGCCAACAAAGCCCGGACCACCGGTGCGAAGCTCAAACTCTTCTCGCGTTTACGTCTGCGCGACCTCATGCCCGTGCCACCTGCCGTTGCTGAATACTCCACCGGCCTGCGTATGGGCGACACTGCCGAGCAGATGGCAAAAAACTACGGTATTACCCGCGAACAGCAGGATGCACTGGCGCATCGCTCGCATCAGCTCGCTGCGAAGGCCTGGTCGGAAGGCAAACTTGCCGACGAGGTGATGACGGCTTACATCCCGCCTTTCCGCGAACCGCTGGTGGAAGATAACAATATCCGTGGCACCTCGACGCTGGAGGATTACGCAAAACTGCGCCCGGCGTTTGATCGTAAACATGGCACCGTTACGGCGGCCAACAGTACGCCACTGACGGACGGTGCCGCCGCCGTGATCCTGATGACGGAATCCCGGGCGAAAGAGCTTGGCATCACACCGCTGGGCTATTTGCGTAGCTACGCCTTTACCGCCATTGATGTCTGGCAGGACATGCTGCTCGGACCGGCATGGTCCACGCCGCTGGCGCTGGAGCGTGCGGGGTTGACGCTGGCTGACTTAACCCTGATCGATATGCACGAAGCCTTTGCCGCACAAACCCTGGCAAACATTCAGCTGCTAGCAAGCGAGCGCTTCGCGCGCGATGTACTGGGCCGCGCCCACGCGACCGGCGAAGTGGATCAGAGTAAGTTTAACGTGCTTGGCGGATCCATCGCCTACGGCCATCCATTTGCGGCGACCGGCGCGAGAATGATAACTCAGACTTTGCACGAGCTGCGTCGCCGCGGCGGCGGTTTTGGTCTCGTTACCGCCTGTGCGGCGGGCGGCCTGGGTGCAGCAATGGTTCTGGAGGCTGAATAATGGAAACGACATCTGCATTTAATCTGGCTGTTCGCCTTGATAACGTGGCTGTTATCACCATTGATGTACCCGACGAAAAGATGAACACCCTGAAGGCCGAGTTCGGCGTTCAGGTGCGTGCGATGCTCAGACAGATCCGCGAAAACAAAGCGATACGTGGCCTGGTATTTATCTCGGCAAAGCCGGATAACTTTATTGCCGGGGCCGATATCAACATGATTGCCCGGGCGAAAAGCGCTCAGGAAGCAGAAGACCTGGCGCGTCAGGGGCAGCAGGTAATGGCGGAGATCCATGCGCTGTCGATACCCGTTGTCGCTGCGATCCACGGGGCCTGCCTGGGCGGTGGGCTTGAGCTGGCGCTGGCCTGTCACAGCCGAATTTGTACCGATGATGCGAAAACCGTACTCGGACTGCCGGAGGTACAGCTTGGATTGCTGCCCGGTTCAGGGGGCACGCAGCGCCTGCCGCGTCTGGTGGGCGTCAGTACGGCGCTGGAGATGATTTTAACCGGTAAACAGCTGCGCGCCCGTCAGGCGTTAAAGGCGGGTCTGGTTGATGAGGTCGTTCCGCACGCCATCTTGCTTGAAGCCGCTGTTGAGCGGGCGCTGAAAGGTCGTCAGGCGAAACGCCCTCTGCCGGTGCGCGAGCGTATCCTCGCCGGGCCGCTGGGGCGCACGCTGCTGTTCAATATGGTGGGTAAAAAAACCGAGCAAAAAACCAAAGGGAACTATCCGGCAGCGACGCGCATTCTGAAGGTGATTGAAACCGGTTTATCGCAGGGCAGCAGCAGCGGTTATGCTGCGGAAGCGAAAGCCTTTGGCGAGCTGGCGATGACGCCGCAATCGCAGGCGCTGCGCGGCATTTTCTTTGCCAGCACGGAGGTTAAAAAAGATCCGGGCAGTGAAGCTGAACCGGCTCCGCTGCGCGCCGTTGGCGTTCTGGGTGGTGGGCTGATGGGCGGCGGCATCGCATTTGTCACCGCCAGCAAAGGCAAATTGCCCGTACGTATCAAAGATATCAACCCAAAGGGTATCAACCACGCGTTGCAGTACAGCTGGCAGAACCTTGATCGCAAAGTGAAGCGCCGCCATATCAAGGCCAGTGAGCGTGATAAAACCCTCGCGATGATCACTGGCACCACCGACTACAGTGGGTTTGCACACCGCGATCTGGTGATTGAAGCCGTGTTCGAAGATCTCGCCCTTAAGCAGCAGATGGTGGCGGACGTTGAACAGCATTGCGCGCCGCACACCATTTTCGCGTCAAACACCTCGTCTTTGCCGATCGGCGACATCGCGGCGAAAGCCGTGCGCCCGGAGCAGGTGATAGGGCTGCACTATTTCAGCCCTGTCGAAAAAATGCCGCTGGTGGAGGTTATTCCACATGCCACAACCAGCCCGCAAACTATTGCCACCGTGGTGAAGCTGGCGAAAAAACAGGGCAAAACCCCCATTGTGGTCGCGGACAAAGCCGGCTTCTACGTTAACCGCATTCTGGCGCCGTACATTAACGAAGCGATGCGGTTGCTGACGGAAGGGGAGAAAATTGAGCACGTCGATGACGCCCTCGTGAAGTTTGGTTTCCCCGTCGGCCCAATCCAACTTTTGGATGAGGTAGGAATTGATACGGGGACTAAAATTATCCCTGTGCTGGAAGCGGCTTATGGCGATCGTTTTTCGCCGCCTGCAAACTTTGTTTCTGCAATTTTGAAGGACGATCGCAAAGGCAGAAAAAATGAACGCGGTTTCTATCTTTACGCCGCGAAAGGGCGTAAAAGCAAGAAACAGGTCGACCCTTCAGTTTATGCGCTTATTCCTGTCACGGGTCAGGGAAAACTGTCGGCGGTTCAGTGTGCTGAGCGCTGCGTGATGATGATGCTCAATGAAGCGGCGCGCTGCTTTGGTGAGCAGGTGATCAAAAGCGCGCGCGACGGCGACATCGGCGCCGTGTTTGGTATCGGTTTTCCGCCATTCCTTGGCGGCCCGTTCCGGTATATGGATACCCTCGGGGCGGGTGAAGTGGTTGCGATCCTGCAACGTCTGGCCTCGCAATACGGTCCACGGTTTACACCTTGTGACGAATTATTGCAGATGGCGGAATGGGGTCAGACATTCTGGCCCGCAAGGGAAACTGATTGCGTAAACTGAAGTCAAAGAAGGGTAAATCCTGAGGTGATGGAACCTGTTCTGGCGAAATTGTAAACAGAGATTGACTATACTTACGCCATTGAGGTAAAAAACAGCGTTTCATTCACCGAATGGATCAGGCACAATGCCCGGCCATCGGGTTTTCTACCTCATAGCATTAATCGCGGGTAGTTAACGCCGGTGATTCTGGTTAACAAAAGCGGTGCAATATGCAAGTTTTTATCATGCGTCACGGCGACGCGGCACTCGATGCCGCCAGTGACTCAGTACGTCCTTTAACCGTCTGTGGCTGCGACGAATCCCGTCAGATGGCGACATGGCTTAAAGGTCAAGAAGTGGACATTGAACGCGTTCTGGTGAGTCCGTTCCTGCGGGCAGAACAGACGCTGGATGTGGTAGGGGAGTGTATGAACCTGCCATCCAGTGTGGATGTTCTCCCTGAACTCACGCCGTGTGGCGATGTTGGCCTTGTCAGTGCTTACCTTCAGGCGCTGTGCAATGAAGGTGTCGCTTCCGCACTGGTCATTTCCCACCTGCCGCTGGTCGGCTATCTGGTATCTGAGCTGTGCCCGGGCGAAACGCCACCGATGTTCACAACGTCCGCCATTGCCAACGTCACCCTCGACGAAACCGGCAAAGGGGTCTTTAACTGGCAAATGAGTCCGTGCAACCTGAAGATGGCAAAAGCCATCTGACGTGACGTGCGATATGGCGGGGTGCAGCGTGCCTCCCGCCATCCTGTCAGGGCAATTCTGGCGGCTGCCACTCCTCCACCTCAATCAATACCAGCAATGCGGCATCTCCGCCGTACTCTTTTGGCGCCTGATGAAAAGCCATCACGTGTGGATGCTGAGCCAGCCACAGCGGTGTCTGTTGCTTAAGAATATGTTTGCCGTGGCCGTGCATCACGCAGGCGCAAAAAACATGCTCGCGACGACATGCCGCGATCAACGCCCCCAGCTCCTGTTTCGCCTGCATCTGGGTCAACCCATGCAGATCGAGGAACAGCTCCGGCGAGTAATCTCCCCGGCGTAATTTTTTCAGTTCAAAATGGCTGACGTCTTCGCGCACGTATTTCACCGCACCCTGGGTATTTAGCAGCGGCTGAAACTCATCTGAAAAATAGTGGCTGTTATCGGCCTGCTCCTGGAGCAACCGTTTGACCGGTACCTCGCTGACTTTTTTACGCTGCGGGCGATGGACAATGGTGTCGTGCGTGATTTGACGCGTCCCGGTCATCAGCTGGCGGAATAGAGCCTGATCCTCCTCGCTGAGCGATGTTTTCTTTTTCATTCGTCATTCTCATCTCGTATTTCCGATAGTGTACCCGACTAAACGCATTTTTTAACCTCAAGCGGTACGCGTCATTGCTGATTTATCGCCGTCTTCATGGCAAACTAGCCGCCGAAAATTATGCGAGCATGCCCTGGAGGAAAGAGTGGATAAAATTTTTGTCGATGAAGCAGTAAACGAGCTGCATACCATACAGGACATGTTGCGCTGGTCGGTTAGCCGCTTCAGCGCCGCCAATATCTGGTACGGACACGGTACCGACAATCCGTGGGATGAGGCCGTGCAGCTGGTGCTGCCGTCTCTCTACCTGCCGCTGGATATTCCGGAAGACATGCGCACCGCGCGCCTGACCTCCAGTGAAAAACACCGCATCGTTGAGCGCGTGATCCGTCGCGTAAACGAGCGCATTCCGGTGGCTTACCTGACCAACAAAGCCTGGTTCTGCGGCCACGAATTCTACGTTGATGAGCGCGTGCTGGTGCCGCGTTCGCCGATTGGCGAGCTGATCAACAACCATTTTGACGGCCTGATTAACCATCAGCCGCAGCACATTCTTGATATGTGCACCGGCAGCGGCTGCATCGCCATTGCCTGCGCGTACGCCTTCCCGGAAGCGGAAGTGGACGCCGTCGATATCTCCACCGACGCGCTGGCCGTCACCGAACACAACATTGAAGAGCACGGGCTGATTCATCACGTCACGCCTATCCGCTCTGACCTGTTCCGCGACCTGCCGACGCTGCAATACGACCTGATCGTCACCAATCCGCCGTACGTGGATGCAGAAGATATGTCCGACCTGCCGAACGAGTACCGTCACGAGCCGGAGCTGGGCCTGGCGTCAGGCTCTGACGGGCTGAAGCTGACCCGCCGCATCCTGGCCTGCGCGCCGGATTATCTGACCGACGACGGCGTTCTGATTTGTGAAGTAGGCAACAGCATGGTACATCTGATAGAGCAGTACCCGGATGTGCCGTTCACCTGGCTTGAGTTCGACAACGGCGGTGACGGCGTCTTTATGCTGACCAAGGCGCAACTGCTTGATGCACGCGAATACTTCAGCATTTACAAAGATTAATCCAGTGGGCTTCGGCCCGTTTCACAACGCTCAAACACAAACAACAACATCGGAGCCGTGATGGCAGGAAACAGTATTGGACAGGTATTCCGTGTGACCACCTTTGGCGAGTCGCACGGTCTGGCACTGGGTTGTATCGTTGATGGCGTCCCGCCAGGCATCGAACTGACCGAAGCCGATTTACAGCATGACCTTGACCGTCGTCGTCCGGGTACCTCTCGCTACACCACGCAGCGTCGCGAGCCGGACCAGGTCAAAATTCTCTCCGGCGTATTTGAAGGCCGTACCACAGGAACCAGCATTGGCCTGCTGATTGAAAACACCGATCAGCGTTCTCAGGACTACGGCGCGATTAAGGACGTTTTCCGTCCTGGTCACGCCGACTATACCTACGAACAAAAATATGGCTTTCGCGACTATCGCGGCGGCGGGCGTTCTTCCGCGCGTGAAACCGCGATGCGCGTGGCGGCAGGGGCAATTGCCAAAAAATATCTCCAGCAGAAATTCGGCATCGTTATCCGCGGCTGTCTGTCCCAGATGGGCGACATTCCGCTGGCAATCAAAGACTGGGATCAGGTAGAGCTCAACCCGTTCTTCTGCGCCGATGCCGACAAGCTGGACGCGCTGGACGAGCTGATGCGTGGCCTGAAAAAAGAGGGCGACTCCATTGGTGCGAAAGTCACCGTGGTGGCCGACGGCGTGCCGGCTGGCTGGGGCGAGCCGGTATTTGACCGCCTTGACGCCGATATCGCCCACGCGCTGATGAGCATCAACGCGGTGAAAGGCGTCGAAATCGGCGACGGTTTTGACGTGGTCAAGCTTCGCGGCAGCCAGAACCGCGACGAAATCACGAAGGCGGGTTTCCAGAGCAACCATGCGGGCGGCATTCTGGGTGGCATCAGCAGCGGGCAGCAAATTATTGCCAATATTGCGCTGAAGCCAACGTCCAGCATTACCGTCCCGGGCCACACGATTAACCGCGCTGGCGATGAAGTTGAGATGATCACCAAAGGGCGTCACGATCCGTGCGTGGGGATCCGCGCGGTGCCGATCGCAGAAGCGATGCTGGCGATCGTGCTGATGGATCACTTCCTGCGCCAGCGCGCGCAGAATGCGGATGTGACGACCACCATTCCACGCTGGTAACTATGAAAAAAACTGCAATCGCTCTGCTGGCGCTGCTGGCCAGTGGAGCAAGCCTGGCCGCTACGCCGTGGCAGAAAATCACCCACCCGGTAGCGGGGAGCGCGCAGTCCATTGGCGCTTTCTCCAACGGGTGTATCGTCGGTGCGCAGGCGCTGCCGTTGCAGTCGGACACTTATCAGGTGATGCGTACCGATCAGCGCCGTTATTTCGGCCATCCTGACCTGCTGCTGTTTATTCAGCGTCTTGGCAACCAGGTGCATAACCTGGGGCTGGGGACGGTGCTGATTGGCGATATGGGGATGCCTGCCGGTGGTCGCTTCAACGGCGGTCACGCCAGTCACCAGACCGGACTGGATGTGGATATCTTCCTGCAATTGCCGAAAACGCGCTGGAGCTCAGCGCAGCTGCTGAAACCGCAGGCGCTGGATCTGGTCTCGGCCGACGGTAAACGGGTCGTCGCCTCGCGCTGGTCGCCGGAAATTTCCAGCATGATTAAGCTGGCGGCAGAGGATAACGACGTCACGCGGATCTTTGTTAATCCGGCCATCAAGCAGCAGCTTTGCCTGGATGCGGGAACGGATCGCGACTGGTTGCGTAAAGTGCGCCCGTGGTTCCAGCACCGGGCGCATATGCATGTTCGCCTGCGCTGTCCGGCGAACAGCCTGGAATGTGAAGATCAGCCGCTGCCACCGCCTGGCGATGGTTGTGGTTACGAACTGCAAAGCTGGTTTGAACCGGCCAAGCCTGGAACCTCTAAGCCTGAGAAGAAGACACCGCCTCCGTTGCCGCCTTCCTGCCAGGCGCTACTGGATGAGCATGTACTTTAATGGATAATTTCGTCGATCTGTTCATGGTGTCACCGCTGCTGCTGGCGGTGCTCTTTTTTGTTGCGATGTTAGCCGGATTTATCGATGCCCTGGCGGGCGGCGGCGGGTTGCTCACCGTTCCGGCGCTGCTGGCGGCAGGCATGAGCCCTGCCCAGGCGCTTGCCACCAACAAACTCCAGGCATGCGGCGGTTCGCTCTCCTCGTCGCTCTATTTCATCCGGCGCAAAGTGGTGAATCTCGCCGATCAGAAGCTCAATATCCTGATGACGTTTATTGGCTCAACGGCGGGTGCGCTGCTGGTCCAGCACGTACAGTCCGACATTCTGCGCCAGATCCTGCCGCTGCTGGTTATCTGTATCGGCCTCTATTTCCTGCTGATGCCAAAGCTCGGGGAAGAAGATCGACAGCGTCGTCTTCACGGCCTGCCGTTTGCGCTGATTGCCGGTGGCTGCGTCGGTTTTTACGATGGCTTCTTTGGCCCGGGGGCAGGTTCGTTTTATGCGCTGGCATTCGTGACGCTGGCCGGATTCAACCTCGCCAAATCCACCGCCCACGCCAAAGTCCTCAACGCGACCTCCAACGTTGGCGGTCTGCTGCTGTTTATCATTGGCGGCAAGGTTATCTGGGCAACCGGGTTTGTGATGATGGCAGGGCAGTTTTTGGGCGCGCGCGCAGGCTCGCGTCTGGTATTAAGCAAAGGGCAAAAGCTGATCCGCCCGATGATTGTTGTCGTCTCTGCGGTGATGAGCGCCAAACTTCTTTATGACAGCCATGGACAGGAGATCCTCACCTGGTTGGGGATGAACTAATGAACAGTACGCATAACTACGAACAGCTGATTGAGATCTTCGATAGCTGTTTCGCTGATGATTTTAATACCCGTCTGATTAAAGGCGACGACGAACCGATCTATCTTCCAGCTGATGACGAGGTTCCGTATAACCGCATCATCTTTGCCCACGGCTTTTACGCCAGCGGTTTGCACGAAATTTCGCACTGGTGTATCGCCGGGAAAGCGCGTCGCGAGCTGGTGGACTTTGGTTACTGGTACTGCCCGGACGGGCGCGACGCCGCCACCCAGGGGCAGTTCGAAGATGTGGAGGTGAAACCTCAGGCGCTGGAATGGCTGTTCTGCGTAGCGGCGGGTTTCCCGTTCAACGTGAGCTGTGACAACCTCGAAGGCGACTTCGAGCCAGACCGTATCGTCTTCCAGCGCCGCGTTCATGCGCAGGTGATGGAATATCTTGAGAAAGGCATCCCGGCACGTCCGGCACGCCTGATCGAGGCTTTACAAAATTATTACCACACGCCGGAGATCACGGCGGAATGCTTCCCGTGGCCGGAAGATCTTTAACAGAGGAAAGAAGATGATCGCAGAATTTGAATCACGCATTCTGGCGTTAATTGATGACATGGTGGAACACGCCAGTGATGATGAGCTGTTCGCCAGCGGTTATCTGCGTGGTCACCTGACGCTGGCGGTAGCCGCGCTGGAAGCCGGGGACGATCACTCTGCCGACGCCGTTCACGCGGAAGTCACTCGCAGCCTGGAAAACGCTATTCAGGCCGGGGAACTCTCTCCGCGCGACCAGTCTTTAGTGCTGGGCATGTGGGACAATTTGTTCCAGCAGGCTAAACGCTAAACCGCCGCCTTCTCTTCCCTCTCCCCTTTGGGGAGAGGGTCAGGGTGAGGGGATTCGACCGCACCCTACTTAACCATTTTCCCCTTCAGCAATTTCCGCACCCACAGTCGGTTTGGATTCAGCCCCGCGAGCGTAACTCTGTCCAGCGGAACCGGCTCGTCGCTCATTTGCGCGGCTAACGCTTCGGCCAGCAGCGGCGCGGAGCATAATCCCCGCGAGCCTAAGCCACCCAGCATAAACAGCTCGGGATGAACGGGCGCGCTTACCGCCGTTTCTTTGTTGTCAGCAAGATCCTGATAGACTTCAAGCGTGGCGTCATAGTCAGGCACGTTTCCCGCCATCGGCAGGTGATCGCGGGTCGCGCAGCGTACGCCGCAGCGCGCCTGACCCTCACTGACATCCACTTCTTTTGCCCACGACGCATCCGGGAAACAGTCGACCAGGCGCTGGCGGTTTTGCTGCTGATCCGCTTCGCTGTACTGCATATCTGTTTCACCGCGATGGTAGCTGGCGCCGATGCAGTGATGGCCGTTGGACGGATTTTGCGGCGTCAGGTAGCCGTCGTAACACAGCACCTGGCGTAGCTTGTTCAGCTCGGGCGCAGTCGGGATATGGCTCACCTGGCCGCCGACCGGATAAACCGGCAATGACGCTGTCTGGGTAAACTGGCTGATATGATGCCCGTTGGCCAGCACAACGCTGGCATGCTGCGCCTCTTTGCCGTCAGCGAAACGCAGTTTCCAGTGCGCAGTGCGGCTTAGCGATTGAACCTTATGGGCATAATGCACTGTCAACCCACGCGACTGCCCGAGGGCTACCGCCGCAGAAGTCAGTTCAGCCGGACACAGCCAGCCGCCGAGTGGATACTGAATGCCCCCGCAGCCGGTGTCGACGCCAGCGGTCTCAGCAACCTGCTGTGCCGTCACGGCATGGGCGATGGTTTCCGGCAGACCCAGCGACAGCATTTGTGTGATTTTCTGCTGGCTCTTCTCGTCCCAGCCGAGCTGCGTCACGCCGCACCAGTCGTGGTCGAACGCAACCGGCAGGCTATCGTAAAGGCGGCGTGCAAACGTAAACGCCGCCGGGAAGAACTGGAACAGTGCCGGATCGTGTGAACTTAATAAGGGATAAAGCGCGCCCTGACGGTTGCCTGATGCGCCCGTCGCCGGCGCCTCGTCAGCGCAGTAGAGCGTCACCTGCCAGCCACGGTGCAGCAGCGCCAGCGAGAGCAGGGCGCTGGCGATACCCCCGCCCACAATGGCGACCTCACGCGAGGTGCTGGCGCGACGGGCAAACCAGGGGGCCTGCGCCGGGATTGCCAGATCCTGTTCCATCACCCCGACCAGCATGTCGCGTTTGCAGCCAAAGCCTTTGGTTTTCCGCATGGTAAACCCCGCCTCCTGCAACCCACGACGGACAAAGCCCGCCGAGGTGAAGGTGGCAAGCGTTGCGCCCGGGCGCGCCAGACGTGCCATGGCGCTGAACAGGTGCGGGCTCCACATGTCCGGGTTTTTGGCGGGCGCAAAACCATCCAGGAACCAGGCGTCCACCTTCTGATCCATTGAGTCATCAAGCTTATCGGTCAGGTCGTTAATGTCGCCCAGCCACAGGTCGAGGGTGACGCGTCCGTCGTCCAGAATCAGACGATGACAGCCACCGATAGCCGGAGGCCACTGGGCCTGAAGCTGTTCCGCCCAGTGGGTAAGCTCCGGCCAGCGCTGATGGGCAAGCCGCAGATCGTGCGCCGTAAGCGGAAATTTTTCGAAACTGATGAAATGTAATCTTTGTAAGGTAGCCTCGGGGTGTGCAGTGCGAAACTGGTCGAACGCCTGCCAGAGGGTCAGAAAATTCAGCCCGGTGCCGAAACCGCTCTCCGCTACGACAAACAGGCTGCGCGGATGCTCAGGGAAGCGGGTGCTGAGATGATTTCCTTCGAGGAAGACATAGCGCGTCTCTTCCAGTCCGTTATCATTAGAAAAGTAGACGTCATCAAAATCTCGGGAAACAGGTGTACCCTCAGCGTTGAATTCGAGGTTGGCAGGTTGTATGGCGTTTTGTTTCACGTAAGTTACTCGTCCGACAGGCAGTGGCACGATCTTAGCGATGTGAGCCCATCGGTGCAAATTTCCACAGAAAATGGCTGATCGGACTTGTTCGGCGTACAAGTGTACGCTATTGTGCGACTCGAAACTTTTTATAGTGCGACTTACAGAGGTATTGAATGAAACGTGCAGTGATTACTGGCCTGGGCATCGTTTCCAGCATCGGTAATAACCAGCAGGAAGTCCTGGCATCTCTGCGTGAAGGACGCTCCGGGATCACTTTCTCTGAAGAGTTTAAAGATTCTGGAATGCGTAGCCACGTATGGGGTAACGTTAAACTGGACACCACCGGTTTAATTGACCGTAAAGTGGTTCGTTTCATGAACGATGCCTCTATCTACGCCTATCTTTCCATGCAGGAAGCGATCAAGGATTCTGGTCTGAGCGAAGACGCTTACCAGAACAACCCACGCGTGGGCCTGATTGCAGGCTCCGGCGGTTCCTCTAAAGCTCAGGTGTTCGGTGCTGACGCCATGCGCAGCCCGCGCGGCCTGAAAGCGGTCGGTCCATATGTTGTGACCAAAGCCATGGGGTCAGCGGTTTCCGCGTGCCTGGCAACGCCGTTCAAAATCCACGGTGTGAACTACTCCATCAGCTCTGCATGTGCGACCTCCGCACACTGTATCGGTAATGCGGTTGAGCAGATCCAGCTGGGCAAACAGGACATCGTATTTGCTGGCGGCGGCGAAGAGCTGGGCTGGGAAATGGCCTGTGAGTTCGACGCGATGGGCGCACTGTCCACCAAATACAACGAAACGCCAGACAAAGCGTCCCGTACTTATGACGCACACCGCGACGGTTTTGTTATCGCTGGCGGCGGCGGTATGGTTGTGGTTGAAGAGCTGGAACACGCGCTGGCGCGTGGCGCGCACATCTATGCTGAGATCGTGGGCTACGGCGCAACGTCTGACGGCGCTGACATGGTTGCTCCATCTGGTGAAGGCGCGGTGCGCTGCATGAAGATGGCGATGCACGGTGTTGATACTCCAATCGACTACCTGAACTCCCACGGCACCTCAACGCCGGTAGGCGACGTGAAAGAGCTGGGTGCGATCCGTGAAGTGTTCGGCGACAACAGCCCGGCTATCTCTGCAACCAAAGCCATGACCGGTCACTCTCTGGGTGCGGCGGGCGTGCAGGAAGCGATCTACTCTCTGCTGATGCTGGAAAACGGCTTTATCGCGCCAAGCATCAACATCGAAGAGATGGACGAGCAGGCGGCTGGCCTGAACATCGTGACCGAAACCACCGAACGTGAGCTGACGACCGTTATGTCCAACAGCTTCGGTTTCGGCGGCACCAACGCCACGCTGGTGATGCGTAAGCTGAAAGCGTAAGCGTTTGAAGGTATAGTAGAAGGGAGCCGCGCGGCTCCCTTTTTTTATGCCTGAACACGGAGTTATGCATGAAGGCTGTTACCCCTGGGAAGAGCGCTCCTTCCGGGAATCTTCCCCTTTTCCGCATCGCCTTTGCGGTGTTTCTGACCTATATGACCGTTGGCCTGCCGCTGCCGGTGATCCCCTTGTTCGTTCACCAGGAGCTGGGCTATGGCAACACCATGGTCGGCATTGCGGTGGGCATTCAGTTTTTAGCGACGGTATTAACCCGGGGCTACGCCGGTCGCCTGGCGGATCAGCACGGCGCAAAACGCTCGGCGTTGCAGGGCATGTTTGCCTGCGGGCTGGCGGGGGGAGCCTGGCTGCTGGCGGCGCTGTTGCCGATAGATGCAGCGTATAAATTCGCGCTGCTGGTGGCAGGGCGTCTGATCCTCGGCTTTGGCGAAAGCCAGCTGCTGACCGGCACCCTTACCTGGGGAATGGGGCTGGTGGGGCCTGCGCGTTCCGGAAAAGTGATGTCCTGGAACGGGATGGCGATTTACGGCGCGCTGGCGGCAGGCGCACCGCTGGGGCTGCTGATCCACAGCCAGTTTGGTTTTGCGGCGCTGGCAGGCACCACCATGGTATTGCCGCTGCTGGCGTGGGCGTTTAACGGTTCGGTGCGTAAGGTGCCCGCCCATAAAGGCGAGCGTCCTTCGCTGTGGAGCGTGGTGGGGCAAATCTGGCAGCCGGGGCTTGGGCTGGCGCTTCAGGGGGTGGGCTTCGCGGTTATTGGTACCTTTGTCTCCCTCTATTTCATGAGCCGCGGCTGGGCGATGGCGGGCTTTACGCTGACGGCCTTTGGCGGCGCGTTTGTATTGATGCGCGTGCTGTTTGGCTGGATGCCGGATCGCTTTGGCGGCGTGAAGGTGGCCGTGGCGTCACTTGTCATTGAGACCGTGGGTCTGGTACTGCTCTGGCAGGCGCCCTCTGCATCCGTTGCGCTGCTGGGTGCGGCGTTAACCGGCTGCGGCTGCTCGCTGATCTTCCCGGCGCTGGGCGTTGAAGTGGTGAAGCGCGTGGCTCCGCAGGTGCGCGGCACGGCGCTGGGCGGCTATGCGGCGTTTCAGGATATCTCATACGGGGTCACCGGGCCGCTGGCGGGGCTGCTTGCAACGTCGTTTGGCTATCCTTCCGTCTTCCTGGCCGGTGCGGTGTCAGCGGTGGTGGGAATTGTGGTGACGCTGGTGGCGTTTCGCAAGTCTTAGTTTTTTGCCCGGTGGCGCTTCGCTTACCGGGCCTACAACCGCGCGAACCGTAGGCCGGGTAAGGCGAAGCCGCCACCCGGCAGTTTTAAGCAACCAGCCAGAAAATCGCCAGCGCAATCACCAACGCGATAAACATCAATCCCGGACGGGCAGAAAGCGTTTTGAACGTATCAACTACGGGGGCAAACAGCGGGTTGTAGATCGGCTGAATGTTTCTTACCTCCGGCACGCCGCCTTCCCGCTCGGCGCGGCGAATGAAGATCTGATTGAGCACATCCTGCACCTGCGCGGTGGTCAGCACCGTTTGCGGCGTAGCCTGCCAGCTCTGCTGAGCGTAATCCCGAATCATATCGAACTCGTGCGGTTCCAGCGGTTGTTTCAGCGCCGCCTGTACGCTGTGCAGGGTCGGGGCGCTCTGGGTGCTGAGCGTCTGACGCGCCTGGAGCCAGGTGACCAGATGGGTAAACTGTTTTGCCGGGATCATCTCGCCCGCTTTCACACCGGAAAGTTCCAGCATGGATTGCCAGATAAGCTTTGTGGGTTCGCCGGTAGCGGCAGCCAGCTTAGTGACCATCTGCTTGAGCGTATTATGCTCCGCAGGCTGCAATGGCCGCTCTGTAGACGGGCGCTGTTGCGGCTGCGGGATAGAAAGCTGATTGCTTTGCAGCAGGGTCAACACGGTTTTCAGCTGTTCTTGCGAAAGCTGGCTCAGGGCGGTATGACCGTACTGTTGACGGATAAAATCACTCACCGCCTGGCGATTATTCCCCTGGCCCAACAGCTCGGTCAGCTGCGAGATAATCTGGCGGGTGGTATGTTGCTGCTGTGCGCTGGTAAGACGCTGGTTCAGGTTTTGTTCGGCGGCAGGGAAATGGCGCGACTGTAGCGGCGCATCGTTTCTGACGCCCAAATCGTGCTTAACGCCGGCCCATACCTCTGCGTTTTGCTGTGAGGTTAACGCAATAAGACGCGTGATCAGACGCTCCAGTACGGTGCGTTGCTGCGTGGAAAGCGGTTGTTCGCCTGGCGTGTTGGGCGTTACGGGGCCTTCACCCGGAGGGCGCGGAGGCGTACCTGAAATGGGCTGCATCGTCAAAAATCCTTAAAGTCAAACTCTGCGTAACCGGGCGGAGATATATGCCCGGCGGCGAGATTATGGCACACTTGGCAGGTTTACTTCCTCTCAAACAGGTACTCAGACGTGAAAATCCTCGTTGATGAAAATATGCCTTACGCCCGTGAGCTGTTCAGCCGCCTGGGTGAGGTTAAGGCTGTCCCTGGTCGCCCGATTCCGGTCAGCGAACTGGACGATGCAGACGCCCTGATGGTGCGCTCGGTGACCAAAGTAAATGAGGCACTGCTCACCGGCAAAGGGGTTAAATTTGTCGGGACGGCAACGGCCGGGACCGATCATGTGGATGACCAGTGGCTTAAGCAGGCGGGGATTGGTTTTTCCGCGGCGCCAGGCTGTAACGCCATTGCCGTCGTGGAATATGTTTTCTCCTCGCTATTGATGCTGGCCGAGCGCGATGGTTTTGCGCTGAAAGACCGCACCGTCGGGATTGTGGGGGTGGGCAACGTGGGCGGACGTCTGCAAAAGCGTCTGGAAGCCTGGGGTATCCGCACCCTGCTGTGCGATCCGCCGCGTAAGGATAACGGCGATGAAGACGACTTCCGCACGCTGGATGAGCTGGTCGACGAGTGCGACGTCATCACCTTCCATACGCCGCTCTTTAAAGAGGGGCCGTACAAGACTCTGCACCTGGCCGACGAAAAGCTGATCCGCCGTCTGAAGGCTGGCACTATTCTGATAAATGCCTGCCGGGGACCGGTGGTGGATAACGCGGCGCTGCTGGCATGTCTCGACGAAGGACAAGAGCTTAGCGTCGTGCTGGACGTCTGGGAACCAGAGCCGGATCTCAACGTCGCCTTGCTGAATAAGGTGGACGTGGGTACCGCGCATATTGCGGGTTATACCCTTGAAGGCAAAGCGCGTGGCACAACCCAGGTGTTTGAGGCTTACAGCGCCTTTATCGGCCATCCGCAGCAGGTGGCGCTGGATACGCTGCTGCCCGCCCCGGAATTCGGCCGCATTACCCTTCATGGCCCGCTGGATGAGGCAACGCTGAAAAGACTGGTGCATTTGGTGTATGATGTGCGCCGCGATGACGCGCTGCTGCGTAAAGTGGCGGGTATTCCGGGTGAGTTTGACAAGCTGCGCAAAAATTACCTTGAGCGCCGCGAGTGGTCTTCCCTGTATGTCATGTGCGATGACGCGTCAGCGGCGGGGCTGCTGCATAAACTGGGATTTAACGCCGTTCACCACCCGGCACGTTAATGTCTTCTTAATGCTCCCTGTCGGATGCTCCGGCAGGGACGCTTTTTATTTCTGGAGTAAACCACCATGTCTGAAGGCTGGAACATTGCCATTTTGGGTGCCACTGGCGCCGTGGGCGAAGCCCTGCTTGAAACCCTTGCTGAGCGTCAGTTCCCGGTGGGTGAGATTTACGCACTGGCGCGTACCGACAGCGCAGGAGAACATCTGCGTTTCGGCGGCAAATCCGTGATGGTGCAGGATGCCGCCGCGTTTGACTGGACGCAGGCTCAGCTGGCGTTTTTTGCCGCAGGGGCGGAAGCCACGGCGTCTTACATTGAAGAAGCGACAAATTCAGGCTGTCTGGTGATCGACCTGAGCGGCCTGTTCTCCCTGGAGCCGGATGTGCCGCTGGTGGTGCCGGACGTCAACCCGTTTGTGCTGGCTGACTACCGCAACCGCAACATCATTGCAGTACCGAACAGCCTCACCAGCCAGCTGCTGACCGCGCTGAAGCCGCTGATCGACGACGGTGGCCTGTCGCGTATTTCCGTGACCAGCCTGCTTTCAGCCTCCGCTAACGGTAAAAAAGCCGTAGACGCACTGGCAGGGCAGAGCGCGAAGCTGCTGAACGGTATCCCGATCGACGAAGATGATTTCTTTGGCCGCCAGCTGGCGTTCAACATGCTGCCGCTGCTGCCGGATCGTGAAGGTTCGGTGCGGGAAGAGCGTCGTATCGTCGATGAAGCACGCAAAATTTTGCAGGATGACGGGCTAATGATCTCCGCGAATGTCGTGCAGTCTCCGGTCTTTTACGGCCACGCGCAGATGGTCGGGTTTGAAGCCCTGCGTCCGCTGGCGGCTGAAGAAGCCCGCGACGCGTTTGGCCGCGGTGAGGATATTGTCCTGTCCGAAGAGAGCGAATTCCCGACGCAGGTGGGCGACGCCACCGGCAGCGCGCATCTCTCTGTGGGCTGCGTGCGTAACGATTACGGTATGCCGGAGCAGGTGCAGTTCTGGTCCGTTGCCGACAACGTGCGTTTTGGCGGCGCGCTGATGGCGGTCAAAATCGCGGAAAAACTGGTGCAGGAGTATCTGTACTGATGTCAGATGTGGAACAAAAGCCGGTCCACAGAATTGCCCTCGGCATTGAATACGATGGCAGTAAATACTATGGCTGGCAGCGGCAGAATGAGGTGCGCAGCGTCCAGGAGAAGCTGGAGAAAGCGCTCTCTCAGGTGGCGAACGAACCGATAAGCGTCTTCTGTGCGGGCCGCACCGATGCCGGCGTTCACGGCACGGGGCAGGTGGTGCATTTTGACACCACCGCCGTGCGCAAAGCCGCGGCCTGGACGCTGGGTGTAAATGCGAATTTGCCTGGTGACATTGCCGTGCGTTGGGTGAAAGCTGTGCCGGATGATTTTCACGCGCGTTTCAGCGCGACGGCGCGGCGCTACCGTTATGTCATCTATAACCAGCGCCTGCGCCCGGCGGTGTTAAGCCAGGGCGTGACGCATTTTTATGAACCGCTGGATGCAGAATGTATGCAGCGTGCGGCGCAGTGTCTGATTGGAGAGAATGATTTTACGTCGTTTCGTGCGGTGCAGTGTCAGTCCCGTACGCCGTGGCGTAACGTCATGCACATTAACGTCAGTCGTTATGGCGCGTATGTGGTGGTGGATATCAAAGCCAATGCCTTTGTACATCATATGGTGCGGAATATTGTAGGCAGCCTGATGGAAGTGGGCGCCGGACACCAGCCGGAGAGCTGGATTGCAGAACTGCTGGCAGCGAAGGACAGAACGCTTGCGGCAGCAACGGCGAAAGCGGAAGGGCTGTATCTGGTTTCGGTGGATTATCCGGACCGGTTCGACCTGCCAAAACCGCCAATGGGCCCGCTGTTTTTAGCGGACTAAACAAAGGTGCAATTAGGGCTTAGACAATATGGACGTAATACGTTTTCTGATTGATTTCATCCTGCATATTGATGTTCACCTGGCGGAGCTGGTCGCGCAGTACGGCGTCTGGGTGTACGCCATTCTGTTCCTCATTCTGTTCTGTGAAACCGGCCTTGTGGTTACGCCGTTCCTGCCGGGAGATTCACTGCTGTTCGTGGCGGGCGCGTTATCCGCACTGCCAACGAATGACCTGAATGTCCATCTGATGGTGGTCCTGATGATCATCGCCGCGATTGTTGGTGATGCGGTCAACTACACCATCGGGCGGGTGTTTGGCGAGCGGTTGTTCAGTAATCCGGACTCGAAGATTTTCCGCCGCAGTTATTTAGATAAGACCCATGCGTTCTATGAGCGCCATGGCGGTAAGACCATTATCCTTGCCCGTTTTGTGCCTATTGTGCGTACATTTGCACCGTTTGTGGCGGGAATGGGTCACATGTCCTATCGTCATTTTGCCATGTACAACGTGGTGGGCGCGCTGCTGTGGGTGCTGCTGTTCACCTATGCAGGCTACCTGTTTGGCGATCTGCCGGTGGTTCAGGAAAACCTTAAGTTACTGATTGTAGCGATTATTGTGCTTTCCGTACTGCCTGGCGTCATCGAAATTATCCGTCACAAACGCGCGGCGGCAAAGCAAGCGAAGTAAATGCACGCTGGCGGTTCGACCACTTTTTTATCCAAAGTTTCGGGCTGTTATGTTTTAATGTGCAACATTCATGGTCTGTTGGAGGCAAAAATGGCATTATTCGCCTCTTACAGCAAAACTGGCATACGACCAGGTTCAGGCAGAAAGGTTATCAATGAGCTGGATTGAACGAATTAAAAGCAACATTACCCCAACGCGTAAAGCGAGCATTCCTGAAGGGGTATGGACGAAGTGTGATAGCTGCGGCCAGGTTCTGTATCGCGCAGAGCTGGAACGCAATCTTGAGGTGTGTCCGAAGTGTGACCACCATATGCGTATGTCGGCGCGCAACCGCCTGCATAGCCTGCTGGACGAAGGTTCTCTGGTAGAACTGGGCAGCGAACTGGAGCCAAAAGATGTGCTTAAGTTCCGCGACTCCAAAAAATACAAAGATCGTCTGGCCTCTGCGCAGAAAGAGACCGGCGAGAAAGACGCGCTGATCGTTATGAAAGGCACCCTGCACGAGATGCCGGTGGTTGCCGCCGCGTTTGAGTTCTCCTTTATGGGCGGCTCAATGGGCTCTGTGGTTGGCGCGCGCTTCGTGCGTGCCGTTGAGCAGGCGCTGGAAGACAACTGCCCGCTGATCTGCTTCTCCGCCTCCGGTGGCGCACGTATGCAGGAAGCGCTGATGTCCCTGATGCAGATGGCGAAAACCTCTGCGGCGCTGGCGAAAATGCAGGAGCGCGGTCTGCCGTACATCTCGGTACTGACCGATCCAACCATGGGCGGCGTTTCTGCAAGCTTCGCGATGCTGGGCGACCTGAACATCGCTGAGCCAAAAGCGCTGATCGGCTTTGCGGGTCCTCGCGTTATCGAGCAGACCGTACGTGAGAAACTGCCGCCGGGCTTCCAGCGCAGTGAGTTCCTCATTGAGAAGGGCGCCATCGACATGATCGTCCGCCGTCCGGAAATGCGCCTGAAACTGGCAAGCGTCCTGGCGAAGCTGATGAATCTGCCGGCGCCGAACCCGGACGAGCCGCGCGAAGGCGTGGTGGTACCGGATCAGGAACCCGAGGCCTGATAACTGAAAAGGGCAGGGCCGAATGGCGCTGCCCTTTTGCTTTCTAAACCGTTAATGACAACCGGGCATCATGGAAAATAAAAGCATTCCTCAAGCCACGTCGCCCCTGGCCGCGTGGCTTTCTTATCTGGAAAACCTGCACAGTAAAACTATCGACATGGGCCTTGAGCGCGTAAGCCAGGTTGCCGCGCGTCTTGACGTGTTGAAACCCGCGCCTTTCGTATTTACCGTGGCCGGCACTAACGGTAAAGGCACCACCTGCCGCACGCTGGAATCTGTCCTGATGGCGGCGGGGTACAAGGTTGGCGTTTACAGCTCGCCGCATCTGGTGCGCTATACCGAGCGCGTGCGCGTGCAAAACACCGAGCTGGCGGAATCCGCCCATACGGCGTCGTTTGCCGCTATCGAAGCTGCGCGCGGCGAAACCTCATTAACCTATTTCGAATACGGCACCCTGTCGGCGCTGTGGCTGTTTAAGCAGGCGCAGCTGGACGTGGTGATCCTGGAAGTGGGGTTGGGCGGGCGTCTGGATGCCACCAATATGGTGGATGCGGATGTCGCCGTCGTCACCAGCATCGCGCTGGATCACACCGACTGGCTGGGCCCGGACCGCGAGAGCATTGGCCGTGAGAAGGCCGGTATTTTCCGGGCCAATAAGCCTGCCGTGGTAGGCGAACCGGACATGCCGCACACCATTGCTGAGGTAGCGAAAGAGAAGGGCGCTCGTCTGCTGCGTCGCGGCGTGGACTGGCAGTATGAGGTGCAGGACAAAGGCTGGCGCTTCAGCGATGCGCAGGGCGTGCTGGAGAATCTGCCGCTGCCTCAGGTGCCACAGCCTAACGCGGCGACTGCGCTGGCAGCCCTGCGCGCCAGCGGATTAGCGGTAAGCGAGCAGGCAATCCGCGACGGCATTCAGAACGCACTGTTACCGGGACGTTTCCAGATTGTGAGTGAGTCACCGCGTCTGATTCTGGATGTTGCACATAACCCGCATGCGGCGGCGTACCTCGCAGGACGTCTCAAATCGTTACCAAAAACCGGGCGCGTGCTGGCGGTTATCGGTATGCTTCATGATAAAGATATCGGCGGCACGCTGGCCTGCATGGAGAGTGTGGTCGATAGCTGGTATTGTGCTCCTCTGGAAGGGCCGCGCGGCGCGACTGCTGAGCAGTTGATGGAACATCTCGGCAAAGGCGAAATCTACAGCAGTGTGGTTTCGGCCTGGCGTGCCGCGATGGCGGAGGCTAAACCAGAAGATACCGTGCTGGTGTGTGGGTCATTCCACACGGTGGCACATGTCATGGAAGTGATGGACGCGGGGAGAACCGGTGGCGAGTAAGTTTCAGAACCGTTTAACAGGAACCATTGTGCTGGTCGCGCTCGGGGTGATTATTCTCCCGGGACTGCTCGACGGGCAAAAAAAGCATTACCAGGATGAATTTGCGGCCATTCCGCTGGTACCCAAACCGGGCGATCGCGACGAGCCCGATATGCTGCCAGCGGCAACGCAGGCGCTGCCTGCCCAGCCGCCAGAAGGTGCAGCGGAAGAGGTGCGCGCAGGTGATGCAGCCGCGCCGTCTCTTGATCCGTCGCGTCTGGCCGCGAATAACAACGTTGAAATCGATCCTGTACCGGTAGAGCAACCCAAACCGGTTGAAAAACCGAAGCCGGTAGAGAAAACGCAGCCTAAACCGCAGCGTGACAAAGCCGACGAGCAGCTGGCTGCGGCAACGGAAACGCCGCCACCGGCCAAACAGACCCAGCAGGAGGCCGCCCCTACGGGTAAAGCCTATGTCGTTCAGCTCGGTGCGTTGAAAAATGCAGATAAGGTCAATGAGATCGTGAGTAAACTGCGCGGCGCGGGATACCGTGTTTATACTTCACCCACCACGCCGGTACAGGGTAAAATTACCCGTATCCTCGTGGGGCCGGATGCGTCTAAAGATAAGCTCAAAGGTTCGCTTGGCGAGCTGAAGCAAATCTCCGGCCTGAGCGGTGTGGTGATGAACTACAGCGCCAACTGATAGAAATTATCCCCTCACCCTAACCCTCTCCCCAAAAGAGCGAGGGGACGGTTTGCTCCCTCTCCCTTGAGGGAGAGGGCCGGGATGAGGGGGAGGCAGACGTTCACAGAAACGTCAAAGGTGCGGGGGCGTTGAGCATTTTTTCAGCGCCTTTTTTATTTACGCGTGGGAAGGAAATCCCTACGCAAACGTTTTCTTTTTCTGTTAGAATTCGCCCCGAACTGGATGACAGGGCGTTTAATCGTGGGACACATATGGTCTGGATTGATTACGCCATCATTGCGGTGATTGGTTTTTCCTGTCTGGTTAGCCTGATCCGTGGCTTTGTTCGTGAAGCGTTATCGCTGGTAACCTGGGGTTGTGCTTTCTTTGTTGCCAGTCATTACTACACTTACCTGTCTGTCTGGTTCACGGGCTTTGAAGATGAACTGGTCCGAAACGGAATCGCCATCGCGGTGCTGTTTATCGCGACGCTGATTGTCGGCGCTATCGTCAATTACGTGATAGGTCAGCTGGTCGAGAAAACCGGTCTGTCAGGAACGGACAGGGTACTCGGCATCTGTTTCGGCGCGTTGCGAGGCGTGCTCATTGTGGCCGCGATCCTGTTCTTCCTGGATACCTTTACCGGGTTCTCCAAAAGTGAAGACTGGCAAAAATCGCAGCTCATTCCGGAGTTCAGCTTCATCATCAGATGGTTCTTTGACTATCTGCAAAGCTCGTCGAGTTTCTTGCCCAGGGCATAAACCCTGAGATGTGGCTTAACGAGGAAAAGACGAATGTGCGGTATTGTCGGTATCGCCGGTTTCATGCCGGTAAACCAGTCGATTTATGACGCGTTAACGGTGCTTCAGCACCGTGGGCAGGATGCTGCGGGTATCATCACCATTGATGCAAACAACTGCTTCCGTTTACGCAAGGCGAATGGCCTGGTAAACGATGTGTTTGAAGCCCGCCATATGCAGCGTCTGCAAGGTAATATGGGGATCGGTCACGTTCGTTATCCTACTGCTGGCAGTTCCAGCGCCTCTGAGGCTCAGCCTTTTTACGTTAACTCCCCGTATGGCATCACGCTTGCCCACAATGGCAATCTGACCAATGCCCACGAGCTGCGTAAAAAGCTGTTCGAAGAGAAACGTCGCCACATTAACACCACCTCTGATTCTGAAATCCTGCTCAATATCTTTGCCAGCGAACTGGATAACTTCCGCCATTATCCGCTGGAAGCAGACAACATTTTTGCCGCCGTTGCCGCGACTAACCGCCTGATCCGTGGCGCGTACGCTTGCGTGGCGATGATCATCGGTCACGGCATGGTGGCCTTCCGCGATCCAAACGGCATTCGCCCGCTGGTGCTCGGCAAACGTGACCTCGGCGATGGCCGTTCCGAGTACATGGTTGCCTCCGAAAGCGTGGCGCTGGACACTCTGGGCTTCGAATTCCTGCGTGATGTCGCGCCAGGCGAAGCGGTCTACATCACTGAGAAGGGCCAGCTGTTTACCCGTCAGTGCGCCGACAACCCGGTGAGCAACCCGTGCCTGTTCGAATACGTTTACTTCGCGCGTCCGGACTCGTTCATCGACAAGATTTCCGTTTACAGCGCGCGCGTCAACATGGGGACGAAGCTGGGCGAGAAGATTGCCCGCGAGTGGGACGATCTCGACATTGATGTCGTGATCCCAATCCCTGAAACCTCCTGTGATATCGCGCTGGAAATTGCCCGTATTCTGGACAAGCCGTACCGTCAGGGCTTCGTAAAAAACCGCTACGTGGGCCGCACCTTTATCATGCCGGGCCAGCAGCTGCGTCGTAAGTCCGTACGTCGTAAGCTGAACGCTAACCGTGCCGAGTTCCGCGACAAGAACGTGCTGCTGGTGGACGACTCCATTGTGCGCGGCACGACGTCTGAGCAGATCATCGAGATGGCGCGTGAGGCCGGGGCGAAGAAAGTGTATCTCGCCTCCGCAGCGCCGGAAATTCGCTTCCCGAACGTGTATGGCATTGATATGCCAACCGCTAACGAGCTGATTGCTCACGGTCGTGAAGTAGACGAAATTCGGCAGATGATCGGTGCCGACGGCCTGATTTTCCAGGATCTGAACGATCTGATCGACGCGGTGCGCGCCGAGAACCCGGATATTCAGCAGTTCGAATGCTCGGTATTCAATGGGATCTACGTAACGAAAGACGTTGACCAGCAGTATCTCGACTATCTGGATTCGCTGCGTAACGACGATGCGAAAGCCGTCCAGCTGCAAAACGATCTCGAAAGCTTAGAGATGCACAACGAAGGTTGATGCGTATGCAGGTGAGGGCGCTCGCCCTCACTTGCAACTCCCCGTAAAATCCTGCACAGTCTGCCCTGAAATCAGCAAGGGCGAAAATCATGAAACGACTCATTGTAGGGATCAGCGGTGCCAGCGGCGCGATTTATGGCGTCCGGCTGTTACAGGTGCTGCGTGACGTTGCAGGCGTAGAAACCCATCTGGTGATGAGCCAGGCGGCGCGTCAGACCCTCTCTCTTGAAACCGATCTCTCTCTGCGCGACGTTCAGGCCCTGGCTGACGTTGTCCACGATGCCCGCGATATCGCCGCCAGCATCTCTTCGGGCTCGTTTAAAACGGCCGGCATGGTTATTTTGCCCTGTTCGATTAAAACCCTTTCCGGCATTGTAAACAGCTATACCGACACGCTGGTGACGCGTGCAGCGGATGTGGTGCTGAAAGAGCGTCGTCCTCTGGTGCTCTGCGTGCGGGAAACGCCGCTGCACCTGGGACATCTGCGTTTAATGACGCAGGCAGCCGAACTGGGGGCCGTGATTATGCCGCCGGTCCCCGCGTTCTATCATCGTCCGCAAACGCTGGACGATGTCATCAACCAGACCGTTAACCGCGTACTGGATCAGTTCGATATCGACCTGCCGGAAGATCTCTTTACCCGCTGGCAGGGGGCGTGAAGCTGTGCACAAACAAGGTGCATGAAAAGACAATTTGCCCTGTTTCAGGGCAAAACTGCAACCGCGATCATATCCTCGACATTTAATCCGCTTTTTCCCTTTTTCTCTTTCCGGTTCGTTCGGCAGACCTGCTATCTTTCACCATTAAGGCAGTATCGCAACGTTTTATTAACATATTTAACGTCGTAGTTTTAACCCGACGACAATGTGGCATAAGACCTGCAAGAACAGCCTGCAACACAACACACAACATAAACCATAATAAAATCACGGTTCTTGAGGGTAAATGTATGAAGAAGACGGTTCTGGCTCTGTCTTTGCTCGTGGGCTTGAGTGCAGCAGCAAGTAGCTATGCAGCGCTTCCACAGACAGTTCGTATCGGTACAGACGCAACCTACGCGCCATTCTCCTCCAAGGATGCGAAAGGCGACTTCGTGGGGTTTGATATCGATCTGGGAAATGAGATGTGCAAACGCATGGAAGTGAAATGCACATGGGTGGGCAGTGACTTTGACGCGCTGATCCCGTCGCTGAAAGCCAAGAAAATTGATGCCATTATCTCTTCTCTTTCCATCACGGAAAAACGTCAGCAGGAGATCGCCTTCTCTGAGAAGCTCTACGCTGCCGACTCACGTCTGATTGCCGCGAAAGGCTCGCCAATCCAGCCGACCATCGACTCGCTGAAAGGCAAACATGTTGGCGTGCTTCAGGGCTCGACCCAGGAAGGTTACGCCAATGCTAACTGGCGCGAGAAGGGCGTCGATGTTGTGGCTTACCAGAACCAGGATCTGATCTACTCTGACCTGGCGGCAGGCCGTCTGGATGCCGCGTTTCAGGATGAAGTCGCCGCGAGCGAAGGCTTCCTGAAACAGCCTGCGGGTAAAGAGTACGCCTTTGCCGGCCCGTCGGTAAAAGACAAAAAATACTTTGGCGACGGTACCGGTATTGGCCTGCGTAAGGATGATACCGAGCTGAAAGCCGCCTTCGACAAAGCGTTTAATGAGCTGTGTAAAGACGGTACCTACGACAAACTGGCGAAGAAATACTTCGATTTCAACGTCTACGGTGATTAATGCCTGAATAAGATGCACTGAAGTGGTGCATCTTAACGGGGTTATGGTCCAGTATGGTGCAACACATGCACCATACTGGATCGCTGTGTGCATAGTTAAGCATTTAAAATGCAAAAATTCCCGTTCAAAGGCATTAATCTTTGCCTGAATGAGGGGATTAATGGCACATTAACAACACCCCGTCGTCGTAAAAATCTCGTATTAAGACAGTTTGTTGAGGACAGATATGAAAAAACTGGTGTTGTCACTTTCTCTGGTACTGGCTTTTTCCAGCGCCACCGCGGCATTCGCAGCAATTCCGCAGAAAATTCGTATTGGAACTGACCCAACCTATGCACCTTTCGAATCGAAGAATGCGAAGGGAGAACTGGTCGGTTTTGACATCGATCTGGCTAACGAGCTGTGCAAACGCATTAAAGTGCAATGTACCTACGTTGAAAACCCGCTGGATGCGCTGATCCCGTCCCTGAAAGCGAAGAAAATTGACGTGATCATGTCCTCCCTGTCCATCACAGAAAAACGTCAGCAGGAGATTGCCTTCACGGACAAACTCTATGCGGCGGACTCACGTCTGGTGGTGGCGAAATCCTCTGACATTCAGCCAACCCTTGAATCTCTGAAAGGCAAACGCGTGGGCGTGTTGCAGGGTACGACGCAGGAAACCTACGGCAACGAGCACTGGGCGCCAAAGGGGATTGAAATTGTCTCTTACCAGGGCCAGGAAAACATCTACGCAGACCTCACGGCAGGCCGTATTGACGCGGCATTCCAGGATGAAGTGGCGGCAAGCGAAGGCTTCCTGAAACAGCCTGTGGGTAAAGATTACAAGTTCGGCGGTCCGTCCATTAAGGACGAAAAACTCTTTGGCGTCGGTACCGGTATGGGCCTGCGTAAAGAAGACAACGAACTGCGTGAAGCCCTGAACAAAGCGTTCGCCGAGATGCGCGCGGACGGCACCTATGACAAGCTGGCTAAAAAGTACTTCGATTTTAACGTTTACGGCGGCTAATCGCCCCTTCTGATAACGTGCGGCCCCTCCCGTTGCGGGAGGGGAAAAGACACGGTTCCACCACTCACGAGACGACAGGGCACGCGGTATGCTGTACGGATTTTCTGGCGTTATTTTACAGGGCGCGCTTGTCACCCTTGAGCTGGCTATCAGCTCCGTGGTGCTGGCGGTGCTGATAGGCCTGGCGGGCGCGGGGGCAAAATTATCCGCCAACAGACCGCTGGCGCTGATATTTGAAGGCTATACCACGCTGATTCGCGGCGTGCCTGACCTGGTGCTGATGCTGCTGATCTTTTACGGCCTGCAAATCGCACTTAACGGCGTGACGGATGCCATCGGCATGGAGCAGATCGATATCGACCCGATGGTGGCCGGTATTATTACCCTTGGTTTTATCTACGGTGCCTATTTCACTGAGACTTTCCGCGGCGCTTACATGGCCGTGCCGAAAGGGCATATTGAAGCGGCGACCGCCTACGGTTTTACCTCCTCACAAACGTTTCGCCGGATCATGTTCCCGGCCATGATGCGCTACGCGCTGCCGGGTATCGGTAACAACTGGCAGGTTATTCTCAAGGCAACGGCGCTGGTCTCCCTGCTGGGCCTGGAAGATGTGGTGAAGGCCACGCAGCTGGCGGGTAAAAGCACCTGGGAACCGTTCTATTTTGCGGTGGTTTGCGGCGTAATTTATCTGGTCTTTACGACCGTCTCCAATGGTGTGCTGCTTCTGCTCGAACGTCGCTACTCCGTGGGTGTGAAGAGGGCTGACCTGTGATTGAGATTATTCAGGAGTACTGGAAATCCCTGCTGTGGACGGATGGCTACCGCTTTACTGGCGTGGCCATCACGCTGTGGCTGCTGATCTCCTCGGTGGTAATGGGCGGCATTCTGGCGGTGTTTCTTGCCATTGGCCGCGTGTCGAACAATAAATTTATCCAGTTCCCTATATGGCTATTCACCTACGTGTTTCGCGGTACGCCGCTGTACGTGCAGCTACTGGTGTTTTATTCCGGGATGTACACGCTGGAGATCGTGAAAGGCACCGAGATGCTGAACGCGTTCTTCCGCAGCGGTCTGAACTGTACGGTGCTGGCGCTGACCCTCAATACCTGCGCCTATACCACCGAGATCTTCGCCGGGGCCATCCGTTCTGTGCCGCACGGTGAGATCGAGGCGGCGCGCGCGTACGGCTTCTCGTCCGTGAAGCTCTACCGCTGTATTATTCTGCCTTCGGCGCTGCGTATTGCGCTGCCGGCCTACAGCAACGAAGTGATTTTAATGCTGCATTCGACGGCACTGGCGTTTACCGCCACGGTACCTGATCTGTTAAAGATTGCCCGCGATATTAACTCTGCCACCTACCAGCCGTTTACGGCGTTTGGCATTGCGGCAGTGCTCTATTTGATCATTTCTTACGTCCTGATCAGCCTGTTCCGTAAGGCTGAAAAACGCTGGTTGCAGCATATAAAACCGTCGACGCACTGAGAATTTATGATGGCTGAGAACAAATTAAACGTAATTGATTTGCACAAGCGCTACGGCGAACATGAAGTGCTGAAAGGGGTGTCGCTGGAGGCTAACGCGGGCGACGTGATCAGTATTATCGGCTCATCAGGTTCGGGTAAAAGTACCTTCCTGCGCTGCATCAACTTCCTCGAAAAGCCGAGCGAAGGATCGATTGTGGTGAGCGGACAGAACATCAACATGGTCCGTGATAAAGACGGCCAGCTTAAAGTGGCGGATAAAAACCAGCTGCGCCTGCTGCGTACACGCCTGACGATGGTGTTCCAGCACTTCAACCTCTGGAGCCACATGACGGTGCTGGAGAACGTGATGGAAGCGCCGGTTCAGGTGCTCGGCTTAAGCAAGCAGGAAGCCCGCGAGCGTGCGGTCAAATACCTGGCGAAAGTGGGTATCGACGAGCGGCAGCAGATCAAATATCCGGTGCACCTGTCAGGGGGGCAGCAGCAGCGTGTTTCCATCGCCCGTGCGCTGGCGATGGAGCCGGAAGTGTTGCTGTTTGACGAACCGACTTCCGCGCTGGATCCTGAACTCGTTGGCGAAGTGCTGCGCATCATGCAAAAGCTGGCGGAAGAGGGCAAAACGATGGTGGTGGTGACGCACGAGATGGGCTTCGCCCGTAACGTTTCTAACCACGTTATCTTCCTGCATCAGGGGAAAATTGAAGAGCAGGGTCATCCGAATGAGGTGCTGGCGAACCCGCAAAGCCCGCGGTTGCAGCAGTTCCTGAAAGGCTCGTTGAAGTAGGTTTGGCCTTTCTCCCTCTCCCTGTGGGAGAGGGCCGGGGTGAGGGCATCAGGCCGCAGAGCCGCCCAATTGCCCGGTGGCGCTTCGCTTACCGGGCCTACAAAACCCGTAGGCCGGGCAAACGCAGTGCCGCCCGGCATTCAACACTCCAGCCGATACACCCAGTCGTCATACCGTACGCCGTTAATCTCGTACGCCTTCTCCAGCACCTGCGTGCGCACAAAACCCGCTTTCTCAAGGACCCGCACCGACCCAACGTTATCTGCCAGCACGTACGCGTTTATCGCCTTCACGCCCGTCTGGTTAAATGCATACTCGCACACCGCGTGCAGCGCCTCGCTGGCAATGCCTTTTCCCTGCGCGGCAGTCACAACCGTGTAGCCAATATCCGCCTCTTCACGGTTCGCCGCACTGATTTGCAGGCCGATATCCCCGAGCGGCGTAACGTCGTTATGCAGACGGATCACAAAGACATGCTCCGCCATCAGGCGCGCGGCAAATACGCGGCGCGTCTCTTTTTCCGGCGTGATAGCGGCCATATAGCGCATGATGGCGGGGTCTTCACGCAGAGAGCGGAAGAACGCCCAGTCAGAAGGTTCGAAAGGGGTGAGGTGAAGCCGGGTTGTGGTAATGGTTGCCATAGTTACGCCATCTCATCCAGACATGGCGTATAACTCTAACATATTCACTGCACCACATCCCCCAGCGCCTCTTCCAGGTCATACCAGCGGAACGTGAACCCGGCCGCTTCCAGCCGTTTTGGCAGCGCGCGTTGCCCGCCCAGCACCAGCACCGAAGACTCACCCATCAACAGACGAATCGCCGTTGCAGGCACGCGCAGCACCGCCGGGCGATGCAGGGCATGCCCCAGGGCGTGAGCAAATTGTTCATTACGTACGGGGTAAGGGGATACCATGTTAAATGGCCCGCGCAGATCGTTATCCAGCAGCCAGAGAATGCCGTTGACCATATCGTCGATATGGATCCACGCCAGATACTGACGACCGTTGCCGATGGGCCCGCCAAGCCCCATTTTAAACGGCGGCAGCATTTTACCGAGAATACCACCCTTCGGCGCAAGTACCACGCCGGTGCGCAGCAGGCAGACGCGGGTACGATCGCTTTGCGCCGCGCAGGCGATGCGCTCCCACTGGGCGCAGAGTTTATGGGTAAACTCGTTGTGCGGCGGCTCCTCTTCGGTCACCACCACTTCACCGAGATCGCCATAGTAGCCTGTAGCAGAGCCGGAAATCAGCACCGAAGGCGGCGTCTCGCTGTTGCGAATCAGCTCAACCAGCCTTTCGGTCATGTTCCAGCGGCTGCTGCATAAACGCTGTTTTTGCTCTTCGGTCCAGCGTTTATCGGCGATAGGTTCGCCAGCAAGGTTGATGACGGCGTCAAAGCCGTTCAGATCCTGCCTTTCCGCCAGGCCTTTCCAGATCTCAACGCCGACTCCCAGCACCTGGCGCGCTTTCTCCGGGCTGCGCGTGACCACGGTAATGTCGTGATGCAACGCCTGCAAACGTGGAATGAGATGGCGACCAATCAGGCCCGTACCGCCGGTGAGCAGGATCTTCATACAACCTCCAGGTTTACGCCTGGCGCTGCCAGCTTAACGTCATGGAGACGGAGTCGGCGTAGCGCAAGGCGTGAAGTTTATCGATCTCCACTTCAGCATAAGTGACCCAGTGGTGTTCGCGTGCGATGTCGAGCACATCCTGAGTTAATTTTTCCAGTAGCGCAAAACGGTTGTTCTCAACGTACTGGATGATGCTTTTGGTGATCGTGCGATAGTTCAGCGCGTCATTGATGTCCTCGCTGGCACGCGCCTTGTCTGCCGGGTAGTGGATCACTACATTCACCACGATATCCTGGCGATTCGCGATCTCCTCCTCTTTGATACCAATGAACGTGCGTAAGCGTAAGTTTTTTATACGAATAATAGCGTCATGCTGGGACATTGCAGGTCTTCTCCGTGTCAGTATTTTCACCTCATCATACATGAGGAAAACACCTGCACCCAACGGGGCGCAGGCTCAAATCTGATGGATTTTTTGCATGGCGCGTTCGGTGGCCGGGCGCGTCCGGATGCGCTCAAACCAGTTGTTCACTGCCGGATAAGTGGCCAGATCGATCCGGTGGCGTTCATGGGTGTTGATCCACGGCCAGCAGGCGATATCTGCAATGCTGTAATGCTCACCTCCCAGCCACGGTGATTTTTCCAGCCGACGGTTCAGGACCCCGTACAGGCGCTGGGTTTCGACCTGATATCGCTCAATGGCGTAAGGGATCGTCTGCGGCGCATAGGCAGTAAAGTGATGATTCTGCCCCAGCATCGGCCCCAGGCCGCTCGACTGCCAGAATAACCATTGCAGCGTGTGATGACGCTCGCGCAGCTCCCCGCTCAGGAGCTTGCCGGTTTTCTCTGCCAGATAGAGCAAAATCTCTCCGGACTCAAACAGGCTTAACGGTTTGCCGCCGTCAGAGGGCAGGTTATCAATGATGGCCGGAATTTTATTGTTGGGCGATATGGCCAGAAAAACGGGGCGGAACTGGTCGCCTTTACTGATATCCACGCGAATGATCCGGTAGTCCACTTCGGCTTCTTCAAGAAAGAGGGTGATCTTATGGCCATTAGGGGTGGGGGCATAATAGAGATCTATCATTCTCAACTCCTGTCAGTGCGAATAGTGTTGCCATAAAAAATCAGTATAGGTGCTTGTTGTAAATCGTGAGTTTTCATCAAGTGACAGCGAGGCAAAGAGATTATATGTTGAGTGAAAACCGATCAGCCGATGAGGATGTTATGAGCCAGCCTGTAATAACGTTGTGGTCCGATGCGAACTTTTTTTCTCCTTATGTCATGAGCGTTTATGTGGCGCTGGCAGAAAAGGGGCTTACTTTTAGTCTGAAAACCGTCGACCTGGACAGCGGCGAACATCTGAAGCCCCAGTGGCAGGGCTACGCGCTCACCCGCCGTGTCCCTGTGCTGGAGATTGACGGTTTTGAGTTGAGTGAATCCTCGGCGATTGACGAATATCTTGAGGACCGCTTTGCCCCGCCAGAGTGGGAACGCATCTATCCTCACGATCTGCAAAAGCGCGCCCGCGCCCGCCAGATCCAGGCATGGCTGCGTAGCGACCTGGTGCCGATTCGCACAGAACGCTCTACGGATGTGGTGTTCGCTGGCGTCAAAAAGCCCGCCCTCAGCGAGGAAGGCTTATCCAGCGCCCGGAAGCTGATCGAAACTGCGTCATCGCTGCTGGCGCAGGGTAACCCCAACCTGTTTGGCGAGTGGTGTATTGCCGACACCGATCTGGCGCTGATGCTCAATCGCTTGATCCTCAACGGGGATGACGTCCCACAGCTGCTGGTGGATTACGCCACATTCCAGTGGCAACGCGCGTCGGTACAGCGCTATCTGGCACTCTCTGCTAAGCGCGCGGGCTGATAAGACGGGGCGCTTGAGGTATGATAGGGGCAGTCTGAATTCCTGAGGAGTAACTGATGAAACTGATGTTTGCGTCGGATATTCATGGATCGCTGCCCGCGACCGAACGCGTGCTTTCTCTGTTCGCCCAAAGCGGAGCGCAATGGTTGGTGATCCTGGGCGACGTGTTAAACCACGGCCCACGCAATGCGTTGCCGGAAGGCTACGCTCCCGCGCAGGTGGCGGAAAAACTTAATCATTTTGCCTCGCGCATTATCGCCGTTCGCGGCAACTGTGACAGCGAAGTTGACCAGATGCTGCTGCATTTTCCCATCACCGCTCCCTGGCAACAGGTGTTGATGGAAAACAGCCGTTTGTTCCTGACCCACGGGCACCTGTTCGGCCCGGATAACCTGCCGTCACTCGCCGCTGGCGATGTCCTGGTTTATGGTCATACTCATATTCCGGTGGCGGAAAAACGCGGGGCGTTTTATCACTTTAATCCCGGGTCTGTCAGCATTCCTAAAGGCGGCAATCCGGCAAGCTACGGCATGTATGAAGACGGGACATTAAGCGTTATCGCACTTAATGATCAGCAAGTTATTGCGCAGATAGCGATTAATCCGTAAGTTACACCACAACTGCAAACGCGCCGAAAGAGCGCTTAGAAGAGAAGGTTTCCCGATGGTGGAGCAGAATCATTTGGCAAGTACTGAGTGGGTTGACATTGTCAGCGAAGAGAATGAAGTGATCGCGCAGGCCAGCCGCGAACAAATGCGTGCGGAGCGTCTGCGTCACCGCGCGACGTACATCGTTGTTCATGACGGCATGGGCAAGATTCTGGTCCAGCGTCGCACCGACACCAAAGATTTTCTTCCTGGTATGCTGGATGCCACAGCAGGTGGCGTTGTGCAGGCCGATGAAGTATTGCTGGATTCCGCGCGTCGTGAAGCGGAAGAAGAGTTAGGTATCGCTGGCGTGCCGTTTGCCGAGCACGGGCAGTTTTATTTCGAAGATGAGCATTGTCGCGTCTGGGGCGGGCTGTTCAGCTGCGTTTCCCACGGACCTTTCGCCTTGCAGGAAGAGGAAGTGAGCGAAGTGTGCTGGATGACGCCGGAAGAGATCACTGCGCGTTGCGACGAGTTCACGCCAGATTCCCTTAAAGCACTGGCGCTGTGGATGACCCGCAACGCCAAAAACGAATCCGCTAAACCGGAAAATAAGGCGGAAAAAGAGGAAGAGGCTGAGTAAGCCTTAACAGCTTTCCCGCATACACAGGCTGGACGCGATGGGTTTATGATCGCGCCAGTCTCCGTCATTCAGACGTTCCAGTAACGCTTTCCCGGCTTCAATCCCAATCTTGCGATGCGGTACTGCCATCGTTGTCAGCGGCGGCTGGCAGACGCGGCTGACGTCGCTGTCGCCAAAGCCCACGACCGCTAAATCGTCCGGCACTTTGATGCGCCGACGCTGGCACTCATACAGCGCGCCGCAGGCCAGTTCATCTGATACGCACACCAGCGCATCCAGTTCCGGCCACGCCAGCAGGAACTCTGGCAGTTGTGCCGCACCGGTGGAGAAGTTCGGCGGCATGGCGGCATTAATCACTCTGTTCGGCGACAGGTGGTGGCGCAGCATCGCCTTGTACCAGCCCTGCAAATGCTGCTGAAAAATCCACTGCTCCTGGTTAGCGCACAGCAGGCCGATATTCTGGTAGCCACGCTGAATCACCATCTCGGTAAGTTCATGCATGGCGGCGACGTTATCAATCCCGATATTCATATCAATCGGATCGGCACGCATTGCACCCATTTCCATCACCGGGATAGAGGCGTTTTTCAGCCAGTGGCGTACGGTATCGGAGTGCTCGACGCTGAGCAGTATCGCCGCGGCGATATTCGAGGCCAACAGCGTTTCGAGCAGTTTCTCTTCCTGTTCAAGACGATGCTGAGATTCCGCCAGCATGATCTGATATCCGGCTGGCTGGAGCACCTGCTGTAGCCCGGCGAACATCTCGGAACAGCCAGCTTCGGAAAGATTGGGAACTACCATCGCGATCGTCCATGACGACGCCGATGCCAGTGCGCTGGCGGCAAGATTGGGCATATAACCCAGCTCCTGCACCGCGGCTTCAATTTTTTCACGCAGTTTATCGGAAACCTGTTCGGGCGTGCGGAGGGCACGGGAAACAGTCATCGTGCCTACGCCGGCAAGCTGTGCGACATCCGCGAGCGTTACTTTTCCGGTACTGCGCCGTTTTCGGGTTAAAGACATACATCTTCCTGCTGACAGGACGCGATTCAGTTTCATCCTTCATTTTACGTGACAGGCAGTATACGCCTTAAATCCCTTTTTTTGCTGTGATTTCGCACCATGATAGCAATTTGATAGCGCTATCACAGTTCTGCATGTTAGTCGTTGGTAGCGCTATCTTTGTGATCGCGATCGCAGTCATTGATTGATGGGTTGAATAGAGTTTGCCCATGTCTGGTCTTTAGCGGGAGTGAAAAATGCTCAAAAAGTGGATATATGATACAACCATCATCCTACAGGATAGCGTTGAAAGCTGGCCCCAGGCGCTGGAACTGTGCGCGAAACCGCTGCTGGATTTGCAGGTCATTGCGCCGGAATATGTCACGGCTATCATCGAGCAGCACCAGACGTTAGGTCCCTACTATGTGCTGGCTCCAGGGCTGGCAATGCCACATGCGCGACCGGAAGAAGGGGCGAAAGGACTTGGCCTGTCATTATTAAAACTAAAACAGGGCGTCTCTTTTGGTGCCGGTGAGTTTGACCCCGTCGATGTGATTGTGATGCTGGCGGCACCGGACAAGCATAGCCATATCGAAATGATCTCAGCCTTAGCGGAATTATTTTCCAGCGACGAAGATATGGCTGAATTACATCGGGCGAATACGCTGGAGGAGATAAAAACCGTTATCGATCGCTTCTGATTTAATTATTTAATCCGATTCATCTCAACATTACGCGTCAGCGTGATGGGGCGTACTCTACTCAAAAAAGGGGATAACAATGAAAATCATGGCTATTTGCGGCTCCGGCCTGGGCAGCAGTTTTATGGTCGAAATGAATATTAAAAAGGTGCTCAAAAAACTGGAAATTGAGGCCGAAGTTGAACACTCCGATCTCTCCTCGGCCACGCCGGGCGCGGCGGACCTGTTTGTAATGGCGAAAGATATTGCCGCCAGCGCCAGCGTGCCGGAAAGCCAGCTGGTGGTAATCAACAATATCATCGATATCAACGAACTCGAAGCGCAGCTGCGCGCCTGGTTCGAAAGACAATAATCCTGATAAGGCGAGGTGGATATGTTTATCCTTGAAACGCTGAATTTCGTTGTTGATATTTTAAAAGTCCCTTCAGTGCTGGTCGGGTTAATTGCTCTGATTGGTCTTGTGGCGCAGAAAAAAGCCTTTTCGGATGTGGTAAAAGGCACAATTAAAACCATTCTCGGCTTTATTGTACTGGGCGGCGGCGCAACTGTGCTGGTGGGCTCTTTAAATCCGCTCGGCGGTATGTTTGAGCACGCCTTTAATATTCAGGGCATTATTCCCAACAATGAAGCTATTGTATCGATTGCCCTGGAGAAATATGGCGCTTCCACCGCGCTCATTATGGCCTTCGGGATGGTGGCGAATATTATTGTTGCGCGCTTTACCCGCCTGAAATACATCTTCCTCACCGGGCATCACACCTTCTACATGGCATGCATGATCGGCGTGATCCTGACGGTTGCAGGCTTCGAGGGGGTCGGGCTGGTCTTTACCGGTTCGTTGATCCTCGGCCTGATTATGGCCTTCTTCCCGGCGATTGCGCAGCGCTATATGAAGCGTATTACCGGCAACGATGAGATCGCCTTCGGTCATTTCGGTACGCTGGGCTACGTGTTGTCCGGCTGGATTGGCAGCAAGGTCGGGAAAGGCTCGCGCTCCACCGAAGAGATGAACCTGCCGAAGAACCTTAGCTTCCTGCGTGACAGTTCAATCTCCATCTCCCTTACCATGATGATTATCTACCTGATCATGGCGGTGAGCGCCGGACGTGAGTACGTGGAGGCCACCTTCAGCGGCGGCCAGAACTACCTGGTGTACGCCATCATTATGGCCATCACCTTCGCGGCAGGCGTGTTCATCATCTTGCAGGGCGTGCGCCTGATTCTGGCGGAAATCGTCCCGGCCTTTACCGGCTTCTCGGAAAAACTGGTGCCCAATGCGCGGCCTGCGCTGGACTGCCCGGTGGTCTACCCGTATGCGCCAAACGCGGTGCTGATTGGCTTCCTGTTTAGCTTCCTCGGCGGGATTGTGGGCTTGTTCATCTGCGGTCAGTTTAGCTGGGTGCTGATCCTCCCGGGCGTCGTTCCGCACTTCTTCACCGGCGCAACGGCGGGCGTGTTCGGTAACGCCACCGGTGGACGCCGCGGGGCAATGATTGGCGCCTTTGCTAACGGCCTGCTGATCACCTTCCTGCCGGTCCTGCTGCTGCCTGTTCTGGGCGCAATTGGCTTTGCGAATACGACCTTCTCGGACGCTGATTTTGGTGCGGTCGGGATTGTGCTGGGCAACCTGGCACGCTTCCTGTCGCCGCTTGCCATCACCGGACTGGTTGTTGTGTTGTTCGCGCTGCTGGTGGCCTACAACGTCTTCGCTAAAAACAAACCTGCCAGCGGTAACGCGCAGGAAAACCCCGGAGCCAAATCATGAATGAGAATGAAATAACCGACCTGGCGCGTCAGATCCGCCTTGAGACGCTGAAATCCCTTACGCAGCTGGGTTTTGGTCACTACGGTGGCAGCATGTCAGTCGTTGAAACGCTGGCCGTTCTGTACGGCGCGGTGATGAAAATTGACCCGGCCGATCCGGACTGGCCAGAGCGCGATTACTTTGTGCTGTCGAAAGGCCATGCGGGGCCGGCGCTGTACAGCACGCTGGCGATTAAGGGCTACTTCCCGATTGAAGAGCTGAGCACGCTGAACCAGAACGGGACGCGTCTGCCAAGTCACCCGGATCGCCTGAAAACACGCGGCGTGGATGCCACCACCGGTTCACTGGGGCAGGGGATCTCTATCGCTGGCGGCATGGCGCTGTCGCACAAGCTGGCAGGAAGGCCAAACCGGGTGTTTTGCATCGTTGGCGACGGAGAACTGAATGAAGGACAGTGCTGGGAAGCCTTCCAGTTTATTGCTCACCATCGACTGAACAACCTGACGGTATTCGTGGACTGGAACAAACAGCAGCTCGACGGTGAACTGGACGAAATCATCAGCGCCTTCGACCTGGAAGGCAAATTCCGCGCCTTTGGTTTTGACGTCGTGACGGTGAAAGGGGATGACATTCCGGCGCTGCTGGAGGTGACCGCGCCGATCCCTGAGGCCGATGCGCGTCCGCGGGTGGTGATCCTCGACAGCATCAAAGGGCAGGGGGTGCCATATCTGGAACAGCTCAGCAACTCGCATCACCTGCGATTAACCGAGGAGAGCAAAGCGGCGCTTAACGAGACGATTCGCCAACTAGAGGCTTCACATGATTAAGGTTGCACCGACAGGACAGAAAGATGCCGTTGAGATGCGTAAGGTCTACGCGGGTTTTGTGGCAAAACAGATTGAGGCCGGGAGCGAGATCATTGCGCTCGAAGCGGATCTGATGAGTTCGATGGCGATGGACGGCGTAGCGCGTGATTATCCACAGCACGTCATCAACTGCGGAATTATGGAGGCCAACGTGATTGGGACGGCCGCCGGGCTGTCGCTCACCGGACGTAAGCCGTTCGTCCATACCTTTACCGCCTTTGCCAGCCGTCGCTGCTTCGACCAGCTGTTTATGTCCCTGGACTACCAGCGCAATAACGTGAAGGTGATTGCCTCGGATGCGGGCGTGACGGCCTGTCACAACGGCGGGACGCATATGTCGTTTGAGGATATGGGCATCGTGCGCGGTCTGGCGCATTCAGTGGTGCTGGAGGTGACCGATGCGGTGATGTTCGAAGATGTGCTGCGTCAGCTCATCGACCTGGAAGGCTTTTACTGGGTAAGGACCATCCGTAAACAGGCGCCGAGCGTGTATGCCCCGGGGTCAACCTTCACCATCGGCAAGGGCAACGTGCTGCGCGAGGGAACCGATATTACCCTGATTGCTAACGGCATTATGGTGGCGGAAGCGCTGGAGGCGGCGCGCCAGCTGGAGCAGGAGGGGGTAAGCGCAGCGGTCATCGACATGTTTACCCTGAAGCCCATCGATCGGATGCTGGTGAAAAACTATGCCGAGAAAACCGGGCGTATTGTGACCTGCGAAAATCACAGCATTCACAACGGGCTGGGGTCGGCGGTGGCGGAAGTGCTGGTGGAAACCTGTCCGGTGCCTATGCGGCGGGTGGGGGTGAAGGAACGGTATGGTCAGGTGGGTACGCAGGACTTCTTGCAGAAGGAGTATGGCCTGACGGCACATGACATTGTGTCGGCGGCGCGGGAGCTGCTGTAATAAAAAAGGCGACCATTTGTGGTCGCCTCTCTTGCCGGATGGCGCTTCGCTTATCCGGCCTATAAAACCGTAGGCCCGGTAAGCGCTAGCGCCACCGGGCTTTTTAGCTTACTGCTGCTGCGAAGACTGGATCGCGGTCAGCGCGATGGTGTAGACGATATCGTCAACCAGCGCACCACGGGACAGGTCGTTCACAGGTTTGCGCATGCCTTGCAGCATTGGCCCGATGGAGATCAGGTCTGCTGAACGCTGTACCGCTTTATAGGTGGTGTTTCCGGTGTTCAGATCCGGGAAGATGAACACGGTAGCGCGACCTGCAACCGGCGAGTTCGGCGCTTTGGATTTCGCCACGTCAGCCATTACCGCGGCATCGTACTGGAGCGGGCCGTCGATCATCAGATCCGGACGTTTTTCCTGTGCAATGCGGGTCGCTTCACGGACTTTCTCTACGTCACTACCTGCACCAGAGGTGCCGGTGGAGTAGGAGAGCATCGCGACGCGTGGTTCGATACCGAAGGCAATCGCGGAGTCCGCAGACTGGATAGCGATTTCTGCCAGCTGCTCTGCGGTTGGGTCCGGGTTGATCGCACAGTCGCCGTAAACGTAAACCTGTTCAGGCAGCAGCATGAAGAACACGGAGGAGACCAGAGAGCTGCCCGGTGCAGTTTTGATCAGCTGCAACGGTGGACGGATGGTGTTCGCGGTGGTGTGAACCGCACCGGAAACCAGACCGTCAACTTCGTCCTGCTCCAGCATCAGCGTACCCAGCACCACGTTGTCTTCCAGCTGCTCGCGCGCAACGGCTTCGGTCATGCCTTTGTTCTTACGCAGCTCAACCAGACGGGCAACGTAGCTTTCGCGGACCACGTCAGGATCAACGATTTCGATGCCCGCGCCGAGCTCAACGCCCTGAGACGCCGCAACGCGGTTGATCTCATCCGGGTTACCCAGCAGCACACAGGTCGCGATACCGCGCTCTGCACAGATGGCTGCCGCTTTAACGGTACGTGGTTCGTCGCCTTCTGGCAGAACCACGCGTTTGCCCGCTTTACGCGCCAGCTCGGTCAGCTGGTAACGGAAGGCTGGAGGAGACAGACGACGGCTGCGCTCGGAGGTCGCCGTCAGGGATTCGATCCAGTCTGCGTTGATGTAGCCCGCAACGTATTCCTGAACTTTCTCGATACGCTCGTGGTCATCAACCGGCACTTCGAGGTTGAAGCTTTGCAGGCTCAGGGAGGTCTGCCAGGTGTTAGTGTTCACCATGAAGACTGGCAGGCCAGTGGCGAACGCACGTTCGCACAGCTTGCTTACGCGTGGGTCCATCTCGTAGGCACCGGTCAGCAGGATCGCGCCGATCTCCACGCCGTTCATCGCGGCCAGACAGGCTGCAACCAGCACGTCCGGACGGTCTGCGGAGGTTACCAGCAGGGAACCTGCACGGAAGTGCTCCAGCATGTGTGGAATGCTACGTGCGCAGAAAGTTACGGACTTCACGCGGCGGGTGTTGATATCGCCTTCGTTGATCACGGTGGCGTTCAGGTGACGCGCCATATCGATTGCACGGGTGGCAATCAGATCGAAGCTCCATGGCACCGCGCCCAGAACAGGCAGCGGGCTGGAATCCTGCAACTTAGCCGGGTCAACTTTAATGACTTTCGCTTTGGAAGAGTCGTCAAAAATTTCGGACAGGTCAGGACGCGTACGGCCCTGCTCATCTACTGGCGCGTTCAGCTTGTTAACAATCACGCCGGTGATGCTGGTGTTTTTCGCACCGCCGAAGCTGCTGCGCGTCAGTTCGATACGCTCTTTCAGCTGCTCTGGGGTATCCGTGCCCTGAGACATCACGAAAACGATCTCTGCGTTCAGGGTTTTCGCGATTTCAAAGTTCAGAGACTGGGCAAACTGGTGTTTACGGGTTGGGACCAGGCCTTCAACCAGCACCACTTCCGCGTCCTGCGCGTTTGCGTGGTAGTTGGCAATGATCTCTTCCATCAGCACGTCTTTCTGGTTGCTGGAGAGCAGAGATTCAACGTGGCTCATCTTCAGCGGTTCAGCCGCTGGCAGATTGGAGTTCTTGCGAACGATGGTGGTGGTCTGGTCTGGCGCATCGCCACCGGCACGTGGCTGGGCGATAGGCTTAAAGACGCTCAGACGAACGCCTTTGCGTTCCATAGCGCGGATCACGCCGAGGCTGACGCTGGTCAGGCCGACGCTGGTTCCGGTAGGGATCAGCATAATAGTACGGGACACGGTTTATCCTCTTTCGTTACCGCCGCGTTGGGCGGGTTACAAAACAGCACCGCCAGCATTGCTGGCGGTGTGGAATCAGGCAGTCAGGCGGTGCGCGTCTTGCGCGATGACCAGCTCTTCGTTAGTTGGGATAACGATAGCAGGGCGGGTGCCTTCTTTGTTGATGAAGCCAGACTTGCCGAAGCGGGCAGCCAGGTTACGCTCATGATCAACTTCGAAGCCCAGAACGCCCAGTTTGCCCAGGGACAGTTCACGTACCATTGCCGCGTTCTCACCGATACCGCCGGTGAAGATAACAGCATCCAGACGGCCTTCCATCAGCGCGGTGTAAGAACCGATGTACTTCGCCAGACGGTGGCAATAAACGTCCATTGCACGTTTAGCGTCAGCTTTTTCTGCGTAGTTGTCTTCAACGTAACGGCAGTCGCTGGTGACCTCGGTCAGGCCCAGCAGGCCAGACTCTTTGGTCAGCATTTTGTTGATGTCGTCAACGCTCATGCCCAGGGTGTCGTGCAGGTGGAAGATGATCGCCGGGTCGATATCACCGGAACGGGTACCCATCACCAGACCTTCCAGCGGGGTCAGCCCCATAGAGGTGTCAACACACTTACCGTTGCGGATAGCGGAAACAGAACCACCGTTGCCCAGGTGGCAGGTGATGATGTTGACTTCTTCAACCGGCTTGTTCAGCACTTTTGCGGCTTCCTGAGTCACATAGAAGTGGCTGGTGCCGTGTGCGCCGTAACGACGGACGCCGTGCTCTTTGTACAGGCTGTATGGCAGGGCATAGAGGTAAGACTCTTCCGGCATGGTCTGATGGAACGCGGTATCGAACACGGCCACGTTTTTGTCTTTCAGACTCGGGAAGGATTTCAGTGCTTCAGCGATACCGATCAGGTGCGCCGGGTTATGCAGCGGTGCGAAAGACGCAGAGTCTTTGATACCCTGGATCACGGAGTCGTCGATTACCACGGAACTGGTGTATTTTTCGCCGCCGTGGACGATACGGTGACCAATTGCGGTCAGCTGAGCAGACAGTTCTGGTTTTTGTGCCAGAATAGTGTTAACGATAAAGTTCAGCGCTTCACTGTGAGCGGCGCCTGCACCTAAAGCCGCTTCTTGTTTGCTGCCGTCCATCTTCCACTTGATACGTGCTTCAGGCAGATGGAAACATTCGGCCAAACCAGAGAGGTACTCGTCACCGTTGAGCGCATCGATGATGGCGAATTTCAGTGAGGAGCTACCGCAGTTCAGAACCAGTACTAACTTACTCGACATGGAAGTACCTATTATTGATACGTGGCTAAAAAAACGTCAGTGAGTCTAAAAGCGTAACGCATGCTGACCCAGACATTTATGATTAACATCATGCCAAACAAACATTCTGGCAGGATGGAAGAAATACCTATGATTTTAAGCCATTTTGAACATTTTTCAGACAATGGCATAATATGCGATAATTTGACGAGTTAACGCTTATCGTCTACGGCCCTATCAGGCTGGCACAGGATACCCGATACGGGGTAGCGATGACAAAATATTTTGAACGTTGTCATAGCCTGTTGTGGTTTTGCACGAAAATTTTAATTTTTATATGTGAAGTTGAGGTACAGCCATGTCGACACCCGAAATCCCGTCCGTGAACTTTTTTAGTCTGTTTCGTCGGGGACAGCATTACGCAAAGACATGGCCGATGGAAAAGCGCCTCGCGCCCATGTTTATTGAAAATCGCACTATTCGCGCCACGCGCTATGCGATTCGCTTTATGCCCCCGATTGCCGTTTTTACCCTGTGCTGGCAGATAGCGTTAGGTGGACAGCTTGGCCCTGCCGTCGCGACGGCGCTTTTTGCGTTAAGCCTGCCGATGCAGGGGCTATGGTGGTTAGGCAAACGTTCCGTCACGCCACTTCCGCCTTCTGTTTTACACTGGTTTTATGAAGTGCGTGGAAAACTGGAGGAGGCGGGCCAGGCGCTGGCACCGGTTGAAGGCAAGCCAGACTATCAGGCGCTGGCGGATACCCTCAAGCGTGCGTTTAAACAGCTTGATAAAACATTCCTCGATGACTTGTGATTGATCATCGAAACGACGACCAAAAGAAGGCACAGTAACAATCAGTTACCGTGTCTTTTTTTTACAGTGCAATGCGCTACAGGAGTCGAAAGATGGAAATGACCCATGCTCAACGTCTGATTTTGTCTAACCAGTACAAGATGATGACTATGCTTGATCCCGATAACGCTGCGCGCTACAGCCGCCTGCAAACCATTGTTGAACGTGGTTTTGGCTTGCAGATGCGCGAACTGGATCGCGAATTTGGCGAACTGAAAGAGGAAACCTGCCGTATCGTTATCGACATCATGGAGATGTACCATGCGCTGCATGTGTCCTGGACCAATCTGAAGGACCAGCAGACCATTGACGAGCGCCGCGTGACGTTCCTGGGCTTTGATGCTGCGACGGAAGCGCGCTATCTGAGCTATGTACGCTTTATGGTGAATACCGAAGGGCGTTACACCCATTTTGATGCGGGTACGCACGGCTTCAACGCCCAGACCCCGATGTGGGATAAGTATCAACGTATGCTGAGCGCGTGGCACGCCTGTCCGCGTCAGTACCATTTAAGCAGCAACGAAATTCAACAAATCATTAATGCCTGACGGAGGTGTGTGTGCAGTGTAAAGGTTTTCTGTTTGATCTGGACGGTACGCTGGTGGATTCGCTACCGGTGGTGGAGCGCTCGTGGTGCCACTGGGCCGACCGGCATGGCATCGACCATCAGGACGTACTGAATTTCATCCATGGCAAACAGGCCATTACCTCATTGCGGCACTTCCTTGCGGGACGTTCTGAGGAAGAGATTCAGGCGGAGTTCCGCTATCTTGAGCAGATTGAAGCTACCGATACCGAAGGCATCACCGCGCTGCCCGGTGCGCGTGAACTGCTTGAGCACCTGAATGAAGCGCAGATCCCGTGGGCTATCGTCACCTCCGGCTCGGTTCCCGTCGCGCATGCCCGTCATAAGGCGGCAGGTTTACCGACGCCGGACGTCTTCATTACCGCTGAGCGCGTGAAGCGCGGCAAGCCTGAACCGGATGCGTTTCTGCTCGGCGCAGAACTGCTTGGCCTTGCGCCAGCGGAGTGCGTGGTGGTGGAAGACGCGGCGGCAGGCGTGCTGGCCGGGCTGAACGCCGGAAGCCACGTCATTGCCGTTAACGTCCCGGCGGGTTCCCCCCGGCTGGAAGAGGCGGATTTCGTGCTTAACACCCTGACCGCCATCGACGTCTCGAAGGCGTCAGACGGAGTTGTAACCGTCTCGCTAAAAATGTAATCCCATGATATAGCCCCGCATTACCGGGGCTTTTTTATGGCAGAATTGCTTCTCCTCCACTGACAAGGACATGTTGTGAACGGTGAACTGATTTGGGTCCTGAGCCTGCTGTTAATCGCCATCATTCTTTTTGCCACGGGCAAGGTGCGCATGGATGCCGTCGCCCTGTTTGTGATTGTCGCATTCGTTCTGAGCGGTACCCTTTCCCTGCCGGAAGCCTTTTCCGGGTTTAGCGATCCCAACGTTATTTTGATTGCCGCCCTGTTTATTATTGGCGACGGGCTGGTACGCACCGGCGTGGCGACGATGATGGGGTCGTGGTTGGTTAAGGTGGCGGGCAGCAGCGAAACCAAAATGCTGATTTACCTGATGCTGACGGTCGCCGGGCTGGGCGCGTTTATGAGCTCTACGGGCGTCGTGGCCATCTTTATTCCGGTCGTGCTGAGCGTCTGCATGAGGATGCAGATCTCCCCGTCGCGGCTGATGATGCCGTTGAGCTTCGCCGGGCTCATCAGCGGCATGATGACGCTGGTCGCAACGCCGCCGAACCTCGTCGTGAACAGCGAACTGATCCGTGAGGGGCTTGAGGGGTTTAGCTTTTTCAGCGTTACGCCGATCGGGCTGGTGGTACTGGTGATGGGCATTATCTATATGCTATTGACCCGTTTCGCGCTGAAAGGGGAGAAGCAGGATAAAGCCAAAGAGGGCTGGAAGCGGCGCTCTTTCCGCGATCTGATTAAAGAGTATCGTCTGACCGGGCGTGCCCGACGTCTGGCTATCCGCCCGGGATCGCCTATGGTGGGGCAGCGGCTGGATGACCTTAAGCTACGCGAACGCTATGGCGCGAACGTCATCGGGGTTGAGCGCTGGCGTCGTTTTCGTCGGGTGATCGTTAACGTGAACGGGGTGTCAGAGTTTCGCGCGCGTGACGTCCTGCTGATTGATATGTCCACCGCAGACGTGGATCTGCGGGAGTTTTGTAGCGAGCAGCTGCTGGAGCCGATGGTCCTGCGCGGCGAGTATTTCTCTGACCAGGCGCTGGATGTGGGAATGGCCGAGGTGTCGCTGATCCCGGAATCGGAGTTATTGGGCAAAACCGTGCGTGAAATCGGCTTTCGTACCCGCTATGGCCTCAACGTGGTGGGCCTGAAGCGCGATGGCGTAGCCCTTGAAGGGGCGGTGGTGGATGAGCCGATCCTGCTGGGGGATATCTTCCTCGTGGTCGGCAACTGGAAACTGATTAGCCAGCTCGGGCAGAAAGGCCGCGATTTTGTGGTGCTGAATATGCCGATTGAAGAGAACGATGCATCACCGGCGCACAGCCAGGCGCCTCATGCGATTTTTTGCCTGGTATTGATGGTCGCGCTGATGCTGACGGACGAGATCCCTAACCCGGTGGCGGCGATAATCGCCTGTCTGTTAATGGGCAAATTCCGCTGTATTGACGCCGAAAGCGCTTACAAAGCGATTCACTGGCCGAGCATCATTCTCATCGTCGGGATGATGCCCTTCGCCCTGGCGCTACAGAAAACCGGCGGGGTGGATTTGATCGTGAAAGGCTTAATGGACGCGGGCGGGGGATATGGTCCGTACCTGATGATGGTTTGCCTGTTCGTCATGTGCGCCACCATTGGTTTGTTCATCTCCAATACCGCAACGGCGGTGCTGATGGCGCCCATTGCGCTGGCGATGGCAAAATCGATGGGCGTTTCGCCGTATCCGTTTGCGATGATGGTTGCGATGGCGGCGTCCGCGGCATTTATGACGCCGGTCTCTTCCCCGGTCAATACGCTGGTGCTGGGGCCCGGGAATTATAGGTTCAGTGATTTCGTGAAGCTGGGTGTACCGTTCACCGTGCTGGTGATGGTGGTGTGCGTGGTATTGATACCGGTCCTGTTTCCGTTCTGAGCATTTTGCCGGGTGGCGGCAACGCCTTACCCGGCCTACAACCCCGTAGGCCCTGCAAGCGCAGCGCCGCTGGGCGAAAATCAGAGTGGCGAATCCTGGCTAATCTCATCCAGCGACAAATGGAAGCTCGGCACAAACACGCGCATAAAGTAGTCCATCTCTTCGCTGCGACGGGATTCCAGCGTTTTTTCCAGACGCGTTTTTGCCAGTAAAAATTCGTTATTCCCGGCGGATAACTCTTCCAGACACTTCAGGTAGGCGCACAGCGCATCGGCCTGCTTAACCAGGGATTTCTCCTCTTCCGTATACTGATGCTCATCGATCAGCGGCCCGAAGATATCGCGCAGCTCTTCAGGCACCATGTCGATCAGCTTCTGCTGGGCAATCTTCTCAATGGCCTTATATTCCTGGGCAATCTGCGAGTTGAAATATTTCACCGGCGTAGGCAGATCCCCGGTCAGCACTTCCGATGCATCGTGATACATCGCCAGCAGGGCGATACGTTCGGCATTCACCTGCCCGTTGAATTTGCGGTTTTTAATCGCGGCCAGCGCGTGCGCGACCATGGCAACCTGCAAACTGTGCTCAGACACATTTTCAGTACGCACATTGCGCATCAGCGGCCAGCGGTTGATGAGTTTCAGGCGGGAGAGGTGGGCAAAGAAATGACTCTGACTCATAGGTTACCTTATGTCTTCACTGCGACAGACTTCATTGTGCGGGGAGGGGAGGGAAGATGCAAATTTGCGGATGGTGAAGCCGGGTAAGCGCAGCGCTACCCGGCGGAAAGCCAGCGTTACTGATGGTACCCGGAGAGGAAGCGCCCGAAGCGGCTGATGGCCATCTCGAGATCGTCTTCGCGCGGCAGCGTCACGATACGCACGTGGTCCGGCCACGGCCAGTTAAACGCCGTCCCCTGAACCAGCAGCACTTTTTCTTGTAGCAGGAAGTCGAGCACCATTTTCTGATCGTCGTGAATATTGAAGCGCTTCGCGTCGATTTTCGGGAACATATACAGCGCGCCGTTAGGCTTCACGCAGGAGACGCCCGGAATATCATTAATCAATTCCCATGCGCGGTTGCGCTGTTCATACAGGCGGCCGCCTGGAACGATAAACTCGCTGATGCTTTGATAGCCGCCGAGAGCTGTCTGGATCGCATGTTGCGCCGGTACGTTGGCGCACAGACGCATGGATGCCAGCATCTCCAGCCCTTCAATGTAGCCTTTCGCATGTTTTTTCGGACCGTTCAGTACCATCCAGCCCTGACGGAAACCGGCAACGCGGTAAGTTTTAGACAGTCCGTTAAAGGTGACCGTCAGCAGATCGGGCGCCAGCGCGGCGATAGAGTGGTGCTGCGCCGCGTCGTACAGGATCTTGTCGTAAATCTCGTCGGCAAAGATGATCAGGTTGTGCTGGCGGGCGATCTCGACGATCTCCATCAGCAGCTCTTTTGAATAGACCGCACCCGTCGGGTTATTCGGGTTAATGATCACGATACCCCGGGTGCGCGGGGTAATTTTGGCGCGAATATCATCCAGATCCGGGAACCAGTCAGAGGATTCGTCGCACAGGTAGTGCACCGCTTTACCGCTGGACAGGGACACCGCAGCCGTCCACAGCGGATAATCCGGGGCAGGAACCAGCATTTCATCGCCGCTGTTCAGGAGCGCCTGCATCGCCTGAACGATCAGCTCCGAGACACCGTTGCCAATGTAGATATCTTCAACGGTGACGTCGCGCATACCGCGAGCCTGATAGTGCTGCATGATGGCTTTACGGGCGGAATAAAGCCCTTTTGAATCGCAGTAGCCTTGTGCAGTGGGCAGGTTACGGATCACATCCACCAGGATCTCATCCGGCGCTTCAAAACCAAATGGCGCGGGGTTGCCGATGTTGAGTTTCAGAACCTTATTGCCTTCCTCTTCAAGGCGTTTTGCCTCTTTGAGTACCGGGCCACGGATGTCGTAACAGACGTTGTCGAGCTTGCTGGATTTTTCGATAGGGGACATGAACCTTTAACCTTTTCGCTATTATTGCAACTTCCTGCCGTGGAAGTGAGCACGGAACAATGTACTCCCACCGCGCTTCGTTTTGAAGGGCGCACAGAAGAAGATTTCGTCCAACCGGGCAATGCCGCGGTGATCGCTTACTCTAACGACGGAGTGATTTTGTGCCTGAATTTATCGTGATAAAGAGGGAGGTTGGGTTGTTTGTGCTAAAAATTTCATATAAAGATGAATATTATTCTGGGATAAATAAAAAGACGATTCGGGCTGATGCATTAGTCCCCCTGAGTGACCATTCGTAAAACCTGAATGCTGAGATACCGATTGCCATATTAGCAAAGCCAGGTTAAAAGTTACTCATGTGAAATTAATGTTAAGGGTTATTAATGAATGGCCTGAATCTAAATTAAACTTTATTTATTATTAACGACGAAAATGCAACTTTCGTTAATTTTAATAAAAAGAGTGTAGTTGCTTATCATTGGCGGTAAATCCTTAATATTGCAATAAGACTTATAAATATAGTGGATTTGGGTTAAGATGTGTTTCGGGAATGCAGCATAGCGATAGGCCTGTTACGTATATCGGATACTGCTTTCCTGTATTAATCGATTGTTATTGTTAAAATTATCTCTGGCTGATTGGGTAAGTCACATCTTGCTACGTTGCCAACGCTGCGATATAGATGGCAGAAAACATGTCTTACTCTTTATGGTATTAACATCGACCTGCAAACAACGAAATATCCTGGACGCAAGAGAATAAAAATAACGTCATGAAACGTGATTTCTGACTGGTGATATACCGCAGTACAATAACTATCTGTCAGGCAGTCTGCCGGGCCGGGATGCGAGGGAAACTCTTCAGAAGGAATTGCTTAACTGTTACACACAGCTTCAACCCGGGCAGCTCCGCACGAGCAACCTGAAAGTGAAAAGATATGATAAATGCAAATCGTCCGATAATGAATCTCGACCTCGATCTGCTGAGAACGTTTGTTGCGGTCGCCGATCTCAACACTTTTGCAGCAGCTGCTGCCGCCGTTTGCCGTACCCAGTCCGCCGTGAGTCAGCAAATGCAGCGGCTGGAACAACTGGTTGGTAAAGAGCTTTTTGCGCGTCATGGACGTAATAAGCTTTTAACAGAACATGGTATTCAGCTTCTGGGTTATGCCAGAAAGATACTGCGCTTTAATGATGAAGCCTGTATGTCATTAATGTTTAGCAACCTTCAGGGAGTGTTAACATTAGGGGCGTCAGATGAATCAGCAGATACCATTTTACCCTTCCTTCTCAACCGAATTAGCTCGGTTTATCCGAAGCTTGCCCTGGACGTTAGCGTTAAACGCAATGCTTTCATGGTTGAGATGCTGAAAGAAAACGAGGTTGACCTGGTGGTCACCACGCATCGACCTGGCCAGTTTGACAGCCTGACGCTGCGTACTTCTCCAACGCACTGGTACTGTGCCGCGGAGTATGTATTGCAGAAAGGTGAGCCGATACCCCTGGTCCTGCTGGACGATCCGAGTCCGTTCCGCGATATGGTGCTGGCTGCGCTCAACGAAGCCGGTATTCCATGGCGCCTGGCGTACGTGGCGTCAACCTTGCCCGCAGTGCGAGCGGCGGTGAAGGCCGGGCTTGGCGTAACGGCCCGTCCGGTGGAGATGATGAGCCCCGATCTGCGTGTGCTGGGTCAATCCGAGGGACTCCCGTCGTTGCCGGATACGGAGTACCTGCTGTGCCATAACGCCGCCAGCAACAACGAGCTGGCAAAAGTGGTGTTCGAGGCAATGGAAAACTACCACAATCCATGGCAGTACGCGCCTGTTACTCCCGAAGGAGGGGACGACTCCCTGATCGTGGAAGGGGATTTTGAGTGATCATTCCCTCAAAATTCTCGTAACAAAATGTAAGTGCAAAAAAGAGCCACTCGCATGATTTTTTCCTGCGAGTGGTTTTTTTTGCTATTCATAACCGTGAACGGAGCAGGGATAAAGCAAATACCGCTTATTTATCAATGCAGAAATTGTTTTTGGTTAAGATGTAAACAATACCTGTTCTAACTTACCTCATACCCCGCCGATGTTAAAAAAACAGGAAATATGTTGCTGTTTTTTTGATTGAATTAACAAAAGCGTGTCTCAGATCAAGAAAATACTCCCATTTGGGGGGAGGAATCGTTGGCAAATCCTGTCAAAATAGGAGGGTTATTTTTTTTACTTCCAAAACGGACACGATTCAACAAGATGCATTTGACGGAAAGTCATGTACCCACCAGGGTTAAAGGGCACCAAATGTTAATGAGAATCGCACGTTGTAATTTAATGTGAAGAAACCTTTGTTAAAGTTGACAAAAGGTTATAGAAAGGAGTAAAAAACCCCATCATTTTGCTGTCTATGTCTCATTTCTGACAGTTAGTGTAAGGTTATTTTGTTCCTCCCCATGAATCGATGTGATGCCCATCTGCCAGCAAGAGCAGTGTCGTCGGTATCACTTTTGATGAGTAAGCAATGAGTATGTCAACATCCACAGAAGTCATCGCTCATCACTGGGCATTCGCAATCTTTCTTATTGTAGCCATTGGCCTGTGCTGCCTGATGTTAGTCGGCGGCTGGTTCCTGGGCGGTCGCGCCCGCGCAAGGCACAAAAACACACCTTTCGAATCAGGTATTGATTCAGTAGGTACCGCTCGCTTACGCCTGTCTGCCAAGTTCTACCTGGTAGCCATGTTCTTCGTCATTTTTGACGTGGAAGCGCTTTACCTCTTCGCGTGGTCTACCTCCATTCGCGAAAGTGGTTGGGTGGGCTTTGTCGAGGCCGCAATTTTCATTTTAGTGTTACTGGCCGGTCTGGTTTATCTGGTGCGTATTGGCGCGCTGGACTGGACACCTGTGCGTTCACGCCGTGAACACATCAACCCGGAAAACAGTATCTCTAATCGTCAGCAGTAACAGCGAGGCAATAAGATGGATTATACGCTCACCCGCATAGATCCTAACGGTGAGAATGACCGTTACCCCCTGCAAAAACAGGAGATCGTAACCGACCCCCTGGAGCAAGAAGTCAACAAAAGCGTGTACATGGGCAAGCTCGAACATGCCATGCACGACATGGTCAACTGGGGTCGTAAGAACTCCATCTGGCCATACAACTTTGGCCTTTCTTGCTGCTACGTTGAAATGGTGACGTCATTCACTGCGGTGCATGACGTTGCGCGTTTTGGGGCCGAGGTACTGCGTGCTTCTCCACGTCAGGCTGACCTGATGGTGGTGGCCGGGACCTGCTTTACCAAGATGGCACCGGTTATTCAGCGTCTTTATGACCAGATGCTGGAGCCAAAATGGGTTATCTCCATGGGCGCATGTGCAAACTCCGGCGGTATGTACGACATTTATTCCGTTGTGCAGGGCGTTGATAAGTTCATTCCGGTGGATGTGTACATCCCGGGCTGCCCGCCGCGTCCAGAGGCCTATATGCAGGCGCTGATGCTGCTCCAGGAGTCAATTGGTAAAGAACGCCGCCCGCTTTCATGGGTTGTTGGCGATCAGGGTGTCTATCGCGCGAACATGCAGTCTGAGCGCGAGCGTAAACGTGGTGAACGTATTGCCGTCACCAACCTGCGTACGCCTGACGAAATTTAATTTGCGCCTGTGGGCCTGGAGAACACCTTCGCATATCACTACTCAAATAGCGCGAAGCCAGGCTTAACAGTCACCACGGACCATTTGCAATGGTGAACAATATGACCGACTTAACCGCGCAAGAAGCCGCCTGGCAGACCCGGGATCATCTCGATGACCCCGTCATTGGCGAACTGCGCAACCGTTTTGGGCCGGATGCCTTTACTGTTCAGGCCACCCGCACCGGGGTACCCGTTGTTTGGGTGAAGCGTGAGCAATTACTGGAAGTTGTCGATTTCCTCAAGAAATTGCCAAAACCTTACGTCATGCTGTTTGACTTACACGGCATGGACGAACGTCTGAGAACGCACCGCCAGGGTCTCCCTGCTGCGGATTTTTCCGTTTTCTACCACCTGATCTCAATAGACCGCAACACGGATATCATGCTCAAGGTGGCATTGTCTGAAAACGACATGCATCTGCCGACGATCACCAAACTTTTCCCGAACGCCAACTGGTACGAGCGTGAAACCTGGGAAATGTTCGGCATGACCTTCGACGGTCACCCGCATCTGACGCGCATCATGATGCCGCAGACCTGGACCGGCCACCCGCTGCGTAAAGACTACCCGGCACGCGCCACCGAATTCGACCCGTTTGAGCTGACCAAAGCCAAGCAGGATCTGGAGATGGAAGCGCTGACCTTCAAGCCGGAAGACTGGGGCATGAAGCGCGGCACCGAAAACGAGGACTTCATGTTCCTCAACCTCGGTCCAAACCACCCGTCTGCGCACGGTGCATTCCGTATTATTCTTCAGCTTGACGGCGAAGAGATTGTCGACTGCGTGCCTGACATCGGCTATCACCACCGTGGTGCCGAGAAGATGGGCGAGCGTCAGTCCTGGCACAGCTACATTCCGTACACCGACCGTATCGAATACCTCGGCGGCTGCGTGAACGAAATGCCATACGTGCTGGCCGTTGAGAAGCTGGCAGGCATCACCGTCCCGGATCGCGTTAACGTGATTCGCGTGATGCTGTCTGAACTGTTCCGTATTAACAGCCACCTGCTGTACATCTCCACGTTCATTCAGGACGTCGGCGCGATGACGCCGGTCTTCTTCGCCTTTACCGATCGTCAGAAAATCTACGATCTGGTGGAAGCGATTACCGGTTTCCGTATGCACCCGGCCTGGTTCCGCATCGGCGGTGTGGCGCACGATCTGCCGCGCGGCTGGGACCGCCTGCTGCGTGAATTCCTCGACTGGATGCCGAAACGTCTGGCGTCTTACGAGAAAGCCGCGCTGCGTAACTCCATCCTGAAAGGCCGTTCTCAGGGCGTTGCTGCCTACGGCGCGAAAGAAGCGCTGGAGTGGGGAACCACAGGTGCAGGTCTGCGTGCGACGGGTATTGATTTCGACGTGCGTAAAGCCCGTCCTTACTCTGGTTACGAGAACTTCGACTTTGAAGTCCCGGTTGGCGGCGGCGTATCCGACTGCTATACCCGCGTGATGCTGAAAGTGGAAGAGCTGCGCCAGAGCCTGCGCATCCTTGAGCAGTGCCTCAACAACATGCCGGAAGGCCCGTTCAAGGCGGATCACCCGCTGACGACGCCGCCACCGAAAGAGCGCACGCTGCAACATATCGAAACCCTGATCACCCACTTCCTGCAAGTTTCCTGGGGCCCGGTCATGCCGGCACAGGAATCCTTCCAGATGATTGAAGCGACCAAGGGTATCAACAGCTACTACCTCACCAGCGACGGCAGCACCATGAGCTACCGCACCCGCGTGCGTACGCCAAGCTTCGCACACTTGCAGCAGATCCCGGCCGCCATTCGCGGCAGTCTGGTCTCCGACCTGATTGTGTATCTGGGTAGTATCGATTTTGTTATGTCAGATGTGGACCGCTAATTATGCACGAGAATCAACAACCACAAACCGAGGCTTTTGAGCTGAGTGAAGCAGAGCGTGCCGCCATTGAGCACGAGATGCACCACTACGAAGACCCGCGTGCGGCGTCCATTGAAGCGCTGAAAATCGTACAGAAACAGCGTGGTTGGGTGCCGGATGGGGCGATCTACGAGATCGCAAAAGTGCTGGGCATTCCGGCAAGTGACGTAGAAGGCGTAGCCACGTTCTACAGCCAGATCTTCCGTCAGCCGGTAGGCCGCCATGTGATCCGCTACTGTGACAGCGTGGTCTGCCACATCACCGGTTATCAGGGCATTCAGGCTGCGATTGAGAAGAAACTCAATATCAAGCCGGGCCAGACCACCTTCGACGGACGCTTTACTCTGCTGCCAACCTGCTGCCTGGGTAACTGCGACAAGGGGCCGACCATGATGATTGATGAGGACACTCACAGCCATCTGACGCCGGAAGCGATTCCCGACCTGCTGGAGCAGTACAAATGAAAACTGTAATTCGTACTGCTGAGACGCATCCGCTGACCTGGCGTCTGCGTGATGACAAACAGCCGGTCTGGCTCGACGAATATCAGAGCAAAAACGGCTATGCCGGCGCGCGTAAAGCCCTTGGCGGCATGGCGCCGGACGACATCGTTAACGCGGTGAAAGAGTCTGGCCTGAAAGGCCGCGGCGGCGCGGGCTTCTCCACCGGTCTGAAGTGGAGCCTGATGCCGAAAGATGAATCCATGAACATCCGTTACCTGCTGTGTAACGCCGATGAGATGGAGCCGGGTACCTATAAAGACCGCCTGCTGATGGAACAGCTGCCGCACCTGCTGGTGGAAGGCATGCTGATCTCCGCGTTCGCGCTGAAAGCGTACCGTGGCTACATCTTCCTGCGCGGTGAATACATCGAAGCGGCTGAAAACCTGCGTCGCGCGATTGCCGAAGCCACTGAAGCCGGTCTGCTGGGTAAAAACATCCTGGGCACTGGGTTTGACTTCGAGCTGTTCGTGCACACCGGTGCCGGGCGTTATATCTGCGGTGAAGAAACCGCGCTGATTAACTCCCTGGAAGGCCGCCGCGCGAACCCGCGCTCCAAGCCACCGTTCCCGGCAAGCTCCGGCGTGTGGGGTAAACCGACCTGCGTCAACAACGTCGAAACCCTGTGCAACGTCCCGGCGATCCTCGCGAACGGCGTGGAGTGGTATCAGGGCATCTCCTCAAGCAAAGATGCCGGTACCAAGCTGATGGGCTTCTCCGGTCGCGTGAAGAACCCTGGCGTCTGGGAGCTGCCGTTCGGCACCACCGCACGCGAAATTCTTGAAGACTACGCCGGCGGCATGCGCGATGGCCTGAAATTCAAAGCCTGGCAGCCGGGTGGGGCAGGGACGGACTTCCTGACCGAAGCCCATCTTGACCTGCCAATGGAGTTCGAAAGCATTGGTAAAGCAGGCAGCCGTCTGGGTACCGCGCTGGCGATGGCCGTCGACCACGAGATCGGCATGGTATCCCTGGTGCGTAACCTGGAAGAGTTCTTCGCCCGCGAGTCCTGCGGCTGGTGTACACCGTGCCGTGATGGTCTGCCGTGGAGCGTGAAGATCCTGCGTGCTATCGAACGTGGCGAAGGCCAGCCTGGCGATATCGAGACACTTGAGCAACTGTGTCGATTCTTAGGGCCGGGTAAAACCTTCTGTGCCCACGCACCGGGCGCCGTCGAGCCGCTGCAAAGCGCGATTAAATATTTCCGCGACGAATTCGAAGCAGGCATCAAGCAGCCGTTCAGCAATACCCATTCGATCAATGGTATTCAGCCGAACCTGCTGAAAGCGCGCTGGTAAAAACAGAATTTTGATTAACGCTCGGTTTCGGCCGAGCCAACTGGAAGCATGCTAATGGCTACGATTCATGTAGACGGCAAAGAATACGAAGTCAACGGGGCGGACAACCTGCTGGAAGCTTGTCTGTCTCTTGGCCTCGATATTCCGTACTTTTGCTGGCATCCGGCGCTGGGCAGCGTCGGTGCTTGCCGCCAGTGTGCGGTGAAGCAATATCAAAACGCGGAAGACACGCGTGGTCGCCTGGTGATGTCCTGTATGACGCCAGCCGCCGAAGGCACCTTTATTTCGATTGATGACGAAGAAGCCAAACAGTTCCGTGAAAGCGTGGTGGAGTGGTTGATGACCAACCACCCGCACGACTGTCCGGTGTGTGAGGAGGGCGGTAACTGCCACCTTCAGGATATGACCGTCATGACCGGTCACAGCTTCCGTCGCTATCGCTTTACCAAGCGTACCCACCGTAACCAGGATCTGGGGCCGTTCATCTCTCACGAAATGAACCGCTGCATCGCCTGCTACCGCTGCGTGCGTTATTACAAAGATTATGCAGACGGACAGGATCTGGGCGTATATGGCGCGCATGACAACGTCTACTTCGGTCGTCCGGAAGACGGTACGCTGGAAAGCGAATTCTCCGGTAACCTGGTAGAAATCTGTCCGACCGGCGTATTCACGGATAAAACCCACTCTGAACGTTACAACCGTAAATGGGACATGCAGTTTGCGCCAAGCATCTGCCAGCAGTGTTCCCTTGGCTGTAACACCAGCCCGGGCGAGCGCTACGGCGAACTACGTCGTATCGAAAACCGTTACAACGGTACCGTTAACCACTACTTCCTCTGCGACCGCGGTCGTTTCGGCTATGGCTATGTGAACCTGAAAGACCGTCCGCGTCAGCCGGTTCAGCGCCGTGGCGATGACGTCATTACCCTCAACGCTGAGCAGGCGATGCAGGGCGCGGCGGATATTCTGCGTCAGTCGAAGAAAGTGATCGGCATCGGCTCCCCGCGCGCCAGCATCGAAAGCAACTTCGCGCTGCGCGAGCTGGTTGGGGCGGAAAACTTCTACACCGGTATCGCCCAGGGCGAGCAGGAACGTCTCCAGCTGGTGCTGAAAGTGCTGCGTGAAGGCGGCATTCATACGCCTGCGCTGCGCGAAATCGAATCCTATGATGCGGTTCTGGTGCTCGGTGAAGACCTGACGCAGACTGGCGCACGCGCGGCTCTGGCGGTTCGTCAGGCGGTGAAAGGCAAAGCACGTGAAATGGCAGCGGCGCAGAAAGTGGCTGACTGGCAGATTGCGGCCATCCTGAACATCGGCCAGCGCGCGAAGCATCCTCTGTTTGTGACTAACGTTGACAACACCCGTCTGGACGATATCGCCGCGTGGACCTACTGCGCGCCGGTTGAAGATCAGGCGCGTCTCGGCTTTGCCATTGCCCACGCGCTGGACAGCAGCTCGCCGGCCGTTGAACTGGATCGCGACCTGCAAAACAAGGTCGACGTGATTGTTCAGGCGCTGGCGGGGGCGAAGAAACCTCTGATTATTTCCGGTACCAACGCCGGTAGCGCTGAAATCATTCAGGCCGCAGCGAACGTTGCCAAAGCCCTGAAGGGCCGTGGCGCTGACGTCGGTGTGACTATGATTGCCCGTGCGGTGAACAGCATCGGTCTGGGTATGATTGGCGGCGGCTCGCTGGAAGACGCGTTAAGCGAACTGGAATCCGGTGCCGCTGACGCCGTTGTGGTGCTGGAAAACGACCTGCATCGCCATGCTTCTGCCGCTCGCGTTGACGCCGCGCTCTCCAGAGCGCCGCTGGTGATGGTTATCGACCATCAGCGCACCGCGATCATGGACAAAGCGCACCTCGTGCTCTCTGCGGCAAGCTTCGCAGAAAGCGACGGGACGGTGATCAACAACGAAGGCCGCGCCCAGCGTTTCTTCCAGGTTTATGACCCGGCCTACTACGACAGCAACACTGTGATGCTGGAAAGCTGGCGCTGGCTGCACTCTCTGCACAGCACCGTGCAGAGCCGTGAAGTGGACTGGACGCAGCTCGACCACGTTATCGACGCGGTTGTTGAGAAACTGCCTCAGCTGGCGGGTATTAAAGACGCCGCGCCTGACGCAAGCTTCCGCATTCGCGGCCAGAAACTGGCGCGTGAGCCGCACCGCTACAGCGGTCGTACCGCGATACGCGCCAACATCAGCGTGCACGAACCGCGTCAGCCGCAGGACAAAGACACCATGTTTGCCTTCTCGATGGAAGGGAACAACCAGCCGTCTGCGCCGCGTTCGCAAATCCCGTTTGCATGGGCACCGGGCTGGAACTCCCCGCAGGCATGGAACAAGTTCCAGGCTGAAGTGGGCGGTCACCTGCGCCACGGCGATCCGGGCGTGCGTCTGATTGAAGCCTCCGAAACCGGTCTGGACTTCTTCACCACCGTTCCGGCGAGCTTCCAGGCGCAGGACGGTAGCTGGCGTATTGCCCCGTACTACCACCTGTTCGGTAGCGACGAGCTGTCCCAGCGTTCACCGGTCTTCCAGACCCGCATGCCGCAGCCGTACATCAAGCTCAACCCGGCGGACGCTGCGAAGCTTGGCGTTAACGCGGGCGCGAACATTGCCTTTAGCTATGACGGCCAGACCATCAGCCTGCCGCTGATTATTTCTGAAAGTCTGACAGCAGGGCAGGTCGGTCTGCCGATGGGTATGCCTGGCATCGCGCCGGTTCTGGCGGGTGCGCGTCTTGATAATCTGCAGGAGGCAAAAGCATGAGTTGGTTAACGCCGGATCTTATCGACATCCTGCTGAGCATTCTGAAAGCGATTGTTATCCTGCTGGTGGTGGTCACCTGCGGCGCGTTCATGAGCTTTGGTGAACGTCGTCTGCTCGGTCTGTTCCAGAACCGTTACGGACCGAACCGCGTGGGCTGGGGTGGTTCACTCCAGCTGGTGGCGGACATGATCAAGATGTTCTTTAAAGAGGACTGGATCCCGCGCTTCTCCGATCGCGTGATCTTTACTCTGGCACCGATGATCGCCTTCACCTCGCTGCTGCTGGCGTTTGCTATCGTTCCGGTCAGCCCGACCTGGGTGGTCGCTGACCTGAACATCGGCATTCTGTTCTTCCTGATGATGGCAGGCCTCGCGGTTTACGCGGTGCTGTTCGCAGGCTGGTCCAGTAACAACAAATACTCGCTGCTGGGTGCGATGCGTGCGTCTGCGCAGACCCTGAGCTACGAAGTGTTCCTGGGTCTCTCCCTGATGGGCGTAGTGGCGCAGGCCGGTTCATTCAACATGACCGACATCGTCAACAACCAGGCCGACATCTGGAACGTGATTCCGCAGTTCTTTGGGTTTATTACCTTTGCCATCGCGGGCGTGGCCGTGTGTCACCGTCACCCGTTTGACCAGCCGGAAGCCGAACAGGAACTGGCCGACGGTTACCACATCGAATATTCCGGTATGAAATTCGGTCTGTTCTTCGTGGGCGAGTACATCGGTATCGTCACCATTTCCGCGTTGATGGTAACGCTGTTCTTCGGTGGCTGGCATGGCCCGTTCTTACCGCCGTTCATCTGGTTCGCGCTGAAAACCGCGTTCTTCATGATGATGTTCATTTTGATTCGCGCAGCGTTACCGCGTCCGCGTTATGACCAGGTAATGTCCTTCGGCTGGAAAGTGTGCCTGCCGCTGACGCTCGTCAACTTGTTGGTAACGGCCGCTGTCATTCTCTGGCAGCAGCCATAAGGGGCTATAGACCATGACCTTAAAAGAATTACTGGTAGGCTTCGGGACCCAGGTACGCAGTATCTGGATGATCGGCCTGCACGCGTTTGCCAAACGCGAAACCCGGATGTACCCGGAAGAGCCGGTATATCTGCCGCCGCGCTACCGTGGACGTATCGTGCTGACGCGCGACCCGGACGGTTCCGAGCGCTGCGTTGCCTGTAACCTGTGTGCGGTAGCGTGCCCGGTCGGCTGTATCTCTCTGCAGAAAGCCGAGACGGTAGACGGCCGCTGGTACCCTGAGTTCTTCCGCATCAACTTCTCACGCTGCATTTTCTGCGGTCTGTGTGAAGAAGCGTGCCCAACCACGGCGATTCAGCTCACCCCAGACTTCGAATTGGGTGAGTACAAGCGTCAGGATCTGGTGTACGAGAAAGAGGATCTGCTGATTTCCGGTCCGGGCAAATACCCGGAATATAACTTCTACCGGATGGCGGGTATGGCAATCGACGGCAAAGATAAGGGCGAAGCGGAGAACGAAGCCAAGCCTATCGACGTCAAGAGCCTGTTACCGTAAGGAGAGGGCAATGGAATTCGCTTTTTATATCTGTGGCCTTATCGCCATCCTGGCTACGCTGCGAGTGATCACGCACACCAATCCGGTGCATGCGCTGCTGTATTTAATCATCTCGCTGCTGGCTATTTCCGGGGTGTTCTTTGCGCTTGGCGCGCACTTCGCTGGTGCGCTGGAAATCATCGTCTACGCCGGGGCCATCATGGTGCTGTTTGTGTTCGTGGTGATGATGCTGAACCTGGGCGGCTCTGAAATTGAGCAGGAACGTCAGTGGTTAAAACCGCAGGTGTGGATTGGTCCGGCAATTTTGTCGGCCATCATGCTGGCGGTGATTGTTTACGCCATTCTGGGCGTCAACGACCAGGGTATCGACGGGACGCCAATCAGCGCGAAAGCCGTGGGTATCACCCTGTTTGGTCCGTACGTTCTGGCGGTTGAGCTGGCCTCAATGCTGCTGCTGGCGGGTCTGGTTGTGGCCTTCCACGTTGGCCGCGAAGAGCGTGTCGGCGAGGTGCTGAGCAACCGCACTGACGACCGCGCGAAAAGAAAAACGGAGGAACGCGCATGATCCCCTTAACACATGGACTGATCCTCGCTGCGATTTTATTCGTTCTGGGCTTAACCGGTCTGGTTATCCGCCGCAATCTGCTGTTTATGCTGATCGGTCTGGAAATCATGATCAACGCTTCCGCGCTGGCCTTTGTGGTCGCCGGCAGCTACTGGGGCCAGACCGATGGTCAGGTGATGTACATTCTCGCCATCAGCCTCGCGGCTGCTGAAGCGAGTATTGGCCTGGCGCTGTTGCTACAGCTCCATCGTCGCCGCCAGAACCTGAACATCGATTCAGTAAGTGAGTTGCGTGGATGAACATGCTTGCCTTAACCATTATTTTTCCGCTGATTGGCTTCGTGCTGCTGGCGTTTTCTCGCGGCCGCTGGTCTGAGAATCTGTCTGCCACCGTGGGCATTGGCTCTATCGGCCTGGCTGCGCTGGTCACAGCGTATGCGGGTATCGACTTCTTTAACAATGGACGTCAGGCCTACAGCGTACCGCTGTGGAACTGGATGTCGGTCGGTAACTTCAACATCGGTTTCAACCTGGTGCTGGATGGTCTGTCTCTGACCATGCTCTCCGTAGTTACCGGCGTCGGCTTCCTGATCCACATGTTCGCCTCCTGGTACATGCGCGGTGAAGAGGGATACTCCCGCTTCTTCGCCTACACCAACCTGTTTATCGCCAGCATGGTGGTTCTGGTGCTGGCCGATAACCTGCTGCTGATGTATCTGGGCTGGGAAGGCGTGGGTCTGTGTTCTTACCTGCTGATCGGTTTCTACTACACCGATCCGAAGAATGGCGCAGCGGCCATGAAAGCGTTCGTCGTGACCCGTGTGGGTGACGTGTTCCTCGCTTTCGCGCTGTTCATTCTCTACAACGAACTGGGCACGCTGAACTTCCGCGAAATGGTGGAACTGGCGCCGGCGCACTTCGAAGCAGGCAACAACATGCTGTGGTGGGCAACGCTGATGCTGCTGGGTGGCGCTGTGGGTAAATCCGCGCAGCTGCCGTTGCAGACATGGCTGGCCGACGCGATGGCGGGTCCAACCCCTGTCTCCGCGCTGATCCACGCCGCGACCATGGTCACCGCCGGTGTCTACCTGATTGCGCGTACCCATGGCCTGTTCCTGATGACCCCGGAAATTCTGCATCTGGTGGGTATCGTCGGTGCGGTTACGCTGGTGCTGGCTGGCTTTGCCGCGCTGGTGCAGACCGACATCAAACGCGTGCTCGCGTACTCCACCATGAGCCAGATTGGTTACATGTTCCTGGCGCTGGGCGTTCAGGCGTGGGACGCGGCCATTTTCCACCTGATGACGCACGCGTTCTTTAAAGCGCTGCTGTTCCTCTCATCCGGTTCGGTGATTCTGGCCTGCCACCACGAGCAGAACATCTTCAAAATGGGCGGACTGCGTAAGTCTATCCCGCTGGTGTATGTCTGCTTCCTGGTAGGCGGCGCGGCGCTGGCGGCACTGCCGCTGATCACCGCAGGCTTCTTCAGTAAGGACGAAATCCTGGCGGGCGCCATGGCGAATGGTCATATCAATCTGATGGTTGCGGGTCTGGTCGGTGCGTTTATGACCTCCCTGTACACCTTCCGTATGATTTTCATCGTCTTCCACGGTAAAGAACAAATTCACGCTCACGCAGGGAAGGGGATTACCCACCACCTGCCGCTGATTGTGCTGCTGGTCCTGTCCACCTTCGTTGGCGCGATGATTGTGCCACCGTTGCAGGGCGTACTGCCGGCGACAACCGAGCTTGAGCACGGTCGCGTTCTGACGCTTGAAATCACCTCCGGCGTAGTGGCTATCGCGGGCATCCTGATTGCCGCATGGCTGTGGCTGGGCAAACGCACGCTGGTGACTGCCGTTGCCAACAGCGCGCCGGGCCGTCTGCTGGGCACCTGGTGGTACAACGCATGGGGCTTCGACTGGCTGTACGACATGATCTTCGTGAAGCCGTTCCTGGGCATTGCGTGGCTGCTGAAGCGCGATCCACTGAACAGCCTGATGAATATCCCGGCGATCCTCTCTCGCTTTGCAGGTAAAGGCCTGCTGTTCAGCGAGAACGGTTATCTGCGCTGGTATGTGGCGTCCATGAGCATCGGTGCGGTTGTCGTACTGGCGCTGCTGATGGTGTTGCGTTGATTTTGAGTTAACGGGGATTGTCGGGTGGCGCTAGCGCTTACCCGACCTACGGACCGTAGGCCCGGTAAGCGAAGCGCCACCGGGCAAAAGGCCCCGCACTCAAACGTGAATTTTGTCGAATTCGTTGAAAATCGGTCCCTGAGGGACTTTAACAAGGAATAAAAATCGCCATGTTACTACCCTGGCTAATATTAATTCCCTTCATCGGCGGCTTCCTGTGCTGGCAGACCGAACGCTTTGGCGTGAAGATGCCGCGCTGGATCGCGCTGATCACCATGGGATTGACGCTCGCGCTTGGTCTGCAACTCTGGTTGCAGGGTGGCTACTCACTGACCCAGTCCGCGGGCCTTCCGCAGTGGCAGTCTGAGTTCATTCTGCCGTGGATCCCACGTTTCGGTATTACGATCCACCTCGCGATTGACGGTCTGTCGCTGCTGATGGTGGTGCTGACCGGTCTGCTCGGCGTTCTGGCGGTACTCTGCTCCTGGCGAGAAATCGAAAAATATCAGGGCTTCTTCCACCTGAACCTGATGTGGATCCTGGGCGGCGTGATCGGCGTGTTCCTGGCCATCGACATGTTCCTGTTCTTCTTCTTCTGGGAGATGATGCTGGTGCCGATGTACTTCCTGATCGCGCTGTGGGGCCACAAGGCATCCGACGGTAAAACGCGTATCACGGCGGCCACCAAGTTCTTCATCTACACCCAGGCGAGTGGTCTGGTGATGTTGATTGCCATCCTGGCGCTGGTATTTGTGCATTACAATGCGACCGGCGTCTGGACCTTCAACTACGAAGACCTGCTGAAGACCCCGATGTCTCACGGTGTGGAATACCTGCTGATGCTCGGCTTCTTCATCGCCTTCGCGGTGAAAATGCCGGTCGTACCGCTGCACGGCTGGCTGCCGGACGCGCACTCTCAGGCGCCAACGGCGGGTTCCGTTGACCTGGCGGGTATCTTGCTGAAAACGGCGGCCTACGGTCTGCTGCGTTTCTCCCTGCCGCTGTTCCCGAACGCCTCCGCAGAGTTCGCGCCGATTGCCATGTGGCTTGGCGTGATCGGTATCTTCTACGGTGCATGGATGGCCTTCACGCAGTACGACATCAAACGTCTGATTGCTTACACCTCCGTTTCCCACATGGGCTTCGTGCTGATTGCCATCTACACCGGCAGCCAGCTGGCGTACCAGGGGGCGGTGATCCAGATGATTGCGCACGGCCTGTCTGCTGCCGGTCTCTTCATCCTGTGTGGTCAGCTGTACGAACGTCTGCATACCCGCGACATGCGTATGATGGGCGGCCTGTGGGGCAAAATGAAATGGCTGCCGGCGCTCTCCATGTTCTTCGCGGTGGCGACTCTGGGTATGCCGGGTACCGGTAACTTCGTCGGCGAGTTTATGATCCTGTTCGGCAGCTTCAACGTGGTACCGACGATCACCGTCATCTCCACCTTTGGTCTGGTATTTGCCTCCGTGTACTCGCTGGCGATGCTGCACCGCGCTTACTTCGGTAAAGCGAAGAGTGAAATTGCTGCACAAGAACTGCCGGGGATGTCGCTGCGTGAGCTGTTCATCATCCTGCTGCTGGTCGTACTGCTGGTGCTGCTGGGCTTCTATCCGCAGCCGATTCTGGATACCTCGCACTCCGCGATGGGTAACATCCAGCAGTGGTTTGTTAATTCTGCTTCTACTACAAGGCCGTAATTCGCCATGACAATAACTCCACAACAACTGATCGCGCTGCTACCGCTGCTGATCGTCGGATTGACGGTGGTGGTTGTGATGCTCTCCATTGCGTGGCGACGCAATCACTTCCTGAATGCGACCCTGTCCGTTCTGGGTCTGAACGCTGCGTTAGTTTCCCTCTGGTTTGTTGGCCAGGCGGGAGCGATGGACGTCACGCCGCTGATGCGCGTTGACGGTTACGCCATGCTCTACACCGGTCTGGTGCTGCTGGCGAGCCTGGCAACCTGTACCTTTGCGTACCCGTGGCTCGAAGGTTACAACGACAACAAAGAAGAGTTTTACCTGCTGGTACTGATTGCCGCACTGGGCGGTATTCTGCTGGCGAACGCGAACCACCTGGCCGCGCTGTTCCTCGGTATTGAGCTGATCTCACTCCCGCTGTTCGGCCTGATTGGTTACGCTTTCCGCCAGAAGCGCTCTCTGGAAGCGGCAATCAAGTACACGATCCTGTCTGCTGCCGCGTCGTCGTTCCTGCTGTTTGGTATCGCGCTGCTGTACGCACAGACGGGTAATCTCTCCTTCATGGCGCTCGGTAAGAGCCTTGGCGACGGCATGATGCATGAGCCGCTGCTGCTGGCTGGTCTGGGCATGATGATTGTTGGCCTTGGCTTTAAACTTTCACTGGTTCCGTTCCACCTGTGGACGCCAGACGTATACCAGGGTGCCCCTGCACCGGTCTCGACCTTCCTGGCGACGGCGAGCAAAATCGCTATCTTCGGTGTGGTCATGCGTCTGTTCCTGTACGCCCCGGTGGGTGACAGCGAAGCGGTCCGCGTGGTGCTGGGCATTATCGCGTTCGTGTCCATCATCTTCGGTAACCTGATGGCGCTGAGCCAGACCAACATCAAGCGTCTGCTGGGCTACTCCTCTATCTCCCATCTGGGTTACCTGCTGGTGGCGCTGATTGCGCTGCAAAGCGGTGAGATGTCGATGGAAACTGTGGGCGTCTATCTGGCCGGTTACCTGTTTAGCAGCCTCGGCGCGTTCGGCGTGGTGAGCCTGATGTCCAGCCCGTACCGTGGCCCGGATGCGGATTCCCTGTTCTCCTACCGTGGTCTGTTCTGGCACCGTCCGATTCTGTCTGCGGTAATGACCGTGATGATGCTCTCTCTGGCGGGTATCCCGATGACGCTGGGCTTTATCGGTAAGTTCTACGTGCTGGCCGTCGGTGTGCAGGCGGGTCTGTGGTGGCTGACGGCGGGTGTCGTTATCGGCTCCGCGATTGGTCTCTACTACTACCTGCGCGTAGCGGTGAGCCTGTACCTGAGCGCGCCTCAGCAGCTCAACCGCGATGCGCCAACCAACTGGCAGTACAGCGCCGGCGGGATTGTGGTTCTCATCTCCGCGCTGCTGGTGCTGATCTTCGGTATCTATCCGCAGCCGCTGATTGAGATTGTGCAGCGCGCGATGCCGCTGATGTAAGGTGAAAGCAAAAAGGCAACGAAAGTTGCCTTTTTTATTGCCCAGCGGCGCTACGCTTGCAGGGCCTACGGGTTTTGTAGGTCGGGTAAGCGTAGCGCCACCCGACTAAGCTAACTGCTTCCTGCTTATAAGCGGCCCTTCAATCTTCTTCATCGAGCGGTCCAGCACCTCTTCAATCACCGACGACAGCTCATTCAGCTCAAACTTCGCCACGTAGCCGTCGGCCTTCACCTTGCGAATATGGTCTTCGTTCGCGTTGCCGGACAGGGACGAGTGGATCACCACCGGAATATCTTTCAGTACCGGGTCGGTTTTGATTTTGCGCGTCAGCGTAAAGCCGTCCATCTCTGGCATTTCGAGGTCGGTCAGCACCAGCGCGATCTTATCGGTGATCGGCACGCCCTCAGCCTGCGCCTGTGCCGCCAGCACGCCAATTTTCTCCCACGCGTCTTTGCCGGTGATATGCAGCTGAGCCGGGATCTCCATCGCCTGCAATCCCTTCTCCAGCATTGAGCGCGCTACTTTTGAATCTTCTGCAACAATCGCGACAGAGCCAGGCTTGATGTTGAATTTGGTGGTTTCCAGATGGGTGGCGTGCAGATCGTGGTTCGCCGGGGTGATGTCATACAGGATCTGCTCCACGTCCAGCACCATCGCCAGATCGTTGGTATCGGTCTTCTCATCCAGACAGGCAATGCTGGTGATGTAGCGACCGCTGACGGCGGTTTCCGCGGCGTGCACCTGCTTCCAGTCCAGACGCATGATGTTTTCCACCGATTCCACGGCAAACGCCTGCACGCTGCGGGCATATTCGGTGATCAGCAGGATGTTCAGCCCGGTGGCTGGTTTGCAGCCGGCGACGGCGGCCAGATCGATCACCGGGATCACCTGGTCACGAATGTTCACCATCCCCATCAGCGGAGACTTCATTCCCGCCGGTTTGGTGAAGGTCGGCATCGGCACAATTTCGCGCAATTTGAATACGTTGATGCCGAACAGCTCGGATTTATTTTCGTTCAGAGAGGTGCCAAGACGGAACAGCAACAGTTCAAAACGGTTGGACAGGGTCAGGTTTGCCCTGTCATCAATATCTTTCTGGAAATTATCCATTCTACCCTCAAGAGAAATGCTGGCCTTTTAATCGTTATCGGCACGCTGAGGGAAAAATGAAGGACTAAACGCTGACCTGAGCAAAATCTTCCGCCAGCTCGCATGCCGGAAATACTTCCCGGCACTCTGCCAGCAGGCTTTCAGCGCCGCGGACGTCATAGCGTGAGCTGACGTGAGTAACAATCAGTTTCCGGACGCCAGCCTCACGTGCCAGCTGCGCCGCCTGACGCGTAGAGCTGTGCCCCCGGCTGTTGGCTTTTTCTTCCATCGCCGCTTCCAGCGTAGCCTCATGCACCATCACATCTACACCTCTGGCAAGCCTGAGCGCCGAAGGGCAGGGGGCGGTATCCCCAAAAATAGCCAGTTTTTTGCCCGGCTGCGGTGGGGCGAGGTAATCCTGACCGTTGATGACGCGCCCGTCTTCCAGCGTGACGGTCTCGCCGTGCTTCAGACGCTGGAACAGCGGGCCTGGTTTCACCCCCTCGGCCTGCAACGCGGCGGCGTTCAGCGCCCCGGGCTTGTCATGCTCCTCAACGCGATAGCCGTAGCATTCCACCGGATGGTTAAGCGGGTAAGCGCGCACCAGGTAATCTCCGTCATCGAACACCAGACCCTCGCCGATCTCTAACACCTCCAGCGGATAATCGGTCCACGAGCCGCTCAGGCGCAGCGTGGTTTCAACGAATTCCTGAATACCCGCGGGGCCATAAATGGTCAGCGGGTTAGCGTTACCGGCCATCGAACGGCTGCACAGCAGGCCCGGCAGGCCAAACAGATGGTCGCCGTGCAGATGGGTGATAAATATTTTATCCACTTTCCCCGGGTGGTATGAGGTATGCAGCAGCTGATGCTGCGTACCCTCACCGCAGTCAAACAGCCACAGCCCACCGCGGGTAGGATGCTTAAGATCCAGCAGAATCGCCGTCACGTTTCGTGAGCGGGTTGGCACCCCGGCGGACGTACCCAGAAAAATCAGTTCCATAACGCAATCAGCCCTTTGCCGAATGGGAAGGGGTTTAGTATAACGTGATGAACACCAGGAAGGAGAAACACATGATCCAGTGGCAAGATCTACACCACAGCGAACTGACCGTGCATTCACTCTACGCCCTGCTCAAGCTGCGCTGCGAAGTCTTTGTGGTTGAACAAACCTGCCCGTATCAGGATATCGACGGCGATGACCTGATCGGCGAGAACCGGCACATCCTCGGCTGGCGCGATAACGAGCTGGTGGCGTATGCGAGGATTCTGAAAAGCGAAGAGGATTTTGACCCTGTCGTCATTGGCCGCGTCATTATCAGCGGCCGCGCGCGCGGTGAAAAGCTGGGCTATCAGCTGATGGAAAAAACGCTGGGCGCATGCCAGAAACAGTGGCCGGACAAGGCGTTATACCTGGGCGCGCAGGCGCATTTGCAATCATTCTATGGCCATTTTGGTTTTACCCCGGTCACGGACATTTACGACGAAGACGGCATCCCACACATCGGCATGGCACGCGAAGCGAAACAGGCGCAATAGCAATACGTTGTCTATAGTTACCGGACTGGTGTACTAACATGGAGAAAAATATGTCATTTCAATCCTGGGATACCCGAGTCGACGACGACCTGACGCTGCTAAGCGAAACGCTGGAAGAAGTGCTGCGCTCTTCAGGCGATCCTGCCGATCAGAAGTACATTGAGCTCAAAGCCCGCGCCGAGCAGGCGCTGCATGACGTGAAAAACCGCGTCAGTAACGCATCCGACAATTACTACTACCGCGCCAAGCAGGCGGTTTATCGTGCCGACGATTATGTGCATGAAAAACCGTGGCAGGGCATTGGGGTCGGTGCGGCCGTAGGGCTGGTGCTGGGTCTGCTGTTAGCCCGTCGTTAAGCCGGTAAACCACTCCCTACACGTGGGTACTGCTATTTATCGTCAGTACCCCGTATAATATAAGGCTTTAACAGGGAGAGGTTCGCGTGCACTCGATTTTCCTCGCGCTGCAAAGCCTGCGTACTCAGCTTGCGCAAGCATTGCCAGCTACACCCGGTTTACGCCATTTCGATGTCTCTTTCCCGTTAAACGACGCCTTCGATCCGCTGGCCTGGCTCGGTGTGCAGCGATGCTATCCTCAGTTTTACTGGCAACAGCGCAGCGGTGATGAAGAACTTGCCGCGCTCGGAAGCCTCGCCCATTTTGATTCTCTGGCCTCGGCCTCGCGGTTTTTGCACACCCACGACGTAGCCAATGACACCCGTATCTGCGGCCTGAACGCCTTCAACCCGGCGCAGGGCAAGCTGTTTTTACCGCGCCTTCTCTGGCGACGGTCTGGCGGGGTCGCCACGCTGCGTCTGCAACTGTGGAGCGAAACGTCGCTGCGGGAAGATGCCCGTGAGGCGCTGAATTTTGTCGATAACCTGCGCGACGCCGCGCCGATCCGCCCGTTGTCCGTGCAGATTGTGCAGGAAACCCATCATCCGGAAAAACCGGAATGGCTGGCGTTGATTCGTCAGGCGACGGATACCCTTGCTCGCGGCGATTTTGAGAAAGTGGTCCTCGCACGTGCTACAGACGTGCATTGCCAGCAGCCCGTGAACGCCATCGCGCTGATGGCTGCCAGCCGCGCGCTAAACCTCAACTGCTATCATTTTTGTATGGTCTTTGACGCCAGCAACGCGTTCCTCGGCTCGACGCCTGAACGCCTGTGGCGGCGACGCGGCACGCTGCTGCGCACTGAAGCGCTGGCAGGCACCGTCGCCAGCCACTCTGACGATAAGCAGGCTCAGCGTCTGGGCGACTGGCTGATGAACGACGACAAAAATCAGCGGGAAAATATGCTGGTGGTGGAAGATATCTGCCAGCGTCTTCAGCACCATACCCGGACGCTGGAGATCCTGCCTGCGCAGGTGCTGCGTCTGCGCAAGGTGCAGCATTTACGTCGCTGTATCTGGACCGAACTTAAACAGCCTGACGACGAGCAGTGCCTGCATATTCTGCAACCGACGGCGGCGGTGGCCGGGCTGCCGCGACAGGCGGCGCGAGAATTTATTGCGAAAGTGGAGCCGTTTGACCGGGAGTGGTACGCCGGGTCGGCGGGCTATTTATCGCGCGATCAAAGCGAATTCTGTGTGGCATTACGCTCCGCCCGCGTTCACGACGCTGCGCTGCGTCTTTATGCGGGGGCGGGCATCGTCAGCGGCTCCGATCCGGAGCAGGAGTGGCAGGAGATCGAAAACAAGGCCGCCGGGCTGCGTTCCCTTCTCCTAAGGGATTAATACTGATTCGTGCAATCCCGATTCATATCAAAATTCTGACTTTTTCTATTATTTATACTGTGTCGCATTCTTGATACTGGACAATCTCATGTCAGTAAGTTCTTTTAACCGACGCTGGGCGGCGGTGATCCTTGAAGCCCTGACCCGTCATGGTGTCAGGCATGTGTGTATTGCCCCGGGCTCTCGCTCCACGCCGCTCACCCTTGCTGCCGCGGAAAACCGGGCTTTTATTCACCACACCCATTTTGATGAGCGGGGTCTGGGCCATCTGGCGCTCGGGCTGGCGAAAGTCAGCAAAGCGCCCGTGGCGGTGATAGTCACCTCCGGCACGGCGGTGGCGAACCTGTATCCGGCGCTGATAGAAGCGGGATTAACCGGCGAAAAGCTGATTTTACTCACTGCCGACCGTCCCCCGGAACTTATTGACTGCGGTGCTAATCAGGCGATTCGTCAGCCTGGCATTTTTGCCTCGCATCCTTCACAGACGGTCTCGTTGCCGCGCCCCACCCAGGATATTCCCGCCAGCTGGCTGGTCTCAACCCTTGACCACGCCATGAACGCACTGCGCAGCGGCGGGCTGCACATTAACTGCCCGTTTGCCGAGCCGCTGTACGGTGAAATGAACGATACTGGCCTCGTCTGGCAACAGCAGCTGGGAGACTGGTGGGAGAGCGAAAAACCCTGGCTGCGCGAGCAGACGCATCTGGAAAGCGAAAAACAGCGCGACTGGTTCTTCTGGCGCCAGAAGCGCGGCGTGGTGATTGCCGGGCGGATGAGTGCGGCGGAAGGCAAGCTGGCGGCGGAGTGGGCACAAACGCTTGGCTGGCCGCTGATTGGTGACGTGCTTTCCCAGACGGGCCAGCCGCTGCCCTGCGCCGACCTCTGGCTGGGTAACGCGAAAGCGGTTACCGAGCTGGCGCAGGCGCAGATTGTCGTCCAGCTGGGATCGAGCCTGACGGGGAAGCGTCTGCTCCAGTGGCAGGCCACCTGTACCCCAGAAGAGTACTGGCTGGTGGATCCGCTCGAAGGACGCCTTGACCCGGCGCACCATCGCGGCCGCCGCCTGGTGAGCAACATTGACAGCTGGCTGGAATTGCATCCGGCGGAAAAACGCAAACCCTGGGCGGTGGAGATCCCGGCGCTGTCACGTCAGGCGTGGGAACTCACCAAAACGCAGTGCGAGGCGTTCAGTGAAGCCGGGCTGGCGCACCGTATCCGCAAATATCTTCCCGAGCAGGGACAACTTTTTGTCGGTAACAGCCTGGTGGTGCGCCTGATTGACGCCTTTTCGCAGCAGCCGGCGGGTTATCCGGTGTACAGCAACCGGGGCGCGAGCGGCATTGACGGCCTGATCTCCACCGCCGCTGGCGTACAGCGGGCCAGCGCGAAATCCACGCTGGCGATTGTGGGGGATCTCTCAGCCCTCTACGATCTCAACGCGCTGGCGCTCCTGCGTCAGGCGTCGGCCCCGTTCGTGCTGATTGTTGTGAACAATAACGGCGGGCAGATTTTCTCGTTGCTGCCGACGCCGCAAAGCGAGCGTGAGCGCTTCTATCTGATGCCGCAAAACGTGCAGTTCGAACACGCCGCCGCCATGTTCAGCCTGAAGTACCATCGCCCGGAAAACTGGGACGCGCTGGAGACGGCGCTGAACACCGCCTGGCGGCAGCCTGGCGCGACGCTGATTGAGCTGGTGGTAAACGATGCTGACGGCGCGCAGAAGCTGCAACATCTGCTTGCGCAGGTGAGTCACCTGTGATCCTCGCAGGCCTCTCCCAGCCAGGAAAACCAGGCTACCCCTGGCTGGTTTTCCTGCACGGTTTTTCCGGCGACTGTCGCGAGTGGCAGGCTGTCGGGGCGTCGCTGTATGACTACCCCCGGCTCTACATTGACCTGCCCGGGCACGGTGGTTCAGCGGATACGGGCGTGACGGGGTTTGCAGAGGTAAGTGAATTGCTCTCGCATACCCTTATTAGTTACAACATACTAAGATACTGGCTCGTGGGGTACTCCCTCGGCGGCCGCATTGCGATGTTCCATGCCTGTCAGCATCCTGCGGGGTTAGACGGGGTGATTGTGGAAGGTGGGCACCCGGGCCTGCAAGACGCCGATGCGCGCCAGGCCCGGCTGATCTCTGACCGCCGCTGGGCGTCACGGTTTCGCAGTGAGCCGCTGGAGGCCGTCTTTGCCGACTGGTATCAACAGCCGGTCTTTGCCTCACTTACGGATGATCAGCGCAGGGCGCTGATCGCGCTGCGCAGCCGGAACAACGGCCCGAGGCTGGCAGAGATGCTGGAGGCCACCTCGCTTGCCGTTCAGCCTGATTTACGTCCCGCGCTCATCGCGCGTGATTTTTCTTTTGACTATCTCTATGGCAAACGTGACGGGAAGTTTGCAGCCATCGCTGCTGAACTCAACGCCACACGTCATGCTATCCCTCACGCCGGACACAACGCCCACCGGGACAACCCGGACGCGGTTGCCGCGAGTCTGGCTCAGATACTGCGTTATCGAACAAAGGACACGCTATGATCTATCCTGATGAACACATGCTTTACGCGCCGGTTGAATGGCAGGACTGCTCCGAAGGCTACACCGACATTCGTTACCACAAATCCGCCGATGGTATCGCCAAAATCACCATCAACCGTCCACAGGTGCGCAACGCGTTTCGTCCGCTGACCGTAAAAGAGATGATCCAGGCGCTGGCGGATGCCCGCTACGATGACACTATCGGCGTCATCATCCTCACCGGGGAAGGGGAGAAAGCCTTCTGCTCCGGCGGCGATCAGAAAGTCCGCGGTGACTACGGCGGATACCAGGATGATGCGGGCACGCACCACCTGAACGTGCTGGATTTCCAGCGCCAGATCCGCACCTGTCCAAAACCGGTGGTCGCGATGGTGGCAGGGTATTCCATCGGCGGCGGTCACGTGCTGCACATGATGTGTGACCTGACGATCGCGGCGGAAAATGCCATTTTCGGTCAGACTGGCCCGAAAGTCGGCTCTTTCGACGGCGGCTGGGGCGCGTCCTATATGGCGCGCATTGTCGGTCAGAAAAAAGCCCGCGAAATCTGGTTCCTGTGCCGTCAGTACAACGCCCAGGAAGCGCTGGATATGGGGCTGGTTAACACCGTGGTGCCGATCGCCGATCTGGAAAAAGAGACCGTGCGCTGGTGTCGCGAAATGCTGCAAAACAGCCCAATGGCGCTGCGCTGCCTGAAAGCGGCCCTCAACGCCGACTGTGACGGTCAGGCGGGCCTTCAGGAGCTGGCAGGTAACGCCACCATGCTGTTCTATATGACCGAAGAGGGTCAGGAAGGGCGCAACGCGTTCAACGAAAAACGCCAGCCAGACTTCAGCAAATACAAACGGAACCCGTAATGCGTTGCGCGCAGGTTTACCGCTGGCAGATACCGATGGACGCGGGCGTGGTGCTGCGTGAACGGCGGTTAAAAACCCGTGACGGCTTTTGCGTGCATCTCCGGCAGGGCGAGCGGGAAGGGTGGGGCGAAATCGCCCCGCTTCCGGGTTTTAGCCTGGAAACGCTGGACGAGGCGCAGGCTGCGCTGATGGCCTGGACGTACGAATGGCGTGAGGGAGCAGATCCGGCGCTGCCGGACGTTCCTTCCACCGCGTTCGGCATCAGCTGTGCGCTGGCAGAGCTGGACGGCAGTTTACCGGACGCGGCGAACTATTGCGCCGCGCCGCTCTGTACCGGCGATCCGGATGAACTTTTCGCGCTCCTTTCCGCGATGCCTGGCGAGAAGGTGGCGAAAATAAAGGTTGGCCTGTACGAAGCAGTGCGCGACGGAATGGTGGTTAACCTGTTACTGGAAGCCATTCCCGATCTACACCTGCGCCTGGACGCCAACCGCGCCTGGACGCCGCTCAGGGCGCAACAGTTCGCGAAGTACGTCAACCCGGCGTACCGCAGCCGCATCGCGTTTCTCGAAGAGCCGTGCAAAACGCGCGACGACTCGCGCGCCTTCGCCCGGGAAACCGGCATTGCCATTGCCTGGGATGAGAGCCTGCGCGAAGCCGATTTCGCGTTTGCCGCCGAGCCGGGCGTCAGGGCCGTGGTGATTAAGCCAACGCTGACCGGCAGCCTCGACAAGGTGCGCGAGCAGGTTGCGGCGGCCCATGCCGCAGGGCTGACGGCGGTGATCAGTTCATCCATCGAATCCAGCCTCGGCCTGACGCAGCTGGCGCGCATCGCTGCATGGTTAACGCCGGACACCGTTCCCGGTCTCGATACGCTAAACCTGATGCAGGCCCAGCTGATTCGTCAGTGGCCTGGCAGCACCTTGCCGTGCCTCGGCGTCGGGGCGCTGGAGCCACTGCGATGAGTTTTACCGACTGGCCGTGGCGGCACTGGCGCACCCGGAGTGCCAATAAACCCGCGCTGCGTTTAGACGATATAACGCTCAGCTGGTCTCAGCTGGGCGAGCGTATCGATCGTCTCGCAGCCGGTTTTCAGTCTCAGGGCGTTACGGACGGTGACGGCGTCATGCTGCTCGCCCACAACCACCCGCAGACCCTGCTGGCCTGGCTGGCGCTGCTTCAGTGCGGCGCCCGCATTTTGCCGGTGAACCCTCAGCTTCCCCGTCCGCTGCTGGACGTCCTCCTGCCGCAGATGACCCTGCGCTTTGCGCTGGTGCTTAACGGTGAGTATGACGGTCTGCCCGGTCTGGTATTAAGAGAGGGCGAGGGGCAGGGCGGCGTCACGTGGCGGGCAGAACGGCTGGCCTCAATGACGCTCACCTCTGGCTCCACCGGCTTGCCGAAAGCGGCGGTGCACACCTGTGCCGCCCACCTTGCCAGCGCAAAGGGCGTGCTGGCGCTGATGCCTTACGGCGGTAGCGACGACTGGCTGCTCTCTCTGCCGCTGTTTCACGTCTCCGGTCAGGGGATTTTGTGGCGCTGGTTGCAGGGCGGAGGCCGTCTCACCGTGCGTGAAAAACAGCCGCTGGAGCAGGCGCTACAGGGCTGTACCCACGCCTCGCTGGTGCCAACGCAGCTGTGGCGGCTGCTTAATTCACACCATCCCGTCGCGCTGAAAGCCGTGCTGCTCGGCGGGGCGGAAATCCCCGTTGCGCTGACCGAACAGGCGCGCGAGCAGGGGATCCGTACGTTCTGCGGCTACGGTCTGACCGAGTTCGCCTCCACCGTCTGCGCCAAAGAGGCCGACGGCGCGCCGGACGTGGGCAGCGCGCTGCCGGGCAGAGACGTTCAGGTGGTGAACGGTGAAGTCTGGATCCGGGCGGAAAGCATGGCGGCGGGCTACTGGCGAGACGGCGCATTATTGCCTCTGGTCAATGAGCAGGGCTGGTTCGCCACCCGCGATCGCGGCGAGTGGCATGACGGACGCCTGACCATTCTGGGCCGAATGGACAATCTCTTTTTCAGCGGTGGAGAAGGGATCCAGCCCGAAGCGCTGGAGCGCGTTATCGCCACGCATCCGCAGGTAAGCCAGGCGTTTGTCGTTCCGCTGGATGATGCCGAGTACGGGCAACGTCCGGTGGCGGTAGTGGAATGCGAGCCGGGCACGGATATCACGCTGCTGCCGGAGTGGGTTCAGGGCAGGCTGGCGCGCTTTGAGCAGCCGGTACACTGGCTGGCGCTGCCGTCAGAACTGAAAAATGGCGGGATTAAAATCTCCCGCCAGGCGTTAAAGCAGTGGGTCAATGCCCTGTTGAGGGGCTAATCAACCGATATCCGGCTGCGGTTTGTGCTGGCGTCGGCGGACCCAGCGCAGCACCGGCGGCACGACAATCACCATAATCGCCATTGCCAGCAGGATCTTCGTCACGCTGCTCTCCCACAGGATCCCCATATTGCCATTGCTGATGGAGAGGGCGCGGCGCAGGTTCTGCTCCAGCATTTCCCCCAGCACAAACCCTAAAATCAGCGGCGACATCGGGAAGTGCATCTTGCGCAGAATGTAGCCCAGCACGCCGAGCAGCACCATCAACACCAGGTCGAAGGTGGTGCTGTGCACCGCGTACACCCCAACCGCCGAGACGGCTGCGATGGCCGGGACCAGGAACCACAGGGGAATGGTCAGCATGCGGGTGAACAGGCCGATCAGCGGGATGTTCATTACCAGCAACATCACGTTGGCGATCAGCAGGGCGGCAATTAAACCCCAGACGATATCGGGCTGCTCGGTAAACATCGCCGGACCCGGGGTGATGTTATAGAGCGTCAGCGCGCCCATCATTACCGCCGTGGTGCCGGAGCCCGGCACGCCGAGGGTCAGCATCGGGATAAACGAGCCGCAGGCCGAGGCGTTATTCGCCGCCTCCGGCGCCGCCACGCCGCGGATATCGCCTTTGCCGAAGCTGTCGCTGTTACCGCTCAGCTTTTTCTCGGTCATGTAGGTGATAGCGCTGGCGATAGTAGCCCCCGCGCCGGGCAGAATGCCGACGAAGAAACCGATCACCGACGAACGCAGGGTGGCGCCAATACACTGCGCCCCCTCTTTGGCATTAAAGAGCATACGTCCGGTTTTACGCACCAGCGTCTGCCCGCTGCTGGTATGCTCCAGCATCAGTAAGATTTCTGAGACAGAGAACAGACCAATCACCACGACGATAAACTGCACGCCGTCGGAGAGATGAACGCTGTCGAAGGTAAAACGATAAACCCCGGTGTTGGCATCCACGCCGACGGTGGCCAGACTGAGGCCAATCAACGCAGACAAAAACGACTTCAGCGGATTCTGCGCCATCATGCTGCCGAGACAGGCGATGGCGAACACCATCAGGGCAAAATACTCGGCCGGACCAAACGCCAGCGACCACTGGGCCAGCGCCGGGGCGAAGAGGATGATGCCGCCAATGGCGATCATGGAGCCAAAGAACGAGCTGACGGCAGAAATAGAGAGCGCCACGCCGCCGCGCCCCTGCTGCGCCATCGGGTAGCCATCCAGCGCGGTCATAATGGCGGCGGCATCACCGGGCACGTTAAGCAGAATCGAGGAAATACGCCCCCCGTATTCGCAGCCGATATAGACCGTCGCCAGCAGGATCAGCGCCGATTCCGCAGGCAGGTGCAGCGCAAAGGCCAGCGGCAGTAAAATCGCCACGCCGTTGATAGGGCCAAGGCCCGGCAGCAGGCCGACGATGGTCCCGACGAAACAGCCGATCAGGGCGATCACCAGGTTTTCCGGGGTCATCGCTACCGCGAACCCCTGAGAGAGATAGATCCAGGTATCCATAGCGTGCTCCGTTAGTTAAACCATGCGCCGAGCGGCAGGGTCACGTCCAGCAGGCGGTCGAAGGCGTACCAGAGTAAAATGCCCAGTACGACGCCGGAGATCCCCGCCGCAGGCAGCGAGGCGTTAAACAGTATGCCAATCACCATCGTCAGCAGGGCGGTGGCAATCGGGAAGCCGAGCCACTCAAAGCCCCACGCATACGTCAGCAGGACAATTACCATTACCAGCAGACGTTGCAGCGTACGGCGTGGCGGCCACTCCACGGTATCCGGATGGCGCAGCAGCAGCGCCACCGAGCAGAGCAGCATCAGGCCGACTATGCCGACGGGGAAGGGGCGTGGCCCCACGGGTTCATAGCTGTATTCGCTGTGGATCTGCCAGGCGACGAACATGCCGCCAATGCAGAGCAGCAGCCATATCCCGGCAAAAATGCGATCGCTCATAGCGCCTCCGGTTATTTCGCCAGACCAAAGGCTTTCGCCTGTTCTCGGTAGTCATTCACCTGTTTTTTGACATACTCGTCCAGCTGCTTGCCGTTCAGGTTGAACTCAAACAGCCCGCGCAGATCGCGCTGTTTTTTGAACTCCTCGGTTTGCTGAAGTTTTGCGAAGGTATCCACCCACCACTGGTACTCGGCGTCGGTCACTTTTGGCCCGACGAAGAAGCCGCGGATGATCGGCCAGACCAGGTTATAACCCTGCTCTTTAGCGGTTGGGACGTCTGCCAGCTGGCCCGGCAGACGGTTTTCCGAGAAGACCGCCAGCACGCGGATCTTATCCCCGCTCAGGTAGGGCACCATTTCGCTGAGATCGCCCGATACCGCCTGGACGTGATTGCCCATCAGCGCCGTCACCGGCTCGCCGCCGCCTTCAAAGGCCACGTAACGCATCTTGTGCGGATCCACTTTGGCCTGCTGCGCCAGCAGCGCGGCTTTCATCCAGTCCTGGCTGCCGATAGAGGCGCCCGCGCCAATGACCACGCTGTTCGGATCTTTTTCCATGGCGGTCAGCAGATCTTTCAGGGATTTCCATGGGGAGTCCGCGCGCACGGCGATCATGCCGTAATCGGTGCCTACGGTGGCGAGCCAGCGCACGTCATTCACGTCATAACGACCAAATTTCCCCTGCGACAGGTTCAGCAACGAACCGCCGGAGAAGGCCACCACGGTGCCCGCTTCGGCAGGGCGCTGCGCGACGATGGCGTTATAGGCTACCGCGCCCACGCCGCCGGGCATGTAGGTGACGCGCATCGGTTTTTCAATGGCCTTCGTCTCCAGCAGGCTGACCTGAATCAGCTTACAGGTCAGGTCGAAGCCGCCGCCGGGTTTGGCCGGGGCGATACATTCGGTACGGGATGGCGCGTCCTGCGCCTGGACGACAGAGGCACTCAACAGCAATACGCTTGCAGCAAGGGTAGAAAGTAATTGTTTTTTCATCGTTTATCCTCACGCCGGAGAACCGGGAGTAGGGGTACGGGTGTATTTTTTCTGATTATGTGAACCACCTTGTAGCGGTTCCGTTGCGTGATTGTTAAAACAATAACCTTTCATTTCCCTTTCACTGCGACACCAACTTTACAGGATGTGATATGCGTCTCTTACTCGCGGAAGATAATCGTGAGCTGGCTCACTGGCTGGAAAAAGCGCTGGTACAAAACGGATTTGCCGTGGATTGCGTCAATGATGGACGGGCGGCCGATCATCTTTTGCAGGGAGAAAACTATGCCGTCGCGATCCTTGATATCGGTATGCCCGGCTTCGACGGGCTGGAGGTGGTGCATCGCCTGAGAAAGCGCGGGCAGACGCTGCCGGTGCTGTTTCTTACCGCCCGCAGCAACGTGGCAGACAGGGTGAAGGGGCTGAATGCCGGGGCGGATGACTACCTGCCGAAACCGTTCGAGCTGGAGGAGCTTGATGCCCGCCTGCGCGCGCTGCTGCGCCGCAGCGAAGGACGAACCCAGGAGCGCCAGCGGCTGGGAGAGCTGGAGTACGATGATGAAGGCTTTTTTCTGCTGCGCGATGAACCCCTTTCCCTCACGCCGCGCGAACTCTCTTTGCTGAAGGTGCTGATGCACCGCCGGACCCGTCCCGTCTCCCGGCAACAGCTTTTCGACCAGGTATTCAGCCTGAACGACGACGTCAGCCCCGAGAGCATCGATCTCTATATTCACCGCCTGCGTAAGAAGCTGACCGGCAGCGGGGTGCGGATCATTACCCTCCGGGGGCTGGGCTACGTGCTGGAGTGCGGCGATGAGGTGGGTTAAGCCGCAGTCGCTTTACCTGCAACTTTTGCTTTTTCTGGGTTTGCCGCTGCTGCTGTTATGGGGGCTGTCAGCCTTTAACAGCTACGTTAGCGCGTTACAGGCGGCGACGCAGGCCTATGACCGCACGCTGTTATCCTCGGCGCGCACGGTGTCAGAGCGGCTGGTGGTGCACAACGGCAAGCTCCAGGTGAACGTGCCCTGGGTCGTGCTCGACAGCTTCGAGCTGAACATGAACGATCGCCTCTATTACAAGGTCGTGGACCCTGACGGGCGGACGATCTCCGGCTACGACGATCTGCCGAATATGCCTCCCTCCACGTCGCGCACTACACACTATCCGGCGCTGGCGTGGTTTTATCATACCGAGTATCGCGGGCAGGCGATCCGCGTGGCTAAGCTGCTCCAGCCGGTTAACGAGGACAGTGTGTTCGGGATGGCGGAGATCTACGTCGCCGAAACGTTGCAGTCGCGGCGCTATCTGGCCACTCAGCTGTTGTTTTCCTCGCTCGTGTCGCAGGGGCTGCTGGTGCTGCTGACGCTGGTCCTGACCGCGTGGCTGCTGCGTCGTGTGCTGCGCCCGATGCGGCAGCTCTCGTCCCTGATGGTGCGCCGTGAGCCCGGGCTGCTGGCTCCGCTGCCGGAGCTGCTGCCCTGGTCGGAAACGCGGCTGCTGATTGTGGCATTTAACCGCTATATCGACAGGTTGCGCGGCGTACTTTCGCGGCAGGCGCGCTTTAACGCCGACGCCTCACACCAGCTCAAAACGCCGCTGGCGGTGCTGAAAACCCAGGTATCGGTTGCCCTGACGCGTAACGATCCGGCGCTGTGGCAGGAGAGCTTACGGGCGATGAACGTCACGCTGGATAACACCATCGTGCTGACGGAAAGGCTGTTGCAGCTTTCGGCGGTGAAGCGAAAAGAGCAGGGGGAGCGACAGTTTGCGCCTGTCGATCTGGTACAGGTGGTGCAAAACTGCTGCTTTTCCCGGCTGGCGCAGGCGCGCAGCAAGGGTATCGATCTCGGTTATGACGGCGTACAGCAGCCGGTAATGATTGAGGGGGATGACGTGTTGCTGGGCGAACTTTGCGCCAACCTGCTGGAGAACGCGATCAAATACACACCGGAGCAGGGCGTTGTGACGGTGTACCTGCGCACGGCTAACGATGCCGTTGAGTTGAGCGTGGAGGACAGCGGACCGGGCATTGCTGAAGACCAGATCTCCCAGGCCATGCTGCCGTTTCATCGGCTGGATAACGTGGGCGATGCCGCCGGGTCCGGCATTGGCCTGGCGCTGGCTAACGATATTGCCCGCCTGCACCGCAGCCATCTTCAGCTGATGCCCAGTGAAAATCTGGGTGGGCTGAGCGTGAAAATGCGCTTTCTGATGCTGGTATAAATGCCGATATTATCAAATCGTTACAAACTAATTGCCCGCCGCACGCGGAGTCCATTGATCACACAGGCAGTCAGGTTAAAATCTCGCGGTTTTTGGACATCTCTGAATAAATTGTGCGGGATCACGACAATGAAAAAAGTGGCATTAATGGGCTTAAGCGGCCTGATGTTTGTTTCAGCAGCGGCAAACGCAATTTCCTTCAACGGCTCGGCGGGACAAGATTATACCCATCTGGGCTTTGGTCTTGGCACGGATAGCGCAGGCCTGGCAATGACCGGCGGCTGGACGCACAACGACGACGATGGGGATGCGGCAAGCCTGGGCCTCGGCTTCAACGTGCCGTTGGGTCCCTTCCTGGCGACCGTCGGCGGTAAAGGCATTTACACCAACCCGAACGACGGCGACGAAGGCTACGCGGCGGCAGTGGGTGGCGGCTTGCAGTGGAAAATTGGCGACAGCTTTGGCCTGTTCGGTGAGTACTACTACTCCCCGGATTCCCTCTCCAGCGGTATCGACAGCTATCAGGAAGCTAATGCCGGCGCGCGCTGGACCATCATGCGTCCGATCACCATCGAAGCGGGCTATCGCTATCTGAACCTGGCCGGTAAAGACGGCAACCGCGACAACGCCCTGGCAGACGGCCCATACGTTGGCGTGAGCGCCGGTTTCTAATCCTCTCGGCGCGGCGTTCAGTCGCGCCAGTTTCTCTCTTCCCCCGGTCTTCGATTGCGCTATAGTGTTTTGACCATTGAAATGGGAGAACACAATGATAAATGTGGAAATGTTATCCACTGGCGACGAAGTGCTGCATGGGCAAATCATTGATACCAATGCCGCCTGGCTCGCCGATCTCTTCTTTGAGCAAGGATTACCGTTAACGCGCCGCAACACCGTAGGTGACAATCTTGAGTCGCTGGTCAACGTTCTGCGCGAGCGCAGCGAACGCTGCGACGTGCTGATTGTGAACGGCGGGCTGGGACCCACCAGCGACGATCTCAGCGCGCTGGCCGCCGCCACGGCCAAAGGCGAAGGCCTGGTTCTGCACGAGGCGTGGCTGGCACAGATGGAGCGCTTTTTCTCCGGGCGTGGCCGCGTGATGGCCCCCAGCAACCGCAAGCAGGCTGAAATTCCCGCCAGCGCGGAACTGATTGATAACCCGGTCGGCACCGCCTGCGGGTTTGCCGTTCAGCTGAACCGCTGCCTGATGTTCTTCACCCCGGGCGTGCCGTCGGAATTTAAAGTGATGGTCGAGCAGCAGATCCTGCCGCGCCTGCGCGCGCGCTTTACGCTGCCTGAACCGCCGCTGTGCCTGCGTCTGACCACCTTTGGTCGCTCGGAAAGCGATCTGGCCCAGAGCCTCGATCACCTGCAACTGCCTCCCGGCGTGTCGATGGGCTATCGCTCCTCCATGCCGATTATTGAACTGAAGCTGACCGGACCGGCGTCAGAGAAAGCCGCCATGCTGGCGCTGTGGCCGGAAGTGCAGCGCGTCGCCGGGGAAAGCCTGATTTTCGAAGGAACGGAAGGGCTGCCGGCGCAGATCGCAGCGCATTTGCAGTCCCGCCAGCTGAGCGTGACGTTAAGCGAGCAGTTTACCGGTGGGCTTCTGGCGCTTCAGCTTACCCGGGCGGGTGCGCCGCTGCTGGCCAGTGAAGTGGTGCCGTTCCAGCAGGAGACGCTGGCGCAGACCGCGCGCTGGGCGTCCGAGCGCAGAGTGAAGCATTTCGCCGGGCTGGCGCTGTTTGTGGGCGGGCTGGATGAGGAGCATCTCAACTTTGCCCTTGCAACGCCGGAAGGGACGCACGCCCTGCGGGTCAGGATGAGCATTACCCGCCACAGCCTGGCCGTGCGTCAGGAGGTGTGCGCGATGATGGCACTGAACATGCTGCGCCGCTGGCTGAACGGGAAAGAGGTCGCCAGCGAGCACGGCTGGATCAACGTCGTCGAATCGCTGTTCGTGGAGTGAGAGTGTGCCGGGGCCGTGTCCCCGGCAACGGTTACGCCAGCGCTTTTGCCAGCAAGGTAATGGGATGTTCACAGCGTTTGCTGGTGGACATCTCGATCTGCCACTTGCAGGTTTCGCAGTCCGTCACCACGATATCTGCGCCGCTCTCTTCAATCTGCCGGAACAGTGGCGCGCCAATGGCCTGTGACGTTGGGTAGTTTTCACGCTTGAAGCCGTACGTGCCTGCGATGCCGCAGCAGCGTGAGTCCAGCACCGTCAGCTCCAGCCCGGGGATCAGCCGCAGCAGCTCAAGCGTATAGATCGACCAGCCCATCTTCTCCATATGACATGGCGTGTGATACACCACCTTCAGCGGCAATTTGCCCAGCGGTAACGTCTGCCCGCTGTCCAGTTTGCGCCAGAGAAAACGGGTCGCCAGCTCAATGTGCTCGGGCAGGCCGGTGTTATCCACCTCCAGCAGATGCGGATATTCATCGCGCAGCGTGAAGGTACAGGTTGACGACGTCGCCAGTACCGGTATCCCTTTGTCGACGATCGCCTCACGTAAAGAGGTGACGTTGCTGCTCGCCTGCTTGCGCGCTTTGTCGATGAAGCCGTTGGCAATCAGCGGAACGCCGCAGCACTTTTCTTTGCTCAGCAGCTGAACGCCCGTTCCCATGGCGTTCAGGACTTTCAGCAGGTCTTTCCCCAGCTGCGGATGGTTGTAGTTCACGTAGCAGCCGTGGAAGAAGGCAACCTGCTCAGCGAACTGCGCCTGTTCTGCCGCCACGGATTTAAACCAGCGGCGGAAGGTGCCGTGAGAATATTTCGGCAGACTGCGGTGATGGTCGATTTTGAGCGTCGCATCCAGCAGCCTGCGCACCGGCTTCAGGGCGGTGGCGGCATTGACGACCGGCGCGAAAGGCGTCGAGAGGCTACCCATCAGGTCGGTGTGGCTCAGTATCGCGTCACGCAGCGTCGGTTTTTGCGTACTGTAGCGGGCGCGGGCGCGCTGGATGATATCGCCTATTTTCACGTCCGACGGGCAGGCAACTTCGCAGCGTTTACAGTTGATACAGTATTTCAGCGCCTCGTCGTAGAGCGCGCCATCCTTCAGGCGCAGACGCTCCCCGTCGGGACCGGCCTGTTTCGGGCCGGGATAGCGCGGATCGACGCCGCTGACCGGGCAAACCGTGGTGCAGACCGTGCATTTGATACAGCTTTCAAATCGGGTGTCGTTCATTGTGCTCCCTCCCTGCGCTGGATAATCTGCTCCGCGACATGCAGCGCAGTGACGGCGCAGACGCCGCCACCGCAGCCCTGCGCCACGGGATCGTACCCGCCCAGAACCGAGCCGATGGCGTAAAGATTTTCAACCGGTTCCCCGCCCAGCCGCGGGCGCAGTTGGCTGTCGACGATCACGCCGAACTGCTGCCAGGGCTGCGGGGTGAAGAAATCGCTTTGATACCAGTCCGCGCGGGAAGCGCTTTGCCGGACGTCCAGACCGAGGATCGCCTCACGCACGCCATCCCGGCTGCTCAGCAGACCGTTACTGAAGAAACTGCCGCTTGCCAGCACCGTAAAGCGTGCGCGAAGCGGGATGTCGCCGTGGTTGCGGGTCCAGATTTCGCTTACCGCGCCCTCAGCCAGGATGATTTTTTTCACCTCGTCGCCTGCCATCCAGACGCCACCCTGGGCAACAAACTGACGCTGAAGCTGGGTGTGCAGACGAATGCCGGGCACGGAAGGGGGGAGCGTCGGCAGTAAACCGAGCGTACAGGGCAGGCGCGCCGAGAGCCAGCGCCAGAGCCGGTTGTCCGTTAAGCCAAAACAGGCGGGCATAAACAGGGCGTCGCAGGTCTCGCCGAGCGGTTGAAGCGCCGCGTACAGCTGCGGCCAGTAACTTTCATTATCCAGCAGGCGGGCAATGTTCACCGCACGAAACTCGCTGGGGTTTTCGCGCAGCACGTCGAGTTCGGGGAGATCAATCTCCGCCGTATCCACCTGAACACCCTGCTGTCTGAGAGACGCGGCGGCCAGATGCGGCTGGAAATCGAGGAAGCCGCTGATCCCCACCACCCGCACGCGCTCGGCAGCGATGGGGGCGACAGGCACCTCTTCCGGGCTAAGCCAGGCGGCGCGCAGGGTGCCGAGCGGCGTGACGCGCTGATGATTTTGCTCGGCGTCACCCTGCATGCGTGCGCCGCAGGTGGTGAGCAGGTGTTCGGTTTCGCAGGCAAAGCGGGCCATATTCTCTGCGCCCGTCAGGCGGTAGGGATGTTCAGGCGGCAGATCGGCGAACGATAGCGCGCCCAGTAAATCCAGCGAGCCGGAAGAGAAGTGCAGGGCACTCTGACCGCGAGTGACAATGGCGCAGCGCAGACCCCGCTGCGTCAGTTTGAGGCCGCACAGCAGGCCCGCCAGTCCCCCACCCACAATCACGGTATCAAATTTCATGGTTGTGCTCCTTCTCCAGACCGCAAAGCCCCTGATAGACCCAGCGGGTAAACTCGCTTTCGCGCAGGGCATCGCCCCAGGCGACGGGCTGAATGCCTTTCCAGCGCTCGTTTAAAAAATCGCTGAGCTGGGCAAGCGACTGGGTTGACGTGGTGGCGTGAAAACGTTGCAGCAGCCCGGCGGCACGGCAGGCGCACAGCTCCCCCTGACAGGTGCCCATCCCGACGCGCGTGCGGCGGCGTAAATCGAGCAGGTTGTTCACCGTCAGGTTTTCCACGGCATACTGCACCTCGCCTGCGGTCACGGCTTCGCATTCGCACACCAGGCTGCGGCTGAGTCGCCCTTCACCGAGCCAGGTTGGGGTGCGGTCGCCGTGACGGTAAATCGCCGAACCGCGAAGCGGGGCAGGGAGTGAAATGATTTTGTGCAGCGTTTTTTCTGTCGATTGCTGCGAGCCGGGCAGAGCCTGTTCCGCCGTCACGCACGGTGCGGTGTTGCCGAGCTTACGGCAGACGGCATCGGTGGCCCACTGGGCCATCAGCCGGTAGGTCATCAGCTTGCCGCCGGTAATGGTGATAAACCCGTCCATGCCGTCACGTTCGGCGTGATCGAGCAGCACGATGCCGCGGCTGACGTTACGCCCGCTCGGATCGTTATCGCTGGCGACAAGGGGACGCACGCCCGCGTAGGCACGCAGAATACGCGTCTGCGCCATCACCGGGGCCAGCTTTTCCCCTTCGCGCAGCAGGATATCCACCTCTTCAGCGGTGATGCGGTTGTAATCAATTTCACTGTAGTCCACATGCATTGAGGTCGTGCCGATTAACGAAATGGTGTCCCCCGGCACGAGGATATCGGCGTCAGACGGTTTACGGCAGCGGTTGATGACATGGTTATTGATGCGGTGGTCGAGGATCAGCAGCGAGCCTTTCGCCGGGAACATGCGCACCGACAGGTCCGCGTATTCCGCGATGCGCTGGCCCCAGATCCCCGCCGCGTTGACCACGACGGCGGCATACAGCTCGCGGTGTTCGTTGTACTGCGCATCAAACACGCGCACCCCGCGCACGGTATTACCTTCACGAATAAGCCCGGTGACGTGATGCCCGGTCAGGATCCGGGCGCCATGTTCCCGTGCGTCGAGCATATTGGCGGCGGTCAGGCGGAAAGGATCAACGGTTCCGTCCGGTACTTTTACCGCGCCCAGTAACGCCGGGTTTACCGAGGGTTCAAGACGGCGCGCCTGCGCAGGATCGATCGCCTCGGCCTGAATGCCTGCCGCCGTGCAGGCGGTGATAAAGGTTTGCTGAAAGCCGAGGTCATCTTCTGGAAGGGTGATAAAAAGACCGTTGGTCGGTTCAACGCAGTGGCGGGCGATGCGCCTGAGGATCTGGTTTTCAGCGATACACTCGCGTGCTGACTCAGCGTCAGTGACCGCATAGCGGGCGCCGCTGTGCAACAGACCGTGATTACGTCCCGTCGCGCCGGTGGCGATATCGTGGCGTTCCAGAAGCGTGACGCTCAATCCCCGCAGGGCGCAGTCGCGTGCGATGCCGGCACCCGTCGCGCCACCGCCAATGATAATCACATCGCTGAAGCGTGGATCGTGAATTGTCATTGCCTTTCCTCTATGTTCGTTTTTTAGCATTTAGCCACATTGATCGTGTGGTTTGTTTGATTTCGAACATAAACGCGCGAAATTCGAAAGTGAAACGTGATTTCATGCGCTTTTTTGCGCATTCTGTCATATTTCTGTAACAATCTGTGCGTTGATTCACAGTAACATTCACCGTGATTTCTTAACATCGCCGCCTCTGTAGCCGGGCGCGAGATGCCCGGTCATTTTTTGAAAGGCCACGGAGGCTGTTATGCTCAGTATCTTTAAACCTGCGCCACATCGGGCGCGACTGCCAGAGGCAGAGATTGATCCTCTCTACCGCCGTCTGCGTTGGCAAATCTTCCTCGGGATCTTCTTCGGGTATGCGGCGTACTATCTGGTACGTAAAAACTTTGCGCTCGCCATGCCGTACCTGGTGGAGCAGGGCTTCTCTCGCGGCGATCTGGGATTTGCGCTGTCGGGGATCTCCATCGCGTACGGTTTTTCGAAGTTCATTATGGGGTCGGTGTCGGATCGTTCGAATCCGCGCGTGTTCCTGCCCGCCGGTCTGATCCTCGCGGCAGCGGTGATGCTGTTCATGGGCTTTGTGCCGTGGGCGACCTCCAGCATTGCCATCATGTTCGTGCTGCTGTTCCTCTGCGGCTGGTTCCAGGGGATGGGATGGCCGCCATGCGGACGCACCATGGTTCACTGGTGGTCACAGAAAGAGCGTGGTGGAATTGTTTCGGTCTGGAACTGTGCGCATAACGTCGGGGGCGGGCTTCCGCCGCTGCTGTTCCTGCTGGGGATGGCCTGGTTCAACGACTGGCATGCCGCGCTCTATATGCCAGCCTTTGGCGCCATTCTGGTGGCGATTATCGCCTTCGCTCTGATGCGCGACACCCCACAGTCCTGCGGCCTGCCGCCGATTGAAGAGTACAAAAACGACTACCCGGATGATTACAGCGAGAAGCACGAAGAAGAGCTGACGGCAAAGCAGATCTTCATGAAGTACGTGCTGCCGAACAAGCTGCTGTGGTACATCGCGGTGGCAAACGTATTTGTCTACCTGCTGCGCTACGGCATCCTCGACTGGTCGCCAACCTACCTGAAAGAGGTGAAGCACTTCGCGCTGGATAAATCCTCCTGGGCCTATTTCCTGTATGAATACGCGGGCATTCCCGGCACGCTGATCTGCGGCTGGATGTCGGACAAAGTGTTTAAGGGCAACCGTGGGGCGACGGGCGTGTTCTTTATGACGCTGGTCACCATCGCGACGGTCGTTTACTGGCTTAACCCGCCGGGGAATCCGGGTGTGGATATGGCCTGTATGATCGTCATCGGCTTCCTGATTTATGGTCCGGTTATGCTGATTGGTCTGCATGCCCTGGAGCTGGCGCCGAAGAAAGCGGCAGGCACGGCGGCAGGCTTTACCGGTCTGTTTGGCTACCTCGGCGGTTCGGTCGCTGCGAGCGCCATCGTCGGCTACACCGTCGACTTCTTCGGCTGGGATGGCGGCTTTATGGTGATGATTGGCGGCAGCGTGCTGGCTGTTCTGCTGCTGGTTGTTGTGATGATTGGTGAAAAACGTCACCACGCCGAAGTGCTGGCGCGTCGTCAATAAGGAGCATTGCGATGAAATTAACTCAGTTAGCGACAGGTCTGCTGCTGGCGGGCCTGATGACAGGCTCCGCGCTGGCGGCGGATAAGATCGTGATCGCCCACCGTGGCGCCAGCGGTTATCTGCCGGAGCATACGCTGCCGGCAAAAGCGATGGCCTATGCCCAGGGCGCGGATTATCTGGAGCAGGATCTGGTGATGACGAAGGACGACCAGCTGGTCGTTCTGCATGACCACTATCTTGACCGCGTGACGGACGTGGCGGAGCGTTTCCCGGATCGCGCCCGTAAAGATGGTCGCTACTACGCCATCGACTTCACGCTGGCGGAGATCCGCTCGCTGAAGTTTACCGAGGGCTTCGAGATTGAAAACGGTAAGAAGGTACAGGTCTATCCGGGACGTTTCCCGATGGGCAAGTCTGACTTCCGTATTCACACCTTCGAAGAGGAGATCGAGTTTGTTCAGGGGCTGAACCACTCGACAGGAAAAAATATCGGTATCTACCCGGAAATCAAAGCGCCGTGGTTCCACCATCAGGAAGGGAAGGACATTGCCGCGAAGACGCTGGAGGTACTGAAAAAGTACGGCTACACCAGCAAGCAGGATAAGGTTTTCCTGCAATGTTTCGACGCCGCGGAACTGAAGCGCATCAAAACCGAGCTGGAGCCGAAAATGGGGATGGATCTCAATCTGGTGCAGCTGATTGCGTATACCGACTGGAATGAAACCCAGGAAAAACAGCCGGACGGGAAGTGGGTGAACTACAGCTATGACTGGATGTTTAAGCCGGGCGCGATGAAGCAGATTGCGCAGTACGCCGACGGCATCGGGCCGGATTACCACATGCTGGTGGCGGAAGGCTCAACGCCGGGTCACGTGAAGCTGACGGCGATGGTGAAAGAGGCGCATGCGAGCAAGATGCAGGTGCATCCGTATACCGTACGCGCAGACCAGCTGCCGGAGTATGCGACGGACGTGAATCAGCTTTACGACGTGCTGTATAACCAGGCGGATGTGGACGGGTTGTTTACGGATTTCCCGGATAAAGCGGTCGAATTCATTCACCGGAAATAGGTTTGGTAGGTCGGGTAAGGCGAAGCCGCCACCCGACAATCAGGCTCTGCGGCCTGATGCCCTCACCCTAACCCTCTCCCAAGGGGAGAGGGAACAAGGGTAATCACATCTCGATCTCAATATCGCCTTTTGCCCGGCAGCAGCAGGGCAAAATCTCCCCTTCACTGATAAAGGCCAGCGGTTCGGTCAGCCAGTCTACCTGGCCTGCGACCAGACGGCAGCGGCAGGAGCCGCAGTAGCCTTCACGACACTGGTACTCTACTTCTACCTGATGCGCTTCAAGCGCCACCAGCAGAGAAGGGTGCTCTTCCTGGCACAACACCTCTGTACCAGAAAGGCTCAGCGTTACGCGGCTCATCAGAGCTGGAAATCGCTCAGGTCGTCGGTGTTGACTTCAGAATCAATCTGACCGACCAGATAAGAACTCACTTCCACTTCCTGCGGCGCAACCTGCACGTTATCGGACACCAGCCAGGTGTTGATCCACGGAATCGGGTTAGAGCGCGTCTGGAATGGCAGATCGAGACCCACAGCCTGCATGCGGATGTTAGTGATGTACTCCACGTACTGGCACAGAATGTCTTTGTTCAGGCCAATCATGGAGCCGTCGCGGAACAGGTAGTCTGCCCACTCTTTCTCCTGCTGGGCGGCCAGCACGAACAGATCGTAGCATTCCTGCTTGCACTCTTCGGCAATCGCAGCCATTTCCGGGTCGTCCGCGCCGCTGCGCAGCAGGTTCAGCATATGCTGGGTGCCGGTCAGGTGCAGGGCTTCGTCACGGGCGATCAGGCGGATAATTTTGGCGTTACCTTCCATCAGCTTGCGCTCGGCAAAAGCGAAGGAGCAGGCGAAGCTTACGTAGAAGCGGATTGCTTCCAGCGCGTTGACGCTCATCAGGCACAGGTATAGCTGCTTTTTCAGGGCCCGCAGGTTTACGGTAATGGTTTTGCCGTTCACGTTATGCGTGCCTTCGCCCAGCAGATGCCAGTAGCTGGTCATCTCGATCAGCTCATCGTAGTAGTGCGCAATGCCTTCCGCGCGCTTCTGGATCTGCTCGTTGGTGACGATATCGTCAAACACCACCGCCGGATCGTTCACGATGTTGCGGATGATGTGGGTGTAAGAGCGGGAGTGGATCGTCTCGGAGAACGCCCAGGTCTCTACCCAGGTTTCCAGCTCAGGAATGGAGATCAGCGGCAGCAGCGCCACGTTCGGACTACGGCCCTGGATGGAGTCCAGCAGCGTCTGGTACTTCAGGTTGCTGAGGAAGATGTGCTTTTCGTGTTCCGGTAGCGCCTGGAAATCGATACGGTCGCGAGAAACGTCAACTTCTTCCGGACGCCAGAAGAAGGAGAGTTGCTTTTCAATCAGCTTTTCGAAGATGTCATATTTTTGCTGATCGTAGCGTGCCACGTTGACCGGCTGGCCGAAGAACATCGGCTCTTTGAGCTGGTCGTTTTTCGTCTGTGAAAAGGTGGTATATGCCATTGCGGTGAGTCCTGTTGAGATTTTATTGCCCGGCGGCACTGCGTTTGCCGGGCCTACAAAACCGTAGGCCGGGTAAGCGTAGCGCCACCCGGCGAAGTGCTTAGATCTTACATGCGCCGCTTTCGCAGCCATCGTCCTGAATTGACGGCACCAGGTCGTCCTGGGCGTCTTCCGCACCATCACGGGTGTTGTGATAGTACAGCGTTTTCACGCCAAATTTGTAGGCGGTGAGCAGGTCTTTCAGCAGTTGCTGCATCGGAACCTTGCCAGACGGGAAGCGCGTCGGGTCGTAGTTGGTATTGGCAGAGATCGACTGGTCGATAAACTTCTGCATGATACCCACCAGTTGCAGATAGCCGTCGTTGTTTGGCATTTCCCACAGCAGCTCGTAGTTGTCACCCAGCGTTTCGTAATCCGGCACCACCTGACGCAGCACGCCGTCTTTCGACGCTTTGATGCTGACGTGGCCGCGCGGTGGCTCAATACCGTTGGTGGCGTTGGAGATCTGCGAAGAGGTCTCGGACGGCATCAGGGCAGAGAGCGTGGAGTTACGCAGACCGTGAGTTTTAATGGACTCGCGCATGCCTTCCCAGTCGAGGTGCAGCGGCTCGCTGACGATCGCATCCAGGTCTTTTTTGTAGGTGTCGATCGGCAGAATGCCTTTCGCGTAGGTGGTTTCGTTGAACCACGGGCACGCGCCTTGCTCTTTCGCCAGCTCGTTAGAGGCTTTCATCAGGTAGTATTGGATCGCTTCGAACGTCTGGTGCGTCAGATTGTTGGCGCTGCCGTCGGAGTAACGCTTGCCGTTTTTCGCCAGCCAGTAGGCGAAGTTGATCACGCCGATACCTAAAGTGCGACGGCCCATTGCGCCGCGTTTTGCCGCCGGGATTGGGTAATCCTGGTAATCCAGCAGGGCGTCGAGCGCACGAACCGCCAGCACCGCCAGCTCTTCCAGCTCGTCCAGGCTCTTAATCGCACCCAGGTTGAACGCGGACAGCGTACAAAGCGCGATTTCACCGTTTTCGTCGTTCACGTCTTCCAGCGGTTTAGTCGGCAGGGCGATCTCCAGGCACAGGTTGGACTGGCGCACTGGTGCAACCACCGGATCGAACGGGCTGTGGGTGTTGCAGTGGTCAACGTTCTGGATGTAGATACGGCCGGTAGAAGCACGTTCCTGCATCATCAGGGAGAACAGATCGACCGCTTTCACGCGCTGCTTGCGGATGCTGTCGTCTTTTTCATATTTGGTGTACAGACGCTCGAACTCGTCCTGATCGGCGAAGAAGGCGTCGTACAGACCCGGGACGTCGGACGGGCTGAACAGGGTGATGTCTTCCCCTTTCAGCAGACGGGTGTACATCAGCTTGTTGATCTGCACGCCGTAGTCCATGTGACGCACGCGGTTGCCTTCCACGCCGCGGTTGTTCTTCAGAACCAGCAGACTTTCCACTTCCAGGTGCCACATCGGGTAGAACAGGGTCGCTGCACCACCACGCACGCCGCCCTGAGAGCAGGATTTTACTGCCGTCTGGAAGTGCTTGTAGAACGGAATACAGCCGGTGTGGAACGCTTCACCGCCGCGGATCGGGCTGCCCAGTGCACGGATACGGCCGGCGTTGATGCCGATACCGGCACGCTGGGAGACGTATTTCACGATGGCGCTGGAGGTCGCGTTGATGGAATCCAGGCTGTCACCACACTCGATCAGTACGCAGGAGCTGAACTGACGGGTAGGGGTACGCACGCCAGACATGATTGGCGTAGGCAGAGAAATCTTGAACGTAGAGACCGCATCGTAGAAACGCTTCACGTAGTCCAGACGGGTTTCACGCGGGTAATTAGAGAACAGGCAGGCGGCCACCAGAATATAGAGGAACTGGGCACTCTCGTAGATTTCGCCCGTCACACGGTTCTGAACCAGGTATTTACCTTCGAGCTGCTTCACCGCCGCGTAGGAGAAGTTCATGTCGCGCCAGTGATCGATAAACCCGTTCATCTGCTCGAACTCTTCTTCCGTATAGTCTTCCAGCAGATGCGTGTCGTATTTGCCCAGCTCGACCATTTTCACTACGTGATCGTAAAGCTTCGGCGGCTCGAACTGGCCGTAGGCTTTTTTACGCAGGTGGAAAATCGCCAGACGCGCAGCGAGGTACTGATAATCCGGTGCGTCGCGGGAGATCAGATCTGCCGCGGCTTTGATAATGGTTTCGTGGATATCAGACGTTTTGATGCCGTCGTAGAACTGAATGTGAGAACGCAGTTCAACCTGGGAGATAGATACGTTGTTCAGTCCTTCTGCTGCCCAGTCGAGAACTCGATGGATTTTGTCCAGATTGATACGCTCGGTGGTACCGTCGCGCTTTGTCACCAGCAGACTCTGATTCATGTGGGTTTTTACCTGTCCGTGAAATAAAAAAATATCCCCCGCTTATCCACAGAACCGTCTTGTGACTAACTCTGTGGATAAATACTACATATAGGGGTTTTGCGATAAGAAGAACGCTATATGGTGAGTATTCTAGTATCGAATCTTTTCAGCACAAGGGTTGATTTTGACGTTAAATTGAGGTTGTGAAAGGGTAAAAAAGGCTAAGTCCTCGTGCCGTAAGGCCTGGAAGAGATGTCAATAATTAAGAAAAAAAATTCAAAATTTGATCGAGTGCTGATTTCTTCAACGGGAGGTCAGAATTGCGCAACATGATGTCGCGCAATCATTATAAGAATAACGGATGACGTTAGTCGTTTTTGGCGGTTGTGTGCAACATATAGTTAACATCCACACCTGGGGCAAGTTTGAATTTATCCGTCAGCGGATTGTAGTGCAGGCCCGTCATGTGCTGCTCCTTAAGCCATGTCTGGTCAACCCAGCCCAGCAGTTCTGCAGGCTTGATGAACTTCTTCACGTCGTGCGTCCCTTTCGGCACCATGCGCAGCACGTATTCCGCGCCTACCACGGCCATCAGCCAGGCTTTGCCGTTGCGGTTGATGGTCGAGAAGAAGACCTGTCCACCCGGTTTCACCAGTTTTGCACAGGCGCTGACCACAGACTGCGGATCGGGAACGTGCTCCAGCATCTCCATGCAGGTCACCACGTCATACTGGTGCGCATGTTTTGCCGCGTGCTCTTCCACGGTTTCCTGGACATATTCTACCTGTACGCCGGACTCCAGCGCATGAAGACGCGCAACCTGTAGAGGTTCGAAGCCCATGTCCAGACCGGTGACGGTGGCCCCTTCACGCGCCATACTTTCCGCCAGGATGCCGCCGCCGCAGCCGACGTCGAGCACTTTCTTACCGAACAGACCGCCGGAACGCTCCGCGATATAGCCCAGACGCAGCGGGTTAATACGATGCAGAGGTTTGAACTCACCTTCGAGATCCCACCAGCGGGACGCCACCGCTTCAAATTTGGCAATCTCTTCGTGGTCAACGTTGTGAGCCACCGGGGATTTTTCGGCATTCATGGGCGCTTTTACTCCTTATTTAGCAAGACAAATGAGTATATCAGGCAATCCCTGTGAATAAAGCGTATAGGTTTACCTGTATCACCGCGGCTGTGTTATAATTTGCGACCTTTGAATCCGGGATACAGTAGAGGGATAGCGGTTAGATGAGCGACCTTGCGAGAGAAATTACACCGGTTAACATCGAGGAAGAGCTGAAAAGCTCCTATCTGGACTATGCGATGTCGGTCATTGTTGGCCGTGCGCTGCCGGACGTCCGCGATGGCCTGAAGCCGGTACACCGTCGCGTACTATACGCCATGAACGTATTGGGCAATGACTGGAATAAAGCCTACAAAAAATCTGCCCGTGTCGTTGGTGACGTAATCGGTAAATACCATCCTCATGGTGATTCCGCGGTGTACGACACCATTGTCCGTATGGCGCAGCCCTTCTCGCTGCGTTACATGCTGGTAGATGGTCAGGGTAACTTTGGTTCTATCGACGGCGACTCCGCCGCGGCAATGCGTTATACGGAAATCCGTCTGGCGAAGATTGCCCATGAGCTGATGGCTGACCTGGAAAAAGAGACGGTTGATTTCGTTGATAACTACGACGGCACGGAAAAAATTCCTGACGTTATGCCAACGAAGATCCCAAACCTGCTGGTGAACGGTTCGTCCGGTATCGCCGTCGGTATGGCAACCAACATTCCACCGCACAATATCACGGAAGTGATCAACGGCTGCCTGGCCTACATTGACGATGAAGACATCAGCATTGAAGGGCTGATGGAACACATCCCGGGCCCGGACTTCCCGACGGCGGCAATCATCAATGGCCGTCGCGGTATTGAAGAAGCGTACCGCACCGGTCGCGGCAAGATTTACATCCGTGCCCGCGCCGAAGTGGAAGCGGACGCTAAAACCGGCCGTGAAACCATTATTGTTCACGAGATCCCGTATCAGGTGAACAAAGCGCGACTGATTGAAAAAATCGCCGAGCTGGTAAAAGAAAAACGCGTTGAAGGCATCAGCGCGCTGCGTGACGAGTCTGATAAAGACGGTATGCGCATCGTGATTGAAATCAAGCGCGACGCGGTGGGTGAAGTTGTGCTGAACAACCTTTACTCCCAGACTCAGCTTCAGGTCTCCTTCGGTATCAACATGGTTGCGCTGCACCATGGCCAGCCGAAGATCATGAACCTGAAAGAGATCCTGAGCGCGTTCGTGCGTCACCGCCGTGAAGTGGTGACCCGTCGTACCATCTTCGAACTGCGCAAAGCGCGCGACCGTGCCCATATCCTTGAAGCACTGGCCGTTGCGCTGGCGAACATCGACCCGATCATCGAGCTGATCCGCCGTGCGCCGACGCCGGCAGAAGCGAAGGCGTCGCTGGTTGCGCGTCCATGGGATCTGGGCAACGTGGCGGCAATGCTGGAACGTGCCGGTGATGACGCTGCGCGTCCTGAGTGGCTGGAACCGGAATTCGGCGTGCGTGACGGTCAGTACTACCTGACTGAACAGCAGGCCCAGGCGATTCTGGATCTGCGTTTGCAGAAACTGACCGGCCTTGAGCATGAAAAACTGCTCGACGAGTACAAAGAGCTGCTGGAGCAGATTGCCGAGCTGCTGCATATCCTGGGTAGCGCAGAGCGCCTGATGGAAGTGATCCGTGAAGAGCTGGAGCTGGTTCGCGATCAGTTCGGCGACGAGCGTCGCACCGAAATCACAGCCAATAGCTCTGATATCAACATTGAAGATCTGATCAACCGCGAAGACGTGGTAGTGACGCTGTCTCACCAGGGCTACGTGAAGTATCAGCCGTTGACCGACTACGAAGCACAGCGTCGTGGCGGTAAAGGCAAATCTGCGGCGCGTATTAAAGAAGAAGACTTCATTGACCGTCTGCTGGTGGCCAACACCCACGACACGATCCTCTGCTTCTCCAGCCGGGGCCGTCTGTACTGGATGAAAGTCTATCAGCTGCCGGAAGCGAGCCGTGGCGCGCGGGGTCGTCCTATCGTCAATCTGCTGCCGCTGGAAGCGAACGAACGTATCACCGCTATTCTGCCGGTACGCGAGTACGAAGAGGGCGTGAACGTCTTTATGGCGACCGCGAGCGGTACCGTGAAGAAAACCGCGCTGACCGAGTTCAGCCGTCCACGTTCTGCCGGGATCATCGCGGTGAACCTGAACGAAGGCGATGAGCTGATCGGCGTGGATCTGACCTCCGGTTCTGATGAAGTCATGCTGTTCTCTGCCGCCGGTAAAGTGGTGCGCTTTAAAGAGAACGCCGTGCGCGCAATGGGTCGTACGGCGACCGGCGTGCGTGGTATCAAGCTGGCGGGTGAAGACAGCGTGGTTTCCCTGATCGTTCCTCGTGGCGAAGGCGCAATCCTGACCGTCACCCAGAACGGTTACGGTAAACGTACGGCGGAAAGCGAATACCCGACCAAGTCTCGCGGCACGCAGGGCGTTATCTCCATCAAAGTGACCGAGCGCAACGGTTCCGTTGTTGGCGCGGTGCAGGTGGACGACGCGGACCAGATCATGATGATCACCGATGCCGGTACGCTGGTGCGTACCCGCGTGTCTGAGATCAGCGTGGTGGGTCGTAACACCCAGGGCGTAATCCTCATCCGCACTGCGGAAGATGAAAACGTCGTCGGTCTGCAACGCGTTGCTGAGCCGGTGGATGACGAAGAGCTCGACTCTATCGACGGCAGCGTTGCGGAAGGGGATGATGAAATCGCCCCGGAAGCGGACACCGATGATGAAGTAGCGGATGACGCTGACGAGTAACGTCTCCTGACGCGTAAAGGGCCGGTTTCCGGCCCTTTTGTTTTGCGCAAGCAGACAAGTGAACGTTGCGACAAGCCGCGTTTACCGCTACCTTAACCACATTCTTTTTGACCCCGACGGCGGAGCCTCGCCCCTTTGAAATACCTCGTCTCCTTTCGTACCACCTTAAAAGTCTCTCGCTATCTGTTTCGGGCGCTTGCGCTACTGCTATGGTTGCTGGTGGCACTGCTCTCGGTGTTTTACATCGTTAACGCGTTACACCAGAAAGAAGCGGAGATCCGCCAGGAGTTTAACTTAAGCTCGGATCAGGCTCAGCGCTATATCCAGCGCACGTCTGACGTGATGAAAGAGCTTAAGTATATTGCTGAGAATCGACTCACGGCGGAGAACGGCATTCTTGCTATCCGCGGTCGGGATGAAAAAACCGAAGTACCTGATTTCGAACCGCTCTTCCCGGACTCCGATTGTTCCGCCATGAGCAAAGCCTGGCGTGGTTCACTGGAGTCCCTCTCATGGTTTATGCGCTACTGGCGCGATAATTTCTCGGCCGCCTACGATCTGAACCGTGTCTACCTGATTGGCAACGAAAATCTCTGCATGGCGGATTTCGGCCTGCGGGATATGCCCGTCGAACGCGAAGACGCGCTGAAAAGTCTGCATGAGCGTATAGTGAAATACCGCAATGCGCCTCAGGAAGAGCGCGGGAACAACATCTTCTGGATAAGCCAGGGGCCGCGCATGGGCGTCGGCTATTTCTATGCCCTGACTCCGGTTTACCTCGGAAACCGCCTGCAAGCGCTGCTGGGGATTGAACAAACCATCCGTATGGAAAACTTCTTCACGCCGGGCAGTCTGCCGATGGGCGTGACCATTCTGGATGAAAACGGCCATCCGCTCATCTCCCTTACCGGGCCTGAAAACCGCCTGAAGGTGGAACCCAGCTGGATGCAGGAGCGGTCATGGTTTGGCTATACCTCCGGGTTCCGCGAGCTGGTGCTGAAGAAAAGTTTACCGCCATCGTCGCTGAGCATTGTCTACTCGCTGCCGGTGGACAAGGTCCTGGAGCGCATTCGCATCCTGATCCTTAACGCCATTTTGCTAAACATCGCGGTAGGCGTCGCGCTGTTTATGCTGGCGAGAATGTATGAGCGGCGGATCTTTATTCCTGCGGAAGCGGATGCTCAGCGTCTGGAAGAGCATGAGCAGTTTAACCGTAAAATTGTCGCCTCGGCGCCGGTAGGGATCTGCATCCTGCGTACTCAGGACGGGACAAATATCCTCAGTAACGAGCTTGCCCATAACTACCTGAACATGCTCACGCATGAAGACCGCCAGCGGTTAACGCAGATCATCTGCGGTCAGCAGGTTAACTTTGTGGATGTGCTGACCAGCACCCACACCAACCTGCAAATCAGCTTCGTCCATTCTCGCTACCGCAATGAAAACGTGGCCATTTGCGTGCTGGTGGACGTCTCTGCGCGCGTGAAAATGGAAGAGTCATTGCAGGATATGGCGCAGGCGGCGGAGCAGGCCAGTCAGTCGAAATCGATGTTCCTCGCGACCGTCAGCCATGAGCTGCGAACGCCGCTGTACGGCATTATCGGTAACCTCGACCTGCTCCAGACCAAAGAGCTGCCGAAAGGGGTCGACCGGCTGGTGACGGCCATGAACAACTCGTCCAGCCTGCTGCTGAAAATCATCAGCGATATTCTCGATTTCTCTAAAATTGAATCCGAGCAGTTGAAAATAGAGCCGCGCGAGTTCTCCCCGCGCGAAGTGATGAACCATATCTGCGCTAACTACCTGCCGCTGGTGGTGCGTAAACAGCTTGGGCTGTACTGCTTTATCGAGCCGGATGTGCCGCTGACGCTGCATGGCGATCCGATGCGTCTGCAACAGGTCATCTCAAACCTGCTGAGCAACGCCATCAAATTTACCGATATCGGCTGTATTGTGCTGCACGTCTGTCGGGCAGGGGAGTACCTGACCATTCGCGTGCGCGACACGGGTGTTGGCATTCCGGCGAAAGAGGTCGTTCGCCTGTTCGATCCGTTCTTCCAGGTGGGAACCGGCGTCCAGCGTAATTTCCAGGGGACCGGGCTAGGTCTGGCGATTTGCGAGAAGCTTATCAGTATGATGGATGGAGATATCTCCGTCGATACAGAGCCAGGCATGGGCAGCCAGTTCACCATTCGTATTCCGCTCTATTCGGCGCACTATCCGGCGAAAACCACCGTCGACGGGCTGAGCGATAAGCACTGCTGGCTGGCGGTGCACAACGCCTCCTTACATGATTTCCTGACCTCGATGCTGACCAGCAGCGGCGTGCGGGTTTCACGCTACGAAGGCCAGACGCCGGACGCGGATGACATGCTGATCACCGACGTTGAGCCGGAGCAGGCGTGGGCGGGGCGGGGCGTAGTGATGTTCTGCCGCCGTCATATCGGTATTCCGCTTGAGCGTTCGCCTGGGGTATGGGTGCACAGCGTGGCGACACCGCACGAGCTGCTGGGCTTGCTGGCGCGTATTTACAGCGTGCAGCTTGAGGACAGCGACGGCGCCACCGTGCTGGCTTCCCCTGATGAGCTGGCGTCGGTGAACGACGATATGATGATTCTGGTCGTCGACGATCATCCAATTAACCGTCGTCTGCTCGCAGATCAGCTTGGCTCTCTGGGCTATCAGTGTAAAACGGCCAATGATGGCGTGGATGCCCTGAATGTCTTAAGTAAGAACCATATTGATATTGTGCTCAGCGATGTGAACATGCCTAACATGGACGGCTACCGTCTGACGCAGCGTATCCGACAGCTGGGGCTGACGCTGCCGGTGGTGGGGGTGACAGCCAACGCGCTGGCGGAGGAGAAGCAGCGCTGTCTGGAGTCGGGAATGGACAGCTGCCTGTCGAAGCCGGTCACGCTGGATGTACTGAAGCAGACGCTATCCGTGTATGCGGAGCGGGTACGAAAAGCGAGACAATAAAAAAGGCCCGAAAGGGCCTTTTTTATTTCTCCGGCGGCTGTAGGCCGGGTAAGCGCGAGCGCCACCCGGCGTAGACAGCGAAGATCAATCTTTGTCCGTTGCGCTCAGCGTCACGGAAGAGAGATAGTTCAGCAGGGCGATATCGTTATCCACACCCAGCTTCATCATTGCGGATTTTTTCTGGCTACTGATGGTTTTAATACTGCGGTTCAGCTTTTTGGCGATTTCAGTGACCAGGAAACCTTCAGCGAACAGACGCAGAACTTCACTCTCTTTAGGCGAGAGACGCTTGTCGCCATAACCACCCGCGCTGATTTTTTCAAGCAGGCGTGAGACGCTCTCAGGAGTGAATTTCTTCCCTTTCTGTAGCGCCGCCAGCGCTTTTGGCAGATCGGTAGGTGCGCCTTGTTTCAGCACAATCCCTTCAATATCGAGATCCAGAACGGCGCTCAGGATCGCCGGGTTATTGTTCATGGTCAGAACAATGATCGAAATGTCCGGGAAGTGGCGTTTAATGTATTTGATGAGCGTGATCCCATCACCGTACTTATCTCCAGGCATGGAGAGATCGGTAATGAGCACGTGCGCATCAAGTTTAGGCAAATTGTTAATGAGGGCTGTGGAATCTTCAAATTCACCGACTACATTCACCCACTCGATCTGTTCAAGTGATTTGCGAATACCGAACAGTACAATCGGATGGTCATCGGCAATAATTACGTTCATATTGTTCATGTATAAGGCTACCTTGCTACAGCAAGCTCTTGACGTAAGCGTCAATGTCGCTGATGTATTTTTCAATGCCAGAGGCATCTTTCTCACGAATTAGATGTTCCAGCGTTTCACATAACTGCTTGCCGGGAACCAGATTAAGCATGGCAAACACCCCTTTAAGCCGGTGTGCTGTCTGTGCCAGCGCTGCAAAATCCTGCGCAGCGGACTCAGTATACAACCGCTTAACATCATCTGGTACTGTATCAACGAAGAGCGAATAATATCCGCTGGCATGGAGTTCGGCATTTTCATCGCCGCCTAACGGTGACTCCAGGATCTCTTCCTGCGCCAGATTCTCTTCAATCAGTTGTAATACAGCTTCCTGCATTGCATTGCTCATATTAAAGTTGACGCGCAGCTGCCCAGGGCCGATTTTCCGCACGCCTGGCTCATCATCGCTTAAAAGCAAGCCTGAGGCAGTAAGATTAGACGGATTATCAGTTAAAAATAGATCAAATTCTTGACTCGCGAGCCTTTCGTCCGGGGTAATGCAGGACGCCCCCCAGTTTTCCAGCTGACGAACGACGATATTTCGGATCTCACTGGAGGTCACATCCACCATCACCACCACATCGTCCAGCAGACGCTCTTCATCCTCTTCCTGGGGATTCGCCGCCATTTTCACGTGTAAAGAGTAGCGGGTGCCGAGGGATTCGCGGGCCTTAATGTTCAGATGACCGCCCAGCTTACGCGCCAGCTGATCGCAGAGCCAGAAGGTGAGGGCATTCGCCTTACCGTAGTGGTCGCGCTGGGTATCGTTCAGGAACGGGAAGTGCAGGTTATCAATTTCGCTCACTGTGACGCCTTCGCCCGTATCCAGAATGCGGAACGTCAGACGATCGTCGGTGGACTCATCGGTGCTGACTTCAAGGGTGATCTTGCCGATCTGCGTCGTGGTGACGGCATACTGTATCAACATCATCAGGATGCGACGCAGGGCATCGCGATCGCCGTGACGTTCGTCGTTGGCCGGTAAATGGTTGTTGATCAGCAGCTGGAGTCCCTTGCGCTTGATCACCGGCAGGACTTCCGGCACCACCTCATCAATCAGGTCCTGAATGGAGAAGAGCGTAGGGGTGCCCTTCCAGATGTCATTTTCCAGCATGTTCGCAAGCTGGATTTCGTCCACCAGACGAACCAGGGAGTCGGCCTGGCTGCTGAGCTGTCGGCTTTCCGGCGTGCTCAGATCAGCAATCTGCGTGGCGAGTGACTTCAACGGTTGTTTAAAGGCATCGCCAATATTTTGCATAAACGCCGCGCGGCCATGTTGGTTTTTCTCGTACAGCCTTTGCGCCTGCTTGAGCTTTTTATTCACCAGCACTTCGCGATCCTGATCGCGAATGATGAAGATTTGCGTGCGCGAGGCGACCTGACTGCGGAACTGGCGGATCTCATACAGTTCATTATTAACGGTGGCCTGAATAACGCCCTGGTGCTGGTCCGCCATGGCCGTAATATTTTGCAGGTTAAGATGCGGCAGAAGGTGATCGGCAATTTTATTGCTCATTACCGTGCGGTTAGCCTCCTGGTCGTGAACGAGCACCCCAAGCGGCAGCACGGAAATAATCTCTTCATTCAGGGCACGAAGAATGCGCAACTCGTTGCTGGTCCCGGCTGATACCGACGTCGAGTCGCTCTGGCGGCCCGACTGGAAGCGGAAGGTGCTGTAGCCAAACAGCGCCAGCGCCAGCAGGCCAATATTCAGCAACAGCGGCAGCAGAATGTTTTGCAGAGTATCAAGCATCAGGGTGCCAAAAGGCACCTGCCACACCAGACGCATACCGGTTGAGTTGAGCGATGAGGCAATCTCAATCTTTGAGCCATTAAAGGAGATCGCTACGCTGTCCGCGCCTTCTTTATCCGACGGCGTGCGCATATTTTGGGTGCTGTTGTCTGGCTCCAGACGGAAACTGTCCAGCGGCATATCCGGTGGGATGAGATCGTTAATCGGCAGGTCGAAGGCAACCACGGTCGCCAGATGGCCCGGCTGGTTAAAAGTGGTTCGCAGCGTAAAGTAGTGGCCATTCTGCCAGGCAAGACGGCGTAGTGACGAGAAACTTTCTCGCTCGTCCAGCGCGTTGGCCTGTTGCAGCATTTCTGCCCGACGGGAATCCACAATACTGCCCACGGTGGTCTCTTTAAAGCCGGAGGAGAGATCCTTAAGCGGCAGGGTTGAGATCAGGATCATGCTGTTGTCCTGACCGTTCAGGTAATACATTGACCACGGTACGGTCTCGGCGCCCCACAGGGTGTCCAGATAGGAGGAGATCCGCTGCGTCATCTCAAGCGTTGCGCTGTCGTGCGAGCCGAAAATCAGGGCTTCCGTCTTCCGCTGCGGTTTTTCAAGGTAATACACATCCTGCTTAAGGCGCGTTTCCTGCAACCCTTCGCCTGACGAGGTGGCAGGCGCGGCAGCGATATTGTCGTAGATTTGCCAGGTCGCATAGCGCCACGTATCAATGCGCTTGTGCACCGCATGGGTGATATCGACGATTTGATAGCTTTTATCTTTAAGCCAGGTATTAACGGCGCTCTGAACCATCACCCCCATTGTGACTAACAGCACAACGATCAACAGAAGAAAGAAACGGGTGATGCTGCCCGGTAGAAGGGAGAATTTGCTCGGGGCGGTAGTTTCAGTCTGACTCATCGATGTGTTTAACCCGTAATGGCCGCGCGGTAATGGGATAGGGCAGTATAAAGGGTAATAACTGAATTTCCAGCGTCGTTAACGGTATGACCTTGACTTTTTATCCGGGTAACCGGCTTCAACGTCCCCGGATGAAAGGTGTACAAAACCCCGTGAAATGTATAAATACGCGATCGCACCGGCAGGAAAATAGCACGAATAAACAAGGGAAGGTGCGAACAAGTTCCTGATATGAGATCATCATATTCATCCGGAGCGCATCCCAGAGGGACATCATGAGCCATCAACTCACCTTCGCCGATAGTGAATTCAGCACTAAGCGCCGTCAGACCCGAAAAGAGATTTTCCTCTCCCGCATGGAGCAGATTCTGCCATGGCAGAATATGACCGCTGTCATCAAGCCGTTTTATCCCAAGGCGGGCAATGGCCGACGGCCCTATCCGCTGGAGACCATGCTGCGTATTCACTGCATGCAGCATTGGTACAACCTGAGCGACGGTGCCATGGAAGATGCCCTGTACGAAATCGCCTCCATGCGTCTGTTTGCCCGGTTATCCCTGGATAGCGCCTTGCCGGACCGCACCACCATCATGAATTTCCGCCACCTGCTGGAGCAGCATCAACTGGCCCGCCAATTGTTCAAGACCATCAATCGCTGGCTGGCCGAAGCAGGCGTCATGATGACTCAAGGCACCTTGGTCGATGCCACCATCATTGAGGCACCCAGCTCGACCAAGAACAAAGAGCAGCAACGCGATCCGGAGATGCATCAGACCAAGAAAGGAAATCAGTGGCACTTTGGCATGAAGGCCCACATTGGTGTCGATGCCAAGAGTGGCCTGACCCACAGCCTAGTCACCACCGCGGCCAACGAGCATGACCTCAATCAGCTGGGTAATCTGCTGCATGGAGAGGAGCAATTTGTCTCAGCCGATGCCGGCTACCAAGGGGCGCCACAGCGCGAGGAGCTGGCCGAGGTGGATGTGGACTGGCTGATCGCCGAGCGCCCCGGCAAGGTAAGAACCTTGAAACAGCATCCACGCAAGAACAAAACGGCCATCAACATCGAATACATGAAAGCCAGCATCCGGGCCAAGGTGGAGCACCCATTTCGCATCATCAAGCGACAGTTCGGCTTCGTGAAAGCCAGATACAAGGGGTTGCTGAAAAACGATAACCAACTGGCGATGTTATTCACGCTGGCCAACCTGTTTCGGGCGGACCAAATGATACGTCAGTGGGAGAGATCTCACTAAAAACTGGGGATAACGCCTTAAATGGCGAAGAAACGGTCTAAATAGGCTGATTCAAGGCATTTACGGGAGAAAAAATCGGCTCAAACATGAAGAAATGAAATGACTGAGTCAGCCGAGAAGAATTTCCCCGCTTATTCGCACCTTCCTTAGATCTGTACGGTAAAGTGGATGGTCTGCACTATTTCTCTGATGACGACAGTGCAGACGGCGACCAGACCTACATGCGTCTTGGCTTCAAAGGCGAAACTCAGGTTAACGACCAGCTGACCGGTTACGGCCAGTGGGAATACCAGATCCAGGGTAACTCTGGTGAGAACGAAAACAACTCATGGACGCGTGTGGCGTTCGCAGGTCTGAAATTCGCGGATGCGGGTTCATTCGACTACGGTCGTAACTACGGCGTTGTTTACGATGTGACTTCCTGGACCGACGTTCTGCCGGAATTCGGCGGCGATACCTACGGTTCTGACAACTTCATGCAGCAGCGTGGTAACGGCTTCGCGACCTACCGTAACCAGGACTTCTTCGGTCTGGTTGATGGTCTGAACTTCGCGTTGCAGTACCAGGGTAAAAACGGCAGCCCAAGCGGCGAAGGCCAGACCAACAACGGTCGTGAGGCACTGCGTCAGAACGGTGATGGCTACGGTGGCTCTCTGACCTACGATCTGGGCGAAGGCTTCGCACTCGGTACGGCGGTCACCAGCTCTAAACGTACTGATGACCAGAACGCCATGGCCTACGGTAACGGCGATCGCGCAGAGACCTACACCGGTGGTCTGAAATACGACGCGAACAACATCTACCTGGCTGCACAGTATACTCAGACTTACAACGCGACCCGTGCGGGCGACCTGGGCTGGGCTAACAAAGCGCAAAACTTCGAAGTGGTTGCGCAGTATCAGTTCGACTTCGGTCTGCGTCCATCCGTGGCGTACCTGCAATCTAAAGGTAAGGACCTGGAAAACGGCTACGGCGACCAGGATCTGCTGAAATATGTTGATGTTGGCGCGACTTACTACTTCAACAAAAATATGTCCACCTACGTTGATTACAAAATCAACCTGGTTGATGAGAACGACTTCACTCGCGCAGCAGGTATCGGTACTGACGATATCGTCGCGCTGGGTCTGGTTTACCAGTTCTAATTGCTCATACAGCGACAAAGGGGCCATCAGGCCCCTTTTTTCATGCTTTTTTAGGGTCTTACAAATACGCTGTTTTAGTGTACTCTTGCCGCCCTGGCATGAGGATAATAACCAATGGATATGACTTTTTTACGCGCCAGCGTTCTGGCGACTTTTTTACTCCTGACCGCGTGTGACTCTTCCACACAGCCCGCAAAAATCGACGCACCCGCCGCGACGGTGCTGGAAGGGAAAACCATGGGGACCTTCTGGCGCGTCAGCGTGATGGATATTGATAAATCCCGCGCTGAAGAATTACGCGGTAAAATTCAGGCGCAGCTGGATGCCGACGATCAGCTACTCTCTACCTATAAAAATGACTCAGCGCTGATGCGTTTCAATCGCTCCAGCAGCACCTCGCTGTGGCCGGTGAGCGAAGCGATGGCCGATATCGTCACGGAATCGATGCGCGTGGGCTACAAAACCAACGGCGCAATGGATGTGACCGTGGGGCCGCTGGTGAACCTGTGGGGATTTGGCCCCAACAAGCAGCCGGTGACTACACCCGATCAAGCCGCCATCGACGACGCCCGCGCCCGTACAGGGTTACAGCATCTGGCGGTGATCTCCCAGTACGGTCAGCAATACCTGCAAAAAGATATTCCCGACCTGTTTGTCGATCTCTCCACGGTAGGCGAGGGGTATGCTGCGGATCATCTCGCGGCCCTGATGGCGCAGGAAGGCATTCCGCGTTATCTGGTTTCCGTCGGGGGCGCGCTCGTCAGCCGGGGCATGAACGCCAGCGGCAGGCCGTGGCGAGTGGCCATCCAAAAACCAACCGATCAGCAGAACGCGGTGCAGGCGATTGTCGACATCAACGGGCATGGTATCAGCACCTCCGGAAGCTACCGCAACTATTACGAGCTGGATGGCAAACGTATCTCGCACGTGATTGATCCGCAAACCGGACGCCCGATTACCCACAACCTGGTGTCCGTGACGGTGATAGCCCCAACCGCGCTGGAAGCGGATGCCTGGGATACCGGATTGATGGTGCTCGGCACGGAGAAGGCCAAAGAGGTGGTGCGTCAGGAAGGGCTGGCCGTCTATATGATCACCAAAGAGGCTGACGGATTTAAAACCTGGAGTTCGCCGCAGTTCAATAGCTTCCTGGTGAGCGAAAAAAATTAAAAAGCAAGGTTGCGGGTTTTTGTTCGGTGGCGTTCAGGCAAGCTGAGCGTATGCTTGTAAGAGGAGCCGATAATGAAAAACACAACCTATCTTACCGATGAGGATCGCTGGCAGGCCGTACTGGCCCGCGATCCGCGTGCGGATAACCAGTTTGTCTTTGCCGTGCAGACGACCGGCATTTATTGTCGTCCGTCCTGCCGCGCCCGCCACGCGCTGCGTAAAAATGTCTGCTTTTATCCTGATGCTCACCAGGCCGCGCAGGCGGGTTTCCGCCCCTGTAAGCGCTGTAGGCCGGACCAGGTCGACCCTATGGCGCAGAAAAAGGCCAACATTGCGCTGGCCTGTCGACTGCTTGAACAGGATGCCGCGCTGAACCTGGAGGCACTGGCGCAGCAGGTTGCCATGAGTCCGTTCCATTTCCACCGCTTGTTTAAATCCGTCACCGGCATGACGCCGAAAGCATGGCAGCAGGCCGCGCGTGAACAACGCCTGCGCACCCTGCTTGCACAGGGCGGTAAAATCACCGACGCCGTACTGGCCGCTGGCTTTCCGGACGGCAGCAGCTACTACCGTAAAGCCAACGGCGCGCTGGGCATGACGGCAAAACAGTACCGCAACGGAGAGGCTGCGGTCCGCTATGCCATCAGTGACTGCTCGCTGAGCCGCTGTCTGGTGGCGGAAAGCGAGCGCGGGATCTGCGCAATACTGCTGGGTGATGACGACGCCGGGCTGACGGCTGAGCTGCTGTCACTGTTTCCGCTTGCCGTCCGTGAACCGATGGAAGGCGCGTTTGCCGGGCGTGTTCGGCAGGTTATTGCCTCTGTCGACAGCCGCGCGACGCCGCTGACGCTGCCGCTGGATATCCGTGGTACCGCCTTCCAGCAGCAGGTCTGGCAGGCGCTGCGGGATATCCCCTGCGGTGAAACGGCAAGCTATCAGCAGGTGGCGAAGGCCATTGGTAAACCCAATGCCGTACGTGCCGTGGCGGGGGCCTGCGGTGCCAACAAACTGGCGATAGTCATCCCCTGTCACCGCGTGGTGCGTAACGACGGTGCGCTGTCGGGTTATCGCTGGGGAGCAGCGCGTAAGATGCTATTGTTGAAACGTGAGGCGAACAACCCGGAGGGATAATGCTCGATCTTTTTGCTGATGCTGAACCCTGGCACGAGCCGCTCGCGCCGGGGGCGACGATCCTGAGACGCTTCGCGCTTTCCCGCGCGGCGGCGCTGTTCGACGGTATTGATGCCGTTACCGCTTGTTCGCCGTTTCGCCATATGGTTACGCCGGGCGGGTATACCATGTCCGTGGCGATGACCAACTGCGGCGAACTGGGATGGGCGACGAATGAGCGGGGCTATGTATATGCCGCGAACGATCCGCTGACGGATCAGCCGTGGCCGCCGATGCCGGAGGCGTTTCAGGCGCTGTGTCATGACGCCGCCGTGGCGGCCGGTTATCCTGATTTTCGACCCGATGCCTGTCTTATCAACCGCTATGCCGTTGGGGCAAAGCTCTCCTTGCATCAGGATAAGGACGAGCCGGACCTGCGCGCGCCGATCGTCTCGGTATCCCTTGGGCTGCCCGCTGTCTTTCAGTTTGGCGGCCTGCGGCGCAACGACCCGCTCAAACGGCTGATGCTGGAGCATGGTGATGTGGTGGTCTGGGGCGGTGAATCACGGCTTTTTTACCACGGTATTCAGCCGCTTAAACCTGGCGATCACCCGGTGGCGGGGGCATTTCGCTACAACCTCACGTTCCGTCAGGCGGCATACAGAGAATAAAAATAAGAATTATTCTTGATGTGTGTGAAAGGCAGTTTACACTGCTGGCTGATTTTTCTTGTCCGGATTGCTCTGCATGCAACTACTTCTTCTTGTCTGGCGGCAGTATCGCTGGCCTTTTATCGCGGTGATGGCGTTAAGCCTTGCCAGCGCGGCGCTGGGGATCGGCCTGATTGCCTTCATTAACGTGCGTTTGATCGAAATGGTCGACACGTCACTCTCCGTCCTGCCGGAATTTCTGGGTTTACTGCTGCTGCTGATGGCAGTCACGCTCGGGTCACAGCTGGCGCTGACCGCCCTCGGCCACCATTTCGTTTTCCGTCTGCGCAGTGAGTTCATCAAACGGATCCTTGATACTCAGGTGGAACGCATCGAGCAGCTGGGAAGTGCCTCTCTGCTGGCGGGGCTGACCAGCGATGTGCGCGCCATTACCATCGCCTTTGTGCGCCTGCCGGAGCTGGTGCAGGGGATCATCCTGACATTTGGCTCGGCAGCCTATCTCGCCTGGCTCTCCAGCAAAATGCTGGCGGTTACGGCGCTGTGGATTGTTATTACCATCTGGGGCGGGTTCCTGCTGGTATCACGCGTCTATAAGCACATGGCGGTGCTGCGCGAAACGGAAGACAAGCTCTATAACGATTATCAGACGGTGCTGGAAGGGCGCAAAGAGCTGACGCTGAACCGCGAGCGTGCCGAGCATATCTTCAACCATCTCTATATCCCGGATGCGCACGAATATCGTCATCACATTATCCGCGCCGATACGTTCCACCTGAGCGCCGTGAACTGGTCCAACATCATGATGCTGGGCGCGATTGGCCTGGTGTTCTGGATGGCGAACAGCCTGGGGTGGGCGGATACCAACGTGGCGGCAACCTACTCCCTGACGCTGCTGTTTTTACGCACGCCGCTGCTGTCGGCCGTTGGCGCACTGCCGACGCTGCTGAGCGCTCAGGTGGCCTTCAACAAGCTGAAGAAATTCGACCTTGCGCCGTTTAAGGCTGAGTTCCCGCGCCCGCAGGCCTTCCCGAACTGGCAAACGCTGGAGCTGCGTAACGTTACCTTCCGCTATCAGGATAACGCCTTCTCCGTAGGGCCGATAAACCTGACCATTCATCGCGGCGAACTGCTGTTCCTTATCGGCGGCAACGGCAGCGGCAAATCTACGCTGGCGATGCTGCTGACGGGCCTCTACCAGCCGCAGGCAGGTGAAATTTTGCTGGATGGTAAAGCGCTGAGCGCGGAGAAACCGGAGGACTACCGCAAGCTCTTCTCGGCGGTATTTACCGACGTCTGGCTGTTCGACCGGCTGCTGGGACCGGAAGGGCAGCAGGCGGATCCGGCGCTGGTGGAAAAGTGGCTTGCGCACCTGCAAATGTCGCACAAGCTGGAGCTACAGGATGGCAAAATCCTGAATCTCAAACTATCGAAAGGGCAGAAGAAGCGCGTGGCGCTGCTGCTGGCCCTGGCCGAGGAGCGTGACATCATCCTGCTGGATGAGTGGGCCGCCGATCAGGACCCGCACTTCCGTCGCGAGTTTTATCAGGTCCTGCTGCCGCTGATGCAGGCGATGGGAAAAACCATTTTTGCCATCAGCCATGACGATCACTACTTCATTCACGCCGACCGTCTGCTGGAGATGCGCGACGGCAAGCTGAGCGAGCTGACCGGCGATGAGCGCGATGCGGCGTCACGGGACGCGGTGGCGCGTACGGCCTGATTGCAATTGTGCCGGGTGGCGCCCGGCACACTAATTTTTCATATATGCCGTTTTTTTCTCCATCCCGACCCGCCGTTTATTCTTATTTACATATCCCCGCGCTATGCTTAACGCCAACTCATTTAATGGATTTATGATTGATGTCGGTATTAAAGAAAAACAGCGCCAGGCAGCGTGACCAGGAGCGTGCGCGGCTCATCTGGCTCCTGACGACCGATAAAGCGGTCACGTCAACGTTATTGGGTAAGCTAACCCTGGCTGAGCAATATGATGTCGGCACGCTGGCCGACGATATTGCTGAGGTAGGTGCGCTGGTTGCACATTTACCGCCCCCGGACCTGGCGGACACCCTGGAGGCATTGCCTTCCGAGGAGCGCCACGCCCTGTGGCGGCTGGTGCAGGATCACGAGCGCGGTCAGGTATTGCTTGAAGCCTCGGAAAACGTCTGGGATGACCTTATCGATGAGATGAGCGACCGGGACATCCTTGACGCCCTGCAAACGCTGGATATCGATGAGCAGATTTACCTCGTTCAGCATCTTCCGCGCAACCTGACCGGACGCCTGCTGGCTTCCCTGCCTGCTGAAGAGCGGGCGCGCGTGCGTCAGGTGATGCACTACGAGAAAAACAGCGTCGGCGCGATCATGGAGTTTGGCGTCATCACCGTGCGCCCGGACGTCACCCTGGGTACGGTGCAGCGCTATCTTCGTCGCCTGGGCAGTATGCCGGACAACACCGATAAACTGTTCGTCACCTCGCGGGATAAAACTCTGCTCGGGGAGCTGGAGCTGAAAACGATCCTGCTGAACAGCACCCAGCAGCGGGTGAGTGAGGTCATGGAAACCGAGCCGATGGTCTTCTCGCCGGAAGACGATGCCGAAAAAGCGGCGCGTACCTTCGAACGTGATGACCTGGTGAGCGCGGCGGTGGTGGATTCGGTGGGCAAGCTGATGGGGCGTCTGACCATCGATGAGATCGTTGACGTGGTCTATGAAGAGACCGATAACGACCTGCGTGCCCTTGGCGGGATCAGTGCCGAAGATGACGTTCATGCCTCCGTCGGCAAGGCCGTCAAAACGCGCTGGGCGTGGCTCGCCATCAATTTATGCACCGCGTTCGTGGCGTCCCGCGTTATTGACGGCTTCGAACATACCATTTCCCAGCTGGTGGCCCTGGCGTCGCTGATGCCGATTGTGGCGGGGATCGGCGGGAACACCGGTAACCAGACTATCACCATGATCGTTCGCGCCCTGGCGCTGGAAAACATACAGCCGGGTAATTTCTCGTGGCTGATTTTCAGGGAGATGGGCGTCGCGCTGATTAATGGCCTGGTCTGGGGCGGCATCATGGGCGGCATTACCTGGTGGCTGTATGATGATATGGCGCTGGGCGGGGTCATGATGCTGGCGATGGTGCTGAACCTGCTGGTGGCGGCGATGATGGGCGTGATTATCCCGTTGACCATGACCCGGCTGGGGCGCGACCCCGCGGTGGGGTCGAGCGTGATGATCACCGCCATTACCGATACCGGCGGTTTCTTTATTTTTCTTGGACTGGCGACGATTTTTCTTCTGTAGCCAGCGCTTTTTGCTTAAGTCGGGCAGGGAGGATGAACATCATCACAATCCCGCCCAGCACGCCAATCGCCAGGTTGCCGGTGAAAACCGTTGCCACAACCGTCACCAGCATCACGACGGTTTCAGCCACCGGCGCGTTTTTCAGCGTTCCGGGCTGAACGCTATGCCAGCTAAAGGTCTTGACGGCCACAATGGCCATAATTCCCGCCAGTACCGCCATCGGAATTTTGGCCATCACCTCGCTGAGCGCCGTAACCAGCACCAGCAGTACGATGCCCGCCGCAAGGGTGGAGATACGGCTTCTGCCTTTCCCCATCTCCACGTTAACGATGGTCTGCCCAATCATCGCGCAGCCCGCAATGCCGCCGTAGAACCCGGCCATAATATTGCCCACGCCCAGCCCGATGCTCTCGCGGCGCTTACTGGAGGGGGTAGCGGTCAGCTCGTCCACCAGTTTTGCCGTCAACAAGGATTCCAGCAGGCCAACGAAAGCGATACTGAGCGCGCACGGCCAGATGATGCTCAGGGTTTCCAGATTGAGCGGCACCAGCAGTTGCGTAAAGCCCGGCAAACCGCCGCCCATGGAACCTTCATCCCCTACCGTCGGCAGGATTTGCCCGCTGGTGACGGTGAACAAAGTCAGCAGCACAATGGCAATCAGCGGGGAGGGCACGCTTTTGATATAGCGTGGCACCCACAGCACAATCAGCAGCGTCAGCACGAACAGGCCCACAATCAGCGGGCTTCGGCTCCAGAAATGGGGCACCTGGGCAAAGAAAATCAAAATGCCAAGGGCGTTAACAAACCCGGTCATCACCGACTGGGGAATAAAGCGCATCAGCCGCGCCATACCCAGCGCGCCGAACAGGATCTGAATCACGCCTGCCATCACCACTGCGGGCAGAATGTACTGTACGCCGTGTTGATGGACCATCGGCCCAATCACCAGCGCGACGGAACCTGCCGCCGCCGTCACCATGGCCGGACGCCCGCCGAGCAGGGAAAGGGCGAAACAGAGCACCACGGAGGCGATAAGGCTCACTTTCGGATCCACGCCCGCGACCACGGAAAACGAAATCACTTCCGGGATCAGCGCCAGCGCGGTGATCACACCGGCCAGGGTTTCGCGCATCAGACGGTGAGGCGAACGTAAAACAGTGGCGACATGGCCTTCTTGAGGTACAGACGAGTGGGGTAATGAAACAATTCGCTGGTAGGGGCAGGCTTCCGTGCGCGCGATCACAAAGTGCAGCATGATAGCCAGGAAAATCGTCGGGTGCCAGCCTGTCTGCCAAATCCCTACAAACAATCCATCATTAAATTTCACAATTACAATAATTTCGTAACCTTTAAACAATATTTAAAAGTTGCTACCGTGCCACCGCAGCGTGTTTCACCTGTAATTTCCACGCATCAAGCACTATTCAACTAAGGCATAAATGATGAAAAAAATGACTGCCGTGCTCTTTTCTCTGGCCGTGGGGCTGAACGCCGTCTCGATGGCAGCGAAGGCTGACGCACCAAAAGAGCAGGAAACGGATGTCCTTTTAATTGGTGGCGGCATCATGAGCGCCACGCTGGGAACGTATCTTCAGGAATTAGAGCCGAACTGGTCCATGACCATGGTCGAGCGCCTCGATGGCGTGGCACAGGAAAGCTCTAACGGCTGGAACAACGCCGGGACGGGGCACTCGGCACTCATGGAACTGAACTATACGCCGCAGAAAAAGGACGGTTCCATTAGTATCGAGAAGGCGGTAGAGATCAACGAAGCGTTCCAGATCTCACGTCAGTTCTGGTCTCACCAGGTGAACAGCGGTGTGTTGCACAATCCACACTCCTTCATCAACACCGTACCGCACATGAGCTTTGTGTGGGGCGATCAAAACGTCAACTTCCTGCGCGCGCGCTACGCTGCCCTGCAACAGAGCACGCTTTTCCGCGGGATGAAATACTCTGAAGATCACGCTCAAATCAAAGAGTGGGCGCCGCTGGTCATGGAAGGCCGCGATCCGAACCAGAAAGTAGCGGCGACCCGCACTGAAATTGGTACTGACGTTAACTACGGTGAAATCACCCGTCAGCTGGTGTCCTCTCTGAAGAAAAAAGAGAACTTTAACCTGCAACTCAGCTCCGAAGTGCGTGGTTTCAAGCGCAACGCGGATAACAGCTGGAGCGTGACCGTTGCCGATCTGAAAAACAACGAAGCCGAGCATGTGATTAAGGCGAAGTTCGTGTTTATCGGTGCGGGCGGCGCGGCGCTGAAACTGTTGCAGGAGTCCGGTATTCCGGAAGCGGACGACTACGCGGGCTTCCCGGTCGGCGGCCAGTTCCTGGTGTCGGAAAACCCGGAAGTGGTTAACCGTCATCTGGCTAAAGTGTACGGTCAGGCCTCTGTGGGCGCACCACCGATGTCCGTTCCGCATATCGACACCCGCATGCTGGACGGTAAGCGCGTAGTGCTGTTCGGGCCGTTTGCCACATTCTCCACCAAATTCCTGAAAAACGGTTCCCTGTGGGATCTGCTGAGCGCGACCACGACGTCAAACGTTAAGCCAATGATGGACGTGGGGCTGGATAACTTCGATCTGGTGAAATACCTGATTAGCCAGGTGATGCTCTCTGATGAAGAACGCTTCGAGGCGCTGAAAGAGTACTATCCGCAGGCGAAGAAAGAAGACTGGCGTCTGTGGCAGGCGGGTCAGCGCGTGCAGATTATCAAACGCGATCCGAAAGAGGGCGGCGTGCTGCGTCTGGGCACCGAAGTGGTAAGCGATAAGGATGGCACCATTGCCGCGCTGCTGGGGGCATCTCCGGGGGCGTCTACCGCTGCGCCAATCATGCTGCACCTGATGGAAAAAGTGTTTAAGGACAAAGTATCCAGCCCGGAATGGCAGGCGAAGCTGAAAACCATTATTCCATCCTACGGTACGAAGCTGAACGGTAACGTTGAAGCCACGGAACAAGAGCTGGAATACACCAGCCGTGTTCTGCAACTGCAATACGTTAAACCGCAGGCTGCGGATGCTGCGCCAAAGGCAGAGCTGAAGCCTCAGGCGGAAAGCAAGCCGGTACCGGATATCGCGCTGTAAGGTAAACGCAAAACGGTAACATCTGTTACCGTTTTTAGTGTTTTCTCCCTCTCCCCGGTGGGAGAGGGGTGGGGTGAGGGCACCAGAACGCACCCTTTCCTGGTCGGGTAAGCGAGAGCGCCACCCGACTTATTATTAACGAACTACCGCTTGTCCTACCGTCTCATCCGCCTTCCATACGCGATATTTCACATCCACGTTTTCCGGCGTGTATACGACGATCGGCAGCTTGCTGTTATAGCGCAGCAGACTGTTATCACCCAGATACGCGGTAATAAATTTCTTCTCTTTCTTGCCGTCCGGGCACGCCATCATGGTGGAGACTGGCGAGGTTACTTTGTCGAAGACATAGTAGTCATAGCCCCAGCCTTCCAGCGTTTTGCTTTCCAGCTGGCCGCCCAGGCGATGCTGGTTGCAGTCCACTTCCAGCGTCTGGCCGATTAACAGCTCAACTTTGAAATTTGCTTCATCCTGCTGAGCCGGGAGCTGAATAACCTGGCGCTTCATCCCTTTGTCCGCTTGCGGATACGGAGCAACTTTTTCCAGCGGCTGCTCTTTCCGGGTTTCGCTGGCGAAAGCACTAGTGCTGGCGCACGCAGCGGCGATGAGGGCGATGGCAAATTTAGGTGCGTTTTTCACTGTCATTCCTTTTTGTTAAAACGATCCTGGAAAGACTAACATATAGCACGTGAATAGTTGGCGTAATTTACTCATATTTTCATTTTAAACGGAGTAATGCACTGCTTTTATGTTCATTTATTGGTGTTTAATGCTGTGTTGGAGTCGATGCGGCAATCGTGTTATTTTACGCGTTAATTATTGTTATTCATCTGTAAAGGGAGGGGAGATGGTACGGGAAAAACTGAAGACACCTGAAGGCCGCAAGTTCCTGCTGGCGTTACTGGTTGTGTTTATGATTGCTGCTGCATGCGTGGGGCGAGCAACCATTGTCGGTGTGATTGAGCAGTACAACATCCCGCTCTCTGCCTGGACAACCAGCATGTTTGTCCTGCAATCGGCGATGATCTTTGTTTACAGCCTGGTGTTCACCGTCCTGCTGGCGATTCCGCTGGGGATTTTCTTTCTCGGTGGGCGTGAAAAACACTAAGCATTGCGCATGCGGAGACAGGCAATAAAAAACCAGCCATAAGCGGCTGGTTTTTTTGTGTAGTTTTGGTCGGCACGAGAGGATTTGAACCTCCGACCCCCGACACCCCATGACGGTGCGCTACCAGGCTGCGCTACGTGCCGACGCATAAAAGGAATACTACTCGATTCCTTTTTGAATGCAAGGGGCAAGCAACGCTAACTGATTCATAAATAATCAGTTAGCGATAAAGCGCTTCTCGTCTGTCAGCACCTGCAACAGCAAACTGAGCTGCGGCTTCTGGTCTTTCAGCTTCTCACCTTCGAGGTTATACGTCTGGTAATTGCCATTGCTGTTCAGCACCAGGGACAACGTCGGCGTGGTCACCACCAGCGTGTTTCCGCCAGCAGCCGTGACCCAGTTATGACGCCGCGTGGCGCTAAAGAGGTCTTGTCCCTGCGAGTACTCAATTGCCGGTGTGCTAACGTGCAGCAGCCGTTGCATTAACGTGGTCATGACGTCTTTATGGTCGGTGAGCATGTTGATGCGCTGCGCGGGAGTGCCCGGCCAGTGGATCACCAGGGGAACATGCAGGTTCGGACGCGACCACTCCATGCCCTTCGCCTCGTCGCCGAGCGGCACGCCATGCCCCGCCGTGATAATCACGACCGTATTATCCAGCTTGCCCGCGTCGCGCAGGGCGGTCAGCACGCGGCCGATCTGCGCATCGACATCGCCCGCCGCACGGCTATAGCGGCGCGCGAAGCCTTTCTGATTGCTGTCATCAAGCGTTGTGCCGTTAAACGCAACCCAGGAGAACCAGCGGTTATCTTCCTGCGCATAGCGCTTCAGCCAGTCTATCCACTGGTCAGCGGTCCGATCGTCAGACTGGCTCTGCGCGGCGGGCAGTGAGAAATCAGACAGCAGCGCCTGGCGGTACAGCGAGCTGTTGAAACCATCAGAGGCGAACAGCCCCAGCTGGTAGCCCTGCTGATTAAGCCCGGTAATCAATGCCGCCGGAATACGGGCCGACAGCACGCCGTCCATATAGCTCGGTGAAATGCCGTAGAACAGGCCGAAAATACCCGCGTCGGTCGAATTACCGGAGCTCATATGCTGAGTGAATACGATGTTGTTCTCAGCGAATTCAGCCAGCGCTGGCATCTGCTTCTCATAGCGGGAATAGTTCAGGCCATCGACGGTAATCAGCAGCACGTTCTGACCGCGGCCCATGTCGCGATATTTCAGATCGCTCAGGGGATACTGCACGCTGACCGCTTCCGGATTACCCTGTTCGACCAGACGACGCTGATACTCCTGCGCGTCCAGCAGGCCGTGTTTTTCGAGGAAACGACGCGCCGTCATCGGATAGGAGAGCGGCAGATTTGCGCGCTGCATGGTAATCGGGCGGTAGAAGTTCGCATCTGCCCAGATATACATCAGGTGCGAACCGATAAATGAGGCGAAAAAGAGCGCCGCGACGGGCTTCGCATAATGGCGGCGTCGGGTCAGACTGCGGAGTTTTTGCCAGCTCCACGTGGCGAACAGCATTTCGATCAGCAGGATAATCGGCACGCTGATAAACATCAGCTGCCAGTCGCGCGCGGTCTCGTTCTGATCCGGGTTAATCACCAGCTCCCAGACGACAGGATTCAGGTGCAGGTGGAAACGGGTAAAGACTTCGCTGTCGATCAGCAACAGCGTCATGCCCGCCGTCGCAAGAATGGCGGACAGGAAGCGCATCAGCCGCTGCGACATGACGATAAACGTCAGTGGGAACAGGATCAGCAGATAGGTGGCGAAGACCAGAAAGCTAAAGTGACCAACAAGACTCATCCACGAGTAGATGCGCCCGGTTAACGTGGTTGGCCAGTCCGCCACAAACAAATAACGGCAGCCGAGCACCATCGCCAACAGAATGTTGAACAGGGCAAACCAGTGCCCCCAGCTGACCATCTGGGAGACTTTTTCACGGTAGCGCTGACGATTCGTCACCATAAACTGTTGTTCGTTTCCCTTAGTGTGCCTGGTCGTCGCTAACGGAGGACTGCAAAGCCTGGGCGAAAGATTTGGCGATCGCCTGACGCTGAGCCGGAGCAACGCTGGTATTGATCAGGTTGGTAACCATATTTCCCAAAACCATCAGGGAGAGATCGGTTGGCGTTTTATGTTTTTCCAGTACGTTGACCAGCTCACTGAGCAATTGTTCAACGTGTTCGTCACTGTAGCGGGAATGTTGTGGCATAAATCAAAATCAGTTTGTTGAGAGAAGGGCGACATATTACCGTAGCAACAGCTTTTTTTCCCCTTTTTTATCTTCTGTTGCACACATGCGTTGGTGGTGGTTGAATACCGCCCGGTCTATAAGGAGAGTTTATCATGAGTCTGGAAATCAACCAGATTGCCTTGCACCAGCTTATCAAGCGTGATGAGCAAACCCTTGAAGTGGTGCTGCGCGATTCGTTACTGGAACCAACGCCTACCGTTGTCGAGATGATGGCGGAGTTGCATCGCGTCTACAGCGCGAAAAATAAAGCCTATGGCTTGTTCAGCGAAGAGAGCGAACTGGCGGATAGCCTGCGCCTGCAACGTCAGGGCGAAGAGGATTTCCTGGCATTCAGCCGCGCTGCTACTGGCCGTCTGCGTGACGAGCTGGCGAAATATCCCTTCGCCGATGGCGGTATCGTCCTGTTCTGCCACTACCGCTATCTGGCGGTAGAGTATCTGCTGGTCACCGTGCTGAATAACTTAAGCAGTATGCGCGTGAACGAGCAGCTGGATATCAGCTCAACGCACTACCTGGATATCAACCATGCGGATATTGTGGCGCGTATCGATTTAACCGAATGGGAAACCAACCCGGAATCAACGCGCTATCTGACCTTCCTTAAAGGCCGCGTGGGCCGCAAAGTGGCGGATTTCTTTATGGACTTCCTCGGCGCCAGCGAAGGGCTGAATGCCAAAGCGCAGAACAAAGGTCTCCTCCAGGCGGTGGATGACTTTACGGCTGAGGCGCAGCTTGATAAATTTGAGCGTCAGACCGTGCGTCAGCAGGTTTACAGCTACTGCAACGAGCAGCTACAGGCTGGAGAAGAGATTGAGCTGGAGTCGCTGTCCAAAGAGCTGGCAGGCGTCAGCGAAGTCAGCTTCCAGGAATTTACTGCGGAAAAAGGCTATGAGCTGGAAGAGAGCTTTCCGGCGGATCGAAGTACGCTGCGTCAGCTGACGAAATTTGCCGGTAGCGGCGGTGGGTTAACCATTAACTTTGATGCCATGCTGCTCGGGGAACGTATCTTTTGGGACCCGGCCACCGACACGCTGACCATTAAAGGCACGCCGCCGAATCTGCGCGACCAGCTTCAGCGTCGCACCTCTGGCGGTAAGTAACAGCCATAAAAAAACCCCGCAAACGCGGGGTTTTTCTCGACAGGTTTGCGATTACGCGCGAACGAAGTCGATGTGAGTCAGTTTTGGCTTGAACGCGTGACGCTGAACAGCCTGAACTTTCACTTTTTCTTCTTTACCGTCAACAACGATGGTCAGAACTTCGCTGTAGAATTCAGCTTTGTTCTGCATGTTCCATACTTTGTCGTGATCCAGTTCAATAGCAACTGGAGCAGCTTCGCCACCGTAAACGATAGCCGGGAACTTGTTTGCGGTACGCAGGCGGCGGCTCGCACCCTTACCCTGCACGTTACGTACTTCTGCTTCGATAGTGAACATTGATTTCTCTCTGTATTTAAAACCCTACTACAGGCGACCCAGCAGCAGGTGAGTGTTCTGCCTCACGGATGTGAAGCGGGCGGCATTTTATACTCAAATGGCTCGCGCATCAACGAAAAGTCCCGTTAACCGCGCAATTCGTTTGCCCGGCGAAAGCGTCCTTCATAGTCAAAGACCTTCTCACGCACCTGCCAGAACTGCCCTTTTTTACGGGCGACAACAAAATCAGGATGGCGCAGTAACGCCTGCTGGCGCACGATATCGGCCACGGTTAGCCAGCGCAGCGGCACGCCAGGCGTGCGGGTATGCGGGCGGATAAAGAGCTGCTCAAACGCGGTGCGCTGGGCGGGCGTCTGGACCCGGAACCGCTCGCTGACGTCTGCGCCATCCTCGTCGTAGTAGGTAATTTTTAGCCACTCGCCTTTTTCATCCGCGCCGGGCTGTAAGGCCATGCCGGAACAGCGCAGCACCAGCGCATCTTTCAGCTTCAGCGCCGCTTTCAGCATGTCGTCCGGGTCGACCAGGACCGTGTCGCACTCCCGACAGCGGCGGGCGGCAATGTCGTTTTCGGCATTGCACTGCGGGCAGTTTTTGAAGCGGAAGCGGAAATCACACTGTTCGCGATGGCCTTCATCGTCTTCAAACCAGCCCTGACAGCGGCGGCCAAAATGTTCGATCAGCGTGCCGTCGGCGGTGGTTTTCCCCCAGAAGGTGTTGGCAAACCCGCAGGCAGGGCAAAAAACCTGAACGGGCACGTTGTCGCTCTTGCCTTTTGGCGTGCCGACTTCCGGCGAATAGAGATCGTGCGGGTTACCGGCGTAATCAAGGATCAGACAGTCGGTTTTGCCCGGCGCCAGACGCAGCCCGCGGCCAACAATCTGCTGATACAGGCTGACGGATTCCGTCGGGCGAAGAATCGCAATCAGGTCGACGTGCGGGGCGTCAAAGCCGGTGGTTAGTACGGAGACATTCACCAGATAGCGGAACCGCTGAGCTTTGAAGTCCTCAATCAGGCTGTCGCGCTCCAGGCCGGGGGTTTCACCGGTAATTAACGCCGCGTCGTCGGCGGGCAGCAGCCCCGTAATTTCGCGCGCGTGTTCGACAGTGGCAGCAAAAATCATCACCCCTTTGCGCGTTTGCGCGAACTCTTCAATCTGGCTGATGATATGCGGCGTGATCCGCTTCTGTTTTTTCAGCTCATGGTTAAGATCTGCCTCGCTGAACAGCCCGTTGCTCTGCGCCTGTAAACGGCTGAAATCGTACTGCACGACGGGCATATCCAGCCGCTCCGGCGGCGTCAGGTAGCCGTGCTTGATCATGTAGCGCAGCGGAAGCTCATAGATACAGTCGCGGAACAGGGCCTTTTCATCGCCACGCACCATGCCGTGATAATGAAACTGATAAATCCAGCCCTTGCCCAGACGAAACGGCGTGGCGGTGAGGCCAAGCAGACGGAGGTGAGGATTCACCTTTTTCAGATGAGTGAGGATTTGCTGATACTGGCTGTCGTCGTCATCGCTGATGCGGTGACACTCATCGACAATCAGCAGGGAAAACTCGCTGCGAAACAGTTCCAGGTTGCGCGCAACGGATTGTACGCTGCCAAACACCACTTTTCCGTGGCTCTCTTTGCGCTTCAGTCCGGCGGCAAAAATGTCGGCCTCCAGGCCGAGCGCGCAATATTTGGCGTGGTTTTGCGCCACCAGCTCTTTGACGTGCGCCAGCACCAGCACGCGTCCGCGGGCCAGGCGCGCCAGTTCGGCAATCACCAGGCTTTTACCGGCTCCGGTCGGGAGAACGATGGCGGCGGGCTCCCGATGCTTGCGAAACCAGGCGAGGGTGGCATCAACGGCTTCCTGCTGATAGGGGCGTAATGTGAACGTCATGGCTTCTCTATTCAGTTAACTCGCATATAGTATGCCACGAAACTTTTTCCCTTGAGTGGCGCAACCAGACCATTATACTGAACTGTTTCTGACTGCTTCTTTTTCGGACGCGTAGTCCGACTTCCAGCACCATTAAGGCTAAAAAGATTTCATGCGACTTGATAAGTTTATCGCTCAGCAACTCGGCGTAAGCCGCGCTATTGCCGGGCGTGAAATTCGCGCCAGCCGCGTAACCGTGGACGGCGACATTGTGAAAGACAGCGCTTTTAAACTCCAGCCTGAGCACCAGGTGGAGTATGACGGCAACCCGCTGACCCAGCAGAATGGCCCGCGCTACTTCATGCTCAACAAACCGGAAGGTTACGTCTGTTCAACGGACGATCCGGATCACCCGACGGTGCTCTATTTCCTCGACGAACCTGTGGCGCACAAGCTGCATGCGGCAGGGCGACTGGATATCGATACTACCGGCCTGGTGCTGATGACCGATGACGGCCAGTGGTCGCACCGCATCACCTCCCCGCGCCATCACTGTGAGAAAACCTATCGGGTGATGCTTGAGTCTCCGGTCTCGGATGACACGGCAGAGCAATTCGCGAAAGGCGTTCAGCTGCATAATGAGAAGGATCTGACCAAACCGGCGGTGCTGGAAATCCTCACCCCCACGGACGTCCGTCTGACCATCAGTGAAGGCCGCTACCATCAGGTGAAGCGGATGTTTGCCGCCGTGGGCAACCACGTTGTGGGGCTGCATCGTGAACGTATCGGCGCGATTGAACTCGATCCAGACCTGGCCCCAGGGGAATATCGCCCGCTGACGGAAGAAGAGATTGCCAGCGTCGGGCTGCCTTCACGCTAAATTCAGGAGAACCCTGTGACCACCAGGCCACACTCGTCGTTTAAAATTGTATTTATCCTTGGCCTGCTGGCCATGCTGATGCCGCTGTCTATCGATATGTATCTGCCCGCGCTGCCGGTGATTTCCGCTCAGTTTGGCGTACCGGCAGGCAGCGCGCAGATGACGCTCAGCACCTACATTCTTGGTTTTGCCCTCGGTCAGCTCTTTTATGGCCCAATGGCCGACAGCCTGGGGCGTAAACCGGTTATCCTGGGCGGGACATTGATATTTGCCGCGGCGGCGGTGGCCTGCGCGCTGGCGCAGAGTATCGATCAGCTGATTGTGATGCGCTTCTTCCATGGCCTGGCGGCGGCTGCGGCAAGCGTGGTGATTAACGCGCTGATGCGCGACGTCTACCCGAAGGAAGAGTTTTCACGCATGATGTCGTTCGTCATGCTGGTCACGACCATTGCGCCGCTGGTCGCCCCCATGGTGGGCGGGGCGGTCCTGGTGTGGTTCAGCTGGCATGCGATTTTCTGGATCCTGGCGATTGCCGCGCTGCTGGCCTCGGTGATGATCTTCGTCTTTATCGATGAAACGCTGCCGGTCGAGCGACGTCAGAAGTTCCACATTCGCACCACGCTTGGCAACTTTGCCTCGCTGTTTCGCCATAAGCGTGTGCTCAGCTATATGCTGGCCAGCGGCTTCAGCTTTGCCGGAATGTTCTCGTTCCTGAGCGCGGGGCCGTTTGTGTACATCGAACTGAACCATGTGTCACCCCAGCATTTTGGTTACTACTTCGCGCTGAATATTGTGTTCCTGTTTGTGATGACCATTATCAACAGCCGCTTTGTCCGGCGGGTTGGGGCGCTGAATATGTTCCGCGCCGGGCTGTGGATCCAGTTCGTGATGGCTATCTGGCTGGTATTGAGCGCGTTGCTGGGCGTCGGTTTCTGGGCGCTGGTGGTGGGCGTGGCGGCGTTTGTCGGCTGCGTGTCGATGGTTTCATCCAACGCGATGGCGGTGATCCTCGACGAATTTCCGCATATGGCGGGCACCGCCTCGTCGCTGGCAGGAACGTTCCGTTTCGGAATTGGCGCGATAGTCGGGGCGCTGCTCTCGACGGCGACGTTTAATACCGCCTGGCCGATGCTGTGGGCGATTGCCCTCTGCGCGACCTGCTCCATTCTCTTCTATCTTTACGCCAGCCGGCCGCGAAAGACGGCGCATAAATGACCACTTAAGGCCCGAGACGGGCCTTTTTGTTGACCCATATCAACCAACCCTCCGTTCGTTTACCCTGTGTTTGTTTCTTTTATGTAAAATCTATTTATGTAAAAAGTCACATCATTGTATTTAAAAAGGTTGAGTTAGATCGCAGAAACGGGTACATATAGCGCCGACGCGAGCCTGCAACGCCTATAAAATCCGCTAAACAGTGCAGGTTGGCGATGATGTGTTACTATAAATGTAAATAAATTGTGAAGTAAATTTGCTTCCGGGGATCTGAACGTGAATACATTACAACTCTCCATTGTCCATCGCTTGCCCCAGAGCTATCGCTGGTCGACGGGTTTTGCAGGTTCGAAAGTTGAACCGATTCCGCAAAGCGTTGCCGGGGAGGATAATTGTCTGGTGGCCCTCAAACTGCTCAGCCCGAGCGATGAAAATGCGTGGCCGGTCATGGAACGTCTCAGCCAGGCGCTGACGGACATCGAAGTGGACAGCTCCGTGCTGGAATGCGAAGGTGAGCCGTGCCTGTTTGTTAACAGCCAGGATGAGTTTGCCGCCACCTGTCGGCTGAAAAACTTCGGCGTGGCCATTGCCGAGCCGTTCTCCGGTCAATATCCTTTCTGAGTGCTAGTCAGCGGACAATAGCTGGCGTGTGTAATCCTGCGTCGGCGCGGTGAATACGCGCTGGCACTCTCCCTGCTCAACGACTTCTCCCTGCCGCAATACCACCACCTGATGGCAAAGCGCACGCACCACCTGTAAATCGTGGCTGATAAAGATATAGGCCAGCCGATGCTTTTCCTGTAGCCCCTTCAGCAGCGCCAGAATTTGCGCCTGCACGGTGCGGTCCAGGGAAGAGGTTGGCTCGTCCAGCACGATCAGCTCCGGTTTCAGGATCAGCGCGCGGGCAATCGCTATACGCTGGCGCTGTCCGCCGGAAAACTCAGCCGGATACCGGTGCCGGGTCTCGGGATCTAAACCCACTTCCGCCATCACCCGCATCACGTCGATTTCACGCTGTTGCGCCGTCATTGTCGGCTGGTGGACGCGCAGGCCCTCTTCAATAATCTGTAATACGCTCAGGCGCGGGTTAAGCGAAGAGTTTGGATCCTGAAATACCACCTGCATCCGCGGACGCACGGGAAGCATCATCCGGCGATTCAGGTTTTGCAGCGGCATGCCGTCAAAAACAATGCTTCCCTGAGAGGCGATCAGGCGCAGCAGCGCCAGGCCGGTGGTGCTTTTGCCTGAACCGGACTCGCCCACAAGCCCAAGCGATTCGCCTGGACGCAGAGCGAAGCTCATGTCTTTCAGAACATGATTGTGATCGACCACGCGACGCAAAATGCCTTTGCGGATCGGGAATGACACCGACAGCCCCTCAACCCTCAGCAACGGCGCGCTGTCAGCGTTAAGCGGAACCGGGTCGCCAGCGGGTTCGCTATCGAGCAGGCGCTGTGTATACGGGTGCTGAGGCGCGCTCAGCAGGGCGGATGCCCGGTTCTGTTCCACGCAGCGGCCGTTTTGCATCACGGCCACCGTGTCAGCGAGCTTTTTCACGATGCTCAGGTTGTGCGTAATAAACAGCAGGCTCATGTTCAGCTCGTCGCGCAGTTCGCGCAGCAGTTGCAGAATTTGTGCCTGTACCGTGACGTCCAGCGCGGTAGTAGGTTCATCGGCAATCAGCAGTTCGGGGCGCGTGAGCAGGGCCATTGCAATCATCACGCGCTGGCGCTCGCCGCCGGAAAGCTGGTGCGGGAAATCGTTCAGCCGTTTCGCCGCATTACGGATACCGGTGCGTTCAAGGCAGTCCAGAATTTCACCCCGCGCTGCCTCTTTACGCATTCCCCGATGAAGTGACAGCACTTCATAGAGCTGTTTTTCCAGGGTATGCAGTGGGTTGAGCGACACCATCGGCTCCTGAAAAATCATGGCGATGTTGTTGCCACGAATGCCGCGCAGGGTTTGCTCGTCAGCGTTCAGCAGCGATTGTCCATGGAATAGAATATCCCCCTGCGGATAGCTGACCGGCGGGGAAGGGAGCAGGCGCAGCACCGACAGCGCCGAAACGCTCTTACCGGAGCCGGATTCCCCGACCAGTGCCAGCGTCTCTCCGCGCTGGATCTGCAACGATAAATCCGTCACCACCGTGCGTGATTCGCCCTGTTTTGAAAACGCAATCGACAGGTTCTCTATGCTCAGAAGAGGCCGGGTCATGTCATACCGCCTTGTTGGGATCGAAGGCATCGCGCACGGCTTCGCCAATAAAAATCAGCAGGGAAAGGAGCACCGCCACGGAGAGGAATGCGGCGATGCCCAGCCAGGGGGCCTGGAGATTGTTTTTGCCCTGCAACAGCAGTTCGCCAAGGGACGGTGAGCCCAGCGGCAAACCGAAACCAAGAAAATCAAGCGACGTCAGGGTGGTGATGGAGCTGCACAAAATAAACGGCAGGAAGGTAAGGGTCGCCACCACCGCATTGGGAAGCATGTGGCGGAAGATGATTGCGCCATCGCTCACGCCTAACGCCTGCGCGGCGCGAATATAGTCGTAATTCCGCGTACGCAGAAACTCCGCGCGTACCACGCCGACCAGCGCCATCCAGCCGAACAGGACGGTGATCCCGAGCAGCCACCAGAAGCCAGGCTGTACCACGCTGGACAGCAGGATAATCAGAAACAGCGTCGGCATACCGGACCAGACTTCAATCACGCGCTGTCCCCATAAATCTATTTTACCCCCGTAATAGCCCTGCACGGCGCCCGCCACAACGCCCATTACGCTGCTAAAGAGCGTCAGCAGCAGCCCAAACAGGAGCGAGATGCGGGTGCCATAGAGAATGCGCGCCAGCACATCGCCGCCGTTGGCGTCCGTTCCCAGCCAGTTTTGCGCGGAAGGCGGCGAAGGGAAGGGGGTGGACGTGGCGAAGTTAATACTGTTTGCGCCAAAACGAATCGGCGCCCAGATAGCCCAGCCGTGCTGCGCTATCTGTTCACGTAACCAGGGATCCTGGTACTCGGCTGGCGTCGCAAACGGGCCGCCAAAATCGCTTTCGCTGTAGGTGGTCAGCACCGGCACATACCAGCGGTCTTTGAAATGCACCAGCAGGGGTTTATCGTTGGCAATCAGTTCCGAACACATACTTAAGGCGAACAGGACGGCGAAGATCCACAGCGACCAGTAGCCGCGACGGTTGTGGCGAAAACGCGCCCAGCGGGCCTGATTGACGGGGCTTAAACGCGACATCAGCGGCCCTCAAAATCGATACGGGGATCGACCAGCGTATAGCTGATATCGCTGATGATGTTCAGCAGCAGGCCGATCAGGGTGAAAATGTAGAGTGTGCCAAACATCACCGGATAATCACGGGAGACGGTGGCCTCATAGCCCAGCAGCCCTAATCCGTTGAGCGAGAACATCACCTCTATCAGCAGCGAGCCGGTAAAAAACATACTGATGAACGTGGCGGGGAAACCGGCAATCACCAGCAGCATGGCGTTACGAAAAACGTGCTTCCACATGATCTGCTTTTCACCGACGCCTTTGGCGCGCGCGGTGACGACGTACTGTTTGCGGATCTCATCAAGAAAGGCGTTTTTGGTCAGCATCGTAAGCGCCGCAAAACCGCCGATGACCGTCGCCAGCACCGGAAGCGTGATGTGCCAGAAGTAATCGGTGATTTTCTGATACCACGGCAGGGTGCTGAAATCCGCAGAGACCAGCCCGCGCAGCGGGAAGAGGTCGAAATAACTGCCGCCGGCGAAAAAGACAATCAGCAGCACGGCAAACAGAAACGCCGGGATAGCGTAGCCGATGATAATGAATGTGCTGCTCCAGATATCGAAACGGCTACCGTTGTAGACCGCTTTTCGGATCCCCAGCGGAATGGAGACCAGATAAATAATCAGCGTCCCCCACAGTCCGAGCGTGATGGAAACCGGCAGGCTTTGTTTGATCAGGGTTAACACCGAGGCGCTGCGAAACAGGCTGTCGCCAAAATCGAAACGGACATAATCCCAGAGCATCCTGAAATAACGCTCGTGCAGCGGCTTGTCAAAACCATAGCGATGGGTGATCTCGGCGATCACCTCCGGATCCAGTCCGCGACCGCCCCGGTAGTGGCTTTCGCTGATGTTGCCCACGCCCGTCCGGGCATGGCTGGCCCCCATTCCTTCACCGCCGCCGCCCGGCATGCCGCCAGCGTGACCAAATTCTATTGCCGCAATTGCCTGGTCCACCGGACCGCCGGGGGCGATCTGGACGATAAAAAAGTTAATGGTAATGATGGCCCACAGCGTCGGGATCACTAACAGCAGCCGGCGGATAAGATAAGCGCCCATCGTCACTCCTTAACGCCGCTCTGCGGGCAGTTTTGCGGCTTTATTCACGTCATACCACCAGGTGTCAAAGCCGAGGGTGTAGACCGGGCGAACGGCAGGCAGGGAGAATTTATCCCAGCGGGCCACGCGATCTTCGCCCATATACCACATCGGCAGCATGTAATAGTTCCAGGTTAAGACCCGATCGAGCGCGCGGCCAAGCGGCAGAAGCTTGTTCTTATCGCCCTGAGCGGCGACAATTTTTGCAATCAGCGCATCTATCACCGGGCTCTTTACGCCCGGGGCGTTGTAGGAGGAGTCGATATACCCCGATGCCCAGGAGATTTGCAGATCTGAACTCGGCCACGGCTGCGCGGCCCACAGGGTCTGCATCATGTCGTAATCGCGACTGCGCTTGCGGTTGGTTAACTGGGCCATATCGACCTGGCGGATATTCATGGTGACGCCAAGCCGGGCAAGGTTCTTCTTAAATGGCAGCACCCACTGATCGTTTGCGCCGGAGGCAATCAGCAGTTCGAAGCTGAGCGGTTTACCGGTTTGCACATTAACCCGTTGCCGATTTTTCAGCACCCAGCCAGCATCATCCAGCAGGTTGCTGGCTTTCAGCAGGTTGTCCCGGTCGAACCCGTTTCCGTCGGATTTGGGCGGTTCAAATACGCGGGTGAACACCTCCGGCGGGAGCTCCGCTTTCATTGGCGCCAGCAAAACCAGCTCGTCTGCGTGGGGATAATCACGGGCGGCATATTCAGTATTCTGGAAATAGCTGTTCGCCCGGCTGTAGGCTCCGTAAAACAACGCTTTGTTCATCCATTCGAAATCAAACGCCAGGGTAATGGCTTCACGCACCCGACGATCGGAAAAAACCGGGCGCTGAATATTAAACGCCAGCCAGCGCGTGTCCTGCGCGGATTCGTTTTTGTGTTCGTCTTTAACGATATAGCCTTTCGCGAAATTTTTTCCGATATAGCGGGTCGCCCAATTTTTGGCGCTGTTCTCGACACGTAAATCAAACGCGCCCGCCTTAAATGCCTCGAAGGCCACGTTATCATCCAGGTAGTAGTCGTAGCGGATTGTATCGAAGTTCCAGCGGCCCCGGTTTACCGGCAGCGTGGCTGCCCAGTAATCTTTCACCCGGGAATAGATCACGTACTGGCCCATTCGCCAGTCGGTAATGCGATACGGCCCTCCGGCCAGCGGCGGGGTAGAGAGGGGATCGCTCAGCTTATGATTTTTCCAGAAGGATTCGGGCATGACGGGCAGGGAGAACAGGCTCAGCATATTCTCTTTGTTCGGCTCAGGGAGTTCGATTCGCACGGTCAGCGGGGCGATGGCTTTCACCGTGGTGCCCTTGTACACCAGACGAAACTGCGGCACGCCTTCGGTCATAAATTTATGAAAGGTGAATGCCACGTCACGGGCGCTAACCGGCGTACGGTCGTGAAAACGCGCCCGCGGATTAATCGCGATTTCTGCCCAGCTGAAATCATCGGCGTATCGCACGTTCTCGGCGACCAGGGGATAATAGCTGCCGGGCTCGTCGTCGGAGGTGACGAACAGCGTGTCATAGAGGGATTCGGTACGCGCTGCTGCCACGCCCCGCAGGGCAAAGCGGTTAAAGTTGTCAAACGTTCCCGTGGCGGAAAGCGTCACGTTTCCGCCTTTCGGGGCGGCGGGGTTAACGTAATCGTAGTGGTTAAAGTTAACCGCGTACTTCGGCTCGCCAATGACGGCAAAGGCCGTGCTCTCTTTGATGGTCTGCGCCTGGCTCGACAGGCTCACCAGCGCCAATAGCGTCAACACAACGCGCATAATCATAGTGCGGCGGATCCCTTTGTTCACAGGCAGGCTCGGTTGAACAGAATAATAAGGGACAGCGCCGTGATTGTGAAATTATTCCCCGAGCGTGATGTCGGGTTGCCACGTCCTGAACTGCTCCAGCGGCATCGGGCGGCCGATCCAGTAGCCCTGAAGATAGTTCACGCCATGCTCGCGCAGCCACGCCGCCTGCTCCGGCGTTTCAACACCCTCGGCAACGGTTAACATATTCAGGCGTTCTGCCAGCGTCAGCACCGCGTCAAGCACTGGCGAGGTGACGGTTTCAGTCCCGATGGCATTCACGAAGCCACGGTCAATTTTCAGGTAATCCATCGTGAAGCGTTCCAGATAGATCAGCGCGCTGTGGCCGGTGCCAAAATCATCGATGGCAATTTCAAAACCTTCTTCGTGCAGCCATTCGAATAGCTGATTAGCCTCGCGGTGGTTGATCATATCGCGCTCGGTTATTTCCAGCACAATCTGGAAGTGATCGGGTGGAAGGGCGGCGGCAAACGCGCGCATATCCTCTTTAAAGCTTTCCGCATGCAGATGCCCGGGCGCGATGTTGATCCCAAACTTGGCCCCAGGCGGGAGCACCGTTTGCAGGACAGGGGCATCGCGGATAATCAGGTCAAAAAGATGCAGCGTCAGCGGGACAATCAGCTTCTGCGCTTCAGCGAAATTAATAAAGGCATCCGGTGGAATTTCTCCCATCACCGGATGCTTCCAGCGCATCAGGACTTCCAGCCCGGTCATTTTGAGCGACTGCGCATCCACGACGGGTTGATAGACCACGTAAAACTGGTCGCGTTTGATGGCCGTTAGGATCTCTTTCCCCGGATTAAGACGGATAGTAAGAATATAGAAATTCAACAGGCCCGCCGCGATACCGCAGACCAGGCCGAAAAACAGGGCGTACAGCACTTCATCGGTCGTCCAGGCTTCCGCATAAACATGGATGGTCAGAGGCACATTTTTCAGCGTGGCGGTACGGACCGGGATATCAGGCAAATCACGCGCAGGGACCAGCGTTCCGGAATGGGTTGATAACGCATAATCGCCAATAATGATGGAAATACCGGCAAACTCATCCTGTCTTGAGGTGTAGAGGAGATAAGGAGTCAGGTTAAGATTAACGGAGGTAAATACACCGCCGTCCTTCACCAGTGGGTTGCGATACCAGATGGCAATCGCGGGCTTGTCCGGCATCATGGGGGTGCCCGGCAGGAGCGCCATATCAACCTGTTTATTGATGTGCAGTTCAGGAATAAGCGCTTGCAGGGGGACATTCATCGGGCCGGTGGCGGAAGAGCAGTAGGCGTTTTTATCCCTGACCAGCAAAAAGGCGCGCACGTTGATGCTAAAGGCCGCCCGGGAGGTCAGGGCGGCACTCACTTCCTCGCAGCTGTTTAGCGTGAGTGGCTGGAGTGTATCAATCGACATTTTGAGCTCATCGAAATAGCTCTCCATGTAGACGCTTAAATCGGTAATAAGGGTATCGAATCTGACGTCTCGCTTGTGGTAACTCCAGTAAAACTGTAATGCTCCCAGGAGCAGGGCAGTGAATAACCCCGTAAGGAAACTGAGAAACAGAATCTTGCGGTTGCTGGAGAAGTAGCGGGTAAACATAGATGTCGTGATTCCTGAAATGCCGCTGGATAGTTATCAGTGTAACGGGCAAAAAAAAACACTGCCGGAGCAGTGCTTTTTTTATCGTATCGCCAGCCAAGGGATAACCAACGATACGACAGCAATATTAACTACGGCTCAGAACGCGGCGAGCTTCGTTGTAGCGCTTCTTCCAGTAAGGTTCGTTCATGCTGGAAATCGTCACACCACTGCTGGTGGAAGCATGGACAAACTGATCGTTACCGATATAGATGCCAACGTGTCGACCGGTTGAACCCGCTCTGAACAGGACTAAATCGCCCGTGCGCAGTTTAGTGCGCGAAATGGATTTGCCCATTTCCTGCTGTTCATAAGTAGAACGCGGAAGGTCTAACCCAAACTGTTCACGGAACGTACGCTGTACGAATGCGGAACAATCGATGCCTTTCTTGGTGCTGCCGCCCAGACGGTAACGCACGCCTTTCCAGTCAGCATACTGATCCATAATACGCGACTTAACGTCGAGATTACGTACCATATTTTCAAATTCATCCTGAGAGGCTTGCAGTGAAGAGGAATCTTCCATTCCCACAACACGCGTCTCAGGATGCATATTCTTCGCGGTATTCGTCGTACTACATGCCGAAAGCAGAACCGCCACTGCAATCGCCGGGATCCCCCGCAAGATATATCTCAAGATTGGTTGAGATTTGACCATTTTGTTTGTTTTCCCTTGAAGTCCTTAACGAAAATATCGTTATAAAAATGCCAACCGTGACGAGACTAATAATCTGTTCACAATGAGACAATTCTTTATGGTGAAAACTGTGGCTCAACGCACAAAATTATTCACCATGATAATAATTATCTCAGTGGGGCAAAACGAGTTCGAGGTTAACCGATTGCACGGGGTATTGCGAGCAAAAAAGTCCGTTTTTTTATAAGAAAATGTGATACACAAAGTTACAGCGCGGAATTGCTCAAAATGCCGCCATTCATATCGGTAATCCCTGCAATTGCTTCATTTTTATCACGAATTGTATGACGGGATGATGACAGCGTTGAATGACGCCGAAAAGAAGTGACGCAGGGATCGAAAACGATCCCTGATGAATGGTGTTAATTTTCGTTATTTATTTGTTTCCAGCTTGTTTAAATTTGCCAGGAAGATAGCGATCAAAAATGCCTATTATGCGATCGCTCAGTGGGGTCATCAGCGCCCACGGTAAACCAATTAACACCGCCGTGAGGGAGCCTACGGCGATATCTGTCAGCCAGTGAGCGCCAATCATCACCCGCGGGAATGCAAATACCACCACAATAACCAGGGCGATGGCGAAGGCTTTTTTACCAAAATAGCGCAGCATGAAGCCTGCAAAAATCAGCAGCATCATACCGTGGTCGCCCGGGAAACTATCCTTCGAGGCATCTTTGGTTGGAATATGAAGCAGCTCGCTGACGCGGTTAATATTCGGGAAAAAGAGCGAAGGACTGGCGCGTTTAACCGGCATCAGATGCTGCGCCAGCTGGTTGATAATCACGGCCGTCAGCAGCATCACCAGGCCGATAATCAGAATACGGCGACGACCCGTTTTGTCTTCCTTCAGCCAGAAGGAGAGCATCAGACAGCCCATTGCCAGCAGCGAACAGCCGTCAAACGCGCGGTTGTTGGTGATCGCCACCAGCCACAGGAAGGCTTCACTCTTCGCCAGCGCCTGGTTAAAGAAGTGGAACAGCCCGGAATCCAGCGGGAACCAGAAACCGTGATCCGCCGGGATATACCAGGAGAAAAAGATCGCCAGGCCGGCAGCGTTGAGCAATAAAATAGCAGGAAGTCGAGTCGTCATAGTCTTCAGCAATGTGTGAAATCAGGGGCAACGTTAGCCGCCCAAACTTAAACGAAGCTTCAACAGGCTTGACTGGAGGGCATTCCAGTCGGTATTAACCGCACTAATTAACTCTATCCGGCTGTCGGGTGGCGCGACGTTCTGGGTTTCAATAAAGAAATCCTCGCCCTGACGGTTAATGCGCACCAGACCATCCGGAGTGCGCATGATCCCTTTTACCCGCTCAACCGGCGCGAGTCTCGCCCATTCCAGTATACCAATGGTGTCGAAAACCGTATCGGCATCGAAGATCCACCCGCAGGCCTGATGCCCCTGGCCGCTGTTCAGGTTGCGACGCCAGCGCTGATGCTCCGGCAGGCTCAGTGCAGCCAGGCCTTGCTTCGCGCCGTGGCTATGCGAATGCTCAGCGCTGGCAGGCAGTTGCGTCTGGTTGAGGCGGGGAAGGTCGAGCAGGGCGCCATCAATGTTGCCCTGGGTCGTCTGCACATACTGACGTCCACCGCCAGCCTGCTGCCACCAGGACTGGAACGCGGCCTGACTCTCAGCCGTCGCGCGATCGGATTTATTCGCCCCGATAATATCTGCCGAGGCGAGCTGGTCGCGGAAATTGTCATTATTGATCGCTTTTTCATCCAGCAGCTGGCGGGGGTCGAGCAGGCAAAGCGTCGCACGCAGCTCAAGCCACGGCTCGTATACCGGGGCGGTCAGTAAATCAAGGATTTGCTTAGGATGCCCCAGCCCGGTGGGCTCAATCAGCAGACGGTCCGGCTTGCCCTGACGCAGCAGCGTATTCAGCCCGACCTGCATCGGCAGACCATTCACGCAGCACATACACCCGCCCGGGATCTCTTTCACCATCGCGCCGCTGTCGGCGAGCAACGCGCCGTCGATCCCCACTTCGCCAAATTCGTTGACCAGCACGGCCCACTTTTCCGCCGGGTCTTTATTGGCCAGCAAATGCAGAATGGACGTAGTTTTACCGCTGCCGAGAAAACCGGTGATCAGGTTGGTTTTGGTCACGTGCGCTCCGATAAATAATTGTGATGTAGTAACAACTATCTATCATCCTGACGAAAAAATCGGGCATTGAGAAGAGGGAGGGCGAACGGAGCACAAAACCGTTCGCCTTAAACGCAATAATCGCTAAATTTTTAACGTTTCGATAACGGCCTGGCGCGCGCCGAGCCGGACAAGGCGCTGGTACGCGCTGGTGATTGCCTCGACAAAGACAGGGTTTTGCGGCAGGTCGTCGCCAAAGATTTCATTTAGCGTCAGCAGGGCGCTAACGCGTTCTGCGTCGCTGCTGGTAGCGACAATGGCCTGAAACTTGTCGCTCAGCGGATCGCGTACGTCAATGGCGTTGCCCTGTTCGTCCGTACCGCTGACGTAGCGCATCCAGCCCGCCACCCCCAGCGCCAGTAATGGCCAGGCGGTGTTACGCTCAAGATGCATGCGGATCCCTTCCAGCATGCGCTGAGGCAGCTTCTGGCTGCCGTCCATGGCGATTTGCCATGTACGATGCTGTAGGGCCGGGTTGGCGAAGCGGTCAAGCAGGCTGTCAGCATAGGCTGTCAGATCAACGTTGGTGATGCGCAGCGTAGGGGCCTGCTCTTTCAGCATCAGCCTGCCGGCCGCCTCGCGGAAACTGTCGTCCTGCATACATTCATTTATGTGCGCGTAGCCGGCAAGGTAGCCCAGATACGCGAGGAAGGAGTGGCTGCCGTTCAGCATCCGCAGCTTCATCTGCTCCCAGGGCAGGACATCCTCAACCATCTGTACGCCTGCGACCTCCCACTCCGGACGCCCGGCGACAAAGTTATCTTCCACTACCCACTGAATGAACGGTTCACAGCTGATGGCGCAGGGATCTTCAACGCCAAGTTCCTGGGTGATTTCCGCGAGTGAGGCGTCGGTGGCGGCGGGCACGATTCGGTCGACCATGGTGCCAGGGAAGCTCACGTGCGCCTCGATCCATGCGGCCAGCTCTGCGGAACGCTTTCCGGCCATGCCGAGAACGGCATTTTTCACCACGTGGCCGTTGTCGGGAATATTGTCGCAGGAGAGCACGGTAAACGCCGGCAGGCCCCGCTCGCGGCGGCGATGAAGCGCTTCAACCAGAATACCCGGCGCGGAATGCGGCTCAGACGGGTGCTCGAGATCGTGCAGGATGCGGCTGTTCCGCATATCCAGTTTTCCCGTCGCCGGATCGATGCAGTAGCCTTTTTCGGTAATGGTGAGGGAGACAATTGCCACCTGCGGTTCGCAGAATTTCTCAATAATGGCTGCCAGCGAGTCGAGTTTTGCGTTCAGGCACTCTTTTACCGCACCGATAATAATGGGCTGATTGCCTTCGGCACCTTTCTCCAGCACGGTAAACAGATGATCCTGCGCCCGGAGCTGGCCCATAAGGACATCGCCGCTAAAGAGGCTAATCTCACAAATTCCCCAGTCGCCTCCTTTGGCATTCAGTACCCGGTTTGTTAACAACGCCTGATGCGCCCGGTGGAACGCGCCAAAACCGAAATGGACGATGCGGGAGCGTAACTGCTCGCGATCGTAGCGGGGCTGCTGGACATGAGCAGGAAGCGCGGTGGAGGCAATAGTCTTCATGTAATACACACCTGATTAACCATTAATTAACAATGCCAGTGTAAAGTTATATGACAACAAATTAAATTGGTAAGCCGTAAATATCCCTGTTATGTGAGTTTGATCAATCAATGCCGCGTGCTGTATTGACCACTTCGATTAAACATGTATGGTAGTCGTCATTGAAGTAACACATATTGGTATAACAACTTGAGAGGGTGGGGCAATGGAACAAACCTGGCGTTGGTACGGGCCGAACGATCCGGTTTCTCTTGATGATGTGCGTCAGGCTGGCGCAACGGGTGTGGTCACGGCGCTGCATCATATTCCGAACGGTCAGGTGTGGCCGGTGGAGGAAATCCAAAAGCGTCAGGCTCAGCTGGCAGAGAAGGGGTTAACCTGGTCTGTTGTGGAAAGTATTCCGGTGCACGAAGATATCAAAACCCACTCCGGTGAGTGTGATACCTGGATTGCGAATTATCAGCAGAGCATTCGTAACCTGGCAGCCTGTGGTATTGATACCGTCTGCTACAACTTTATGCCGATCCTGGACTGGACGCGTACCGACCTGGAATATGAAATGGCCGATGGTTCGAAGGCGCTGCGTTTCGATCAAATCGCTTTTGCGGCTTTCGAGCTGCACATTCTGAAGCGTCCGGGGGCGGAAGCAGACTACACCGCAGAAGAGCAGCAGCAGGCGCTGGCGTGGTTCAATGCCGCCAGTGAAGCGGACATTGAGAAGCTGGTTCGCAATATCATCGCGGGCCTGCCCGGTGCGGAAGAGGGTTATACCCTCGATCAGTTCCGTACGCGCCTGGCGGAATATGGCGATATCGATAAAAACCAGCTGCGTGAAAACATGGCGCACTTCCTGCGCGCTATTGTGCCGGTGGCAGAAGAAGTCGGCGTGCGGCTGGCGGTTCATCCTGACGATCCACCGCGCCCTATCCTCGGCCTGCCGCGTATCGTGTCTACGATTGAAGATATGCAGTGGCTGAAAGAGACGGTGGACAGCATCTACAACGGCTTTACCATGTGTACGGGCTCGTATGGCGTGCGGGCGGATAACGATCTGGTGCGGATGATCGAAACCTTCGGCGATCGCATTCATTTCACCCACCTGCGTGCAACCTGCCGTGAAGAGAACCCGAAAACCTTCCACGAAGCAGCCCATCTTGGCGGCGACGTGAACATGGTTGCGGTGGTGGATGCCATTCTCTCTGAAGAGGTACGTCGTAAGCAGGCGGGGGATGTGCGTCCTATCCCGTTCCGTCCGGATCACGGGCACCAGATGCTGGACGATCTGCGCAAGAAAACGAATCCAGGGTATTCGGCGATTGGCCGTCTGAAAGGGATGGCGGAAGTGCGCGGTATCGAGCTGGCGCTGAAAATGACGAAGTATCCTGAACTTCTTTAAGCCTGATCGCCCGGTGGCGCTACGCTTACCGGGCCTACGAAAAACCGGCTCTGAGGCCGGTTTTTGTGTTTTTGTAGGCCGGGTAAGGCGCAGCCGCCACCCGGCAAACGCCGCAATCAGTCAGCACGACCCATATAGCGTTTTTCTTCGATATGGATACGGATTTTCTCGCCCGCTGACAGGTATTCTGGCACCTGTACGACCAGACCGGTAGTCAGGGTAGCCGGTTTGTTACGCGCACTTGCAGACGCGCCTTTGATGCCCGGCGCCGTTTCAACAATTTCCAGATCAACCGTCTGCGGCAGCTCCAGCGCCAGCAGCACGCCATCCCAGGTCAGCACCTGCATGTCCGGCATTCCACCTTCAGGAATAAACAGCAGCTCCTCTTCGATCTGATCTTTGGTGAAGATATACGGGGTGTAATCTTCTTTATCCATGAACACGTATTCGTTGCCGTCGATGTAGGAGAAATCAACGTAGCGACGGGTCAGGGTCACGGTATCGACGATATCGTCGCCTTTAAAACGTTCTTCCACTTTCAGGCCGGTGCGGACATCGGAGAAACGCATTTTGTACAGCGTTGCTGCGCCACGGGCGCTGGGTGCCTGAATGTCGATATCTTTCACAATCAGCAGTTTGCCGTTGTAATTCAGTACCATACCTTTCTTAATTTCGTTCGCTCTTGGCATTGCAGTAATCCTGTTTACGGGAGGTAAAAAATATCGCGCCAAATTACTCGCGCGCGGCCTTTCAGGCAAGCGGAATTCGTGGGTTTTGCTATCAATACATAAAAGGTGTTACTGTGCGCGCAATGCCCGACTGCGCGGGCATCTGCCACCAACAGAGAGCATGTATGGATTGTCGTTCCGACTGTGGCGCGTGCTGTACCGCACCGTCCATCTCAAGCCCCATTCCAGGCATGCCGGAGGGCAAGCCTGCCAATACCCGCTGCGTTCAGCTCTCTGACACTAACCTGTGCATGATCTTTGGCTCGCCCCTGCGCCCGAAGGTGTGCTCCGGGCTCCAGCCAACCGCCGAAATGTGCGGCAGTACGCGCCAGCAGGCCATCACTTATCTGCTTGAGCTGGAAGCGCTCACCGCGCCTTAAACGTCTTTGATTCGCGTCAGGCAGCTCAGCGTCAGGACGCACATCACCAGCGCAATCCAGAACACCGTATGATAGTTCCAGATTTCAGCCACAACGCCCGCCAGTGAGCCTGCAATAATCCAGCCCACGCGGGTGGTATTAGTATAAAGGGTGGTGGCAGAGCCTGCCTGACCCGGCATCAGATCCTGGAAGTAGAGCATGCCGATACCGGCCAGAATACCGATGTAAATGGCGTTCAGCAGCTGTAAAGCAAGAAGCAGGGCTGGCGTATGAACCGTCAGCATACCGACATAAAACAGCAGCCCGGCTACGGCGGCGACGCGCATCAAAAAGCGCTTGCCGAAGCGCTTCGCGTAATAGCCCGCAATCAGCATGGTGGGGATCTCAAGCCCCGCGGCGGTTCCCATCATGATCCCGGCCAGCTTCTCCGGCAGATGCAACTCATCAATAATAAACAGCGGCATATTAATGATATAGAGGCTGTTGGTTCCCCACATTAGCGTACAGATAATGAATAACAGCAGCGCGTCGCGCCGGTTACGTCGCGGAGCTTCCAGCGTACCGGTCGCCACTTTCGGCTCTTTGCGCATGGAGGGCAGAAAGAACCAGACCATTGCGCCGCATACCACGAAGGCCACGGCTGCGCTGAGGTACATCACCGTAAAGCCAAAACCCATCGCCAGCGCGTAGGCGAGCGGGGGGCCAATCACCCACGCCAGCGACACCTGCGCCCGCAGTATCGAGCTGAACATCACCGCTTCTCGCCCGGTGCGGTCGGCATGCTCGCGGGCAAGGGCGAACATCTGCGGGTTGGCGGTCGAGCCGAAACTGCTCAGGAAGACGCCCACGAACAGCAGAATGAAGTAGTTACGGTTCCAGGCAAACAGCAGGCAGGCAAACACCCCGAGCAGGCAGCAAAAAACGATCAGGCTTTTGCGATCGCCTTTGCGGTCTGAACGCCCGGCAAGAAACTGGCTGACGAAAATGCCGATGATGGCGCTCCCGGTGAAGAAGAAGCCAACCATCGCCGGGCGGGCGTGAACTTCGTTGGTCAGAAACAGGCTCAGCGTAGGCGTTTGTAACGCACCGGCAATACCGGTGAGAAAAGCAACGATCAAAAACGCCGTTGACGTCAAATCAAAAGGCTTTGGTGAGGCGGCAGCGGGGGTGTTATGCATGTTCAGTCTTTGCGAGTAACAGAGAGAGGCGGAGTTTACGCCGCCTGTCATTAAATAAACAGAGGGCAAAATCAAGATTGCCACAATAAATCAAAATAGCATTTCAGTTTATCGCCGTTTCGCTGAAGCGTGCTGAACCTGTTTGCTGAACATCAGCAAAAACCTCCCGACTGAAGAAGAAATGTGCTGCACTTCTAAATTCTGCATCAAGAAATGTAACTTTTCTTGCAACCTTTTGTAGAAAAGACAAGACTTCTTGAAACGTTTCAGCGCTATCTTGCCTGTCCTGACGAAGCAGGTTAGCGCTTGGTTTCTCAGTTAAGCTGAAACGATTCAATTTCAGCAGGAGAGGAGAATCATGTTCCAGTTATCTGTTCAGGATATTCACCCGGGCGAACAGGCCGGGAATAAAGAAGAGGCTATTCGCCAGGTCGCCGCTGCGCTCGTGCAGGCTGGCAACGTGGCTGACGGCTACGTCAACGGCATGCTGGCGCGTGAACAGCAGACCTCCACCTTCCTCGGTAACGGTATTGCAATTCCGCACGGCACCACGGACACCCGCGATCAGGTGCTGAAAACCGGCGTGCAGGTCTTCCAGTTCCCGCAGGGCGTGCTGTGGGGCGAGGGTCAGGTGGCTTATGTGGCGATCGGCATCGCGGCCAGCGGTGACGAACACCTGGGCCTGCTGCGTCAGCTGACGCACGTGCTGAGCGATGATGCCGTCGCGGAACAGCTTAAATCCGCCACCACTGCTGAAGAGCTGCGTGCCCTGCTGATGGGCGAAAAACAGAGCGAAGCGCTGAAGCTGGATAATGAAACCCTGACGCTGGACGTCGTTGCGTCCGATTTGCTGACGCTCCAGGCGCTGAACGCGGCCCGCCTGAAAGAAGTGGGAGCGGCAGATACCACTTTTGTGACGCGCGCCATCAATGATAAGCCATTAAACCTGGGTCAGGGCATCTGGCTGAACGACAGTGCTGAAGGCAACCTGCGTAGCGCTATCGCGGTCAGCCGTGCTGCGGTTGCCTTTGAGACAGACGGCGAACGCGCCGCGATGTTGGTAACGGTCGCCATGGCGGACGATCAGCCGGTATCCGTGCTGAAGCGTCTGGGCGATCTGCTGCTGAACAATAAAGCTGAAAAACTGCTGAACGCAGACGCGGCGACGGTGCTGGCCCTGCTGACCAGCGACGATGCGCTGAAGGATGACCTGCTGAGCGCAGAGTACGTGGTGCGTAACGAACACGGCCTGCATGCCCGTCCGGGCACCATGCTGGTGAATACCATTAAACAATTTGCAAGTGAGATCACCGTGACCAATCTGGACGGTTCGGGTAAACCAGCCAACGGGCGCAGCCTGATGAAAGTTGTCGCGCTGGGCGTGAAGAAAGGCCATCGTCTGCGCTTTACCGCGCAGGGTGCGGATGCTGAACAGGCGCTGAAAGCGATTGGCGACGCCATCGCGGCCGGTCTGGGGGAGGGCGCATAATGAGCAGACGTGTTGCGACCATTACGCTGAACCCGGCTTACGATCTGGTGGGCTTCTGCCCGGAAATTGAGCGTGGCGAAGTTAACCTGGTGCGGACGACCGGCCTGCATGCCGCAGGAAAAGGGATTAACGTGGCGAAGGTGCTGAAAGATCTCGGCATCGACGTCACCGTAGGCGGCTTCCTCGGTAAAGACAACCAGGATGGTTTTCAGCAGTTGTTCAGTGAACTGGGCATCGCTAACCGTTTTCAGGTTGTGCAGGGCCGTACCCGCATCAACGTTAAGCTGACCGAGAAAGACGGTGAAGTGACCGATCTGAACTTCTCCGGCTTCGAAGTGACCCCGGCTGACTGGGAGCGCTTTGTTGCCGATTCCCTGAGCTGGCTGGGCCAGTTTGACATGGTGTGCGTCAGCGGCAGTCTGCCGTCCGGCGTCAGCCCGGAAGCGTTCACCGACTGGATGACGCGCCTGCGCAGCCAGTGCCCGTGCATTATTTTCGACAGCAGCCGCGACGCGCTGGTCGCCGGTCTGAAAGCCTCGCCATGGCTGGTTAAGCCTAACCGCCGCGAACTGGAGATCTGGGCGGGCCGTAAGCTGCCAGAATTAAAGGATGTGATTGACGCTGCCCATGCGCTGCGCGAGCAGGGTATCGCTCACGTGGTGATTTCGCTGGGTGCAGAAGGTGCCCTGTGGGTGAACGCCTCCGGGGAATGGATTGCCAAACCGCCTTCAATGGAGGTGGTCAGCACCGTGGGTGCCGGGGATTCGATGGTTGGCGGCCTGATCTACGGTCTGCTGATGCGCGAATCCAGTGAACATACCTTACGTCTTGCTACCGCCGTTGCGGCCCTGGCCGTGAGCCAGAGCAATGTCGGTATTACCGATCGTACCCAGTTAGCCGCGATGATGGCGCGCGTTGACTTAAAACCTTTTAACTAACAGCAGGAGAGGAATAATGAAAACGCTGCTGATCATTGACTCCGGTCTCGGACAGGCTCGTGCCTATATGGCGAAGACCCTGCTGGGCGCGGCGGCACAAAAAGCGCATCTGGATATCATTGATAACCCGGGTGATGCTGAAATGGCGATTGTTCTGGGCGACAAAATCCCCGCTGACAGCGCCCTGAACGGCAAAAAAGTGTGGCTGGGTGATATTAATCGCGCGGTGGCACACCCTGAACTGTTTCTGAGCGAAGCAAAAGGTCATGCGACGGTTTACAGCGCACCTGTTGAGGCGGCGCCGGTTGCCGCCGCTGGGCCGAAACGCATTGTTGCGGTAACGGCCTGCCCGACAGGTGTGGCGCACACCTTTATGGCGGCTGAAGCCATTGAAACCGAAGCGAAAAAACGTGGCTGGTGGGTGAAGGTTGAAACCCGCGGCTCTGTTGGTGCGGGCAATGCCATCACGCCTGAAGAGGTGGCGGAAGCCGATCTGGTGATTGTGGCGGCGGATATCGAAGTGGATCTGGCGAAGTTTGCCGGCAAGCCGATGTACCGTACCTCTACCGGCCTGGCGCTGAAGAAGACCGCGCAGGAGTTTGATAAGGCGCTGGCAGAAGCCAAACCGTATCAGGCAACCGGTGCGGCTAAAACTGCGACCGAAGGGAAAAAAGAGTCTGCGGGCGCGTATCGTCACCTGCTGACCGGCGTGTCCTACATGCTGCCGATGGTGGTGGCGGGCGGCCTGTGTATTGCGCTCTCCTTCGCCTTTGGTATCGAGGCGTTTAAAGAGCCGGGCACACTGGCGGCCGCGTTGATGCAGATTGGCGGCGGCTCCGCGTTTGCGTTGATGGTGCCGGTGCTGGCGGGCTTTATCGCCTTCTCCATTGCTGACCGTCCGGGTCTGACGCCGGGTCTTATCGGCGGTATGCTCGCCGTGAGCACCGGTTCTGGCTTTATCGGCGGTATCATTGCCGGTTTCCTCGCCGGTTATGTGGCGAAGCTGATCAGCTCGAAGCTGAAGCTACCGCAGAGTATGGAGGCGCTGAAACCTATTCTGATCATCCCGCTGATTTCCAGCCTGGTGGTCGGTCTGGCGATGATTTACCTGATTGGTAAGCCGGTCGCGGGCATTCTGGAAGGTCTGACCCACTGGCTGCAAACCATGGGGACGGCGAACGCGGTGCTGCTGGGCGCAATCCTCGGCGGTATGATGTGTACCGACATGGGTGGTCCGGTGAACAAAGCGGCATATGCGTTTGGCGTTGGCCTGCTGAGTACCCAGACCTACGCGCCGATGGCGGCGATCATGGCGGCCGGTATGGTGCCTCCGCTGGCGCTCGGTCTGGCGACGATTATTGCCCGCCGTAAGTTCGATAAAGCGCAGCAGGAAGGCGGTAAAGCGGCGCTGGTGCTGGGCCTGTGCTTCATCACCGAAGGCGCAATCCCGTTTGCGGCACGCGATCCAATGCGTGTTCTGCCGTGCTGTATCGTGGGTGGTGCGGTGACGGGGGCTATCTCCATGGCGGTAGGTGCGAAACTGATGGCGCCGCACGGCGGTCTGTTCGTCCTGCTCATCCCTGGCGCCATCACGCCGGTGCTGGGGTATCTGCTGGCGATTGTTGCCGGTACGCTGGTGGCAGGCCTGTCTTACGCGGTGCTGAAGCGCCCGGAAGCGGAAGTGGTCGCAAAAGCAGCCTAAAAGAGGTGTCGGGTGGCGGCTTCGCCTTACCCGACCTACAAAAAAAGCCGGGTGCGTAAGCAGCCCGGCTTTTTTTATGCCGCCTGTTCAGCGGTTTGCTGCGCCTTCAGCCAGGCAATCTCTTCCGCCCAGATATCCGGGTTAATGGTTTCGAGCACCATTGGAATACCGTCGAAGCGGGCGTCCTGCATGATAAAGCGGAACGCATCATGGCCGATGTTGCCTTCGCCCAGGCTGTGGTGGCGGTCAACGCGGCTGCCGAACGCGCTTTTCGCATCGTTTAAGTGCATACCGCGAAGGTATTTAAAACCGACAATACGCTCGAACTCCTCGAAGGTATTTTTCGTGGCCTCGGTTGTGCGCAGGTCACAGCCGGCGGCAAAGGCGTGACAGGTATCGATGCACACCCCCACGCGGGATTTATCTTCCACGCCGTCGATGATCGCCGCCAGATGCTCAAACTTAAAGCCGAGGTTGCTGCCCTGACCGGCGGTATTCTCAATCACCGCCGTCACGCCCTGGGTTTTATCCAGCGTCATGTTGATGGACTCGGCGATGCGCGCCAGACAGGCGTCTTCGTCAATCTGCATCAGATGGCTGCCGGGATGGAAGTTCAGCAGCGTCAGCCCCAGCTGTTCACAGCGCTGAACCTCATCCAGGAACGCTTCGCGGGATTTTTCCAGCGCCTCGGCAACCGGGTGACCGAGGTTAATGAGGTAGCTGTCGTGGGGAAGGATTTGGCCAGGCCCGTAGTGGTATTTCTCACAGGCGGCTTTGAAATCATCAATCACTTCAGCGGTGAGCGCTGCGGCGCGCCACTGGCGCTGGTTTTTGGTGAACAGGGCGAAAGCGGTCGCCTCGATTTCGGCGGCGCGAATGGCGGCATTCGCAAGGCCACCGGCAGCGCTGACGTGCGCTCCAACATATTTCATAAAAAGACTCCTGTTAACCCGAAATGCCTATGATAGCGGGTTAACAGGAGAAGGACGAGATGGTTTATGCCAACAGGCTGTGTACCGCAAGGTTAATCGCACCACCGCCAACGATTAGCCAGATGAACAGCACAAGCGCCATCAGCAGCGGTTTCGCGCCGGCTTTTTTCAGCGCGCTGACGTGTGTGGTGACGCCCAGCGCCGCCATCGCCATCGCCAGCAGGACCGTATCCAGCGTCACCAGTATATCCACCATTGCTTTTGGCAGCAGGTGGAAAGAGTTGAAGACAGCGACCACGATGAACAGGATCGCAAACCACGGAATGGTGATTTTGCTTTTCTCGCTGCCGCCTGCCGGAGCAAGCTGTTTAACCCGCGCCGCGAGGAAAATCAGGAACGGGGCCAGCATCATCACGCGCAGCATTTTGGCGATGACCGCCGCGTTTTCCGCTTCCGGGTTAATGGCGTGACCTGCCGCCACCACCTGCGCCACTTCGTGCATGGTTGAGCCGATATAAATGCCGTAGGTTTCCGGACTAAACCAGTGCGCCACCAGCGGATACATGGCCGGATACAGGAAGATCGCCAGCGTACCGAAGATAACTACCGTCGCGACGGCAACCGTGACTTTACTGGCTTCGGCTTTAACGACGGGTTCTGTTGCCAGTACCGCCGCCGCGCCGCAGATGCTGCTACCCGCACCGATCAGCCAGCTGGTCTGTTTGTCCAGCCCAAAGATCTTCTGGCCGATAAAGCACGCCAGTAAAAAGGTGCTCGAAAGGGTCAGGACGTCAATGGCAATCCCGCTGACGCCAACGTCCGCAATCTGCGAAAAGGTGAGGCGGAAACCGTAAAGAATAATCCCGAGGCGCAGCAAATGCTGTTTAGCAAAGATTACCCCGCCGTCGCAGGATTTCCAGATGTGCGGGTAAACGGTATTCCCGACCACCATGCCGAGCAAAATGGCCAGCGTTAGCGCGCTGAAACCTGCACCGGCGACCGCCGGAATACTGCCGCCCCATAAAGCCACGCCGGTCACCACGGCGCTGAGCGCGAGGCCCGGCACGAAGTGCCACACTGTACGATGATGTTGTAAGGTGATTTCTGACATAACCTTCTCCTTTGTCTGGCTAAAGGTTACGGCGCTCTGGCTTAAAAATAAAATTGATTATATATTTATAATCAATCTTTATAAGTGGTAAGCAACCATGCACATTACATTGCGTCAGCTGGAAGTTTTTGCCGAGGTGCTGAAAAGCGGCTCGACAACCCAGGCGTCACAAATGCTGGCGCTCTCGCAGTCCGCCGTTAGCGCGGCCTTGACCGATCTTGAAGGGCAACTGGGCGTTCAGCTTTTCGACAGGGTAGGAAAGCGGCTGGTGGTGAACGAACATGGCCGCCTGCTGTATCCGCGTGCCCTGGCCTTGCTGGAGCAGGCGACGGAGATCGAACAGCTGTTCCGCGAGGACAACGGCGCTATTCGCGTCTACGCCAGCAGCACGATCGGTAACTACATCCTGCCGGAAGTGATTGCCCGCTACCGCCGGGATTTTCCGACCCTGCCGCTGGAAATGAGCGTCGGCAACAGCCAGGACGTGATCAACGCGGTGATCGATTTCCGCGTGGACATCGGGCTTATCGAAGGGCCGTGCCACAACGTGGATATCATTGCGGAACCCTGGCTGGAGGATGAGCTGGTGGTGTTTGCCTCCCCGGCCTCTTCTTTACTCCAGGGCGAGGTGACGCTGGAGCGTCTGGCGCAGGCGCAGTGGATCCTGCGAGAGCAGGGCTCCGGCACGCGTGAGATTGTCGATTATCTGCTGCTGTCCCATCTGCCGCAGTTCCAGTTAGGGATGGAGTTAGGTAACTCCGAGGCGATTAAGCATGCGGTGCGTCATGGCCTGGGCATTAGCTGTCTTTCCCGACGGGTGATTGCCGAACAGCTGGAGACCGGCTCTCTGGTTGAGATCCCCGTTCCGCTGCCGAAGCTGGTGCGCACGCTGTGGTGCATCCATCATCGTCAGAAACACCTTTCCAGCTCGCTCCAGCGTTTTCTGCGCTACTGCGCCATTTAACGTTCCCCGGTGGCGCTTCGCTTACCGGGGCTACGGGCGCTTATCACCCCACATTTTTATGCTTTACTTATAATCCTGGCCGAGTCATGAAGCTCTCTTATAACTGAGCATTTCTGCCGGAAGCAACGCAGATCGTCTGCTACAATCGCGCCTCATTTATTGAATGGACAGCATTTTCACATGGTTTCAGAAACTAAAACCACAGAAGCGCCCGCGCTACGTCGCGCACTTAAGGCGCGTCACCTGACGATGATCGCCATTGGCGGCTCCATCGGTACGGGTCTTTTCGTTGCCTCTGGCGCAACAATTTCGGCAGCCGGCCCGGGTGGGGCATTATTCTCTTATATTCTGATTGGCCTGATGGTCTACTTCCTGATGACCAGCCTGGGTGAACTGGCGGCATACATGCCGGTGTCTGGTTCGTTTTCGACCTACGGACAAAAATACGTTGAGGAAGGCTTCGGCTTCGCGCTGGGCTGGAACTACTGGTACAACTGGGCGGTGACCATCGCCGTTGACCTCGTCGCGGCACAGCTGGTGATGACCTGGTGGTTCCCGGACACGCAAGGCTGGATCTGGAGCGCCCTGTTCCTGGCGGTCATCTTCCTGCTGAACTACATCTCCGTGCGCGGCTTTGGCGAAGCGGAATACTGGTTCTCTTTGATTAAAGTGGCAACCGTCATCATCTTTATCGTCGTCGGTGTGGCGATGATCGTTGGTATTTTCAAAGGGGCTGAACCGGCGGGCTGGAGTAACTGGACTATAGGCGATGCGCCGTTTGCCGGGGGCTTCTCGGCGATGATTGGCGTGGCGATGATTGTCGGTTTCTCCTTCCAGGGTACCGAGCTGATTGGTATCGCGGCCGGTGAATCCGAAAACCCGGAGAAGAACATTCCGCGCGCGGTGCGTCAGGTGTTCTGGCGTATCCTGCTGTTCTATGTGTTCGCGATCCTGATTATCAGCCTGATTATTCCGTATACCGACCCAAGCCTGCTGCGTAACGATGTGAAAGACATCAGCGTCAGCCCGTTCACGCTGGTCTTCCAGCACGCGGGCCTGCTCTCTGCCGCGGCGGTGATGAACGCGGTGATCCTGACGGCGGTACTGTCTGCGGGTAACTCCGGGATGTACGCCTCCACCCGCATGCTCTACACCCTGGCCTGCGACGGTAAAGCGCCGCGTATTTTCTCGAAACTGTCTCGCGGTGGCGTGCCGCGCAACGCGCTGTATGCGACCACGGTGATTGCGGGTCTCTGTTTCCTGACCTCCATGTTCGGCAATCAGACGGTCTACCTGTGGCTGCTTAACACCTCTGGTATGACGGGCTTCATTGCCTGGCTGGGCATTGCCATCAGCCACTACCGTTTCCGTCGCGGGTACGTCAAGCAGGGGCATGATCTGAATAATCTGCCGTACCGGTCAGGGTTCTTCCCGCTGGGGCCGATCTTCGCCTTCGTTCTGTGCCTGATTATTACCCTGGGTCAGAACTATGAGGCCTTCCTTGCGGACACCATTGACTGGGGCGCCGTCACGGCCACCTATATTGGCATTCCGCTGTTCCTGATCATCTGGTTTGGCTACAAACTGACGAAAGGAACACGCTTCGTTCGCTACAGTGAAATGGATTTCCCGGAACGATTTAAACAATAACCGCACTTCCTCTTTTTTAGCCCGCTCAGTTGAGCGGGCTTTTTTATGGGCAGATCAGAAGCTGTAGGTCATGCCGACGGTGTAGCGACGGCCATCCAGCACGGTGTCATACGTATCGTAATCAATCTGCTTATCGAGCACGTTATACACACCGGCAGTAACCAGCAGGTTTTTGTTGGCGTTGTAGCGCATACCGACATCAACCTGAGTGTAGGACGGCGTACCCTGGGACATTGACGTGCGGCTCAGGTACTCAGACGTTTTACCGCGCAGGTTCAGACGGCTCCAGAATCCGACATCTGGCGTCGCCTGCCAGTCCAGGGTGGTGTTGAACATGTGTTTCGGCATTTTGTTCAGTGGCTTGCCGGAGAACTGGCCGCTCTTCTGCTCAGACTCCGTATAGGTGTAGTTTGCAGTCCAGTTCACATCGCGCGTGATTTTCCACCCGAAGGAGGACTCCACACCGCGCATGTTGGCTTTGTCCACGTTGACGCGATCGCTGACGAAATCATAGCTGTGATCGCCAATCGTACAGGCGGGATCGGCGCTGCTGTTACAGCGGCGAACTTCCGTAATCTTGTCCTTGAAGTCGGTATTAAACAGCGTTACGCCGGCATTCAGGTTATCGTTGTTATCCCAGAGCAGGGCGAGCTCTTCGCTCAGGCTCTTCTCTGGTTTCAGATCCGGGTTGCCAACGATGATACCGTCAAGACGGCCGCCACCCGTTACCTGGCCCCAGCTGGCAGACGACTGACGCAGATCCGGCGCACGATAGCCAGCCGAAACCCCGCCTTTTAATGTCCACTGATCGGCCAGGTGCCATACGCCGTAACCGCGCGGCGTCCAGTTAGTACCGTAGTTTTGGTCTTTGTCCATACGCAGGCCGCCGGTCAACGTAAAGCTTTCCGTCATTGCCCATTCATCTTCGGCAAACAGGGCCCAGCTCCAGCGCGTCAGTTTGTTCAGGCCGTCAGCAGCTTCCAGCTGATTACCCTTGTCGCGCAGTTTCTCATAACGATACTGCCCGCCGAGGGTCAACGTATGATCGCCGAGGAAAATCTGGTTCTGGTTGTTGAAGGTGGTGTTATAGGAGCGCATTTTGCGACCTGGATTATTGGTCTCTTCCTGCTGGATATAGCTGGTGGTATTGAAGTCGTCGTAATACCCGCTGTGCGTTAAGGAGTAGGTCGTGTGCTCATAGCGCGAGTCGCTTTTGGTATTTGGCGTACAGGTTGTTCCCCGGCAGGTTTCAGCCGCTTTCGACATCCCCGGGGTGCTGTTTCTGTCCTGAAGCTCGCGAGCAAAGTCGAGGTCGAAATCGTTCTTCTCGTCCGGCGTGAAGTTCAGCGTAATGCCACCGTTACGCATTTTCTGCTCGTTATAGCCGTTCACGATTTTATCTTCTGCGCGGCGTGACAACAGCCCCGTCACTTTTGCGCCCAGCAGTCCGTCGATCAAGGGACCAGAAGCGTAGGCGTTGGTCTGGAAGATATCGCCGGAATCATTGTTTTCCTGGAAGGTCGCATCGCCATGCAACGAACCGGTCCAGGCTTTAGTGTTTGAGACTTTTTTGGTAATGACGTTAATTACGCCACCCATAGCATCGGAGCCGTAAAGCGAGGACATCGGGCCGCGGATGACCTCGATGCGCTCAATGGACTCCAGCGGCGGCAGCCAGCCTTGTTCAATACCCGAGTTGTCGCTGTTGGGGCGGGTGCTTCGCGTACTGACGCGTTTGCCGTTCACCAGGAACAGGGTGTACTGAGAGGCCATGCCGCGAATACTGATATCACTGCTGCTCCCGCCGCCAGTGACGACAACGCCCGGGACGTCTCTCAGGGCATCGGTAACATCACGGTAGGCTTTATCTTCAATCTGCTGTTTTGAAATCACAGAGATGGAGGCGGGGGCATTCTGGATCTTTTGTTCAAAACCCGTCGCGGTGACGACAACGGTGTCCTGATCGGCTGCGTGAACGAAGGGGGAACATGTGGCAGCGCCAATGGCGACGGCCAGGAGCTTAATGCGCGGTATTGTCATTTGTACATTCCGTATAAAAATGAATAAAACTCCATCGGGATAACCCTGAGAACTGTATGTTTTTGTCTTGTAAGAACTCTTTGAGATGGAGAAGAGCCTGGAATTGTACAAAAGAATGTAGAATTGTAAACACAAATGATAATTGAAATCATTTGTGTTTGGGTGTCGGCGACAGAAATCAGGCTGGATTCAAGCGGATAGAAGTATGTAAAGAGGGGGAGGGGAAGACCCGGTAGGCAGGAGGCGCTACCGGGCAAAAGGCGGAACTTATCTGAACAGATGCTCCGCATGGAAGCGGAGATGATCCTCAATAAAGGACGCTATGAAGTAATAGCTGTGGTCGTATCCCGGCTGAATGCGCAGCGTTAGCGGCCAGTCCTTCTGGCGCGCGGCTTCCGCCAGCACCGCAGGCTGTAGCTGTCCGGCGAGGAACTGATCCGCATCGCCCTGATCGATAAGCATTGGGATCGCATTCGTCGAATCGCTCGCCAGCATCAACGCGCAGCTGTCCCATTCCTGCCAATTTTCTGCATCTTCACCCAGATAGTGCGTAAAGGCTTTTTGCCCCCACGGCACCTGCGTTGGGTTCACAATCGGCGCAAATGCGGACACGCTGGTGTATTTCCCCGGATTTTTCAGCGCCATTATCAGCGCCCCGTGGCCACCCATCGAATGTCCGCTTATCGCGCAGCGCTCGCTGACCGCGAACTGAGAGTGCACCAGGGCAGGCAGTTCATCGCGAATGTAGTCATACATGCGGTAATGGCTCGCCCACGGTTGTTCCGTGGCGTTGAGATAGAACCCGGCGCCTTTACCCAAATCGTATCCGGCATCGTCGGCCACGTCATCGCCACGCGGGCTGGTATCTGGCATCACCAGCGCAATGCCCAGTTCGGCGGCAATACGCTGGGCACCCGCTTTGGTGGTGAAGTTTTCGTCGTTGCAGGTCAGGCCTGAAAGCCAGTACAGCACCGGTGGATTGTCCGCAGGGGGCAGGAAAATGCTGAACGTCATAGCACAATTCAGCGCGGTGGAGTCGTGCCGCCAGCGCTGCTGTCGACCTTCAAAACAACGATGCTCTTCGAGCAGTTCCATGCAGGGCTCCTTAAAGGTAAGACGATTCATAAAACGCATAATACAGAGTTTTCATTGACCTGTGAGCAACTTTCACTTTCGCAGGACGGCGAGATGTTGCATCATAAATTTACTTTTCTTTAACAATTGGAGCGATCATGGCGCTGCGTATCGCGCTCAGCGGATTTGTGGTTCTGGTCGTGGCGATGGGGATAGGGCGCTTCGCCTTCACGCCTCAGGTGCCGCTGATGATAGCCGCCGGGCAACTCACGCTTACCAGCGCGGGGCTGGTGGCGGCAATGAACTATCTGGGCTATCTGGTGGGGGCATGGGATGCCATGCGCGCCCATCGCTTCGTTGAAACGCGTCTCTGGCTTGGCATCACCGGTGCGGTGGCGCTAACGCTGCTCTCCGCGGCGGCAGATAATGCCGTTGTTCACGGTCTGCTGCGCTTTGTGATCGGCTGCATGAGCGGCTGGTCGATGGTGCTGATTGCCGCCTGGACCAACGAGCGGCTGGGGCAACTGGGCAAACCGGGACTCAGTGCGGCCGTCTTTGCCGGACCCGGGGCCGGCATCGCCCTGAGCGGCCTGCTGGCGGTCTATATTCAGGCGAAATCCTTGTCCGCCGGGGCGGCATGGCAAATCTACGGCGTACTGGCGCTGGTGCTGATTGTGCTGGTGGCGCGCTACCTGCCGCGGTCCGGGCAGCTCCATCGGCCCGGTACCGCGCCTGAACCGCTGCTGCTGACCGCAGATCTCAAGCGTCTGGTCTGGAGCTACAGCCTGGCAGGGTTCGGCTATATCCTCCCGGCGACCTTTTTATCGCAAATGGCGGCGGTGCGTTTTCCCGGCAGCCTGTTTGCCCAGTTTGTCTGGCCGATATTTGGCGCCGCCTCGGTGGTGGGAATTGCGCTCAGCATTGCCCTGCGGCATACATCAAGCGCTAACCGCAGGCTGGCGATTGTTCTGTGGTTACAGGGGATTGGCGTGCTGGCGGCCTGGCTGCTGCCGGGCATAGGCGGCTTGCTGACGGGTGGGCTGCTGGTGGGCGGCGGGTTCCTCTGCGCCGTGCAGCTCTCTCTTTTGTACGGTCGCGAGCTGGCGCCAGACCACACGCGTTATATGGCGGGACTGCTCACCACCGGGTATGCCATTGGTCAGCTGGTGGGTCCGGTCACGTCGGCACTGTCGACCTGGCTCACGCATCGGCTGGAACCTGCGCTGGGGCTGGCGGGGATCGCGCTGTTCGTTGGCGGAGCGTTAGTCTGGAACCGTCAGGCTGAAAGGCAACAGCAATTGCAATAATTATCGTCGTGAATACTGGATTATGTGCGTCGCCTCACGCACAATGAGCGCACACTTTTGCCACAACGAGGGCAAAAGACGCCACACCAGCAGGAGAAAAGAATGTCATCACTCAGTAAAGAAGCAGCCCTTGTCCATGAAGCGCTGGTTGCGCGCGGTCTTGAAACGCCACTGCGCCCGCCCGTGCAGGAGCTGGACAATGATACCCGCAAGAGTCTGATCGCCGGCCATATGACGGAGATCATGCAACTGCTGAATCTCGATCTGAGCGACGACAGCCTGATGGAGACGCCGCACCGCATCGCGAAGATGTACGTCGACGAAATTTTCTCCGGCCTGGATTACGCGAACTTCCCGAAAATCACCGTCATTGAAAATAAGATGAAGGTCGATGAGATGGTGACGGTACGCGATATCACGCTGACCAGCACCTGCGAGCATCACTTTGTGACCATCGATGGTAAAGCGACGGTGGCCTATATTCCAAAAGATACGGTCATTGGCCTGTCCAAGATCAACCGCATCGTGCAGTTCTTTGCCCAGCGTCCGCAGGTGCAGGAGCGTCTGACGCAGCAGATCCTGACCGCACTGCAAACTCTGTTGGGTACTAACAACGTGGCGGTGTCTATCGACGCGGTGCACTACTGCGTGAAAGCGCGCGGCGTGCGTGATGCAACCAGCGCAACCACCACCACTTCGCTGGGCGGCCTGTTCAAATCGAGCCAGAACACCCGCCAGGAGTTCCTGCGCGCCGTGCGTCACCACAACTAATCAGACAGGGCAGGGACCATGGAGCGAAACGTCACGCTCGATTTTGTTCGCGGCGTCGCCATTCTCGGTATCCTGCTGCTGAATATCAGCGCCTTCGGTCTGCCGAAGGCCGCTTATCTGAATCCTGCGTGGTATGGCGACATCACGCGCAGCGACGCCTGGACGTGGGCAATCCTCGATCTCTTTGCACAGGTTAAATTCCTGACCCTCTTTGCGCTTCTGTTTGGCGCGGGACTTCAGCTTCTCCTCAAACGCGGTACGCGCTGGATCCAGTCGCGTTTAACGCTGCTGGTTATCCTCGGTTTTATTCACGGGCTGCTGTTCTGGGACGGCGATATTCTGCTCGCGTATGGTCTGGTGGGGCTGATTTGCTGGCGGCTGATCCGCGACGCGCCCGGTGTGAAAAGCCTGTTTAATACCGGCGTGATGCTCTATGTCATGGGACTGGCCGTGTTATTGCTGCTTGGCATGATTGCCGATGCTTCCACCAGTCGTTCATGGATCCCGGATGCGGCCAACCTGCAATATGAGCAGTTCTGGAAGCTGAAAGGCGGCATGGAAGCGATAGGCAACCGGGCCGATATGCTCGGCGATAATCTGCTGGCGCTGGGCGCGCAATACGGCTGGCAGCTGGCGGGGATGATGCTGATGGGCGCAGCCCTGATGCGCACCGGCTGGCTGAAAGGGGAATTTAGCCTGCGACACTATCGTCGTACGGGAGCAGGGCTGGTGCTGCTCGGCGTGATCATCAACCTCCCGGCGGTGATGATGCAGTGGCATCTTCAGTGGGATTACCGCTGGTGTGCGTTCCTGTTGCAGGTGCCGCGCGAACTGAGCGCGCCGTTCCAGACTATTGGCTATGCGGCGCTGATCTACGGCTTCTGGCCCCAGCTTTCCCGCCTGTGGATCGTCAGTGCGGTGGCCTGTGTTGGACGGATGGCGTTAAGCAATTACATCCTGCAAACGCTGATATGCACCACGCTTTTCTACCGATTCGGCCTGTTTATGAAATTCGACCGCCTGACGCTGCTGGCGTTTGTTATTCCGGTCTGGATTGTTAACGTGGTGTTTTCGGTTGTCTGGCTGCGTTTTTTCCGCCAGGGCCCGCTGGAATGGACATGGCGACGGTTAACCGCCCGTGCTTCGGGCGTGTCATTGCGTAATACATCCAGATAACGATCTGGATCACAATCATTAACAAAACGGATGTAAGCGTTTTCATCTGTGTGAGCTTCTTCACGTAGTCTCCTCTCTCTCGCTGCCAGAATAGCCACCTTGCTAAACACAGGGGGTGTCTGTGAGTTGCTGCAATCCTTTAAAGGGTGGTGAATATGATCACCATTCGTGACGTCGCCCGCCAGGCGGGTGTTTCTGTTGCTACTGTCTCCCGCGTGCTGAACAACAGTGCGCTGGTCAGCCCTGAAACGCGTGAAACCGTAATGAAAGCCGTGACCCAACTGGGGTACCGGCCAAACGCTAATGCCCAGGCGCTGGCGACGCAGGTCAGCGATACCATTGGCGTAGTGGTGATGGACGTGTCGGACGCCTTCTTCGGCGCGCTGGTCAAAGCGGTGGACGTCGTTGCCCAGCAGCACCAGAAATATGTGCTGATTGGCAACAGCTATCACGAGGCTGAAAAAGAGCGTTATGCCATTGAGGTACTGATCCGCCAGCGCTGTAACGCCCTGATTGTGCACTCTAAAGCCCTGAGCGATGAAGAGCTGGCCGGGTTTATGGAGCAGATCCCCGGCATGGTGCTGATCAACCGTATCGTCCCCGGCTACGCGCACCGCTGCGTCGGTCTGGATAACATCAGCGGCGCGATGATGGCGACGCGGATGCTCATCAGCAACGGCCATCAGCGCATTGGTTATCTGGCCTCCAGCCACGGTATTGAAGACGACATGATGCGCCGCGAGGGCTGGCAAAACGCCCTGAAAGAGCAGGGCATTGCGCCGCTGGAAAGCTGGGTAGGTACCGGTTCGCCGGACATGCAGGGCGGTGAAGCGGCAATGGTGGAACTGCTGGGGCGTAATCTTCAGCTGACGGCCGTGTTTGCCTATAACGACAGCATGGCGGCAGGTGCGCTTACCGCGCTGAAAGACAACGGCATTGCGGTGCCACAGCATTTATCGCTGATCGGCTTTGACGATATCCCGATTGCCCGTTACACCGATCCGCAGCTGACAACGGTGCGTTACCCCATTGCGTCGATGGCGAAACTGGCGACAGAGCTGGCGTTACAGGGGGCGGCAGGGCTGTTAGATCCTGACGCAACGCATTGTTTTATGCCGACTTTAGTACGCCGCCATTCGGTCGCTATCCGACAAACTGTGGCTCCGATCACTAACTGATAACATCACGTGATGTAACCGTTTTCAATCTGTGAGTAAATTCACAGTATCTTAACAAGCCGCTGTCTATGATGTCAGCGTTTTAGGGGCTGAAACATAATGTAACGGTGATTATTCACTTTTACCGTTACCAGCATGCCTCAAACAACGAATAAAACGCATTTCTGGAGCGTTACCGAACACGGAAGCTGGACATTTTATAAGTGAACTTCGGCGATCAGTAACGTTTTATTAACTTCTGCCCGCCGACCGTTTTTCACAAGAACTACCCTGCATAAAAAAAACCGGAGATACCATGAATAAGAAGGTGTTGACTCTGTCTGCTGTCATGGCAAGCATGCTTTTTGGCGCAGCAGCGCACGCAGCGGATACCCGTATTGGCGTGACTATCTATAAATACGACGACAACTTCATGTCCGTTGTGCGTAAAGCAATTGAAAAAGATGCTAAATCAGCGCCAGACGTGCAGCTGCTGATGAATGACTCCCAGAATGACCAGTCCAAACAGAACGATCAGATTGACGTTCTTCTGGCAAAAGGCGTGAAAGCGCTGGCTATTAACCTGGTTGACCCGGCTGCGGCAGGCACGGTGATCGAGAAAGCGCGCGGCCAGAACGTGCCAATTGTCTTCTTCAACAAAGAACCTTCCCGTAAGGCGCTGGACAGCTACGATAAAGCGTATTACGTGGGTACCGACTCCAAAGAGTCCGGGATTATCCAGGGCGATCTGATTGCGAAACACTGGGCGGCGAACCCGAACTGGGATCTGAACAAAGATGGTCAGATTCAGTTCGTTCTGCTGAAAGGCGAACCGGGCCATCCGGATGCTGAAGCACGTACCACCTACGTTATTAAAGAGCTGAACGACAAGGGTCTGAAAACCCAGCAGCTGGCGTTAGACACCGCCATGTGGGATACCGCTCAGGCGAAAGATAAGATGGACGCGTGGCTCTCTGGCCCGAACGCCAACAAAATTGAAGTGGTCATCGCCAACAACGATGCGATGGCAATGGGTGCGGTAGAAGCGCTGAAAGCCCACAACAAATCCGCCATTCCTGTATTCGGTGTGGATGCCCTGCCAGAAGCGCTGGCGCTGGTGAAATCTGGCGCTATGGCCGGTACCGTGCTGAACGATGCCAACAACCAGGCGAAAGCCACCTTCGATCTGGCGAAAAACCTGGCCGACGGTAAAGGCGCCGCTGACGGGACTAACTGGAAAATTGACAACAAAATCGTTCGCGTTCCTTACGTGGGCGTAGACCAGTCCAACCTGGCTGAGTTTATCGGTAAATAAGTTATCTGCATTGTCTTCACTGGGCGCAATTCGTTGCGCCCTTTTATAACGCGATATGCGAGGCCAACAAGGTATAATTATGGTCAGCACAACTACTCAGTCGTCCGGTGAATACTTGTTGGAAATGACCGGTGTCAACAAGTCATTCCCCGGTGTTAAGGCGCTCGATAATGTTAATTTAAAAGTTCGTCCACACTCTATTCATGCGTTAATGGGTGAAAACGGTGCGGGTAAATCAACATTATTAAAATGCCTCTTTGGGATCTATCAAAAAGATTCTGGCAGCATTCTTTTTCAGGGAAAAGAGATCGACTTCCATTCAGCGAAAGAAGCGCTGGAGAACGGTATCTCGATGGTACACCAGGAATTAAACCTGGTTCTGCAACGTTCAGTTATGGATAATATGTGGTTGGGTCGTTATCCAACCAAAGGTGTCTTTGTCGATCAGGATAAAATGTATCGCGACACCAAAGCCATTTTTGATGAGCTGGATATTGATATCGACCCGCGCGCACGCGTCGGGACATTATCCGTTTCCCAGATGCAGATGATCGAAATTGCCAAAGCGTTCTCCTATGATGCGAAAATCGTGATCATGGATGAACCGACATCGTCATTAACGGAAAAAGAGGTTAACCACCTTTTTACCATTATTCGTAAGCTGAAAGATCGCGGCTGCGGCATTGTCTATATCTCACATAAAATGGAAGAGATCTTCCAGCTGTGCGATGAAATCACCATCCTGCGCGACGGCCAGTGGATCGCCACCCAGCCGCTGGAAGGGCTGGATATGGACAAGATCATTGCCATGATGGTTGGCCGTTCTCTGAACCAGCGTTTCCCGGATAAAGAAAACAAGCCAGGCGAAGTGATTCTGGAGGTGCGTAACCTGACCTCGCTGCGTCAGCCGTCTATCCGCGATGTCTCTTTCGATCTGCACAAGGGGGAGATCCTTGGCATCGCAGGGCTGGTGGGCGCCAAGCGCACCGATATCGTGGAAACCCTGTTTGGTATCCGTGAGAAAGCCGAAGGCACCATTACGCTGCACGGTAAGAAGATCAACAACCACAACGCCAACGAAGCCATTAATAATGGCTTTGCGCTGGTGACGGAAGAGCGTCGTTCCACCGGTATTTACGCTTATCTGGATATTAACTTTAACTCGTTAATTTCTAATATTCGCAATTACAAAAATAAAGTCGGGCTGCTGGATAATTCCCGCATGAAGAGCGATACCCAGTGGGTGATTGACTCCATGCGCGTGAAAACGCCGGGCCACCGCACGCAAATTGGCTCACTCTCGGGAGGGAACCAGCAGAAAGTCATTATTGGTCGCTGGCTATTAACCCAACCTGAAATTCTGATGCTGGATGAACCTACGCGCGGTATCGACGTGGGTGCAAAATTTGAGATTTACCAGCTGATCGCCGAGCTGGCGAAAAAAGATAAAGGGATCATTATTATTTCTTCCGAAATGCCGGAATTGTTAGGGATCACAGACCGTATTCTGGTTATGAGCAATGGTCTCGTTGCCGGTATTGTTGAAACCAAAACGACAACGCAAAACGAAATTTTGCGTCTTGCGTCTTTGCACCTTTAAGATCAGGGGCTCCTCATGAGTGCGTTAAATAAAAAAAGTTTTCTCACTTATCTGAAAGAAGGCGGTATTTACGTTGTTCTTTTAGTCTTGCTGGCGATTATTATTTTCCAGGACCCTACGTTCTTAAGTCTGCTGAACTTGAGTAACATTCTGACCCAGTCTTCCGTACGTATTATTATCGCGCTTGGCGTGGCGGGACTTATCGTTACCCAGGGGACTGACCTTTCGGCAGGGCGCCAGGTGGGTCTGGCGGCGGTCATTGCGGCAACCCTGTTGCAGTCGATGGAAAACGCCAACAAGGTGTTCCCGGAGATGGCGACCATGCCGATTTTCGTGGTGATCCTGATCGTGTGCGCCATCGGCGCGGTAATTGGCCTGATTAACGGCATCATCATTGCTTACCTGAACGTGACGCCATTCATCACCACGCTGGGCACGATGATCATCGTTTATGGTATCAACTCCCTGTACTACGATTTCGTCGGCGCGTCTCCAATCTCTGGCTTCGACAGCGGCTTCTCGACCTTCACGCAGGGGTTTGTTGCGCTGGGCAGCTTCCGTCTCTCCTACATCACCTTCTATGCGCTGATTGCGGTGGCGTTCGTCTGGATCCTGTGGAACAAAACCCGCTTCGGTAAAAACATCTTTGCTATCGGCGGTAACCCTGAAGCGGCGAAAGTGTCCGGGGTCAACGTGGCTCTGAACCTGCTGATGATTTACGCCCTGTCCGGGGTCTTCTACGCCTTCGGCGGGATGCTGGAAGCGGGCCGTATCGGCTCTGCAACCAACAACCTCGGCTTTATGTACGAACTGGATGCGATTGCAGCCTGCGTGGTTGGCGGCGTCTCCTTCAGCGGCGGCGTGGGGACCGTGCTGGGCGTGGTGACCGGTGTGATCATCTTCACCGTTATCAACTACGGCCTGACCTACATCGGCGTGAACCCCTACTGGCAGTACATCATCAAGGGCGCCATCATCATCTTCGCGGTTGCGCTGGATTCACTGAAGTACGCGCGTAAGAAGTAAGATCTTCAGAATGAAAAGGCCCGCTCACGTAGCGGGCCTTTTTTTGCCTGGTGGCGCGACGCTTACCGGGCCTACAAAATCGCGATCGTAGGTCGGGTAAGGCGAAGCCGCCACCCGACAAAAGTTATTACTTCTTCTGAATTTCCAGCAACTGCTCTGGCGTTACCGCCGGGTAACCCTGTGCATTCTCCGGCACTTCGTGCATCGTTGGGATCGGCACCAGCGGGCCTAAAAAGCGCGGTTCACGTTTGAATAAGTACAGGTCAGCCAGCGCGCCAAAACGAGCGCCAAACTCACGTACGCGCACGCTCAGCATATCCTTTGGCGATGGCACCGCATAACACTGCGCCTGAATGCCCATATGCAGGGCGATAAACAGCGCCCGCTCGCAGTGGAAACGCTGGGTAATGATGATGAAATCATTGGTGTCGAACACCTTGCGGGTACGCACGATGGAATCAAGCGTGCGGAATCCGGCGTAGTCGAGCACGATATCGGCCGGGTCGACGCCTGCGGCAATCAGATCTTTGCGCATCGTCACCGGCTCGTTATAGCTTTGCAGCGCGTTATCGCCGCTCAGCAGCAGATAGTTCACCTTGCCGCTGTTATAGGCGTTCAGCGCGCCCTGAATACGATACCGGTAATACTGATTTATGACGCCAGTGCGGTAATACTTGGCGGTGCCAAGCACCACACCAACCTGACGGTAGGGGAGATCCTGTAGGTCATCAAAAATGTAGGGGGCTGTTTTCCAGCTCATCCAGCGGTCGAGACCCAGCACGATCAACAGCAGTATGCCGACCAGGACAGACAGGCTGTAAAACACGCGCTTTAACATGCAGATGGCTCGTACCGATGATGAAATTTCCCTCAGGCTACTGTACCCGCCTGGTTAGCGCAAGAAACAGCGATTCAACTGAGGGGTTTTTCGTCAGACTGGCGGGCAACTCTGCTCGCCGAACAGATTATGCCAGCAGCACGCGGTCGATGGTTGAACAGCCCAGCGCTTTCAGCGTGGCTGCGGTCGCGTCCCACTGGATCAGCGGCGCATCGGCCTTTTCAGCCAGGATTGCGCGCTGAATATCCGGGTAGTCATACCCGTTCAGGCTAAGCAGGTTCAGGGCACCCTGGAGCGGAGGCAGCGTCGGGTTAAATGCGGCGTTCTCTGCATAGCTGCCGGTGAAGATGCGGCCGTCGCGGCACTGAAGGGCGACGCCGCTTGGAGATTTGCTGTAGGGCGTGTGGCTTTTATTGGCGGCGGCAATGGCCGCTTCGCTCAGCTCATCTCCCGAGAGCGCATAACCGTGGTCCTGCTCGTCCATCAGCAGGGTTTTGATCTCAAGATCTTTCGGGCCGAAAGCATCCGGCAGGTAATCACCCAGCGTATGCGGTGCGCGTCCCGGCAGGTTGATACGCAGTTCAAGACCGCTGTTCAGCTCATTCATAAACTGGCGGCAGTGGCCGCAAGGGGTATAGTTGACGGTGATGGCGCGCAGGGCTTTTTCGCCGCGCAGCCAGGCGTGACTGATGGCGCTCTGCTCCGCGTGGACGGTTTGCTGCATGGTCGCACCAAGAAACTCCATGTTTCCGCCGAAGTACCAGGTTCCGCTCACGCCGCGCGCAATTGCGCCTACGTTGAAATGGGAAAGGTCAGCGCGGGCGCAGGCAGCCGCCAGGGGCAGCAGGGCGAAAGCCAGCGCGTCTTCGTCCAGCCCCGTTGCCTGTTTAAGGGTCGTGACCTGATCTGCCGTCAGCAGGGCGGGGAAATGCGCATCCGCCAGAACCGGAGCCAGGGCTGATTGCAAATTCTCTGCAAGCTGAGAGAAAGCAGCTTGAAAACGTGGATGCATGACGTTGCCTCATCAAGGTTAATGGATCGGTAGTGTACGGAGCCGTACGGCCTTTATATGTGATCCAAATCTCATTATGTGTGCAACTTATGAAATGAAAATGAAATTTGCGCGACGCATCGCAAATTTTAGCCCATGACTGCCAGAATAATCGGGAAGATAAACGGCGCGACCAGGGAAGTGATAATCCCGCAGATCACCAGCGCCAGCGAGCTGAATGCCCCTTCCTGATAATCCAGTTCCGCGCAGCGTGCGGTGCCCAGCGCGTGCGAGGCGGTACCCATCGCCAGACCGCGTGCCGCTTTGGTCCGAATTTTCATGATATTCAGCAGCGTATGACCAAACACCGCGCCCAGGATACCGACGAAAATCACGCACACGGCGCTGATGGCCGGAATGCCCCCGATGCTGCCGCCCACGGCCATGGCAATCGGCGTGGTGACGGATTTAGGCAGGATAGAGGCGGCGATCTGCGGCGACGCGCCCATCAATAAGGCCACCGAGGTACCGGTGATCATCGCAACAAGGCTACCCACAAAGCAGATGGTAATGATGGATTTCCAGCGCGCGCGGATCTGATGCAGTTGCTCATATAAAGGAAACGCCAGCGCCACCACGGCAGGCTGCAACAAATCGTTGAGGATCTTGCTCCCGGCGAAGTAACGTTCATAAGGAATGCCGGTGAGCAGCAGAAAAGGAATAATCACCACCATGGCGACCAGCAGCGGGTTGAGCAACGGCATTTTGAAACGCACCGCAAGCTTACGCGCAGCAAAGAACACCACCAGGGTTAACGGCAGGGACCACCAGATATTCGCCATCATTTTTTTGTTTTCTCCCCGACGACCTTGCGTTCGCCATGCACAATGTGTGAACTCCAGCTGACGACCAGGAATACCACCAGCGTACTGATGGCGCAGGAGACCACAATCGGGCCGAACTGCGCTTTAAGCACATCGTAATACTGCATCACCCCAACGCCGATAGGCACAAAAAGCAGGGCCATATAGCGAATGAGAACGAAGCACCCCGGATTAACCCATTTCGCGGGCAGCACCTGTAATGCCAGCAGCACAAACAGGATCAGCATGCCGATAATGCTGCCGGGTATCGTAATCGGCAGCAGCGAAGCGATAAAAATGCCGGCGTACAGGCAGGCATAAATGAGGACGAAGGCGCGAAGGTATTGCCAGATAGTATTCAGTGATTTGCTCATGGTGAAAGTCCTTGCTGAGACGTATTCATCATACAATTAAACCTGAAAATGTGCCACGGATCACATCATGAATTTTGGGCATACCAGACATTCCGCAATGGAACGCCGGGCTTTCAACATACATAGAGAGCAGCTACTATAGCGCGTCTTTTTTCACAGGTACTCAGAATGCGTGTTTTACTGGCCCCGATGGAAGGTGTGCTCGACTCTCTCGTGCGCGAGCTGCTTACCGAGGTGAACGATTACGATCTCTGCGTGACGGAGTTTCTGCGCGTGGTCGATATGTTGCTGCCAGAAAAATCATTTTATCGTCTCTGCCCGGAACTGCATCGTCAGAGCCGCACTCCGTCCGGTACGCTGGTGCGCGTCCAGCTGCTCGGCCAGTATCCTGAGTGGCTGGCTGAAAACGCCGCCCGCGCGGTAGCGCTTGGTTCGTACGGCGTCGATCTTAACTGCGGCTGTCCGTCAAAGCTGGTCAACGGCAGCGGTGGGGGGGCGACGCTACTTAAAGATCCGGAGCTGATTTATCGCGGCGCAAAGGCCATGCGTGAGGCGGTTCCATCGCATCTGCCGGTGACGGTCAAAGTGCGTCTGGGATGGGACAGCGACGACAAGCAGTTTGAAATTGCTGACGCGGTGCAGCAGGCGGGCGCCACCGAGCTGGTGGTGCACGGGCGAACCAAAGAGGATGGTTATAAAGCCGAGCGCATTAACTGGCAGGCGATTGGCGAGATCCGCAAACGGCTTACGATCCCGGTGATTGCCAACGGCGAAATCTGGGATTACGAGAGCGCGCAGGCCTGCCTCAAAGAGACCGGCTGTAATGCCGTGATGATTGGCCGCGGTGCGCTGAACGTGCCGAACCTCAGCCGGGTGGTGAAATATAATGAGCCGCGGATGCCGTGGGCGGATGTGGTGAAACTACTGCAAAAATACACGCGGCTGGAAAAGCAAGGCGATACCGGCTTGTATCACGTCGCGCGCATTAAGCAGTGGCTGAGTTATTTGCGTAAAGAGTACGACGACGCGCTGGGATTATTTCAGGAGATCCGTACGCTACAGACGTCTGCGGATATTGCCCGGGTGATCCAGTCAAAATCCTGAGCGAAGTGTGAAGTGTTTGCCCGGCGCGGAGCCGGGCAACAGAATCAGAAAATCATCTTGAATACGCCGGTTACCACCAGCAGCCCTATAAGAAATATAATCAAAATAACCCACAATAATATTTTCATTCGCCTCTCCTGCGTATGTCTGTCGAAGTAAGTGTAGCAGCCAATTCATAATTAGCATGAATACATGAAATTAAATCATTGTCTTGGAGAATAAATTTCCGGATATGAAAATGTATAACAATATGCAGATTGCCACGCGTTACTAAAAAACGGAACGTCAGTAAGCGTAAGTTGCGCCTTTATTTTTTTGAGTTCATGGCGTAATGAAACGTTCTCTTACTTTATCTCTGAGTGCTCCTCTTGTTTTTATGCTGGCCGCCTGCGCGCCGGAACATGCCACGGTGTCTCCAGTAAAAACGCAAGCCGCCGCCGCAGCTGTAAATACCCAACTGCGTCATGCCGACTGGCCAAAAAGCGAATGGTGGAAAGACTTTAACGACCCCCAGCTCAACGCGCTGATCGACAAAGCGCTGGCGGATGCGCCGGATATGCAAATTGCCCGTCAGCGTATTACCCTGGCGGAAGCACAGGCGAAAGCCGCTGTCGCTGCTGAGGGTCCACAGCTGGATTTTTCCGCAGATGTTGAACGGCAAAAAATGTCGGCAGAGGGGCTGATGGGTCCATTTGCGCTGACCGATCCGGCGGCGGGGACAACCGGCCCCTGGTACACCAACGGCACCTTTGGTCTGACGGCGGGTTGGGATTTGGATTTATGGGGTAAAAACCGCGCCCAAATTGAGGCCCGCATCGGTCAGGTGAATGCGCAAAAAGCGGAGCTGGAGCAGACCCGCCAGCTGCTCGCCAGCAGCGTCGCGCGGCTGTACTGGGACTGGCAGACCGAGGCCGCGGTGGGTGACGTACTCGCGCAAATCAAACGGGAGCAGGAAAATATCAACGGTGCCGATCGTGAGCTTTATCAGCACGGCATTACCTCCTCGGTGGAAGGCGTTGAAACGGATATTAATGCCAGCAAAACCGATGAACAGCTCGCTGACGTGCACGGCAAAATGAAGGTCATTGAGGCGCGTCTGAATGCGTTGACCCATACCCCTTCAGTCACGCTCGCCCGGCATGCCTTACCTGACGCAGAGGCGTCGTTGCCATCAACGCTCGGTTATGAACTGCTGGCTCGGCGCCCGGATTTGCAGGAGGCGCACTGGTATATCGAAGCATCCATGAGCGAAGTGGATGCCGCCAGAGCCGCGTTCTACCCTGACATCAATTTGATGGCATTCTTGCAGCAGGATGCATTGCACCTGAGTGACCTGTTCCGCTTATCTGCGCAGCAAATGGGCGTAACCGCCGGGCTGACGCTGCCAATTTTTGACAGCGGTCGGTTGAATGCGAACCTGGATATCGCCCAGGCGCAAAACAACCTCTCCGTGGCGAACTACAACAAGGCCGTGGTAGATGCCGTAAACCAGGTTGCCCGGACGGCCAGCGAAGTGGAAACGCTGACCGCCAAAAATCAGCACCAGCAGCAGATCGAAAAAGATGCGGCGCGCGTCGTTGCGCTGGCACAGGCGCGTTTCAGCGCCGGGATCATTGCCGGCTCCCGGGTGAGTGAAGCAAAAATTCCGGCGCTCAAAGAGCGTATTACCGGGTTCATGCTGAAAGGTCAGTACGTGGATGCCACGCTCCAGCTCACCTCCGCGCTGGGTGGCGGATATCATCACGGCTAACATTGCGCATTATCTATACTTACCTCTTTGCAGATTATCAGGAGGTGAGTATGACGCGAGTCGCAATTGTTACCGCATCGGATTCAGGAATTGGCAAAACGACGGCCCTGATGCTGGCCGAACGCGGGTTTGATGTCGGAGTAACCTGGCATTCAGATGAGAAAGGGGCGCTGGCAACCTGCCGTGAAATTGAAGCGCGCGGGCAGCGTGCCGAGGCCATTCATCTCGACTTAAGCAATTTGCCGGAAGGCGCAAAGGCCATTGAAAACCTGATTACGCGTTTTGGGCGGCTGGATGTGCTGGTTAACAATGCCGGGGCGATGAATAAAGCGCCATTTCTGGACCTGTCGTTTGACGACTGGCGGCACATATTCACCGTTGACGTGGACGGCGCGTTTCTCTGCTCGCAAATCGCGGCGCGTCAGATGGTGAAGCAGGGGGAAGGGGGGCGGATCGTGAATATCACCTCGGTGCATGAACATACGCCATTGCCGGACGCCAGCGCCTATACGGCGGCCAAACATGCGCTGGGCGGGTTAACAAAGTCGATGGCGCTGGAGTTGGTTAAACATAAGATTCTGGTGAACGCCGTTGCGCCCGGAGCGATCGCCACGCCGATGAATGATATGGACGACAGCGAAGTGAAAGAAGGCGCAATGCCGGAAATCCCGCTGGCACGGCCAGGGCATACCAAAGAAATTGCCAGCCTGGTGGCGTGGCTGTGTGACAGCGACGCCAGCTACACCACCGGGCAGTCGTTTATCGTCGACGGCGGTTTTATGCTGGCGAATCCGCAGTTTAAGCCTGCGGAATAAGCATTCCCCTCACCTCAGCCCTCTCCCCCAAGGGGAGAGGGTGTATAGCGTTTGGGGAGAGGGGTAGGGTGAGGGGCAGCAGGCCGAACTCACTCTTCATCCCGCCGCTTTTCGCGATGCTTGAGCCACAGCCGTACCACAATCACCACCGCAACAACCAGGATCAACCAGGCCCAGTGTTTAAGATGTTGATCGAGATTATGCAGCCACGGACCTATTACTTCGCCACCCACGTAGCCAAGCGTGGTGAAAATCAGTGCCCAGGCAATCGCCCCGAGAATGTTCAGCGGCAGGAAGATTTTCGGCGGTAAGCGGCTCGCGCCAATCAGTATTGGCCCGATGATGCGAAAGCCGTACATAAAGCGGGTACCAATCACAAACAGCCAGGGACGTCGCTGGATAATCCGCTGAGCACGGCGAATTTTCTTTTGATGCTTAGCAAAACGTTGCAAAAGCGTCGGGCCAAAGCGCAGCCCCAGAAAGTAGAGCAGCTGATCGCCAATCATACCGCCCAACGCGACGGCGGCGACCACCAGCGAGAATTTCAGCAATCCCTGATGTGCGGCCACCCCGCCCAGCAGCGTGATGGTTTCGCCTTCCGCGACGCTGCCGATCACCAGCGCGGCGTATCCATATTGTTCAATAAGACCGTTGATATCCATTACGTAAACGTCATCTCCCTTACTGTGCCTGCGTTAATCATATACCCCATCCATCAACCGCGCGGCAATCAACGGAAATTTCCCACTGTACATAAAATAATCTAAAGCCTGCATTATACTTAAGCTATCGCTGACGGGCCGACAACAAGGGGGCGTTATGAACCATGTCTGGGGACTTTTCTCCCATCCCGATCGTGAAATGCAGGTGATCCGTAACGAGAACGAAACGGTCGCGCATCACTATACCCACCATGTCCTGCTGATGGCAGCGGTGCCGGTGGTCTGCGCGTTTATTGGTACTACGCAGATAGGCTGGAACTTTGGTGACGGCACCGTGGTTCAGCTTTCCTGGTTTACCGGACTGTACCTGGCCATTCTGTTTTATGGCCTGATGCTGGCCGGGGTGGCGGTGATGGGGCGGGTCATCCACTGGATGGCGCGCAACTATCCGCAGCGCCCGTCGCTGGCACACTGTATGGTCTTCGCCGGATACGTCGCGACCCCGCTGTTTTTGAGCGGTATTGTCGCGCTCTATCCACTGGTCTGGCTGTGCGCGCTGATCGGTACGGTTGCCCTCTTTTACACCGGTTATCTGCTGTATGTAGGGGTGCCAACCTTCCTCAATATCAATAAAGAAGAGGGCCTGAGCTTCTCCAGCTCTACGCTTGCCATCGGCGTACTGGTCCTTGAGGCGCTACTGGCCCTGACAGTTATTCTTTGGGGTTATGGATACCGTCTCTTTTAAGTTCCCTGCATTGCTGGCGTAAATGCCAGCAATGCAGCATCTGGTTATGATTCTCCGCTGGCGACAACGCACGGTGATCGCTATGATGCCGAAGCCAGCCTGTGTTTATCCGTTGACACAGGCGGTGTACGTCATAACGTGCGTGAATCATTATCAGAAGTCTCATCATGCTGAAATTTCGAGTGTCACTCCTTAGTCTTGCGCTGCTGCTGGGCGTCTCCGCTACCGCGCCAGCCATCGCCAAAACGACCGCAGTCGCCACCGCTGCTGCGCAACCCCAGATTGCGTCCGGCAGCGCGATGATCGTTGACCTGAATACCAACAAGGTGATCTACGCCAGTCATCCGGATCTGGTGCGCCCGATCGCTTCCATAACCAAAGTCATGACCGCGATGGTGGTGCTTGATGCACGACTGCCGCTGGACGAAAAGCTGAAGGTGGATATCAGCCACACGCCAGAGATGAAAGGGATCTACTCTCGCGTGCGTCTGAACAGTGAAATCAGCCGTAAAAATATGCTGCTGCTGGCGCTGATGTCCTCTGAGAACCGCGCGGCGGCAAGCCTTGCCCACCATTATCCTGGTGGTTACGACGCGTTTATCCGCGCGATGAACGCCAAAGCCAAAGCGCTGGGGATGAAAAATACCCATTTCGTAGAGCCAACCGGTCTGTCGATTCATAACGTCTCGACGGCGCGTGATTTAACCAAGCTGCTGATCGCCAGTAAGCAATACCCGCTGATCGGTCAGCTCAGTACCACGCGTGAGGAGATGGCGACATTCTCGAACCCGGCGTATACGCTGCCGTTCCGCAACACTAACCATCTGGTGTATCGCGATAACTGGAATATTCAGTTAACCAAGACCGGATTCACTAATGCGGCAGGGCACTGCCTGGTGATGCGCACCGTGTTTAACGGTAAGCCAGTGGCGCTGGTGGTGATGGATGCTTTCGGCAAATATACCCACTTTGCGGACGCCAGCCGCCTGCGCACCTGGATTGAAACCGGGAAAGTGCAGCCGGTGCCGGCTTCAGCGCTGGCGTATAAAAAGCAGAAAGCGGAACAGATGGCGACGGCGCAGAACGACTGAGCCGCCTGTCTGTGCCGGGTGGCGGCTTCGCCTTACCCGGCCTACGGCCCTAAAGCGGCCCCGATACGTAGGCCCGGTAAGCGAAGCGCCACCGGGCGAAAGCGCCTACTCCGGCAGCGTCCAGTCACCATCGTTGAGTGGACGCTGCATGATCAACGTATCCCGCCAGTCGCCCTTCTTATACCCCACGCTGCGCAGTTGACCGACAACCTCGAAGCCATGTTTTTTATGCAGCCGTAACGATCCCGCATTATTGTTTCCGTCACCAACCACGGCAATCATCTGCCGCCAGGGTCCTTGTTCACAACGGGCGATCAGTGCCTGGAGTAAGGCCGAGCCAAACCCGCGCCCGGTAGTGCTGGCATCCACATAGATGGATTCCTCAAGGGTGTACCGGTAGGCCTGGCGTGGACGATAAAACGTGGCGTAGCAGTAGCCGACAACAATGCCGCGATACAGCGCAACCAGCCACGGTAAACCGCTGTCGGTCACGCTCTTCATCCGCTGACGCATCTCATCGACGGTGGGAGGAATTTCCTCGAAGGACGCACGGCCATGAAGCACATGCCAGGCGTATATCGCCGAGATGGCATGCGCATCGTCAGGAAGGGCGTCGCGCACCTCGATTTCAGTTTCGGGGAAAATTTCTACAGCCGACATGTTCTGCCCGCTCCTTGTTTGGAAAGCCAGAGAAACGTTTCTCTGGCAACAGGCAGATACTCTAGTACGTTTGAGGAGGGCTTAACAATCTCTTAAATTTGGCTATAAGAGTTCATCAGAGGCTTGCGTATTGTGTTCCTCTGTTTCGGCACTCTCTTTCCAGTATTTCTTCCGCGTTGTCTTACCAATGCCCGGGTTCATACTGTTTGTAGGGTCATTTTTGCGATAAAACTGTTTAAGCGTCTCCGGCGCTTTGTACAGGTGTCCTACGTTGTGCTCGGCAGGATATTGCGCGCCACGCTCGTGCAGCAGCGCCAGCATCTGTTCTTTCAGCGCGTGTGCATCAACCCCTTTTTTGACGATGTAATCCTGATGGAAGACATAGCACATAAAGTGGCCGTAATAGAGCTTATGCACCAGCTTGCTGTCGATCTCCGGCGGCAGATGTTCAAACCACTCGGTATCGTTGCGACGCAGGGCGATATCCAGCGCCAGAATATCCTCCACCTCTTCGGAATGCACCGCCTGATAACGGATGGCAGCACCCGCCGCGGCGAAGCGGTGCAGGAAGGCTTTGCTGCCTTCTTCCGGCGTACAGGCAAAGAAATCCCCGTCGGCGGTTTTGAAGAATTCGGTGAGCCAGCTCTGCGCTTCGGCAATTCCGTCCCCGGCCATTTTCAGCAGCAGATGGTGCTCATACTTGTCGCGCCAGGTCTTCATCCGCTCCGGTAAATGCGCCGGGAAGACGTTACCCAGCTTCTGCATAAAGCGGTCGGTGAAGTGCGGTTTGAACAACGATACTTTCTCCAGCATCGCGTCGGTGCGGCCCTTCATAGTGAAGAAGAACGGCATTTTGTCGGTGCCGAGCTTGTCGATCATCAGGAAGGTATCTTTGCCGTAGCGCTCGGCGATGTCGTAAATGTCCCGGTGCATATACTCGCCCGCCACCGGCAGGTGAGTGAACTCGGCCAGAATATGACGACGGATCTCCGTCAGCACCTCCGGCTGATTGGTGCCGATGTAAAACACCTGCTGCTTTTTCTCTGCCGGGAAGGTATCGAGGCGCACCGCAAAAACGGCCAGCTTGCCCGCGCAGCCGGAGGATTCAAACAGGCGATCCGGATCGGCGTTATAGCGCGCCGGCGTATCGGCATTGATATCGCGCACGCGGGTGATGTAATCGTGGTCATGCGCGTGACGGCCATCGTGCTGAACGTCTTCGTCCTTTACGCGGTCATCGTCGAGTTTGCTGAGGATCTGCTCTGGCGTTACGCCCAGATCGATCCCCAGATGGTTAACCAGCGTCAGCTTGCCGTTTTCATCGATACGGGCGAACAGCGACATTTCCGTGTAAGCCGGGCCGCGCTGCACCAGCGAGCCGCCGGAGTTATTGCAGATCCCGCCGATCACCGAGGCGCCAATGCACGATGAGCCGATCACCGAGTGCGGTTCGCGTCCCAGCGGCTTAAGCGCTTTTTCCAGCGAGTAAAGCGTGGTGCCGGGGAAGGCGAGCACCTGTTCGCCCTTGTCCAGCAGGTGCAGTTTGTCGAGGCGCAGGGTGCTGATAATCACGATGTCACGATCGTAATCGTTGCCGTTCGGCGTGGAGCCTTCGGTCAGGCCGGTATTCGCAGCCTGCATTAAAATAATCTTGTCTGCCGCAACGCAGGCGCTGAGCACGCGCCACAGTTCGAGCAACGTACCGGGGAAGACTACCGCCAGCGCGTCGCCCTGGCCGGAGCGAAAGCCCTTACGATAGCGGGCGGTTTTGGCCGGGTCGGTAAGCAGGTGAGAGTGACCAACCAGGCGAGACAGTTCGTTAATAAATGTAGTGTTATCGTCAGTTCGAACAGAAGACATCTTCCACTCCTTGTGGTGGGGCAAATTTCTCGCTGTAAAGCATAGCGCGATTAGCCGTTGAGCGGTCGGGTATTCATGAGAAAAATCAGAGAATAACCCTGCAAGGTTTTCAGGCTTTATGGCACACTGCGCTTTTCGCACGGTCTGGCCGGGTGCTTCCCGCGGTTATTGATGAGAGAGAATAACAACATGAAATGGCTATGTTCTGTAGGTGTCGCCGTCAGCCTGGCGCTGCAACCTGCGCTGGCAGAGGATTTGTTTGGTAATCACCCGCTCACGCCCGAAGCCCGCGACGCCTTTGTCACGGATTTACTCAAAAAGATGACGGTCGATGAGAAAATCGGCCAGCTGCGCCTGATCAGCGTCGGTCCGGATAACCCGAAAGAAGCCATTCGCGAGATGATCAAAGACGGGCAGGTAGGGGCCATTTTTAACACCGTTACCCGCCAGGATATCCGCAAGATGCAGGATCAGGTGATGGAGCTGAGCCGCCTGAAAATTCCACTGTTCTTCGCTTATGACGTGGTGCACGGCCAGCGTACCGTCTTCCCGATTAGCCTCGGCTTAGCCTCCTCTTTTAATCTTGATGCGGTGAAAACCGTCGGGCGCGTTTCGGCATATGAAGCCGCAGACGACGGCCTGAATATGACCTGGGCGCCGATGGTTGACGTCTCCCGCGATCCGCGCTGGGGCCGCGCTTCGGAGGGCTTCGGTGAAGACACGTATTTAACCGCCACGATGGGCAAAACCATGGTGGAAGCGATGCAGGGCAAAAGCCCGGCAGATCGTTACTCGGTCATGACCAGCGTCAAGCACTTCGCCGCCTATGGCGCGGTGGAGGGCGGTAAAGAGTACAACACCGTCGACATGAGCCCACAGCGCCTGTTTAACGACTACATGCCGCCATACAAGGCAGGGCTGGACGCGGGGAGCGGCGCGGTGATGGTAGCGCTGAACTCTCTCAACGGCACGCCTGCCACCTCCGATTCGTGGCTGCTGAAAGACGTGTTGCGCGACCAGTGGGGCTTTAAGGGCATTACCGTCTCTGACCACGGCGCGATTAAAGAGCTGATTAAACACGGCACGGCGTCCGATCCGGAAGACGCGGTACGCGTGGCGCTCAAGTCCGGCATCAACATGAGCATGAGCGACGAGTACTACAGCAAATACCTGCCGGGGCTGGTGAAGAGCGGCAAAGTGACGATGGCAGAGCTGGACGACGCCGCTCGCCACGTGCTGAACGTGAAATATGACATGGGGCTGTTTAACGATCCTTACAGCCATCTGGGGCCGAAGGATTCAGACCCGGCGGACACTAACGCCGAAAGCCGTCTGCACCGTAAGGAAGCCCGGGAAGTAGCGCGCGAAAGCCTGGTGCTGCTGAAAAACCGTCTCGACACGCTGCCGCTGAAAAAATCCGGCACCATTGCCGTGGTTGGTCCGCTGGCCGACAGCAAGCGCGACGTCATGGGCAGCTGGTCCGCCGCAGGCGTGGCGGATCAGTCCGTTACCGTGCTGACCGGCATTAAGAGCGCCGTGGGTGATAATGCAAAAGTGGTTTACGCCAAAGGCGCGAACGTCACCAACGATAAAGACATCGTGACCTTCCTCAACCAGTACGAGGAAGCGGTGAAGGTGGATCCGCGCACGCCGAAAGAGATGATCGACGAAGCGGTGAACGCCGCGAAGCAGTCCGACGTGGTGGTCGCGGTGGTGGGTGAAGCGCAGGGGATGGCGCACGAAGCCTCCAGCCGTACCGACATTACCATCCCGCAAAGCCAGCGCGATCTGATCGCGGCCCTGAAAGCCACCGGCAAGCCGCTGGTGCTGGTGCTGATGAACGGGCGTCCGCTGGCGCTGGTGAAAGAAGACCAGCAGGCTGACGCCATTCTGGAAACCTGGTTCGCCGGTACCGAAGGCGGTAACGCCATTGCCGACGTGCTGTTTGGCGATTACAACCCGTCCGGCAAGCTGCCGATGTCCTTCCCGCGCTCCGTCGGGCAGATCCCGGTTTACTACAGCCACCTGAACACCGGTCGTCCGTATAACGCCGACAAGCCGAACAAGTACACGTCTCGTTATTTCGATGAGGCGAACGGCCCGCTGTATCCGTTTGGCTATGGCCTGAGCTACACCACCTTTAAGGTCTCTGACGTGAAAATGTCAGCGCCGACCCTGAAGCATGACGGCAAAGTGACCGCCAGCGTGGAGGTGACCAACAGCGGCAAACGCGAAGGCGCGACGGTGATCCAGATGTACATTCAGGATGTCACGGCCTCCATGAGCCGTCCGGTGAAACAGCTGCGCGGCTTCGAGAAGGTCAACCTGAAACCGGGCGAAACCAGAACGGTCAGCTTCCCGATTGACGTGAATGCGCTGAAGTTCTGGAATCAGCAGATGAAATACGATGCCGAGCCTGGCAAATTCAACGTCTTCATTGGCGTGGATTCCGCCCGCGTGAACAAAGCCGAATTCGAGCTGCAATAATCTTACCTTCCTCCCCATCCCCCGCCTGGCGGGGGATGCCTCTCATCTTGTACGAAAAACGGTTAAATTCGCTGTTTTAAGCTACGCTTTTGTCTCAAGCCTATGAAAAAGGCCACAAAATAATGAGGAAAGCAGAATGACGATTATTAAGGGGATAACAGGATCGGCGGTGCTTCTGGCGGCGCTAAGCCTGCCGCTACAGGCCGCAGAGCCGGTTAAGGTGGGTTCCAAAATTGATACCGAGGGCGCGTTGCTCGGCAATATCATTTTGCAGGTACTCGAAAGCCACGGCGTGAAAACGGTCAATAAAGTACAGCTTGGCACCACACCTGTCGTACGCGGTGCCATCACGTCCGGCGAGCTGGATATCTACCCGGAATACACCGGCAACGGGGCATTCTTCTTCAAGGATGAAAACGATCCGGCCTGGAAAAATGCCAAAGCCGGGTACGAAAAAGTCAAAAAGCTGGACGCGGAAAAAAATAAGCTGGTCTGGCTTACGCCGGCACCGGCCAACAACACCTGGACCATCGCGGTGCGTAAAGATATTGCCGAGAAAGGCAAGCTCACCTCGCTTGACGATCTCAGCCGCTACCTGAAAGAGAAGGGCGAGTTTAAGCTCGCGGCCTCGGCAGAGTTTATCGAACGCGCTGATGCCCTGCCAGCGTTTGAAAAAGCCTATGATTTCAAGCTCGATCAGTCCCAGTTGCTCTCGCTGGCGGGCGGCGACACGGCGGTGACCATTAAGGCGGCGGCGCAGCAAACCTCCGGCGTCAACGCGGCGATGGCCTACGGCACCGACGGCCCGGTCGCGGCGCTTGGTCTGCAAACCCTGACCGACCCGAAAGGCGTTCAGCCCATTTACGCCCCAACCCCGGTCGTGCGCGAGGCGGTGCTGAAAGCCTACCCGGATATTGCGGAATGGCTCAAACCGGTGTTTGAAAAACTGGATGCGAAAACGCTGCAACAGCTGAATGCCAGCATTGCCGTTGAGGGGCTGGATGCCAAAAAGGTGGCTGCCGACTTCCTGAAACAACAAGGGCTTGTGAAGTAACGGGACAAGGCTGTGCCAATAAAATGTTATAACCGCGTCCTGCTGCTGTTGGCCTGTGTGGCCATTGCGGCGGTCGCGTTACCCTTTGTAAATGTCGCGCCAAACCGTCTGGTGTCGGGCGAACCGCGCGCGCTCTGGCAGATCTGGTCATTTACGCCGCTACTGCTGGGCGCGGCGCTGGCGAGTACTGTAGCCTTAGCCTTCTGGCCAGGGCGAGCCGCCCTTTGGCTGACGCTTCTGCTCAGCGAAGCACTGTTTATCGTGCTGTTCTGGAGCGCGGGACAGGCGGCAACGCAGATGGCCTCGGTTGAAAGCCCGCTGGCGCGCACGTCGATTGGCAGCGGGCTGTGGCTGTGGCTGGCACTTTGTCTGCTGGTCTGTAGCGATGCCATTCGCCGTCTCACGCCGCTACCCGTCTGGCGCTGGCTGCTGAACGCGCAATTCTGGGTTATCCCTCTGCTGATCCTCTTCAGCGGCGATCTGAATCAACTCTCGCTGTTAAAAGAGTACGCCAACCGCCAGGAGGTGTTTGACAACGCGCTGGCGCAACATCTGACGATCCTGTTCGGGACGCTGATCCCGGCGCTGCTGCTGGGCGTGCCGCTGGGCATCGGGTGCTACCGGCATCCCAGCCGCCAGGGCGCCGTCTTTACCGTGCTCAACGTTATTCAGACCATCCCCTCCGTTGCCCTGTTTGGCCTGTTGATTGCCCCCCTGGCCGGTCTGGTGAAATCCTTCCCTGCGTTGGCCGCGGCAGGCATTGCCGGAACCGGGCTGACGCCTGCCCTTATCGCCCTTGTGCTGTATGCGCTGCTGCCGCTGGTGCGCGGCGTGGTGGTGGGGTTAAGCCAGGTTCCGCCTGACGTGCTGGAAAGCGCCCATGCGATGGGGATGAGTGCGCGCCAGTGTTTCTGGAAAATACAGCTGCCGCTTGCGCTTCCGCTGCTGGTTCGCAGCCTGCGGGTGGTGACGGTGCAAACCGTGGGGATGGCGGTGATTGCCGCGCTGATCGGGGCGGGCGGCTTTGGGGCACTGGTGTTCCAGGGGCTGCTGAGCAGCGCGCTGGATCTGGTGCTGCTGGGCGTTGTGCCCACGATTGCGCTGGCGGTCGTACTGGATGCATTGTTTGCCCTGTGGCTCGCGCTGCTCAGGAGAAGAGCCAATGATTGAATTTCATGATGTGAGTAAAACCTTTGCGGGCCGTCCGGCGGCAAGCCACCTCAATCTGCATTTTGCCGAGGGGGCGTTCTCGGTATTGATCGGGACGTCGGGGTCGGGAAAATCGACGACGCTGAAGATGATCAACCGGCTGGTGGAACATGACAGCGGGACGATTCGCTTTGCCGGAGAGGAGATCCGCAGCCTGCCGGTGCTGGAACTGCGGCGGCGTATGGGCTACGCCATTCAGTCCATCGGCCTGTTTCCCCACTGGACGGTGGCCCAGAACATTGCCACCGTGCTACAGCTGGAAAAATGGTCCCGGGGGAAGATCAATGAGCGTGTCGACGAGCTGATGGCGCTGCTGGGCCTGGACGCGTCGCTTCGCGACCGCTATCCGCACCAGCTTTCCGGCGGACAGCAGCAGCGGGTCGGGGTGGCGCGCGCGCTGGCCGCTAACCCGCAGGTGCTGCTGATGGATGAGCCCTTCGGCGCGCTGGATCCGGTCACCCGCGGCGCACTTCAGGCGGAGATGAGTCGCATCCACCGTATTCTAGGGCGCACCATCGTGCTGGTGACGCATGATATCGACGAAGCGCTGCGGCTGGCCGATCGTCTGATACTGATGGATCACGGCGAAGTCGTCCAGCAGGGTACGCCGCTTGAGCTGTTAACCTCGCCGGCGAATGATTTTGTGCGTGAATTTTTTGGCCGCAGCGAGCTGGGCGTCAGGCTGCTCTCGCTGCGCACCGTCAGGGACTATCTGCGTCCACACGATGCGCAAATCGGTGGTGAACCGCTGCACGATGGGATGAGCCTGCGCGATGCCCTGTCGGCGTTTGTCGCCCGGCAGTGCGAGGTGTTACCCGTTGCGGACGGGCAGGGGACGCCATGCGGGACGATCCATTTTCGCGATCTGCTGGCGGGGGAGGTGACGCGTGAAGTGGGTCCGTGATCCGTTACTCTGGCTGACAGGGCTGTTTATCGCCTTACTCTACCTGATGCCGCACAGCGCGGCGCTGTTTAATGCGCTTATTCCCGGGCTGCCGCGCCCGGTGTACCAGCAGGAGAGCTTTGTTAATCTCACCCTGGCGCACTTCTGGCTGGTGGCGGTGTCAAGCGTGATTGCCATCGTGCTGGGCACAGGCGCCGGGATTGCGGTGACGAGACCCGCGGGCAGGGAGTTTCGTCCGCTGGTGGAGACCATCGCCGCAACGGGGCAGACCTTCCCGCCGGTGGCCGTGCTGGCGATTGCCGTGCCGGCGATCGGTTTTGGGCAGGAGCCTGCCATCATTGCGCTGATTTTGTACGGCGTGTTGCCCATTCTGCAAGGGACGCTGGCGGGGATTGCGGCGGTGCCTGCATCGGTGCTGAGCGTAGCGGAAGGGATGGGGATGAGCGCCTGGCAGCGGCTGATGAAGGTCGAACTGCCGCTGGCCGCACCGGTGATTATCGCCGGCGTGCGAACGTCCGTGATTATCAACATTGGTACGGCAACCATCGCCTCGACGGTCGGAGCCAATACGCTGGGAACGCCGATCATTATCGGGTTAAGCGGGTTTAATACGGCTTACATTATTCAGGGGGCGGTTCTGGTTGCGCTGGCGGCGATTGTGGTGGATCGCCTGTTTGAACGCCTGGCCGGATACCTCAGCCAACACCGCCGCGAACAATAAATGAATAACCTGCAAGCATAACGCCACCGATACCGCTGATGGCCATCAGTGCAAAGAGGGTAATTACGGCCAGTTTCGTTGCCTTCATCATGTGCTCCTGTTGTTAACGGAACAATTATACGGTGAAGCGCAGCTGTTAATGAACCATTAAATGCCGTTACGACGCATTTGGCCCCAGCGAGTAAACGGGATAACCATGTTCGCGCCATTCCGTCAGGAGCTGCTGCTGGGAAGCGGAGGGGACTTCGCCGCACCAGACCAGCAGCGTCTGTCCCTCAAACAGTTCCGGCCTGAGCTGGGCCAGGGAGTGGGCAAGCACGTCAACGCGCCAGCCCTGCTGGGTGGCAATCCAGGCTTCGAGCCACAGCCGGGTGGTATCGTGTACGTTCCAGCCGATCACCAGCGCATCTTTGCTGTTTTTATTCCGCGCTGAGGCAAGACAGACGGAAATATAGTTAATCAGCACGCCATCAAGCATGCTGAGCAGTGCCTGTAAGGTGGTTTGCTGACACTGAAGCCGACGCCGTAGGGGAATAAAAAGATGGGTGATCAGGGTTTGCGCCGGGTAGTCTCGACCCTGTTCTTTGATCCAGCCGCGCAGACGCTGCAAATTGCCACTCTGCAACAGCCTCAGCAGCGTTTCCTGCTGCTCGCGCCAGAGATGCTGCGTATCAGGATCGTCCTGGCTCAGAAGCGATTTCACCTTGCCGACCTGTACGCCATTGTCGATCCAGCTTTTGATCTCGCGGATCCGGTCAATATCCGCATCGTTAAACAGGCGGTGCCCGCCGTCCGTTCTTTGCGGCTTAAGCAATCCATACCGTCGCTGCCACGCCCGTAGCGTAACGGGATTGATATCACACAGGAGTGCCACTTCACCTATTGTGTAAAGCGCCATTTTCGCCCCCAGGCTTGCGCGTCCCCAGCTTAACTGTAGACCCACTTTGCGGAACCAGGAAGATTTGATTCTTTTTTGTACAAATTATACGAAAGACAGGTTATCTCCGGCAAAAGGTGTGATGGCGGACACGATTTATCGCTTTTTTGGCACGTTTCAAAGAAAGTTAACCGCTATCAGTGTATGTTACGCGTTTTTAGAATGTGCGGTTTGTGAGTATGTACGAGTTTAATCTGGTGCTGCTGTTGCTTCAGCAGATGTGCGTGTTCCTTGTCATCGCCTGGTTGATGAGCAAAACGCGCCTGTTTATCCCGCTGATGCAGGTCACCGTCCGTCTGCCGCACAAATTCCTCTGCTACGTCGTATTTTCCATATTCTGCATTATGGGGACCTGGTTTGGTCTCCATATCGAAGATTCCATCGCCAATACGCGCGCCATCGGCGCGGTAATGGGCGGGCTGCTCGGAGGCCCGGTTGTCGGCGGTCTGGTGGGGTTAACCGGCGGCCTGCACCGCTATTCGATGGGCGGTATGACGGCGCTGAGCTGCATGATCTCCACCATCGTCGAAGGGCTGCTCGGTGGTCTCGTCCACAGCTATATGATTAAGCGCGGTCGCCCGGATAAAGTGTTCAGTCCCTTTACCGCAGGGGCGATTACCTTCGTGGCGGAAATGGCGCAGATGGCGATCATCCTGCTGATCGCGCGCCCGTTTGACGATGCGTTACATCTGGTCAGCAGCATTGCCGCACCGATGATGGTCACCAATACCGTAGGTGCGGCGCTGTTTATGCGCATTCTGCTCGACAAACGCGCCATGTTCGAAAAATACACCTCGGCATTTTCTGCCACCGCCTTAAAAGTTGCGGCGTCGACGGAAGGGATCCTGCGGCAGGGATTCAACGAGGAGAACAGTATGAAGGTGGCGCAGGTGCTGTATAAAGAGCTGGATATCGGAGCCGTGGCGATTACCGATCGCGAGAAGCTGCTGGCGTTTACCGGTACCGGCGACGACCACCATCTGCCGGGCAAACCGATCTCCTCGGCCTATACCCTGCGCGCTATTGAAACGGGTGAAGTGGTGTATGCCGACGGAAATGAAGTGCCGTACCGCTGTTCCCTGCATCCGCAGTGCAAACTCGGCTCTACGCTGGTCATTCCCCTGCGGGGTGAAAACCAGCGCGTCATGGGCACTATTAAGCTTTACGAAGCCAAAAACCGCCTGTTCAGCTCCATCAACCGCACGCTGGGGGAGGGGATCGCCCAGCTGCTTTCGGCGCAAATCCTGGCGGGGCAGTATGAACGGCAAAAAGCGCTGCTGACGCAGTCAGAAATTAAGCTCCTGCACGCTCAGGTGAACCCGCATTTCCTGTTTAACGCGCTCAACACGCTGAAGGCGGTGATCCGCCGCGACAGCGATCAGGCCGCGCAGCTGGTGCAATTTCTCTCGACCTTTTTCCGCAAAAATCTGAAGCGACCCTCGGAGATCGTCACCCTCGCGGACGAGATTGAGCATGTAAACGCCTATCTGCAAATTGAAAAAGCGCGCTTCCAGTCACGTTTACAGGTGTCGTTATCCGTCCCGGACGATCTGGCGTATCAGCATCTTCCGGCCTTTACCCTGCAACCGATTGTAGAAAATGCCATTAAGCATGGGACGTCGCAGCTGCTGGGAACTGGAGAGATTATGATTTCCGCTTCCCGTTTTAACCACCATCTGGTGCTGGATATTGAAGACAACGCGGGGCTGTATGAAGCTTCCGCGTCAGGCGGTCTGGGCATGAGCCTGGTGGATAAACGCCTGCGCGCGCATTTTGGTGACGACTGCGGTATCACCGTCGCCTGTGAGCCAGACCGCTATACCCGAATTACCTTACGATTGCCGCTGGAGGAGAACGCATGTTAAGAGTGCTGATTGTCGATGATGAGCCGTTAGCACGGGAAAACCTGCGTGTTCTGTTGCAGGAGCAGAGTGATATCGAGGTTGTGGGGGAATGTGCCAATGCGATTGAAGGCATCGGTGCGGTGCATAAACTGCGCCCGGACGTGCTGTTCCTCGATATTCAGATGCCGCGCATCAGCGGGCTGGAGATGGTCGGAATGCTCGACCCGGAGCACCGTCCCTATATCGTCTTTCTGACGGCCTTTGATGAGTACGCGGTAAAGGCGTTTGAAGAGCACGCATTTGATTATCTGCTGAAGCCGATTGAAGAGAAACGGCTTGAAAAGACCCTGACCCGCCTGCATCAGGAGCGTACCGTGCAGGACGTGACGCTGCTGCCGGAGCATCAGCAGCCCCTGAAGTTTATACCCTGTACCGGGCACAGCCGGATTTACCTCCTGCAAATGGACGACGTTGCCTTTGTCAGCAGCCGTCTGAGCGGGGTATACGTCACCAGCGCTGAAGGTAACGAAGGCTTTACCGAGCTGACCCTGCGCACGCTGGAGAGCCGCACGCCGCTAATCCGCTGCCATCGTCAGTATCTGGTGAACATGGCGCACCTGAAAGAGATCCGTCTGGAGGATAACGGCCAGGCCGAGCTGGTGTTACGTGCCGGGCAAACCGTTCCCGTCAGTCGTCGCTACCTGAAAAGTTTGAAAGAGGCGATAGGGCTGTAAAACTGGTACACTGCGCGCCATTGCATCATCGACATTCGAAGGCTCTATGCTAAGTAACGATATTCTTCGTAGCCTGCGCTACACCCTGAAAGCGAACAATAATGACATGGTGCGCATTCTTGCGCTCTCCGACATGGAATCCACGTCCGCCGGGTTCGACACCTGGATGACTAAAGAAGATGAAGAGAGTTTTGTTCGCTGCCCGGACATTATTCTGTCGGGCTTTCTGAATGGCCTCATCTACGACAAGCGCGGCAAAGATGAATCTGCGCCTGAGCTGGCGCTGGAGCGTCGGGTGAATAACAACACGGTGCTGAAAAAGCTGCGTATTGCTTTCTCCCTGAAAACTGACGACATTCTGGCGATCATGACCGAGCAGAAATTTCGCGTGTCGATGCCGGAAATCACCGCCATGATGCGCGCGCCGGATCATAAGAATTACCGCGAGTGTGGGGATCAGTTTCTGCGTTATTTCCTGCGTGGGTTGACGCAGCGGGTGCATAACCAGAAGGGGTGATTTTAGCCGGATGGCGGCTTCGCCTGACCCGGCCTACAAAACCCGTAGGCCCGTGCAAGCGTAGCGCCGCCGGGCAAAAAAAAAGCCGGATTCTCATCCGGCTTTTTTATTACTTCACCTGCTGACCCGGCTTCGCGCCTTCGTCAGGGCTTAACAGGAAGATATCTTTCCCGCCCGGGCCTGCGGCCATCACCATCCCCTCAGAGATGCCGAAGCGCATTTTGCGCGGCGCCAGGTTTGCCACCATCACGGTCTGACGACCGATCAGCACCTGCGGATCGGGATACGCGGAACGAATGCCGGAGAAGACGTTACGCTTCTCGCCGCCCAGATCCAGGGTCAGACGCAGCAGTTTGTCAGAACCTTCCACGAACTCCGCGTTTTCGATCAGCGCCACGCGCAGGTCGACTTTGGCGAAATCATCAAAGGTGATGGTCTCCTGAATCGGATCGTCCGCCAGCGGGCCGGTCACCGGTGCGGCGGCCGCTTTCACCTCTTCTTTGGATGCTTCCACCAGCGCGTCAACCTGCTTCATCTCGATGCGGTTATACAGCGCCTTGAAGGTGTTCACCTTGTGGCCGAGCAGCGGCTGCTGGATGGCATCCCAGGTCAGTTCGGTGTTCAGGAATGCTTCCGCGCGGGCTGCCAGCTGCGGCAGAACCGGCTTCAGCCAGGTCATCAGCACGCGGAACATGTTCAGACCCATGGTGCAGATCGCCTGCAAGTCGGCGTCGCGGCCTTCCTGTTTCGCCACCACCCACGGCGCCTGCTCGTCCACATAGCGGTTGGCCACGTCTGCCAGCGCCATGATTTCGCGAATGGCTTTACCGAATTCACGGCTTTCCCAGGCTTCGGCAACCGCAGCGGCGGCGTCGGTGAAGGTTTTATACAGCTCAGGATCGGCCAGTTCGGCAGAAAGCACGCCGTCAAAGCGTTTGGCGATAAAACCTGCGTTACGGGACGCCAGGTTCACCACCTTGTTGACGATGTCCGCGTTCACGCGCTGTACGAAATCTTCCAGATTCAGGTCGATATCGTCGATGCGGGAAGAGAGCTTCGCGGTGTAGTAGTAGCGCAGGCTGTCCGCGTCAAAGTGGTTTAGCCAGGTGCTGGCCTTAATAAACGTCCCGCGAGATTTAGACATCTTCGCGCCGTTCACCGTTACGTAGCCATGTACGAACAGGTTGGTCGGCTTGCGGAAGTTGCTGCCTTCCAGCATTGCTGGCCAGAACAGGCTGTGGAAGTAAACGATGTCTTTACCGATGAAGTGATACAGCTCGGCATCGGAATCTTTCTTCCAGTATTCGTCGAAGCTTACGGTGTCGCCGCGCTTGTCACACAGATTCTTGAACGACCCCATGTAGCCAATCGGCGCATCCAGCCAGACGTAAAAATATTTGCCCGGCGCGTTCGGGATTTCGAAGCCAAAGTAGGGCGCATCGCGGGAGATATCCCACTGTTGCAGCCCGGATTCGAACCACTCCTGCATTTTGTTCGCGACCTGCTCCTGCAACGCACCGCTGCGGGTCCACGCCTTCAGCATTTCGCTGAACGACGGCAGGTCGAAGAAGAAGTGCTCGGAGTCACGCATCACCGGCGTCGCGCCGGAGACCACGGACTTCGGTTCGATAAGCTCGGTCGGGCTGTAGGTTGCGCCGCACACTTCGCAGTTATCGCCGTACTGGTCCGGGGATTTACATTTCGGACAGGTGCCTTTGACGAAACGGTCCGGCAGGAACATGCCTTTTTCCGGATCGTACAGCTGAGAGATGGTGCGGTTTTTAATGAAACCGTTCTCTTTCAGACGGGAGTAGATCAGCTCTGACAGCTCGCGGTTTTCGTCGCTGTGCGTGGAGTGATAGTTGTCATAGCTGATGTCAAAGCCAGCAAAATCGGTCTGATGCTCCTGACTCATTTCGGCGATCATCTGTTCCGGGGAAATGCCCAGCTGCTGCGCTTTCAGCATGATCGGCGTGCCGTGGGCATCGTCCGCACAGATGAAGTTCACCTCGTGGCCGCGCATTCGCTGGTAACGGACCCAGACATCAGCCTGGATATGCTCCAGCATGTGGCCGAGGTGGATTGAGCCGTTGGCGTACGGCAGGGCGCACGTTACCAGAATTTTTTTCGCGACTTGAGTCATAGTAGGCATTACTTCTTTTAACTGTGAAAAGGGTTTTCGATATTACCAAAAGGGGCATTATTAAGTAAGCACAAACCGCGGCCTTTCAGGTAAACTTGTTTGTCTAAGGTCTTATTCACAAGAACAAAGGAGTCGGGATGAGTTCTCAATCCCAGGCCAAATCACCGGAAGCCTTACGAGCAATGGTCGCCGGGACGCTGGCTAATTTTCAGCATCCAACCCTGAAGCACAATCTCACGACGCTGAAAGCGCTTCATCACGTCGCATGGCTGGACGATACGCTGCACATTGAGCTACAGATGCCGTTCGTCTGGACCAGCGCCTTTGATGCCCTGAAAGAGCAAACCAGCTCTGAGCTGCTGCGCATTACCGGCGCAAAAGCAATTGACTGGAAGCTAAGCCACAGCATCGCCACGCTCAAGCGCGTGAAAAATCAGCCGGGCGTTAACGGCGTGAAGAACATCATCGCCGTCAGCTCGGGCAAGGGCGGGGTGGGTAAATCGTCGACCGCCGTGAACCTGGCGCTTGCGCTGGCGGCTGAAGGGGCGAAAGTCGGCATTCTGGATGCGGATATCTACGGCCCGTCCATTCCAAACATGCTGGGGGCGGAAAACCAGCGTCCAACCTCGCCGGACGGCACCCACATGGCGCCAATCGTGGCGCACGGTCTGGCGACCAACTCCATTGGTTACCTGGTCACGGACGATAACGCAATGGTCTGGCGTGGCCCGATGGCCAGCAAGGCGCTGCTGCAAATGTTGCAGGAGACAATGTGGCCTGACCTCGATTATCTGGTACTGGACATGCCGCCGGGCACCGGTGATATCCAGCTGACGCTGGCGCAGAACATTCCGGTTACCGGCGCCGTCGTGGTCACCACGCCGCAGGATATCGCGCTGATCGACGCCAAAAAAGGCGTCGTCATGTTCGAGAAGGTGGAGGTGCCGGTACTGGGTATCGTCGAGAACATGAGCATGCACATTTGCAGCAACTGCGGGCACCATGAGCCTATCTTTGGTACCGGTGGCGCCGAAAAGCTGGCGGCGCAATACCACACGCAACTGCTGGGGCAACTGCCGCTGCATATCACACTGCGTGAAGATCTGGATAGCGGTAAGCCGACGGTGGTCAGCCGTCCGGATAGCGAATTCACGGAAATCTATCGTCAGCTGGCGGGGCGCGTTGCGGCGCAGCTTTACTGGCAGGGCGAAGTCATTCCGGGTGAAATCGCCTTCCGCGCGGTGTAACGCCTCTGCGCGTTAGTGCCGGGTGGCGGCTTCGCCTTACCCGGCCTGGCTCGATTTTGTAGGTCAGGTAAGCGTAGCGCCACCTGACTTTACCCAAGCCGATAGTGCATCAAATAATACTCTCCGTCCGGAGAATCTCCCGTCGCCTCAATGTGCCAGCCGTGGCGCTGGTAAAACGCAACCGCCCGCTCATTCTTCACCAGACACTTGAGTGAACCCGTGCTGGTAAACGTCTTCTGCACGTGTTCAAGCAACACATGTCCGACGCCCAGGCTCTGATAGTTCGGATCGACAAACAGGTTGTGCAGAAAATTATCGTTCGTCGAGACTGAGGCAAAGCCAAGTCGGTGCCCATCCTGCTCCGCCACCCAAATCCCTTCGTCCAGGGTTGCCGCGTCAAAATCTTCAAGCTGCCACGCAGAACTGTCCAGCCACGGCCAGGCTTCACGTCGGGCGTGAAGGAAGAGCGTGCGCAGGAAAGGGCGATCGCTCTCCTGCCACGGACGGATTAGGATCGTATCAGCGGTGATAGAAAATATCTCCGTTATAGGCTTTGTAGATTTTGCCATCGGCATCGCCAATCAGAACATAATTCTCACCCATGTAGGTCCAGTGTGTGCCGGCATCGGGCGCGGGAAGGTTACGCAGCTGGTACTGTTTGATGGTGTACTCAGGCGTCTGATACTGCGCGGGCGCGGTGTCGCCGATTTTAAACTTCGTAAAATCGGCAATAAACTCTTGCTCTTCATAGGCCTTGATGCCGGAAGGCGCTGTCGATGTTTGCGGTGCAGCGTGCGCGGCCCCCGCCAGTGACAGTAATACACCCAGAAGCAACAATTTACGCTTAGCCATTTTTTCTCCAGTCATATCGTTACTGATACTTTTTGTGTGCAGATCCGCTAACGGATGGCAGACAGTTCATTTTAAGTATCCTCACAGGGTGAGTTTGCAAAAAATGTAACAAAAGTGCACGGTTTTGTGTAGTCGCAACCGTCATTAATTATTACTTCGACGAATAAATATGAGCTTATACAGATAACATAATTATTGGTTTATTAATTAATTCTGAAAAAACATTTTCAAGGCAAATTTACTAAGATTCAGGCATGCATTCAACAAATAGAACATTTAAGATTGCCTGAAACCCTCTTTCCGAATGCCTGATTAAGACAATGCAGGGCTGTAAAAGTCTGTCCAAAGGAATGTCGTGTGGTTTTATAAATACTCTTTGTGTTTCTGTTAATTCATTGAATAACAGCAACTTGTGCTTGAGTGAAATGTTACTGTTTTATCCTGTATACGATAATCACTACTATAAAAGATATTATGTAATAAATGAAAAACACAACAGTTGTATCGATATTATTTTTAATTATTACCCCCTTATCTGGCTGCGTATTTTACCCTGGCCAGCATCTCGATCTCGCTGGAAAAAAGATAATTGCCGCAGAAGATGCAAATGATCGTCTTGAGAAACGGATTGATGTTTATCCTCTTACGCCTTCGTTAATTGAAAAAATGCGACCATCGGTTTTGAAATCTCAGGCAAATCCTAATCTGGATGAACAGGTCAAAAACTGGGAATACCGTATCGGCGTTGGGGATATTCTAACCGTCACCGTCTGGGATCACCCTGAACTGACAACCCCGGCAGGGCAGTATCGTAGCGCCAGTGACACCGGTAACTGGGTCAATGCCGACGGCACGCTTTTCTATCCCTATGTCGGTAAATTGCCGGTGGCTGGCAAAACGGTCGCACGGGTACGCGAGGAGATCACGGCCCGGCTGAACAATGTTATTGAAAGCCCGCAGGTGGATGTCAGCGTCGCCTCTTTTCGCTCACAAAAAGCCTATGTGACGGGCGAGGTGGTGAAGTCAGGGCAGCAGGCTATTACCAATATCCCGTTAACGGTCATGGATGCCGTGAACGCCGCTGGGGGGCTCTCTGCCGACGCGGACTGGCGCAATGTCGTGCTGACGCATAATGGGAAGGACACGCGCCTCTCGCTATATGCGCTGATGCAGCATGGCGATCTCACGCAAAATAAGCTGCTCTATCCCGGCGATATTCTGTTTGTCCCCCGTAACGATGCGCTGAAAGTGTTCGTCATGGGCGAGGTCGTTAAACAGAGCACGCTGAAAATGGATCGCAGCGGCATGACCCTGGCGGAAGCGCTGGGCAATGCCGGTGGGCTGAACCAGAATATGGCCGATGCCACCGGAATTTTTGTCATTCGTTCGCTGCCGAAAAGCGAGCGTTCAGAAATAATTGCCAACCTCTACCAGCTCAATGCTCAGGACGCATCAGCCATGGTGTTAGGCACCGAGTTTCAGCTTGAGCCCTATGACATTGTCTATGTCACCACTGCACCACTGTCCCGCTGGAATCGCGTGATATCACAGCTTGTTCCGACCATCAGCGGGGTGCATGACCTTACCGAAACGGTTCGTTACATCAGATCGTGGCCGCAATAATGTTCAAATCAATACTCGTGGTTTGCACCGGAAATGTCTGCCGTTCTCCGATTGGGGAGCGGCTTTTGCGCCAGCACCTGCCCGACAGATATATCGCCTCGGCGGGCATATTCGGGCTTGAAGGGTGCCCGGCGGATGACAGCGCCCAGGACGTAGCCTGGCGGCATGGGATTTCCCTCGACGGTCATGTGGCGCGCAGGCTGACACGCAATTTGATGCAGGGATCCGATCTTATCCTGGTTATGGAGCCGGAACATCTTCGCTTCATTGCGGCCATGGCGCCGGAGATTCGAGGAAAGTCGCTGCTTTTTGGGCAATGGCTGGAGCCGCAGGAGATCCCCGATCCCTACCGTCAAAGCCGGGAAGCGTTTGAATATGTGTTTGGGCTATTGGGTAAAGCCAGTCAGGAATGGGCACGTCGTTTAGGTCAGAAAGGAATGAAGCATTAATGTCGTCTTACACAACAGACAATTATGGTGCAGCGGCACCCCAACAACATGAAGTCGATCTCGTTCGTTTGCTCGTCGAGATGATCGACCACCGCACGATGATTCTGTGCGTGACGTTCCTGTTCATCCTGTGCGCCGGTCTCTATGCCTGGATTGCGCCACCTGTTTATCAGGCGGATGCCATGGTGCAAATTGAAAACAAACACGATAACAACCTGCTCAAAGGTTTGAGCCAGCTGGGCACCGATGTGTCGCCGGATGTTGCCCCTGAAATTTTACTGCTGAAATCCCGCATGATCCTCGGCGAGACCGTTGACAAATTAGCTCTGACACAGCAGGCAAAGCAGCGCGTTTTGCCTGTGGTGGGGCGTCTCTGGCAGCGTCTGCAAGGGCGTGAGCAGGGCAAAATCACGTTAGGCGAACTCCAGATCCCGCAGGTGGAAGGCAAAGCGCAAGAGCTCACGCTGACCGTACAGGAAGCGGGAAAATATCACCTGACGGGCGAAAACATTGAGGCCGACGGCCAGGTTGGGAAAACGCTGGTTACGCAAGGGATCGTTCTGCTGGTGACGTCGATTGAGGCGATGCCAGGCACGCAATTTTCGCTTAAGTCGTTGACGCGGCTTGAGACGATCAACGCGCTGAAGAAGCGTCTCACGGTTGCGGAATCGGAGAAACAGAGCGGTATCGTGACCTTAACCCTGACGGGCGAAGATCCTGACAGCATCGCCCGGGTGCTGAATGCAATTGCTGAAAATTATCTCCAGCAAAATATCGCGCGCCAGGAGGCTCAGGATTCTCGTAGTCTGGATTTTTTACAGGCGCAGTTGCCGAAAATCAGCGCGGACCTTGATCAGGCAGAAGCGCGACTGAATGCCTACCGGGCGCAGCGAGACTCGGTGGACCTGTCTCTGGAGGCAAAATCTGTCCTGGATCAGGTTGTTAACGTTGAGAATCAGCTAAATGAGCTGACGTTCCGGGAGGCAGAGATCTCCCAGCTCTTTAAAAAAAGTCACCCTACCTATCGTGCATTGCATGAAAAGAGACAGACCCTTGAGCGGGAACGGGAGCGTCTCAATAACCGTGTGTCAGCTATGCCCTCCACGCAGCAGGAGATTTTACGCCTGAGCCGTGATGTTGAGTCGGGTCGCACGATTTATTTACAGCTATTGACGCGCCAGCAGGAGCTGAATATTTCCCGCTCCAGCGCTGTCGGGAACGTGAGGATCATTGATGAGGCTGTTACGCTGCCGGACCCGATAAAGCCGCGTAAAGCGTTAATCATCGTTCTTGGCGCGCTGTTCGGGCTAATGCTCTCAATGGGGACCGTGCTGGTACGTCAGGCGTTCAAACGTGGGATCACGCTTTCCGAACAGCTGGAAGCGCAGGGGATGCCGGTTCTGGCTACGTTGCCACGTTCACAGTGGCTGTGGAGTAAAACGCAGTTGCGCAGAAAAAATCCGTTTTCTCGTCGCTGGAAACACAAAACCTCGGATGTGCCTTTCCTGCCCGTCGATCGCCCTGCTGATATGTTTGTTGAAGCAGTACGCGGGCTGCGGACCAGTCTGCATTTCACCATGATGGAGGCTGAGAACCGCATTGTGATGATTTCTGGCCCCACGCAGGACTGCGGAAAAACGCTGGTGGCGACGAATCTGGCGGCCATCGCCGGGCAGAGCGGTCAGCGGGTGCTGTTTATTGATGCGGATATGCGCCAGGGCTATGTTCATAATATTTTTGGTCTGGAGAACCGCCACGGATTGTCCTGCCTGCTCGAAGGGAAACGCGACTTAGCGGAGGTCATTCAGCATGCTGAAAAAGGGGGAATTGACGTCATCACCTGCGGCCCGGAACCCCTGCGCCCGTTAGAATTGCTGTTAAGCGAACGATTCCTTTCCGTCATGTCCTGGGTTAACGAGCAATATGACATCGTCATCATTGATACACCGCCGGTCCTGGCCGTCACCGATGCCGCGCTGGTCGCCAGAGCAGCCGGAACAACGCTAATGGTTGCCCGTTTCGATAAAACCAGCGTGAAAGAGATGGAGAATACCGTTAAACGGTTACAGCACGTTGGCGTGAAGGTCAGCGGCACAATCCTCAACGATATTATTAAATCCGCAGCGCTGTATTACAGCTCGGGGTGCAGCCAGTATGAATACGGTTATGCTTCGAGGAAAAAAGGGGAAAGGCGTTAGCGCGGGAAAAACAATCCCTCTCCCGGGTGGGAGAGGGGTAAGCATTACTTCGCCATCACTTCCTGCGCGGTACGCTCAACCAGAGACAGCAGGATTTTTACGTCCTCCAGCGTCACGGTTGGGTTCAGCAGGGTCAGCTTCAGGCAGGTGATACCGTTATGCTCGGTCACACCGACGTTTGCACGACCAGACTCCAGCAGCGCATCGCCAATTTTCTGGTTCAGCAGGGCAATACCGGCGTCATCCATCTGCGCCTGCGGACGGAATCGGAACAGCACGCTTGCCAGCTGGGGTTGCATCACCAGTTCCAGAGCAGACTGCTCTTTCACGTAAGCCGCAACCTGCTGTGCCAGCGTCACGCCGTGATCGATGATTGCCGCGTATTGCTCCTGACCCAGCGCTTCCAGGCTCATCCACAGTTTCAGCGCGTCGAAACGGCGCGTGGTTTGCAGAGATTTGGAGACCAGGTTAGGTACACCCGCTTCTTCATCGAACTCAGAGTTCAGATAGGCCGCCTGATAGCGCATCAGTTCATAGTGACGCGCTTCTTTCAGCAGGAACGCACCGCAGCTGATGGTCTGGAAGAACTGCTTGTGGAAGTCCAGGGTGACGGAATCCACCAGCTCGATACCGTCCAGGTAGTGACGATACTGCTCAGACATCAGCAGCGCGCCGCCCCAGGCCGCATCAACGTGCACCCAGATATTCTGTTTCGCAGCCAGCTCAGCAATAGCACGCAGCGGATCGATAGCACCCGCATCGGTCGTACCGGCCGTGGCCACAATCGCCAGGATCTGCTCGCCGTTCGCGTTGCACTGTTCGATTTTCGCCGCCAGATCGGTGAGATCCATGCGGGAGAATTCGTCAGTTTTCACCTGCACCACGGACTGGTAGCCCAGACCCATCAGCGCCATGTTTTTCTGCACGGAGAAGTGGGCATTTTCCGAACACAGCACGCGGATCTTACGCAGATCGCCTGTCAGACCGTCCTGCTGAACCGAGTGGCCCTGACGCGCAAAGAACGCGTCACGCGCCAGCATCAGCCCCATCAGGTTACTCTGGGTGCCGCCGCTGGTGAAGACGCCTGCGTCGCCAGCCTGATAACCCACGCGGGTACGCAGCCATTCGATCAGTTTGATCTCAATGATGGTTGCGGACGGGCTTTGATCCCAGGAGTCCATACTCTGGTTAGTGGCGTTGATCAGCACTTCCGCCGCCTGGCTAACCACCAGGCTTGGGCAGTGCAGGTGCGCCACGCACTGCGGGTGATGAACGGACAAACTGTCTTTCAGGAAGAACTCCACGGCGCGTTCGATCGCCGCTTCGTTGCCCAGCCCTTTCGGGTTGAAATCCAGCTTAATACGGTCGCGCAGCTCCGCGACCGTTTTGCCCTGGTACATCTCAGGCTGTTTCAGCCACTGCATCACAGCCTGAGTGCTTTGTTCAATCGCCTGCTGGTAAGCTTCAATGCTCTGCGCAGAGGAGAACAAAATTGGGTTTGAATCAGACATCGTATTCAACAACTCCGGTTACGCCGGGCTAACGCCCGCAGCAAGCAGTGCCTGCTCGAATTTATCCAGGAAGACTTTCAGCTCGTCATCGCTGATCAGCAGAGAAGGCAGCAGACGCAGAACGATACCGTTACGGCCGCCACGCTCCAGAATCAGGCCGGCTTCGAAGCATTTCTTCTGGATCAGTGCAGACAGCTCGCCATCGCCCGGGAAGCAACCCATGTGATCGGCGGCTTCATGTGGCTTAACGATTTCAATACCGATCATCATGCCCAGACCGCGAACGTGGCCGATCACCGGATAGCGTTTCGCCATCTCTTTCAGCTGGCCTTTCAGCCATTCGCCCTGTGCAGCTACTTTGCCCGCGATGTTCTGGTCTTTCAGGATCTTCAGCGTGGTCAGACCGGTAGCCATCGCCAGCTGGTTGCCGCGGAAAGTACCGGTATGGTGACCTGGCGCCCATGCATCGAACTGCTTTTTGATACCGAGCACGGCCAGCGGCAGACCGCCACCGACTGCTTTAGACATCACGATGATGTCTGGCTCAATGCCAGCGTGTTCGAAGGCAAAGAATTTACCGGTACGGGCAAAGCCAGCCTGGACTTCGTCGAGGATCAGCAGGATACCGTGTTCCTGAGTGACTTTACGGATGCGCTGCAACCACTCAACAGGCGCCGGGTTCACGCCACCTTCACCCTGAACGGCTTCGAGGATCACCGCGGCAGGTTTACGCACGCCGCTTTCGACGTCGTTAATCAGATTTTCGAAGTAGTAGGTCAGCGCCTTCACGCCCGCTTCACCACCGATACCCAGTGGGCAACGGTACTCGTGTGGGTAAGGCATGAACTGGACTTCTGGCATCATACCGTCAACCGCTTCTTTCGGAGACAGGTTGCCGGTGACGGACAGTGCGCCGTGGGTCATACCGTGGTAACCACCAGAGAAACTGATGATACCGCTACGACCGGTCACTTTTTTCGCCAGCTTCAGCGCCGCTTCAACGGCGTCAGCCCCGGACGGGCCAGTGAATTGCAGGCAGTACTCTTTGCCCTGACCAGGCAACAGAGAGAGCAGGTATTCTGAAAACGCGTCTTTCAACGGCGTGGTCAGATCCAGGGTATGTAACGGCAAGCCGCTGGTAATGACATTTTGGATGCTTTTCAGCACATCAGGATGATTGTGTCCAAGCGCGAGGGTGCCTGCGCCTGCTAAACAGTCAAGGTATTCTTTATTATCTGCATCGGTGATCCACACGCCTTCTGCTTTCGTAATCGCTAAAGGCAATTTGCGCGGATAACTCCTGACGTTAGATTCAAATTCGGCCTGACGGGCCAGATAGGTTTCGTTGCTTTTGTGGGCATCTACGGTGTCAATACGGACTTTATCCGTCATCATATCACTCCTACAACCGCCGCTTCGTTATGAGCAACGATTGAATAAAAAGTTAAAAAACAGATGGGGCCTGAAAAAAACGCCGCCAATATAGAGCCTTTTGTCACCGGGCTCAATGGTTAATTTGCTTACTGTTTTGTGACACAGGGCACAGGGCAGGGAAGAACGCCGTTTGTATGGGGGAGATTGCACTTTATGCTAAATAAAAACAGTAGCTTACGTATGATTTATCCGCATTGTAAAATCAGACAAAAGAGTGTGACAAATCGTGCGATTGTCAGGTGAAAAGGAGGCAGTGAGCCTCCTTACGCTGTTTATTTCTGGCTAACGCGTAAAATACCGTGTTCGCGTCCCTTCGTTTTATTCCACGACGCGTCCGTAATACCGTTTTCATCCAGGCTTAGCGATATCACAAAACCATTACCACGGATCTCATAGAAATTCGCATTCAGGCGTTTAACGCTGGCTTTCTTGCCGTTAACGGTGGCGCTAAAAAAGCCGTTAGAAAGCGTGGCGTTAACCGTGTCCGACGAGAACGAGGCTTCACGCAGGGGATCGTGAATGGATGTCGCTGGTTCGTGTTGTGCCGCGTTTTCCGCTTTGGTTTTGCTGATATCACAAGAGCCATCGCCAGCGCTCATTTGCGTGCATCCCGAACGCTCTAATTGAGCGCGATAATGGGCGTTTATGGCGTGCGCAGGCGAGACACAACCTGCAAGCACCGCAGTACCTATAACGAACATCATTACTTTTTTCATTTTACCGCCTTAAAAACGACACAAATACCAGGAGACATACATCACGCCGATCCAGATCCCGACCGAAATCAGCATCAGATACAGGGCTACCGAAATAAAAATATATTTAGACATCTTTTTGTATCAACGAAATGCTCATCCGCTAAAATGAGGCTTTATATTTGTCCCGATGATTGTTTTACGCTTTAAAAGCCCATTCCAATCCCAACCGAAGCGCCCATATTATTCGCGGTATCATCTGAGAAGCTCACTTTCGCGATGACATGGGAATTAAAGTTAACGGATGCACCGACAGCAAGCGCGCTCTCGCCGTTGTAAGTCGCGCCGCCAGCAGAGAACATGACGCGTTGATTGGTTTGCACTTGCGGCAAACCCGCCATCGCCCCTGAAATACCGGCATTGGCCTGCTTCTTATTATTGTCCACTTCATCACGCAGAGATTTAAATTGCTGGCTGGTGTTAGTATTCATTGCCAGTAATGTCTGCCTGGTGGCTTGCAGATCCTGCGTGGCGGCGGTAACAGCCAGGCTATTTTTAGCGACCTTCGCCTGGGTAGCCGTATCCAGCTATCGTTGTGTTATGGTGGTTGTCACACCATCTTTACCGTTATGACCGTCTACACCGTCGCGCCCATTTCTTCCCGCAATGCCTTGTGCGCCAGTATCACCCTTTATCACCTTTCGCTCCATCTGTACCGTTGATGGGTTTAGGTGCATTTTCGAGAGCAGTAAGGCGGCTATCCTGAATATTATCGACGTGTTGAAGGTTGATAATGGCTGTGCCGTTAGTCGCTACACCCTGTAGGGCCGTCTCACTTTTCAGACTGGCGGTATCGACAAGCAACGCTTTCTGATGTGCGTCGTTAGCCATTTTATCCACGACTAACACGCCTGGTTTTGTGGACTGAAGGTCGTCATTAACCTGCGTTAAGCGGTTATCCGTTGCGATATCACGGTTAATGCTATCAGCGTTGTTTTGTGTAATCTGATCCTGATGGTCATTTACAATATTAGTGATTTGCCGATCGTCCCAAACCGTATTCGCGGCTTCAGCCTGGCTCATTGTACCCGCTAAGACAACGCCCATTACAAAAATAGCAATAAAGGTTTTATTCATAGATTTCATTTGAAAAGCTCACATCATTAATTGTCGAAAAATACTGAAGCTGAATCGCTTTGTTTTGTGGATTTAAAAAACGGGTGAACGTTGTCTAAATCTTATTTAGTAACGCGAGTAAACTATCAATTAAACGCAAACCAATGATGTTGATCTAAGTCATAAATATTATGAATAGTTCCGACGGCGTAAAAGTCATTTTGCGGTTGTTATTAATGTAAACATTAAGGTGAAAATGAGGTGGTAAATGAGAGAGTTAAATTAAGTGTTTGACAGAGATAAAATTCTGCAAAATAAATGTTTACATTAATATGTGGGTTTATTTCATACGAAAGAAGGTGGGCTGTCTTATAAAAGCACTCCCGGTGCGTCATTATGGATAAAAATAATATTTCTCAGCACAGTGAGTAAATAATATTTTTCATGTGTTCTTAACAAATCTGGCGGGATAATTAACTGAACAATAATGTATACATATAGAGGGTAGTTAATATCTTGTCGTTTATTGTTCGTTACAGGGGATTAACGGACAGCCCAAAACCCCTTGCACCCGGGTTACCCCCCGGTTACACTACATGACTACGAATTGCTATTTCGTAAGTAGCTGTTTTATAAGTAATTTGACTCGGGGTGCCCTTCTTTGTGAAGGCTGAGAAATACCCGTATTACCTGATCTGGATAATGCCAGCGTAGGGAAGTCAGATGCCTACCCGGTCATCGCTTCTTCACGCACGGCAGGAGCGAAACCATGCAGCCTGACCTGCTCGACTCACACGTTTTACATCAATTCCGAACCCGTTCCCCGCTCACGCACTGTATGACCAACGATGTCGTGCAGACCTTCACCGCCAACGTTTTGCTCGCGCTGGGTGCTTCCCCGGCAATGGTGATCGAAGCCGAGGAAGCGGAACAGTTTGCCGCGCTTGCAGATGCTCTGCTCATCAACGTGGGTACACTCACCGCGCCGCGCGCCCAGTCGATGCGTCGGGCCATTGAGAGCGCGGTAGCCGCGGGTACGCCCTGGGTTCTGGATCCGGTTGCGGTTGGCGCGCTGGCGTATCGCACCCGATTTTGCCAGCAAATATTGTCCCTCAAACCTGCGGCCATTCGTGGAAACGCCTCCGAAATCCTCGCCCTTGCCGGAATGAGTGCGGGCGGGCGCGGGGTTGATTCCACCGATACGGCGGCGAGCGCGTTGACCGCTGCGCAGACGCTCGCCCGCCAGACCCACGCCGTTGTGGTCGTCACAGGAGAAGTGGATCACATCACTGATGGTCAGCGAACCCGTACGGTCGCGGGCGGCGACACGCTGATGACCCGCGTGGTGGGAACAGGCTGTGCGCTTTCGGCGGTCGTCGCCGCCTGCTGTTCGCTGCCTGGCGACAGGCTTGATAATGCGACGGCAGCCTGCGGCTTTATGAAGCGCGCAGGGTCAGCTGCACTGACTCACAGCCGGGGCCCCGGCAGCTTTGCCCCGGCGTTTCTGGATGCGCTTTACGCGCTGGAGGAGCTGGTATGACACGCATTAATGCCTTGACTATTGCGGGAACCGATCCCAGCGGCGGAGCGGGGATCCAGGCAGACCTGAAAACCTTCTCTGCGCTCGGCGCTTACGGATGCTCGGTTATCACCGCGCTGGTGGCGCAAAACACGCGCGGTGTACAGTCGGTATATCGTATTGAGCCGGATTTTGTCGCCGCACAGCTGGATTCGGTATTCAGCGATGTACGCATCGACACCACCAAAATCGGCATGCTTGCAGAGGCGGACATTGTTGAAGCGGTCGCTGAACGTCTCAAACGTTATCAGATAAAAAACGTGGTGCTCGATACCGTGATGCTGGCCAAAAGCGGCGATCCGTTGCTCTCCGCCTCTGCCGTCGACACCCTGCGTAAAAAGCTGCTGCCGCAGGTGGCGCTGATCACGCCAAACCTCCCTGAAGCCGCCGCGCTGCTGGATGCGTCACACGCGCAAAACGAACGTGAGATGAAAGAGCAGGGCAATGCGCTGCTGGCGATGGGATGCAGCGCGGTGCTGATGAAAGGCGGTCATCTTGATGATGCAGAAAGCCCGGACTGGCTCTTCACCCGCGATGGCGCGCAACGTTTCACCGCCCCGCGGGTACAGACCAAAAACACCCACGGCACGGGATGTACGCTCTCGGCGGCGCTGGCGGCGCTGCGTCCCCGAAACGCGAACTGGGCGGATACGGTGCAGGAGGCGAAGATCTGGCTCTCGTGCGCGCTGGCAAAAGCCGATTCTCTGGAAGTGGGTCACGGTATTGGGCCGGTTCACCATTTTCATGCATGGTGGTAAGCCGTATACTGGCATAAAACCTTATGCCAGAGAAAAACAGAGATGGAACAAGCGCATACCCGGTTAATTGCTCAACTCAAGGAACGAATTGCCGCACCGGACAACACGCCGTTGTACCTGAAATTTGCCGAAACGGTTAAAAACGCGGTACGCAGCGGCGTGCTCGCGCACGGTAATATTTTGCCGGGCGAGCGCGATCTGAGCCAGCTGGCCGGTGTGTCGCGCATTACGGTGCGTAAAGCGATGCAGGCGCTGGAAGAGGCCGGCGTCGTCACCCGCGCGCGTGGATACGGTACGCAAATCAACAATATCTTTGAATATTCGCTAAAAGAGGCGCGCGGGTTTTCTCAGCAGGTGGTGCTGCGGGGCAAAACGCCCAACACGCTGTGGGTTAATAAACGCGTCGTGAAATGTCCGGAGGAGATCGCCCGCCACCTTTCCCTTGCGCCGGACAGCGATGTATTTCTGCTTAAGCGCATCCGCTACGTGGATGACGATGCGGTATCAATAGAGGAGTCCTGGGTACCGGTAGGGTTAATCCCCAATCCGGACGACATCGGCGTCTCGCTTTATGATTACTTCCGCAGCCAGAATATCTTTCCGCAGCGCACCCGTTCCCGCGTCAGCGCCCGGATGCCGGACAGCGAGTTTCAGGCGCATATCAAGATGGACGATAAGATACCGGTGCTGGTGATCAAGCAAGTCGCGCTCGATCAACAGCACCGGCCAATTGAGTACAGCATCAGCTACTGCCGCAGCGACCTATACGTCTTTGTGTGCGAGGAGTAGGACCTCGCGCGTGGGGGCGCAGTCGCCACCGCGATGGCTGACTACCCAGGCGGCTACGGCATTGCCAAGCTGCACCGCCTCTGGCAGTGACCATCCCGCCGCCAGCCCGGCAAGGGTACCTCCCGCATGGCTGTCACCCGCGCCGATGGTATCGACCACGGTAGCAGGAAACGCCGGAACGTGTCCGGAAGCGTCACCGTCGTACCAGACTGCCCCGTCTTTATCATGGCGTACGATCAGCGCAGCGCCAAACCTCTGCTGCCACCGTGTGCCGAGCTCTTCCACGTTTACGCCAAGCCATCCGGCGGCAAGTTCCGCCTCCTGACGATTGAGCGAGACGATTGGTTTGCAGGCCATGATCCGCGCCATCAGCGGGTCGGGAATATCCGCGATGCGCGGACCGAAATCGATAAAGAGCATCGCATCCTGAAGACTTTCCAGCCAGGCCGTCAGCAGCTCACCGCTGGGGGACGCCAGCTGGTAGCCGGACAAAGAGATCAGGCTCCCTGCCGGCACGCTTAACCCGTCCAGCCAGCGCTGCTGCCACTGGTTCTCCACGCCGCTAAACGACATAAAGGTCCGTTCACCGTCAGGCTCCACCAGCGCCAGGCACCAGCCGTTATCGCCCGTTTCCGCTTCCACGGCGCTGTGCAGATCCTGCTTCGCCATGGCGTTACGGATAATATCGGCCCACACGCCGTGGCCGACGGGAAGGGCGTTTTGCGCAGCAATGCCGAGCCGCTTCAGGGCGATGGCGATATTCAGCGCGCAGCCGCCAATATTCACTCCCTGTTGCTTCAGCTCGATATCACACCCGCGCCAGGGCAGGGCGTAGGCGTCGGCAATCACGTCGATGACCGCCGCGCCGAGTACCGTTACGGGGCGCGTGGCGTGAAGGGTTTCGAGACGGCGGGCAAAAGCACTCATACGCCCTCCCTTTGCTCCCGGAAGTGCAGCAGTTTTTCGCAGTAGTGGCTGAAATCGAGCCGGTTTACGGCATCAAGTTCGTTTTTGAGTGCCGGATCAATGGCCTGTACACCGTGCAGCGCACCGCAGATGGCCGTTGCCATCGCGCCGATAGTGTCAGTATCACCGCCCAGGTTGGCGCATAACACCGCGCAGCGGTTCGGATCGGTGCCCGCGAGTTCGACCATCGCAATCGCCGCCGGAACGGACTCAAGGGTGCTCGTGCCCGCGCCAATAAGCTGATAGATCTGCTCGCTGGCGGACTCGGTACCGTTGGCTTCGCGCACGGTTTTCAGGGCCAGCTCAATACGAGCGGAAAGCGATGCGCTGAAGGTGGTCGTGTTCTCCTCCTGCGCCGCACGGGCAATACCCGGCAGGGCATCGGCGATGTGATGCCAGCGCTCGCCGTCGATAGCGCGTGAAACCGCCCAGGCGATCACCACCGCACCGGCGATGGCGAGATCCGATTTATGGGTCGGGCTGGAGGCTAACGCAACCTGTTCCACAAAGTGCGCCAGACGCGTGGCTGGCAGGAGGCATCCCAGCGGGGAGGCGCGCATCGCCGCCCCGTTGGTGACGCCGTTGTTCTCCAGCTGGCTCACCGGCTTGCCGTCACGAATGGCGTTCAGGGCAATTTTGGAGGTCGGGCCGAGCACATTCTTATTGAACGCGTCAAAATCCAGCGCCCAGTCCAGAATATGCTTACCGATAACGTCAGGGTTAATTTCCCCGTCGCATTCGATAATCGCGTCGGCCAGGCACAGCGCCATCGACGTATCATCCGTAAATTCGGCCTGCTTAAAGTAACAGGCGGCATTATTCTCAGCCGGGCCGGGTAAGAAACGGTCGATCCAGCCGAAGTGCGCTTTCACCCGCTTGCGCGGCCACAGCTCCGACGGCATCCCCATCGCATCCCCTAACGCCTGCCCGTAAAGAGCACCGAGAATACGGTCTTGTTTCATTTAACTTCCCCTCGTGTCAGCGCGGTATCGCCATCAACCACCTCAATTGCGGTGATCTCTTTATCCGATTCGCGGAAAAACAGCATAAACAGTACGGCAATCACCACAATCATGATTGCACCAAACGTCCACATTCCGGCCCAGTTGAAGGTCAGCCCATTCACCGGCTCTTTATATGCGAACATTTTTTCCATCATCACGCCGCCGAGACGGTAACCCAGCAGGCTACCAAAGCCCTGACAGCACAGCGTGATCAAGCCCTGCGCCGCGTTGCGCATGTGCACTGGCGCTTTTTTATCCACGTAGATGTACGCGGTGACGTAATAGAAGTCATAGCTTACGCCGTGCAGCAGAATGCCGAGGAACAGCAGGGCGTAGGTAAAGTATTGCTCGGCGCCGCCGTAAACAAAGAAACCGTAGCGAATGGCGGCGGTGATCAGGCCCAGCAGCAAGACCTTCTTAATACCAAAGCGTTTGGTAAAGAATGGCAGAGCGAGCATGAAGAAGATTTCAGAGAACTGGCCGAGGGTCATCCAGCCGGTGGCGTTTTTCATCCCCACTTCGGTGAGATAGCCGTTGGCAAAGATATAGTAGAAGGCCAGCGGCATGGCGAACAGGAACGAGCAGAAGAAGAACACCAGGAAGTTTTTATCGCGCAGCAGGATCAGCGCATCCAGCCCCAGCATCACTTTGAAATCCAGCTTGCCGGTACTCTTCGGCGGGGTATTCGGCAGGAACAGCGCGAAGACGCCAAGCAGAAGGGAGCTGGCAGCGGTCATCAGCAGCGGGATATTGGTGTCAGAGATGTCGCTATAGCCCATCATCTGCGGCAGGAAGCCGCACGCCAGGCCGGAGGCAATCCAGCCGATGGTGCCCATCACGCGGATGCGCGGGAAATCAGCCTCCACGTCATCGACGTTCGCGAAGGCGATGCTGTTGGTCAGCGCGATGGTCGGCATATAGGTCAGGGAGTAGGCCAGCAGCAGCGGGAAGAAGGTGCTGAACTGGGTTTGCTGTGCTGCGAAATACATCAGAATCGCGCCAGCGAACATCAGCACGGCCAGCACTTTCTGGGCGGCGAAGAAACGGTCCGTCAGCGAGCCGACAAGGATGGGAGAGAGGATCGCGGCAATCGCGGTACAGGCGTACGACCAGCCAATTTCCCCGGCGGTAAACCCGCTCTTACTCAGCCACAGCCACAGCGGCACAAACCATGCGCCCCAGATAAACCATTCAACGAACATCATGAATGACAGTTGGACTTTCGTTTTCATTTTTTAATCCTGCATGTCAGAGGTACGCATGTAACATACCATGTGATAATACCTTTTAAATACCTTTAAGGCGATTGTTTGATCAGTGTAACAAAAATGTTGTACACGAAACGAGCCAGCAGATTGTGCTTAAAAAAGTTGCAAATGGTGGAAAATAGGTTAAGTCGGTACCAGGCTTAGTCTGCCTGCCAAAACGTGGGCTTGGATCACACGCTCCGACATCATGTCGGACTTACGGGAGCATCACTATGACTGATATTGCGCAACTGCTTGGCAAAGACGCCGACAGCCTTTTACAGCATCGTTGTATGACCATTCCAGCCGACCAGCTTTATCTGCCTGGCCATGATTACGTAGACCGCGTCATGGTCGACAACAACCGTCCGCCTGCCGTACTGCGAAACATGCAGACGCTTTACAATACCGGTCGTCTGGGCGGGACCGGGTATCTCTCCATTCTGCCCGTTGACCAGGGCGTAGAGCACTCGGCGGGAGCGTCGTTTGCTGCTAACCCGCTCTACTTTGACCCGAAAAACATTGTCGAGCTGGCGATTGAAGCGGGCTGTAACTGTGTGGCATCGACCTATGGCGTGCTGGCCTCCGTTTCCCGCCGCTATGCTCACCGCATTCCGTTCCTCGTCAAGCTGAATCACAACGAAACCCTGAGCTACCCAACCGAATACGACCAGACACTGTACGCCAGCGTCGAACAGGCGTTCAACATGGGTGCGGTAGCGGTCGGGGCGACTATCTATTTTGGCTCTGAGCAGTCGCGTCGGCAGATAGAAGAGATCTCTGCCGCGTTTGAGCGCGCGCACGAGCTGGGGATGGTGACCGTACTGTGGGCCTATCTGCGTAACAACGCGTTCAAGAAAGACGGCGTGGATTACCACGTATCAGCGGATCTGACCGGTCAGGCAAACCACCTGGCGGCAACCATCGGCGCGGACATCGTGAAGCAGAAAATGGCCGAGAATAACGGCGGGTATAAAGCGGTGAACTTTGGCTATACCGACGACCGCGTCTACAGCAAGCTGACCAGCGACAACCCTATCGATCTGGTGCGCTACCAGCTGGCTAACTGCTACATGGGCCGCGCCGGGCTGATTAACTCCGGCGGTGCAGCAGGCGGTGAAACCGATCTGACCGACGCGGTGCGCACGGCGGTGATTAACAAACGCGCCGGCGGAATGGGGCTGATCCTGGGCCGCAAGGCGTTTAAAAAATCCATGGCCGACGGCGTGAAGCTGATTAATGCGGTTCAGGATGTCTATCTGGACAATAAAGTGACGATTGCCTAATCGCACGCATCTTCCTGCCGGGATAAGCGTGACCCGGCAGGAAAGTTCTCTCGCTTACTCCTTCAGCGTTTCAGGATGAGGAGTATTAAGCAGACCCGCCATCCCTCTCTTGCTGCTATTTGCTTTTTCTAAACCCGGCTGCGTGACGCGGATAAAGGCACACAGAACAAAAGCCAGCAGATAAAGCACCGTATAGGCGATGACCACGCCGAGCGTGCTGAACCAGGGCAGCAGCACCACGGCAATCGCCGGCGCAAGGAAGTTAGACAGACCGGCTGACAGGTTATACACCGAAATCGCCGCCCCCTTGTGCCGCGGCTCCAGCGCCGGGAACACCGCCGCCATCGGTACGAAGGCCGCCACGAAAATCCCCAGCGCGATGGCCGGGACCAGCGCCATGGCAAAGTTATGTCCGAAGTGCTGCGGAATGTAGTAAAACGCCAGGCTCGAGAGCGCCATCCCGATGCAGCCAAACCAGCGCACCACCCGCATCCAGCCCATTTTTTCCGCCACCACGCCCCAGAAGACGTTCGAGAAGATGGTGGTGAAGAAGAATACCGCCCAGACCTGAAGCCACTCGGAGGTGGTGAAGCCCAGCTCGTCAACAAACATCATCGGCATGATGACGGCAAACCCGAACAGGGAGAGGGTGTTGATGATACGCACCATGCTGGAGAGCAGAATACTGCGGTTGGTGTAGAGCAGCGTCGCTGCACGGCCCAGCTCGGCGAATTTTTCTCGGGTGGAGAGATTATGCATGTGCGTTGGGGTTTTGACGCTGCGCAGGGATACCATGGCGATGACTCCCCCCGCCAGACAAAACGCCAGTGCCAGCCACAGGGTGCCCATCTCCCCGATGTGCGGAATGGTAAAGCTCGGAATATAACTGCCCGCCACGCCAATACCTACGGAATAAACCGCCCAGTACCAGCCCAGCGCCGAGCTGGATTTATCGCTACGCACATTATGGATGATGACCACGATGAAGGCGTACAAAAATAACGGATAGGCCAGGCCGCGGATCCCATAGAACAGCAGAATTAATGCGTAATTTGCCTGACCCAGACCAAAAACGAGAAACAGGACGTGGAAAACGCACCACAGGACGAAGCCAATCAGCATGGTTTTTTGCGGGGTGATGATTTCAGCCACCACGCCGGAGATCCACGCGGAGAGCGCCGCCGCGAGACCGTAAAGCGTGAAGGCGAAAGAGGCCTCAGCAGGCGTGAAACCCAGTGATTTAATATAGTGGGACAGGAATGCCAGCTCGAAACCGTCACCCGTCATAAAGACCGCGATCGCCAGATATCCCCATAGCAGGTTCAGCGGCAATCCCAGCCACTGTTTATTTATTTCGGACATATTGACCTCGTTTGTAGCGTACAGGTAAGCCCACACCGGAAATATTCCGGCGTGAGTTTTCTTATTGTCTTTTTCTCTAAATATACTGACGTGTATTTATTCTCTGATTACTGTCGCAGTCTGTTGTAACTGCTTATAAGCCTCGTATCGACGCAGATGAAGGGATTGATAGTTCGCTTGCGGATAGAAATATTTATCCACGTGGGTAAATTGTTTCATGGCATCGGTCACTGAAGGCGCTAGATTTCCCGCCACCGCCCCGAGAATGGCCGAACCCAGTAATACCGGTTCGCTGCATTGGGTCGCTAACACCGGCAGCCCGCAGGTATCTGCCAGCAGCTGGCGGACGAAAGGGTGCTGGCCCGCGCCGCCGCTGATAACGATATTTTCGGTCTGTACGCCGCATTCACGCTGGGCGTCAATGATTTGTCGCAAACCGTAACCGATACCACACAGACCGGCCACATACAGTGCCATCAGGTTATTGATATCGTTCTCCATGCCCAGCCCGCAGATCGTGGCCCGCGCATGGGGATCGGCAAAGGGCGCGCGGTTACCCAGAAATTCGGGCACCACGTGCAGTCCGGCTGCCAGGGTCACCGCCTCTGAGGCGGTGGCGAAGGTTTGTAAAAGCCTGTCTGCCAGGTACACCGGCAGCGGCAGGCCAGACTCCTGTGCCAGCTGGCGCGCTTCCAGCGCGGCAGGATGGAAACTTAACAACCGATCGATAGCGGCACCCGCGGCGCTTTGTCCGCCCTCAATCAGCCACAGTTCAGGTACCATGGCGCTAAAGTAAGGCCCCCAGACGCCGGGCACAAAAACGGCGCTCGCGGCGCTGGTCATGGTGCACGATGAAGTGCCAAAGACATACGCGAGGTTATTCAGCGCGCCGCCGCCAGCGCCCAGGGTCCCTATACCGCCGGCATGGGCATCAATTAACCCTACCGCTACCGGCGTGCCTGGCAGCAAGTCCATCTCACGCGCGGCCTGCTCCGTTAAGCCCTCGCCGCAAGGGGTGCCGGGGGCGGCAATATGCTGGCCGATGCGGACAAAATCTTCTCCGGCCAGCTCGTCCAGGCCAACGGTGCGAAAATAGTCCGGGTCCCAGCGGTTCTCATGGGCCAGCCACGTCCATTTACAGGTTACGGTACAGATGGAACGGGTGACATCGCCGGTCGCGCGCCAGGTCAGGAAATCGGCCAAATCGAAAAATTGCCAGGCGCGATCGTAGACCTCTCGGTGGTTTTCTTTCAGCCACAGCAGCTTGGGCGTCTCCATTTCGGGCGATATTTTTCCGCCAACATAGTCCAGCACCGGATGATGGGTGGCGTTGATGCGCTCCGCCTGGTCTGTCGCACGGTGATCCATCCAGACGATGATATTGTTTTCCGCTTCACCGTCAGGGCTGACCGCCAGCGGTTCGCCATTGTTGTCCAACACCACCAGCGAGCAGGTGGCGTCAAACCCGATGCCGGCAACGCTCTGCGGAGTCGTCCCGGAGCGCGCCAGCGCCTCGCGGATGCAGCGGCAAACGGCCTGCCAGATCTCGGCGCTGGACTGCTCCACGCGGCTTCCGCTGCGGTGCACGGTGGCAATTTTCTGCGTCGCGTGGGAAAGCAGCCTGCCGCTGAGATCGAAAATGCCCGCGCGGACGCTGCCGGAGCCGACGTCTACGCCGATAACGGTTTCAGGTGTACTCTTCATCCTTGCGGCCCTTAAAGATCGACGCTGTTAGGCAGAATCACCAGATCCCGGACGGTAACGTTCTTCGAACGGGTCACCATGAATAACACCGATTCTGCGACTTCAATCGGCTGCATCAGGCTGCCGTTTGCCAGCGCTTCATCCATTTTGGCCTGCGGCCAGTCGTCGAGCAGAGCCGTCACTACCGGCCCAGGCAGAACGGCTCCGACGCGTACGCCATGTTCCGCGACCTGACGACGGGTGGTATGCACGAACGCCTGAACGGCAAATTTGGACGCGGTGTAGATCGGCTCCCAGATAACCGGCACCACGCCCGCAATGGAGCTGGTGAAGATAATATCGCCTGACTTCTGCGCAATCATATGCGGCAGTACGGCGCGAACGCAGCGGAAGGCGGCGTTGATATTCAGGTTCAGTACGCGATCCCAGACGTCCGGGTCGCCTTCAGCAACCGGCCCGCCGATGTAGGCGCCTGCATTGGCGTGAAAAATATCCAGGCCGCCGGCGAGGCCGACAATGTCGCTCAGCATCGCGTCGACTTGCTCGGGTTTGAACAGATCGATTTGCAGGGCAAACGCGTTCTCGCCCAGCTCGGCGACGATGCGCTGAAGCTTCTCGCCTTCACGGTCGATTAACACCACCTTTGCGCCAGCGCCGAGCAGCGTTTTTGCACACTCCAGGCCAATACCTGAGGCGGCGCCAGTGATAGCAGCGACTTTGCCCTGAAGGGAACTATTCATGGAGGGGACAGAGTGATTCATTTTATAATCCTTTATGCAGAGATGATTTTTAGGGTGTGTCTGCTTTCGCGTGAAGAACGGGGGTTCTGACTGACGCGTGAAGCAAACTGCTCAATCGATGAAGCAGATCTAGCACTTGCTTATTTCTCCAGCAAGAGACATTCAAAATGAAGAGGCGATTTTGTGACGCGCGTTGAGAAAACGAAGAAAACGACCATTTACGATCTGGCGGAACTCACCGGCGTTTCTGCCAGCGCGGTGAGTGCTATTTTGAATGGCAACTGGAAGAAACGCCGCATCAGCGCCAGCCTGGCAGAGAAGGTAACCCGCATTGCACAAGAGCAGGGCTACGCGGTTAACCGTCAGGCAAGCCTGCTGCGCAGCAAGAAATCGAACGTTATCGGCATGATTGTGCCGAAATATGACAACCGCTATTTCGGCTCTATAGCGGAAAAATTCGAAGAGATGGCGCGTGCCAGAGGGCTGTTGCCGATTATTACCTGCACACGCCGACAGCCGGAACTCGAGCTGGATGCCGCCCGTGCCATGCTCTCCTGGCAGGTTGACTGGGTCATTGCCACGGGGGCGACACACCCGGACAAAATTGCTGAACTCTGTCATCAGGCGGGCGTACCTACGCTAAATCTTGATCTGCCGGGTACCCTGGCGCCCTCTATCATTTCGGATAACTACGGCGGCGCGAAGATGCTGACAGAGCGGATCCTCGCCAGCAGCTTTAAACGGTTTGGTTCGCTGGCTCCGCTGACCTTCGTGGGCGGACGCCGGAGTGATAACAACACCGCAGAGCGCCTGCGCGGGTTCCTTGATGCCCATCAGGCCCATGGGCTGACCGTTCCGGAACAGCAGCTGCTGGTCACCGGGTACTCGTCATCGCGCGTGGAGGAGCAGCTCAGAGCCACCTTCCCGTCGCCATCGACGGCGCTAAAGGGGCTGTTTGTCAATTCGACCATTTCGCTGGAGGGGGTGGTACGTTGGCTGGCCCAATACGGGCAGACCGGCCAAAATCAGCCGCCGATGGGTTGTTTTGACTGGGACCCATTTGTCTCTCTGCTGGGACATGATATCGACATGGTGCGCCAGGACGTCCCGGCGATGCTGGAGAAGGTATTTGAAATTCTCGATTCCGGTGATACCTCGGTCAGGCGTATTGAGATCCCACCGGAACTGATTGGCAGCCAGAGCGTCACGGGCTAGCCCTGACGCGTCAGCAGCCAGCGCGCGGTCTGTTCATCCGTCACCAGACCGTTTACCCAGCCGCCTTTGAGGGCGGCAAGGATCGCCGGGCGTTTATCCTCGCCGCAGGCGGCCGCAATACGTGGACACTGGCTCTGGCGAATATCGTAGCTGGTAATAAAGCGATTAATCTGGCTGTCGATGACGTTGCCGTCGGCATCGATAAAGCGTCCGAGTATTTCGCCAACGCCACCGCGCTGGGTCAACTCTTCCAGCTGTGCCTCATCGATAAACCCGTCTTTGAAGATAGGGCTCTGCCTGCCCAGCGCCCCGATGCCGACAAAAATCACATCGGCCGCATCCGCCACGGCGCAGACGTTACGGAACAGGCGGTTTGAGCACCACATCTCATGCTCCTCGCTGGACTGAGCATAGCGCGGCGCCGGCCACTGGTAATATTTTCCCTGAATTTTACGCGCCAGCAGCAACGGCACATCATCGTAATAGTTACATTGCCCGTGCTCGTTCATGGCGCTGATCAGGGCGACACAGCGGGTGTTGTGGCTGTCAAAATCGATACGCTTGATGGTTTTTTTTAGCGTCAGTCCGGAGCCAATTCCGACAACCGTGGGTTTATCACCTTGCAGGTAGCGGGCCATCAGCTGATAACAGCCAAACGTCACGCTATCCAGCGCGCTTTCATTGCGGTAGACGGGCACAATGTTGCAGTGGGTCAGGTGATATTTTTCCGCGAGAAGTTGCGCATAATCGAGGCAGTTAGCGACAGGGTGATGAAGCCCAATCGAGACAATGCCTTCCTCTTTCGCGGCGGCAATCAGCCGCTGCACCACCGGTCTTGATGTGCCGAGCTGGCTGGCAATTTCGCTTTGATTAAGCCCGGCGATGTAATACATCCATGCCGCCCGCACTTTTTGATCGAGCCTGATGTCATCTTCTTTGCTCACGTTTCCCTGCCTCAAGAGTGGGGTTGAGGGCGGTCAACACCCACAACAATTGTCTGTCATTCTGGCGGGTGCTCCGCGCTGAGGCAAGCGGTTTGCTCTTTATTGGTCATTTGTTATTTGAATGGTCATTTGTTCTTTTGTGATCTGTAGCTCTTATTTTAATCAAATGATCATCTACAGTTCAGCCATAACCTCACTGGAGAACAGAACAATGACCGAGAAATACACATGGCTACATATTGGGCTGGGGTCTTTTCATCGTGCGCATCAGGCGTGGTATCTGCACCGCCTGATTGCCGGCGGCGATACGCGCTGGCACATCGCTGCGGGCAACATACGCAACGATGCTGAACATGTGGTGCAGGCGCTGGCCGCGCAGAAGGGGCGATATGTACTGGAGACCGTCAGCCCGGAAGGCGAGAGAGACTATGAAGAGATCGCCTCGATTCAGACGCTGATCCCGTGGCAGGCGGATTTGCAGCCGCTGATTGCCGAAGGGGCGAACCCGCAGACTCGGGTCATCGCGTTTACCGTGACGGAGGGGGGCTACTATCTGGATACCAGCCACAGGCTGGATGTGGCCAATGCCGATCTGGCGAGCGATATTAAGGGCGGCTGTAAAACCATCTACGGGACAATTGCCCGCATCCTCGAAGCGCGTATGGCGAACGGAGCGGGTCCGGTAACCTTGCTTAACTGTGACAACGTGCGGCATAACGGCGAGCGCTTCCACGACGGGTTGATTGAATTCTTAACCCTCAGCGGCAAACAGAGGGTCATCGACTGGCTGAGCGCTAATGCGACCTGTCCGAATACCATGGTGGATCGCATCACACCGCGTCCGGCGGCCGATCTCCCGGCGCGCATTAAGGCCCGGACGGGCATAGACGATAACGCCCCGGTTATGGGGGAACGCTTTATTCAGTGGGTGGTTGAAGACAATTTCCGCGACGTTCGTCCCGCGCTGGAAACGGTGGGCGTGGAGCTGGTGGGATCCGTCATCCCTTATGAAGAGGCGAAGATCCGCATCCTCAATGCCTCCCATAGCTGTATCGCCTGGGCGGGTACTCTGGTCGGGCAGCAGTATATCCATGAAAGCACGCTGACAGAATTTATCTACAAGATTGCCGACCGCTACGTGACGGAAGATGTCATTCCCTGCCTGGGAGATAATGGCATCGATCTGCCAGCCTACCGCGACGTGGTGCTTAAGCGTTTTACCAACCCCTGGATTCAGGACACCAACCAGCGCGTCGCGGCCGACGGGTTCTCGAAGATCCCGGCGATGATAGCCCCAACGCTGCGTGAATGTTACCAGCGCGGCGTACGTCCTGACGCTACCGCTATGCTGCCTGCGCTGTTCTACGTCTATATGGAGCAGTGGCATCACGGCAAGCTGCCATATGAATACCAGGACGGTATCCTCAACGCCTCTGCGGTACATGCGATGTTCGAATCGGACGATCCGATAGCCCGATATGCCAGCGATACCGCCCTGTTTGGCGATCTGACCGGCCGGGAAGATTTTGCCGCGCTTCTGCGTGAAAAAATCGCTGACGTCTACGCGCTGATTAAGTGAGAGGTGGGTATGTATCTGGGCATCGATCTTGGCACATCAGAAGTAAAGGCGCTGGTCATTGACGAAAACAACGGCGTTGTCGCCACCCATAGCGCGCCGCTGACGATACAGCGTCCGAAGCCGCACTGGTCTGAACAATCGCCGGAAGCCTGGTGGGAGGCAACCGAATACCTGATTGCCACCCTCCGGGAGAAGTGCGGCCACCACTGGCAGGCGATAAAAGCCATTGGCCTTTCCGGACAGATGCACGGTGCGGTACTGCTGGATGCCGCGGGTGAACCCCTGCGTCCGGCCATCCTGTGGAATGACACCCGCTGCGCGCAGGAGTGCGCAGAGCTGGAAGAGATGGCGCCCGAGCTGCACCAGGTGGCGGGGAACCTGGCAATGCCGGGGTTTACGGCACCAAAGCTGCTCTGGGTGCGCCGTCATGAGCCGCAGAACTTCAGCCGTCTCGCCACCGTGCTGCTGCCGAAGGATTATCTGCGCTTCAAAATGACCGGAAAAAAAATCTCTGATATGTCGGACTCGGCAGGGACGCTGTGGCTGGATGTGGGAAAACGAGACTGGTCGGATGCACTGCTGGAAAAATGTGGGCTGTCGCGTGCCGCCATGCCTGCGCTGGTGGAAGGGTGTGAGGTCTCGGCGCTACTCGAACCTGCGGTAGCGCAGCGGTGGGGTCTCAACCCCTCGGTTATCGTTGCCGGCGGCGGGGGAGATAACGCCGTCAGCGCGATAGGGGTTGGGGCCGTTTCGCCGGGCGATGCGTTTATTTCGCTGGGCACCTCCGGCGTGCTGTTTGTGGTCACGGATGCCTACCGTCCGGCGCCCCAGTCTGCCGTGCACGCGTTCTGTCACGTGCTGCCAAACCTGTGGCATCAGATGAGCGTGATGTTAAGCGCCGCCAGTTGTCTACAGTGGTTTTGCCGTCTGGTGGGCGTCACGGAGCTGGCATTGCTTGAGGAGATCGCCCAGCTAAGCGATGCGGAGAAAGCGAGCGCGCCGATGTTCCTGCCCTACCTTTCCGGGGAACGTACGCCGCATAACGATCCCTGTGCACGGGGCATGTTCTGGGGGCTAACGCACTCCAGCCAGCGTGCGCTGATGGGGTATGCGGTGCTGGAAGGCGTCAGCTTCGGTATTGCCGATGGCCTTCGCGTGTTGCAGGAGAGCGGCACGCAGATTGAACAGTGCTCCCTCGTCGGCGGCGGGGCGCGGAGCCCCTTCTGGGCCCAGCTGCTGGCCGATATTCTGGCGATGCCGGTGGTGACGCATAAGGGCGGCGAAACCGGCGGTGCGCTGGGGGCTGCACGGCTGGCCTGTCTCGCAGCCGGTAAGCCGCTGGCTTCCGTGTGCGAAAAACCTGAAGTCTATAAAACCTGGCGCAGCGATCCGGCGCGCCACCGTGCGCTGATGACGCGTTACCAGCAGTTTAACGCGCTTTACCAAAACGACCTGAACTACCGAAACCCATAATTCTGTGGCAAAGACCCTCCGGTGATGCTGCCGGAGCGGTTCCCTGTACCCTAAAAACGAGGTCAATATGTCGTTAAATAACAAACAATGGCTGGGATTACCCCTGAGTCTGGTCTGGGGGTATATCGCTATCGCGGTCTTTATGACGGGCGATGGTTTCGAGCTGGCATTCCTGTCGCACTATATTAAGGCGCTGGGCTTCACGCCTGCTGAAGCCTCTTTCGCCTTCACGCTCTACGGTCTCGCGGCGGCGCTCTCCGCATGGATTTCCGGCGTGGTGGCTGAAATCATCACCCCGCAAAAAACCATGCTGATTGGCTTCGTCCTGTGGTGCGTTTTCCACGTCCTGTTTCTCGTTTTTGGTCTGGGTCAGGCAAATTACGCATTAATTCTGCTGTTCTACGGGATCCGCGGCCTGGCCTATCCGCTGTTCCTCTATGCCTTTATCGTCGCCATTGTGCATAACGTTCGCAGTGACAGTACCAGCGCGGCGCTGGGCTGGTTCTGGGCGGTTTACTCTATCGGCATCGGCGTGTTCGGCAGCTACATTCCGAGCTTTACCATTCCGCACATCGGGGAGATGGGCACGCTGTGGCTGGCGCTGGCATTCTGCGTAACCGGCGGGATCATTGCGCTGGTCTCTATGCGTAAGGTGGAAACGCCACGGCATATGCAGACTCTCTCCACCCGAGAAAAATTCGCCGAGCTGGGCCGTGCAGCGACGCTGCTCTACACCAACCGCAGTATTCTGCTCTCCAGCATGGTGCGTATCATCAACACCCTCTCCCTGTTCGGGTTTGCCGTCATCATGCCGATGATGTTTGTTGACGAACTGGGCTTCACCACCTCCGAGTGGCTTCAGGTCTGGGCAGTATTCTTCTTCACCACCATCTTCTCGAACGTCTTCTGGGGCGTGGTGGCGGAAAAAATGGGCTGGATGCGGGTGGTGCGCTGGTTTGGCTGTATCGGGATGGCGCTCTCGAGCCTGGCGTTTTACTACATTCCGCAGCACTTCGGGCATAACTTTGCCATGGCGCTGGTCCCGGCCATCGCGCTGGGGATTTTTGTGGCGGCCTTCGTACCGATGGCGGCGGTGTTCCCGGCGCTGGAGCCGCGGCACAAGGGGGCGGCGATTTCGGTGTATAACCTGTCAGCCGGTCTGTCTAACTTCCTTGCGCCGGCGATTGCCGTGGTGCTGCTGCCCTGGTTCAGCACGCTCGGCGTGGTCATTGCCTACACGGCGCTGTATGTCGTGGCCTTCATCCTGTGTCCGTTTATTCGGGTTGAACAGCCTGGGTTTGTTCGTCAGGAAACCTGTAAGGGTGAAACGGTCGGAATTTCGTAATTTATTCAGGCCTGACGGCAGCGTCGGGCCATTCACGGAGACGTATGATGGATGTTAAGGCGGTAATTTTTGACATGGATGGCGTCATCATTGACTCCGAAGGCCTGTGGCGTCAGGCGCAGAAAGCAGCTCTGGCAGGCTGGCGTGCTGAGGTCAGCGACGAAGAGTGTGAGTCACTGACGAAAGGCAAGCGGCTGGATGAGATTGCCCGGACCTGGTGTGAATACTGTAAACTTGAGGCCGATCCTGTAATGATTGAAGCGGCCATTCGTCTGCGCATCATCGAACTGATTGGCCGGGAAGGCAAAGCGATAGAAGGCATCTACGACGTGATGTCGTATTTTCGTGAGGCAGGTTACCGGATTGCACTTGCCACCTCTTCGTCGCATGAAATCGTGCATGCGGTGCTTAAGAAACTCAGGATGGGTCACTATTTTGAGGTCATTTGCAGCGCCGACGATGAACGCTACGGAAAACCGCACCCTGCCGTCTATCTCTCGGCGCTGCGAAAATTAGGCCTGACGGCCTCGCAGTGCATAGTGATTGAGGACAGCCAGAGCGGCTACCGTGCCGCCCTTAGTGCGGGGCTCAAAACCCTCATCGTCTCGCCAGCGTGCCATCATGCCAGCTTTAACAATGCCAGTGGCCGGTATGCGTCTATGCATGCGCTGCTGGAAACGCTTGCCGTTCCAGCCCCGGAAGCGGGTTAGTTGACTGATTTGTAAGCGCAGAAGTTTCCGCGGGTTGTTGCCGGTCAGCATATTCCTGCTTCTGCGCTTACCTTCAAATAACGTCTCCCGATCAACCTCACATTTCCCCGCGCTTTTGTGAAAATTGTCACGTCCGACCGTGCATATGCCCAAAAAATAGCCTCTCCTTAACGCGTTTTGTCCGAGGACGTGCTGATTTTTTATGCTTAAATTACATACTGAAACGCATTTTTAAAATCATAAAACCCCTTTGTCATTTTCTGCTTCTGGGCTTATCGCCGGACTTAAGGACCGATAATGAAAATTGAATCTGTAGACGTCACCGTTTTTCAGTACCCGACGCGTCGGGTCTCTGACGCGGCGGGGCATTCGCATCCTGGGCCGGAGAGCATGGCCAAAATGGCGATGTTGACCATCACGGCAGAAGAGGGCACCCGCGGATATTCGTTCGCGCCGCCGGAAGTGGTGCGCCCCTTTGTGGTCAATACCTTCTTTCGCAAAGTGCTGGTGGGGCAGGACGCATTCAACCGGGAACGCATCTGGCAGGATCTGGCGCACTGGCAGCGGGGAAGCGCGCATCAGCTGACCGAGCGTGCGCTGGGCTTCGTTGAACAGGCGCTGTGGGATCTGATTGGCCGTAAGCTCAACCTGCCGGTCTGGAAACTGCTTGGCGGCTATCGCGATAAGGTGCCGGCCTACGGCAGCACCATGTGCGGCGACGATCTGCCGGGCGGATTATCCACGCCGGAGGAGTACGCCAGCTTTGCCGAAAAGCTGGTAGCGCGCGGTTACAAGGCCATCAAGCTGCACACCTGGATGCCGCCGGTCTCTTTCGCCCCCAATCCAAAGATGGACGTCAAAGCCTGTGCCGCCGTGCGTGAAGCGGTTGGCCCGGACATTGACCTGATGATTGACGGCTACCACTGGTACAGCCGTACCGAGGCGCTGTACATCGGCAAAGCGCTGGAAAAGCTTGACTTCGCCTGGTTTGAAGAGCCGATGGAAGAGGAGAGCATGGCCTCCTACGCGTGGCTGGCGGAGAACCTCTCGATTCCGGTTATCGGGCCGGAAAGCCTGGGCGGAAAGCACCACAGCCGTGCTGACTGGATCAAAGCCGGGGCCTGCGACATCCTGCGCGCAGGGTCGAACGGCGTGGGCGGCATTTCCCCAACGCTGAAGGTGGCGAACCTGGCGGAATCTTTTGGCATGGACTGCGAAATACACGGCAACGGCGCGGCCAGCCTGGCGGTGATTGGCGCCATCAAAAACTGCCGCTGGTACGAGCGCGGCCTGCTGCACCCGTTCCTCGACTACGACCAACCGGCGGCGTACCTCAACAGCCTGGTGGACCCGATGGACGAACACGGCATGGTCAGTCTGCCGACCCGCCCGGGGCTGGGCGAAGACATTAATTTTGCATATATCGAAGCCAATACCGTCAGCCACGACTGACAGATAAAAACGTACCCTACAGGCGATATATACATGAAACGATCTCCCTTAGCCGGGGCGTGCTTGCTCGCGCTCTCGCTGATGATGGGGAGCGGTGCGGCGTACGCGAAAACGCCGCCCGACCAGCTCATCATCGGCATGAACATGAATAACCTGCTGACTCTCGATCCGGCGGCAATGACCGGTAACGAAGTGGTCGGCATTGTGGTCAATCTCTACGACTCGCTGGTGGAGCTGGACCCGAACGCGCTCACCAACGTCAGGCCCGCGCTGGCGACGTCCTGGAATATTTCGCCGGACCGTAAAACCCTGACCTTTCACCTGCGTGACGACGTTAAATTCCACTCTGGCAACCCGCTGACGGCGGAGGATGTGGTCTGGTCGATGCGCCGTCTGCTGCACCTCAACCTTGCCCAGGCGTCGGTGTGGAAGTCGTATGGATTTTCTAAGCAAAACATCGACAGCCAAATCAGCGCCCCCGATGCCTACACGGTGCAAATTGTTCTGCCTAAGCCTAACGATCCGCAGCTGGTGATCTACTCCCTCGGCGCGCTCGGCAACCTCGGCGTGCTCGACAGCAAAACGGTGCAACAGCACGCGGTGAATAGCGACTGGGGCAACCGCTGGCTTACCACCAACGAAGCGGGTTCCGGCCCGTTTATGCTGGAAACCTGGCAGGCGAAGGACATGCTGCGCATGCAGCGCAACCCGCAATACTGGCGGGAAGAACCCAAAATGAGCCGGGTGGTGCTGCGTCATTTCCAGGAGTCACAAACCCTGCGCCTGATGATTGAGAAAGGCGATCTCGACGTTGCCAGCAACATGGCGGTGGCGGACATTAACGCCCTGCGCAAAGACCCGCAGCTCACCGTCGAAGCCGTGCAGAAAGGCACGGTCTACTACGTGGCGATGAGCATGAAAGAGGTCCATTTCGCTAACCCGAAGGTGCGCGAAGCGGTGCGCTATCTGATTGACTATCAGGGCATCAACAGCGCGCTGATGCCGGGCTACGGCGTGCTGCACCAGCGCCCGATCAAGGCGGGTATGCCGTCCACGCTGCCGGACCCGGGCTATAGGCTCGATATCCCGCGCGCCAGAAAGCTGCTGGCGGAGGCGGGCTACCCGGACGGGTTTGACACCACCCTGCGGGTGCTGGCGGATCAGCCGTTCCTCAATATCGCCATCGCCGTGCAGTCGACGCTGATGCAGGCGGGCATCAACGCCAAAATCATCACCGGCACCGGGAACCAGATTTACGGCGCAATGCGCGAGCGCAAGTTCGACATGCTGGTGGGGCGCGGCGGTAGCGGCGTCGAACCCCATCCGCACTCCAGCCTGCGGGCGTTGGTCTATAACCCGGACAACAGCGATGGAGCCCGTCTGACCAACTTCCAGGGCTGGCGTACCAGCTTCTACGACAAGCCGCTCAACGAAATGATCGACAAGGCCCTGCTGGAGCGCGATCCGGAAAAACAGATCGCCGACTACCAGCAGATCCAGGTCCGCTACGACGCGCTGATCCCGGCGATGATCCCCCTGTCACAGATGGTCGATTCGGTGGTGGTGCGTAACGAGGTGAAGAACTTCCAGTCGCACCCGTCGGCCACCACCTTCCTGCGTGAGGTCTACAAAACCGGAGGTGACAAATGAGTGTGGCAATTCTCGCGCCCGGCTCACGGACCCGGCGCTTCTCAAAGCGGTTAACGCAGGTGGTGGTGACGCTGTTCGGCCTTCTGCTGCTGACCTTTTTCATCGGCCGCGTAATGCCCGTTGATCCGGTGCTGGCGATTGTCGGACCGGATGCCGACCACAGCACCTATCAGCAGGTCTATCACCAGCTGGGATTCGACCGGTCGCTGCTGGCTCAGTTCGGTATTTACCTCAATAACCTGCTGCACGGCGATCTGGGCAATGCCCTGCTGACGGGTAAACCGGTGACTGCCGATATTCTGCGCGTCTTCCCGGCGACGCTCGAGCTGGCGACGATGGCGATTATCGTCGGTGCGGGTCTGGGCATTCCGCTGGGCGTACTGGCGGCGGCGCGGCGCAACAGCGTTTCCGACTACGTGGTGCGCATCATCAGTCTGGCGGGTTATTCCACGCCGATTTTCTGGGTCGGGATGATGGGGCTGCTGCTGTTCTACGCCTGGCTTGGCTGGGTGGGAGGCGCGGGACGTCTGGATCTCGGACTGGAGGGGGTAGTCCCACGCCGCACCGGACTGATGACGGTGGATGCGCTGCTGGCCGGGAACGGCGCGGTGTTCTGGAACGCCATTAACCATCTGGTTTTGCCCGCGTCGCTGCTTGGCTTCCACTCGCTGGCCTACATCAGCCGCATGACCCGCAGCTTTATGCTGGCGCAGCTGTCGCAGGAGTTCATTATCACTGCCCGGGTGAAGGGCTTAACTGAACGTCAGGTGATCTGGAATCACGCGTTTCGCAACATTCTCGTGCAGCTCCTGACGGTAGTGGCGCTGGCCTACGGCTCGCTGCTGGAGGGGGCGGTGCTGATTGAAACCGTCTTCTCCTGGCCGGGCTTCGGTTCGTATCTCACCGGCAGCCTGCTGCTCGGGGATATGAACGCGGTCATGGGCTGCGTGCTGCTGGTGGGGGTCATCTTCGTGATGCTGAACCTGCTCTCCGACATGCTGTATCAACTCTTTGACCCGAGGACGAAATCATGACCGTTTCTCTGGATTCGCCGCTGGGGACCGGGCCATCCGAACGCCGCCAGCGTATCAGACGCACGCTGGGCCGCGCCGCGGGCTTCGTCGGCAAGATGGCGCGCAATCCGCTCACCGCCATCGGCGGCGGGATTATCCTGCTGCTGCTGATTGTGGCGGCGTTTGCCCCGCTGATCGCGCCGTACAACCCGCTGGTGCAGGACCTCAATAACGCGCTGGTCGCCCCGAACGCACTGCACTGGTTCGGCACCGACGAGTTTGGCCGGGACATCTTCAGCCGGCTGGTGTACGGCGCGCGCATCACGCTCTACATCGTGCTGCTGGTCTCCGTGACCGTTGGCCCGCTGGGGCTGCTGCTGGGCGTGACCGCAGGCTACTTCGGCGGCAGGGTGGACGCGGTGCTGATGCGCGTCACCGATATCTTTATCTCCTTCCCGAGCCTGGTGCTGGCGCTGGCGTTTGTCGCGGCGCTCGGGCCGGGGCTGGAGCACGTGGTGATTGCGATTACGCTCACCGCCTGGCCGCCGATTGCCCGTCTGGCGCGCGCCGAAACTCTCTCTCTGCGCCAGGCCGATTTTATCTCCGCCGTGCGGCTTCAGGGTGCTTCCCCGGTGCGCGTACTGTGGCGTCACATCGTCCCGCTGTGCCTGCCGTCAGTGATTATCCGCATCACCATGAACATGGCGGGGATCATTCTCACCGCCGCCGGGCTGGGCTTTCTTGGCCTTGGCGCACAGCCGCCGGAGCCGGAGTGGGGAGCGATGATCTCCAGCGGTCGTACCTACATGATGGAGTGCTGGTGGGTGGTGACTATTCCGGGGCTGGCGATCCTGATCAACAGTCTGGCGTTCAACTTCTTAGGAGATGGCCTGCGTGACATCCTCGATCCTCGTAGCGAATAACCCGATGCTCGACGTGCGCGATCTCCACGTCGATTTTATCAACGGCGACGCGGTCACCCACGCGGTGCGCGGCGTCTCTTTCCAGCTCGGACGCGAAAAGCTGGCGATTGTCGGTGAATCCGGTTCCGGTAAATCCACCGTCGGGCGGGCGCTGCTACGCCTGCATCCGGCCAAAGCGCAGATCCGCGCCGCGCGGATGCAGTTTGGCGATGTCGATTTACAGGCCGTCAGCGAGGCGCAGATGCGCGGCATTCGCGGCAAGCGCATCTCGATGATCATGCAGGACCCGAAATACTCCCTTAACCCGGTGGTGTGCGTGGGCGACCAAATTGCCGAAGCCTGGCTGACCCATCATCCGGGGCGCAAGGCGGAAGCCAAAGCCAGAGTGCTGGAGATGCTCGACGTGGTGCGCATTCGCCAGCCGGAGCGGGTGTATCACCTCTGTCCGCACGAGATTTCCGGCGGGCAGGGGCAACGCATCATGATCGCCATGATGCTGATCGCCGATCCCGAGCTGGTCATTGCCGACGAGCCGACTTCGGCGCTGGACGTGTCGGTGCGTTTGCAGGTGCTGGGCCTGCTCGACGACCTGGTGCAGTCCCGCGGTCTGGGGCTGATCTTTATCAGCCACGACATCAACCTGGTGCGCAGCTTCTGCGACCGGGTGCTGGTGATGTACGCCGGACGGGTGGTGGAGTCGATTGCCGCGAAGGATCTGCACAACGCCAGGCATCCCTACACCCAGGGGCTCATCAGCGCGCTACCGGAAATCAACCATCGCCGACCGACGCTGCCGGTATTACAGCGTCAGGCCAGCTGGCTCACCGAGTAAGGAGCAGAGATGATCGAGATACAACACCTTAACCTGACGTTTGGCGAGGGCGAGAAGCGTAATCAGGTGCTGGACGATGTGAATATCAGCGTGAGGGACGGCGAGATTTACGGCCTGGTGGGGGAGTCCGGTTCGGGCAAAACAACGGTGCTGAAATGCCTTGCCGGGCTGTTTACCCACTGGGAGGGCGAGCTGGCGATTAACGGCAAGCGGCTGGAAAAACGTATCAGCCAGGAACGCTGCCGCCGGGTGCAGATGGTATTTCAGGATCCGTACGGCTCTTTGCATCCGCGTCACACCATCGGCGATATTCTGGAAGAGCCGCTGCACATTCACCGCATAAAAAATCGGGAGCGGCGCGTTCACGCCCTGCTGGATAAAGTTGGGCTTAGCCGGGCGTTTCGCGATCGCTATCCGCACCAGCTTTCCGGCGGGCAGCGCCAGCGCGTGGCGATTGCCAGGGCGCTGATTCTGGAGCCGCAGGTGCTGCTGCTGGATGAACCTACCTCGGCGCTGGACGTCTCGGTGCAGGCGGAAATCCTCAACCTGCTGGCGGAACTTCAGCATGAGTCGAACCTGACCTACCTTATGGTGACCCACGATCTGGGCGTGATTGCCCATCTGTGTCAGAAGGTGGCGGTAATGCAGTATGGCAAAATCCTTGAAAGCCTGACGGTGGACGAACTGGTCGCCGGGCAGGCCAAAACCGACTATACGCGGATGCTGGTCAATGCCTCACAGCAGTATTCCCGCGAGATGGCGCGGGAGGTGGCGGTGTATTAGGTAGCCGGGTGGCGACTACGCGATCGGTCCTGTAGGCCGGGTAAGGCGTAGCCGCCACCCGGCAAACCATCAGCGCAAGAGCTGACAATCCGGCGGTAATCGGCACTGCAACGCGCCCGGAACAACTTCGATGCGGAATTTCTCTCCGCTCAGCGGTTCGCCATCAAGGTTAAAGGTCATGCCGTGTGGGGCGATCACTTCAAACCACGCGGATTTCCCGGCGATAATATTGGGGCTCTCCTCTGGCTGCGTCAGCGTCGTAAACAGCGCGGGCAGCAGCCCGTCGCCAGTAAAAATGCGCAGCTGTAGCTGACCATCATTAATCAGGGCTTCCGGGCAAAGCTGCTGTCCGCCGCCTGCCTGACGTCCGTTGCCGATACCAATCACCAGCGCGTCGCCCTGCCAGTGGAAGTTCTCACCGTGGATTTCACAACTGTCGGGCTTGAGGGTGTCCATGCGCATCAGGCCGTGAATGAGGTACGAGACGCCGCCCAGCGCGGCTTTCAGCTTCTCCGGCGTTTCGCTGGTGATCCGCGTGCCGAAACCGCCCGTTGCCATGTTGATAAAGCAGGTTCTTTCATTCACCTGCGCGATGTCGACGGCGGTCGCTTTCCCGAGGATAGCCAGTTGCAGCGCTTTGCCTAAATCCTCAGGTATGCCGGCGCTGGTGGCAAAATCATTGGCGGTACCGAGCGGTAAAATGCCCATCACCGGGCGATGTGCTGTGTTGAGGTCAATAAGCGCGCCAGCGATCTCGTTGATTGTTCCGTCGCCGCCGCCTGAAATGATGGTCTCAGCGCCTAACCTGATGCCTTCGTCGATATAGCGTGCCGCATCGCCTTTTTCAAAGGTCACCCGCACGTGAATGCGCGCGCCATCTTCACGCAATTCGGTGATCGCCTGGCGCAACAGATCGTTGCCTGCACTTTTGCCATTGAGAATTAATAAACTGTCTGGATAGGATGCCATCCGGGTTGCTCCCTTTTTTAACTATAGAAAGAGTGTATCCCAGAGAAGGAAAAAGCGGGTAAGAACAGGATGAAAGGCAAAAAATAAGCCCGCGTAAGGGAGATTACGCAGGCTAAGGAGGTGGTTCCTGGTACAGCTAGCATTTATGGGTTATGTTTTTCAGCGGGGGGATAATACCCGTATTGAACGAAGCGGTATGTGATCCGATTCTAAGAATTATCCCAGCGTGAAAAAATCCCGTTGATTGACTATTTGCCGTGTGGATTTCGGGTATTTTCACCTTCAAAATTACGCATCAGCAGCGCAAACTCCAGCTCTACCTCTTCAGGAACCGGCAGCCAGACCACATGGCCGTCGCCAGGAGCGACCTCTATCGCCTCACCTTTTTTGTTTTCCAGGTGCTCCAGGCGGAAGTTCATATTGCCCTGAGGCGTCATCAGCTCCAGGCTGTCGCCTTTAGTGAATTTGTTTTTTACGGCGACGGCGGCCAGCGGACCTTTACGTTCGCCGGTGAAGTCGCCTACAAACTGCTGGCGTTCGGAAATCGAGTAGCCATGCTCGTAGTTCTGGTAGTCGTCGTGGGTGTGACGACGCAGGAAACCTTCGGTATAGCCGCGATGCGCCAGACCTTCCAGCGTTTCCAGCAGGCTGGTGTCGAACGGTTTGCCGGCGGCGGCATCGTCGATGGCTTTGCGATACACCTGTGCGGTACGGGCGCAGTAGTAGTAAGACTTGGTGCGGCCTTCGATTTTCAGGGAGTGTACGCCCATCTGGGTTAAACGCTCGACGTGTGCGATGGCGCGCAGATCTTTGGAGTTCATGATGTAGGTGCCATGCTCGTCTTCGAATGCGGTCATGTATTCGCCCGGACGTTTGGCTTCTTCGATCATAAACACGCTGTCGGTAGGCGCGCCGATACCCAGCGTTGGCTCAACGTTGGTGACCGGGATCGGCTCGTGTTTGTGCACGATATTGCCGATGTCATCTTCTTTGCCTTCCTGAACGTTATATTCCCAGCGGCAGGCGTTGGTGCAGGTGCCCTGGTTCGGGTCACGCTTGTTGATGTAGCCAGAGAGCAGGCAGCGGCCGGAGTAGGCCATGCACAGCGCGCCGTGAACGAAGATTTCGATCTCCATATCCGGCACCTGGGTGCGGATCTCTTCGATCTCTTCGAGGGACAGCTCGCGGGACAGAATGACGCGGGTCAGCCCCATCTGTTTCCAGAATTTCACCGTTGCCCAGTTGACGGCGTTAGCCTGCACCGAGAGGTGAATGTCCATCTCCGGGAAGTTCTCCCGAACCAGCATGATTAAACCCGGGTCCGACATGATCAGCGCGTCCGGCCCCATCTCCACGACCGGCTTCAGGTCGCGAATGAACGTTTTCAGCTTGGCGTTGTGCGGCGCGATGTTCACCACCACGTAGAATTTTTTGCCCAGGGCATGCGCTTCATTGATGCCGAGCTGAAGATTCTCGTGGTTGAATTCGTTGTTACGCACGCGCAGCGAGTAGCGCGGCTGGCCCGCGTAAACGGCGTCGGCACCATAGGCGAAAGCGTAACGCATATTTTGCAGCGTTCCCGCCGGGGAAAGGAGTTCCGGTTTAAACATGTTTGTTCTCGTTCTGATGACAGGTCAGATCCGCGTGCACCTGGTGCAGCGGTAAGGGGAGATCCCCCACTTTAAGGGCGGGCATTGTAGCGCTGCGGGGAAGAGAGGTAAAGCTTTGCCCCTCACCCTAACCCTCTCCCCTTTGGGGCTGAGGGTTCCCCACAAAATAATGCCTGCACAGACGGCCCCCTCTCCCTTGAGAGAGAGGGCTGGGGTGAGGGGGGGTATTCAGGCAATCCTGCACGCATCCGCTTCCCAGCGATAACCCACGCCGTACACCGCGCGAATAAACGACTGGTCGGCGTCCAGTGCCTCCAGCTTGCGGCGCAGGTTTTTGATGTGACTGTCGATGGTGCGGTCGGTCACTACGCGGTAATCGTCATACAGATGGTTGAGCAGCTGTTCGCGGGAAAACACTTTTCCCGGCTCGTGGGAGAGCGTTTTCAGCAGGCGGAACTCCGCTGGGGTAAGATCCAATAGTTTGCTGCGCCAGCTCGCCTGGAAGCGGCTTTCATCGACGATCAGCGGGCTTTGCGCATCCAGCACCTGCAATTCACGCTGCGGCTTACAGCGGCGGAGGATGGTTTTCACCCGAGCGACCACCTCCCGCGGGCTGTAAGGCTTGCAGATGTAATCGTCGGCGCCGATTTCGAGCCCCAGCAGACGGTCGATCTCTTCGATTTTGGCCGTCACCATCACGATGGGCACATCGGAGAAACGACGAATTTCCCGGCACAGGGTCAGGCCGTCGGTACCCGGCAGCATCAGATCCAGCAGGATCAGATCCGGCGGCGTCTGGCGCACGTAGGGCAGCACCTGGTCGCCGTGGCTGATAAGCGTTGGCGCGTAACTTGCGGCACGCAAATAGTCGATCAGCAGTTGCCCAAGTTTAGGCTCGTCTTCCACGATCAAAATACGCGGTGTGTTGTCGTCAATCGGTAACTCGGTCATGCTTCCCTCGATAAATCCCGTTCCAGAGGTAACTCTACTGTAATGCTAACCCCGCCAAAAGGCGAATGGGCGGCGCGGATGGTGCCGCCGTGGGCCTCAACAATGTTAACGCAAATCGCCAGCCCAAGGCCGGAACCGCCGCTGGCGCGGTTGCGTGAACCTTCGGTGCGATAGAAGCGCTCGAACAGTTTTTCCAGCTGCGCATCTTTCACGCCAGGGGCGGAGTCCGCAAAGGTCAGGGCAAAGCGCCCGTTTTCCTGCCTGCCGGAGATATGCAGCGCGCCGCCGCCGTCGGTGTAGCGGAGGCTGTTCTCCAGCAGATTATTGAACAGCTGCATCAGGCGATCTCTGTCGCCAAATACCACCGCGCTGTCCGGCAGCGAGAGGTTGATTTTCAGGTCACGGCTGGCGAAGCGCTCGCGGAATGCGCCGGTCACGACTTCAAGGATATTGATCACGTCGACTGGGGCTTTCTGGTAGGCCAGGGCGCCTTCGTCGGACATGGAAAGCTGATGCAGATCGTCCACCAGCTTGGTCAGCGTGCCGACTTCCGCCTGAAGCGAGGCCACGGACTCGGGGGTGAACTGCCGCACGCCGTCCTGAATCGCCTCCAGCTCGCCGCGCAGCACCGCCAGCGGGGTGCGCAACTCGTGCGAAATGTCGGCCATAAAATCGCGGCGCATCTGCTGGTTTTTTTCCAGCGTGCTGGCGAGCTGGTTGAAGTCCTGCGCCAGCTTGCCCAGTTCATCCTGGCTGCGGGTGTCCACGCGGGTCGAGAAATCACCCGCCGCCAGCTTGTGCGTGCCTTCCACCAGGCGCTTAACCGGCGCCAGCAGGCCGCGCGCCAGCGGGAAGGTGGCGAGCGCCGCAAGCAGGGTAGAAAGCGCGACAATCAGCCAGCTGGTCTGACGCTGCTGGCGGTCAAAGTTGATGTCGGTGTTGCGCGTCAGCCGCTCGACCGGCGAGGCGATAACCCAGCCCACCGTGGCGCCGTTCGAAGTAATGGCGCGCTTTGTGCCGTCCGGCGGTACCGGAGAGCGTGGTCCAACGAGCACGCGCATCTCCTGATCAATCACCCAGAACTGGGTGCGCCAGCCGTGCGGCGGCATGCCCGGCCCCGGGCGGTCGTCGTCATTATCGTGCTCCAGCGATCGCAGGATTTGAAACACAAAGCGATCGTTATTGCGCAGAAAACGCCAGTTACCGTGCAGGCTATACTGTTCGCCCAGCGCGTCGCTTAAGCCCTGTAGTCGCTGTTCGTTACCGTGCTTAATGTAGTCAATAAAGCCGCGCTCAAAGCTGACCCGCACCGCCCAGTGCATGGTAATCAGCAGAACGATACAGGTGGCGAAAATCGCCACAAAAAGCTTACCGGTGATCCCCGGACGCCAGAATTTCATGGTGCACTCCTTTTGCCGCGTCGGATCACGACGTTTTTGGTCGTGTCATTCGGTACTCTGACAAAGATAAAAGCGGGCAGGGCGATAATTACCGCCATGCTGAGGTAAGTGTATAAAAATACCTGATGCGCGACGGGGGTGTCGGCGCTGAGATGGTGCTGCCCGTACATGCCGAGCAGCAATCCGGCGACCGTGACCCCCACGCTCATGGAGAGCTGCATGATCATCGACAGCAGGCTGTTACCGCTGCTCGCCAGCTCGTCCGGCAGATCTTTCAGCGTCAGGGTGTTCATCGACGAGAAGCGCATGGAGTTGATGATCCCCTGGCAGAACAGCACCAGCGGCAGGATGTAGTACCAGCCCAGCAGCGCCACGGCCATAAACAGCAGGCAAACCAACGCCAGCCCGATCGTGGCGGTCACCAGCACCCGGCGATAGCCAAAGCGGTTCACCACCTGCACCACAATACGCTTCATCCCCATGCTGCCGAGCACCATCGGGATCATCATCAGCCCGGCGTGGAACGGCGAGAAGCCCATCCCAATCTGTAAAAACACCGGCGTCATAAACGGCAACATGCCGCTGCCGATGCGTCCGGCAAAGCTGCCGAAGAGACCAAGACGGTAGGTGGGATTTCTGAACAGATTCAGGCTGAACAGCGCGTTAGCGTTGCCTCTGGCATGCCACAGATACCAGAGAATCGCGGTGATCCCCAGCGCCACCAGCAGGGCGAGCGACAGGGAGGAGATCCCCAGCCCTTTTTGCCCGTCGAGGGCCAGGGTGAGCGTCGCCATGCCAGCCGCCAGCAGGATAAAGCCAACGAAATCAAAGCGCCGGGTCTGCATTTTATAGTTCGGCATCAGCGTCAGGGTGGCAATCGCGCCGATAATACCGACCGGCAGGTTGATCAGGAAGATCCAGTGCCAGGAGGCATACTCCACCAGAATACCGCCCAGCGCCGGGCCAAGCAGCGGGCCGACCTGACCGGGCAGGGTGACGAAGGTCATCGCCGCCATATACTGCGCGCGCGGAACAATTTTCATCACCGTTAACCGCCCGACGGGCACCATCATCGCGCCGCCGACGCCCTGTAGCACGCGCGCCATCACCAGCTGGTCGAGGGTATTGGCCTGGGCGCAAAACAGCGACCCGGTGGTAAACAGCACAATGGCGGTGAAGAAGATGTTTCGCACACCGACTTTATCCGCCAGCCAGCCGCTGGCGGGCAGCATCACGGCGACCGTCAGCACGTAGGCGACAATCACCATATGCATGTGCAGCGGGCTCTCCCCCAGGCTTTTCGCCATCGAGGGGAGGGCGGTGTTCACGATGGTCGTGTCCAGCGACTGCATAAAGAAGCCGAACGCGACGATCCACAATTGCCAGCGAACATTACTGGGTAGGTCGGTCATTTACTCGGTCACCGTGGTTCTCTTTTTACGCGAAAAACGCAGCCGCAGTCGGTCAAAGAACAGATAGACTACCGGCGTGGTGTAGAGCGTCAGCAGCTGGCTCATCACCAGGCCGCCGACAATCGTGATCCCCAGCGGCTGGCGCAGTTCAGAGCCGTCACCACCGGATATGACCAGCGGTAGCGCACCGAACAGCGCGGCCAGCGTGGTCATCATGATCGGGCGAAAACGCAGCAGACAGGCCTGGAATATCGCCTCGTCCGGCGTCAGGTTGCCGTTACGCTGGGCGTCCAGGGCAAAGTCGACCATCATAATCGCGTTTTTCTTCACAATACCTATTAATAGCATGATCCCGATGAGCGCGATTAGGCTGAACGGGGCACCGAACAGCTCCAGCGCCAGCAGCGCCCCCACGCCCGCAGAGGGAAGCGTGGAGAGAATGGTCAACGGGTGCACATAGCTTTCGTACAGCACGCCCAGCACGATATAAACCGTGGCAATAGCCGCCAGAATCAAAATGACCTGCGAGTTCATGGTGTCCTGGAACACCTGCGCCGTACCGGCAAAGCTGCCGCGCACGGAGGAGGGCACCCCGAGCTGGGTCATGGCGCGGTTGATGGCGTCGCTGGCCTCAGACAGCGACGAGCCGGTTGGCAGGTTAAACGACACGGTCGAGGCGGCGGAAAGCCCCTGGTGGTTCACCGACAGCGGCGCGTTCGACGGCTGCCAGCTGGCGAAGTACGACAGCGGGATCGCCTTGCCGTCATTATTGATCACAAACATCTTGTCCAGCGCGCTGATGTCCTGGGTGTAGCGCGGATCAACTTCCATCACCACCTTGTACTGGTTCATCGGCTGATAGATGGTGGAGACTTCACGCTGCCCGAAGGCGTTGTTAAGCAGGCTGTTGGCCGCTTCAACGTTAATGCCCAGGCGGGACATGGTTTCGCGATCGTAGGTGAGCGCCATCTCGGCGCCGTTATTCTGGCTGTCGGAGTTCACGTCCGCCAGCTGCGGCAGCGCGGCCAGCGCTTTACGGATCTTCGGCTCCCATTCGCGCAGGGCGGCTAAGTCATCCGAGAGCAGGGTGTACTGATAGCTGGCGTTAGCCTGTCGTCCGCCGACGCGAATATCCTGAACGGCCATCAAAAACAGATTTGCCCCCGGCTCTTTGGCAAGCTTCAGCCGCAGGCGGTCAATGATCTGCTGCGCCGTTTCGTGACGTTCACCGCGCGGCTTAAGGGTAATAAACATCATCCCGCTGTTAACGCGTGAGCCGCCGGTAAAGCCGGTGACGTTATCCACGGCCGGATCTTCCCGGATGATTTTCATAAAGTCTTGCAGTTTGCCCCGCATCGCCTGGAACGAAATACTCTGGTCCGCCTGAATACCGCCCATCAGCACGCCGGTATCCTGCTCCGGGAAGAAGGTTTTCGGGATGGTGATATACATCCAGACGTTGAGCACAATGGTGCCGATCAGCACCAGCCCGACAAGACGCGTGTGGTTCAGCACCCATTTCAGCGATTTGCCATAGCCTGACTGCATCGCCATCAGGACGCGGCCAAAGCCTTTCCTGCGCGGCTGCGAGTGAGGTTGGCTGCGCTTTAGCATCCAGCCGCACATCATCGGCGTCAGCGTCAGCGAAATCACCAGGGAGATACCGATGGCGACGGAAAGCGTGACGGCAAATTCGCGCAGCAGTCGCCCCGGCAGGCCGCCCATCAGCAGCAGCGGCAGGAACACCGCCACCAGCGACAGGCTCATGGACAGGACCGTGAAGCCCACTTCGCGCGTCCCCTGAAGCGCCGCCTGGAGCGGCTTCATGCCCGCTTCCAGATGGCGCGAGATATTCTCCAGCACCACGATGGCGTCATCCACTACAAACCCGGTGGCAATCGTCAGCGCCATCAGCGACAGGTTGTTAAGACTAAACCCACACAGGTACATGGCGGCAAAGGTGCCTATCAGCGATACCGGAACCGCCACCGCCGGGATCAGCGTGGCGCGCCCCGAGCGCAGGAACAGGAACACCACCAGGATCACCAGCGCGACGGAGATGATCAGCGTTTGCTCTACCTCCTCAAGCGAGGCGCGGATGGTAGGGGAGCGGTCCTGCGCAATCTGGAGGTCGATGGCCGCCGGAATCGTTTCCTGAAGCTCCGGCAGGCGCGCGCGGATGCTGTTCACCGTCTGGATGATGTTGGCTTCCGGCAGTTTGCGGATCATCAGCAAAATCGCCGGTTTGGCGTTGGTCATCCCGGCGTTACGCACGTCCTGCACCGAATCGGTGACGCTGGCGACGTCGCTCAGGCGCACCGCCGCACCGTTGTTGTAGTGAATAATCAACGGCTGATACTCGGCGGCGGTTTTCAGCTCATCGTTGGTCTGGATCTGCCAGCGGTGGCTGTTGTCCTCAATCGCGCCCTGCGGCTTACGCACGTTGGCGTTGCTGATGGCGGAACGCACGTCGTCCAGCGACACGCCCTGGTTAAACAGCGCCTGCGGATTCAGCCCCACGCGCACAGCGGGCAGAGAGCTGCCGCCGACGTCCACGTCGCCCACGCCGTCAATCTGGGCGATGGTTTGCGCCAGCTGGGTGGAGGCAAAATCGTACAGCTCGCCCTGGGAGTAGGTCTCTGACGTGAGCGTCAGGATCATGATCGGCGCGTCGGACGGGTTAGCCTTGCGGTAGGTTGGACGGCTCGGCATGCCGCTTGGCAGCAGGCTTTGGGCGGCGTTTATCGCGGCCTGCACGTCACGCGCCGCGCCGTTGATGTCCCGGTCGAAGTTAAATTCCAGAATGATGCGCGTGCTGCCCAGCGAACTGCTGGAGGTCATCTCGTTAACCCCGGCAATTCGCCCAAGCGAGCGCTCAAGCGGCGTCGCCACCGATGACGCCATGGTCTCCGGCGAGGCACCCGGCAGCGAGGCGCTGACCATGATCACCGGGAAATCGACCTGCGGCAGCGGGGCCACCGGCAGCAGCCGGAAGCCCAGCACGCCGCACAGGGTAATAGCGACGGAGAGTAAAATCGTCGCCACCGGACGGTAAATGAAGAGGGCGAAAAACTTCACTTACGCCTCCTCTTCACGTTTCGGGAAGCGGCTTTTCGTCCACAGGGCCAGACGGTCAAACAGCAGGTAGATAACCGGCGTGGTAAACAGCGTCAGCACCTGGCTCACCAGCAGGCCGCCCACCATCCCGATGCCCAGCGGACGGCGCAGTTCGGCCCCCACGCCGGTGCTCAGCATCAGCGGCAGCGCGCCCAGCAGGGCGGCGAGGGTGGTCATCAGGATCGGACGAAAACGCAGCAGACAGGCCTGGTAAATGGCCTCGCGCGGCGCCATACCCTGCTCGCGCTCGGCGGCCAGCGCAAAGTCGATCATCATGATGGCGTTTTTCTTCACGATGCCGATAAGCAGGATGATGCCGATGATCGCAATGACGTCCAGCTCGCTCCCCGCTAGCATCAGCGCCAGCAGCGCCCCCACGCCCGCCGTCGGCAGTGTGGAGAGGATGGTGATCGGGTGGATAAAGCTTTCATACAGCACGCCAAGCACGATATACATCGCCACCACCGCCGCGACAATCAGCCAGACGGTGCTGCCCAGCGCGGCCTGGAACGCCAGCGTACTGCCCTGGAACTGGGTCTGAATATCGGACGGGAAGCTGAGTTCTTTCTCCGCGCCCAGAATGGCCTCCACCGCTTCGCCCAGGGAATAGCCGTCCGGCACGTTGAAGGAAATGGTGGTGGACGGGAACTGATCGAGATGGTTAATCGACAGCGGGGTGTGACGCTCTTCCACGCTGGCAATGGCGCTGAGCGGCACAATCCCGCTGTCTTTGCTGGTCAGGCGCACCGTGTCCAGCGCGGCCAGCCCGGGCGTGTTCTCGGTGTTATGTTCCAGCACCACGCGATACTGGTTGGCCTGGGTATAGATGGTGGAGATCAGGCGCTGGCCAAAGGCGTTATACAGGGCGTTATCCACGTCGGACATGGTAATGCCCAGACGGCTGGCGGTGTCGCGGTTGACGTTCACGTACGCCGCCAGCCCTTTATCCTGCCAGTCGCTGCTGACGTCAGAAACCTGCGGCAGTGCTTTCAGCTTGTCCACCAGCTGCGGCACCCAGGTGCTCAGTGCCTCAAGCGAGGTGGCCTGGAGCGTAAACTGGTACTGCGTGCGGCTCACCTGCGTATCAATGGTTAAATCCTGGATCGGTTGCAGATACAGCTCAATGCCCGGCACGCGCGCCACCGCGCTTTGCAGGCGTTCAATCACCGCGTTAACGCGATCGTCGCGGTCATCGAGCGGTTTAAGGTTAATTTGCAGGCGCGCGCTGTTGAGCGACGGGTTGGTGCCGTCCACGCCCACGTAGGCAGTCAGGCTTTCCACCGCCGGATCTTTCATGATGATCTCAGACACCTGCTGCTGGCGCTGCGCCATGTTGGCGAAGGAGACCGTCTGCGGCGCCTGAAGCGTGCCCTGAATAATGCCGTTGTCCTGAATCGGGAAGAAGCCTTTCGGAATGAAAATCCACAGCATGACGCTGAGCGCCAGGGTGCCGAGCGCCACGCCGAGCGTTGCCCACGGATGGTTCAGCACTTTCGCCAGCACGCGGCCGTAGGCGGCGATAATGCGCTCGAACATCCGCTCGGAGGCGCGCGAGAAGCGGTTTTGCTTGCGCAAGGACTCGTGGCTCAGCATGCGGGCGCACATCATCGGCGTCAGCGTCAGCGACACCACGGCAGAGATCAGAATGGCGACCGCCAGCGTCACGGCAAACTCGCGGAACAGCCGCCCGACGATATCGCCCATAAACAGCAGCGGGATCAGCACCGCAATCAGCGAGAAGGTGAGTGAGATAATGGTAAAGCCAATCTCCCCCGCGCCCTTCAGCGCGGCGGCTAACGGCTTTTCACCTTTTTCGATATAGCGCGAGATGTTCTCGATTACCACGATGGCGTCGTCCACCACAAACCCGGTGGCGATGGTGAGCGCCATCAGCGTCAGGTTGTTAATCGAGAAGTCGAGGAACACCATCACCGCGAACGTTCCGACCAGCGAGAGCGGCACGGCGACGGCGGGAATGATGGTTGCCGGGACGTTGCGCAGGAACAGGTAGATGATCATCACCACCAGCGCAATCGCCAGCATCAGCTCGAACTGGGTGTCGGTCACTGACGCGCGAATATTCGTGGTGCGGTCAGAGAGCACTTTCACGCTGACCGATTTTGGCAGGCTTTCCACCAGCTGCGGCAGCATGGTGCGAATGCTGTCGGCGGTATCAATAATGTTCGCGCCCGGCTGGCGCTGAACGTTCATGACAATCGCCTGCTGCTTATTGGCCCACGCCCCGAGCCAGCTGTTTTCCGCGCCTTGTTCAACGGTTGCCACGTCGCCCAAACGGATCGGCGCGCCGTTCTGGTAGGCAATGATCAGCTGACGGTACTCATCGGCGGACTGCATCTGGTCGTTGGCGGAGAGCGTGACCGCGCGGGTCGGGCCGTCCAGCGAACCCTTCGCTGAGTTGACGTTGGCGCTGCTGATGGCGGTGCGAATGGTTTCGCTGGTTAACCCCAGCGCGGCAATGGCCTGGGCATTCAGTTTGACGCGCACGGCGGGGCGTTGACCGCCCGCCAGCGTCACCAGCCCCACGCCGGTCACCTGCGAAATCTTCTGCGCCACGCGGGTTTCAACCATGTCTTCCACTTGGGTCATCGGCATGGCGGAGGAGGTGACGGCAAGGGTCATGATCGGCGGATCCGCCGGGTTGACCTTGCTGTAAACAGGTGGATTCGGCAGGTCAGACGGCAGCAGGTTTGTGGCGGCGTTAATCGCGGCCTGCACCTCCTGCTCAGCGACGTCCAGCGACAGCGTGAGCTGGAACTGAAGCGTGACGACCGAAGCGCCACCGGAGCTCTGGGAGGACATTTGCTTCAGGCCAGACATCTGGCCAAACTGACGCTCCAGCGGGGCGGTGATGGCGGACGTCACCACATCCGGACTGGCGCCCGGATAGAGGGTGACAACCTGAATGGTCGGGTAGTCCACTTCCGGCAGCGCCGACACGGGCAGAAAACGGTAGCCAATGAACCCGGCCAGCAGGATCGCCACCATCAGCAGGGTCGTCGCAACCGGACGTAAGATAAACAGGCGTGATGGCCCACCTGTAGAGCTCGGCGGCATCACCTGCATCAGGCTTTTGCTCCTGTATCCTGCGCTTCCACCACCTCGACCTGCGCCCCTTCGGTCAGACGGTCAATACCGTCGGTCACGACGCGGTCGCCAGCGGACAGCCCGGCGCTGATCACCACCGTCTGGCTGTCCTGGATGCCGGTTTTCACCAGGTGTTTGCTGACCTTGTTTTCGCTGTTCAGCACCCAGACAAAGTTGCCTTCACTGCCCATTTGCAGGGCCGCCGTCGGGATCACTACCGCGTTTTCTTCGGTCGCGACCAGCATTCGCGCGTTGACGAACTGATTCGGGAACAGCGCATCGTCCTGATTGTTGAAGCGTGCTTTTAGCTTAATGGTGCCGGTGGTGGTGTCGATCTGGTTATCCAGGCTCAACAGCGAACCTTCGCTCAGCTTCTGCTTGTTGGTGCGATCCCAGGCTTCAACCACCAGCGCTTTTCCGGCCTTCTGCGCCTGTATCACCGTCGCAATGTCGCTTTCCGGCAGGGTAAAAACGAGATCGATAGGATGCGTCTGGGTGATCACCACGATGCCCGTGGTATCGCCGCTGGAGATTTGGTTGCCGATATCAACCTGTTTCAGGCCTACGCGGCCGTCAATCGGCGCGGTGATCCGGCTCCAGTCGAGCTGGAGCTGGGCGCTGGCGACCGCGGCTTCGTCGGCCTTGATGGTGCCCTGAGATTCACTGACCAGAGACTGCTGGGTGTCCAGCTCCTGGCGCGACACGAGGTTGGTTTTTACCAGCTGCTGATAGCGGGCTAAATCGCGGCGGGCATTGGCGAGGGTGGCTTTGTCTTTCGCGAGCTGCCCCTGCGCCTGCGCCAGGGCAACCTTAAACTGGCTTGGATCGATTTCCGCCAGCAGATCGCCGGCTTTTACCTGCTGACCTTCCTGGAAATGGATGGCCATCAACTGACCGTCCACGCGGCTACGTACCGTCACGGTGTTGGCGGCGGTGATGGTTCCCAGCCCGGAGAGATAACGAGGCACCGTTTTATTCACCGCCGTTGCCGCCTGCACCGGTGCCAGCGCACCGCCGCGCATAGCGTGGCGCCCGCCGCCCGTTGAGCGTTGTGAGGGGCTATTAGCGCCAGCAGGTGCCGTGGAGTTCGCGGACTGGCTGTGCCAATACCAGGCGGCGGCCAGGACCACCACAATCAGACCAACGGCGATTGCCCAGCGGGATTTGTTACTGCCTTTCATCGTTATACGTTCTCATCCTGAAACTCTTTCGGGGAATGATACTAGTTTAGTCAGCTAACACAGCGAAAAAATGGAGGAAATATGGAAGACTGTCGGGAATTGTCTGAGTGTGGCGCAGCGGTTTCGCCTTCGCCGGGTGGCGCTGCGCTTACCCGGCCTACGGTTGGAGGATCTTGTAGGCCGGGTAAGGCGAAGCCGCCACCCGGCACAACCCCATTAGCTAAACACCACCTGCGCCCAGCGCGCCAGCCCTGCCGTAACGGAGCCAAAGTCATCGCCGCCGGCAATCGGGATCCCCGGCAGCTGTTCCGCCAGCGCTTTCTTGATCAGCGGCGAACGGGCGCTACCGCCAGTCAGGTAAATTACGTCCGGCTTCACGTTGCCGTTCTCAAGCGCCAGTTGCACCTGCTCCAGAATACGCTGAAGCGGCTGAGTGAGCGCCATTTCCAGCCCTTCCTGGGTGATTGCCGTAGCCAGATCGTCACTGATAAACGGCAGCGAAACCGCATGCTCTGGACGATCGGAAAGGGCAATTTTGCTCTCTTCGGCGGTGCGCACCACCCGGTAGCTCAGGCGCTGACGCCACACCTTATACAGAAGTGCGACCTTCTCTGCATCCTGCGCATCACGCACCAGATCGTTGAGGAAACGGCCATTCGCGGTGCTGTAAAAATCACTCTGGGCAGGGACGTCGTTGATGGCAATCGCGTTCCACCATGGCAGGATCGGCAGGGCGATGCCTTTCTCGGTTTGACCGCCCATACCGAGCAGCGGCATCAGGCTCTTGAAGGCCAGGGCAATATCAAGATCGTTACCGCCCACGCGGCAGCCGCTGTGCCCCAGCAGACTATTTTCACGATCGCGACGGTGATGCCACTGGGGACCCATCAGCAGTAATGAACAGTCCGTCGTACCGCCGCCGATGTCCACCACCAGCACCCGTTTCTCTTCCGTCAGCGTGGCTTCAAAATCCAGCCCCGCCGCAACCGGCTCATACTGGAACACCACGTCACGGAAGCCTGCCCGGTGCGCTGCACGCTCAAGGATCCCCTGCGCCTGCTGGTTGGCTTCGTCGCCGCCCAGCCCCTGAAAGTTAATCGGACGGCCAATCACCGCCTGGGTGATGGCATCCGGCACCTGGGACTGCGCCTGATTGCGGATGTGCAGCATCATCGCGCAGACCAGATCTTCAAACATCGCCACCTGCTGCGGCTTCAGGCCGCTGGCGCCGAGGAAGGATTTCGGCGATTTAACGAAGTAGACCTCTTCCGGGTCTTCAATGTACTGCCCGAGGGAAGAGAGGCCGAACTGCACGCTGGACGGGGTAACGTCGATATCTTCCTCGCGGTTAAAGCTGACCGCACGGCGCAGCAGCGCCTGGGTCTCCGCCGCCGTGGCCGGAACCTGATGGTGGCGGAACAGCCACTCGCTCACCGCTTCACGCGTGGGCGCACAAAGCATTGACGGCAACAGCGTACTGCCGTTTTCCATTTTCAGGAGCTGCGGTTGTCCGTTTTGCATTATCGCAACCGAGCAGTTTGCGGTGCCGTAGTCGAATCCAATAAACACAATAAATCCCCATGCCGGTGAGAAGGGGCGAGACTTTAGCGAAATGTCTGCCAGGCGACAACAGGAATATGAAAGCAAGGCGCAAGGCGATCTTTCGGTTTATGCTGAGGTAAATACAAAAGGAGAGACGATGTACACCCTGAACTGGCAACCGCCCTACGACTGGTCGTGGATGTTTGGCTTTCTTGCCGCGCGTGCGGTCACGGGGGTTGAAACCGTTACGGAGGATTACTACGAGCGCAGTTTTGGCTATGCCGGGCACCAGGGCATTTTCCGGGTTACGCCAGACAGCGCAACCCCTACGCTGGCGGTGTCGCTCAGCCCTGGCCTGATCCCGGTGGCGGATATCTGCCTCGACCGCATCTCCCGCCTGTTTGACCTCGATTGCGACCCGCTGCACATTGCGCAGACCCTCGGCGATCTCGGCGCGGCGCGGCCGGGCTTACGTTTGCCGGGCGCGATGGATGCATACGAGCAGGGCGTGCGCGCCATTCTCGGGCAACTGGTGAGCGTGGCGATGGCGGCAAAACTGGCGTCACGGGTGGTGGCGCTGTGCGGTGAACCCATTGAGGATGCGCCGGGCTATCTCTGCTTTCCTCCTCCAGAGGTGCTGGCCGCGGCAGAACCGCTGGCATTGAAAGCCCTCGGGATGCCGCTCAGGCGTGCGGAGTCGTTGATTCATCTGGCGCAGTCGGTGGTGGACGGTGAATTCCCGCTATTCCCGCCTGCGAACGTTGAGGCCGGGATGAAGGCGCTACAGCAGCGCCCCGGCATCGGGCGCTGGACCGCGAATTATCTGGCCCTGCGCGGCTGGCAGGCGAAGGATGTTTTCCTGCCGGATGACTATCTGATTAAACAGCGCTTTGCCGGTATGACGCCCGCGCAGATCCGTCGCTATGCCGAGCGCTGGCAGCCGTGGCGCTCGTATGCGCTGTTACATATCTGGTACACCGACGGCTGGTCGCCGTCAGTTGATGGCGAAATAGCTGGTATTCAGCAGTAGATCGAGCGGCTGCGCTTCCCCGATGGTGTCGCCGTAAATAAAATCAACGCCGATGCCCGACAGCGTATCCATCATGATTGACTGATGGCATGGCCCGGCAATGGTTTTTATGCCCAGACGCTGGGCGTGGCCCTGAATGATTGTCACCATCATCTCATCCATCAGATTGCCGTGGACGTTGGTCACCACGTCTGCATCCAGCAGCAGATAATCAGCGGTATTGGCGCTGAGCTGGCTGAAGACGTTCATATCGCGTCCGACCCGGGTCAGCACCACGCGACAGCCGGCCTGACGAAGCTTTTGCAGACCCTGCTGCACGTTTTCATCCGTATTGCTCAGCACATCAACGGCGATCGCCAGATGCAGCAGCCGCGCCGGCAGCGGACCTTTGGTAATGAGGTCGAGCAGCTCATCCACCAGCGTGACGCTGGCTAAACCCGCTTCTGAGAGCGGCAGCGCGACGCCCATTCCTTTGGCCGCCACCTGTGCGGCATAGGTACGGAAAAATTCGCTGAATATCCGTCGGTCCAGGGCGTGCAGCAGCTCCGGCTCCGCCAGCCCGGCGCGGAAGGCATGCTCTTCCAGCACTTCTCCCTGGCTGGTCCACAGCCGCAAGGAAATCAGCCAGAAGCTACTGCTCTCGGGAATGCGCGGCGAGGCGACGCTGCGGGCGATCATCAGCAGATGGTTATCTTTAATCATGTGCCACTGCTCATCCAGCGACATCATGCTGCGCGTGCTGTGGATCCGCTCCTGCTGGGGTTCGTAGACGGTGACCACGCCGCGCCCGCTGTTTTTCGAGGCGTAGCAGGCGATATCGGCCTGAGACATCACTTCCGCAGCCTGGTAATTGGTGTCGTCAATCAGCGTAATCCCCGCGCTGGCGCCAATGCGGTGCAGGCGTCCTTCCCAGGAAAAATGATAGTTGTTGATGGCGTCGATCAACCGGCCCGCAATATAGCGTGCGCTTTCGACGTTGCAGTCCGGCAGCAGCAGGCCAAACTCGTCGCCGCCCAGACGCGCCAGCACGTCGCTGGAGCGCAGCATGGTCAGCATCAGCGAAGAGAGTTCGCGCAGGAGAGCGTCGCCCGCCGCGTGGCCTGCCGTATCGTTCACCGCCTTAAAACGGTCAAGATCGATAAAGACCAGCGCGTGACGCTGATGGGTCTCCTGTACCGTCTGCAACAGGCGCTTAAGATGGTTTTCAAAGCTGACGCGGTTCGCCAGGTGGGTAAGGGCGTCATGGGAAGCGCTGTAGCTCAGCTGGCGCAGCATTTTGCGCGACTCGGTGACGTCCTGAATCACCAGCACCGAGCCGATGGTGTGTCCTTCCAGAGTGCTGAGGGGGGTTATGCTGTAATGAATGTCGAAACTGCCGCCATTGCGGCAGTTAAGCACCACATCCTGTTCGATATCGGTACGGGACATATCGCCGCTGTGGATGTTTTCCATTAACGGACCGTTCTCGCCGAAGGTAATGTGCAGCACCTTCAGAATGGGCTGACCCAGCGCTTCGCTTTGCGACCAGCCGCTCATCTTCTCGGCGACCGGGTTCATAAAGGTGATGTTCATGTCGATGTCGGTACACAGCACCGCTTCGCCGATGGAGTCGAGGGTGATATGCAGGCGCTCTTTTTCCTGGAACAGCGCCTCGTTCAGCTGCTTCACCTCGGTCATATCCATGTTGATCCCTAACAGCCGCTCCACTTCGCCCTGTTTGTTCAGCACCCGGTTCGCCAGCGAACGAATGTGGCGAATGCCATCCTTGACGCGAATGCGAAATTCCAGCTTGAAAGGTACCCTGGCCTGGAGTGACTCACGCAGGACCTGTTCGGCGTGCGTACGATCTTCAGGCACCATGGCCGCATGCCAGAGCTGCCAGGTGGGTTTAATGTGCGAGGGGATCTCGTACAGCTCAAACATCCGTTTATCCCAGCTGATTACGTCCGGCTCGAGATCCCACTCCCAAATCCCGATTCCGCCGGCTTCGTTAGCGAGAGTGATACGCTCCATCAGACGCTTATTCACCCACTCGGTCTGTTTCAGATCGTTGATGTCTTCAATCTGGGCAATAAAGTAGAGCGGCGTGCCGTCGGCATGGCGCACAACGGAGACGGCCAGCAGCGCCCACACCACCTCGCCGCTGCGGGTGTAGTAGCGTTTTTCAAGGGTGTAGGTGTTGATCTCGCCGTGAATCAGCTGTTGCAACTGCTCCAGGTCGGTATTTAAATCTTCCGGCCAGGTTAACTGCTGGAACGTGAGCGACTGAAGCTCAGACTGGCTGTAACCGAGGAAATTGCACAGCGCCTTGTTGGCCTGGAGCCACTGGCCCTCAATGCCCACCAGCGCCATACCAATCGCGGAATACTCCATCGCATTGCGAAAACGTTCTTCGCTTTCCGTAATATGTTTACGCTCGGCCCTGAAGGCATACATCACCATCGTCATAATGTTGGCGGGGAGCAGCATCATCAGGAAGGGGAGCCACGGCGCGTTGAAGGTGACGATCATGCTGGAGGGCGTCATGGAGAGCGGATTTCGCGCCATCATCAGGGACACCATCATGATGGTGAATAAAAATATCAGGAACGCTTCCATACGCGGCAGACGGACCGCGCTCCACATCAGCAGAACGATAATGCAGGTGAATGGCCACGGCAGCCAGGTGATTGCCGTCCAGCTAAGAACCAGCGTGACGACCAGGGTCACCAGCGTTTCCAGCAGCAGTTTCGGGTTGCGGTGGCGCAGCAGGTAATGCGGCTTAAACAGCAGACCTAACGGCACCAGCGCCAGTGCGCCAATGGCTTCTGAAAGTACCCAGACAAGGAAATTACGCAGCGGCTCCGCGCTCGGCACCAGAAAATGAACCAGAACGCCCCCCACCAGCGGCGGCACCAGGGCACTGCCGAGGGCAAGCCGGACCCAGTCGTTGAGGTTTTGCAGCGGATTATACCAGGGGAGCAGCTTACGCAGTAACAGCGCGCCAACCGTGGCCTCAATGATATTGATCGCCGTGTAGGTGATGTTGATCGATGCCCATGAGAAGAGCATCCACGAGGCAAAAATATTGCCAAAGGAGCAGGCGAGCGCAATGCCGGGCCACATTTTTCCCGCATGGCGGTAAAACGCCACCATCATAATTGAAGTCGGGAACCATAGTGGCGCCAGCAGCGTACCGAAGCGAGTCAGCTCGAGGGAAAATAAGGTGAAGATGAACGTGACCAGACCCAGACAGACAAGCCGCAGTAAAGGATGTGGGGTAGTAACCAAAACCCGCTGGTATTGTTTATTCATTACCGCTCTATCCAGGGACGCCATGTTGTCAGGAGCCAGGTCCGGACGCGTGAAATTAATAATTTGGTTTATGCTAGTACAAACATTTTACAATTCATATGCTGAGTGGTCAGATTTTGACTTCATAGACTTATAAAATAGTTACTCTGCGAAGAAGGGTGATGAAATGGCGAAAAACCGCGCGTAAAAATTTTGCTAAAGGCGTGAAACAGCGCTTTTCAGCCCGCCTCGCATAACCTGCGCATTCGACTGGTATCACGCCCCCGAAATCCCTATAATTGCCGCGTTTGACGCTCCGGCGTCGTCCTTCCTTACATCCAGGTTAATCAGGTCGCTAAATTTATGACTGATAAGTCTCATCAGTGCGTCATCATAGGCATCGCCGGCGCATCGGCTTCAGGTAAAAGTCTTATTGCCAGTACGCTTTATCGCGAACTGCGTGAACAAGTGGGTGATGAGCATATCGGTGTTATTCCCGAAGATAGCTATTACAAAGATCAATCCCATCTTTCGATGGAAGAGCGCGTAAAAACCAACTACGACCACCCCAGTGCGATGGATCACAGCCTGCTGTTCCAGCATCTGGAAGCGCTGAAGCGCGGCGAGGCGATTGAGCTGCCCGTCTACAGCTACGTGGAACATACCCGCACCCAGGAAACGATCCGTATCGAGCCCAAGAAGGTGATTATCCTTGAAGGGATTTTGCTGCTCACCGACGCCCGTCTGCGCGAATCTATGAACTTCTCGATTTTCGTCGACACTCCGCTGGATATCTGCCTGATGCGGCGTATTAAACGCGACGTTAACGAACGCGGCCGCTCCATGGACTCCGTGATGGCGCAATATCAGAAAACCGTTCGCCCGATGTTCCTGCAATTTATTGAGCCTTCGAAACAATACGCCGATATTATCGTGCCTCGCGGCGGTAAAAACCGTATTGCCATTGATATCTTAAAAGCGAAAATCAGTCAGTTTTTTGAATAAGCCGTGTGAATTGTGTACCGTTCAGAGATAACCTGGTTTTGCCCTGACGCCGTAAGGCTTCAGGGCGCGATGCACGAAAGGAGAAAGTGCCATGCGTCTTTGTGACCGCGATATAGAAGCCTGGCTGGATGAAGGCCGCCTGTCTATCACCCCGCGTCCGCCGGTTGAGCGTATTAACGGCGTGACCGTCGATGTGCGTCTGGGGAATAAATTCCGCACCTTCAGCGGCCACACGGCACCGTTTATCGACCTCAGCGGGCCGAAAGACGAAGTCAGTGCGGCGCTGGATCGCGTCATGAGCGACGAAATCGTCATCGAAGAAGGAGAGGCGTTTTATCTCCATCCTGGCGAACTGGCGCTGGCGGTGACCTTTGAATCGGTCACGCTGCCTGCGGACCTGGTCGGCTGGCTTGACGGACGCTCTTCCCTGGCGCGTCTGGGCCTGATGGTGCACGTCACCGCGCACCGTATCGATCCGGGCTGGTCTGGCCGTATCGTGCTGGAGTTCTTTAACGCCGGTAAACTGCCGCTGGCGCTTCGCCCGGGAATGATGATTGGTGCGTTGAGCTTCGAACCGCTAACCGGCCCGGCAGACCGTCCTTATAACCGCCGTCAGGACGCAAAATATCGCGACCAGCAGGGTGCGGTTGCCAGTCGTATCGATAAAGACTGATCTGTGAGTTCACTGAGGAAGCCATGAGAAGAGTTCTGACAACGCTGATGATTTTGCTGGTGGTGCTGGTGGCTGGCCTTTCAGCGTTGGTGCTGCTGGTTAACCCGAATGACTTCCGGGCCTACATGGTGCGGCAGGTGGAAGCGCGCAGCGGGTATGAACTCAAGCTGGACGGGCCGCTGCGCTGGCACGTCTGGCCTCAGCTCAGCATTCTCTCCGGACGTATGTCCCTCACCGCGCCGGGTGCCGCGCAGCCGCTGGTCACGGCGGATAACATGCGTCTTGATGTCGCGCTCATCCCGCTCTTATCCCATCAGCTCCAGGTTGAACAGGTGATGCTGAAAGGGGCGGTGATTCAGCTTACGCCGCAAACCGAAGCCGTTCGTCAGGCGGATGCTCCGGTCGCACCGCGTGAAAACACCTTGCCTGACGTCCCGTCTGACACCGGCTGGTCGTTCGATATTGGTAATCTGAAAGTTGCCGACAGCGTGCTGGTTTTCCAGCATGAAGATGACGAACAGATCACCGTACGCAATATCAACCTCAGGATGGAGCAGGATGCCAACCATCACGCCACCATGGAGTTCTCCGGGCGGATCAACCGCAATCAGCGCGATCTCAACCTGTCGATGAACGCGAACGTGAACGCCTCTGATTATCCGCACCAGCTGACGGCGGACGTTCAGCAGCTTAACTGGCAGCTGACCGGCGCGGATTTACCCGCGAAGGGGATTGCCGGCCAGGGCACGATGCAGGCGGTGTGGCATGAAGAGCGCAAACAGCTCGAACTGAACGCGCTCAACCTCCAGGCCAACGACAGTGCCCTGAAGGGGCAGGCGAGCGTCACGCTTGATGAGAAACCTAAGTGGGTGCTGGATCTGCAATTCGACAAGCTGAACCTCGAGAACCTGCTTCCGCCCCAACCGGTGAACGCGACCGATGAGGGAGCCACGCAGGTGGGGCAAAGCCAGGTCACGCAGTCGCGTCCGGTGATCTCCTCAAATCTCGATCAGCCTGACTACAACGGCCTGCGCGGATTCACCGCCGACATTCTGCTGAAAGCGAACAGCGTGCGCTGGCGTGGGATTGATTTTACTGACGTCAGCAGCCAGATGTTCAACCACAACGGCCTGCTGGTCATCTCCGAGCTCAGCGGAAAAATGGGAGCAGGGAACCTCTCCCTGCCGGGCACGCTGGATGTACGCAAAGACGTTGCCAGCGCCGCGTTCCAGCCGCGTCTGGAAAACGTTGAGATTGGCACCATCCTGAAAGCCTTTAATTACCCGATTGCCCTCACGGGGCAGCTGTCGCTGGCAGGGGATTTCTCTGGTACGAAGATTGATGCGGACGCTTTCCGTCGTAGCTGGCAGGGGCAGGCGCACGTTGAGCTGAAAGATTCGCGCATGGAAGGGCTGAACTTCCAGCAGCTGGTGCAGCAGGCGGTAGAGCGCAGCAGCAGCGTGAAAGCGAATGAAAACTACGACAGCGCAACCCGTCTGGACAGCTTTACCAGCGAGCTTGCCCTCGACAACGGTCAGCTCTCGCTGGACGACATGCAGGGGACGTCGTCACTGCTGGCGCTGACCGGAACCGGCGCGCTGGATCTGGTGAAAGAGACGGCAGACACCCGCTTCAACGTCCGCGTGAAGGCTGGCTGGGAAGGCGAAGGCCAGCTTGTGGAGTTCCTGAAAGAGACGCCGATACCGCTGCGCGTGTACGGAAAATGGCAGGAGTTGAATTACAGTTTGCAGGTCGATCAGATCCTGCGGAAGCACCTTCAGGATGAAGCGAAACGTCGGCTGAATGACTGGGCGGACCGCAATAAAGAGTCTCAGTCAGGTAAGGACGTGAAAAAGCTGCTCGATAAGCTGTGATGCCTGTTGTGCCGGGTGGCGGCTTTGTCTTACCCGGCCTATAAAAGCCAGACACCGTAGGCCGGGTAAGCGAAGCGCCACCCGGCTTTTTTACACCTCAAAATCCATCTCATCTTCACCGCGCAGCGGTATCAGCTGCACCTTCTGCACGCGATGGCTCTCTACCTGCAAGGTTTTGATCATGTAATCCCCCACCTGGACCTCTTCGCCCGGCTGCGGAATACGTTGCAGATATTCCATCAGCAAACCGGCGATGGTGTGGTATTCGCGCTTCTCATCCAGCGGAAGCGGAACGAACTGCACCAGATCTTCGAGCGGCATATGGCCGTTGGCGGTCCAGCTGCCGTCGGCGTTTTTCTGAATATCGTGACGCGCATCGATCTCATCCACCTCATTAGGCAGATTACCGGCGATGGTTTCCATCACGTCGCTGAGCGTTACCAGCCCTTCCACAGAACCAAACTCATCAACGACAAACGCGAAGTGGGTACGAGCGTTGCGGAACTGCTCCAGCGCGGAGAGCAGCGGCAGCGCTTCCGGGAAGACCAGCGGCTGGCGCACCAGCGCCCGCAGGTTGAGCGGCTCGCCATGGAGCTGCTGTTGCAGGAGGTCAATCACGTGTACGACGCCCAGCAGCTCTTCTTCCTCTTCACCGCCGGTCACGACCACGCGGGTGTGCTGGTTTTTATCCAGCAGGGCGCGGATCTGCTCTTCCGGCGCCGTCAGGTCAATATGCTCAATGTCATGGCGGGAGGTCATGATACTGCTCACCGAGCGCTGGTTGAGGTTAAGCACGCGCTCTATCATCCGGCGTTCCTGCGGGTTGAAGATCTGCCCGTCGCTGTGGTCGGCAAGCATCGCCGCGGATTCAGCATCCAGCTCGGCATCCTCTTTTTTGCCGCTCAGCAGGCGCATCACCGTATCTGCGGTGCGCTGTCGTAATGTCTGGTTCGCGGAGAGAAAACGGCGACGGTTGAAAATGGCCAGCTGGTTGAGAAACTCAATCAGCACCGAGAAACCAATGGCGGCGTACAAATACCCTTTCGGGATATGGAAGCCAAAACCATCCGCGACCAGGCTAAAGCCAATCATCAGCAGGAAGCTCAGACAGAGGATGACGATAGTCGGGTGACTGTTCACGAAGCGCGTCAGGGCTTTACTGGCGAGCACCATCAGGGTGATGGCGATGATCACCGCGGCCATCATCACCGCCAGATGGTCAACCATCCCGACGGCCGTGATCACGGAGTCGAGAGAAAAGACGGCATCCAGCACCACTATCTGCGCGACCACTGGCCAGAATTTTGCACCGCGTCGCTGGGTGGGGTTTTCACTGTCTTTTCCTTCCAGCCGCTCATTAAGCTCAACCGTGGCTTTGAACAGCAGGAACAATCCGCCGAAAAGCATGATCAGGTCTCGGGCGCTAAAGCTCAGACCCTGCACGCTGAATAAGGGTTTGGTCAGCGTCACCAGCCAGGAGATTGAGGCCAGTAACAGCAGACGCATCACCATGGCGAGCAGAAGACCCGTCACGCGGGCGCGGTCGCGTTGTGAAGGGGGTAATTTATCGGCAAGGATGGCGATAAACACCAGGTTATCAATGCCGAGCACTAATTCGATGACGACCAGCGTCACCAGCCCGGCCCAGATTGATGGATCGGCAATCCATTCCATAGTAAATGCAATACCTTCTGTTATATGACTAATGTCACACTTCGATCATGGATAAAGCCGACGGAAATTGCAATGCCGGGGTGAGATTTCTCTTAATGCTACACTCAGGTAAACCCCATTTGCCGGGCGGTGTAAATAAGTTAATTGCGAAGATTTAATTACATAAGACGATATTTAGGATATATCGCAATAAATGGTCTGGCGATCTATTTTGTCAATATAAAGAAAATCCGAAAACCTTAAAACTTTGCTCTTAATATTAATCTTAAAAACGAATATTAGGACGGTTGTCTCCTTGCCTGCTATTAGGTTAGCTGCAACAATTCTTCCAGCATCAAATGTTAAATCTCCTTGTTGCTATTTTTGTTTCGGTCTTTGGTGAAGGTTATACATTATCAATCGCCCCTGTGAGGCGTTTGATATATTTCGCAAAAGGCCTTATCCAAGAGGGTGTCTAACCATAACGCATTGTTTAGTCAGTGGATTGGTAACTGAAAGCCAAGGGCGGTAGCGTGCCTGAAAGCGTGTGAATCAGCCTCAATTATTCTGTCAATAGCCAATGGATGAATAAGCTTTTTTTAGGACTGATGCCAGTTATATTGCTAAATGATTAACTGCATTCTGATTGTCACCACGACCCGCGCTTATTTTAATTGCACAGGATAATTACTCTGCCAAAGTGATAAATAATCAATGATGAAATCCAAAATGAAATTGATGCCATTATTGGTGTCTGTGACCTTGATGAGTGGTTGCACGGTCTTTCCCGGCAGCAATATGTCGACAATGGGCAAGGATATGATTAAACAGCAGGATGCTGATTTTGATCTCGACAAAATGGTGAATGTGTATCCATTAACCCCACGTCTGGTGGAACAATTACGCCCACGTCCAAATGTTGCTCAGCCAAATATGTCTCTGGACCAGGAAATTGCCTCTTACCAGTATCGCGTGGGTCCGGGTGACGTCATTAATGTGACCGTCTGGGATCACCCTGAACTGACCACGCCTGCGGGCCAGTACCGCAGCTCAAGTGACACCGGTAACTGGGTACAGTCCGATGGCACCATGTTCTATCCCTACATTGGCAAAGTGCACGTCGCGGGCAAAACGCTTGCTGAGATCCGTAGTGATATTACCGGCCGCCTGGCGCAGTACATTGCTGACCCGCAGGTGGACGTTAATATCGCCGCGTTCCGATCCCAGAAAGCCTATATCTCTGGCCAGGTCAATAAATCCGGCCAGCAGGCGATCACCAACGTCCCGCTCACCGTTCTCGATGCGATCAATGCCGCAGGCGGCTTAACCGACGGCGCTGACTGGCGCAACGTGGTGCTGACCCACAACGGCAAAGAGCAGCGCATTTCGCTTCAGGCGCTGATGCAAAACGGTGACCTGACCCAGAACCGCCTCCTTTATCCGGGCGATATTCTGTACGTGCCGCGCAACGACGATCTGAAAGTGTTCGTGATGGGTGAAGTGAAGAAACAGAGCACCCTCAAGATGGACTTCAGCGGTATGACCCTGACCGAAGCGCTGGGCAATGCGGAAGGCATCGATCTGACCGCCTCCAACGCCAGCGGTATCTTCGTGATCCGTCCTATCAAAGGCGAGAACGCGAAGGGCAAGATTGCCAACATCTATCAGCTGGATATGTCCGACGCGACGTCCCTGGTCATGGCAACGTCGTTCCGTCTCCAGCCGTACGATGTGGTCTATGTCACCACCGCGCCGGTTGCCCGCTGGAACCGTCTGATCAACCAGTTGCTGCCTACCATCAGTGGCGTTCGCTACATGACGGATACGGCGAGCGACGTTCATAACTGGTAAGCCGCGATGTTTAACAAAATTCTGGTGGTGTGCGTGGGGAACATTTGCCGTTCCCCCACGGCTGAAAGGCTGTTGAAAAATTACCAGCCTGCGTTAACGGTCGACTCCGCAGGGCTGGGCGCGCTGGTCGGAAAAGGTGCCGACGAACGTGCCGCAAGCGTTGCCCTTGAGCATAACCTCTCACTCGACGGGCACGTTGCCCGTCAGGTCTCTGGCCGGATGTGCCGGGAATATGACCTGATCCTCGCGATGGAAAAACGCCACATTCACGCGCTGTGCGATATCGCACCGGAGATGCGCGGCAAGGTGATGCTGTTTGGTCACTGGGATGGTGAGCGCGAAATTCCCGATCCGTATCGCAAGAGCCGCGAGGCCTTTGAGGCGGTATACACCTTACTAGACCAGTCTGCCCGTCAGTGGGCGCAGGCACTGAAAGCTCAGCAGGGATAACAATGACAGAAAAAACAAGACCTTCTGCCGCCCCGACGTCGGGCAGTGATGAAATCGATATCGGTCGCCTGGTCGGGACCGTTATTGAAGCGAAATGGTGGGTGCTGGGTATTACCGCCATCTTTGCCGTGGCGGCGATCGTTTATACGCTGTTCGCGACGCCTATTTACAGCGCCGACGCGCTGGTGCAGATCGAACAAAATACCGGAAACTCGCTGGTTCAGGATATCGGCTCGGCGCTGGCCAACAAGCCGCCGGCATCGGAAGCCGAAATTCAGCTGATCCAGTCGCGCCTGGTACTGGGCAAAACGGTTCACGATCTGGGGCTGGATATCGCGGTCACCAAAAACACCTTCCCGGTATTTGGCGCAGGCTGGGATCGCCTGATGGGGCGCAGTAACGATACGGTAAAAGTGACCGACTTCGTGATCCCAAAAGGGGCAGGGGACCAAACCTTTACCCTGACCGTGCTGGGACCAAAACAGTATCAACTGACCAGCGACGCGGGCTTCAGCGCACGCGGTGAGGTGGGGCAGATGCTGACCAAAGAGGGCGTCAGCATCAAGGTCAGCGCAATTCAGGCGCATGAGGGCGGGGAGTTTACGGTCACCAAATTCTCGACGCTCGGGATGATCAACAACCTGCAAAACAACCTGACCGTCACCGAAAACGGCAAGGACACCGGCGTCCTGAGCATGACCTTCACCGGTGAAGACAAGGATCAAATTCGCGACATCCTCAATAGCATCACCCGCAACTATCTGGAGCAGAACGTTGAGCGTAAGTCAGCGGAAGCTGCAAAAAGCCTGGCGTTTCTCAGTAAACAGCTGCCGGAGGTGCGCGCCCGTCTGGATGACGCTGAGAACAAGCTGAACGCGTACCGTCAGGACAAGGATTCCGTCGATCTGCCGCTGGAGGCGAAATCGGTTCTCGACTCCATGGTGAATATTGATGCGCAGCTGAACGAGCTGACCTTCAAAGAGGCGGAGATTTCCAAGCTCTATACCAAACGTCACCCGGCGTACCGCACGCTGCTGGAGAAACGTCGTACCCTGGAAGAAGAGAAGGCGAAGCTGAATGACCGCGTGACCGCGATGCCGAAGACGCAGCAGGAAATTGTACGCCTGACGCGTGATGTGGAATCCGGCCAGCAGGTTTACATGCAGCTGCTGAACAAACAGCAGGAGCTGAAGATCACCGAAGCCAGTACGGTGGGTGATGTGCGTATCGTCGACCCTGCCATCACCCAGCCGGGCGTGCTGAAGCCGAAGAAAGCGCTGATTATCCTCGGCAGCATTATTCTCGGCCTGATGCTTTCCATTGTCGGCGTGCTGCTGCGCTCGCTGTTCAACCGCGGTATCGAAAGCCCGCAGGTGCTGGAAGAGAACGGGATCAGCGTGTACGCCAGCATCCCGCTTTCAGAGTGGCAGAAGTCCCGTGACAGCGTCAAAACCGTTAAGGGCGTCAAGCGTTACAAACAGAGCCAGCTGCTGGCCGTGGGTAACCCGACTGACCTGGCGATTGAAGCGGTGCGCAGCCTGCGTACCAGCCTCCACTTCGCCATGATGCAGGCCAAAAACAACGTCCTGATGATGACCGGTGTCAGCCCGTCAATCGGTAAAACCTTCGTCTGCGCCAACCTGGCGGCGGTGGTGAGCCAGACCAACAAGCGCGTGCTGTTGATCGACTGCGATATGCGTAAGGGCTACACCCATGAGCTGCTGGGGACCAACAACGTTAACGGTCTGTCGGAAATCCTGCTCGGTAAAGGGGAAATCAGCGAGAGCGCCAAGCCGACGTCGATTCCGAAATTTGACCTGATCCCGCGTGGCCAGGTGCCGCCGAACCCGTCTGAACTGCTGATGAGCGAGCGCTTCACGCAGCTGATTGAGTGGGCGAGCAAAAACTATGACCTGGTGCTGATCGATACCCCACCAATTCTGGCGGTCACCGACGCTGCCGTGGTAGGGCGTCATGCGGGCACCACGCTGATGGTCGCACGCTATGCGGTGAACACCCTGAAGGAAGTGGAAACCAGCCTGAGCCGCTTTGAGCAGAACGGTATTGAGGTGAAGGGGGTCATTCTGAACTCCATCTTCCGCCGCGCGACCGGGTATCAGGATTACGGCTACTACGAGTACGAATACAAGTCTGACAGTAAATAATAATCCCCCTCATCCTAACCCTCTCCCCAGGGGGGAGAGAGGACTGCATGGTGCAGCTTTTCTCCCTCTCCCTCCGGGAGAGGGTCGGGGTGAGGGATAAGGGGAAGACCATGACCACACAACGCCCTTTGATTTCTATCTATATGCCGACATGGAATCGTCAGCAGCTGGCGATCCGCGCGATTAAATCGGTCCTGCGTCAGGATTACGATAACTGGGAACTGATTATCGTGGATGACTGTTCCTCCTCTTACGAACAGCTGCAAAAATTTGTCGAAGACCTGAACGACCCGCGCGTGGTGTACACGCACAACGCCATCAACTCCGGGGCGTGTGCGGTGCGCAACCAGGCGATTATGCAGGCGAAAGGGCAGTATCTGACCGGTATCGACGACGATGACGAATGGACGCCAAACCGTCTGTCCATCTTCCTGTCGCACAAAGCGCAGCTGGTGACCCACGCGTTTCTGTATGCCAATGACTATGTTTGCCAGGGCGAGGTCTATTCGCAGCCAGCCAGCCTGCCGCTGTATCCGAAATCACCGTATTCCCGCCGCCTGTTCTACAAGCGCAACATTATCGGCAATCAGGTGTTTACCTGGGCATGGCGCTTTAAGGAGTGCCTGTTCGATACCGAGCTGAAGGCCGCGCAGGATTACGACATCTTCCTGCGGATGGTGGTGGAGTACGGCGAGCCGTGGAAGGTGGAAGAGGCCACGCAGATCCTGCACATCAATCACGGGGAGATGCAAATCACCTCGTCGCCGAAGAAATTCTCGGGCTACTTCCATTTTTACCGCAAGCACAAGGACAAGTTTGACCGTGCCAGCCGGAAGTATCAGCTCTTCACCCTGTATCAGATCCGTAATAAGCGCATGAACTGGCGCACGCTGCTGACGCTGCTGTCGGTACGTAACGGCAAGCGTCTGGCTGACGGGCTTCGGGGGAAATAATGTTTCTGGAAGATTGCCGCGCTAACAGCTGGAGCCTGCGCCCGTGCTGCATGGTTCTGGCCTACCGTATTGCGCACTTTTGCTCGGTGTGGCGCAAAAAAAATGTGCTGAACAATATCTGGGCCGCGCCGGTGCTGGTGCTGTACCGCATCATCACCGAATGCTTTTTTGGCTATGAAATTCAGGCCGCTGCCACCATTGGCCGCCGCTTTACCATTCATCACGGCTATGCGGTGGTCATCAACAAGTTCGTCGTCGCGGGTGATGATTTCACCATTCGCCACGGGGTGACAATCGGCAACCGCGGGCCAGACAGCCTGGCTTGCCCGGTGATTGGCAATAACGTCGAGTTGGGCGCCAACGTGGTGATGATCGGGGACATTACCGTGGGTAATAACGTGACGATTGGCGCAGGCAGCGTGGTGCTGGACAGCATTCCGGACAACGCGCTGGTGGTGGGCGAGAAAGCCCGCGTGAAGGTGATTAAATGAACATTCTGCAATTTAACGTACGCCTCGCAGAGGGCGGGGCGGCAGGCGTAGCGCTGGATCTGCACCAGCGCGCGCTGCAAAAAGGACTCCAGTCGCGCTTTGTTTACGGTTACGGTAAAGGCGGCAAGAAAAGCGTCAGCCATGATAACTATCCGCAGGTGCTGAAGCAGACGCCACGTCTGACCTCCATCGCCAATATTGCGCTGTTCCGCCTGTTTAACCGCGACCTGTTCGGCAACCTGAATAATCTCTACCGCACCGTCACCCGCACTCGCGGCCCGGTTGTGCTGCACTTCCACGTGCTGCACAGCTACTGGCTGAATCTGGAAGAGGTGGTGGCGTTTTGTGGCAAGGTGAAGGCGCACAAGCCGGATACCCGATTTGTCTGGACGCTGCACGACCACTGGAGCGTGACCGGACGTTGCGCCTTTACCGACGGCTGCGAAGGCTGGAAAGATAACTGCCAGAAATGCCCTACGCTCAGCAACTACCCGCCTGTGAAGGTCGATCGCGCGCATCAGCTGGTTGAGGGTAAGCGTCAGCTGTTCCGCGATATGCTCTCGCTCGGCTGCACCTTTATCTCCCCAAGCCAGCACGTGGCGGACGCTTTTAATAGCCTGTACGGAGCAGGGCGCTGCCAGATCATCAACAACGGTATTGATGTGGCAACGGAAGCGATCCTGGCCGAACTGACGCCCGTAGCCGTTACCCCCGGTAGGCCGAAAATTGCGGTCGTCGCCCATGACCTGCGCTACGACGGCAAAACCAACCAGCAGCTGGTGCGCGACATGATGGCGCTCGGCGACAAAATTGAGCTGCATACCTTTGGCAAATTCTCGCCGTTTGATGGCGCTAACGTGGTGAACCACGGGTTTGAAACCGACAAGCGCAAACTGATGAGCGCGCTGAACGGTATGGACGCGCTGGTGTTCAGCTCCCGCGTGGACAACTACCCGCTGATCCTGTGCGAAGCGCTCTCCATCGGCGTACCGGTGATTGCCACCCACAGCGACGCCGCGCGGGAAGTGCTGGAGAAATCCGGCGGTAAAACCTTCAGTGAAAATGAGGTGCTGCCGCTGGTGCAGTTGTCGAAGGCCGATATCGCGCAGGCTGTTTTTGGCACGGACCTGGAATCGTTCCGCAACCGTAGCCGCAAAGCGTACAGTGGACAACAGATGCTGGAGGAGTATGTCTCGTTCTATCAGAATCTGTAGTTATCTGCTGCTGCCGCTGATCTACCTGCTGGTCAACGTTAAGATTGCCCAGCTCGGTGAAAGCTTCCCGATCACTATCGTCACCTTCCTGCCGGTTCTGCTGTTGCTTTACGTTGACAAGCTTAACCTCAAAAAGCTGATGATTTCACTGGGCATCGGGTTTGGTCTGACGGCGTTTAACTACATCTTTGGTCAGTCGCTGGACGCCAGCAAATATGTCACCTCCACCATGCTGTTTGTTTATATCGTTATCATTATTGGCATGGTGTGGAGTATTCGCTTTAAAACTATTTCTCCGCACAATTATAGGAAAATCCTCAGGTTCTTTTATATTGTCGTCGGGCTGATTGTTGTGCTTGCGGCAATGGAGATGGCGCAAATTATTCTCACAGGCGGCAGTAGCCTGATGGAAATAATATCGAAATATCTTATATACAGTAACAGCTATGTACTGAACTTCATTAAGTTTGGTGGCAAGCGTACAACCGCGCTCTATTTTGAACCGGCGTTTTTTGCTCTGGCATTAATCTCAATTTGGCTCAGCATCAAACAGTTCGGTATCAAAACCCCCAAGACCGATGCTATGATTCTTGCAGGAATCGTTCTGTCAGGGTCGTTCTCCGGGGTAATGACGTTTATTCTGTTTTACCTGCTGGAGTGGGCGTTCCAGTACCTGAACAAAGAGGCGATTAAGAAAAAACTGCCGCTGGCGATAATCTCTCTGACGGTATTTTTAGTGGGCGTAATATTTGCGTTTCCGTACATTTCTGAACGTCTGGGTGATTTGGGAACGGAAGGTTCGTCGTCCTATTATCGCATCATTGGTCCACTGGTGATGGTGGGTTATTCCTTAACCCATATTGATGGCGTAGTAAGATTCGGCTCACTTTACGAATATGTTGCATCATTCGGAATCTTTAACGGTGCGGAGGTCGGTAAAACCATAGACAATGGTCTGTATCTGTTAATTATCTATTTTTCCTGGTTCGCCGTACTGTTGACACTGTGGTATCTGTTTAAAGTTTTCAAAATGATGATTAACGCGTTTGGTGATAACCAGAACTTTCGCGTGCAACTTTATCTGTTCACACCGGTGTCGTTGTTTTTTACCGGGTCAATATTTAGCCCGGAATATGCATTCTTAATTGTATGTCCGTTTATTTTGCGCAAAGCGCTGAATATTACGAGCGTATGACGAAATGAGGTGATTTATGTTTCTTAGCGTCATTACTGTCGCCTTTCGTAACTACGAAGGGGTGGTAAAAACCTGGCGCTCGCTGCGCAACCTGGCGCGCGATCCGAGCCTCACCTTTGAGTGGATCGTGGTCGATGGCGGCTCGAACGACGGCACGGCGGAGTTCCTGGAAAAACTCAACGGTGAGTTCAACTTACGTTACATCAGTGAGAAAGATAAAGGCATTTACGATGCCATGAATAAAGGCATCAACATGGCGCAGGGGCGTTACGCCATCTTCCTCAATTCCGGCGATGTGTTCCATGAAGATGTGGCGCTGTTTGCCCGTCAGCTGGCGCGCCAGAAAGAAGATGCCATGTTTATTGGTGATGCGCTGCTTGATTTCGGCGAGGGGAAAAAAGTGCTGCGCGGCGCGAAACCAGGCTGGTATATCTACCACAGCCTGCCGGCCAGCCATCAGGCTATTTTCTTCCCAATGAGCGGCCTGAAAAAACAGCCTTACGATTTGCGCTATAAAGTGTCATCAGATTATGCCCTGGCCGCCAGCCTGTACAAATCTGGCTACCCGTTCCGTCGAATTAAAGGACTGGTATCTGAATTTTCAATGGGTGGCGTGTCAACCTCGAATAATCTGGAACTGTGCCAGGATGCCAAAAACGTGCAGCGTAAAATATTACGCGTGCCGGGGTTCTGGGCGGAATTATCTTATTTCTTACGTCTGAAAACGACGGGTAAAGCGAAAGCCTTATATAACAAAGCCTGAGATATAAGGAAACGTAATGCAGGAATTAAATGGATTCTCCGTGCCGAAAGGTTTTCGGGGCGGGAGCGGTATTAAAGTTCAACTGTGGTGGGCTGTACAGGCAACGTTATTTGCCTGGTCGCCGCAAATACTGTACCGCTGGCGCGCATTTTTACTGCGTCTGTTTGGCGCAAAAATAGGAAAAAACGTAGTCATTCGACCTTCGGTGAAAATTACTTATCCCTGGAAATTAACGCTTGGGGATTACGCCTGGGTTGGGGATGACGCGGTGTTATATACCCTTGGCGAGATTACGATTGGCGCAAATTCGGTGGTTTCACAGAAGTGTTATTTGTGCACCGGCAGCCACGATTTTATGAGCCCGCATTTTGATATTACCGCTTCGCCTGTTGTGATTGGTGAAAAATGCTGGCTGGCAACAGATGTCTTTGTTGCACCCGGTGTTTCTGTTGGCGATGGCACGGTAGTCGGTGCCCGCAGCAGCGTTTTTAAATCGCTTCCGGCAAATAAAATTTGCCGTGGCAACCCCGCAGTGGTGATACGCGAACGCGTTGAAACTGAAAAACTTTGATAAGTACAGAGGAATATAAACATGTCTAAAGTCGCTCTCATCACCGGCGTTACCGGACAAGATGGTTCTTACCTGGCAGAATTGCTGCTGGAAAAAGGGTATGAAGTTCACGGTATTAAGCGTCGTGCCTCTTCATTCAACACCGAGCGTGTCGATCACATTTACCAGGATCCGCATGCGGCAAACCCGAAATTCCATCTGCACTACGGCGACCTGACCGATACCTCCAACCTGACCCGCATCCTGCAAGAAGTACAGCCGGACGAAGTGTACAACCTGGGGGCAATGAGCCACGTTGCGGTTTCCTTCGAGTCCCCGGAGTACACCGCTGACGTGGATGCGATGGGTACGCTGCGTCTCCTGGAAGCGATTCGCTTCCTTGGTCTTGAGAAGAAAACCCGCTTCTACCAGGCATCTACCTCTGAGCTGTACGGTCTGGTGCAGGAAATTCCGCAGAAAGAGACCACGCCGTTCTACCCACGTTCTCCGTACGCTGTGGCGAAACTGTACGCTTACTGGATCACCGTGAACTACCGTGAATCCTACGGCATGTACGCCTGTAACGGCATTCTGTTCAACCACGAATCTCCGCGTCGCGGCGAAACCTTCGTGACCCGCAAAATCACCCGCGCGATCGCCAACATCGCTCAGGGCCTGGAGTCTTGCCTGCACCTCGGCAACATGGATTCCCTGCGTGACTGGGGCCATGCGAAAGACTACGTGAAAATGCAGTGGATGATGTTGCAGCAGGAACAGCCAGAAGACTTCGTGATCGCGACCGGCGTGCAGTACTCCGTGCGTCAGTTCGTTGAGATGGCTGCGGCACAGCTGGGCATCAAGCTGCGCTTCGAAGGCACCGGCGTGGAAGAGAAGGGTATCGTTGTTTCCGTGACCGGCCACGACGCACCGGGCGTGAAGCCAGGCGACGTGATTGTCCAGGTTGATCCGCGTTACTTCCGTCCTGCTGAAGTGGAAACCCTGCTGGGCGACCCAACCAAAGCGCACGAGAAGCTGGGCTGGAAACCAGAAACCACCCTGCAAGAAATGGTATCCGAGATGGTGGCCAAAGATCTTGAAGCAGCGAAAAAACACTCCCTGCTCAAGTCTCATGGCTACGAGGTTGCCATCGCGCTGGAGTCCTGAGAATGACAAAACAACGTATTTTTGTCGCCGGTCATCGCGGAATGGTGGGTTCCGCGATTGTTCGCCAGCTGGAACAGCGCGGCGACGTTGAGGTGATTGTTCGCACCCGCGACGAGCTGAACCTGCTTGACAGCAAAGCGGTGCAGGACTTCTTCGCCAGCGAACGTATCGACCAGGTGTATCTGGCGGCGGCGAAGGTGGGCGGCATTGTCGCTAACAACACCTACCCGGCGGATTTCATCTACGAGAACATGATGATTGAGAGCAACATCATTCACGCGGCGCATCTGCACAACGTGAATAAACTGCTGTTCCTCGGCTCATCCTGTATCTACCCGAAAATGGCGAAGCAGCCGATCGCCGAGAGCGAACTGTTGCAGGGCACGCTTGAAGCCACCAACGAGCCGTATGCGATTGCCAAAATTGCCGGGATCAAGCTGTGTGAATCCTACAACCGTCAGTATAACCGCGACTATCGCTCGGTGATGCCGACCAACCTGTACGGACCGCACGACAACTTCCACCCGAGCAATTCGCACGTGATCCCGGCGCTGCTGCGTCGTTTCCACGAGGCGACTGCCGAAAACGCCCCGGACGTGGTGGTGTGGGGCAGCGGTACGCCAATGCGTGAGTTCCTGCACGTGGACGACATGGCGGCGGCCAGCATTCACGTCATGGAGCTGGATCGCGAGGTGTGGCAGGAAAACACCGAGCCGATGCTGTCGCACATTAACGTCGGGACCGGCGTGGACTGCACCATTCGCGAGCTGGCGCAGACCATCGCGCAGGTGGTGGGCTACAAAGGACGCGTGGTGTTTGACGCCACCAAACCGGACGGCACGCCGCGCAAGCTGCTGGACGTGACCCGTCTGCATCAGCTGGGCTGGTATCACGAGGTCTCACTGGAGCAGGGGCTGGCCAGCACCTACCAGTGGTTCCTGGAAAACCAGCACCGCTTCCGGGGGTAATGATGTTTTTAAGTCAGGAAGATTTTGCCACGGTAGTGCGTTCCACTCCGCTGATCTCAATCGATTTGATCGTGGAGAATGAACGCGGCGAGTTCTTGCTGGGGAAACGAACCAATCGTCCTGCACAGGGCTTCTGGTTCGTGCCCGGCGGGCGCGTGCAGAAGGATGAGACGCTTACCGATGCGTTTGAGCGTCTCACTCTGGCGGAACTGGGTCTGCAACTGCCGATGGCAGCGGGCCAGTTTTACGGGGTCTGGCAGCACTTCTATGACGATAACTTTTCAGGCACCGGGTTCACCACGCACTACATCGTGCTGGGGTTCCGCCTGAAGGTGAGTGAGGCAGACCTGCGTCTGCCTGATTCTCAGCATGACGATTACCGCTGGTTAACGCCAGAGGCGCTGCTGGCAAGCGACAACGTCCATGACAACAGTCGGGCGTACTTCCTTGCGGAACGTCAGGCCGAGGTGCCAGGTCTATGAAAATCCTCGTCTACGGAATTAACTACTCGCCGGAGCTTACCGGTATCGGGAAATACACCGGCGAGATGGTCGAGTGGATGGCGAGCCAGGGACATGACGTGCGGGTGATTACTGCCCCGCCGTATTACCCGGAGTGGAAGGTAGGCGAACGCTATTCCAGCTGGCGCTACCGCCGCGAAGAAGGCGCCGCGACCGTCTGGCGCTGCCCGCTCTACGTGCCGAAACAGCCCTCGACGCTGAAACGTTTAATTCATCTGGGCAGCTTTGCCCTGAGCAGTTTCTTCCCGCTGATGGCGCAGCGTCGCTGGAAGCCGGATCGCATCATCGGCGTGGTGCCGACGCTGTTCTGCACGCCAGGCATGCGCCTGCTGGGCAAACTCTCCGGCGCGCGCACCCTGCTGCACATTCAGGATTATGAAGTGGACGCCATGCTCGGGCTGGGGATGGCCGGGAAAGGCAAGGGCGGCAAGGTGGAGAAGCTCGCCAGCGCCTTTGAGCGCAGCGGCCTGCACAACGTGGATTACGTCTCGACCATTTCGCGCTCGATGATGAACAAGGCGCAGGAGAAGGGCGTCCCGGCGGAAAAAGTGATCTTCTTTCCGAACTGGTCCGAAGTGGCGCGCTTCCGCGATGTGACAGACCAGGATGCGCAGGCGTTACGCGCGCAGCTCGGGTTGCCTGCTGAGCAAAAAATCATTCTTTACTCAGGCAACATCGGCGAAAAACAGGGGCTGGAGAGCGTGATTGACGCCGCGCTTCAGCTGAGCGAACACCCGTGGATGTTCGTGATAGTCGGGCAGGGCGGCGGTAAAGCGCGGCTGGAAAAAATGGCCAGCGAGCGCGGACTGACCAACATCCGCTTCTTCCCGCTTCAGTCTTATGACGCGCTGCCCGCGCTGCTGAAAATGGCGGATTGCCATCTGGTGGTGCAAAAACGTGGCGCGGCGGATGCGGTGCTGCCGTCCAAGCTGACCAACATTCTGGCAGTGGGCGGAAACGCGGTGATTACGGCAGAAGCCGCAACAGAATTAGGCCAGCTGTGCAACAGCTACCCGGGCATTGCCGTTTGCGTGGAGCCGGAATCGGTTCCTGCGCTGGTGACCGGAATTGAGCAGGCACTCGCCATGCCAAAAGAGAACACGGTGGCACGTGAATATGCCGAACGCACGCTCGAGAAAGAGAACGTGCTGAGCCAATTTATTGCAGATATACGGGGATAAATCATGAGTCAAACCACTTTGTATCCGGTCGTAATGGCGGGTGGATCCGGGAGCCGGTTGTGGCCACTGTCCCGCGTGCTTTATCCAAAACAATTTCTGTGCCTGAAAGGCGACCTCACCATGCTGCAAACGACGGTTAACCGTCTGCACGGCGTGGAGTGTGAAAGCCCGGTGGTGATCTGTAACGAACAGCACCGCTTTATCGTTGCCGAGCAGCTGCGCCAGCTGAACAAACTGACCGAAAATATCATTCTGGAGCCTGCCGGACGCAACACGGCGCCTGCCATTGCCCTTGCGGCGCTGGCGGCAAAACGCAGCAGCCCGGACTGCGACCCGCTGATGCTGGTGCTGGCGGCTGACCACGTCATCCAGCAGGAAGAGGCCTTCCGCGATGCGGTACGCGCCGCGATTCCTTACGCTGAGAACGGCAAGCTGGTGACCTTCGGCATCGTGCCGGATCTCCCGGAAACCGGCTATGGCTACATTCGCCGCGGCAGCGTTACGCCTGGTGAAGGCGACAGCGTGGCCTTTGACGTGGCGCAGTTTGTCGAAAAACCGAATCTGGAAACCGCGCAGGCGTACGTCGCCAGCGGGGAATACTACTGGAACAGCGGTATGTTCCTGTTCCGCGCCGGTCGCTACCTGGAAGAGCTGGAAAAATATCGCCCGGATATCTTACGCGCCTGCGAAAAAGCGATGGCGGTGGTGGATCCGGATCTCGATTTTATCCGCGTGGACGAAGAAGCCTTCCTCGCCTGTCCGGAAGAGTCCATTGACTATGCGGTAATGGAACGTACGGCAGATGCGGTAGTGGTACCGATGGATGCGGGCTGGAGCGACGTCGGCTCCTGGTCGTCACTGTGGGAGATCAGCGCGCATACCCCGGAGGGTAACGTCCATCACGGGGATGTGATCAGCCACAAAACGGAAAACAGCTACGTCTACGCCGAATCTGGCCTCGTCACCACGGTAGGGGTGAAGGATCTGGTGGTCGTGCAGACCAAAGACGCGGTGCTGATTGCCGACCGTAATGCCGTGCAAGACGTTAAAAAAGTGGTGGAGCAGATCAAGGCCGATGGCCGCCACGAACACCATATTCACCGCGAAGTCTACCGCCCGTGGGGCAAATATGACTCCATCGACGCCGGCGAGCGTTACCAGGTGAAACGCATCACCGTGAAGCCGGGAGAAGGGCTGTCGGTGCAGATGCACCATCACCGCGCCGAACACTGGGTGGTGGTGGCGGGGACCGCCAAAGTGACCATCGACGGTGAAGTGAAGCTGCTCGGTGAAAACGAGTCCATTTATATTCCGCTGGGCGCCACGCACTGTCTGGAAAACCCGGGGAAAATTCCGCTCGACTTAATTGAGGTGCGTTCCGGCTCCTATCTGGAAGAGGACGACATCATCCGCTTCCAGGATCGCTACGGGCGCGTGTAGCACTCCGCATCATGCCCGGTGGCGCTGCGCTTTCCGGGCCTACGAATGACAAAAATAAATTTGGCCATTACATGGTCAGGGCCAACTGTTGCCTGAAAAAGGGGTCATCATGGAAAAATTAACCTGTTTTAAAGCCTACGATATTCGCGGCAAGCTGGGCGAAGAGCTGAACGAAGACATTGCGTGGCGCATCGGCCGCGCGTACGGCGAATACCTGAAACCACAAACTATCGTGCTGGGCGGCGACGTGCGTCTGACCAGCAAATCCCTGAAGCTGGCGCTGGCGAAAGGGCTACAGGACGCGGGCGTCGATGTGCTGGACATTGGCCTTTCCGGTACCGAAGAGATCTATTTTGCCACCTTCCACCTGGGCGTGGACGGCGGTATCGAAGTGACGGCCAGCCATAACCCGATGGACTACAACGGCATGAAGCTGGTACGCAAGGGCGCGCGTCCTATCAGCGGTGACACCGGCCTGCGTGACGTGCAGCGTCTGGCCGAGGCCAACGACTTCCCGCCGGTGAATGAAGCCACACGCGGCAGCTATAAGCAGATTAACCTGCAAAAAGAGTACATCGACCACCTGCTGGGCTACATCAACGTGGCGAACCTCAAACCGCTGAAGCTGGTGATTAACTCCGGCAACGGCGCGGCAGGCCCGGTTGTCGATGCACTTGAAGCCCGCTTTAAGGCGATGAACGTGCCGGTGACCTTCGTCAAAGTGCACAACACGCCTGACGGCAACTTCCCGAACGGTATTCCTAACCCGCTGCTGCCGGAGTGCCGCGACGACACCCGCAACGCGGTGATTGAGCACGGCGCCGATATGGGTATCGCCTTTGACGGCGATTTCGACCGCTGCTTCCTGTTCGACGAGAAAGGGCAGTTTATCGAAGGCTACTACATCGTTGGCCTGCTGGCGGAAGCGTTCCTCGAGAAAAACCCGGGGGCGAAAATCATTCACGATCCGCGTCTTTCCTGGAACACCGTCGACGTGGTGAAGGCCGCGGGCGGCGAGCCGGTGATGTCCAAAACCGGCCACGCGTTTATCAAAGAGCGTATGCGTGAGGAAGACGCCATCTACGGCGGCGAGATGAGCGCCCACCACTATTTCCGTGATTTTGCCTACTGCGACAGCGGGATGATCCCGTGGCTGCTGGTCACCGAGCTGCTGTGCCTGAAAGGGCAGAGCCTGGGCGAACTGGTGCGCGACCGCATGGCGGCGTTCCCGGCGAGCGGGGAGATCAACAGCAAACTGGCGCAGCCCGCTGAGGCCATTGCCCGCGTAGAGCACCACTTTGCCATTCATGCGCTGGAGATTGACCGTACCGACGGTATCAGCATGGCGTTCCCGCAGTGGCGCTTCAACCTGCGCTCCTCCAACACCGAGCCGGTGGTGCGCCTGAACGTGGAGTCCCGCGCCGATACCGCGCTGATGGAAGCCCGAACGAAGGACATTCTGGCGCTGTTGAATCAGTAAATACTGCCCCTCACCCCAGCCCTCTCCCCAAAGGGGAGAGGGTGTTCAAGTTCCCTCTCCCGTTTGGGGAGAGGGGTAGGGTGAGGGGTAAGGTTTAGAACTAAAGGAACAACGATGACAAATCTAAAAAAGCGCGAACGAGCGAGAACGAATGCATCGTTAATCTCTATGGTGCAGCGTTTTTCTGATATCACCATCATGGTCGGCGGACTGTGGGCGGTGTGTTGGGTCAGCGGGCAGTCGTTCTTATACATGCACTTGCTGATGGCGTTGATTGCGCTGGTGGTGTTTCAGATGATCGGCGGCATGACCGATTTCTATCGTTCATGGCGCGGCGTCAAAATGACCACCGAACTGATGCTGCTGCTCCAGAACTGGACCTTAAGCCTGGTGTTCAGCGCAGGGCTGGTGGCGTTCAGCCATGATTTTGATAACCGTCTTGTGACCTATCTCTGCTGGTATCTGTTAACCAGCATTGGCATGGTGGTCTGCCGCTCGCTGATCCGCTTTGGCGCGGGCTGGCTGCGCAACCGCGGGTATAACCGTCGCTTCGTTGCCGTGGCGGGCGACCTGCCGGTGGGGCAGGTGCTGCTCGACAGCTTCCGCAAAGAGCCGTGGTTAGGTTTTGAAGTGGTCGGGATTTATCACGACGCGAAGCCCGGCGGCGTGCCGTCCGACTGGGCAGGTAACTACGAACAGCTTATTGACGATGCGAAAGCCGGCAAAATTCATAACGTCTACATCGCCATGCAGATGAAAGATGAATCCCGCATCAAGAAACTGATGCGCGAGCTGGCGGATACCACCTGCTCGGTGATCCTCATCCCGGATGTCTTCACCTTCAATATTCTCCACTCCCGTATTGAAGAGGTGAACGGGGTACCGGTTGTTCCACTGTACGACACGCCGCTGTCGGGGATTAACCGCGTGCTGAAGCGCGTGGAAGATATCGTCCTTTCGTCCCTGATCCTGCTGCTCATCTCCCCGGTGCTGTGCTGCATTGCGCTGGCGGTGAAGCTCAGCTCGCCGGGGCCGATCATCTTCCGTCAGACCCGCTACGGCATGGACGGTAAGCCGATCATGGTGTGGAAATTCCGCTCCATGAAGGTGATGGAGAACGACAAGGTGGTGACCCAGGCGACGCAGAACGATCCGCGCGTCACCCGCGTGGGCAACTTCCTGCGCCGTACCTCGCTCGATGAGCTGCCGCAGTTCATCAACGTGTTCACCGGCGGGATGTCCATCGTCGGGCCTCGTCCTCACGCCGTGGCCCATAACGAGCAGTACCGCACCCTGATTGAAGGCTACATGCTGCGCCATAAGGTGAAGCCAGGCATCACCGGCTGGGCGCAGATCAACGGCTGGCGCGGCGAGACCGACACGCTGGAAAAAATGGAAAAACGTATCGAGTTCGATCTGGAGTACATCCGCGAGTGGAGCCTCTGGTTCGATATCAAGATTGTTTTTCTGACCATTTTCAAAGGCTTCGTGAACAAAGCGGCGTACTAAGATGAGCTTACGAGAAAAAACCATCAGCGGCGCGAAATGGTCAGCCATGGCCACCATCGTCATTATTGGCCTAGGCCTGGTGCAGATGACGGTGCTGGCGCGCATTATCGATAACCACCAGTTTGGTCTGCTGACCGTCTCGCTGGTGATTATCGCCCTGGCCGATACGCTGTCGGACTTTGGTATCGCCAACTCCATTATCCAGCGCAAAGAGATCAGCCATCTGGAGCTGACCACCCTCTACTGGCTGAACGTCGGGCTGGGTATCTTCGTCTTTGTGCTGGTGTTCCTGCTGAGCGATGTGATTGCCGGCGTGCTGCATAACCCGGACCTGGCGCCGCTGATGCGCACCCTGTCGTTCGCTTTCGTGGTGATCCCGCACGGGCAGCAGTTCCGCGCGCTGATGCAGAAGGAGCTGGAGTTCAACAAAATCGGCATGATTGAAACCAGCGCCGTACTGGCGGGCTTTACCTTCACTGTGGTCAGCGCCCATTTCTGGCCGCTGGCGATGACCGCCATCCTCGGCTACCTGGTTAACTCTGCCGTGCGCACGCTGCTGTTTGGCTTCTTTGGCCGTAAGATTTATCGCCCGGGGCTGCATTTTTCACTGGCGTCTGTTTCATCCAACCTGCGCTTCGGCGCGTGGCTGACGGCAGACAGCATTATCAACTACGTGAATACTAACCTCTCCACGCTGGTGCTGGCGCGTATTCTGGGCGCGAGCGTCGCGGGTGGCTACAACCTGGCGTATAACGTCGCGGTTGTCCCGCCGATGAAGCTCAACCCTATCATTACCCGCGTGCTGTTCCCGGCGTTCGCCAAAATTCAGGACGATACCGAAAAGCTGCGCGTGAACTTTTACAAGCTGCTCTCCGTCGTGGGGATCATCAACTTCCCGGTGCTGCTGGGGCTGATGGTGGTTGCCAGCAATTTCGTACCGCTGGTGTTTGGCGAGAAGTGGAACAGCATCATCCCGATCCTGCAACTGCTGTGCGTCGTGGGGCTGCTGCGCTCGGTGGGGAACCCGATTGGTTCTCTGCTGATGGCGAAGGCGCGCGTGGATATCAGCTTCAAGTTCAACGTGTTTAAAACCTTCCTGTTTATTCCGGCAATTATTGTGGGCGGCCACATGGCGGGCGCCATTGGCGTGACGCTCGGCTTCCTGCTGGTGCAAATCGTCAATACCGTGCTGAGCTACTTCGTGATGATCAAACCGGTGCTGGGCTCCAGCTACCGTCAGTACATCCTCAGCCTGTGGCTGCCGTTCTATCTCTCCTTACCGACGCTTGCGGTGAGCTACGGCCTGGGCGTGGTGCTCAACGGGCATCTGCCGCTGGCGGCGCTGCTTGCGGTGCAGGTCGCGGCAGGCGCGCTGGCGTTCGCCGTGATGATTGTGCTGTCACGCAATGCGCTGGTGGTCGAGATGAAGCGCCAGTTTTGCCGTAACGAAAAAATGAAAACGCTGCTTCGCGCAGGCTAATTTTACGAGGCCATTATGAAATTACTTATTCTTGGCAACCATACCTGCGGCAACCGTGGCGACAGCGCCATCCTGCGCGGTTTACTGGATGCAATTAACACCCTTAAGCCTGAGACAGAAGTGGATGTGATGAGCCGTTATCCGGTCAGCTCATCCTGGTTACTGAACCGCCCGGTGATGGGCGATCCGCTCTACAGCCAGATGAAACAGCACAACAACGCCGCGGGCGTGATGGGGCGCGTGAAGAAAGTGCTGCGTCGCCGCTACCAGCATCAGGTGCTGCTTTCCCGCGTGACCGACACCGGCAAGCTGCGCAACATTGCCATCGCGCAGGGCTTTACCGATTTTGTTCGTCTGCTGTCCGGCTATGACGCCATTATTCAGGTGGGCGGTTCGTTCTTCGTCGATCTGTACGGCGTGCCGCAGTTTGAGCATGCACTTTGTACGTTCATGGCGAAAAAGCCGCTGTTTATGATCGGCCACAGCGTCGGGCCATTCCAGGATCCGCAGTTTAACCAGCTGGCGAACTATGTCTTCGGCCACTGCGACGCGCTGATCCTGCGTGAATCGGTCAGCCTCGACATGATGAAACGCAGTGAAATCGACACCACCAAAGTGGAGCACGGTGTGGACACCGCCTGGCTGGTGGATCATCAGGATGACAGTTTCCAGGCCAGCTACGCGGTACAGCACTGGCTCGACGTGGCGGCAAAGCAGAAAACCGTCGCCATTACCCTGCGTGAACTTGCGCCGTTCGATAAACGCCTCGGCACGACCCAGGCGGCGTACGAGAAAGCCTTTGCCGACGTGGTGAACCGCGTGCTGGACAGCGGTTACCAGGTGCTGGCGCTTTCCACCTGTACCGGTATCGACAGCTACAACAAAGATGACCGTATGGTGGCGCTCAACCTGCGCAACCTGGTGAACGACCCGTCCAGCTATCACGTGGTGATGGACGAGCTGAACGATCTGGAGATGGGCAAGCTGCTCTCCGCCTGCGACCTGACCGTGGGCACGCGTCTGCACTCGGCCATTATCTCGATGAACTTCGGCACGCCAGCCATCGCCATTAACTACGAGCACAAGTCCGCGGGCATTATGCAGCAGCTCGGCATGCCGGAAATGGCCGTCGATATTCGTCATCTGCTGGACGGGTCGCTGGGTGCGATGGTGGGCGACACGCTCGGTCAGCTGCCTGCGATCAACGAACGTCTGGCGGTGGCGGTAAAAGCCGAACGCGAAAAAGGTATTGGCATGGTGAAATCCGTACTCGACCGCGTCCGGGAGGGGAAATGAAGGTTGGTTTCTTCTTACTGAAATTTCCGCTGTCGTCTGAAACCTTTGTGCTGAACCAAATCACCGCGTTTATCGATATGGGGTATGACGTGGAGATTATCGCCCTGCAAAAGGGCGATACGCAAAACACCCATGCGGCGTATACCCGGTATGGGCTGGAGGCGAAAACCCGCTGGTTGCAGGATGAACCCACCGGACGAATGAACAAACTGCGCCATCGCGCCAGCCAGACGCTGCGCGGCCTTCATCGCGCCTCGACGTGGCGGGCGCTGAATATGTCGCGCTATGGGGCGGAGGCCCGCAACCTGATCCTTTCCGCCATTTGCGGGCAAACGGCCCAGCCGTACCGGGCCGATGTCTTTATCGCCCACTTTGGCCCGGCGGGCGTAACGGCGGCAAAACTGCGTGAGCTGGGGGTAATTGACGGCAAAATCGCAACCATTTTCCACGGTATCGACATCTCCAGCCGGGAAGTACTGAACCACTACACGCCGGAATATCAGCAGCTGTTTCGCCGCGGCGACATGATGCTGCCGATAAGCAACCTGTGGGCCGGACGCCTGAAAACCATGGGGTGCCCGAGCGAGAAAATCACCGTTTCACGCATGGGCGTGGACATGGAACGCTTCACCCAGCGACCGGTTAAGGTGCCGGGCAAGCCGCTGCAAATTATCTCTGTTGCCCGCCTGACCGAAAAGAAAGGGCTGCACGTAGCCATCGAAGCCTGTCGTCAGCTGAAGGCGCGCGGAGTGGACTTCCACTACCGCATCCTGGGTATCGGGCCGTGGGAGCGTCGCCTGCGCACGCTGATTGAACAGTATCAGCTGGAAGACGTGGTCGAGATGCCGGGCTTCAAGCCGAGCCACGAAGTGAAAGCCATGCTTGATGATGCGGATGTGTTCCTGCTGCCTTCCGTAACCGGCGCCGACGGCGATATGGAAGGCATTCCCGTGGCGCTGATGGAGGCGATGGCGGTCGGCATTCCGGTGGTCTCGACCCTGCACAGCGGTATCCCGGAGCTGATCACCTCTGAGCATTCCGGCTGGCTGGTCCCTGAAAACAATGCGCTGGCGCTGGCGGATCGTCTGGCTGCGTTCAGTGATATCGATCAGCAGACGCTGATCCCTGTGCTGCAAAATGCGCGGCAAAAAGTTGAAGCAGAATTTAATCAGCAGGTGATTAATCGCCAGTTAGCGAGCCTGCTGCAAACGCTGTAACGCTGAGGTTGTATGCTGAAAAAGATTACCCGACGCCGATTTGTCTCTTCTTTATCCGTCCTGGCTGCCATGCCACTGCTGTCGCCCCGCGCTGTGCGGGCGGCAACCGGGAAGACGGTTTCTGTCGATCGCTACAACAATAACGACTGGATCGCCGCCTTTAAGCAGGCATTTACCGAGGGCGATACCGTTGTTGTTCCCGCCGGGTTAACCTGTGAAAACATCAATACCGGCATTTTCATTCCTGATGGCAAAACCCTGCTGATCCGCGGTGCGCTGAAGGGCAACGGCCGCGGGCGGTTTGTGCTCCAGGAAGGCTGTAAGGTCATTGGAGAAGGAGAGGGGCGCACGCATAACATTACGCTGGACGTGCGTGGCTCCGACTGTGTCATTAAAGGGCTGGCAATGAGCGGCTTCGGCCCCGTCACCCAGATCTACATCGGCGGTAAAAAGCCGAGAGTGATGCGTAACCTGCTTATCGATCGCATTGCCGTGAGCCAGGCCAACTACGCCATTCTGCGCCAGGGTTTTCATAATCAGGTGGACGGTGCGCGCATAACCAACAGTAAATTCAGCCATTTGCAGGGTGACGCGATTGAGTGGAACGTGGCGATTAACGACCGCAATATCCTGATCTCTGACCACGTGATCGATAACATCAACTGCACAAACGGCAAGATCAACTGGGGGATAGGCATTGGGCTGGCTGGCAGCACGTACGACAATGACTATCCGGAACAGCAGACCGTTAAAAACTTCGTGGTGGCAAATATCACAGGCAGCAACTGTCGGCAGTTGGTCCATGTTGAAAACGGTAAACACTTTGTGATCCGTAATATCAAGGCCAGCAATATTACTCCCGACTTCAGTAAAAAGGCCGGAATTGATAACGCGACGGTAGCTATTTATGGCTGTGATAATTTCGTTATTGATAATATCGATATGGTGAACAGCGCCGGAATGTTAATCGGGTATGGCGTGATCAAGGGCGATTATCTGTCGATACCGCAAAACTTCAAACTTAACGATATTCGCCTGGATAACCGACAGCTTGCCTATAAGCTGCGCGGGATACAGATTTCTTCCGGCAATGCCACCTCGTTTGTTGCCATCACCAACGTCAACATGCAGCGGGCAACGCTTGAGCTGCACAACAAGCCACAGCACCTTTTCTTGCGTAATATCAACGTGATGCAGGAGTCAGCGACGGGACCAGCGCTTAAGATGAACTTCGACTTGCGCAAAGACGTGCGTGGGAAGTTTATGGCCAAAAACGAGACGCTGTTGTCGCTCGCGAACATAAAAGCGGTTAATGAAAAGGGGCAGAGTTCGGTGGATATTGATCGGGTCGATCAACACGTGGTGAATACGGAACGGTTGAATTTTGCGCTGCCGCACAGGTAATCCTATAGCCTATTTTGCGACTATTCCTGGTATGGAATCGCGATCTATTCAGATTACAACTACTGTAATTTGTGGTGGGGTGACCTAGGATTACTTCATATTTACGGCAAAACATGCTGGCGAAAACAGGTTTAAAAGCTATAATTCGTCAACCATTTTAAGGTGGAAGAAATAATGATTAATTTGAAAGCAGTCATACCGGTAGCGGGTTTGGGCATGCATATGTTGCCCGCCACAAAGGCCATTCCTAAAGAGATGCTGCCGATCGTTGACAAGCCGATGATTCAGTACATCGTCGACGAGATTGTTGCTGCGGGGATCAAAGAAATCGTTCTGGTGACGCACTCTTCGAAGAATGCCGTTGAGAACCACTTCGACACCTCTTATGAACTCGAGGCGCTGCTTGAGCAGCGCGTTAAGCGCCAGCTTCTGGCAGAAGTTCAGTCTATCTGTCCTCCTGGCGTGACCATCATGAACGTGCGTCAGGCGCAGCCGCTGGGTCTGGGGCACTCAATCCTCTGCGCGCGCCCGGTGGTGGGTGATAACCCGTTCATCGTGGTTCTGCCGGACATCATTATTGATACCGCTTCCGCCGATCCGCTGCGTTACAACCTGGCGGCAATGGTCGCTCGCTTCAACGAGACGGGCCGCAGCCAGGTGCTGGCGAAACGTATGAAGGGCGATCTCTCTGAGTATTCCGTTATTCAGACCAAAGAGCCACTGGAGACGGAAGGGCAGGTGAGCCGGATCGTTGAGTTTATCGAAAAACCCGATCAGCCGCAGAGCCTGGACTCTGACCTGATGGCAGTCGGCCGTTATGTGCTGAATGCGGATATCTGGGCTGAGCTGGAAAAAACCGAGCCGGGCGCCTGGGATCGTATCCAGCTGACCGATGCGATTGCTGAGCTGGCGAAGAAGCAGTCGGTTGATGCGATGCTGATGACCGGCGACAGCTATGACTGCGGTAAGAAAATGGGGTATATGCAGGCGTTTGTGAACTATGGCCTGCGTAACCTGAAGGAAGGGGCGAAGTTCAGAAGCCGGATTGAGAAGCTGCTTAAAGAGCACTAAACCTTCGGTATACTCCCGCAAAGTATTGATCTAAGGTGGTAAGCGTTCGGAATGGATAGAACGCTACCACCTTTTAATGTTTCTGACACAGATAAGAGCGAGTCTTAGTACGATAGTCTATAACTTTTTGCTTGTTTCTAAGTGAGATACGTCAGACAATTATCCGCATATTTTTATGAACCGGACCTGCGTATTCGGCGTTCAAAAATTTGTTATAGAATATAAGCATGTTGGTAGCTTAGGAGCCAAGGGCGGTAGCGTGGCCCGACCATATTGAGCGTTGTGGCTCATTCCCTTTATTAGTAATGCTAATATTTTACCTAAAGGCAGATTGATGGCATCTCTGTATTTTTTACTTCCTCTTTTATATATTATTTGCACCATATACTTTATAAAAGGCGTATATATTCGCGTTTTTACTATTTTTTACTTCGTGGTGAATTTTGTATATTATCTATCTGTCTGGATACAGGGTATTCCGCTAGAGGAGGGATATACTCAGGTATTTTGGTTCTCATTCTTAAGTTTATTCGCAATCCATTTGTCATATTTTATAACACCAATAAAAGTGTCCTCTCGGTATAATCATTCAGATGATTTGTCTAATTCATGGTTCAGAAGTATTAACTCAAAAATATTTGTCGTTTGTGGTCTGGTTTTATACATTTTTGCTTTGATGATTTATGTGAAAAATAATGGGGTCGCATTTGGTGGTGGTTACGAAGCTCGTCTTGAACAGAATTCGGGTGGCGGCCTGTCAATTATTTTAATGTACGCATTTGTTCCTTCCTCGATTGTGTTCTTTCTTCGTAAACCTACTAAATTACGTTTTATATTGGCAACCGCATTGGCTATTTTCTGTGGTTCTGTTTATTACTACGTTATAGGCGGCTCAAGAAATGTAATGGGCGCGGCAGTTCTTGCTATAACTTATTTTGCCTATGAGAAAAAAGTACTCCGTATAAATGAAATAGCTATACTATCAGCATGTTGCTGTGTAGCTTTAATTGTATTGGGTGCTCTGCGTTATGGATCCAGTCTTGATGATGTGATCAGTATGCTTCTGTCTGGCTCATCAGTCATGATTTCATTCGCTTTAGATTCTTTCTCTCCGATTTATGCAATCAAAGATATTATTGAATATATTGATAAAACAGGTAATATTCAGTATTTTTCAACCTTCTTCAATGAGTTTGCGATTATTGTTCCTCGTTTTTTATGGGAGTCAAAACCGATTAACTTTTTGAATAACGGCTATTTTTATACAACCTATATCCTGAATATGGATACGCAGTTGACCATATCACCAACGATAGTAGGTAGCTTTATTATTATGTTTGGCACAACCTGGTTTTGGCTTTGGGGACTTATTACTGGAAGCACATTAAAAATCATTGACGCAGTAACCAAAAAAACCAGGATGATTACGATAAAGATTACATTTATAACCTGCATTGGCTACTGCTTCTTCTGGGTGCGTGACGGTTTAGAAGTGTTTATGTATATCTCATTTAAATTCTTTTTATGTGTAATGATCATTAAAGCGATTAGCACGATAGTTGGTAGTCTATTGAAAAGGCCTTCGAATGAAAATTTTGCTCATAAGTAATATGTATCCCGGTTCGGATACGCCACATCTGGGCGGGTTCGTTAAAAACGCAGCTGATTCGCTCCGTAATAATGGACATGATATTGAATTATGTGTTCTTAATAAAATCTCAAAAAGCAAAGTTACTAAAATTTATAACTATCTTGTTTTTTATATCTCTATTTTGGTTAAAGTTCTTTTGACCAAAAGTGATTGTCTTTATTTGCATTATGCGTCTCATTGCTATCTGCCGGTAAAAATGGGCAATTGCGTCAGAAGAAAAAAAATTGTGGTGCACGTACACGGCGGTGACGTTAAGCGGCTCAACGGAACCAGTGGAATGTTCTTTCGTGTTAAGAAGGCAATTGTTTCTAATGCGTTGAAAAATGCGGTAAAAATAGTGTTTCCTTCAAAGTCTTATCTGGAATTTACCAAAAATGAATATCAACTCGATGAAGTTAAATGTGCAATAAGCCCTTCTGGCGGCGTTGATACCCAACTCTTTGCGTTTAAAAACCGTGAATTCGGTGCTCCGCTTAAACTCCTTTTTGCTGGACGACTCATCAAGAGTAAACGTGTGGATCTGGCAATACAGGCAATTGAAAACCTGTCCGACGATGATAAAAGTAAAATTCACTTAACTATTGTTGGGGATGGTCCAGAGCTGGGTTCGTTAGTGAAAAGTGCAGCTCATTTACCAAATATTGAATTTTCGCCTGCTGTAGGGCACGTTCGCTTGGCTGAAATTTTTCAGGAACATGATGTACTAATCTATCCTTCAGAAAGTGAAAGCCTTGGACTGGTTCCTTTGGAGGCGATGGCTATGGGGATGATTCCACTTCTAAGTAATATCCCCTCTTTCAACGAGTTCATCGATAATAACCAAAATGGTTTTATTGTTTACGAGGACGGACACTATAAAATTAAAATTGAGCAAATGCTCAAGATGTCACCACAAACGCTTCAAGCGATGTCTCACCAGGCTAAGCAAACGGTCTTAAACAGCTATACGAAAGAAATAGCGCAAACGAAGCTGCTTGAGGCGTTTAAATGTTTGTAATTAATAAATTAATTTGGCTTGGATATACTGTATCTTCTGGAGCAGCAAGGGTTATAATCTTCTTTTTATTGACTCTTGTGTTTGTCCAAAAAGACATTGCGCTCTTTGCTGTTTATTATTCATTCTTAACTGTTGCAGTGATATTCCTCGGTCAGGGACTTGGTACAACGCTCATTAAAGATGGCTCTGAAGTGAGCATGAAATACTTTAATTACGTTTTACTCCTTAGTATTGCAGCAGCCTCGGTTATTACCTTAGCACTGGCGACTCCAACACTAGACTTAAATTTAATTGACACCTTAATATTCGCTGGCTCTCTTGCATGCCTGGCTATCAACCAAATCTATCGTTATTATTATATTTATTATAAAAAGGCACTACCTGGCTTAATTTATGATTTGCTAGCGCTGGTTCTTTTTGCGGCAGGAATGCTGCTGTGCAAACTGCATCTTGTCTCTTTAAAACCTCTTGATATTTTCTTCCTTGCTTACTTTATCGCGACAATAATTAACCAAATTATTTACTACATATATGTTAAGCGAGCGTGGATAACCGTATCTGATAGCAAGGCTTTCAATGGGCTAGATTGGAAATTCTCCCTAAATGTTGGCTTCGTGGGGCTCATTTCTACAGGGATCGTTTTTCTATTACCTTACTTTTCCCGTGAGTTACTTCCCGATGAATCAATGTCGGTACTGGGTCTCACAATTAGCATAATTGGAATTATATCTGTCTTCTCACGTGCATACATGAACTACTTTTATCGAGAGTTAGTGGAGTGTGCTAAATCAAAAGAAGAAAAAGTTTATCTTGCGATAAATAAAAAAGTTATCATCATATCAGCGCTTGTATGCTTTGGTAGTATCCTGCCACTAATCTTTTATGTTAAATTATCGCTTTCCTATGTAACCTTTAATGAAATACTGGCAATCGTCGTGCCTGTAATGCTTTTTACTCTCTCTTCGCAACTATCACTAGTTCAGTCAAATATAATATTATTCCTTGGTAAAGAAAAAATCTCACTGATATTCAACTTTTTTGTATTTATTGTGGTTCTGTCATTGTTTTTGGTATGGCAATACTTCATTAGTATTTCGGTGATATATCTTATCCCATTAATGTCTTTATTCCTGATGGTTTTATATTTAATCAGATACGCTTATTTTAGAATCCTGATCAGGACGGCTTTTAAGAATGGAGAAGCAGTTTAACATGAACATAGAGGATAGTGCTTTATTCATTTACGGCGAGGGAGGACACCGAGCCCAGATGAACAGATTGATGAAAAGAATTGGTGGAGAAATAAATAAAAATAAAATCAGTCTCTCAGATTATAAAATTAAGGAAGAATGGTCTGATAAGCATTATGTCACTCGTGAATTTAGAAATAAATATTCAACGTTCACTAGTGTGCTTCGCTTCAATCAGTTACATCAGATCAAGGTCTGTTTACAGATTCATAAAACTCATCGAATAAAAGTAGTCGTTTCAACGGGACCCGGTGTAGCTCTTATTCCCGCTTTTTATTTTAAATATATTGTTGGTGCAAAAATAATTCATCTCGAAACATGGTCCAGATTCGAAACGAAGTCCTTCACTGGTAGAATCATGTCTTTAATTGCGGATGAGTTTTATGTGCAGCACAAGACGCTTTTAAAACAGTATAAAAAAGCCAAATTTTCCGGAGTGCTATGAAAATTTTAGTGACCGTAGGCACCACTCGGTTTGATAAACTTATCAAGCAGATTGCATCAATTTCAGCGCTTCCACATATGGCCAACAATTTTTTTATGTGCCAAAAGGCGAATGGCCTGTCAAACCCTGAAACAGAAAATTACAAGGAAGTTGAATTTATTCAATCTATTGAGAACGAATATTCTCATTATGATCTTGTAATCAGTCATGCAGGCGCTGGATCAATATTTTCTCTTTTAGATCACGAGAAAAAAATCATCATTGCCCCAAATTTAGATCGTTTGGATAAACATCAGTCTGACATTGCTAAATATATGGGGGAAAAGGAATTTGCAATGATTTGTTGGGATATCGAAGATCTCGAAAATCTAATCATTAATGCAAGTTCATTCCAGCCCAAGAAATTTGAATTAGTGCGATTTTTCAAGAATGATGAGTTTATTGACCATATAAATAACGCGTGATAGTACTCGATCGCTAAAGCCATTTAATAATATTTGCAGGTAACTTTTGATCATAAAAAATAGTTAATGCTTTGTGAAATTATTTGATAACGACTTTAGTATTGTTTAGAGTCATGAGAAGTGATTCCCAAGCCGCTATCATTCGCGGCGACCACACCTGACAGGAGTATGTAATGTCCAAGCAACAGATCGGCGTTGTCGGTATGGCAGTGATGGGGCGCAACCTGGCGCTCAACATCGAAAGCCGTGGTTATACCGTCTCCGTTTTCAACCGCTCCCGTGATAAGACCGAAGAAGTCATCGCTGAGAATCCAGGCAAAAAACTGGTTCCTTTCTATACGGTTAAAGAGTTCGTTGAGTCTCTGGAAACACCTCGTCGTATCCTGTTAATGGTGAAAGCGGGCGCAGGTACCGATGCAGCTATCGATTCACTGAAACCGTATCTGGATAAAGGCGACATCATTATCGATGGCGGCAACACCTTCTTCCACGACACCATTCGTCGTAACCGTGAACTGTCTGCTGAAGGCTTCAACTTCATTGGTACCGGCGTATCCGGCGGTGAAGAGGGCGCTCTGAAAGGTCCATCTATCATGCCTGGTGGACAGAAAGAAGCTTACGAACTGGTTGCGCCAATCCTGACCAAAATCGCAGCCGTAGCTGAAGATGGCGAGCCGTGCGTGACCTATATCGGTCCTGATGGTGCTGGTCATTATGTGAAAATGGTTCACAACGGCATTGAATATGGCGACATGCAGCTGATTGCTGAAGCTTACTCTCTGCTGAAAGGCGGCCTGAACCTCTCCAACGAGGAGCTCGCAGAGACCTTCACCGAGTGGAATAAAGGCGAGCTGAACAGCTACCTGATCGACATCACCAAAGATATCTTCACCAAGAAAGATGAAGAGGGTAAATACCTGGTTGATGTGATTCTGGATGAAGCCGCTAACAAAGGTACCGGTAAATGGACCAGCCAGAGCTCTCTGGATCTGGGTGAGCCGTTGTCCCTGATCACCGAATCCGTCTTCGCACGTTATATCTCTTCTCTGAAAGAGCAGCGCGTTGCAGCATCTAAAGTGCTGTCTGGCCCGAAGGCCAAACCCGCTGGTGATAAAGCAGAGTTCGTTGAGAAAGTCCGTCGCGCGCTGTATCTGGGTAAAATCGTCTCTTACGCGCAGGGCTTCTCTCAGCTGCGCGCGGCATCTGACGAGAATAACTGGGATCTGAACTACGGCGAGATTGCGAAGATCTTCCGTGCCGGCTGTATCATTCGCGCTCAGTTCCTGCAAAAAATCACCGATGCCTACGCTGAGAATGCGGGTATCGCAAACCTTCTGCTGGCGCCTTACTTCAAACAAATTGCTGACGAATATCAGCAGGCGCTGCGTGATGTTGTTGCGTACGCGGTGCAGAATGGTATCCCGGTTCCGACCTTCTCCGCTGCGGTGGCATATTACGACAGCTATCGCGCTGCCGTTCTGCCAGCGAACCTGATTCAGGCACAGCGTGACTACTTCGGTGCGCATACCTATAAGCGTACGGATAAAGAAGGTGTGTTCCACACCGAATGGCTGGATTAATATACGGTTAGCCATGCCATCAAGCCCGGTAGAGATACCGGGCTTTTTTATCTTGCCCGATCCACCTACTGTTTAATGGAATAGATTGCGTGAAAATTCTAGTTACTGGCGGTGCCGGTTTTATCGGTTCCGCGGTTATCCGACATATTATTAGCAATACTCGGGATAGCGTTGTTAACGTTGATAAATTGACCTATGCCGGTAATCTGGAATCCTTGCGTGAAGTAAGCGATAGCGAACGCTATGTTTTTGAGCATGCCGATATATGTGATAAAGAGGCAATGGCGCGTATTTTTGCTACCCATCAGCCTGATGCGATAATGCACCTGGCTGCCGAGAGCCATGTCGACCGTTCTATTACCGGTCCCGCTGCGTTTATTGAAACCAATATTGTTGGCACCTATATCCTGTTAGAAACAAGCCGTGCTTACTGGTCTTCACTGGATGAGGCAGCAAAATCTACTTTCCGTTTCCATCACATTTCAACTGATGAGGTTTACGGCGATCTGCCTCATCCCGATGAACATTATGACTCCACCCCGTTACCGCTGTTTACTGAGAAAACAGCGTACCAGCCAAGCAGCCCTTACTCAGCGTCAAAAGCGTCCAGCGACCATTTAGTTCGAGCCTGGATACGCACCTATGGTTTACCCGGGATTGTGACAAATTGTTCGAATAATTATGGCCCATACCACTTTCCTGAAAAGCTGATTCCTCTTGTTATCCTTAATGCGCTGGATAATAAACCATTGCCGATTTACGGTAAGGGCGATCAAATCCGTGACTGGTTATACGTTGAAGACCATGCTCGTGCACTGTATACGGTTCTGACCACGGGTAAGCCGGGAGAAACCTATAATATTGGCGGTCATAACGAGAAGAAAAATATTGAAGTTGTTCAGACCATTTGTGATCTGCTCGATGAAATGGTACCGAAAGAAACATCCTATCGCGCACAAATTACTTATGTCGCGGACCGACCAGGTCACGACAGACGTTATGCAATTGATGCTCATAAAATTAGCGACGAGCTTGGATGGACTCCTGTGGAAACGTTTGAAAGTGGCATCCGTAAAACGGTTGAATGGTATTTGAATAACCAGGAGTGGGTATCGAATGTAAAAAGCGGCGCCTATAAGAGCTGGATTGAGCAAAATTATGGGGAGCGTAAGTAAATGACGAAACGTAAAGGGATTATATTAGCTGGCGGATCGGGTACACGTCTTTATCCCGTGACTATGGCCGTAAGCAAGCAATTGTTGCCAATTTACGATAAGCCAATGATCTATTATCCGCTCTCTACGCTTATGCTGGCAGGTATACGGGATATTCTGATTATCAGCACGCCTCAGGACACTCCGCGTTTTGAACAACTGCTCGGGAACGGTAGCCAGTGGGGATTGCATATCCAGTACAAAGTGCAACCAAGTCCTGATGGACTGGCACAAGCTTTTATTCTGGGTGAAGAGTTTATCGGTGAGGATAATTGTGCGCTGGTATTAGGCGATAATATTTTCTACGGACACGATCTCCCCAGACTGCTTGAAGGCGCAGCAAGCCAGCAAGAGGGTGCGACCGTATTCGCCTATCATGTCAGCGACCCGGAACGCTATGGCGTCGTTGAGTTTGATAAAGACGGTACTGCAATTGGCCTTGAGGAGAAGCCTCAGCAACCCAAGAGTAATTACGCAATAACCGGTCTTTATTTTTACGACAACGATGTGATTGAGATGGCCAAAAGCTTAACGCCGTCCGAGCGAGGTGAACTCGAAATTACCGACATCAACCGCATCTATATGCAGCAGGGACGATTGTCTGTCGCGATGATGAGACGCGGCTATGCCTGGCTGGATACCGGAACGCATCAGAGTATGATCGAGGCAAGCAATTTTATCGCCACAATTGAAGAGCGACAGGGGCTAAAAGTTTCATGTCCTGAAGAGATTGCGTTCCGACGAGGTTTTATTGATGCCGAACAACTTCGGGTACTCGCTGAACCATTGAAAAAGACCGGGTATGGTCAGTATCTGCTGAATCTGACCAAGGGATTAGTCTGATTTGACGAAGTAAGCAGTTTTCCTCTGCTTACTCTCGACTGCCCTTTAACGTCTTATTGTCGCTGTAAAACAGGTACTTTGCTTAGTGTAACGACAGGTCTTTTTGTTCAGCAAAAACATTTTTCAAAAAACCTGAAACCTTGACAGCGAATGAAGGTTAGCGATAAAAAACGCTTAGTTAATCATTGTGGTGACTGTGTTATGGTCATCAAAAACTCAAACGTGTAGAAGTCAAACAAATGAAAATAACTATCTCCGGAACAGGCTATGTTGGTCTCTCAAACGGTATTCTGATTGCACAAAACCATGAAGTGGTTGCGCTGGATATCGTGCAGGCAAAAGTGGACCTGCTTAACCAGAAGAAGTCCCCGATCGTCGATAAAGAGATTGAAGAATACCTCGCGACCAAACCGCTGAACTTCCGCGCTACCACGGACAAAGAAGATGCTTACCGCGATGCGGATTTCGTCATCATCGCCACGCCAACCGACTATGATCCTAAAACCAACTACTTCAATACCTCTACCGTTGAAGCGGTGATTAAAGACGTTACGGCAATCAACCCGAACGCAGTGATGATCATCAAGTCGACAATTCCAGTGGGTTTCACCAAATCGATTAAAGAAGAGTTGGGTATTGATAATGTCTTCTTCTCGCCGGAATTTCTCCGCGAGGGCAGGGCGTTATACGATAACCTGCACCCATCCCGTATCGTGATTGGCGAGCGTTCCGAGCGTGCGGAGCGTTTTGCTGCGTTGCTTCAGGAAGGCGCAATCAAAAAAGATATTCCGGTGCTGTTCACAGATTCCACCGAGGCAGAGGCCATTAAGCTTTTCGCCAATACCTATCTGGCGATGCGTGTGGCTTACTTCAACGAACTTGACAGCTATGCCGAGAGCTTAGGTCTAAACACCCGTCAGATCATCGAGGGCGTGTGTCTTGACCCACGTATCGGTAACCATTACAACAACCCGTCCTTCGGTTACGGTGGTTACTGTCTGCCAAAAGATACCAAGCAGCTGCTGGCTAACTATCAGGCGGTGCCGAACAACCTGATTTCCGCCATTGTGGATGCCAACCGCACGCGTAAAGACTTCATCTCGGATTCCATTCTCGCGCGTCAGCCGAAAGTGGTGGGCGTGTATCGCCTGATCATGAAGAGCGGTTCCGATAACTTCCGCGCTTCTTCCATTCAGGGGATCATGAAGCGTATTAAGGCGAAGGGCGTACAGGTCATTATTTATGAACCGGCGATGCAGGAAGATGAGTTCTTCCATTCGCGTGTGATCCGCGATCTGGATGCGTTTAAGAAAGAAGCGGATGTAATTATCTCCAACCGTATGGCGGAAGAGCTGGCGGACGTGAAAGATAAAGTCTATACCCGCGATTTGTTCGGCAGCGACTGATTAAAATCGTGATATAAAAAAACCCGGCAATCTGCCGGGTTTTTTGTTTTTAAACGTTATAGAAGTTGCGGTACCAGTCGACGAAGTTTTTCACGCCTTCTTGGACTGAGGTTTGTGGTTTAAACCCAATAACGTCATACAGCGCTTTGGTGTCCGCACTGGTCTCCAGCACGTCCCCCGGCTGGATCGGCATCATATTTTTCACCGCTTCCTTGCCCAGCGCCTCTTCAAGCGCGGTGATGTAATCCATCAGTTCGACAGGTGAACTGTTGCCGATGTTATACACGCGATACGGGGCAGAGCTGGTTGCTGGCGAACCGGTTTCGACTGTCCAGTCGGCATCGGCCTGAGGAATGACGTCTTGTAGGCGAATAATCGCCTCCGCAATATCATCGATATAGGTGAAGTCGCGCTTCATCTTGCCGTAGTTGTATACGTCGATGCTGTTGCCTTCAATCATGGCTTTGGTGAATTTAAACAGCGCCATGTCCGGGCGCCCCCATGGGCCATAGACGGTAAAGAAGCGCAGGCCAGTGGTCGGCAGATTGTACAGATGCGAATAGGTATGCGACATCAACTCATTGGCTTTTTTGGTTGCCGCATACAGGGAAACCGGATGGTCTACGGAGTCGTCAGTAGAAAACGGCATCTTACGGTTGAGGCCGTAAACAGAACTGGATGACGCATACAGAAGATGCTGAACCTTATTGTGGCGACAGCCTTCCAGCACGTTCAGGTGACCTACCAGGTTTGCATCAGCGTAGGCATGCGGGTTTTCCAGCGAGTAACGGACACCCGCCTGTGCGGCAAGATGGATTACGCGGTCAAATTTCTCATTGGCGAAGAGCGCAGCCATGCCCTCGCAGTCCGCTAAGTCCAGCTTGTGGAAGGTGAAACTCTCGGATTTAAGCAGTTCAAGGCGAGCGAGTTTGAGGTTAGGGTCATAGTAATCATTCAGATTATCAAGCCCAACAACTTCATGCCCTGCATCAAGCAGGCGCTTGCTGACATGAGAACCGATAAAGCCCGCCGCGCCCGTTACCAGAAATTTCATAGCTTCCCTCATTTACAGTGTTCTTATTGATGCCCCAGACATCAGAATCCAACTATGATAGCGCGTCGCCTTTAACTTACATAACCCATCTTTCCGATATAACTCATCGGATTCTTATAGAAAAATCCCCAGCAACAGATACACTATGGAAACAAGATTATTTTTGCCCTTTTTCATCTGTTAGGGATTGTATGACGCAAAACAACAATAACCTGGTCGCACGTAACAATGACCCGGAGCAAATTGATTTACTTGATGTAATGCTACAGCTGTGGCGTGGTAAGTGGGTAATAGGGGCTTTTATTGCTGCTTTTATCGTTCTTGCTGGCGTTTACATCACTGTAGCCAAAGAGAAATGGACGTCATCAGCCATCATAGCCCAGCCTGATGCGGCACAAATCGCCACCTATTCCAATGCATTGAATATCCTCTATGGCGGGGCAGCTCCCTCCATGTTAGACATTCAGAATCGTGCTATTGGACGTTTCAATTCCTCCTTCTCGGCATTAGCTCAGGCGCTGGAGAATCAGGAAGATCCGGAAAAACTGACTATTGAGCCTACCGTTAAAGGACAAAGTTTGCCTTTAACCGTAAGCTATCAGGGCGAATCCGCTGAAGCAGCTCAAAAGCAATTAGCTCAGTACATTCAGCAGGTTGACGAGCAGACGGCAAAAGAACTGACGCTTGATCTCAGAGATAACCTCAAGCAGCAGATCACAACCCTGAACGACTCCCTCCAGAATCAGGAGAAAGTTGCTCAGGAGCAGAAAGATCTACGCATCAAGCAGATTACTGAGGCGCTGAAGAACGCAGAAGCCGCTAAGATCACCACTCCGCAGCTTCAACAGACTCAGGATGTTACTCAGGAAACCATGTTCCTGTTGGGTACCGTAGCGCTCAAGTCAATGGTTGATAACGAAGCGTCTCGCCCGCTGGTCTTCTCAGGCGCTTACTACCAAACCAAACAAAATTTACTGGATATTCAGAACCTCAACGTTAACCCAGACACTATTCACGTCTATCGTTACGTCATGAAGCCGAACCTGCCTATCCGACGCGACAGCCCGAAAATTGCTATTACCCTCATCCTTGCCGTACTGCTCGGCGGAATTATCGGTTCTGCTGTCGTCCTCGGCCGTAACGCGCTGAGAAACTACAAGCCAAGAGCCTGATTTACACACAAAAAAGACCGGGTCTCCCCGGTCTTTTTTTATTTATGTCGTTTCCGCAAATTCTCAATCACCGTCGTTAAATCCAGTTCCTGATCCTGAAGCAGCACCAGCAGGTGATACATCAAATCCGACGCTTCGTTCGTCAGCTCCTCACGGTCATGTACGGTGGCCGCCAGCGCCGTTTCAACGCCTTCCTCACCCACTTTCTGCGCAATACGTTTGGTGCCGCTGGCGTACAGCTTCGCCGTGTACGAGCTCTCGGGATCCGCTGATTTACGCTCTGCCAGCAGCTGTTCCAGCTGATAGAGGAACAGCCACTGGTGGCTCGCCTCGCCAAAGCAGCTGCTGGTGCCTTTGTGACAGGTCGGGCCAATCGGGTTGACCAGCACCAGCAGGGTGTCATTGTCGCAGTCTGGCGTAATGCTGACCACGTTCAGGAAGTGGCCCGAGGTTTCCCCTTTCGTCCACAGGCGCTGTTTGGTGCGCGAGAAAAACGTCACCTTGCCGCTGTCGATCGTTTTTGCCAGTGCCTCCTGGTTCATGTATCCCAGCATCAGCACTTCGCCTGAAACGGCATGCTGTACAACCACCGGCAGTAATCCGTCAGTTTTTTCCCAGTCCAGCTGCGCCTGTTGTTGCTCTGTTAACATACCCTGATCTCCACGCCCTGGTCGGCCAGGTACGTTTTTAACTCACCAATATTGATAATCTGTCTGTGGAACACGGAAGCGGCCAGCGCGCCGTCTACGTTCGCATCGCGGAAGGCTTCAAGGAAGTGTTCCATGGTGCCCGCGCCGCCGGAGGCAATCAGCGGAACGTGGCAGACCGTGCGCACTTTTTTCAGCTGCTCGAGGTCGTAACCGTTGCGTACGCCGTCCTGGTTCATCATGTTCAGCACGATTTCACCCGCACCGCGTTTTTGTACTTCCTGCACCCAGTCCAGCGTCTCCCATTGTGTGACGCGCGTGCGGCTTTCATCGCCGGTGTACTGGTTGACGTGATATTTGCCCGTCGCGGTATCAAACCAGGTGTCGATCCCCACGACAATGCACTGCACGCCAAAGCGGTCCGCCAGACGCGTAATCAGCTCCGGATCTGCAAGCGCAGGGGAGTTAATCGAAATTTTGTCCGCACCGAAAGAGAGAATTTTCGCCGCATCGTCAGCAGATTTAATCCCGCCCGCCACGCAGAAGGGAATATCAATCACCTCTGCCACGCGCGCCACCCAGCTTTTGTCCACCACGCGGCCATCGCTGGAGGCGGTGATATCGTAAAATACCAGTTCGTCTGCGCCTTCTTCGGCATAGCGTTTTGCCAGCGGAACGATGTCGCCAATGATCTCGTGGTTGCGGAACTGCACGCCTTTTACAACCTGACCATCACGCACGTCCAGGCAGGGAATTATCCGTTTTGCCAGCATTGAATCGCCTCCTTCACCGTAAATTTGCCTTCCAGCAGCGCGCGACCCACGATCACGCCACGTACACCGGTTCCGCGCAGAGCGGCGATATCCGCCAGGTCGCCGATACCGCCAGAGGACTGAAACGCTACCTGCGGATAACGCGCGCAAACCTCTTCATACAGCGAGACGTTAGAGCCTGCGAGCGTACCATCGCGTGAAATATCCGTGCACAGGACGTGCTTCAGCCCTACCGGAAGATACATCCCGACCAGCTCTTCCAACGTTACGCCGGAGTTTTCCTGCCAGCCGCTGACCGCGACCTGTTTGTTACCCTGCGCGTCAATGCGCACATCCAGCGCCAGCACCAGCGCATCCGCACCGAAGCGGCGGAACCAGCCCTTGACCGTCTCAGGATCTTTCACAGCGGTCGAACCCACTACCACGCGCGCCACGCCCGCGTCCAGTAAGGCGGCAACATCGGCTTCCGTACGCACGCCGCCGCCCACCTGCACCGGGACGTCCACGCCAGCCACCAGTGTTTTAAGCAGTGGGATCTGGCGTTTGGCCGGATCTTTCGCGCCGGTCAGATCGACCAGGTGCAACACCTCAGCGCCCTCGGCGGCGTAAGCCTGTAACCGCGGCAGCGGGTCGTTGCCGTAGTCGCGCTGCTGCCCGTAATCGCCCTGGTGGAGACGAACAACCGTGCCGTCAATTAAATCTAAAGCGGGAATTATCATCACATCTCCAGGAAATTTTTCAGCAGTTGCGCACCGGCGGCGCCGGAGCGTTCCGGGTGAAACTGCACGCCGTAAAAGTTATCTTTCTGCACGGCGGCGGTGAACGCCTCGCCGTAATTGCACTGGGCGATGGTGTAGGCATTCACGGGCATGGCGTAGCTGTGAACGAAATAGAAGTACGCGCCGTCGTCAATACCCTGGAACAGCCTGTTGCCCGCCTTCGGATAAACGCGGTTCCAGCCCATGTGCGGCAGCGGCAGGCCGTGGTCGGTCATTTTCGGCACGTCTTCTTCAATAATGCCCAGCAGATCAACGCCGTTGCTCTCTTCGCTGCGGCGGCCAAGCAGCTGCATGCCGAGGCAAATGCCCAGCACCGGTTGAGTACAGGCTTTGATGAGATCTACCAGCTCGCGCTCATGGATCTGATCCATCGCCGCCTGGGCGGTGCCAACGCCCGGCAGAAAGAGTTTATCCGCGCGCAGTACCACGTCCGGGTCGCGGCTCACCACCGGCTCGTAGCCGTGGCGCATAATCGCCGACTTTACGGAGTTCAGATTGGCGCATCCGGTATCCAGAATCACCACGTTCATTACAGCACTCCTTTCGACGAGGGCAGGGCGTCACCTTCCACGCGGATCGCCTGGCGCAGGGTACGGCCAAAGGCTTTGAACAGGCTCTCGACGCGGTGGTGATCGTTTTTGCCTTTGGTTTTCAGGTGCAGCGTCAGGCCCATGGTGTAAGAAAGCGAGCGGAAGAAGTGTTCCACCATCTCGGTGCTGAGATCGCCCACGCGCTGGTAGGTAAAGTCGGCTTTGTATTCAAGGTGCGGACGCCCGGAGATATCCATCGCGCAGCGCGCCAGGCACTCGTCCATCGGCAGAACAAAGCCGAAGCGGTTGATACCGCGCTTGTCGCCGAGCGCCAGCTTCAGGGCTTCGCCCAGCGCCAGGCCGGTATCTTCCACGGTGTGGTGATCGTCGATATACAGGTCGCCCTTAACGGTGATCTCCATGCGGAAGCCGCCGTGAGTGGCGATTTGATCCAGCATGTGGTCAAAGAAACCGACGCCGGTGTGGATCTTGCTGCCGCCTTCGCGGTCGAGCCAGACCTTCACGTCGATCTGCGTCTCTTTGGTGTTGCGTTCAACGTGGGAATAGCGGTCGCGTCGGGTGAGCTGCTCGCCAATCATCGCCCAGTTTAGCGTGTCGCGGTTATAGCGCAGGCCCGCAATGCCCATGTTGTCCGCCAGCGTGATATCCGTGACGCGATCGCCGATCACATAGCTGTTGCTTTTATCCAGCGCCTCTTCCGCCAGATAACGTTCAACAAGCTTCACTTTTGGCTTGCGGCAGTCGCACTCGTCGGCAGGCATATGCGGGCAGATCAGCACCTCGTCAAAGGCGATACCCTGCGAGGTCAGCACCTGCATCATCAGGTTGTGCGGGCCGTCAAAGTCCGCCTGCGGGAAGCTGTCGGTGCCCAGACCGTCCTGGTTGGTGATCATCACCAGCTTATAGCCTGCTTTCTGAAGCTTCAGCAGCACCGGGATCACATCGGGTTCAAAGGCCAGCTTGTCGAAACGATCGACCTGAAAATCGCTGGGTGGCTCCGAGATGATGGTGCCGTCACGATCGATAAAGAGATACTTCTGACTCATACTTTCTCCGCTTTCAGGGCGTCAATCACGCGCTGGCTCTCTGCACGGGTGCCGACGGTAATACGCAGGCAGCCGCTCAGGGTAGGTTGTTTATTCTGGTCTCGTAAGATAATGCCCTGATCCCACAACGATTTAAATATCGCGCTTGAGGCGGTGAAGCGCACCAGGATGTAATTGGTTTCCGAGTCGAACACCTGCTCCACGCACGGAATCGTTTTAAGGGCATCGACAAGATACTGACGCTCTTCCAGGATCTGCGCCACACGCTCGCGCATCGCGCTGATGCCCTGCGGGGCCAGCGCCTGTGCCGCAATATCGGCAACCGGCGTTGAGAGCGGATACGGGGCGATCACTTTCAGCAGCAGGTCGATAACCGCTTTATTCGCCAGCGTAAATCCACAGCGAAGGCCGGCGAGGGCGAAGGCTTTGGAAAGGGTACGCAGCACAACGAGATGCGGATACTCCTCAAGCCAGCCTGTCAGCGTCGCCTGCGGGCAGAACTCAATATAGGCTTCATCAGCGACGACCAGCGCCTTGCCGCGCGTCATCTCCAGCAGGGTGCGGATATCCTGCGGATGAATAATCTGCCCGGTGGGGTTGTTCGGGCTACAGACAAACACCACCTTCACGCCGTCGAGGTTATCGGCGATGCCCTGCAAATCCAGCTGCCAGTTGTCGAGCGCCTGCACGTTGCGGCAGGCCACGCCAAAGGTTTCGGCGCTGACGCTATACATCCCGTAGGTGGGCTGGCAGTACATCACCGCGTCTTTACCCGGCTCACAGAAGGCGCGGATCAGCAGCTCAATCCCTTCATCCGCCCCACGGCTGACCAGCACCTGCTCAGGCTTCACGCCTGCATACTGGGCATAGTTCTCGATCACCGCTTTCGGCTGACACTCCGGGTAGCGGTTCAGCGTCTGCTGCGAAAGCTCAAAGGCCACCGCCGTGGGATATTCATTGGCATTCAGCCAGACGTCGCCGTTCCCGCCCAGACGACGCGCAGACTGATAGGGCGTCAGGCGACGGACATTTTCGCGGGCTAATTCTTCGATGTTCATGCTTGCTCCTTCAGGGCGGCAACGCGCAGCGTCACGGCATTTTTGTGGGCAGTCAGGCGCTCGGCGGCGGCCAGGGTTTCAATGGTCGACGCCAGCGAGGCAAATCCCTCGCGGGAGAGTTCCTGCACGGTCATGCGCTTCTGGAAATCCGCCAGCCCCAGGCTGGAGCAGGTTGAGGTATAGCCATACGTCGGCAGCACGTGGTTGGTGCCGGAGGCGTAATCCCCGGCGGATTCCGGTGACCAGTCGCCGAGGAACACCGAGCCTGCGCTGGTTATGCAGTCGACCAGTTCGCGCGCGTTGCGGGTCTGAATAATCAGGTGCTCAGGACCGTACTGGTTGGAGATGGCGATGCACTGGTCAAGATCGCGGGCCACAATCAGGCGGCTGGCGGATAGCGCCTGACGCGCCGTTTCCGCCCGCGGCAGGTCAGCCAGCTGACGCTCAACGGCGTCGCCCACGCGTTTTGCCATGTCGGCATCTGGCGTCAGTAAAATCACCTGCGAGTCAGGGCCGTGCTCGGCCTGCGAGAGCAGGTCAGAGGCCACGAAATCCGGTGTAGCGCCGCTGTCGGCAATCACCAGCACTTCAGACGGACCGGCAGGCATATCAATCGCCGCGCCGTCCAGACGCTGGCTGACCTGACGCTTCGCTTCGGTCACGTAGGCATTGCCCGGGCCAAAGATTTTGTCGACCTTAGGAATGGATACTGTTCCGAACGCCAGGGCAGAAATCGCCTGCGCACCGCCCACTTTATAGATCGCCTGCACGCCGCACAGCTTCGCCGCGTACAGGATCTCGTCGGCGATCGGTGGCGGAGAGCAGAGCACCACCTTCTGACAACCGGCAATACGTGCCGGGGTGGCCAGCATCAGGACGGTCGAAAACAGCGGGGCAGAGCCGCCGGGAATATAGAGGCCGACGGACGCCACCGGGCGTGTCACCTGCTGGCAGCGTACGCCGGGCAGGGTTTCCACATCCACCGCCTGCAATTTCTGCGCGGTGTGGAAGGTATCAATATTTTTCACCGCGACGGCCATCGCCTGTTTGATGTCATCACCCAGACGATTGCTGGCATCAATGATTTCCTGCTCGGTAACCTGTAACGCGTCGACCTCAGTTTTATCAAACTTCGCGCTGTACTCGCGCAGCGCATCGTCCCCGCGGGCTTTGACGTTATCGAGGATCTCCGCCACGGTGCGGGTGATGCTCTCCGAGGCGGAAATTGCCGGGCGCATCAGCAACTCGCGCTGTTGCGCGTCGCTACAGGTATTCCAGTCGATGATTGTGTTAAAGCTCATGGTCGTTACTCCATCATCTTCTCAATTGGCAGCACCAGAATGGAACTTGCGCCCAGCGCCTTCAGTTTTTCCATGGTTTCCCAGAACAGGGTTTCGCTGCTGACCATGTGCATCGCCACGCGCTGCTGGTCGCCCGCCAGCGGCAGAATGGTTGGGCGCTCAGCGCCCGGCAGCAGGGCAATCACTTCGTCCAGGCGCTCGGTCGGCGCATGCATCATGATGTATTTGGATTCACGCGCCTGAATCACGCCCTGAATGCGGGTCAGCAGCTTGTCGATGAGCTGCTGTTTGGCGTCGGCCATCTCGCCGTCGCGCTGAATCAGGCAGGCTTTGGAGCGGTAGATCACCTCCACTTCGCGCAGGCCGTTCGCTTCGAGCGTGGCGCCGGTGGAGACGAGGTCACAGATGGCATCGGCCAGGCCCGCACGCGGCGCCACTTCAACAGAGCCATTCAGCAGACAGGATTTAAACTGCACGCCTTTTTGATCGAGGTAACGCTTCAGCAGGTGAGGGTAAGAGGTGGCGATACGTCTGCCGTTCAGCGCGGCCGGGCCGTCCCAGGCTTCATCGACCGGCGTAGCCAGCGACAGGCGGCAGCCGCCAAAGTCCAGACGACGCAGGGTAAAGTAGCGCGGATCTTCGCCCTGCGCGCGGCGGGTTAATAACTCTTCTTCCAGTACGTTTTCGCCGATGATGCCGAGATCAACGACGCCATCCATCACCAGGCCCGGGATATCGTCATCACGTACGCGCAGAATGTCGATCGGCATATTTTCAGCCAGGGCGATCAGGCGCTGGGTGTGCAGGTTGATTTTAATCCCGCAGCGGGCCAGCAGTTCGCGTGAATCGTCGCTTAAACGGCCTGATTTTTGAATAGCTATGCGTAAACGTGAGTTATCTAACATTCTGTGTTCCTCGTTAACCTGTTTTAACCTGTCTGAATGCGGTCCAAAAAAAAGCCCCCGGAAGAAGATCTTCCGGGGGCTTTTTCATGCGTTCATGCACCACTGGAAGATCCAAACGTCTTCCAGCACACATCGCCTGAAAGACTAGTCAGGATGATGGTGATGATGGTGGTTTTTAAAAGGAACGCGTGTCATATAAATTCTCGTTGAATGCTTATGCATTTGATGTCTTTTAACCTAAACCAGTTGTACGCCATAAAGCAAGGGCTTTTTTTGATCATTAATTCATTTCATATTGATGGTATGAATTGTGCGTTCCACCAGGCTGGCGTAGCCTTATAACAGGCATCGTTAAGCGGAGAATGTAATGAAAAAGGTCGCGATTGTCGGGTTAGGATGGTTAGGAATGCCACTGGCGATGTCATTAGCCGCGAAAGGCTGGCAGGTGACAGGGAGTAAGACCACCCGAGATGGGGTTGAAGCGGCACGCATGTGCGGCATTGATGGTGTCGAGCTGCGTCTCGAACCCGAGCTTATCTGCGATACCGACGAGCTGGATGAACTGATGAATGTGGACGCGCTGGTCATTACCTTACCGGCGCGGCGCAGCGGCCCGGGTGAGTCTTTTTACTTGCAGGCGGTGCAGGAGATCGTCGACAGCGCCCTGGCGCACCATATCCCGCGTATCATTTTCACCAGCTCCACCTCCGTCTATGGCGATATCGACGGTACGGCGAAAGAAAACACCGAGCGCCGTCCGGTGACCGCCAGCGGCCGGGTGCTGAAAGAACTGGAAGACTGGCTGCACAATTTGCCTGGCACGCAGGTGGATATCTTACGCCTGGCCGGGCTGGTGGGGCCGGGCCGTCATCCGGGGCGCTTCTTTGCCGGTAAATCTGCGCCGGATGGCCAGCACGGGGTGAATCTTGTGCATCTTGAGGATGTTATCGGTGCAATTGAACTGCTTTTGCAGGCTCCGAAAGGGGGGCACATCTATAATATATGTGCGCCTTCGCATCCGCCGCGCAGTACCTTTTATCCGCTGATGGCGCGCCAGCTGGGTCTGGCGCCGCCGGTATTCAGCGAGGCGCAGGGGGAACGCAAAGGCAAAATTATTGATGGCAATCGTATTTGCCATGAACTGGGATTTGAATATCAGTATCCCGATCCGCTGGTTATGCCCATGGAATAATTGCGCTGGCGGAGACAATCGCACACCGCAAGGGGGCGAAGATGAAACCGCTGCTGGATGTTCTTGTTATTCTGGATGCGCTGGAAAAAGAGGGGAGCTTTGCCGCCGCCTCGGCGAAGCTCTATAAAACCCCTTCGGCTCTGAGCTACACCGTGCAAAAGCTCGAGAGCGATCTTAATATCCAAATCCTTGACCGCACCGGGCATCGCGCGCGTTTCACCCGTACAGGGCAGATGCTGCTGGAAAAAGGGCGTGACGTGCTGCATACGGTTCGCGAGCTGGAAAAACAGGCCGTCAAACTTCACCAGGGTTGGGAAAATGAACTGGTGATTGGGGTTGATGATACATTCCCTTTCTCCCTGCTTACCCCGCTTATTGAGGCGTTCTATCAGCGCCACAGCGTCACCCGGCTGGTTTTTATCAATGGCGTGCTGGGCGGTTCCTGGGAGGCCCTGACGCAGGGCAGGGCGGATATCATCGTTGGGGCGCTGCATGAGCCTCCCCAGTTGAGCGAATTTGGTTTTGCGCGGCTCGGCGTTCTGGAGCAGGTTTTTGCCGTTGCGCCTCATCACCCGCTGGCGAATGAACCGGAGCCTGTTACCCGACGCGTCATTAAAAACTATCGCGCCATTGTGGTTGGAGACAGCTCTCGCCCCGAATGCGGCATTTCATCGCAGCTGCTGGATGAGCAGGAGGCCATCACCGTTTTTGATTTTAAAACCAAGCTGGAGCTGCAAATAAGCGGCCTGGGGTGCGGTTACCTTCCCCGTTATTTAGCGCAGCGGTTTATTGACAGCGGAGCGCTGGTGGAAAAACAAGTTTTAGCGCAGAGCAGTAACGAACCGGTATGGGTGGGCTGGAATGAACAGACCGCCGGGCTTGCCAGCGCCTGGTGGCGAGACGAAATTTTAGCAAATAGTGCTATCGCCACAGTTTACGCTCAGGCAGATGATGGGAAATCAATCAGTTAGTAAAATTAATTTATGGGCGGGTTTCTCAATGTATTGCCTTTTGTATCTGGAATAGGGCAAAATGCCGCCGCTGCAAACAAATGAATAATCGACGATATAAAAGGCGTCGGTTATTTTTTTTTGCATGTACGAAACGAAACTAAAAACCAAGAGGCCGGGCTTCGTACCGGATAGATATTTACTAAAATCCGACAGTTGTTGTCGCTGAGGAAGAAAGAAATGGGGCAATTTTTCGCTTACGTGGCGGTTATCACCGTAAAGGAGAATAACTATGTCGCATAACGCAACTCCAAACACCTCTCGCGTGGAATTACGTAAAACGCTTACGTTGATTCCGGTTGTTATGATGGGCCTTGCCTACATGCAACCGATGACGCTGTTCGATACATTCGGTATCGTATCAGGCCTTACTGACGGTCACGTTGCAACGGCGTACGCCTTTGCGCTGGTCGCCATCCTCTTTACAGCGCTGAGCTACGGTAAACTGGTTCGCCGTTTCCCGTCCGCAGGCTCTGCGTACACCTATGCTCAGAAATCCATTAGCCCGGCGGTTGGCTTTATGGTGGGCTGGTCATCACTGCTGGACTACCTGTTCATGCCGATGATCAACATTCTGCTGGCAAAAATTTACTTCGAAGCGCTGGTGCCTTCCGTGCCGTCGTGGATCTTCGTTGTGGCGCTGGTGGCCTTTATGACCATCTCTAACCTGCGCAGCATCAAGACCGTGGCTAACTTCAACACCCTGATTGTGATCCTTCAGATGGGGATTGTTGCGGTTATCGTTGGGCTGATCATCTACGGCGTTTCCCACGGGGAAGGCGCAGGTACGCTGACCAGCACCCGTCCGTTCTGGTCTGAAGGCGCGCACGTAGTCCCGATGATCACCGGTGCGACTATCCTGTGCTTCTCGTTCCTGGGCTTCGACGGTATCTCTTCTCTGTCTGAAGAGACCAAAGACGCTGAGCGCGTGATCCCGAAAGCGATTTTCCTGACCGCGCTGATTGGCGGCCTGATCTTCATCGGTGCGTCTTACTTCTTACAGCTGTACTTCCCGGATATCTCTCGCTTTAAAGATCCGGATGCATCACAGCCTGAAATTATGCTGTACGTGGCGGGTAAAACCTTCCAGTGGGGCGTGCTGATCTTCTCCAGCGTCACCGTACTGGCTTCCGGTATGGCTGCGCACGCGGGCGTTTCTCGTCTGATGTACGTGATGGGCCGTGACGGTGTGTTCCCAACCCGCTTCTTCGGTTACGTGCATCCTAAATGGCGTACCCCGGCGTGGAACGTGCTGCTGGTGGGCGCTATTGCCCTGCTGGCGATTAAATTCGACCTGGTAACGGCCACGGCGCTGATTAACTTTGGTGCGCTGGTGGCGTTCACCTTCGTTAACCTCTCCGTGATTTCGCAGTTCTGGATCCGTGAGAAGCGCAACAAGACGCTGAAGGACCACATCAACTATCTGGTGCTGCCAGTGTGTGGTGCCCTGACGGTGGGCGCCCTGTGGATCAACCTGGAAGAGAGCTCAATGGTTCTGGGTCTGATCTGGGGTGCAATCGGTCTGATTTACCTGGCTTGCGTGACCAGAAGCTTCCGCAACCCGGTTCCTCAGTACGAAGACGTCGCGTAAGACTGTGTCGGGTGACGGCTATGCTCAACCCGACCTACAGTTTCGTAGGCCGGGTAAGCGTTAGCGCCACCCGGCAAAAAAAAGCCGGAGACATCGCCTCCGGCTTTTTTGTACCCGCTACTCAGACAATTTCTTGTGCATACTGGAACAGCGCTTTCAGCAGCGCCTGCTTCTCAGCATTCCCTTCATACTGACCGTAAAGCATCTCCAGCTCCTGGGCGTAGCTATTAAGAAACTCCGGCGTAAACACGTTGCGCCGATGCTGTAACCAGCGTTCCTGCTCTGCTTCATCCAGCGTGCCGGGATAGTTACGCGCGCGATAATTAAACATCAGCTTCTCAATGCGCTTATCTGCGAAGGTGATATCCAGCGCGGGCAGGTTACGCGGGTCGGTTTGCAGCACGATATTCATCGCCGCGCGATCGGCGTCGCTGAAGAAGCCGTTATAAAGCTGCGCATCCACATTCTCAGACGGCACGAACGGCTCTGCTTCGGCAAAAATGGCGACGACTTTCTCGCGCACATGCGGGTTGTCGCGCAGTACTTTCAGGTTATCGAGGCAGTGCTGACGGTTAATCCCCAGCCGGTCGGCGTCTTCCGGGCGCAGCGTGTTGGCCTGCGCCAGCACCGGGCACTTATTGATGTGCACCAGTTTTACCGGTACGGCTGGCAGGTCACCCAGCGCCTCTTTCGGCGTATAGAGCCGTTCACGTAAGGTGTCGCTGTCGAGCTCAAGCAGCGGGGAGATATCTCCGGCGAGATCCACCATGATGACGGCGTTACGGTTGTCCGGATGCCAGGCAAGCGGCGCCACCCAGCTTGTATTCCCGCGCCACGCACCGAACATCCCTGAAATATGCACCAGCGGTTTCATCTGCGGCACGTCAATTAGCGTCATCAGCTTTTGCTTGCCGCGATAGCTCAACAGATACTCAAACAGGCGCGGCTGCGCGGTTTTTACAAGTTTCGCCATTGCGATGGTCGCGTAAACGTCTGCCATCGCGTCGTGGGCGTTGCTGTGCTCAATGCCGTTGGCCCGCGTCAGGTGCTCGAGCCTGAAGCTCGGCAAGCCGTCATCGTTCTCCGGCCAGTTAATCCCCTCCGGGCGCAGCGCATAGCAGGCGCGCATGATATCCAGCAAATCCCAGCGTGAATTACGGTTCTGCCAGCTCCAGGCATACGGATCGTAGAAGTTGCGGTAGAAGATATTGCGCGTCACTTCATCGTCAAAACGGATGTTGTTGTAACCCACCACGCAGGTATTGGGCACCGTGAACAGGTCGTGGATGCGACGGGCAAATTCTGCTTCGCTAACGCCTTTATCCCGCGCTTCCTGAGGCGTGATGCCCGTCACCATTACCGCGCCCGGCTGCGGCAGATAGTCATCGGCGGGCTTACAGTAAAACACCTCGGGTTCGCCGATGACGTTAAATTCGTCATCGGTACGGATAGCCGCAAACTGCGCCGGTCGGTCCAGCGCCGGATGGGTGCCAAAGGTTTCGTAATCGTGGAACAAAAAAGTCGGGCGCGCGGCAGAGTCAGACACCAGTAATCTCATCCTGTTAAAAATTGACGTCTCTATGGTAAACGATTGGGGTGAGCAGTCCGAATAAAAAGCACCGTCAGGCAAGAAATTTGCGAGATTTGTTCCGAAAAAATCTGCGCATTGTCACATTTTTTTGCAATTAAGGCAGGTAACGACATCAGAACTCCCGTAAAAAGGTCATCGATTTTTACTGACCTGAGGATATACCGTTGAAACGCCGTCTATTTATTGCTGTTTCTTTACTCGCTTCGAGTATTTCATCCGCGCTGGCTGCCGAGCCGCTGGATTTTTCACCTCAGCCGCCTGCCATCCAGGCTGGCTCCTGGGTATTGATGGATTACACCACGGGTCAAATCTTAACGGCGGGCAACGAACATCAGCAGCGTAATCCGGCGAGCCTGACCAAACTGATGACGGGGTACGTTGTCGATCGTGCCATTGATAGCCACCGCATCAGCCCCGATGACATTGTGACGGTCGGACGTGACGCCTGGGCAAAAGGCAATCCGGTCTTTGACGGTTCGTCGCTGATGTTTCTGAAGGAGGGCGATCGGGTTTCCGTGCGCGATCTCAGCCGCGGCCTGATTGTTGATTCCGGCAATGACGCCTGCGTGGCGCTGGCGGATCACGTGGCGGGCGGTCAGCCGCAGTTCGTCAGGATGATGAATGACTACGTTGAAAAGCTGAACCTGCGCGATACCCACTTCGAAACCGTACACGGGCTGGATGCACCGGGCCAGCACAGCTCCGCTTACGATCTCGCCGTGCTTTCCCGGGCCATCATTCACGGCGAGCCTGAGTTCTATCACATGTACAGCGAAAAGAGCCTGACCTGGAACGGCATCACCCAGCAGAACCGCAACGGCCTGCTGTGGGATAAGACCATGAACGTGGATGGCCTGAAAACGGGTCACACCTCGGGCGCGGGCTTTAACCTGATTGCCTCCGCGGTGGACGGTCAGCGTCGACTGATTGCGGTGGTGATGGGGGCAGACAGCCCGAAAGGACGTGAAGATCAGGCGCGCAAGCTGCTGCACTGGGGACAGCAAAATTTTGATACGGTGCAGATCCTGCATAACGGTAAAAAGGTGGGAACCGAGCGCATCTGGTACGGCGATAAAGAGCAGATCGCGCTGGGCACGGATCAGGACTTCTGGCTGGCATTACCCAAATCGGAAGTGCCAAACATCAAGGCGAAATACGTGATGGATAAAAAAGAGCTGGAAGCGCCGATCGCCGCGCATCAGCGGGTAGGGGAGATCCAGCTGTACGATCGTGACAAGGTGGTAGCGCACTGGCCATTGGTTACGCTGGAAAGCGTTGAAAAGGGCGGCCTTTTCTCCCGCCTCGGCGATTATCTGCATCATAAACTCTGACCTTTTTGGGCAGACTGGCAGTGTTGCGAGTCTGCTCACATAATAAACACTCCTGGTTTGCCGATAATCTCGATTCTGCTTTACAGTGTATATATATACAGTAATAAACGGAGGCAGCATGGACTACAGCATCAGGCAGCAACAGAAACGTACGATCGCTGGCTTTCATCTCGTGGGGCCGTGGGAAAAGACGGTCAAGCAGGGATTTGAACAGCTGGTCATGTGGGTAGACGGGCGTCATATTCAGCCGCAGGAGTGGGTGGCCGTTTATTATGACAATCCGGATGACGTGCCGGCAGAAAAGCTCCGCTGCGTTACCGCCGTAACGGTAACGGACGATTTCACTATCCCTGAGAACAGCGAAGGGGTGATGATGACCGAAATTGCTGCCGGAGAGTATGCGATTGCCGCCGCGCGCGTCGAAAATCATGATTTCGCCACTCCATGGTATCAGTTCTTCAACTCCCTGCTGGAAGACAACAAATTCCAGATCGCGGCAAAACCCTGCTTCGAACGTTATCTTAACGATGGCAATGCTGACGGCTACTGGGATATTGAGATGTTTGTACCGGTAGAGCACAAAGTGGGATAATCCTGCGGAATGCAGGGTTTTTCAGCCGGGCGCGATCCACCCGGCTGAAAACACAGTACAATTGTGGTTTGCCGTAGAGCTGGAGACGGGTGTGCGCCCCGACAAGTCATTAACCCCTTTTGAAATTCGGTTATACAAACATTATCGCGTGGTGCACGGTTGCCGCATTGCGCTGGCGTTTGTGTTGACCTTCGTACTGGTTCGTCTGCTGGATATCCCGGAAGGGACGTGGCCGCTGATCACGCTGGTGGTGGTGATGGGGCCGATCTCATTCTGGGGGAACGTGGTCCCGCGCGCTTTCGAACGCATAGGCGGCACCGTTTTAGGCTCAGCGCTTGGGCTTATCGCCCTGAAGCTGGAGCTGATTTCGTTTCCGGTCATGTTGCTGTGGTGCGCGGTGGCGATGTTTCTTTGTGGATGGCTGGCCCTCGGCAAGAAACCGTATCAGGCGCTGCTGATTGGCATTACGCTCGCGGTTGTGGTCGGCGCACCGGCGGGCGATATGACCACCGCATTGTGGCGAAGCGGGGATGTAATCCTCGGCTCGTTGCTCGCCATGCTGTTTACCGGCATCTGGCCGCAGCGCGCCTTCCTGCACTGGCGCATTCAGATGGCAAACTACGTCACGGCATTTAACCGGGTCTACCAGGCCGGGTTTTCGCCGAATCTGATTGAGCGCCCGCGGCTGGAAAAGCACCTGCAAAAAATCCTCAATGATGTGGTCAAAATGCGCGGGTTGATTACCCCGGCAAGCAAAGAAACCCATATCCAGAAAGCCATTTTTGAAGCTATTCAGACGGTCAGCCGTAATCTGGTCTGTATGCTTGAACTGCAAATCAATGCCCACTGGGCCTCACGCCCCAGCCATCTTCTGATGCTCAACGCGCATACGCTGAAAGAGACGCAGCAGATGACGCAACAAACCCTGCTGACCATCGCCCATGCGCTATATGAAGGCAACCCACAGCCGATACGGGCGAACAGCGAGCGGCTGAACGAAATCGTCGCCGAGCTTAAACAGCTGATGAATGAGCGCCAGGGAGACAATGTGGCGGAAACGCCCATCCATGGTTATGTCTGGCTGAGTATGGAGCTGGCGCGACAGCTGGAGTTGTTATCGCAGCTGATTTGCCGGGCACTGCGCAAATAAAAAGCGTATGTGATGCCTGCTGCTTCGATTCAGCAACAATTAGGGTTATGATGGTTTTAAACGATATACTCATTGTCATTCGCAGCCGCTGTCTGTTAAAACGGTTGCTTTAACGAATCCGAATCTCACATTATCAGGGGTGTAAAAATGGAAACTACCAAGCCTTCGTTCCAGGATGTTCTGGAGTTCGTCCGCCTGTTCCGCCGCAAAAACAAGCTACAGCGCGAAATCCAGGACGTAGAGAAGAAGATCCGTGACAACCAGAAACGTGTCCTGCTGCTGGACAACCTGAGCGACTACATCAAGCCTGGCATGAGCGTTGAAGCTATTCAGGGCATCATCGCCAGCATGAAGAGCGATTATGAAGATCGCGTTGATGACTACATCATCAAAAACGCTGAGCTGTCCAAAGAGCGTCGCGACATCTCCAAGAAGCTGAAAGTGATGGGCGAAATCAAAAACGTCGACGCTAAAGGCGAGTAATCGCACACTCTGTTGCCCGGTGGCGCTGCGCTTACCGGGCCTACAGGACTGTTATCACGTAGGTCGGGTAAGGTGAAGCCGCCACCCGACAATTTCACGAACGCAGAAAAGCAAAAAGCCTGCTCTAAAAGCAGGCTTTTTAAATTTGGCTCCTCTGACTGGACTCGAACCAGTGACATACGGATTAACAGTCCGCCGTTCTACCGACTGAACTACAGAGGAATCGTTGTGGAGGCTTATCTTAGCGGCGAAAAAACTTTTGTCAAACCTGATCTCAGGCAAAAGCGTTTGTTTGATGATTCTGTCGTCATTTTGTTGTAAATCCAAACATAATTTTATGGAAAATACTTTGCAGGATACGCATTTCTGCCCCATCATTTGAAATGGAGTTTCAACTTTCTCTCTAAGGTCCATTTTGAACGTCACCGCACCCCTACGCCAGGCGATTATGCGCACGCCCTGGTATGCAAAACGTAAGAGCTATCGAGTTCTGTTCTGGCGTGAAATCACCCCCCTTGCCGTGCCTATTTTCCTGGAGAATACCTGCGTCCTGCTAATGGGGGTGCTGAGCACTTTTCTGGTGAGCTGGCTCGGTAAAGAAGCCATGGCCGGGGTAGGGCTGGCGGACAGTTTCAACATGGTTGTGATGTCCTTCTTTGCCGCTATCGATCTCGGTACGACGGTGGTGGTGGCGTTTAGCCTGGGCAAGCTTGATCCGAAGCGTGCCCGCGAAGCGGCCAGACAGTCGCTAATGATCATGACCCTCTTTTCGATCATCCTTGCGGCGGTTATCCATTATTACGGCAAAGAAATTATCGACATTGTCGCGGGAGAAGCGACCAGCGAGGTGAAGGATCTGGCTCTCACCTACCTGGAAATGACGGTGCTGAGTTATCCGGCGGCTGCCATCGCGCTGATTGGTAGCGGTGCGCTTCGTGGAGCAGGAAATACCAAAATTCCGCTGCTGATCAACGGCGGCATGAACATCCTGAATATCATTATCAGCAGCGTTTTGATTTACGGCGTCTTTTCCTGGGAGGGGCTGGGCTTTGTCGGCGCGGGTTTGGGGCTAACCATTTCCCGCTATATTGGTGCGGCGGCGATAATTGGCGTACTGATGGCGGGAATTACGCCATCGCTGCGCCTGACGCTGAAAAGCTATTTCCGTCCGCTTAACTTCGCCATTATCTGGGAAGTGATGGGGATCGGGATTCCGGCCAGCATCGAATCCGTGTTGTTTAACGGTGGGAAACTGCTGACGCAGATGTTTGTTGCCGGGATGGGAACGGACGTCATCGCCGGCAACTTTATTGCCTTCTCCATCGCCTCGCTCATTAACCTGCCCGGAAACGCGCTGGGGTCGGCGTCGACGATCATCACCGGCAGACGTCTCGGAAAGGGGCAGATAGGGCAGGCGGAACGGCAGCTTCGGCACGTCTTCTGGCTTTCAACTATTGGACTGACGGCGATTGCGTGGGGAACTGCGCCTTTTGCCGGGCTGATGGCCTCGTTCTATACGCATGAAAATGACGTGAAGGAGGTCGTGAAGGTGCTCATTTGGCTCAACGCGGCGTTTATGCCAATTTGGGCCGCGTCCTGGGTACTTCCTGCCGGGCTGAAAGGGGCGCGCGATGCCCGGTTTGCGATGTGGGTCTCCATGCTCGGCATGTGGGGCTGTCGCGTTGTGGCGGGCTACACGCTGGGGGTAATGTTGGGTATGGGCGTTGTCGGCGTCTGGCTGGGGATGTTCCTTGACTGGGCCGTGCGCGGGGCGCTGTTCTACTGGCGCATGGTGAGCGGGCGCTGGCTGTGGAAATATCCGCGAAAAAAACCGGAGCAGGAGGTTTCGGAAACGGCAAGTGCCTGACAAATGTGCGAAGTGGAGAATAAATCGGCAAACGATTGAAAATCTGCATTCACCCTTTGACATCCTCAGGGCGCATCGATAATATGCGCCCCGTTCACACGATTCCTCTGTAGTTCAGTCGGTAGAACGGCGGACTGTTAATCCGTATGTCACTGGTTCGAGTCCAGTCAGAGGAGCCAAATTTAAAAAGCCTGCTTTAAAGCAGGCTTTTTGCTTTTCTGCGTTCGTGAAATTGTCGGGTGGCGCTCCGCTTACCCGACCTACGGAATCCCAGGCCGGGTGAGTGGGTCCTTGTTATCAGCGGAACGGTGGCTCATTAAAGGTGCGCAGCTTGCGGGAATGCAGTTTGTCGCCCTCTGCACGCAGTAAATCGATGGCGCGAATACCAATCTGAAGATGCTCTGAGATCGCCCCTTCGTAAAAACGGTTCGCCTGGCCCGGCAGTTTGATCTCGCCGTGCAGCGGTTTATCGGACACGCACAGCAGCGTGCCGTAAGGGACGCGGAAGCGATAGCCCTGCGCGGCAATGGTGGCGCTTTCCATATCGATTGCGACCGCACGGCTGAGATTGAAACGCAGGGCGGAGGCGGAATAGCGCAGCTCCCAGTTACGATCGTCGGTGGTGACGACCGTACCGGTACGCAGGCGCTGCTTCACCTCTTCACCCGGCATGCCGCTCACCTCTTTGGTGGCGTCGTACAGGGCGCGCTGCACTTCAGCGATACTCGGGATAGGAATATCCGGCGGCAGAACCGCGTCAAGGACATGGTCGTCACGCAGATAAGCGTGGGCGAGGACGTAATCGCCAATCAGCTGACTTTCACGCAGGCCGCCGCAGTGGCCGATCATCAGCCAGACGTCCGGGCGCAGTACCGCCAGATGGTCGCAGATGGTTTTCGCATTCGACGGGCCAACGCCGATGTTAATCAGCGTAATGCCCTGACCGTCGGCGGTGATCAGGTGCCAGGCTGGCATCTGATGCTTTTTCCACGCCAGGTCGGAGATGGCCTCTTCCGGTGCTTCGGTTTCGGCGGTGATCCAGATCCCGCCCGCGCAGGAGAGGGCGATGTAAGGGCTATCCGGATCGAGGATCTGGCTACAGCCCCAGCGGACAAATTCGTCCACATAGCGGGTGTAATTGGTAAACAACACGAACGGCTGGAAATGTTCGGCTGGGGTGCCGGTGTAGTGGCGCAGGCGTGCCAGCGAGAAATCGACACGGCGGGCATCAAAGTGCGACAGCGGTGAAAACTCTGCCGGGTGATAGATCCCGTCCGCCGTCTCATCGCCAATCTGCGACAGCTCAGTGGTCGGGAAGTGGCGGGTCAGCCCCGCGCTCATGGAGCGATCCAGCGTCAGCGCTGAACCGTCTATCACGTACGGGTAAGGGATCTCGTGCAGGGACGGTTCAACGCTGATATGCGCGCCGTAATCCTGATACAGCAGGGTAAGCTGCTCTTCCAGGTAGGGGCGGAACAGCGCAGGTCGCGTGATGGTCGTGCTGTAACAGCCGGAGTGGGTGAAACGCGCATAGGCGCGGGTTTTCGGATTGCTGCTGGCGCTGCCGTCCCAGGTGACAGAGAGCGATGGATAAACAAAAAGGCCCTGGGTTCTGGCCTTTTCATCGGGAAGCTTCCCTGTTTCGATATAGTCACTGATGGCGCTGCGCAGTGCATTGACGGACTGTTCATACAGCGCGTCGAGTTTTTCCAGCGCCTGAGCCGGGGTCAGGCTGGAGCCCTTATTATTCATGTCTGTCTCCTTGTTCCACAGGTGTGCGGCTTTACCCGATAGTATGTCACACGCCTGTGAAACAAAAGTGAGGAGATCAGCTGTGCGCGGTTTCCTTCATCAACAGGGCGGTGGCGGCAGAAAGCAGGCAACCCGCCAGCAGATAAATCGCCACGCTATGCCAGTTACCGCCTGAGAACGTCACCAGCGCGGCGGCGATAAACGGCGTAAACCCGCCGCCGACCACGCTCGCCACCTGATACCCCACGCCCGCGCCGCTGTAGCGGTAGCTTGCGCCAAACAGCTCGGTGAACATTGGCTGCTGCACGCAGACCACCATATCGTGAGCGATGTTCGCAAGCATGATCGCGAAAAAGACAATCCAGAAGACCGACTGTGCCTCCAGCGCCATAAAGAACGGCCAGGCACTGAGTGTGCCGATGAGCGCCCCGGTGATATACACCCGTCGACGGCCAAAGCGATCCGCCAGCCAGGCGAAGCAGGGGATGGTCAGGCAGCTGATCCCGCCCACCACCAGGCCAATATTCAGGAACAATTCCCGCGGCAGGCCGAGGTTTTGCGTGGAGTAGTTCAGGGCAAAGGCGGTGACGATATACATCGTTAGCAGTTCGCACAGGCGCAGGGCAATGATTTTCAGAAAAGCGCCAGGGTGCTGCACCAGCGCTTCCATCACCGGCAGCCGTTTTTTCGCGACTGGTTTTTCGCGCTGCTGCCGCTCAAACTCAGCCGACTCTTCCATGCCGTTACGGATCCACAGGGCCACCACGACCAGCACAATGCTGAAGATAAACGGAATACGCCAGCCCCAGCTCAGGAACTGCTCGTCTGTCGTGAGCTGACTTATTAGCGACACCAGGCCCGTGGAGAGCAGCAGACCCACGCCATAACCCACCTGCACGCCGCTGCTGTAAAACGCTTTCTTGTTCTTCGGCGCGCTTTCCACGGACAGCAATGCCGCGCCGCCCCATTCACCACCGACGGCAAAGCCCTGAATGGCGCGCAGCGTCACCAGCAACACCGGAGCCCACCAGCTAATCGAGGCAAAGGAGGGCAAAATACCGATCAGCGCGGTGGCAATGCCCATCATCCAGACGGTGAGCATCAGCATACGTTTCCGGCCAAGGCGGTCACCGAAGTGGCCGAAAATTATCCCGCCCAGAGGACGAAACAGAAAACCGACGCCGAAGGTGGCAAACGCAGCAAGCGTGCCCATGGCGGGGCTGATCTGGGGAAAGAATTCACGGTTAAAGACCAGCGCAGCGGTAATACCGTAGAGCAGAAAGTCATACCAGTCGACGACGGCGCCTGCGAAGCTACCTAAAGCGGCGCGGCGGGCGCGGTTAAGCGAAGGTGTCTCCTCGTTGCGGCGAGCGGAGATAAGGGTGGAGTCCATAGTTGTCCTGTCTGTACTGATTTTTAATTATTGGTATAAGAAAAGGTCACTCACATCACGGCCGTCATATTGACGGAATGTATGAGACTACCGCGACAGGCGGCCTGAGAAAACGTTTTTATCTTTCCTGAAAGCGCAGAATAAATAAATTTCATCTTATCGGGCGACAACATAAATCAGCCTGTTTGGCTCCGGTTAGGGCTGAATGGTTTACAGTAATAACGATCGCTGCGTGACGTAAGCTGAGGGTATAACGATGCAACGCCTCTTTCCTGCACTATGGGTAGTCCTGTTTTTAGTCGTATCTCCGCTGCATGCGGAGCCGAAAGTCTATGGCGAACAGCGTATTCACCGCTGGTGGGATGCAGTAACGGACGATATTGCGCAAACCTGGGAACAGCCGGATCGTTACGATCTCTACCTTCCGTTTCTGAGCTGGCATGCTCGATTCATGTATGACAAAGAGAAAACCGACAATTACAACGAAATGCCGTGGGGCGGGGGGCTGGGCGTGTCCCGCTACAACGACGAGGGCAACTGGAGCGCGCTCTTTGCCATGATGTTCAAAGATTCACATAACGAATGGCAGCCTGCGATGGGCTACGGCTGGGAGAAAGGCTGGTATCTGGATAACGCAAAAGATTTCCGTCTGGGGCTGGGGGCCGCTGCGGGGATCACGGCACGCGACGACTTTGCCAACTATGTCCCGCTGCCGTTTATCTTCCCGCTTTTCTCTGCCGGATATAAGCGCGTCACCGTCCAGTTCACCTATATTCCCGGGACCTACAACAACGGCAACGTGCTGTTTGCCTGGCTGCGCCTGGGCTTTTAGAGGGTGATCACTTTTTTGGCCACTGCGTTGGACAGGATCAGCAGCGAAAACAGGACCGACGTAACAAACGTAAGCACAATCAGAGCAAGTTTGGTGCTCAGGGACGTCACCGGAATGAGCGCGGTCAGCAGGTGAAACACCGAGTAGTGCATAATATAGACCCCGGTCATGGTTTTGCTAATGGCGGCCAGCACGGACTCTTTAAACTCCGCATTGCGGCGAAAACGCACGCCGTTGGCCGCAATCACCAGGGCAATAATCAGAATGTAGATTTGCGATCCGGTGAGAATAAAGGCGTTTCTGTCTGCTTTAAATAGCGCAAAAAAGAAGTGCCGTTCGTAAAACCACGTGAAGAGATAAATAAACGGTATGGCGATGACCGCTGCCCTGACCACATTTTTGCGGCCGATCCACGCCGCGATCTGCGGATCGCAAAAGAGCTGCCCCGTCAGATAAAACAGCAGCCACGTCCACAGGCGATACTGCGGCGACAATGAAAGGACATGGGCATCAGGATAGAGGGCTGACAGTAAATCGTACCCGTATGAGAAAAGCAGCAGGGCGGCAATCACCCCGCAAAAGAGCGTTCGTCGCTGGCTGAGCCACTCCACCACCGGGTGAAACGTGTAAATCACGATAAACGCGAACACGAACCAGGGCTGGATCAGATATCCGCGCTGATAGGGCTCCCACAGGTAGTAAATCGTTACCCAGAACAGAAAGACGATCACCAGACTTTTGATCTTATCCAGCTGCCAGCGCGTGCCGTGTCGGGATTGCCCGTCCAGATACCCTGCAACCACAAAAAATAACGGCGTGGCGATGGTCGAAATGAAGGTTAAAAAACCGAGGATCCAGTGATAGTCATAATCGTAATGATCCCAGGTGTTGTAGATGGTGAAAAAGGTAACCGCCGTCATACACCCCAGCGTCTTGATGATATTCAGCCCTGTCGCATTCATTGTTGTTCAGCTTTGTCCTTACGATGGAAACACGCGTAAATTACGGGGAGTACCAGCAGCGTAAGGATTGTAGCAAACCCAAGCCCAAACATAATCACAACGGCCATGCTCTGGAAGAACACATCCAGCAGCAGAGGGGCGAGGCCGAGTACGGTCGTAAAGGCGGTGAGGAGGATGGGACGCAGGCGCGACGTGGCGGCGTAAACGATCGCACTGTGCTGATCCTGCTGCACTTTCTGCTGTTCTATCTCTTCCACCAGCACAATGCCGTTGCGGATCAGCATCCCGCTCAGGCTCAGCAGGCCAATCAACGCCATAAAGCCAAAAGGGATGCCGGTAATTAAAAACCCCGGCGTCACGCCGATCAGCGCCAGCGGCACGGTCAGCCAGATGGCGACGGCGTTTTTCACCGAACTGAACATCAGCACCGTGATCACAAACATCACCAGATAGCCGAGCGGCAGCGTGGTAAATAGCCCCTGCTGCGCTTCGCTGGAGTTCTCAGCGTCCCCGCCCCACTCAATGGTGTAGCCGTGGGGCAGGGGAAGGGCATCTATTTGCGGCTTCACGCGGGCGAGAATATTGCCGGAGGTTTGCTGGCTTAGCGGGTCAGGGTCGGTCTGCACGGTCAGCACGCGGGAGCGGTCACGGCGCAGGATCAGCGGATCTTCCCACTCCAGCGCGAAGCCGCTGATGACGTTGCTCAGCGGAATATACTGCTGCCGGGTCTGGCTCCAGACCAGAACGTTATTCAGGTGATTGGCGTCCAGCCGCTCGCTTTCCGGCGGGCGCACCACCACGGGCAACAGGTCGCTGCCTTCTCTGTACAGTCCTGCCCGACTGCCGGAGAAATTCATCTCCAGTGCGTTATCGACGTCCTGCTTATCCACGCCAAGCTCACGTCCCAGCGCGGTGACGTACTGCGGGCGGATCACTTTGCTGCGGTTTTGCCAGTCGTTCCTGACGCTGTCCGTCGCCGGATCGCGCGTAAGGATGTTGTCTACCTGGCTGGCGATCAGACGCAGCCTGTCCGGATCGGGGCCTTTAATACGTATTTCAATGGCGCTGTCGCCGGAGGGGCCAAACATCACCCGCTTCGTGCTGGCGTTAACCTGCGGATAGTTCCGTGCGATGTACTCATCAACGTGGCGGGTCAGGGCGGGGATGTTACGCTGGTCGTCCATTCTCACCATAATTTGCGCATAGTTGCTGTACTGCCGCTGTCCGCTGTAGGTCAAAATAAATCGCATACTTCCCTGACCAATCGTCGAGACCGTAGTTTCCACGCCTGGCTGGCCGTTAATGGTTTTCTCGATATCACCGGTCATCTTCTCGGTCCAGTTAATGTCGGTACCGTAAGGGAGCCAGAGGTCGACAAAGAAAATTGGCGTACTGGAGGAGGGGAAGAAGTTCTGCCGCACCGAGCCAAAGCCCCAGATGGCGGCGGCCAGCAGTGCGGCCATCACTACCAGCGTTGGCGCTTTACGCCGTAACAGCGCGTTGAGCACACCCTGATAGATCCGATAGATGCGTTTGTCATAGGGATCCGTTTCGTCGGCCTTTGGCGGTGCAGCATCTCGTTTAAACAGCCACCACTTAATCAGCACTGGCGTAATGGTGAGGGCTGAGAACCAGCTCAGCATGAGCGAAATCAGCAGGACCTGAAACAGCGACTTACAGTATTCGCCGGTGGAATCCTGTGACAGCCCGACGGGCGCAAAGGCCAGGATGGCGATGACCGTTGCACCCAGCAGCGGCAGCGCAGAACGGCGAATAATGTCGCTAATGGCGTTCATCAGGGACGAGCCCTGCTGCCGGGCTACCAGTACCCCTTCGACAATAACAATGGCATTGTCGACCAGCATGCTGAGGGCGATGATCAGCGCACCCAGTGAAATGCGCTGTAGTTCAATACCCCAGAGATACATGATCAGCAGCGTGCCCAGCACGTTGAGGGCGAGGGAAAAGGCGATAATGATCCCGCTGCGTAAGCCCATAAAGATCAACAACACGCCGATGACAATTGCCAGCGCCATCAGGAAGTTAATGATAAATCCGTTAACGGAATGCCCGACCTCCGCCGCCTGATCGTAAAACAGGTCGATATGGATACCTGCCGGTTTCTCGGCTGACATCTGCTCTAGCTTCGCCTCCAGGGCATGTCCCACGTCGATCACGTTAACGCCGGGGATAAAGGAGACGCCCATGGTGACGGCTTTTCTGCCGTTGGCATGGTAGATGCTGGCAGGGGACGCATCCAGCCCGCGTGACAGGGTGGCAATATCCCGTAAGCGGGTAGCCGCCCCAACGCCGGGCGGGGTCACGATGAGATCGGCCAGCTCGTCAATACTTTCGAATTCACCGGTAGGATGCAGACGAATTGACTCGGTACCGGAGGGGATCTCTCCCGCGCTGGAGACCACGTTCAGCCTGCTGAGCTGGGCAGAAAGCTGGTTCAGCGTTATCCCGCGCGCGGCCATTTTGCTCAGAGAAATGTCCACGTTAATCTGCTGAGTGAGGGCTCCGCCGATGGCCACTTTGCCCACGCCTGGCACGAGGACCAACTCCCGGCGCAGCTGCTCGGCATACCGGACCAGTTCCGGATTGCTGAATTCATCTCCGGAAATGGCAAAGAAAAAGCCGAACACATCGCCAAAATCGTCATTCACAAACGGGGTCACTACGCCGGGTGGAAACTGTCTGGCGGCATCTCCCACCCGGCGACGCAGTTCATCCCAGATTTGCGGCAGTGCATTTGAGTGGTAGCGCGAGGCTATATTAACCGTGATCTGCGACAGGCCGCTGGAGGAGATGGAGCTGACGTTATCCAGATAAGGTAACTGCTGAAGCGCATTTTCCAGCGGCAGGGTGACCTCTTCCTCAACCTGCTGCGCCGACGCGCCCGGATAATGGGTGATCACCACCGCCGTTTTGATGGTAAACGCCGGATCTTCCAGTCTGCCAATGTTCAACAGGGCAATAATGCCGCCTACGCCCAGCAGCAAAATCGTCAGCCAGACGCGAACCGGGTTGCTGATAAACTGACGAGAGATATCCATTACAGTCCCCGTTCACGCGTCCAGATACGTACCGGCTGGTTGGGATGTAGCTCCCCAACGCCTGCGGCCACCACGCGTTCACCGGCCTTAAGCCCACCGACGATGACGACCCCCTCAGCGCTGACTTGCCCCACGCTGACCTTACGATCTTCAAGGTGCAACGTATCGCCTTCGCCCGTCACCACCCAGACATGTGGCTCATTGCGCGGGCGGTTATCCGGGTTAAAGACCGCTTCAACCGGCACTACCAGCGCCTCACTGCCCACACCAGCCGGAAGGTTGGTTAAATTGATGGTGACCGTTCCGCTGACGCCGCCCACGACGGGAAAATCATCCGGGCGGGGCATGGTTAAAATCACCTGCCAGGTCAATGTGTTGCTGTCGCTACTGCCTGAGTGCTCTTTGTACACAGCGGTAAACTCGCGACCGGGCAGGGCGTTGATCCTCACTACCGGTTTGTACTGCGCATTGCGAATATCGAAGGTGTTAAACAGGTTCTCTGGAAGGCTGAACACCACGTCCAGCAGATCGGTACGGGTCAAAGTGACGACGGGCTGGCCGGCGGAGACGACCTGATGATTTCGCACATGGACGCTGGCCGCTGTCCCGCTAAAGGGGGCGACGAGCGTCATCTGGCTTAATTCTTCGCGCGCAATCTGTAGCGCGGCGTTTGCTGAATCGCGGTTGGCGCGCTGGACATCCATCTCGGCTTTCGACACGGCCTGGCGTCCCGCCAGGGTCTGGAAGCGGTCGAATTGCCGCTGAGCCAGGGTCGCCGCCGTTTGCCTGTCGTTCAGGCGCTGCCGGGCTTCACGGGCGTTGAGGCTGGCGAGCCGTTGCCCCTGTTTGACAACGGCACCCTGGCGAATGTCCAGGGTCTCAATCTGCCCGGCTCGTTTGAACGCGAGATCCGTGGCGTCGCCGGATTCAATACGGGCGGGAAACACGCGCAGCTGCGCGTTGCCGGCCTTGACCACCTCTGCGACTTTTACCATTTTCGGCAGGGGCGCGGCGCGGTCGGGTTTCGGATCGCACGCCGTCAGCAGCAATAAAACAGCAGGCAGAAGAGAGAGGTAGCGCTTCACAGTATTCCCCTGATAATAATTGTTTTATTTATTTCGTCATCAATGCTGGGGTGGCGCTATTCTGCCAGGGCCGAGACGACCACATAGGTAAATAGACCGATTGCTGTGCTGGCGATAATGGCGAGCGCAATAAACAAACCAAGGCGAATCAGGCTTAAACCGTACATGCATTCCTCCATGAGGTTGAAGGTGGCGCGGGATAAAGAGAATAAACGTGTTGCATGCCTGACTATGAGCATAGTCGGTGAATAAATAAATGTTAAATAACCATTATTAGTGGCGTGACATACTCAGGCGAAACAAGCGTTACGATGGTGTATCTCCTTTGAATAACATCCTGATATTCCTGTGCTACGTTTAATAGCATCCATTCCTTTTTTCCGTAAAAGGCATTCACGCCTGTACCCATGGGTTTGATGCGATCTCTCCTGATTCACTCACTGTTGTGTTGGTTATAAAAAAGGATGCTTGATATGTATAAAACGATTCTGGTGCCGGTGGATGTATACGAAACAGCATTGTCTGATAAAGCGCTACAGCATGCCCAATTCCTGGCGCAAAGCGCATCGGGTAATGTCCATCTGCTGTACGTTATGCCAAAGTTCTCGGCGGAACTGACCCGCGGTTTTATTGCAGACGCGAGAAAGATGGATGAATATATGATTAATAATGCTAAAGAAAAACTGGCTGCGCTGGTAAAAAAAATCAACCTGCCGGAAGCAAATGTCCATCCACATGTTCGCAGCGGGAATATACGTGATGAGGTAATCAAACTGGCGGATGAGCTTAACGTCGGTGCGATTATTGTGGGATCGCGTAATCCAAATATTCAAACTCATTTATTAGGATCAGAGGCGGCGAGTATCGTTCGTTACGCGCATGTTCCTGTTTTCGTTATTCGTTAATGTCATGAAAGCAAGGTGATTTCTGAAAAGAACCCGAGGAAGGAACGATGATAACAGAAAAGCCTCACCGTCCGTATTATCAACAAACCGTTGATGAAACCCTGACAAATATCCAATCCAGCCTCGACGGACTTAGCAGTACAGAAGCCACCGCCAGGCTGGAAAAATACGGTGAAAATGCCTTACCGCAAAAACCGGGTAAACCTGGCTGGCTGCGCTTTCTGGCCCATTTCAACGATGTCCTTATTTACGTCCTTCTGGCGGCGGCGCTGCTAAAGCTGATAATGGGACACTGGGTGGATATGTTTGTCATTCTTGGGGTAGCCATCATTAACGCCCTGATTGGCCATATTCAGGAGAGCAATGCGGAGAAATCGCTGCAAAGTATTCGCAATATGCTCTCCAGCGAGGCTGTGGTCATCCGGCAGGGCAACCATGAAACTATCCCGACGACAGCACTGGTGCCCGGAGATATCGTCGTGATACGCGCCGGGGATCGCATTCCTGCCGATCTTCGCGTGACAGACGCGCACAATCTGCGGGTGGAAGAAGCTATTCTCACCGGCGAATCCACGGTAGTGGAGAAAAGCAGCGATGCGCTCCACGGGGAGTTGCCGTTAGGCGACCGTTACAACCTGCTTTATTCTGGCACCACCGTCAGCTCCGGCGCGGGAAAAGGGCTGGTGGTGGCGACCGGTGGGGAGACCGAACTCGGCCATATCAACCAGATGATGTCAGACATTGAAAAACACCGTACCCCGTTGATGGTGCAAATGGACAAGCTCGGCAAGACCATTTTTATCACCATTCTGGTAATGATGCTGGCGCTGTTCGTTTTCAGTCTTATCTTCCGTGATATGCCCGTATCAGAGCTGGTGCTGTCGTTGATTAGCCTTGCGGTAGCGGCGGTGCCGGAAGGATTACCGGCCATTATCTCGATCATCCTCTCGCTGGGCGTGCAGGCGATGGCGCGTCGCAAGGCGATTATTCGCAAGCTGCCTACCGTGGAAACGCTGGGGGCGATGACGGTTATCTGCTCGGATAAAACCGGCACCCTGACCATGAATGAGATGACGGTAAAAGCGGTGATTACCGCGGACGCCACCTACCGCGTGGAGGGAGACAGCTACGAGCCGGTAGGCGCGATTCACCCTGTTGACGATCCGACACCGGTCACCGTGACCCCGGGATCTGTGCTGGAGCGCTATCTGCGCACCGTCGATCTCTGTAATGACAGCCAGCTGATCAAAGATGAGCAGGGGCTGTGGAAAATCACCGGCGGGCCAACCGAAGGCGCGCTGAAGGTGCTGGCGGCCAAAATCCCGCTTCCGGCAATTGACGCCGAGTTGCGCAGTAAAATCCCATTTGATTCGCAATATAAATACATGTCCACCCTCTATCGCCTGGGCGACGAAGAGGTGATGTTAATCACCGGTGCGCCGGACGTCCTTTTCCGTCTTTGCCAGCACCAGCAGACCCAAAACGGGCTGGAGCCGTTCAACCTGCACTATTGGGAAGAGAAGATTGAAGAGTATGCGCGCGAGGGATTGCGCATGGTGGCTGCGGCCTGGAAACCGGCTGCCAGCGGGCAGCGTGAGCTGACGCATGCGGATCTGCAAGAAGGGGTCATACTGCTCGGCATTGCGGGCATGATGGATCCCCCGCGCCCGGAAGCCATTTCGGCCATTGCCGACTGCTTGCAGGCGGGCATTCGCGTGAAAATGATTACCGGGGATCATCCACAAACGGCGATGAGCATTGGACAGATGCTGGGTATTGGCAACGCGGCGAGCGCCATTACCGGGCGCGAGCTGGAGGCGATGGACGACCATCAGCTGAGCGAGGCGGCGCAAAAATACGATATCTTTGCCCGAACCAGCCCGGAAGATAAATTCCGCCTGGTGCAGGCGCTGCAAAGTAAGCAGGAAGTGGTCGGGATGACCGGGGACGGGGTGAACGATGCGCCGGCGCTGAAGCGGGCGGATGTCGGCATCGCGATGGGGATCAAAGGTACTGAAGTCACCAAAGAAGCCGCCGATATGGTGTTAACGGATGATAACTTTGCCACCATTGCCCGTGCGGTCCATGAAGGGCGTCGGGTCTACGACAACCTGAAAAAGACCATTTTGTTCGTTATCCCGAGCAACATCGCCCAGGCCCTGCTGATCATTATTGCCCTGCTGGCGGGAAACCTGATCCCATTAACACCGGTACTGATCCTGTGGATGAACATGGCAACCTCGGCAACGCTGTCGTTTGGCCTGGCGTTTGAAGCGGGTGAGAAGGACATCATGAACCGGCCGCCGCGTAAGTCTAACCTGCATGTGATGGACGGGTATGCCATCTGGCGAGTGGTGTTTGTCGGCCTGATGATTGCCATCAGCGCCTTTGTGCTGGAGGCCTGGCTGCAACCTCGCGGCTACTCGCCGGAGTTCATCCGCACCGTGTTGCTGCAAACGCTGGTCACCGCCCAGTGGTTTTACATGCTCAACTGCCGCGTCACCGACGGCTTCTCCCTGGGTAAAGGTCTGCTGGCTAACAAGGGAATATGGATCGTGAGCGGCGTACTTCTCGCCCTTCAGCTTCTGATCATCTATGCGCCGTTCATGCAAATGCTGTTCGGTACCGAAGCGCTACCGTTCCGCTACTGGATCATTACCTTCCTGATTGGGTTTGCGATGTTCATGATTGTTGAAGCAGAAAAAGTCCTTACCCGGAGATGGCGCACGACGAAAAGATGACTGAATGAGTAGGCTAAGCCTGCCCACTGGCAGGCTTTCTCTTTGACTGAGTACAGAACACTATGATTCGATTTGCCTCATTCGTTTTTACGCTTGGTATTCTGGTTCCCGCTGCATCTGCTGTAACCTACCCCCTCCCTCCCGAGGGCAGCCGTCTGGTGGGGGCGCCGATCACCATAACCGTGCCTGAGGGCAATACTCTGCCGCTCGAAGCGTTTGCAACGCAGCACGGACAGGGGTTGAGCAATATGCTGGAAGCCAACCCGGGGGTGGATCCGTTTTTACCGCGAGCCGGAACACAGCTGGTGGTACCCCAGCAGCTTATTCTGCCGCCAACGGTGCGCGAGGGGATTGTGGTGAACGTCGCGGAAATGCGACTTTACTATTATCCACCCGGCAGCAACACGGTTGAGGTGCTGCCTATTGGCATCGGTCAGGCCGGGCGCGAAACGCCGCGTAACTGGGTAACCGCCGTTGAGCGCAAACAGGAAGGCCCAACCTGGTCACCCACGCCAAATACGCGACGCGCTTACGCGAAAGAGGGGAAAACGTTGCCCGCGTTCGTTCCCGCCGGGCCGGATAACCCGATGGGGCTGTATGCCCTCTATATCGGCAGGCTGTACGCGATCCACGGTACCAACTCAAATTTCGGCATTGGTCTGCGCGTCAGCCAGGGCTGCATTCGCCTGCGTAATAACGATATCAAATACCTGTTCGATAACGTTTCGGTGGGGACGAGGGTACAGCTTATCGATCAGCCCTTAAAGGTGACCACCGAGCCGGACGGTAGCCGTTGGGTAGAGGTTCACGAGCCGCTGTCACGCAATCGCGCGGAATTTGAATCGACAAATAAGGTGCCGCTGCCCATTTCAGCCGCACAAAGGACGCAGCTAATAAGTGAAGGGGCGGGCGCTGAGCTGGAACGGCGGTCGGGGATGCCGGTGAAGCTTGCTATGCCCGGTGGCGCTGCGCTTACCGGGTCTACAGGACCGTAGGTCGGGTAAGGCGAAGCCGCCACCCGACAATTTTACCGAACGCAGAATGTAGGTCGGGTAAGCGCAGCGCCACCCGACAAACTGACCGAACGCAGAAAAGCAAAAAGCCTGCTTTAAAAGCAGGCTTTTCAAATTTGGCTCCTCTGACTGGACTCGAACCAGTGACATACGGATTAACAGTCCGCCGTTCTACCGACTGAACTACAGAGGAATCGTGTGAACGGGGCGCATATTATCGACCTGCGTACGCCTTGTCAAAGGATGGATTGCCGACTTTGAACTGTTTGCTGACAAAACCAGCAAAGTGACGTTTTTGCCAACGGAATGCACCATTATTGTGCAGATATACCCCGAATGGGGCAGATCGGAAACCGTTGTCCCCGTCTCAAAACAGGCACCAGTGATTGGCTTTCCTTATTTTCAGCCGCTTAGCAGCGACATACACCCGCTGCAAAAAACTGGCATCCATATTGCAAAACCTGTTTAACAACACAGCCGTTACCGGCACGCTATTTTCGAACAGGGGGCAACATGAACTTAAGACGACTGAAATACTTCGTAAAAATCGTCGATATCGGCAGCCTGACCCAGGCGGCTGAAGTGCTGCATATCGCGCAGCCTGCGCTGAGCCAGCAGGTCGCGACTCTGGAAGGCGAAATGGACCAGCAACTGTTGATCCGCACCAAGCGCGGCGTAACGCCTACCGAAGCGGGAAAAATTTTATATACCCATGCCCGCACGATCCTGCGTCAGTGTGAACAGGCGCAGCTGGCCGTGCACAATGTGGGTCAGACCCTGAGCGGCCATGTCTCCATTGGCCTGGCGCCGGGAACGGCCGCATCGTCTGTCACCATGCCGCTGCTACAGGCAGTGCGCGCGGAGCTACCGGAAGTGCTGGTTTATCTGCATGAGAACAGTGGTTCCGTGCTCAATGACAAACTGCTCAACGGTCAGCTGGATATGGCGGTGCTGTACGATCGCTCCCCGGTTGCCGGGATCACCAGCCAGCCGCTGCTGAAGGAAGATCTTTACCTGGTCGGTACCCGTGATTGCCCCGGCCAGAGCATTGATTTAACCGCTGTGGCAGAGATGAACCTGTTCCTGCCGCGCGACTACAGTGCCGTGCGCGTGCGCGTTGACGAAGCGTTCTCGCTGCGCCGTCTGACGGCCAAAATTATCGGCGAAATTGATTCCATCTCCACGCTGACTGCCGCCATTGCCAGCGGCATGGGTGTAACGGTTCTGCCCGAGTCTGCCGCACGTTCACTGTGCAGCGCCGCGAACGGCTGGATGGCCCGCATCACCACGCCATCCATGAGCTTACCGCTGTCGTTGAATATGTCCGCGCGCGGCTCCCTGTCACCGCAGGCGCAGGCGGTGAAAGAGATCCTGATGTCTCTGGTCAGTAAGCCGTCGCTGGAAAATCGCGAGCTGCAACTCGTCAGCTGATATTCCAAATAAGCATAAGATGCTGGTTTTTATTATTTGTTCTCCAGCCCGCCTGACTCTAACAATAGCCTTATGTCAGATGCGCCGGAGTGAATTGTGAATTTCCAGCAACTTAAAATTATTCGTGAGGCGGCCAGGCGGGATTACAACCTGACCGAAGTCGCCAATATGCTTTACACCTCTCAGTCGGGCGTCAGCCGACATATCCGCGAGCTGGAGGAGGAGTTAGGCATTGAGATTTTTATCCGTCGCGGCAAGCGCCTGCTGGGTATGACCGAGCCAGGCAAGGCATTGCTGACCATCGCTGAGCGCATTCTCAACGAGGCCAGCAACGTTCGTCGGCTGGCGGATCTCTTTACCAACGACGCTTCCGGTGTGCTGACTATCGCCACCACCCATACACAGGCGCGTTACAGCCTTCCGACTGTAATCAAAGCATTTCGTGAGATCTTCCCGGACGTACGTCTCGAACTGATCCAGGGCACGCCGCAGGAAATTGAAGTGCTGCTGCATAACGGTGGGGCCGATATCGGTATCGCCAGTGAACGGCTGAGCAATGACCCGCTGCTGGTGGCGTTCCCGTGGTTCCGCTGGCACCACAGCCTGCTATTACCCGCCGAACACCCGCTGAACCAGGTTTCACCGTTGACGCTGGAAGAGATCGTCAAATGGCCGCTTATCACCTACCGGCAGGGCATTACCGGGCGTTCGCGCATAGATGAAGCGTTCAAGCGTAAAGGGCTCACGCCGGACGTGGTGCTGAGCGCGCAGGATTCCGACGTGATCAAAACCTACGTCGAGTTAGGGCTGGGGATTGGCCTGGTGGCCGAGCAGTCTGGCGGAGAATATGAGGCTGGTAATCTGGTGCGTCTGGATACACGTCATCTGTTCGATGCGAACACCGTCTGGCTCGGGCTGAAGCGCGGGCAGCTTCAGCGTAACTATGTGTGGCGTTTTATCGAGCTGTGCAATGCGGGGCTCTCCGTAGATGAGATCAAACGCCAGGTGATGGAGCCGGAAGAGGTGGCGATTGATTATCAGATTTAGTTTTTGCCCGGCGGCGCATTGTCTGCCGGGAACGGTAAGAGTGGCTCTAAGTCTTCCTGGGTGATGCGTGTACCGAGTTAAATAAAATAATGCCATCCATAAATGAATGGCATTATTATTTTATTCCTTAATGGCTAATTCCTTTTAGACATATTTAAAAAGTGTATCCGGCAGTTAAATAGTAGGCCCACCCCGTAGAGTCTATACGGGTAATCTGCCCTTTGCTATTATATGCTTTACTGCCTTCTTCAAATTGCCCACCATGATAGAAATAACGAAGGGTCGCGCCATAGCTCCAGTGAGAGTAAACTAAGCTGAGGATATGGGTAGAAACTATTGAGTCATTAGTACGGGAGTAAAAGGATTGCTCGCCACCTGATTCGTCTTTTAAGTCTGAGCCAAAATCAAAATTGGTGAAACCGATGTAATTTAGCTTGCCGCCAAACAGTGTAGTTAAAGGAATAGCATATTTTAATTTAAAGCGATATCCATCCCATTCGTTTTCGTTGGCGGCGTTATAATTATTCCCCTGGTATTTAGCGTAGATGTTTGCAGATAAAGTCATCGGTAATCCCGTATCAATATCCGTCCCAATTCCCATATACCAGGTACTTTGACGCTGTCCTTCGTTAGTACCCGCATCATAAATATAGTTGTGAGCAAAATACCATTCTTTAAATGGACCAACGCTCAAATCAAGTCCCGTTAATTTGTCGATGCTAAAACGTGGCTCTATTTCTGTAAAGAATGGCGAGCCATTGTCCCAAATACCAATGTCGTTGTCATTTCCCAAACCAAAAAATTTAGGTAAATCCGCATAGCCGTAAAAATCAAACCAATCCACATGTGCCCACGCACGGTATTCTGGATAGAGATCGGACCTTTTTTGTGGCCCAAAGCGAGTAGAGTTGCTGCCGACTATATTAATGCTTTGATGCCACCAGTCTGATAGATATTCATTATTACCAGAGTCCGCAAACGCAATGAAGGGGAGCATTATCAATGCGCCTGGTAAAAGATATTTCATTTTTTTCATGCGTGTATTTCCTTTAATGGGAGTATGTTGAAAAGCGAGTGGTATTTAAAATACATGTCAGTATTTAATCACTTCTTGTTTAATTCATTTTGCTGCGCTTACATCAGTCACCCTCATTTCATGATCGGGTTTAACTGGGCTATGCGCCTTCACATAATCAATAATTGAATCGGCAGAGGTAGTGCTGTTAATAGTTTTAATATTTTTCCCTTTTAAAAATGCTTCAAATCCATCGCCACCTGTCGCACAAAATGAGTGTGTAGCAACCCGATATATCCTGGTCGGATCTATGGGTTGATTATTGACAGTGAATTTAATGAGACGTTTGCCCAGCGGTTTTGTACTGTCATAGACAACATGAACGCTTTTTGATACTTGCAAAATACCATTGGTGAGATTAGTCGCATGGATCATTAAATCGGTGAGATCTTTTCCGGTAAGATCCATTTCAACCAGGTCATTATTAAACGGGAAGGTGGTAATAACATCGCCGTAGGTTAAATTTCCCTGTGGGAAATCAGCACGTATCCCTCCGCTGTTTTGTAATCCAACGACGGCATCCGGCACTTTTGCCATCATGGCATCAATTATCAAATTACCGACGGGTGATGATTCCCCATATGAACGCGTAAAGTGCGCCGTTGTCGAACCAATAACCTGGCCAGTGATTTTTTTCAGACTGGCATTCCACTCATCAATTTTAAGCTGTACTTTTGGATCAGGTTTATATTCATCAGAAAATACAGTGATTAATTCACCTTTGTAACGCTCAATTTTCTTCGTCTGAGGGTTAAAATCCAATACTAATTTACCAATGTCAGTACCATAGGCATCCGTTGAAACAATGAGAGTGTCATTAACTTTAATCGGTTCTGGCGTCCCTACATGGGCATGGCCTGTGATTAATACATCAATACCCTTAAATTTCTTCGCGGTATCGATATCAGCTTGTAGCATTCTGGCTACGTCTTTGTTTCCATAGCTTGACTGGCGCGCTGGCGTACCTTCATGAATAAGCAGCACGATGATATCCACTTTACCTTTTAAGGCATCAAGCCCTTTTTGAATATAAGGCTCTTCATCACGCGCCTCTGAACCAGCGTAAGCCTTAGCTGCAATCGTGTCATAAAATGCAAATTTCTGATGTACCCCGATTACGCCAATTTTGATGCCATCTTTTTCGACAACCGTCCAGGGGGTATTCCAGACGGGCTTTTCACTGTTGGTATAAAAAACATTACCTAACAAAATGGGGAAGTGTGCTCTTGATAACTGCTTAACCATGTTATCAACGCCATAGTCAAATTCGTGGTTTCCCACTGACACAGCATCAAAGGGCATGGTGTTCATGATATCAATAATGGCTTCGCCTTTGGTCAGGGTACTTATATAGGGCCCGGTAAAGTAATCACCTGCATCAAAGAAAAAAACATCTTTACTTATTTTCTTAGCATCATTGACGATGGTCGCTATATTCGCAAAACCTCCTACCAGACGTTCTTTGTCAACGGTGGGTAGTTTCCCAGGAGAGACATGAGCATGTAGATCGTTGGTATAGTAAATTGTTACATCTTTTGCATGAACTGAGGCGGTTAACGTTGCGAACCAACATAACGTAATCAGGCTCAGCTTTATATTTTTCTTCATAATCAATTCCCTTGAAAAAAATAATAGCTTGAAAAGGGTCCATGTAGAGGTATGAACCCTTAAACGTTTATTTTATTTCAATGCATTCATCACCAATGCGGCGCCAAAAGCCTGTATGGTAAGAACCTTTACTTTTTCACATCAGCAACGCGCATGCCGTTGAGCTGCTCATCCGTAATAGTGTTGCCCGCTTTGAAGTAATCGATCACGGCATTAGAAACGTAGTAACCGCCTGTTGTATTACGCGCTTTACCCTCGGTAAAGGTGGTAAAACCATCGCCGCCGTCAGCAAGGAAGCTCTGAGTGGCAATGTGGTAGACTGTCGCATCCTCAATCGGCTTACCATTAAGGGTAAATACGACGACCCGCTGACCGATTGGTTTACTGCTGTCATACTTCACCTCCAGGCCTTTTGAAACCTGCAAGACGCCATTACTTAAACTTGCGGCATGTTCCATCAAGGTGCGTAATTGTTTACCCGTAAGATCCATCGTGGCCAGCTCGTTAGGGAAGGGGAACGTACTGATGACGTCACCCATCGTAATCGCGCCCGACGGGATTTCATTGCGAATGCCGCCCGAGTTGGTCAAGGCTAGCTGAGTATTTTTACCCGCAGCCACCAGTAGAGCGTCCGCAGCCAGATTACCCAGCGGGGCTGATTCACCATACGCGCGCGTCAACTCAACCGGCGACTGCGCCACCGTTTGTTGAACTACTTTATCCAGTTTCTTATTCCAGCCGTCTATAACCTGTTTCGTTTGCGGATCGGGCTTCCACTCATCGGCGTAAATGGTTTTAAGCTCAAAATTTTTCATCGTAAACTGATGCGGCTTCGTGTAGTCCAGTACCAGTTTCCCCACATCAATGCCGCCGCTGTCGGTCGAGAGGATCAGCGTATTGCCAACTTTAATCGGTTCCGGCGTACCGACATGCGCATGTCCCGTAATCAGAATATCCAGACCTTTCACCTGGCTTGCAGTTTGAATATCTTTATCCAGTGCACGTCGTACGTCGGTCCCTCCCATACTGGACTGACGCGCCGGTGTACCTTCATGGACCAGCAATACGGTCAGGTCGACTTTGCCTTTCAGTTCATCCAGATAGCGCTGTAACCACTTAATTTCATCCCGCGCTTCAATGCCTACGCGCGTTGCCGCGGAGACGGTATCATTGAAGGCAAACACGCCGTGCAAACCAATGACGCCAATTTTCACGCCATCTTTTTCGACGATGGTATAAGGTTTATCCCAGAATAATTTGCTGCTGTTCTCATAGAATATGTTGCCCTGTACGACAGGGAATTTCGCCTGGCTTAGTTGTAATAATGTATTATCCCAGCCATGATCAAATTCATGATTACCTATCGTTACAACATCAAACGACATGGTATTCATAATATCAATAATTGCTTTTCCCTTCGTTAAGCTACTAATATAAGGGCCAGTGAAATAGTCACCTGCATCAAAAAACCATGTCGCTTTACTTTTGGATTTTTCCTCTTTTACCAGAGTAGTGATATTCGCCCAGCCACCAATATCCCGTTTGCCGTCAGCAATCCATGGTACTTTATAAGGTTCTACATGAGCATGGAGATCATTGGTATAAAGGATGGTGACATCCTTAGCGCAGGCCCAAAATGGTAATGTCGTCAGAATACCCGCAGCGATTAACTTTATCTTCATAAGTCGTTCCTTTCAGTCATATAAAGATTCGCTACTTTACGTTCTGAAAGGGTTTTTTATGCGAACCTGCTCACACACTTATGCAAGAGTTATGCGGCAAAATCACCGACCCATTCAAATCGTTGGTGATTAATATTGATTCTGTTTACGATTAATACCTGTAAATCGTTTGGTTGCCGTAATTTAGGGCTGCCAGTATCAGCATCCGAAGATTACAGTTGGCCAGACTACAGGCTAGGATATCCAGCATTGCACTGCCGGGCATGTGGGAGTTATCCCCCTCTGTTTAATGAACAACAATTTAATGAATGGCTTTTTTCTTGCTTAAGCGCCTATGCCTTAGAAAACGGTTATTTTTGCCCTGAATGTTATTGCGCGAAAACTATTTGTTATGGTTATAACCCACGGGGGACACAGCGCGTTCAGTGCCGCGCCTGCAAAAAAGTCTGGACACCCAAACAGCAAAAGCAAAGAAAAATAGTGTATCCAGAACGTATTGAAACTGTGTCACTGGTTGTACCGTTCCAGGGGAGAATTGCAGAACAGAAATTGTATGTCCTGATCAGTTTTGATGCCATCCGCGGTAATATTATTCATCTCTCTACTAATTTTACTGAGCATCAAAGTGGGGAAACATTACGTTATCACTGGAAGGGAAATATCGAGCCTGATTTGCATCACGCTGATATTGTAAAACGCGTTGATATGCGAGAGACACAGTTTCTGCGTCGGAGCCAGTTCGATGAAATACAGTATGGAAGCGCGGCTCTGAAATGTAACGCCAGAGGTTCGATTGTGCGCCCGGTGATAGCGGCTCACGGGCATTTTCGAATACTGAATCTCCTCTTTCCTGAGGTAAAGATGCATGTTATTTCACACGAATGCTTTCTTCGGGGAGCAGTCATTACCGCCTGGGCAAATTTGTTTCGCCTGGGGCAAGGTGAAATGTGGTTTATAGAAGAAGAAATCAACGATAATGATAGTGATATACCCTGGAATTTTCAGAGAACGTCACAGCATGGCTGGTGGCAAAGTCAGTGGCAGCTTTGGGAGCAGGGAAGAAACCGTAAGATGGTTTGCCCATTAACAGGGGGGGATAGCAGTAACGCTAAAAGGCTCTCTTTAACGGCCAGCAGGTGCTTTATCAACTGGCTATATAAACAAACGCATTTTAGTCGCAGCGCGCAACTATCCGCAGGGCGGGTGACGCAAATACTACTTTCCCTGGCGCAAGACTATAACGATAAATTTACATTAGCGCCTTCAGGTATGAATAATGGCTCAATCTTTTCGGCGATGAAGTCATGACCTGTGCGCTTCGTATATAGCATCAAGGGGTCATGGCTCGACATGACCCCCTATTAACATATGCAGTGATCAATTGCATCTGTTCCAGATTGTTACATCATTTGATTAATTTGCATAAATAGATGCCGCAGTGATGACGTCAGTAAGCTCCGTTTCATTAAATAATCTTGCACGGTAGGCCTCCCCTGGGTATTGAGGAGCGCCATCAGATAAAGAAATCACATCATAGATAGAGGCAACCATATTACCGTCTACGTCACTGATAAAGAATGAGCGCGCATGGCAGGTAAAAATAGTGAAATAATCACCATGATCAAACACGCCTCCCATAAAGTCGGTCCATTGGAGGATAGGCGTCGTTGGGAGTTCAACAGGCGCATGAATCTCAACAGCGGTGCCTGCTGCTAAGTCGACCGCATAGAACAGAATGCGGGCTGGATCTGTTTGATAGGGGTCCGACGTCGCTGCGTCATTTATCGGACGAATTACGGGGTTGCCATTTTCATCTACGCAAGATCGGTTATCGAACACTGATAAGACAAATTTTCCTGCGGTAGGATCGATACTGGCAGAAAAAGCACTATTATTCGTAATGCACACCGTATGGGCACCATTTTCAAAATGAGTAATACCCGAATTATCAATATGAATAGTCGCTTGTTTTGCCGGGAACTGAGGGTTGAAATTACCTGTGTCGATTGCCCACAAGATACTGCCATCAACGATAGAGATACCAAAAGTTGTACTCGTTGTGCGAGAATGGACAATAATGGCTTCTTCGTTATTTGGGCTGCTTGCAATCCATGTAAGAGAGTTAAAATGGACATCATTAGGCGTATTGTTATTCAGAATTTGAGAACCACTATATTCGCTGGTATAGTTTTTCGCCCAAATCATTTTCCCTGTCTGATCGTTAAATTTCAGAACCAGCGCATCTTGCGCCATCGTGTTGGTTAGTCGGTTAGGGCTATCGGTGCCAAACATATAAATGTCGCCCGCGGAGTCCCAGACTACATCATGAGTATTTGCATAGTGATTGCCATCAGCATCACGCATGTCGAATTCAAGGACGACATTGCCCATGATATCAATTTTGAAAAAGCTACGGCCGTACCACGCCATATCTTCGTCGCTGCCGGTATAGAGGTAGCCATTGTGGATCCGCAGCGGTTGGAGATGATAAACCGATAAGAAGTTAAAACGCAGGTCACCATTTTGGTCATAACCTCGGCCAGTGGATTCCATTAACCAACTGTTTCCCCATACAGAGGTAAATAGTGCAGGATCGGTTTGCTCAATATCGAGGTGGAAGATGACAGATGTATCATATTCCTGATCTTCTGTACTGATGATAAATGGCTGATTGAAAACTTCAGTACCCGTGTCATCCTTAAATACGACCTGCACACTGTTTGCATATTGCGCATAAAGACCAATAACAGGGATTTTAATGGTTTGAGTAATACCATAAATGAGATCCGATGTATAGGTAAAATCTACGCTGGTTGGACTGGTCGTCCTTTTTGTAACAGTGTAAGAATAACTTACCGGGGTATCTGAGGTAAAATAAAGGTATGCAGCGAGCTGGTTGTCGGCTGGTGCAAGTTCAGTTTTAATATAAGTAATTGTCATGATGGTATTCCTTTTATTTCATTCAATAAGATATATGGTTTTTTTTGTCAGCGCAATTAAGCATCGCCTGTATAAATAACGAGTAAATAAACGCCTGATGGATAATTTTGTGCTGTGATAATTAAAAGCGATTTTGTATTCTCATTCTCCTATTATAAAATTTATGTAAAAAGAACATGGTTAATCATCCGGAAAATAACGATGCGCTGTATTCTCTGCGGAAATATACATATCAAAAGTGTTAGGTTCTATTCAGGATACATCTTTCGTGATAGCTGAAAATGAACGCCATCCTTTATTTCCGTCCAGTTGCCACCCCACTCAATATCAACTGATAACTCCTTAGCGGCCTGAAAAACAGCCGTTGCAATTGTCTGATAATGTTTAAAATCCCATGAAACGGTACCGTTGATGACCGCGAATACATCGACGGCGTGCCCCGTTAAATGCCTGCTTTTAGACGTTAAGGATTTCCCTGATGCTAATAGCTCAAGCTGTCGTTTTTGGTTTCTTACCCCTTCAGAAATACCGAAGTCAACAGGCGATAATTTCAATGCTTTTCTCATCACCTCCGAAAGATCTTTATGTACTCCTTTAAGGTTCTTTTCAGTCTTTCTACTAAATTCATGATTTATCATTACTATCTCCAGAGATTTTCTTCCAGTAATAATTAAGAGCAACAACACCCATTGCACCTGATATACCGCTGACTGCAAGTGAAGTATGAAATACTGAACCAAGGCTTTGTGACATCAACCCAGCAAGTACACCGGTAAATCCTGATACAATAATTTGTGCTAACGCAGAAAATAAACTTCTTCCCGACTGGCCTGACTTAACGTCAAGGAGATATCTGACAAGTCCTCCCCACGCGCCAAATAATATTATGTAAAGCCAGCTAAAAAATGCATTTGATGATGGGTCTTTCCATGGCAAAGCAATTACCTCCATAGGGTATATAAGTAAAAAACTTTAACTCTTGATGAGATTATTTTTCCTGGTCTAACGATTTGCTTTTGCTATGCGGTAAATAATAAACGTTGAGCAATCCCGTTTTGTGATGAATATCACACGGAATGTAATTAATAGTTTTCGCCGATCGATATTTGATGAATGATAGTTATGTGTTATTAATATTAATGATTCTATTTATTAGTGGAATATATAACAGGGACAGGTGAGGAAGTGGGGGTAAACACTAAAACGGCAACGGGCGCCGTCCTGCATTTCTCATGCGCTGAAAAGCAAAAAGCCTGCTCTAAAAGCAGGCTTTTCAAATTTGGCTCCTCTGACTGGACTCGAACCAGTGACATACGGATTAACAGTCCGCCGTTCTACCGACTGAACTACAGAGGAATCGTGTGAACGAGGCGCATATTATCGACCTGCGTGCGCCTTGTCAAAGGGGAAAACACCGTTTTTGTTCGTTTGCCGAGAATTTCAGCAAACCGATGATTTAATAGCAAATTTGCTTTCAAATTGCACAGCATAATGCGCCGCCCGCAGGCGGCGCGCAGGATCAGAACAGAACGGAGTAGTTCAGGCCAAACGTACGTCCACGGCCTTTATAAGTATAAAGACCCGGTGAGCCATAGGTTGGGCTATACAGCCCCGGTGCGCGCTGGCCCCAGGCGGTGGTGTAGTCTTTGTCCAGCAGGTTTTCCACGCTGAAGCTGACTTTGCCCACCGGCAGGGCGTAGCTGCCCAGGAAATCAACGGTGTTATAGCCATCAATCTTCTTACCGTCGGCGTCAGACACGTCGAAGGTTTGTGTGCTCTGCACGCGCAGGGCCCAGTCGCCCGGCGCCCAGTTAACCCATGCGCTGGCTTTAGACGGGCTGGCGCTGTCGACCGTCAGCTTCTCCCATTTCCCGTTTTCACGCGTTTCGGACTTGATGGCGTTAAAGTTCGCCCCGGTGCTCCAGTCGCTGTCGGTGAAGAAATAGTCCACCTGGCCTTCAACCCCATAGATACGACGTTTATCGTCCTCCAGGTTGATGGTCATGTCGCTCTTGTTGATGGTGATGGTTTTATCCGAGAGCGAGTAGTACGCCGCCACCTGGGTACGCAGGTTATCGCCGGTGAAGCGCCAGCCCAGCTCGTAAGCATTGACCTTAATACCGTCCAGCGTTGAGTCGTTCACGTTGACGCTGTTTTGCAGGCGATAGTGACCATCGACCAGCTGATAGGTGCCGGAGCCGTAGTACTTCGCCAGGTCCGGGATCTCGAAGCCCTGGGAGAAGTTAAACCACAGCTGCTGCTGTTCGGTCAGACGTCCAAGGATCCCGGCGTTAAACAGGAAGTTGTTGTAGTCGGTTTTCCCGCCCGGCACCGCGTCAGCGGAGGTCGCTTTGCCCGTGGCGATTGCCTGCTGCTGGGCGTAGCCGACAAAATCGTCCACCTTGTTTTCGGTGTACTGGTAACGCACGCCGCCGCTCAGGGTGATGGCGTCAATGTCATAGCTGGCTTGCAGGAACGGCGCGAGGTTGGTAATGCTGTAACCCGGATAACGGCCCACGTTGTAGGCATTGTCCAGCTCCATGCCGCCGCTCGCCGCCGCTTTGCTCAAGTCAAAGAACTGCTGGTTGGCATCGAACGTTTCATGATCGGCGTCCACACCCCAGGTGAGGGTCAGGTCGTCCATCGGCTTGCTGTTCAGCGTCAGCTTGCCGCCGTAAAAATCGGTTTTCTGCTGGGACGCGCCAATGCTGGTCACCGCGCCTTTGCTCAGCGTCGGGAACGGGTAATAGGTCAGGCTCTCGTCACGGTAGTAAATCTGCGCAACCAGATCCTGACCCCAGAAATCGGTGTTCGAGTATTGCAGGTTGATCAGGTGACGCTCTGTGCCCGGGATACGGTCAGAGTTCAGGTTGTCTTTGTTATAGGCTTTGGCATCGCCCGTGACCGCAGCGAAATTCTCCCCAAGGAACAGGCCGTGCTTGCCGTCGGATTCGCTCTTGTAGTACTGCGTGGTTAACTGGAGCTGCTGATGATCGTCGATGTTGATGGTGCCTGTCCCCATCACGTCGATACGGTCGGAATACTGCAAGCCGGTCTGGGTGTTATCGATAATCACCTCGTCGCCGTTGCCGTCATACCAGCCGCCGTAGCGCTGATAGGAGACCGACAGACGGCCAGAGGCGTTGTCATTGCCGCCGCTCACGGCTGCGGAGACGTTCTCATCATGGTCGTTATGGCTGTTAAACCCGCTTTTTGCCCCGGTCTGGAACTCCACTTCGGTCTCCGGCTGGCCTTTTTTGGTGACGATGTTCACCAGACCGCCGGTACTGCCGCCGCCGTACAGCGAGGTGGCGCCGGAAATGACTTCGATACGGTCAATGTTGAACGGATCGATAGAGTCGAGCTGGCGGCTGTCGCTGCGGGAAGAGTTCAGACGTACGCCGTCCACCATCACCATCATGGAGCGACCGCGCAGGTTCATGCCGTAGTTGGTACGTCCCTGGCTGCTGACGTCCATGCCGGGGATCAGCTGGGCCAGCACGTCTTTAATCTCTTTCCCGCCCTGAACCTGCTGCTCAATTTCCGCCCGCTCAATAACCCAGGTGGTTTGCGCCATCTCTGCCACGCTGCGATGTGCCCGGCTGGCGGAGACCACAATATCTTCTTCCTTTTGTTCTTCCGCCCACGCAGAGGTAGAAAGCATGGCAAGCAAGCACGGATTTAAAACCCAAAGATGAGAACGTTTCATTGTTATGTTGATCCTGAATGTGTGTGTCAGTACTCGGTGGTCTTCATTAATGATTTAAAAACCTGGCTGCTCTCCGGGCTGGTGGTGCTCCGCCAGTGGATCACGCCGGGGGTGGTTGCCAGCTCAAACGGCTCGTCATCGTGAGCGCGATTCAAAATTCGCGCCGCGCGCCAGGCCATCAGGCTGAGCTGGGGTTCGGCAATACCGAGACGGTGCATCCCGGCATTGACGGCAAACAGGCGGTTGCTCTGCGGGCCGTCCCATTCAAGGGTGAAATCGTTGTTGATGCAGAAGGCTTCATTCTCATCCAGACGCAGTCGGGAAGAGAGCGGGGCGAGAAACGCGGGCTGCACGGCGCGGTAGCCGGTGGCGAAAATCACCACGTCGCTCTCCAGCTGTTCGCGCCCGCCGTCCAGGTGATGCTGGATGCTGAGGCGATGTCCGGTTTCCTGGCGCGTCAGCGCCGTCACCGAGCGGGACGGCATCAGATGCGCCCAGGGTTTTTCGCGCAGCACTTCGAAGCGGTGATACATGGCGCGATAGATGGCCAGCAGCGACTCCGTGGTGATCCCGTCGGAGGTCATCTTCTGCTCCTGCAACATCTGACGTCGGGCATCGTCACCAAGGGTCGAGAAGCTGTCCACGTACTCCGGCGTGAAATACTCATTGGCAAACGCGGCTTCATCCAGCGCGTTGTAGTTGTTGCGGCGCGACACCCAGTTGAGGCTCAGCGGCTGCCCCCACTCCCCACGGAAGATATTTAAAAACAGATCCGCACCGCTCTGGCCGCCGCCGACGACGGTGACGCGCTTGCCCGCTAAATCCGGCGTGCGCAGCATCATTTCGCTGGCGTGGAAGCAGGTGTCGTCCTGCGCGGTGACGCAGTCTGGGAGATTGATCTGCTTCCCAATCCCCACGCAGACGTGGCGCGCCAGGAAGCGATCCCGCTGGGTCACGACCTCAAACAGGCCGTTTTGCTCATCAAAGCTGACCTGCTGTACCTGCTGGCTGAAGGCCAGGTTAGTGAGGTTATCTGCCGCCCAGCACAGGTAGTCGGCAAACTCCTCGCGCGACACGGTGCGCTGCTCGGTGGTGAGGAAACGGTAGAACTTTTTGCGCTGTACCAGATAGTTCAGGAAGCTGTGGCGGTTGGTTGGCTCCACGGCGCTGACCAGATCCTTCAGGAAGCTGGTCTGCATATGGCAGTCCGGCACCATCATCCCCGGGTGCCAGGAGAAGTGCGGCTTGCGTTCAAGAAACAGCGAGCTAAAACCGTCCAGCCCCTCTGCCAGCGCGGCAATACTGAGGTTGAACGGACCGATACCAATGCCGATGAAATCATAGGTTTTCATTGCGCTGACTCCTGGGAGACCAGAAAAAGAGGGTTATCAAGATCGCAGACGTAGTTCGGCAGCATGCGGCTGCCGCCGTCGTGTTCAGAGAAGGTCAGTTTGACCGGGTTGAGGATCACGCGAATAATCTGCGGCTTAAACAGGTCGAATTTGGCGAAGCGCGCCGCAAGATCCGGATGGGCGGCCATATAGCGACGTAACACCAGCGCCAGGATCTGATAGAAGCGGGTTTCGCTCACGCCGCATTGCAGGGTGAGGTGGGATATAAAGCGCAGCACCGTGACAAAGTTGCCGGTTTGCAGGTCGTGGATGATGTAATCCGCGCTGAGGCGCGCCGTCACCGCTTTTACCTGCTCAGGCAGGCTCTGCGCCTGCGGGAAATCTTCATCCACCAGGCGCATATCGCCCTGAAAATCCTTCAGGAAAATTCGCTGCGGAACGTAATCTTTCATCACCAGCGTGACGTTCTGGCCGTGGGCGATGAGCGCCACCCCGTAGCGACAGAGCAGGTGATAGAAGGGGATCACCGTCGCCTCAAACAGCTTTTCCAGCCATGCGTCAGCGGTTAACCCCGAGCGTTTGATCCACGCGTCAATCAGCGGGCGCCCCTGGTTATCGGTTTCCATCAGCGCCGCCATCAGCACCGCCTGTTCGCCATCCTGTAAATAGCAGGATGGGTTCTCGCGCCAGATCACCCCCAGCATCTCCTGATAGCGGTACGGCGCCTCAGGCAATGCGGCATAACCCGGATGCGACAGATATCCGGCTGCGGGTTCGCCAAGCACCTGCGCCCCGGAGTGAATCAGCGTGGCATCGCTGGCGAACTGCTGCTGTAGCCAGCGCGAGGCCAGCGGACCGGTGGCGATATACTTGCCCGGAATACCGCGATAGCAGGAGGTGTTGTAGATGGTCAGCGGCAGCTTGATGTCATACGGCGTGCGACGGCTGGCGTTGGTCAGCGTGCGCAGGGACTGCTGCGCCAGATACTCATCGCCGAACTCACCCAGCTCTACCATCTCACCGCGCGCGAGCTGCGCCAGGAAATGAATGGCAATTTTTTGCTGCCACTGCCACGGGTGCAGCGGCACCGGCAGCCAGCTGTCGTCCAGATCCAGCTCCTGCCAGCGGGCGTCGAACCGCTCGCGCTCGGCATCGTCCATGGCGCTGGAGAGCAGGGCGTTAATATCGCAATCGGCGTCGCTGCTCCAGACCAGACGCTCGCGCTGCACGGCGACCCAGTGCAGGCGGAAACGCCCGCGATATTCCGGCGCGTACAGGCGCAGGGCATCCAGCCCCCAGCCGCGGCGTCCCTTGTTGAAAATAAATTTCGGGTGACCGCGCATCAGGCACTGTAGTTCGTCCGGGTCGAGGTGGATCAGCGCATCGGCATCCAGCGTTTCACGCGCCTGCAACAGCTGCATGTCACCCCGCAGCGTGGCGTAGAGATCTTCCATGTGCTCCGCCGTTTGCGCGTCGCTCATCTCCAGCACGGTGGCCAGTTGCAGCAGCGCGTTTTCCGCTTCGACCGCCGCGCCGCTGGTGGTGGTCAGGGTATCAGGGTCAATATGCAGCCAGCCCCATATCCCACGCGTGGCGCGAAACTGCCAGCACGCGTTGCCCATACTGATGCGCCAGTTGTCCGCCGAAACCGGCTCGGCGCGCAGGGTGCGTTCATATTCCAGTTCGGCGAGGATCTTCGCCACCATCTCGCGGTTCACTTTCTGCCAGAGTGCGTTCACAGTTCCACCTCGTGGAAGAAGCGGTGACGCTCGCTCATGATCAGACGGGAGCGTTTGTGCGGGAAGTCGAACTCTTTCACCGTGTCGAAACCGGCGGACGCCAGATGGCGGAACAGACGCTGGTTGTCGAAGCGCGGCTCGGCGACAATGCGCGTGGTGCGCGGTTCATCGAGATACAGATAGTGGCTCAGGCCGCGCAGCCAGCTGCGGATGTATTGCGCGCCGCGCCAGTTTTCTTCACCCACCAGCATGTGCAGCCCGCGGTCAAACGGCTGCCAGCGGTAGTGGCGACCAATGCGATCTTCTGCCGCACAGTAGAGTTCAAAATAGCCGAACGGCTGGTCATTGAAGCAGCCGATAACCGGGTAGCAGTACGTCGAATCAAGCTGGCGGCGCAGGTAGTTTTCCTGCTCGGCCTGCGGTCCCGCCATCTCCCAGAAAGCGTTCACGCGCGGGTTATTCATCCAGCGGGTAAAGCGCTCGCCGTCCTGGGCCACATCGGCCACGCGGAAGCTCAGGGTGCGTTTAATTTGCGGATCGTAACGGCGATACACCTCACCCTGCGGGCGGTGAGGGCGCAGCGGGAAGTACAGCTGACGGCTTTCGTCAAACTGCATTCCGCCGCTCGCCTGTGGACGTTCGCCTTTCAGCCACAGCGGCAGCTGCCAGAAAATTTCACGCGCCAGATAGTCCCCGTGAACGAGGCTAAACAGCGCCTGCGCCTGAGGTTCATCCTGCCAGGCTGCCCACGGCAGGGTAATGCCGGTCAGGGCGGGCGCGGCAACAAACAGCTGGTCGAGGGCGTCCACCAGCCAGCCGTCCGGGAGCCCGGTCAGCCGCTCCAGCACCGCGCTGCCGTCGAGACCCAGCGTCAGCGGCAGGTTTTGTTCCGTGACCGTGCAGCGAAAGCCGTAGCCGGAATGGACGATATTCGCGTTTGCCATCACGCCTTCTCCTTATAAAACGGGTTGCTAAAGTCGAAATAGATCACCGCCGGATCGACGATGGTGTTTTCGTTGCGATCGTGCAGGTAGCAGAAGAAGTTGCCTTTGCAGTTCCAGGTCGGGCTGTCGAGCACGTAATCGAGGCAGCGGGTCTGCTTCGCCGTGGTGCGCAGTTCGGCCAGCGCGTCACGCACGCGGGACATCAGGTTCTCTTCGCTGTCGAAGCCGGCGGCGGCGAGCGCGGCGGTGACGGCAAGGGTAGAGTTCAGCAGCAGGTAATAAGGGAAGTAGCGCAGCAGCTGGCTCTCACCGAAGCGGTTTTCCACCTCGGTTTCACCTGCCTCTTTCAGCCACGCGTCGGCCCCTTCGGTCCAGGCGCTGCCCTGGCAGTCGCGGTAGATCAGCCCAACGGGGAAATCCTGCTGCATCTCAACGAGGATATTTTGCTGGTGCGCCAGCAGGACCAGACCGTAGTCCGCCTCGGCGCTGAACAGCGGAAGCAATACCCGGTCGCAGTAAGCGTCCAGCCAGCAGCGCGCGGCCTGGGCGAGCGGGAGATCCAGACGCTGGCTCAGACGACGCACCGCCGCGGCGAGCAGGCTGTCGCCGCCGTCCGGCGCGGCCTGGGTCAGGCTCACCAGCACGTTGGTTTGCGTTTCAGGGGTATCGAACAGCAGGTTGACGCGCAGGGCCATCAGGCTCTCTTCCTGGACGACGCCGTGCTCATCGCACAGCCCCGCCCAGCCGTCCTCCTGCATCACGCGCATGGTCGGGTAGCGCGCCTGAAGTTCCTGCCAGCGTGCCGTTTTCGCCAGTCGCGCCAGGCGCATGCCGCGCTTAACCTCTTTCACCGACAGCGTGCGCACGGAGTTGGTCAGCCGCACGCTCAGGGAAAACTTAATCATGTCGCTGTTGGTTTCACTGTACAGCGAGCGGGAAGAGCTGGTGGGCAGCCATTGCGCACCGGCTTCGCCCAGATCGCGCAGGGCGCCTTTTTCTACCAGACGCTGGCACCAGTCCTGCTCCAGCAGATAGTCGGCCTGCCACGGGTGCATCGGCAGCAGCCAGCAGGTGTCGGTGAAATGACCGAGAAGGGCCGGCGCGCTCTGCGCTGCAAAGCGCAGCAGACGTTCCCGCAGGGAGACATTCAGGCTGTCGCCGGTAATCAGCTCATGCTCAACCGCAAACCAGCGCAGCGGGAAGCGGGAGGCGAAATCCGGCAGATAGCGACGCGCCTCGACCTCGTTAAACGGCTCGTGCGACTTTGGGGCAGGATGAAAAGCATGGCCGACCAGCAGCGCCTGTTCCGCTTCGGCAAACGTCAGCGGCTTATCGCGCAGGTTTGCCCAGTTGTGGCGTAAATCAATGGCCTGCCAGGTGTGCGTATGGCTTTCCAGGACGCGCTGCTTAAAGCGAGCCAGCGTATCAGCATCCAGATCGCCTTTTACCGTCTCATTTTGAATAATGAAATCAATCAGTTGATGGAATGTGACCGTGTCACCGCCGTCGCTGTCGGCCTGAATCAGCGTTGCCGGAAAACGATACTGGTGATGCTGCGTGGGGGAGAAATAGCGTACCGGAACCCGAATGGCCTGGGTTGGGGAGAGCGGGATATGAATCTGTGATAACTCATCCGCACGGGTTGCGGGAAGATAATGCCAGTCCTTCGTTTCGCGCAGCAGCGCGTTCAAAAAACACTGGGCCGCAACATCTGTACCGGCGGAGCGGGGCAGAGTACGCATAGTTGTACCTCATTCCATGACTGATAATAATTCTCGTTATGATATTCATTCTGTTTACAGTGGCAACTATTTTTGCAATATTTGTTTTCATAAACTTCATAATTTCCACACATTTATTGACATTATCTTCACAATTTTATGCGCACCCGTACTGAGAATCTCACTGACGTTGTGACCCCTAAAGCTAACTGGCCCCTGGCACTGGGCGCCGGTTTATTAGGTATTGGGCAAAACGGTTTGCTGGTTATGCTGCCGCAACTGGTCTCCCTGACCGGACTGTCGCTCTCCGTCTGGGCCGGGCTGCTGATGTTCGGCTCGATGCTCTTTTTACCCGCATCGCCCTGGTGGGGACGCCAGAGCGAGCGGCACGGCTGTAAGATCGTTATGCTGGCCTCGCTGGGCGGCTATCTGGCGAGCTTTGTCGTGATGGCGCTGGTGGTCTGGGCGATGGCGAACGGCGCGCTGAATGCTCTCTGGGGAATGGCAGGCCTGGTGCTGTCGCGCATGCTGTACGGCCTGACGGTATCAGGGCTGGTGCCTGCGGCCCAGACGTGGGCCATTCAACGCGCGGGGCTGGATAAAAGGATGGCGGCGCTGGCGACGATAAGCTCTGGCCTTAGCTGCGGGCGTCTGCTGGGACCGCCCCTGGCCGCGCTGATGCTCAGCGTCAGCCCGGTCGCACCGCTCTGGCTGATGGCGCTGGCGCCGTTTATCGCGCTGCTGCTGGTGCTGCGCGAAGCCGCCGATCCCCCGCTGCCGCCGGTGGCGCACCAGTCGACGCGGTTACAGGCCTCCATGCTGCCTTTCCTGGTGCTGGCACTGCTGCTGGCGGCGCTGGTCAGCCTGATGCAGCTTGGTTTATCGCCGCATCTTCACCCGTTATTTAATGGCGATGCCGTGCAAATCAGCCATCATGTCGCGCTGCTGCTGAGCCTGGCCGCGCTGGCGACCCTGGCGGCGCAGTTTCTGGTAGTACGCCCGCAGCATTTTACCCCGAGAGTTTTACTCTTAATTGCCGCGGTCTTGATGGTGGCGGGTCTTGGGCTGATGTGTCTCGCCAGTTTAGCCCTGTTCTACGTGGGAATTGTCATCACTTCGCTGGGGGCCGCCATGGCAACGCCGGGATACCAGCTTTTGCTCAACGATCGGCTGACGACGGGCAAAGGCGCAGGGGTGATCGCCACCAGCCATACGCTGGGGTACGGGGCCAGCGCGCTGCTGGTACCCGTGGTGACGCGCTTTTACGGTGAGCAGTTTTTGATTACTGCCGCATGGGGAATGGCGCTGCTGTTTCTCGCGGTGAGCGTGTGGGTACGATCGACCGATCGTACCTCTGCTGAACATTAGTGGAACGGATGAGAGGATGTGCTGGCTGCGTCCTCACTTTGCCGCAGACGCTGAAGCGGATCCTGCTGATAAAAATGGCAAAAACGCTGCCACAGCGCCGGGAAGCGCGGAGCGAAAAGCTCAGGTGCGCTAAAGAAATACTCGGACAGTACCGCAAAACACTCGGCGGGATCGGTCGCGGCATAGGCATCAATGCTGGCCGCGCTTTCACCCACCAGGTCTATCTCATCCTGAATGTTTTCCATCGCCGCGTGCAGGTCGTGCTCCCATCCCGCGACTTCACGCAGCGGGATCAGCGGCACGCCGCTGGCGCGATCGCCGTTGCGGGTATCCAGCTTATGCGCCACTTCGTGAATGATCAGGTTGAAGCCCGAGGCATCGAACGAGTCCTGAATATCCAGCCAGTTGAGGATGATTGGCCCTTGCTGCCAGCTTTGCCCGGACTGCACCATACGCTGGTTGTGCACCAGCCCGATGTCATCCTCCCACTCATCATCGACGATAAACGGCGCCGGGTAGATCAGCACTTCGTGGAAGCCATCCAGCCATTCGATACCCAGCTCCAGCACCGGCAAGCAGAAGAGCAGGGCGATGCGGGAATTTTTAAGCGGATCCAGTTCGAAGCCCTGTAGCGGTACCAGCCGTTTTTGCTGTAAAAAACGCTCGGCCAGCTGAATCAGCTTTGATTGCTCTTCAGGCAAGAGATTCGCCAGCACGGGGATCGCCAGAGCCTCATCCCAGGGCAGCGCCATATTTCGACCAGCGTCGTTCGTTTTCCAGGGCCACTTAATCATCGCTTTGCTCGTTACTCGCACGTGAACAAAATGGAAAGGTCAGGGGCTGTTAGCATGCCAACATACTCTGTTAAGCAGTATGACACTCCTCTTCGGCTGCATGCAGACTGGCAGCCTGTTTAAGAGGAATCCAGCCCGCATAAACTATCACTATGTGCCGTCAGGTTGATAGCGCTTTAGGGGTATCCCCTTCATTTTGTGAAGTATGTCGTGCGCGACTATGATAAATCTCTTCTTACCCTACCGTGCTTAAGGATCCCGTCAGTATGCCCGTCAATTTTGACCTCAACGATCTCTATGCCTTCCGCGCTTTACTGGAATATGGCAATTTCCGTCTTGCGGCGGAGTCTATCTGCCTTTCCCAGTCGGCGTTGAGTCGCAGAATTGAAAAGCTGGAGGCGGCACTGGGGACAAAACTGTTCGACAGAACCACCCGGCGCGTCACGCTGACCCTGTATGGACAGACCTTTGCCGACCGATGCGGACAGCTGCTTGCTGATGTGGAGTCCATGCTTTCGGATATCGATAAGGCCAGCGAGGAGCGTACGGGGCTAATCACCGTGGCGACGGTGCCGTCCGCCGCCTGTTACTTTATGCCGGATGTTATCCGCCGCTTTCAGTCCCGTTACCCCCGCGTGCGCATAAAACTGATCGACAGCAGCGCCGGAAATGTTATCGAGGCCGTCACCCGCGGACAGGCGGATTTTGGTATCTGCTTTGCCCGGAGCTTGCAGCCCGACATCGAGTTTGTCCCGCTGGTGGAGGATGTCTACGTGGCCGCCTGCCGGCGCGACAGCCCGCTTGCAAAAAGAAAAAGCCTGACGTGGCAGGCTTTTTATCAGCAGGATTATATCGGTCTGGATAAGACCTCCGGCAACCGCAATCTTCTCGACCAGCGGGTCGGGCATATTCGGCCTGAGCGCCCCAGCATCTGCGAAACGCGGCACGTGACGACCATGCTGGGGATGGTTGAAGCCGGGATCGGCATTGCGGCCGTTCCCGCCATGTCAATGCCCCGCGCAGAGCATTCGCTGCTGACGTCGGTACCTTTAACCGAGCCTGAGGTCAGGCGAACCGTGGGGCTGATCCGCCGCCGCGGGCGGATCCAGTCCTATATTGCTGCCGAACTCGAAACGCTGATTACCGAGCAGTATCGCGAGGTGCACTGACGGGCGTTAAGCCCGTTGCCGTAATGACGCTGGCGGCCTGTGGCGAAGAGAGAAAGGCCAGCAGCGCTTTTCCCTGTTCGGGATGGTCAGCCTTCTGCGTTACGGCACCGGCGAAACGGGTAATGTACTGCATGTCGTCAGGCAACTTACCCACAAACATCACCCCCGGGACCGGCAGAAGCTCGCTCACCTGCTGAAAGCCGAGATCGTATTTCCCTTTTGCCACTTCAGACGCCACCGGGATACGCTCAACCCGGTGCGCTTTATCGTGGACCTGGCCGTCGATGCCCAGCTTACGGAACAGCTGGCTCTCTACATACCGGCCGCTGGCGCTGTCGGAATAAGCCATGGAATGCGCCTTCAGCAGCGTTTGCCGCAGGGCAGGCACCGTACTGATATCCGGCACCGGCGCGCCCGCTTTGACGACCATCCCGACGGGCGAATCCGCCAGCTCCACGCGGGAGCCCGCCGCCGTCCTGCGATCCTGTTCCAGTTTCGCCAGCGCATCGCCCACCATAATCACCACGTCCGCTTTTTCGCCCCGGGCGAGCCGGGCCGGAATGGCCTGCGGCGTTTTGCCCATCGACGGGCCGGAGATCACAATGAGCCTGTCGCCGCTTTGCGCTTCGTACTGCGGCGTCAGCTTCTCCAGCGCCGCTTTGAAGCCGCCAGAAATCATCACCGTCACATCCTGCGCAAGCGCGCCCGCGCTGAGGGAGGCGAAGGTCAGGGCGGCAATCACCGTTCTGAATGTAAGCATGAGGGATCACTCCTTAACGGCAGTTTGCAGGATTAACGTGCGACGACGATAGAGATAAAGCGTTGCCAGCAGGGCGCAAACGGCGGCAAAGCTCATCCAGTAGCCCGGGGAGGCTTTGTCGCCGGTGTACTCAATTAAGGCAGTCGAAATCACCGGCGTGAAACCGCCAAAGACCGCCGTTGCCAGGCTGTAAGCCAGTGAGAAGCCCGCCACGCGCACCTCTGCTGGCATGATCTCCGTCAGGGCCGGGATCATCGCGCCGTTATACAGGCCGTAGAGGAAAGAGAGCCACAGCAGCACGGTCAGCATCATTGAGAAGCTCGGGGCTGCGGCCAGCATCGTCAGCGCCGGATAGCTGGTCGCCAGCGCCAGCAGCGTCATGGCGATCAGCACCGGTTTACGCCCGAAGCGATCCGACAGCGCGCCGCCCACCGGAAGCCAGATGAAGTTGGACACCGCCACCAGCAGCGTGACCAGAAGACTGTCCGACGCGCTGAGCATCAGGACTTTTTTACCGAAGGTCGGCGCGTAAACGGTGATCAGGTAAAACGCGGTGGTGGTCATCGCCACCATCAGCATGCCCGCGACGACTACCGGCCAGTTGGCGAGCAGCGTTGTGAAGACCTGACGCATTGCCAGATGGTGGCGACGGGCGCTGAATTCCTCGGTCTCTTCGAGCTTGCGGCGCAGGAAAAAGATAAACGGCACAATCAGACAGCCAAACAGGAACGGAATACGCCACCCCCATTCGCGAATGGCACTCTCTTCCAGCACCACATTCAGCGCAAAGCCCATCGCCGCCGCGATCATAATGGCGACCTGCTGGCTACCCGACTGCCAGCTGGTGTAGAAACCCTTGCGGCCCGGCGTGGCGATCTCCGCCAGATAAACCGAAACCCCGCCCAGCTCGGCGCCTGCCGAAAAACCCTGCAACAGGCGGCCGGTCAGCACCAGCAGCGGCGCCCACAGGCCAATGCTCTGGTAAGAAGGGATCAGCACGATCAGGAAGGTTCCGGTGGCCATAATTGACAGGGTGACGATCAGCCCTTTACGGCGACCCACTTTATCAATGTAAGCCCCCAGCACAATGGCCCCGATCGGACGCATCAGGAAGCCCGCGCCAAAGACGGCGAAGGTCATCATCAGGGACGCAAATTCACTGCTTGCCGGAAAAAAAGTATGGGCGATGTAGGTGGCATAAAAGCCGAACAGAAAGAAGTCGAATTGCTCAAGAAAGTTGCCCGACGTGACGCGGAAAATCGCGCCCGCTTTGGCACGAAGCGTTGCAGGTGAGGTTGAGGAAACCATGATTATCTCCAGTTTTATAGTGACGTTATGCTCGTCTGTTTCTGAAAACTGGATCAGGAAGTGGAAATTAATAAGCGCAAATAGCGCATGGACTGATGCGTGTGGTGCATTAATGACAAAGCGTTGACCAGTATTTACATATTCAACAATAACTTAACATTTCGGTGATCTTTTATTTACTCGATTTCGCTAAGTTGCTGATATATCGGTTTTGTGACATCGCGCAGGTGAGAAGCCAGGCGGGGCCTGGCTTGGGATTATCAGCGCAGCGCGTTCGCAATCGCGCTAAACATCAGCGACGCTTCCAGCGGCTGAGCGCTGAATGACGGCTCTGCCTGCGGCCAGGTGGACCACTGGACGATAACCAGATTTTCTTTCTGATTAACCATGATCATCTGACCAAATATACCCAGCGCCCACAGGGAATCCTTCAGCGAATTTTCGACTTTCGGCTCCACGTGTGTGGCGGTGGCTGGTACTTCGTTGTTCCACCACTGGTAGCCGTATAACCCCTTCGGATGCGCGTCGGACACCGATCCTTTGGCCTGTGTCCAGGCTGAGGACTGTTTCACCCAGCCCTCGGGGAGGATCTGCTTCCCGTCCGGCAGCGTACCGTTATGCAGGATAAACTCCCCGAAACGCCCCCAGTCTTCCAGCGTGGCGTTGAACCCATGCGCACCCACGTCGTGCTGGCCTTTGCTGTAGGCATGCCACACGCCGTCGCTCGCCATGCCGTACGGCTGCCAGATGGTCTTCTCCAGATACGCCGCGAGCGTCATGCCGGTGGCGCGCTCAAGCACATCGCCTAACAGCCAGGCGCCACCCGAGGAATAGGACCAGTTTTCGCCCGCCGGGTGTTCACGGTGTAACCCCTTCACCAGGGTGCGCACGCAGTTGTAGGTGCCCGGCTTCGCTTCGCATTCGGTAAGCCGGGCGAAGTCAGATTGCGGGTTGGTGTAATCTTCGTTCCACGCCACGCCAGAGGTGTGGGTGATGAGCTGTTTTAGCGTTACGCCCTCCCAGGCGGTGCCTTTTAAGTCAGGTTCGTATTGGGTGACAAGGTCGTCCAGGGAGTGGATTTTCCCTTCTTTAATTGCAGCACCCACCAGCGCGGAGACCACCGATTTGCCCACGGAACGCGACGTCCAGAGCGTTGAGTCGGTATTGCCTTCACCCAGGTATTTATAGGCCACTTTGCCATTTTTCAGCACCAGCATGCCGCTGACGTTCTGGCGTTTCAGGTAATCCTGAAGAGTGTAACTCTTACCCTTCACCTGATAGCGGGCATCGGTGAGCGGTTTTTCTGCGGGCAGCAGCGGCGTAGCGTTGCCGTGGCGGAACACATCCCCTGCGTAGTTGCGGTAGTCATTGCGAAAGCCCACCACGCGATCGGCCTGGCTCCAGGTGAGCATGGTATGCGCGTCCGGGAGTCTGGCATCGAAAGGCGCCGGACAGGTGGTGAGGTCGGTACCGTTGCAGGCCGCCATAACGGCGGGCGAGAGCAGGCTGCTGACAACCAGCGCCGCGAGCAGCGTGCGGTTTGTTTTGATTTTCATATTTATCTCGTTTGGCTCAGGAAGGACTTCAGTTTAAGAACCTGCGGCCTATAATAAAAAACGCGTTATGGGGGAAAATCCCCCGTAAAAATTGCGTGGAGAATGGCGTGGCATCACTGATCTATTCCTTTGCCCAGCTTGAGGCGTTCACTGCCGTCGCTGAACACGGCAGCCTGATGAAGGCGGCCAGTAAACTCGGCAAAGATCGTACTACCCTGCGGGATCTGATCGATTTCCTTGAGGATGGGCTGGGCTATGCTCTGTTCCTGCGGGAGGGGCGCAGCCTGCGCCTGACGCCGGAGGGGGAGCAGCTTCAGCGGCAGGCGCACCTGCTGATGCGCCAGGTCAAAGCGTTTGAGGCGTTTGCCAGATCGGTACCGGACAGCGCGACGCAGGACATCGCCCTCGCTTACGATCCGTTCACCCCCAGAGCTTTTTTACAGGCGCTGATTGCCACACTGGCGACGAAAAAGATCCGCCTGAGCCTGACCAGCGCATCGCGCGATGAGGCGGAAGCGATGCTGGCAAACGGTCAGGCCGATCTGGGGATCTGCCAGGCGCGCAACCGCAGCGTGGGCAATGAGATGGAGTGGCGGGCGCTGGGGGCGATCGAAATGGATTTTTACGCCGCAACGGCGCTTTTTGCGGAGGTTGCGTCGCCGGTGTCGCTGCTCAATCTCTCTCTGGTGCCACAGGTGATTATGCATCCCGCGTCAGACGAGCCGGTTGCCCGTCGCCTGCAAATTTCAGGGCACACGCTTTTCACTAACGAACTGGAGATGCTGCGCGGCCTGCTGGAGAAGGGCTGCGGCTGGGGGTTTTTACCGACCCATCTTCAGGCAACGCAGTGGAAAAATGTAAAAAGGCTGCCCACCGAAGTGGGCAGCCAGGGGATAAGCCAGACGATGGTCACTATCTGGAAGCCGGGCAGCGACAAGCGCGGGTTGATCAACGATACGCTGTCGCTGCTTCCGGCGTTATGGAAACGCTCAGCGCTGTGAGCACCCTTTGCACTGTTTATTCTGGATCTGCTGGAAGAAGTCGTTGCCTTTGTCATCCACCAGGATAAACGCCGGGAAGTTCTCCACTTCAATTTTCCAGATGGCTTCCATTCCCAGTTCAGGATACGCCACGCACTCCAGGCTCTTGATGCTGTTTTGCGCCAGCACCGCCGCCGGGCCGCCGATGCTGCCGAGGTAGAAGCCGCCGTGCTTATGGCAGGCGTCGGTGACCTGCTGGCTGCGGTTACCTTTGGCCAGCATGATCATGCTCGCACCGTGGGATTGCAGTAAGTCTACGTAGGAGTCCATACGCCCGGCGGTGGTTGGGCCTAAGGAGCCAGACGCGTAACCTTCTGGCGTTTTCGCCGGGCCTGCGTAGTAAATCGGGTGATCTTTAACGTACTGCGGCAGTTCTTCCCCGTTGTCGAGCAGCTCTTTCAGCTTCGCATGGGCGATGTCACGCGCCACGATGATGGTGCCGCTCAGCGACAGGCGGGTGGAGACCGGGTGCGCGGAAAGCTGCGCCAGAATGTCGGGCATCGGCTTGTTCAGATCAATGCTTACCACGTCGCCTTCTCCCTGCTGGCGCAGGGATTCAGGAATATACTGGCCCGGGTTGTGCTCCAGCTTCTCAATCCAGATCCCGTCGCGGTTAATCTTCGCCTTGATGTTGCGGTCAGCGGAGCAGGAGACGCCCATGCCGATCGGGCAGGAGGCGCCGTGGCGCGGCAGACGGATCACGCGAATATCGTGCGCGAAGTATTTCCCGCCGAACTGCGCGCCAAGGCCGAGGTTTTGCGCTTCCTGAAGCAGTTCCTGCTCGAGCTGGACGTCGCGGAACGCCTGGCCGTGCGCATTGCCTTCGGTTGGCAGGCCATCGTAATAGCGCGCAGAGGCGAGCTTGACGGTTTTCAGCGTGGCTTCCGCTGAGGTGCCGCCGATAACGAAGGCGATATGGTAAGGCGGGCAGGCCGCGGTGCCCAGGGTCCGCATCTTCTCAACCAGATAATTTTTCAGCTTCGCCGGGGTGATCAGCGCTTTGGTTTCCTGATACAGATAAGTTTTATTGGCGGAACCGCCGCCTTTCGCCATGCACAGGAATTTATACTCGTCACCATCAACGCTGTAGAGGTCGATCTGCGCGGGCAGGTTGGTGCCGGTGTTCACCTCTTTATACATATCCAGCGCCGCATTCTGCGAGTAGCGCAGGTTGTCTTCAATATAGGTGTTATACACGCCCTGACTCAGCGCCGCTTCGTCACCGCCGCCGGTCCAGACGCGCTGGCCTTTCTTACCCATAATGATTGCCGTACCGGTATCCTGACAGGTGGGCAGCACGCCTTTCGCCGCAATCTCGGAGTTGCGCAGGAATTGCAGGGCAACGTACTTATCGTTCTCGCTGGCTTCCGGGTCGCTCAGAATAGCCGCAACCTGCTTCTGGTGAGAGGTGCGCAGCATAAATGCCGCGTCGTGGAAGGCCTGCTGTGCCAGCAGGGCCAACGCCTCTGGCTCGACTTTCAGCACTTCCTGACCGTCGAACTCGGCAACGGAAACGTGCTCTTTGGTCAGCAGATAATATTCGGTGTCGTCATGCGCGAGGGGGAAGGGGTTCTGGTAGATAAAGGGTTTGTTTGACATAGCTTGCTCCACAAAAATTTAACCGCCGGAGGAAATGTCCGGCGGTCAGGAATCAGAACATCATGGACATCCACGGGTAGCCAATCAGCAGCAGAGCTGCCAGGAAGATGGCGCCGAAAATGGTGCCGAGGCGCCAGTAGTCTTTGGTTGGCAGGTAGCCGCTACCGTAGTAAATCGGGCTTGGACCGGTACCGTAGGGGGTGATGATCCCCATCACGCCCAGCGAGGTCACCATCAGCAGGACGAACACTTCCATATTCATGCCCGGAATGGTGGAGGCGATGGTCAGCATCGCAGGCAGCAGCGCCGTGGTGTGCGCGGTGGTGCTGGCGAACAGGTAGTGCAGCAGGTAGAACGCCAGCAGCAGCACGATGGTGGCGACACCCGGAGAGATACCGCTCATCAGCAGGCCGCCTTCTTTACCCAGCCAGCTGATAAAACCGGTGGAGGAGAGGCCATCCGCCAGCGCCACCAGGGTGGCGAACCAGACGAAGGTATTCCACGCGGCTTTGTTACCGGTGATATCGTTCCACTCCAGCACGCCGGTCCACAGCATCAGGCCAACGATCAGCAGGGCAGCCATGGCCGGTTCAATCCACGCCGCGGCGAAGATCCACATCAGCAGCGCACAGCACACGAACACCAGCAGCAGGATCTCATTGCGCGACAGTTTGCCCAGTTTTTCCAGTTCACGGGTCGCCCACAGCGGTACTTCGTTATTCACTTTTACTTCCGGCGGGTAGAACCAGTAGGCCAGCAGCGGCATGGTCAGGATCAGTAGGATGCCCAGCGGCAGGAAGGCGAGGAACCAGGTCCCCCAGGAGATATCAATTCCGACCGTGCTTTTTACCAGCGCCAGCGCCAGCAGGTTAGGTGCCAGAGCGGAAAGGAACATCGAGCTGGTGATACAGGCCGCGGTGATGGCTACCCACATCAGATACGAACCAATTTTGCGCGCGCTTGGGTCGTTGGGTTTTGAACCATACAGCGGCGGCAGGTTGGCGATGATCGGGTAGATGGTCCCGCCGCTGCGCGCGGTGTTGGACGGGGTGAACGGGGCCAGCAGCAGGTCCGCAAACGTAATGGCGTAACCGAGCGTGAGGCTGCGACGGCCCAGGTACTTCACCAGAATCAGCGCCAGACGGCGGCCGAAGCGGGTTTTGTCGTAGCCTGCGGCGAACATAAAGGCACCGAAAATCAGCCAGACGGTGGAGTTACCAAACCCGCTGACCGCCCATTTAAAGGAGGCGCCCGCCAGCTTGAATTTTGGGTCAGCCAGCTGTTCCGGGCTAAAGAGCACCCACTGGCTGCACAGCGCAATCGCCACGACGCCGGTAAGACCGATCACGGCGCCCGGCAGCGGTTCGAAAATTAAGCCGACGATGACGCCGACAAAGATGGCGAAGTAGTGCCACGCATAAGGCGGCAGCCCTTCCGGAACGGGGACAAACAACAGCAGGACGGCAACAATGACGGGCAAAGCCATCATCAGCAGTCGTTTTGCTGTTCCATTTGATGCCAGATTCGCCGCAGGAGGCGTTACAGCAGTTTTTGTATTCATAGTTTCACGTCTTAAGTTGTCAAAAATTCGTCGCCCGGCGAAAACACAAATTCTATTGAAATATCCTTTTTGCTTTTTTTAGTTATTTAAGGTGCGGATTTGTGTTTTCACTAATAGCGATTTAACGCATTTTGGTTTGCGCTAAATAAAAAATGATGATGTTTTTATATTGCTCTTTTGAATGCCATAACTATTGATCGCGATCAAAAAAACGGAACTGAATGGCTATTTTTATATTTTTTATAATAACCACTCTGAGTAGTGTGGTTATTCGCTAATTTTACGCATTTTATGTATCAAAACTATAACATTTAAATTATGGTGCTTTTGTTTATCGTTGTTTTATATGGTTTTTTGCTAGATTTGGTGTATTAGTTTGACCTTTTATAATTTAACTTTTTTTAAATTCTTGTGAACGAGTGAAACATTCCCGCTAACACCAATGTGTTATTAATGTTATCGAAGGGATTAAATAGTTTATTAACTAACGCAATGACTTTAGAAACTAAAAAAAGCTTTATATTACTATCATGACATCGGCAAAAAACACGAAATAAAAAATCATCCCGATAACGAATTCTTAATTTTTAAAGTTTGGAGTTTCTATTATGAGCACTAACGAACGTATTTTAAGCCCCTTCACATTACCGAATGGTACTGAACTGAAAAACCGTTTGTTAATGGCCCCGATGACAACCTGTACCGGTTATTACGATGGCACCGTGACCAGCGAGCTGGTGGAGTACTACCGCGCCCGTGCGGGCAGCATCGGCACCATCATCGTTGAGTGCTGTTTTGTTGACGATCTCGGCCTGGCGTTCCCGGGCGCAATTGGTATTGATAACGACGAGAAAATCGCCGGGCTGGCAAAAATCGCTGACGCTATCAAGTCCAAAGGCTCCAAAGCCCTGCTGCAAATCTACCACGGCGGCCGCATGGTCGACCCAAAACTGATCGGGGGCCGCACGCCGGTTGGCCCAAGCGCCGTTGCCGCGCCGCGTGACGGTGCCGCCACGCCGGTTGCCCTGACCGCGGAAGAGGTGGAAGGCATGATCGGCAAGTTCGGCGAAGCCGTGCGCCGCGCAATTCAGGCCGGGTTCGACGGCGTCGAAATCCACGGGGCGAATACCTATCTGATCCAGCAGTTCTTCTCCCCGAACTCTAACCAGCGCGACGACGAGTGGGGCGGCAGCCGCGAAAACCGCGCGAAATTCCCGCTGGCGGTGCTGGACATTACCCACAAGATGGTGCGCCAGTACGCGGACGACGCGTTTATCATTGGCTACCGTTTCTCTCCGGAAGAGCTTGAAGTCCCGGGCATTCGCTTCGAAGACACCCTGTATCTGCTGGAAAAACTGGCCGCGCGCGGGGTAGATTATCTCCACTTCTCCCTTGGTGCCGCCCTGCGTTCATCTATCGTCGATACTCAGGACCCGACGCCACTTATCGAAAAATACTGCGCCATGCGCTCTGACACGCTGGCGCAGGTACCGGTAATGGGCGTTGGCGGCGTGGTGAATGCCACGGATGTGAATGAAGCGCTGGATCACGGTTACGACCTGATTGCCGTTGGCCGCGCCACCATCGCCTATCCGAACTGGACCGATCGCATCGCGGCGGGCGAAAGCCTGGAGCTGTTTATGGACAGTACCCGACGCGAAGAACTGAGCATCCCGGAACCGCTGTGGCGCTTCTCGCTGGTGGAAGCGATGATCCGCGACATGAGCATGGGCGAATCTAAATTCAAACCGGGCACCTTTATTGAAAAAGTGCAGGACGATGCTAACGAGCTGGTGATTAACGTCAGCCTCGAAACCGACCGCATCGCCGATATCGAACTGGCCTCGGGCCCGAGTGAAGACGTCGAGTTTGTCACCAGCTTCGAAGAGATCCGTACCCGTATTCTGGATGCCAACACCCCGCACGTGGACGCGATTACGGGCGCGACCAGCCAGAGCGAGGCGGTGAAAAAAGCGGTCTCGAAGGCAATGCTGAAATCCAGCAAAGCGCTGGCGGCGGAAGAGGGCGCAGACCCGAATGAGACTAAAAGCGTGGATGTGGTGGTGGTCGGCAGCGGCGGCGCCGGTCTGGCAGCGGCGATTCAGGCGCATGACGAAGGCGCGAGCGTGCTGATCGTCGAGAAAATGCCCACCATCGGCGGGAACACCATTAAAGCCTCGGCCGGGATGAACGCGGCGGAGACCCGCTTCCAGCGCGTGAAAGGTATTCAGGACAGCAAAGAGCTGTTCTACCAGGAAAGTCTGAAAGGCGGTGGCAACAAGAACGACCCTGAACTGCTGCGTCGCTTTGTCGAGAACGCGCCGCAGGCTATCGAATGGCTGGCCACGCGCGGCATTATGCTGAACGACATTACCACCACCGGCGGGATGAGCATCGACCGTACGCACCGTCCGAAAGACGGTTCCGCAGTGGGCGGGTATCTGATCAGCGGCCTGGTGCGTAACGTCAACAAGCGCAACATCGAGGTGATGCTGGATACCTCCGTGAGCGACATCATTTTCGAAAATGGCGAAGTGACCGGCGTGCGTCTGACCACCGAAGAGAACGAAACCCTCACCGTGGCAACCAAAAGCGTGATTGTGGCAACGGGCGGCTTCAGCGCCAACAGCCAGATGGTGGTGAAATACCGTCCGGATCTGGCAGGGTTCGTTACCACCAACCACAAAGGGGCGACCGGAGGCGGTATCGCGCTGCTGGAGCGTATCGGTGCGGGCACCGTGGATATGGGCGAAATTCAGATCCACCCAACCGTTGAGCAGAAAACGTCGTATCTGATTTCCGAATCCATCCGCGGCGGCGGGGCGATTCTGGTAAACCAGCAGGGCAACCGCTTCTATAACGAAATGTCGACCCGCGACAAAGTCTCGGCGCAGATCATCGCGCTGCCGGAGAAATACGCTTACATCGTCTTTGACGAGCATGTTCGCGCCAAAAACAAAGCCGCGGATGAGTACATCGCAAAAGGGTTTGTTACCAGCGCCAGCTCGCCAAAAGCCCTGGCGGAAGAGCTGGGGATGGATCACCACCAGTTCCTGGCAACGCTGGAACGCTACAACGGCTTTGTGGAGAAACAGCACGACGATGATTTCGGCCGCACCACCGCGCTGCGTGCGCCAATCAACGAAGGGCCGTTCTACGCCATTCAGATTGCACCGGGCGTTCACCACACCATGGGCGGCGTGACCATTAACACAGAAACCTGCGTGCTGGACAGCAACCACAACGTATTGCCGGGAGCGTTTGCTGCGGGTGAGGTTGTCGGGGGCATCCATGGCGGTAACCGCATCGGCGGTAACGCGGTGGCAGATATCATTATTTTTGGTACGCTTGCAGGACATCAGGCGGCTATGCGTTCGAAAACACGGTAAGGCTCCTGTTTCCCCGGCGGCGCGGTGCCTGCCGGGGCTACATCTGAGGACTCATGAAATGCCTGATAGCCATCGCGTTTACAGCTACTCCGCCGTTCTGATGGGATCGCCCATCCTCCTGAAACTCTTTTCCCATGACGAAGCGCTTGCCTCTCGCGTGTTTCGCCTGATCAAACAGTACGAAGATCTGCTTACCGTTAACCGAGCGCACTCCCAGGTAATGGACATCAACCATGCGGCCGGTCAGCATCCGGTTGCCGTCAGTCGCCCGGTGTTCGAGCTGATCCGCTGCGCGAAAGCGGCCAGCCTGCTTAAAGACAGCGCCTTTAACCTGGCGATCGGCCCGCTGGTGAAGCGCTGGAAAATTGGCTTTAAGGGGGATGCTGTACCGCCCGCGGACGAGATCGCCGCTTTGCTGGGCATCACGCATCCTGCGGACGTGGTGCTGGATGAAGCCAACAGCAGCGTGTTCCTTACTCGCCAGGGAATGGAGATCGATCTGGGGGCCATTGCTAAAGGCTATATCGCCGACAGGGTGCGGGATTACCTGCATAAAGAGGGCGTTGAACTCGGGCTGATCAACCTTGGCGGCAACGTTCAGACGTTAGGCTCGCCGGAGGGCGGCTGGCGCGTTGGCCTGAAAAAACCGTTTGCCGGTGATGCGCTGATTGGCGCCATGTCGGTCGAAAACCGGTCGGTGGTGACGTCAGGCACCTATGAGCGCTACTTCGAGCTGAACGGCAAACGTTATCACCACATACTTGACCCACGCACCGGCTACCCGCTGGATAACGAACTGGACAGCGTGACGATTATTTCGCCAGACTCCCTCGACGGCGATATCTGGACCACGCTGATCTACGGCATGGGCGTGGAAAAGGGCTGCGCCGCGCTGCGTTCGCGCCCCGATATTGAAGCCATCTTTGTCACCAAAACAAAAGAAGTGGTGATCTCCTCGATGCACCACTTCCGTTTTACCCTTCTGGACGACAGCTACCGAATTACTGGCAGTACTGTTTGAGTAGGCCGACCTGTTCCGGCTGCAAACGGTAGCGATATACCGGCCGGCCGGTAGCGCCGTAGTGAATGCTGGTGAACAGGATATTAATTTGCGCCAGCCAGATCAGGTATTTGCGGCAGGAGACGCGGGAAATGTTGACCGCATTCGCCAGATCGTCGGTGGAAAACTCTATCTCCGGATGGCTGTCGATCCACTGGCAAATGGTGCGCAGCGTCTGCGGCGTCAGGCCTTTCGGTAATTTTTTGCTGTCGGCCAGCTCCGGAGCGCCGCCGTGGATCAGCCTGTCGACGTCGGCCTGTTCATAATACTGATGCGATCCCATCAGGCTGCGCTTTGCCTTCCAGCCGTTCAGCGCCTCTTCAAAACGCGGGAACTGGAACGGTTTAATCAGGTAATCCACCACGCCATAGTGCATTGAGGTCTGGATCGTTGCGGCGTCGGAGGCCGACGAGATCATGATGACGTCAATCGGGCGGCCCGATGCGCGGATGATGGGCAGCAGATCCAGCCCGTTATCCTGCTGCATATAGACATCCAGCAGCACCAGATCGATCGGCTGGCCTGGGTTGGCGATCAACGCCTCGGCCTGGTTGAGCGTGGAAGCGACGCCGCAGCAGCTAAAACCCTCAACGCGGTTAACATACAGACGGTTGAGGTCGGCTACCATGGCGTCATCATCGACAATTAACACATTTATCACGCGATATTCCTCTCGCTATCCCAGGGGATCTGAACAAAAAATTGGGTAAATACGCCAGGCTCCGACTCGACGGTAATATCTCCGCCCAGATTCTGGATCTGCTGACGCGCAAGGAACAGCCCAACGCCGCGGTTTTCACCTTTTGTTGAGTAGCCCTTTGTAAAAATAGCCTCCAGCCGCTCGGGATCAATGCCCGGACCGTCATCGCTGACCTCACCGCTCAGCCAGCCGTTCTGATAATGCAGCAGCAGGCCTATCTCGCCTTCCGGCTGGCCTTCCATCGCATCCAGGGCATTTTCGATTAAATTGCCCAGCACGGTGATCAGCACCGCAACCTGCTCTTCATTGGCGGTGTCGGGAAGCTGACTCTCCTCCGCCAGCGTCAGGGTCACTCCGGCCTCTTTAGCGCGGTTAATTTTACCCAGCAGGAAGCCCGCAATGACCGGGGATTTAACTTTACGTTGTATCGCGCCGATATCCGTCTGATAATTCTGCGCGGTCTGGATGATGTACTCCTCCAGCTTATCGTAGCGCTTCATGTGCAGCAGGCCGAGGATCACGTGCAGCTTGTTCATAAACTCGTGCGTATGAGCGCGCAGGGCATCAACGTAGCTGACCATGCCATCAATACGCTGCATTAACTGGCTGATTTCGGTCTTATCGCGGAACGTGCTGATCGCCCCGATCACCTGATTCTGGCTTTTCACGGGGACCATGTTGCAGAGCAACAGCCGCCCGTTACAGCCGATCTCCTGATCCTGGCGGGCAATGCCGGTCCTGGATACTTCGCGCAGGCTGGCCAGCAGCGGTTCACTGCTGCTTTCGGAGTGCTGGCCTGAGGTCAGGAGTAATATTTCTCTGGCGGTGTGGTTAATCATCGTCACGCGCCCGTGCATATCCACGGCCATCACGCCTTCGCGCAGGGACTGCAACATGGCCTGGCGCTGCTCAAAGAGAGCTGAGATTTCGTAAGGCTCCAGCCCAAAGAGGATACGTTTCAGAACCCGGACCAGACCCCATATCGCCACTGAGCTCATCAGAACGCTGAATAAGATGGTCCACACGGCGTTGAGCCGCCCGCGGGCAATCTGATCTTCAACTTTATTCAGCGAAATACCCACCACCACCACGCCGATCTGGTCGTGCTGGTCGTCATACACTGGCGTAAAGACGCGCAGCGCTTCCGCGAGCGCGCCGCGGTTAACGGAGACATTCTCTTTCCCTTCCAGGGCGGGCGTCAGATCGTCGCCAATAAAATGCAAACCTAACAGCGCTTCGTTTGGATGGGAATAGCGGATCCCACGCAGGTCGGTGACCACGGTAAACAGCAGGTCGTTGCGCTTCGTCACCGCCTCGGCAATCGGCTGGATGATGCCAGCCTGCGGCGATTCCATCAGGCCACGCTTGATCTCCGGGCTGTCGGCCAGCGTCCGGGCGATACCCAGCGCGGTATCTTTCACGTCATCGCGCGTGGCGCGGGTGATCTGCACAGAGTACAGCGCGAAGACCACCAGCAGCACTGAGCCGATAATCGCGCACACCATCAGCGTAACCAGCGTATTCAGCTTCATAGGGCGCTTGCGCGTCGGGGGGAAGGGCTGCAAATCGCTCATTAACACTCCGCGATGAATAAGAAAGGGCTAATTATCGCTGATGACGGGCGTTTCATAAAGCCATGTAAAGAGAGGCGTTTCGTGAGCCTCCTCTCAGGTGACCTATATAAAACACTTTATAGTGTGAGGGTACTCATAATAAGGAGGCAGTTTATGAGCATTATGCTTACCGGTACGGCCAGGGAAAGACGGCACGCCAGCACCACGAACATCGACAGATTATCGACGCTGGATATGCTTAACGTCATACACCAGCATGACGCGCAAATCTCTTCTGCACTTACCCCTCACTTAAGTATGCTGGCCCGCGTGGTGGATAACGCGGCGGCGACGCTTAGCCACGGCGGACGTCTGGTACTGACCGGCGCGGGCGCGTCCGGACGCGTGGCTGAACAGGCGGCAGAAGCGTTTGCGCCGGGAAAACATCCCGTCATTGCGATGACAGCAGGCGATCACGCCGGTAGCTACGCGCGCGGCGTTGCCGACCTTCAGACGATAGAATTTGGCGAGCATGACATGATGCTGGCGCTGTCCGTCAGCGGCAAAACCCCATGGGTATGGGGCGCGATGCGTCATGCGTGGTCTCTGGGCTCAACGGTTGCGATCATTACGGAGGATGCGCAAAGTGAAGCGGCGCAGCTGGCGAGCATGGTCATTGCCCCCGAACTGGGCGCGGATGTGGTGGCCGGGTATACCAACGCTAAAGCAGGCATTGCGCAAAGCATGATCCTGCATATGATCACCACCGGTCTGGCGGTACGTTCCGGACGGGTGTACAGCAACCTGCGCGTTGATCTGGAGGCAAGCAACACCAGATGGGCCGAACGACAAATTGCCATTGTGATGGAAGCGGGGGGATGTAGCCGGGCGCAGGCGAAGGCCGCGCTGGAAAGCTGCAACCACCAGTGCAAAACGGCGGTACTGATGGTGCTGACGGGGCTGGATGCCTGGAAAGCGCACGAATTGCTGGCGCAGAATAACGGGTTTGTTCGCCTGGCCTTGCAGGAAGCGCCATAACATTTCAGCGTCAAATAAAAAAAGCCCGCATCGCGGGCTTTAATATTGATGGGGATTAGAACTGGTAGGTCATGCCTACGCCAACGATGTCATCGGTAGAAATACCGTTTGCTTCGTAGAAGCGTTCATCGTTGTCCAGCATGTTGATTTTGTAGTCAACATAGGTAGAGAAGTTCTTGTTGAAGCTGTACGTCATGCCCACGTCGATGTAGTTAACCAGATCCATATCGCCTTTCTGACCCTGCGGGTTGCCGGCGTAGCCTGGATAAGTCATGTCCTTACCTTTAGAGTAAACCCATGCCAGGGATGGACGCAGACCGAAGTCGAACTGATATTGTGCCACTGCTTCGAAGTTCTGAGTCTTATCCGCAATACCATCATCGCCGTATGGGGTCATGTTGCGGGTTTCAGCGTACATCATTGCCAGATAGACGTTATTGGCATCGTATTTCGCGCCAATGGTCCATGCTTCGGCTGTTTCACCGCCAGCAAAGTGGGCGTTATTTCTACCCGCACCGACTTGTTCGTTAGTACGGTCAGAAGAAGAGTATGCAGCACCCAGGCTCAGACCAGACAGATCGCCAGAGAAGTCATAAGAGGTGGACATACCGAAGCCGTCGCCGTTCTGGAAACGAACATCATCATGGCCGTTTTTGGTGCCTTCCTGATTTTCGTTTGCGTTGCCACCTTCATTATTACCCTGGTATTGCAGCGCAAAGTTCAGGCCGTCGACCAGACCGAAGAAATCGTTATTACGATAGGTCGCCAGACCGTTAGCACGACCGTTCATGAAGTTATCGGTCCAGGTGTAAGAATCTCCACCAAATACCGGCAGCATATCGGTCCAGGCTTCAACGTCATACACGACGCCGTAATTACGGCCGTAATCAAATGAGCCGTAGTCGCCATATTTCAGGCCAGCGAATGCCAGACGGTTGAAAGATTTATCCCCTGCGCCTTCGGTGTCGTTAGCGTAGGTTTTATATTCCCACTGGCCATAGCCTGTCAGGTCGTTCGTGATCTGCGTTTCGCCTTTGAAACCCACCTGTACATAGGTTTCATCACCGTCGTCGCCTGGGTTGTCGGAGAAGGTATGACGCGCATCAACCTTACCGTACAGGTCAACTTTGTTGCCATTCTTGTTATACATTTCCGCCGCATTTACTGCGCCAGCCATTAATAACGCGGGTACGAGAATTGCCAGAACTTTTCTTTTCATTATATATTCCCTTTAAATATAAATTGTCTGAATATATGTAATTACCCTCCGTAACTACATGGCTGATACTATTCTATGGATTATTATTTAGGTTCAAAAATAAATGTAATTAAAGTGGTAAAAATATTGCAAAATATTTCTTTTTATCTCTTTATTTTTCATATGAATTAATTCATTGAAAATATAGCGGGTAATTATTATTAAGTATTTCGTAATTCTATTTATAAAGGATTTTAATTCGGGTGTATTATAATTCACTCACTTTTGAGCAACAGGACAGGATGATGGAACTTGCGCAGTGGCAACACCGTTTTGAGCGCTGGCTCGGCGAAAATCATTTTACTGATGATGCGGCGCACGATATCGCCCATTTTCACCGCGTCTGGATGACGGCGCAGGGTATTATGGCTGACGAGGATAGCGATCCGCTGGTTGTGCTGACCGCATGCTACTTCCATGACATTGTCAGCCTGCCGAAAAATCACCCGGAACGTAGCCACTCCTCGCGGCTGGCAGCGCGAAAAACGCGCGAGATCCTCAGTCGCGACTTTCCTGATTTTCCGCCGGATCGTTATGCAGCCGTTGAGCATGCTATTGAAGCGCACAGCTTCAGTGCCGGTATCGCGCCGCAAAGCCTGGAGGCCAAAATTGTGCAGGATGCCGACCGGCTGGAGGCGTTAGGCGCTATCGGCCTGGCGCGCGTCTTTGCCGTCTCCGGTGCGCTGGGCGCCGCGCTGTTTGATGCCGACGACCCGTTCGCCGGAACACGAGCGCTGGATGATAAAGCCTTCGCGCTCGACCACTTTCAGACCAAACTCCTGCGCCTGCCTGACACCATGCAAACCGCGCGGGGGCGCGAACTTGCGCGTCACAATGCCGATTTTCTGATCCAGTTTATGGCGAAGCTGAGTGCCGAATTACAGGGCGATTACCTCGGAACCGACAGCCAGATATTGACCCATTTCCGTCGCAGTGTGCGATCCTGAACTGTGGTACTCTGTTTTCTGTCTTTATTGTCCGGTTAAGAGAATGCAGGAAAATCGATCAGTGACTGTGCCCGCGCCTGAGCGGGTTGAGAAATCAACGGCAGCCGTGCAGGCACTCCTGCGTCAGCTGCTGGAAATGTATGATGCTAAAACGCTGGCAAACCAGCTGGTGGCCCATGGCGAGAGCCACTGGAGCCCGGCGATACTCAAGCGGCTGCTGATAAGCGACAGGGCAGGTCACCGCCTGAGCGATGGTGAGTTCCGCTATCTGCAAAATTTGCTGCCGCGTCCGCCTGCTGCGCATCCAAATTATGCCTTTCGCTTTATCGATCTCTTTGCCGGTATCGGCGGCATTCGCCATGGATTTGAAGCTATTGGCGGGCAGTGCGTGTTCACCAGTGAATGGAATAAACATGCCGTCCGTACCTATAAAGCCAACTGGTACTGCGATCCCGACGCGCACCAGTTCAACGCGGATATTCGTGATGTCACGCTGAGCCACAAAACCGGCGTCAGCGATGAAGAGGCCGCCGAACACATTCGCAATACCATTCCGGCGCATGACGTGCTGCTGGCAGGTTTTCCGTGTCAGCCGTTCTCGCTGGCTGGCGTGTCGAAGAAGAACGCGCTGGGACGCGCTCACGGCTTTGCCTGTGATACGCAGGGCACACTGTTCTTTGACGTTGCCCGGATCATTGATGCCCGCCGCCCGGCAATTTTTGTGCTGGAGAACGTCAAGAATTTAAAGAGTCATGACGGCGGTAAAACCTTCCGCATTATCATGCAAACGCTGGATGAACTGGGTTATGACGTGGCGGATGCAGAGGACATGGGGCCGGACGATCCGAAAATTATCGACGGCAAACACTTCCTGCCGCAGCACCGCGAACGCATCGTGCTGGTGGGCTTCCGCCGCGATCTCAATCTGAAAGGCGATTTTACGCTGCGTGATTTGCCCTCGCTGTATCCGGCGCGCCGCCCGACGGTGGCCGATCTGCTGGAGCCCGCCGTCGATGCGAAATTCATTCTGACCCCGGTGCTGTGGAAATACCTCTATCGCTATGCCAAAAAGCATCAGGCCAAAGGCAATGGCTTTGGGTTTGGCATGGTCAATCCGCTTAATCCTGACAGCGTGACGCGTACGCTGTCGGCGCGCTATTACAAAGATGGTGCGGAAATTCTTATCGATCGCGGCTGGGATAAGGCGCTGGGCGAAAAAGATTTTGACGATCCCCACAACCAACAGCACCGACCGCGGCGCTTAACGCCGCGCGAGTGCGCCCGCTTAATGGGCTTTGAGACGCCGCAGGGCTACAGTTTTCGCATCCCGGTATCAGATACCCAGGCCTATCGTCAGTTTGGCAACTCGGTGGTGGTGCCAGCCTTTGCCGCGGTAGCTAAACTGCTGGCCTCACGCATCAGCAAGGCCGTTCAGCTTCGTCAGAGCGAGGCCGTCAATGGCGGACGTTCACAATAAGGCCACGCGCAGTAAAAACATGCGTGCCATCGGCACGCGTGATACCGCGATTGAAAAACGGATCGCGGGCCTTCTGACCGCCGCCGGGTTTGAATTCAGGGTTCAGGATGCCACGCTTGCCGGGCGTCCTGATTTCGTCATCGACGCGTACCAGTGCATCATCTTTACCCACGGCTGTTTCTGGCATCATCACGACTGCTATCTGTTTAAAGTCCCGGCGACACGCACCGACTTCTGGCTGGAGAAGATTGGCAGGAACGTCGAGCGTGATAAACGCGATGTTTCGCAGCTTTACGCTCAGGGCTGGCGGGTGCTGATTGTCTGGGAGTGCGCGCTGCGTGGAAGAATGAAGCTGAATGACGTGGAACTGACGGAGCGGCTGGAAGAGTGGATCTGCGGCGGCGGTCAGGCCGCGCAGATCGATACCCAGGGCATTCACCCGATCACGGTTTCTCCACCTCACACCTCGTGACAATCGGTTTCGCGGGCAGCAAATATTTACCCAGCGTGACCAGTACCACGGCAAAGACAATCACACCCAGCGCCAGCCATTCAATCGTCGACAGCACTTCGCCCGCAAAACCGGTACCCAGCAGCACGGCAACCACCGGGTTAACGTAGGCGTAGCTGGTGGCAACCGCCGGTGAGACGTTGCGAATCAGGTACATATAGGCGTTGATGGCGATAATGGAGCCAAACAGCGCCAGATACCCGACGGCCAGGAAACCTGAAAGGTCTGGCATCGCCGTCAGTTTTTCACCCGTCAACGCGGAGGCCATCAGCAGCACAATGCCCGCCGCGAGCATCTCAATCGCACCTGCCATCATCCCGGAGGGCAGCTCGATGCGTGAACCGTAGACCGAGCCGAAGGCCCAGCTCATGGAGCCGATCATGATCAGAACGGCAGCCCAGGGGTTCCCGCTCAGGTTACCGCCGCTGTTCAGCAGGATGATACCCACAAGCCCAATCGCGATGCCCAGCCATTCGAGCTTACGGGTGCGGATCCCGAAGAGGCGACTAAAGCAGAGCGTAAACAGCGGCACGGTTGCGACGACCACTGCGGCGATGCCCGACGGCACGTTCTGGTGTTCGGCGACGGTTACCGCGCCATTGCCCACCGCCAGCAGCAGCAGGCCAATCAGGGCGGCGTTAAGCAGGGGACGCCGCGGCGGTAGTCTGTGGCCGCGCAGCAATAAAAACGCCATCAGCAGCACGCCGGCCGTAAGGAAACGAATACCGGCCATCATCAGCGGGGGCCAGCTTTCCACGCCTATACGAATGACAAAATAGGTGGACCCCCAGATGATATACAGGGAAAAGAGTGCTCCAATGAGCGGTAATAAATGCCGGAAACGCATAGTCCCTCACGACGAAATAAAAAGTTCGCTCATAGTTAACGCCAAAACTATCAGCCTGGCGAGTGCTTTAATTGTGTTGTTGATGTGAAATTTTTGTTGACGCGAGGTGCCAGTTTCCGGGCGGTGAGTTTTGTTCCATACTATTCACTTAATTAGCTAAAAAAGAAGGAAAGAGATTTTGGCAGGAAGTAGCTTATTAACATTACTGGACGACATCGCCACCTTGCTGGATGACATTTCGGTTATGGGAAAACTGGCGGCGAAAAAGACCGCCGGGGTACTGGGAGATGATTTGTCGCTTAACGCGCAGCAGGTCAGCGGCGTGCGGGCGAACCGTGAGTTGCCGGTGGTGTGGGGCGTTGCGAAAGGGTCCTTTATTAACAAGGTGATCCTCGTTCCGCTGGCGCTGCTGATTAGCGCCTTTATACCCTGGGCCATTACGCCCCTGCTGATGATTGGCGGGGCGTTCCTGTGCTTCGAGGGTGCCGAAAAAGTGTTGCATATGTTCGCTGCACGCAAAGAGAAAGACACCCCGGAAATGCGCCAGCAGCGTCTGGAAGCGCTGGCCGCACAGGATCCAAAAACGTTTGAACGCGATAAGGTCAAAGGCGCGATCCGCACGGACTTCATCCTCTCAGCCGAGATTGTGGCGATTACGCTGGGGATCGTCTCAGATGCCCCTCTGATGAACCAGGTGCTGATCCTGTCCGGCATTGCGATCCTCGTGACGATAGGGGTTTATGGCCTGGTCGGGCTGATCGTCAAGCTGGACGATATCGGCTTCTGGCTGGAAAAAAAATCCAGCGCAATTGCGCGCGGCATTGGGAAAAGCCTGCTGGTGCTGGCGCCGTGGCTGATGAAAACCTTGTCGGTGGTGGGAACCCTGGCGATGTTCCTGGTCGGCGGCGGAATTATCGTGCACGGTGTTGCTTCGCTGCATCACATGATTGAACATTTTGCGTCAGGCCAGGGAGCGGTAGTTGCTGCGATCCTGCCCACACTGCTTAACCTCGTACTGGGCTTTATCGTCGGTCTGATTGTGGTAGCCGTTGTTAAGCTGGTTGAAAAAGTACGCGGGAAATCGCATTAATTATTGCTGACCCCGGATGCAAAAAGACTATTCCTCGTCTAAATTGAAAACGTTTCACCCTGATACAGGAGGCAGGTATGGTCTTTTTGATCAGTGATGAAGTTAAGCCCAAAAATGGTGGTCCAGGTATGATCGTCACCGGGTATTCCAGCGGAATGGTGGAGTGTCGGTGGCATGATGGATACGGCATTAAGCGGGAGGCTTTTCGCGAAGACGAGCTTCAGCCTGCTAATAAAAGGCAAAAACGCGACAAGGCTTAATCACACAACGCCCGGCCTTGCCGGGCGTTTTTACTGGCAGAAGACTTATCATATCGGATGGTGAGCGACAATCAGGGAGTGTGTGTGCAGCACGATACCTTTGTTGTAAAACAATCTTTTTTGCAGTGGCTGCATAAGCGTAGCAATCCCCGTTTGATTGTTAACTTCTGTTTTATCGTTGTCCTGATCTTTTCCACCCTCCTGACCTGGCGCGAAGTTGTGGTACTGGAAGATGCTTATATCTCCAGCCAGCGTAACCATCTGGAAACGGTTGCCAGTGCGCTGGACAGACAGCTTCAGTTCAGCGTCGATAAGATATTGTTTTTTCGCCACAGCATGCGTGATGCGCTGGAAACGCCGCTGGCGTTTGGCGTGCTGCATGATGCGATAAAGCGTTTTGCGCATTTGCGCACGTCCCCCAGCTGGCAAATTGCGGTTGATAAACAGCGCACGTTACCGATCAACGGTGTTTCGGATGCCTTCGTTGAAAAGAAGACCCTTCTGAACCGTGATGATGAGTACCTTGATAATGAACTGTCCGCCGCGCTTGAAGTGGGGTATTTGCTGCGTCTGGCATCCAGCCCTTCCCGCAACGAAGAGCGCGTGATTTATGTCTCTCGCGCCGGATTCTTTCTGGAAACGGATACGCCGGGAAATTCCAGCGATATCGTGCAGCGCTATTACCATCTGGTCACTCAGCCCTGGTTTACCCAACAGTCCGAGCGTGAAAACCGTGCGCGTGCCGTGCGCTGGTTTATCTCGCCGCCTTCCACCTTTGTCGGCAAAAAGCCGCTGATCACCGCCAGCGTGCCGGTTTATTACAATCACGTCTGGTATGGCGTGGTGGCGATGGATTTCACCTTTGCCACCCTGCGTCGCCTGCTGGTGGAAGCCGTGGGCGATAACCCGGAAGGGGAATACCAACTGTATGACAGTCGGCTTACCCAGCTTGCAACGTCTGAATCACCGGCTGCGGACGTTAATCATTTTGACGCGCGCGAATTAGCGCAGATAGCGCACGCGATAGAATCGGATTCCGAAGGCGGCATTCGCCTGGGGAGTCGTTTTGTGAGCTGGGAGCGTCTCGACCATTTTGATGGCATCGTCCTGCGCGTGCACACCCTGGATGAAGGGGTGCGCGGTGATTTCGGCAGCATCAGCATTGTGCTGGCATTGCTTTGGGCGCTGTTCACCGCGATGCTGCTCATCTCATGGCTGGTGATCCGGCGCATGGTCAGTAATATGTATTCGATGCAGAACTCGCTGCAATGGCAGGCCTGGCACGACCCTCTGACCCGGCTGAATAATCGTGGGTCGCTGTTCGAGCAGGCGAAAATGCTGGCGAAGCAGTGTGAACAGCAGTCGCTGCCTTTCTCGGTCATTCAGATCGATCTTGATTGCTTCAAGAGCATCAATGATCGGTTCGGGCATCAGGCGGGTGATAAGGTGTTGTCCCATGCCGCGGGTCTGATTGCCAGCACCCTCCGGACTAAAGATATTGCCGGACGCGTCGGGGGCGAAGAGTTCTGTGTGGTGCTGCCGGGCATGACGCTTGAAGAGGCGGCGGAAGTCGCAGAGCAGATCCGCGAGCGTATCGACAGCAAAGAGATCCTGATTAAGAAAAGTACCACCCTGCGCGTAAGTGCGTCGTTTGGCGTCTCTGGCGCGCAGGAGAAGGGCAATTATCACTTCGAAAATCTGCAATCCACCGCCGATGCGCGTCTGTATGAGGCGAAACAGCGCGGGCGTAACCGGGTCATCTGGCAGGATCACGTCAAAAAGTAATCAAGCCCCTCGCACCAGCCGGTCGGCCCGGTGTGCTGAGTGTGATAAACCCGGGCGGGATCGTTGTTCTTAAGGCTGACGCCCTCCCGGTTGAAGCCTTTCACCACGACGGCAAAGCCTACGCTGTCCAGCAGCGGGGCATCATTCGGGCCGTCGCCCAGGCCCAGCGTCGTCGGTTCGGAACCCTCGTGCAGGCGATACTGGTCCACAAGCCAGTGAACCGCCACGTCTTTGCCGCAGCAGGTATCCAGGATATGCCAGAAGCGTGCTCCCTGGACAATCTTCAGCCCCTGCCGGGCGAGTTCGGCGGCAAAGCGTTCCATTTGTTCATCACTGTCACGCCAGATCAGCGTCACGGAAGCCTCGTGTTTACGCGCAAGCACTGAGCGGGGACGACTCAGCCCAGTCCATTCGGCGACCACGCGCTCGTCCACGTCATCGAAGGTGGTGAATTTAAGATGCATCTCCTGGCGTACCCGGGCAATACACTGCCGGATATCGTCATGCTTCTTTTCTGAGATGAACCGTGCGGCGTTTTCCCACCGTACGTCAGGCTGGATCACCGCGCCGTTTTCCGCAATATAGGGCAACCCGCCAAGCCCCAGCTCCTGCTGGATGTCATCCATCTCGGACGCGGTTTTGCTGCTGCACAGAATGACCGGTACCTGTTCATCCATTAACTTTTCCAGCCAGGGGGCCGCAGGCTGCCAGTCGAGTGTGTGAAAATCTAACAGCGTGCCGTCGAGGTCGGTAAAAACAAGCAGAGTCTCCTCAAACGAAGGCATAACGTCTCCCGGGTGATGATTTCACCTAAGATAAATCTTAAAAAAACAGGCATTGACGCGCCGTTGAAGTGGAAACGATCCCGACAAACCCACAGGCGGCGCATGTTTATACTCATAACCAAAATTCACATGTATAAAATATAATATTCGCTAAGAGAATATATGCTTGTAAGACTATTCCGTTGGGGATAATGTCTTACCTGCATCAGATTTCCTGGTGTAACGAATTTACAAGTGCTTCTTGCATAAGCAAGTTTGATCCCGGTCATCCCCATGACCGGGATTTTTTTCGCCTTAGCGGTTCGTCTCCGAGACGCTAAAGTCATGGATATCCAGCTCGAATGCTTCAGCCAGTTCACGGTAGGTATGGTAATCCCTACCATTGACCACGACACGGTCGGAATTATCCTCCGCGCGATGAACTTCGGACTCACTGATTTCATTGATGGCGGCAAGCAGGGCATCGACATCCACTTCAACCTCACGCTTAATGGTGTCGCTGTACTCTTTGTCGGTCTTCATGGCGGGTTCCTCATTTAATCGTCTCAACAGTTAAGTATAGACCGCACACAAAAACGCCATTCGCGCCAGGTGGCGATGCCAGGCAATGCAATTTGTTCTACACTGGCTCAAAACCACAGGAGGAATGTATGAAGGTCAACGATCGGGTAACCGTCAAAACGGACGGTGGGCCGCGCCGCCCGGGCGTGGTGCTGGCTATAGAAGAGTTTAATGAAGGCACAATGTATCTGGTGTCGCTGGAAGATTACCCGCTCGGCATCTGGTTCTTCAACGAACTGGGGCACCCGGATGGGATCTTTGTGGAAACGGCGGAATAGGGCGGCGTCGGGGTGTCTTCTCCCCGGCTCCGGCTACTGAAAAGCAAAATCTCTGGCCAGGCCAGAGATCAAGGTAGGGTACAACATGGCCGTGCAAATTAGCGCATATTAACGAAAATCCCATTCGTCACATTATCTGTCAGGCGTACGACATGGTATATGACTTGCTTATTATGCGTTTTAATTTTCCTTTTAATATTTCCTTTGTGTGACGATACTGTTTTTGCCTTGATATTCATCTGGTCTGAGATCTGAATTGTCCCTTGTCCAGCCATCCACATTCTTAGCATACTTGATTCAGTTCTGCTTAATGATAGGGTGGGTAAGTTAACCGCCCCTACATTCTTAACTTCTTTATTCAAATAATCGCCCAGGATATCATCAAGCGACTCTGGTTTAATCGATTTCGAACTGATTAATAAGTTTTTACGCACCAACAAATACTCATCGAAATGAATATTGGCGATCGCCATAAAAACAATAAACAGGGTCTTAGGATGCTGATTAATGATCTGCTTAATGTGCTGACTGTTAGCGGGGTCGTGAATGAAACAGTCCTCATTAATAAACACCACGCCGGGCTTGTGGGCGTCACAAGCGGCTGCGAGTTCTTCAACGGTGTGTGCATCGTTGATGTCTCTCTTTCTTACCCCTCTGCTTGCTAAGTACCCGGTTAACCCTAGCCGGGTGTAGCTGCATAAATCCATAATGATCGTTGACATGGCATACCCTCACTCAATGCGTAACGATAATTCACCACCTGCCTGAGAGCTCATAAACAGCCATACGGGATGGAAAAAATCTAATAAAACCTGTGAGCATGACAAAGACTTTCAGGCGAACTCACTATCCCGTAAAGTTACGTATAATTTGCCAGGAATCATCTTAAAGTAAAGTAAATATTAAGTATTGTGAGGTGGTTAGAAACATTTAAACCGCGTCAGATATATCCTGGTAGATGTTTTTCGAGATTATTTTTAGGAATATCCTCAGAAAGACATTGCAAACACTGCGGGTTATTATTTGCGTGGAAGTTCGCTGACAATATCCGCTAACAGATTGAATATCTCGCTGAATAAATGCTCGCAGAAGGGGGCGATAAGTGGCATCAATAATGACATTAATAAAAGGCCAACCGTCAAAGTCACCGGAAAGCCGATGACGAATACCGACAGCTGCGGAGCCATTCGGTTGAGTAAACCTAATGCGAGGTTAACGGTGAGCAGCAGGGTAATGATCGGCAGCGCCAGCATCAGCCCGTTGAGGAAGATCAGCCCGGCAGCCCGCACCAGCGCCAGAAACGCGTTGCTGTTTACCGGGTTGTCGCCAATCGGCAGCGTGTGGAAGGTGTCCACCAGCATCGAGATGAGCCACAGGTGGCCGTTGAACGAGAGAAACAACAGCATCGCCAGCAGGTCGATAATACGCGCCAGCACGGGCATATTCAGATGGCTGCCCGGGTCAACGAACGTCGCGAAAGACAGGCCCATCTGCAAACCGATAAGTTCACCCGCCGTTCGTACCGCGGCGAAGGCGAGCTGCATCGTAAACCCGACCGCCACGCCAATCATCACCTGTTGCAGGGCAATCCAGATCGCATTCGGGGAAAAGATCGGGATATCCACCGCTGGCAGGGTAGGGGCAACGATAATCGTGATAACGATGCCCATCCCAATTTTGACGCGTTTAGGCACCGACTTTTCACTGAGTATGGGGGCGGTGGAGATCAGCGCCATGATGCGCAGCATCGGCCAGAAATAGATCCCGAGCCACTGAACAAACTGATCGCTGGTGAAATGCAGCATCGTCCGTCAGCCGATGATGTAAGGCAGATTGGTGAACAGGTTGCGCATATAGTCCAGCAGCAAATTGAGCATCCATGGCCCGGCAACGATAATCGCCACGAAGACGGCAATGATCTTCGGGATGAACGACAGGGTCATTTCGTTAATCTGCGTGGCGGCCTGGAGAATACTGATAATCAGACCGGTGACCAGCGCAACCAGCAGCAGGGGCGCGGCGACGGCAATCGCGACTTTCATCGCCTCCGTGCCCATCATCATGACCGACTCAGGCGTCATTGCGCGCTCCTCAACTGTAGAAACTCTGCGCCAGCGAGCTGACCAGCAGCTGCCAGCCGTCGACCAGCACGAACAGCATGATCTTAAAGGGCAAGGCAATGGTTGCGGGCGGGACCATCATCATCCCGAGCGCCATCAGGACGCTGGCGATCACCAGGTCAATAATCAGGAACGGAATGAAAATGGTGAAGCCAATCTGGAACGCCGTTTTCAGCTCACTGGTCACATACGCCGGGAGCAGAATGCGCATCGGCACCGCTTCCGGCCCCTGTAACTCACCGGTGTTAGCGAGACGGGCAAACAGGGCCAGATCCGCTTCGCGCGTCTGGCGAAGCATAAATTCACGTAATGGCTGTGCCCCCTTTTCCAGGGCAACCTGCATGGAAATTTTATCTTCGCTGAACGGCTGGTAGGCCTCGGTGTAAATCTTGTCGATCACCGGCGACATAATGAAAAAGGTCAGGAACAGGGCTAAACCCAGCAGCACCTGATTGGGCGGCGCGGACGGCGTGCCGAGCGCGTTGCGCAGCAGGCCAAACACAATGATGATGCGGGTGAAGCTGGTCATCATTAGCAGGATCGCCGGGATAAAGGTCAGCGAGGTGATGAATACCAGCGTCTGCACGGACAGGGACCAGCTTTGTCCACCGTTCGCCAGCGGCGTGGAAACCAGCCCCGGCAGTTGCGCATACACAGAGGGCGCGAACAGGCCCAGGCCTGTCAGCGTAAGGAATAACAAACGGCGCATCAGGATCTCCCGGGACGCTTGAGCAAACTCTTCATTACGGACTGGAAATCCGCAGGGGCCTGGGCGTTAGCCTCCACCGTGACAGGCGCAGGGGGGAGCGTGTGAAGGACGTTAATGCTGGAGGCGGTCACGCCCAGCACCAGTCGTGCATCTTCCACCTCCACAATGACCACGCGCTCGCGCGGTCCTAGCGGGGTGCTGGCGCTGACCTTCAACCCGCGGGTACCGGCCGTTTTCCCCGCCAGACCGAAACGCTTTGCCAGCCAGGCGGCGATAAGGATAAAGGCAATAATACCGAACAGCGCGCCGCTCACCTGGAGCAGCGGTGAGCCGGGTACGGCGGAGGGCGCGGACAGTGTTGCCTGGGTTTTCATACTTAACGACTCAGACGACGCATGCGTTCGGAAGGGGTAATGATGTCGGTGATACGTACGCCGTATTTATCGGCCACCACCACTACTTCGCCCTGTGCAATCAGGTAGCCGTTGATCAGAATATCCAGCGGCTCACCCGCTAAACCGTCAAGCGCCACCACGGAACCCTGCGTCAGGCGCAGCAGCTCTTTAATGGTCATGCGGGTGCGACCCAGCTCAACGGTCAGCTTGACCGGAATGTCCATAATCAGGTCGATGTCCTGCAACGTGCCGCTGACGTCGCCGCCGCCTAACTGCTGAAAGACCGCGTCTGCCGCGCTTTTCGTCGGCGTCGTTTTCTGCTCGTTTAACGCGTCAGCCCACAGATCGTCCAGTGCTCCGCTGTTTTCATCGGACGGATTGTTCATGTCACTCATTTGGGCTGTTCCTCATTCAGCGAATTCAAAATCGGGTTGATCAAGTGCTCAACGCGTAACGCATACTGGCCGTTAATCGTGCCGTACTGGCTTGTCAGCACGGGTACACCATCCACATGGGCAATAATGCGGTCGGGTTTATCTATCGGCAAAACGTCGCCGGGTTGTAATTTCAGGATCTGCGATAACCGCATGGAGATGTCGGCGAAGTTGGCCACCAGCTCCAGCTGCGAATGCTGCACCTGACGCACCAGGTTTTCACGCCAGTTCTGATCTTCGTGACGTGAGTTCTCCAGCGGCGGGTTCACCAGCAGTTCGCGCAGCGGTTCAATCATGCTGAACGGCAGGCAGATGTTGAACTCGCCCGTCAGGTTGCCGATCTCGACGTGGAACGGGGTGTTCACGACGATGTCATTCGGGGAGGTGGTGATGTTGGTAAACTTCACCTGCATCTCGGAACGCACGTACTCGACTTCCAGCGGGTTAATCGCTTTCCACGCGTCGCTGTAGGATTCCAGCGCCAGCTTCAGCATGCGGTTAATCACACGCTGTTCGGTATGGGTAAACTCGCGGCCTTCCACTTTGGTCGGGAAACGGCCATCGCCACCGAACAGGTTATCCACCGCGATGAACACCAGGCTTGGCGAGAACACAACCAGGCCGGTACCGCGCAGCGGTTTCAGATGGATCAGGTTAAGGTTGGTTGGCACCGGCAGGTTGCGGGCAAACTCATGATACGGCTGAATGCGGATCGCACCGACGGTGATATCCGGGCTACGACGCAGCAGGTTAAACAACCCCATACGGAACTGACGTGCGAAACGTTCGTTGATGATCTCCAGCGCCTGTAAACGCTCGCGCACCACGCGACGCTGGGTATTGGGATCGTAGGGACGAATATTATCGTCGCCGGTCAGACCCGGCTTCGGTTCGTCACTTTTATCGCTGTCGCCGTTGAGCAGCGCATCGATTTCTGCCTGAGAAAGAATACTGTCGCCCATGTCGTTACCGCAGAATGAAGGCTGTATACAGAACGTCAGTGACTTCCTGCTTAGGTTGGCCGTTTACCAGCGGGGTCGCCAGCGTCTGTTTAATGGCATCGACCAGCTTTTGCTTGCCCACATCGGTGGCGAGCGCGGAGGCATCCTGACGAGAAAACAGCAGCAGCAGACGGCTACGCACTTCTGGCAGGTAGTCGTTCAGGCGTGCACGGGTCGCTTCATCTTTCAGACGCAGCGTAATACCCACGTAAAGCACGCGATCCGCATCGCCCAGGTTCACGGTGAACGTATCCAGCGGGTAGAAGACCGGCGCCGGTGGAGGCGGCGCTTCAGCTTTGGCGGCCGCGCTGGAGGGTTCTTGCTGCATACGCCAGTAACTGTAGCCTGCGGTGGCGCAGGCCGCGAGGGTAATCAACACCAGCAGCGGGATCCAGATGGAACGCTTGCTTTTTTTGGTGATAGCGGAGTCTGTCATCTGATACGAGCTTCCTGTTTCGGTACAGCTTAATACGGTGATTATCCCGTGTCCGGCTTAGGTCAAAGCGTGGAAAAGACGGGGATAATCACGTTACCTCTGGCGTTTAGGCAAAGATGTCTACGGCACGGCTGCCGCGTGCGGCGGATTGCAGGGCGGCAGGGGCAGGCAATAACTCTTCACTCTCATCGTTAAACCCGCCATGCTGGCCGGAACGCGAAGTGTGCTGTTGCTGCCCGGATGAGGACTGCTGTTGCCCGGCAAAGCCCTCGCTGCTGACGCTGCTTTGGGAAAGCTGAATGCCGTTTTCCGCAAGCTGCGTGCGCAGGATCGGCAGGGCCGCTTCCAGCGCCGCGCGGACGTGGCTGTGGGGCGAAACCATCTGCAACTGCGCCTGGTTGTCATCCAGCTTAAGCGAAATTTGCACCTGACCCAGATCCTCCGGGTGCAGACGCAGCTCTGCGGTCTGCTGTCCCTGCTTTGTGAACAGGGTGATGTGCTGGCTCAGATTCTGCTGCCATTCGTGCGTGCCCAGCGGCTGGCTTAACACCGGCGCTGTCGCAACGGTAGCGGCAGGCTGTGAAGGCGCCAGGTGACTGACGATCGGCGCCAGCGTCGCGGTTGGGCTGGCGGCAGACGACGCCGCGCTCGCTACGTCCTGCTTCTCTGCGACGGCTGGCGTAACGGCTGCCGTGGCGGGCAGCGATGTGTCGCTGTCCTGAACCGGCATTTTTTCCTGACCCGTTAACGCATGGCTAAGCGGCTGATGCTGGCCGTTGTCCGTCTGGGCTAGCGTAGAGGGGAGGGCAGCTCGGGGGGCGATCTCCCCTGTGCTCGCAGGCTGCGTCGCTACCGGGGTGGTGGTCTGCTGGTGCGGTAACATCGCCATCAGCGCGCTTAACCCGGCCAGCTCCTCTTCTTCAGTCGTGGTCTCGCTGTTTGTTTTCGCCTCCGGCTGGGTCAGCGCCTTCAGCGCATCCGTATTCGCGGCGGGTTTCAGGCCGGAGACGAGGCTTTGCAGGGAGACGGCGGTATCTTCACCAGTCAGGGTCTCCTGACGGGAGAGCAGCTCGGCGATTTTGGCCTGGAGCGTGGTATCACCGTTTTTTTCCTTTGCCGCTGTCGACAGCTTGTTGCCCGCCGCTTTCAGATCCGCCAGCGTCAGCGGGGCATCTTTGCCTTTGCCGGTGGTCTCGGTCAGCGCGCCCGCCAGCAGAGAAAGAAAATCTTGCGCGCCCTCAGCGCCTTTCCCGGTCAGCGTGCCGCCGGACGGGTCGCTGTCGGTCATCAGCAGTTGTTGCAGTGTGATCATTCTGGTTTCCTCATTGATGCGCGCTGGGCAAACTCATCCATTTTTTTCTGATCCAGACGGTTTTCCGCCAGGGTCGAGGCTGCAATCTGCCGGTCCTGTAAGGTTTGCCAGGCCTGCAACCGCTGTTTTTTCTCGCGCCAGAAATTCAGCGCGGTATCGACTTTTTGCGTCCACTGGTTAAGCTGCTGGCGATGCTGCTCAATCGCCTTTTCCAGCGTCTGGATAAACTGCTGATAGTTAATCCAGCGCTGGCTACCAATGCCCTGCGTCATGTCGGTGTTAAGGTTGGTGCGATATTCATGCTGATAGTCGATTAACATCTTCAACTGTTCTTCAGCCTGCTGGCACCCGCGTCGCATTGCGCCAAGCTGCAATGCGGCATCATCAACTTCTTTTTCAGCCAGATCTTTCAGCGTTGATAACGCGCTGTTCTGCGCCATGACCTTCGCCCTCCACCTGTGTTACACCTGCGGGAAAATCAGCTCCAGTGCCTGGAGGGAATCTTCCCAGTCGGCGCGTTCAAAAATACCCTGTTGCAGAAATGCCTCCAGCTGCGGCCACAGGGCAATCGCTTTATCGAGCATCGGGTCGCTGCCTTTGGCGTACGCCCCGACGCTTACCAGATCGCGGTTGCGCTGGAAGCTGGAGAGCAGTTGTTTGAAGTTACGCACGCGGGCGTAGTGTTGCTCGGTGATCAAGGCCGTCATCGCACGGCTGATCGAGGCTTCAATATCAATTGCCGGATAGTGCCCGGCTTCGGCCAGACGGCGCGACAGCACGATATGGCCGTCGAGGATCGCGCGCGCGGAGTCGGCAATCGGGTCCTGCTGGTCATCGCCTTCGGTCAGTACCGTATAGAACGCGGTGATGGAGCCGCCGCCGCTGATGCCGTTCCCCGCGCGCTCAACCAACGCCGGGAGCTTGGCGAAGACCGACGGCGGGTAGCCTTTGGTCGCGGGCGGCTCGCCGATGGCCAGCGCAATCTCACGCTGCGCCATCGCGTAGCGGGTCAGGGAGTCCATAATCAGCAGCACGTGCTGGCCCCGGTCGCGGAAATCTTCCGCAATACGCGTGGCGTAGGCGGCACCCTGCATACGCAGTAGCGGCGACACGTCCGCAGGCGCGGCGATCACCACCGAGCGGGCGCGGCCCTCCGCACCCAGAATGTTTTCGATGAAATCTTTGACTTCGCGACCACGCTCACCAATCAGGCCTACCACGATAACGTCCGCCTGGGTATAACGCGCCATCATGCCGAGCAGGACCGATTTACCCACGCCGGAGCCGGCAAACAGCCCCATACGCTGGCCGCGTCCCACGGTGAGCAGGGCGTTAATCGGCCGCACGCCGGTATCCAGTACGTGCTCGATTGGGGTGCGTTGCAGCGGGTTGAAGGGTTGGGTGATCAGCGCGCCGGTTTCGGTGGTATCAGGGGAGGGCAGGCCATCGAGCGGTTTGCCGCTTCCGTCCAGCACGCGGCCCAGCAGCGCCGGACCGAGCGGGAGCTGTTTGCCGCTTTGCAGGCCGTCACCGCTGATGTTTTTCGCGTAGACGCGGGCGCCGGGCAAAATCCCTTCCACTTCTTCAAGGGGCATCAGAAACAGGCGCTGACCGTTGAACCCGACCACTTCGCTTTCCACTTCACGCGTCTCCCCCCCGTCCTGACGCTCAATCACGCAGGTGGCGCCGAGCGGAAGTTGCAGCCCCGTGGCTTCCAGGACCAGACCGGTGGCGCGGGTCAGGCGTCCATAACGACGAACGGATGGCAGCTGCGCCATCTTCGTTTCAAAATTATCGAGCGTGTTAAGCCAGCGCGTAAGGCGAGCGGTCATCAGACGACTCCCGGTGCCGCCAGGCGGCACAGTTCCTGCCAGCGGGTCGCGACGCTGGCATCCAGATCGCCCTCATCCGCCGAGACCTTACAGCCTCCGTGATGGAGCGACGGATCGCCGCGCAGCCGCCAGCCGTGCAGGCTCAGCGTCGCGCCGAGGCTATCTTCCACGCGCTGCAAATCATCAGGATGAACGCGCAGTTGCGGTTTGCCGCTGAACAGCGGCTCCTGCTGGAGCAGCCCCTGGATCTGCTTAATCAGCGCGGCGTTATCCACTACCGGCGTCTGGCCGATCACCTGACGGGCCGCCTCCAGCGCCATCTGCATCAGGCGCGAGGCAATCACGCTGTCGAGCGCATCCAGCGTGTGCTGAAACTCGCTCACCAGCTGCTGCATGCGGGCATGCAGCGGCGCCTGCTGCTGGCGCGCCTGCTCAATGCCCTGCTCTAAACCTTTCGCCAGCCCTTCCTGATAACCCTGTGCGTGCCCGGTCTGACGGCCTTCGTTCATCCCGGCGTTGAAGCCCTGCTCGTGCGCCTGCATTTGCATCTGGGCCAGCATCTGGGCGCGCTGTTCCTCTTCACTCAGCTCGGGGATGCCCGCCCCGGCGTCGCCCTCGTCGGACGACACAACGGCAGGGGTGAACTCTGCGGTGGGAGGGGAGAGATCGTCAGGCGTCCAGCGCTTCCACGACAGTTCATCAGACATAGGTGTCGTCTCCGCTGCCAATCACCATCTCGCCGGTTTCTGCCAGACGACGAACAATAAGCAGGATCGCTTTCTGTTCGTTTTCCACCTGAGACAAACGCACCGGGCCACGGTTGGCCAGGTCGTCGCGCAGGATATCGGCCGCACGCTGGGACATGTTGCGCAGGAATTTCTCGCGCAGCGGCTGCTCGGCGCCTTTGAGGGCGATAAGCAGCGATTCGGAGTCCACCTCCTGGAGCAGGCGCTGGATGCTGCGATCGTCCACTTCGACCAGGTTTTCGAACAGGAACATCTCGTCGATAATTTTCTGCGCCAGCTCGCCGTCGAACTCGCGTACCGCCGTAATAACCGCCTCTTCCTGCTGCGTTTTCATCAGGTTGATGATTTCCGCTGCCGTTCTCACGCCGCCCATTTTGCTGCGCTTGAGGTTCTGGCCGTCGAGCAGGTTGTTCAGCACTTCGGTCAGCTCCGCCAGCGCGGCTGGCTGGACGCCGCCGAAGGTGGCGATACGCAGCATCACGTCGTGGCGCAGGCGCTCGTCGAACAGCGCCAGAATATCGGCTGCCTGACCCCGTTTGAGGTGGACCAGAATGGTGGCGATAATCTGCGGGTGCTCGTCGCGAATAAGATCGGCGGCGCTTTGCGGCTCCATAAAGTTGAGCGTTTCGATCCCGCTGGCGGTGTCGCGCGTTTCGAGAATATCTTCCAGCAGGCTGGCGGCGCGCTCTTCGCCCAGCGCCTTAACCAGCACGGAGCGCAGGTATTCGTTGGCGTTGACGTTGAGCGCGGCAAACTGCTCGGCTTCCTGCTCAAACTCCGCCAGCACTTCTGTCAGCTGCTTGTTGGAGATCTGGCGCACGTTGGCCATCGCCGCGCTGAGGATCTGCACTTCTCGCTGGGAGAGGTGTTTAAACACTTCCGCCGCGCGATCTTCGCCAATGGTCATCAGCAGGATGACGCTCTTATCGGTGCCTGTAAGCGTATTACTCATGTTCGTTACCCATCCAACCGCGGATGACCAGCGCGACGACGCGCGGATCGTTATCTGACATTTCGCGAATGCGCTGGCTCATCACCTCTGCGCCCATACGCTGGTTAGCACGGCGCTGCTGCATCTGTTCATCTTTGCTGAGACGAACTTCAACCGCTTCTTCCTCGTCCGGACGCGCGTTCTTCTGTTCCAGCGCGGCTTTCTCGGCTTCAGCACGGCGCTGTAGCTGAGGACGAACGCCCTTACGCCACAGCAGCCACGCGACAATCAGCACCAGCAGCCAGCGGCCTGCGGACATCAGCTGATCGAAGAACGCCTGCTGTTGCCAGAACGGCAGTTCGCCACCGGTCTCATCCACCGGGTTGAACGGTGAGCTCACAACGTTGAGGGTATCGCCACGTTTTTCAGAGAAGCCCATCGCTTCGCGGGTTAAATCTTCGATCTGCTTCATCTGCTCCGCCGTGAGCGGCAGCGGTTTACCGTCCGGCAGCGTTTTGTAGTTCACCACCACGGCAACAGAGAGACGCTGAATATCGCCCGTGTTCAGTTTGGTATGGCGGATAGTCCGGTCGACTTCGTAGTTGGTCGTTTCGTTACGGCTGCTGTTACGCGGGCCGGTACTGTTCGCGGTCGAGGTCGTCTGCTGATTCGTTTGCTGACCGTTCTGCGGGTTTGCCGGCGGGGTGGAGATTGGCGCGGCGTTGGCAGGCGCAGGCTGGTTAGAGAGCGCGCCCGGCACACCGCCAGGATACTGTCCGCCGACCTGTTCCGTCTCATTGATCTGACGCGAGCGTAACACGGCGCGGGAGGCATCCCCGTTCGGGGCGTACTGCTCTTCGGTCTGTTCTTTATTCGAGAAATCAATCTGCGCTGTGACCTGCGCGTGTACGTTGCTGCTGCCGACCACCGGGCCCAGAATCGCTTCGATGCGACGCTGGAGACGGCCTTCCACATCCGCGGCGTATTTCAGCTGGGCGTCATTGAGATCGCGCCCGGCGGTGTTGGACTGCGTCAGCAGATGACCACTCTGATCCACCAGCGTAACGTTACCCGGCGGCAGGCCGGCCACCGCACTGGAGACCAGGTGCGTGACGGCGCTGATCTGCCCTTCATCCAGCGCACGGCCAGGTTCGAGGTTAACGGTCACAGAGGCCGAAGGGGACTTTTGTTCACGGACAAACAGGGACGGCTTAGGCATCGCCAGGTGCACGCGGGCACTTTTCACCGGGCCTAAGGTTTCAATCGTACGGGCCAGCTCACCTTCCAGTGCGCGCTGATAGTTAACCTGCTCGCTGAACTGACTGATGCCGAATTTTTCCTGATCCAGCAGCTCAAAACCAACCGCGCCGCCTTTTGGCAGCCCCTGCTGGGCGAGACGCAGGCGAAGCTCGTGCACTTTATCTGCCGGTACTTCAAGCGCACCACCGTTATCGGCAAAGCGATACGGGATGTTCATCTGGGTTAACTGGGTGACGATGGCACCGCCATCCTGGTCAGAAAGGTTGCTGTAGAGCGTGCGGTAATCCGGGCTTTTTGCCCATAAGACCATCGCGACAACGATCGCAATGGCGGCAGCGCCTGCCACAATCAACGGGATCTTAGGGTTGGCGCGAAGGCGGTTCATCCACTCGAGTGATTTATTCTGTGGCGCTGTCGATGCTGCTGTCGCACTCATTGCGCACCTCTTAAATCCTGGTGGTTTACGTTATTCGTGTAGAGAAACAAAACTGACTCCCGGGTCGGCAAACACGACAAAAGTTCCATACTGATGGCCCTGCCATTATTTGATGATTCGGGATTTTCTATGCGTCAAATAACCTGGTTTTTTAACGCTATTTACCGCCATTATCTTATTGACAAGCTGTTAGTCTTGACCTCGTAAAAAACCATCCAGGGGAGAGTCATGGCTATACAGGGCATTGAAGGGGTACTCAGTCAGTTACAGGCAACGGCGATGACCGCCCGTAATCAGAGCGTGGCTGACCAGCCGCCGGGCGTTAGCTTCGCCGGTCAACTGCATGCGGCGCTGGACCGGATCAGCGACAAGCAAAACGCGGCCCGTACCCAGGCTGAGAGATTTACCCTTGGCGAACCCGGCGTGGCGCTCAACGATGTGATGGCCGATCTGCAAAAAGCGTCGGTGTCATTGCAGATGGGGTTGCAGGTGCGTAACAAGCTGGTGTCGGCATACCAGGAAGTGATGGGCATGCAGGTTTAATCAATACCTATCTTACGCTGGCAGCCTGATGGCTTTAATGCCACAATATTTTTTTCTTCGCATGCAGGAAAGATGATGAAAAAAGTAGCAATTGTGGCTGCGATGCTGACGTTAGCGGGATGTGTTCAGGTAGATAACTATCAGGAAGTGATTAAGCACCCGGTACCTTCGCAACTGGCAGGTTACTGGCAGTCGAAAGGGCCGCAGAGCGCGATGGTGAGCCCGGAAGCGATCGCCACGCTGGTGGTGACGCCAGAGGGGGATACGCTGGATTGCCGTCAGTGGCAGCGCGTTATCGCGGTGCCGGGTAAGATCATGCTGCGTTCAGATGATTATTACAACGTGACGCGTAAGCTGGATGTCTATCCGCTGGAGCGTGATGGGGCGGCGCTGGAGTATGACGGTATGGAACTGTACAAGGTTGACCGTCCAACGGTGGAATGCGCAGATTACCTGAGCAAGAATCCGCTGGATAGTAAGCTTCCGTAGCGGTAAAAGCAAAACGGCAATCATATTGCCGTTTTTAGGGTTTGCTCCCTCTCCCGGTGGGAGAGGGTCGGGGTGAGGGCATCAGGCCGCACTTTCCCAGCACTACAGCGCGTCCTCAATCACCCAGACGCTGACGCTTCCCCCGTTACAGAAGAACGTCCCTTCGCCATCCGCCGCCGTGGTCACGGTTTCCTCGCGGTTGCCTAAAAAATCACGCCAGGTCTTGTTGCCGTAATTCTCCCCGAGGCAGATCGTCTTCTCGCCGTCATCGCCATTCGACAGCACCACAACACAGCCCGGGTGTTCCTCAGTCCCGCTGCGGCTGAACGCAATGCAGTTTGGATGATCGAAAAACAGCGTCTGCACGCCGTGGGCAAAACGCTGCCGGGCGAGGATCAGCTCGTGGAGCTGTTCAATCACAGGCATATCGATGTGATACGTCTCGCCATCCCCGCCGGTGTCGTCATAGCTGGCGCCAAAAAGATCCGGGTAGAACACGCTCGGCACGCCGTTTTCACGCAGCAGGATGAGCGCGTAGGCCAGCGGTTTGAACCAGGCTTCAACCGGGGCTTCCAGCGCCTGCAAGGGTTGGGTATCGTGGTTGGCAACCAGCGTCACGGCATGGAACGGATCGGCTTCCACCAGCGTACCGGTGAAAATCTGGCTCATATCGTAGTCGCGTCCCTGGCGTGAGGCTTCGTGAAATTTCATTTGCAGTGGCGCATCAAACAGCATGGTTTTACCGTCCACCTGATTGATGTAGTGCTGCAATTTATCCACTTCGTGAGACCAGTATTCCGCCACAATAAACAGCGGCTGCGGGGCCACCTCCTGGACGTGCTCAATCCACTCTTTATAGAACCAGGCCGGGATGTGTTTTACCGCGTCCAGGCGGAAGCCGTCGCAGTGGGTTTGCTCCATCACCCAGCGCGCCCAGTATTTGATCTCCTCCGTCACCGCATGGTTGCGAAAATCGATATTTTCACCCATCAGGTAATCGAAATTGCCCATCTCGTCGTCGACCTGATCGTTCCAGCCTTCGCCGGTGTAGTCGTTCACGATTTTGAAGATACCGTCCTCATTGGGGTTTTCAATGTGGTCGATACCGCTGAAGCATTTGTAATCCCAGATAAATTGCGAATACTGCCCGGCCCGAACGGGGAAGGTGTAACGCGTCCAGGCTTCGCATTCGATGATCTCATCGCTGATTTGGGTGCGATCCTGAGCATCCACGCGCTGCACGCGGACGGGTTCCTTTTCATCGGCCCCCATTTTATGGTTGACCACCACGTCCAGAAGCACCGCAATCTGGTTGCTTTTTAAGGCGTTGATGGCCTCCAGCAGCTGGGCTTTATCGCCGTATTTGGTGGCGACGCTGCCTTTCTGGTCAAACTCACCGAGGTCGAAAAGGTCATAAGAGTCATACCCGACGGAATAGCCGCCGGATGCCCCTTTGTATGCCGGCGGTAACCAGACCATATTGATGCCGATTTCGTTCAGGTTGGGGGCTAATGCCGTGACTTCTCGCCACAGTTCACCGCCGGTGGGGTAGTACCAGTGAAAACATTGTAAAAGTGTTGGGTTGCGCATGCACCATCTCCATGAGGTCGCGAAACTCAAGTATGGAGCAGGTTTGGCAGAAATGCCTGGCGAACGAAACGGTTAACGTTTGCCCGCCAGTTAAATGGCTAATTAATATCGCTATTACTTTGCGGAACCAGGACATGACCGCCCTGGTTACCGTAGGTGGAGAGAACGGTTTTCTGGATGGAGGATTGCCCGACCAGCTTCGCCAGCTCATCCATTCTGGCTTGCAGCAACGTTTTTACCTGGCCTTCGTTGTCCAGGATCACCCGCAGCGTCGGGCGAAGCTGCTCCTGAATCTGCATCGAAGGTTCACTTTCCTGAGTGAGACGAGCCAGTGAGTGCACCGCATTAACATAGTCGGTTTCACAGATGATCAGATCATCCCATAGTCCCTGCCGGGCCAGTCGCAACATCAACTGGCTCTGCTCAAGGAGTTGCTGATAAAGGGCATAAAGTTGCGGTGCGTTACTCATTAGACGGCGTCCTGCATCAGTTGTGGCGTACCGGCAACCTCCTTCCACCCGTCAGCGATATTGCGCAGCAAGTTTTCCACCTCTTCGATGGCGCTGGCGTCGTTATTCACATTGGCGTGCAGGAGGCGACGTACCATATAGGCATAAAGGGCAATCAGGTTTTGCGTAAGCTCATCACCGTTATTTTCCACCAGGCCAACCTTCAGCCCGTTTTCGATAATGTTGATGGCTTTTGAGAGCGCCAGCCCTTTTGCCGGGATATTACCGTCTGCCAGGAACAGACGCGCGCGTACCAGCGCGCTGAGGGCTCCATCAAATAGCATGATAACCAGCTGCTGCTGGCTGGCGCTCATCACCGCGCTTTCAACTTCTATCTTTGCGTAGGCTTGCGTGCCTTTTGCGCCGTACATGTTATCCCCCTCGGGTCTGATTAGCGTTTACTACTTGTTGCTGGACGTATTTTCGAACTGCTGCGTCAGGTAGCTGCTGGTGTTGTTCAGCGAGGTCATCAGTACGTCCAGCTGGGTAAACTGGGCTTTGTACTGCGCCACTCTCGCGTCAATACGTTCGCTCACGGCGTTATATTGATCCGTTAACTTGTTCAGCGTTTTGCTGACGCCATCTTTGGCCGCCTGGATAATGCCTTTACTGGAAAGCCAGTCAGTCAGATGGGTGGCCATGGTGGTAGTGATCCCGGTGGTTTTACCGTCACCCACAACCAAATCTTTCACCGCAGACGGGTTATCCGTCAGCGCTTTTTTCAGCTTGTCGCTGTCCAGCTCCAGCTTACCCGTGCTTGGATCTGAAGTAATGCCGACCTGAGACAGCGTTTTATAGGCGGTTCCGCCGACGGAGTTGCCCAGCATGGTTTTCAGCTGCGTCTGAATAGTACGCAGCGTGCTGTCCCCGAGCAGGGCACCGTTGCTGGAGTCCTGCGCATCTGTACCCGCATCAACTGCCGTATATTTGGTTAATGATGCAAAGCTGTCCTGAAGGGTGTTGTAGGCATCCACCCAGGCTTTCATCGCCGTTTCCGCTTTCGACGTATCTTTAGCGATCGTCAGCGTCTGGTTACCGGTGGTGACGTCGTTCAGGTTCAGGGTGATATCTTCCAGCGCATCGCTGATAGTGTTGCTGCTGTTTTCGATATCAACGTTATTCACCTTCAGCTTCGCGTTCTGCGCGGTGACGCTTTCTGTCATGCCGTTGCTGGCGTCGGTGCTGGTGCCGTTGTAACCCATAAAGGATTGCAGGGCGCTGTCGCCGCTCACGCTGATGCTGACCGCGTTGTCCGCCCCGGTTTCGGTGGAGGTGATGGACAGACGGTACTGACCATTACCGACGTTAATAATACTGGCGGTCACGCCGGCGTCAGCTTTGTTAATCGCATCGCGAATGCCGGTCAGCGAGGAGTTTGCCGCGCTGATATCGACGGTCACCGGATCTTTACCGTTACCGGCGGTAAAGGTGATCTTGCTGTCAGCCGTGGCAATGGCCGTTTTGGTATCCGGCTGCGCGTTTTTGGTCGTCAGGGTTTGCGCCTGCGCCAGCTGCGACACGCTGATGGTGTATTTACCGGCAATCGCGCTGCCGGTAGTGGTGGCGCTGAATGCCGTGGTACTGCTCGACGTGCTGGTCGCTGTAAACAGGTCGGCTTTATTCAGCGCGGTGTTGGCGGTCTGAAACGCTTCCAGTGAACTTTTCAACGTGCCGTAAGCGCTCAGCTTGGCGGTATACGATGTCTGTTGTTTGGAAATTGGCGTCAGCTGTGCTTTTTCGGCCGTGGTCAGACTATCCAGAATGTCTGCTAACTTAAGACCCGAACCAATCCCCAATGATGAAATACTTGCCATATTTATTCCTTAATCTATCGACACGTAGAACGAATAGTGGGGTTATCGGCCTTAATGGGGGAAAGTTTACGGTTAATTTCTTTTTTTTAATGGCGGGAATAACGGTAATAGAGAAGAGCTTTTCCGTGGCTAAAAAAATTAACGCGATCCTGAAAAAATATCTAAAGGTTGGTTTGGACCAGACGATAACACCTTTGACGGCGATGAAGCCGAAGGGTGGAAACCCAAATCTAACCAAACAGATTTGATGAACAACAGGAATCGAAATCATGGCACAAGTCATTAATACCAACAGCCTCTCGCTGATCACTCAGAACAACATCAACAAGAACCAGTCCGCTCTGTCTTCTTCTATCGAGCGTCTGTCTTCTGGTCTGCGTATCAACAGCGCGAAAGATGACGCTGCGGGCCAGGCTATCGCTAACCGCTTCACCTCTAACATCAAAGGTCTGACTCAGGCTGCACGTAACGCTAACGACGGTATCTCTCTGGCGCAGACCACTGAAGGCGCGCTGTCTGAAATCAACAACAACCTTCAGCGTGTTCGTGAACTGACCGTTCAGGCAACTACCGGTACTAACTCTGATTCTGACCTGTCTTCAATCCAGGACGAAATCAAATCCCGTCTGTCTGAAATCGACCGCGTATCTGGTCAGACTCAGTTCAACGGCGTGAACGTACTGGCGAAAGACGGTACCATGAAGATTCAGGTTGGTGCGAACGATGGTCAGACTATTTCCATCGACTTGTAGAAAATTGACTCTTCAACTTTAGGTCTGAACGGATTCTCCGTTTCTAAAAACGCGCTGGAAACTGGCGAAGCGATAACCCAACTCCCGAATGGTGCTGGTGCGCCAATCGCTGTGAAGATGGACGCGTCTGTTCTGACTGACCTGAACATCACTGATGCTTCTGCTGTTTCTCTGCATAACGTAACTAAAGGCGGTAATGCGACTTCTACCTATGTTGTTCAGTATGGCGATAAGAGCTATGCAGCTTCTGTTGCTCAGGATGGCACAGTCAAACTGAACAAAGCAGACGTTACATATAATGACAAGGCAAATGGTGTTGCTGACGCAACGCAGACTGGTAGCCTGATTCAGGTCGGTGCTGATGCTGATAACAATGCAGTGGGCTTTGTAACTGTACAAGGTAAAAATTACGTTGCAAATAACTCATTAACAAATGCCAATGGTGCGGATGCAGCAGCGGCAGCTACCTCTGTAACAATTGATGGTGGTACAGGTAACCAAGCCAAGATCGAGCTTAGCCAAAATGGTACTACTGCTGCAACTACTGAGTTCGCTGGTGCTTCAACAAATAATCCACTGGCTCTGCTGGACAAAGCAATCGCGTCCGTAGACAAATTCCGTTCTTCACTGGGTGCGGTTCAGAACCGTCTGAGCTCTGCCGTAACCAACCTGAACAACACCACCACCAACCTGTCTGAAGCGCAGTCCCGTATTCAGGACGCCGACTATGCGACCGAAGTGTCCAACATGTCTAAAGCGCAGATCGTTCAGCAGGCCGGTAACTCCGTGCTGTCCAAAGCTAACCAGGTTCCTCAGCAGGTTCTGTCTCTGCTGCAAGGCTAATCGCCTGATTACGCTTAAACCCCGCTTCGGCGGGGTTTTTTCTGTCCGCATTTACGCGTAACCCCCCAAATAACCCCTCATTTCACCCACTATTCACCCGATTAAAACCCCTCCAGAATCGGATAATCATGCCGATAACTCAACTAACGCAGGGCTGTTTATCGTGAATTCACTCTATACCGCTGAAGGTGTAATGGATAAACACTCGCTGTGGCAGCGTTATGTTCCGCTGGTGCGTCACGAAGCATTGCGCCTCCAGGTGCGTTTGCCGGCGAGCGTGGAACTGGACGATCTGCTACAGGCGGGCGGTATCGGGTTATTGAATGCAGTTGACCGGTACGACGCTCTGCAAGGAACGGCATTTACGACTTACGCAGTGCAGCGTATTCGTGGTGCGATGCTGGACGAGCTGCGCAGCCGCGACTGGGTGCCGCGCAGCGTTCGCCGCAACGCGCGCGAAGTGGCGCATGCGATGGGGCAGCTGGAACAGGAGCTGGGGCGCAACGCGACGGAAACCGAAGTAGCGGAGCGTCTGGGCATTCCTGTTGAAGAGTATCGCCAGATGTTGCTCGATACCAATAACAGCCAACTCTTCTCTTATGATGAGTGGCGCGAAGAGCATGGCGATAGCATCGAGCTGGTGACGGATGAACATCAGCAAGAAAACCCGTTACACCATTTACTGGAAGGGAATTTACGCCAGCGCGTGATGGAAGCGATTGAAGCTTTACCGGAACGTGAGCAACTGGTGTTAACCCTCTATTACCAGGAAGAGCTCAATCTCAAAGAGATTGGCGCCGTGCTGGAGGTGGGCGAGTCACGGGTGAGCCAGCTGCACAGCCAGGCCATTAAACGCCTGCGCACAAAACTGGGTAAGTTATAGGTGAGTTATTCGCCTTGGAAATGCCGCACAACGTATTGACAACCAGGAGTTATCATGACGGTGCAGCAATCTAAAAGACGGCCTTTAAGCCGCTACCTGAAAGACTTTAAACACAGCCAGACGCATTGCGCCCACTGTAAAAAATTACTCGACCGCATCACGCTGGTTCGTCGCGGTGAAATCGTGAATAAGATTGCGATTTCCCGCCTCGACACGCTGATGGATGAAGCCGCCTGGCTTGAAGAGCAAAAAGAGTGGGTAGCGCTTTGCCGTTTCTGTGGCGATCTCCATTGCAAAGAGCAAAGCGACTTCTTCGATATTATCGGCTTCAAGCAATTCCTGTTTGAACAAACGGAGATGAGTCACGGCACCGTGCGTGAATACGTGGTTCGCCTGCGCCGCCTGGGTCAGCATTTGACCATGCAAAATATCTCCCGCGATCTGCTGACGACCGGATACCTGGATGAAAATCTGGAACCCTGGTTGCCCGCCACCAGTACCAATAATTACCGCATCGCGCTGCGAAAGTACGCGCAATATAAAGTCCAGATGCCGGGCGTCATAAAGCAGAAAGTCCGCGCCGGAACAACTTCTGATATATATTAAAAAAGAATAAGATGTAGCGCAGCCGCCTTTGACGTTGCAGGCGATTTCTCTACACTACTCAAAAATTCCACTGTATCGGGGTACTTATGAAATTAGCACTTCTGGGTCGTCAGGCGCTGATGGGGATGATGGCCGTTGCGCTGGTCGCGGGGATGAGCGTGAAAACGTTCGCGGCAGAGAATCTGCTCAACAAAGTTAAAGAGCGCGGCACGCTGCTGGTTGGGCTGGAAGGAACCTATCCTCCGTTCAGCTTCCAGGGCGACGACGGTAAACTGACCGGTTTTGAAGTGGAGTTTGCGCAGGAGCTGGCGAAACACCTCGGCGTTAAAGCCTCCCTGAAACCCACCAAATGGGACGGGATGTTGGCGTCACTGGATTCCAAACGTATTGACGTGGTGATTAACCAGGTAACCATTTCTGACGAGCGTAAGAAGAAGTATGACTTCTCCACGCCGTACACCGTGTCCGGTATTCAGGCGCTGGTGAAGAAAGGTAACGAAGGCAGCATCAAGTCCGCAGCGGACCTGAAAGGTAAGAAAGTCGGCGTCGGTCTGGGCACCAACTACGAAGAGTGGCTGCGCCAGAACGTGCAGGGCGTGGACATCCGTACCTACGATGATGACCCGACGAAATACCAGGATCTACGCGTAGGCCGTATTGACGCCATTCTGGTTGACCGCCTGGCAGCGCTGGATCTGGTGAAGAAAACCAACAATACCCTGGCTGTCGCGGGTGATGCGTTCTCCCGTCAGGAGTCCGGCGTGGCGGTGCGTAAAGGTAACGAGGATCTGCTGAAAGCCATCGATGGCGCCATTGCTGAGATGCAGAAAGACGGCAGCCTGAAGGCGCTTTCTGAGAAGTGGTTCGGCGCAGACGTGACGAAATAAGTCTCTGACTGACAAAAAAAGGCGCTTTTAAAAGCGCCTTTTTTATTTCTCGCGCGTCTGCGTGCATAATGAAATAACAATTGTTTGCGTGACCGGAGGAACCATGTCACTACAGAATTTAACGCGCTTTCCCCGTCTGGAATTTATCGGCGCACCCACGCCGCTGGAGTATCTGCCGCGATTTTCTGACTACCTGGGGCGCGATATTTTCATTAAGCGTGACGATGTGACGCCCATGGCGATGGGCGGAAATAAGCTGCGCAAGCTGGAATTTCTCGCCGCCGATGCCCTGCGCGAAGGCGCGGACACGCTGATCACCGCCGGGGCAATTCAGTCTAACCACGTTCGCCAGACGGCGGCAGTGGCGGCAAAGCTGGGACTCCACTGCGTTGCCCTGCTGGAGAACCCGATCGGGACGCAGGCAGAGAATTACCTGACTAACGGTAACCGTTTGCTGCTGGATCTGTTCAACGTGCAGGTTGAAATGGTCGACGCGTTGACCGACCCGGCTGCACAGCTCGACGAGCTGGCGACGCGTCTGGAAGCGCAGGGTTTTCGTCCGTACGTGATCCCGGTTGGCGGCTCGAATGCGCTGGGTGCCCTCGGCTATGTTGAGAGCGCGCTGGAAATCGCTCAGCAGTGCGAAGGCGCGGTGAGTTTATCCTCGGTGGTGGTGGCGTCCGGCAGTGCGGGAACCCATGCCGGTTTAGCGGTCGGGCTTGAGCAACTGATGCCGGAGGTCGAGCTGATTGGCGTGACGGTTTCCAGAAGCGTTGCAGACCAGAAGCCGAAAGTCGTCACCCTGCAACAGGCGGTGGCTGAACAGCTTGCGCTTCAGGCGAAGGCGGAGATACTGCTGTGGGATGACTATTTCGCGCCGGGCTATGGCACCCCCAATGATGAAGGGATGGAGGCCGTTAAGCTGCTGGCCCGTCTCGAAGGTATTCTGCTCGACCCGGTCTATACCGGCAAGGCAATGGCGGGCCTGATCGACGGCATCGCCCGCAAGCGCTTTAAGGATGAAGGACCCATTTTGTTTGTTCATACTGGCGGGGCGCCTGCGCTGTTTGCCTATCATCCTCATGTCTAAAAATCAGGTAGAAAAATAATAATGCAAGAAAGTATTCAACTGGTTATTGATTCGCTGCCGTTCTTGCTTAAGGGCGCGGTGTTTACTTTACAGCTCAGTATCGGCGGGATGTTCTTCGGGCTGGTGCTCGGGTTTGTGCTGGCACTGATGCGCATGTCGAACATCTGGCCGGTGCGGTGGCTGGCGCGGTTTTACATCTCCGTGTTCCGCGGAACGCCGCTTATCGCCCAGCTGTTTATGATTTACTACGGGCTGCCACAGTTTGGTATTGAGCTGGATCCGATCCCGGCGGCGATGATTGGCCTGTCGCTGAATACGGCGGCGTACACCTCTGAAACGCTGCGTGCGGCGATCTCCTCCATCGATAAAGGACAGTGGGAAGCGGCGGCCAGTATCGGGATGACCCCGTGGCAGACGCTGCGCCGGGCGATCCTGCCCCAGGCGGCGCGCGTGGCGCTGCCGCCGCTGAGCAACAGCTTTATCAGCCTGGTGAAAGACACCTCGCTTGCGGCGACCATTCAGGTGCCGGAGCTGTTCCGTCAGGCGCAGCTGATCACCTCGCGCACGCTGGAAGTGTTTACCATGTATCTGGCGGCCTCGCTGATTTACTGGGTGATGGCGACGGTGCTGTCCGCTCTGCAAAACTATTTTGAAAACCAGCTTAACCGCCAGGAGCGTGATCCAAAATGAGTGCAATTGACGTCAAAAACCTGGTGAAAAAATTCCATGGACAAACGGTGCTGCATGGCATTGATCTTGAGGTTGAGCAGGGCGAAGTGGTAGCAATTATCGGCCCGAGCGGGTCAGGCAAAACCACGCTGCTGCGCAGCATCAATTTACTGGAGCAGCCCGAAGGCGGGACGATCCGCGTGGGTGATATCACCATTGATACCGGGAAACCCATCAGCCAGCAAAAAGGGCTGATTCGCCGCCTGCGCCAGCATGTCGGCTTCGTGTTCCAGAGCTTTAATCTCTTTCCGCACCGCACGGTGCTGGAAAACATTATTGAAGGGCCGGTCATCGTCAAGGGGGAACCTAAGGAAGACGCGACGGTCCGCGCCCGCGAGCTGCTGGCGAAGGTTGGGCTGGCAGGGAAGGAGACGAGCTATCCGCGTCGCTTATCTGGCGGGCAGCAGCAGCGTGTCGCCATTGCGCGCGCGCTGGCGATGCGCCCGGATGTGATCCTGTTTGACGAACCCACATCCGCGCTCGATCCTGAGCTGGTCGGGGAAGTACTGAACACGATCCGACAGCTGGCGCAGGAGAAACGCACGATGGTGATTGTGACGCATGAAATGAGCTTCGCTCGCGACGTTGCCGATCGGGCTATTTTCATGGATCAGGGGAGAATAGTTGAGCAGGGGCCGGCTAAAGCGCTGTTTGCCAATCCGCAGCAGCCCCGTACCCGTCAGTTCCTTGAAAAATTCTTAATGCAGTAGCATTTTAGCGTTCAATTTGCTCCAGATGCCGCTTCTGGAGCAAATTATCCTCCCTTAAACTCCGTTCTGTTGCTTTTTTATTCCGCCTGATGTGGATAAGCCATCGCCAAATTAAAGATAATCTGCCTGTGGCCGATATTTTATATAAATAATCATGCTTTATGTGTTAGGTTATATTCACCATAATAATGATTATCTTTATCAGAGGCTTCATTCAGTAAGTATGAGGGATATAGACTTTTTCACCTGGCGACGGGAATGCTTCCTCCGGTTTCAGGAAATGACCTGTGCCGAAGAGGTATATCAGGAACTTCAGCGACAAACGCAGGCGCTTGAATTCGATTATTATGCGCTTTGTGTTCGACACCCTGTGCCATTTACCCGCCCGCGAACCTCCGTCCATTCCAGTTATCCGCAACAATGGATGGCGCAATATCAGTCCGAGAATTATTTCGCCATTGACCCGGTGCTGAAGCCGGAGAATTTCATTCAGGGACATTTGCCCTGGACGGATGAATTATTCACGGATGCCCAGCAATTATGGGACGGCGCGCGGGACCACGGTTTACGCAAGGGAATAACGCAGTGTCTGATGATGCCAAATCATGCGCTCGGTTTCCTCTCCGTGTCATGTACCAGCTTACAGGCACACTCGATATCCAGTGAAGAAGTTGAGCTGCGTTTACAAATGCTGGTCCAGATGGCGCTCACCACACTGTTACGCTTTGAACATGAGACGGTGATGCCGCCTGAAATGAAATTCAGCAAGCGTGAGCGGGAAATTCTGAAGTGGACCGCAGAAGGGAAGACGTCGGCAGAAATCGCCATCATTCTCTCCATCTCGGAAAATACCGTCAATTTCCATCAAAAGAATATGCAGAAGAAATTCAACGCACCGAATAAGATCCAGATAGCGTGTTATGCCGCGGCGACGGGGCTTATCTGACTGATATCACGTTCTGCGTGTCAGACGAGAAAACGGCTGAATGCTTTGCATCCAGCCGTTTTTGTTACTGGCGGTAGGCTTGTTTAATTTGCTTAACCGTATTGGCAAAAACAGCGGATTCCGCCTGGTCTTCCATCTGCGCGATCTGTTTTTCCATTTTAATGATCACACGACCAGCATCAGCCTGGCCCATCGCTTGTAGCATAAGCGTCAGCAGCGACTTCAGGCAGTTTACTTCCTGTGCCAGTTCCTGGTTATTCTCGGCAGTGGCAAATTCAGGTGTGCTCATTTATTTTCCTCATTATAAAACAGCGCATGAGCGCGACGATGAAAGTTAAGGCGGCGGAGTATACCACAAGCTACGGCAAAAAATGCAGTGGTTGTTTTTTATACTTATCGCGCAGTGATTATTGGGCGGCGTGGATTATGAAGGTACCCTGTCCAATATGTTAGCGACAATTAAATGTTTATCCCCGGTTCGCCATTCGTTAATTGTTGTTACAAAAAATCGCGCGCTCTTTTTCGTTTGAGTTAACAACTGTTTTAGTAACTTTTCGAATGTCGATGCTAAAAAATAGCGGTAAAAGCCCGGCGGGCAAGGGTTTTCTTTCCACTTACTGTACAGCTTAATTTCCAAAAACGAGACCAGAATCGAATAGCCGATTTTTTAGCGTTTTAATCTTGCATGGAAAACCGTTAATATAAACCCAATTAGCAGTCAGTAGCGTTATCCCTATTCTGGAGACATTTCCTTTGATCAACGTCCTTCTTGTTGATGACCACGAACTGGTGCGCGCAGGGATACGACGCATTCTTGAAGATATAAAGGGTATTAAAGTTGCCGGCGAGGCGTGCTGTGGCGAAGATGCCGTCAAATGGTGTCGCGCTAACTCCGCAGACGTGGTGCTGATGGATATGAACATGCCCGGTATTGGCGGGCTTGAAGCCACGCGCAAAATCGCGCGCATGTTCGTTGATACCAAAGTTATCATGCTGACCGTACATACCGAAAATCCGCTGCCTGCCAGGGTTATGCAGGCGGGTGCTGCCGGGTATCTCAGTAAAGGCGCCGCGCCGCAGGAAGTTGTCAATGCGATCCGCACCGTACACGCCGGGCAGCGCTACATCGCTTCTGATATTGCTCAACAGATGGCTCTGAGTCAGATTGAACCGGAAAAAACGGAATCTCCGTTTGCCAGTTTGTCTGAGCGCGAATTGCAGATTATGCTGATGATCACTAAAGGTCAGAAGGTGAATGAGATCTCAGAGCAGCTGAATCTCAGCCCGAAAACGGTCAACAGCTATCGCTATCGAATGTTCAGTAAACTGAACATTCACGGTGATGTCGAACTGACTCACCTGGCCATTCGCCATGGTTTGTGCAATGCGGAGTCGTTAATAAGTCAGTGAGTGAAGCGTTCGATTCAAAAGCATTTCTGAAAACCGTCACCAGCCAGCCAGGCGTCTACCGTATGTACGATGCTGGCGGTACGGTTATCTATGTCGGTAAGGCGAAAGATCTGAAGAAACGCCTTTCCAGCTATTTCCGCAGCAACCTTGCCTCCCGTAAAACCGAAGCGCTGGTCGCACTTATACACAACATTGATGTCACCGTAACGCATACGGAAACGGAAGCGCTGCTCCTTGAGCACAACTACATTAAGTTGTATCAGCCGCGCTACAACGTTCTGCTGCGCGATGACAAATCCTATCCGTTTATCTTCCTGAGCGGCGACACGCACCCGCGGCTGGCGATGCATCGTGGCGCTAAGCATGCGAAAGGTGAATATTTCGGCCCGTTCCCGAACGGTTATGCCGTGCGGGAAACGCTGGCGCTTTTGCAAAAAATCTTTCCTGTTCGCCAGTGCGAAAATAGCGTTTATCGCAACCGCTCCCGGCCATGCCTGCAATATCAGATTGGCCGCTGCCTGGGGCCGTGCGTTGAAGGGCTGGTGAGCGAAGAAGAGTACGCGCAGCAGGTGGAATATGTCCGCCTGTTTTTAGCCGGGAAAGACGATCAGGTGCTGACGCAACTGATTGCCCGTATGGAAAAAGCCAGCGCGGCGCTGGAATTTGAGGAGGCCGCACGCATCCGCGACCAGATTCAGGCGGTGCGCAGGGTGACCGAGAAGCAGTTTGTTTCCAATACGGGCGACGACCTCGATGTTATCGGCGTAGCCTTTGACGCCGGTCTGGCCTGCGTTCATGTGCTTTTTATTCGTCAGGGCAAAGTGCTCGGCAGCCGCAGCTACTTCCCGAAAGTGCCGGGCGGCACTGAGCTGGGTGAAGTGGTGGAGACCTTCGTCGGCCAGTTTTATTTGCAGGGCAGCCAGATGCGTACGCTGCCCTCGGAGATCCTGCTCGACTTCACGCTCGACGATAAAACCCTGCTGGCGGATTCGCTTTCAGAGCTGGCAGGCCGCCGGGTGAATGTTCAGACGAAACCGCGCGGCGATCGCGCGCGTTATCTGAAGCTGGCGCGAACCAATGCCGCCACGGCGCTGACCACTAAACTGTCCCAGCAGTCGACTGTGAGCCAGCGTTTAACCGCGCTTGCTACGCTGCTTAAGCTGCCGGAAGTGAAACGCATGGAATGCTTCGACATCAGCCATACGATGGGTGAGCAGACCGTGGCGTCGTGTGTGGTCTTTGATGCCAATGGTCCGCTGCGGGCAGAGTATCGTCGCTATAACATCACCGGCATTACGCCCGGTGACGATTATGCCGCCATGAACCAGGTGCTGCGCCGTCGCTATGGTAAAGCGATTGAAGAGAGCAAAATCCCGGACGTTATCCTTATCGACGGCGGGAAAGGGCAGTTGGGGCAGGCGAAGGCGGTATTTGAATCGCTCGACGTGGAGTGGGATAAGAACCATCCGCTGCTGCTAGGGGTAGCGAAAGGGGCAGATCGTAAGGCTGGCCTGGAAACGCTGTTCTTTGAGCCGGAAGGCGAGGGCTTTAGCCTGCCGCCGGATTCCCCTGCGCTGCACGTGATCCAGCATATCCGCGATGAGTCGCACGATCATGCCATCAGTGGGCACCGTAAAAAACGGGCGAAAGTGAAAAATACCAGTACCCTTGAGACGATTGAGGGCGTCGGGCCAAAACGTCGCCAGATGCTGTTGAAGTATATGGGCGGATTGCAAGGATTACTCAACGCCAGTATGGAAGAAATTGCAAAAGTGCCGGGTATTTCGCAAGGGCTGGCAGAAAAGATCTACTACTCGTTGAAACATTGAGGGCTCTGTAGCAACATAGAGCTAAATTTTACTGACAACAGACAGTTACCGTCATCATGCGATTTAATATCCCTACGTTGCTCACTCTTTTTCGCGTTGTGCTCATTCCGTTCTTCGTCCTGGCATTTTACCTGCCGGTCGTCTGGGCGCCTTTTGCCTGTGCGCTTATTTTCCTGATCGCTGCCGTGACGGACTGGTTTGACGGTTATCTGGCGCGTCGCTGGAACCAGAGTACCCGCTTTGGCGCGTTCCTCGATCCGGTTGCGGATAAGGTGATGGTGGCAATCGCGATGGTGCTGGTGGCGGAACATTATCATACCTGGTGGGTAACGCTGCCTGCCGCGACCATGATTGGCCGTGAGATTATTATCTCTGCCCTGCGCGAGTGGATGGCGGAGCTGGGTAAACGCAGCAGCGTGGCGGTGTCCTGGATCGGTAAAGTTAAAACCACCGCACAGATGGCGGCGCTGGTATGGATGCTGTGGCGTCCGAATGCCTGGGTAGAGTGGGCCGGCATTGGTCTGCTGTGGGTTGCGGCGGTGCTGACGCTGTGGTCAATGCTGCAATATTTGAACGCTGCGCGCGGTGATTTGCTTGAACAGTGATCGTTTCGGCTTAATTTTCAGCAAACGATCCTGAGATGCAAAAAATAACGTTGACTCAAAACGTCATATCAGTAGAATGCAACGCATCGAACGGCGGCACAGTTAGCCGGACGACAATGAAATCAAGTGGTTAGGAAGTAGTTAAATAGTTACTTGATGACATGCGGGAATAGCTCAGTTGGTAGAGCACGACCTTGCCAAGGTCGGGGTCGCGAGTTCGAGTCTCGTTTCCCGCTCCAGATTAATGCATCGGCAGCTTGCGGGTGCAGGTCGAAAGACAACAGATTTAAGGCGCGTTAGCAAAGCGGTTATGTAGCGGATTGCAAATCCGTCTAGTCCGGTTCGACTCCGGAACGCGCCTCCACTTTCTTCCCTGGCCGGATGGTGGAATCGGTAGACACAAGGGATTTAAAATCCCTCGGCGTTCGCGCTGTGTGGGTTCAAGTCCCACTCCGGCTACCATGGGGAAAATAGAATAAAATCAATGATAAGCAGTGTCGTATAAACCACCGAAAGGTGGTTTTTTATTGCCTGAAATTTGCTTTTCCGAAGATGCGTCCGAAGATGATTTTTCCGCGAACGCATACCCAATCAGTTTTTCTGCCCGCCCACTACTGGTACCACTTTTACTTTCCTGTCATAAATTGCCGTTTGTCGCGAGTTCTTATGGCCGGAAATTGCCTGTTTCTCTTCAAGGCTACCTTCCAGGTCTGAAATGCCTTTTGCTTTCAGATCGTGGAAAGTGAAATCAATCGACAGGTGAGGGTACTTTGCCTGGGCTGCGAGTTTTGCCTCTCGCCAGCGGGAGTTAAAACCATCACGGGTATATTTGCTTCCACTGGGTTGATGGATTAGGAACAAACTTCTTATGCCTGGTTTAAGTGGTAACGCGCGTGCCAGCGAAACCGCTGCGCGTAAACGAGGTGTCCACGCTTTGATCTGCTTCACGCCAGTTTTACCCTGGCAGATAAATATCCCCATATCGCTGATCTGCTCTTCACTTAAAGACAGGACATCGCTTTGCCTGGCAACGCATAAATAAGCGATCTCCATTGCTGCACGGACCACATCAGCCCCAACCTCATATACAGCATTGTATTCTTCATCCGTTACGTAGCGCTCACGTGATACTTCCTTAAATTGCTTTACCCCCTGGCATGGATTTCTTTCTACATGCCCACGTTCATAACCCCAACGAAATACCCGCGAAAGGAAACTCTTTTCCCTGTTTGCCTGCGTTCGGCTGGAAATACCACGCTGATCCATATAACGCCGAATGTGCTCGGGTTTTATTTTTTTTGGGTCTGTTTTGCCAAAAACCGGTAATACCTTACACGAATATTTCGTGTAATCCTTCCTGGTCTCCGGTGACAAATCCATAAAGTCAGGGGAGGCCATAAACATATCGGCAAGGTTTTGGAAGGTATTTTTCCTAACTTCTTCGCCCACTGCTTTTTCGTATGCCAACCAGACAGCTGCCTGTGTTTCTTCAAGGGAACACAGGCGTACGGCTTTATTATCTTTGGTCCGAAACTCATAGGCAGCTTTGCCGCGATATACTCGCGGTGGCATCCAGTTATCGGCGGGGTTTTTACGCTTTCCGGCCATCAAATACGGCTCCGAAATTTGGTTCTTCATCCTCGCGCACCGGGGAGGTTTCCTGGTTGCGGTATTTTATGGGGTTCATGAAATGCCCCCATGTTGTTTTAGGGTGGCCGTCAGCTCTTTCCATAAAGAATATCCCGGCTCGACGCAGGGCATCACACTGTTTTGATTTAAGTGGCGTCCCCGTCAGTTCTATCATCTCTTCTCTGGTGATGATGTCGTGATCGTGTCTCATGGTCTTTCCTCAGCATGCGGTATATCGCATCGTCAGCGTCACTACATGCGCGTTCTATGTCTGACCTGGTCAGAGTCTTCTTTCGTACACTCGCTGATAATTTTCCGATCTTGGTATCAAAGTCTGAGAGCAAAATTGTCCCGGGTTGCCAGTGCAGCATTGCGGCCTCCATTGAGTTGTTGAGGCCACAATGCTATCGGCAGAGAGGGATTAATTCTGATTACGCTTAATCAGGTTATCTTTCAGGAACGCGCCTTTCTCTCGTGTAACCTTGACGTTCTCCGGAAGATGTAACCCCAGCTCACTGCGGCTACGCGCTTCGATGATCCCGTTTGTTCCATCCGGAAACACCACGTGTACCGCATCACCCCTTTTTAGAGTCAGTTTCAGCATAATTAGCGCACCTGTAGGGAGCGTTCGCCGATTTCCAGATGCGCACCCGGTACCGGATTAAGCAATTCCTCTGGAACCTCACCGCCATCGGCTTTGATCTGTTCTGCCGCCGCTTCGGCTGCCTCTATCCGTTCTTTGATAGCCTTTTTGTCAGGGGCGATTACCGTCTGAACGTCGACCACTTCGTCAGGCAATGCGTCAAGATTATCGATCACAACGCTTACCGAACCCTGACGAGCTGTAAAGGTGTTCCTGGGCGTTTTCAGTTTATCGAGGCCAGCACCTAACAGACATGACAGGATGTATTTGCGAAGTTGCTTGTCTTTATTTTCAAAGGACTTTTTGCGCTCAGCCAGACGCTTCATCTCTTCGTCGCAGGTTTTAGCATTGCCCAGGTTGTTGCGCGCCACCACCATAACGGCATCAAGACGGTCAGCCAGTTCGCCTTCAATCCCTTCCAGGGTGTCGGCGATCATCTCCGGCGTCAGTTCGTCAGAGGTTTCCAGCAGGTTTAACAGGCTGGAGTAATCATTTGCTAATGCGATTGCAGTTACCTTGCTCATGCTGTTTTCTCCTGGGCTTTATTCAGTTCTTTCAGACGTTCGTCTTTGATAGTGGTCAGGCGGCGCAGGCGTTTACTCAGGTAGTTAGCATGCTGGCTGTCACCTTTAACCTCAGCGTCTTTACGGTGCACTTCTACTTCACGGGCGATAGATGCAAAAACTTTTGTAACTTCGTTGGCAGATACACCGGTTGCCAGCGTGTTTGCCACCCGTGTGAGCTTGTCGTCCAGTTCCTGGCGCAGGCGTGCAGCATCCTCTGCGTTATCGCTGGCATTTTTAAGTGCGAATTCTTCTTTGTTTTTCTGCCGGTACTCAGGGTTGTCATAGAGACCCATAAATATATCGGCGCTGAATCCGAGCGAAGAGAGCGCCTTTTTAGTCGCATCGGTAAGTGATTTTTTAGTCGCTTCGCCGTCGCAGGTAGGGCCGTATTTACTCCCGTAAAGATAAGGGGTACAGCCGAATGAAATCTCTTCACCGCGCACGCCGTTACGCACATACCAGAGACGGATCTTTATCACGTGATGTTTCTCTGTGAGGTAGCCACCAATGCCGTCTGGAATAAGTTCCCACGTATTGTTCCCGTCCAGCCCTTTGACTGTCCGGGTTATCGGCGCACCATCGTCAAAACGTTCTTCGAGAATATCGACTCCCCAGCCAATACCTTTCGGGCCAAATTCACGGGTGGCCAGCATCGTCATGTAGGTACCGTTGATCGATGTGCCGCCACCGTTCTGAGTAAACTGTTTTGTGAAACGCTCATCAGTTTTAAAAACACGCTTCCACAGGTCGAGATTTTCCATCTCGGTACCGGTGCGTTCGGTGATACTCTTTTCAACGTCATTAACGTTAGGGCGAGGTTCTTCTTGCACTAACGGCTCTGCTGGTTGCCCTGCACTATTAGCTTGCTCGCCGCTGCTCTGTTCCTGCTCTGATTCACTGGCGTAAACGCTGTAGCCCATTTTATTAAGCGTTTCACGTGCGGCCTCAGCCTGGGAATCGGTTACCACTTCCGTTTTTTCCACCTCACTTGATGTGTTCTGCGGTGTGGTCTGAGTTTCTGTTTTTACCCACTTAGGATCGGCAGGGTCGCTTATATCTTCAACATATTCACCCCGCCCGGCTGCCAGTGATTTACTGATTGCATCCGAATCAGTTGGATCCTGTTCAAACACGCCATTTTCGGCAAGCCAGTTGTCGATGTAACGGCGCAATGAGTCGGGGAAGTGATGGGTATCTTTCGCCGGCACATTCTGAATCACGCCAAAAATAGTGTTTCGGGAATACTTGAGGATCTGCTCAGTAGTGCGCAGCGCCATGGACCAGCGTTTAAAGTCTTCCCGGTCTTCTTCAATGAGGATCTCCGCCTGGCGCAAAGCGCTGACAGATACAGTGGTCGCTGGTTCTATTGGCAACAGCGCGAGAGCGATTTCCTGGTCCAGTGTGGCATATGTGTGTTTGTATCCGCGCTGTGGTGCCACCTGGTCTGGGGTACTATCTTCCGTGCTGGTGCTGGTGCTGGTGCTGGTGCTGGTGCTGGTGCTGGTGCTGGTGCTGGTGCTGGTGCTGGTGCTGGTGCTGGTGCTGGTGCTGTTCTGAGGCAGCATTTCTTCACGCTTACCTGGGTTGTCAGTCCATTTTTTAATAAACGAGTAAAGCGCGGCGCCGCCGGGTAACTGGTTCTCAAACTTAACGTAAATTGCCTGTAGGAGATTATTAAGCCCCTCCTGATGCATGTAGTGAACAGGCGGATGCGCTTCCATCGCATTGATGATGTAACGATTTAAGCGATCATCCTCCTCGTCACCGTACTGGCTAGTGTTTTCGAGATTATCAAGATAGTCACAAACCTGGGAATAAATCTCCCCATCCAGCTGGGCGAGGCCAAATAACACCACCGTTGCGAAGCGTTCGCGCGGTGAAATAGTCATGAAGTCTAATTTTTCATCATTGTCAGGAAGGTGGCTCATCCCGCCATTTGGTTCGGCGATTGCCATCCACTTTTCGCCATCGAACGTATGGGATTTAGCAAAGTGCTCGTCAAACTTGCCGATCTCCGGGTGAGGCTGATCAGCTGTGTTTTCCCATATTTCAGGTTTAAAGAAGTTATCGCCGTTCGCGGGATAGTGCTCCCAGAGCTTACCCGTCACGATACTTTCTGCGATTTTTTTGTTGGGGGCTTCCACGCTGATCGCCAACGCAACGGCACCATCTTTGATGGCCGATTTTTTCGGCTTAAACAGGCAGTTGTAAATTGAGATTGTCACTTGGTCTTTCCTCTTCGGTTACTGGCGCGGGTCAGGCGCCGTTATCAGAACGGGATATCACTTTCCTGGATTGTTGAATGGTCGATGCACAGCAGTTGCTGGATCTTGTCTTCTATGAAAGCGACACGCTGGTGAGCCTGATCGACAATCGACGCCTTTTCTTTCTGGAGGCGTTCGACTTGTTTACCGATGATATCTATCGGTTCCGGCTGGTTTATCTCAAGGCAAACAGTGCGCGTTTCCAGCAGCACGTAAAGATCCGGATAGTTTTGTGACATGTCACAGGTATGAACCAGATAGAGTGCCGGAACGTGGGGGTTAGCAGATACGTGGATGTACAGTGTTACTTGCAGGGGTAGCGCTTCCATAGCGGCTCCTTACTGATGTATAATTCGAGCCGATCAGCGGCTCATGTCGTTGGTCTTTCCTCGGTATAGGGTTGGTCCCCTGTACCACCTCCGGGCGGTTTGGTCACTGTCCCGGGTAAAGAAGCCCACTTCGGTGGGTTTTTTTACATCTTGTGCCCGTCTTTCCGGGCTGTCAGGGCTGGTCATGCCCGTTGGTCTTTCCTCGTATTCATTGCCGTGAAAAAAAGTGCCCCTCATGGAGACGAGGCAAAGACTACACACAGCAATTTTGGATTCGTTGCGGTCTTTCCCGCATGTCATCGTACTGGCGGCGACCCGCGAATTTGGTGCCTGTCTTTCCAGACTGTCAGAACGTTTTTCTGAACAACTGCCGCGTGGTTAGTGCGTCGTTGATGTGATGTAATTTAGATAAATCTAACAACTAGGTCAATGTGGAAATTAGATAAATTGAACAGTATGGGCGCAAAAAAACGCATCCATATGATTAGGAAGGAATTATTTTTGTTTGCGTGCTTGCAGTAACTCTTCAAATAAACGATTGAAACCGTCTACTTTTTCACGAAGTTCCGTTAAATGTCGCTCTTTTTCAGATTCTGGGAGTGAAGAAAAGAGGTTTAAAAGCTCTGTTTCTCGTTCATCTAACGGTGGCGGGGTGTCTACCGGGGTTCCTGGGGTGGCAGCTTCATCGCCGTAAAGTATCCAGGTAGGGCTGCATTGAAGTGCGTTACTTAAAGCGAATAAGTTTTTTCCGCCAGGCTCACTATCGCCAGTTTCCCACTGGGAGATAGTGACGTGCGCGACGTTAACCAGCTTCGCTAAAGCGCGCTGAGTAAGTTTGAGATCTTTTCTACGCGCTCTGATGCGCTCACCTGGCATTGTCATAGTTAGATAATTCTAAATTCCCTTGACTTCGTTATCTCGAACACCTAATTTGTTAGAAAAATCTAACAGGAGGGTGTTTCATGTTAACAACTGATGCGATCAAATATTTTGGCAGTAAGAGAAAACTGGCTGAGGCCGCTGGCGTTAAGGCTCCTACTGTCTATGCGTGGGGGCGTTTGGTTCCTGAAGGTAAAGCGGCTCGTTTGTCTCTGATGACTGATGGCGAACTTGTTTATGACCCAAAGGCTTACCAATTGTCAGCAAAATCAGCTTAACAGTTGTCGGCATCGAAATCTGATTACGCATAATCAATTTTCAGCGACAGGAGACGCGAAGGAAGTGGAAAACCTCGAAGAACTGAAACGGGAGATATTCAACTGGGCAGTAGAGCGCGGGCAGGAACATGTTGCCATCGAAATCACGCGCATGTGGTTTCGATTGGGTGGTAACACCAGCACGGTAAAGCTTCACCAGATGGAAGATCCAATGGGTAACGCCGACTGGCGGGCCATAAACAACAATCGCCAGCAAATTTTTCGCTGGTTACGTGGCGACACCAAAGCGGCAAGAGCCAAAACAAGAGCGCTGGCAAAGGCGATGGAAGCTGCATTGCCCGCAGAACGATACGCGCAGCTGGGAATGACTACTCAGCATTTGATATGCGTAGCGATACGCGAGTTTGCCGCGGCGATCATAGCGCTACTGCTGGATGCCAGGGATAGACCGCAGAAGATAGCCCAGGCATTACAAGCCATCCAGGAAACACAGCGCCTGACCAGCGTTTAACTGTGCCGAGGAAAGACCAACATGCTTAATTCAATTGACCGCATTACCTGGCGGAACGGCTTCCGTTTGAATGGCGCACCGGCTGTCATGGAAGACATCGAAGATATTTTCGAAGGTCGCCGTGCAGCTGCGTTATCTATCTGGGCGCAGTATGAAAAACTGAAAGAAGAACTCCGTGAAATGGAACTGTCACCTGAGGAGTATCAGGCGGCATGTCGTCAAATCGCTGAAACATTGGGGATCTGATTATGAGTATGACCCTGATGGCCCGTGCGATGGCAATTAAAACCGGAAACCCAATCCGCAAACTAGTGCTGATCAAACTGGCTGATAATGCCAATGACAGCGGTGAATGCTGGCCGTCTTACAAACATATCGCTGAACATTGCGAGTGCAGCAAGAGCGCTGTTCGTGATCACATCGATGCGCTGATCGCTATGGGCTTGCTGGTGAAAGAAAACCGCCCTGGCGTCAAAAATGGCAAGGGTAATGCGTCGAATCTGTATTACATGAAACTCGATAACCCTATGCCGCCAAAAAGCATAGCCCCTATGCCGTCAAAAAGCACAGGTGTGCCGCCAGAAAGCACACCCCCTATGCCGTGTGGCGGCACCAGAACCAGTCACTCTTTTGAACCAGTCAATGAACCTAAAGATCCCCCTAACCCCCAAATGGGGGAGAGCGAGGAAATTATTCTCGCTGACGCGAAAAAAGCGCTCGAGTTTTATAACGACTGCACCGGTACCCGTTGCCGTGACGTTAAACCATTTGTGCTGATGCTGACGCCAACCCAAACTCGTGAAGGTTACACCCTGGCCGAGTTGCAGTTGGTTATCCGCTGGGTTCTGGCTACATGGCATCGCCGCGGCTCTGGCGCGCCGAAGCCAGCAAATATCTGCCGGGTGAACCGGTTCGACGGTTATCTCGCTGACGCTGAGGCCTGGGCCACCACAGAGGCGAGTATTGATCCGGTTGCGGTTGTTGATGCCTACAACGAGATTTTCGCTGACGTACTTCCTGCTGCGACCCTTGACGCTGATCGCCGCCAGAAAATTACGCGGCTTGCGGCTCACATGATGAATAAAACCACTGGTGCGTTTCTGGGGTACCTGGAAAAGTTCCGCAATACCGCGCCAGATTTTTACTTTGGGGGTGAGCACCACGACGGCTGGCGCGCCAGTTTTGATTACCTCATGAAACCGGAAACACTGCGTAAAACAAGGGAAGGTGCACTGTGAGTCCTCAGGATCTCGAAGCCTGTGTGCTGGCTGGTCTGCTGAATGGCGGTGCAACGCCAGACGCGTTCGATGTGATCGCCAGCACACCGGAGGAATCATTCAGCATTGGATTCCATCGCCGCGCTTTCAGTGAGATAAAAAAACAGGCACTGGCGAACGGCATGATCGATATGCTTTTCATCAGCGAGGCGCTGGGCGGTTCAAGCCTGGCCGATTTGTCAGAAATTTCCCGCATCCCCGCCACGGTACCAAACCTGAAAGGGTATGCAGGGAAAATGGTCAAAGCATGGCGTAGCCGTGCGCTGGCGAAACTGCTGCAAGATGGGGCTGACGGCATCCGGCAGGCGTCAAACCAGGAACAACGCGATCAGGTGGTCGAGAACGCCGTCGCGCAGCTGCTGGACATGACTGCTGACACTGGCGACATTCAGCCAGTACATATCAACGAGCTTTTGCCTGTTTACATGGATACCGTGCAGAAACGAATGGATGGCGATGAATCGACCCGCAATTTGCTGACGGGCATTTCGGATCTCGATAGCGCCACTGGAGGGATCAACCCTCAAGATCTTATTGTCGTTGCTGGCCGACCGGGAATGGGTAAAACAGAGTTCGCGCTCACTGTGGTGGAAGGTGTAACGGCTAAAGGCGGCGGCGCGCTGATTTTTAGCATGGAAATGGCGGCTACGCAGATCGTTGAGCGCTCTCTGGCTGGCGCCGGAAACCTTTCCGTATCGCGTCTGCGCAACCCGCAGGATATGTATGACGAAGATTGGGCACGCTTAACATCAGCGATGGCCACACTCAACGATCGTGATATCTGGATTGTTGACGCTACCGATCTGACCGTCGAACAAATTCGCGCCATTGCGGAAACGCACAAACGCCGCCACCCGCATTTAGCGATGATTATGGTTGACTACCTCGGCCTGATAAAAAAACCGAAAGCAGAGCGTAACGATCTCGCTGTCGCGCATATTTCGCGAAACCTCAAAACGATGGCTATGCGCCTGCATACGCCCACTTTCGCGCTGAGCCAGCTATCCCGCGCAGTTGATGCGCGCCCGGCAGCACTGCGCCGCCCAGTGATGTCAGACCTGCGTGATTCCGGCTCTATTGAGCAGGACGCCGACAGCATCCTGTTTCTGTATCGCGACGAGGTTTATAACCCTGAAAGCCCTGCCGCAGGTATTGCTGAGGTCATTCTCGGTAAGTGCCGTTTTGCAGCAGCCGGCACCGTGATTTACCAGGAATTCAAGAACGGCCATTTTTTACCAATCGATCAGCATGTCGGGAAGGAGAAAACCCGTATCCAACTGGAGGCAGCTAAACCCAAAAAACAACAGCGTCGGTATTCCGACAAATACAACACCGAACCGTTTTAACCGCGCCTGACCAGCGCTAATTAACCAGCGAGGAAAGACCAATGACCGATTTATTGTATGCAAAAACTACCAGTGCAGATGATGGTTGTGACTGGGGACCAGTAATCATCTGGCGTATGAATGCTGGCGCGCGCGCCCGAAACCGAGCCTGTTACGTTCCCGCACCACGCCCGATCCAGGTAAACCCTGTTTATCGCGTAGCGAAAACAAAAAAAGCACCTGTGCAAGCCGTTAACACATCAGGGCGCTGGCTCAAAACCCACACCGCGACGGTTATCACTGCTAAAGGCGAGAAAACGGTAAAAATCCGCGAAACTGCCACCGTCTGGATTGCCGGGAGCAAGGAGAATTACGACAAACTTACCGGGCAGCGAGTCGGCGCACCGGGCCGTTGCCGCCTCCTGTTGGAGTCGATCACCCCGATTGTACGCAAAGCAAAATCGGCACCCGAAAAGGCCTCCGGAGAGTTATCAGCACAAAAGCTGGTGGCGCTAATGAAGGGCAAAACGCTGTCTTATCAGGGCATTCTCACTGCGATTAAAAAATATCACCCGGACATCAAAATCACCATTGACCAGTTGCACAAACGTATCTGGGGCATGGTTCAGTCCAAATACGTCGGTATTGAACGTCATGATGATATGCCGGTGACTCACTTCACTCTGAAAAACGTTGATCCACGTTTTTATGCTCATTCCGAAAAGAACGTGAGGGCTTAAGGCATGGCCGGGCAATCGGATTATCTCCCGCCCGGTTTACCGCTCAATCGCGCCAAATGGCCGCAGGAATTTCAACTCAAAGAGCATTACGACATGCGCGCTGCTGCGCTTATTCGCCAGCTCTATGAGAAGAAAACCACACGTTACGCGGTCGTTCAGCAGATTGAGGCAACGCCGGAGAGTCAACGAGAGTTTTTTAGAGAGCGCTTAAATTACTGGCGCGCGCAGAGAGAAGGTTAAAAATGAGAGAAGTTTTGCTGGAAAGTGCATATCGAAGGCTCATTGAATTAGAGAACCTTTTACTCCCGATCGTTCCAGACACTGTGTGGCCTGTTGAGGTAGGGATGGTATATTGTGGCCCGGACAGCACAGGCCTGGTGACGCTGGATGGGGTGGTTTATCGCATAGTCGATATTGGCATGCGCATGCTGCAACCGCATGAGCTATACCGGGCGCAGGGCTTCCCGGAGTGGTACATCATCGACCAGGATTTCCGGGGCGTGAAGTACGCGAAGGATAAGCAGGTGGCACGTTGTGGAAACGCAGTTCCTCCGCCATTCGCTGAAGCGCTGGTGAGGGCCAATTTGCCTGAATTATGTCATCAGAATGAGGCTGCGTAGTGGCTAAATCCGCAACTGAGCGCAAAAAAGCACAGCGGGCACGTCAGGCCAGAGCCGGTAACCGCAAACTGGAGCTTCAGCTCGATACCCAGGAGATTGAAATGCTTGAGCGCAACTGCGCCGCCCGGCGCCCTGGTCGTGCGCCGTATGATATGGCCGAATACGTCGCGCTGCTGATCCGTCAGGATGATGCACGGATACGCAACCGCATTAAGCGTATAAGCGTAAGCAAATGCACTAAATGCGGCGACGCGCTTCCGGTAAAAAGCTGCATCATGTCAGGTGATTCGCAGTGCTGGGTTACAGGTGGCTGGAAAAAGTTCATACTGACAATATGAGTCAGCAAAGCAATGTACGCTACCGCCGGGAACGGCGGTTTTTTCTTTTTAAAACATAGCTATACGGAATTCAATTTTTCACCGCTTTAACGTTTTGTGCTCTTAAAGATTTGCACTTCCTGCCACATGGGAGTATATATACTGTAATTTTATACAGTTGTTTGAGAGGGGGAGGCGTGATTGAGAAAACGGAGGTTGGGGATCATCTTCCCGATAACGGACGCGTACTCGTGACCCTCAGAAATGGCAAGGTTTCTTCCATAAGATTGGCTCATGACGACGAGCATCTTGCTACACTTAAGTCTTTGTTTGAATTGGCTGAATTGTCCGGTTTTACCATTGTTGAAAAGGACAAAATTAAGGTATAATTAAGCTATCGGGCTGAACACCCGATAACCTGTATTTCTGAGCAATTGCTGCGCTAAAGGGGAAACCAATGGCGCAGTATTCTTTTGTAAAATCAGCTGGCGGAGTATTAATCCCGGCAACGCCGGAAGCGCGCGAATTTATCGAAAAAAAATGCCGCATGGGCGCTGTGCTTTACGCCGACTTTAAACAAGCACGTAATCCGGCATTTCATCGCAAATTTTTCGCGCTGCTCAATCTTGGGTTTGATTACTGGCAACCGACAGGCGGTACCATTTCCCCGGCCGATAAAAAACTGGTTCGTGGGTATGTGCAGCTGGTGGCCCATTATGCCGGGCATGAAGAAACACTCCAGGAACTTGCCGATCAGTATCTCCGCGACGAAGCGGAAAAACGAGCCGGAAATATTAGCGCGGTAAAATCGTTTGAGGCTTTCCGTGCTTGGGTAACTATTCAGGCAGGCTTTTACACCGAATACGAAATGCCTGACGGCACCACCCGCAAAGAACCTAAATCCATATCGTTCGCAAAAATGGATGATATCGAATTTTCCCAGCTCTACAAATCCGTTCTCGATGTGCTCTGGAATTTCATCCTGTACCGCACATTCCCGACACAGCAGGCCGCAGAAAACGCAGCCTCGCAATTATTCAGCTACGCCGCGTAAGAAATATCGCCATGACTAACGACGATAAACGCTGGCTGGCCGACGTTGCCTCACTGGGTTGCGTTGTATGCCGAAATCTTGGCTATGGCGCATCACCCGCAGAAATCCATCACATACGCACAGGGCAGGGAATATCCCAGCGTGCAGACCATAAAAAAACATTACCTCTGTGCACACCTCACCACAGAACCGGCGGGCATGGCGTTGCTATCCACGCAGGCCAGAAAACATGGGAAAAAAATTACGGTACCGAAACTGAGTTACTGGATCAGGTGACAATTGAAGTGAGGGAATTACGATTATGCAGAATTTAATTCCACTCTTAAGAGCAGCAGGAAAAACTAAAAAGTATCGTGGCGCCCAGCGTCCGGAAAGAACAATATTCTGTTTTCCTTCTTTTCTCACAACAGAGGCGGGCGATTTTTCCCTTCTCTATGCTCGCGCGCGCGCGCGTTTTGGGGGGTAATCAATGCCGCTGGTTGCCACCTTCAAAACCGACTGGTTCCGGGTCATTACCGACCTGACCAGAAAAAACCTCACGACACAGGAAATTGCCAACGAACTTGGCGTTTCGAAATCTGCCGTTCTGGGCTGGAAGTCAGGATCTGAACCTCGCCACGGTCATGGCGAAGCGCTTATTGCGTTGTGGTGCATGGCGACCAGCTCTGACAGGAAAAAATTACCCACGGTTTTGCATCGTCAGTGGTTCACCTTTCGTAAATCGCGTTTTGGTCGGGAAACTGACCAGGCATGCAAATAACAATGACCGCTCACCATTCATCCGGAGATATCCAAAATGGGTCGACCAAGAAAAAACGTTGAGGTACCAGGGCAGGAAACTGCTGGTACCGATACAACCAATATCGTGGCGGAAGGGCAAATGCTTAATTCTGTCCCTGTTAAACAGACCGTTGCTGATGCCCCAATTACAGCGACTGAGATCCAGACGCTTAACGCAGAAGGCCAGCGCGCAGAGCGGGAGGTTATCCAGAAGCGCGTTGCCAGTCTGCTGGACGATGCCGCACTCGCTGAGCGCAATACTCTGCTGGGTACCATCAACGAGCAGGGCGCGGCCATCATCGCCCGCTTTGAAACGCTGGGTTACACCGACCTGGCTGACCAGCAGCTGACCGACAATCTCGAATTCCTCCAGCTCGTCAAAAAAGCCACTACGGCGGAGCCTGCCGCGCCGCTGGGCTACGTGACGAACGACGAAGGCAAACGCCAGCCGGTTACGGGTAAGCCCGTTCTGACTGAGCACGGCTGGCACGTTCCGGGCTAAGAGGGGATCGTTATGTGTGGAGGTGGAGCACCTAAGGTCGTACAGACCGACCCGCAGGCCGAAGCGGATGCAGCTGCCGATGCAGCGGCAAAAGCGGCAAACGCAGATGCAGCAGCACGCAAGAAGCGCAAGAAAGGCTCGTCCCTTCTCGCCAGTGGCGCAGAGGGTGCAGCCGATTCTGGCAGCTCTCTGCTGTCCTCTGGTGCGCAGGCAGCGCAGCAGAAAAATACTCTGGGGGCGTAACTGATGGATGAACTCGCCGTTAAGCTGATTAAGCGTTCCGACACGCTGAAAGCCAACCGCCAGCAGCATGAAAGCGTCTGGCGCGAGTGCTATGACTACACCTATCCGCTGCGCGGCGCGGGATTCTCTGACGAAGTGCTCGACGCTCAGAGCGCAAAACACAAGGTGGCGAAGCTACTGGACGGCACCGCCACCGACAGCGCCCGCATGCTGGCCTCTGCGCTCATGTCCGGCATGACCCCGGCAAACGCGCAGTGGCTGAACCTCGACAGCGAATCGTTGCCGGACGATGCCAAAGCCTGGTTGTCTGAGTGCGCAACGCTGGTGTGGGAAAATATCCACGCGGCCAACTTCGACGCCGAGGGATACGAGGCGAATCTCGACGTGGTGTGCGCTGGCTGGTTCGTCCTGTACATCGACGAGGACCGTGAAGAGGGCGGCTACACCTTCCAGCAATGGCCGCTAGCGCAGTGCTATGTCACTTCCACCCGCAAGGATGGCATCGTGGACACGATTTACCGCCGCTACCAGCTGACCGCTGAGCAGGCCATCAAAGAATTTGGCGCGGACAAGGTCAGCGAGAAGATCCGCGACGCGGCGAAGAAAAAGCCTGACGATAAATTTGATTTCCTGCACTGCATTTTCCCGCGGGAAACCTACATGGTGGATGCGCGCCTGGCGAAAAACATGCGCTTTGCGTCGTACAACGTCGACGTGAGCAACAAGCAGGTGGTGCGCGAATCCGGCTATCACGAATTCCCGTGCTGCGTGCCGCGCTGGATGAAAATCCCCGGCGGCTCCTACGGTATCGGTCCGGTGTACGACGCACTGCCGGACTGCAAAGAGCTGAACGAAACCAAACGCATGGAGAAAGCTGCGCAGGATCTGGCTATCTCCGGCATGTGGATTGCCGAAGACGACGGCGTACTCAATCCGCGTACGGTCAAGGTCGGCCCGCGTCGCATCATCGTGGCGAACAGCGTCGACAGCATGAAACCTTTGCTGACCGGTGCAGATTTTCAGGTAGCCTTTACCGCAGAAGATCGCCTGCAAGCATCAATCCGCAAAATCATGATGGCCGACCAGCTTCAACCGCAGGACGGTCCAGCCATGACCGCCACCGAGGTGCATGTGCGCGTTGCTCTGATTCGCCAGCTGCTCGGCCCGGTGTACGGCCGGTTCCAGGCTGAATATCTCCAGTTGCTGGTGGCGCGCTGCTTTGGCATCGCTTTCCGCGCTGGCATCTTCTCCCCACCGCCTGAGAGCCTCCAGAACGCCAATTTCAACGTGCGTTACATCTCACCCCTGGCACGCGCGCAGAAGCTGGAAGACGTAACGGCAATCGAACGCCTCGGCGCGAACGTGGCAAACCTGGCGGGCATCAGCCAGGACGTTGTTGACCTCATCGATACCGATGATGCCACGCGCGTTGTGGCTGAAGCTCTCGGCGTTCCGGCTAAAGTAATTCGCTCATCTGATGCTGTGGCAGATCTCCGTGACCAGCGCCAGAAAGCGCAGCAGCAGGCCGCACAGCAGCAACTCATGATGCAGGCTGGCACCGAGGCGGCTGGAGCCGCAGGGCAGACAGCAGGCGCGGCAATAGGGCAACGACTGGCAGGTAACCAATGAGAATAAAACAGGCTACGCCTCAGGACTTTAAGCGCATTTTCGAAGAGATGCCTGGCGGTTCTCAGGTGCTGGAAGAATTAACGCGCCGCTTCGGGCGTGCTGCGTATGTCCCCGGTGGTACTGAGGGCGACCGCGAAACGTGTTACAGGGCAGGGCAGCGATCCGTACTGGATTACATCCTGCGCGAAATCAACAAGGCCGATGGAGTAGAAGACGATGTGGAAGCTTAAACACTTATTCATGAACGCCGAGCAGGGCGCAGAACAGCCAGGCGGCGGTAACGGAGGTAATGAAGATGGCAGCAATAATCCGGGCGCTGGCGAACCTTCTGGTAATTCTCTACTCAGTACCGGTGCTGGTGAGCCGGGCGCGTCTGACTGGTTACCGGAAAAATACCGCGTTATGGGCGAGGACGGAAAACTCAATATTGAGGGCTCTGCCCGCAAACTGGCGGATGCTCACACTTCGCTTGAGAAACGTCTTGGCAGCGTCGGCACGCCGCCGAAAACTGCTGATGAGTATGAGCCTAAGGTAGAAGTCGAGGGCTTCAACTGGGAAGAGTTCAAAGCCGATCCGCGCATGCAGAGCTTCATTAAAACTGCACACGCCAAAGGCATCACCAACGATCAGATGAGCTTCATCCTGGGTGAATACGCACAGCGTGCTCCTGAGCTGGTGGGCGGTGCCGCTGAGCTGGATTCACAGTCTGCCACCACGCAGCTGCGCGAGGTGTGGAAAACCGACGCAGAGTTTAAGCAAAACATCGGCCTGGCTTTCCGAGCGTTTAATTCGCTTGCTGACGATGCTGACAGGGGCCGTATTGACGAGATCGGCAATAACCCGATGGTTATCCGCATGCTGGCTAAAGTCGGCGCTGAAATGCAGGAAGATGCGCCAGCGGGCGGCGATGTCAATCTCGAAGAGCAGCAGACCATTCGCGACCTGATGAAGTCCCCGGCGTACATGGATCCGAAACACGCCGACCATGAGCGCGTATCAGCGAAGGTCAAAGCGTATTACCAGAAGCGTTACGGTGATCAAACAGTAGCGTGACATGTCACAACGATAACGCAAAAAGCCAGCCTGGCCCGCTGGCTTTTTCATTTGGTCGGGATTCCGACCGCGCACCTCGCTAACAATCTCCCCATAACCAGCCCGGCGGGGACGCCGGATACCTGATTTTTCCCGCAGTGCGTAAGCGCCACCCGCATTGTGCAGATTTGGGCCGGGAAACCGATACCCCAGCAGGCGATATTTTCTGGAGTGATTGTTATGTCATTTGATGCCAATAAGAACATGATCACCGCTGCGTTTATCACGCAGTTTCATGATTCTTTCGAAATCGCCGCACAGCAGAAGGATTCCCGCCTTCAGGCAGCGGTAAACGACCGTGGGATGATCACCGGCGAAGCCTTCACCATTAACGATATGGGTACCATCGAAATGACGCAGATCACTACGCGTTTCGGTGACACCGTATGGGACCTGCCAGAAGCCGGCACCCGTAATGCGTTGATGGCGGATTACGCTGTATTCGTTCCTGTTGAAAAACGTGACCTGCGTAAATTGCTGGCCGACCCTCAGGGGCCATACCTTCAACTTACCCTGGCGGCCGCCAACCGTAAAAAAGACGATGTTGTGTATCGTGCACTACTTGATGATGTCATGCGTAAGACATCCAACAATGGTGCGTATGCACCGGTGTCACTGCCTGTGTCGCAGAAAATTGTTGCTGGTGGTACGGGCATGACCAAAGCCAAGCTGATCGCTGCGAAAGCGATGTTCCGCCGTAACGAGTGCGACGAGCAGAACGGTGAAGAGCTGTACATCACCTACAACGCCGACATGCTGACTCAGATCCTCAGTGATACCACCCTGACTTCTGCCGATTTCATGGCGGTGAAAATGCTCCAGGAAGGTGCTGTATCCGGCAACTGGCTCGGCTTTAAGTGGCTGGCTTACGAAAAACTGGATTCTGTGACCGATGGCGATCCGGCAGTCACCACCAAAACCGCAGTCGCCTGGTGTAAATCCGCTGTGCATTTCGGTACCGGTGCTGAGTACAGCGTCGACATCGGTCCACGTCGCGATAAAAACAACACCATTCAGATCTCTGTTGATGCGTCTTATGGTGCTGGCCGCGCCAACGAGAAAAAAGTCGTCGCCATCGATTTTGTTGTTTAAGCCGCTGGTGTGTTTGCCGGGGTACGCCCCCGGCCTTTTTTCATCTGAGGTTCTGCCATGACTTCGAGTGTCTCTATCTGCTCAAACGCTCTTCTGGCGCTGGGTGCTCACCCGATAAATGATTTCGACGAAGACACGGATCATGCCCGTCTTTGCGCCAACCTTTACCCCACAGTCCGCAATAAATTACTCCGCGCACACCCCTGGAACTGCGCGATAAAACGCGTTGTGCTCTCGCCTGTCAGCGCCGCACCTGTCTTTGGGTATGGTTATCAGTTTTCCCTGCCCGGTGATCTGATCCGCGTCCTGTCCGTTGGCGAACCGCGCGACGATATTGATTACCGAATTGAAGGTAGCCGGTTGCTGGCTAACGTAGACGTGATTCGACTGCGTTATATCTTCCGTAACGAGGACGAGTCCACGTGGGATGCCGCGCTGGTGGATGTGGCTGAAATGATGATGCAGTCCAAACTGGCATACGCGGTAACCGGGTCCGCCAGCCTGCGTGACAGCCTGACGCAAGAGGCGGCGTTTTTGCTTAAACAGGCCAAAGCTGTCGACGGTCAGGAAGAACCGCCGGAAGAGCTTGGCGGTTACCCTACCTATGAGTCGAGGTTCTGACATGCGCGCGAACCTCATAAAAACCAATTTCACCGCGGGAGAGGTGTCCCCGCGCCTGATGGGGCGTGTCGATATCGCCCGCTACGCCAACGGTGCGAAGATTATCGAAAACGCTGTAGTGGTCGTGCAGGGCGGCGTTGTCCGCAGACCTGGCACTCGCTTTGGGGCAGCGACCAAATACGGCGATAAAAAATCCCGTCTCATTCCCTACGTATTCAACCGTTCTCAGGCTTACATGCTGGAGTTCGGTGACGGCTACATGCGCATTTTTCAGAACGGCAAGCAGCTGGTCAACGAAGACAACACGCCGTATGAAATCGCTAGCCCCTATACTTCTGACATGCTGCCCGCCGTGAATTATGTCCAGGGCGCTGACACCATGTTTCTGGTTCATCAGTCTGTGAAGCCTCACCGTCTCCAGCGACGCGGCCAGACCGACTGGGTACTTGAGCCTGCACCGTTCATCGTTGAGCCTTTCGACGAGGTACGCGATACACCGCAGAAATGGTGCAAGCCATCCGTCAAAGAGTTCGTGGGCTCTGAAATTACGCTGACCCTGAGCGATGCGGATCCAGGCGATAACGAAACACCACCGTTTACCGGGGCTGGGTGGGTTGCTCAGGATGTCGGTTCTTACGTCCGGATTAACGAAGGGCTGGTGCTGATAAAAAGCATTACCAGTGCGCAGGTTGCTGTCGGTACCATTCGCAGCGATTTAAGCGCAACACAGGCAGCGTCACCCGGTTCGTGGACACGTGAGGATACTGTCTGGACTGACGATTTTGGCTATCCCGGTGCGGTTACGCTTTACCAGCAGCGGCTTGTTCTTGCCGGTTCCCCGAAGTATCCGCAAACAATCTGGTGGAGTGAAACGGGCGTTTATCTGTCCTTTGAGATTGGCACCGAAGATGATGACGCGATCAGCTTCACGTTGTCTTCTGACCAGCTCAACCCGATTGTGCATCTGGCGCAAATGAATACCCTGATTGCGCTGACCTACGGCGGCGAGTTTACGATCACCTCAGGCAACGATGCGGCCATTACTCCGACCAATATTTCGGTGAAAAACCCAAGCCCGTACGGCTGCAACGGGATCCGCCCGGTGCGCGTTGGTACCGAAATCATGTTCGTGCAGCGCGCTGGCCGCAAGCTCTACGCAGTGGCGTATGACCCAGACAGCTTTGTTTCCTATTCCGCCAACGATATGACGGTGCTGGCTGAGCACATCACCGCCGGTGGCGTGCTGGACATGGCCTATCAGCAGCAACCAGATGCATTTATCTGGATGGTCAGAGCGGATGGGGTTGCGGTCACCATGGCTATCGATCGCGCTCAGGACGTTATTGCATGGTCCCGTCAGGTGACTTCCGGCGCGTTTGAGTCGGTGGCTACCATCCCGTCCGATACCGACGATGTGGTCTACGCCATCGTACGTCGTGAGATTAACGGCCAGACAGTTCGTTATGTCGAGGTTTTCGACAGTAAGCTTTATACCGATGCAGCCGTGACGGGCACCAGTAGCGCCGGTTCTGCCACGTGGTCCGGTCTTGCTCATCTTGAGGGGCAGACGGTTGATGTGGTGGCCGATGGCGCCGTTATGCCGCAGTACACTGTTTCCTCTGGTCAAATTACCCTGTCCCGCCCGGCGAAAAGCGTGGAAATTGGTCTGCACTTCGAAAGTACGATCGAAACGCTTTCGCCAGAAGTCCAGACCACAGAGGGTACGACACAGAACGCGAAGAAGCGCACCAGCGAAGTGACGATGCGTTTTCTCGAAACAACTGGTGCGGAGTGCAACGGCCAGGTCATCCCATTCCGCCGGTTCGGACCAAAAATCCTCAACCAGCCCGCACCGCTTTTCACCGGCGATCACTACTGGGGAAAACTCGGCTGGGAGCGGGGGGAAGACACCCTGCTTATTCAGCAGCGCCAGCCGCTGCCATTCCATCTTCTTGCGATTATTTTCACGTTCACCAGTAACGGGGGCTGACATGGTACGTAACGCAAAATCCGGGGATATCCCGGCGCTGATCGAGCTGGGCGCGCGGATGTATATCGAGTCCCGCTATTCGCAGAATTCACCTTTTGATGAAGAAAAGTGCGCAGAACTTGCCCGTAACCTTATTTCATCTCCTGCCGGCTGTTTGCTTGTGGCAGAAAAAGACGGTGCTGTAATCGGCTGGCTGGCCGGCGGGATTGCTGAGCAGTGGTTCAGCCGCCAGCTCATGGCCTTTGAGTATGGGTTGTTTATCGCGCCTGAACATCGCGGCGGCACGGCTGGCCCGCGTCTCGCTAAAGCCTTTATCACCTGGGCGGAAGACCACGGCGCCGCCATCATAAATATGGGTATCACCACGGGCGTACATGAAGAGCGCACTGGTGATTTGTATTCACGTCTCGGCCTGTCCCGTACCGGTCTGCTTTATTCCAAAGAGGTGTAACGATGTGTACCGGGTTAGAGGTGGCTGCAATTGGTGCGTCTGTTCTTGCAGCTGGTGGCGCGGTCTATAGCGGGCAACAGCAAAAGAAAATGTCCAACTATCAGGCGGCGCAGGCGGAAGCAGATGCAGAAGCCGCGCAGGCTGCTGCACGCGTAGAAGCTGATCGTATTCGTAAGGCGGGCAGGGCACAAGCAGCCCAGGCAAATGCAGCTCTGGCAGCATCAGGTGTTGACACAGGGGAGGGTACAGCACTGCGTATTCAGTCCGATATTGTGGGTGATGCGGAACAGGATGCGTACCAGACCATTCTAGACGGCGCGAACCAGAGCGCCCGGCTCAACGCGCAGGCGTCTGCTGACCGCATCAGCGGCCGTAATGCTTCAACATCTGGCTATATCAGTGCGGGCAGCTCGCTGCTGAGCGCTGGCGGTACAGCGTATAACGGCTGGAAAAAAGCAGGGAGTAAATAAGCGTGAGAATTCCAACGGGTAATTTTGGTAACGTTGCGCCGCAGGCTAATCCGACCCGGGTCGGTGTCAGTAATGTTGGCCAGATTGGTAACGCTGTAGCTGGGCTGGGGGCTGCTCTGGGCCAGACTGTGGATGATTTGCAGCGTACGCAGGATAAAGCTGATGTGGCTGCTACCCAGGCGATACTTACCGATCTCGATGCGAAATCCAGCGACCGCTGGGAGAACCCGGAGACCGGCGCGCTGGTAACCCGGCAGGGGTTTAAGTCGTCTGGCGTTGGTCTGGACATGGACAAGCTGGATTCATCAGACTACGCAGAAGCCCGCAAACGCGTACCACAGAGCCAGTTGCAGTATTTCGATGCGCAATGGAAAGCTGGTCAGATCCGCCGCGCCAGCACCTACAACAGCTTTGAACGTAGCCAGACCGAACAGGCCCAGCGCCAGCAACTCGACGCGACGGTAAAATCGTCCGTTGAACAGGAAGCGGGGGCGTTTGACGACCCGCAGGCAGCTGCGTTAATTCGCGGCGCCCGGCAGCACTCGATTTCATTGTATGGCCAGGCACAAGGATGGTCACAGGAGCAAATTGACCAGGCGGTTTCTGAGGCAAATTTGCGTGCTACGGACCAGCGAGCCCAGAATTATGCGGTTACCAATCCTCAGGGCTGGTTAAATGGCGATTTTCCAGTGAAAGATACCGGTGCGCTGGATATGCGCGCCATCGGGATAGTTGAATCCGGCGGTAAGCATTTTAATGCCGACGGCAGTATTATCACTTCTTCTGCCGGTGCGCAGGGAAAATACCAGCTGATGCCGGACACAGGTAAGGAGCTGGCGGCGAAGCGCGGTATTGAATATAACCCGGCAGACGAAGAGCAAAATGCCCTGCTGGCAAGCGATTACGCAAATCAGCTGTATGGTAAATACGGCTCTGAAACGCTGGCAGGTGCTGCGTACAACTGGGGTATGGGCAACGTTGACAAACTGATCGCGAAAGCCGGGGACCCACGTAAAGGCGAAATATCTGAGGCTGATTTTGTTCGGCAGCTACCTGCGGAAACTCGCGGGTGGCTGGCCCGGTACCGTAAAAATAAAACCGGACTCGATCCGGTGTCTGTCAACAAAATCGATAATATCGCCGAGTCGAAAATTCGGGAGCAGCGTACAGCCCTGCGCGAGCAAATAGACCCAATTCTGAATAATACAATGGTACAGCTGTATAACGGTGAAGTGCCGGACGCTATGCCTGATAAAGCCTCCATCATGTTTGCGTATGGCGAGCAGGGGGCAAAGGCGGTTAAGCAGCTCGATATTGCGATCAACAACGCCAAAACCTTCCAGGCGATACAGTACGTTTCCCCAGAACAGCAGCAGTCAGAAATTGCGAGGTTAAAGCCTCAGGCAAATGACCCTGATTATGCGCTGAAACTCGATGCATACGGCAAACTTGGCGCGCTGGTGCAGAAAAGCAATGAAGCGATACAGGCGCAGCGTGATGCCCGTCGTTTTAACGAAGCGCTGTCTATGGGCGAGAAACTCGACCCTACCAATAAATCTATGCAAAAAGCCGCTGACGCAACACCAACGGCGCAAAATTTCCGGATTAACGACGCCACTACCCACGACGGGATCGTACAGCAGGTTGCCCAGACCGGGATCATTCCTTCGCAGGTAACCACCCAGTTATCGGCGATATCCCGCTCGCGCAGCTCTGAGGCGGTACGTCAGGGTGCTGAGTTATTTAATCGTCTCTATGACACAGATCCTGCGTCTGTTGGCAACATGCCAAAGGATATGCAAGGGTTTTATCTCACCGTTAAGCAGCTTACCGATTCTGGCATGGCGTCCGAAACCGCTATCGAGCAGGCGCAGAATCTGACCTACAACCAGACCGATGCGCTCAAAGCGCAACTGGCATCAACTCAGAGCACCAAGGAGTACAAAAAAGACCGCAGCAAAGCGATGGATTCCGCAGTGAGCAGTATGTCTGGCTTCTTTAGCTGGGGAAATCCATCAGCCGACGACCAGACGCCGGAGGCTGCACGTTTCCGTAACGATTACCAGTCGCTATACGACATCAACTATCGCACCACCGGCGGTAATGCGGATGCGGCGAAGAAAATGACCAACCAGCAGATCGCACGTACATGGAGTATCAGCGAGGTGAACGGCAGCGCTAAGCTTATGAAATATGCTCCGGAAGCACTTTATAACTACGGACCGTCTGGCTGGCAGGCAGCGCAGTGGAAAGAAGAAAAAGAGAGCCTGATGTATGGCGAACGCAAGGGTGATATCTCCACCAGCCCAACGCAGCTCGGGATCACCTCCGGAAGCGCTGCACCTGTTATCAGTAAAACGCCAGAATCGCGTATTGGCGGAGAACTGGAGATAACTCCTGATGTGCTGACGGCCCGCAATGGCGATTACGCCATCATGGTGCGTACAAAAGATAAGGATGGTATCGAGGCGGTACAGCCGTTCTACGATTCGTACGGCAGACCGATGCGCTGGAAACCGTCACTGGAAGAGTGGGCGCCATACAAAAAAATTCAGGAAGAGCGTGAAGAACATGATCGCAATGAGCTGCAACGCGGTCAGGATATACGCGGGTTCAAAGATAAACACCGCGCACTCGACGAACAGTATAAGCGTCTGCACAACGAGCGTATGGACAGAGTTAAAAATTACTTTTCGTGGAGCACTGAATAATGCCGGTATACGCCACTCATGAAGAAATGAATAACGGATTCACTCCGGCGGGTAATGTCCTGGCGGCGCCTTCCGGGTTTGATGTCCCGTTGCCTGAGGGTACCAACCCGGCCCCCCAGCAGGATGAGCCGTCTGTATGGAGCGCTGCATTTCGTCAGAATAACCTGTTGGGCGAGATGTTCCGCCCGGCGAAGCAGTTTGAGCCTGTAGACGGGTATAACCCCTATGCTGATAAAACCGAGCTGCACGGCTATGAACAATGGGGATCCGCTTTTGCCGACTCCCGTTCGCCAGAAGAAACTGCCTGGCTGAAACAGCAGATTGACGACGAAAACGAGGATCGGCGGGTACTTTCCGAGGCCGGGGGGGAGGGTGTTCTCGCCAGCATTGCCGCCGGGGTTGTTGACCCGGTTACAGTAGCTTCGATGTTCATCCCTGGGGCGCAGGGGGGCGCAGTGGCTCGTATTGCGTCGCAGGCTGCAATCGGTGCGGCTGCAACAGCAGCGAGCGAGGTTGCGCTTAACAACCAGCAAATAACCCGCACATGGGGCGAAAGCGCGTCTCACGTCGCAGCGGGTGCATTGATGAGCGGTGTATTTGCGGCGGCTGGCGCCGCGCTGTCTCCTTCTGTTCGCACTAGGGCCACGCGCGAAGTGGCTGATGCGCTCGATAGTATGAGTATCACGTCAGCGACGGATACGGCAGCGGCTTCCCTTTCAGAAGGTGGTAGCGTCGGCGCGGCACGAATCAGCGAAGCCACGCTCGAAGATCTCACTCCGGCAGCTGGTGGCCCGGTCGGTAAACTGGCGCGAAAGGCAGGTAGCTATCTGACACCGTTCACCCGCCTGATGGAGTCACCGTCGAAGACATCCCGCCGCACGGCTCTTGAGCTGGCAGAGAATAATTATACACTTCAGGGTAATGCCCGCGGCATCGAGACACCTGTCGCCGCAGAAACCCGCGTTCGTGGGTGGCGTCGTGAAGAGGCCGCTGTTGTTGTGACAAACAAGCAGGCCTACAGCCAGTACAAAGCCACCGGTGGTGACCTGAGCTTTTCTCAGTTCCGCGAAGAAGTGGGTAATGCCATGCGCAGCGGCGATGTGCATGCTAATCCGGTAGTGCATGAAACGGCACAGGCGATGCGGACCGTGGTTAACCGGGTGAAAGTGGCGCAGCAAAAGCTGGGCCTGCTGCCGCCTGACGAGGAGCTGAAAGCCATCGGCCAGGAGAGTTATTTCCCGCGCGTGTACAGAGTCGGCAAAATCGTTAACGAGCGCGATAAATTTCGCGACATGCTGGTCGACTGGTGGTCGCGCGGTGAGAAAACCATGTCCCGCGAAGAGGCGGAAATTACAGCTGATGCCACGATCAATAAAATCGTCGGCGCAAAAATCCCGCAGGATTTCGCAAACGTCTTTATGGTGAAAGCGGCAGGCAGCACCCGGTCGCGTACGCTCAGCGTTCCCGATCGCCTGATGAAAGATTATCTGGAGAGCGACGCCAACTATGTGCTGCAACGGCATATTCGCGAGGCGTCGGCAGAGGTGGAGCTGACGCGCGCATTCGGTAATAAATCACTGGAGAAGCAGCTCAAGGATATTCAGGACGAATACGATGCGCTGATGCGCCAGAATCCCAAAGACCAGGCGAAACTGGCGAAAGCCCGCGATAACGATATCCGCGACATCACAGCGCTGCGCGACCGCCTGGCGGGTACCTACGGCATGCCGGACGATCCATCATCATTTTTTGTGCGCGCTGGTGCGTTTCTGCGCAGCGCTAGCTTTGTAACCAAGCTGGGCGGTATGACCGTTTCCGCTATTCCTGATCTCGCGCGCGGTGTGATGGTTAATGGCTTTGGCAATACCATGCGCGGTTACTCAGCGCTAATCAGCCGGTCGCCAGCATTCAAGGCCAGCCGCGCCGAACAGTTAAAAATGGCCGTCGGGCTGGAAACTATCCTGCATACTCGTGCGCGTACGATGGGTGACCTGGTAGACAGTTCTGCCCGCACTACGGCGGTAGAAGCGGGAATGGAGCGCGTTACTGATGCGTTCGGCAAGCTCACGCTGATGGGCCACTTCGATGATATGAACAAATCGGTAAACGGCATGATCACGTCCGACGGCATTCTCTCCGGCGCGTTCGCTGGCCGTCGTCTGGCGAAGCTTGGTATTAACGACAACATGGCCGCGCGTATCCGCAGCGAGTTCGAGAAGCACGGTGAAGTCATCAACGGCTGGCATATCGGTAATTTCGAGAAATGGGATGATCAGCACGTGGCTGGCGTTTTTCAGTCGGCGGTACTCAAAGACGTTAATAACACTGTTATCACGCCGGGGATAGGTGATACACCACTATGGGCCAGCACGCCGCTCGGTAAAACCATCTTCCAGTTTAAATCGTTCGCTACCGCATCCTATAACCGTGCCACACTGGGCGGCCTGCAAGAAGGAACCGGGCAGTTTTATTACGGTACCGCTTTTCAGATTGGTCTCGGCGCGCTGACGTACGCGCTTAAACAGACTGCAAACGGTAAAGAGGTAGACTGGTCGCCGAATAAACTGGTACTGGAAGGTGTTGACCGCTCCGGTATTCTTGGCCCGCTGATGGAATATAACAATATGGCGGAAAAGGCCTCCGGCGGTATGGTGGGGCTGGGTGCTTTGCTCGGTACCGGCACACAGTCACGTTATGCCAGTCGAGGTTTTATCGGCTCTGCATTGGGTCCGACGTTTGGCCTTCTCGATACCATTACCGATGTGACAGCTGGCGTGCTCAATGGCGATGCTGGCGATCGGGTTCTGCACAACGTACGTACGCTGTTGCCGGGTAATAACCTCTTCTGGATTGCTCCTCTGATAAATCAGGTTGACCCTGGTATGCGGTAATCGGTCGGGATTCCGACCTCTTGTCTGTTACATCATTGCCCTGTATTCACTATGGGGCTTTTTTATGCATCAGGATTACAAAACACGCCTTACCGCGCTGAGCGATAAACTCACCGATATGGTGCTCGAAGAAGCCGATCCGGATAACTGGCCGGGGGCAGGGAAGAAACCGAGCGAACTGACGAAAGACGAGCGCGGCGACCGCTACTGGGACAAGAAGAACGCAGCCGCATCGCTGACGCTGTTGATTAAGGTTCACTCCCTTATCGGCATGCAGACGCGCGGAGGTACGCCAACTGATAATCCTGGTCAGGATGATGAAGCTTTTGCGCTGGGCCAGCAGGTATCGAAGGCTGAGCGTGAAGCAGCCGCTATTATCGAGCGTCTCCAGAAAGGCAAAAAATGATCTCCTTCCTCGCCTTCTTTCTGATGTGGGCGGAACGGATGCAGTGGAATGTACCGGACTGTCACTATAAAGCCTGCCACTGGCTGGAGCATCGCGGTAATCTCGCGGTGCTTCGCTGTTTCCGTGGGTTCGGCAAATCGACAATTCTCGCGGTCTATAACGCCTGGCGGTATTACTGCGATCGGCAGTATCGCATTTTGCATCAGTCTGAATCCGATGGTACTGCGTATAAAACCAGCCGCGATACGCAGAACGTTTTACGTAATCATCCGCTGACGAAAGGAATGCTACCGGACGGGCAGGGGACGGTAGAGCAGTGGTGGGTCAACGGTGCGCTGGATTTACGTAACGGCAGCATGTATGCCAAAGGCATTCTGTCTAACGTTACATCCGCCCGTGCCAACGAATGCCAGAACGATGATGTAGAAGTACCCCGCAATATCCAGACGCCAGAAGCGCGTGAAAAGCTGCGCTATCGCCTGGGTGAACAAACGCACATCCTGATCCCCGGTGGCCGCAAACTCTACATTGGTACGCCGCATACGCATGACAGCCTTTACGATGAGGTTGAGTCTATGGGCGCTGACTGCTTGACCATCCGGCTATTTGAGAAAGAAAAACGCGTTGAGGCCAAAGACGCTACGCAGCTGCGATACAGCTTATCTTTCCGGCCGGAATATGTTTTCGCCGGGATCCATAAAAGTGCCCGCCTGCTGGTGGAAGATGTCGACTACAAAATTACGGCAAGCGGGGTTGAATTTGCCACCGCGCCCGACACCGTTATTGATTTCTATGCAGATTGCGCCTGGCCTGAGCGATTCACGCGCGATGAAATGGAGAATCGCCGCAAAGAAACGCGCACGATTAACGAGTGGGACAGCCAGTATCAGCTGCACAGTAAACCCGTCGGCGACGTTCGTCTCGATCCAGACCGAATTCGCGAGTACAACATCCATCCGCAGATCCGCTATGCGAACCGTACGGCCTCGCTATGGCTGGGTAACGTGCAAATCGTCGGTGCTGTAGCCTGGTGGGATGTGGCCACAGGTAAAGTTAAAGCGGATGCTTCGGCGTTCTCGCTGATGCTGACGGATGCGAGAGGGCATTTGTACTGGCACATATGCCAGGAGCTTACCGGGGAGCTGGCAGAGTTTGACGATAACGACAAAATCACTGGCGGCCAGGTGGCGCAGATCAAAGAACTGGTACTCAAATATCAGATCCCGGTTGTGTGCGTTGAGGTGAACGGCCCCGGCAGCTTCGCGGGCAAATTGATTCGTCAGGCGCTTAAGGGTACCGGCTGCGGCGTGCGAGAAGAATTCAGTATCACCAACAAGCAGAAACGCATCCTCGATGCGTTTGAAGCGCCCCTGTCTTCTCGGTTCCTCTGGGCGCATACCGATGTGCTCGACGGTCCTGTCTATGGCCAGATGCGTGACTTTAATCCTGCGCTGACCAACCAGCCGGACGACTTCATTGATTCCGGCGCTGGTGCAATAAGTCAGACCCCTGTACGTATCGGGAAAGTGGTCGGGATTCCGACCGGGCATGCGCGCGAAGATTGGCAGTTAAGTGACGGAGATCATCTGGTCGACGTCGATTACTAACCTGCCAGAGGTTTCGCATCATGTCGGTCCCTAACCAGACACCTTATATAATTTATAATGCCAACGGCCTGACGACCGTTTTTCCCTTCGAGTTTTACATCATTAATGCTGGGGATATTCAGGTCTCCATAAACGGTACACCAGTTTCAAGCGGTTACAGCGTTTCCGGCGTTGGTAATGTAACAGGCGGAGATGTGATTTTCATTACTCCACCTGCTGCGGGTACAGTAGTGATGCTGGAACGAGTGGTCCCGACTTACCGTTTGACCGATTACCAGGATAACGGTGACCTGCTGGCCGATACGGTAAACAAGGACTTTGACCGTCTGTGGATGGCTATCCAGCGTTCCTTTATCTACCTTGGTCTGGCATTACGTCGCCCATTGCTTGGAGGGCCGTTTAACGCAGAAGGTTACCGGATTGAGAAGCTTGCCGATCCGGTTAATCCGCAAGATGCTGCGACAAAACGTTACATTGATAATGTGAGTCTTGTTCGTGCGCTGCGTGTCCCTGAAAGCTCCATTCCAACACTTGCACCCGCGGAACATCGAGCAAATAAGCTGCTGGGGTTCAACAGCGCCGGCGATCCAGTATTCGTATCGCCGCCATCGGGGTCTGCCTCAGATGTCATGTTGCAACTAGCTGCAAGTGATGGCTACAAATATATCGGAGAGTGTCCAGATATCTCGACTTTACGGTCGATTGAACCAACAACACTCGGACAGTTAATAAGGGTCAAAAATTACTACTCAGACAAATTTGGTGGTGGGGGCTTCTTCCGCAGTGTTAATCCCGGAACGCTGGTAGAAGATGGCGGTCTTTATATCAAAACGTCCGGCGGAGCTGTGTGGCGGCGGTGCGTCAAAAATAAACAGGTCAGCACAGAAGAATATGGATGCTGGGATGGGAATACAGGATCTGACAACTCTGCACGCCTGTTGAAAGCATGCGCCTCTGGTCTTGACGTGAAAATGATGGGGGAGAATTATAATGTCGTTAGCATCCCTTCAAGTCGATTCAGCCTGACCGGGAGAATGAAAGCCTCTACTGCTGATTTTTCCACGGCATACGGTCGTACGCTCCTGACATTGACTGGAGCGAATGTAACTTATGACATCGATATCGACATGCAGAATTTCGGCGCTGGTGGTTTTATCAACCAGGGTACAGACACTGTTGGTCGCATCAAGGTTTCGAATATCTATGGTGCTAACAGAACGACTTATGGCCTCCAGAACGCAGTAACGGATGAAGGAATAAGAAACACCATTTCTGCCATTATTCGTAATATTCAGAAGGGGGATACTGGCGTTGATCCGCAGCCTGCTGCATTCACCGTAGGTGCTACAACTCAGCGAGGAAACTACCCAGATGTTAATATCTATGACAGTCAAGGTGGGGTAATCGTCGCAGCCACCACTGAAACGGTATTCGGTGTTATCACTGCCAGGTTGATCCACGATAATGGAATTTACTGCCTCGAGGGTAGTCGCGTTTCGATCTCTGAAATGGTTGTTGATAACGGATTAGGCGAGCCCGTTGTAAATGCTGGCGGTATAGTAAACATAGGGGTTCTGCGTATCAGAGAGTGCTCTGGATATGGCATTACATACTCGTACAGTGGAACCATGCGCATCGATGCCTTGTATATCGACAACACCCTAAGTTCATCTATTATGCCAATTCTGCGTAGCCGACCTGATAACGTGAGCAGCACAATCAGGATAGGCCGCATTGAAGGGGCATGTGTACTTGCTGGAGTTACTGCGAGCATTCTTCACTCTATGTTCTCCATTACGCAAGGTGTGACTGATCTGTATATTGGCGATGTAAATCTACGGGTAAATTACGTAACCGGCTCATATCTTGGCATGGCGGATTTTGCAGGGTGCTCAAGGATCCAGTTGGGTAACTGGACGATAGATTTCAATGACACCACAGGGACACTCACATCAGCAAGCATTGCTTACTTCTCTCTGCCTTCTACAGCTCAGTTCGCTGGCTCTCAGGTTGGGTATCAGAATTACAGGTCAACCACGGCGACGGTGAGAATGACTAATATTGGAAACGACACGATAGACTTTGCTGTGGGCCAGGCCGTGCAGGTTAACGCAGGTCCATATATCAGCAGCGCTATCTCTGCTAACTGCCGAATCTTCCATGCCGCAGCAGTACCAACAGCAGGTAAGTGGTACAGCGGGGATAAAATATTCATCATCACACCTGGAACATCAGTGAAACTAGGCTGGGTATGTACACAGTCCGGAGATTTCTCTGGAACAGCACCAACATTCCAGTTGATGGTGTAAAAGAAAAGGCGGCTAATGCCGCCTTCTTTTATTTGTGAGACATCATTTTTTGATAAATGGCATACAGACACAATGCAGCAGGGATCGCTGCCGTTCCCGAGTAAACAACGTGACCAGAGAAGAATGATACGAAGAATATCATGGTAAAGAAGCAAAGTGATATGAGTCTGGACATGCGAGTCTCATAGCATCCATATTTTACTTTTGACCACACAAACTTCATATAGTAGAAGAAGAAAACGACACCGGCTACGCCAAACCACAGGTACATATCAATCAGATCTATTTCTACCGATGATTTTATTCTCTGAAACTCAAGATATTCTTTGGTAAAACCGAAGAAATATTCACCAGTAATAAATGCGGAGTTTCCTTGAATCATTCTCCACGCCGCGTCTACAAACTCATCCCTTCCTGAGAATATTAATCGAGTAATTCCGCCATTCTCATATATATAAACGAATTGAGTCCATTTAGCTCCACTCAGTGTTATGTCTGGGTTGATTATGAAAACCAGCGCGAACACTGCGATAATGGCGGCAGGTATAAGGTACTTTACAGAAAGTGAACGGTATCTAACAAAGAACCATACAGCTACCATTGCGAGAGAAGCAATCATAGCTGTTTTTGTTGAAAGGAGTATGCTGCATCCAAGCAATGCAACAAGCAGGAAGAAAGTCCAAAAGTATCTATAGAAATAAAGTGAAACAAATGCAGCAAGGAACATAAGCAAAATGCTTACTTCATTTCCAGCAAAGAAGAACCCTTTAGCGCCGACAGAGTATTCAGCGTAAGCATCACTTAGGGCGGCGTCTCCATATGCAGAATAACCGTAACCCATTTGCGCCATAAGGAAATTGAGAAGCGTAAACCCTAGCGCTGAAACTGCTCCCAACGCGGCCATCCTGTGAGAAACTCTCAGTGCCGAGAGGGTGTCATAAACGACAAACATTAGCAGGCATCGAATTGCTATCTGCACAGTTTCTACCGGGAACTCATTGAGTTCAAAAGTAGTATAGCCGAGTATCGGACCAAGGCACAGGATAAGCATAAAAAATGAATAGAAAAAAAACCGTTTGATTCTGGTTGCCGCGAGCAGCAAAAGGCACAGACCTAATACAGCAGCTTTATAGAGAGGGGACACAAACCCTATGTCTCGCTCATAAGATAGCCACCCATTCAGCATGTCTACCGGTACAGAAAGGCAGAGAATTAGTATAAGAATTAATCGCATTTTTTATTCTTAAGATAGATTTCTAGTGTTAGCCAGGCTGCTATGAGCAGTAAAAAGATAGCCACTACCCACTTGTTATCCACAGATCCAGTGACAAGCAAGCATACCATTGAGACACCCAAAACTCTTGGGAGGTTAATCCCTTCTTTCATATGTCAGTACCGGGTAGTGCAAAGACGAAAAGCACAACTATCATGATGATTAGCCACTCCATCTTCTTCTCCTCAAAAAAGCAGTTTATCACATGTTTAGGAAAGTTCACTTATTCAGAAGGGCGAGTAAGATTCACTGTATGTATCACCAGCAAAAAGAGAACGGTTTCAAATTGTATAACTTATGACCATTGATTGGTATTGCTAATGATAAAAAACAAGCCATCATCACTGCATTTAATGGTGACAAATTAAATTTATGAACCTAATAAAATTAAGGAAGGCCGAAAAGTATCGGCCTTCGACTAAGTTAGTTCACGTCTTTACATTTTGTAAAGTCTATTATTACCGCGTCTGAATTGTGCATAACAAAATAGTCATCATTAGCAATTAATACACCTTGTTTGCATAAAGCATCTCTGGTTGCTCTTCCTTTGCTTATATGAATATAGTTGAGATAGATCCCATACTGCCGCATGAAGTAGTTTGCGAAAACCCAGTTCTCTCTTATGGATGGGGTAATCAGTTGACGAATGACAGGGAAGTTGTCTGCATATTTATTAGACACCTTGGAAAGCTCAGGCATGCCTATAAAAACAAGATTCTTAAATGGTTTATTTAAATTGTTAATATCTTTGGCAATTACTATTGCCCGATATTCATCAAGCCTTTTTTGCATGGTTGAAGCATTCCCATACGCTGCGGAAAGTGAGAAAGCGTAAACCACCGGGACAATCATCAGGAATTTCCAGTATCGGCTTAAGAAATATATCGCACAAAATACCCCAATGAATACTATGGCATTAACGCCAAGCAATACGCGGGGGTTTGTCACTGGTTTATAGAGTAATAGTAAGGGGCCAGCTATGCATATAAAAATAACTGGAAATGCAATGAGTATAGTTAACTTATCAAACGCAAGGTTTAATTTGTTTTTATTGTTATTGTGTGTAAATAAAGACTTTATCCATATCACTAATAGCAATACTACCAGAGCAACTGCTATCACGTATGCCGTTGTATCTAGTGAGTTTAATACTCTATCGTAAAATGCTTGAGCATTACTAAAAAGCAGACCTATCGGATCTGGTTTTTCAGTAATCATAATACTGTGATTTGTGTTGTAATCACCCTCGATAAAGGCAGGTACAATTGCTAAAGAGTAAATCACCTGAGCTACAAGTAATGATATGGCTTTGTATAAAGCGGTAAGTAAAATGCGACCTTCGCTATTTATTCCTGCTAGTATTGCAGCAAAACAAACTAGTATGATGTACACATTTATAGATGGCTGATAAAGACACATGGTGCCAATCAGCAAGACGGTGCCAACTGCACAGCCAGCTAAAGGTCTGAACTTTCCTGGGATTGTGAACGCAAGAGATGCGAATAATAATGATAAAGCCATAGGCAGAGAATCGAACTGATAAGAAAGATTCTCTAAATAAAACGGAGATATAATAAAAGAAAAAGCCAGTATGTTTCTTTTTGCTTTATCCTCAACACCAAAGTGCTCAGCAAGTAGAGCGCCGCAGAGCACAGTAATTAGCATTGCAATAATTATGGTGAAAGGGGAAAGGTTACTTATAGGGAATCCAAAGCTTAGACCCTCCATAATCCAGTCACTTAGTGGCCTTCCGTTTACACCCCATTTAGTATAACCCTCCGTTGCCCTTCCTATATCATCATTAAACATACGTCCTGCAATAATGATAGGAAGGATGTACACTAATCCTGCAATGTACGCAATTTTGTATCTGCTGAAGAACTGTTCAATCATCTTTCTTGCCCTTGTTTTTAAGCACATATCTTGGACGATTTTTCACTTCAACATATATCCTGCCAATGTATTCTCCAAGTACGCCGATACCGATCAACTGAATGCCGCCAAGGAAAAGAATAGATACCAGTAAAGATGGATATCCACGGACAGCATTACCGAACACCAAAGTGTCGAAAATCATCCACGCGCCGTAAAGGAATGCCACCCCAGCAACAAACAGGCCGATGTAAGTCCACATACGCAGAGGGAATGTAGAGAAGCTTGTGATCCCTTCAAGCGCCAGGTTCCACAACTTCCAGCCGTTAAACTTCGTGCTGCCTGCAACACGCTCGGCACGGGCGTACTCGACTACATCAGTGCGACCACCAACCCATGACAAGACACCTTTCATGAAAAGGTTACGCTCAGGTAAAAGCTTAATATTTTCTACAACCTCACGAGACATGAGACGGAAGTCACCAACGTTTTCTTCAATCTTCGGATTGCTGATCTTGTTGTGCAGCTTATAGAACCACTCAGCCGTCTTGCGCTTCAGTCGGCCATCTGTTGAGCGATCAGAGCGTTTAGCCAGAACCATATCAGCCCCGGCTTGCCATTTCTCTATCAGGTGAGGAATGACTTCGATAGGGTCCTGCAAGTCTACGTCGATCGGGATAATCGCTTCACCGGTCGCGTGGTCAAGCCCGGCGAAAAGAGCGGGTTCTTTCCCAAAGTTACGAGTGAATGACAGTGGAACAACAAGCGGATCGGCAACAGCAAGCGCGTTGATAATTGATTCTGTCGCGTCTTTACTGCCGTCATTAATGAAAACTATCTCAACCTCATGCTTCTGAAGCCCTTCAAATTCCCGAACAGTTTTATAAAAAATAGGTATCGCGTCTTCTTCGTTAAAGACGGGAACGACCAGAGAAATTTTCATTTCGCATCCCTAAAGACAATGAACTTTGAATAAATAAAACCGCACACCAGACTGATGGCGGAGAAAAGAATGAGAGTTACGATCGGAGCCATGCCGGACTTATCGGCAGCCCAACCAACAGCCGCGCTCAGCGAGCCCATGAACCCAACGTAAAGCATGTAACGCATGGTTGTGGTGGAAGACTTGAACGTGAACCTGGCGTTTGCAAAGAAGCTGAATGACACCGCCACGACGAACCCGGCGAAGTTGCCAAGTGCCTGGCCTGTGTGAAACGCATATATGCAAATAGCGAACACAACCCAGTGAATGAGCGTGTTTATGACACCGATCGATGTGTACTTAGCGAAGAGCTTTAACATTATGAGAATCAGTCTATTCTGAAAGGCAAAGAGTTTAGCACTTGTCACTAACCTAATCGACCTCCTCTATATGGTCGGGATTCCGACCGGTCTCCACGCTTACCCTCGGCTCACACAAATATTTTCCCCACAGGGGGTGAGGCATGAGGATGAACAACCTATCAGACGTAGCGGCAGGACTATCCTACGGCACATCTATTGGCAGCTTTGGGTACTGGCTGTTGCAACTACTCGATAAAGTGAGCCCCAGCCAGTGGGCTGCAATCGGCGTTCTTGCAAGTATTCTCTTTGGTTTACTGACGTATCTGACCAACCTGTATTTCAAAATCAAAGACGATCGTCGAAAAGAGGCCAGAGATAATGGCTACCAGCAAGACTAAATTCAGCGCCGCAGTTCTCGGACTGATCCTTGCCGGGGCGCCTGCTTCCGTCATCCTCGATCAGTTTCTGAATGAAAAAGAGGGAAACAGCCTCACAGCTTACAAAGACGGCGGTGGGGTCTGGACTATTTGTCGTGGTGCCACAATGGTGGATGGTAAACCGGTGGTGCAGGGCATGAGGCTGACCCAGGCGAAATGCGACCAGGTAAACTCCATTGAACGTAATAAGGCGCTGGCTTGGGTAGAACGAAATATAAAGGTGCCGCTGACCGAACCACAGAAAGCCGGTATTGCTTCGTTCTGCCCGTACAATATCGGCCCCGGTAAATGCTTCCCATCAACGTTCTATAAGCGCATCAATGCCGGTGACCGCAAAGGGGCCTGCGAGTCGATCCGCTGGTGGATTAGAGACGGTGGCCGCGACTGTCGACTGACAAAAGGCCAGGAGAATGGCTGCTATGGTCAGGTTGTACGCCGGGATCAGGAAAGCGCACTTGCGTGCTGGGGGATAGACCAGTGACCATTAAAGCAAAGCTGTTAGCGCTGGCCGTTCTGCTGGCCCTTTTCGCTGTTACCTTTTACGCGGGTTATCTGAAAGGCTGGTACGCCCATAGCGAAAAGGTAAACAGTGAGCATGCAGCGAAAAACAAAAAGGCTGAGAAAGCCGTCGCCAGTAGTGAGCAGAAAGCGGCAGCGGCCAGCGCAGAAGGTAAAGTGATTTACCGGACCATTTACCGAGATGTGGTGAAATATGCTAACGACCCGAATCATACTAAGTGCGATTTTGACGATCACGCTGTGCAGCTGCGGCAGCGAGCCCTCGATGCGGCCAACTCCATCAGCGGATTTGATGCAGGAGCCATGCAAGGGAGCGAGTAAAGCAGGAACAGACAGCGACGAAGATCTGCAAGCAGACATCGAAACAGCGGAATGCCTGCGGCAGTTACGGCTGGATAAATATCGTTGGCAAGCTTGGTACAGGGCTACGGAATAACGCACTCTTATTCACTAATCATTCCGAAGATTGGTGCCGGAGAGGTTGTAAGTGCATGTATTTAAGGCGTATATATTTGGGTCTATGTTCGGAATATTTTTATAATCTACTGATTTTATTGGTTTTAACAACCAATTTAAAATCCCTCGGCGTTCGCGCTGTGTGGGTTCAAGTCCCACTCCGGCTACCATGGGAAAAAGCAGAATAATCAAAGCAATAAGCAGTGTCGTGAAACCACCGAAAGGTGGTTTTTTTGTGCCTGCAATCCCCCCTTCCTGACAACAAATCTTATTTTCCAGCCCGGCACAGGGACAACTTTAACATGGCTCTCCGGCGACAAGCTCTCAAACGTCCAGGATGTGAACTGGTTTTTAAGTGAAAAATAAGCGGAACGGTAGTGAACCGACCAGCGCATAAAAGCTTCTCAGAAAGCTGTGTAGGGAGGTACGCAGAGGGTATGAAAACGGAAATGCCTCGGGCAAAGCGAACGGAAACTGGTACAACAGGTGGACGAACTGAGGCAGTGCCGCCGTACAGCATTGTCACTTACTGCCCAATCATCTGACTGTAAGCGCCGGGTATAAAAGCATGTGGCGATAATGCACGATGTGGCCGTGTGCACTTTGTATAAGAAATTTCACCTCTTAGCTGCTGCAAACGCATATATGTAAACGACTATTGAATGTCGTCTAAACGCATGTAGTATTGATGATCATCATTTGTAACATGGAGGTGGAATGTATAATCATAATCGTGATAAAAGTCATTTTGAGCATAAAATCCGTGAAATTGAGCTGCTCACAGAGCAAATCGCCGCAAAGCATATACTTTATGGCACTTCAAATCTGTTTTTTGAAATCCAACAGCTTGTGGGGAATTTGAAAAGAGAGATTGAATCCCATTGTCTTACCTATTCTGGGGGGACACATATCCTTGATGAACAGATACGGCACCTCCATGAACAGGATGAGCTGCTTACTTTTAACCGAGCGAAGATATACATAGTTGTCGAAAAAAATCGGACGACAACGACAACCATCGCGCTCAAACAGATTGGCTTCGTCGCCGGTGGCGCACAAGTTTATGGGGGCGCTAGTTTATGTGTTGGTTCGCTGGGTCTGGCATGTGCTGCGTACGGCGCCCCTATGATCGCTCATGGTTTAAATAATATGTACGAAAATGGCTATTATCTCCTTTTCCGTGAAGAACAATCAGGAACCCTGAGAGATGCATATAGATTTGCTGCTACGAAGTTAGGTTATGGTAATAACCAGGCAGACTTAGTCTATGGCGTCGTTGATCTCTCTTTATCAGCATATGGTGCGGGCAGAAAAGTTTTGGGCCCCAGAGAAAAGTCCTGGAGTTTATTCCACAATATCCAATCCGATTATATCAGAGGTTGGCAAGAAGCGTCTAAAACCGCAATGGCGCTGGATTTGACCAGTGGGAGTATTACGGGTTGGCAGATGTACCAGATAGCTAAAGAGAATTGATTATGTCACAAGAATTAGAATTTTCGCTTCATCCACCTGTTTGGCCTGCTATCGTGTATTTTGTTGTATCTGTGGCAATTTTTTTCCTGCTTTATCTCGGTAAACTAAAAGTTAACAGGCTGCGTAAATACCCGCTATTTATCGCATATATGGTGTTTGTAATCGCTGTTGCAGCCGTTCAGATAAACATCTTTGCTAATGGCTACGAGTTTGTCCGCAGCTTTTTGCATATCGATTTTGACCCCTATCGATATGACTCGGTATATTGGGGATCATTGTGTTTCTCCATAATTTACTTGCTGGCGTTGCCCCGGAACAAGTTTTAGCATAATGAAATTTTCATTTAAGGGACGCTATGTCTTTACCGCCATTGTATGCACTGCGTGGCTTTGTTGAATAAATCGAACTTTTGCTGAGTTGAAGGATCAGATCACGCATCTTCCCGACAACGCAGACCGTTCCGTGGCAAAGCAAAAGTTCAAAATCACCAACTGGCCCACCTACAATAAAGCCCTCATCAACCGTGGCTCCATAACTTTCTGGCTGGATGATGAAGCTATTCAGGCCTGGTATGAGTCGGCAACGCCTTCATCACGGGGAAGACCTCAGCGCTATTCTGATCTCGCCATCACCACCGTTCTGGTCATTAAACGCGTGTTCAGGTTGACCCTGCGGGCTGCACAGGGTTTTATTGATTCCATTTTTACACTGATGAATGTTCCGTTGCGCTGCCCGGATTACACCAGTGTCAGCAAGCGCGCAAAGTCGGTTAATGTCAGTTTCAAAACGCCCACCCGGGGTGAAATCGCGCATCTGGTGATTGATTCCACCGGGCTGAAGGTCTTTGGTGAAGGCGAATGGAAAGTCAAAAAACATGGCCAGGAACGCCGCCGTATCTGGCGAAAGTTGCATCTGGCAGTTGACAGCAACACACATGAAATCATCTGTGCAGACCTGTCGCTGAACAATGTGACGGACTCAGAAGCCTTCCCGGGTCTTATCCGGCAGACTCACAGAAAAATCAGGGCAGCATCGGCAGACGGCGCTTACGACACCCGGCTCTGTCACGATGAACTGCGGCGTAAGAAAATCAGCGCGCTTATCCCGCCCCGAAAAGGCGCGGGTTACTGGCCCGGTGAATATGCAGACCGTAACCGTGCTGTTGCGAATCAGCGGCTGACCGGGAGTAATGCGCGGTGGAAATGGACAACAGATTATAACCGTCGCTCGATAGCGGAAACGGCGATGTACCGGGTAAAACAGCTGTTCGGAGGTTCACTGACACTGCGTGACTACGATGGTCAGGTTGCAGAGGCTATGGCCCTGGTACGAGCGCTGAACAAAATGACGAAAGCAGGTATGCCTGAAAGCGTGCGTATTGCCTGAAAACACAACCCGCTACGGGGGAGACTTACCCGAAATCTGATTTATTCAACAAAGCCGCACTGCGTGCGTTTGAAGTTGCTGCGCGGTTGAACTCCTTCAGTAAAGCCGCTGAAACGCTCAATATTACGCCGGGCGCGGTCAGCAGACATGTTCGTACCCTTGAACTGTGGTTCGACTGCGAGCTTTTCAAAAGGCAAGGTCCTCGGGTGGAGGTCACTGAAGCCGGGCGAGTGCTTGCCGGGCAGCTGAACGAAAGCTTCACGAGCATTGAATGGGCCTGCCGGGTATTTCGCAGTGAAAACCACCTGCTGCGGCTTAAAGCGCCCAGCACCCTGACCATGAGATGGCTTCTCGACGTGCTGCGATCTTTTCGCAACAACCATGCAAAACCACAGGTTGAGATTGCCAGCGTCTGGATGGACATTGACACCGTTGATTTCAATCTTGAGCCCTACGATTGCGCCATTCTTCTCGGCAATGGGCGTTTTGGTGACACAACGGAAAGCCAACTGCTATTTCATGAATGGCTTATCCCGGTTTGTACTCCATCGCTTATCGAACCGGCCCGGCAGCGGCTTCCGCAATGCGATCTGATCCATCCTTCACCGGACAGACGTGACTGGCGGCGCTGGCTGCGAAGAACAGGATTGTTCCCGGGGCTCGATATGAGCAGCGGTATGGTGTTCGATACCCTTGAACAGGGAAGTATTGCCGCGATGAACGGGCACGGCATCGCTATCGCCGACCTGCATCTCACGCTTGATGCCCTGAAAAGTGGCCTGCTGGGCCTGCCTTTCAGGGAAGCTATCGCGACGGGGGATGGCTACTACCTCGTCTGGCCAAAAAATTCACTCAAAAGAGAGAGCATTCAGCATCTTCTGGCCTGGCTGCAAAACCATACCCCGGTCGTTCCGGCGCTGGATATCGATTATCTGGCATACGATGACAGTCGGATTTATTAATACCGTTATGAATAAGATATATTTGCCATCTTTTTATAACGTTCTGGCAAAGCGCTGTTCAGGTTGAGCACCTTATCCAGAATATAAAATGCTGGCGTGTTTTTCTGCTGTTCAGCGTCAATAATTGCCGCGCGTAATAGCGTGGCGGCAGACGAAATCTTGTTAAAATAGTCCTCAGACTCCGGCGTCTGTAATTCACCAGAAGTGGCGTAACGCACGTCCGGCCAGCCAGAGAAGTTGAGCAGCGGGAGAGGGTTGCCTGCTTCGGGCTGACAGGATGAAAGCAACGCAGCTGCTTTTTGGGGATCGCGATAGGCAACTGAAAGCATATACGCGCGCTGCGAAAACGGTAACAGGGCGTCAGAATGATTTTTGGTGGAGATAAGCATGGTCATAAAATTCGCTAAATCGCCACCTGATGGGGTTTCAGATGGCGATATAATTTTCATTAACTGAAATAAAGCATCAAGTGTCATGTTTGCCCCGGTTCCTCACATTATGACTATTCAGTTTGCGCCTGAATGTTTTAATTGGCCCACCGTCAGGGTAGGTCGAGAGGATAATATTGGAAGGCGTGCGTTTTTGAAAAACGATTAATAATGGCAATCACTGTGAGTTTTTCTCACTATAGCCTTTTCGTTTCACACGCCACCCAGATACGCCTTCCTCACCTCCGGATCCTTCAGCAACGCCTCGCCGCTGCCGCTTAACCGAATCTGCCCGTTAACCATCACATAGCCGCGGTCGGACAACTTCAGCGCGTGGTGCGCATTCTGCTCGACCAGAAAAATCGTCATTCCGTTACGGGCCAGTTCGCGCAGCGTCTGGAAAATCTGTTTAACCACGATTGGCGCGAGGCCGAGGCTGGGTTCATCCAGCAGCAGAAGTTTAGGACGGCTCATCAGCGCGCGGGCGATAGCCAGCATCTGCTGTTCACCGCCGGAGAGCGTCATCGCCCGCTGGTTACGTCGCTCCTTGAGGCGGGGGAAGAGGTCGAACATGCTTTGCATATCTTCCGCTGCATGCTGATTGCCGACGGGGATTGTCCCCATCAGCAGGTTCTCTTCTACAGACATATCCGGGAAAATGCGTCGTCCCTCAGGTGCCTGCGCGATGCCGCCGGTGGCAACATAGTGGGTGGATTTGTGGCTGATATCCTCGCCGCAGAAGAGGATCTGCCCGTTGCGGATCCGGGGCTGACCAAAGACAGACATCAGTAATGTTGACTTCCCCGCGCCGTTAGCGCCAATCAGGGCCACGGTTTCCCCTTTGTTAACCTCAAGCGAAACCTGCTTCAACGCCTGGATCACCCCGTAGAAAACATCCACATCCTGAAACTGAAGCATCGGTTCGCTCACAGATTTACCTCGCTTTCGTCGGTGCCCAGATACGCGGCAATCACTTTTTCATTGTGCTGGATCTCAGCCGGTTTACCTCTGGCAATCACATCGCCATGATCGAGCACAATGATGTCATCTGAAATGCCCATCACCATCCCCATATCATGCTCGATCAGCAAAACCGTGATGTCATGGTGGTCGCGCAGGAACCGGATGATCTCACTCAGCTTGTGCGTTTCCACCGGGTTCAGGCCGGCAGCAGGTTCATCGAGACAAATCATCTCCGGGCCGGTACACATGGCGCGGGCGATTTCGAGGCGTCGTTGCTGGCCATAGGACATTTCCCCGGCCAGACGGTTCGCGCAATCCACCAGATCCACCACCTCCAGCCAGTAAAACGCCCGGTCCAGCGCATCGTTCTCTGAGCGACGATACGCAGGGGTGTTCAGCACCCCCGCCAGCAGATTGCGGTTGACGCGCATGTGCTGTGCCACCAGCAGGTTTTCCACAACGGACATCTCGCGGAACAGGCGGATGTTCTGAAACGTGCGCGCAAGACCCGCGCGGTTCACCAGATGCGTGCCGCCAAACATCTTATAGAACAGGAGTTGACCAAGCTGCGCCGGGTTGAGCCAGTCGCCCGGCTGGAATTTCTGGCCGAGCACCTGAATGACATTGGTGGTTTTATTTCGTGCATTGAACAGAATGTTGCCGCCGGAGGCCCGGTAGAAACCGGTCAGGCAGTTAAAGACGGTCGTTTTTCCCGCGCCGTTAGGCCCAATGAGTGCGGTAATGGAGCCGCGCTGCACCTCAAGATTGACGTCGTTTAAGGCCTTGATCCCGCCGAAGTGCATCATCAGATGTTCTACACGTAAAATCGTTGCGTTCATGGCGCCACTCCTTTACGCACGGCAAATCCGCTGCGGTTGATGCGGATCAGACCGCGAGGACGCCAGATCATCATCACCACCATCAGCATGCCAAACAGCAGCACGCGATATTCCGCAAAGCTGCGCAGCAGTTCCGGCGTGACGGTCAGCACAAAGGCGGCCAGTACGACGCCGACGGTGGAGCCCATCCCGCCCAGGACCACAATGGCGAGGATCAGGGCCGATTCAAAAAAGGTGAAAGAGGTCGGGTTAACAAACCCCTGGTAGGTGGCAAAAAACACCCCGGCGATACCTGCCGTCGATGCGCCCAGGGTGAAGGCCGAGAGTTTGACCAGAACGTGATTCAGCCCCATTGAACGGCAGGCAATCTCATCCTCACGGAGCGCTTCCCACGCCCGTCCAATGGGCATTCGGGTCAGCCGGTGTTTAATGTACAGCACCAGCATGACTACCAGGAACAGCACCGCATAGATGAAGATAAACTTCAAGTTGGGGTTATAGGTCAGGCCGAAGAACTCGTGGAAGGGGACGCCGCCTTCTTTGGCGCGTCGGCCAAACTCCAGGCCAAAAAAGGTCGGGGCAGGGGCTGAAACGCCGTTAGGCCCGCCGGTGAAGGTGAGCCAGTTGTTCAGCACCAGGCGGATGATCTCGCCAAACCCGAGCGTGACGATGGCGAGATAATCCCCGTGCATGCGCAGCACCGGAAAGCCGAGCAGGGCGCCCGCGCCCGCGGCCATTAGCGCCGCCAGCGGCAGCATGCTCCAGAACCCAAGCCCCAGATACTGATACCCGAGCGCCAGCCCGTAAGCGCCGATGGCATAGAAGGCGACATAACCCAGATCCAGCAGCCCTGCCAGGCCAACAACAATGTTCAGCCCAAGACCGAGCAGGACGTAGATCAGTCCGAGAATGGCAACCGTCAGAACGTATTTAGTGGCCACAAACGGGAAGCAGATCGCCAGCGTGACAATCAGCGGAATGATCCAGCGCATGCGGCTTTTATACGCCGGCGGCCGGACATACACCCCCGCATTGTCGGATTCAAACCGTGCCTGTAAACGTCTTCCGGCCGCCGTAGCTGAAAAGGCGCTCAGTAAAAAGCGTCCCACCATCACCGTGCCTACAATCCACGCCAGCCGCTGGCCGTCAAAGGTAAAGCTGTAACCATCCAGTATCACGCCCGCAATCGGGCCGAAAATAATCAGGGCGATCATTCCGGAAAAAATCGAGTCCAGAATGCAGCGCTTCAGGGAAAAACCGTCAGAGGTCATCGCGTTGTTCCTTACACTTTAGCCACGACGGGGCGGCCCAGCAGCCCCTGAGGACGAAAGATCAGAATTAAGACCAGCAATCCAAACGAGAACACGTCTTTATAATCCGAGTTCACCATCCCGGAGAATTGCGCTTCTGCGACGCCCAGAATCAGCCCGCCAAGCATCGCACCGGGCAGAGAGCCGATGCCGCCCAGCACCGCCGCCGTAAAGGCCTTGATGCCGATAACAAACCCGACGTAAAAATCAAAGGTGCCGTAATTCATGGTGATCAGCACGCCCGCCAGCCCGGCCATGGCTGCGCCGATAACAAACACCAGCGAAATAATTCTGTCGGTGTTGATACCCAGAATGGAGGCCATCTTACGATCCTGCTGTACCGCACGGCACATGCGTCCTAAGCGGGTACGGTTGATAATCCAGGTCAGCACCAGCATGCCCGCGAACGAGGCGATGAGAATAAAGACTTTGGTATAGGTTATCTGGACAAACCCTTCGCCGAGGTGAAAACGCAGCACGCCATCAAGCATGGTGGGCACGCCCTGCTGGCGCGGGCCCTGGCTGAGCTGGACGTAGTTTTGAAGTATCAACGACATCCCGATGGCCGAAATCAGCGGTGCCAGACGCGTCGAGTTGCGTAGCGGCTTATAGGCGATGCGCTCAATCGTCCAGCCATAAACGCCGGTGACCACGATGGTGAAAACCAGCGTCCCCAGGATCAGCAGCGGAAAGGAGTGGAGTCCAAAAAACGCCAGCAGGGCCAGGCCAATGGCCGAGAGATAGGCGGAGATCATATACACTTCGCCGTGGGCGAAATTGATCATACCGATGATGCCGTACACCATGGTGTAGCCGATGGCGATAAGACCGTAGACCGAACCCAGCGTTAAGCCATTAATTAATTGTTGCAGGAAGAATGTACTCATGGTCGCGCACCTGAATAAAGGGTTACGCCGACAGTCAGACCTGCCGGCGCTGAGCAGATTCCGTCCCGTTATGGCACTTCTTTATATTTGCCTTTGTCATCCCATTGATAGACCACGTAGTCAGAGACTTTGAGGTCACCTTTGCTGTCCCAAGCTTTTTTACCCATCACCGTGTCGACAGGGTTGGCCTTCAGCCACTCGCTGGCTTTTGCGGAATCCGTCCCTTTCGTGGCCTTGAATGCCGCCGCGATAGCCTGCACAGACGCGTAGGCGTAGAGGGTGTATCCTTCAGGTTCAAATTTACCGGTGCGGAATTTCTCGATGACGGCTTTTCCGTCCGGGATCAGGCGCGGATCTTTACCGAAGGTCATGTAAATACCGTTGGTGTATTGCGCCCCACCGGCGGCGGTGACCATCTCTTCATTGACGATACAGTCTCCCGAGAAGAACTTCGCCTGCACGCCCTGTTCACGCATCTGGCGAACCAGCGGGCCCGCTTCCGGGTGACAGCCTCCGAAGAACACCACGTCCGGTTTTTGTGCGCCAATTTTGGTCACCAGCGCGTTAAAGTCTTTCTCCCCGCGGGATAACCCTTCGTACATCACCTCCTTCACGCCGCGTTTCGCCAGCGCCGCCTTAGTGGCGTCCGCCAGCCCCTGACCGTAGGTGTCTTTATCGTGGATGATGACCACCCGTTTGGCTTTCAGCTTATCAAGAATGAAATCGCTGGCGACCTGGCCCTGCTGGTCGTCACGTCCGCACATGCGAAATATATCGCTCATGCCACGTTCGGTAATCAGCGGGTTCGTTGAGCCGGGGGTGATGGAGAGGATCCCGGCATCGCTGTAGACCTCGGAGGCGGGCATGGTCGACGAGGAGCAGAAGTGGCCGACGACCGCTTTCACTTTATCCTGATCGACTAAGCGGTTGGCAACGGCGACGGCCTGTTTGGGCTCGCAGGCGTCGTCGCCCTGAACCAGTTTGATTTTCTCACCGTTGATCCCACCGGCGGCGTTAATGTCTTCCGCCGCCTGTGTAGCGCCATGCCAGTATTGATCGCCGTAGGTTGCGTTCGGGCCTGTGAACGGCCCGGCCACGCCGATGACGATATCGGCCTGCGCGGAAAAGGCCGTCACCAGACAACCGGCCAGCACCAGGGAGAGGGGAGTTTTGATAAATTTCAGCGACATTATTATGTTCCTTAGCAAAGAGGTTTTTGCACCAGGTATAAACCCGAACGCCTGATGGCATCGTAAATCCAAAAACAAGAGCGAGAACAAAATGCACTTTAGAAGCAATCTCATGCTTAATACGGCGAGGATCCCACGCACCGCGAAGCGCGCAGAACATTAAGCAAAAAGGTTGCCAGAATGGTTAATCCCTTGACCGGGTCACAACACGTTGAGTATAGAGCGCCGTTTTATGCGCCTTTGCGGGATGAGATGAATTTACAGCGGAGATCACATCTCCTTAACAACAAAGCCCATAAGTTGTGCAACGGTCACGATTTGCACGTTTTTGCAGCAATAAAGACCTAAACTTCAGATAGGCACGCGCGGCGATATATGTCAGGATCGTTTTTTTTATCAGGAGTATCAGCAATGGCTGAAGGCCCATTAAATGAAAGCGAGATGGCGTGGCTGGAAGAGACATTAATCTCTTACGGTCACGACGATGCATCCGTGATTGACGTGTCCGAACTGGACGGCATGCTTACCGCAGTACTTTCCGGTCCCGTTGTGGTGGAGCCCGACACCTGGCTGGTGGCGGTCTGGGGTGGTGAGAAATATATTCCGCGCTGGAAAAACGATCGTGAGATGAACCGTTTTATCGATCTCTGCTTTAAGCACATGAACGATATTGCCGAGCGTTTGAGCGAATACCCGGATCAGTTTGAACCGCTGTTTGGCTATAACGACGTTGACGGTCAGAGCTATACCGTGGTGGAAGAGTGGTGCTATGGCTACATGCGCGGCGTGGCGCTGACGGACTGGTCATCCCTGCCGGAAGCGCTGGAAGCGGACCTGGCGGTGATTGCCCTGCACGGGACGGAAGAGAACAGCGAGAAGCTGGATGCGCTGACCGAAGAGGAGTACATGGCCAGCATCGAAAGCATTCAGCCTGCGGCGCTGCGTTTGTATAACTACTGGGTGGCTAACCCGCAGCAGCCGGAAGCGAAAAAGCCGATCGTGAACGGGTCGAAGGTGGGGCGTAACGATCCGTGCCCGTGCGGGAGTGGGAAGAAGTTTAAAAGCTGCTGCCTGCATTAAATCATTAATTACTGTGGCCTGAATGGGGCACGGGTGTTGAGTCCCCGCTAAAATCGGCGAACCGGAGACCAGATGACAAGGGCTGGACGCCATGGATGGCGGCCAGAGGCGAATCGAGACAGGATGTCGAGTTGAGCCGACCGCAGGCAGATGGTCGGGAGGTGAGCGCAGTGCGAAGCACCGATTTTCCGCGGGGCCGCGGGGATTGATAAGGGGGCCGCGGCGGCCCCCTTATCCCGTTCACATGCTGTGAAAAAATTATATTCTGTTGATCTTAAGGTGAACGGAACAGTACCTCAGGACCTGTATAAATAAGTTATCCCACTTCCGGCAGCATCCCCGCTGCAATCAAAATCTGCACCAGAATAATCACCACCCCACAACCAAACACCGCGCAAAGCATTGGCGTACCGCCCGCTACGCGATACCCCTGCTGCGGATGTTGCTGGCGGCTCTTCCACGCCAGCAGGGAAGGCAGCAGCAGGGCCAGTACCGATAACGCCACGCCAGCATACCCCAGCGCCATCACAAACCCGCGCGGGTAAAAGAGCGCGAAGGCCAGCGGCGGCAGGAAGGTCATCGCCCCCGTCTGTAAGCGTCCGGCAACGGTATTGCGACGCTGGAACAGATCCGCCATATAGTCAAACAGGCCAAGCGCTACGCCGAGGAAGGAGGTTGCCAGCGCCAGGTCTGCAAACAGATGTACCGCCAGCTCCACGTGTGAAGAGGCCACCACGTTACGCAGGGCAACCAGGAATCCATTCAGACCAGAATGCTCTGCCATCAGGCCGATAAAGGTATTGGAATCAATACTGCCCAGCGTCACCAGCTGCCAGAACAGGTAAGCAATCAACGGAATGGCGCTGCCGATAACAAAGACGCGGCGCAGCTTGCGAATATCACCGTTCATATAGCTCACGATGCTCGGCACGCTGCCGTGAAAACCGAAGGAGGTGAAAATAACCGGGATGGCCGAAAGCGCCAGACCTTTCTCCAGCGGGAGGGAGAGCAGGTTAACCTTGTGAACATGCGGTGCCAGCAGCACCAGCATCACAATCAGGAAGAGAATTTTGGCGCTGAACAAAAAACGGTTAAACAGATCGACCAGCGATGTGCCCGCGCAAACCACGCCGCCACCGATCAGCGTAAAGACAATGGCGCCTGTTTCCGGTGAAAGTGACGCGCCGAAGCCGTCATTGATACTTGACGCAATCAACTCCCCGGCGCCGCTGATGTAAGCGGCAGTCAGGGCGTACATCAGGAACATCATGCTGAAACCGGTGATCCACTGCCCGTAGCGTCCAAGATAGCGTGCAGCCAGGGAGCCTAAGCCAGTATCGGCAGGGACATGCTGATAAACCTCCAGCAATAATAGCGCGGTGTAACACATCAGGGCCCACAGACCGCCCAGCAGCACTACGGTAACCCCAAACCCGACGCCGGCGGCAGCCAACGGCATGGCCAACATTCCTGCGCCAATTGTCGTTCCGGCGACGATAAAAATACTTCCCAGAGTTCTGTTCTTCACGCTTTCCTCTACAACGCTTCCATACCGCGACTCATTCTGCGGCGCAGAGTAAGGGAAAAGCACCATCTCGTCAAATCACCGTTACATGGGGTGTAATGATTAATTTACAAAAAGAAAAGGGTAACCTGCGCCAGCGCAAAGCGTGCCGTAGAGGGAACGTTTAGTCTGCTTTTTATTTGCGAGAGGTAACCATGTCAATTCACGGACACGACGTGCTGAATATGATGATTGAGTCAGGTGAGCGCTATACGGAGGAGAGTCTGGTTGAGGCGATACATGCCCGCTTTGGCGAAGCGGCGCGTTTCCATACCTGTTCAGCTTCGGAGATGACGGCCGCGGAGCTGGTGGCGTTTCTGGCGGCGCGCGGAAAATTCATTCCGGCAGCAGACGGATTTTCCACTCACGAAAGTAAAATCTGCCGCCATTAAATAATGCGGTGCTGAAAACTCAGCACCGCTTTTCTGTTAATTCTGGGTATCGAGCGTCGACAGCTCTTTATCAATGAAGTACAGACCTTCCCCGGATTTACCTGCCAGAGATAATTTATCCAGCACGGATTTAAACAGCTTCTCTTCTTCGTGCTGTTCAGCCACATACCACTGAAGGAAATTAAAGGTTGGATAATCCTGGCTGGTCATGGCGGCATGAGCCAGTTCATTAATTTTCTGGGTGATCAGCTGTTCATGCTCATAGGTGGCGCGGAACAGTTCATCAAGAGAGCCGTATTCGGCAAAAGGCGATGCCACGTTATCAATGCGCGGCAGGCTGCCGGTGTCCGTCAGGTAATCAAACAGACGCTGCATGTGCGTCATCTCTTCCTGGGCATGACGACGCAGGAAGGCGGCCGCCCCTTCAAAGCTGTGATAGCTGCACCAGGCGCTCATCTGCTGATAAAGCAGGGAAGAAAAAAGCTCAAGATTCATTTGCGCATTGAGCTTGTCGATCATTTCAGTTTTTAACATGGTGCAGCTCCGATTATTAATTCTGGTTCATGATGAGCGACACTATAATTTGTTATTTAATTATTTGCAAAAAGTAAAATAAATATTTCTTTATTAAAAATACGAATGGGAATAAAACGCATTGCCGCCATTTATATTCATTAATGAGAATTGTTTTAGTTCTTATTAAATAAACTGCCAGCGTGACTGGCAGTCGCGGTTAATACCACGGATTCTGGCTGGAAGAGGTAACAGCATATCCCTGACATTTATACTGAATGGTCACACTTTCGTTCAGACAGAGTGAACCGCTGATCAGGGTGCAGGTTTTAATTGGCTGCCCGTAGGCTGACGCAGTGGCGTAGCCCATATGTTGACAGGCTTTGGTTGCCGTACCGTTATTAACATACTCATCAGACCAGGCGTTTTGCAGCATGGCCTGGCCATAGTCGAGGCGCACAATTCCGTTTGGGGCATCCGTACTGCTGACTTCTGCCTGACGGTTGATACTGCACCCGGCGAGCAACAGGATCGTTCCGGCTATGATTACACGTTTCATGGTTCACTCTGCGTGACGGGAAATACGCCATTGTAACCAACGCGATGGTACGCAATGGCTGGAATAGCCGGAGGATCTGCCCTCTCACTGTGCAACGAGCCGGGCCAGCGCGCGAAATTGTGAGCGCATCTTTGTTTTTTAAAACAAGTTTTCACTTAATTTGAAAGTGCGTTTGTTTGATAGTAAGGTTAAGTTGAAAAGGTATCCACAGCGGGATCGCCCGCCATGCATTCAGGAGAGACAAGATGAAAATTGCACTGATGATGGAAAACAGCCAGGCCGCTAAGAATCCCATCATCCTTAATGAGCTGAAAGCCGTTGCTGATGAGAAAGGTTTTCCGGTCTATAACGTCGGTATGAGTGATGAGAACGATCATCATCTCACCTATATTCACCTGGGCATCATGGCGAGCATTCTGCTTAACGCTAAAGCCGTTGATTTTGTTGTTACCGGCTGCGGTACCGGGCAGGGCGCGCTGATGTCCCTGAACATCCATCCGGGTGTGATTTGCGGTTACTGCATCGATCCTGCGGATGCTTTCCTGTTTGCGCAAATCAACAACGGTAACGCGCTTTCTCTGCCGTTTGCGAAGGGCTTCGGCTGGGGGGCAGAACTGAACGTACGCTTTATCTTTGAGAAAGCGTTTACCGGACGCAATGGCGAAGGCTATCCACCAGAGCGTAAAGAGCCGCAGGTGCGTAACGCCGGGATCCTGAACCAGGTGAAAGCGGCGGTGGTGAAAGAAAACTATCTGGATACCCTGCGAGCAATCGATCCTGAGCTGGTTAAAACCGCCGTATCAGGCCAGCGCTTCCAGCAGTGCTTCTTCGAGAACTGCCAGGACAAAGAGATTGAAGCCTTCGTGCGCGGTATTGTTGGCTGATTTACTTTGCCGGGCGGTGCGTTGCCTGCCCGGCAGATAGCGTTACTTTTTCGATGAGACCGCGCTGCCAGCATCTTTGGTCAGACGCAGCGTGTCAACCATTCCCACCAGGAAGATCAGCGCGATTGCCACAAATGCCAGCCGGAAGCTCATTCCCGGCATACCGGCAATCCCCATCGCCTCACTGACTTTTTCCCCGATACGAATACCAATCGCCCCGAGCGTGATCCCAAGCCCCACGGCAAGCTGCGTTGCGGTTGAAAACAGGGTATTGGCATAGCTCATCTGCGCCGATGGCACATCCGCAAAAGCCAGCGTACTGATGGCTGTAAACTGAATCGAACGGAAAACGCCGCCCAGATAAAGGATCAGCATGATGAGCCACGCGGGCGTCTGCGGCGTAAGAAACGCGCAGGCCAGCAACGCCAGGACATTCAACGCACCGTTAATCAGCAACAGCCGCTTAAACCCCAGGCTGCGGATAAGCGGCGTCGTCGCCGGTTTAATGGTGAGATTGCCAACGAAAACCGCCAGCACCAGCAGGCCAGAATGGAACGCGTCCATGCCAAAGCCGACCTGGAACATCAGCGGTAACAGGAACGGAACCGCGCTGATGGAGGCGCGAAACAGCGATCCGCCGTACAGGGTGACGCGAAACGTCGGCACCTGCATCGCATCGAGCCTGATCATCGGCCAGGTTGCCCGCTTAAAGTGACGCAGCGCCAGGCTTAAGGCGACGACACCGACGATAAACAGCGTGGCGGTTAATCCTGTTCGCAGAGGCTCTGCGCCCATCAACTCCATCGCATAAACCAGGCTCACCATGGCAAGGGTGGTGACAACAAAACCCGGTAAATCAAACGGTCGGCGCGTATCTTCATGCAGGTCTGGAATGATGCGCAGCGCCAGCAAAATGGCGATTATCCCCAGCGGCACGTTAATAAAGAAGATCCAGCGCCAGTCGGCATAGCTGGTAATGAACCCACCCAGCGGCGGGCCGATGATCGGCGCGACCAGCGCAGGCCACGTCAGGGTGGCGATTGCCGTGATGAGCTGATGTTTTGGCGTGGTGCGTAGCACGGCCAGGCGACCTACGGGCACCATCAGCGCGCCACCCATGCCCTGGAGGACGCGCATCGCAACGAACTGATCGAGCGTGGTGGACAGGCCGCAAAATACCGAGGCCAGCGTGAAGATCGCCAGCGCGAGGGCAAACACTTTTCGCGCGCCGAAGCGGTCGGCGATCCAGCCGCTGGCGGGGATCAGTACGGCCAGGGTGATCAGATAGGCGCTGATGCCGATATTCAGATCCACCGCCTGGTCGCCGAAGCTTTTTGCCATATCCGGCAACGCGGTGGCGATCACCGTCCCGTCCAGAAACTCCATAAAGAAAGCACCGGCCACCAGCAGCGCCGCAGGCGATAATCCACGGCTCTCTTTGCCGGATACGTTTTCACTCATTCTCTTCCTGCCCGCTCAAAAAATTTTATAAACATTTACTGGAATTTATAAGCCTGTAACGTGCGGATTTATCATGGCTTTTTTTAACAAACCAGCAGCACTGAGGGTTTAATAACCGTGATGCAGGTCACAAAATGGTTGATTTTTGTGATGGTGGTCATATTATAAGCGTATTGACAATAACACCTGCATAACACGTTACTGGAGCAACATAATGAAACTGCGCAAAATCCTGAAAAGCATGTGGGCAAACTACTGCACAACGTTTAAAGACGTCCCACCGGGTGCGATGTTCTGATAAAAAAACCTGCTTCGGCAGGTTTTTTTATGTCTGCGGTCGACGAGAAGGAGATGGAAGGGCGTCTGTTTTGCTACTATGGCGGCCTTTGAATAAGGAGAACCCCATGTCACAAAACCTGAGCGCCGATCAGGAACTGGTATCTGACGTCGTCGCCTGCCAGCTGGTTATCAAACAAATCCTTGATGTGATTGACGTTATCGCGCCGGTAGAAGTGCGCGAAAAGATGTCGACCCAACTGAAAAACATCGATTTCACCAACCATCCTGCTGCGGCGGACCCGGTTACGCTCCGCGCGATCCAGAAAGCGATTGCGCTGATTGAACTCCGCTTCACACCGCAGGGTGAGTCTCACTAAAATAAACCGATGTTTTAAAATTAGAAACTCTTTTCTGCTTTTACGTCGAAGGGCGACAGAGCCTGTCGCCCGCAGAAGGATCAGAAGAACGTCTGCACCAGCAGATAGCTCACCACGCAGGCACAGCTGACGCCAATCAGCCCCGGCAGAATAAAGCTGTGGTTGATGATGAATTTACCGATGCGGGTGGTGCCGGAGCGATCGAATCCGATACAGGCCAGATCGCTCGGATAGGTGGGCAGCACAAAGTAGCCGTAGGATGCCGGGAAGAAGGCCACCAGCATTTTCGGATCGATGCCCAGCATCAACCCCATCGGGGCGACCGCGGTCAAGGCCGCAGCCTGGCTGTTGACCAGTTTTGATACCAGGAACAGCACGATGGCATACGTCCAGGGATGACTCTTCACCACCCCCTCCAGCGCCATTTTCAGCTCGTCGAGATGCGCCTGAAAAAAGGTATCGCTCATCCATGCCACGCCAAACACCGAGAAAATCGCGACCATCCCCGCCTTAAACACCGCCCCGTTTGAAATGGCCGACGCATTCACCTTGCAGGTCATCAGCATGATGGCCCCGGCGATCAGCATCATCATTTGAATGACAAGGTTCATCGACAGGGCCGTCATTTTGCCTTTGATCTCAAACGCCGGACGCAGCTCGGGCAGCGCACCCAGCAGGACCACAACGGCAATCCCGGCGAAGAAGATCCACGTGGACCAGTAGGCCTGTTTCGGGAAGCGCTGATCCATCAACGTCTCCGTTCCTCCATAGATAAACTCCCGCTGTTTCGGATCTTTCAGCTTTTCCTGAAATTCAGGATCGTCTGCGAGGTTTTTCCCGCGGCGTAAGCTCCACAGTGCCGCAATGGCGACGCCAGACAGTGAGGCCGGTACGGAGACCGCAAGAATTTCGAGGATCCCCCACGCGTGGCCGATACCGTGCTGCGCACCCAGAATCGAGACCAGCGAAACGACGGCCACGGAAACGGGGGAGGCGGTGATCGCCATCTGAGAGGCCACCGAGGCCACCGCCATCGGCCGTTCCGGGCGTATGCCTTTTTTCAGGGCGATATCCGCAATGATGGGAAACATGGTGTAGACGACGTGGCCGGTCCCGCACAGGAAGGTCAACATCCAGGTGGTAAACGGTGCGAGAAGGGTGATGTGCTGGGGATGTTTACGCAGCAGGCGCTCTGCGAACTGCATCATTACATTCAGGCCACCGGCGGTCTGTAGCGTGGCCGCACAGCCGATGACGGCGAGGATCGTGAGCATCACGTCAACCGGCGGTTTACCGGGTTGCAGACCAAAGACAAAACTCAAAATAAACAGGCCGATACCGCTTATCAGCCCCAGGCCCATCCCGCCGAAGCGGGTGCCTATCAGCAGGCAGAGGATAATGACAATAAACTCAATGGTGATCATGATGCTCCCTCGTCAATGAATGTAATTAAACAAATCATTACACGATGTGTGGTTATTCATTGGGAGCAAGATCTGATTTGTTAAATGTCAGCAAAAGCAGGGAGTTGGTACCCACTCCCTGACGGGCTGAGGGATCCCCAGTAATTTGAAAGCAAAAGCGATAACGTTGCCTCAGAATAACTGAGGGCTTTCAGCGATGCCTCGGTCCGGCTGTAAATCGCTGAGGCGTTTCCTGTAGGCCGGGGCGAGGCGCAGGGATGCGCCGAGAGGGCGGGCTTTACAGGGATGTTACCTCCGCCCGTCCCCGATAAGCCGGAAGGAATAAGCCGAAGGCACCGCGAAGCGGCGATTTTCCGCCGGAAGCCCGGGTCGCCAGGGTGGTGGCGACTGAGCCACCCTGGCACGTTCACCGGTTATGCCGTGACAGAGTTGCAAGGAACATAAAGTGAACGGAATGACCACCAGAGCCGTATGTTCCCCCTCACCCCAGCCCTCTCCCTCAAGGGAGAGGGGGCCGTCTGTGCAGGCATTATTTTGTGGGGAACTCTCAGCCCTGACGGGAGCGGGTGAAGGACTTAGTGGTGTTGCACGGTCGCAATGTCGAGAAGATGGCGGTCCGTCTGCTCCAGACAAATCCCCGCGCGTTTCGCATTGCGGATTTCATCTGCGAGCGTCTTCAGCAGCATGCCATCCTGCTGCTGCTCTCTGTCCATATCGCGTAAAAACTTGAGGGTAATGATGTCCTGTTGCGCCTTGGCTTCATCAGCCAGTTTGCTCAGCTTCGCACAGCGTTGCTCATACTCTTCAAGCGTTTTCTGGAACAGATCTTCCAGAGAAGTGTAATTATCTTCAATCGTTTCAAGCTCTTTGACGGTAGGGTTTGCCCCGACAGCTTTCAAAAAGTTAAAGACGCGCATCATGTGCGTGACGTTACTTTGCGCCTGAGTACGAAAGAAGGTGGCAGTGCCGTTGAGGCTTTTTCTGGAACACCACGCGCTCAAATGCAGATGCAGATTTGAAGCATAAAACTCCAGGTTCATCTGGGCATTCAGTTTTTGCATCATCGTTTGGGTAGTCATTCTCATATCCTTATTGACTGTGGGACTTGATGTCCGCTACTTAACCTGACCCGGCAGGTATTGACGATTGAATGGCAGAAATAGATTTCTGCAAGGTAAAAAACTCGAAAATTCACTTCCTGTGTTCGATTAAAATAAGCATACGCTTCTCTTTGACTTAAGAAAACTCTTAATTGGGCTGTGTTTACCATACATTACAAATTTAAATATAGCCCAGAACAGAAAGAGGGGTAAGAGATTGAATTTGATATAACCTGTTGATTTTAATGGGTGTGAAATTAATATCGCTCATTTTTATCGTTTCAGGAAACGTTCTTTGGCGGGAAATTCTGTAAAAGTGTTAAATTAGAAATAATATCTGCAAATATATCCTGTCGTATCAAATTTGAGCTAAATCAATTTTCACTTAATATACGGTTCTGTGATCGCGTCGCAAGATTGTGATCTGATAAAGAGTGAAAATGAAACACTGTTTTACATCGTTTAATTCGTTGAGGTTTATGATGGCTAACGTTGCGGTGCTGCTGGCACCCGGTTTTGAAGAAGCAGAAGCGATTATCACGATTGATATTCTGCGGCGTTTACAGATTGAGGTGGAGACGCTGGCCTGTGCGGCGTCCCGTGCGGTAGTGAGTTACCACAATATCCCCATGGTGGCTGACAGTACGTTAACGGAGCGCATTAATACGCTGTATGACGCGGTCGTGTTGCCCGGTGGGCCGCAGGGGAGCGTCAATCTTGCGGCTAACCAAGAGGTGATCCGCTTTGTTTCCGCCCATGACGAGCAGGGCAAACTCATCTGCCCGATCTGCTCTGCGGCCGCGCGGGTGCTGGGCGGTAACGGGCTACTGAAGGGGCGCCGCTACGTCTGTTCCGGCGACCTCTGGCAGAGCGTTGATGATGGAGTATATGTGGATGCGCCGGTCGTGGTAGATAATAACCTCATCAGCGGCAAGGGGCTGGGGCACGCTTTTGACTTTGCGCTGGCGCTCTCTGCTCGTCTGTTGGGTGACGACGCCCCCGTGCGCGATCATGCTGAACACATCTATTACCGCTGGTAATTTTTTCTGCCGGGCGCTAAGGCGTCCGGGTTACAGGGATTTCTTAGCTGACCTTATGGATAATCCTGCTTAACTCCTTTCCATTTGTAGGACAATTACGTCCTTTTTTATGTCATTTTTCGCTGAATTTATGTACGCAATTACTGTAATTCTGCGGTGTGATGTCGCTCTCTTATGGATGATTAATTTCCCGCTAAAACTATCTCCAGCAATAACGCTTATGACGAGGTAAGCGCTAATGCCTTGTTTTAAGTCCGATTAAATAAGTTGTTCGCCATTATTCCCTACAGATAAGAATGCTAAAGCTGGAGTTTACCATGCACAAATTTACTAAAGCGCTGGCGGCCATCGGCCTGGCTGCCGTTATGTCACAATCCGCTATCGCTGAAAATTTAAAGCTCGGTTTTCTGGTTAAACAGCCGGAAGAGCCGTGGTTCCAGACCGAATGGAAATTTGCTGATAAAGCCGGAAAAGATTTGGGATTTGAGGTAATTAAAATCGCCGTACCTGACGGTGAGAAAACGCTGAACGCCATTGATAGCCTGGCGGCCAGCGGCGCGAAAGGTTTCGTTATCTGTACGCCGGATCCAAAACTGGGGTCAGCGATTGCCGCGAAAGCGCGCGGTTACGACATGAAAGTGATTGCGGTGGACGATCAGTTCGTGAACGCCAAAGGTAAACCAATGGATACCGTTCCGCTGGTAATGATGGCGGCCACTAAAATCGGTGAGCGTCAGGGCCAGGAGCTCTACAAAGAGATGCAAAAACGCGGCTGGGATGTCAAAGAGACCGCCGTGATGGCCATTACCGCTGACGAGCTGGACACCGCCCGTCGTCGTACCACCGGGTCCATGGACGCCCTGAAAGCGGCTGGCTTCCCGGAAAAACAGATCTACAAAGTTCCGACCAAATCCAACGATATTCCGGGCGCCTTTGATGCGGCGAACTCCATGCTCGTCCAGCATCCGGAAGTGAAGCACTGGCTGGTTGTGGGGATGAACGACAACACCGTACTGGGCGGCGTGCGTGCAACGGAAGGCCAGGGCTTTAAAGCACCGGACGTGATCGGGATCGGCATCAACGGCGTTGACGCCGTGAGCGAACTGTCTAAAGCGCAGGCGACCGGCTTCTATGGCTCTCTGCTGCCAAGCCCGGATGTCCACGGTTATAAATCCAGCGAAATGCTCTACAACTGGGTGACTAAAGGGGTTGAGCCGCCGAAATTCACCGAAGTGACCGATGTGGTGCTGATCACCCGCGATAACTTCAAAGAGGAGCTGGCGAAAAAAGGACTGGGCGGTAAGTAATACGCTGTGATTGCGCCCCTCACTCACAGTGAGGGGCCAGACGTACACACTACAGGAATCACGGAGTCGTTATGCAACAGTCTGATCCGTATCTCTCTTTCCGCGGCATCGGTAAAACGTTCCCCGGTGTAAACGCGCTGACCGATATCAGCTTCGACTGCTATGCCGGCCAGGTTCACGCCCTGATGGGGGAGAATGGCGCGGGAAAATCCACGCTGCTAAAAATTCTCAGCGGCAACTACACGCCCACCACCGGCACGCTGGCTATTCGCGGCGAAGAGGTGGCCTTTGCCGACACCACGGCAGCGTTAAATGCGGGCGTCGCTATCATCTATCAGGAGCTGCATCTCATTCCTGAAATGACCGTGGCGGAGAACATCTATCTGGGCCAGCTTCCGCATAAAAGCGGCGTGGTCAACCGCTCGCTGCTCAACTATGAAGCGGGCTTGCAGCTCAAGCACCTTGGGCTGGATGTCGATCCGCAAACGCCCCTTAAGTATCTCTCCATCGGCCAGTGGCAGATGGTGGAAATTGCCAAAGCGCTGGCACGTAACGCCAAAATTATCGCTTTTGACGAGCCAACCAGTTCGCTCTCGGCGCGTGAAATAGAAAATCTCTTTCGCGTGATCCGCGAGCTGCGCAAAGAGGGCCGCATCATTCTGTACGTTTCTCACCGAATGGAAGAGATTTTTGCCTTAAGCGATGCCATCACCGTGTTTAAAGATGGCCGCTACGTGCGCACCTTCACCGATATGCAGCAGGTCAACCATGACCAACTGGTGCAGGCGATGGTCGGACGCGATCTGGGGGATATTTACCACTGGAAACCGCGCGAGTATGGCCCTGAGCGTCTGCGTCTGGATAACGTCAAAGCCCCGGGCGTGCGCACGCCCATTTCACTCTCGGTGCGCAGCGGCGAAATCGTCGGGCTGTTTGGCCTTGTGGGGGCAGGGCGCAGCGAGCTGATGAAAGGGCTGTTTGGCGGCACCCGAATAACCCAGGGCCAGGTTTTCGTCGACGGGAAAAAGGTCGATATTCAGAAGCCTGCGCAGGCGATTAACGCGGGGATTATGCTCTGCCCGGAGGATCGAAAGGCCGAGGGCATTATTCCGGTGCACTCGGTGCGCGACAACATCAACATCTCTGCCCGGCGCAAGTTCATCCGTGCGGGATGTCTGATTAACGACGGCTGGGAGGCGAGCAACGCGGATCACCATATCCGTTCGCTGAACATCAAAACCCCCGGGGCTGAACAGCTGATCATGAACCTGTCCGGCGGCAATCAGCAAAAAGCCATTCTGGGGCGCTGGCTGTCGGAAGATATGAAGGTCATTTTGCTGGATGAGCCAACGCGCGGTATCGACGTGGGGGCGAAACACGAAATCTATAACGTCATCTATGAACTGGCAAAACGCGGTGTGGCGGTCCTGTTCGCCTCCAGCGATCTGCCTGAGGTGCTGGGCGTCGCCGACCGCATTGTTGTGATGCGTGAAGGTGAAATTGCCGGTGAATTGCTGCATGAACAGGCGAATGAACAACAGGCGTTGAGTCTCGCCATGCCTAAAGTTAGCCAGGCTGTCGCCTGAGTAAGGAGTCAATGATGTCCTCTGTTACTACATCCGGAGCGCCGAAGTCGGCTTTCAGTTTTGGCCGCATCTGGGACCAGTACGGCATGCTGGTGGTCTTTGCTGCCCTGTTCGTCGCCTGCGCGATTTTTGTGCCGAATTTCGCCACGTTCATCAATATGAAGGGGCTGGGGCTGGCTATCTCCATGTCTGGCATGGTGGCCTGCGGAATGCTATTCTGCCTGGCCTCCGGCGATTTTGACCTGTCGGTTGCCTCGGTGATTGCCTGTGCTGGCGTCACCACTGCCGTGGTGATCAACATGACCGAAAGCCTGTGGATCGGCGTGCTGGCCGGGCTGCTGCTCGGCGTGCTGAGCGGCCTGGTGAACGGGTTTGTCATTGCGCGCCTGAAGATTAACGCCCTGATTACGACGCTGGCGACCATGCAAATCGTGCGTGGTCTGGCCTATATCATCTCCGACGGGAAAGCCGTGGGGATTGAAGACGAGCGTTTCTTCACGCTGGGCTATGCCAACTGGCTGGGTCTGCCTGCGCCAATCTGGCTGACGGTAGGCTGTTTGATCCTGTTCGGTTTCCTGCTTAACCGCACCACGTTTGGCCGTAACACGCTGGCGATTGGCGGCAATGAAGAGGCGGCGCGTCTGGCGGGTGTTCCGGTCGTACGGACCAAGATCATTATCTTCGTGCTTTCCGGGCTGGTATCGGCGGCGGCGGGGATTATTCTGGCGTCGCGTATGACCAGCGGCCAGCCAATGACCTCCATTGGTTATGAGCTAATCGTCATCTCAGCCTGCGTTTTAGGGGGCGTTTCCCTCAAGGGCGGCATCGGAAAAATCTCATATGTGGTGGCGGGGATCCTGATTCTGGGGACCGTGGAGAACGCCATGAACCTGCTTAATATTTCTCCGTTCTCTCAGTACGTCGTACGCGGCCTGATCCTGCTGGCGGCGGTGATCTTCGACCGTTACAAGCAAAAAGCGAAGCGTACCGTCTGATTTATTTTTAGCCATCAATATGCTCAACTATTAACCATAGTTGACCCCCTGACCGGCCCGCCAGTTTTGCTGACGGGCCGGTTGCCAAATGGCGAGCACCGTCACACTGTCTATACTTACATGGCTGTTTTGTTCACTGTAAGGAGGATTAGGGTGGCTGACTTGTTAACCGCACCGCCTGTACTGCCCGGAAAATTTGCTTTCTTTTTTGACCTCGACGGGACGCTCGCCGGGATTGAACCGCATCCGGAAGACGTCGTTGTACCGGACACGGTGTTAGAGAATTTGCAGCAGCTCTCCCGACAGAACGAGGGGGCACTGGCATTGATTTCAGGGCGCTCAATGGCCGAGCTGGACGTGCTCGCCAGTCCTTATCACTTTCCGCTGGCCGGTGTGCACGGAGCGGAGCGCCGCGATATCCATGATCAACTGCATATAGTTTCACTCCCCGACACGCTGATTCAGGCGCTGCATACGCAACTCTCTTCGGCTCTGGAAATGCTTCCCGGTACGGAACTGGAAGCCAAAGGCATGGCCTTTGCGCTGCACTACCGTCAGGCGCCCCATCATGAGGCGGCGATCTTTGCGGTGGCAAGAAGCGTGGCGGAAGCCCATCCGGAGCTGGCGTTACAGCCGGGTAAATGTGTGGTCGAGATTAAACCGGCAGGAATTAATAAAGGCGCTGCCATTGCAGCGTTTATGGCGGAAGCGCCGTTCAAAGGGCGTACGCCAGTCTTTTTTGGGGATGACCTGACCGACGAGGCCGGGTTCAGGGTGGTAAACCAGGCCCAGGGCATGTCTGTCAAGGTTGGATCTGGTGAAACCATTGCCGGATGGCGGCTGGAAAATGTCGCCAGCGTCTGGCAGTGGATATCTGACGTCGCTAACCAGCAACAACAACAAATAGCGCAAAACAACGGGAGAAATCATTATGGGTCGCTTAGTCGTCGTCTCTAATCGCATCGCACCGCCGGATGATAAAAAAGCCAGTGCCGGTGGCCTGGCGGTCGGGGTATTAGGTGCCCTCAAAGCCGCGGGTGGTCTCTGGTTTGGCTGGAGCGGGGAAATCAGTAATGATGAGAAACCGCTAAAAAAGGTGTCACGGGGCAATATCACGTGGGCCTCCTTCGCCCTTAGCGAGAAGGACTACGATGAATATTATTCCGAGTTCTCAAACGCCGTGCTGTGGCCAGCGTTTCACTATCGTCTGGATCTGGTGAAATTCCAGCGTGAATCCTATGAAGGCTACATGCGCGTTAACGCGCTGCTGGCAGATAAACTGCTGCCGCTAATCGAAGAAGACGATATTTTATGGATCCACGATTACCATCTGCTGCCCTTCGCCAGGGAGCTGCGTAAACGGGGTGTGAAGAACCGGATCGGCTTCTTCCTGCATATTCCGTTCCCGACCCCGGAGATCTTTACGGCGCTGCCGCAGCATGATGAAATTCTTGAAGCATTGTCTGATTACGACCTGCTCGGTTTCCAGACGGAAAATGACAGGCTGGCGTTCCTCGACAGCGTGTCGGGTAAAACCCGGCTGGTCACTCACGGCGGCAAATCTCACACCGCGTGGGGACGAAATTTCCATACCGAAGTCTACCCGATTGGTATTGAGCCAGACGAAATCGCCGAGCAGGCCTCTGGTCCGCTGCCGCCGAAGCTTGCCCAGCTCAAGGACGAACTCAAGCACGTTAAGAATATCTTTTCGGTTGAACGACTGGATTATTCCAAAGGGTTGCCGGAGCGATTCCTCGCTTATGAAACCCTGCTGGATAAATTCCCGCAGCATCACGGCAAGATCCGCTATACCCAGATAGCGCCGACCTCGCGCGGTGAGGTTCAGGCTTACCGGGATATTCGTCACCAGCTGGAGACCGAAGCAGGGCGCATCAACGGGCGCTATGGTCAGCTCGGCTGGACTCCACTTTTCTATCTGAATCAGCACTTTGAGCGCAAAATCCTGATGAAAGTGTTCCGCTATGCGGACGTCGGGCTGGTCACCCCGCTGCGCGACGGGATGAATCTGGTGGCAAAAGAGTATGTAGCAGCACAAGATCCTGCTGACCCGGGCGTGCTGGTGCTGTCCCAATTTGCCGGTGCGGCAAACGAGTTAACCTCGGCGCTGATTGTGAACCCTTACGATCGCGATGACGTGGCAAATGCCCTGAACCGCGCGTTAACCATGCCGCTTGCGGAACGTATTTCACGTCATTCAGAAATGATGGAGACCATCGTCAAGAATGATATCAACCGCTGGCAGGCGCGTTTTATTGACGATTTGCGCGCGATCCAGCCGCAAACTCAGGAAGGTGATCTGCAAAAAAAGATCGCGACCTTCCCTAAACTCGCCTGATTTTCTCCGGGGGCATTAATTGCCCCCGAGAGGCACCAGCAGGACATCCACCTGGCTTGACGAAACGATGGATTTTGCCGAGCATGCCGCCCGGGAAAAAAAGCTCTGGTTATGATTTCCGCAAATGACAAGGTCAACATTCTGTTTCTGACAAATGTCGAGAATATGTCCACTTAACTCGCCGGTGGCAATCACCGTCTGGTGGACAGGATATTTTGCCCGCTCAACCAGCTCGCGCAGAAATTGCTGCGTTTCCTCCTGAAGAACCTCACGAATATCTTCCAGCATTGGCGCTGCCAGTTGATTATACATTTCGGGTTCAGCTGCCAGGGTGATCAGACTTATGCGGGCATTATTCGGGCGGGCAATGGAAACGGCACGGGCGACGAGTTGATGACTTTCGGGGGAAACCGCAACAGAAACAAGAAGATGGGAGTAACTCATCACACACTCCTTTTATGTCAGAATGACACGTTTCTCAAGCTTTACCGCGAATCTGCCGCTTCTGCAAGAGGCACATGCGACAATAGTGTGAAGCTTATCATAATTATTCATTAATTATTCTTATAAGAAGAATAACGAAATGGGGACGCTAAATGAAAGTAATTAACAACTTAACGTAAATCACACATTTAGCCTTCCGTGCTGTTAAATCGCGTTAACCGATCGTCAACGCAAGCGTGATGGTTACCCATGGAAACTTTTTTCTCGAAAGGAAAACTTAAGCTGCTGTTTTTACTTAATTAACTCCGCCTCTTCTCTGGCGTTCGCGCCCGTTGTGACGCGAAAGGGCAGTGCTTCTTCGACGTAGCAATTTTCATACCCGATCCCCTCATCCCTCTGCATGAGTATTCGTTCCATAAGAATATAAACAAGCTTCAGTTGCTCAATAAATAGTCAAATTACAAGTCACGCTGATGGATTTATGGGTTACATTCGCGTAAATTATGTGACGTAGATCACATTTTTTTTAAATTCCAGGGGGGGCTGCATTGTATGTGTCAAAACTGACGAGTAGAGTTTGCGTCGAATTAGGAAAAATCTTAGTTATTTGTAAGAAAAGATAAAATGTGTAACCGACATTTTGGCCATGTTAACCGGTCACGCGCTTTACGACGTACAAACCTAAATTCAACTATGCATTTGGCCTTTTCTTTTTATACCGGGTGATTTCCCGGCGACATCACGGGGTGCGGTCTTTCCGCATAAAAATAATAGTTGGTTATTCGGGATGGGAAAAATGCATACATCCGAGTTGCTAAAACATATTTATGACATCAATTTGTCGTATTTATTGCTCGCGCAGCGTTTGATTAGTCAGGACAAACCGTCAGCGATGTTTCGTCTGGGTGTTAACGAAGAGATGGCAACCATGCTGGGTGGATTAACCCTCCCGCAAATGGTCAAGCTGGCTGAAACCAATCAACTTGTCTGCCAGTTCCGTTTTGATAACCCGCAGACCATTACGCGTCTGACTCAGGAATCCCGCGTGGACGATCTGCAACAGATCCACACTGGTATTCTTCTCTCCACCCGCCTGCTCAACGAAATCAGCCAGCCTGATGACGTAGCCCGGAAGAAAAGGGCTTAACAATGAGCGAAAAAAGCATTGTTCAGGAAGCCCGTGATATCCAGCTGGCGATGGAACTCATCACGCTCGGTGCGCGTTTACAAATGCTGGAAAGCGAGACGCAGCTGAGCCGTGGTCGTCTGATCAAGCTGTACAAAGAATTGCGTGGTAGCCCGCCGCCAAAAGGCATGCTGCCGTTTTCGACTGACTGGTTCATGACCTGGGAGCAGAACATTCATGCTTCCATGTTCTGTAACGCCTGGCAGTACCTGCTTAAAACGGGCTTATGCAGCGGCGTTGATGCCGTGATCAAAGCCTACAAACTTTACCTTGAGCAATGCCCGCAGCAGGAAGAGGGACCCCTGCTGGCGCTGACCCGCGCCTGGACGCTGGTGCGTTTTGTTGAAAGCGGAATGCTTGAATTGTCCCGCTGCAACTGCTGTGACGGCAATTTCATTACCCACGCGCACCAGCCTGCGGGCAGCTTCGCCTGTAGTTTGTGCCAGCCTCCATCCCGAGCCGTAAAAAGACGTAAACTTTCCCGGGATGCTGCCGATATTATTCCACAACTGCTGGATGAACAGATCGAACACGCTGTTTAACCCGAACCTGTGGGCAAGATTCCAGCAGCGGTAAGCGATTACCGCTGCTTTTTTTTACCCTGCGTTCAGGTCATGCGCTCGAAATGAACGTCCTGCCATAGTCACTAGCGGAAGGATGATGTCGTGCTTATCTTATTAGGTTACCTGGTAGTTCTCGGTACAGTTTTCGGCGGTTACATGATGACCGGCGGGCACCTTGGAGCACTCTATCAACCGGCTGAACTTGTCATCATCGGCGGTGCAGGGGTAGGGGCTTTTATCGTTGGTAACAACGGTAAATCGATCAAGGGCACGCTGAAGGCGATTCCGCTGCTGTTTCGTCGCTCGAAATACACCAAAAGCATGTATATGGATCTGCTGGCGCTGCTCTATCGCCTGATGGCGAAGTCACGTCAGCAGGGGATGTTCTCGCTGGAGCGGGACATCGAAAACCCGAAAGAGAGCGAAATTTTCGCCAGCTACCCGCGTATTCTGGCCGACGCGATGATGCTCGATTTTATCGTCGATTACCTGCGACTGATCATCAGCGGCAACATGAACACCTTCGAAATTGAAGCCCTGATGGACGAAGAGATCGAAACCCACGAGAGCGAGTCCGAAGTACCGGCCAACAGCCTGGCGCTGGTGGGCGACTCGCTTCCGGCGTTCGGCATCGTGGCGGCGGTCATGGGCGTCGTTCATGCCCTGGCCTCGGCGGATCGCCCGGCGGCTGAACTGGGGGCGCTGATTGCCCACGCGATGGTGGGGACGTTCCTCGGTATTTTACTGGCCTACGGCTTTATCTCCCCGCTGGCGAGCGTGCTGCGCCAGAAGAGCGCCGAAACCACCAAAATGATGCAGTGCGTGAAAATTACGCTGCTCTCAAACCTCAACGGCTATGCGCCACCGATTGCCGTCGAATTTGGTCGTAAGACGCTTTACTCCAGCGAACGTCCGTCGTTTATCGAACTGGAAGAGCACGTGCGCGCGGTGAAAAACCCTAACCAACAGACGACAACTGAGGACGCATGAAAAACCAGTCCCATCCGATCGTCATCGTAAAAAAGCGCAAGCATAAGGGGCACGGGCACGGTTCTCACGGCTCCTGGAAGATCGCGTACGCCGACTTTATGACCGCCATGATGGCCTTCTTTCTGGTGATGTGGCTAATCTCCATCTCCAGCCCGAAAGAGCTTATTCAGATTGCGGAATATTTCAGAACGCCGCTGGCGACGGCGGTTACCGGCGGGCCGCGCATTTCTAACAGCGACAGCCCGATCCCCGGCGGCGGTGACGATTACACCCAGCAGCAGGGTGAAGTGAAAAAACAGCCTAACATCGACGAGCTGAAAAAAAAGATGGAGCAGGCGCGTCTGAAAAAACTGCGCGGTGACCTGGATCAGCTGATTGAAGCAGACCCTAAGCTGCGCGCGCTGCGTCCGCATCTGAAAATTGACCTGGTACAGGAAGGGCTGCGTATTCAGATCATCGACAGCCAGAACCGGCCGATGTTTAAAACCGGCAGCGCCGACGTGGAGCCCTACATGCGCGATATTCTGCGTGCGATTGCACCGGTGCTGAACGGTATTCCTAACCGCATTAGCCTGTCCGGACACACGGATGATTTCCCGTACGCCACGGGAGAGAAGGGATACAGCAACTGGGAGCTTTCTGCCGATCGCGCCAACGCCTCGCGTCGCGAGCTGGTGGCGGGTGGGCTTGATGATGGCAAGGTCCTGCGCGTGGTCGGCATGGCTGCAACCATGCGCCTGACTGACCGCGGACCGGATGACGCCATCAACCGTCGTATCAGTCTTTTAGTGCTGAACCAGCAGGCGGAGCAGGCCATCCTGCATGAAAACGCCGAAAGTCAGAATGAGTCACTGGACGATTTAAAACAGCCTGGGGCCGTCCCTTCGGCTGCCGTTCCAACATCGCCACCAGCCAATCCGAGGTGATAGCGTGAGCATGGATATTACCGATTTTTACCAGACATTTTTTGATGAAGCCGACGAATTGTTGGCCGATATGGAGCAACATTTGCTGGATCTGGTGCCCGAGGCACCGGACTCAGAACAGCTCAATGCCATCTTCCGTGCGGCGCATTCCATTAAAGGCGGAGCCGGAACGTTTGGATTTACCATTTTGCAGGAAACCACCCATTTAATGGAAAACCTGCTGGATGAAGCACGACGCGGTGAGATGCAGCTCAATACCGACATTATCAACCTGTTTTTGGAAACGAAAGATATTATGCAGGAACAGCTCGACGCCTATAAAAGTTCGGCAGAGCCTGATGCCGCCAGCTTTGAATACATCTGCAACGCGCTGCGTCAGTTAGCGCTGGAAGCCAAAGGTGAGGCGTCTGCGCCCGCTGTCCCTGCGGCAAAACTGAGCGTTGTTGACGCCGTGGCCGAACCCGATACGGCGCCTGACGCGCCCGCAGGAAAACTGCGCGTAGTGCTGTCACGTCTGAAGGAGAACGAGGTCAACCTGCTGGAAGAGGAGCTGGGGAACCTGGCGACGCTCAGCAACGTGGTGAAGGGCAAAGACAGCCTGGCCGCGACGCTCGACGGCGGGATTGGCCAGGATGACATCGTGGCGGTGCTCTGCTTCGTGATTGAAGCGGATCAGATTGCGTTTGAAACCGAGGCGGCGGCCGTTGAAGCGCCTGCTCCGGCAGAGAATACCCCTGCGGTAGTTGCCGCTGCCCCGGCCCTGAAAGCCGTGCCAAAAGAGACGGCCGCTCCGGCCCGCGGTGAAAAACCAGCGGCGCGTTCCAGCGAGTCCACGAGCATTCGCGTGGCGGTGGAGAAAGTGGATCAGCTGATCAACCTGGTGGGTGAACTGGTCATCACCCAGTCGATGCTGGCCCAGCGCTCCAACGAGCTGGACCCGGTGACCCATGGCGATCTCATCACCAGCATGGGCCAGTTACAACGTAACGCCCGCGATTTACAGGAATCGGTGATGTCCATCCGCATGATGCCGATGGAATATGTCTTCAGCCGCTTCCCGCGCCTGGTGCGCGACCTGGCCGGCAAGCTCAACAAACAGATCGAACTCACGCTGATGGGCAGCTCCACCGAGCTGGACAAGAGCCTGATTGAACGCATTATCGATCCGTTAACGCACCTGGTGCGTAACAGCCTCGACCACGGCATCGAGCTGCCGGAAAACCGCGTAGCAGCCGGAAAATCGCCCGTGGGCAACCTGATCCTGTCAGCGGAACATCAGGGCGGCAACATCTGCATCGAAGTGACCGATGACGGCGCGGGCCTGAACCGCGAGCGCATTCTGGCGAAGGCGATTTCGCAGGGAATGGCGGTCAACGAAAATATGACCGACGAAGAAGTGGGTATGTTGATTTTTGCCCCGGGCTTCTCAACCGCAGAGCAGGTCACCGACGTTTCCGGCCGCGGCGTGGGCATGGACGTGGTGAAACGTAACATTCAGGAGATGGGCGGTCACGTTGAGATCCAGTCTAAGCAGGGCGCGGGCACCACGATTCGTATCCTGTTGCCGCTGACGCTGGCCATTCTTGACGGCATGTCCGTTAAAGTGGCGGACGAAGTCTTTATTCTGCCGCTGAACGCGGTGATGGAGTCCCTCCAGCCGCGTGAAGAAGATCTGCATCCGCTGGCGGGCGGCGAGCGCGTGCTCGAAGTGCGCGGCGAGTACCTGCCGCTGGTGGAACTGTGGAAAGTGTTTGAAGTGGACGGGGCAAAAACCGAGGCCACGCAGGGTATCGTTGTGATCCTGCAAAGCGCCGGACGCCGCTACGCGCTGCTGGTCGATCAGCTGATTGGTCAGCATCAGGTGGTGGTTAAGAACCTGGAAAGTAACTACCGCAAAGTGCCGGGGATCTCTGCTGCCACCATCCTGGGTGATGGTAGCGTCGCGCTGATCGTCGATGTATCGGCACTTCAGGGATTAAATCGTGAACAACGTGTGGCGAACACAGCCGCCTGATTAAGTAAAAGGTAATAACATGACCGGTATGAGTAACGTAACGAAACTGGCGGGCGAGCCATCTGGACAGGAATTCCTGGTTTTCACTTTAGGGGATGAAGAGTACGGTATCGACATCCTGAAAGTGCAGGAAATTCGCGGTTACGACCAGGTAACGCGCATTGCGAACACGCCAGCGTTTATCAAGGGTGTGACCAACCTGCGCGGTGTGATTGTGCCTATCGTGGACCTGCGCGTGAAGTTTAGCCAGGGCGATGTGGAGTACAACGATAACACGGTGGTGATCGTCCTGAATCTGGGGCAGCGCGTGGTGGGGATCGTGGTGGATGGCGTGTCTGATGTGCTGTCGCTGACCGCCGATCAAATCCGTCCTGCGCCGGAGTTTGCGGTCACGCTGTCGACGGAATACCTGACGGGGCTGGGTGCGCTCGGCGAGCGTATGCTGATTCTGGTGAATATTGAGAAGCTGCTGAACAGCGAAGAGATGGCGCTGCTGGATATCGCGGCGAATCATGTAGCATAAAACAAAGCCGGGTGGCGGCTTCGCCTTACCCGGCCTACAAATGGCTCGAACACGTAGGCCGGGTAAGCGTCAGCGCCACCCGGCTCTTTTGTAACCTTACGCCTCCTGCTCCACCAGCGCTGCTTCCGCTTCCCGCGCCCCTTCATTCTGCGACAGCATCGCCGTTGCAATCCCGTTCCCCAGCACGTTGATGGCCGATCGTCCCATATCCAGGAAATGGTCAATCCCCATCAGGAGCAGGATCCCGGCCACCGGAATGTTAAAGCTCGGAATGGTCGCCGCCAGCACCACCAGCGACGAGCGCGGTACGCCCGCAATCCCTTTCGAGGCCAGCATCAACGTTAACATTAGCACCGTCACCTCGGTGAAACTCAGGTGAATGTTGTATGCCTGGGCGATAAACATCGAGGCGAACGAGCAGTACACCATGGAGCCGACCAGGTTAAACGAGTAGCCGATCGGCAGGACGAAAGAGGCGATATTACGTGAACAGCCGAAGCGCGCTAACTGCTCCAGCGTTTTCGGGTATGCCGCTTCTGAGCTGCTGGTGGTAAACGCGACCAGCACCGGATCTTTCAGCATCGCCACCAGACGTAAAATCTCTTTTTTCAGTACCATGTAACCTACCGCCAGCAATACCAGACAGGTCAGAAGGATCGCCACATAGTAACCGCCAATGAACGAGGCATAGTTCAGCAAAATGCCCAGACCCTGAGTGGCAATCACGGACGAAATCGCGGCAAAAATGGCCAGCGGCGCAACGTACATCACGTAGCCCGTCACTTTCAGCATAATGTGGGAGACCACATCCAGCGCCGCCACCAGCGGGGAGTTGAATTTTTGACCTAATGACGCGCCGCCGATACCGAAGAACATCGAGAAGACCACAATTTGCAGGATCTCATTGTTCGCCATCGCGCCGGCAATGCTGGTTGGAATGGTGTGTGACAGGAAGGCTTTCAGCGACATCCCGCTAACGGCCAGGCCGGTATCAACCGTCTCTGTCGGAATGCTCAGGTTCAGACCGCTGCCGGGTTGTTCAAGGGTAACAATAAACAGCCCCACCAGAATGGAAAGCACGGATGAGCTGATAAACCACACCATCGCTTTACCCCCGACGCGTCCAATCGTCGACGTTTCACCCAGCTTCATAATGCCCACCGTCAGGGTGCTGAACACCAGCGGGGCAATCACCATCTTAATCAGCCGCAGGAAAATATCGGTCAGCAGGGTGATGTTCTCCGACCAGGCCTGTATCGCGTCGGGCGAAGCATACTCATGGATTGCCGCACCTGAAAGAATGCCCGCCAGCATGAAAATCACGATGAAGAGCGTGAGTTTGTTTGCACTTGCCACAAAAAGATCCTCTATGCGCTAAAAGAGTTTCCTGCGTCAATGCATACAAAATTTTTATTTAAGCGCAGGAAAATATTCGGGGCATAAATTGAAGTAAAGCTGCGTGAGTTACAACTTGTTTTTAATTTTTATGAAATTCGTTGTTTTTACAATGACGATATATTGTGACGCGGATCACATTACAGGCGATATATCCTCAAATTAAGCAAGAATAATGCCCGTTTTATTTTGCTAACTCTTTGTAATGTTTGTTAATAGTCTGTTAATTGGAGGGCGGGTGTCTCACCTTCGTTGAAAGTGGTTGAAGCGTGAACCATAAACTAAATTCTCAGTAACCGCGCCGGGGAATGTTTAAGCGGGGCTAACATATTGAACAGTATGAATAAAATAGGGCAAGCGAACCATTATTTCTTCTGGAGGGTGGTAAATGAAAAGAAAACTTCTTTTTATCTGCGCGGGTACACTGCTGTCGGCGGCGACTGTCGGTCAGGCGCTGGCAGTCACCAGTAGCGGTACTATCGGGGCGACGCTGACGCTGACGAACGGTTGTTTGATCAACGGCTCGCCAACGCAAAACGGCATTAACTTCGGGACACTCGATTTCGGGACCCATCCTGCGACATTCTCCACCCTGACAACCCAGTTAACCGGAGCCAGCGGCGGAAACACCTTTACCATTCAATGTACCACTGCCAGTTACACGGTGGCGATCACCGGCAACACCAACGCGACCGCACCCGGAACCGTTGTTGGCACCCCTGGCACACCCGCCCGCTATCTGGTGAACACCGCCAATGCGGCACAGGGCGTGGCATACAGCCTCTATAGCGACAGCGGGTACAATAACGTGATCGCTAACAACGCCGCGTTGCCCGTAGCTTCCACAGCGGGCGGGGTGAACAGCTATACCCTCTACGGGCGCATAACGGGCGGCGGCAATAGCGTAACGGTTGTACCGGGAACCTATACCGACACGATTAACGTCAGCGTCACCTACTGATTCAGCCATGAAGGCATTGTGTTTATGTCTGCGCGAAAGCGCAGAGGGCGTCGTGCACCCTTTTTTGGCTCTGATCGTCGCGCTGATGATGATCTGCGACGCCGGGGCGGTAACCTCCCAGTCCTTCAGGGTGAGCGCGACGGTAGTACCAGGGTGCTCGGTGAGTACCGGCACGGGCGGGCGCTTTGGGACGCTGGATTTTGGAACCCGCAATGGCGTGGACAACACGCCGGTCAGCACCAGCTTTGTCGCCGACGGCGCGTTGTCCATCGCCTGCACGCCGGGCGTGGCGCTGAGCATGAGCATTGACGGCGGCCAGAATTACAGCTCGGTGCGACGGATGACGCGTTCAGGCGGGACCGAAGTTGTTGGTTACCGGCTCTATAGCAGCAGCTCTCTGGCGGCGAACAGTGAAATTGGGGTTAACCAGGCCATACCGATTACCTATACCAACAGCAATAACATCGCGCTGCCTCTTTTTGGCGTCGCGCTCCTGACGGGGTTTAGCCTGCCGGGAACATATTCAGATCAACTCACCGTGACCTTGTCATGGTAGGAAAGGGAGAACATCGATGAAGCCATTTTTCAGGCGATCGGGCCTGGTGGGTCTGTTGGGGGCAACGGCTCTGGCAGCGGGCCAGGCGCAGGCAGCGGCAACCATTCTTCTGTGGCCCATCGATCCGTGGCTGTCGGCAGAGGCCAGAGCAACTGAATTGTGGATCCAGAATCAGGGCAACAGCGCCACGACAATGCAGGTGCGTATTGTGCGCTGGAAGCAGGAGGGAGGATATGAGCGATACACCGCCCAGCAGGATGTGGTTGCCAGCCCGCCGATCGTGACCATCGCCAAAGGCAGTAAACAGCTTATTCGCCTCATCAAGCAGGGGACGATCCCGTCGGGGGTTGAGCAGGCTTACCGCATTATTGTGGATGAAATTCCCCAGCCGGATGCCAAAGCGGAACCGTCCATGGGCCTCAAACTGCAAATGCGCTATTCGATTCCTTTATTTGTTTATGGGCAGGGGATCCCCACCCTCAACGAAGGGGCGCACCACGCGCTGGCGAACACGCAACAGCTGAGCTGGCGGGTCGTTCAGGAGGGGGGGAAACCCGCGTTTCAGGTCCGTAATCAGGGGGATGTTCACGTCCGGCTCAGCCAGGTTGCGGTTGAGCAGGGCGGGCAAAAACGCACGGTTGCCGAGGGGCTGCTGGGTTATGTGCTGCCAGGCAGCACCCGAAGCTGGCCGCTTCCGGCAGGGATTTATCAGCCGAACCGGATGAGCGCGCAAATTAATGCCAGGGATACGCAATGGCAATCGACGCCCGTCAACTGAAACCGGCGATGATGATCCTGCTTTGCGTCAGTACCAGCGCCTTTGCCGAAACCGGCGACGACAGTTTACCGCCGCCGCCGGATGCACGGACGATGAACGGCGAAGCAGTATTCCAGCTCGCCCTGGTGCTGAACCACTATGACACGGGTCTGGTGGTGCCGGTGACGCAGCGTGAGGGCGCCTGGTTTATTTCGGGCGCGGATTTGCTCCGCGCCGGGCTGCCGCCCGCGCATGTGCCAGCCGGAGAGGTGAATCTCTCGACGCTTACGTCGGTACGCGCAGAGTACGACAGCACGGCCCAGCGCCTGTTGCTGACGGTCCCCCGGGACTGGGTTGCCGCGCGGATCACGCCTTTCAGTGAGCAGAGCACGCAAAGCAAACCGCACTATGGCCGCGGCGCGCTGCTCAATTACGACGTTTATACCAATCATTCCGAACACACGGGCGGCCAGGCGTCGGTCTGGCACGAGTTCCGTTATTTCAATGAGGATTATTCATTTTCATCGACGGGCTACGCCCGGCAGAATTTCACCGGTAACAGCGGACAGCAGGAAGGGTATGTGCGTTATGACTCTACGTTACTGATCACCAACGAAGAGGATGCCACCACCTGGTCCGCCGGGGACGTCATCAGCGATGCGCTGAGCTGGAGCACCAGCGTGCGCATGGGCGGGATCAGCTACGGGCGCGACTTCTCCCTGCGTCCGGATCTGGTGACCTGGCCACTGCCCGCGTTTTCCGGCGAGGCGGCCGTCCCGACCTCGGTCGATCTCTTTATTAATGGCTACCGTTCCGGCTCCACCCGCCTTCAGCCGGGGCCGTTTACCCTCACCAATCTGCCGTATATCAACGGTGCCGGGGATGCGGTACTGGTTACCACGGATGCGCTGGGACGTCAGGTGAGTACCACGCTGCCGTTTTATGTCAGCAGCGATCTGCTTAAGCAGGGGTTAAGCGACGGCGCCGTGACGCTGGGCAGCCTGCGGCGTAACTACGGTATTGAGAATTTTGACTATGGCCCGGCGGCGGGCAGCGGATCGTACCGCTACGGGGTGACCGACTGGCTGACGCTGGAGGGGCATGCGGAAGGGGCGGAGTCGCTGGCGCTCGGCGGTGCGGGCACGGTGCTGAAGCTCGGGCGTTTTGGCGTGGTAAATACCTCGTGGACCCAAAGCCGCATGCGCGGCGATAGCGGCGGCCAGATAAACTGGGGCTATCAGTACAACACCAGCGAGTTTAGCGTAGCGACCCAGCATACCCGACGCGACCGTGGCTTCGGCAATCTCGCCCTGTACGATCAGCCCACCGTTTATGATGAAAATGATAACCCCGTTGCCAGCCTGAGCCGCAATACCGACCAGTATTCCTTAACCTTTAACCTCGGCGGATACGGCAATATCGGCGCGGCGTGGATCGGCGTTGAGAGTTTTGACAGCCAGAAAACTGAACTGCTCAACCTCTCCTGGAGCCGTAATCTGTGGGGCTCAAGCAGTATTTATCTGGCTGCCAGCCGTGACCAGCAGCGAGGCGACTGGACGGTTGCGCTGTCGTTGCAGGTTCCCCTCGGCGAACGTGACAGCGCCGCCGTCACCTTTGAAAACACCCCTGACGCAGGCAGCACTCAACGCATTAACTACAACCACTCGATGCCTTCAGACGGCGGCTTTAGCTGGAACATGGCCTGGGCCAACCAGTCGCGGTCGAGTAACTATCAGCAGGCCACGCTCGGCTGGCGGAATAACAACGTGGAGCTACAGGGCGGCGGCTACGGTGAGAAGGGCATGATGACCTGGTGGGGCGAGGCGATGGGCTCTGTCGTGCTGATGGACGGTGAGCTGTTTGCGGCGAACAAAATCAACGATGCGTTTGTGGTGATCAGCACCGACGGTCATCCGGATGTTCCCGTCAGCTACGAAAACCAGCCGGTCGGAAAAACCAATAACAAAGGCTATCTGCTGGTGAGCGGCGTTTCCGCCTATTACCCGGCAAGTTACCGCATTGATACCCTGAACTTACCTGCGGATACCCGGCTGAAAGAGACCGAGCGTCGGGTGGCGATTCGTCGGCATAACGGTTATCTGGTGGATTTCCCGATGGAGCAGGAGCGGGTTGCCAGCGTGATCCTGCACGATGCGCAGGGCAATGCGATCCCGGTAGGAAGCCAGGTCAGACGCGCGTCCCGCAGCAGCGCGGTTGTCGGCTACGACGGCCTCGCCTGGCTGGAAAACCTCAACGACGTGAATCCGCTCGAGGTCATCACCCCGGAGGGTAAACGCTGTACGGCAACGCTGACCGTTGGCGCAAACCCTGAACATAAGCTGCAAACCTACGGTCCGCTGACCTGTCGGGAGGCGCCGTGAGACGCCTGTTAATCGCGCTCCTGCTGCTGTGCTCCGGCGGCAGCTGGGCGGCCTGTACCGTCAGTACGGTGAATGCCTCGTTTGGCAGCGTCACCTCGTTCGCACTCAGCGGCACCGGGGAAGTGGAAACGACGGGCACGCTGGTGGTGACCTGCGATACCGTTCTCAACCTGTTAACTAACGACTCGGTGACGCTGAATTACACCTCGGCATCCGTCTTCGCGAATAGCCGGGCGACCATGAAGCGTACGGACAACGCGGCTATTACCGATGTCATCCCTGCGCGGCTGTGCGGGGCGTCCGGCTGCGGCGGAAACAGTGAAATACAAATCAGCAAAGCCTATACCTGGAGCGGAAACACGCTGCTCGGGCTGCTGGGTTCAAGGCGCTACAACATTCCCCTTTATTTCCGGACCGTAATGGGGCAGAACGTCACCGCCGGGCCGTATCAGGTGTTGTTAACGTTCAGCATTAACTACAACGTGTGCGCCGTTGGCGCGGTCGGAGCGTGCCTGACCCCGCAAACCGGTACGGCAACCACCTCGATCCTCCTCAACATGACCGTCACCAACGATTGCAGCACCATGACCACGCCGGACGTGAATTTTAACAGCGCGCCGCTGGTGCAAAATTTTCCCACCGTTTCACAGTCGGTTGCCGTCACCTGCACCAAAGGCAGCACCTACACCATAGGCATTAATAATGGGGCAAATGCCCTGAACAACGTGCGTCGTATGGTCAGCGGCAGCAACTTCATGAGTTACGACATCTACAAAGAGGCGACCAGCAACCGCTGGGGTAGCAGCGGCAGCGAGCGCTGGGCCAGCGCCAGCTCATCGCAGGTCAGTACGGACGGGCTTTTACGTACCTACAACTACACCGCCAAAGTTCTGACCAGCCAGGCCACGCCGCCTGCCGGAACCTATACCGACACGCTGATTGTCGACGTCGCATTCTGACTCCCGCGCTTTTCCCTTTCGCAAATGTAAAGTTCCTGTGGCCTGTGCCGATAACACCGTTAATAAATCTATGAGAAGGTGTTGTATGTTGAACCGTATCCGCGTTGTCACAATGCTTATGATGGTGCTGGTCATTTTCGCACTTCTTCAGCTTACTTCTGGCGGCCTCTTTTTCTCGTCGTTAAAACAGAACCAGGACAGCTTCGCGGCCTCGAACGATTTGCGTATGCAGCAAAGCGAACTGACCACGACCTGGGATCTGATGTTGCAGACGCGTATCAACCTGAGCCGCTCGTCTGCCCGCATGATGATGGACCCAAATAACCAGCAGAGCAGCGCAAAAACGGAACTGCTGAAGAATGCGCGCGCCACGCTGGCAGACGCGGCGAAACATTACGACGCCTTCAAAAAAATCGCCCCTCAGCCGGCAATGGCGCAGGCGAGCGCGAACATAGATGAAAAATATCAGGCCTACTTCGCCGGCCTCACGGAGCTGGTGCAGTTCCTGGAGATGGGCAATATGGACGCCTATTTCGCGCAGCCGACCCAGGGAATGCAGAACGCCCTCGGCGCGGCACTCGGCGAGTACGCTAAAGCCAGCGGCGAGCTTTATCACTCCGCGTTCACGCAAAGCCAGAACGACTACCGTTTCGCGAAATGGCAGATGGCGGTTCTCGCCCTCGCGCTGGTCATCGTACTGGTGGCCGTGTGGTACGGCATTCGTCATATCCTGCTTAACCCGCTTGGCCGCGTCATTGCCCATATCCGTGATATTGGCCGGGGCGATCTCACGAAAACGCTGACCGTTTCTGGCCGCAATGAGATCACCGAGCTGGCAACCAGCGTCGACCATATGCAGCGTTCGCTGATTGATACCGTCGCCAACGTGCGCGAGGGGGCGGATGCCATCTATACCGGCACGAGTGAAATCGCGATGGGCAACAACGATCTCTCGTCCCGTACCGAACAGCAGGCATCCGCTCTGGAAGAGACGGCGGCCAGCATGGAGCAGCTCACCGCGACCGTGAAGCAGAATGCCGACAATGCCCGCCAGGCGTCGCAGCTTGCAGAAAGCGCGTCCGACACCGCCCAGCGCGGCGGTCGGGTGGTCGACGGCGTGGTGAAAACCATGCATGACATTGCCGACAGCTCGAAGAAAATCGCCGACATCATCAGCGTAATCGACGGTATCGCCTTCCAGACCAATATCCTGGCGCTGAACGCGGCCGTTGAAGCGGCGCGTGCGGGCGAGCAGGGGCGCGGGTTTGCCGTGGTCGCCGGCGAAGTGCGTAACCTCGCCAGCCGCAGCGCCAATGCGGCGAAAGAGATCAAAGCCCTGATTGAAGACTCTGTTTCACGCGTGGATACCGGCTCGGTGCTGGTGGAAAGTGCGGGTGAAACCATGAATGACATCGTGAATGCCGTGACGCGCGTGACGGACATCATGGGTGAAATCGCCTCTGCATCGGATGAGCAGAGTCGTGGTATTGACCAGGTCGCCCTGGCGGTATCGGAAATGGATCGTGTGACGCAGCAAAACGCCGCCCTGGTGCAGGAGTCCGCTGCCGCGGCCGCTGCGCTGGAGGACCAGGCGAGCCGCCTGAAAATGGCCGTCTCGGCGTTCCGTCTTACTTCAAAAACGACAAATACGGTCAGCTCGCGGTCGGCGTACAGCGAAGCAACCCCGGCGCCCGTGACAACACGTACGCGCGCAGCGGTGACCGGACAAGATGAAAACTGGGAAACATTTTGACTGACAATTAAACCGCGGCTGCTTGCCGCTTGATGGGAGCGTGGATGTTAAATCGTATTCGTATCTCGACCACACTGTTTTTGATTCTGATCCTGTGTGGGGTTTTGCAGGTTGGCAGTAACGGGTTGTCTTTCTGGGCGTTTCGCGATGGCTATCAGAATTTGCAGGAAGTTGAGACGAGTAATCAGCAGCGCTCCGCACTGGCACAAACGCGTGCCGTGCTGTTGCAGGCAAGCACTGCGCTGAACAAAGCAGGGACGTTAACCGCGCTGAGCTATCCGCCGGAGGATATTAAGGCGCTGATGGTCGTGGCCCGCAGCAGCCTGAAGCAGGCCGACGCGCAGTTTAAGGCCTTTACGGCGCAGGAGGCGGTCAGTGAGAAAGAGAAAGCGCTGAAAGTCGCCATGAAAAAGACCTTTGATGTGTGGTACGGCGATCTCGACCATCAGGCGACGTGGCTGGAGAACAACCAGCTTTCTGACTTCCTGACCGCGCCGGTGCAGGCGTCTCAGGCGGCGTTCGACGGCAGCTTTAACGCCTGGCAGCAGGATATTAACCAGTTTGTGGCGCGTGCCGGTGCGGACAGCCGTACCAGCTACCGCATGTCAGGGGCGATTTTCCTGACCATGGTGATCCTGGCCGCCCTGCTGACCGGCGGCTCGCTGTGGTGGTCGCGCAAAATGATCGTCCAGCCGCTGGCCATCGTCAGCAGCCACTTCGACAGTATGGCGAAGGGCGATCTGGCGCGTCCGGTGGCCGTGTATGGCAGGAATGAAATATCAGCGATTTTCGCCAGCCTGAAGGCGATGCAGGGGTCGCTGCGGGAAACGGTAAGCAACGTTCGCCAGGGCAGTTACGCCATGCATACCGGGATCTCCGAGATTGCGGCAGGCAATAACGATCTCTCATCCCGCACCGAACAGCAGGCGGCATCGCTGGCGCAGACGGCGGCCAGCATGGAGCAGCTGACCGCGACGGTAAGCCAGAACGCCGATAACGCGCGTCAGGCGTCCGACTTGTCAAAACAGGCGGCGATGACGGCGAAACGTGGGGGCGATCAGGCCTCTCACGTCGCCAGTACGATGCAGGAGATTGCCGCCAGCTCGCAGAAAATTGGCGACATTATCAGCGTCATCGACGGGATCGCGTTCCAGACCAATATTCTGGCGCTGAACGCGGCCGTTGAAGCGGCGCGTGCCGGGGAGCAGGGGCGCGGGTTCGCGGTAGTTGCCGGTGAAGTCCGAAACCTCGCCAGCCGCAGCGCCAATGCGGCGAAAGAGATCAAAGGGCTGATAGAAGAGTCGGTCTCCCGCGTTCAGCAGGGCTCCGCGCTGGTGGATACCGCCGCGCAGACCATGCACGAGATTGTCACCTCCGTGACGCGGGTTAACGACATTATGGGCGAGATTGCCTCGGCGTCTGATGAACAACGCCGTGGTATTGAGCAGGTGGCGCAGGCCGTTACACAGATGGATCAGGTTACGCAGCAGAACGCCTCACTGGTGGAAGAGGCGGCGGCGGCGACCGATCAGCTGGCAAACCAGGCGGATCACCTTACCGGGTTGGTCGCCGTATTTAATGTGAAAGAGCACGTTGAAGCAGTAACAGAAGTCGGACGGTCACAGGCCGTGCCCGTTGTATCCTGAATGTGATTAAGAAGGCGCTATGACATCACCCATGCCCTCAGGGCAAACGTCATTATTGTTGCAGATGACACAGCGCCTCGCGCTGTCCGACGCGCATTTTCGTCGGATATGTCAGTTAATCTACCAGCGTGCGGGGATCGTGCTTGCGGACCATAAGCGAGACATGGTCTACAACCGGCTGGTGCGGCGCTTGCGTACGCTGGGGCTGGATGATTTTGGCCGCTATCTGAGCATGCTCGAAGCGAACCAGAACAGCGCCGAATGGCAGGCATTTATCAACTCATTAACCACCAACCTGACCGCGTTTTTCCGCGAGGCGCATCACTTCCCGGTGCTGGCGGAACACGCCCGTCGCCGTAGCGGGGAGTATCGCGTCTGGAGCGCGGCGGCCTCTACCGGGGAAGAGCCGTACTCGCTGGCCATCACCCTGGCGGACACCCTGGGCATGGCGCCGGGCCGCTGGAAAGTGTACGCCAGCGACATCGATACCGAAGTGCTGGAAAAAGCCCGTAACGGCGTTTATCGCCAGGATGAGCTTAAAACGCTGTCTCCTCAGCAGCTACAGCGTTACTTCATGCGCGGTACCGGCCCGCATGAAGGACTGGTGCGCGTACGCCAGGAGCTGGCGAACTGCGTGGAATTTGCTCCCGTTAATTTACTGGATAAGCAGTACAACGTGCCGGGGCCATTCGACGCCATTTTTTGCCGTAACGTGATGATCTATTTTGATAAAACGACGCAACAGGACATCCTGCGTCGCTTTGTTCCGTTGCTCAAGCCTGACGGTTTACTGTTTGCCGGGCACTCGGAAAACTTCAGCAACCTCGTGCGTGAGTTTAGCCTGCGTGGGCAAACGGTATATGCGCTGAGTAAGGAAAAAGCATGAGTAAAATCAGGGTATTGTCTGTCGATGATTCGGCGCTGATGCGTCAGATCATGACCGAAATCATCAATAGCCACAGCGATATGGAGATGGTGGCGACAGCACCCGATCCGCTGGTCGCGCGGGATTTAATCAAAAAATATAACCCCGACGTGCTGACGCTGGATGTTGAAATGCCGCGCATGGATGGCATCGATTTCCTGGAAAAATTAATGCGCCTGCGCCCGATGCCGGTGGTGATGGTGTCATCTCTGACCGGTAAAGGTTCAGAAATCACCCTGCGCGCGCTGGAGCTGGGGGCGGTGGATTTTGTCACCAAGCCGCAGCTCGGCATTCGCGAGGGGATGCTGGCGTACAGCGAGATGATCGCCGAGAAAATCCGTACCGCGTCGCGCGCAAAACTCGCGGCCCACAAGCCGATGGCAGCTCCGGCAACCCTGAAGGCAGGGCCGTTACTCAGCTCGGAAAAGTTGCTGGTCATTGGGGCGTCAACCGGAGGAACAGAGGCAATTCGCCATGTACTCCAGCCATTGCCGCTCTCAAGCCCGGGTATTCTGATCACGCAACATATGCCGCCAGGGTTTACCCGTTCGTTCGCGGAGCGCCTGAATAAGCTGTGCCAGATCAGCGTGAAAGAGGCGGAAGACGGCGAGCGCGTGCTGCCGGGTCACGCCTATATCGCCCCGGGTGACAAGCACATGGAGCTGGCGCGCAGCGGGGCGAACTATCAAATCAAAATTCATGACGGGCCGCCGGTTAACCGGCACCGTCCGTCGGTGGATGTGCTGTTTCATTCGGTGGCGAAACATGCGGGGCGCAACGCCGTTGGGGTGATCCTGACGGGGATGGGCAACGACGGCGCCGCCGGAATGCTTGCGATGCACCAGGCTGGTGCCTGGACGATTGCGCAGAATGAAGCAAGTTGTGTGGTGTTCGGCATGCCGCGCGAGGCCATCAATATGGGTGGCGTAAGCGAAGTGGTCGATCTTAGCCAGGTAAGCCAGCAGATGCTGGCGAAAATCAGTGCCGGACAGGCAATACGTATTTGACTCAGGAGTATTATTTTATGGCGGATAAAGAGCTTAAGTTTTTGGTTGTGGATGACTTTTCCACCATGCGTCGCATTGTGCGCAACCTGCTGAAAGAGCTGGGCTTCAACAATGTTGAAGAAGCAGAAGACGGGGTGGATGCGCTGAACAAACTCCAGGCTGGCGGGTTTGGTTTTGTGATTTCCGACTGGAACATGCCGAACATGGACGGTCTCGAACTGCTGAAAACCATCCGCGCGGATGCGGGCATGGCCTCTTTGCCGGTGCTGATGGTGACCGCAGAAGCGAAGAAAGAGAACATTATTGCCGCTGCACAGGCGGGCGCAAGCGGCTACGTGGTGAAGCCATTCACCGCGGCGACTCTGGAAGAGAAGCTCGGGAAGATCTTCGAGAAACTCGGCATGTGAGGTGATGGATATGTTGCAACCTGCTATGAAACCCGTTGAAGAACATTCGCCGAGCGACATTATTGCCCGCATTGGTAGCCTGACCCGCATGCTGCGTGACAGCCTGCGTGAGCTGGGGCTGGACCAGGCTATCGCCGAAGCGGCGGAAGCCATCCCTGACGCGCGCGACCGTCTGGACTACGTCGTACAGATGACCGCGCAGGCGGCCGAGCGTGCGCTGAACAGCGTTGAAGCCTCGCAGCCGCACCAGGATGCGATGGAGAAGGGTGCGAAAGCGCTGAGCAAACGCTGGGATGAGTGGTTTGAGAACCCTATTGAGCTGGCGGATGCCCGCGAACTGGTAACGGATACCCGTCAGTACCTGGGTGACGTGCCGGGGCACACCAGCTTCACCAATGCCCAACTGCTGGACATCATGATGGCACAGGATTTCCAGGACCTCACCGGCCAGGTGATCAAGCGCATGATGGATGTGATTCAGGAGATTGAACGTCAGCTGCTGATGGTACTGCTGGAGAACATACCGGAACCGGCTGCCCGTCCGAAACGCGAGAACGAAAGCCTGCTCAATGGTCCACAGCTTGACACCAGCAAAGCGGGCGTGGTGGCGAGCCAGGATCAGGTGGACGATCTGCTGGACAGTCTTGGTTTCTGATTGCCCGTTCTGCCTCAGGTCGTTAACGCGGCCTGAGGCAGCTCAGAACAAAAACAGTGAAAAGAGCCCGAATAAACGGGCTTTTCCCGCCATTGGATTTTCTCTGCGCTGGCATGATACCCGTGAATTAATGGGCTGCGAGCAGGCACAGTGGCAGAAGAGAACGACGACAAAACAGAAGCCCCCACACCCCACCGACTTGAAAAAGCCCGTGAGGATGGGCAGATCCCCCGATCCCGAGAGCTGACATCCCTGCTGATCCTGGTGGTGGGCGTCTGCATAATCTGGTGGGGCGGGGAGATGCTCGCCCGCAGACTGGCGGGAATGCTCTCGGCTGGCTTACGTTTTGATCACAGCATGGTCAATGACCCCAATCTGATCCTCATTCAGATCATCAACCTTGTGAAAAGCGCGATGATCGCCTTGCTGCCGCTGATCGCGGGGGTGGTCATCGTGGCCCTGGTTTCGCCGGTCATGCTCGGTGGCCTGGTGTTCAGCGGAAAATCGCTGCAACCGAAATTTTCTAAGCTCAATCCGTTCCCCGGCATTGCGAAAATGTTTTCCGCGCAAACCGGGGCTGAGCTTCTTAAAGCGATCCTGAAATCGCTTCTTATGGGCAGTACCGCCGGGTTTTTTCTGTGGCACCACTGGCCGGAGATGATGCGCCTCATCAGCGAGTCCCCGATGACGGCGATGAAGAATGCCCTGAACCTGGTCGGGTTATGCTCGCTGCTGGTGGTACTCAGCATTATTCCGATGGTGGCGTTCGACGTTATCTTCCAGATCTATTCCCATATCAAAAAGCTGCGAATGTCGCGTCAGGACATCCGCGATGAATATAAACAGATGGAAGGCGACCCGCACGTTAAGGGCCGTATCCGCCAGATGCAGCGCGCCGCCGCGCGTCGGCGCATGATGGAAGATGTGCCGAAAGCCGACGTCATCGTCACCAACCCGACTCACTATTCCGTGGCGCTTCAGTACGACGAAAACAAAATGAGCGCGCCGAAAGTGGTGGCGAAAGGGGCCGGGCTGATTGCGCTGCGCATTCGTGAAATTGCCACGGAAAACCGTGTGCCGATCCTGGAAGCACCGCCGCTGGCTCGCGCGCTGTATCGCCACGCGGAAATTGGACAACAGATCCCGGGCCAGCTCTACGCCGCTGTCGCAGAGGTGCTGGCCTGGGTGTGGCAACTGAAACGCTGGCGTTTAGCGGGCGGTCAACGACCTGTAAAACCTGAGAACCTGCCGGTGCCTGAAGCACTGGATTTTTTGAACGAGAAGGACACTGATGGCTAATCTGGTGGCAATGTTGCGCCTGCCCGGCAACCTGAAATCGACGCAATGGCAGATCCTTGCCGGACCGATTCTGATCCTGTTAATTCTGTCGATGATGGTGCTGCCGTTACCGGCATTTATCCTCGACCTGCTTTTCACCTTCAACATTGCCTTGTCCATCATGGTGTTGCTGGTGGCGATGTTCACCCAGCGCACGCTGGAGTTCGCCGCGTTTCCAACGATCCTGCTGTTCACCACGCTGCTGCGCCTGGCGCTGAACGTTGCCTCCACGCGTATCATCCTGATGGAAGGGCACACCGGCGCGGCGGCGGCGGGCAAGGTGGTCGAAGCCTTCGGTCACTTCCTGGTGGGCGGCAACTTCGCCATCGGTATCGTGGTGTTCGTCATTCTGGTGATTATCAACTTCATGGTTATCACTAAAGGGGCGGGGCGTATCGCTGAAGTGGGCGCGCGCTTCGTGCTCGACGGGATGCCGGGCAAGCAGATGGCCATCGACGCCGACCTGAATGCCGGGCTGATCGCGGAAGATGAAGCGAAAAAACGCCGTGCCGAAGTGACCCAGGAGGCAGATTTCTACGGCTCCATGGACGGTGCGAGTAAGTTTGTGCGCGGTGACGCCATCGCGGGCATTCTGATCATGGTGATTAACGTCGTCGGCGGCCTGCTCGTCGGCGTGCTGCAACACGGCATGGACATGGGCCACGCGGCGGAAAGCTATACGCTGCTGACCATTGGTGATGGTCTGGTGGCGCAGATCCCGGCGCTGGTGATCTCCACCGCGGCGGGCGTGATTGTGACCCGCGTCAGCACCGATCAGGACGTGGGCGAGCAGATGGTGGGGCAGCTCTTCAGCAACCCGCGCGTTATGCTGCTCTCCGCGGCGGTGCTGGGCCTGCTCGGTATGGTGCCGGGCATGCCAAACCTGGTATTCCTGCTGTTCACCGCCGCGCTGCTGGGGCTTGCCTGGTGGATGCGTGGCCGTGAAACGCAGCCTAAGGCAGAGCCTGCGCCGGTCAAAATGCCTGAGAACACCCAGGCGGTGGAGGCCACCTGGAACGACGTACAGCTCGAAGATTCGCTGGGGATGGAAGTGGGGTACCGCCTGATCCCGATGGTGGATTTCCAGCAGGATGGTGAGCTGCTTGGCCGTATTCGCAGCATTCGTAAAAAATTCGCCCAGGATATGGGCTTCCTGCCGCCGGTGGTCCACATCCGGGACAATATGGATCTCCCGCCCGCGCGCTACCGCATCCTGATGAAAGGGGTGGAAATCGGCAGCGGTGATGCGTACCCTGGCCGCTGGCTGGCGATTAATCCGGGCACCGCCGCAGGCACGTTGCCGGGTGAGCAGACGACCGACCCGGCCTTTGGTCTGGCGGCAATCTGGATTGAGAGCGCCCTGAAAGAGCAGGCCCAGATTCAGGGTTACACGGTCGTTGAGGCCAGTACCGTGGTGGCGACCCACCTCAACCACCTGATTGGCCAGTTCTCCGCGGAACTGTTTGGGCGTCAGGAGGCGCAGCAGCTGCTCGACCGCGTAACGCAGGAGATGCCGAAGCTGACCGAAGATTTGGTGCCGGGCGTGCTGACCTTAACCACCCTGCACAAAGTGCTGCAAAATCTGCTCGATGAGAAGGTGCCCATTCGCGATATGCGTACCATCCTTGAGACGCTGGCCGAACATGCGCCGCTGCAAAGCGATCCGCACGAACTGACGGCGGTGGTGCGCGTGGCGCTCGGACGCGCCATTACCCAGCAATGGTTCCCGGGAACTGGCGAAGTGCAGGTCATTGGCCTGGACACGCCGCTGGAACGTCTGCTGCTTCAGGCGTTGCAGGGCGGTGGCGGGCTGGAGCCGGGTCTGGCGGACAGATTACTGGCGCAAACCCAGGAGGCGCTGGCGCGTCAGGAGATGCTGGGCGCGCCGCCGGTGCTGCTGGTGAATCACGCGCTGCGTCCGTTGCTGTCGCGCTTCCTGCGCCGGAGCCTGAACCAGCTGGTAGTGCTGTCGAATATGGAGCTGTCCGATAACCGCAATATTCGCATGACGGCGACCATAGGAGGGAAATAATGCGTAAGTGGCTGTGGATCTTACTTTTCCCGCTGGCGGCGCAGGCCGCAGGCGAGGGGGCATGGCAGGCCAGCAGTATCGGCTTGACGCTCAACCATCGGGGGGAGTCGATCTCCTCCCGTCCGCTGTCCGCCTCTGAGCCCGTGTCCGGGCAGATGACGCTGGTGGCCTGGAATTACACCCTGACGGGACCCACACCGGCCGGGTTGCGGGTGCGGCTGTGCTCGCTGACCCGCTGCGCGGAAATCGAGGGTCAACGTGGCACTACCCAGGCCTTCAACGGGGTGTCTGCTCAGGAGCCTTTACGCTTTATCTGGGAAGTGCCAGGCGGTGGACGTCTCATCCCGGCGCTGAAGGTTCAGCGCAACGAGGTGCTCGTCAACTACCGCTAACTGCCCGCCTTTTCGCCAGTCTCCAGGCATTTCTGAAGGCTGGCTCGCAAAAATGACCTTCCCTTTTGATACAAAAGAAACGCTGTTTTATAAATCAGTGACACGCGTATTGACACTCTTTGCGTTTTTGCCATTCACCACTTTGTGATGGCAGAAACAGAAAGGTATCAACAGGTCGATACTTTTACTGTAGCCGTGTAAAAACTCCCGGACGAGGTTGCTTACAGGGAGTCTCCCAAAACTGATTAGGGTTGACGGCAATGAAAACACGTAAAATTGGACTCCCAAATTATTTTGCTTACGGGTCAGGGGACTTCCTCGGGGCGGGGACTACCGCCCTGACGGCCGCCTGGCTTTTGTATTTTTATACCACCTTCTGTGGACTCACACCGATTGAAGCAACCTTTATCTTCGCTGCCGCACGGGTGCTGGATGCGGTTGTCAGCCCGTTAATGGGCTTTTTAACCGATAACTTTGGCACCACCTGGCTGGGCAAGCGTTTTGGCCGTCGTAAGTTCTTCATCCTGCTCGGTATTCCCTGCGTTTTCAGCTACTCGCTGATGTGGGTAGGGGACATGAGTTTCTGGTACTACCTGCTGACCTATCTGATCTTTGATATCGTCTACACCATGATCCTGGTGCCGTACGAAACGCTGGTGCCGGAGATGACGGACGATTTCAAACAGAAAACCAAATTCTCCGGGGCGCGAATCTCTATGGCGCAGATGTCCGCCATTCTGGCCTCCTTCCTGCCGGGGATCCTGCTCACGCATTTCGGCAAAGACAACGCGATCTCCTTCTTCTATGCAAGCCTGGTCTTCTCCGTACTCTGCGCGCTGATGCTTACTTTCGTCTGGTTCTTCACCTGGGAGCGTCCGCGGGAAGAGTGGTCTGAAGCGGCTCTGCATGCCGAGGAAGAGAAGAAAAAGCTGACCCTGGGCCAGAGCCTGAACCGTCTTTTTGTCGAATTAAGTTCGACGCTGCGCATCAAGATTTTCCGCCAGCATCTGGGGATGTACCTTGGCGGCTACATCGCCCAGGACGTCTTTAATGCGGTGTTCACCTATTACGTGGTATTTGTGCTGATGCAGGAGGCGTCAATGGCGTCCAACCTGCTGGGCACGATGGCCATCTTCCAGTTCCTCGCCGTGATCGGCATGATCCCGCTGTGCATTCGCTTCGGACCTGCGCCGTCTTACCGCATGGTGGTCGTGCTGTTTGGTCTGGCCTCGCTTTCTTACGCGGTGCTTTATTACGCGGGCCTGAGCGACGTTTACGCTCTGCTGCTGCTGATCTCTGCGGTTGCCGGTCTTGGCCGCGGGGGTATCAACTACGTACCGTGGAATACCTACACCTACATTGCTGACGTGGACGAAGTGATCACCGGTCAGCGTCGCGAAGGGATCTTCGCGGGCATCATGACGCTGACCCGTAAAGCGTCTCAGGCCGGTGCGGTGATGCTGGTGGGGATCGTGATGCAGATGTCGGGCTTTGTCAGCGGGCAAAAAGTGCAGCCTGCGGAAGTGAGCCACACCATTCTGATGATCCTGAGCGTTGGCACTATTCTGGTGCTGTTCTGCGGCTTCCTTGTCTCCCTGCGCTTCAAACTCAATTTGCAGACCCACAGCACCCTGCGTGAAGAGACCGCGAAAATGCGCGAGTCCGGCCATGCGATGCCAGAGGCGGTGACCCCGCAGGCCCGCGCTACCGTGGAGATGCTGGCCGGACTGCCGTATGAATCCCTGTGGGGCAACAACAACATCGGTTATCTGAATCGCAATAAGCCGGCGGCACCTTCGCTGAAGGATCGCGCGGTACTGAATTCGACATACAACAGAGGTTAAGATGATGAAAGTTTGGCCTGTCAAACATAGCCCGTTACTGCGTCAGCCTGAGCGCTTTATCGCCAGGGATGAGCTGAAATCGCTGATTCAAAAGGTGACGCATAACCTGGTCAATATCCACGACAAAACGGGTGAGTTTTTGCTGCGGCTGGACGACGGGCGCGTGATCGACACCAAAGGCTGGGCCGGATGGGAATGGACCCACGGCGTCGGTTTATACGGTATCTGGCAGTATTACTGCCAGACCGGTGACGAAGGCATGCGCGAGATTATCGACAGCTGGTTTGCTGACCGTTTCGCTGAAGGCGCAACCACCAAAAACGTGAATACCATGTCGCCGTTCCTGACGCTGGCGTATCGCTACGAAGAGACCAAAAACCCTGCCTGGCTGCCGTGGCTGGAAAGCTGGGCGGAATGGGCGATGAATGAGATGCCGCGTACCGAACATGGCGGCATGCAGCACATCACCCTGGCGGAAGAGAACCATCAGCAGATGTGGGATGACACGCTGATGATGACGGTGCTGCCGCTGGCGAAAATCGGCAAGCTGCTGAACAAGCCGGAGTACGTCGAGGAGGCGATCTATCAGTTCCTGCTCCACGTACAGAATCTGATGGATCGGGAGACCGGGCTGTGGTTCCACGGCTGGAATTACGACGGCAATCACAACTTTGCCCGGGCTCGCTGGGCGCGCGGCAACAGCTGGCTGACCATCGTGATCCCGGATTTCCTCGAGCTGGTGGATCTGCCGGAAAACAACGCCGTTCGTCGCTATCTGGTGCAGGTACTGAACGCGCAGATCGCCGCACTGGCAAAATGTCAGGACGAGAGCGGATTGTGGCATACGCTGCTGGACGATCCTGATTCTTATCTGGAGGCGTCGGCCACGGCAGGGTTTGCCTACGGCATTCTGAAAGCCGTGCGCAAGCGTTATGTCGGCGCAGAGTACGCAGAGGTGGCGGAGAAAGCGATTCGCGGCATCGTGCAAAACATCTCGCCGGAAGGGGAGCTGCTGCAAACGTCCTTCGGGACGGGGATGGGGAGCGATCTGGCGTTTTACCGCCAGATACCGCTGACCTCGATGCCGTATGGCCAGGCAATGGCGATTCTGTGTCTGACGGAATATTTGCGGAAATATTTCTGATAATAAAAAACCCGGCGCTCGCCGGGTTTCTTTTTTACATACGTTCTACGGTTTCGATACCCAGGGTATCCAGACCGAGCTTCAGTGTCTTCGCCGTCAGCTGCGCCAGCTTCAGGCGGCTGTGACGCACCGCTTCGCTCTCAGCAGAGAGGATAGGGCAGTGTTCGTAGAAGCCAGAGAACAGACCGGCCAGATCGTACAGGTATGCACACATAACGTGCGGCGTACCGTCACGCGCGACCACGGAGAGCGTCTCTTCGAACTGAAGCAGGCGGGCAGCCAGCTGTGCTTCACGGTCTTCGGTAAGGGTCACCGTAGCATTCGCCAGCACGCTTTCGTCGATATTGGCTTTACGGAAGACGGAGAGTACGCGGGTATAAGCGTACTGCATATATGGCGCCGTGTTGCCTTCAAACGCCAGCATGTTGTCCCAGTCGAAGATATAGTCGGTGGTACGGTTCTTGGAGAGATCCGCGTATTTCACCGCGCCGATCCCAACCGCGTTAGCCAGTTTCTCCAGCTCGTCAGCAGGCATATCCGGGTTCTTCTCGGCCACCAGGCGACGCGCGCGTTCCAGCGCTTCATCCAGCAGATCGGAAAGCTTCACGGTGCCGCCCGCACGGGTTTTGAACGGCTTACCGTCTTTACCCAGCATCATGCCGAACATGTGATGCTCCAGCGGCACGGAATCCGGCACATAACCCGCTTTACGCACGATAGTCCACGCCTGCATCAGGTGCTGGTGCTGACGGGAGTCGATGTAATACAGCACGCGATCCGCATGCAGGGTTTCGTAACGGTATTTCGCACAGGCGATGTCGGTGGTGGTGTAGAGATAGCCGCCATCCTTTTTCTGGACGATCACACCCATCGGTTCGCCTTCCTTGTTTTTATACTCATCAAGGAACACCACCGTTGCGCCTTCGCTTTCCACCGCCAAATTTTTAGCTTTCAGGTCTGCCACAATGCCTGGCAGCATCGGGTTATACAGGCTTTCACCCATCACGTCGTCACGGGTCAGGGTCACGTTCAGACGGTTATAGGTAAGCTGGTTCTGGGACATGGTAATGTCCACCAGCTTGCGCCACATCTCGAGGAAGTACGGGTCGCCACCTTGAAGTTTTACCACGTAGCTGCGCGCGCGCTCGGCGAAGGCTTCATCTTCGTCATAGTGCTTTTTGGCTTCACGGTAGAAACCTTCCAGGTCTGCCAGCGCCATTTCGCCTGCGTTTTCCTGCTGCTGCTTTTCCAGATACGCGATCAGCATGCCGAACTGCGTGCCCCAGTCGCCTACGTGGTTAGCGCGGATCACCTTGTGACCAAGGAACTCCAGGGTACGCACCGCCGCGTCACCGATGATGGTGGAGCGCAGGTGACCGACGTGCATCTCTTTCGCCACGTTTGGCGCGGAGTAGTCAACCACCACGGTCTGCGCTTCTGGCTGAGCCACGCCCAGACGGTCAGACTTCAGCGCCGCGTCAACGTGGCTTGCGAGGAATGCAGGCTCAAGGAAAATGTTGATAAAGCCTGGACCGGCGATTTCGGTTTTGCTGGCGATGCCGGTGAGATCCAGATGCGTCAGTACCTGCTCAGCGAGCTGTCGCGGCGGCATGCCCAGTTTTTTAGCCACTGCCATCACGCCATTAGCCTGATAGTCGCCAAACTGTACTTTCGCTGACTGACGAACCTGTGGTTCGCAATCCGCAGGCGCACCTGCGGCAATCAGTGCCTGACTGACTTTTTCTGAGAGAAGAGCCTGAATATTCACCTGGATACCTTACGTTTTTGATGCGGGTAAAAAACACCCACGCCAGTTTAAGAATTTAGGGCGGGAGTATACTGCAAATGCCTTCGGGCGTCAGCCCTGCGGGGGGCGAAGATCGCTCAGAATCCAGGCGAAGACGGTATGCATAATCATGCAGTCGAAAAAACCGTGATTCTGCGGTTGGTCGACAGAGGGCAACAGAGTAAATTAGCGGCTTTGCGACACGAAACGAGACTGACCTATGGCGAACTGGCATACCATTGACGAACTGCATGATATTTCCGCAGATTTACCGCGCTTCACTCAGGCGTTCACAGAACTTGCCACCCGTCTCGGGCTGGATATCGCGCCGCTTGAGGCCGATCACATCTCTTTGCGCTGCCACCAGAATGCCACCGCCGAACGCTGGCGGCGTGGCTTTGAGCAGTGCGGAGAACTGCTGTCGGAGAATATCATTAACGGTCGCCCGATCTGCCTGTTCAAACTTCACGCGCCGGTAACGGTGGCGCACTGGCAATTCACCGTTGTGGAACTGCCCTGGCCAGGAGAGAAGCGTTATCCGCACGAAGGCTGGGAGCATATCGAAATTGTTCTGCCTGGGGAGCCCGAGACGCTGAACGCCCGTGCGCTGGCGCTGCTTTCCGACGAGGGGTTAAGCCAGCCGGGTATTTTCGTCAAAACCAGCTCGCCAAAAGGGGAGCGCGAACGCTTACCGAACCCTACGCTTGCCGTAACGGACGGCAACGTGACGGTGAAATTCCATCCCTGGACAATCGAGCAGATCGTCGCCAGCGAAGCGTAAGCATTGTGAGCGTCGATCCAGACATCAATCGGGCAACGTGCCACGATGGTACGTTGAGTGAAATTTAAGGAGGATGACATGGCGCTGCTGGAAATTTGTTGTTACAGCGTGGAGTGTGGCGTCACTGCGCAACGGCACGGGGCCGATCGCATCGAGCTTTGCGCGGCACCGAAAGAAGGGGGATTAACCCCGTCCTTTGGCGTGCTGAAATCAGCCCGCCAGGCCATCACCATTCCGGTGCACCCGATTATTCGCCCGCGCGGCGGTGATTTTTGTTATACGGCGGGTGAGTTCAGTGCCATGCTTGAGGATATCGCCCTCGTCCGTGATTCCGGTTTTCCGGGGCTGGTGATCGGTGTGCTGGACGAAGACGGCAACATCGATCTTCCGCGTATGCGTCAGGTCATGCGCGCCGCCCGGGGGATGGCGGTCACTTTTCATCGTGCGTTCGATATGTGTAAGGATCCGATACAAGCCTTTGATACGCTGGCAGAACTGGGCGTGGCGCGCGTTCTGACGTCGGGCCAGCAGTCCTCGGCTGAAAAAGGACTGAAATTAATTACGGAACTAAAAGCACATTCCGGTGTTCCAATAATCATGGCGGGCGCAGGAGTACGCGCCAGCAATCTGGAACTGTTTTTAAACGCAGGGGTGGAAGAGCTGCACAGCTCGGTGGGTAAATGGATACCTTCACCCATGCGTTATCGCAATACAGGGTTGTCAATGTCGACGGATGCTGAAGCGGATGAGTACTCACGCTACGGTGTGGATGGAGAGTCGGTTGCGGTAATGAAATCGTTGATTGAACGTCATCACGTGTAGCAACGTACCGATTTTTACCGCGCATCATGTCGCCCAATATGATGCTTGCTTGTACCAGGCCCCTGCAAATTACACAGGGGCCTTTTTTTCTTTTTTGCCCGGTGGCGCTGCGCTTACCGGGCCTACGAAATCACGCGTAGGCCGGGTAAGGCGCAGCCGCCACCCGGCTAAAGGCTACGGCTTGGTCGCAATCAATACCGCACGCATCGGGGCCGGATAGCCTTCGATGGTTTTACTGTGATCGTCCGGGTCGAGGAATTGCTCCAGCGATTCGGTGATCATCCAGTCGGTGCGGCGCTGTTCCTCAACCGACGTCACGCACACATCGGCGATGCGTACATCGACAAATCCACATTTCTCCAGCCAGTTCTTCAGCGCCAGCGCGGAAGGGATGAAGTAAACGTTGCGCATCTGCGCATAGCGATCGCCCGGCACCAGAACGGCATGTTCATCGCCTTTGATGACCAGCGTTTCCAGCACCAGTTCGCCGCCGCTGACCAGCTGATCTTTCAACTGCCAGAGATGCTCCAGCGGGGAACGACGGTGGTACAGCACGCCCATCGAGAAAACGGTATCAAACGCTTTCAGGGCAGGGAGTTGCTCGATACCCAGCGGCAGCAGGTGCGCACGCTGGTCGTTACCCAGGAGCTTACGCACCGCTTCAAACTGGCACAGGAACAGCTGCATCGGATCGATACCGACGGCCAGATGCGCGCCTGCGCCGATCATGCGCCACATGTGATAGCCGCTACCGCAGCCCACGTCCAGAATAGTGCGCCCGGTCAGGTCGGATAAATGCGGCAGAACGCGATCCCACTTCCAGTCGGAGCGCCACTCGGTGTTGATATTTACACCGTACAGCGAGAACGGCCCTTTGCGCCACGGCATCAGGTTACGCATCAGCGTTTCGATGCGGTTGAGCTGCCCGGCCGGGAGCGGCTCTTCGCTCTCCGCCGTCACGCTGTGCAGCAAATCCAGACGATGAGGCGTCAGTTCAGGCAGAAACTCCACGGCGTTGGACCACTGCTTCAACAGACCATGCTGCTGATCGCGCTGCCAGGTGGCAATTTGCGCAGGCAGGGTTTCCAGCCAGTGGGAAAGGTGGTTTTTGGCAATCAGCTGATAGAAATTACCGAACTCGATCATGCTGCGTCTCCGGCTTTAAGCGCCACCAGAGAACCAAAGTTAAAGCACTGGAACCACAGTTCGCTGTGTTCAAATCCGGCTTTGCGCAGGCGCGCTTTGTGGGTTTCTACGGAATCCGTCAGCATGACGTTTTCAAGCATGCTGCGCTTCTGGCTGATCTCCAGCTCGCTGTAGCCATTTGCACGCTTGAAATCATGGTGCATGTTGAACAGCAGTTCGCCCACGCTGGCGTCTTCAAAGCTGAATTTCTCAGACAACACCAGCGCGCCGCCCGGGTTCAGGCCTTGATAAATTTTATCCAGCAACCGCTGACGATCGTCCGGCACCAGGAACTGAAGGGTAAAGTTCAGTACCACCATCGAGGCGTTCTGGATGTCGATATCGCGGATATCGCCTTCTACCACCTCCACAGGCGTAGGGGCTTTATACGCGTCAATGTGGCGACGGCAGCGTTCGACCATGGCCGGTGAGTTATCGACAGCCACAATCTTGCAGCCTTCGTGATGAACGTTACGACGAATAGACAGCGTTGCCGCTCCCAGCGAACAGCCCAGGTCATAGACCTGCGTGCCGGGTTGAACAAAACGCTCCGCCAGCATGCCGATCATGGAGATAATATTGGAATAACCGGGAACAGAGCGCTGGATCATATCCGGGAAGACTTCGGCTACCCGTTCATCAAAGGTCCAGTCGCCCAGGCTGGCGATAGGCGCGGAAAAAAGCGTGTCGCGATCTGACATAACGTAAAAAATCCGGGAAAAATAAAGGGGCATATTGTGCGCTAATGGAAGGAGAAAACCAACTCCCACGGCATATACCAAAGGTTAGCCAGCACCATCAGCAAAAGCGAGCACCAGGTCGCGCTCATGCCGGAACGACGCCAGCGGATCAGACGGTGGTGAAAACCATAATAATGCATCAAACGTCCTGCTATCAGCAGCAGCCCACAGACGTGCACCATCCAGGTTTCAGCGCCATCCATCTCCATTAACAGCAGTAAAATTAACGCGACGGGAATGTACTCGACCGCGTTGCCGTGGATGCGGATTGCGCTTTGTAGCTCAGAAAAGCCCCCGTCACCGTACGAGACGCGGTACTGCATTCTCAGGCGCACAACATCAAATGAAAACTTAATCAGCAGTAATGCACCTAACACCGCATACAGCGCGCTGACCATACTAACTCCCTGTTTTTGGCAGATGGCACGTCTCTATGATAGGGGGTGATTTCAGAAAAGAGAAGATTGTTGTGGGATGGACGGCGCGGGGCCAACCGACGGAACCGCCTGCTGCAAGGCTTGCCAGAGAGCATCGACCAGTTCAGGCGCCTGTGCGATATCCGGCGTATGTAAAAAAAGGTACGGCGTGGTGGTGTGCTCCCATTTCGCCAGCGTTTGCAGCCAGACGGCGAACATCTCCTCATTTTGCTGCATGTTATCGCTGCCGATAAACCGGACCATCGGGTTCTGTGCCGTTACGATCGCGTGGACGGGCACTTTAGGTTTTTTGCGCTGGGCATCAACAACGGCTTCGCTGTGCGGGATTGCGCTATGTACGGGGCGGCTGTCGAGGATCACGCGGTTGACCGATCGTTCATGCAGGCCGCGATTGAGCGCTTTCTCCGCGTCGCCCTTGGCAAAGAATTCCGGATGCCTTACTTCTACGCCGTAGGTGAAGCCATGCGGCAGGGCGTCGAGAAACTGCCAGAGGGCAGGCAGGTCGCGCGGGCCAAACGTGGCGGGAAGCTGGAGCCAGTACTGGCCAATACGGTTGGCCAGAGGCGACATCCGGGTGAAAAACTCGTGGGTTAAATCATCGCAGTTGCGCAGCGCGGCGTTGTGGGAGATGGTCGCCGGGAATTTAAAGCAAAAGCGGAAGTCGTCGCTGGTTTGCTCGCGCCAGCGTTCGACGATCTCCGCGCGGGGCAGAGCGTACAGCGTGGTATTGCCCTCCACGCAGTTAAAGTGTCGGGCATACTCTTCAAGGCTGGTAATACCCAGGCGCACCCATTTCGGGTGCGACCACTGGGGCAGGCCCACGTACATCATAGCGCGCTGAGGATCTCATCCGTGCTGCGCACGCGACCGATACGCGGGAAGATATGGGTCATGCTGCCCTGGTGCTGATCCGCAGAGGCTGCGCTGCACGCATCTTCCGCGATCACCAGGTTAAAGCCCAGCTCCCAGGCGTTACGGGCGGTGGATTCCACACCGATGTTGGTGGAGATCCCGCACAGAATAATCGTGTCGATCCCGCGACGGCGCAGCTGGAGCTCCAGGTCGGTGCCGTAGAATGCGCCCCACTGGCGTTTGGTGACTTCTATATCGCTGTCGCGTTTACCGAGCGAGACAGGATATGTCCACCAGTTGTCCGGCAGCGCCTGCGCCGGGGCCTTGGCATCAACCGGCTGCTTTAACGCTTCGGCGAAATCAGCGGACCAGCCGACGCGCACCATAACAACAGGCGAGCCGCTGGCGCGGCATTTTTCTGCCAGGCGCGCAGCGCGGCTGACCACATCGTCAGCGGTGTGCGGACCACCGGCAAAAGGCAGAATGCCTTCCTGTAAATCAATGACCACAAGGGCGGTTTTGGTGGCATCAAGTGTAAACATCGTCACTCCCGTCAAATGATTGCTTTTCTACACCTTACGACGTGATGGCCTGTTATCGGTCGGATAATTTTGTTAATTTTTGTGAGAATAGGCAATAAGAGTTCAGCAAACGCGCGTCAGGCCGTGCTTCGCTCTTATCGTGCGGCAGAATTTCCAGTATAATAGCCGCCTTTTTTCATCCAGTTGTGACATACAGAAAGCTGCGACATCGTAGCCTGCGAGACAGGCGACAATCAGCCTGCGGCTAATTAAGGGATATCTCATGCGTACAGAATATTGCGGGCAGCTGCGTCAGTCCCACGTCGGGCAGCAGGTCACCCTGTGTGGTTGGGTCAATCGTCGTCGCGATCTTGGTAGCCTTATCTTTATTGATATGCGTGACCGCGAAGGTATCGTTCAGGTGTTCTTCGATCCGGATCGCGCTGATGCGTTGAAGCTGGCTTCTGAGCTGCGCAATGAGTTCTGCATTCAGGTGACGGGCACCGTGCGTGCGCGTGACGAGAAAAACGTCAACGCCGACATGGCGACCGGCGCTATCGAAGTGCTGGCGTCCGATCTGACGATCATCAACCGCGCGGAAGCGCTGCCGCTGGACTCCAACCACGTCAACACCGAAGAAGCGCGTCTGAAATACCGCTACCTGGATCTGCGTCGTCCGGAAATGGCTCAGCGCCTGAAAACCCGTGCGAAAATCACCAGCCTGGTGCGCCGTTTTATGGATGACCACGGTTTCCTTGATATCGAAACCCCGATGCTGACCAAAGCCACGCCGGAAGGCGCGCGTGACTACCTGGTGCCATCCCGCGTCCATAAAGGCAAATTCTACGCGCTGCCGCAGTCACCACAGCTGTTCAAACAGCTGCTGATGATGTCCGGCTTCGATCGCTACTATCAGATCGTGAAATGCTTCCGCGACGAAGACCTGCGCGCTGACCGTCAGCCAGAATTTACCCAGATCGATGTGGAAACCTCCTTCATGACCGCTGAGCAGGTGCGTGAGGTGATGGAAGCCCTGGTGCGTAGCCTGTGGAACGACGTGAAAGGCGTTGAGCTGGGCGATTTCCCTGTCATGACCTTCGCGGAAGCCGAGCGTCGCTACGGTTCCGACAAACCAGACCTGCGTAACCCGATGGAGCTGGTGGACGTGGCAGACCTGGTGAAAGCCGTTGAGTTCGCGGTCTTTGCTGGCCCGGCTAACGATCCGAAAGGCCGCGTGGCTGCCCTACGCGTTCCGGGCGGTGCTGCCCTGAGCCGTAAGCAGATTGACGACTACGGCAACTTCATCAAGATCTACGGCGCGAAAGGTCTGGCCTATATTAAAGTAACCGAGCGTGCAAAAGGTCTGGAAGGCATCACCAGCCCGGTGGCGAAATTCCTGAATGCGGACATCGTGGAAGCGATCCTTGAGCGCACCGGCGCGCAGGACGGCGACATGATTTTCTTCGGCGCAGACAACAAGAAAGTGGTTGCGGATGCGATGGGCGCGCTGCGTCTGAAGCTTGGCAAAGACCTGAACCTGACCGACGAAAGCAAATGGGCGCCGCTGTGGGTAATCGACTTCCCGATGTTTGAAGACGACGGTGAAGGCGGCCTGACCGCGATGCACCACCCGTTCACCTCGCCAAAAGAGATGACGGCAGCAGAGCTGAAAGCGGCGCCGGAAGACGCGGTGGCAAACGCCTACGATATGGTCATCAACGGCTACGAAGTGGGCGGCGGTTCCGTGCGTATTCACAGCGGTGAAATGCAGCAGACCGTGTTCGGCATTCTGGGCATTAACGAGCAGGAGCAGCGCGAGAAGTTTGGCTTCCTGCTGGACGCCCTGAAGTACGGTACCCCTCCGCACGCGGGTCTGGCCTTCGGTCTTGACCGTCTGACCATGCTGCTGACCGGCACCGACAACATCCGTGATGTGATCGCCTTCCCGAAAACCACCGCAGCGGCGTGTCTGATGACTGAAGCGCCAAGCTTTGCCAACCCGGCCGCGCTGGCTGAGCTGGGCATTGAGGTGGTGAAGAAGGAAGAGAAAAACTGATATGGCATATAAGCGTCCCGTTTCGGTTCTGGTGGTCATTTATGCAGAAGACACGAAGCGGGTGCTGATGTTGCAGCGGCGCGACGATCCGGATTTCTGGCAGTCGGTTACCGGCAGCCTGGAAGAGGGGGAGACCGCGCCGCAGGCCGCCGCGCGTGAAGTAAAGGAAGAGGTCGCCATTGACGTTGCTCGCGAGCAACTGACCCTGAAGGACTGTCAGCGCACGGTGGAGTTTGAAATTTTTAGCCATTTACGTCATCGCTATGCACCGGGAATTGAGCGCAATACGGAATCGTGGTTCTGCCTTGCGCTTCCCCATGAGCGGGAGATCGTGTTCACGGAACACCTGACCTACCGCTGGGTGGATGCGGCGGATGCCGCCGCACTGACCAAGTCGTGGAGCAACCGGCAGGCGATTGAAGAATTTGTAATTAACGCTGCCTGAGAAGGCGCGATTTTTGGAGAACTTTTTATGGCAGGTCATAGTAAGTGGGCCAACACCAAACACCGCAAAGCGGCACAGGATGCCAAACGCGGTAAAATCTTTACCAAAATCATTCGTGAGCTGGTGACAGCGGCGCGTCTGGGCGGCGGCGATCCGGCCTCTAACCCACGTCTGCGCGCAGCGGTGGATAAAGCCCTGTCCAACAACATGACGCGTGACACCCTGAACCGTGCCATCGCACGTGGCGTGGGCGGTGATGAAGACGCGAACATGGAAACCATCATTTATGAAGGTTACGGTCCTGGCGGTACGGCGGTGATGGTTGAGTGTCTGTCCGACAACCGTAACCGTACTGTTGCGGAAGTGCGTCACGCGTTCACCAAAACTGGCGGCAACCTGGGCACTGACGGCTCAGTAGCGTACCTGTTCAGCAAAAAAGGCGTCATCTCCTTCGAGAAAGGCGACGAAGATGCGATCATGGAAGCGGCGCTGGAAGCCGGTGCGGAAGACGTGGTGACCTACGACGACGGCGCTATTGATGTTTACACCGCATGGGAAGAGATGGGTGCCGTGCGCGATGCGCTGGAAGCGGCTGGCCTGAAGGCGGATAACGCTGAAGTCTCCATGATCCCGTCTACCAAAGCGGACATGGATGCGGAAACCGCACCGAAACTGCTGCGTCTGATCGACATGCTCGAAGACTGCGACGACGTGCAGGAAGTGTATCACAACGGTGAAATCTCTGATGAGGTTGCAGCGACTCTCTGATGAGAGCCTGTAAACCGTTTACGGGAGACGCGTGATGTCGATTATTCTCGGGATTGACCCCGGCTCACGCGTCACCGGCTATGGCGTTATCCGTCAGGTGGGACGCCAGCTAACCTACCTCGGCAGCGGTTGTATTCGCACCAAAGTGGACGATCTGCCATCGCGCCTGAAGCTCATCTATGCGGGCGTGTCGGAGATCATCACCCAGTTTCAGCCGGACTATTTCGCCATCGAGCAGGTCTTTATGGCGAAGAACGCTGACTCGGCGTTAAAGCTCGGTCAGGCGCGCGGCGTGGCGATTGTTGCCGCCGTGAACCAGGATCTGCCGGTGTTTGAGTACGCGGCCCGTCAGGTTAAGCAGACGGTGGTGGGCATTGGTAGCGCGGAGAAAAGCCAGGTGCAGCACATGGTGCGTACCCTGCTGAAGCTCCCTGCGAACCCGCAGGCTGACGCCGCCGATGCGCTGGCCATTGCGATTACCCACTGTCACGTCAGCCAGAATGCGATGCAAATGAGCGAGTCGCGGCTCAATCTGGCGCGAGGCAGGTTACGATAATGACAAATCAGGCTGGATGTTTATCCAGCCTTTTTTTATTATGTCGGCAGTTAATTTCTTCCAGAACGCAGGAGCGTCACGTGATAGGCAGACTCAGAGGCATCATCATTGAAAAACAACCCCCGTTAGTACTGCTGGAAGTGGGTGGCGTGGGCTATGAAGTCCATATGCCAATGACCTGCTTCTATGAGCTGCCGGAGGCGGGCAAAGAGGCGGTTGTCTTTACCCAGTTTGTGGTGCGTGAAGACGCTCAGCTGCTGTACGGCTTCAATAACAAACAGGAACGCACCCTGTTCCGCGAATTGATTAAAACCAACGGCGTCGGGCCGAAGCTGGCCCTGGCGATTCTGTCCGGTATGTCAGCGCCACAGTTTGTGAACGCCGTTGAGCGTGAAGATCCAGCTGCGTTAATTAAACTTCCTGGCATCGGGAAGAAAACCGCCGAGCGTTTGATTGTCGAGATGAAGGACCGCTTCAAAGGTCTGCATGGCGATCTGTTCACGCCGGCAGCCGATCTGGTGCTGACTTCCCCGGGCGCGCCTGCATCTGATGATGATGCCGAGCAGGAAGCGGTTGCCGCGCTGGTGGCGCTGGGCTATAAACCTCAGGAGGCCAGCCGGATGGTGAGCAAAATTGCTAAACCGGATGCCAGCAGTGAAACCCTGATTCGTGAAGCGCTGCGCGCTGCATTGTGAGGTAAAGGATGATTGAAGCAGACCGCCTGGTATCGGCAGGCACTATTCAGCCAGATGACGTGGTGGATCGCGCGATCCGTCCCAAACTGCTGGATGAGTACATCGGCCAGCCGCAGGTTCGTTCTCAGATGGAGATTTTCATCCAGGCGGCAAAGCTGCGCGGCGATGCGCTCGATCACCTGCTGATTTTTGGTCCGCCGGGGTTAGGTAAAACCACCCTGGCGAATATCGTCGCCAACGAAATGGGCGTTAACCTGCGTACCACCTCCGGCCCGGTGCTGGAGAAAGCAGGGGACCTGGCGGCGATGCTGACCAACCTCGAACCGCATGACGTGCTGTTTATCGATGAGATCCACCGTCTTTCACCGGTGGTGGAGGAAGTGCTCTATCCGGCAATGGAGGATTACCAGCTGGATATCATGATCGGTGAAGGTCCGGCCGCGCGCTCGATCAAAATCGATCTGCCGCCGTTTACCCTGATTGGCGCCACGACCCGCGCCGGCTCGCTGACCTCACCGTTACGCGACCGGTTTGGTATCGTGCAGCGTCTGGAGTTTTATCAGGTGCCCGACCTTCAGCATATTGTGGGGCGCAGCGCGCGCTACATGGGGCTGGATATGAGCGAAGAGGGGGCGTTTGAAGTGGCGAAGCGCTCCCGCGGTACGCCGCGTATCGCCAACCGCCTGCTGCGCCGGGTGCGTGACTTTGCCGAGGTGAAGCACGACGGCACTATATCGGCCGAGATCGCCGCCCAGGCGCTGGATATGCTGAATGTCGATGCCGAAGGTTTTGACTACATGGACCGTAAGCTGCTGCTGGCGGTGCTGGATAAGTTCTTTGGCGGGCCAGTAGGGCTGGATAACCTGGCGGCGGCAATTGGCGAAGAGCGTGAGACTATCGAGGACGTGCTGGAGCCGTATCTGATCCAGCAGGGTTTCTTACAGCGAACCCCACGTGGTCGTATGGCGACGGTGCGGGCGTGGAATCATTTCGGTATTACGCCGCCCGCGATGCCGTAAGCAGCGATAAATGGTAGCCCCGGTAAGCGAAGCGCCACCGGGGATATGCTGACTACTGCGCGGTCTTTTTCATCATACTGAAAATAAACAACACCGCCGCGCACAATACCACCGACGGCCCTGCTGGCGTGTCATAAAACGCCGAGAAGGTTAACCCGCCCGTCACCGCGATCATTCCGATAATCAACGCGATACCGGCCATTTGCTCCGGCGTACGCGCAAAACGGCGCGCCGTGGCGGCAGGGATTATCAGCAGCGACGTGATGATCAGCGCGCCAACAAACTTCATCGCCACGCCGATGGTTAACGCCGTCACCAGCATCAATAGCAGCTTCACGCGCTGAAGCTTCACGCCGTCGACAAAGGCCAGATCCGGGCTGACGGTCATAGCCAGTAAATTTCGCCACTGCCACAGCAGGATCCCGAGCACCACCGCCACGCCAATGGCAATGGAAATCAGATCTTCGGGCGTGACGGCCAGCAGATCGCCGAACAGATAGGCCATCAGGTCCACGCGGATGTTTGACATCAGGCTCACTACCACCAGGCCCAGCGACAGGGCGCTGTGCGCCATAATGCCGAGCAGGGTATCAATTGCCAGATGAGGGCGTTTTTCCAGCCAGACCAGACCGGCAGCCAGCAGCAGCGTGACGACAATCACCGCATAAAACGGGTTCACGTCCAGTAACAAACCAAACGCCACACCCAGCAATGAAGCATGGGCCAGCGTATCGCCGAAATAGGACATTCTGCGCCAGACGACAAACGAGCCGAGTGGACCCGCGGCGCAGGCAAGCATAATCCCGGCCAGCCAGCCGGGCAGTAACAGTTCAATCATGAGTGTCCATTTCCCCGACGCAGGACGATTCGTCCCTGTAAATCATGGCGGTGATTGTGATTATGACGATAGATGCCCAGCTGCTCGGCGCCACGATGGCCAAACATAGAGATAAATTCCGGATGCATTGACACCACTTCCGGCGTGCCGGAACAACAAATGTGATGGTTCAGGCACAGCACTTCGTCGGTTTTGGCCATCACCAGATGCAGATCATGGGACACCATCAGCACCGCGCAGTTTAGCTCCCGACGGAGCTGGTCAATCAGATCGTACAGCGCAACCTGACCGTTGACGTCAACACCCTGCGTCGGCTCGTCCAGGACCAGCAGCTGAGGGCTGCTGAGCAGGGCGCGGGCAAGTAATACGCGCTGGGTTTCACCGCCCGACAGCTTTTGCAAGGGCGCCTCAACAAGATGTCCCGCCTGAACGCGTTTCAGCGCCGGGAGGATATCCGCTTTACGCGTACCGGGACGGAGGCGCAGGAAGCGGCTCACCGTCAGGGGCAGGGTGGCATCGAGGTGTAATTTTTGCGGCACATAGCCGATACGCAACTTGTCTTGGCGGACGATAACACCTGCGTCAGGGGCTACCAGGCCTAATACGACGCGTACCAGCGTCGACTTGCCTGCACCGTTAGGGCCGAGCAGCGTGAGTATTTTGCCGGGCTTCAGATTCAGCGACACGTCAGAAAGGACGCGGCGCTGGCCGAATAAGACCGAAACATTTTCAAGAGAAACTAAAGTCGTCATGTCAATTTAAGCTTGCAGAAGTCATCGAATGTTATAATATCACATTCCACGCATTCATTACGATGATTAGTCGCATTATGTTACAGAAAAATACGCTTCTTTTCGCAGCTTTATCCGCTGCTCTTTGGGGTACAACAGCACAAGATGTTAACGCCGCCGTTGTCGCTTCGCTTAAACCGCTTGGATTTATCGCCTCTGCCATCGCGGATGGGGTCACTGAGACCCAGGTTCTGCTGCCTGATGGTGCTTCCGAGCATGATTATTCCCTGCGTCCATCTGATGTAAAACGCTTACAGAACGCGGACTTAGTGGTCTGGATTGGTCCTGAGATGGAAGCGTTCATGCAGAAGTCAGCCAGTCAGCTTCCCGCTGAGAAACAGGTGACGATTGCCGGGCTGTCCGGCGTGAAACCGTTACTCATGAAAGGAGCTGAGGACGAGGGTGACGAACACGACCACGACCATGCTCACGGTGAAAAAGGTGACGACCATCACCATCACGGCGAATACAACATGCATCTCTGGCTCTCCCCAGAGATAGCGCGGCTTACAGCGGTTGCAATCCACGACAAATTAGTGGAACTTATGCCGCAAAGTCGAATCAAACTCGACGCCAACCTGAAGGATTTTGAGGCTCAATTAGCCGCAACCGACAAACAGGTAGGTAACGAGCTCGCACCGCTTAAAGGAAAAGGGTACTTCGTTTTTCATGATGCCTACGGGTATTACGAGAAACATTACGGTCTGACCCCGCTGGGGCATTTTACCGTCAACCCTGAAATTCAGCCTGGTGCGCAGCGTTTACATGAAATCAGAACACAGTTGGTTGAGCAAAAAGCGACATGCGTTTTTGCTGAGCCACAGTTCAGGCCAGCGGTCGTAGAAGCCGTGGCCAGGGGAACATCCGTGCGCATGGGAACCCTTGACCCGCTAGGTACGAACATCCAGTTGAGCAAAGCGAGCTATTCGCAGTTCCTCAGCCAACTGGCGAATCAGTATGCGAGCTGCCTGAAAGGAGATTAACGAGGAAGTGAATACGTGCAACAGATAGCCCGCTCTGTCGCCCTGGCATTTAACAATCTGCCTCGACCCCACCGCGTTATGCTGGGGTCGCTTACAGTTCTCACATTAGCGGTCGCCGTCTGGCGGCCCTATGTTTACCACCCGAGTTCCGCCCCAATCATTAAAACCATCGAACTGGAGAAGAGCGAGATCCGCTCTCTGCTGCCTGAGGCCAGCGAGCCTATCGATCAGGCCGCTCAGGAAGATGAAGCGATTCCCCAGGATGAGCTGGATGACAAGATCCAGAATGAAGCCGGCATTCATGAATATGTTGTTTCTACTGGCGATACGCTGAGCAGTGTCCTGAACCAGTACGGTATCGACATGGGCAACATCAGCCAGCTCGCCGCATCCGATAAAGAGCTGCGTAACCTGAAAATTGGTCAGCAGCTTTCCTGGACCCTAACGCCCGACGGCGATCTGCAACGTCTGACCTGGGAGATGTCCCGTCGCGAAACCCGCACCTACGATCGCACTGCAAACGGTTTCAAAATGACCAGCGAATTGCAGCAGGGCGACTGGGTTAACAGCGTCATGAAAGGGACCGTCGGCGGCAGCTTTGTTTCCAGCGCACGCGATGCCGGCCTGACCAGCGCTGAAATCAGCTCGGTGATCAAAGCCATGCAGTGGCAGATGGATTTCCGCAAACTGAAAAAAGGCGATCAGTTCTCTGTCCTGATGTCCCGCGAAATGCTGGACGGTAAGCGCGAGCAGAGCCAGCTGGTGGGCGTTCGTCTGCGTTCAGACGGCAAAGACTACTACGCTATTCGCGCGGAAGACGGTAAGTTCTATGACCGCAGCGGTACGGGTCTGGCAAAAGGCTTCCTGCGTTTCCCAACGGCGAAACAGTTCCGCGTCTCCTCCAACTTCAACCCGCGTCGTCTGAACCCGGTAACTGGCCGCGTAGCGCCGCACCGTGGCGTTGACTTCGCCATGCCGCAGGGCACGCCAGTGCTGGCGGTAGGGGATGGTGAAGTGGTCATGGCGAAACGCAGCGGTGCTGCTGGCTACTACGTTGCTATTCGTCACGGTCGTACGTACACCACCCGCTACATGCACCTGCGTAAACTGCTGGTCAAACCGGGCCAGAAAGTGAAACGTGGCGATCGCATCGCGTTGTCCGGTAACACCGGCCGGTCGACGGGGCCGCACCTGCACTACGAAGTGTGGATCAACCAGCAGGCAGTTAACCCGCTGACGGCAAAACTGCCGCGCACCGAAGGGCTGACCGGCAAAGATCGCAAAGATTACCTGGCGCAGGTGAAAGAGGTGATGCCGCAGCTGCGCTTCGACTAAGCTCTCCTGATTTAAAAAGCCGGCGTCAGTATGCGCCGGCTTTTTCTTTTGTGCGCGGGCGGCAGCCTCGCTACACTATCCGAATATATTTTTGCGTCACCAGACCCTGGAACCCGCATGGAAACCAAAAAAAACAATATTGAGTACATTCCTGAGTTTGAAAAATCTTTTCGCCACCCGCGTAACTGGGGCGCCTGGCTTGGCGTATACGCGTTTGCTGGCATGGCGTTGCTACCTGCTTCCCTCCGCGATCCGGTGCTCGGCAAAGTGGGGCGCCTGGCAGGGCGCTTAGGTAAAAGCGCACGCCGCCGCGCGCAAATAAATCTGTTGTACTGTTTTCCGGATAAAAGCGACGCCGAACGCGAAGCAATCATTGATGACATGTATACCACCGCGCCACAGGCCATGGCGATGATGGCGGAACTGGCGCTGAAAGGGCCGGAGAAGATCGTCGAACGCGTTGACTGGAAAGGGCTGGAGATCATCGACGAGATGCGTCGCAATGATGAAAAGGTGATTTTCCTGGTGCCGCACGGCTGGGGGGTAGACATTCCGGCGATGTTAATGGCGTCGCAGGGCCAGAAAATGGCGGCGATGTTCCATAATCAGGGAAACAAAATCTACGACTTCGTCTGGAATACCGTGCGCCGTCGCTTTGGCGGGCGTTTGCACGCCCGAAACGATGGCATTAAGCCTTTCATTCAGTCGGTACGTCAGGGTTACTGGGGCTACTATCTGCCCGATCAGGACCACGGCCCGGAACACAGCGAGTTTGTCGATTTCTTCGCAACCTATAAAGCCACGCTACCCGCGATTGGTCGCCTGATGAAAGTCTGCCGCGCCCGCGTGATCCCACTGTTCCCGGTTTATGACGGTAAAACGCATCGCCTGAGCATTGAGGTACGTCCGCCGATGGACGATCTGCTGACCGCAGACGATCACACCATCGCACGTCGCATGAATGAAGAGGTGGAGGTGCTGGTGGGGCCGCATAAGGAGCAATATACGTGGATCCTGAAGCTGCTCAAAACGCGTAAACCTGGCGAAACAGAGCCGTATAAGCGTAAAGAGCTTTTCCCGAAGAAATAGGAAACCTTCACCCCTCTCCCCTTAGGGGAGAGGGGATTGGAGCTTACTCTACGGTCAGTACGCGGGTGGTATTGGTTGAGCCGATGGTGCTCATCACGTCACCCTGCGTCACGATAACGATATCACCGGATACCAGATAACCTTTGTCGCGCAGCAGGTTCACGGCATCGTGCGCGGCGGCCACGCCGTCGTTGGTGCTGTCGAAGTATACTGGCGTCACGCCGCGATACAGCGCCGTCAGGTTCAGCGTACGCTCGTGACGGGACATGGCGAAGATCGGCAGACCGGAGCTGATACGGGACGTCATTAGCGCGGTACGGCCAGATTCGGTCATGGTGATGATCGCCGTGACCCCTTTCAGGTGGTTGGCTGCGTACATCGCAGACATCGCAATCGCTTCTTCCACGTTGTCGAACTGAATGTCCAGGCGGTGTTTAGAGACGTTAATGCTTGGGATCTTCTCTGCACCCAGGCACACGCGCGCCATGGCGGCCACGGTTTCTGCCGGGTACTGACCTGCCGCGGTTTCCGCTGACAGCATCACCGCATCGGTACCATCCAGCACGGCGTTCGCCACGTCCATGACTTCCGCACGGGTTGGCATTGGGTTGGTGATCATGGATTCCATCATCTGGGTGGCGGTGATCACCGCGCGGTTCAGCTGACGCGCGCGACGGATCAGCGCTTTCTGGATACCGACCAGTTCAGGGTCGCCAATTTCCACGCCCAGGTCACCACGGGCAACCATCACCACGTCAGACGCCAGGATCACGTCGTCCATCGCGTCCTGATCGCAGACCGCTTCAGCGCGTTCCACTTTCGCAACGATTTTCGCATCGCAGCCTGCATCGCGCGCCAGGCGGCGAGCATAGTTCAGATCTTCGCCGCAGCGCGGGAAGGAGACGGCCAGGTAATCCACGCCGATCTGCGCTGCGGTCACGATATCCGCTTTGTCTTTATCGGTCAGCGCTTCGGCAGACAGGCCACCGCCGAGTTTGTTGATGCCTTTGTTGTTGGAGAGCGGGCCGCCGACGGTCACTTCGGTGAATACCTTCATACCCTGAACTTCCAGCACTTTCAGCTGTACGCGTCCGTCGTCCAGCAGCAGGATGTCGCCAGGCACAACGTCAGCAGGCAGACCTTTGTAGTCGATACCCACTTTTTCCTTATCGCCTTCGCCTTTGCTCAGGTTGGCATCCAGCAGGAATTTATCGCCGATGTTGAGAAAGACTTTGCCTTCTTTAAAGGTCGATACGCGGATTTTTGGACCTTGCAGGTCACCGAGGATAGCAACATGGCGGCCCAGTTTAGCTGCGATTTCACGCACTTTGTCGGCACGTAATTTATGGTCTTCTGGCGTACCGTGAGAGAAGTTCATGCGCACCACGTTGGCACCCGCGGCGATAATCTTTTCGAGGTTATTATCGCGGTCGGTGGCCGGGCCTAAGGTGGTGACGATCTTGGTTCTGCGAAGCCTTCTGGACATGTAATACTCCGTTGACTGAAACAACTTTGGTGTTGCGTGAACATAGAATCGGCCTTCATCTATCGCAAGGCAGTAGCGAGGGGACCGAATGCCGTAAATCGTACATCGTAGTTATTAGGGAACATCGCTCTTTATAAGCAATTCTTTATCAAAACGCGATTCTTTCAGGGCTTCCTTGACCCGCTTCAAGTTATCCCGGAATTTTGCGCCCCGGCGTAAGGTAAAACCGGTCGCCAGCACGTCGATGACCGTCAACTGCGCCAGGCGGGAGACCATCGGCATGTACATGTCGGTGTCCTCCGGTACGTCCAGGGTAATGGCGAGCGTCGCTTCCCGGGCCAGCGGCGTACCTGCCGTCGTCAGGGCGATGACCATCGCATCGTTGTCACGCGCGAGCTGCGCCAGCTCCACCTGGCTCTTGGTGCGGCCCGTATGGGAGATGAGTACCACGACATCATCTTCACTACAATTCATACAGCTCATGCGTTGCAGCACAATGTCATCGGAGTAAATCACCGGCACGTTAAAGCGAAAGAACTTATTCATGGCGTCATGCGCCACGGCGGCGGACGAGCCAAGGCCAAAGAAGGCAATCCGTTTGGCCTGCGTGAGAAGATCGACCGCGCGATTCACTGAACTCATGTCCAGAGACTGGCGAACGTGGTCGAGCGTGGCCATAGCCGATTCAAATATTTTTGCGGTGTAAGCATCAACGCTGTCGTCTTCATCTACATTGCGATTAACATACGGGGTGCCGTTTGCCAGACTTTGGGCCAGATGCAGTTTAAAATCAGGAAAGCCGCGCGTGTCCAGACTACGACAGAATCGATTGACCGTCGGTTCGCTGACGCCCGATTCCTGTGCCAGAGCGGCGATGCTTGAATGAATCGCCTGAGCGGGCGCGGCGAGAATAACTTCAGCCACTTTGCGCTCGGATTTGCTAAGGTGTTCCAGTTGAAACTGGATTTTTTCCAGCATGTTCATTGTTAACAAGACGCTCATGAGGGCATAAACGATTTCATAAAGAGATGAAATCTTGATTCGATTTAGCCGATATTACCCCCGGGACTCCCGAAAGGGTAATCGTCGACAAGAAATGTTGTTGTTTTTTTTCATTACTTGATCGACGTCGGGTTTTGCTCTGACCCTGTTGCGCAAAGAATCGACGTTTGTTGCGTCATCAGACGGGCGTAATGGCCCGGGCGACGAAAAATCACCGTATCGCACGCGACGTTAAGCGCTAATGGTTTCAGGAAACGCGTAAAAGCAGTACAGTGCATTGTAATAAAATTACAACGATACCTGGCAGAGTACCAGGCGATCTAACTGAGGAGAATGACATGGCGGTAACGCAAACAGCCCAGGCATGTGACCTGGTCATTTTCGGCGCGAAAGGCGATCTTGCACGCCGAAAATTGCTGCCTTCCCTGTATCAGCTCGAAAAAGCGGGCCAGATTCATCCCGACACCCGGATCCTTGGGGTAGGGCGTGCAGACTGGGATAAGGAGGCTTATACCAAAGTCGTGCGCGAGGCGCTCGAAACGTTCATGAAAGAGAAAATCGATGAAAGCCTTTGGGATAAGCTGAGCGGGCGTCTCGATTTCTGCAACCTGGACGTCAACGATGTAGGCGCCTTTACCCGTCTGGGTGAAATGCTTGACCAGGAAAATCGTGTCACTATTAACTATTTCGCCATGCCGCCAAGCACCTTCGGCGCCATCTGCAAAGGTCTGGGCGAGGCGAAGCTGAACGCCAAACCGGCGCGCGTGGTGATGGAGAAACCGCTGGGTACGTCGCTGGCGACCTCGCGTGAAATCAACGACCAGGTGGGCGAGTTCTTTGAGGAGTGTCAGGTTTACCGTATTGACCACTATCTGGGCAAAGAGACGGTACTGAACCTGCTGGCGCTGCGTTTTGCCAACTCCCTGTTCGTGAACAACTGGGACAACCGCACTATCGACCACGTGGAAATTACCGTGGCGGAAGAGGTGGGCATCGAAGGCCGTTGGGGCTACTTCGACCAGGCCGGCCAGATGCGTGACATGATCCAGAACCACCTGCTGCAAATTCTGTGCATGATTGCCATGTCTCCACCGTCAGATCTGACGGCCGACAGCATTCGTGACGCCAAAGTGAAAGTGCTGAAATCACTGCGCCGTATTGACCGCTCCAACGTGCGTGAGAAAACCGTGCGCGGCCAGTACACCGCAGGTTTTGCCCAGGGGAAAAAAGTTCCTGGCTATCTGGAAGAAGAGGGCGCGAACAAGTCCAGCAACACCGAGACGTTTGTGGCGATCCGCGTGGATATCGACGACTGGCGCTGGGCCGGTGTGCCGTTCTACCTGCGTACCGGGAAACGTCTGCCGGCAAAATGCTCCGAAGTGGTGGTCTACTTCAAAAATCCGGAACTGAACCTGTTCAAAGAATCCTGGCAGGAACTGCCGCAGAACAAACTGACCATCCGTCTGCAACCGGACGAGGGTGTGGATATTCAGATCCTCAACAAAGTGCCGGGTCTTGATCACAAACACAACCTGCAAACCACCAAGCTGGACCTGAGCTACTCTGAAACCTTCAACCAGACGCATCTCGCCGATGCTTACGAGCGTCTGCTGCTGGAAACCATGCGTGGTATCCAGGCGCTGTTCGTCCGCCGCGATGAAGTGGAAGAGGCGTGGAAGTGGGTCGACTCTATCACCGAAGCGTGGGCAGCCGATCAGGACGCGCCAAAACCGTATCAGGCGGGAACATGGGGACCTGTCGCCTCCGTTGCGATGATCACCCGTGATGGCCGCTCCTGGAACGAGTTTGAATAACCCCCTTCTCTAGCCCAAAGGTGTTATTTTACCGGTAACATGATCTAACACAGCAAGTGGCATAATTTTTATCTTTTAAGCTCCGCGTGGATTCACCCGCGGAGCTTTTTTTATTACACTCCCTTCAGACATTTTGCCCCTGTGCTCCGGATATCAGGCGTTTCAGCGTTGTTAACAACCGTCAGAAACTGTGTAAACTCCCGAGCCTGGACAGATAAATTAGAGGAGCTTTTATGAATCCGACATTGTTACGCGTAACACAACGCATCGTTGAACGCTCGAAAGAGACCCGTGCTGCCTACCTTGCCCGCATCGAACAGGCGAAGAGTGAAACTGTCCATCGCTCTCAGCTGGCCTGCGGGAATCTGGCCCACGGCTTTGCGGCCTGCCAGCCTGGTGATAAAGACGCGCTGAAAAGCATGTTGCGTAACAATATCGCCATCATTACCTCCTATAACGACATGCTTTCAGCCCACCAGCCGTATGAGGCCTACCCGGCTATCATCCGCAATGCGCTGCACAGCGTGAACGCGGTGGGCCAGGTTGCAGGCGGCGTGCCGGCCATGTGTGATGGCGTAACCCAGGGCCAGGACGGTATGGAGCTGTCCTTGCTGAGCCGCGAAGTGATCGCCATGTCGGCGGCAGTGGGCCTCTCTCACAACATGTTTGATGGCGCGCTCTATCTGGGCGTGTGCGACAAAATCGTCCCGGGGCTGGTGATGGCCGCGCTGTCGTTTGGCCATCTGCCAGCGATTTTTGTGCCGTCAGGCCCGATGGCTAGCGGTCTGCCAAACAAGGAAAAAGTCCGTATCCGCCAGCTGTATGCCGAAGGAAAAGCGGACCGTCAGGCACTGCTGGAAGCGGAAGCCGCGTCCTATCATGCGCCGGGCACCTGTACGTTCTACGGTACGGCCAACACCAACCAGATGGTGGTGGAGTTTATGGGTATGCAGCTGCCGGGCTCGTCGTTCATCCAGCCGGATGCGCCACTGCGTAAAGCGCTGACCGAAGCCGCAGCCCGTCAGGTGACGCGCCTGACCGGTAACGGCAACGAGTGGATGCCAATGGGCAAAATGGTGGATGAAAAAGTCATCGTAAACGGGATTGTCGCCCTGTTGGCGACCGGCGGTTCAACCAACCATACCATGCACCTTGTCGCGATGGCGCGCGCGGCGGGCATTCTGATCAACTGGGATGACTTCTCCGATATCTCCTCCGTGGTACCGCTGATGGCGCGTCTGTACCCGAACGGTCCGGCGGACATCAACCACTTCCAGGCCGCGGGCGGCGTGCCGGTGTTGATGCGCGAGCTGCTGAAAGGCGGCCTGCTGCATGAGGATGTCAACACGGTGGCGGGCTTTGGCCTGCATCGCTATACCCTTGAACCCTGGCTGAACAACGGTGAGCTGGACTGGCGCGAAGGGGCGAGCGACTCGCTCGATCCTCAGGTTATCGCAACCTTCGAACAGCCGTTCTCTCCTCACGGCGGCACCAAAGTGCTGAGCGGTAACCTTGGACGTGCCGTGATGAAAACCTCTGCCGTGCCGGAAGAGAATCAGGTTATTGAAGCCCCGGCGGTGGTGTTTGAAAGCCAGCACGACGTTTTACCTGCCTTTGACGCGGGTCTGCTTGATAAAGACTGTGTGGTCGTGGTGCGTCATCAGGGACCAAAAGCGAACGGGATGCCAGAATTACATAAACTTATGCCGCCGCTTGGTGTATTATTGGACCGCCGTTTCAAAATTGCACTGGTAACCGATGGACGCCTTTCAGGGGCATCCGGTAAAGTGCCTTCAGCGATTCATGTCACCCCGGAAGCCTACGACGGCGGCCTGCTGGCGAAAGTGCGTGATGGTGACATGATCCGCGTTAACGGTCAGACAGGCGAGTTAACCCTGCTGGTGGATGAAGCAGAGCTGGCGGCGCGTCAGCCACATATTCCTGACCTGAGCGCGTCACGCGTGGGTACCGGACGCGAAATGTTTGGTGCGTTGCGTGAGAAACTCTCCGGTGCGGAGCAGGGCGCAACCTGTATTACGTTTTAAGACGACTTGATTTTAACGATCTGGCGAGAGAAAACTCTGATGAAAAACTGGAAAACAAGTGCAGAAGCAATCCTGACCACTGGCCCTGTCGTGCCGGTTATTGTGGTAAACAAACTGGAGCACGCTGTCCCAATGGCGAAGGCACTGGTTGCGGGTGGCGTTCGCGTTCTGGAAGTGACCCTGCGTACCGCCTGTGCGATGGATGCGATCCGTGCTATCGCCAAAGAAGTGCCGGAAGCGATCATTGGTGCCGGTACGGTTCTGAATGCGCAGCAGCTGGCGGAAGTGACCGAAGCGGGCGCACAGTTTGCCATCAGCCCGGGGCTGACTGAGCCGCTACTGAAAGCCGCAACCGAAGGTTCTATTCCGCTGATCCCGGGTATCAGCACCGTTTCTGAACTGATGCTGGGCATGGACTACGGCCTGAAAGAGTTCAAATTCTTCCCGGCTGAAGCGAACGGCGGCACCAAAGCGTTGCAGGCCATTGCGGGCCCATTCTCCCAGGTGCGTTTCTGCCCAACGGGCGGCATCTCTCCGGCCAACTACCGTGACTATCTGGCGCTGAAAAGCGTGCTGTGCATCGGCGGCTCCTGGCTGGTTCCGGCGGATGCGCTGGAAGCAGGCGACTGGGATCGCATCACTAAACTGGCTCGCGAAGCGGTAGAAGGCGCGAAACAGTAAGTTTGTTTGCCGGGTGTCGGCTGCGCCTAACCCGGCCAGCCAGACAGTTAAAACGGGCCTTTCGGCCCGTTTTTTTATCCTGCTACGCTGACGTTCGCAGCCGCTCTTTTTGCTCTCGCGACGGCTTCGTCCACATTTTCCCCGGTCGCTAATGCCACGCCCAGACGACGGCTTCCGTCGATCTCCGGTTTGCCGAACAGCCGGACCTGCAAGCCTGCGCCAACCGCACCTTCGACGTTATCAAAGGTGACATTCTGGCTGGTCAGCTGCGGCAGGATCACCGCCGAGGCTGCCGGGCCGTACTGACGGATGCCGCCAACCGGCAGACCGAGGAAAGCGCGTACGTGCAGCGCGAACTCAGAGAGATCCTGTGAAATCAGCGTAACCATCCCGGTATCGTGCGGACGAGGGGAGACTTCGCTGAAGATCACCTCGTCGCCGCAAACAAACAATTCCACGCCGAACAGGCCGTAGCCGCCCAGCGCCAGCACCGTCTTGCGGGCGATCTCCTGTGCGCGTGCCAGCGCCAGCGCGCTCATCTGCTGCGGCTGCCAGGATTCGCGATAATCGCCGTCTTCCTGCCGATGACCAATCGGGTCGCAGAAATAAACGCCATCCACGGCGCTGACGGTGAGCAGGGTAATTTCAAAATCAAACTTCACCACGCCTTCCACGATGACGCGCCCGGCCCCGGCTCGGCCGCCCTGCTGGGCATAGTCCCAGGCGTTGTCCAGCGTGCTGCTGTCGCGGATAAAGCTCTGCCCTTTGCCGGAGGAGCTCATTACCGGCTTAATGATGCACGGGTAGCCAATCTCCTCTACGGCCTGGAGAAACGCAGCTTTATCCCCGGCAAAACGGTAGCTGGAGGTCGGGAGCTGTAATTCTTCTGCCGCCAGGCGACGAACGCCTTCCCGGTTCATGGTCAGTTTTGCCGCAGTGGCGCAGGGCACCACGCGCTGGCCTTCCTGTTCAAGGGCAATCAACATCTCAGTGGCAATGGCCTCAATTTCAGGTACCACGAAATCCGGTTTTTCGTCGGCAATTAACCCCCGCAGCGCATTACCGTCAAGCATATCGATGACGTGCGAGCGATGCGCGACGTGCATGGCGGGCGCATTCGCGTAACTGTCCACCGCAATCACTTCCACACCTAAACGCTGGCATTCAATGGCCACTTCTTTACCCAGTTCACCCGATCCCAACAGCATGACGCGCGTCGCGGCGGGACGCAGCGCGGTTCCTAAACGAGTCATAAAAATCCCCCTGAAAAAGATGCGGGCAGTATAAACGAAAACGTTTGCGTCTGTCTTGTATGGGGATAACCGGACAGGGGGGAAATTTGCGCTTCTTTAGCACTGACAGACATTTCCTGACACCCGCTCGCTTAGGCTGTGAAGGTTACGCACTGTTACGTGAGGAAAAATATGTCAGGCTGGATGAATCAACTGCAATCCCTGTTGGGACAAAAAGGCTCGTCGTCGGGCGAGCAGGGTCTGAGCAAGCTGCTGGTGCCGGGTGCGCTCGGCGGGCTGGCCGGTTTGCTGGTTGCCAATAAATCATCGCGGAAACTGCTTACCAAATACGGTACCGGCGCGCTGCTGGCGGGCGGAGGGGCTATTGCAGGCTCCGTCTTATGGAACAAATACAAAGACAAGGTGCGCAGCGCGCATCAGGATGAACCGCAGTACGGGAAGCAGGTATCGCCGTTAGATTTACGCACCGAGCGGTTGATCCTCGCCCTGGTCTTTGCGGCCAAGAGCGACGGGCATATTGATGCCAGTGAACGTGCCGCAATTGAACAGCAGATGCGGGAAGCGGGCGTTGAGGAGCAGGGCAGGGCGCTGGTGGCGCAGGCCATCGAACAGCCCCTCGATCCGCAGCGTCTGGCGCAAAGCGTGAAAAACGAAGAAGAGGCGCTGGAACTCTATTTTCTGAGCTGTGCCGCCATCGATATCGATCACTTTATGGAGCGCAGCTACCTGAACGCCCTGGGCGATGCGCTGAAGATCCCACAGGACGTTCGTGAGGGAATTGAGCAGGATATTCAGCAGCAGAAGCAGACCCTCGTGGGCTAGAAGGCCATGTTTCGCTTGCATCATACGCGTGTTTTGCCAACCTTATAGGATGTAAAACGAAAAAGTAAGAATGCCATGCCTCCAAAAGCCCGACGTACTCCTTATGCGATCACCACGCATGGCGATACGCGTATAGATAACTACTACTGGCTGCGGGACGATTCTCGTTCCCGGCCAGAGGTGCTGGACTATCTGCACGAGGAAAACGACTATGGCCGCCAGGTCATGGCCAGCCAGCAGGCGCTTCAGGATCAACTTCTGAAGGAAATGGTGCAGCGTATCCCCCAGCGTGATGTCTCTGCCCCGTGGTGCAAAAACGGTTATCGCTATCGCCATATTTATGAGCCGGGAAACGAATATCCCATCTACCAGCGCCAGTCTGTGCTGAGCGCCGAGTGGGATGAATGGGAGATCCTGCTGGATGCAAACAAACGTGCGGCCCACAGTGAGTTTTATACGCTGGGCGGCATGTCCATTTCCCCCGATAACGCCATTATGGCGCTGGCTGAGGATTACCTCTCCCGCCGCCAGTACGGTTTGCGTTTCCGCAATCTTGAAACGGGAAACTGGTATCCCGAAATGCTGGATAATGTCTCCCCCGATTTCGTCTGGGGTAACGATTCAGAAACGGTCTACTACGTTAAAAAGCATGTCTCAACGCTGCTGCCTTATCAGGTCTGGCGTCATACGGTGGGGACCGATTCCGCCGACGATGAACTGGTGTATGAGGAAAAAGACGAGACGTTCTATGTCAGCCTGCACAAAACGTCGTCTCGCCACTACGTGATCATTTTCCTCTCCAGCGCCACCACCTCAGAAGTGCTGCTGCTGGATGCAGAGCTGCCGGATGCGCAGCCTCTGTGCTTCCTGCCGCGCCGTAAAGATCATGAGTACAGCCTGGATCACTTCCAGCACAGCTTTTACCTGCGTTCGAACCGCGAGGGCAAAAACTTTGGCCTTTATAAAACCAAAGTGCGCGATGAACGCAAATGGGAAGTGTTAATTCCCGCGCGCGATCAGGTGATGCTGGAGGGGTTCACCCTGTTTACCGACTGGCTGGTGGTGGAAGAGCGTCAGCGCGGACTGACCAGTATCCGCCAAATCAACCGCAAAACCCGCGAAGTGGTGGGCATTGCGTTCGATGACCCGGCTTACGTAACGTGGATCGGCTTTAACCCGGAACCGGAATCGTCCCGCCTGCGATACGGCTATTCGTCGATGACCACCCCGGATACGTTGTTTGAACTGGATATGGACACCGGGCAGCGTCAGGTGATTAAACAGGCTGAGGTCCGGGGTTTTGAGTCGGAAAATTATCGCAGTGAGCACCTGTGGGTGACCGCACGCGACGGCGTTGAAGTCCCAGTGTCGCTCGTCTATCACAAGGCGCACTTCAACAAAGGTAAAAACCCCATCCTCGTCTATGGCTATGGCTCCTATGGATCCAGCATGGACGCCGATTTCAGCAGCAGCAGGCTGAGCCTGCTCGACCGCGGTTTTGTTTATGCGATTGCCCATATTCGCGGCGGCGGCGAGCTGGGTCAGCACTGGTATGAAGACGGAAAATTTCTCAAAAAGAAAAATACCTTTAATGACTACCTTGATGTTTGCGATGCGCTGATCGCGCAGGGTTATGGCGATCCGCAGCTCTGCTTTGGCATGGGGGGCAGCGCCGGGGGCATGCTTATGGGCGCCGTGATCAACCAGCGGCCTGAACTGTTTAAAGGCGTTATCGCCCAGGTGCCGTTTGTGGACGTGGTGACGACCATGCTGGATGAGTCCATTCCACTGACCACCGGGGAGTTTGAGGAGTGGGGGAACCCGCAGGATGAAACCTATTATCGCTACATGAAAGAGTACAGCCCGTACGATAACGTCGAGGCGAAAGCCTATCCGCATATGCTGGTGACCACCGGCCTGCACGATTCCCAGGTACAGTACTGGGAGCCCGCGAAATGGGTGGCGAAGTTGCGTGAGCTGAAAACTGACGATAATTTGCTGCTGCTGTGTACCGATATGGACTCGGGGCACGGAGGGAAATCAGGGCGATTTAAATCCTATGAGGGGGTGGCGCTGGAGTACGCCTTTTTGATTGGCCTGGCGCAGGATACGCTGCCAGGCCGGGCGGGGACTCAGGCTTCGCCTAAATAATGCTTCAGCGTCAGGCGCAGTTCCGGGCTCATTCTGTCGAGGTTGTTGTACAGCCAGCGCAGATAGCCCGGATCTTTGTTCGCCACTTCCGATACTGGCTTCCCGCGATATTTTCCGAACGTAAAGGTGGTCAGTAGCGCGGGGCGCCCGGTAATGGTCGCCATATCGTCTGGCGTCCAGCCGGAAGTATTCATGATATCAATCAGGAGCGCTGCGGTGATGTAGCAGTCGTAAAGAGCGCGGTGATGATGCAGCCCTTCCGGCGTCCGTACGCTGAGTTTGCGCGACTTATACAGCGCCATATTGCTGTATTTGATCCCCGGCCACAGACGGCGCGCCAGCTTCATAGTGCAAATCCATTCGCCGGGCATCTCCGGCAGCACGCGGCGGTCAAAGCTGGCGTTATGGGCCACATACCACTGGCTACCGTGGTAAAGAGGGATGATCTCTTCAATCCACGGCTTATCAGCCACCATCGATTCCGTAATACGATGTATCGCCATCGCCTGCGCACTGATGGGACGATCCGGGCGCACCAGATGGCTCATGGGGTTGACTATCTTTGCGTCAATCACGTCGACAGAAGCGACTTCCACAATTCCACCCTGCAAATCACAGGTTTCGGTATCGATAACGCGCAGCATTGATCGCTCCTGATCCAAAAATGCCTAGCCTAATGGAATGATATCGCCTTGCCAACCCTGTTGGCCTAAAGAACCGGTTAGCAGCAGTTCTCCCTTATCGGCACGTACGATCAGCTGACCTTTTTCATCCCATAACGCGCTACCGCCGCGCGCGTTCGCCATTAATACCGCGATGGCGTACTTGTGCGCGAAGCGTTGTAACGAACCGATGGATTGCCGCCAGCGATGCTCGCCCACGGCCAGGCTGCTGGTGAACAGCGTTGCCTCCGGGTCCAGTTCCGGGGCGTCAGCCTGGTTATCCACGATGGTTAACCGTTTATCGCCAGGAATAACACCTGCACCGTTGCCCTGCGGATAACGCCGGATGGTCGACAGGTTAGGGGTGAAAAGCGCGAGTCCTTTCTGGCGCTGGCCGTGTTGCTGGAGTGTAATACCAGCAATCACCGTGATGAAACGTGACTGGGCGGCGTGAAGGAGGGGGGCAAGCTGCAAATCGTCAGGGGGTGGGGGTAAGGATGTTCCGCCTGGGCCGGTAAGCGAAAGCTCCGGAAAGACGATTAAATCGCACCCATGCCAGGCAGCCTCGGCAATAAAGTGCAGGTGATGTTTTACGTGCTCATCAACACAGTTGTGCCGCGGGGCATACTGAGCCGCGGCAATATTCCATCGTGACATCGTGACTTCCTTATACACTAAGTCGCTGGGATTTTAAGATTACACCTAAATTTATCAGGGTTTTCTTATCCTGCCACATAACGCGTAAGGAAGTGTAACGAGACGTTAAGCTTATTTAACTTTAGGTTCGTACGGCAGGCGCGAGAGATTGACGGAGGCGAGGCGATGCGCAATGAGACGTTCGCGAAACCAGTCGCGCAGATGCGCGGGTTGTTCACGCTCTACCACTTCAGCCACGACGGGCATGTTGTAACGCTCTTTGAATGCGACCCCCGCGGCGGCGAGATCGACATTCACTTTGTCCATCTCGTCCTGAGGAAGGGCGGCCAGGTTAACGTTCATTTCCTTCTCCTTTTTCTGCGGCGGCAACGTTACCGCGATTGTTCAACGATGACAAGGGAGCAAAGGATGTTCCTCGACTCGTTAATTATACAGAGTTATTCTTTAGCATTCAGGCATAACGAAAAGGAATGATTGTGATGCATTTTACCCCTTCCCGTGTCGCGTGCGCGCTGGCATTTCTGCTCTCTTCAGCCATCACGCCCTCAGTTCTGGCCCATGCGCATCTTAAGCAGCAATCCCCGCAGGAAAATACCGTTGCGGTGGCACCAGAGGTCATTACCCTGAACTTCTCGGAAGGCATTGAGCCTGCCTTCAGCGGCGTGGTGGTGACGGACGCGCAGCAGCACAAGATCCAGACCGGCGCGGTGAAGCGTGACGAGAAGGATAACGCAAAGCTGATTGTTCCTCTTGAGAAACCGTTGACGTCCGGCACCTACACGGTGGACTGGCATGTGGTCTCCGTGGATGGCCACAAAACCAAAGGCAGCTATCACTTTAGCGTGAAATAGCATGCTGACCCTGAGCTACGTCGCGTTACGCTTTATCCATTTTGCTGCGCTGATGCTGCTTTTCGGCAACGCGCTTTACAGCGTCTGGTTTGCGCCGTCTTCGTTGCAGCGCCTCATGACCCGGCGTTTCCAGCGGCAGCAGAAACTCGCGGCCTTAATCGGCCTGATAGCGGCTCTGCTGATGTTTGGCCTGCAAAGTGGGTTGATGGGCAACGGCTGGGGCGATGTCATTCGTCCGGCGGTCTGGCGCAGCGTGCTGGGAACGCAATTTGGCGGCGTCTGGTTGTGGCAAATGGTGCTGGCCGTTGTGACGGCGGGCGCTGCATGGCTTACCCCGCAAAAAGGCTCTCGGCTGTTACTGCTCGCGATGGGGCAGCTGGTGCTGCTGGCAGGCGTGGGACATGCCGCGATGAACGGTGGCGCACCGGGAGCGTTGCATCGTCTCAACCATGCGCTTCACCTGCTCTGCGCCGCGACCTGGGTGGGTGGTTTACTGCCGCTGCTGTTTTGTATGCGTCTGGCGAAAGGCCGCTGGCAGCCAGCCGCTATCTTTACCATGATGCGCTTCTCCCGCGTGGGGCATTACGCCGTGGCAGGCGTGCTGCTGACCGGGATAATCAATACGCTCTTTATTGTTGGCATAAACGTGCCGTGGCAGGCGCCTTATGTCCAGCTGTTGTTGTTCAAATGTGCGCTGGTCATGATGATGGTGGCAATTGCGCTGGCGAATCGGTATTTTCTTGTGCCACGCTTTCGCCCGGAGGCCGGGCGGGAACAACAGATTTTTATCAGGATGACACAGGCAGAGGTGGTGCTGGGCGCGCTGGTACTGGCGGCCGTCAGCCTGTTCGCGACCTGGGAACCCTTCTGACAAGGTTAAATAACATATGAAAAAGACACTGCTTTCTCTTTTACTTCTCACTTGTGCCAGCAGTGCGTTAGCCGCGCCGCAGGTCATCACTGTCAGCCGGTTTGAAGTGGGTAAGGACAACTGGGCATTTAATCGTGAAGAAGTCATGCTTACCTGCCGTCCCGGTAACGCGCTGTATGTCATCAATCCCAGTACGCTCGTGCAGTATCCGTTAAATGACGTGGCGGAGCAGCAGGTTGCCAGCGGGAAAAGTAACGGACAGCCTGTCAGCGTGATCCAGGTAGATGACCCGGCAAACCCCGGGCAGAAGAAGAGTCTGGCACCGTTTATTGAGCGCGCTGAAAAGCTCTGCTAGCCGTCAGGTTTCCAGTAAAAAAAAACCGCAGGTGCTTGTAAAAGCTCTGCGGTTTTTCACATTTAGTGATGTTCTGACGCTTTTTTTCAGACCACTTTTACTGTGGACTGGAAAACCTGACGTCGTCATCTATTCTTAAAGGGCAAGGCGATTGAGCCTGCATTAATGCCAACTTTTAGCGCACGGCTCTCTCCCAAGAGCCATTTCCCTGGACCGAATACAGGAATCGTATTCGGTCTCTTTTTATCTGCATGAAAATAAACGATAAAATCCGGTTTTAGTCTCAGCAGAAGGTTCACTTCCTGTGCGCCTGCTTCAAACATACCACAACCCGGCAGGCGTAAGTCCAGTCCTTTTTGGCTGTTTTGTTAAATTTTTGTTTGTATTTTGCCTGAGACGACTGCGGGATCAATGCGCGCATGTACGGAAGCCGCAATATCATCAAGTAACGCAAAGCGGCGACGGTATTCGGCGCGTTTTTTGCTGGCAATCTCCTCCAGCGCTTTACGCTCCATCTGGAGCGGCAACTGCCAGCAGAAGGGGGAGAGTTTCTTTCCGTTCAGGCCTTCCCAGAACTCGTCGTAGCTGGCGTGAAAATGACGGCCTTTGCTCAGACGGTAGCGCAGCGCGCGGAAAACATGGCCTTCATCGCTGACGGCAAAAATCGCGCTAATGTTCGAGCGTGAGGCAAGCTGGAAGATCACCTCCATCAGCACGCGTTTCGGGAAAAGCCCATGGCAGGCACGGGTAGCCTGCTTAATCACCTCCCGTGAAACATGACGACGTGGACCCTGAAGGCCGCCGATCACCAGCACCGTACGGCCGTTACTGCGTGCGACACAGAACGTCAGGCTGGCAAGCAGCGTATTGTCATTGTCGTGCAGCCAAAGCGTGCTTTCGCCTTCGCGTTCGGCCTTACCTGCGGACGAGGCGTGGACGGTATAGATTTCGCCGTTTTTTGCCTCGAACCGGACAACCGGCACCTCTTGCGGGCTGGTCAGCGCGTGGACGAGGGCGATGTTTTTCAGACTATCAATCCACTGATAGTGGCTGACGATAGCATCGGCCCGATCGTTTGAGTTCAGGCCGCGCATCAGATACTGGCGGTGAGTTTTGCTCGGCAAGGTAATTTGAGAGGTGAGCAGCCTGTCGAAATCATCGCGCCCGGACAGGGCCTCCAGCATGCGATGGGTGGAGGACCAGAATAAAAGCGAGCGCAGAAGGAACTTTAACCGGTAATCACGTTTGTGCCAGATTGGGCCGGGAACGCGTTTTCCTCTCACCAGTTCAGAAATAATATTTGTGCGATGCGGATAAAAAACATCGTTTTGCAGGTGTATGTTTGACACGTGAAAATCCCTCTTTTTATTCCGCTCTATTTTAAAGGCCAGGGAATAAGGGATTAATAGCGCAGCGATCTTTATTTCCGGCTGGTTTATGGTTTGTTTGGATTCGCGAAATCCGACGCCAGCTCATGACATTTTCTGTGGCGGCTATACTTCTTACAGGAGGCGTTATGTATCAGAAAATAGAGGGAGAACACTGGCGTCATGTCTGGGTTGTCAGCGATATTCATGGTTGCTATCAGTGGCTTATGGATGAGCTGAAACGACGGCATTTTAATCCTGATACGGATCTGCTGATCTCGGTGGGGGATATTATCGATCGCGGGCCTGACAGCGTAAAATGTTTACAGCTGATGCAGGAAAACTGGTTTTATGCGGTACGCGGCAATCACGAGCAAATGGCGTTAGATGCGCTTGAAAATAATGATTTTAGTCTCTGGTCGATAAATGGCGGTAACTGGTTTACCGGGCTTAAGGACGCTCAACAAAAACAGGCGAAGGGTTTACTCGATGCGTGTCGGGACTTACCGCACATTATTGAAATAACCTGCAAAAACGGTCTGAACGTGATTGCTCATGCGGATTATCCCTCCGCCGAATATGGCTGGCATAAGCCGGTGGATGCCCAGCGCGTGCTGTGGGATCGCGACCGGTTAATGGGCTTTATGGTGGGCAAAGGGCAGGGCATTAGCGGCGCGGATCACTTCTGGTTTGGACATACGCCTGTGGACAAACGCTACGATTTTAACAATCTGCACTACATTGATACGGGGGCAGTATTCGGGGGCTTTCTGACGCTGGCGCAGCTTCAGTAATAAATAACCCGCCTTCGGGCGGGTTCTCTTTGGGTCAGGCAAGACGCAAGACCCAGGCATCGGTTTTACTGTCGTAATGCTCACGGTACAGAACGGAATGTTCCCCATCAAGGATCGCCGGGACGCTGGTATCTGCATCCCAGGCGTCCAGCTGCATGCACAAATCCGGATCGGATTTGCAGGGAATACTTAACGTTCGTTCGCCTTGTGATTCGCCGCGCAATTCAGCGTCGTCGATTTCAAAAGCGCCAATGCGTACGCTGGTTTTCGTCATAATGCTCTCCGGTTTGTTGCCCAAAATCTGGTATGACCAGTGCAGTCACCCATTTTTGATCCTAGACAAGGAGAGCGAAATCGCCAGTAAAAAAATGCGCTTTTTTTAGGCGCTGCGGTTGTTACCGGTAAACAGGCGGCCATCGCGTACCAGTTCGCGCGGATAGCTGTTTTTCAGCCGCGAGCCGACTTTTTTCGCCAGCCCCAGCGGATAACCCTGATACGTCACGATGACTTCATCCTGTGACGGGCCGTCTTCCGGGTAAACGTCACGACCGCGATACCACTCTTCCGCTTCCTGATGCGTCAGGGCAAAGGTGTTCTCACTGCCGGCCAGCGCAATGACCGCTTCGTGCTGCCAGCGATAGCCTTTGTTGTGGATCTCCGCCAGGCGAATACCGAGGCGGGAGAAACGCACCTTACCAATCAGCGGTTCGATGTTGACCGGGAACAGCCACAGCTCTTTGTCACGCATCCAGAGGCACAGGCTCTCATCCCAGTGCAGGCCGACTTTGCTCGCAGCCGCTTGCGCCTGTGCCGCCTCACGGCCTTTGACCGGCGTGAACGGGAAGTTGCCGACCTTAAACTTAGGGGCAGGCAAAGGATCGACGGCGCGGGTTTTACGCAGACGGGCAACAAAGAAGCCTTCGCAATCGTAAATCTGCGGGAAGACATGCAGGAAGCCTTCAGGCGTGGCCGCATGACTGGCCGAGTCGAAGAGGGTGTCCAGCGGCAGAAACTCGACGGCATCCGCATAGCGTTGCTTGAGCCACAGGCAGACGTCCTCGTTTTCATCGCGATTCAGCGTGCAGGTAGAGTAAACCAGCGTCCCGCCTGGGCGCAGGGCATGAAACGCGCTGTCGATCAGTTCGCGCTGTGTGGCGGCGATCTCTAGGTTGCTTTCAACGGACCAGTTTTTTAACGCATCAGGATCTTTACGCACCACGCCTTCGCCGGAGCAGGGCGCGTCGAGCAGGATGGCATCAAAGGCTTCCGGCAGGGCAGCGCCAAACACGCGACCATCGAAGTGCGTTAACGCGACGTTGTGGATCCCGCAGCGGCTGATATTGGCATGCAGGACTTTAACGCGGCTGGCGGAAAATTCGTTGGCGAGGATCGCGCCGCGGTTGTTCATCCGGGCGGCAATCTGCGTGGTTTTAGAGCCCGGCGCCGCCGCGACATCCATAACCCGCTCAGGCTGGTTCCCGTCGGCAAACAGCGCAGCAACCGGCAGCATGGAGCTGGCTTCCTGAATATAAAACAGCCCGCTCAGGTGCTCGGCGGTGCTGCCGAGCGGCAGGCTCTCCTCGTCATCCCGTTCGATCCAGAAACCCTCTTCACACCACGGCACTGGCGTTAATTGCCAGCCGTAGGGGGAGACGAGATCCAGAAACGCCCCGACGCTGATTTTCAGCGTATTGACGCGAATACTCCGGCGTAAAGGGCGCTGGCATGCGGCGACGAAATCGTCGAAAGAGAGATGAGCAGGAAGCGCCTCGCGCATCTGTGCGAGGAATTGTTCGGGAAGAAATACGGAGTTTTGAGCCACGGGCACACCACAGGGAAACATTCAGGTGCGCAGTGTAACATAAAGGCTCCGGCGCGTTGACACCGGAGCCTGCGAGATTAACGCGGCAGCGCCGTTCCCCATTCGCGCCACTCTTTCGGTTCACTTTCCAGCAGCAGGAAGTGTTTACCTGCCTGCGCCTTAGGCGCCAGAGGCGTGCCAGGCGGCGTCGCGAAGGCAATGCCGCCGCGAATGAACTGATTAAAGGTCCCCGTTTTGACCACGCCACCGGTCAGGCCGAAGTCCAGCGAGTAGCCTGAAGCGAGCCAGAACACCGAGTTGTTGCGCACCAGATGCTGATAACGCTGGCTGATGCGCAGGCCGACCATCACGCGATCGGACAGATTACCCAGCGTCAGGCTTGTTACTGTCCCTACTTCAATGCCGCGGAACAGGACCGGCGTACCGATGCCCAGCGAACCGGCTTCCGGCACTTCAACCACAATGCTCAAACCGTCCAGATAACGGGAGTCGGTGATAGTGGCCTCCTGCAACTCAAATTCACGACGTGCGTTGCCGCGACCCGGTTCAACGTTAATGTACGGCTGAAGTATGGTATCGAGATGCTCAACCCCTGCGGCAGAAATTTGCGGCGTAACCACCGAGAAGCGCGAGCCTGCCCGGGCGAACGTCTGCACATATTCCGGATAAAGCACGGCGGTCGCCTGCACTTCATTGCGTGCGGTGATCAGCGTCAGCTTCTGGACCTGCCCGATATCAATGCCGAGATAGCGGATGGGCATGCCTTCTGCCAGTTTACCGGCATCAAAGGTGTGCAGAGTAATCTGCCCCCCGACCGCGCGCGCCGCGGTTTCGGACGGGAAGAGGATCCGCTTGTCACCTTTACGCATGTTGCCGCCGGCGCCGCTCAGGTTATCGAAGCTGATCGCACCGCGCAGGGCACGGGAGAGAGGCGATGCCTGTACGGTCAGCCCGCTGCCGTTGAGCTGCACTTTCGCGCCACCCTCAGCCCAGAACACGCTGTTTGGCGTGAGCAGCTTGCGGTACTCCGGCTTGATATGCAGTTCGATATCAAACGCGTCCGCACGAGGACGAACGGTGATCACTTCCCCCACCTCAAACTTACGGTAAAGCACGACGGAGCCTGCCTGGACATCCGGCAGCGTTTCAGCGCTTAAGGTCAGCGTGGTGGTTGGCAGGTCGCCGAGGCTGTTTTCAATGGCTTTGTCCAGATTGGCGAACAGCGGATAGCTTTCGCGCAGCGCACCTTTGCTGCCCGGCAGAATGCGGATCCCGCCGTTAACCCACTCACTGGCGCTGGCGCCGAGGAACTCAACCCCGTCCAGACCCATCTTCACGTCGACCCGACTGTTAACCACAAATTTACTGTCGCCGTGGACCAGGTTGCCGTACTGCGGATCGATGGCGGCGGAGAAGGAGACCCCTTTTTCCGACAGCTTACGTTCGAGGACCTGGCCCACCTGCACACCGTGCAGGATCAGCGGTTGCCCGGCTTCAATACCGTAGCTTTCCGGTGCATTCAGCGTAACCGTCAACACGCCCGGTTTTTGCAGCAGGGCTTTATCCGCCGGCGCGATAACAAAGTTTTTGTTCGGCGCACCTTCACCGGGGATCAGCTCAAAGGTGCTTCCCGTCAGCAGAGAACTGATGCTGGCGTCGCTGAGGGAGAGCTTCGGATTACGCAGTTCAATGCGCGTTTTTTCCCGCAGGAGATCCACCACACTCGGATCCACCGTCATTTCGCCGGTAACGGAACCGCCCGCATTGAGGGTTAATTTTGTCAGTTGCCCGACCTCTAAACCCTGGTACATCAGCGGGGTCGAACCGGCTTTCAGGCCTTTGGCATCCGGCAGGGTCAGCTTGACGATGACACCGCGCTGGCTGTGCGCCAGGTCGGCGTACAGGCCAAAGGTATCTTCCGCGGCGGCAGGGCTGGAGTTAGCAGGTGAGTCAAAGGCGATAGCGCCATTCACCAGCGCCGCCAGGCTCTCAAGCTTCACTTTCGCACCGCTTAAGCTCAGGTCGGCATCGACGCCTGAGACGTTCCAGAAGCGGCTGCCTTTTTTTACCAGGTTGGTAAAACGGCGCTCGATGAGTACATCAATGGTCACGCCATCTTTGTTCGGGTTAATGGCGTAGTCGTAAACGCGGCCTACCGGAATTTTGCGGAAATAGACCAGAGAACCACTGTTCAGCGAGCCCAAATCCGGCGCGCGGAGATGGATCATCAAATCGCCGTTATTCAGCCTATATTTCGGCTGGGTATCCAGCGCAACAAAGTGATCCTGTGGCTCACCTTTGCCGGGCATCATGCCGATATAGTTACCGCCCACAAGCGCATCCAGCCCGGAAACGCCGGCCAGGGAGGCTTTAGGCGTGACCAGCCAGAACTGCGTTTCGGCACGCAGGGCATCCTGCATATCAGACTTAATGCTCGCCCGGACCTGGATTTTGTTCAGCCCTTTGCCGAGGGAGATATCCTGCACGGTACCCACTTCCACCCCCTGGAAGCGAACGGGGGTACGTCCGGCGACAATGCCGTCCGCAGACTGGAAATCAATCGTGATGGTACTTCCGCGATCTTCATAGCTCGTCCAGATAAGCCAGCCTGCGATCATCAGCGCGATAACAGGCAGCAACCAGAATGGCGAAATGCGGCGTTTTGTTTTAATTCTCGCTTCAGTCGGCGAAGCGGGCGTTTCCTGACTCATGTGCGTCCCAAAGTAAGCGGCTGTCCAGCCATTCCACTGCAAGAATAGTCAATATCACCGCAGAGCCGAAATAAAAAGCTGCGGGTCCCATGGTAAAAGCAAGTAACTGATCGCGATTGATGAGCGACATCATCAGCGAAATCACGAACAGATCCAACATCGACCAGCGACCAATCCAGGTCACAAATCGCAGAAGCAGGATGCGGGTGCGTAGTCCTTGTTCGCATTTAAAGTGAATGCTGATAAGCAGCGTAAACATCACCACCACTTTGGTAAAGGGCACCAGAATACTGGCGATGAAAACAATGGCGGCGACCCCCACGTTACTGTGCGCCAGAGAGATAATCCCCGAAAGGATAGTATCTTCCTGACGGGCGCCGTTCACATAAATTACGGAGATCGGCAGCATGTTGGCCGGGAATAAAAATACCAGGGAGGCGATTAGCGCCGCCCAGCACTTTTGCAGGCTGTTGTTGCGTCGCAATCTTAACGGAATGTGGCAGCGTGGGCACCTCCCGCGTTTATCCGGAAAACCGGTGTAATGGCAGCCCAGGCAGACGCGCAGGTTTTCATCAGGCCGGGTCGCGGGGCGCTGCGGGTAAAATCGCTCCCAAAGCTGTTCAACATTGAGATGAATCAGGGTCAAAATACTCAGCAGGACCAGTGAAATAAACGCGAAAAGTCCAATGCCGGGTTGTAAAAACGCATAATCCTGCACCTTGATGGAGGCCACGCCAATGCCTACCAGATAGATGTCCAGCATCACCCACTCCTTGAGCTTTTCCAGCATGAGCAGGACAGGGCGCAGGTTCATCCCCAGAATGTTGCCAAACCACAGGTAGGCAATTGCCGCGACCAGCACCAACGGCGCGCCAACGACGCAGAACAGCACCATGGCGGCCGTAAGCGGATCGCCCTGGCGCGTCATCTGCCAGATCCCCTGCAACACGTTAGCGTCAATACGCACGCCAAGCAGGTAGAGCTTTAACAGCGGCTCGGTCCAGGCGAAGGGCATCAGCAGCAGCATGGTGACCGCCATTGCTGCCAGACGCGTCAATGACCAGTCCCGGCCATCGCGGATTTTGGCATCGCAGCATGGACAAAAAGCACTTTGGTGCGATTTCATCTTCGGCAACATAAAAAGCGTATCGCACTGGGGACAACGCTGATAATGTGCACGGGGCAGAGCCTGGCTTACCGTACGGACAACGATCTTTCGTGTCGGCGTAATTTGGGGTGTTTTTAGGGCCATCAGTCGCACACAGATTAGTATTGTTGAAAGTTATAATAACTCATGAACGGATTCATCTTGAGCATGAGCGCATTTAATGCTTATTTTAATAGGCTATGCGGTAACTATGTAAGATAACTAAGTGGTTGAATAATGAACAAAACAGAATTCTACGCGGATCTGAATCGCGATTTTAAGGCATTAATGGCAGGGGAAACCAGTTTCTTAGCCACTCTGGCAAATACCAGTGCGTTACTGTTCGAACGCCTTTCTGACGTGAACTGGGCGGGCTTTTATCTGCTGGAAGGCGACACGCTGGTGCTGGGGCCTTTCCAGGGTAAACTCGCCTGCGTACGCATCCCGGTAGGTCGTGGCGTGTGCGGTACCGCAGTGGCGACTCGTCAGGTTCAGCGTGTCGAAGATGTTCATGCGTTTGACGGCCACATTGCCTGCGATGCCAGCAGCAATTCTGAAATCGTACTGCCGCTGGTGGTTAAAAATCAGATTATTGGCGTTCTGGATATCGACAGCACGGTCTTCAGCCGCTTTACTGCCGAGGATGAGCAGGGGCTGCGCGCGCTGGCCGCAAACCTGGAAAATGTTCTGGCAGAGACCGATTATCATAAATTCTTTGCGAGCGTCGCAGGATAATCAACGGATAACGTAGCATTTACTGATAGCGTCATTATAATGTCGCCTGTTCATGCCTGCGCTTGTTGGCAACGTCCGTTGTAATCAGGAAATTTCATGGAAAATCAACCTAAGTTGAATAGCAGTAAAGAAGTTATCGCATTTCTGGCCGAGCGTTTCCCGCAGTGCTTCAGCGCTGAAGGTGAAGCGCGTCCTCTGAAAGTCGGTATCTTTCAGGATCTGGTCGCGCGCGTTGAGGGGGAGATGAACCTCAGCAAAACGCAGCTTCGTTCTGCCTTGCGCCTTTATACCTCGAGCTGGCGTTACCTGTACGGTATCAAGCCGGGTGCGACCCGTGTCGACCTTGACGGCAACCCGTGCGGTGAGCTGGACGAGCAGCACGTAGAACATGCGCGTAAGCAGCTTGAAGAAGCCAAAGCTCGCGTGCAGGCACAGCGTGCGGAACAGCAGGCGAAAAAACGCGAAGCCGCAGCGGCAAACGGTCAGGAAGACGCCCCTCGTCGCGAGCGTAAACCGCGCCCGGCACCGCGTCGTACTGAAAATAACGATCGCAAACCGCGTGCTGACAAACCAGCAGCTAAAGCCCCACGTGCGCCGCGCGAAGAGCCGCGCCACACCCCGGTTTCTGACATCAACGCACTGAGCGTAGGTCAGTCACTGAAGGTGAAAGCGGGTAACAACGCGATGGACGCCACCGTACTGGAAATCACCAAAGATGGCGTTCGTGTACAGCTGACTTCTGGTATGTCAATGATTGTACGCGCAGAACACTTGTTGTTCTGAAACGGAGGCCGAGCCTGGCATGAACACTTTTTTTAAGCTCACCGCGCTGGCTGGCCTGTTTGCTATAACAGGCCACGCTTTCGCTGTGGACGATATTACGCGTGTTGATCAAATTCCGGTTCTCAAGGAAGAGACTCAGCACGCGACGGTGAGTGAGCGCGTGACGTCGCGCTTTACTCGTTCGCACTATCGTCAGTTCGATCTCGATCAGGCCTTTTCGGCCAAAATCTTTGACCGTTATCTGAACTTGCTGGATTACAGCCATAACGTACTGCTGGCCAGCGATGTTGAACAGTTCGCTAAACGCAAATCCGAAGTGGGTGATGAGCTGCGCTCCGGAAAGCTCGATCTGTTCTACGATCTGTACAACTTATCGCAAAAGCGCCGTTTTGAGCGTTATCAATACGCGCTGAAAGTGCTGGAACGTCCGATGGACTTCACCGGCAACGACACCTTTAATCTGGACCGCAGCAAAGCGCCATGGCCGAAAGACGAGGCTGAACTGAATGCGCTGTGGGACGGAAAAGTCAAATATGACGAACTGAGCCTCAAGCTTACAGGCAAAGACGAGAAAGAGATCCGTGAGACGTTAAATCGTCGATACAAATTCGCTATTCGTCGTCTGGCGCAGACCAACAGTGAAGATGTTTTCTCGCTGGCGATGACCGCGTTTGCGCATGAAATTGATCCGCACACTAATTATCTCTCTCCACGTAACACCGAACAGTTCAATACCGAAATGAGCCTGTCTCTGGAAGGTATCGGTGCTGTGCTTCAGATGGACGATGACTACACCGTAATCAACTCCATGGTGGCCGGTGGCCCTGCGTCGAAAAGCAAAGCGATCAGCGTAGGCGACCGTATTGTCGGTGTGGGTCAAACCGGAAAGAGCATGGTGGACGTGATTGGCTGGCGTCTTGATGATGTTGTTGCGCTGATCAAAGGGCCGAAGGGCAGCAAAGTTCGCCTGGAGATCCTGCCAGCCGGTAAGGGGACTAAAACCCGTATCGTTACTCTCACCCGTGAGCGTATCCGTCTGGAAGATCGCGCGGTGAAAATGTCGGTGAAAACCGTGGGTAAAGAGAAGGTTGGCGTTCTGGATATCCCAGGTTTCTACGTCGGCCTGACCGATGATGTGAAAGTGCAGCTCCAGAAGCTTGAAAAGCAGAATGTCAGCAGCGTGATCATTGACCTGCGCAGCAACGGCGGCGGGGCATTGACCGAGGCCGTCTCGCTTTCCGGGCTGTTTATCCCGTCTGGCCCGGTGGTACAGGTGCGCGATAACAACGGTAAAGTGCGTGAAGATGCCGATACCGATGGTGTGGTCTACTATAAGGGTCCGCTGGTGGTGCTTGTCGATCGCTTCAGCGCCTCTGCATCGGAAATCTTCGCTGCTGCCATGCAGGATTACGGCCGGGCATTAATCGTCGGCGAACCGACGTTTGGCAAGGGCACCGTTCAGCAATACCGCTCTCTGAACCGTATTTACGACCAGATGCTGCGCCCTGAGTGGCCTGCGCTGGGCTCAGTACAGTATACCATTCAGAAGTTTTACCGCGTCAACGGCGGCAGTACGCAGCGCAAAGGCGTGACGCCGGATATCATGATGCCGACAGGTACCGAAGAGACGGAAACGGGCGAGAAGTTTGAAGATAACGCGCTGCCGTGGGATAGCATTGATGCCGCGACATTCGTGAAATCGGGTGATATGAAACAGTTCGGACCGGAACTGCTGAAAAATCACAACGATCGCATCGGGAAGGATCCGGAATTCCAGTACATCATGAAGGACATCGCGCGTTTCAACGCTTTGAAAGCGAAACGGAACATTGTGTCTCTGAACTACGCCCAGCGTGAGAAAGAGAACAATGAAGATGACGCGACACGTCTGGCGCGTATCAACGATCGCTTCAAACGTGAAGGCAAGCCTCTGCTCAAAAAACTGGACGATCTGCCTAAGGATTACCAGGAGCCCGATCCGTATCTGGACGAGACGGTGCATATCGCGCTTGATCTCGCGAAGCTGGAAAAAGAGAAACCTGCCCTGCAACCTGCTCCGACAAAATAATCCCCCAACAGGCACAAGAAATTGTGCCTGTTTCTTTATGTACCTCCTCCTTCCGTCAGGCAGATTTCCAATTGTGTAAAGTTGTGTCTTTCTGGTGACTTACGCCGTCTGGATGCTTGAAAATAGCCGTAATACCCATACGATGTGGGTAATCGCATAGTGCGTTTTGTTAAACTGAGGTTAAAAGAATATTATGATGCGAATCGCGCTCTTCCTGCTCACCAACCTGGCGGTGATGGTGGTATTCGGGCTGGTGCTAAGCCTGACGGGAATTCAGTCGAGCAGCGTTCAGGGTCTGTTGATTATGGCGCTGCTGTTTGGTTTCGGTGGCTCTTTCATTTCACTGCTGATGTCCAGGTGGATGGCACTGAAATCCGTGGGCGGTGAAGTTATTGAGCAACCGCGTAACGATATGGAGCAGTGGCTGATGAGCACGGTTGCTCAGCAGTCAAAGCAGGCGGGCATTGCCATGCCGCAGGTAGCCATCTACCACGCGCCGGATATTAACGCGTTTGCTACCGGTGCGCGTCGTGACGCGTCCCTGGTGGCCGTCAGTACCGGTCTGCTGCAAAACATGAGTCGTGACGAAGCGGAAGCGGTTATTGCTCACGAGATCAGCCACATCGCCAATGGCGATATGGTCACCATGACCCTGATCCAGGGCGTGGTGAACACCTTCGTTATCTTTATTTCTCGTATTCTGGCACAGATTGCTGCCGGGTTTATGGGTGGCAACCGTGATGAGGGTGAAGAGAGCAACGGCAACCCGCTGATCTATTTTGCTGTTTCAATGGTGCTGGAGCTGGTGTTCGGTATCCTGGCAAGCATCATTACCATGTGGTTCTCCCGTCATCGTGAGTTCCACGCGGATGCCGGTTCCGCGAAACTGGTGGGTCGTGAAAAGATGATTGCTGCGCTGCAACGTCTTAAAACCAGCTACGAGCCGCAGGAAGCAAACAGCATGATGGCCTTCTGCATCAACGGCAAATCAAAGTCGCTGAGCGAGCTGTTTATGTCTCACCCGCCGCTGGATAAACGTATTGAAGCGCTGCGTAGCGGCGAATACCTGAAGTAACGTAATCGAGTTGAAAAGAACCGGGCTGGAGCCATTCTCCGCCCGGTTTTTTTATGCCTGCGCCTTTGGCTGGGTGACGCGAAGGCCGCTAATGACAGCCGCGAGGGTCGCCAGGGTCCCTGCGGTAATCAGCGCAACCTGTGTCGCATTCTGCCCGGCAAGGTTAAACATCAACGCCACCAGTGCGGCCCCGGTGCTTTGCCCTAACAGTCTTGCCGTGCCCAGCATCCCGCTGGCGCCACCGCTGCGATGACGTGGGGCAGAGGTGATAATCGTGTGGTTATTAGGGGACTGGAACAGACCAAAACCGGCCCCGCACAGGATCATGCGCCAGATAATATCCAGATCCCCCGGCGAGGCGGGCAGGAGCGCCAGCGCAAACAGCCCCACCGCCATGACAACCAGCCCAATCGCCCCCAGAAGCCCGGCATGGACGCGCTCAATAAGGTAACCGGCCAGCGGGGCCATCACCATGGTTGCCAGAGGCCAGGGCGTGAGCAGCAAGCCTGTCTCCACTTCCGAACGGCCAATCACGCTCTGCAAAAAGAACGGCAGCGCAACCAGCGCCAGCATCTGGGCGCAGAACGAGCAAATGGAGGTACAAATGGATAGCGAAAACAGCGGAATACGTAGCAAATCCACCGGCAGTAACGGCACGGGCAGCGCCAGCTGACGTCGTACAAAGAAAAAGCCGATGATAAGCATGGCAACGATTTCTGCGGCAATGAGCGACAGAGACTGTCCCTGCGCAAATCCGCTCAGCGCCGTAATCAGCAGGCCAAAAGTCAGCGCGTTCATCACGGCGCTGGGCAGATCGAAACGTGGCATGGTGCTTTTCGGACCATTTTCCGGAAGATAGCGCAGGGCGAAGAAGATCGCCACAATGCCCAGCGGCACGTTAATGGCAAACAGCCACTGCCACGAGGCAACGGACAGGATGGCGGCGGCAATCGTTGGGCCGGCGGCGGACGACACGGCCACAATAAAGGAGTTAATGCCCATGCCGCGCCCCAGGTGGCGTTGAGGATAAATAAGCCGTATCAGGGCCGTGTTCACGCTCATTAGCGCCGCGCCGCCAAAGCCCTGCGCGATACGCGCCAGCGTAAGGGTGTGCAGTGAATCTGAAAGGGCACAGAAGAGCGAGGTGAGGGTAAAGACCACCAGCCCGCACTGGTAAACCCGGCGATAACCAAACATATCGCCCAGGAAAGAGAGTGACAGAAGGGAAATCACAATCGCTATCTGGTACGCGTTCACAATCCAGATGGAGCTTGCCGGCGAAGCATTAAGGTCTTTGGCAATGGTAGGAAGAGCCACGTTGGCAATCGCACCGTCAAGGACAGCCATCGAAATACCGATGACAATAGTGGCAATTGCCCCGTACCGCTGCGGTAAGGGCAGGCCATCAGAAACGTTTTTTTGCATGGGGAAAGAATGACTCAGCGTGAAATTATTTTCAGAGTAACTATTTTAGCATCGTTATTTCGGTTTTATGTCGCAGATTTGTAACGAAGTAAACCCAGATAGATTGCAGCACGCATCACACGAATTTATAATAAAAACCGGTTCTGATTTTTATAAAACACTCTCCATGAGGTGATAAATGGCAATCGCAGATTTGGATAAGCAGCCAGATTCTGTTTCTTCCGTGCTGAAGGTGTTTGGCATCTTGCAGGCGCTCGGAGAAGAGCGTGAAATTGGTATTACAGAGTTGTCGCAGCGTGTGATGATGTCGAAAAGCACCGTTTATCGCTTTTTGCAGACGATGAAATCATTGGGTTATGTCGCGCAGGAAGGAGAATCAGAAAAATATTCTCTGACCCTGAAACTGTTTGAACTGGGCGCCCGCGCCTTGCAGAACGTGGATCTGATCCGCAGCGCTGACATTCAGATGCGTGAACTTTCACGACTGACGAAAGAGACAATTCACCTCGGTGCGCTGGATGAAGACAGCATTGTTTACATCCACAAAATTGACTCTATGTACAACCTGCGCATGTATTCACGTATCGGTCGTCGTAACCCGCTGTACAGCACCGCAATTGGTAAAGTACTGCTGGCCTGGCGCGATCGCGAAGAGGTGAAGCAAATCCTTGACGGGGTGGAGTACAAACGCAGCACCGACCGCACGATTACCAGTACGGAAGAACTGCTGAGCGTGCTGGATAAAGTGCGTGAGCAGGGTTACGGGGAAGATAACGAAGAGCAGGAAGAGGGGTTGCGTTGCATCGGTGTGCCGGTGTTTGACCGCTTCGGCGTTGTCATTGCGGGCCTGAGCATTTCGTTCCCAACGCTGCGTTTCTCTGAAGAGCGTCTTCATGAATATGTGGCGATTCTGCATACCGCAGCGCGCAAAATTTCAGAGCAGATGGGCTATAACGATTATCCGTTCTGATCGACGCCACCAATAAAAACGCCGCACTTTTGCGGCGTTTCTGTAAGCGAAATTCAACGCGGATTAACCGTTATCAACCACAACAGATGATTTACGCAGCACAGGACAGTTGGTTAACCCGATGATCCCGCTGTCGGAATGGATGTACTGAGCCGTGCTTATCCCCTGGGCGGTAAGATATTTACACTGGATACCCAGACCCGCGGCATTTTCTTTGCTCCCCATTAATACGCCGTACCCACTTAATAACAGGCCGATCCAGACAATGGCCAGTACAATTACTGTACGAATAAGTAAACGCATCGTTGCCTCTTTTTTCTTTGTTGTCATAGAGTAAGCGTAACGGCTTTACGCAGTGAAACAAGTGCACGATTCCGAAAAGCGTCTGTTGAAGGTACAGTTAGCCCCTGTTTAAGATAACCGTGATAACCTGGCTGTATCAGGTCATAAGACGGAGTGTGGAGTGAAAAAAATACGCTGGGTAATTCTGATTATAGTGTTGATAGCATGCGTGGTGCTGTGGACGCAGACTATCAATGTGATGTGCGATCAGGATGTACAGTTCTTTAGCGGCATTTGTTCAATCAATAAGTTTATCCCCTGGTAGAGACCATTTTTACGCTGAGTGATGTCCTTACGCGGCGGCAGTGGTAAAATGGCGGTTTTTACTGAGGTGGTGAAATGGGTGAGTTACTGAATTCGGGGCTGCTGAGCATTGCATCCCTGGTAATGTCTTTGGTGGTGCTGGTCGTTGGGCTGGTGCTGTGGTTTTTCGTTAACCGCGCCAGCTCCCGCACAAACGAGCAGATTGAGCTGCTGGAAGCATTGCTCGATCAGCAGAAACGGCAGACTGCGCTGCTGCGTCGTTTGTGCGAAGCCAACGAGCCGGAGGAGAAAGCGGTACCGAAGGACGCTGTTGCTCAACAACAAGACGAGGAAGACTTCATTCGCCTGGTAGCTGAACGATAGTCTGCCCGGAGCGGGGAGGTGGCCTGACGTACGGCGTAAATCCCCTCCCTTATCAAATGCATCCCACAACTTCCCGGCATTTAATTAAGCAGCAGTTAACTCATGTTTTAGCACACTGAAAACTGGCGAATATTTATCCTTATTTAACAAATTCAGTTTCGTTGAATAAATAGTGTGCTTTATCTTTCCTGAAGTGTTTTATTTTTATCGAAACGTTTTGCTTGCCTTGTTTTGAGGCAAAGTCATAAAAATTTCATTATTTTGGTGCAGAATAACACTTATTAAATGGTGGTTTTTAATACAGTTAGCAAAATGTAATTAACATCGTATATTCCCTGACACATGTTGGTGCGTTGCAATGTTTTCAGCATAACTTTTCACAAAATGTTCTAACTCAGTCATTCCTTTAAAGAAATTCTGGGATTGGGATGGACGCTTTGAAATGATTGAGCTATGTTTAAAAAGTCTTTGATTACAGGGCGCGTCAACGCACCCTGCGGGCAGTGAGGTCAGGTGGCGCTTCATTTGACAATTCGCATAACTGTGCAGATTGTTATGGAGTAACGTCTGAATTTGTGCGGCGGATCGAGACACGTTTAAAAATGGCTTGCCATATTAAACGTTGTGTGTGATAACACGTTTTGGGTCAAACGAGGTACAGTTCTGTTTATGTGTGGCATTTTCAGTAAAGAAGTCCTGAGTAAACACGTTGTCGTTGAATACCGCTTCTCTGCCGAACCTTATATTAGTGCCTCAAGCAGTAATGTCTCAGTTTTATCTATGTCAAAGCCCGCGGGCTAAGAAAACACTCTAAGGAATTTTGCAAATGGCAAAGATTAAAGGTCAAGTTAAGTGGTTCAACGAGTCTAAAGGTTTTGGTTTCATTACTCCTGCTGACGGCAGCAAAGACGTGTTCGTACACTTCTCTGCAATCCAGGGTAACGGCTTCAAAACTCTGGCTGAAGGCCAGAACGTTGAGTTCGAAATTCAGGATGGCCAGAAAGGCCCAGCTGCGGTTAACGTAACTGCTATCTGATCGAATCACTGCTGACTGAAGCGCTCAGCGCTTCGATCTCAGACATAAGCCTCGCCGATGCGGGGCTTTTTTATTCGCTTATTTTTCAAAATATTACGTAATCCTCCTCTGTTATTATCTTGTTGCAAACCCGCGAGATTATTAGCATTGTTTTCCCGCCTTATTATCCGCTTTTCCCGTTAAATCAGGGCGTTGATTAACAGCCCTGGGGTTAAGGTGAAAAAAAAGACAATAACCACCACCGGAAATTTTACTCCGGCACGTTTTGCACTTCTGTGTCTCGCCATCTTTTGTAGCCTTGCGTTTCTGCTGGGCCGCGTAGCGTGGCTACAAATTATCAAACCGGATAATCTGGTGAAGCAGGAGGATATGCGCTCCCTGCGCGAAGTGGCGATAGACGCCCCGCGTGGGATGATTGTTGACCGTGAAGGGCGACCCCTTGCGGTGAGCGTACCCGTCCAGGCCGTCTGGGCCGATCCCAAAACAGTGCTGGAAAAAGGGGGGATCGGTTTTGACTCGCGCTGGCAGGCCCTGGCAAATGCCTTACACCTTTCTCTGAGCACGCTCGCATCGCGAATTAACAGTAACCCGCACGGGCGATTTATTTACCTGGCCCGTCAGGTTGATCCCGCCCAGGCAAAGTGGATCGATAAGCTGCGTCTCCCCGGTATCAACCTTCGCGATGAGTCCCGCCGCTTTTATCCTGCCGGGCACGTGGCGGCGAACCTGATTGGCTTCACCAATATTGATGGTCAGGGCATTGAGGGCGTCGAGAAAAGCTTTAACACGCAGCTTACCGGGAAGGCAGGCGTGCGGCTGGTCAGGAAAGATCGCTACGGACATGTGGTGGAGAACCTTACGGAGGTGGCTCCCGTACCTGCACATAATATCCAGCTTAGTATCGATGAACGCCTGCAAACTATCACCGAAGACGCGCTGGATAATGCCGTGGCGTGGAACAAAGCCGAGTCAGGCGCGTCGGTGCTGATTAATATCCGGACGGGCGAAATTCTGGCGATGGCGAGCTTCCCCGACTTCAATCCCAACAACCGGGAAGGGGCAACGCTGGATGATTTTCGCAATCGCGCGATCAGCGACACCTTTGAACCTGGCTCGACCGTTAAGCCTCTGGTGCTGATGACGGCGCTACAGCAGGGGCTGGTACAGCCTGACAGCGTGATAGATACGCATCCCTACACCATTGATGGTCATCGTATTCGTGATGTGGGCTACTACCCCGAGCTGACGATGACCGGGATTTTGCAAAAATCCAGCGACACAGGCGTATCCCGTCTTTCGCTGGCGATGCCCGTGCAACGGTTACTGGATACCTATAAAAACTTTGGTTTTGGCGAGAGTACCGGGCTTGGTTTAACGGGGGAAAGCGCAGGTTTACTGCCGCAGCGAAAATTCTGGAGTCAGTTAGATCGGGCGACCTTTGCCTTTGGGTATGGCCTGATGGTAACCCCCCTCCAGCTGGCGCATGTGTATGCCACCATCGGCAGCTACGGCATTGAACGGCCTCTGTCCATCACCCGTATTGACCCGCCGGTGATTGGCAAGCGGGTGATGCCCGAGGAAATTGTTCACGAGGTGGAACATATGATGGAGAGCGTTGCGTTACCCGGCGGTGGCGGGGTCAAAGCGGCGGTGCGTAACTATCGCGTGGCGATAAAAACCGGGACGGCCAAAAAAATCGATGAACATGGTAAGTATGTGGATAAATACGTCGCCTATACCGCAGGCGTTGCGCCTGCCAGCGATCCCCGTTTCGCGCTGGTGGTGGTGATCAACGATCCGCAAAACGGTGCCTACTATGGCGGGGCCGTTTCTGCGCCCGTGTTCAGCGAAATTATGGGTAACGTCCTGCGCCTGGAAAACGTGAAGCCAGACGGGCTGCCGGCAGATTCTGACCATCTGATCGTGATGCGTCACCCAGCCGTTTATAACCCTGGCGAATAGCGGTACACTTCGCCTTTTGGTTTACGCTTGGAGCTGTCATGTCTTTCAGTTGTCCCCTTTGCCACGCGCCGCTGACGCGCGCGGAGAAAACGTTTATCTGTCCACAGGGACATCAGTTTGACCGGGCGAAAGAGGGCTATGTAAATCTTCTGCCGGTACAACACAAGCGCTCCCGGGACCCGGGTGACAGCGCGGAGATGATGCAGGCGCGCCGGGCGTTTCTCGATGCCGGGCACTATCAACCGCTCAGGGATGCCGTTGTCGCCTTACTCCGTCAATATCTGACAGAAGGCGCATCCGCCATGCTGGATATCGGCTGCGGCGAAGGTTACTACACCGCCACGTTTGCTGACGTGGCGGCTGAGAAGGGCGCCGAAACTTACGGGCTGGACGTGTCGAAAGTGGCAATCCGTTCGGCAGCCAAACGCTACTCAGCGGTAACGTTCTGCGTGGCCTCCAGCCACCGCCTGCCGTTTGAAGAAGCGAGTATGGACGCCGTGGTGCGTATCTATGCGCCGTGCAAGGCAGAGGAGCTGGCGCGCGTCGTTAAGCCCGGCGGCTGGGTTATCACCGTCACGCCAGGGCCGCGTCATCTGCTGGAGTTAAAAGGGCTGATCTATGATGAAGTTCACCTGCATGCGCCGCACTCTGAACAGCTGGCGGGCTTTGCGTTAAAGCAGGCGCAGTCGGTAGCGTATGAAATGACGTTGCAGGGAAGTGAAGCCGTGGCGTTACTGCAAATGACGCCGTTTGCATGGCGGGCAAAACCAGAGGTGTGGGAAACGCTGGCAGCGCAGACAGAATTTCGCTGCCAGACGGATTTCAGCATCCATTGCTGGCAGCGCGAAGGTTAACCCGCGAAGTGTGCCCAAAGGATTTGGGCACCAATCCCGATCAACACGATACCGCCCAGAATTTCGGCTCGTTTGCCTAACAGCGGGCCAATGAACCGACCCACCATCATCCCCAGCGTTGACATGATCAGCGTGGCGCAGCCAATCGCCAGCGCGGTGGCGATAATATTGACCTGCAAAAACGCCAGACCGACACCCACGGCCATTGCATCCAGGCTGGTTGCGATGGCGGTTGTCACCAGAAGCCAGAAGCCGTGGCGTTGCAGCGGCGCATCATCTTCATCGCCGTTACCACGAAAGCCTTCAATCACCATGCGTCCTCCGAGGAACACCAGCAGCACGAAAGCAATCCAGTGATTCCACTCCAGCACGAACTGGCTGGCGAGCATCCCCAGACCCCAGCCGATAAGCGGCGTCAGCGTTTCGATAGCACCAAATATGAGACCGGTACGCAGGGCGTCGGAAAATTTAGGTTTATGGAGGGTGGCACCTTTACCAATAGAGGCGGCAAATGCGTCCATGGACATGCCAAAAGCCAGAAGGATCGTAGCGGAGATATTCATAAGAGCGTCCAGACCGGGGATATCCATATGACACATCACTGCCCCCAGTAAACAGCAGTTGATGTATCTATGGTCTCGCCTGATCGCTTTTGGCACAGTAAGTGTGCTGAAAACGATCCGTACGCGCCACGTTTTTCAACGAGTATGTTGACACGTACATTTCCCGCAGGCAGGAAATCGGCTACTCCCCAACGACGGGCGCAACCTTAACATATTTTGAGAATATAAAACAACAACGAAGATGGCTTTATATAGCCACTATGTTGATAACGATTTTCATTTAGATTTATGCGTGAAAATATCGTTAACAAATATAAGGCAATTAACAATGGAGATATAGCACCGGCTATATTGCTGGTTTAAGAATAATGCAATATATAGCCGATGCTATAATATTAACTCATTGAGTTTTAACGAGTAATTTGTAGATCTTTTCCAGGTCATCAATATTTTTGACCCGGATGAGCAGGCGGCGTTGTTCTAATTGCATCACCAGAACCCCGTCTTCGGATAAATTCATCTCTTTAATACGGTTATATTCTATCCAGACATTGGCGAAGAAGAATCCGTGTTTTTTAAAAATGAGTTTTGGCGAGCGGATCCAGAACAGGTAAATCGCCATTAATGTCAGCGCACATAATAACCATGTGGTTAATATTGCGCCGTGGCTGGTCACATTATTGTAAATCAGGATGACTACCAGACCGGCGAAGATAAACGCATCAATGCGTCCACGGCGTAAGAGGGGAAGGGTCAGCAGCGTCTCGCCGTGGCGGCGAGGCATAATGAACTCGTCATAGATCGCGTAAGCCAGAAGGGCAACAATAAATAAAACCAGTACGGTGTCCGTGACAGTCATTCATCCTCCAGATAAAAAGACCGGGGGCAAGCCCCCGGTCGGTAACGCATTTTATTACAGACCCAGAAGGCCGACGGCGTAGCCCGCGATACCGATGACGAAGAAGCCAACGATGATCCACAGCGGGTTCACTTTCTTACGCAGCAGCCACATACAGGCGAAGGTTAACAGCAGCGGTACCAGGCCCGGCATCAGCTGGTCCAGAATCGTCTGCACGGTGGTAACGCGCGTCTGACCATCCTGACCAGTGATCGTCGATACCACCAGCGGGATGTTCACGTGCGTCCACTTGTTAACCAGCGCCCCCATTACAAACAGGCCGAGGATTGACGCCCCCTCAGTCAGTTTTTGCAGGAAGCCGCCGCCCATATCCTTAACGATATCCACCCCTTTACGATAGCCGTACGCCACGCCGTAGTAACGGGTCAGCAGACGCACCGCGTTGAACAGGATGAAGAACAGCAGAGGACCGAGCAGGCTGCCGCTCATGGCGATCCCGGCGCCCAGCGCCGCAAAGACTGGACGCACGGTACCCCAGAAGATCGGGTCGCCCACGCCTGCCAGCGGCCCCATCAGACCAACTTTGATACCGTTGATGGCACCATCGTCGATTTCAGCCCCGTTCGCACGCTGCTCTTCCATTGCCAGCGTCACGCCCAGAACAGGCGCCGCAACATAAGGATGGGTGTTGAAGAATTCCAGGTGACGCTTAATTGCCTGACGGCGTGCTTCGTTGTTTTCCGGATACAGGCGTTTGATGGCCGGCACCATGGAGAAGCAGAAGCCGAGCGCCTGCATACGTTCGAAGTTCCATGAACCCTGAAACAGGTTAGAACGGATGAACACGCCACGAATATCACCCGGAGTGAGTTTTTTCTCAGTGGTAGTTTTTGTCATATCAACCATTTCGCTCACCTGTTAGTCCAGTTCGTTATCGAGATCGTTGCTACCAGCAGCCTGCGCAGGGGCACCCGCGACACGGTTGTATTTCGGGCTGAGCTGGATATAAAGAATCGCCATCACCGCACCAATCACACCCAGCGCAACCAGGTTGAAGTTGGTGAACGCAGCGGTAACGAAGCCAAGGTAGAAGAATGGCATCAGGTAGCCCGCGCGCATCATGTTGATGACCATCGCATAACCGACCACCACGATCATACCCCCGGCGATATTCAGACCGCTGGTAACCACTTCAGGGATCGCATTCAGCATGCCCTGAACTTCGCTGGTACCGACAGAAATCGCCACGATAACCGCAGGGATTGCGATACGCATCGCTTGCAGGAACAGGGAAGAAACGTGGATCCAGGAGAGCGCGGTGAGGTTGCCGTTTTCGGCCGCCTTATCCGCCGCGTGCTGGAAGGCAACGGTAATAGTACGGACGATAATGGTCAGCACCTGACCCGCTGCGGCCAGCGGGATGGCCAGCGCGATACCGGCACCAATACTCTGATGACCAGCGATAACCAGAACGGTTGAAATAATGGACGCCAGCGCGGCATCTGGCGCAACTGCCGCACCGATGTTCATCCAGCCGAGGGCGATCATTTCCAAAGTACCACCGATGATGATACCGGTTTTCATGTCACCGAGAACGGCGCCAATCAACGTACAGGCCACCAGAGGGCGGTGGAACTGAAATTCATCAAGTACGGACTCCATACCCGCAATACATGCGACGATGAACACCAGCACAATCTGAAGAGTAGTAATCTCCATTGCACTTCTCCTATTACATAAGCTCTATATGAAAAACCGGCCCGGGCTTATTTCCCCACTTTGCCGATCAAATCCATCATTTTCAGTTTCTGGTCCGTGGAAACCTTACGGGCTTCCAGTTCGATACCGCGTGCATTCAGTTTGTTGAAGGCCTCGATATCTTTCGCATCCACTGAAATCGCGTTGTTGACCTGCGTTTTGCCCTGACGGAATGCCATACCGCCAATGTTAACGGAGGTGATTTTCACGCCGCCTTCAACAATGCGTTCGACGTCTGTCGGGTTGGTGAAGAGAAGCATCACGCGCTCACCCGCATATTTCGGGTTGTTGTAAACGCGGATCATTTTGGCGACATCCACGACGTGCGCGGTGACGCCCGGCGGTGCAACCTGGGTAAGAAGGGTTTTACGGACAGTGTCGGCGGCCACTTCGTCACTGACCACGATGATGCGTTGTACGTTGGTCTCTTTGGTCCAGCGTGTTGCCACCTGGCCGTGGATCAGACGGTCATCAATACGCGCAAGGCCGATAACCATGTAATCGTTCGGACCCATTGGCTTCGCCGGTGCTGCCGCCCTTGGTGCAGCAGGGGCAGGGGCCGGTTTTTCAACCGGCTGCGCTTTCAGCGCCTTCACGCCTTCGCGACCGGTTTCCACCGCCAGTGCCACCAGTTCATCAAAACCTGGGTTGTCGTCACGCGCCATGAAGGTTTCCACCAACATCGGGATATTCACCCCGGCGACGACTTCATAATGCTCTTTATCGACGACAATGCGGCTGGCAGCGTTGAACGGGCTGCCGCCCCATGTATCCACGAGAAACAGCACGCCTTTGCTGGTATCCAGCTTCTCAAGCTGAGCAGTGTATTTTTCAATCAGCGTCTCGGCATTTTCACCGGGAACGAAATCGATCCAGCCGACGTTTTCCTGCTCGCCCAACAGCATTTCTGCCGTTTTGAGTAACTGCTCCGCAGCCCAACCATGTGTGCCTATGACAATAGCAATGGTCACTTGCTACCTCCTTTTATTATCATGTATACGTCTGCCAGGCAGGCGTACTGAGAATCGTATTGGCGAACCGAATCGATTCAGATAAGGGTTAGAGTTCAAAAAACTAAGACTTCCGCGAATTATTTTAGATAGTGAAAAAATAATTTATGTGATGAAGATCCGTAATTTAGCTACGCCTTACAGATTTTTCTTTAAGTTAATCCGCGTGTGTTACAGAAGTTTGCAAAGGAACGTAAATCTTTGCTAAAAACCAATTGTCTCTGATATGTTTAGCGTCCGTTTAATTATTCAGGAGTATAGGGCTACAGCCCACTATATGGACCGTCACCGACGTCAGTCATCTTCCAGGCCATTCCGCGCCTTATTCATCGGCGATCTTCGCCACGCATCGACTCTCATTCCCTTTGAAATGCCCGAAATTAGCGGGGCACCGTTTTGTCATTCCTTTAGCAGGAGCGTGTCATGGAATTCTTAATGGACCCGTCAATCTGGGTAGGCTTGCTTACGCTGGTCGTGCTGGAGATCGTTCTCGGTATTGATAACCTGGTGTTTATCGCCATCCTCGCGGATAAGCTGCCGCCGAAACAGCGTGATAAAGCCCGTCTGATCGGCCTCTCGCTGGCGCTGATCATGCGTCTGGGCTTGCTGTCTGTGATCTCGTGGATGGTTACCCTGACGAAGCCGCTGTTCACCGTCATGGATTTCACCTTCTCCGGCCGCGATTTAATCATGCTGGTGGGGGGACTGTTCCTGCTGTTCAAAGCCACAACAGAGCTGCATGAACGGCTGGAGAACCGGCAGCACGATGATGGTCACGGTAAGGGGTACGCCAGCTTCTGGGTGGTTGTTCTCCAGATTGTGGTGCTTGATGCGGTCTTCTCTCTGGATGCGGTGATTACGGCAGTCGGCATGGTGAACCATCTGCCGGTGATGATGGCGGCGGTGGTGATTGCGATGGCGGTAATGCTGCTGGCGTCAAAACCGCTGACGCGTTTCGTCAACCAGCATCCGACGGTCGTTGTGCTGTGTCTGAGCTTCCTGCTGATGATTGGTCTGAGCCTGGTGGCAGAAGGGTTTGGCTTCCATATTCCGAAAGGCTACCTGTACGCCGCGATTGGCTTCTCGATTCTGATCGAGCTGTTTAACCAGATTGCGCGCCGTAACTTTATTAAGCAGCAGTCGAATCAGCCGCTGCGAGCCCGTACCGCAGATGCGATTCTGCGACTGATGGGTGGACGTCGTCAGGTCAACGTGCAGGCTGATAACGAGAACCGTAACCCGGTTCCGGTGCCGGAAGGCGCGTTTGTGGAAGAAGAACGCTACATGATCAACGGCGTGCTTTCGCTGGCTTCCCGCTCCCTGCGCGGCATTATGACGCCGCGCGGTGAGATCAGCTGGGTGGACGCCAACCTGAGCGTCGACGAAATTCGTCAGCAGCTGCTCTCCTCGCCGCACAGCCTGTTCCCGGTCTGCCGGGGTGAGCTGGATGAGATTATCGGTGTGGTACGCGCAAAAGAGATGCTGGTGGCGCTGGAAGAGGGCGTTAACGTCGAGGCCGTAGCGGCCGCGTCGCCCGCCATCGTGGTACCGGAGACGCTGGATCCGATCAACCTGCTGGGCGTATTGCGTCGTGCCCGCGGGAGCTTTGTTATCGTCACCAATGAATTTGGTGTGGTACAGGGCCTGGTGACGCCGCTGGACGTGCTGGAAGCCATTGCCGGTGAATTCCCTGATGCGGATGAAACCCCGGAAATCGTTGCCGACGGTGACGGCTGGCTGGTGAAAGGCACCACCGACCTGCACGCGCTCTCGCACACGCTGGGCGTCGAAAACGTGGTCAATGATGATGAAGACATTGCCACCGTCGCGGGGCTGGTGATTGCCGTTAACGGGCAGATCCCGCGTATTGGTGATGTGCTGGAGCTGCCGCCGCTGCAAATTACCATCGTCGAAGCCAACGACTATCGCGTTGATATGGTGCGTATTGTTAAAGAGCACTCTGCACACGACGAAGAAGAGTAACGCTATCTAGCGTAACGGCAGTAAGGGCACGATGTGTCCGTTGTGACGGGCTGGCGGAGAGTGACTTTCCGCCAGCCATTTCGGAAACTCGCGCAGCGGCATTGGCCGCGCATACAAGTACCCCTGCAAAATATGTACGCTGTGACGGCGCAGGTAGCGTGACTGCTCCTCGGTTTCCACCCCTTCCGCAACCAGTTCAATATTCAGCCGCTGACCCAGCGCAATAATAATATCCGTTACCGTTGAGTTCACGGCGTCGGTGCCGATCGCGGTGGTGAAGGATTTATCAATTTTCAGCACATCCGGATGCAGTTTTTCTAGCCATGAAAGTGAGCTGTTGCCGGTACCAAAATCATCAATCGCAAGTTTCACCCCTTTGCGGTGCAGCTCCCGCACGATGCGGTAATCCACATCCAGCAACGCATCGCGTTCGGTTAACTCCACGATCAACTGTTGAACAGGGCTGGCGTTAAACCAGATGCGGTTGAGATCCTGGATCAGCGCAGCGCGGCGAAAATGGCTGGCGGCCACGTTAATGCCGATATGGAAATCGCGCGAGGCCGGGAAATAGCCTATCTGCCGCACCGTTTCGCTGATGACGTAGCGGGTAAGCGGAACAATCAGGTTATGTTCTTCGGCCAGAGGGATAAAGACATCGGGCGAAATCCATCCCTGACGCGGGTTGTTCCAGCGCAGGAGGATCTCGACGCCGACGCATTCCCGGGTGCGGGCATTCACCAGCGGCTGGCAGAAGAGCTCAAACTCCCTGGCCGCAATTCCCATATTGATTTCCCAGGTGAAACTGATGCGCCGCGCGGTGGCGAGCCAGGCGATATAGCCCATCAGTAAGCTGAGCATTAACGCCAGCGGCAGCTGGGTGGGCAGATTTTTTAACGCCATTTCGCCAGGCCCGGGGCCGCTCACCGTGACGCTGAAAGGGTAATGCTGTGACGATTGTTCCAGCAGGGAGGCGTTTTCATCGAAGGTCGGCGTAGTCGTCACCTGTTGCCCGTCGCGGAGGAAGTTATCTCCTACTCTCAGGACAACGTCGGTGATCTGCGGCCGCTGCGGCTCGAGAATCATTTTAGTGATGAGATCGATATTCACCACCTCCATCACCCCGTCGTTGCCGTCGCTCGCGAGGGGAGACCACTGAATCAGTACCGGGCTGCCTTTTACCAGCCACCGATCGGTCAGCAGCAACAGCCTGGATTCACTGACCGGCAGCTCCGGCACAAACTCACTGACGGGCACATTACGGCTGCCAAAGACGCTTGAGCAATAAAGTATTCCGTCTTGAATGAGGGCGATGGAGCGTACGGTCTGGAGGATCGCCGCCTGTTTTCGCAGGATCAGATTTGCTTCGGAACAGGGCATGCCAACCAGTGAAAGTAGCGTTTCCCGCTGGGCCTCTAACGAAAGAAGCACCTTATCAAGCGCACGCACGGTGTGGTGGGTAAAGTCGTGGATCCGATCCTGATTTATGTTGCGCTGTGAAATAAAGCGAATACCCAGCGTCAGGACGAGCGTAACGAGCGCAACCGTGACACAGACGATAACGCGTTTTCGGCGATAGTCTTTAATGATCGTTTGTGCAGTTTGCATGAACGGTCGCCTGTTAAGCACCGGCCGGAAAAGCCAGACGCAACAGTGACAGTGTAGTGGGGAATACGTGAAGCGACGAGACGAGAGGGGAAAATTCGCCCATCCGTTGCAGATGGGCGAAAGGAAGGCTTAGTCGCACTGCACCTTAATGGCCAGACCGCCGCGCGAGGTCTCACGGTACTTCGCGTTCATGTCCTTGCCGGTTTCGTACATAGTTTCAATAACCTTATCCAGCGACACGCGTGGCTCGCTGGTACGGCGCATCGCCATACGTGAGGCGTTGATCGCTTTGACGGAGGCGATGGCGTTACGCTCAATGCACGGCACCTGCACCTGGCCGGCAACCGGGTCACAGGTCAGACCGAGGTTGTGCTCCATACCGATTTCCGCCGCCACGCACACCTGCTCAGGGCTGGCGCCCAGCAGTTCCGCCAGACCCGCTGCTGCCATAGAGCAGGCCACGCCCACTTCACCCTGACAGCCTACTTCGGCACCAGAGATGGACGCATTCATTTTGTACAGCGCGCCGATAGCACCTGCCGCGAGGAAATAGCGGATATAGATGTCCGGCGTCACGGGCTCAATAAAGTGATCGTAATAGGCCAGCACCGCCGGAACGATACCGCACGCGCCGTTGGTTGGCGCCGTCACGACGCGACCACCCGCTGCGTTCTCTTCGTTAACCGCGAGGGCAAACATGTTCACCCAGTCGACCACGTTCATTGGGTCATTGGAGAACTTGTCGGTAGTGACCAGCATGCGGCGCAGAGCAGAGGCACGACGCGGCACGCGCAGTGGCCCAGGCAGAACACCCTCGGTGTTCATCCCGCGGTCAATACAGGCGCGCATGGTTTGCCACACGTTAGCAAAATAGTCTTCGATCTCTTTCTTGCTGTGCAGCGCCAGTTCGTTCTGCATCACCATGCCTGACAGGGACAGACCGGTCTCTTTGCAGTAGCCCAGCATCTCGGTGGCCGATTTAAACGGATAGGGCACATTGACGTCACCCGCGGTCTCTTTACCAAAGTGTTCTTCGTCAACGATAAAGCCGCCGCCGATGGAGTAGTAAGTTTTGCTGTAGATCTCTTTTTCGCCACTCCAGGCGTGGATGGTCATGCCGTTTTCATGCAGCGGCAGGTTGTCGCTACGAAAACGCATCCCGTCATCCTGCGGGAAGTCCACTTCGTGCTGGCCGTTAGCCAGCAGCAAACGACCGCGCGTTTCCACGTCGCGGATAAATGCCGGAATGGCATCAATATCAACTGTGTCCGGCATATTGCCCGCCAGACCCATAATAATGGCGATATCGGTGTGGTGGCCTTTACCCGTTAATGACAGTGAACCGTAAACGTCTACGGCGACACGGGTAACGCTTTCCAGTAATCCTTTTTCGACCAGATCATCGACGAACTGTTTACCGGCCTTCATCGGCCCTACAGTGTGGGAAGAAGATGGACCAATCCCCACTTTGAACATGTCGAATATACTAATCACTTTCACACTCCTGACAGGGTTACTGGGGTTCCAGTAACGATGTTATAACTGCGCATAGTGTAAGAGGGAACACCAACCTCGGCTTAACTATTCACATGAATTAAACTAATGGTTAACGATGGTTTTGCTAATAGCGCGACGCCGATCGCAAACCTGCCAGAAAAGGGTGGAATGTAAAGTATAGTCAAGGCTTCAGGCCGATTTGCAGGGCCAGCTCACGAATGATGCCTGCCGTCATGCCCCAGACAAAATAATGCTGATACCACGACAGCCAGACCCGATGATCGTGTCCGCGGCGGTGAATATCCAGCGGGTGATAGCGACCCAGACGAAGGGCCTCTTCCAGCGGCATTTCGAATACCGCTGAAACTTCATCGACGCTGGCGTGATACTGAAGATCGGGCGGAATAATGCCAACGACCGGTGTGACCTGAAAACCGGTTACGCTGTCCACTGGCGGCAGCACGCCGATCACCTCGACCGCCTCCGGGGGGATCGCCACTTCCTCATGCGCTTCGCGCAGTGCGGCGGCAATCAGGGATGCATCGGTGCTGTCCACCGCGCCGCCCGGGAACGCAACCTGACCGGCGTGTTTTCGCATATGCGGTGAGCGCTGGGTAAGCAACAGACCCGGCTGCTCACGACGCACGACCGGGATCAGCACCGCCGCCTGACGTTGATTCAGCGTGGCGCGGCTAACCTGGGGCCGCAGAAGCTGAAAGCGCGACAGAAAATCATCCAGCGTCAGGTTGTCTTTCTTCACCGTGAGTTCTCCAGTTGTTTCAGGATACGATTCACTTTATCAAAGGTTTCCTGATATTCCGCCTCCGCCTGGCTGTCGGCCACAATGCCACCGCCTGCGGAACAGTACAGGTTACCGTCGCAGGCCGTCAGGGTGCGAATAGTGATGCTGGTATCCATGGTGCCGCACAGACTCACATAGCCGATGCTGCCGCACCAGGCGTTGCGGCGATGCGGTTCCAGTTCGTCGATGATCTCCATCGCCCGGACCTTCGGCGCGCCGGTAATGGAGCCGCCCGGAAACGCGGCGCGGAGCAGATCGCAGGCGGTTCGCGAGGCCGGCAGACGTGCGGTGATGGTGCTGACCAGATGATGCACCGCCGGGAATGGCTCCACGACGAACAGCTCCGGCACGCGCACGCTGCCCGGCTCGGCGACGCGGCCAATATCATTGCGCATCAGATCGACAATCATCAGGTTTTCAGCGCGATCTTTCGGCGAGGCCGCCAGCGTCTCCGCCTGCTGACGGTCGGCGTCGGCATCGGCAAGGCGCGGCAGGGTGCCCTTTATCGGGCGGGTCTGAATCATATCGTCAGCCAGGTGAATAAAACGCTCAGGTGAAAGGCTGAGGATGGCGCCGTGTTCAAGGCGTAAAAATGCGCTGAACGGGGCCTTATTGCTGGCATTGAGGCGGGTAAACGCCTGCCATTCGTCTCCCTCGTATGCCGCCTGGAAACGCTGGGCGAGGTTGACCTGATAACAGTCGCCGCTGTGAAGATACGCCTGCACGCGGGAGAATTTTTCCGCGTATTCCTCCGCGCTCATGTTCGAGCGCCAGCCGGAGGTTAGCATAAAGCGTTCCGGGGCGGCGGGCCGTTGCGCCTCAAGCCAGGCCAGACGCGCCTGCACGTCCCGGTGGCTTAGCAGAGAAACCGTCTGCTTACGGTGATCCACGATCAGCGCCCAGTCATAGAGCCCCACCGCCATATCCGGCAGGGAAATATCCGCCTGCGCATGCTCGGGCAGCTTTTCGAAACGGCGACCCAGATCGTAACCAAACAGGCCCAGCGCGCCCCCCTGGAAAGGCAGATCCGGATCCGGTGTGGCAGATAAGCCCAGAGCATGGATCTCGTTCTGGAGCCGCATCAGCGGATCGTCCGTTGGCGACAGCGCATCGGTCGTCAGCGTTTTAACCGGGTCGGCCACCAGAATATCAAAGCGGCTGTAGGGATGATCCGCATGCCCGGAGTGCAGGAGCATCGCAAAAGGCAGGTGGCTCAGACGGGCAAACCAGAACTCGGCGGCGTCTGCACGCCAGGGCAAGGTCATAACAGTGGGGAAGCGCATGTTCATGTATGGCATACTACCGGGCAGCGTGAAATAATTAGCGCGAATAATTTAGCAGGAGTTAACGATGTTTGCAGGTTTACCTTCTCTCAGCCATGACCAACAGCAGAAAGCCGTTGAACGTATTCAGGAGCTGATGTCCCAGGGGATGAGCAGCGGACAGGCAATTTCTCAGGTCGCGGAAGAACTTCGCGCCACCCATACCGGCGAGCGGATCGTGGCGCGCTTTGAGGATGAAGATGAAGAATAACCGGCTTACACTGCCGCGATAATCTTGATCTCAGCCTTATATTCCGGTTTCATCAGCGTGGCCTGTACGGTGCAGCGTACAGGCGCGTGACCCGCCACCACCCACGCATCCCAGGCTTTATTCATCGCCGCGAAATCGTCTTTATTCGCCAGAAAAATCGTCGCATCCAGAATGCGGGATTTATCGCTGCCCTGTTTTTCCAGTACGGCGTCGATCTGCGCCAGGGTGTTGGCGGTCTGCTCGAAGGCGTCAGCGTCCAGATTGGCAGGGACGCCGGTGTAGTACAGCGTCTGGTTGTGGATCACCACATCGGACCAGCGGGCTTCGGCATCAATGCGCGTAATTGTCATAAACGTATCCTCGTTATCTTTCGTCGTCAGGCGGCAAGACTGCCATAATGTTCCGCCGTCGTCACTATTTGGGGTGGCACCGGAGAGAAGGGGCTGACATAATCCCTGTGCAAAAATACAGTGAGAGAACACCGTGGCAGACGATTTTTCCCCAGAAGGTCAGTTAGCACAGGCTATTCCCGGCTTTAAACCGCGCGAACCCCAACGTCAGATGGCGCATGCCGTCGCGCACGCCATCGACAAGGCTCAGCCGCTGGTCGTGGAGGCCGGCACCGGTACGGGGAAAACGTATGCTTACCTCGCTCCTGCGCTGCGGGCGAAAAAAAAGGTGATCATCTCTACGGGATCAAAAGCGCTCCAGGATCAGCTCTACAGCCGCGATTTACCCACGGTGGCGAAAGCGCTGAAATACAAAGGGCGTCTGGCCTTGCTGAAAGGGCGTTCTAACTACCTGTGTCTGGAGCGTCTTGAACAGCAGGCGCTGGCGGGCGGCGACCTGCCGGTACAAACCCTGAGCGATGTGATCGTCCTGCGCGCCTGGGCCAACCAGACGGAGGAGGGGGACATCAGCACCTGCGCGAGCGTGCCGGAAGACTCCCCGGCCTGGCCGCTGGTGACCAGCACCAATGACAACTGCCTCGGCAGCGACTGCCCGCTGTATAAGGACTGTTTTGTGGTGAAAGCGCGTAAAACCGCGATGGACGCCGACGTGGTGGTGGTGAACCATCACCTGTTTCTTGCGGATATGGTGGTCAAGGACAGTGGTTTCGGCGAGCTGATCCCGGAGGCGGAGGTGATGATCTTCGATGAAGCCCATCAGCTACCGGACATCGCCAGCCAGTATTTTGGTCAGTCGCTCTCCAGCCGTCAGCTTCAGGATCTGGCGAAAGATATTACCATTGCCTATCGCACCGAACTCAAAGATACCCAGCAGTTGCAGAAGTGCGCGGACCGCCTGGCGCAATGCGCACAGGATTTCCGCTTACAGCTTGGCGAGCCGGGCTATCGCGGCAACCTGCGCGAACTGCTCGCAGACAAAAATATCCAGCGCGCGCTGCTGCTGCTCGATGATGCCCTTGAACTCTGTTACGACGTGGTGAAGCTGTCCCTCGGACGTTCAGCGCTGCTGGACGCCGCTTTCGAGCGCGCCACGCTCTACCGTGGGCGGCTGAAGCGGCTGAAAGAGATCAACCAGCCGGGCTATAGCTACTGGTACGAATGTACCTCGCGCCACTTCACCCTGGCGCTCACGCCGCTGACCGTTGCTGATAAATTCAAAGAGGTGATGGCGCAAAAGCCCGGCACCTGGGTCTTTACCTCGGCCACGCTGTCGGTCAATGACGATCTGCACCACTTTACCGAGCGCCTCGGCATTGAGCAGGCGGAATCCCTGCTTCTGCCGAGCCCGTTCGACTATGAGAAACAGGCGCTGCTGTGCGTGCCGCGCAATCTGCCGCTGCCTAACCAGCCGGGCGCGGCGCGCCATCTGGCGGCCATGCTGAAGCCGATGATTGAGGCCAACAACGGGCGCTGCTTTATGCTCTGCACCTCACACGCCATGATGCGCGAACTGGCCGAGCAGTTCCGCGCCACCATGACGCTACCGGTGCTGTTGCAGGGGGAAACCAGCAAAGGCCAGCTGCTCCAGCAGTTTGTCAGCGCCGGTAATGCCCTGCTGGTGGCGACCAGCAGCTTCTGGGAAGGGGTGGACGTGCGCGGCGATACGCTCTCGCTGGTGATTATCGATAAGCTGCCGTTCACATCGCCGGACGATCCGCTCCTGAAAGCGCGCATGGAGGATTGCCGTCTGCGCGGGGGCGATCCGTTCGACGACGTCCAGCTGCCGGACGCGGTCATCACGCTTAAACAGGGGGTAGGGCGACTGATCCGCGACGTCACCGACCGCGGGGTGCTGGTGATCTGCGACAACCGCCTGGTGATGCGTCCCTACGGCGCCACCTTCCTCGCCAGCCTGCCGCCCGCGCCGCGCACGCGGGATATTAAACGCGCGGTCCGCTTCCTGGCGAACCCGACGGCGGAGTAATTCTTCCCGGAGTGTGTTAAGATGCGCGCCATTTTGTGACTGACCATTGCGAGAGCGCGACGACTGATGCGAATTCTGGCTATTGATACCGCGACAGAGGCCTGTTCCGTTGCCCTGTGGAACGACGGTACGACTTTTGCTCATTTCGAAGAGTGCCCACGGGAACACACCCAACGTATTCTGCCCCTGGTAAAAACCATTTTAACCGAGGGCAACACCGCCCTGACTGACCTCGACGCGCTGGCCTACGGCCGTGGTCCGGGCAGCTTTACGGGCGTACGTATCGGGATTGGCATTGCGCAGGGGCTGGCGCTGGGCGCTGACCTGCCGATGATCGGCGTCTCAACGCTTGCGACCATGGCTCAGGGCGCCTGGCGCATGACCGGGGCCACCCGCGTGCTGGCTGCGATTGATGCCCGTATGGGGGAAGTCTACTGGGCGGAGTACAGCCGTGACGAAAACGGCGTCTGGCACGGCGAAGAGACGGAAGCGGTGCTTAAACCTGAAGCCGTCACCGGGCGCCTGAAGCAGCTCTCCGGTGAGTGGGCGACGGTCGGAACCGGCTGGCCGGCATGGCCTGAGATGGCGAAGGACACCGGCCTTACGCTGGTGGACGGTAACATGCTCCTGCCCGCCGCAGAAGATATGCTGCCGATTGCCTGTCAGCTGCTTGCCGCAGGAAAAACCGTGGCGGTTGAACATGCTGAACCGGTTTATTTACGAAACACCGTCGCGTGGAAGAAACTTCCTGGCCGCGAGTGAATCTCAGTAACAGGAACTGAGAAAAAGGAGTCGCATCATGGCGGTTCAGACTAAAGTTGTACGCTTTCTTATGGCAGGCGCGGTTGCCATAGCACTGAGCGGGTGCGTCACCGTTCCTGATGCGATCAAGGGCACCAGCCCGACGCCACAGCAGGATCTGGTACGCGTGATGAATGCCCCGGAGTTGTATGTCGGGCAGGAAGCGCGGTTTGGCGGCAAGGTGGTTGAAGTGTTAAACCAGCAGGGGAAAACCCGGCTGGAGATTGCCACTGTCCCGCTGGACGACGGCGCGCGGCCTGTTCTGGGTGAAGCCTCGCGCGGGCGGATCTACGCTGACGTCAGCGGCTTCCTCGATCCGGTAGATTTCCGCGGGCAGCTGGTAACCGTCGTCGGACCGATTACCGGTTCGGTGGCGGGGAAAATCGGCAATACGCCATACAAATTTATGACCATGCAGGTGAACGGCTACAAACGCTGGCGTATTGCCCAGCAGGTGGTGATGCCGCCACAGCCAATTGATCCGTGGATGTGGGGACCGCATCCGTATCGTTACGGCTACGGTGGCTGGGGTTGGTACAATCCAGGCCCTGCACAGGTTCAAACAATCGTAACTGAGTAACTTACTGTTATTGTTAGGAAAGAGACAGCGGCTCAGCCGCTGTCTCTGTTTTTTTACGGATAAAACGAAAAAAAAGAGTGACGCGCTTCGCAACCTGCAATCTGAACAATTAATAAACTGGTACGCTGAGTTAATATAATGTTAACAAACTGTTTATTATCGGGGCTGTGATGACGACGAACACTCATTTCAGAGGTGATGCATTGAAAAAGGTTTGGCTTAACCGTTATCCCGCGGATGTCCCTGCGGAGATCAATCCTGACCGTTATCAATCCCTGATTGAATTATTTGAACACTCGGTACGGCGTTACGCTGACCAGCCTGCATTTGTGAATATGGGCGAAGTGATGACCTTCCGTAAGCTGGAAGAGCGCAGCCGGGCGTTTGCAGCCTATTTACAGGAAGGGTTGGGCTTGCAGAAAGGGGATCGCGTCGCGCTGATGATGCCAAACCTGCTGCAATACCCGGTGGCGCTGTTCGGGATCCTCAGGGCAGGGATGATCGTGGTTAACGTTAACCCGCTCTATACCCCGCGCGAGCTGGAACATCAGTTGAATGACAGCGGCGCGGCGGCGATTGTGATTGTCTCCAACTTTGCCCACACGCTGGAAAAAGTCGTTGAAAGAACCCAGGTTAAACACGTCATCCTGACGCGCATGGGCGACCAGCTCTCTACCGCGAAAGGTACGCTGGTCAACTTTGTCGTTAAATACGTTAAGCGGCTGGTGCCGAAATACCACCTGCCGGATGCCATCTCTTTCCGCCGCGCCCTGCATGCGGGCTACCGGATGCAGTACGTGAAGCCGGAGATCGTGTCCGAGGATCTGGCATTTCTGCAATACACGGGCGGTACCACCGGCGTGGCGAAAGGGGCGATGCTGACCCACCGAAATATGCTGGCGAACCTTGAGCAGGTTAATGCCACCTACGGGCCGCTGCTGCACCCGGGCAAGGAGCTGGTGATCACCGCGCTTCCGCTGTATCACATTTTTGCGCTGACCATGAACTGCCTGCTGTTTATTGAGCTTGGCGGTCAAAACGTATTGATCACCAACCCGCGCGACATTCCGGGGCTGGTCAAAGAGCTGGCGAAATACCCGTTCACCGCCATGACTGGCGTGAACACCCTGTTTAACGCGCTGCTTAACAATAAAGAGTTCCAGCAGCTCGATTTCTCCACGCTGCACCTCTCTGCGGGTGGCGGGATGCCAGTTCAGCAGGCGGTTGCCGAGCGCTGGGTGAAACTCACCGGGCAGTATCTGCTGGAAGGCTATGGCCTGACGGAGTGCGCCCCGCTGGTCAGCGTTAACCCGCATGATATCGACTATCACAGCGGCAGTATCGGTCTGCCGGTCCCGTCGACGGAAGCAAAACTGGTGGATGATGAGGATAACGAAGTGCCTCACGGCGAGCCAGGAGAGCTGTGCGTCAGAGGGCCGCAGGTGATGCTGGGCTACTGGCAACGTCCGGATGCCACGGATGAGATCATCAAAGACGGCTGGCTGCACACGGGCGACATCGCGGTGATGGATGACGAAGGCTTCCTGCGCATCGTCGATCGCAAGAAAGATATGATCCTGGTGTCAGGGTTCAACGTCTATCCGAACGAAATCGAAGACGTGGTGATGCAGCACAGCGGCGTGCTGGAAGTAGCGGCGGTGGGCGTTCCCTCCGGCAGCAGCGGTGAAGCGGTGAAGATATTTGTGGTCAAGAAAGATCCTTCTCTGACCGAGGATGCGCTGATAACGTTTTGTCGCCGTCAGCTGACGGGCTATAAAGTGCCGAAGCTAGTGGAATTCCGGGATGAGCTGCCGAAATCCAACGTCGGGAAGATATTACGACGAGAATTACGTGACGAAGCCCGTGCCAAAGTGGACAATAAGGCCTGAGCTTCACGTTAATCGCCCAGACGCCGGTTAAGCCGGCGTTTTTTATGGGCGCAAACAAAAGAGAGTCCGATTTGAATTACCAGATGATCACTACCAACGACGAGCTGGCTTCGCTGTGCGAGGTGACGCGTGAATTTCCCGCTATCGCCCTGGATACGGAATTTGTCCGCACCCGAACGTACTATCCGCAGCTGGGTCTGATTCAGATGTATGACGGCAAACACGTGTCGTTGATTGACCCCCTCGGCATTACCGACTGGGCGCCAATGCGCGAGCTGTTGCTGGATACCGCCGTGACCAAATATCTGCACGCGGGCAGTGAAGATCTGGAAGTCTTTCTCAACACCTTTGGCATCATGCCGCAGCCGCTGATTGATACCCAGATCCTCGCGGCGTTCAGCGGTCGTCCGCTCTCCTGGGGTTTTGCGGCGATGGTGGAAGAGTACACCGGTCTGACGCTGGATAAGAGCGAATCGCGTACCGACTGGCTCGCGCGTCCGCTGACGGCGCGTCAGCTTGAATACGCCGCGGCAGACGTCTTTTATCTTCTTCCAATTGCCGGCCAGCTCATGAAAGAGGCTGAGGCGTCCGGTTGGCTGTCTGCCGCACTGGACGAGTGCCGCATGACGCAGCAGCGTCGCCAGGAAGTGGTTGATCCGAAAGAAGCCTGGCGTGACATCACCAACGCCTGGCAGCTGCGCACCCGTCAACTGGCCTGTCTGCAATTGCTGGCTGACTGGCGTCTGCGTAAAGCGCGTGAGCGCGATCTGGCGGTTAACTTCGTGGTGCGTGAAGAACACCTGTGGGCGGTGGCGCGCTATATGCCGGGTAGCCTTGGTGAACTGGACAGCATTGGCCTTTCCGGAAGTGAGATCCGTTTCCACGGTAAAACGCTGATCGCGCTGGTAGAGAAAGCTCAGCAGCTGCCAGAGGACGCACTGCCAGAACCGCTGCTTAACCTGATGGATATGCCGGGCTACCGCAAGGCGTTCAAAGACATCAAAGCGCTGGTGCAGACGGTGGCGGGGGAAAGCAAACTGAGTGCCGAACTGCTGGCTTCACGTCGTCAGATTAACCAGCTGCTGAACTGGCACTGGAAGTTGAAACCGCAAAATGGTTTACCGGAACTGGTCGCCGGATGGCGGGGGGAACTGATGGCCGAACGCCTGAATACCCTGCTGGAAGGGTATCCGCGCTAAAGAATTGTAGCCCCGGTAAGCGCAGCGCCACCGGGGAAATTGCCGGGCGTCGCGATGCTTACCCGGCCTACAAAACCACAAATAGATTAACGCGACTCTTCCGCTTCCGGAAGCGTCACGTTCAGCTCCAGAATCGAAATATCCCCGTCTTTTTGCTCCAGCTGAACGGTGACCATTTCCGGGTCAATCTGCACGTATTTGCAGATCACTTCCAGAATGTCTTTGCGCAACTGCGGCAGGTAGTGCGGTTCGGCGTCGCTACGACGACGTTCCGCCACAATGATTTGCAGACGTTCTTTTGCGATGTTGGCGGTGCTTTTTTTCCGCGAGAGAAAAAAGTCCAGTAATGCCATAACTTATCCTCCGAACAGGCGTTTGAGGAAACCTTTCTTCTCTTCTTCAATGAAGCGGAAAGGACGTTCTTCTCCCAGCAGACGGTCAACGGTATCCGCATACGCTTTACCTGCGTCTGCCTGTGTATCCAGGATCACGGGCTCGCCCTGGTTAGAGGCGCGCAACACGGACTGATCTTCCGGGATCACGCCAACCAGTTTGATGCGCAGGATCTCCAGCACGTCTTCCATGCTCAGCATGTCACCTTTGTTCACCCGGCCCGGGTTGTAGCGGGTCAGCAGCAGGTGCTCTTTGATTGGCTCCTGGCCATTTTCCGCACGGCGGGATTTCGAGGCCAGAATGCCGAGAATACGGTCGGAGTCACGTACTGACGAGACTTCCGGGTTGGTGGTGATGATGGCTTCATCCGCGAAGTAGAGCGCCATCAGCGCGCCGGTTTCGATACCGGCCGGGGAGTCGCAGACCACGAAGTCGAACTCCATCTTTTTCAGATCGTCGAGCACCTTTTCCACGCCTTCGCGAGTCAGCGCGTCTTTATCACGGGTCTGGGACGCCGGAAGAATGTAGAGGTTCTCGGTACGCTTATCTTTAATCAGCGCCTGGTTAAGGGTGGCATCGCCCTGAATGACGTTCACAAAGTCATACACCACGCGACGCTCGCAACCCATGATCAGGTCCAGGTTACGCAGACCGATATCGAAGTCAATTACGACGGTTTTCTTTCCCTTCTGGGCCAAACCAGTAGCGATGGCCGCGCTGGAGGTGGTCTTGCCAACGCCTCCTTTACCCGAAGTCACAACAATAATGCGTGCCATAGAAATTCCTTGTTAAAAGGGATCAATTTAACGGTTGAACGGTCAAAGCGTTATCTGCCAGTTGCAGACGGGCCGCTTTGCCATAAAATTCGGCTGGGATTTTATCGCTCAGCCAATATTCACCTGCGATAGACACCAGTTCTGCCGTCAGGTGAGTACAAAAAATTTGTGCTTCTCGATCGCCGCTGGCACCCGCAAGCGCACGCCCACGCATCATACCGTAAACGTGAATATTGCCATCTGCAATCAGTTCTGCGCCCGCACTGACGTGGCTTGTAACAATCAGATCACAGTTTGGCGCATAAATGCGCTGACCGGAACGAACCGGCAGATCAATCAATCGCGTTTTTGTGACTGGGGCTACATTTTGCGCCGGAGGCGGGGGAGCGGGAACGGTTGCAGGCGTTGCACGCGGGGCTTTTTCTTTGCCCTCGTTTAACAAGGGCAAACCCGCGCGTTCAATTTCGGCTTTTAACTCTGCGTCTTTGCAGCCGCTAATACCCACGATGCGCAACCCCGTGGAGACGACGGCCTGCTGGAGTCGCTTCCAGTTAACCGGCCCCTCAAGGTCGCTTACATTGACGACGACAGGAGCATGCTTAAGAAAAGCGGGAGCCTGCGCGATTTTGTCTTCTAACGCCTGACGAATAACCTCGGGTTTTGCATCATGCAAATGAACCACTGATAAGGTGAAGCTACTGCCTTTAAGCTCGATGGGCGTATTTGACATCCTGGCCTTACTCAATTTGCTATTAACCGCAACACATCGCCGCGATATTCCGAAGAGTATCAGGCATGTTATAGTCAGGAGTATATTGAGGCAAGCAACCACCCGTTAATTCAGAGTAAAAACATGTTTTGTGTGATCTACAGAAGTACCAGCCGCGACCAGACCTACCTTTATGTCGAAAAGAAAGACGATTTTTCCCGCGTGCCTGAAGAATTAATGAAAAGCTTTGGCCGACCGCAGCTGGCGATGCTGCTGCCGCTGGACGGCCGTAAGAAGCTGGTGAACGCCGATCTTGAGAAAGTCAAAAAGGCGTTAATCGAGCAGGGCTATTATTTACAGCTTCCGCCGCCACCGGAGAATTTATTAAAACAGCATCTTGAGGTGAGCGGAAAGAAATAAGCCCGGGTCCTTCCGGGAACAACTCATCAACCGATTAGGGGTCGACCATGTATCAACATCATAACTGGCAAGGTGCATTACTGGATTATCCCGTCAGCAAAGTGGTCTGCGTGGGCAGCAACTATGCAAAACATATTCAGGAGATGGGCAGCGCCGTGCCGGAAGAGCCGGTTCTGTTTATTAAGCCAGAAACCGCACTGTGCGATATTCGCCAGCCGCTGGTTCTGCCGCAGGGACTGGGCTCGGTGCATCATGAAGTGGAGCTGGCGGTGCTGATCGGCGCGACGCTGCGCCAGGCAACTGAAGAGCATGTAGAGAAGGCGATTGCGGGTTACGGTGTCGCGCTCGACCTGACGCTGCGTGACGTCCAGGGCAAAATGAAGAAAGCGGGGCAGCCGTGGGAAAAAGCCAAGGGTTTTGATAATTCATGCCCGATTTCCGGTTTCGTTCCGGTGAGTGAATTTACCGACGATCCGCAGAACACGCCGCTCAGCCTGAAGGTCAACGGCGAGATCCGCCAGCAGGGAACAACCGCTGACATGATCCATAAGATCGTTCCGCTGATTGCCTACATGAGCCGCTTCTTCACCCTGAAACCTGGCGACGTGATCCTCACCGGCACTCCGGAAGGTGTGGGGCCGCTGCTTAGCGGCGACGAACTGGACGTCAGTTTTAACGGCCTGTCGCTGAAAACCCGCGTGCTGTAAAAGCACCTTGCCGCCTGAAAAGGGCGGCAAAACTTGCATCAACGTGCCAGACTCGTTATAAGGTGCGCTCTATTTTGACGTGTGGACATCCCGATGAACGACATTCCTTTCTGGCAAAGCAAAACTCTCGACGACATGACCGACGCGGAGTGGGAATCGTTGTGTGACGGCTGCGGGCAGTGCTGCCTGCATAAGCTAATGGATGAAGATTCGGACGAGATCTATTTCACCAACGTAGCCTGCAAGCAGTTAAACATCAAAACCTGCCAGTGCCGCAACTATGAGCGCCGTTTCGAATATGAGCCGGACTGCATCAAGTTAACCCGTGAAAATCTGCCGACCTTTGAGTGGCTGCCGCATACCTGCGCGTATCGCCTGCTGGCGGAAGGAAAGGATCTGCCGACATGGCATCCGCTGTTGACGGGGTCGAAAGCGGCGATGCACGGTGAACGTATTTCCGTGCGCCACATTGCGGTGAAAGAGTCCGAGGTGCGCGACTGGGAAGACCACATTATGAATCACCCTAATCGGTGATAATAAAAAACCCGCCGAGGCGGGTTTTTTATTGTGCGCAATTTTGTCGGGTGGCGCTGCGCTTACCCGACCAACAAAACTGACGTTGCCGTTTTGCTTTTACCTTCCAAAAAGATCGCGTTTCTTTGGTTTGAACGGCTGGGCAATCAGCACCAGCAGCGCCACCACAAAGTAGGCGACAAAAATGCCCACCAGCCACTGCGGCATCTCCAGCGTCAGGAACTCCCACTGGCGTACAGAGCAGTCACCGGAGGCCACAAACACCTGCGGCAGCCATTTATCCAGCGGCAGCCAGCTCGGGAAGCGGGCGGCAAAATCGCAGGTCATAAACGGCGACGGGTGAAGCTGCATCTGGGTGTGCTCCCAGGCAAGCGCAATCCCTTTCCCGGCGCTGTACAGCCAGATGGCAATTGCCGCATAGCGTAACGGTGATTTGGGTGCAATCGCACCTACCAGACCCGCGCCCATAATGCCGAACAGCGCACAACGCTCATAAATACACAGTACGCAAGGTTTCAGCCCCATCACATGCTGAAACCACAGCGCGACCATTTCCAGCGCAAAGGCGGTCAGGGCCATCAACAACCACGCTCCGCGACCGCGTGAGCACTGGTTCAAAAATCGCAACATAATCATTTCCCTGGAACATGCTTAGACAGCGCAGTGTAAACGAATTTTAATGCGCCGCAAGTATACCTGCTTGCAATAACCATTGCGTACAGGGAACGAGAGTAATTTTGATGCACAGCAAACCAACCAGGGTAAGCACCAGCGTATACGGCAGCGCCATCCAGACCATTCTTCCATAAGAAAGTCGTATGAGTGGTGCCAGCGCCGAGGTCAGCAGGAAGAGGAATGCCGCCTGACCGTTCGGGGTTGCCACGGAGGGGAGGTTGGTTCCGGTGTTGATCGCCACCGCCAGCAGCTCGAACTGTTCACTGCTGACAATCCCTTGCTCCATCGCGGCTTTGGCCTCATTGATGTATACCGTCCCGACAAAGACGTTATCGGATATAGAGGACAACAGACCGTTAAACAAATAGAACAGCGTTAGCTGCGAATCTGGCGTAGCCTGAAGCACAAACGCGATGATCGGCGCGAACAGATGTTGGTCAATAATCACCGCCACGACCGCGAAAAACACCGCCAGCAGGGCGGTAAACGGCAGCGCTTCGGTAAAGGCTTTTCCGATAGCATGTTCGTCCGTAACGCCGCCCAGGCTGGTTGCAAGGATAATTACCGACAGGCCAATCAGCCCCACCTCGGCAAGGTGGAAGGCCAGCGCCGCGATAAGCCACACGCCGATGAAACCCTGTGCAATCAGGCGCAGCGTCTCCTGGCGCGTGCGTTGTTTGCGGCTCTGCTCGTCAAACTTATGCAGCTCCTGGCGGACCTGATCGGGCAACTTAGCGCCATACCCAAAGAGGTTGAATTTTTCGACCAGCACACAGGTTGCTAACCCGCAGACCAGCACGGGCACGCTGACGGGCGCCATGCGCAGGAAAAATTCGCCAAAATGCCACTCAGCCGCTTTGGCGATAATCAGGTTTTGCGGCTCCCCGACCATGGTCATCACGCCGCCCAGCGCCGTCCCCACGCCCGCATGCATCATCAGGCTGCGCAGAAACGCGCGGAACTGTTCCAGCACGTCGCGGTTGTGCGCCTCAACGTGGCTGTCGTCCTGCAAGTTATCGCCAGGACGAGACGAGGCCACCCGGTGGTAAATCCCGTAAAAGCCGACGGCGACGCTGATCACCACCGCAACGACCGTCAGCGCATCCAGGAAGGCAGAGAGGAAGGCCGCGGCGAGGCAAAACGCCAGCGAGAGCAGCGTTTTCGACGGAATGCTCAGCAGCAAACGGGTGAAGATAAACAGCAGAAGCTGCTTCATAAAGTAGATCCCCGCCACCATGAAGATCAGCAGCAGCAGGACTTCAAGATTCGACGCTATCTCGTTTTTAACATGCTCCGCGCTGGTCATTCCAATGACCACGGCCTCCAGCGCCAGCAGCCCGCCGGGCAACAGCGGATAGCACTTCAGCGCCATCGCCAGGGTAAAGATAAACTCGGCGACCAACATCCACCCGGCAACGAAGGGATCCAGCAAAAAGATAACGGGATTAACGACCAGGAATACCAGTAAAGTAAGTTTGTACCAGTCAGGTGACTGACCTAAAAAGTTGCGCCACAGCGCGCGCCCAAATGAAATTTCCACGACAGACGTCCTTTACCCGTCAAATAAGACAAGACATCAGTATACGCAAAAATGGCGGCAGAGCGGGGGATTAAGCCATTTGTAAATTTCATAAAAATGAAACGGCGATCCCTCTTTTCTGTCTCTGCTGCGCTATCTGCCTCTGCGCGCCTCTGGTATGATGAGTACAATTTGCTAAAGCTGTGTAATGGAAATCTCACTATGGTCATTAAGGCGCAGAGCCCGGCGGGTTTCGCGGAAGAGTACATCATTGAAAGCATCTGGAATAATCGTTTCCCTGCGGGATCAATTCTACCTGCTGAACGCGAACTCTCTGAACTGATTGGCGTCACCCGTACCACGCTGCGAGAAGTGCTCCAGCGTCTGGCGCGCGATGGCTGGTTGACGATACAGCATGGCAAACCCACTAAGGTGAACAACTTCTGGGAAACGTCCGGGCTGAACATTCTGGAAACGCTGGCGCGTCTCGACCACGAAAGCGTACCGCAGCTGATTGATAATCTGCTTTCCGTGCGCACCAACATCGCCACCATTTTCATCCGCACCGCGTTTCGTCAGCATCCTGAAGATGCGCTGAAAGTGCTTGCCACCGCTAATGAGGTGGAAGACCACGCGGATGCCTTTGCGACCCTGGATTACAACGTGTTCCGCGGTCTGGCGTTTGCTTCCGGCAATCCGGTTTACGGTCTGATCCTGAATGGAATGAAGGGGTTATATACGCGCATTGGTCGTCACTACTTTGCTAACCCTGAAGCCCGCAGCCTGGCGCTCGGCTTCTACCATAAACTGAGCAAACTCTGCACCGAAGGGCTGCACGATCAGGTCTATGAAACGGTGCGTCGTTACGGCCACGACTCCGGTGAAATCTGGCACCGGATGCAGAAAACGCTGCCGGGTGATTTAGCGATTCAGAGTCGCTGAAATAAAAAACCTCTCGATTGAGAGGTTTTTTTTCGCCGGGTGGCGGCTTCGCCTGACCCGGCCTACAGGTCCCGTAGGCCCGGTAAGCGTAGCGCCACCGGGCAAAAAATCCCACTACAGCGTATTCAACCGCGCCGGACACCGGTCCAGCAGCTCCACGCTGCCATCTTCGTTCTGCTGCTCCAGCAACACGTCAAATCCCCACAGGCGATGCACATGCTTCAGCACTTCCTTACGCCCCTTATCCAGCGGCGCGCGGTTGTGCGGAATATAGCGCAACGTCAGGGAGCGGTCGCCGCGCAGATCCACGTTCCAGACCTGAATGTTCGGTTCAAGATTACTCAGGTTGTACTGGGATGACAGGCGCGAGCGGATCTCGCGATAACCCTCTTCGTTGTGGATCGCGGAGATCTCCAGGTAGTTGTTGCGGTCATCATCCAGTACGGTGAAGAAGCGGAAATCACGCATGATCTTCGGCGACATGAACTGGCTGATAAAGCTCTCATCCTTAAAATCACGCATCGCGAAGTGCAGCGTTTCCAGCCAGTCGGAACCGGCAATATCCGGGAACCAGTATTTGTCCTCTTCGGTGGGCGACTGACAAATACGCTTGATATCCTGGAACATGGCAAAGCCGAGCGCGTACGGGTTAATGCCGCTGTACCACGGGCTGTTATATGCCGGCTGGAATACCACGTTGGTGTGGCTGTGCAGAAACTCCATCATAAACCGCTCGGTGACTTTTCCTTCGTCGTACAGGTGGTTAAGAATGGTGTAGTGCCAGAAGGTCGCCCAGCCTTCGTTCATCACCTGGGTCTGCTTCTGCGGATAGAAATACTGGCTCACCTTGCGCACGATGCGCAGGATCTCACGCTGCCACGGCTCCAGCAGTGGGGCGTTTTTCTCCATAAAGTAGAGCAGGTTTTCCTGCGGCTCGGAAGGGTAGCGACGCGCCTCGGCGACGGTTTTCTCCTCTTCACGTTTCGGCAGGGTGCGCCACAGCATATTCACCTGGCTTTGCAGATACTCCTCGCGGCTCTTCTGCCGGGCTTTCTCTTCCTGCAATGAGATCTTCTGCGGGCGCTTATAGCGGTCAACGCCGTAGTTCATCAGCGCGTGGCAGGAGTCCAGCAGCTTCTCCACCTCGTCCACGCCGTAGCGCTCTTCGCAGTCGGTAATGTATTTGCGGGCGAAGATCAGGTAATCGACGATGGAGCTGGCGTCCGTCCAGCTGCGGAACAGATAGTTATTTTTGAAGAACGAGTTATGTCCATAGCAGGCGTGCGCCATCACCAGCGCCTGCATGGTAATGGTGTTCTCTTCCATCAGATAGGCAATACACGGGTTAGAGTTAATGACGATTTCATACGCCAGTCCCTGCTGCCCGTGCTTATACAGCCGCTCTGTCTCAATGAATTTTTTGCCAAACGACCAGTGCGGATAGTTAATTGGCATCCCGACGCTGGAGTAAGCGTCCATCATCTGTTCCGAGGTGATGACTTCAATCTGATGGGGATAGGTATCCAGACGATAGAGTTTGGCCACCCGGTCGATCTCCGCCAGGTAGACATCCAGCAACTCGAAGGTCCAGTCGGGTCCATCGCTCAGACGGGTGCTGTCCCTGGACATGGAATCTAGTGTAGCCATTAGCGCGCCCTCGTTGTCGGTCGCTCTCTCTGACTGGAGAGCCTCCTTTCAAGCATAGATCACCCCATTCAAATACGCGGGGCGCAGAAATTTTTTCTTTGCGATTTCGCGTTTTCGATACGGCAAATAAAGCGGTGCTCACAGAATTTTCTACTGGTTAAAAATAACGCGCAGCAGGAGATCCCAAATAAGCGCCATCCCCTGATACAGCGGGATATGTGAGTTGAGTCACCATAAAAAAGTCATATGTTGAATAATATTTTCAACTAGGTTATCAATCTGTAATTAGATGATTGTTCTTTTGCTCATAATGGAGTGGCTATGCGTGTTGTCATACTGGGAAGTGGTGTCGTTGGCGTAACCAGCGCCTGGTATTTAAGTCAGGCGGGACATGAGGTTACCGTTATCGATCGCGAATCCGGTCCGGCGCTGGAAACCAGTGCGGCGAATGCGGGGCAAATCTCTCCGGGCTACGCTGCGCCGTGGGCGGCCCCGGGCGTTCCGCTGAAGGCGATCAAATGGATGTTTCAGCGACATGCGCCCCTGGCGATCAGCCTTGACGGCACGCAGTTCCAGCTTAAATGGATGTGGCAGATGCTGCGCAACTGCGACACCCGCCACTATATGGAAAACAAGGGGCGTATGGTGCGGCTGGCGGAATACAGCCGCGACTGCCTGAAGGCGCTGCGCGCCTCAACGGGCATTGAATATGAAGGGCGTCAGGGCGGCACGCTTCAGCTGTTCCGTACCGCGCAACAGTACGAAAACGCGACCCGCGATATCGCCGTGCTTGAAGATGCGGGCGTACCGTATCAGCTGCTGGAAGCCAGCCAGCTGGCGCAGGTGGAGCCAGCGCTTGCCGAGGTCGCGCACAAGCTGACGGGCGGTCTGCGTTTACCGAACGATGAAACCGGCGACTGCCAGCTATTCACCCAGCGTCTGGCGCGCATGTGTGAGCAGGCCGGGGTGAAATTCCGCTTCAATACTTCTGTCGACAAACTGCTGTCGGAAGGGGAGAAGATTTACGGCGTGAAGTGTGGGGAAGAGGTAATTAAAGCCGATGCCTACGTGATGGCGTTTGGCTCCTACTCAACCGCGATGCTGAAAGGCATCCTGGATATCCCGGTCTATCCGCTGAAAGGCTACTCCCTGACCATCCCGGTGAAAGAGGACAGCGGCGCGCCGGTCTCGACCATTCTTGATGAAACCTACAAAATCGCCATCACCCGCTTCGATAACCGGATCCGCGTCGGCGGCATGGCGGAAATCGTGGGCTTCAATACCGAGCTGCTCAAACCGCGTCGTGAAACGCTGGAGATGGTCGTGGGCGATCTCTTCCCGCGCGGCGGCTTCATTGAGCAGGCAACGTTCTGGACCGGCCTGCGCCCAATGACCCCGGACGGCACGCCGATTGTGGGCCGTACACCATACAAAAATCTGTGGACCAACACCGGCCACGGCACGCTTGGCTGGACCATGGCCTGCGGTTCGGGCCAGCTGCTGAGCGACCTGATCTCCGGAAGGACGCCGGCAATTCCGTTTGACGATTTGAGCGCCGCACGCTATCAATCAGGGTTTACCCCATCGCGTCCACAACACCTGCACGGCGCGCATAATTAAGGAGTCGTCATGTCCCGTCCCATTCTGGCCCAGCTGGATTTGCAGGCGCTGAAGGATAACCTGCAAATTGTTCGCCGTGCTGCGCCGGGTTCTCGTGTCTGGTCGGTGGTGAAAGCCAACGCCTACGGTCATGGTATCGACCGTATCTGGAGTGCGCTCGGCGGCACCGATGGTTTTGCCTTGCTGAATCTGGAAGAGGCCATCCTGCTGCGCGAGCGCGGCTGGAAAGGACCGATCCTGCTGCTGGAAGGATTCTTTCATGCGCAGGATCTGCCTCTGCTGGATAAGTACCGCCTGACGACCAGCGTTCACAGTAACTGGCAGATCAAGGCCATCCAGGACGCGAAGCTGCATGCCCCGCTGGATATCTATCTCAAAGTGAACAGCGGGATGAACCGTCTGGGCTTCCAGCCTGAACGGGTGCATACGGTCTGGCAGCAGCTTCGTGCGCTGAAAAACGTCGGTGAGATGACGCTGATGGCGCACTTCGCCGATGCGGAAAAGCCGGACGGCATTGCCGATGCCATGGTCCGCATTGAGCAGGCGGCAGAAGGTCTGGACTGTCCGCGCTCGCTGTCGAACTCAGCGGCAACGCTCTGGCATCCCGAGGCGCACTACAACTGGGTACGTCCGGGGATCGTTCTGTACGGCGCGTCACCCTCAGGTCAGTGGCAGGATATTGCCAACAGCGGCCTGAAGCCGGTGATGACGTTACGAAGCGAGATTATCGGCGTGCAAACCCTGAAAGCGGGCGATACGGTGGGCTATGGCAGCCGCTATCGGGCAGCAGGTGAACAGCGCATCGGTATCGTGGCGGGGGGCTATGCAGATGGTTATCCGCGCATCGCCCCGAGCGGCACGCCGGTGTGGGTCGATGGCGTGCGCACCGGCACGGTAGGTACCGTCTCCATGGACATGCTGGCCATCGATTTGACGCCGTGTCCCCAGGCGGGGATCGGGTCACCGGTTGAGCTGTGGGGCAACGAGGTTAAAATTGATGATGTGGCCGCTGCGGCGGGCACCGTCGGGTATGAGCTGATGTGCGCGCTGGCGCCAAGAGTGCCTGTTGTGACGGTGTAACATGTGTGTGTGCCGGGTGGCGGCTTCGCCTTACCCGGCCTACGAAAGCCCGAATGTAGGCCGGGTAAGCGTTAGCGCCACCCGGCAAAAAAAGCAGCTACTCCGCCTCCTCCTCCATCGGCCTTACGCCGACTTTGCGCACCGCGTTATCTTCTTTCTCCGCTACCGTCCAGATCATCCCGGCAAACTCCACCTGGTCACCGACGACCGGCGCAGCTCCTAATAATTGCTGAATAATTTCACCCAGTGTTTGCTGGTTATCGCGATTCTCCAGTCCACCTTCCAGGCCATAAATCAGCGCCACATCCGCAAAGCGGGCGCTGGCTTCGAGGATAAAATCGCCGAAGAAACGCTGATCCAGCGCCACCGGGGGCGACTGGCTGAACAGCTTGCCGAGGGCAGGCAGGTCGCGCTCGCGGCCAATCACGCAGAGGATATCGTTCTCACGCAGCCGCGTGCTGCCGGTCGGGTGAAGCAGGGCGTTATCCCGGAACAGGGCGGCAATGCGCGTTTCAGCGGGCATATGCAGATCGCGCAGGGACGCGCCCACGCACCACTTATCGGCGCTTAGCTGGTAGACAAACTGTTCCCAGGGATTCTCAGGGTGAATATCCAGCCCCACGCGGGAGACCGGCCAGCCAATGGGCGGTACCACCACTTTGGCTTTTTTCGCCGCCCAGCCCAGCGACGTTCCCTGGAACAGCAGCGACACCAGCACTACGAAGAAGGCGACGTTGAAGAACAGGCGGGCGTTGTCCAGCCCGGCCATCATCGGGAACACTGCCAGAATAATTGGCACCGCGCCGCGCAGCCCCACCCAACTGATAAATATCCGCTCACGCAGGTTAAACCCGCGGAACGGCAGCAGCCCGGCAAACACCGACAGCGGACGGGCGAAGAAGATCATCCAGGCCGACAAAAGCAGCGCCGGTACGGCGATAGGCAGCAGGTCCGACGGCGTCACCAGCAGGCCCAGCACCAGGAACATGGCGATCTGCGCCAGCCAGGCCAGACCGTCGAAGTTCTGCAAGATGGCGTGACGGTTGCGAATCGGTCGGTTGCCCAACAGGAAACCGCAAAGGTAAACCGCCAGAATACCGCTGCCGTCCAGCGCGGTGGTGACGGCAAAGATCAGGATCCCACCGCTCAGGGCCAGCAGCGGGTAAAGGCCGGAAGGCAGCGTAATACGGTTAATCGTATGCTGTAACAGGTAACCGCCGCCGAGACCAATGATAATCCCGAGGCCAAACTGCTGGAGGATGTGCCAGGCGAACATCCAGCTCAGGCCGGTTTCGTGCTGCTGGATCATCTCAATCAGGGTAATGGTCAGGAACACCGCCATCGGATCGTTACTGCCGGATTCAATCTCAAGCGTGGAGCCAACGCGTTCGTTCAGCCCCTTGCCGCCGAGCAGTGAGAAAACCGCCGCCGCATCGGTAGAGCCGACAATCGCGCCAATCAGCAGGCCTTCCATTATATCGAGGTTAAACAGCCAGGCCGCCATCATGCCGGTCAGGCCGGAGGTGATCAGCACGCCGACGGTCGCCAGAGACAGCGCCGGGCCTAAGGCAACGCGAAACGAACTTGCCTGGGTGCGCATGCCGCCGTCCAGCAGAATCACCGCCAGCGCGAGGTTACTCACCATATAGGCGAAAGGGTAATTATCGAAGGGGATACCGCCGATACCGTCGATCCCGGCAAGCATGCCGATAGCCAGGAAAATGACAAGAATAGGTATGCCAAGACGCGATGAAAATGAACTTAATAAAATGCTAAAGGTTACCAGGATGGAACCCAGAATGAAAAGACTGATTATCGCTGTGGCACCCAATGTCGTCTTACTCCCACCTCAATGTGAACGCTGTTATTAAAACCCTAACATAATAACAACGTTAACTGCGTTTTATTGAGGGGGAATAACGGCTTTTTTATGCCTTTAAGACCGGATGACCGCTGATTGTTAACCGACTGCCTGAATTATCGTGTACAAGGTGCGCCTGGGCACCCAGCGGCAGGGTAACGGTTTGCTGCTCATGGCCGAAATCCAGACCGGCGATCACCGGGATATCCAGCCGGGAACGAATGAAATCAATCATCGTCTCCAGGGAATAGCCCGCATCGTAATCGTTGGGGGCTGAACCACTAAAACTGCCCAGCACAATGGCCGACTGCCGATCCAGGATCCCGGCGTGATACAGCTGCAACAGCATACGTTCGACGCGGAACGGGTGTTCGTTGATATCTTCCAGCACCAGTATGCCGTCCGTGATCTGCGGCAGCCACGGCGTTCCAATCAGCGACACCAGCATCGCGAGGTTGCCGCCCCACAGCTGTCCTTCACATTCCCAGTGCGGTCCATTGCCTTGCCACTCGACGGTGAACGTCGGGTTTTGCAGGGCGCGCCAGAAATGGTCCTGCGTAAATGCATCCAGCTCCGGCGCACCAAAGTTGCCGGCCAGCATCGGGCCGCTAAAGGTAATGACGTTATGCAACGCAAGCAGGCCGAGCTGGATCGCCGTGAAATCGCTGTGTCCGCAGATTAACAGCGGATCCTGCTGCTGGCGCGCGGCCAGCCCGGCCCAGTCGATGCTCTCCAGCAGCCGGCTTGCGCCATAGCCGCCGCGCACGGCCAGCACAATGGTGTTTTCACCTTCCAGCGTCGTCAGGCTGTTGATATCGCTCAGTCTCTGCGCCTCCGTACCGGCAAAACGCTGCATGCGGCGGGGGATAATTGTCTGATTTTCTACCTGATGGCCCATTTCCAGCAGGCGCTGAACGCCCCGCTGTGCCGCCTCCTGGTTGATGCAGTAGCCTGACGGTGCGATGAGATGAAACTGAGGCATGGCAATTCCTTGCTGAATGAGAATCTAATTGTCTATATCATGCCGCTTATACGCCGCCTGCTTCAAGGGGCGACGTACCGCGATGACCGGCTATAAGGATAGATGACGTGAAATTGAGATGGTTTGCTTTTTTGATTGTGCTGCTCGCTGGCTGTAGTTCAAAACATGATTATCAAAATCCCCCCTGGAACCCTGAAGTGCCGGTAAAGCGGGCCATGCAGTGGATGCCGATCAGCGAACAAGCCGGGAAGGCCTGGGGCGTGAGCCCGCGTCTGATCACGGCGATCATTGCCGTGGAATCCGGTGGCAACCCGACGCTGGTGAGTAAATCGAATGCGGTGGGGCTGATGCAGTTAAAAGCCTCGACGGCGGGAAGAGAGGTCTATCGCTACATGGGCTGGAAGGGACAGCCATCCACCAGCGAGCTGAAAAACCCGGAACGTAATATCTCTATGGGAACCGCTTACCTGAGTATTCTCGAGCATGGCATTCTGAAGGGGATTGACGATCCGGAAGTGATGCAATATGCGCTGGTGGTGTCGTACGTTAACGGAGCCGGCGCGCTGCTCCGAACCTTCTCATCCGATCGCAAAGAGGCGATAGAAGAGATTAACGATATGGATAAAGATGAATTCTTCGAGCACGTTGTGAAGAATCATCCGTCAGCACAGGCTCCACGTTATATCTGGAAAGTACAGAAAGCGATGGACGCCATGTAACGCCTTTGTCGGGCGGCAGCATGCTGCCCGACGCCTTTCAGCGCACTTTGTTCGCGCGTTCCCGCGCTTCACGCTCCAGTGAGAAGATGATGCGCTGTAGTTCGCGTTCGGCGCCTGGCCCGACATTCAGAAAGCGAAAGCTCAATCGCGGCGTGGTAATGGTTTCGTTTTTGCTGTCCACCACCTTACGCTCGCTGATGGCAATCAGCTGGGCGTCAAACCAGAAGCGTCCCCATCCGCCCATATCCAGCTCAATCTGACTAAAACGCATGCCTTCCACCAGTCCTTCCGGCTTCGGCGTATCCATTAACGCGCCCATCCCGCCCAGTGACAGGTCGAAGAGACGAAAGCGGATCTCTTTTTTGTCCGGCATTTTTGCCTTACAGAAATAGGCCGGGTGAAGCGGGGCGCTGATGCGAAAAAACTCGCGGCGTTGCACGAACCAGAGGTTAGCGGGCAGGGGAGCGATAAACGCAGGCAAACCCTGGTACGCGATCGTGGTCAGGCGGGGCAGTATAAACTCGACTTTAGCCCCCTGCGTTTCGGCCATCACCGAGAGGTTTTCTGCCTGGAGCGCGGCACGGTTTTCTTCGCTCTGGCTACCCAGATCCACGATCAGGTGTTCTGCCGTCACGTCCAGGATCTTGCTGATAAACTGGCTGGTTGACCAGTTGATGCGCAGCGGCACCTCGCCCTTTTTCAGGTCGCGTAACACCCCTAATACAGCCAGCGGATTTTGTTTCAGGAACTGCTCACTGTAGCTACTCACGCCAGATGGCTCCTCGATAGATGACAGACTGTCTCTGGGTTATCGGCACGCTGGCATGAAACTTAATACAAACGATCTGTTTTTCTCCGCCGATATTGATTTGCTAATGGAAATGATAATAATTGGCGTTCCCAATAGCATCTAATAACAAGACGACACTATGAGCACCTCACGTTTTGCGTTATGCGCGTTGGCAGGCGCCGTCACGCTGGCATTGCAAACACAGGCTTTTGCAGAAGAACCCACCATCGTGGTGACCGGTACAGAGCAGGGCAGCGCGCTCCCTGCCTGGACCAACAGCGCCACGAAATCAGCCGTCGCGGAAAGTAAAACGCCCCAGGTGATCAACACCATCGCCGCTAAAGAGATTGAGCAGCGGCACGCCAGTTCGGTAAACGAGATCCTGCGCTATGCGCCGGGCGTTTCCACGGAGGTGCGCGGGAGCACCTCTTACATGAGCGAGTACAAAATCCGCGGGTTCAACGTCGAGCAGGAGTTCTACAACGGCCTGCAACTTCCCTATAACGTCACCGGGAACACTAAAGCGCGAATCGATCCGCTGCTGATTGAGAGCGTCGATATCCTGAAGGGGCCGTCATCCGTGCTGTATGGCGGTGGCTCCCCGGGCGGGCTGGTCAATATTCAGAGTAAAAAGCCGCAGAAAGAGGCGAAAACAGAACTGGGCTTTAACACCGGAAACCGCAATCTGAAAGAGGGGTACCTGGATTCCACGGGGCAGATTGCGACCAGCGACTGGAACTATCGCCTGCTGGGTAAAGCGACAGAGAGTGACGAACAGGCGCACACCACGCGCTATGAAAACTATCTGGTGGCCCCCTCCGTGACCTGGCAGCCGGATGACAAAACGCGCCTGACCATTGACGCGCTGGCGCAAAATACGCCGAGCCTGACGCCGTCTGATCCGATGCCGCTTAGCTATCTGCGGTCTAAATACGCCGATCGTCGTGACTATGCCGGGGATGAGTGGAGCGGCTTTAAGCAGCGCCAGTGGATGCTGGGCTACAGCTTTGAGCACGAGTTTGACAGTGGCTGGGGCTTTAATCAGAAAGCGCGCTACTTTGACGTGGACACCCACCAGCGCAGCGCCTATTCAACCGGGACGGGCAGCGAGGTCTACCAGCTTAACCGCTTCGCCTATACCACGGATGAAGATTTACAGAGCTTCAACATTGATAACCAGGTCACCCGAACCGTCGCGCTGGGGGACTGGAAACATCATCTGCTGGCGGGCTTTGACTACCAGAAGCTGAACTCTCACTTCCATTATCGTTACGCCTCGTCCACACCGGGTATCGATATGCGTAATCCGGATCACTCGCAGATCGATAACGATGCGCTGGGGCTTGAAACCGCGCAGAAAAACCGTCTCAGCTATCAGCAGAATGGCTATTACCTCCAGGATCAGATTGCGTTTGGCGGGCTGAACGTGTTGGCCAGCCTGCGCTATGACGACTACCGTTCCGTCACCACCAACTATCTGCAAAACGGTGACAAAGCCTGGGTATCGCAGGATCGCCTCACCAAGCGACTGGGCGCGCTTTATGCCTTCGACAATGGTCTCTCGCCGTTTATCAGCTATTCGGAAGGGTTCGCCCCGGTATCGCCGCAGGGCACGCTGACCGCGAAAGACGTTAAGCCCACCACCAGCAAGCAGGTGGAGGGTGGGGTGAAATACCTGCTGGCGGAATACGCAACCACCTTCACCGCCTCGGTGTTTAACATTCGTCAGAAAAATGTGGTGACCAGCGATCCGGGCTTCCTCAACTATCGCCAGACCGGGGAAGTGGAATCGAAAGGTGCGGAGCTTTCCGCTATGAGTCGTCCAACGGATAACCTGACGCTGATTGCCAACTATGCCTACACCCACGCCATCAATACCGAAGATGACAAGTACCAGGGCAAACGACCGACGCAGGCCCCTGAGAACGCCTTTAATCTGTGGGGAGATTACACCTTTGACAGCACGCCGCTGAGAGGGTTAACGCTGGGGGCAGGGGCACGCTACACCGGGCCGATGGAGATCTCGCCAGCCAACGACGCAGGCAAGCTGGGCGGTACGACGCAATACGATCTGGCGGCGTCTTACCGCATGGGCGAGCTGGCGCCATCGCTGGAGGGGCTGACGTTGAAAGCGAGCGCGCAGAACGTCACCAACAAAGAGACGCTCACCTGCTATGACGCGACCAACTGCTGGATAGGCCGCGACCGCACGTTCCAGGTCGGGGCGAGTTACAGCTTCTGAAAAAAGCCCGGTGGCGCTTCGCTACCGGGCCAATCTATTGCACGGAACCATCCCCTCGCCCCACCGGGGAGAGGGTCAGGGTGAGGGGCGCTACTGCGCCGCCTGTTTCGCAGGTGCAACATCATCGTTTGCCGCAGGCTGATTCTCCGGTACGCTGTCGCACGGCTTCTCTTTCGGACAGACCATGTCCAGCATCCTGAGCGTCACGCCGTTACTCCAGCCGAAACCGTCCTGCAACGGATACTCACCGCCGCCACCGCCGGTACCGGTCGAAGAGACATCGTACTTCTCAACCAGTTTCTTCTCGCGATCGTAGGTATGCTGAACGTTTTTCAGGAAACGCCAGGTTACGTCCATCGCCACTTTCTGCTGACCATAGTTCTGCAACCCTTCCACCGCTACCCACTGCAACGGCGCCCAGCCGTTCGGCGCATCCCACTGCTGCCCGCTGTTGATGGTGGTGGTAGAAATACCGCCCGGTTTCAGCAGGCGTGACGACGCGGCTGCGGCCACTTTATCGGCGCGATCCTGTGATGCGGCCTTCACATACAGCGGGAAGAGGGCTGCGGCCGTCAGCTGATTACGCACCTTCCCGGTTTTCAGATCGTAATCCGCATACCAGCCCTCTTTATCGTTCCACAGGTGGCTTTCCATGGCTTTCTGACGTGCGGAGGCCAGCGCGTCATATTTACTTGCACTGGCGTTATCGCCGTCTTCCTGACTGGCGCGGGCCAGCAGTTTTTCCATCTTAAACATCAGCGCATTCAGATCCACCGGCACGATGCTGGTGGTGCGGATGGTACCCAGCTTCTGTGGATCGTCCATCCAGCGGGAGCTGAAATCCCAGCCCGAGGCCGCGGCAGAGCGCAGATCGCGGTAAATCTCGGTGGCCGGACGGTTAGGGTTATTTTTGGCGGTGGTCACGTCATCCAGCCACGACTCAGGGCGCGGCGTGTCCCGATCGTCCCAGTAGCGGTTGAGGATCGAGCCGTCATCCAGTTTCACCACGCGTTTGTTCGCCTGACCAGCCTGGAGCCCATCAGCCCCCTCCATCCAGTAAGCGTACTCTTTCTCCATCTGCGGACGGTATTTCTTCAACGCGTCGCTGTCATGCGTGGCCAGCAATTCCACCATCAGCGAGAAGAACGGCGGCTGAGAGCGGCTCAGGTAGTAGCTGCGGTTACCGTTAGGGATATGGCCCCAGGTATCAAGCTCGTAAGCGAAGTTGTCCACCATGTCGCCGATCTTATCCCAGTGGCCGCTCTCGGCCAGGCCCAGCATGGTGAAATAGCTGTCCCAGTAATAGACTTCGCGGAAGCGTCCTCCCGGCACGACATAGGGCTTTGGCAGGGGCAGGAGGGAGTCCCATTTGTTCGCTTTGTCAGTGGTGCGGGTCAGTACAGGCCACAGATCGTCTATGTGTTCGCGCAGGCTCTGGCCCTCAGGGGGAACGTATTTCTCACCTTCCTTCGGCAGGATAAAGTTCATCTCCACGAAGTGGCGCAGGTCAAAACCGGACTGGGTATGCTGCATCCGGTAATCCGCCAGGATGGTTAGCGGGTCGCTTTTGGGAACGGCATCCGCGAAGGTTTTCTGATCCGGGAACAGTTTGGCACTCTGTACTTCATTAAAGAGGGGGCCAAGGAGAATATCAGGTGAGCTTTGCTGGCTCGTTGGCTGGTCTTCAGCATAACCAAATGCGGTAACACCGAGTAGGGCGCCTGCCAACGTAAGGTGTAACAAGCCAGGGCGTAGCATTCGAGTTTTTATCATCGGTTCATCTCCATTCGTCGCTGGGCAGCGTCACCGCTGTCGTCAATCACCTGAAAACCTTAGACGAATATTGCCCGCTTCGCGTGTTAGATATCCCATTTTGCGCATTACCAGACAATTTACCGCCGCGCCCGGACGTGAGAAGCGCGCCGAAAACTATTTACTCGGGGAATGTTTTTTGGGGAATGATTTTAATTAAATATCCTGTCAGGGCACGCCATGAATATTGACCAGGCTTATGGGTTGCAACCTTTTTTAATTCTGTGACCGGGATTGTGTTTCTTTATTACATTCCGCGAATAACTTTCCGTGAAGGTCACACAAAGTAAAAAACATAACCGACATAACAAAAAACATAATAGCCTGCCGAAAAGCATTTAGACGAAATAGAGTGGCCCATCACTTTGGGTATTCACTTTTATTTCAGGATGGATTCTATGCAATTTAAAAAAATGGTTGTCCTCGTGGGGGCACTCTGTTCTGGCTCTCTTTTTGCGGCACAAAGCGCGACGAGCGTAGATGAAAAACTGGCGCAACTGGAGGCGCAAATCGAGGCGTTGAAACAACAGCAGGCGGCCAGTCAGCAGGCTGCTCCCGTGGTCGTCCAGTCAGAAGAGCCCGTCAATAAAGACGCACCACCGAAGCTGACGCTTTCGGGCTTTGGAGATATAAAATTTTATGGCGATGTGGAATTTAATATGGATGCTGCCAGCAAAACCGGCAGTCTGACTTCTGTTAAGCAAAGTGCTAATAGCGACTGGGCACCGGGAGATAAAGAACGGTGGGATATTAATGGTCGTATTTTGCTGGGGTTTGATGGTTATCGAAAAATGGATAACGGCCATTTTTCCGGATTTTCTGTACAACCACTGGGCGATTTGGCAGGGCAAATGTACCTTGATGATGCGGTATTTTTCTTTGGCGCAGAAAACGACTGGGAAATTAAAGTTGGACGTTTTGAAGCCTACGATATGTTCCCGCTCAACCAGGATACCTTTGTTGAATACTCGGGCAATACAGCGGACGATCTTTATAGCGACGGCTATGGTTACATTTATATGCTGAAAGAGGGGCGTGGCCGTACCGACAGCGGCGGTAACTTCCTGATGAGTAAAACGCTGGATAACTGGTATTTCGAGCTGAATACGCTGTTCAAAGACGGCAGCGATCTGTACGTCGACCAGCGCTACCATGGCGCGGAACTGGAAAATGATAAGAACGTCGCCTATGTCCGGCCAGTTATTTCGTGGCAGGACGGCCCGTTCTCAACGGCCGTCGCCATGGAAACCAATCTGGTCAACAATGCTTATGGCTATCGGGATGACGCGGGTCGTTGGGTCGATCAGTCTGACCGCACCGGTTACGGATTCACCATGACCTGGGATGGTCTGAAAGCCGATCCTGAGGATGGCATAGTCGTGAATCTCAACACAGCGTATCTTGACGCCGCAGACGAAACGGACTTCACCTCCGGCGTCAATGCCCTGTGGCGTAACGCTGAGCTGGGCTATATTTATGCGCATAACGAAATCGACGAATTTAACACTTCAACCTTTGACGCAGAGTGTGAGAATGATTGCTGGATCACCGATCCGGGTGAGTATGATATTCACACTGTCCATGCGTCGTACCTTATTCCCAACGTAATGAAGATGAAGAACTTTAACATTTACCTGGGCGCCTACGCTTCGTGGGTGAACGCGTCGCCGAAAAAGGGAAGCGATAAGAACGACGATCGTTATGGCGGTCGTGTGCGGTTTAAATATTATTTCTGAAGAGTGTCATGATGCCCCTCTGTTAGCAGGCAGAGGGGCCATTTTGCAGGCCGGGTATGCGCAAGCGTCACCCGGCAATACGATCGGCTACAACCCTTTCTTATCCATCAGCACCGCCAGATCCACCAGACGGTTCGAGAAGCCCCACTCGTTGTCATACCACGACAGGATCTTCACCATATTCCCGCCAATCACCAGCGTTGAAAGCCCGTCGATGATGGATGAGCGCGGGTCGCCCTGATAATCACGGGAGACCAGCGGTTCATCGCTGTAGCCCAGGATGCCTTTCAGCGGCCCGCTGGCGGCAGCCTGACGGAACGCGTCATTCACCTCTTCGGCGGTCACGTTGCGGCTCAGCGTCACCGTCAGATCGACAATCGACACCACCGGAACCGGCACGCGCAGAGAATACCCGGTGAGTTTACCGTCAAGCTCGGGGATCACTTTCCCGAGCGCTTTTGCCGCGCCGCTGGAGTAAGGCACAATGGATAATGCTGCCGCGCGCGCGCCGCGCAGATCTTTTTCCGGCTGGTCATGCAGCGCCTGGCTGTTGGTGTAGGCATGCGTGGTGTTCATCAGCCCGTGCTCAATGCCAAACTGCTGGTGCAGCACCTGCGCCGCTGGCGCCAGACCATTAGTGGTGCAACTCCCGTTGCTGACCACAAAATGCTGGGCCGGATCGTACAGCGTGTGGTTCACACCCATTACCACCGTCAGATCATCATTTTTAGCCGGGGCGGAAATAATGACGCGTTTTGCGCCGCCGCTCGTGATATGCACCGCCGCTTTTTCACGTTCGGTGAAGAAGCCGGTTGCTTCAATTACCACCTCAACGCCTGCGTCTTTCCACGCAATGTTTGCCGGGTCGCGTTCACTGAATACGGTGATGCGTTGCCCGTCAACCTGTAGCGCGCCGTCCGCCGCTTCCACAGGCACCGGCAGCGTGCCGAGCAGAGAGTCATATTTCAGCAGATGGGCGAGGGTTTTACTGTCCGTCAGATCGTTAATGGCCACAATCTGGAGATCCGGGTTGCCCAGCGCTGCGCGCAGGACATTACGTCCGATACGGCCGAAACCGTTAATACCGACCTTAACCATGATGCACTCCTTATCTGTGTTGTCTGGAGTTACTGTAGGCGTCAGGTCAGATGGCGTAAATGACAAAAAAGGATCATATTACGCCATTCTGCGGCAGTGGAAGCGCTGGCGGTATTCGCCCGGCGTGAGATGAAGCTGCTTTTCAAAAACGCGGCGCAGGTTGATGCTGGTACCAAACCCGCTTTTTTCGGCAATGACCTCAAGCGGATCCTGGGTCTGCTCCAGAAGCTGTCGGGCGGCGGCCAGACGCGCTTCGGTGACATAACGGGCCGGAGGCACGCCCACGTCACGCGTGAACACGCGGGTGAAATTGCGCGGGCTCATGGCGACCCGTTCGGCCAGCCTTTCGACGCACAAATCTGCGGTGAGGTTTTGCAGGATCCAGCTTTGCAGTTCGCTGACTGGTCCGGTCGCGCCGGACTGCTCCAGATTATAGCGGCTGAACTGTAGCTGGCCGCCAGGCCGACGCAGGTACATCACCATATCCTGCGCCACATTGCGGGCGAGGGTGAAGCCGTAATCATCCTCCACCAGCGCCAGCGCCAGGTCAAACCCGGAGCTGACGCCGCCGGACGTCCAGACGGGGCCATCCTGAACATAGAGCGGGCCGCCCTCAACGTTGACCGCAGGATAGCGGGTTTTCAGGGTTTCCAGAAGCCGCCAGTGGGTCGTTGCCCGGCGCCCATCGAGCAGTCCGGCCTGTGCCAGCAGCAGGGCCCCGCCGCAGACAGAGGCGACGCGTCGCGCATGCGGCGCGGCCAGGTGCAGCCAGTCCACCACGGCGGTGCTCTCCAGCTCATTCATGCCGCGGCCGGTAATGATGATCGTGTCCAGCGGCTCGCGCGGATCAAGCTCCGGCAGGCGATAGTCCGCCAGCAGGTTCAAGCCGGACTGGCCGTGGATCACCAGATGAGGCTGGGTGGTGGCGATAATGGTGCGGTAGCGGGGCTGCGCAAGGCCGTCCGGGTGCAGCCGGTTGGCCTGCATCAGAATGTCGGCGATACCGGCGGCCTCAAACAACATGCCACCATCGGGAACGATAATCAGGATCTTCTTCATGTCCTGAAAAGTACCTTTATCACAAAATAAGTCAAGCGGCAGGCGAACATTGTAGAAGAGACAAATGAGGCGTGCCGGGTGAAAGAGTAGAACGGCAGATGTTGGGAAGAAGTAAAATAAATATGTAGTAACGGTAAAACTTCTTGCGTGAGGTTCACTGTCAGCGCCGCTGAACCCCCCCAGTTTATGGGCTGCAAGGGAGCGCGCTGAACGATGAGAGAGCAAAAAGATGTAGCCGGGCTTAATTGTTTAGGTGCAAAAAATAACCCCAAAGGGGAATTTTGCTCAGGTTATTTCGGATCGCGAAATTAAATTTCTGCCATTTTCTTAGCCGCCATTTGTTTATGCGGGACGCTCGTGCACAATAAAAGTTATCTTCTGAATGCAACAATGAAAATATCCCAGATATATCCCGCAGCGCACAGAAAAAATGAAATTCTACTAATTATGGTAGTGGAGATAATAAGGGGTTACGTTAATGATAGTGGTTCTCTTTTTCCTGTTTAGCCATTAATTTTCATAGAGTTATGCTCGAAATCTGTCTAAGAAAAAGACGATTTTACCTAAGTGCGCATTTTTTATGAGATTAATCCTATAATGCATTGGGCGTATCATTAAACGCCATTAAGCAGGTGGGAAATATTGAATTGATGACAAGCTCATGTAAACTTGTCTACCGTTTGTCAAAATATGTCAGGAGCATGCTGGGCCCATTTCTGTCGGGTTCGTGCGGTAGCTATGCCTTAAAATAGTTACCTGCTGAAAATATTCCGACTATTTTAACAATAGCACCTAAGTCAAATTTTATCCCCTCTCTTCATCCTCTAAATATCGCTACGGAAAAGCATATGAAACTGCGCGTATTGTTATCACTTTTGTTTGTTATGGCGGTGGCGGGCTGTAAGGCGCCGCAGAAACCAGCGATCACCGATGATACGATTGTGACCAGCCAGGTGAATGGCATCACGCTGACGCACCGTCACGCTGTTACCCCTCCGGCGGAGTTCACTCAGGTGAATGAACCGTACCGTGCCATGTACCCGGCATCCCTGATGAGCCGTCCTGACTACGGCGGAAAAGTGATCCGTACGCTTGAGACCGGCAAAACTTACGTTGTGCTGGGGCAGGTTGAACATTTCTGGATGGCGCTGGCCGATGAAGGGAGTGAACAGCTGATTGGTTACGTGCCGATGCGTGCCGTGATCAAGGCTGACCAGTACGAAGCCACCGTGCGTAAACAGGCACTGCGCCCGAAAGCGCGTAAGAAAACCACCTGTGTTGATGTCGATGGCAACAGCAAAGCCTGCAAAGACAGCGCGAACGGTACCTGGATCCTGAACTAAACGGGTTTCACGAGCATATTTTTATGAATAATAAAAATTTTCATCGGATGTGGTTCCCTTTTTTTGCGTTGATTCTCGCGCTGATCGGTGGTTGTACGTCGTCTTCACACAGCGACCCCTCCCGCTACAATCTTCAGTTTCAGGCTCATCCTCAAATCAATGATTCTGCACCGCTTAAGGTCAGAGTGTTGCTGCTGAAATCCGATGCGGATTTCATGTCCAGTGACTTCTACTCCTTACAGAACAACGCGTCAGCCACGCTTGGCGCGAATCTGCTGAACAGCGATGTGTTCTTCCTGATGCCGGGCCAGCTTTCGAAAACCCTGAGCGGACAAAGCTCACCGGAAGCGCGCTATATCGGCGTGATGGCGGAATACCAGGCGCTGGACGGCAAAAAATGGCGCGTCTCACTTCCTTTGCCTGTTCCCGGCGAAAACGCGATTTACCAGTTCTGGAAATGGTCCGCAGATGAACTCCAGGCCAGCGTCTTTCTTGACGTAAATGGTATCCGGGTCATCAGCCAGTAACGCCCTTCATAACAGGAAAGAGATCATCATGACGAAAGCAGAAAAGGTCGTCTGGACCGAGGGCATGTTCCTGCGTCCCCACCATTTTCAGCGGACAGAAAGTTACCTCCTCAACCACGTTCGTGAGTGGGGGGCCTTGCAGCGATCGTATCTTTGGGGCTTTCTCGACCTTGAGCTGGATGAAGCGATGCTTCGCCAGGGCTGTATTGCCCTGAGCTACTGTAGCGGTTTGCTGCCTGACGGCACCTTTTTCCAGGTTCGCAGCGACCGCAACGGTCCGGCTCCGCTAAAAATTCCCGATAATCTCACCAATGAAAAGGTGGTGCTTGCGCTGCCGGTTCGTCGCGGTGGCCGTGAAGAGGTGATTTTCAGCGAGGAGCAGTCTTCTCTGGCGCGTTTTATTACCTTTGAACAAGAGGTGGAAGACGACAACGCCATGTCGGTTGGGGAGGCGACGGTCCAGTTTGGCCGCCTGCGTCTGACCCTGATGCTGGAGAAAGATCTGACGGCAGAATGGACCGCCATCGGCGTGGCGTACGTCACCGAAAAGCGCAACGACAACCACGTGCGGCTGGATAACAGCTACATTCCGCCAATGCTGAACGCCAATAACAGCCCGCAGCTGTACGGTATGATCAATGACCTGCACGGCTTGCTGGTGCAGCGTAGCCAGCAGATCGGCGGTCGACTGCGCCAGCCGGGGCGTTTCAATACGTCCGAGATGGTTGAGTTCACGCTTCTCTCGCTGATCAACCGCCACCTTGGCGACGTCTCACATTTAAAAACGCTGCCGTTGCTTCACCCTGAAGCGCTCTGGCGCAGCTGGCTGCCGTTTGCCACGGAGCTCGCCACCTGGACGCCGCAGCGTACCGCAGAGAGCATACTGCCGGTATACGACCATGACGATCTCGCCGTTTGCTTCAGCAAACTGATGCTGATGCTGCGTCAGGGGCTGTCGCTGGTCATGGAAGATCATGCCATCCAGCTGCCGTTGCACGAACGCTCCCACGGGCTGAACATCGCCACCGTGCCGGAGACCAGCATGGTCCGCGAATTTGGCTTCGTGCTGGCGGTAAAAGCCAATGTCCCCGGCGAACACCTGCAAACCCATTTCCCTGCCCAGATGAAGGTTGCGCCAGTGTCGAAAATTCGCGATCTGGTCCAGCTCCAGCTGCCGGGCATCATGCTTCGGGCAATGCCCGTCGCGCCGCCGCAGATCCCGTGGCATGCAGGCTACAGCTATTTCGAGCTCGAGAGGGGCAGCGAACTGTGGCACGAGATGGACAAGTCCGGGGCATTCGCGCTGCATCTCGCAGGGGAATTCCCGGGGCTCGATATGGAGTTCTGGGCCATCCGTAGCCCGACAGAATAATAAAGCGAGCGCTTAATATGCAGGAACGACAGGATACCGGCAGTGATGCCGTGTTTACCGGAGCCAGTGGGAACAATCAGCTGGTGGCGGCCGCCAATCCGCTGCTCAATGCGATTCCGCAAATCCGTCATTCGGTTTCCCACGACGATCAGGTCGGGCTGCGCCAGCGCCTGATTGACGAAATTCGCCGTTTCGAAGTGCGATGCCAGCAGGCGGGCTTACCGTATGAAGTGATTGTCGGCGCGCGCTACTGCCTCTGCACGGCGCTGGACGAAGCCGCCGCGCTGACCCCGTGGGGAAGCAGCGGCGTCTGGTCAAGCAATGGTCTGTTGGTGACGTTTCATAACGAAACCTGGGGCGGTGAGAAGTTTTTCCAGCTGCTGGCGCGTCTGTCGCAGAATCCGCGCGAACACATTCTGCTGCTGGAGATGATCAACTACTGTCTGCTGCTCGGCTTTGAAGGCCGCTACCGCGTGCTGGACAATGGCCGGACCCAGCTTGAAACCATTAAACAGCGCCTGTGGCAGATGATCCGTGGCGTGCGCGGCAGCTACCCGCCGCCGCTCTCGCCGCACCCGGAAGATCGCCCCGTTCTGCGCAAGCTCTGGCGGCCGATGATCCCTCTTTGGGCGTGCGTGGCGCTGGTCGGCTTTATCGCCTGCCTGTTCTATATCGTGCTGAACTGGCGTCTGGGTGATAACACCAGCCCGGTGCTGGCGAAAATTTACCAGTCCCAACTGCCGGAAACCACGATCCAGCAGCCTGCGCGTCAGCTGCCGGCGGTGCTGAACCTGCGCGGCTTCCTGAAACCAGAAATTGATGCCGGTCTGGTGGCCGTTAAGGATGAGGCGGATCGCAGCGTGGTGATCCTGAAAGGGGACGGACTCTTTGCCTCGGCCTCAACGGTGGTGCGCGATCGCTATGAGCCGGTCATCGACCGCATCGCCCAGGCGATGAATAACGTCAGCGGCAAAATTCTGGTGGTGGGGTACAGCGACAACGTGCCGATCCGCAGCGCACGCTTCGCTTCTAACTATGAACTCTCGCTTGAGCGCGCCCGTTCGGTGCAAAAACAGCTCCAGGGTAGCCTCTCGCAGCCTGAGCGCGTCAAAGCCGAAGGGCGGGGTGAGATCAACCCGGTAGCGCCTAACACCACGCCTGAAAATCGCGCCCGTAACCGCCGCGTAGAGATTACGCTGCTGGTATCGCCTGACAATACCCAGGCCGAGCTGAACGGATTGCCGCAAGGAAACTAAGGATGCTGACAACTCTACTTTCTATACTGACCAATCGCATTCTGTGGAGCTTCCTGGGCGTAACGGCGCTCGCGGCGGTCATCTGGATGATTGGCCCGCTGTTGTCCATCGTGGATACCCGGCCCCTTGAATCAGAGCAGAACCGCGTCATCAGCATTGCGGTGGTCTACCTGATTTGGGCCCAGAGCCACATTCTGCCGCGGCTGTATAACGCCTGGCTGAACCGTAAGCTGATGGACAAGCTCAACGAAAATACCACCAGCCCGGAGGCGGCCGATCCGCAGAAACGTCTGAACAGCGAGGAGCAGATCCTTGCCGGGCGTTTCGATGAAGCCGCCCAGATGCTGAAAAAAGCCCACTTCAGCAAAGCGGGACATGGCGCGCAGTGGACGCAGCGCTTCAGCACACAGTACCTCTATCAGCTGCCGTGGTACGTCATTATTGGCGCGCCGGGTTCAGGTAAAACCACCGCGCTGGCCAACTCCGGGCTGCAATTCCCGCTGGCGGATCGCTTCGGTAAAACCGCGCTGCGCGGCATTGGCGGCACGCGCAACTGTGACTGGTGGTTTACCAACGAGGCGGTTCTGCTGGATACCGCGGGGCGCTACACCACTCAGGAGAGCGAGCAGGTTCAGGACGCTGGGGAGTGGCTGGAGTTTATCAACCTGCTGCGTAAATACCGCCGTCGCCAGCCCATTAACGGCGTGATTATCACCATCAGCATTTCCGACCTGCTTTCGCAGTCCGCTGAGGCCTCGCGCCAGCAGGCGGTCAACCTGCGCCAGCGTCTCTCCGAGCTGCATGAACAGCTGGGTATTCGCTTCCCGGTGTATGTGATGGTGACCAAAGCGGACCTGCTTAAAGGCTTCCGCGCCTGGTTTGCGGATTACGACAAAGCCCAGCGCGACCAGATCTGGGGCTTTACGCTGCCGTGGGAGCAGACCAAACACGCTGATTACGACCTGATGGGCAACTTCCAGCAGGAATTTTCCCTGCTGCAACAGCGTCTGGACGCCGGCCTGCCGGAAACCATGCTCAAAGAGCATGACGCCAAAACCCGTGCGGAAGCCTATCTCTTCCCGCAGGAGTTCGCCGCGCTGCGTCCGCTGCTGGCAGACTACCTGAGCACGGTCTTTGCCCGTTCAAACTTCGAAACCGAATTTTCGCCGCGCGGCATCTACTTTGCCAGTGGCACTCAGGAAGGGATGCCGTTTGACCGCGTGATGGGCGAGCTGAACCGCGCGCTCTCCTTACCTGAAGGGGGGGAAAGCACGCGCTGGGATTCGGTGAGCAAAGAGGCGCCGATCCCGGGCGCGAAGGGCCAAAGCTTCTTCATTAAAAACCTGCTGCAAAACGTCATTTTCCAGGAAGCGGGCATCGCCGGGGAAAACCGCTGGTGGGAACTGCGCAACCGCGCGGTGATGTGGTCCGGCTACGCGGCGCTGCTGGCCCTGCTGGTGATCCTGGGTGGCCTGTGGCTGACCAGCTACGCCAAAAATAAAGCCTATCTGGAAGAAGTGGACGCAAAAGTGCCGATGCTGGAGCAGCAGAGCAAGGCGCTGCAAAACCAGCCCCAGCGCGATCTGTTTGCGCTTCTGCCGCTGCTTAACAGCCTGGTGGATCTGCCGAAAAGCAATGCCTTCGACGTTAACGACCCGCCGGTTTCCCGCCGCATGGGGCTTTATCGCGGGGATGACGTCAGCGATGCCTCGCAGTCTCTGTACCAGAAGGCGCTGGATCAGATGCTGCTGCCCGCCGTGGCAATGCACATTACCACCTGGCTGCGCAACGACAACGGCAGCGACGTGGAGTACAGCTACGAGGCGCTGAAAGCCTATCAGATGCTCTATCAGCCGAAGCACTATGACGGCAAATTCCTGCACTCGTGGGTGATGCTCAACCTGCAACGCAACCTGCCGCAGAACGTGACGCAGGCGCAGCTTCAGGAGCTGGAATGGCACCTGACGCAGCTGCTGGAGCCAAAAATTCAGGCTTCACCGTATGCGCAGGATGAGGATCTGGTGGCACGTGAAAGGGCGCTTATCAACCAGCAGCCGCTCTCAACACGCGTATATGGCCGCCTGAAACGTCTGCTGGAGCATGATGAAAACCTGAAGCCGGTTTCGCTTTCAGATCTCGGCGGCCCGCAGAGCGAGCTGGTGTTTTCCCGTAAAAGCGGCAAGCCGGTGAGTGAGGGCGTACCGGGCCTCTATACGCCGGACGGCTACTGGAAGAGCTTCAACGACCAGATCGACAGCGTGACCACCGCCCTGCACGAGGACGACGCCTGGGTACTGGGAGCGACCACCGCCCAGGAAGATAAACAGCAGATCGACAACGCCGTGCGCCAGCTCTACATGCGCGACTTTATCGTCAACTGGGATCGCTTTCTCGCTGACATTCAGCTCAACAACAGCGCCGATCTTTCCCAGCGTATTAACACCGCGCGCCTGCTTTCAGGCTCCAACTCGCCGCTGCGCCGTCTGGTGCTTAACCTGAGCAAGGTGCTGACCCTGTCGCGCACTGCGCCTGCGCCGGAAGATGCGCAGAAAGCGGAAGACCAAAGCAACCGCGCCACCCGCACGCTGGAAGCGCTGTTCAGCAACGGTGACAATGCCCCGACGCAGGGCGCGGTCGTGACGCAGGCGCCTGAGCAACTGGTGACCGACCACTATGCGCCGATGATTGAGCTGGCGCAGCCGCTGGAGAAGGGTGGCAAGACCATCGTCTTTGACGATTTTCTTAAGCAGGTTGACGAGCTTTATCGCTACCTGACCGCCGTTCAGGATGCGGCAAACAGCGGTATGCCCGCGCCGGGCGGCGATGCAATCAGCCGCCTGCAAGCCAGCGCGGGACGTCTGCCGGGCGGGCTGCAAACCATGTTCAGCAATATGGCCGTCGGCGCCAGCAGCGATACCCAGCGTCGCGATCTGGAGAACGTGCGTAAGCGCATTAACGTGGAAGTGGGTGGGTTCTGCCGTCAGGCGATTGCCGGGCGTTATCCACTGGTGCGCAGCGCCAGCACCGAGGTGACGCCGGACGATCTCGCCCGCATGTTCGCGCCGGGCACCGGACTGATGGACACCTTTTTCCGCGACAACCTGACCAACAAGGTGGACACCACCCAGGCGAACTGGCGCTTTATGCCGGGCATCGACGGTAAAACGCTGCCGGGCAGCGAAGGGCTGTTGCGTCCGTTCCAGCAGGCGCAGTCTGTCCGCGATGCCTTCTTTGCCAACGGCGCGACCACGCCATCCTTTAAGGTCACGGTGCGCACCGTGCGGATGGACAACACCATTCTGAACCTGACGCTGGACGTGGACGGCCAGCTGCTGCGCTACAGCCACGGCCCGCAGGCGGTGCAGATCATGAACTGGCCGGGGCCGGGCGGGACGAACCAGGTGCGTATGCAGCTCGGTCTGACCAATGGCAGCACCGCAACGCTGGTAACTAACGGTTCCTGGGCTCTCAACCGCTTTTTCGACAAGGCGCGCACCAGCCCTGGCGCGGGTAGCCTGAGCCGTCAGGCGACCTTCAACGTCGACGGACATCAGGTTACGCTGGAGTTTGCCCCGAACAGCATCCGCAACCCGTTCCAGCTTCCCCGTTTCTCATGCCCATAACCGCAAGGACAGCCGTATGACGAATACCCCTGCGATGAACCGTTATAGCTGGTATGGCAAATTACCCAGCGCCGGAGATTTTTTGCAGCGTCGCTTTCCGGATACCCTGCAACGCCAGTGGTCGCACTGGTTCCAGGTCGGCCTGCTGGCCTGGCAACAGGAAGAGCAGCGCAGCGGCGAGCGCCCGTTTTCAAAAGCCCCGGTGTGGAACTTTGTCGTCCCGCCGATGCTCGGTAGCCAGATGATTCAGATGGGCTGCCTGCTGCCGGGCCGTGACAGCGTAGGCCGCCACTATCCGGTATGCCTGCAACTGAGCTTCACCCCCGCCGAGTGGTCATCCCGCCTGCTCGGGCAGGCTGAGAGCTGGTACCAGCAGCTTGGCCGTCTGGGGCTGCACGCGGTGCGTAACAGCTATTCTGCCTCCCAGCTGGATGAAATGCTGATGACCATCCCGGCGCCCCAGCCGGTTGAGCCGCAAAAGCGTTCCGACATTCTCGACGTGATTGGCTATGACGACGATGGTCAGAGCACGCTGGGCTGGCCGCAGGCGGCGGAGTGTTTTGATCCGCTGCGCCAGACCAGCTACTGGTGGACAAACCGCTGCGACGGCTATCCGCTGTACACCCACGTCCACAGCGGTAACTTCACCGGGCAGCTCTTTACGCTGCTGTTCGATCCGGCAGGCGGCGCCCGTCCGGGCCGCCACGGTCTTTACCCGCCTATGTTTGAATAAGCAGGGATCTTATGAATATCGATGAATTTCTCGCGCCGATAAGCCCCGATACCCCCTGCGGTGAAAACCTGGAGTACGACGCTGATTTCCAGGCCATGGGGCAGGCCAGTCAGGGCAAAGCCGAGCAGCAGTTTGGCGACACTATCATTCCGGCAGAGCCTGCCGACTGGAATACGGTGGAAAAACTCGCCACCAGCCTGCTGGGACGCACCAAAGATCTTCGCGTCATGCTGGCGTTAACCCATGCCTGGACACGTCGTCGCGGGCTGGCAGGTTACGCCGACGGGCTACTGCTGGTGCAGGAAGCCCTGTCCCGTTACTGGGAGCAACTTTACCCGCTGCTGGAAGAGTATGGCGAAACCGATCCGTTCTACCGCATCAACGCCCTTGCCGGGCTGAGCGATAAATCTGACCTGACGGTCGCGGTGCGTAACGCCTCACTGCTCCGCTCAAACGGCGATGAGATTTCGCTCCGTGACGCCCAGGCGCTGCTTGACGGCAGTAAAACCGAGTGTCCGGATTATCCGGGCGGTCGTCCACGACTGATCGATGAGCTGGCCCGGGGCGATCAGCCTGGCACCGAAGCGGTAATCGTGATCAACGAACGCCTGCTGGCCATCCGCGAACTGCTTACCGGCTATCTCGGGGAAAGTGGCGTACCGGAGATGGAACAGCTGCTGAAAACCGTCGGGCTGGTTTCCAGCGCCTGTCAGGTGACCGATATCAGCAAGCTGCTGCCGACCCGTGACGCGCAGGCTGAACAGCATGCCGAGCCGCAGCCGGTGGCCGCGTCGCCCGTTCAGCAGGTGACGGACTGGCGCAGCGTGCAGGTGACCAGCCGCGCCGACGCCCAGCTGATGCTGGAAAAAGCGAAACAGTATTTTGCGCAGTACGAACCGAGTCACCCCGCGCCGCTGATGATTGAACGGGTGCAGCGGCTGTCTGAACTCAACTTTATGGACATTATTCGCGACCTGGCGCCAGACGGCGTTAACCAACTGGAAAACATCTTTGGACGCCGCGAATGACGCGTCCTGGCATTATGACGACAGGCATGGAGTCTGCCGTTTCACCTTCACCGCGCATCTTTGATGGAGAACATCATGGCAATGAGTAACAGTGGACAGAAATTCATCGCACGCAACCGTGCTCCCCGCGTGCAGATCGAGTACGACGTAGAGATCTACGGCGCAGAACGCAAAATTCAGCTGCCGTTTGTGATGGGCGTTATGGCCGATCTGGTTGGCAAGCCGGTGGAAAACCTGCCAGCCGTCGACGAGCGTAAGTTCCTGGAAATCGACATCGACAACTTCGACGAACGCATGAAGGCGCTGAAGCCGCGCGTGGCGTTCCAGGTGGATAACACCCTGACCGGCGAAGGTAAGCTCAACGTCGATCTGACCTTCGACAGCATGGACGACTTCCTGCCGGACGCGGTGGCCCGCAAAGTAGAGCCGCTGAACAAGCTGCTGGAAGCCCGTACCCAGCTCTCCAACCTGCTGACCTACATGGACGGTAAAAACGGTGCGGAAGAGCTGATCGCGAAAATTCTCCAGGATCCGACGCTGCTCAAATCCCTGAGCCAGTTGCCAAAAAATGACGAAAGTGCGAAAGGTAGCGAGGAATAATCGATGAGCAACCAGACTCAACAACACGATCAGCAGGCGGGCCAGGCGTTCAGCCAGGACGAGTTCAGCGCGCTGCTGAATAAAGAGTTCCGCCCGAAAACCGATCAGGCGCGCTCTGCCGTAGAAAGCGCGGTTAAAACCCTGGCGCAGCAGGCGCTGGAAAACACCGTGACCTTCTCAAACGATACCTACCGCACCATTCAGAACCTGATTGCCGGTATTGACGAGCAGCTTTCACAGCAGGTGAACCAGATTATTCACCACGAGGAGTTCCAGAAGCTGGAGAGCGCCTGGCGCGGGCTGAGCTACCTGGTGAACAATACCGAAACCGACGAGATGCTGAAGATCCGTTTTATGAGCATCTCCAAGCAGGAGCTGGGCCGCACCCTGAAGCGCTACAAGGGCGTGGGCTGGGACCAGAGCCCGATCTTCAAGAAAATCTACGAGCAGGAGTACGGCCAGTTCGGTGGCGAGCCGTTTGGCTGCATCGTGGGCGACTACTACTTCGACCACAGCCCGCAGGACGTTGAGCTGCTGGGCGAGATGGCGCGCATCGGCTCTGCGGCCCACTGTCCGTTCATCACCGGTACCGCGCCGGGCGTGATGCAGATGGAGTCCTGGCAGGAGCTGGCTAACCCGCGCGACCTGACTAAAATCTTCCAGAACACCGAATACGCTGCCTGGCGTTCACTGCGTGAATCAGAAGATGCCCGCTATCTGGGTCTGGTGATGCCGCGCTTCCTGTCGCGTCTGCCGTACGGCATTCGCACCAACCCGGTCGACAGCTTCGATTTTGAAGAGCAGACCGACGGCGCGAACCACAACAGCTACTCGTGGGCAAACGCTGCCTATGCGATGGCGGCCAACATCAACCGCTCCTTTAAAGAGTACGGCTGGTGCACCTCGATTCGCGGCGTGGAATCCGGCGGGGCGGTGGAAAACCTGCCGTGCCACACCTTCCCGAGCGATGACGGCGGCGTGGACATGAAGTGCCCGACCGAGATCGCCATCAGCGACCGTCGTGAAGCGGAACTGGCGAAAAACGGCTTTATGCCGCTGGTTCACCGCAAAAACTCCGACTTCGCCGCCTTCATCGGCGCGCAGTCCCTGCAAAAACCGGCCGAGTACCACGACCCGGATGCCACCGCTAACGCGCGCCTGGCCTCCCGTCTGCCGTACCTGTTCGCCTGCTGCCGTTTTGCTCACTACCTGAAGTGCATCGTGCGCGACAAAATCGGCTCCTTCCGCGAGCGCGAAGAGATGGAACGCTGGCTGAACGACTGGGTGATGAACTACGTGGACGGCGACCCGGCTAACTCCTCCCAGGAAACCAAGTCCCGCAAACCGCTGGCGGCGGCGGAAGTGCAGGTGCAGGAAATCGAAGACAACCCGGGCTACTACGCCGCGAAGTTCTTCCTGCGTCCGCACTACCAGCTGGAAGGTCTGACCGTTTCCCTGCGTCTGGTATCTAAACTGCCGTCGCTGAAGACGAAGGACGCGTAATGATAATTGCCGCCGGGGGGCCATGCCCGGCGTTAGCTTTATAGTATGGAAATTTGAGAGGAAATATGACCGCGAGACCTTCGTTTGTTGCTGCCTGGGCGGCGGCAACACGTATTTACGATGCAAATAATTCTATTGGCAAAGTTAAGCAAGTTATCGGCGGCAAAGTTAAGCACAACTTCGAAATAGCGCCAGATGAGGGCGGGTGGTCAAATAGTTGTGCCGTACGGATGAGTTATGTTCTTAACTATACCGGGCATCCCGTTCCGCGTATTGCAAATCTCACGGTATCCGGTGCTGATAATAAATGGTACTTCTACCGCGTAAAGGATGTCATTGCCTGGTTGACGCGTCAGTGGGGTAAACCTGACATGATCGTGAGTTATCCTTCCTTACCCGTTGAGCAATTAGCCAACAAAAAGGGCGTAATTCTGTTTGAGGTACAGGGCTGGAGTGACGCCGCAGGTCATGCAACATTCTGGAATGGTTTAACCTGTTCGGATCACTGTTATTTCAATGCGCCGGAGACGAATTACACGACGACCAAAGCTAATTTTTGGGAGTTGCCATGAAAAAAATGATTGCTAGTCTACTGTTGCTCACCAGTTCCGCCTCTGTGTATGCAACTGACGATCCGGTGTCGTTTGTCAAAAAAATGCCTTATAAGCAAGTTGTTAAAGACGTTGTTTTTTCTCGCTGCCTGGCACAAGTTGCAGATGATAACAGCCAGTTTTCTCTGGATGCAGCCCGTAGCAGTAGCGCATTACTGGAATGGGTGCCTTTCGATATTGAAAATGGCAATGACAAAATTAATGCCCTTATTAATAAATATAAAGGCGCAACCAATGCCTTTCATTCTGAGAGAAAACCCGATGTAAAAGGCGTAACCTTAAACTGCCTGCGTCTTTATCATAGTGACGAACTTAATCAACTTGCTCCTCAATTAATCATCGGAAATCCTGACCGCACCTGGATTCAGGATAATCCACAATAGTATAAGACTTCACATTCTTTCCTTTCGTTCAGGGGGAATGTAAGACTGTCAAATGACACGGGTCGTTTGATATGAGGCAGAGGTAAAATATGGACGGTTTTATTCAGCCCCATGCTTTCCTGTTTGCCATATAAGGGCTTTTTCGAAAGCAATATTGTTCATCCACGAAGAGTAGATATTATGGCTATTGATATGTTTCTGAAGGTCGAGGGTGTTACGGGCGAATCTAAAGATTCTAACCACACCGGCTGGACTGATATTACCTCCTTCTCCTGGGGCGCGTCCCAGCCAGGTAATATGAGCGTTGGCGGTGGCGGCGGTGCCGGTAAAGTGAACTTTAACGATCTGCACGTTAACGCTCTGATCGACAAATCCACTACAGCAATCCTGAAACACTGCGCAAGCGGTAAACACCTGACCAAAGTTGAACTGTCCGTCTGCAAAGCGGGTGGTCAGCAGGTTGAATACACCCGCATTACCCTGGAAGACGTTCTCGTGACTTCCGTTCAGTACACGGGTGCAGACAACGGCGATACCGTTGGCGTGACCTATGCATTCCAGGCTGCGAAAGTGAAACAGCAGTACTGGGAGCAGACCACTGCCGGTGGTAAAGGTGCTGAAAGCAGCGCTGGCTGGAACATCAAAGAAAACAAAGAAGCGTAATTGCGCGCGTGACCGGGGAGTTTTCCCCGGTCATTATTTATAGAGACTTAATTTCGTTTGCAAAGGGATGTCAATATGAGCGTAAAATCAACGGTTGCTCCTGGTTATTGTGTTGTTCAGCAGGCTGGTACGTTAGATTTCCAGGCAAGACTACTGTTCAATAAACCAGACAGTGAAGCGGCACGTTATTTTATGCAAGTGAACAGGGACACACGGTGGTTAAAACCCGGGCAAATATTGATCCTTAATGCTCCGGGTGCTGAAAATGCGGTTCAGCTAAGGAAGGTGCGAATAAGCGGGGAAATTCTTCTCGGCTGACTCAGTCATTTCATTTCTTCATGTTTGAGCCGATTTTTTCTCCCGTAAATGCCTTGAATCAGCCTATTTAGACCGTTTCTTCGCCATTTAAGGCGTTATCCCCAGTTTTTAGTGAGATCTCTCCCACTGACGTATCATTTGGTCCGCCCGAAACAGGTTGGCCAGCGTGAATAACATCGCCAGTTGGTTATCGTTTTTCAGCAACCCCTTGTATCTGGCTTTCACGAAGCCGAACTGTCGCTTGATGATGCGAAATGGGTGCTCCACCTTGGCCCGGATGCTGGCTTTCATGTATTCGATGTTGATGGCCGTTTTGTTCTTGCGTGGATGCTGTTTCAAGGTTCTTACCTTGCCGGGGCGCTCGGCGATCAGCCAGTCCACATCCACCTCGGCCAGCTCCTCGCGCTGTGGCGCCCCTTGGTAGCCGGCATCGGCTGAGACAAATTGCTCCTCTCCATGCAGCAGATTACCCAGCTGATTGAGGTCATGCTCGTTGGCCGCGGTGGTGACTAGGCTGTGGGTCAGGCCACTCTTGGCATCGACACCAATGTGGGCCTTCATGCCAAAGTGCCACTGATTTCCTTTCTTGGTCTGATGCATCTCCGGATCGCGTTGCTGCTCTTTGTTCTTGGTCGAGCTGGGTGCCTCAATGATGGTGGCATCGACCAAGGTGCCTTGAGTCATCATGACGCCTGCTTCGGCCAGCCAGCGATTGATGGTCTTGAACAATTGGCGGGCCAGTTGATGCTGCTCCAGCAGGTGGCGGAAATTCATGATGGTGGTGCGGTCCGGCAAGGCGCTATCCAGGGATAACCGGGCAAACAGACGCATGGAGGCGATTTCGTACAGGGCATCTTCCATGGCACCGTCGCTCAGGTTGTACCAATGCTGCATGCAGTGAATACGCAGCATGGTCTCCAGCGGATAGGGCCGTCGGCCATTGCCCGCCTTGGGATAAAACGGCTTGATGACAGCGGTCATATTCTGCCATGGCAGAATCTGCTCCATGCGGGAGAGGAAAATCTCTTTTCGGGTCTGACGGCGCTTAGTGCTGAATTCACTATCGGCGAAGGTGAGTTGATGGCTCATGATGTCCCTCTGGGATGCGCTCCGGATGAATATGATGATCTCATATCAGGAACTTGTTCGCACCTTCCCTAAAACAATTACAAAATGCAAAGCAAAAGGTTAATGGAGCATTGGCAGAACTGAATACAGATGAAGCTAATTTCTTTAACAAGCATTTTAGTACCATCGCAGCATTAACTAATTTTATGGATAAATCTCTCGGGGTGGTTGCTGATGCAGGTGAAAGGTACTTTAGCGAAATAGAAAAGAAATTAAAAGCTATCGAACTGGCTTATCAAAATCAATACAGAACGCAAGGCACATTGATCGGGCAGCAGTTTTTTGTTGAAAGGCAAAAACTTTTTTCTGAGCTGGACGTTTTATTAAATAAGCTGTCCAGACTAACGCTGAAACTGAAACCTTATGAAGAAATCAAGCACGCTTTAGGTTTATCAAGCAGGTCAATTGTCCACGAATGGAGTACTGCGGGTGTTGCCTCGATACGAGGGTATTCAACATATGTAGACAATGCTTCAAAAGCTGCCCGTTTTCTGAAAATGGGAGGATGGCTTGCTATCGGCTTCGCTGGTGCAAACACAACCAATGAAGTTTACGATGCCTGTACAGTAGGTAGAGAGCAGAGTTGTTCAAAAGTCGCCGTTAAGAAGTACAGTCAATTTGGCGCCAGTCTTGCGGGCGGGATTTATGGCGGAAAATATGGCGCCATGGCTGGGGCTGGCGTATGTGTTGCATTGGGCGTGGCAACAGGTGGTGTAGGGTTGCTCGCGTGTTCTGTGGTAGGAGCCGCTGCGGGTGGATACATTGGTGGCGAAGTTGCCGGTGGAGCAACTGAATATGTCATGGATAAGCTAAGGTGAATTTAGAAAATATTCTTTTATTTCTGATTGTTGTTTTATTTTTACTTGTCGTAATTATGGACTTCATCAGTTCCCGTTATTTTAAAAAACACGAGGCCGAATATAATCAGCTTCTTTCAGAATATAGGCAAAAAGGCTACGATCTCGATCTGGTGACAAATTACGCATCATTTTTTGGTTCGCTGGCGAACTATCAAAAAATAATCTGGTTTGTTCGTCTTCGCAAAGGCGTGAAGATGAAATTTACCAAAGACAGAAATGTTCAGGACGATGCCTATAAATTCGTTCAGGCTTTACCGGAAGAGAGAATCGGCTGGATATTAAAACTGCATCGACGCTATAAAGCTCAGGCCTTACTTTTTACGCTATGGCTGCTTATCGGCATTATTTTCCTGAATGTAGTCAAATAGCTTTAATCAGCCCTTAACCCCCAAACCCCGCCGTTCTCACCCCCGAGAGCGGCAGCGTTTGAGCGCTAATCATACCAGCAGGAATACGCCATGCGATTCACGATTATTTCTACGAAACCCGGTCATCAGCCGCCGCAAAGCAGCTGTGATTTTTATGCCCCGGGCGGCACCATTGGGCGCGGTACGGATAACAATCTGGTGCTGCCGGACAATGACCGCACCATCTCGCGTTTGCAGGCCATCGTTCACGTCGACGCCAGTGGCGAATGCCGCGTCACGAACCGCGGCAGCGTTACCCGCGTGGTACTGAATGATATCCCGCTGGAGCGTGGGCGTCAGGTTGAGCTTCAGGATGGGGATATTCTCGGTATTGATGATTATCGCATTGAAGTCAGCGAACTCATTCATGACACCCAGCCCGTAAGCCGCATGGCGGCCAGCATGCAGCAGGCGCGCCCAGTGGCGACACCTGCACCAGCGCCGCAACCGAAACCGGCCAGCGCCGCGCCTCGTGGAAAAGCTGAACCTACGGCCGTGCCGTCGGAAATCTGGGACAGCCTGATGCAGGAGTTTTCCATCTCCGACAGCATCTCCAGCAACCGGGCAAAACCACAGCCCGCCGCATCCCACGATCCGTTCTCTCAGCCTGCGGCCCCGGAGCGGAATGCCGAAGATCCGCTGGCAATGTTTAACGACGCCGAACCGTCGCTTGAACGTAAAAACGTTGACCCGGACACGCTGTTTAGCGATGAAGCGTTGTTTAAAAAAGAGAGCATCTTTGACGATGTCACCCCTTCAACGCTGGTACAGCCGGACGAAAGCAAACCTGCCCAGCCAAAGGAAGAGGCGTCGGACGAACTCGATCCGTTAGCCCTGTTTGGCGGGTCGGCGAGCGCACCTGCCGCGCGTCATGATGACCCTCTCGGCCTGATGGGCGGCGCGCCGTTAACCCATCCGGATGAAATCGTGGCCGATAAGCCGGAGCCAAAGCCTGAAGCGCAAGCCGCACAGGAAGAGGATGCGCTGGCCAGCTCACCGCTGTTCGATCCGGAACCGACTGAACCACAGGACGCGCCGCGCGCGGAAGAGGAGCCCGCGCGCCCCGATTACGCTGGCTTCACCATGCCAACGCCGCAGGCCGTGGCGCGCAGCAACGCGCAGGCGCCTAAAGGCCGCCTGCGTATCGACCCGGTTAAAAACGCTGCATCGCCTGCTGCCTCCGCGCAGACCGGCGAGCGGGGCGAGGTGCTTCAGGGCGAACTGCTGGAGGCGCTGCTGGAGGGCATGGGCCTGAGCGAAATGCAGCCGGTACCGCAATTCGACCGGGAAAATATGCGTCAGCTGGGGCAGATCCTGGGCATGTTCTCGCAGGGGACCGTGGCGCTGCTCTCCTCGCGCTCCATCCTCAAGCGTGGGGTGAAAGCCGATATGACCATGGTGCTCGACGATGCGAACAACCCGTTCAAACTGTTGCCGACCGGGAAAACGGTGCTGATCCAGATGTTCGGCACGCCGATGCCGGGCTTTATGCCGCCGACCAAATCGGTGCGTGATGCGCTGATCGATCTCCAGGCACACCAGCTAGGGATGATCTCTGGTATCCGCGCCATTATCGCCGCCATGCTGCAATCCTTTAACCCGGAACAGCTGGAGGAGCAGGCTAAGCAGAACGGGATGACGTCACGCCTGGCGCTGCCGGGCAGCCGTAAAGCCGCGCTGTGGGATTATTTCGTTCGCAGCTATGGCGAGACGGCGGGCGAGATCGAGGACGACTTCCATACCCTGTTTGGCGAAGCCTTCCTCCATGCCTATGACATGGAGGTCAATCAGTACAAAGACTCACAAAGCGGATCGGAAGAAAAATGAATATCGCAACGGCTTCTCTCTCCCGCCAGGGGACGCGCGCCAGCAACCAGGATCAGACGGGAGAAACCATCGGGGAACGTTCAGCCTGCTTTGTCGTCTGTGACGGCATCGCGGGCCTGCCGGGCGGCGAGGTGGCCGCTGAGCTGGCCCGCAACAGCATTATTTCCCGCTTTGACGGCGACAAGCACCTGAATGCGCAGCATATTCGTGACTACGTCCAAACGGCGAACCGCACCATCCTCAGCGAACAACAGGCCGTGCAGGACTATCGCCGGATGGGCACCACGCTGGTCAGCCTGTTTATCGACAGGGATTACCGTCTGGCTTACTGGGCGCACGCCGGAGACAGCCGCCTGTACCTGTTTCGCCGCGGCTGGCTGTGGCATGTCACCACCGATCACAGCCTCGTCCAGCAGATGAAAGATGCCGGGCATCAGACCGACGATCTCAACAGCAACCTGCTGTATCTGGCGCTGGGTATTGAGAATGGCGGACCGGAAGCGAGCTACAGCGATGTCGTGCAGGTTGAGGACGGTGATGCCTTCCTGCTCTGCACCGACGGTTTTTGGCACGGCGTCAGCGAAGAGCAGATGAAGCAGTCGCTGCATATGGTCAATACGCCACAGGAGTGGCTGACCTTAATGAACCAAATCATTCAAAAGAATGCCGAACAGGAGGGCAATGCTCAGGATAACTATACCGCCGTGGCGGTGTGGATGGGCAACCCTCAGGACACCACTTTGCTGCATACGCTCTCTGACGCAGCACAATTTCTTCCCTGCGGAACTGATTAGACACACAAGGATTGATATGAAACTTTGGCTATCGGGTTTGGCTCTTCTGACGGTGGCGACCACCGCACAGGCTGAAAACTTCCGCATCGTGCAGTCTCCTGCGCAGAAGCTGGATATCTGGATCGACAACATTAAAGACAATACGCCGCAAAGCTGGTGTAAGGCGGACGTGGCGCTGCGTATCGTGGCGAACGGCAAGAAAGAGGTTTCAGTGCTGGAAAACTTCGTGCCGCGCCTTGGCTCGCTGCTGGAGCACCAGTGCAGCAAGCTGAATACCCTGAACTGGACGCTTAACGATCCGGAAGGCACGACGCTTGCCCGGGGCACAGCGGCTAAAGCGCAGGACTGGGCGCTGGTGGTGAAGCAGCAGGAGACGGCGGCGGCAACGACCACCACCTCAGGCGCGCTGCTGCCACCTGACCAGAATCCGGAGACGCACACCGTGGCGGCAGATCGTACGCCATGGCAGGAGTTCACCCTTCAGGACGGTTGCCATCTGCGCACCTTCTGGGAGGGCGGTTCCTCCGCGCCAGCGCTGTTTATTCCGGATTCCGACACCACCCGCTGCGGCAACGGCAGCTGGCTCAGCGGCCACACCGTGGTGACGCAGAACCGTAACGGGACGCAGAAAGCGATTCCGGTCACCTACATTCACGGCTTCCCGGTGATGGGGCTGAACAACACGGTCGATCCTGAAAAGGCGCTGATAACCTCCGTCAACAAAGAGCGCATGGTCTTCAGCACCCAGAACAGCGACCAGAGCTGGATGATCCTGCCGTACGACAGCACCCTGAACGGCTGGAAGAGCAACGGCACGGTGGCGGTGGAAATCACCCGTGAGATCGCCAGCGACGACGCCAGACTCCAGGCGCGTATCGCAGAAGTGAAGAAGATCTGGAGCGCATGGGTTGCACCGGGCGCGGAGCTGAACGTTGTTCTGATTGACACGCTGCGTCCGCAGCTGCGCGATCCGGCAGTGGGCGCCTGGCGCGCGGCGAATTAAGGAGGGGCTATGAATACGCTTTATCAACGTCTGGCGGGCGAGTCGATTAGCGACGCGCTGCTTCGCCTGGAAGCCGATATCAAAGCCCGTCCGGCGGATGCCGATCTGCGCGCCGCGTTTGTGCAGTTTCTGATCCTCAGCGGCAACTGGGCGCGCGCCCTGACCCAGCTGAAAAGCTGGCTGGCGCTGAAGCCGCAGGCAAAACCGACCGTAACGCTGCTGGAGCAGGCCATTCAGGGTGAACAGCAGCGGGCGCGCGTGTTCGCGGGAGAGGTACGACCGGCAATGCCCGAGGCGCAGTGGCCGTGGCTGACGACGTTAGCCCAGGCGCTGACCGAAAGCGCCGGGCAAGCGCAAACGCTGCGCCTGGCGGCACTCGAACAGGCCCCGGCAAGCCGCGGGCAGGTCACGCTGGAGAATGAAGAGAGCCACACCTTTGAATGGCTGATGGACGGCGATGCCCGTCTGGGGCCGGTGTGTGAAACCCTGGTCAATGGCCGTTATTTCTGGGTGCCGTTCTGCGCCATCGACGCGATCCGTTTTCAGGCTCCGGCCAGCGTGACCGATCTGGTGTGGCGTCATGCGCTGGTCCGCCTCACGGACGGCACCGAGCAGGTGTGTCAGATCCCGGCGCGTTATCCGTTTGCTGACGGGGCGCCAGACAGCGTTAAGCTGGGGCGCACCACCGAGTGGCTCCCGCTGGACGATGACGGCGCCCTGTATGAAGGCATGGGGCAGAAAGCCTGGCTGAGCGAGCAAAGCGAAAGCCCGCTGCTTACCCTGAGCCTGGTGACATTTACCTCGGATGGTGCGGATGAGTAATCCCGCTGGCGAAGGCGATCTGCTGCGCAGCGGCTGGCAGGCCCGCAGCAGGCAGGAGAAAGTGGGGGCGCGCGACAAAATGCAGCCTTCACTGCTGGATCGCCTGACGGATAACGATCCGGAAAAAAAACGCGAGTCCGCCAACAGCAATCTGATTACCCACGCCGCGCTGCGTCGTAACGTCCTGCGGGATTTACAGTGGTTGTTTAACACCATTAACCACGATGCCTCCAGCGATCTGAGCGGGCTGACGCAGGTGAGCCGTTCCGTCGTGAATTTTGGCGTGGCGCCGCTGGCGGGGAAAAGAATGTCCGATATTGAATGGCACGACATTCAGCGCAAGCTCACCGAAGCGATTATTAACTTTGAACCGCGGATCCTGCCGCAGGGGCTTCAGGTTCGCTGCGTGTCCGATACCTCCTCGTTAGATCTGCACAACGTTCTGTCTATCGAAATCAAAGGTCGCCTGTGGTGCGTGCCGTATCCGCTGGAGTTTCTCTTTCGCACCGACGTCGATCTTGAGAACGGCCATTTTGAACTGAAGGATGCGGGGTAATTATGGAAAGCAAACTGCTCGAATATTACAACCGTGAACTGGCCTATCTGCGCGAGATGGGGGCAGAGTTCGCCGAGCGCTACCCGAAAGTGGCGGGGCGGCTCGGCATGCGCGGCATCGAAGTGGCGGACCCGTACATTGAGCGTCTGATGGAAGGTTTCGCCTTCCTGACCTCCCGCGTGCAGATGAAAATGGACGCCGAATTTCCGCGCTTTTCACAGCGTATGCTGGAGATGATTGCGCCAAATTATCTGGCGCCTACGCCGTCGATGGCGATCGCTGAAATTCAGCCCGACAGCAGCCGCGGCGACCTGAGCAAAGGCTTTATTGTGCCGCGCGGCACCATGATGGACAGCCTGGCGCTGAAAAAGACCGGCGTTACGTGCAGCTATACCACGGCGCACGAGGTGAACCTGCTGCCGTTAAAAATTGAGCGGATCGAGCTGGGCGGCGTTCCCGCCGATCTGCCGCTGGCCCAGCTCGGCCTGAGCCAGCGGGGGATCAGCAGCGCCTTACGGATCCGCATTGCCTGCGATGGCCCGCAGCATCTCGGGCACCTGGACTTTGACCGCCTGGAGTTCTTCTTAAGCGGCCCGGACATCGAGGCGCTGAAGCTGCTGGAGCTGGTGATGGAGCACCACGCGGGTATTGTCTGCCAGACGGTCAGCAAGCAGCCCCAGCGCCAGCTGCTGTCGTCTGACGCCCTGCGTCAGGAAGGCTTTAATGCGGACCAGGCGCTGCTCCCGGACGATCTGCGCAACTTCGACGGCTATCGCCTGTTGCAGGAGTACTTTGCGTTCCCGGCGCGTTTTCGTTTCATCAGCCTGAGCGGGCTGGGCAAGCTGATCCAGCGCTGCGAAGACGAAAAAGCGTTTGATATCTTCATTCTGCTCGACAAGAGCGACGATCAGCTGGAGCGCGTGGTGGATGCCAGCCACCTGGCGCTGCACTGCACGCCGGTGATCAACCTGTTCCCGAAAGTGGCGGCCCGGCAGAAGCTGAGCGAAAGCCAGCATGAATACCACCTGGTGGTGGATAACATCCGCCCGCTGGATTATGAAATTTATGCCGTGAAAAAAATCTATGCCAGCGCGGATGGTCAGCGGGACGACCAGACGTTTCGTCCTTTCTGGAGTACCTGGAGCGGAGACGCGGGCAACTACGGCGCCTATTTTTCCCTGCGCCGTGAGCAGCGCGTTCTCTCCGAACACGCGCTACGCTATGGCACCCGCACGGGCTATATCGGCTCGGAGGTCTTTGTCTCGCTGGTGGATGCGCAGCACGCGCCGTGGCAGGAGAATTTGCGCTACATTTCCGCCGAGGTGCTGTGCACCAGCCGTGACCTGCCGCTGATGCTCCAGCAGGAGCTTGGGCAGTTTATTATGGCCGACTCCATGCCGGTGAAGGCGTTAACCCTGCGTAAAGGCCCGACGCCGCCGCGTCCGGCGCTGGCGGAAGGGTTCAGCACCTGGCGGCTCATCAGCCAGCTGCAAATGAACTACCTCAGCCTGATGGACAGCGAAAACGAAGAGGGCGCTGCCGCGCTGCGTCAGCTGTTAGGGCTGTACGCCAACCTGGCCGAGACGCCGGTTGCCCGTCAAGTGGATGGCGTTCGTCACTGCGTGCTGGAGCCGGTGCACCGTCGCGTGCCTGAACCCGGCCCGGTGGTGTTCGCCCGCGGGATCGGCATCACCCTGACGGTGGACGAACGCGCCTTTTCCGGCGCCAGCCCATGGCTTTTCGGCAGCGTGCTGGAACGCCTTTTTGCCCGCCTGGTCTCCATCAACAGTTTTACGGAGTTCACGCTCAAGAGCCAGCAGCGTGGTGAAATCGGCTACTGGGCGCCGCGCATGGGTAAAAGGGCGCTGGTATGAGTGAAGTTGCCCCTGCAACGCTGCGCGTGCATCGCCTGACGCCGCTGCCCGATGCGTTCTGGCGCGGGGTGCGCGAGACGCCGTGGCGCTATGATCTGTTCCAGCTGTTAAGACGCATTGATGCCCAGGGCGGTGAACGTTACCCGCTGGGGCGCGCGCCGCTGCCTAAATTTGAGCCGCTGCGTATTGGTCAGCAGCCTTCAATGGGCTTTGCGCCGTCAACGGTTGCTGAGGTCCGGCAGCGGGAAGAGAACGGACTGCATGACGTTTCCATCCTGAGCTTCGGCCTGTTTGGTCCTAACGGCCCGCTTCCGGTGCACATGACTGAGTATGCCCGCGAGCGTATTCATCATCATCAGGATCACAGCCTCAGCGCGTTTGCCGACCTCTTTCACCACCGCCTGACGCTGCTGTTCTACCGCGCCTGGGCGGACGCGCAGCCTGCCGTTTCACTGGATCGCAACGACAACAGGCGCTTCGAAGGGTATCTGGCATCGCTGATTGGCATGGGGCAGCCTGCCCAGATGTCGAAAGGCAGCCTGAGCGCGCACGCCCGCTTTACTCACGCCGGGCACCTGACCCGACACGGGCGGGACCCGGAAGGGCTGGAGAAAATCCTGCGCAACTATTTCAACGTGCCGGTCAGGCTGGTGGCCAACGTCCCGCAGTGGATGCCGCTCTCAACGCGGGAGCAGGCACAGCTGGGCGAGGGGCGGCGTATGCCGCGCATGGGAGAGTCCGCTTTTCTCGGCATTGCGGTACGCGACGTGCAGCATAAATTTCGGCTTGAGATTGGCCCGTTGAGCGCAGACGACTACAACCGTTTTCTGCCGGGCGAAGGGTGGGTGACCGAGCTGCGCGACTGGGTGCGACAGTACGCCGGGGTGGAATTTGAATGGGAAACACGGGTGATCCTGCGCGCCGATGCGGTGCAGGGCGCCACGCTCGGTAGCGCCGGGCGATTAGGGTACAACACCTGGCTCGGCCTTCAGCCTCAGCCTGTTCCGCGTGGCGATCTGGTGTATCGCGCAGAGCGATAATCCTTCCGTATACCGAATCATTGTTAATGGAAACTAACATGTCAGAAATTAGCCGTGCCGTGCTTTTCGGCAAACTGGATACGCTGTTATTTACCTCTCTGGAAAGCGCGACTGCCTTCTGTAAGCTGCGCGGCAACCCGTACGTTGAGCTGGTGCACTGGCTGCATCAGCTGATGCAGCAGCAGGATGGCGATCTGCAACAGGTCATCCGTCACTTCGCCCTTGATGAACAGCAGCTGACGCGCGATATCGTGGCGGCGCTGGATGCCCTGCCGCGTGGCGCGAGTTCCGTGTCTGATCTTTCCGAGCATATCGACAGCGCCGTCGAGCGCGCCTGGGTCTACGGCTCGCTGAAGTTTGGCGTCAGCCGCATCCGCGGCGGCCATTTGCTGATCGGCATACTGAAAACGTGGAATCTGGCGAACGTGTTGAAAAGCATTTCGGCGCAGTTCACCCGTCTTAACGTCGAGGTGCTGATCGAGCAGTTCGACGCCATTTGCGCCAGCAGCAAAGAGAGCCAGCAGGCCGCCGCCGCTGCGGACGCGTCTGCCGGGGCAGTACCGGCTGCGCAGGGCACGCTGGCGCAGTATGGTCAGGATCTGACGGCGCGCGCCCGGGAAGGGAAAATTGACCCGGTGGTGGGGCGCGATGAAGAGATCCGCCAGATGGTCGATATTCTGATGCGTCGTCGCCAGAACAACCCCCTGCTGACCGGGGAAGCCGGCGTCGGGAAAACGGCGGTGGTGGAAGGGCTGGCGCTGCGTATCGCTGACGGCGACGTGCCGGAGCCGCTGCAAAACGTTCAGCTGTGGCTGCTGGATATCGGCATGCTTCAGGCCGGAGCGGGCATGAAAGGGGAATTTGAGGCGCGCCTCCAGGCGCTGATTAACGAAGTGCAGTCCAGCGCCACGCCGATTATTCTGTTCATCGATGAGATCCACACCCTGATTGGCGCTGGCGGTCAGCAGGGCACCGGCGATGCCGCTAACCTGCTCAAACCTGCCCTGGCGCGCGGGCAACTGCGCACCATTGGCGCGACCACCTGGGCGGAATACAAAAAATACATTGAGAAAGATCCGGCGCTGACCCGCCGTTTCCAGACCGTACAGGTTCACGAGCCGGACGAAGCCAAAGCCGTGCTGATGCTACGCAGCACCGTGTCGCCGCTGGAAACCCATCATCAGGTTTTACTCCTCGACGAAGCGGTCAGCGCGGCGGTGAAACTGTCGCATCGCTATATTCCTGCGCGTCAGCTGCCGGATAAAGCGGTGGCGCTGCTGGATACCGCCTGCGCGCGCGTAGCCGTCAGCCAGAGCGCGCCGCCTGCCCAGCTGGAAGACTGTCTGCGTCACCTGGCGGCCCTGGACGTAGAGCTGGAGATTGCTGAACGCGAAGCGCGCGTGGGGGCGGGCGATCCGGCGCGTGTGGCGGCCTTAACCGCCGAACGTGACGCGTTCGAAACCCAGCGCAAAGCTCTGGCCCGTCGCTGGGAAGAAGAGCGCACGCGGGTGCAGGAGATTATCCGTCTGCGTGCCGCGCTGTTTGCGGCGGGAGATGAGGATACGGCTGACCTGCGCGGCCAGCTGGCAGAACAGCAGCAGGCGCTGAAGACCTTACAGGGTGACGAACCGCTGCTGTTTGCCGCGGTGGATGAGAACGTGGTGGCTGCGGTGGTTTCAGACTGGACCGGGATCCCGCTGGGCCGGATGGTGAAAAATGAGATCGACGCGGTGCTGAATCTGGCCGACACGCTGAACCAGCGGGTTATTGGCCAGCGTCATGGTCTGGATCTGATTGCCCGTCGGGTAAAAACCTCCCGGGCGAAGCTTGACGATCCAAACAAACCGGTCGGCGTATTCATGCTCTGCGGGCCGTCCGGCGTAGGTAAAACCGAAACCGCGCTGGCGCTGGCGGAGTCGCTTTACGGCGGCGAGCAGAACGTCATTACCATCAACATGAGTGAATTCCAGGAAGCGCACACCGTTTCGACGTTAAAAGGTGCGCCTCCGGGCTATGTGGGCTATGGTGAAGGCGGCGTCTTAACCGAGGCCGTGCGCCGCCGTCCCTACAGCGTGGTGCTGCTGGACGAAATTGAAAAAGCGCACCCGGACGTGCACGAGATCTTCTTCCAGGTCTTCGACAAGGGCTGGATGGAGGACGGCGAAGGGCGTCACATTGATTTCCGTAACACCATTATTATTCTGACCTCTAACGTTGGCACCGACCTGATCGCAGCCATGTGCGCCGACCCGGAACTGATGCCGGAGCCTGACGCGTTAAGCGGCGCCCTGCGCCAGCCTCTGCTGGAGGTGTTCCCGCCTGCGCTGCTGGGCCGCCTGCTGGTGGTGCCGTATTACCCGCTGAGCGACGAGATGCTGGGGCAGATTGTGCGTCTTCAGCTCAGGCGCATTCAGCGTCGTCTGGAAGAGAATCACAACATTATTTCTGAATTTGACGACAGCGTGGTCGAACAGATTGTTCAGCGCTGTACCGAGGTTGAGTCGGGCGGGCGTATGGTGGATGCGATTCTGACCAATACGTTGCTGCCTCAGATGAGCCAGATTTTACTTACCGCCAGCCGCAGCGACGAGCAGTACCGACGTCTGCATGTCACCTGCGAGCAGGGCGAGTTCCACTGTCAGTTTGCCGCGTAATAATCATCAAGAGAACTGTAAAAGATGACGGATAATGATAACAATCGGACTGTCCCAAACGCGCTCCCGGTCGGGTACCGTTTCAATGAGTTTGAGATAAAAGAGGTGATTGGCGGCGGCGGATTCGGCATCGTCTATCGCGCCTGGGATCACCAGCTCGAACGCACTATCGCTATCAAAGAATTTATGCCTTCCTCCCTCGCCGTGCGCGGCGAGGATATGACGCTGGTGCTGCGCAGCGAGCGCTTTGGCAAAGCGTTTTCTGCCGGCCTGAACAGCTTCATCCAGGAAGCCCGCCTGCTGGCGCGCTTTAACCACCCGAACCTGCTGCACGTGCTGCGTTTCTGGGTGCAAAACGACACGGCCTATATGGGAACGCTGTTTTACAGCGGTACCACGCTGTCGCGTCTGCGCGAAGAGAAACCGGAGCTGATTAACGAGGCGTGGATCCGCCGCATGCTGCCAATGCTCTTCGGCGCCATCAAAACGATCCACGACGAGGGTTATCTGCACCGCGACATCTCGCTGGATAACATTCAGATTCAGGATAACGGCCTGCCGGTGCTGCTCGATTTCGGATCGGCGCGCCGCACCATCGGTAATCTCTCGGATGAGACGGAAACCATGCTGCGTCCGGGCTTCGCGCCTATCGAGCAGTATACCGACGACAATGAAAGCGAGCAGGGGCCGTGGACGGATATCTACGCGCTCGGCGCCGTATTGCGTACCCTCATCGTAGGCTCTCCGCCACCGGTCAGCGTGGTACGCTCGATTCAGGACACCTGCAAACCGCTGGTGGAGCTGATGCCGCAGGGCTATTCCATCCCGCTGCTACAGGCCATCGACAAGGCGCTGGCGCTGCATATGGAAGACCGTCCGCAATCCATTGAGGAGTTCGCGGCGCTGATCGAGATGCCCGTCGCCGGTATCGACGAGGTGCTTACCGCGAAGAAGACCGGCACGATGCTGGTGCCGGTGGAAGAGGAGACATCTGCTTCCGCGCTGGACTGGCGACGTTACAAGCTTCCGGGGCTGGTGGCCGCGGGCGTGCTGGTTGGGGTGGTTGCCGGTGCGATGCTGTTCGGCGGCGACAGTCAGGAAACGCCAGAGCAGACGGCGCAAACGCCTGCCGTGAGCCCTCCGGCTGAGACCTCCGCCCAGGCGGAAACCAGACCGGCAACGGCAGACGTGAGCGAGCCGGTTGCGCCACCTGCTACGGCGCAGCAGAGTGCGCCGCCTGTCGACGCCAGCCCGGTCGCGCTGGTCTACATCCGCATGCTTGATGGTGAGACGCTGAAGGTGAACGGCGAGTCTAAAGCGCTGCGTCCGGGCAATAACGGTTACGCATCGCTGAAATTGCCTGCGGGCGAGACCCGCATTGAACTGGAAGGCAATGGAAGAACGCGTACCCAGACGCTGGATATTGCGAAGCCAGGCACCTGGCTGGTGAATCCGTAAGCCTGCGGGTAACAGGACGGAGCGAATGTATAACATCAAGTTTGTCTATCTGTTCCACGAGAACGTCTCGCCAGCGCTGTTTGCGAAAATAATCCGCCCGTCCGTTGCCGGACAGTGGATTATGTCGGTTCCCGACCATTCGCTGCGCTCGCTCTTCACGCGCTACGATCTGCTGCGCACGATCACCGGTGCGAATCCTTATCAGTCCGGGCGCGATACCCGCACGCTGATCGCGCAGGATTTAGAGATGGGCAGAGTGGTTGCCATTGACGAAAGTTTTCGTGACTGGTCATCAGTAACGGAAATTTTTTACATCAATGCCAAAGGGCAACTCCAGGCTGCCTCGCTGGTCGGCCTGGGCTGGTATCCGGTAAGTACGATTGTCGACCGCTACGAAACCATGGTGAGAACGTACGGCTCTCGCCCTGCACCAACGGTACTGCCAAAACAGGTGGTGAAATCTAAAACGGCACAGGTGCCGGATGAACCTACTCCCGGCAAGGACGGTAAAACCTATGCCGGGCAGCTTCAGAAGATGACCAAAGCAGAGCGCTGGCAGGCGCGTAAAGATCTGATTGCGAAGGGGAGCAATAGCCTTTATCCGGATGCCCAGATCGCCGCGAAGCGTCTGGCGGCGAATAATATCGCGGTGGAAAAAGCGAAGCTTGCGGAAAATATTTATAAGACCGTGAACCCGCTGGAAACCACACCGGGCGTGCCGGAGGGGTGGACGGATATCAGTAATGACGATGCGCTGTTAGGAAAGTTCGGGCTGAACAAATCAATGCTCTTTGACGATGATACGTCCCCCAATTTTCTGGCGCGCGTCTATCAACCGAAGCCGGAAGTGTTTGGTACAGATATGAACCCCACACTGGTATTCAGGGGATCGCGCGAGCCTGGTTTCGCCTCTCTGTCTGAGAATGTCTCCTCTTTACTGACCAAAGGGGAGCTGGCGCCGGTGGTAAACGGGGCTGACTGGTCGAATAACTTCTCACAGGGCATGGGTATGGCTTCAGATTATTATAAAAAGGCCGTGAGTATTGGTAAGGAGCTGGCAAGGTCAGGCCAGAATATTGATATTGCCGGTCATTCCCTTGGCGGTGGCCTCGCCTCTGCAACCTCTATGGGCAGCGGGAAAGCGGGGTGGACGTTCAACGCCGCCGGCCTGAATGCCGGAACCGTAGAAAAATACGGCGGTAAGATATTAGGCAGTACGGATAATATCCAGGCGTATCGGGTTGAAGGTGAACTGCTGACGAAGATTCAGGAAGTTAACCCCTGGGAAGATCTGAAAACGATGAAAGGGCATGTCCCTTCGTGGATCCTCAAAGAGGAAATCTCTGCGCTGAGCCCTAATGCTGCCGGAATACCCCACGATCTTCCCGGTGGAACCGGAAGCGCGCTGGACCGCCACGGGATTAATCAGGCGATTGATTGCATAGAGCAACAGAAGGACGAGGATATTTCGATAATCGGGAGTCGATTGTGAAAAAACGGTTGATGGCTTTTGTCGCGTTATGTTTTTTATTCATGATTCAGGGGTGTAAGCAGGATATGGACCTTAATCCACAGGACTACTTCAGCGGTCAGCAGCTTGAACTGGCGAAAGCGATTGAAGAAGGTGATGTCGACGCGGTGAAGACGCTTGCACCAGAAAGCGATCTTAATAAACCGGGAAAGCAGGATATGACCCTGCTTTTTTGGGCCATCGGCAACGCGATTAATGATAAAAAAACATCGCCCCATTTAAAGGTGATTACATTGCTTGTTAAGGCCGGCGCAGATCCGCTCCAGCCTCGACCGCAGGGAAAAAGCAGCCCTGCCGAATTTGCCCTGAAGGGGGACAGCGCGGATTGGATCGATGCGATGCTGGACGGTGGCCTCTCACCCAACGTGAAAGATAAGGTCTTCCACGAACCGATCGTCTTCCAGTCGCTTAAAGCGAAAAACACAGAGACTCTGGAAGCCATGCTCGATCGCGGAGCTGACGTCAATGCAACCAATTCACTGGGTAAAACGCTGGTGTTTGATGCGCTGGATAACCAGGCTTACGAGCATGTCTTGTTACTGCTCGATCGTGGAGCGGACCCGTCAGTTAAGGCTAAAAATGGCTGGTCAATGAGTAATGCGCTTGCGGACGCGCTGAGTGGACTTGATAGAGGCAGCGAGCAATACGAGAAGTTAAATGAAATAAAAGAGAAACTTATTCAGAAAGGGGGCGTGTGGCCACCTGCGCCGGTTAAGTGATTGCTCAACTTTCATGAAAGCCAGAGATAAGGTTTTTTCCGGAGTTTCCATTAGCCTGCACTCTTTGGATTTATAAAAACGAAAGTTCGTACCTCCAGACAAATCAACCCAGCATTGCATCAATCCAAAACCACCTCGTCGAAATTAGCTTTACGTTCATAAACGTTCCCAGCATAAACCATTACGGAATAAAGATTATGCTCAACCGAATTACCGTCCAGCTCCCGGTTGAGGGGCTGCTTTTCTGGAAACTCTCCGGCCGTGAGGCGATGTCCGAGTCGTTCGCGCTGACGCTGACCCTGCTTGGTACGGACGCGCGCATTGACCGCAGCAAGCTGCTGGGCCAGCCGGTCACGGTGACCATCCCCACGCAGAACCTGCTCACCCCCCGCTATATCAACGGCAAGGTGACGCGCGTGGCGGTGAGCGCCGTGGAGCTGACGGGCACCCGCTACGCGGTGTACCAGCTGACGGTGGAGCCGGACCTGTGGCCGATGAAGCGCGACCGTAACCTGCGTATCTTCCAGGGCCAGACGGTACCGCAGATTGTCAAAACTCTGCTGGGTGAGCATCAGGTTAACCTCGAAGACAAACTTACCGGCAGCTACCGGGTGTGGGACTACTGCGTGCAGTATCAGGAATCGAGCCTGGACTTTATCAGCCGCCTGATGGAGCTGGAGGGGATTGCGTACTACTTCAGCCACGAGGCGGACAAGCATACCCTGGTACTGACCGACGCCGCGACCCAGCACCAGCCGTTCAGCGGCTATGAGGTCATTCCTTACCATCAGACGCCGTCCGGCGGCAGTACGGATGAAGAGGGCATCAGCCAGTGGGCGCTGGAGGACAGCGTCACGCCGGGAATTTACAGCCTCGACGACTATGACTTCCGCAAGCCGAACGCGTGGCTGTTCCAGGCGCAGCAGAACCCGGCGTCCCCGAAACCGGGCAGCATCGACGTGTACGACTGGCCGGGCCGCTTTGTGGAGACAGGGCATGCGGAGTTCTACGCCCGAATCCGTCAGGAGCGCTGGCAGGTGGAGCATCAGCAGATTCAGGCGACGGCCACGGCGGCGGGCATTGCGCCGGGCCACATCTTTACCCTGACCAACGCGCCGTTCTTCAGTGACAACGGCGAGTATCTGGTGACGGCGGCGGGTTACCACTTCGAGGAGAACCGCTACGCGAGCGGTGAGGGGGAAACCATTCACCGCACCGATTTCACCGTTATCCCGGCGTCGGTGTCCTACCGTCCGGCGCAGAGCACGGCGTGGCCGCGCACCTACGGCCCGCAGACGGCGAAAGTCGTGGGACCGCAGGGGGAGAGTATCTGGACGGACAAATATGGCCGCGTGAAGGTGAAGTTCCACTGGGACCGTCTGGCGAAGGGCGATGACACCAGCTCCTGCTGGGTGCGCGTGTCGAGCGCCTGGGCGGGCCAGGGCTACGGCGGGGTGCAGATCCCGCGCGTCGGCGATGAGGTGGTGGTGGACTTTATCAACGGCGACCCGGACCGTCCGATTATCACCGGCCGCGTGTATAACGAAGCCAGCATGCCGCCGTGGGCGCTGCCGGCTGCCGCGACGCAGATGGGCTTTATGAGCCGCACGAAAGACGGTTCAGTCGACAATGCCAACGCCCTGCGCTTTGAGGACAAGGCGGGCGCGGAACAGGTGTGGATCCAGGCCGAGCGTAACATGGACACCAGCGTTAAAAATGATGAAACGCACAGCGTCGGCGGCGCGCGCAGCCATTACGTGAAGAAAAATGAGCTGCATCGCGTGGAGGCTAATCAGATCCAGGCCGTGAAAGGCGGAACCGAGATCCTGACGGGTAAAGGCAAGCTGGATGCGGCGGTAGAGCAGTATGTTATTGCTTCCGGGACGAAGCTGCGGCTGGTCTCGGGCGAGAGTGCTATTGAGCTTAACGCTAACGGCAAAATTAACCTGATCGGCAAAGAGTTCAACTTCTTCGTTGAAGGGGACGGCTATATCACCACGGGCGGCAAGCTGCACCTGAATACGTCGGGCACCCAACCGGGCACAACGGCGCCGGGGTCAGGGCATAAAGGGGATATCGATGCGGCGGTGCAGGAGAAATTTACGCCCCCGGAAGATTAACCGCTTTCTGTCTGCCGCCGGGTTGTCCGTGGCGGCACGTAAAACCCTTTAGCAATTTTAGACGCGAGTTCACCGATGAAATACACCCTCCAGGAAGGTTCCTTTACCCTTTTTCCTGCCGCCTGGCAGGACAACAGCATGAACATCATTCGCGATGACGAAAGCGGGCTGTCCGTGGTGGTCAGCCGCGGCGTTATCCCGGATGGCAGCGACTACGAACAAGAGTTTCACCGCCAGTGGGACGTGCTGCGTCCTCAGATGGGTGAGATCGCCCAGAGCGAATTTCAGCACGTAAAAGCCGGGTCTGCCGGCAACATTGATGGGGTTGAAGTTGAGACCACCTTTGACCGTAACGGCCAGCGCCTGTGGCAAAAACAGCTGGCCGTGCAGACGCCAGGCAAACCGGTACTGATGATTTTTACCCTCTCGGCCTTAAAAGCCTTTACGGAAGAGGACGAGGCGCGCTGGAGCGCACTGAAGCAGAGTCTGACGCTAAACGACAACCGGAATGTGTAAGGCATGAGCGATAACAACGCGGCCCGTAAGGGCGACGAGATTATTCACTCCAGCATTTTTGCTGATATTACCAGCATTGTGGCGGAAGGCGCTGCCTATGCGGTGATTGGCGCGGCGGTGGGCGCGGCAGCGACCGTCGCGGCCCCACTGCTGGGAGCCGGGGCCGCAGCAGCAGGCGTGGCGGCGATTGGATCCAGCTGTCTGTTGAGCGGCATTATCGGCGGGGTTCTGGCGAACGTCGCCGGGATCACCGACGATATTAGCAACGCCGCTGAAGGGCTGGGTAACGCGCTTTTCCCGCCGTCGCCCGCGGGCAAAATCACCACCGGTTCGAGCAATGTTCTGACAAATAAACTTCCCGCTGCGCGCGCCGCCGGGACGTTAACGCCTGCCGATACCCCGTCCCCTGAGCCGCAGTCGCCGGGCAGCTTTGCCGACTACGCGGGTATGCTGCTCTCCGCTGCCGGACAGTTCGGCAGCGAGATGTGGCAGCCGAGCGTCGCCTCTGCCGCCGCAGGGACCTCGCCGCTGGAAGAAGACAAGGTGGCGTGTGATAAACACTCCGGGCCGCAGTATCTGGCGGAAGGCTCGAAAAGCGTCTTCATCAACGGACAGCCTGCGGTGCGCGCAAAAGATCGCACCACCTGCGAGGGCACCGTTTCCGACGACGTCTCCCCGAACGTGATCATAGGCGGCGACACGCTCACGGTCCGCGATATCAAAAGCGGTAAAACGCCGGGTCTGGCGCTGGGGATGATTGCGCTCTCCCTGCTGCGCGGGCGTCCGGGCAAGATCCTGAAAAACATGCCCTGCGCGCTGGCTGCTGCCGGTGGCGGGATGCTGGCTGATATGGCCGTCAACGCCGTGTTCGGCTCCTCGCACCCGGTTCATGCCGCTACCGGCGTGAAGGTGCTGAATGACGACGACGAACTCGATTTCTCGCTGCCAGGGCGCTTTCCGCTGCGCTGGCAGCGCAGCTACAACAGCCTGACCACCCGCGAAGGGCTTTTCGGTCTGGGCTGGGCTACCACCTTTGACAGCTATCTGGCGCTGGAAGAAAACAACGCCACCTGGTTCGATGAAACCGGGCGCGAGCTGAGCTTTGAACTGCCGCCGGTCGACCGCGCGTTTTACAGCATCAGCGAAGGCATCATTATCCGCCGCAATGAGAGCGGCGACGTGGCGATAGCTGACGATGACGGCGCGGTGTGGCGTCTGTATAAACCGACCCGCGCTAACCCCTCCATCCTGCGCCTGGCCTCCCTCAGCGACGAGTACGGCAACTCGTTGCTGACGGAATGGGATGAGCACGGGCGGCTGGTCGGTCTGCACGATGAGCCGCGAGCGATCGATGTCACCCTGCGCTATGACGATGAACGTTTCCCGCAGCGCGTTACCGCTGCCAGCCATTTTGACGGCAACCAGACATGGCCGCTGATGCAGTGGGGGTACGACGCGCGCGGCCAGCTGGCCAGCGCAACGGATGCCTCCGGCGTGGTAACCCGTGAATACCGTTATAACGATGATGGCCTGATGGTCTGGCACCGTCTGCCGGGCGGGCTGGAGAGCGAATACCGCTGGCAAAAATTCGACCACTGGCGCGTGGTGGAAAATCGCACCAGCACCGGCGACGGCTGTCGCTTTACCTACGATTTAGCCGCCGGGCTGACGACCGTCGATCACTACGACGGTCAGACGCGAAAGCATTACTGGAACGCGCAAAACCTGATTGTTCGCTACGTTGACGAGCGCGGTGAGAACTGGCGCTACGAGTGGGATGACAACGAACTCCTCACGCGTCGCATCGATCCGCTGGGTAATGCCGTTACCTTCGTCTATGACGAGATGGGCAACCGGGTGCAGGAGATCGACGCCGACGGCAATACCCGCACCACCACCTGGCTGGAGCACCGTGCGCTTCCGGCGTCCATCATCGAAGCCGACGGTAGCGCCACCCGGTTCCTGTATGACGAACATCACGGGCTGAAACGCGTGGTGGATCCGATGGGGCAGACCACGCTGCTGCGTCGGGACGAGTTTGGTCAGGTTGTGGAAGAAGTTGATGCCGCCGGGAACAGCCGCTACCAGGAGTACAACGAAGCCGGGCAGATGGTGCGTGCGACGGACTGTTCTGGCCGCGTGACACAATACCGTTATCATCCGCTGGGCTGGCTGGTGGCTGAGATAAGCGCCGACGGCGAAGAGACGCGTTACCGCTACGACGCCGCGGGGCGTCCGGTGCAGCTCGACCGATCAGAAGGCTGGACCGAGTCGCTCAAATGGAACGAACGTGGTCTGCCGGTGAAGCATGCGGGCGCCGACGGGAAAGAGAGCGAGTTCAGATACGACGAGGCAGGGCGCTTAACCGCCACCCGCAATACGCAGGGTGAAGAGGTGCGCCGCCGCTGGGACAGCCGCGGACGGCTGGTCGCCATGGAAAACGAAAACGGCGAAGCGTATCAGTTCCGCTGGGGCGCAGACTCGCTGCTGCTGGAAGAGGTGGGACTCGATGGCGTGGCCTCGCAGTATCGCTACGATGCCTGCGGACGTACGATAGCGCGCACCTTTGCCGCCGGACATCCGGAGGCCATCACCCACGCTTTCGCCTGGAGCGCGAGCGGCCAGCTGGTCGCCCGCACCACGCCGGAGGGGCAGACCCGCTACCACTACACCCCGTCCGGCCTTCTGAGCCGGATTGGGCTGCATCCCGCGCTTTCAGAAGATGCCTGGAGCGCCGAGGCCGAGCAGGAGCTTGTGTTTGAGTATGACGCGCTCGGGCGCGTCACGCGCGAAACGGGCGAACACGGGGAGCTGGCGTGGGAGTATGACGCGCTGGGTAACCGCACCTCCGTCACGCTGCCCGATGGTCGGGAGCTGAAACAGTTCTACTACGGTAGCGGGCATCTGCTCAGCATTGCCCTTGATAAGCTGTCGGTCTCCGACTTTACCCGCGACGAACTCCACCGTGAAACCAGCCGTACGCAGGGGCTGCTGACCACCCGCAGCGAATACGACCGCCTTGGCCGACTGCATCGCCGGGACGTCTTTACCGGCAATGCCCAGCGCCCGTCGCCGCGCCGCTGGTCCCGCCGCTGGGATTACGACTATCGCAATAACCTGGTCCGCGAAGAGCGGGACGATAACCCGTTCAGCTGGTACCGCTGGCAGTACGACAGCGCCGGACGTCTGCTGGTTCAGGACGGCACGCTGCCCGGCCAGGAGCAGTGGCGCTGGGATGCTGCCGGTAACCCGCTTGAAGGCTCGGCTGAGAAGGTCACGCACAACCGCCTGACGCAGCTGAACGGCATTCGCTGGCGCTATGACATCCACGGCCGCACCGTGGAGAAAGATAACGGCCAGACCCGCTGGCACTACCGCTACGACGGCGAGCACCGCCTGACGGAGGTCATAAGCCAGCCGCGGGACCGCAACAGGCCGCAGACGCAGGTCAGCTTCCGCTATGACCCGCTCGGGCGACGCATCAGCAAAACGCGCCGCCAGATGGTGGGCGGACAGCCAACCGGTAACCCAGTCACCACCCGGTTTGTCTGGGAAGGGTTCCGGCTGTTGCAGGAGGTGCACGGGGATGTGCCGCTGACCTACGTCTACAGCGATCAGGACAGCTACGATCCGCTGGCTCGTATTGACGGCGTTGATGCCCCGGAAATCTTCTGGTTCCACTGTCAGCCCAACGGCACGCCGGAGCGGATGACGGATAGCGAAGGGCAGGTGCGCTGGGAAGGGGTGAACAGCGCCTGGGGCAAACTGCTGCGGGAAAGCGAGACGCAGGTATCAGGATATTCTCAGAACCTGCGTATGCAGGGGCAATACCTGGATCGTGAGACAGGGCTGCACTACAATCTGTTCCGGTATTACGACCCGGACTGCGGGCGGTTTACGCAGCATGACCCGATAGGGCTGGCGGGGGGGATAAACCTTTACCAGTATGCGCCGAATGCGCTGGGGTGGGTGGATCCGTGGGGGTTGGCTCCTGACGATCTCATTCGTTACCGCCCACATGATTCTCTTTCTGCTCAAGGTGGAGCTAGGAGCTCTGCTATTTCTAGGGCATGGGTGCAAGAAAAAGCCTTATTGCAGGATGGTGGGGCTGGCACAAGAAATTGGACAGCGCAAGAGAGGGATTTAATTTTGAAGACTCCCAACAAGAGCTTAACCTCTGTGATGTCCCGGGCAGGCTATACCGGGCATCATATCAATTCGGTAGAAGGCAATGGTACGCTTGGTTCCAAATGGCAAGGTGATCCGAGGAACATTGTTTTCTTGAAAAATCATAACCATTCCGACAAGTTCAATGAGCATGTCCATGGTGATCAAGGACATAGAGGGAATACCAAGAACTCGACGCGTGGGCGCTTAATTGATAGAGAAAGAACACTAAAATCTAGACAACGATGTAAGCAATTATAGGTGGAAAGATGAACATAAAAAATGCAGTCCAAGATCTTGCGAACAAATTCAAAATGAATGATTTGAATATGGGAGAGATAGACTATACAGACGATGAAAATGAGACTTCTTTTCCCGTGAATATAAATGGGGAGGTTGATTTTTTTTATCGTCATTTAATTTTAAATGACCGTCCAACATTTGATGGTACTTTCTATTTACAGATTATTGAGCCTCACGATCTCAATGAAATATTATCCGGTTGGCGAGTTCAAAATGATACGGTCTGGCGCGATGAATATATAATCTTTGCTGAAAGAAATGGTGACGTTCTTTTTTGTGACACCCAAAATTTAACATCGCCTGTTTATGGTAGCATTCAAAAACGCAACTTTATCATTTCCGCTTCCTTAGCTGACTTTTTGGATGCTTTTTGTTCTGCCATTGAGATAGAACAAAATAATTATGATGGTGATGCTACCGATGATGATTTTAATTTAAGAGAAGATTTCCTGGAAGATATCGATTTGATGCTTAAAACCAAACTAAAAGATGTTGAGGTGGAAGGGTTTAAGAAATTCTTTTTTGGTTAGTTTTTAATTTTTTAATAATAAAGATTCACTGTTTTAGATACCTCCTTGCTTCTAAAAGCATTTATTTCTTATGCCCCTTTTATCGGTGAGGAGGTTTATTTGCTATTGATAATGAATAAACACATGAAAAAAGATTTACATCTCTTGTAGAAAAAAGAAACGAGTTTCATGATGTTAAAAAATACGCCAAGGCTTTAGAGCAATACCAAAACTCCTGGCAAGCTCTTCCTGAGCCAAAGATCGAATGGGTAATTGCCAACTGGATCTCTGCGTGCATGTACAGTGCTTGCTTTGCTCTCAAGGAGAACGATGAGGCGAAGAAATGGGGAGAGAGGACACTAAGTACACTTGGATCGGATATAAACCACAGCGCAGTTAATCGACCTCGGCATGGTTTGTTATGAGTTGAATCCATCCGATGAAGCGTACAAATATTTTAACGATTCTTATAACTACGACAAAGAACGAGCGTTTCTAGACAGACTTGAAAAATACTTTGAGTTCTATCTTCGTAAGAGGGCGTAAGGTCGTTTTTTTTCGTAAAAACAAATCAAACGTTAAACAAGAAGTTCATCACGTCGCCATCTTTAACGATGTAATCTTTCCCTTCCGCACGCATCTTGCCTGCTTCTTTCGCACCTTGCTCACCCTTGTAGGTTATGAAGTCTTCAAACGCGATAGTCTGTGCACGGATGAAGCCTTCTCGAAGTCGATGTGGATCTTACCAGCCGCCTGAGGCACAGTCGCATCGACAGGGATGTTTCACGCGCGCACTTCTTTCCGCCCGCGGTGAAGTAGGTTTGCAGGCTGAGCATCTCATGGCCCGCGCGGATCACGCGGTTCAGACCCGGCTCGGCCATGAAATCTACACGATCGGCGTCGTTCACTTGAGCGATATCGGATTCAACCGTGGCGCAAACCGCCACCACTACAGAATCTTCACCGATCGAAGATTTTACTGAGAAGATCCCGCACAACCGCCTGTCGCAGCTGAACGGCATTCGCTGGCGCTATGACATCCACGGCCGCACCGTGGAGAAGGATAACGGCCAGACCCGCTGGCACTACCGCT
>NZ_KI973212.1:2748527-2911457 GCF_000534535.1 Enterobacter sp. MGH 33 | reverse complement strand
CCGCCAGATGCTGTTTGGGCAGCCAACCGGTAAGCCAGTCACCACCCGGTTTGTCTGGGAAGGGTTCCGGCTGTTGCAGGAGGTGCACGGGGATGTGCCGCTGACCTACGTCTACAGCGATCAGGACAGCTACGATCCGCTGGCGCGTATTGACGGCGTTGATGCCCCGGAAATCTTCTGGTTCCACTGTCAGCCCAACGGCACGCCGGAGCGGATGACGGATAGCGAAGGTCAGGTACGCTGGGAAGGGGTGAGCAGCGCCTGGGGCAAGCTGCTACGGGAAAGCGAGACGCAGGTATCAGGATATTCCCAGAACCTGCGTATGCAGGGGCAATACCTGGATCGTGAGACAGGGCTGCACTACAATCTGTTCCGGTATTACGACCCGGACTGCGGACGGTTTACGCAGCAGGACCCGATAGGGTTAAATGGCGGGTTAAATCTTTACAGCTATGCTCCTAATCCTATAGTTTGGACAGATCCTTTAGGTCTTACACCTTGTAAGGGGTTACCATCCACTCGAAGGGCTGGAGGTACAGGCAAACATTATGATCCCGTAAATGGTCAAGGGTTGTATGTGCTACACGATGGAAAGAATATTATCTATGTAGGACGTGGTGATGCTCCAGCACGTTTGAATAGCCATGCGAATACACCGGGTAAATCACATTTGGAACAGTTGACGATATTTGATAATAATTTGACCAAAGCGGAAGCTAAATTCCTGGAACAAAGGATTATGGATCTTAATGGTGGAGCTAAGTCAACAAATTCTTTAACCAATCTCCTCAATAAAATCAGGTCATATAGCCCTAATAACCCAAACGCTAGCAAATATGATATTGCAGGTCATAGTAGTGATTGGGGTGGGGAAGTATTGAAAGATGCGTTATCAATTCTGAAAGGGAATGGCTTATGAAAGTAAAATATAAAGAGGGTGACATCTTTGTCATTCCGATGAGTAATGGGAAGTATGCGCTTTGCCAGGTTGTTTTTGCTCCAAAGCAAAAGTTTAAGCAAGCAATAGGTTTCTGCATTTTATCAATACAGGATACGGAGGAGTTTGAAGAGAACAGTTCACTGACACCTCTATCTTTTGAAAAATTTGGCAAGAAGATGAAGATTATTTTCACTGGCAACCAAAATATTAGCAAAGGTATTTGGAAAATTATTGGTTATGCTAATCTCACAGAAGAAAAAAAACAGTTAAAAATATTTAATTATGCTGGTGGCTTATATGATGGGGAGGAGGAAATCAGGCGTTTGTCTGTTGCTGAATATCCTAATTACACAACTATGGGGGTTTCAGGCTTTGAGCTTGTCGACAATGTTCTGATAAATATTTGATCATCAGGGGAAGGGCGCTTCCCCAGCTAGTTTTCATACAGCAGCAGCTCATTAACACCTTTAATAAATTCACAAGTTTTTATGATCGTCTGGCCAAATAGTATTGCACCAATGCATGCAGGAGAAGAATAGCCACAAGTTTGTCGCCGTTGATCTAGATATCAATACTAATACCTTCGCCCGGAACGAGAGAGGACAGTCGGTCGTCTGCACTACGGTAGAAGGGCTGACCCGCTACCACTAAATCCAGTCAGGTCTGCACTACAATTTGTTCTAGTAGTATGACCCTACAGCGGGCGGTTTACGCAGCAGGACCCGATAGGGCTGGTGGGGGGGATTAACCTTTACTTGTATGCGCCGAATGCGCTGGGGTGGGTGGATCCTTGGGGATTGAGTAGGTATTCATCCTCAGGTAAATATAAGCCTGGAACAATTCTGGGACGTACAATTTATAAAATACTGTTGACATACATCCTGGAGTTCCTAAGTCAGTTCATCCTTCAATCAAATCGAAAGTTAAGGATGGTTGAACAAATGTTGATTTGATGAAAAATGGCTATGCTCCGATTGGCACGGATGGGAAACAAGTCAATCTTCATCACGTTCTTGGACAAGAACCTGGACCAATGGTGGAAATTATTTCATCTACGCATAAGCTGTATCATAAGCAATTGCATGGATTAATCGAGAACTGTGGTAGTTTCAGAAATACTCCTGAACTTGATAGACAGTACAACAAATTCAGAAGTGCGTATTGGAAGTTGAGAGCATTAGATTTTTAATAGGGTGTAAAAATGATGACTATCAAAACTGCAATTGAATATTTGAACAATAATGCGACAGACGAAGTTTTTTGGTTAGGTCAAGTTGATATAGAACAGATTGACTTACTTGAAAATAACCTTGGCATTAAACTCCCTCATGATTTTCGAGAGTTCTTACTTTTGGTTGGGGGCGGAGGGGTGATTGGAGAGGAGATTTCAGGAATAGTGGATAATAATACACTTGAAGAGTCAGGAGGTGCTGTTTTTTACGATACAATATATTGCCGCAATGAGTTTTCACTTCCTGAAAATTATGCTGTTATATATCTAAAAGATGATGAGGTTTGCTGGTGTATAGATTCTGGTGGTGAGGGTTTTGGAAAAGTTGTTAATTATGATCTGTTTTCCAAGAATACGACAAACATCATAAGCCCTTCGTTTTCTGAATTTTTTGATAATTATGTTAAGTTGCGGACGTGATTAGTGGCATGAATGCCAATTGAATTGATAAGCATTTCCCAAGCTGATAAGGTCCAGGAGATAAGTTGGACCTTATGGTACGTATTCTATTGTATCTAAATAGTGGTTGTTAATTATAAGATAAATGATAAAATATTGAAAATTATGCATGAAATAATACATTTCCAAACAAATACAGCAACAGTAGTCATTTATGATTTAGTTTCACTAAAACATAGAGTTAACGATGATGCAGATTGGTGGAGTTTTCCAGAAGATGAAGTGGTAGAAATAAACAAAGGGAATGTATTATTTCTCAATGTTGGGGATGATGGCTCCTACAAAGTTCATATTAAAAATGATGTTGAAGAATATATTGGTGCGCTGTTTTTAAACGTACCTAGTGGAAAAGTTTTCATTGGGGCGGGAGAAGATGTCACGGGCGGGGATCTTGAGCCTGATGATTCAGATGCTATTTCAGGTGAGTTTATTACTTTAGAACCTGGTAGTTACGAAGTTAAATATAAAAAGCAAGGTTCAGATGTTCTGATTTCCTTTACAAAAACAACGATTACAGAAAACTCGTTAGAAGAGGGAGTTTATCTCTGAATAAAACTCACTGCATGGCGTGGATTTTTTCATCCCAAAAAATGTTAATCAGTTTGTTCACTACGTAGCCATTTTTAACAATATTCTTTCTTCCTTCTGCGCGTCTCTTGCTTATTTTATTTTTCGTGCCTTATTTACCCTTGCCCTTAATAAACTGTCAATATACACGCAACGAACAACACCACCCTGAGAATAGCTCCCCGTGGCTGCTGACCACCCGCAGCGAATACGACCGTCTTGGCCGACTGCATCGCCGGGACGTTTTTACCGGCAATGCCCAGCGCCCGTCGCCGCGCCGCTGGTCCCGCCGCTGGGATTACGACTATCGCAATAATCTGGTGCGCGAAGAGCGGGACGATAACCCGTTCAGCTGGTACCGCTGGCAGTACGACAGCGCCGGACGTCTGCTGGTTCAGGACGGCACGCTGCCCGGCCAGGAGCAGTGGCGCTGGGATGCTGCCGGTAACCCGCTCGAAGGATCTGCTGAGAAGGTCACGCACAACCGTCTGACGCACCTCAACGGCATTCGCTGGCGCTATGACATCCACGGCCGCAACGTGGAGAAGGATAACGGCCAGACCCGCTGGCACTACCGCTACGACGGTGAGCACCGCCTGACGGAGGTCATCAGCCAGCCGCGGGACCGCAACAGGCCGCAGACGCAGTATGACCCGCTCGGGCGACGCATCAGCAAAACGCGACGCCAGATGCTGTTTGGGCAGCCAACCGGTAAGCCAGTCACCACCCGGTTTGTCTGGGAAGGGTTACGGCTGTTGCAGGAGGTGCACGGGGATGTGCCGCTGACCTACGTCTACAGCGATCAGGACAGCTACGACCCGCTGGCGCGTATCGACGGCGTTGATGCCCCGGAAATCTTCTGGTTCCACTGCCAGCCCAACGGCACGCCGGAGCGGATGACGGATAGCGAAGGGCAGGTGCGCTGGGAAGGGGTGAACAGCGCCTGGGGCAAACTGCTGCGGGAAAGCGAGACGCAGGTATCAGGATATTCCCAGAACCTGCGTATGCAGGGGCAATACCTGGACCGTGAGACAGGGCTGCACTACAATCTGTTCCGGTATTATGACCCGGACTGCGGACGATTTACGCAGCAGGACCCGATAGGGCTGGCGGGAGGGATAAACCTTTACCAGTATGCGCCGAATGCGCTGGGGTGGGTGGATCCGTGGGGGTTGAGTCGTTGTAAAAATGACTGGAATGAGTTTCAGAAAAAATCTAATAAGCGTCAGTTCTCTTCGAGAACACAAGCATCTAAGGCCTACGCGTTATGGAAGAAACAAGACTGGGCGGCATTAGAGAAATTTATGGGCGATGGTGCCTGGCCTCCTAATCGTGGATTTATTACTGCAACGAAAACGACTCTAAAACCTGGTACAAAAGTTGACCGCTACGGTGGTTGGACCGATGCAGATGGTTTCCACGATAGTGGTACGTTTATATCCCCTGCGGGATCATCTTTCGAGGGGAGAGCCCTCCAACAAAATACTTTAAACAAACCATATTCGGTTTATGAAGTTCTAAAACCGTTGCCGGTAGGTAGTGGTCCTGCTATACCATGGTTTGGGCAACCGGGCAGAGGAACCCAATACGAAACATCCGAAGCGATCGAAGCACTAATTGAAAATGGTTTTTTGAGGAAAATATGACTTTAATTAATTTTCAGAAAAGAAAAGAACTTATCCATGATGGGCTTGAAGATGACTTCTTAAGGAACGAAAAAGAAATATCCTGTCCATGTTGTGATGCTGTCGTTCGTTTCGGTTTATATAACTCTAAAAGTTTTGATAAGCTTGAGGACTGCAAAAAAACAAAAATGGTAAGTAAGATGCGAGGCGTAAAGTTATCAGATGGTTTAATCCCGGGCTATAGATACAAAGAAAGCCCACTAAGGATATCAGAAAAAAAATGTTCAAAAGGAATCCATGATATTTTTGTCATCTTTACTTATAAAGAGATACAACCCGCTCGTTATGAATCTTATTTAATAGGTGTTTTTAATAGTAATGATGTTTAGCATTCTGCTATATTAAATGTGATTTAAAATGCCTTTGGGATGAGGCTCCAGATTTTAAGGTTTTCAGTAACAACCTGAGAGTAATCTTTGGACGGGATAAAAATACTCTCACTCCCGTAATGAATTGTTCGATTATATCAAGCATCATTCAACATGGGTCTTATATAATTTATATTTAGAAGGGTTGATAATTTTATGCAGTTAGGACATGTATGATTGCTTACTTAAGATTCATTAGAGAAAACAACGCGCTCGAATGGATTCACTGTTCAAGAAATATAAGTCTAAACATACCTCGCTTAGATATCGCTATGGTCGATCCTACACGCCAGTTAGTCTTTGCATTAAGCGAACCAAAATCATTACCAACCGTTTTGACCATCTTCAATGCTCATGGCGAAAAACTATTTTGGTCTGCACCTCCTGAAGGCGCGACTTTTTATTACTTAACATTCAACCTGTCAAATGAAGTGGTCGTTGTCTGTAGTTATCCAGTAAAACAAAATGGCTGGCATGATTGGTTTTATTCCTATGATATGAAGCGTAACGCATTGTCTCGATCAGGCCCTGCGTATTAATATCAAATGAGCCCAAAAAATGATAACAATAGCCGGTGGCAAAAGAGATACTATATAAATAATTCCAACAAGTGGTTTAAAAAGGTGTGCGTAAAGGGGAATTATCCTAGCCTCCGGAAGACGGATCCCAAGAAACGGCAGTGTCATTCTCGCTAAATATGAGACTCTTGACTCTCTTGAAGAGCGCTTAGGCGAGGATCTTTTTCAGGCGTTAAAGCTTGTGACTGCCGATATCATTCCTTTTGAACCCAGCATGAAAACAGAACTCTTAAACAATGTGTTTTAGCCACGCAATAAAAAAATCAAACGTTAAACAAGAAGTTCATCACGTCGCCATCTTTAACGATGTAATCTTTCCCTTCCGCACGCATCTTGCCTGCTTCTTTCGCACCTTGCTCACCCTTGTAGGTGATAAAGTCTTCAAACGCGATAGTCTGCGCACGAATGAAGCCTTTCTCGAAGTCGGAGTGGATCTTACCAGCCGCCTGAGGCACAGTCGCACCGACAGGGTTGGTTCACGCGCGCACTTCTTTCCGCCCGCGGTGAAGTAGGTTTGCAGGCTGAACATCTCATGGCCCGCGCGGATCACGCGGTTCAGACCCGGTTCGGCCATGAAATCTTCACGATCGGCGTCGTTCATTTCAGTGATATCAGATTCAACCGCGGCGCAAACCGCCACCACTACAGAATATTCACCGCTCGAAGATTTTGCTGAGAAGATCCCGCACAACCCCCTGACGCAGTCTTTGCTAAATTATTTAAAAATCACACTATTGAAAAATAAAAGATGGAAGTAATATGGATAAAATAATATTTAATAATTATGGAGTGATCCTTATCGAGAGAGAAGGGCGTTTATTTATTAGGTTTTATTCAGGGGGGATGGTTATGAAAGAGGAGGAGGAAGAAGTGAGTATTGATGCGGCTAAAAAAGTTCAAGTGAGTGAAAAAGATGCTTGTGAGGTTTTAATTTCTATCGAAAATAGAAAAAATAAAGTATAGACTTCATTTTTAATGAGCAACTATAGGTCAGCGACAAAGAAGGCGCATCTAATTATATTGGTGATTTTTACATAAAAACAGTAGAGTAATCTAAATGTATTTTTTAGAAAGAAAAGATGCAGAGAAAATGCTCTTTGAATTCTTAAAGAGAACTTTAATAAAAGAATCTGATATCGATGAGTTAATGAGCATGGCAATTAAACATGAGTCCGGCCCTCCTATGAAAGGCATAATGTTTAAATATGATAAAATGGAGAGAAATGAACTCACCGCACAAGATAGAGATGACCTTAGTACATTGATGCATTTTTATGGTCCGTGATGAGATATATCAATTCTTTTCTTTTAAAATACTATAATTACAGAGGCAGGAAAGTTATCAATAATCAAACAGATGATATTTTTATTATTTCTCAGATAAAATATTCAATCCAAAACTAAATTCAAGGTTGTTTTCTTAATAAAAAATTCCTCAAACATCAATGGAGTCTCGAGGCCGTTTTAAAAAGTGAAGCAAGCATCAATATCAAAAAATTCAACATCATCCATGTATAAAAAACATTTTTATTGAGAGCGAACATGATCGCTGACTTCAGGTTTTCCAGAGAAAAAACATGCTCGAATGGATCTTCTCTTCAAGAACTATAAGTCTAAACATACCTCGCTTATATGCCGCCATGGTCGATCCTGCACGCCAATTAGTCTTTGCGATAAGCGAACCAGAACTATTACCAACCGTTTTAAAATCTTCAATGCAGAGGGCGGAGAGCTATTATTGTCTGCACCGCCTGAAAAGGCTTATTTCTATTACTTAACATTAAATTTGTCGAAGGAAGTCGTTGTTATCTGTAGTTTCGCAGTTCAACAAAATGGCTGGTATGATTGGTTTTATTCCTTTGATATGGTTCATAACACGTTGTCTCGATCAGGACCTGCGTACTAAATTCGCTATTAATAATAAAAGTTATATTGGCCCACAGGAAAAATCACAATATTTCCAATGAAGGAGCATTGTTCCATGAAAGACCTTGAAAACCCAAAAATTGAATCTGAAATTAACTCCTTTGTTGAACAAGGAAACGAGTTTCACGATGATAAAAAATACGTCGAGGCTTTAGAGCAATACCAAAAAGTCTGGCAAGCTCTTCCTGAGCCAAAGTTCGAATAGGAACTCGCCAACTGGATCGCTGCCTGCATGTACAGCGCATGTTTTGATCTCGCGGATTACGCTGAGGCAAAGAAATGGGGAGAGACGACATTACGGACACGTGGATCGGATATAGACACTGCACCCTTAATCGATCTCGGCATGGTCTGTTATGAGTTGAATCAATTCGAGGAAGCGTATAAATATTTTAACGATGCTTATAACTACGGCAAAGAGCGTGCGTTTCAGGATAGACCTAAAAAATATCTAGAGTTCTATCTGCGCAAAAGGGGATAAGTTCGTTACTCTATAAAAAAATCCACGCCAAAGCGTGGATTTTTTTCATTCAAAACAAATCAAACGTTAAACAAGAAGTTCATCACGTCGCCATCTTTAACGATGTAATCTTTCCCTTCCGCACGCATCTTGCCTGCTTCTTTCGCGCCTTGCTCACCCTTGTAGGTGATGAAGTCTTCAAACGCGATAGTCTGCGCACGAATGAAGCCTTTCTCGAAGTCGGTGTGGATCTTACCGGCCGCCTGAGGCGCGGTCGCACCGACAGGGATGGTCCACGCACGCACTTCTTTCACGCCAGCGGTGAAGTAGGTTTGCAGATTCAGCAGCTCATAGCCCGCGCGGATCACGCGGTTCAGGCCCGGCTCTTCCAGACCCAGCTCGGCCATAAACTCTTCACGATCGGCGTCGTCCAGCTCTGCAATATCAGATTCAACGGCAGCGCAAACCGCTACCACTACAGAACCTTCAGCCGCGGCAATTTCACGTACTTTGTCCAGATACGGGTTGTTCTCGAAACCGTCTTCGTTAACGTTGGCGATGTACATGGTTGGCTTCAGGGTCAGGAAGCTCAGGTATTTGATCGCCGCTTTGTCTTCGTCAGTCAGGTTTTTCAGCGCGCGCAGCATGCCGGCATTTTCCAGCTGTGGCAGACATTTTTCCAGCGCAGCCAGTTCCGCTTTCGCGTCTTTGTCGCCGCCTTTGGCTTTCTTCTGCACGCGGTGAATGGCGCGCTCGCAGGTGTCGAGGTCAGAGAGGGCCAGCTCGGTGTTGATGACGTCGATGTCGTCAGCCGGATCCACTTTGTTGTTAACGTGGATAATGTTGTCGTTCTCGAAGCAGCGCACAACGTGGCCGATCGCTTCGGTTTCACGGATGTTGGTCAGGAACTGGTTGCCCAGGCCTTCACCTTTGGATGCGCCTTTTACCAGGCCCGCGATGTCCACGAACTCCATGGTGGTTGGCAGAATGCGCTGCGGCTTCACGATTTCCGCGAGCTGGTCCAGACGCGGATCGGGCATAGGAACAACACCGGTGTTCGGCTCGATGGTACAGAACGGGAAGTTCGCCGCTTCAATACCTGCTTTGGTGAGCGCGTTGAACAGGGTGGATTTGCCCACGTTTGGCAGACCGACGATACCGCATTTGAATCCCATTTCTAAATCACCTTAATATCTTGATAATCAATACGTTAACGATAACCGATTGAAGAAAAGTAAATAACTACGCCTATTATACACGTAACCCGCGCGACGCGCGGTAAAAAAGCCCCAGGGCGCCGATTATTGCGCTTTGAAAGCGTGCAGTCGATTGGTGGCTTTCGTCAGGCCATCCTGAAGCCAAATCTCGGTGCAGCGGGCCGCTTCGTCCACCGCTTCGTCAATCAACTTCTGCTCAGAAACCGGGGGTTTACCCAGTACGAAACCAACAACTTTGTTTTTATCGCCCGGATGGCCGATTCCCACGCGCAAACGGTGGAAATTAGGGTTATTACCCAGTTTGCTGATGATGTCTTTAAGACCGTTGTGGCCGCCATGACCGCCGCCCAGTTTGAATTTCGCCACGCCTGGCGGCAGGTCCAGTTCGTCGTGGGCCACCAGGATCTCATCCGGATTGATGCGATAAAACGTTGCCATGGCCGCCACGGCTTTGCCGCTCAGGTTCATAAAGGTGGTTGGCACCAGCAACCGCACGTCAGCACCCGCAAGATTGATGCGTGAGGTATACCCGTAAAACTTGGGTTCTTCACGCAGGGGAGCGCGCAAACGCTCCGCCAGCAGATCAACATACCAGGCACCGGCGTTATGGCGGGTAGCGGCATACTCTGCGCCCGGATTGGCGAGGCCGACAATCAGTTTAATCGTCACGATTTACTTCCTAATGGGTTCCAGATCTGGCGCGTAGTTTACTGTCTGGCGCGCCGCTTGACAAAGTTCTGCCTGCGGTACACCGAAATGCGAATAATTTCCTCTTTGAACAATTAGAATTTCAAGCTGTTCAATGTCTTATTTGTAAATTTTTGTCCGGGGGTGATCTGTAAATGTGATCATTCACGCAACTCATATAAGAGGCGTTGTCTATACTTTACACACAAGGAGAAGGGGCTTTTCCCCTGACAACCCAAAGTTCCGGAGGTGACATATGAAACGCAAAAACGCTTCAATGCTCGGTAACGTGCTAATGGGGTTGGGACTGTTCGTGATGGTCGCCGGTGTCGGTTATTCAATCTTAAATCAATTACCGCAGCTTGACCTTCCACAATACTTTGCGCATGGCGCGGTGCTGAGTATCTTCCTAGGTGCGGTATTGTGGCTCGCCGGGGCGCGCGTGAGCGGACATGAGGAAGTCTGCGATAAATACTGGTGGGTGCGCCATTACGATAAACGATGCCGCCGCGACCAGCGCAAGCATAGCTAGTGCCCCATAAAGAACACCGAAACGACTTCATCTGAAGTCGTTTTTTTTGCATGACGCATTGACCCTCACGTAACGTAAGGCTCCAGAGTAACGACACTGGCAGAACAAAAGGAGCCGTTATGTTGATACAGGTGGGTGAACTGGCGAAACGTGCCGGGATCACCGTGCGGACTTTGCATCACTACGAGCAAACAGGGCTGTTGTTACCTTCTGCCAGAAGCGCGGCAGGCTACCGGCTTTATAACCTGGCGGATGTGCAGCGTCTGCATATGATCCAGACGCTGGCAAAAGCCGGGCTGGAGCTTGCCGAAATCAGGGATTTTCTGGAACAGCGTTCGCTGTCATTAGCCGAATTACTCGACGGGCAAATCACTCTGCTGGACAAGCAACTGCGTAGTATCCATACGCTGCGCAACCGGCTGGTGGAGTTGCGTACCGGGCTGACCGACGATGCGACGCCGGATCTGGAATCCTGGCTACAGACTCTGGAGTTAATGAATATGTACGATCGCTGGTTTAGCAAAGAAGAGTTGCAGCAACTGCCGTTTGCGGTAGAGAAAGAGGCGCTGGCGGATATCTGGTCGGGGCTGGTGACGGAGGTTAAACACTTGCTGGAACAGAACGTCAGCGTCACGGACGCGCGGGCGACCGATTTGGCTTCACGGTGGATGGAACGCCTGGAGCAGGATACCGCAGGCAAACCGGAATTTTTGACCCGTCTGAACGAGATGCACAGCGTGGAGCCGCAGATGCAGGAGCAAACCGGCATTACGCCGGAGATAACTGATTACATCACGCGGGCGTTTGCCGAATCAAAGCTCAGCATCTGGGAGAAATATCTCACTGCCGAAGAGATGGCCTTTACCCGGGCGCACTACTTTGACCGGATGATGGAATGGCCGCCGCTGGTGGCGAAGCTGCATCAGGCGCAGCGGGATAATCTCAGTCCCGCTTCTGACGATGCGCAAAAGCTGGCAGAAAACTGGCTGGTTTTATTCCAGTCCTATGCGGGAACAAACCCGCAGACCCAGCAAAAATTTCGCCTCGCCATGCAGCAGGAGCCGCATCTGATGAAAGGCACGTGGATGACGCCTGCCGTGCTTGAATGGCTCCAGCAGGCGATCGGGGTGATGATGCAAAGACGCGTCTCTGCATCAGATGACTCACAGATCCGCTAACGCAGCTTCACGGTTAGGGTAGAAGGACAATCGGCCAGGGATCGGCTGCACGCCCGCGCGCGCCATGGTGCGCAGGGGCTGGAATTCGAGGTTACTTATCCGCAGCTCGCAGCCTTCCGGCAGGCGGGCAACAAAGCGCTGGAAGGCATCCAGACCGCCGGCATCCAGCACCGGGACGGCATCCCATTTCAGCACCACAATCCGTTTGCCCGCGATGCGGGATTCCAGATCGCTGAACAGACCTTCCGCCGCGGCGAAGAACAGCGGGCCAATCACGCGCAGCACCAGCACATCGTCAGGCACCTCAACGTTAACCGGGGAGAGACGTGTCATCTGCGCGATGCGGCGCATAAACAGCAGCGAGGCCAGCACAATGCCGACGCTGATGGCGATAACCATATCGAACAGTACGGTCAGCGACATGCAGATCAGCATCACGATAATGTCGTCTTTCGGCGCGCGGCGCAGCAGGTTAACCACCTTATGCGCCTCACTCATGTTCCAGGCCACCATCAGGAGCAGCGCAGCCATGGCCGAGAGCGGAAGCCATGAAAGCAGCGGGGCAAGGATCAGCAGCGCCATGATCACCAGCAGGGAGTGAATGACCGCCGAAACCGGTGATGTCGCGCCCGCACGCACGTTCGCGGCGGAACGGGCAATCGCAGCCGTAGCGGTAATACCGCCGAAGAACGGTGCAACGATGTTCCCCAAGCCCTGGCCGACCAGCTCGCTGTTGGCTTTGTGCTTAGTGCCGGTCATGCCGTCGAGCACGACGGCGCAGAGCAGGGATTCAATCGCGCCCAGCATTGCCATGGAGAATGCGGCAGGCAGCAGAGCGCGAAGGGAATCCCAGCTTAGGGTGAAGCTTGAGCCCGGCATGTCCCACGGCAGAACCAGCTGCGGCAGCAGCTGCGGAATGCCGCTGCCCTGTGAGCCGTCCGCCAGAATATAGTGGAACTGGGAGCCAATGGTGGCGACCTGTCCACCGAGCAGGTTGACAACGCCCATCACCGCGCAGCCCAGCAGCAGAGCGGGCAGATGCCCCGGGAGACGAATGCCTAAGCGAGGCCAGACGATAAGTGTGCCGAGGGTAACGATGCCAATGGCTGCATCGCCCAGGTTGGCCGTCGGCAACGCCATAAACAGCGCGCCCACTTTCTGTAAATAGTGCTCCGGAACATGGGCCATTTGCAGGCCGAGGAAATCCTTAATCTGCATGGTCCCGATGGTAATCCCAATCCCCGAGGTGAACCCCAGCGTTACGGAAAGGGGAATATATTCAATCAGGCGACCAAAGCGGGACAGACCAAACAGAATTAAAAAGATGCCGGACATTAGGGTGGCAACCAGCAGGCCTGCCAGACCAAACTGTTGGGAAACCGGGTAGAGGATCACCACAAAGGCGGCAGTCGGGCCGGAGACGCTGAAGCGGGACCCGCCCGTCAGCGCAATCACAATCCCCGCAACGGCCGAGGTGTACAGCCCGTACTGCGGCGCGACGCCGCTACCAATCGCCAGCGCCATCGCCAGCGGGATGGCAATAATCCCGACGGTGATCCCGGCTATCAGGTCACGAACAAAGCGTGACGATGTGTATTTCTCTTTCCAGCAGGCGTCGATGAGGGCGCGAAAGGGCAGAACATGTGAGGAGGTTACGTTTTTCACAATTATCTATCATCCGTGTGCGCATCATCTGTCATGTGAATGGCAGGTGAAGGAGGCATAAGTCATACAAATAAATACTATAAACAAAAAAACCCGCCGTAGCGGGTTTTTTGGCCGTGTTCGATCAGTGTTCGAACATTGCAGAGATCGATTCTTCGTTGCTGATACGACGAATCGCTTCGGCCAGCATCCCGGACAGAGTCAACGTACGCACGTTTGGCAGCGCTTTGATCTCGTCGCTCAGTGGAATGGTATCGCACACCACAACTTCGTCAATGACGGAGTTACGGAGGTTGTTTACCGCATTGCCGGAGAAGATCGGGTGAGTGGCGTAAGCGAATACGCGTTTCGCACCACGCTCTTTCAGCGCTTCAGCGGCTTTACACAGCGTACCGCCGGTATCGATCATGTCGTCCACCAACACGCAGTCGCGGCCAGCCACGTCACCGATGATGTGCATCACCTGAGAAACGTTAGCGCGCGGACGGCGTTTGTCGATGATCGCCATGTCGGTATCGTTCAGCAGCTTCGCGATAGCACGCGCACGTACCACGCCGCCGATGTCCGGAGAAACCACAATCGGGTTGTCCAGATTCAGTTGCAGCATGTCTTCCAGCAGGATTGGGCTGCCGAATACGTTATCAACCGGCACGTCGAAGAAGCCCTGGATCTGCTCTGCGTGGAGGTCAACCGTCAGTACGCGGTCAACGCCGACGCTGGACAGGAAGTCAGCGACAACTTTAGCGGTGATTGGCACACGCGCGGAACGGACGCGACGGTCCTGACGTGCATAGCCAAAGTAAGGAATAACAGCAGTGATACGGCCAGCAGAAGCACGACGCAGCGCGTCGACCATAACAACCAATTCCATCAGGTTGTCATTCGTTGGAGCACAGGTGGACTGGATGATGAAAATATCACCACCGCGTACATTTTCGTTAATTTGTACGCTGACTTCGCCGTCGCTAAAGCGACCTACAGCGGCGTCGCCGAGGGAAGTGTACAGGCGGTTGGCAATACGTTGTGCTAGTTCCGGGGTGGCGTTACCAGCAAAAAGCTTCATATCAGGCACGAGAAGAACCTCAGGCATGCGTCCAGTGGTGGATAGCGTTCGCCGCAAACTGCGGGGCCTAAGCAAACGCTATCCAGGCGGTGTATTAAAGAGCGCGATGCAACGTCTGGAACAGGGTGACGTTGTCACCGAAACTCAGTCTGCGCCAGAATGGCCTGCTGTAGGGGGGAGGTGTTCATCCCGCGTGCTACAAAACCATGCAGCCAAACCGGCGCTTGCTCAAGCACCTGACGGGCGGCGGTTTCGGTGTCAAATTCAGCAAAGACACAGGCCCCTGTACCGGTCAGGCGCGACGGCGCGTATTCTAACAGCCAGGAAAGCACCGCATCAACCTCGCGAAAACGTTTTCTTGCGATATCCTCGCAATCGTTGCTGAATTCACAATTTAATAACGTTTTTATTGACCGTGCCGGGGTATTTCTTTTCAGGTCAGGATCTTTAAAGATGACCGGGGTAGGAATGCTCACGCCGGGGTGAACGATCAGATACCATTTTTCCGGCGGATCGACCGGCGTGAGGATTTCACCGACACCTTCAGCGAACGCCGCGTGGCCGCGCACAAACACCGGTACATCGGCGCCCAGCGTCAACCCTAACGCTGCCAGTTCGTCCGTCGTCAGACCGCTGCCCCAGAGGTGGTTAAGCGCCACCAGTACAGTCGCGGCGTTTGATGAGCCGCCGCCAAGACCGCCGCCCATCGGCAGGCGTTTGTCGATACGGATATCCGCACCGCTTCCCGCCGGCAGACGACCCGACGACGACGCCGTGTTCATCAGCAGGCGGGCAGCGCGCACGATCAGGTTATCGTCATGCGCCACGCCGTCGACCGGCGTCAGCAGGCAAATCTGCCCGTCCTGACGCGGTTCGATGGAGATGGTGTCGCCGTAATCGACAAACTGAAACAGCGTTTGCAGGGTGTGATAGCCGTCAGCGCGCTGCCCGGTAATGTAGAGAAACAGGTTCAGTTTTGCGGGAGAGGGCCAGTGGGTCATCATTTAACGATCCAGTTGTCCATTTTCAGCTTGATACGCTGGCTACCCTGCGTCAGCTCCATATTGGACGGCAGCGACGGTTGCGTCTTGCTGTCATACGCGCTGTACACCACTTTCCAGGTTTTACCGCCCTGGGTGTAGTTCACCTGGCTCAGACGGTATTGATCGTCGAGCGTATAGTCGGTCGCATCACCCGGCAGGCCAAGGATCCACTGGCGCAGACTATTGAGCGGAATCGGCATCCCGGTCAGCTTGCCAATCATCTCTTCGGCGTCGGTTGCCGTGTAGTGCTGGCCTTTGTTATCGGTGATCTGCGCTTCGCCAGGCTTCGCGTTCAGCTCCAGTTCGGTGCTGCCCAGAGGGTTCAGCAGCAGCAGGCGATAGTTGTCCTGACCCGTTTGCTGCCAGAAGAAGCGAGCGTAAACTTTTTGTTCGTCAGAGAGATATGCAAATGCACCGCGGGTCTGATACTGGCTTAATTTCAACACGTCCTGCTGGTGCTGACGCCACTGCGGTGAGTCAGGGCTTTTGCCCGGGCCTTTCGGCTGATGAACGGAACAGGCGGTCAGAACCAGGGCCGCCAGAGGCAGCAGGCGAATCATTCGGGTCATAATGATGACAAATCCTTGAGATACGTTGCAGTTATAACTGTTAATGCTAGCGTTGAAGGGTGCCACCGTCTACGTTCAAATTATCTCAAAGCGTGGCGTAAGCTATTACTCCGAAAGGGGGCAGTCTCTTTTATTGATCTCGCGCATCCTGTATGATGCGTCCTGCTAACCTTATTAACGCTGGTACTACTCCCGCTCAACATGACCCTATTAGCACTCGGTATTAACCACAAAACGGCCCCGGTTTCACTGCGAGAACGCGTTACGTTTTCGCCGGATACGCTCGACCTGGCGCTGGACAGCCTGCTTGCACAGCCGATGGTGCAGGGGGGCGTGGTGCTGTCGACGTGCAACCGTACCGAGCTGTATTTGAGCGTAGAAGAGCAGGACAACCTGCACGAGGCGCTGATCCGCTGGCTGTGTGACTACCACAACCTCAACGAAGAAGAGCTGCGCAACAGCCTGTACTGGCATCAGGATAACGATGCGGTCAGCCATCTGATGCGTGTGGCCAGCGGTCTGGATTCGCTGGTGCTGGGCGAGCCGCAGATCCTCGGCCAGGTGAAAAAAGCCTTCGCGGATTCCCAGAAAGGGCATCTGAAAGCCAGCGAACTGGAGCGAATGTTCCAGAAGTCATTCTCCGTGGCGAAGCGTGTGCGAACCGAAACCGACATTGGCGCCAGTGCGGTTTCGGTTGCTTTCGCGGCCTGTACCCTTGCCCGTCAAATTTTTGAATCCCTGTCGACCGTCACCGTACTGCTGGTGGGAGCGGGCGAAACCATCGAGCTGGTGGCGCGCCATCTTCGCGAACACAAGGTGAAGAAGATGATCATCGCCAACCGCACCCGCGAACGTGCGCAGGTGCTGGCAGATGAAGTGGGCGCTGAGGTGATTGCGCTGAGCGACATCGATGAACGTCTGAAAGAGGCGGACATTATTATCAGTTCTACCGCCAGCCCGCTGCCGATTATCGGGAAAGGGATGGTCGAGCGTGCGCTGAAATCCCGCCGCAATCAGCCGATGCTGCTGGTGGATATCGCCGTTCCGCGTGATGTCGAACCGGAAGTGGGCAAACTGGCGAACGCCTACCTGTACAGCGTGGATGATCTGCAAAGCATCATTTCGCACAACCTTGCCCAGCGTAAGGCGGCGGCTGTGCAGGCGGAAACCATCGTTGAACAGGAAACCAGCGAATTTATGGCCTGGCTGCGCGCGCAAAGCGTCAGCGAGACCATCCGCGAATACCGCGGTCAGGCGGAGCAGGTGCGTGATGACCTGACGGCCAAAGCGTTAGCGGCCCTTGAACAGGGCGGCGACGCGCAGGCGATTATGCAGGATTTAGCCTGGAAACTGACCAACCGCCTGATCCATGCCCCAACCAAATCTCTTCAGCAGGCTGCCCGTGACGGGGACGATGAACGCCTGACTATTCTGCGCAACAGCCTCGGGCTGGAATAGCGCCCTATACCCATTTTCTAAGACAAGGTGCATTTACGCCTATGAAGCCTTCTATCGTCGCTAAACTGGAAGCTCTGCACGAGCGCCATGAAGAAGTCCAGGCGCTGCTCGGTGATGCCGGGACCATTGCCGACCAGGAACGTTTTCGCGCGCTGTCGCGTGAATACGCGCAGTTAAGTGATGTTTCTAAATGCTTTACCGACTGGCGACAGGTCCAGGAAGATATCGAAACCGCGCAGATGATGCTCGACGATCCTGAGATGCGCGAGATGGCGCAGGAAGAGTTACAGGATGCGAAAGCGCGTTCAGAAGAGATGGAGCAGCAGCTTCAGGTGCTTCTGCTGCCGAAAGATCCGGACGATGAGCGTAACGCCTTTGTGGAAGTCCGCGCCGGTACCGGCGGCGACGAAGCGGCGCTGTTCGCCGGGGATCTGTTCCGTATGTACAGTCGTTATGCCGAATCCCGTCGCTGGCGCGTGGAGATCATGAGCGCCAACGAAGGCGAGCATGGCGGCTACAAAGAGGTTATCGCCAAGATCAGCGGCGACGGCGTGTACGGTCGACTGAAATTTGAATCCGGCGGTCACCGCGTGCAGCGCGTGCCTGCGACAGAATCTCAGGGACGCATTCATACGTCAGCCTGTACGGTGGCGGTGATGCCGGAGCTGCCGGAAGCGGAACTGCCGGATATCAACCCGGCGGATCTGCGCATCGACACCTTCCGCTCTTCAGGGGCAGGTGGTCAGCACGTTAACACCACCGACTCCGCTATCCGTATTACTCACCTGCCCACCGGGATTGTGGTTGAGTGTCAGGATGAACGTTCCCAGCACAAGAACAAGGCTAAAGCGTTATCCGTGCTGGGCGCCCGTATCCACGCGGCTGAAATGGCGAAACGCCAGCAGGCGGAAGCCTCTACCCGCCGTAACCTGCTGGGCAGCGGCGATCGTAGCGACCGTAACCGTACCTATAACTTCCCGCAGGGTCGCGTAACCGACCATCGCATCAACCTGACGCTCTACCGTCTGGATGAGGCGATGGAAGGCAAGCTCGATATGCTGATTGAGCCTATCGTGCAGGAATACCAGGCCGACCAGCTGGCGGCACTGTCCGAGCAGGATTAATGGATTTTCAGCGCTGGTTACGCCATGCCGCCAGTGAGCTTTCTGCAAGTGAAAGCCCGAAGCGCGACGCCGAAATTCTGCTTGAGCATGTGACGGGTAAAGCCCGCACATATCTGCTGGCCTTCGGCGAAACCGCGCTGACCGCTGAACAGCAATCGCAGCTGGAGGCGCTGCTTGCCCGCCGTAAAACCGGCGAGCCGGTGGCGCATCTGGTTGGCGAACGCGAGTTCTGGTCGCTTCCGCTGTACGTTTCAGCGGCCACGCTGATCCCGCGCCCGGACACCGAGTGTCTGGTGGAGCAGGCGCTGGCGCGGTTACCGGCGCAGCCGTGTCAGATCCTCGATCTCGGTACTGGCACCGGCGCGATTGCGCTGGCGCTTGCCAGCGAGCGACCGGACTGCACCGTGACGGCGGTAGACGTGATGCCGGATGCGGTCGCCCTCGCGCAGCGCAACGTTGAACGGCTGGGGCTGAACAATGTTTCCGTTCTGCAAAGCAGCTGGTTTGCCGCGCTTGAAAGCCGCATGTTCGAAATGATTGTCAGCAATCCGCCCTACATCGACGAAGACGATCCGCATCTCGCGCAGGGCGACGTGCGTTTTGAACCGTTGACCGCGCTGGTCGCTGCGAATCAGGGACTTGCGGATCTCGATCACATTGTGACAACGTCACGGCAACATTTGCTTCCCGGTGGCTGGCTGCTGGTGGAACATGGCTGGACGCAGGGAGAGGCGGTGCGAGCGCTGTTTACGCGTGCCGGATACGCTGCGGTGGAAACCTGCCGGGATTACGGCGGCAATGAACGTCTGACGCTGGGGCTGTGGTCATGAGCCTGTTTACGCTGCTGATCTCCGTTCACCTGGTTTCCGTTGCCCTGACCATCGGCTTTTTCATTGCCCGCTACTGGTGGCGCTACAGCAACAATCCGCTGATTAACGCCCGCTGGGTACGCATCGCCCCACACTGTATCGACACGGTGCTGTTCCTTTCCGGAGCCGGGTTAATGTGGAAGACCGGCTATCTGCCATTTACTGATAAAGGCGCATGGCTGACTGAAAAGCTGTTTGGCGTTATCATCTACATCGTTTTGGGTTTTATCGCGCTTGGGCGTCATCGTCCGCGCAGCCAGCAGACAGGGTTTATCGCCTTTTTGCTGGGTCTGGTGGTGCTGTACATCATCATTAAACTCGCCACCACAAGAATACCGTTACTGGGGTAAGTCATGAGGTCCTTAGCCGATTTCGAATTTAACAAAGTGCCGCTCTGCGATGGTATGATCCTGATTTCAGAGATGATCCGCGACGATTTTACGTCACAGTACGTTTACGCTGAACTGGAGAATCTGGTCAGCCTGGCGCGCGAAGAGATCAATCAGGCACGTCCGCAGGACTGGCAATTAGAGAAGCTAATTGAGCTTTTCTACGGCGAATGGGGTTTCTGCGACACGCGAGGCGTGTACCGCCTGTCTGACGCACTGTGGCTGGACCAGGTGTTGAAAAATCGTCAGGGCAGCGCCGTCGCGTTGGGCGCCATTTTACTGTGGGTTGCGCACGAGCTGGATATTCCACTGGTGCCGGTCATTTTCCCGACGCAGATGATTTTGCGGGCGGAGTGGTTGGACGGTGAGATGTGGTTAATCAATCCGTTTAACGGCGACACGCTGGATGAGCATACGCTGGACGTCTGGCTGAAAGGCAACATCAGCCCGATAGCTGAGCTGTTCAATGAAGATCTCGATGAAGCCGATAACGCCGAAGTGATCCGTAAGCTCCTGGATACGCTGAAGTCTGCGCTGATGGAAGAGCGTCAGATGGAGCTGGCCCTGCGCGCAAGCGAAGTGCTGTTGCAGTTCAATCCGGAAGATCCGTACGAAATCCGCGACCGCGGCCTGATTTATGCGCAGCTCGACTGCGAGCACGTGGCGCTGAATGATTTGAATTATTTCGTCGAGCAATGTCCGGAAGACCCGATCAGCGAGATGATCCGCGCGCAGATCAACGCGATCGCGCATAAACACATTACACTGCATTAATCTTAATTCCGATTCACACCTGAATAAGGCGATCCTATGAAACAAAAAGTGGTTAGCATTGGTGATATCAACGTGGCAAACGACCTGCCGTTCGTGCTGTTTGGCGGTATGAACGTTCTGGAATCCCGCGATCTCGCTATGCGCATCTGCGAACACTACGTGACCGTGACCCAAAAGCTGGGCATCCCGTACGTGTTTAAAGCCTCTTTTGACAAAGCCAACCGCTCCTCCATTCACTCCTACCGTGGCCCGGGCCTGGAAGAGGGGATGAAGATTTTCCAGGAGCTGAAACAGACGTTTGGCGTGAAAGTGATCACCGACGTGCACGAAGCGTCTCAGGCACAGCCCGTGGCTGATGTGGTAGACGTGATTCAGCTTCCGGCGTTCCTCGCTCGCCAGACTGACCTGGTAGAAGCGATGGCGAAAACCGGTGCCGTGATTAACGTGAAAAAACCGCAGTTCGTGAGCCCAGGCCAGATGGGTAACATCGTTGACAAGTTTATCGAAGGCGGTAACGACCAGGTGATCCTGTGCGACCGTGGTTCAAACTTCGGTTATGACAACCTGGTTGTGGATATGCTGGGCTTCACCGTGATGAAGAACGTCTCTAACCAGTCTCCGGTGATTTTCGACGTGACCCACTCCCTGCAATGCCGCGACCCGTTTGGCGCCGCATCTGGCGGGCGTCGTGCGCAGGTGACCGAACTGGCCCGCGCCGGTATGGCAACCGGCCTGGCGGGTCTGTTCATTGAAGCGCACCCGGATCCGGCTAACGCGAAATGCGACGGTCCATCCGCGCTGCCGCTGGATAAGCTGGAGCCGTTCCTGAAACAGATCAAAGCGATTGACGATCTGGTGAAGAGCTTCGACGAGCTGGATACCAGCAACTAATAAAAAAACCCGCTTCGGCGGGTTTTTTTATGGGGCATATTGCCGGGTGGCGCTGCGCTTACCCGGCCTACAAAACCCGTAGGCCCTGCAAGCGAAGCGCCGCTGGGCAAAAAGGCTACGCAAATATCGTCATCAGATACGCAATAAACAGCGCCATATGCGCCGCGCCGTTCAGCACATTGGTGCGGCCGGTGGAGAAGGAAATCTGGCACAGCAGCAAGGATGCCACCATCACAATCATCTCTGGCGCACCCAGCGCAAACTGCAATTCATTCCCCGTCATAAAGGCAATCAGCGTCACCACCGGAACGGTAAGAGAGATGGTCGCCAGAACGGAGCCGAAGAACAGATTCATCGCCCGCTGCACCTGATTATTGAGCACCGCTTTCAGCGCTCCCAGACCTTCTGGCGACAGGATCAACAGGGCCACCAGGAAACCGGTAAAGGCGACCGGCGCGTTCAGTTCAGTTAACAGCGCCTCCAGCGGGTTCGCGTTCATCTTGGTGACCGCAATAACGGCAATCAGATGCACGATCAGCCAAACCGTATGCCACGCGCTGCTGTGCGCCGACGGCTTACCGTGATGCGGGTCATCGTCGTCGCCGTCGTCTTCATGCTCGTAAACAAACAGGCTCTGGTGCGTTTTGGTCTGGATCAGCAGGAACACGCCGTACATCGCCGCGGAAATCAGCGCCACCAGCAGCGCCTGGCCGGTGGTGAAATTTGCACCCGGCAGCGCCATCGGGAACACCAGCACAATAATCGCCAGCGGGAACAGGGCGATCAGGTACTGTTTAATGCCAAAGAGGTTCATGTACTGGGTGGCAAATTTGCGACCACCTAATAAAAGCGAAAAACCGACCAGGCCGCCGGTAACAATCATAATGATGGAGTAGAGCGTATCGCGCATTAGCGTTGGCGCGGCGTCGCCGGTGGCCATTAATGCGGAAATGAGACTGACCTCAAGAATCACCACCGAAAGGCTTAAAATTAATGAACCATACGGCTCTCCAAGACGGTGGGCTAAAACATCCGCATGGCGTACCACGCTAAATGCACTGGTTAAAATACCCACCAGAGCCAGAATATTGATCCCCACAACCACTGGCAATGACTGACTGCTTCCCCAGAAGAGCAGCACAGCCAGTGCCAGAACCGGGAAAATGAGAGAGGTCTCCTTGTGGCGGGTTTTTACCGCCTCGTGTGTTGCTGTCATGTGTTTCTCCAACAGTGCAGGTGCTTGTAATTATAGATAGATTTTGAGGGTATTAATTTAACAGAAATTTGTTAAATACCCTGTATTTTTTACTTAATTTTACCCTTTGTGATAATTTTTATGCCTGAGGCTTATAATGACTTATCTCCATAAAATAATTGTTTAATAACAATGCGTTGTATTTTTAAATTGTTTACTTATACCTGTCGAGTGGCACACTGGCGTATCGTCGTCCACACTTATCTTTTAGCCAAAAGAGAGGTTAACGATGCCATACAAATCGAAAAGCGAATTACCGGATAACGTGCAAAACGTATTGCCTGCCCACGCCCAGGATATCTACAAAGAAGCCTTTAACAGCGCCTGGGATCAGTACAAAGATAAAGAAGATCGCCGGGACGATGCCAGCCGTGAAGAGACGGCGCATAAGGTGGCCTGGGCCGCCGTGAAAAATGACTATGAGAAAGGGGACGATGATAAATGGCACAAAAAGAAATAGCCGCCAAATAACACGCTGCCTCCATTTTGACATTTCAGGCGGTTGACCTGCCGCTGTATTGCATCTGGCCCGCGAATTGCTTATCGTTGCTCAACTGCTGTTAAAATGAACAGCACAGAATGCCGGGAAGGCGCATTAAAGATGTCGCAAGGAAGCATGCAGTGGCGGAGGTGGAATGTGTTAACGCGTGATTTCTTGATGAAGGCAGATTGTAAGACGGCATTTGGTGCTATTGAGGAATCGCTTCTGTGGTCGGCTGAACAACGTGCGGCGTCGCTTGCGGCAACGCTGGCCTGCCGCCCGGATGATGGCCCGGTCTGGATTTTTGGTTACGGCTCGCTGATGTGGAACCCGGCGCTCGAATTTGTTGAATCAGCAACCGGAACGCTGCCAGGCTGGCACCGCGCCTTTTGTTTGCGCCTGACCGCCGGACGCGGCAGCGCGTGCCAGCCAGGACGCATGCTTGCACTAAAAGAGGGCGGGCGCACCACGGGCGTGGCATACCGGCTGCCGGATACCACGCTGGAAGATGAGCTGACGCTGCTGTGGAAGCGCGAGATGATCACCGGCTGCTATATGCCCAGCTGGTGCAAGCTGGAACTGGATGACGGGCGCACCGTCAACGCGCTGGTGTTCATTATGGATCCGCGCCATCCGCTGTATGAAGCCGACACCCGAACCCAGGTGATTGCCCCGCTGATTGCCGCCGCCAGTGGACCGCTGGGCACTAACGCCCAGTACCTTTTCTCGCTCGATCAGGAGCTGACGCGTCTCGGTATGCAGGACGACTGTCTGAGTGAGCTGGTGGTGAAGGTGAAAGCGCTGCTGGAAGGGAACCCGCTCAGCAATACGCTGCGGCCGGGTTTTGCCTGATAATACGCCCGGCTGGCCGGGCGTTTACGGTTAAGCCGCCACGTAACTTACGGAATGTTCGAGCGACTGGCTGTGGCTGTCGATCAGCACATCCCAGGTGCCGGTGTAAGGCACTGTCAGCCAGGCCTTATCGTCCTGGACGGTAAGGATATCTGCCTGCGATTGCTTCTGTCCTTTTGTACTCATCAGATGGATGCGACAACGCTCTGAGCAACGCACCACTACCGTATCCCCGCCAAACAGTTTCAGACTCGTTTTAACTCGTGCCATTTTATACCCCGTCGTTTTTGCCCATCCCGAGCGTGATGTTGTTCACAATTTACTCATTGCATAACACCAAAGGGGCAGGGGTGGGATGCTGATTTCGATCAAAAAATGGCGCAACGATTAAACAAAAATGACAAAATCCCTGAAACCTTTCAGCGGACGCGCGTTTACCCTGCTTAACGCGCGCCCGGGAAAAATTATATGCGGAAATGGCCAGCGGTCTCAGCAAGGTCGCCCGCCTGGCTTTGCAGCGCGCAGGCCGCCGCAGCAGACTGTACAACAAGCTCGGCGTTCTGCTGCACCATGCGATCCAGGTGAGTCACCGCGTGGTTAATCTCATGGATCCCTTTCATCTGCTCCCGGGTGGCAATGGATATTTCACGCATAATGCCAGACACGCTCCCGACGCTGGCGCGGATCTCATCCATGCTGTCGCCCGCAAGGTGCACAAACCGGGAGCCGGTAGCAACGCTTTCGGTAGTGGAGTCAATAAGGGATTTGATCTCTTTCGCTGCCTGAGCGCTGCGGCTGGCCAGGTTACGTACTTCCCCCGCAACGACCGCGAACCCACGGCCTTGTTCCCCGGCACGCGCCGCTTCCACCGAGGCGTTAAGCGCCAGGATATTGGTCTGGAAGGCGATGCCGTCAATGACGCTGGTGATATCGCCGATTTTCGCGGAAGCCAGTTCGATGGACTGCATGGTGCTGATGGCCTGAGCGACGACGTCGCCTCCACGGGATGCGGCGGCAGAGGCCTTGCTCGCCTGTTCATTCGCTTCTGCTGCCGACTCGTTTGACTGCGTGACGGAGGCCGTGATCTCTTCCACGGCGCTGGCGGTTTCGCGAAGGCTTGATGCCGCCTGCTCGGTACGCCCGGAAAGATCCTGATTACCCGCCGCGATCTCATGCGCGGCGTTTTTTACTGAGGCGCTGGCATCACGCAGCTGGACCATCACCACAGAAAGCTTATCGCTGAAGGCGTTAAACGCCTGCGCGATTTGCGCCACTTCATCGCCCCCCTTATCCGGCAGACGCTGCGACAGATCGTTAGTACCGTTGGCAATGCTGTTCATCGCGTCACGGATACCGGACAGCCGCTTAAGCAGGCGGGCAATCAGGAGATGCATGAGGGCACCGCTCAGCAGGGCGAGGATCGCCAGAGACAGTGCAGATGCTTTAAGCAATGACCGCATCCCGGCGGTGGCATCGCCGTTATCGAGCGCCACAACCAGCAGCCAGTGCGTCCCCGGTACGGCGGTGGCCAGGAACGTTTTTTCGCGTCCGTTAAACGTTCCGTCAACCAGGTTGCCGCTTTTCAGGGTGGCAAAATCGGTCCCTTTGATCGTCTCCGTAAAAGGCTTAAGCGTCAGCGCAGGATCGCTGCCGGCAATAACGGTGCCGTTGCTGTCCAGAAGCAGTCCGCTGCTGGCCGGAGTCGGGTGAATACCGCGCACGTTAGCCACCACGCTGTCCATCGCCACATCGCCCGCCACCACCGCTTTCAGGGCGCCTTGCTCTTTAACGGGTACCGCGAACGTCACCACCAGTTTCCCGGTGCCCGCGTCCACATAGGGTGCAGTCACTACCGGACCATCAGCGCTGACGGCCTGCTGATACCACGGGCGAAGGGTGGGATCGTAATCAGCGGGTACCCCGGTTGGGTCAGAAAATTTAGCCGTTTTGCTGGCATAACCCACGTAGACGTTGGTGAATCCACCCGCCAGCGCAAGCTGTTTAAACACCGGAACCGGATCGTCGCTGAGCGCGACTGGCTGCGCCGAGGTGATGACGGTCATTTTGCTGTTTACCCAGTCGGCAATCGCCATGTTGTGGCTGGCGCTGGTGCTGGTCAGAATATCGCGCTGCGACTGCTGGTTATCCTGGCGCGTGACCTGAAAGTTAATAATGGTATTAAGAAGAAGGGCGACGACCAGACAGCCTGTCGTCGCGGCAATGATGCGGGCGCGAATGGATCTGAACATAAGTGTAATACCTGCTGTGTTGTTTCCATGCCTATCGGCAACGGCGCAGGTAAACTTGATGCTGAAACCGCGTCCATAAGAAAATAATATTTTTGGCGGGTTATTATTAAAAAGTTAATACTTTATCGGCGGAAAGCGTCCATTCAGCCAGCTCCAGCAGCGTGCCAATTTCCACGCCATCAATCAGCGGCAGCCCGGTAATGCCGCGCCCGTCGGTACAGGTTTTGCACAGTTTGACCGGAACGTTTTGCGCGGTCAGGATCTCCAGCATTTGTTGAATATTGTAGCCTTCTGCCGGTTTCTGCCCCTTCAGCCCGGCCGTGACGGCGTCGGACATCAAAAAGAGGCGCAGCTCCAGCTCACTCTCCTTATCGCGCAGCGCGATTGCCAGGCGCAGGCTGTTAAAAAGGGATTCACTGCCGTAGGCCGCACCGTTGGCGACGATCACAATCTTCTGCATGTTGACTCCTGTTCTTTGAAAAGGCACGAATATTGCTTCTCGTACCGAAGAATACGTATCGGGGAGAGAAACGATGACGATAGTGGCTGGCAGTTCCCCTGGCGCAACCGAATGGTTCCAGCGTGCGAGAATGTTGCGCGAGGAACAGCTCGGCAGACTGGCGCAGCTGGGCGCACTGGTGAACGGCATCAGTCGTCTGGTGCATATGCTACAGTGCGAGCGCGGTGCGTCAAATGTCTGGCTCTGCTCTCAGGGCAAATTGTACGCGCCTGAATGCAAGGCCAGCAGGGCCCTGGTGGATGAAAACCTTGCCGCATTGCACCTTCAGTTTAACGAACCGCTGCCGGGCAGCGCCCTCTGCGAACGCATTGCCAGCGCACTGCACTGCCTTGAGACGCTAACGGTGCTGCGTGATGGCGTTACAGGTCAACGCGTCACCGCGCCGCAAGCGATGGAACACTACAGCCGCATACTGCGTCATTTGCTCAGTATCGTACCTCAACTCAGCGACAGCATTGACGATCCGCACATCGCGGGCCGATTTGTGGCCCTTTACAGCCTGATGCAGGGCAAAGAACTTGTGGGACAAGAGCGGGCGCTGGGGGCTATTGGTTTCACCCAGGGATTCTTTGACGATGAAACCCGCCAGCGGCTGGTGGATCGCATTGATGGCCAGCAGGCCTGCTTTGAGGTTTTTATCTCCCATTGCACTCCAGACGTGCAGGAGACGTTTATCCTCAACTGCCAGCCGGGTCTGGAGACTGAAAAACTCAGGCGTGAAGCGTGCACCCGCCAGCCTCCGGCAGATAACGGCGATACCGCCCTCAAATGGTTTGCCCTGCAAACCGCGCGCCTTGAGCACCTGCGCACGCTGGAGGAGGTGGCAATTGCCGATCTGATGACGGCAGTTGAGGAGCGTCGCTATAGCGAAAACCTGCACGCAGGCGATGAGCACGACGATATCCTGGCGCGATTTCCTGACAGACCGCTGCTGTCGCTGGTGCGCCAGCAGGCGCGTGAAATTGAGCAACTCTCCCGTCAACTTGCTTCCCTGCGCGACACGCTGGAGGAGCGTAAGACCATCGACAAAGCCAAAAGCGTGCTGATGACGCACCAGAACATGAGCGAGGAGCAGGCGTGGACCGCCCTGCGCAAAATGGCGATGGATAAAAACCAACGCATGGTAGATATCGCCCGTGCGCTGCTTACGGTGAAAAATCTGTGGAAGGTACCCCCTGGGGAGTAGTTGCACAGTCAGTGGGCATTTTATGCCTGATTGGGGTGCGTAAAACAGCGCTCCTCTTGCAGAAACCCCGTAACGCCGGGGATGAAAAGCTGGCATTACCTTTGCATTAACAGATTAACCATTTTCGACGATGCGCCAACGGCGGTGCATGCGTCTTCGGGATAAAGGCGTCCAGCGGTGCTTCAGCACCGTCGGGCGCTTTTTTTTGCCTTTTTTCAGGAGCAATTATGGCGGATTTGTCGAGACGGCGGTTATTGCAGGCCAGCATGCTGGCGAGTGGTGCGATGCTGTTGCCGGGTGTCATGCAGGCCGCATGGGCGGCGGGGTCAGATAAGCCGGAGCAGGATACCGTGCGTATCGGGTTTATCCCCCTGACCGACTGCGCGCCCGTGGTTATCGCGGCCCTGAAAGGGTTCGATAAAAAACACGGCATTACCATTGTACCGACCAAAGAGGCGAGCTGGGCGGCGGTGCGCGACAAGCTGGTGGCGGGCGAGCTGGACGCTGCGCACATTCTTTACGGCCTGCTGTACGGTCTGGAGCTGGGTATCGCGGGCAAGCCGCAGCAGATGGCGAACCTGATGACCCTCAACCAGAACGGACAAGCCATTACGCTCTCCAGCGATCTGGCGGAGAAGGGCGTTCGTGACCTCGACGGACTGAAAAAGCTGATTGCGCAGCAGGCGCCGGGAACCTACACCTTCGCGCATACCTTCCCGACGGGAACGCACGCCATGTGGCTCTACTACTGGCTGGCCAGCGCGGGGATTAACCCGTTTGACGACGTGCGCACCGTGGTGGTGCCGCCGCCGCAGATGGTGATGAACATGCGCATTGGCAACATGGTCGGGTTTTGCGTTGGCGAGCCGTGGAACGCGCGGGCGATTAACGACCGCATCGGGTTTACCGCCGCCACGTCGCAGTCCATCTGGGCTGATCACCCGGAAAAGATCCTCGGCACCCGACGCGACTGGGTGGCGAAAAATCCGCACACCGCACGGGCGCTGGTGAGCGCGGTGATGGAAGCCGCGCGCTGGATCGAGGCGTCAGCGGAAAACAAACGCGAAACCGCGCAGATCCTCTCGCGCCGCGCCTGGCTCAACTGCAAGGAACAGTATCTCACCGGACGCATGCTCGGCGAGTACGACAACGGCGTCGGTCAGCGCTGGCAGGATGCACACCCGATCCGTTTCTTCAACGAGGGTGCCGTGAGCTACCCGTATCTCTCCGACGGGATGTGGTTCTTAACCCAGTTCCGCCGCTGGGGCTTGCTCAACGCCGCGCCGGATTACGCGGGCATTGCACAGCGCATTAACCAGACCGCGGTCTGGCAGGATGCCGCGACCGCCGTGGGCGGCATGTCCACACCGTCATCACCGTATCGCAGCAGCACCCTGATGGACGGCACCGTCTGGAACGGCACCGATCCGGAAGGGTACGCCAACCGCTTCGCCATTCACCGTAAAGGGGCCTGAGTATGCAGCATCTGCAAAATACAAAACCACAAGAGACGTCAGAGAGCGGGGAAGTGATTGTCCTGCCTCCGCTACAGGTTCGCCGCCGCACGCCCGCCTTTGCGCGCCGGATGAATGACTTTTTACAGCGCGTCATCCCGGCGCTGCTCGGTCTCGGCCTGCTGGTGCTGCTCTGGCAGCTGGCGGCGATAAACAGTAAAGGCTTTCCGACGCCGCTCAGCACGCTTGATTCGGCCATGACCCTGTTTGCCGATCCGTTTTATCGCGACGGGCCAAACGATATGGGCATTGGCTGGAACGTGCTGGCGTCGTTGCAGCGCGTCGCCATCGGCTTTGGTCTGGCGGCACTGGCGGGCATTCCGCTGGGCTTTTTGATTGGCCGCTTCACCTTTTTCTCCCGCATGTTCAACCCGCTGATCGCGCTCCTGCGTCCGGTCAGCCCGCTGGCCTGGCTGCCTATCGGCCTGCTGCTGTTCCAGAAAGCGGAGCCTGCATCGAGCTGGACCATTTTTATCTGCTCCATCTGGCCGATGGTGATCAACACCGCTGAAGGGGTACGCCGTATTCCGCAGGACTACCTCAACGTGGCCCGGGTGCTGCAACTCTCAGAGTGGACCATCATGCGCCGCATTCTTTTCCCCGCCGTGCTGCCTGCGGTGCTCACCGGGGTTCGTCTCTCCATTGGCATTGCCTGGCTGGTGATTGTCGCCGCCGAGATGCTCACCGGAGGTTTAGGCATTGGCTTCTGGATCTGGAATGAGTGGAACAACCTCAACGTCGAAAACATTCTCATCGCCATCGTCATCATTGGCGTGGTCGGGTTGCTGCTGGAGCAGGGGCTGATGCTGATCGCCCGTCGCTTTAGCTGGCAGGAAAAATAAGGAGTGAAGATGAAACCGTTAATTCAGGTCCAGGCCGTGAGCCAGCGTTTTTCCACCGCCAGCGGCGAGTTTCTGGCGCTGCAAAACGTCTCTTTTGATATCCACGAGGGCGAAACCGTCAGCCTGATTGGTCACTCCGGCTGCGGCAAATCGACGCTGTTAAACCTGATCGCCGGGATCGCTCTGCCGACGGAAGGCGGGCTGATTTGCGACAACCGCGAAATCGCCGGGCCGGGGCCCGAGCGCGCGGTGGTGTTCCAGAACCATTCGCTGCTGCCGTGGCTGACCTGCTTCGACAACGTGGCGCTGGCGGTGGATCAGGTCTTCCGTCACACCATGAGTAAGGCCGAGCGCAAAGCGTGGATTGAACACAACCTCGACCGGGTGCAGATGGGCCACGCGCTGCATAAGCGCCCCGGGGAGATCTCCGGCGGTATGAAGCAGCGCGTCGGGCTTGCCCGGGCGCTGGCAATGAAGCCGAAAGTGCTGCTGATGGATGAGCCGTTTGGCGCGCTCGATGCGCTGACGCGCGCCCATCTTCAGGACTCGGTGATGCAGATCCAGCAGGCGCTGAACACCACCATCGTGCTCATTACCCACGACGTGGACGAGGCGGTACTGCTCTCTGACCGCGTACTGATGATGACCAACGGCCCGGCGGCCACCGTGGGTGAGATCCTGCGCGTCGATCTGCCGCGCCCGCGCAACAGGGTGCAGCTGGCGGACGACAGCCGCTATCACCACATGCGCCAGCAGATCCTCCATTTCCTCTACGAAAAACAGCCGAAAGCGGCGTAATGAGGGGGCACGATGCGACTGGTCATTATCGGTAATGGTATGGCGGCAGCCCGGCTGATTGCGTCGCTCACCGGGCGTGTTCCCGGTCGTTTCGCTGTCACCGTCATCGGTGACGAGCCTGAGCAGGCGTACAACCGCATCCAGCTTTCACCGGTGCTGGGTGGTGAAAAGCAGGAAGAGCACATCTGTCTGCACGATGAAGACTGGTACACGGCACGAGGCGTAACGGTGCTGCGAGGAGAAACGGCGCTCGCAGTAGACGTTAACGCGCGTGAAGTGCATACCTTTGCTCGCTCGCTGGGCTGGGATGCGCTGGTGTTTGCCACCGGGTCTACCCCTGTCGTGCCGCCGATCCCCGGCGGCGATGCGCCGCATGTGTTTACCTTTCGCACCCTGGCAGAGACCCGCGCCATCCAGAATATCTCCGGTCCGGCGGTAGTGCTGGGCGGCGGCGTACTCGGCGTGGAGGCCGCGGCAGCGCTGGCGCGACACGGTGACAACGTCACGCTCGTGCATCGCGGTCCGTGGCTAATGGAACAGCAGCTGGATCAGCAGGCGGGGCTGTTGCTGGAAGAGGCGCTGGCGGCGCGGGGCGTACGCTGTGAACTCGCCTCCGGCATCACCGCCATCGCTGACGATGCCGTGACGTTGCCCGACGGACGCCGCATCGCCGCCACGCGCGTGGTGCTGACCACGGGCGTGCAGCCCAACGTTGTGCTGGCAAAAGCCAGCGGCATTCGCTGCGCGCGCGGCATCGTGGTGGATCAGCAGATGCAAACCTCCGTGCCGGATATCTACGCCATCGGCGAGTGCTGCGAAATTGACGGCCAGACGTTTGGTCTGGTCGCCCCCTGTCTGGCGCAGGCGGATATTCTTGCCGCGCGGCTGGCCGGGGAGGTCACCGCGCCGTTTACCCTTGTCGACAACGGTGTGCGCCTTAAGGTGACCGGGCTGGAGCTGTTCAGCCTCGGACGCGCGACGGCGCAGGCGGAGGATGTGGTCTGGAGTTCATGGGATCCGCTGACCCGTCACTATCGACGTTTACTGATCCATCAGGGGGCGCTGGCTGGCGTGCTGCTGATGGGCGACTGCCGCAGCGCGGCAACCTTTACCGATTTACTGGCAACGGCTGCGCCCGCCCACGCGGACTGGCTGTTCGATCGTTTCACAACGCAACCGCAGGTTGCAGGACAGAATGCTATGACAAAACCTACTCTGGTGGTGGTTGGGCACGGTATGGTCGGCCATCATTTCCTCGAAGACTGCGTTAACCGCAATTTGCATCAGCAATATCAGATTATTGTTTTTGGCGAAGAGCGCTATGCGGCCTATGACCGCGTGCATCTGTCGGAATATTTTGGCGGACGCAGCGCGGCGTCGCTCTCGCTGGTGGCGGGGGAGTTCTTTGCCGATAACGGCATTGAGCTGCGCCTCTCGCAGCAGATCGTCGCTATCGATCGTGATGCACACGTAGTGCGTACCGCCAGTGGCCATGAGACTCACTGGGACAAGCTGGTGCTGGCGACCGGCTCGTACCCGTTCGTACCACCCGTTCCGGGCAACGATCTGCCGGGTTGTTTTGTCTACCGCACCCTCGACGATCTGGACAACATTGCGGCCCATGCGGCAGGCTCTCGCCGCGGCGTGGTGATCGGCGGCGGCCTGCTGGGGCTGGAGGCGGCAAATGCGCTTAAGCAGCTCGGGCTGGAAACTCACGTGGTGGAGTTTGCGCCAAATCTGATGGCGGTGCAGCTCGACAGCGACGGCGCGGCAATGCTGCGCAAGAAAATTGAGGCGCTGGGCGTAGGGGTGCACACCAGTAAATCGACGACGGAGATTGCCACCGCAGACGACGGGCTGGTGCTGCGCTTTGCCGATGGTGAACAGCTGGAAACGGACATGGTGGTCTTCTCTGCTGGTATTCGGCCGCAGGATGCGCTGGCGCGCAGCAGCGGGCTGGCTGTCGGCGAGCGCGGCGGGATCTGTATTGACGACGGCTGCCGGACCTCCGATCAGGACGTGCTTGCCATCGGGGAATGCGCGCTGTGGGAGGGGAAAATCTTTGGCCTGGTGGCACCGGGCTACCAGATGGCGCGCGTGGCCGCCGCTGTGCTGGCGGGTGAGGAGAAGCGCTTCACCGGCGCAGATATGAGTACCAAACTCAAGTTGCTGGGGGTGGATGTGGCGTCGTTTGGCGATGCCCACGGGCGCACGCCGGGCGCGCTGAGCTACCAGTGGACGCACGGGCCGCAGCAAATCTACAAAAAAATTGTGGTCAGCCACGACAGCAAAACCCTGCTCGGTGGCGTGCTGGTGGGTGACGCCAGCGAATACGCCACGCTGGTGCAGATGATGCTCAACGGCATCAGCCTGCCAAAAGAGCCGGAAACACTGATCTTACCCGCGTTGTCAGGCAGCGCGCCGAAAGCGCTCGGCGTGGCGGCCCTGCCGGAAAGCGCGCAGATCTGTTCGTGTCATAACGTCAGCAAAGGGGAAATCTGCCAGGCGGTAAGCGCGGGTGCAACGGATATCGGCGCCATTAAGCAGTGCACCAAAGCCGCGACCGGCTGCGGAGGCTGTAGCGCGCTGGTGAAGCAGGTGATGGAGTTCCAGCTTGCAGAGCAGGGCGTGGAGGTGAAAAAGGATATCTGCGAACACTTCCCGTACTCGCGTCAGGAGATTTACCACCTGGTGCGCGTCAACCATATCCGCACCTTCGACCAGCTTATCAGCCGCTACGGTCAGGGACACGGGTGCGAGATCTGTAAGCCGCTGGTGGGATCGGTATTGGCTTCCTGCTGGAACGAGTATCTGCTGAAACCGGCGCATCTGCCGTTGCAGGACACCAACGACCGCTATTTCGCCAATATTCAGAAGGACGGAACCTACTCCATCGTCCCGCGGATGCCTGCGGGTGAAGTGACCGCCGACGGGCTGATCGCCATCGGCCAGATCGCGAAACGCTATAGCCTTTACAGCAAAATTACCGGCGGGCAGCGTATTGACCTGTTTGGCGCCACGCTAGAACAGTTGCCGGAAATCTGGCAGGCGCTGGTGGAGGCCGGGTTTGAGACCGGACATGCTTACGGGAAATCCCTGCGCACGGTGAAATCATGCGTCGGGTCGACCTGGTGCCGCTACGGCGTGCAGGATTCCACCGGCCTCGCGGTCAGGCTGGAGCACCGCTACAAGGGGCTGCGCGCGCCGCACAAAATCAAAATGGCGGTCTCCGGCTGTACCCGTGAGTGCGCAGAGGCGCAGAGTAAAGACGTAGGGGTGATTGCCACGGACAAAGGCTGGAACCTCTATCTGTGCGGCAACGGCGGGATGAAGCCGCGCCACGCGGATCTCTTCGCCAGCGATCTGGACGATGAAACGCTGATCCGCACCGTTGACCGTTTCCTGATGTTCTACATTCGCACGGCAGATCGTCTGCAACGCACCAGTACCTGGATGGATAACCTGGAAGGCGGCCTCGACTATCTGCGCGAGGTGATCCTTAACGACAGCCTGGGGATCGCCCACGAGCTGGAGCAGGAGATGGCCCGGGTGGTGGAGACCTACCAGTGCGAATGGCAAACCACCCTTAACGATCCTGACCGCCTGGCGCTGTTCCGCACCGCGGTGAACGTCGCGCCGTCGGATGAAAGCAAGCGCTGGCAGGAAATTTGTAATATCGACGAGATCCCCGAGCAGGCGGGCATTGGCGCGCATCTTGGGCGCAAACCGATTGCACTGTTCCGCTTTGGCAAAACCGTTTATGCCCTCGACGATCGGGAGCCGGGCAGCCGAGCGAACGTGCTGTCACGCGGCATCCTCGGCGATGCGGCGGGGGAACCGGTGGTGATCTCGCCGCTCTACAAGCAACGTATTCGTCTGCGCGACGGGTGTCAGGCTGAGAGCGGGGCGCCTGCGGTGCGTGCCTGGCCGGTAAAAATTGAAAACGGCAAGGTGTGGGTTGGAAATGAAGAGCTGGTGATGCGTGCGGAGGCCTCATGACGGAAACCCGGACAACGTGCCCTTACTGCGGGGTGGGCTGCGGCGTGGTCGCCAGCGCAGATGGTGAAAAGGTGAGCATACGGGGGGATGAAACTCATCCGGCGAATTTCGGTCGTCTGTGCGTAAAAGGATCTGCCCTCGGGGAAACCACGGGGCTACAGGGACGCCTGCTGCGCCCGGTTGTCGATGGCCGGGAGGTGGCATGGCCGCAGGCGCTGGGCGAAGCGGGCGAGCGGCTGCGGAACATCATCAACGAATGGGGGCCGCAGGCGGTGGCGTTTTATGCCTCCGGCCAGCTGTTGACCGAGGATTACTATGCCGCCAACAAGCTGATGAAAGGCTTTATCGGGGCGGCGAACATTGATACCAACTCGCGGCTGTGCATGTCGTCGGCGGTGGTGGGCTACAAACGCGCCTTCGGTGAAGACGTGGTGCCGTGCAGCTACGAGGACGTGGAAAACAGCGATCTGGTGGTACTCGTTGGCTCGAACGCGGCCTGGACGCATCCGGTGCTGTATCAGCGGCTGGTGCAGGCAAAACACAACAATCCGCAGATGAAAGTGGCCGTGATCGATCCGCGTAAAACCGCCACCTGCGATATCGCCGATCTCCACCTCGCGCTCAGACCCGGCAGCGACGCCGGGCTGTTTGTGGGGTTGCTCAATCTGATCCAGGGGCGCGGCGAGTGGCCGATCCCTCGCGTGGCGGCGTTTTGCGATCTGCCTTCAGACGAGATTGGCACCTTCTACGACTGGTTTGTCACCGCGCCACGCGCGATCACGCTCTACACCATGGGGATCAACCAGTCCTCCAGCGGCAGCGACAAGTGTAACGCCATCATTAACGTGCATCTTGCCAGCGGGAAGTTCAACCGTCCGGGCTGCGGCCCGTTTTCGCTGACCGGACAGCCAAATGCCATGGGCGGGCGGGAAGTGGGGGGACTGGCGAACCAGCTGGCGGCGCACATGAACTTCGAGCCGGACGATCTCTCGCGCGTGGCGCGTTTCTGGGGAACGGAACGGCTGGCGCAGACCCCGGGCCTGATGGCGGTGGAACTGTTTGACGCTATTGCCCGCGGCGAGGTGAAGGCGGTGTGGATCATGGGTACCAACCCTGCCGTGTCACTTCCCGACAGCCACGCGGTGTGCCAGGCGCTGGCGGCCTGCCCGCTGGTCATGGTATCTGAGGTGATGCAGGAGACGGACACCAGCCGGTTTGCCCATATCCGTTTTCCCGCCCTGGGCTGGGGCGAGAAAAACGGCACGGTGACCAATTCTGAACGCCGTATCTCCCGCCAGCGCGCCTTTCTGCCTGCGCCGGGCGAGGCCAGACCGGACTGGTGGATCATCGCCCGGATCGCAGAGCAGCTCGGTTATGGCGATGCCTTCGCCTGGGAACACCCTCAGGAGATATTTTGTGAACATGCGGCGCTGACGGCGTTTGAAAATAACGGCGAACGGGCGCTAAACCTGCGCGAACTGGCGTCGCTGACGCGAGAGGCGTGGGACGCGCTGGCGCCGTATCAGTGGCATGCCGGTGAGTTCCCGCAACGAACGCTTGTTCCGGTTGACCCCTCCCCGCATGGGGCCAGCGTCGACGAATTGTACCCCTTGATACTGAACACCGGGCGGATCCGCGATCAGTGGCACACCATGACGCGCACGGGGTATGTTCCGCGCCTGATGCAGCATATCGATGAGCCTTTTGTTGAGATGAACGCAACCGATGCGGCGCGCGCCGGGCTGACTGACGGCCAGCTGGCGCGGGTAAGTTCCCCGCGCGGAGTGATGGTTGCCAAAGTACGTATCTCCACCGCGCAGCGTGCAGGCGAGCTGTTTGCGCCGATGCACTGGAACGCGCAATTTGCCCGGCAGGGTAAGGTCAACGCGCTGGTGGAAGGGCGGATTGATGCCGGTTCCGGCCAGCCGGAGAGTAAACAAACCGCGGTGAGGATCATGCCCTGGCTACCCGCCTGGCAGGGTGAACTGTATGCCCGCGAGCTGCCAGCGCTGCCGCCGTCGGTCTGCTGGTGGCGTAAAGCCTCACGTCTGACGGTGGCGGGGGAGCAGCCGTTGCTGTCGTGGATCATGGCGTACGCCAGCGGTCGGGGCTGGCAGTTACAGGTGGCACAGACGGGAGAACGCAGCAGCGTGCTCGCCTGGCATCACGGTGAGCTGATGCTGGGCTACTGGGAGGGCCATACGCTGCCGGCGCTGGCGCATGCGTTTATTGAAGAAGCCTTTGCTGCTGCGCCCGTCCAACTTGCTGAACGCCATGCGCTGCTGCACGGGCAACGGCCGGACGAAGATGCCGATCCCGGGCGAATTATCTGTAGCTGCTTCAGCGTGGGTGAAAATACGATACGTAAGGCAATAGCCGGAGGCTGTGATTCTGCCCCAGCGCTGGGCGTGAAGCTGCGCTGCGGCACGAACTGTGGTTCCTGCGTGCCGGAGCTGAAAGCGCTGTTGGGATAATAGTGAAAGGGCGTCGGGTGGCGGCTTCGCACCGGTACGAATTTGTAGGTCGGGTAAGGGGAAGCCGCCACCCGACAAATCTTTTCAGGATATTCCTGAAATTTCTCTTAAGACTGGTTTTCAGGGCTTATGGCGTTAACATAATAAGTGTTTGTTCATAAACACAGGTTCTGATTGACGACGTTGAAGGCTGTATCGTCCCGCATCCGTTTTTTGCTGTTACTCCCCCTTTTTACGGCTGGAGCCGTTCATGGTGCGCCGAAATCCTTCGTGCAGCAGGCGCAAAATCCGTTTGATAACAACGGCGATAGTCTGCCGGATCTCGGCATGGCGCAACCGACCAGCGAAGGCGAAAAGCATCTGGCTGAAATGGCTAAGGCCTTCGGTGAAGCCAGTATGACCGATAACGGCCTGACGGCCGGGCAGCAGGCGCGACAGTTCGCGTTTGGCAAGGTGCGGGATGCCGTGAGCGGGGAAGTCAACGAGCAGATTGAATCCTGGCTTTCACCCTGGGGAAACGCCAACGTCAATGTGCTGGTGGATGACGACGGCAACTTTAACGGCAGCAGCGGAAGCTGGTTTATCCCCTGGAACGACAACACCCGCTATCTGAGCTGGAGCCAGCTTGGGCTGACGCAGCAGACAGACGGGCTGGTGAGTAACGTCGGGGCAGGTCAGCGCTGGGTTGCCGGAAACTGGCTGCTGGGCTACAACACTTTTTACGACAACCTGCTGGAAGACAACCTGCAACGTGCCGGGCTGGGCGCAGAGGCGTGGGGTGAAAACCTGCGCCTGTCGGCCAATTACTACCAGCCGTTCGCTGGCTGGCAGCCGCGTTCCGACATCCGCGAGCAGCGCATGGCGCGCGGATACGACGTAACGGCCAAAGCCTGGCTTCCCTGGTTTCACCACCTGAACACCAGCGTCAGCTTTGAACAGTATTTTGGCGATAACGTCGATCTATTTAACAGCGGTACGGGGTATCACAACCCGGTTGCGGTCAACCTGGGGCTGAACTATACCCCCGTACCGCTGGTCACCCTGACGGCTGCCCATAAGCAGGGGGAGAGCGGCGTTAGCCAGAATAACCTCGGGCTGAAGCTCAACTATCGTTTTGGCGTGCCGCTGGCGAAACAGCTTTCCGCCGGGGAAGTGGCGGCGACGCGATCGCTGCGGGGGAGCCGCTATGATTCACCCGATCGCGATAATCTGCCCGTGATGGAATTCCGTCAGCGCAAAACCCTCTCGGTATATCTGGCCACGCCGCCGTGGGATCTTAAGCCAGGCGAAACGGTGATGCTGAAGCTGCAAATTCGCAGCACGCACGGTATCCGGCAGATCCACTGGCTGGGTGATACCCAGGCGCTCAGCCTGACCTCACCGGTAAACGGCAACAGCAGCGATGGCTGGAGTGTGATCATGCCTGCATGGGATGATTCGGAAGGGGCGAAAAATACATGGCGGCTTACGGCCGTGGTGGAAGATAAGGATGGGCAGCGTGTCTCCTCCAATGAGATCACGCTTTCCGTGGTGCAACCGCTCGTCGCAATGCCTGCCGACGAACCACGGTGGAAGTTGCTGCCGGATGAGTAAGTTAAAAAATGCGCTCCTGATGCACCCAGACGGCGGCTTCGACGCGGGATTTTAACTTCATTTTTTTCAGCATGTGTTTGACATGCACTTTGACCGTGCTCTCGGTGATGTCCAGACGGCGGGCGATCATTTTGTTCGGCAGCCCCTGGGCAATCAGCTTCAGAATGTCACGCTCGCGCGGGGTCAACTGGCTGACGTCACGATCAGACGTGGCGCGGTTCGCACGCAGGCTGGCGGCCAGTACCGGCGTTAACGCTTCACTCAGCACCATCTCACCTGCGGCAGCCTGTTGCAGCGCCTTGAGCAGATCTTCCGGCTCCATATCTTTCAGCAGATAGCCGTCTGCCCCTCGCTTGAGGGCGGTGACCACGTCTTCTTCATGGTTTGAGACGCTGAAGACCACCACCCGGCCAGAGAGGGATTTCTCCCGCAGCTTGTCGAGGGTTTCCAGGCCATTCATGCCCGGCATGTTGAGATCGAGCAAGATCAAATCAGGATCGAGCGATTCGGCAAGTTCAATACCCTGTTCGCCGTTACTGGCTTCCCCGACGACGGTGATATCTGGCGCCATGCTGACAAGCTGTTTAACGCCAGTGCGCAGCATCGGATGATCGTCAATCAACAGGATAGATGCCGGTTCCTGATTAGTCATGGTTTTCTCCTTGAGCAGTTATGAGGGGCTTTTCGGGTATAAAGGTGACCACAACTTCGGTGCCACCTGACTCTCCCCGGCGAACCTGGCAATCACCGCGCAGGCTTTGCGCGCGGTCTCGCATAATAATTAAACCATAGTGGTTCGTTCGTTCGGCATTTTCCGGCACGCCGCGGCCGTTATCCTGAACCCTGAGCTTCACCTGATTATCCTGGCAGCTGACGGTGACCGTGACGGCCGTCGCCTCGGCATGCTTGAGCACGTTGCTCAGGGCTTCGCGGGCAATTTGCAGCAAGTGGATCGCCTGGTGAGAGGGGACAAAACGCGGTGGCAGCTGGTAATCCAGCTTCACCGGGAAGCCCAGCCGGGCGCTAAACTCCTGACAGCTGGATTCCAGCGCAGGGCGCAGCCCCGGCTCGGTGAGCTGCAAACGGAAGGTGGTCAGCAGCTCGCGAAGCTGAATCCACGAGGTGTTAAGCTCGTTGCGGATCTGGCTGAGCAGCTGTTTGCTGCTCTCGGGCATGCCTTCATCCTGCATTTGCAGGCAGCTCACCTGCATCTTCATGCAGGAGAGGGACTGGGCGATGGAGTCGTGCAGCTCGCGGGCGATGGTGGCACGCTCCTCCATCACGATCAGCTGCTGCTGTTTCTCCTGGTGGCGGTCGAGCGCCAGCGTGGCCGTGAGCTGCTCAACAAGCGTATCGACCAGCTGCTGCTGGTCGTGGCTCAGGTGACGTCCGGCGGGCAGGGTGGCCAGCAAAATACCGTACTGGGTATGGCTGTCCATCAGCCGCCACTTGAGGGTCGTGCCGCTGGTGGTAAGCGGCGGCAAGCCGCGCGGGCACAGATGACACCCTTTATCGTCGCAGGAGATATCCGACTGACAGGTAAATTCCTGATGGTTTTCCTCATCTTCAACGTCGTAAACCCGAAGCTCAAGATCGCGGAGCAGAGTCAGATTTTGCAGGCCGTTCAGTACCGGCGAGAGACGTTCGCAAAGCGGGACCTGCATATGCAGGCGACGGTTCGCCTGCCAGAGGAAAGAGAGGATCTCGTTTTTCTGCTCAAGCCCGGCGGTTTTCTCCTGGACGCGTTGTTCCAGTACCGCGTAGCTTTCTGATAACTCTGCCGACATGGTGTTGAGCGCCTCGCCGAGCATCGCCATTTCGTTGCGCCCGCTGATGTGCGTGCGCTGGGTAAAATCGCGCTGTGTGACGGCGCGGGCCATCGCCAGGAGCTGTTTCCAGGGGTTTAGCAACCGCGCGCGCAGCCAGATAACCGTGAAAATCAACAGCAAACCCATAAACAGGGCCATTGCGCGGTGAACCATCACCACACGGTCAATGCGTAACTCCGTGGTGCGATCGAATGAGGAGACAAGATGATCGATGCGTGATACAAACCCGGCGATATCCCGGGCGACCGTTTCCCGGTCTTCCGCCCGCTTTAATCCTGGCTCCAGCTGGGTATGCCAGTAGCCCTGAAGCGCCTTAAGCTGAGATTGCTGACCGTCACGGATGGCGGCTCTTTCCAGTTCAGGGCTGAATGCGGTACGCTCCATTTCGTCGATAAGCGGCTGGTCAGCCTGCGTCAGCGGCACCGACGCCAGTAGCCGGTAACTCTGCATACGTAGCGAGCCTGCCTCGTTGATGGCATGCGCGTTACCTTGTACACCCTGTACCAGCCAGCCAGAAATAGCCATGCCGGTCACGCCGATAGCGGTGGACAGCAGAACAATAAGCGCCAGCTGGTTAACCAGCGTCAGCGGAGATAAACATCTTTTTAACATAGAGTTGCCGGGCTCCTGACGTGACCTGTTGCAGGAATGGCGCTATTCTGGTGCATACCCTGGAGTATACCCATACCAATAAAGGATTACCTCTAAATTGCCAGAGGGGTAACGGTTAGTGGGTGGACGAAGCAGGGATGCGTCAGCACCGTGAAAAACCACACCTTTTTTACGTTTTGCATCTACTCATTAAGAGTGATGGCTTTTTTTTCGCCGCAAAACCTCCCACTTTTCCTTTGATTTATATCAACTTACCGCCGCCCTAAAGCCCTAATGTTTGCAGCATCATTCGAGAATCAGAGGTGTCTATGAGTCACTCTTCCGCTCCCGAAAGGGAAACTGGTGCCGTTATTACAGACTGGCGTCCAGAGGATCCGGCGTTCTGGCAACAGCGCGGCCACCGTGTAGCAAGTCGTAATCTGTGGATTTCCGTTCCATGTCTGTTACTGGCGTTTTGCGTCTGGATGTTGTTCAGTGCGGTTGCGGTTAACCTGCCAAAAGTGGGCTTTACCTTTACCACCGATCAGCTGTTTATGTTGACCGCGTTGCCGTCGCTTTCAGGCGCACTGCTGCGCGTTCCTTATGCGTTTATGGTGCCGGTCTTTGGTGGTCGTCGCTGGACGGCTTTCAGTACCGGGATCATGATCGTACCGTGCGTGTGGCTCGGTTTTGCGGTGCAGGATACCTCCACACCGTTTAGCGTGTTCGTGATTATCTCTCTGCTGTGCGGTTTTGCGGGGGCAAACTTTGCATCCAGTATGGCAAACATCAGCTTCTTCTTCCCGAAAGCGAAGCAGGGCGGTGCGCTGGGCATTAACGGCGGCCTGGGTAACATGGGCGTGAGCGTGATGCAGCTGATTGCCCCGCTGGCGATCTCTGTCTCCATCTTTGCGGCCTTTGGCGGCGGCGGTGTGACGCAGCCCGACGGTTCCGTGCTGTTCCTGCAAAACGCCTCCTGGATTTGGGTACCGTTCCTGGTGGTCTTTACCCTGGCGGCGTGGTTCTTCATGAACGATCTGTCCGCGTCCAAAGCGTCACTGAGCGAGCAGCTGCCGGTGCTGAAGCGTGGCCACCTGTGGGTGATGGCGCTGCTGTATCTGGCGACCTTCGGCTCGTTCATCGGTTTCTCCGCAGGCTTTGCCATGCTGTCTAAAACCCAGTTCCCGGACGTGCAGATCCTTCAGTTTGCCTTCTTCGGTCCGTTTATCGGCGCGCTGGCACGTTCGCTGGGCGGGATGATCTCCGACCGTCTGGGGGGAACGCGCGTTACGCTGGTGAACTTTGTTGTGATGGCCATCTTCTGTGCGCTGCTGTTCCTGACGCTGCCTGCGGGTGGTGAGGGGGGTAACTTCTTTGCCTTCTTCGGCGTATTCATGGTGCTGTTCCTGACCGCCGGGCTGGGCAGTGCGTCTACTTTCCAGATGATCTCTGTCATCTTCCGCAAGCTGACCATGGACCGCGTCAAAGCGCAGGGTGCGAGCGACGAGCAGGCAATGCGTGAAGCCGCCACTGATACCGCTGCGGCGCTTGGGTTTATCTCTGCGATTGGCGCGATTGGCGGCTTCTTTATTCCAAAAGCGTTCGGTATCTCACTGGATCTGACCGGCTCTCCGGCGGGTGCGATGAAAATATTCCTCGTCTTCTATATCGCCTGCGTGGTCATCACCTGGCTGGTATATGGCCGTAATACCAAGAAAAACAAGTAAGCTTGATTATCCGTTTGCGCGGCCTGAGTGCCGCGCTTTTTTTAATCGCCAAATAGTTACAACATACTAATAGCTTTTCCTGTGGTCATACGCAGGTAACGCTGTGATCGCCATCGCTTTACAGGTGTTTCTACCCCTTAATACCTAAGATGTTAAATTTTGCCTCGCTTATTGTACGATAAATAAAATATATCTATATAAATCATAAAGTTAAAAAATATTAACGGCTACCGCTTTGGTGGTATTTGATCTAATACCCCCCTTCAGAGACCCCCTTCGTCTTGATCGTTATCAATTCTCACCATCTTTCATAGCGTTACCTTCGCTGCAAATCAGCAATGTCGATTTAGAGAGCCACAGGCTCCACACAGGAGATACCCGATGAGCAAATTTTTGGACCGGTTTCGCTACTTCAAACAGAAGGGTGAAACTTTTGCCGATGGGCACGGCCAGGTTCTGGATACCAACCGGGACTGGGAAGACGGTTACCGTCAACGCTGGCAGCATGACAAAGTTGTCCGTTCTACCCACGGCGTAAACTGCACTGGCTCATGTAGCTGGAAGATTTTCGTTAAAAACGGTCTGGTGACCTGGGAAATGCAGCAGACCGATTATCCGCGTACCCGTCCGGATATGCCGAACCACGAGCCGCGCGGCTGCCCGCGTGGGGCCAGCTACTCCTGGTATCTCTACAGCGCCAACCGTCTGAAATACCCGCTGATGCGTAAACGCCTGATGAAAATGTGGCGTGAAGCGAAAGCGCAGCACAGCGATCCGGTTGATGCCTGGGCCTCCATCATTGAAGATGCCGACAAAGCGAAAAGCTTCAAGCAGGCGCGTGGTCGCGGTGGTTTCGTTCGTTCTTCCTGGAAAGAGGTGAACGAGCTGATTGCGGCTTCCAACGTCTACACCGTGAAAACCTACGGTCCTGACCGTGTGGCAGGCTTCTCGCCAATCCCGGCGATGTCGATGGTCTCTTACGCCTCCGGCGCGCGCTACCTGTCACTCATCGGTGGTACCTGCCTGAGCTTCTACGACTGGTACTGCGACCTGCCGCCAGCGTCGCCTCAGACCTGGGGTGAGCAGACCGACGTGCCGGAGTCCGCCGACTGGTATAACTCCAGCTACATCATCGCCTGGGGCTCTAACGTTCCGCAGACCCGTACCCCGGATGCGCACTTCTTTACCGAAGTACGTTACAAAGGGACCAAAACCGTCGCCGTGACCCCGGACTACGCCGAAATCGCCAAACTGTGCGACCTGTGGCTGGCGCCGAAACAGGGTACCGATGCCGCAATGGCGCTGGCGATGGGCCACGTCATGCTGCGTGAATTCCACCTCGACAAGCCAAGCCAGTATTTCACCGATTACGTGCGTCGCTACACCGACATGCCAATGCTGGTGATGCTCGAAGAGCGTGACGGCTATTACGCCGCAGGCCGTATGCTGCGTGCCGCGGATCTGGTGGACGCGCTGGGTCAGGAAAACAACCCGGAGTGGAAAACGGTCGCCTGCAACAGCAACGGCGAGCTGGTGGCGCCAAACGGTTCTATCGGCTTCCGCTGGGGCGAAAAAGGCAAATGGAACCTGGAGCAGCGTAACGGCACCACGGGTGAGGAGACGGAGCTGCGTCTCAGCATGCTGGGCAGCCAGGACGAGATCGCCGATGTCGGCTTCCCGTACTTTGGTGGTGAAGGTTCCGAGCACTTCAACAAGGTTGAGTTGCAAAACGTTCTGATGCACAAGCTGCCGGTGAAGCGCCTGCAACTGGCGGACGGTTCTACTGCTCTGGTCACTACCGTCTACGATCTGACCATGGCTAACTACGGCCTGGAGCGCGGCCTGAACGACGAAAACTGCGCGACCAGCTATGATGACGTGAAGGCTTATACCCCAGCCTGGGCGGAACAGATCACCGGTGTGCCACGCGCCCAGATCACCCGTATCGCCCGCGAATTTGCGGAAAACGCCGACAAAACCCACGGTCGCTCCATGATCATCGTCGGTGCCGGTCTGAACCACTGGTATCACCTCGATATGAACTATCGCGGCCTGATCAACATGCTGATCTTCTGCGGCTGCGTCGGGCAGAGCGGCGGCGGCTGGGCGCACTACGTGGGCCAGGAAAAACTGCGTCCGCAGACCGGCTGGCAACCGCTGGCGTTTGCCCTTGACTGGCAGCGTCCGGCTCGTCACATGAACAGCACCTCCTACTTCTATAACCACTCCAGCCAGTGGCGCTACGAGACGGTTACCGCCCAGGAACTGCTGTCGCCGATGGCGGATAAATCCCGCTACAGCGGCCACCTGATTGACTTCAACGTGCGCGCTGAACGTATGGGCTGGCTGCCGTCTGCGCCGCAGCTGGGTACGAACCCGCTGCGTATTGCGGAAGCGGCGAAGCAGGCGGGCATGTCACCGGTGGACTACACCGTTAAATCCCTCAAAGACGGCTCAATCCGCTTCGCGGCAGAACAGCCGGAGAACGGTAAAAACCATCCGCGTAACCTGTTCATCTGGCGCTCTAACCTGCTGGGTTCGTCCGGTAAAGGCCACGAGTACATGCTGAAATACCTGCTCGGTACCGAAAACGGTATTCAGGGGAAAGATCTCGGCAAGCAGGGCGGCGTGAAGCCGGAAGAAGTGGAGTGGAAAGACAACGGTCTCGACGGCAAGCTGGATCTGGTGGTGACGCTGGACTTCCGTCTGTCCAGTACCTGCCTGTACTCCGACATCGTGCTGCCTACTGCCACCTGGTACGAAAAAGACGACATGAATACGTCGGATATGCATCCGTTTATTCATCCGCTGTCGGCGGCCGTTGACCCGGCGTGGGAATCAAAAAGCGACTGGGAAATTTACAAAGACATCGCGAAGAAATTCTCTGAAGTCTGTGTAGGGCACCTGGGCAAAGAGACCGACGTGGTGACGCTGCCAATCCAGCACGACTCCGCTGCCGAATTGGCTCAGCCGCTGGACGTGAAGGACTGGAAAAAAGGCGAGTGCGACCTGATCCCGGGCGTAACCGCGCCGCACATTATTCCGGTTGAACGTGATTACCCGGCAACTTACGAACGCTTTACCTCTATCGGCCCGCTGATGGAGAAGATCGGTAACGGCGGTAAAGGCATCGCCTGGAACACCCAGAGCGAAATGGATCTGCTGCGCAAGCTCAATTACACCAAAGCAGACGGCCCGGCGAAAGGCCAGCCGATGCTGAACACGGCAATTGATGCGGCAGAGATGATCCTGACCCTGGCCCCGGAAACCAACGGCCACGTGGCGGTGAAAGCCTGGGCGGCCCTGAGCGAGTTTACCGGTCGTGACCACACGCACCTGGCGAAGAATAAAGAGGAAGAGAAAATCCGCTTCCGCGATATTCAGGCCCAGCCGCGCAAGATTATCTCCAGCCCGACCTGGTCTGGCCTCGAAGATGAACATGTGTCCTATAACGCCGGCTACACCAACGTTCACGAGCTGATCCCATGGCGCACGCTTTCTGGCCGTCAGTCTCTGTATCAGGATCACCAGTGGATGCGTGACTTCGGTGAAAGCCTGCTGGTTTACCGTCCGCCAATCGACACCCGCTCCGTGAAAGCGGTGATGGGCGCGAAATCGAACGGTAACCCTGAGAAGGCGCTGAACTTCCTGACGCCGCACCAGAAGTGGGGTATCCACTCCACCTACAGCGACAACCTGCTGATGCTGACGCTGTCGCGCGGGGGGCCAATCGTCTGGATGAGCGAAGCGGACGCCAAAGATCTGGGTATCGAAGATAACGACTGGATCGAAGTGTTCAACAGCAACGGCGCCCTGACGGCACGTGCGGTGGTGAGCCAGCGTGTACCGGCCGGGATGACCATGATGTACCACGCGCAGGAACGTATCGTTAACCTGCCGGGGTCTGAGATCACCGAGCAGCGCGGCGGTATTCACAACTCCGTGACCCGTATTACGCCGAAGCCGACCCACATGATCGGTGGTTATGCCCAGCTGGCCTACGGCTTTAACTACTACGGCACCGTAGGATCGAACCGCGATGAGTTCGTGGTGGTACGTAAGATGAAGAATATTAACTGGTTAGATGGCGAAGGTAATGACCAGGTACAGGAGAGCGTAAAATGAAAATTCGTTCACAAGTCGGCATGGTGCTGAATCTGGATAAATGCATCGGCTGTCATACCTGCTCAGTCACCTGTAAAAACGTCTGGACCAGCCGTGAAGGTATGGAGTACGCCTGGTTCAACAACGTGGAAAGTAAGCCGGGCACTGGCTTCCCGACCGACTGGGAAAACCAGGAGAAGTGGAAGGGCGGCTGGATCCGTAAAATCAACGGCAAACTGCAACCGCGCATGGGTAACCGTGCCATGCTGCTGGGAAAAATCTTCGCTAACCCGCATCTGCCGGGCATTGATGATTACTACGAGCCGTTTGATTACGACTACCAGAACCTGCACAACGCGCCGGAAAGCAAACACCAGCCGATCGCCCGTCCTCGCTCGCTGATCACCGGTCAGCGCATGGACAAAATTACCAGCGGTCCAAACTGGGAAGAAATTCTGGGCGGCGAGTTCGAAAAACGCGCCAAAGACCAGAACTTCGAGAACATGCAGAAGGCGATGTACGGCCAGTTCGAAAACACCTTCATGATGTACCTGCCGCGCCTGTGCGAACACTGCCTTAACCCGGCATGCGTGGCGACCTGCCCAAGCGGCGCCATCTACAAGCGTGAAGAAGATGGCATTGTGCTGATCGACCAGGACAAGTGCCGCGGCTGGCGTATGTGCATCACCGGCTGCCCGTACAAAAAAATCTACTTCAACTGGAAGAGCGGTAAGTCTGAGAAGTGCATCTTCTGCTACCCGCGTATCGAAGCCGGTATGCCGACCGTCTGCTCAGAGAGCTGCGTAGGTCGTATCCGCTACCTCGGCGTGCTGTTGTACGACGCGGACGCGATTGAAAATGCCGCAAGCACCGAGAACGAGAAAGATCTGTATCAGCGTCAGCTGGACGTCTTCCTCGATCCAAACGATCCGAAGGTTATTGAGCAGGCGCTGAAAGACGGTATTCCGCAGAGCGTGATTGACGCCGCACAGCAGTCCCCGGTGTACAAAATGGCGATGGACTGGAAGCTGGCCCTGCCGCTGCACCCGGAATACCGCACGCTGCCGATGGTCTGGTACGTGCCGCCGCTGTCTCCGATTCAGTCTGCGGCGGACGCGGGTGAACTGGGTAGCAACGGCATTCTGCCGGACGTGGAAAGCCTGCGTATTCCGGTTCAGTATCTGGCCAACCTGCTCACCGCAGGGGATACCCAGCCGGTACTGCTGGCGCTGAAACGTATGCTGGCGATGCGTCACTTCAAACGTGCGGAAACCGTTGACGGCGTTAACGATACCCGCGCGCTGGAGGAGGTCGGCCTGACCGAGGCGCAGGCGCAGGAGATGTACCGCTATCTGGCAATCGCTAACTACGAAGATCGTTTCGTGGTGCCGAGCAGCCACCGTGAACTGGCTCGCGAGGCCTTCCCGGAGAAAAGTGGGTGTGGCTTTACCTTTGGCGACGGTTGCCACGGGTCAGACAGCAAATTCAACCTGTTCAACAGCCGCCGCATTGACGCGATGGATGTGACCAGCAAAACGGAGCCGCACCAATGATTGAACTCGTCATTGTTTCGCGTCTGCTCGAGTACCCTGATGCTGCGCTTGTGCAGCATCAACAGGAACTCTTTGATGCACTCGCGTCATCTGAAAACCTGGATAAAGAGGATGCCCAGAAGCTGGGCGTTTTCCTCCGCGATCTGCTGGCACGCGATCTTCTTGATGCGCAGGCGGACTACAGCCAGCTGTTTGACCGGGGCCGTGCCACGTCTCTGCTGCTGTTCGAACACGTTCACGGTGAATCCCGCGACCGTGGTCAGGCGATGGTGGATCTGATGGGCCAGTACGAGCAGCACGGTTTGCAACTCGACAGCCGCGAGCTGCCGGATCACCTGCCGCTGTATCTGGAATATCTGGCGCAGTTGCCGAAAGAGGAAGCGCTGGGCGGGTTGCAGGACATTGCTCCCATTCTGGCGTTGCTCGGCGCGCGTCTCCAGCAACGTGAGAGCAGCTATGCAGTCCTGTTCGATCTGCTGGTGAAACTGGCTAACGCCTCGGTTGACAGTCAAAAAGTGGCGGAAAAAATTGCGGATGAAGCCCGTGACGATACCCCACAAGCACTGGATGCCGTCTGGGAAGAAGAGCAGGTGAAATTCTTTGCTGACCAGAGCTGTGGCGAATCTGAAATCTCCGCGCATCAGCGTCGTTTTGCCGGAGCGGTGGCTCCGCAATATTTGAATATCTCTAACGGAGGACAGCACTAATGCACTTCCTGAATATGTTCTTCTTTGACATTTACCCGTATATCGCGGGCACCGTATTCCTGGTGGGAAGCTGGCTGCGTTATGACTATGGCCAGTACACCTGGCGTGCTGCCTCCAGCCAGATGCTGGATCGTAAAGGGATGAACCTGGCGTCAAACCTGTTCCACATCGGGATTTTGGGAATTTTCGCCGGCCACTTCCTGGGGATGCTGACCCCGCACTGGATGTACGAAGCGTGGCTGCCGATTGAAGTGAAGCAGAAGATGGCGATGATTGCCGGCGGCGCCTGTGGCGTGATGACCCTGGTGGGTGGTCTGTTGCTGCTGAAACGCCGTCTGTTCAACCCACGCGTGCGGGCTACCACGACCGGAGCGGACATCCTGATCCTCTCCCTGCTGATGGTGCAGTGTGCGCTTGGTCTGCTGACCATTCCGTTCTCTGCGCAGCATATGGACGGCAGCGAAATGATGAAGCTGGTGGGATGGGCACAGTCTGTCGTGACCTTCCGCGGGGGCGCTTCTGAGCATCTGGACGGCGTGGCGTTTATCTTCCGCGTTCACCTGGTGCTGGGTATGACCCTGTTTGTGCTGTTCCCGTTCTCTCGCCTGGTGCACATCTGGAGTGCGCCGGTGGAGTACCTGACGCGCAAATATCAGGTTGTGCGTGCTCGTCGCTGATTCGCTGTATTAATACAACCCCGCATTTGCGGGGTTTTTTTTGTCCCCGATCCAGGGGGGCGTGCGGATGCCGGGTGGCGGCTGCGCCTTACCCGGCCTACAGACCCTATTCGTAGCCCCGGTAAGCGAAGCGCCACCGGGGAAAACAGGCAGGGAAGGATTACTCCCGGCATCGAGAAATATGGAGCATTGTGCTTGAGTGAGTGCTTAAGAATCTGGAAGTGATGGTGGTGGGGGAAGGATTCGAACCTTCGAAGTCGATGACGGCAGATTTACAGTCTGCTCCCTTTGGCCGCTCGGGAACCCCACCAGGGATAATTCATATTTTGAGGTAAAGCTGGAGATGGTGGTGGGGGAAGGATTCGAACCTTCGAAGTCGATGACGGCAGATTTACAGTCTGCTCCCTTTGGCCGCTCGGGAACCCCACCACGGGGTAATACTTTTAACTGGCCTGCTTCCTGTTGGAAGCGGGGCGCATCATATCAAATGAGACGCCCCTGTAAAGCATTCCTTTAGGAAAATGAAGCTGTTTGCCTGCTTTTTATCCGTAAAGGCGTAAAGCTAATCAATTCATTTTCCGAGGGATTAAAGAATAATCGTTCTGTTGCCGTACACAAAGACGCGCTGAGCAAGTACCTGATACAGCGCACGGCTCAGTACATTCTTCTCAACGTCACGGCCAGCACGCATCATATCTTCTGCCGTATAGGTGTGATCCACGTGAATCACGTCCTGCATGATGATTGGACCTTCGTCCAGATTGTCATTCACGTAGTGCGCGGTTGCGCCAATGATCTTCACCCCACGCTCGTATGCCTGGTGATACGGACGCGCGCCAATAAAGGCTGGCAGGAAGGAGTGGTGGATGTTGATAATTTTGTTCGGGAAGCGTGCCACAAAGGATGGCGTCAGCACGCGCATATATTTCGCCAGCACCACGTAGTCCGGGTTATGCGCTTCAATCGCAGCTGACATCAGGTTGTCGTGCTCTTCACGGGTATGGCCTTCGTGACTGACCAGTTCAAACGGAATGTCGAAACGTTCTACCAGCGTACGCAGCGTCTCGTGGTTGCCAATGACGGCGGCAATTTCGACGTCCAGGCCACCGTAGTTGGCTTTCATCAGCAGATCGCCCAGGCAGTGTGCCTCTTTGGTGACCAGAATGACAATGCGGCGACGGCCCGCCGGGTTCAGCTCGCGCACCGAGCCTTCCGGCAGGGCGCTGTCCAGATCGGCAAGCAGGGTTGTGTCGTTGAAAATGCCTTCCAGTTCGGTACGCATAAAGAAGCGACCGGTACGGTGGTCAACGAACTCGTTGTTCTGCACGATATTCAGTTCATGCTTGTAGCAAATGTTGGTAATTCGTGCGATCAGCCCTTTTTGATCGGGACAGATAGTGCGCAGAACTTTACGTTGTAATGATTGCATCGCCGGGAAATCCTGTTTATGTATTTGCGAAGTCTGAGTTGTCAGGCATTACTGCCGCAACACTTTTTAAATTTTTTTCCTGAACCACAGGGGCAGGGATCGTTACGACCGAATTGCGGACGTGTGCCGTCAATATAATACCATTGCCCGCTGTCCTTTAAGAACCGTGAGCGTTCAATGATGGCGCCGGGCTTGTTTTGTTCGCTAAAGCGGGCGACAAAACTGACATAGCCCTCGTTGGCATCGCGGCCGGGAGCGGCTTCAAAGACGGTGAGGCCCAGCCAGACGGTGTTGGCAAATCCGGCTTCAATCTCCTGGCGAAAATCGGCAGCATGGCAGGACGGATGCCAGGTTTTAATCAGGTAGTCTGCGTTTTTGATCACAAAAGCAGTATACCGCGAGCGCATAAGGTGTGACGGGTCTGGTGCAACCTGCTCGCCAGAAAGATATCGCTGGCAACATAGGCTATACTCCAGAGCGCTACCACAGGGGCAGAGTTGAGACACGATTCTCTTCCTGGAACAAAAAATAAGGCGTTAAACGCTTAAGGTAGCAATATGTTAACTGAGCAGGTGCGTTGACGCTATGTCAGGAATCCAGGGGAAGTAAAACAGGGCTAATGAGAAAGGTAAAAATTGGACTGGCGTTGGGCTCAGGTGCAGCCCGGGGTTGGTCACATATTGGCGTTATCAATACCTTAAACCAGATGGGGATTGACGTTGATATTGTCGCAGGATGTTCTATCGGGTCGCTGGTCGGATCCGCGTACGCCTGCGGTAAGCTCCCGGAGCTTGAAAGCTGGGTGCGCTCCTTCAGATACTGGGATGTGCTGCGCCTGATGGATCTCTCCTGGCAGCGTGGCGGCCTGCTGCGCGGCGAACGCGTGTTCAATCAGTTTCGTAAGATAATGCCCCTCGCTGACTTCAGCCACTGCCAAATGCCTTTCGGTGCCGTTGCAACCAACCTCAGTACGGGCAGGGAGTTATGGCTCACCGAAGGGGATATACATCTCGCCGTTCGCGCATCCTGTAGCATGCCGGGGTTAATGGCGCCTGTGCCTCACAACGGCTACTGGCTCGTTGATGGGGGCGTAGTGAATCCTGTACCCATCTCTCTGACCCGCGCCATGGGGGCGGATATCGTTATTGCCGTGGATTTACAGCACGACGCACATCTTATGCAGCAAGATTTGATGCCGGTTAATCTTCAGAGCGATGACGCGGAAGAAGAGAAACTTGCCTGGCATGCGCGATTACGCGGCAGAATAGGGCGCCTGACCGCCCGTCGCGCGGTGACCGCGCCGAACGCCATTGAAATCATGACGACCTCTATTCAGATCCTTGAGAATCGCCTGAAGCGAAACCGTATGGCTGGCGATCCTCCGGATATTCTTATTCAACCCTATTGTCCACAAATCTCTACCCTTGATTTCCACCGGGCTGAGGCCGCCATAGCAGCGGGCTCGTTAGCCGTCGAAAAGAAAATAGATGAACTGTTGCCTTTTGTGCGTACAGCACGTTGAGCACTTTTTTGATTACTTCAGCAAAATCTGACAGGCGATAGTACCAATAGCATGCCACTATTGAGTAACTGTCAGCCAGGGGAGGAACCATGACACAGCCATTGGCCGGAAAACATATTTTGATAGTAGAAGACGAGCCCGTTTTCCGATCGCTACTGGATTCGTGGTTATCCTCACTGGGTGCAACCACGTCCCTTGCCGAAGATGGCGTCGAGGCACTGGAAAAAATGGCCAGCATGGCGCCTGATCTGATGATCTGCGACCTTGAGATGCCGCGCATGGACGGATTAATGCTGGTGGAAAACCTGCGTAATGAAGGTTATCAGACACCGATACTGGTGATCTCGGCAACCGAAAATATGGCGGATATTGCTAAGGCGTTGCGTTTAGGTGTGCAGGATATTCTGCTCAAACCGGTTAAAGATTTGAACCGTCTGCGTGAAACGGTGTTGGCCTGCCTGTATCCCAATATGTTTAATTCCCGGGTGGAAGAAGAAGAACGTCTTTTCCAGGACTGGGATGCTTTAGTCAGTAATCCGCTCGCGGCCGCGAAGCTGCTTCAGGAACTTCAGCCGCCGGTGCAGCAAAATATCTCTCATTGCAGAGTAAATTATCGCCAGCTGGTAGCGGCTGACCAGCCTGGACTGGTGCTGGATATTGCGCCGCTATCAGATTCTGACCTCGCTTTTTATTGCCTGGATGTTACCCGGGCGGGAGATAACGGCGTTCTGGCGGCCTTATTACTCCGTGCGCTGTTTAATGGATTGCTACAGGAACAATTATCCCATCAGGGGCAACGACTTCCTGAGTTAGGCAGTTTACTAAAACAGGTCAACCAACTTTTTCGCCAGGCCAATTTGCCGGGGCAGTTCCCGCTTCTGGTTGGCTATTATCACAGCGGGTTGAATAACCTTATTCTGGTCTCTGCGGGTTTAAATGCCACGCTGAATACTGGCGAACACCATATTCAGGTGAGTAACGGTGTGCCGTTGGGTACGCTGGGAAATACTTACCTTAATCAAATTAGCCATCGCTGCACCTCCTGGCAGTGCCAAATTTGGGGTGCCGGAGGGCGGTTACGCTTAATGTTGTCCACGGAGTAAGCAGTCAGATTTTATTTTTCAGATTGCTTTACCTGTGTTTTTGCTGGCAGTGCTACTATCGCTGCAAGTTTCATGCGTATTTGTCTTAATTGATCGGCAACGCGTTCTTTTCAGACCCGGATTAGTGGCTGAGACTGTATACTCAACGCGTTATTCAATGCATAAAAGTTCAAAACTTGAACAGTTCAGGAGAATTTCAATGGCTGCCCTTAATTCGAAAGTCAGAAAGGCCGTTATCCCGGTGGCGGGATTGGGTACCAGGATGTTGCCAGCGACGAAGGCAATCCCAAAAGAGATGCTGCCTCTGGTTGATAAGCCATTAATCCAGTATGTCGTGAATGAATGTATTGCAGCAGGTATCACCGAAATTGTGCTGGTGACGCATTCATCTAAAAACTCTATCGAAAACCATTTCGATACCAGTTTCGAACTCGAAGCAATGCTGGAAAAACGCGTTAAGCGCCAGTTGCTGGAGGAAGTGCAGTCTATTTGCCCTCCACACGTTACCATTATGCAGGTTCGTCAGGGCCTGGCGAAAGGCCTGGGGCACGCAGTATTGTGTGCACACCCGGTAGTGGGTGATGAGCCGGTCGCGGTTATTCTGCCTGACGTGATTCTTGATGAGTACGAGTCCGATCTTTCCCAGGAAAACCTGGCGGAAATGATTAAACGCTTCGACGAAACCGGCAGCAGCCAGATTATGGTTGAGCCAGTCGACGACGTGACCGCTTACGGCGTGGTTGACTGCAAAGGCGTTGACCTGCAACCTGGCGAAAGCGTACCGATGGTTGGCGTTGTTGAAAAACCTAAAGCGGACGTCGCGCCGTCTAACCTTGCTGTCGTTGGTCGTTACGTACTGAGCGCTGAAATTTGGGCTCTGCTGGCGAAAACGCCTCCGGGTGCGGGCGATGAAATCCAGCTGACGGATGCTATCGATATGCTGATCGAGAAAGAGACCGTGGAAGCCTACCATATGAAAGGTAAGAGCCATGACTGCGGGAATAAGCTCGGTTATATGCAGGCATTCGTCGAATATGGTATTCGCCATAACAGCCTGGGTGAAGAATTTAAAGCCTGGCTCAAAGGTAGCGTGGGTATTAAGTAATAAACTCACAGCCCAGTGAACAAGACCGGTGGAGCGATGCCCACCGGTTTTTTTATGCCTGTCGCTCCGTAATTGGCGGAGGATTGTCAAGGACGTTAAATAGGGAGCCTCACAATATGACAGAATGTAAGGAGATGTTCGGGCAAATATTACAGGCATAAAAAATCCCGCATTAAGCGGGATTTTTCAGAATCTTTCCAGATTAATCCTTGATCAGGAAGTCATCCAGTTGTTTACCTTGTTCGTCCATTGCTTTCTTGATTACAGCAGGAGTACGGCCCTGGCCGGTCCAGGTTTTCTCTTCGCCGTTCTCATCGATGTAGCTATATTTAGCAGGACGTGCCGCGCGTTTTGCTTTGGTACCGGTTTTAGCCGCAGCCATGCTGTTCAGCAATTCGTTTGGATCGATACCATCGGCAATCAGCATTTCACGATACTGTTGCAGTTTACGTGTACGTTCTTCGATTTCAGCCGCAGCAGCGCTTTCTTCTTCACGACGTTCGTTAACTACAACTTCTAATTTTTCGAGCATTTCTTCAAGCGTCTCAAGGGTACATTCTCTTGCCTGCGCACGAAGAGTACGGATGTTGTTCAGAATTTTAAGTGCTTCGCTCATTGTAGTAATCTCAAACTTATAATGGGGGTGGGTTTGTTGTCCTAATAATAGAGCCTTAATTTCACTTGTGCAATAGGTGGGAATGTAAGGAATTCAAAAAATACAAAATAAACGACGCTATTATTAATTACGCTAAGGAAGGTGCGAATAAGCGGGGAAATTCTTCTCGGCTGACTCAGTCATTTCATTTCTTCATGTTTGAGCCGATTTTTTCTCCCGTAAATGCCTTGAATCAGCCTATTTAGACCGTTTCTTCGCCATTTAAGGCGTTATCCCCAGTTTTTAGTGAGATCTCTCCCACTGACGTATCATTTGGTCCGCCCGAAACAGGTTGGCCAGCGTGAATAACATCGCCAGTTGGTTATCGTTTTTCAGCAACCCCTTGTATCTGGCTTTCACGAAGCCGAACTGTCGCTTGATGATGCGAAATGGGTGCTCCACCTTGGCCCGGATGCTGGCTTTCATGTATTCGATGTTGATGGCCGTTTTGTTCTTGCGTGGATGCTGTTTCAAGGTTCTTACCTTGCCGGGGCGCTCGGCGATCAGCCAGTCCACATCCACCTCGGCCAGCTCCTCGCGCTGTGGCGCCCCTTGGTAGCCGGCATCGGCTGAGACAAATTGCTCCTCTCCATGCAGCAGATTACCCAGCTGATTGAGGTCATGCTCGTTGGCCGCGGTGGTGACTAGGCTGTGGGTCAGGCCACTCTTGGCATCGACACCAATGTGGGCCTTCATGCCAAAGTGCCACTGATTTCCTTTCTTGGTCTGATGCATCTCCGGATCGCGTTGCTGCTCTTTGTTCTTGGTCGAGCTGGGTGCCTCAATGATGGTGGCATCGACCAAGGTGCCTTGAGTCATCATGACGCCTGCTTCGGCCAGCCAGCGATTGATGGTCTTGAACAATTGGCGGGCCAGTTGATGCTGCTCCAGCAGGTGGCGGAAATTCATGATGGTGGTGCGGTCCGGCAAGGCGCTATCCAGGGATAACCGGGCAAACAGACGCATGGAGGCGATTTCGTACAGGGCATCTTCCATGGCACCGTCGCTCAGGTTGTACCAATGCTGCATGCAGTGAATACGCAGCATGGTCTCCAGCGGATAGGGCCGTCGGCCATTGCCCGCCTTGGGATAAAACGGCTTGATGACAGCGGTCATATTCTGCCATGGCAGAATCTGCTCCATGCGGGAGAGGAAAATCTCTTTTCGGGTCTGACGGCGCTTAGTGCTGAATTCACTATCGGCGAAGGTGAGTTGATGGCTCATGATGTCCCTCTGGGATGCGCTCCGGATGAATATGATGATCTCATATCAGGAACTTGTTCGCACCTTCCCTAACTTAAATTTCATTGTTTGTTGGGTCTGTGAGATATCGTTTCAAACGGCAAAAGCGCGTCATTTGCGTGTATGTTTTGTGACTTTTACCTCAGGAATTATAGTTGCGATTGATAAATATCAGCCTTTTGTATTACCCCGAGTAAGCGCAGCGAAGACAAGAATAGTTAATAAATAGTGAATTTTAATGAACGAAGAAGACACTATAAAAAGAAGTGTTATCTCTGGTTGCGGACTCACCTTATTGTCAGTGTTTAATGCCTTTACTGCCTGTTTTAACGCATTATTTTGCCCTATTCGCGAAGGATTTACTGATGCATGGCAGGCTGGAGAGCGCAGCCCGCCGCTGATGACGGTACAAAATATGGTACAATGATCCATCGGGAATATTACACATTGATTAGGGTTCTTCGGCCAATGGCACAACTTTATTTCTACTATTCGGCAATGAATGCAGGGAAATCGACGGCGTTACTGCAATCCTCATACAATTATCAGGAGCGGGGGATGCGTACCGTTGTTTATACCGCCGAAATCGACGATCGCTTTGGGGCAGGGAAGGTGAGCTCAAGAATAGGGCTCTCGTCGCCTGCAAGGCTGTTTAACCCTGAAACGGACCTGCTGGAGGACATTCGTGCCGAGCATGCCTTCAAGCCTGTCCATTGCGTTTTGGTAGATGAAAGCCAGTTCCTGACCCGAGAGCAGGTCCATGCGCTTTCAGAGGTCGTTGATGAGCTGGATATTCCCGTTCTTTGCTATGGATTACGTACCGATTTTCGTGGGGAATTATTTGCCGGCAGTCAGTATCTACTGGCCTGGTCGGATAAGCTGGTTGAGCTGAAAACAATCTGCTTTTGTGGCCGCAAGGCAAGTATGGTTCTTCGCCTGGACCAGTCGGGTAAACCCTATGCTGATGGCGAGCAGGTGGTGATAGGAGGCAATGAACGTTATGTCTCGGTCTGCCGCAAGCATTATAAAGAGGCGCTGGCTGTAGGCTCGCTGACGGCGTTACAGGGCGACAATCGAAAATAATAAGAATGTTTTACGGATCCTCAGATATAAAAAAACCCGCCAGCGGCGGGTTTTTTTATCATACTGTCAATCAAGCATTTTTCTTCGCTTTCTTGTCAGCCTTTACAACTGCGGGGATTTCAACTTTTACGGCAGCGACATCGCTTTCAGTGAAGTTACGACCGTAATAAGTATCCAGCAGGATCTGTTTCAGTTCGGAAATCAGTGGGTAGCGCGGGTTAGCACCAGTACACTGGTCATCGAATGCATCTTCAGACAGCTTATCTACGTGAGCGAGGAAGTCAGCTTCCTGAACGCCTGCTTCGCGGATAGATTTAGGAATACCCAGTTCAGCCTTCAGGCTCTCCAGCCATGCCAGCAGTTTCTCGATCTTCGCGGCAGTACGGTCGCCCGGTGCGCTCAGACCGAGGTGATCTGCGATTTCAGCATAACGACGGCGCGCCTGTGGGCGGTCGTACTGGCTGAATGCAGTCTGCTTGGTTGGGTTGTCGTTGGCGTTATAGCGGATAACGTTGCTGATCAACAGGGCGTTCGCCAGACCGTGAGGAATGTGGAACTGTGAACCCAGCTTGTGCGCCATGGAGTGACAGACACCCAGGAAGGCGTTAGCAAACGCAATGCCCGCGATGGTTGCCGCACTGTGTACACGTTCACGCGCAACAGGGTTTTTCGAACCTTCGTTGTAAGAAGCTGGCAGGTTTTCTTTCAGCAGTTTCAGCGCCTGCAAAGCCTGACCGTCAGAGAACTCAGAAGCCAGTACGGAAACGTAAGCTTCCAGAGCGTGAGTTACCGCATCCAGACCACCGAACGCACACAGTGATTTCGGCATTTCCATGACCAGGTTGGCGTCAACGATAGCCATATCTGGCGTCAGTGCGTAGTCAGCCAGCGGGTATTTCTGACCGGTTGCGTCATCAGTCACAACGGCAAATGGCGTCACTTCTGAACCAGTACCGGAAGTGGTGGTGACGGCGATCATTTTCGCTTTCACACCCATTTTCGGGAACTTGTAGATACGTTTACGGATATCCATAAAGCGCAGCGCCAGTTCTTCGAAGTGAGTTTCCGGATGTTCGTACATCACCCACATAATTTTCGCGGCGTCCATTGGGGAACCGCCACCCAGTGCGATGATCACATCAGGTTTGAAGGAGTTCGCCAGTTCAGCGCCTTTACGTACAACGCTCAGGGTTGGGTCAGCTTCAACTTCAAAGAAGACTTCAGTTTCGACGCCAGCCGCTTTCAGAACAGAGGTGATCTGGTCTGCATAGCCATTGTTGAACAGGAAACGGTCGGTCACGATGAGCGCACGTTTGTGGCCATCAGTAATCACTTCATCCAGCGCGATTGGCAGAGAGCCGCGGCGGAAGTAGATAGATTTCGGAAGTTTGTGCCACAACATGTTTTCAGCTCGCTTAGCAACGGTTTTCTTGTTGATCAGGTGTTTTGGACCAACGTTTTCAGAGATGGAGTTACCACCCCAGGAACCACAACCCAGAGTCAGGGAAGGTGCGAGTTTGAAGTTGTACAGGTCACCGATACCACCCTGAGAAGCAGGGGTGTTGATCAGGATACGTGCCGTCTTCATCTTCTGACCGAAGTAAGCAACACGCTCAGGCTGGTTATCCTGGTCGGTGTACAGGCAAGAGGTGTGGCCGATACCGCCCATCGCCACCAGCTTCTCTGCTTTATCTACCGCGTCATCGAAATCTTTCGCACGGTACATTGCCAGCGTCGGGGAGAGTTTCTCGTGAGCAAACGGCTCACTTTCATCAACGACTTTCACTTCACCAATCAGAATCTTGGTGGTAGCAGGGACGCTAAAGCCAGCGAGCTCAGCGATTTTATACGCAGGCTGACCTACGATAGCCGCGTTCAGCGCACCATTTTTCAGAATCACGTCCTGAACGGCTTTCAGTTCTTTACCTTGCAACAGGTAGCCGCCGTGGCTGGCGAAACGTTCACGAACGGCGTCGTATACCGAATCAACCACGACAACAGACTGTTCAGATGCACAGATAACGCCGTTATCGAAGGTTTTAGACATCAGCACAGAGGCAACAGCACGCTTGATATCAGCCGTTTCGTCGATCACCACAGGGGTATTACCTGCGCCTACGCCGATGGCTGGTTTACCGGAGCTGTACGCAGCTTTAACCATACCAGGACCACCGGTCGCCAGAATCAGGTTAATGTCCGGGTGATGCATCAGGGCGTTGGACAGTTCAACAGAAGGTTGGTCGATCCAGCCGATGAGATCTTTTGGCGCACCCGCCGCAATGGCAGCCTGAAGCACGATATCTGCTGCTTTGTTGGTGGCGTCCTTCGCACGTGGATGCGGGGAGAAAATGATTGCGTTACGTGTCTTCAGACTGATGAGAGATTTGAAGATGGCGGTAGAGGTTGGGTTAGTGGTTGGAACGATACCGCAAATGATGCCGATCGGTTCTGCGATGGTGATGGTGCCGAAAGTATCGTCTTCTGACAGCACACCGCAGGTTTTCTCATCTTTATAGGCGTTGTAGATATACTCTGAAGCAAAGTGGTTTTTGATCACTTTATCTTCAACGATACCCATGCCGGATTCGGCAACAGCCATTTTAGCGAGAGGGATTCGAGCATCAGCAGCAGCCAGAGCGGCCGCGCGGAAGATTTTATCAACCTGTTCTTGGGTGAAATTGGCATATTCACGCTGGGCTTTTTTTACGCGCTCGACGAGGGCGTTCAGTTCAGCGATATTGGTAACAGCCATAATGCTCTCCTGATAATGTTTAAACTCTTTTAGTAAACCAGCGCTCGATACGTCTGACAGTATAGTCAGAGCCGATCCCACTTGCGTAACACACAGTAAAACAAAGGATTACTCACTGCTCCAGCTCACTAATTTACTAAAAGAGCCTTACCTTAGCATCATACCTTTTTGATAGGTGATCTCCCTGGCGGCGTAACCAAGATTACTCACTTCTGAGTACGAAAATTATGATCGAGATCAATTTTGTCCTAAGCTGATACCTTTCAGCAGGGTTATTTTGTGCTAATTATTCTACTGTTAAATAATTAAGTAACTATTGGAAGCAGCGATATCATTGATTACACAAATGTTTAACATCATGAATTGATAACGTTTAAGAACAGATTTCTGGTGAAGTATGCGGCTAAAAAGCGTATCTTCAGCGCGGATTTATCATGACACGCAGTTTATCCCTGGCCATGCTCAATTGCGGAGCTTAATGTGATTCAAACGCTCTTTGATTTCCCTACATATTTCAAGTTTTTTATCGGCTTGTTTGCTCTGGTTAACCCGGTAGGGATCATCCCTGTCTTCATTAGTATGACCAGTTATCAGACGGCTGCGGCACGAAATAAAACCAACCTGACGGCAAACCTGTCGGTGGCGATCATCCTACTTACCTCTCTTTATCTCGGAGACGCCATTCTTCAGGTCTTCGGCATCTCAATTGATTCGTTCCGTATAGCAGGCGGGATCCTGGTGGTGACGATTGCCATGTCGATGATCAGCGGCAAGCTGGGGGAGGATAAACAGAACAAGCAGGAAAAATCAGAGACAGCTATCCGCGAGAGCATCGGGGTCGTGCCACTGGCACTGCCGCTGATGGCGGGCCCGGGGGCGATCAGTTCCACTATTGTCTGGGGAACGCGCTACCACAGCCTGATGCACCTGATTGGCTTTTCCGTCGCTATTGCGCTGTTCGCGCTGTGCTGCTGGGGTGTATTTCGTATGGCGCCATGGCTGGTTCGCTTGCTGGGACAAACGGGCATCAACGTGATTACTCGTATCATGGGTCTGTTGTTAATGGCGTTGGGCATCGAATTTATCGTTACCGGTATTAAAAGTATATTCCCCGGGTTAGTACACTGACTTTCATTTGAAAGAGCGGAGCCAGCGGCTCCGTTTTTTTTACGTGATTATCTGCAAATCATATAAATAAAGTTGAAATAGGCGCCAGTCATAATAAGTTCTACTAATAATCCTCTTTTGTTGTTTTTCAAGGGGTTGTTTATTTTCATTTCCCCGTGCCGCGCATAAATCCCTCAAACCCTCTGTTATTTTACTCACATGATACTCTGGGGCTTGCTGACAGATAACCGAAATGATATTAGTAATTTCGACGCTGACTCAGACGAATGTGCTAAATAATAATCAATTGTTAAATTATCGTGAAAAATCGTTCAGCCAAGCTTTGTCGTCGCGTTTGTAGCAACAAAATTTCTTATCTGTATGAATTACATCTCTTTTTGTTGATTTCGGCGTAAGCCAGGGCTGGCACCATAGTTATGCCAGCCATCGTAAAAGAGAAATGCTTAACAAATTTGCAAAATGTATTGGCGAGAGTTGGCACCATTTGGTACTTTCCGGCCTTATATTTTGCAGCATTAAACAAGTTGATGAGAACTATTTTCATATAGCCCTCACATAAGATATCCAACGCATCTCTCTGACAGGGGAGAGGTGTAAAGAATCGACGCAAGACCGCCGTACGAGCGGTCAGTAATAATGAAGTCGGTGATAGCAAGAAGTAAAAAAAGAACCTGACAGTAGCAAAAAAAACTCCTGCGCTGTACAGGCCCCAACAGGGGATTACACAACTGGCGAAGGCCGGTCATTATAATGAGTGGAGTATCAACACAATGTCCATCATCACAAAAAAAAGTCTGGTAGCGGCGGGGATTTTAACTGCGCTAATCGCGGGCAACGCTGCAATGGCTGCGGACGTTCCTGCTGGTGTTCAGCTGGCTGAGAAGCAAACGCTGGTACGTAATAACGGTGCGGAAGTGCAGTCTCTTGATCCGCACAAAATTGAAGGTGTTCCAGAGTCTAACGTTAACCGCGATCTGTTTGAAGGTCTGCTGGTGACTGACGTAGACGGCCACCCGGCTCCGGGCGTGGCGGAAAAATGGGACAACAAAGATTTTAAAGTCTGGACCTTCCATCTGCGTAAAGATGCGAAATGGTCCGACGGTACGCCGGTTACCGCCGAAGATTTCGTCTATAGCTGGCAGCGTCTGGCGGATCCGAATACCGCCTCCCCGTATGCGAGTTACCTCCAGTATGGCCATATTGCCAATATCGATGACATCATCACGGGTAAAAAGCCAGTTACCGACCTGGGCGTAAAAGCCATCGATGCCAACACCTTTGAAGTGACGTTGAGCGAACCTGTTCCGTACTTCTATAAGCTGCTGGTTCACCCGTCCGTCTCCCCGGTACCAAAATCCGCAGTAGAAAAATTTGGTGAAAAATGGACGCAGCCTGCGAATATCGTGACCAACGGTGCATATAAGCTGAAGGACTGGGTCGTTAACGAACGTATGGTGCTGGAGCGCAACCCGCAGTATTGGGATAATGCGAAGACCGTTATCAATCAGGTCACCTACCTGCCAATCTCTTCTGAAGTGACGGACGTAAACCGCTACCGCAGCGGTGAAATCGACATGACCTATAACAATATGCCGATTGAACTGTTCCAGAAGCTGAAAAAAGAGATACCTAAAGAAGTTCACGTCGATCCGTATCTGTGCACCTACTATTACGAAATTAACAACCAGAAAGCACCGTTCACCGACGTACGTGTTCGTACCGCACTGAAGCTGGCTCTGGATCGCGACATTATCGTGAATAAAGTGAAGAATCAGGGCGACCTGCCGGCTTACAGCTACACCCCGCCTTACACCGACGGTATGAAGCTGGTTGAACCTGAATGGTTCAAATGGTCCCAGGAAAAACGTAACGAAGAAGCGAAAAAACTGCTGGCTGAAGCTGGCTATACCGCCGACAAGCCGCTGACCTTTAGCCTGCTGTACAACACCTCCGATCTGCATAAAAAGCTGGCTATTGCCGTCGCGTCAATCTGGAAGAAAAACCTCGGCGTGAACGTGAAGCTGGAAAACCAGGAATGGAAAACCTTCCTCGATACGCGCCACCAGGGAACCTTTGACGTGGCTCGTGCAGGATGGTGTGCGGACTATAACGAACCGACTTCATTCCTGAACACCATGCTGAGCGACAGTTCGAACAATACCGCACACTATAAGAGCCCGGCGTTTGATAAGCTGATTGGCGAAACCCTGAAGGTGGCAGATGACGCCCAGCGCGCCGATCTGTACGCGAAATCAGAACAACAGCTCGATAAAGACTCTGCGATCGTTCCGGTTTACTACTACGTTAACGCCCGCCTGGTGAAACCATGGGTAGGGGGTTATACCGGTAAAGACCCGTTGGATAATATTTCCGTTAAGAATCTTTATATTATCAAGCATTAATGGCAATACGTGGGGCGAGCGAGCTTGCCCCACTGTGTCTATTTTGTAACATTCATCAGGCACACGCCAGAAGGTACGGGCAATGTTGAAATTTATCCTGCGTCGCTGTCTTGAAGCGATTCCAACGTTATTTATTCTAATTACAATTTCCTTCTTCATGATGCGTCTTGCACCGGGCAGTCCTTTTACCGGTGAACGCACGCTTCCGCCAGAAGTTATGGCCAACATCGAAGCGAAATACCATTTAAACGATCCTATCACCACGCAGTACTTCAACTATCTGAAGCAGCTTGCACACGGTGATTTTGGTCCGTCATTTAAATATAAAGACTATTCCGTTAACGACCTGGTGGCGTCCAGCTTCCCGGTATCGGCTAAATTAGGGGCTGCTGCATTTATCCTGGCCGTTGTTCTCGGTGTCACTGCGGGCGTTATCGCAGCGCTAAAACAAAATACCCGATGGGATTACGCCGTAATGGGGGTCGCAATGACCGGGGTGGTTATCCCCAGCTTCGTTGTCGCGCCGTTGCTGGTCATGATATTCGCCATAACCCTGAAATGGCTTCCCGGGGGCGGCTGGAACGGCGGGGCGCTGAAGTTCATGATATTGCCGATGGTGGCATTATCTCTGGCCTACATCGCCAGCATCGCCCGTATTACCCGCGGTTCAATGATTGAAGTCCTGCACTCGAACTTCATCCGTACCGCCCGTGCGAAAGGGCTGCCGATGCGCCGGATTATTTTCCGTCATGCCCTCAAGCCTGCACTGTTACCGGTACTCTCCTATATGGGTCCGGCTTTTGTCGGCATTATCACGGGTTCAATGGTGATTGAAACCATTTATGGCCTGCCGGGCATCGGGCAGCTGTTTGTTAACGGGGCGCTTAACCGTGACTATTCGCTGGTGCTGAGCCTGACGATCCTCGTGGGCGCGCTGACCATTCTGTTTAATGCCGTTGTCGATGTGCTATATGCCGTTATCGACCCGAAAATCCGTTACTAACTGGAGCACGCCATGATGTTGAGTAAGAAAAACAGCGAGGCGCTGGAAAACTTCAGTGAAAAGCTGGAGGTCGAAGGTCGTAGCCTTTGGCAGGACGCCCGCCGTCGTTTTATGCATAACCGTGCCGCCGTTGCCAGCCTGGTCGTGCTGGTGCTTATCGCGCTGTTCGTAACCCTGGCACCAATGCTCTCCCAGTTCACCTATTTCGATACGGACTGGGGCATGATGTCCAGCGCGCCGGATATGGAATCCGGGCACTATTTCGGCACCGACTCCTCCGGGCGTGATTTGCTGGTGCGTGTGGCGATTGGCGGCCGTATCTCCCTGATGGTTGGCATCGCGGCGGCGCTGGTGGCGGTGATTGTCGGCACGCTTTACGGCTCGCTTTCCGGTTACCTCGGCGGGAAAGTGGACTCCGTGATGATGCGTCTGCTAGAAATCCTGAACTCCTTCCCGTTCATGTTCTTCGTCATTCTGCTGGTGACCTTCTTTGGTCAAAATATCCTGCTAATCTTCGTGGCGATCGGGATGGTGTCCTGGCTGGATATGGCGCGTATTGTGCGCGGCCAGACGCTGAGCCTCAAACGTAAGGAGTTTATCGAAGCCGCACAGGTTGGCGGCGTTTCTACCGCCAATATTGTGGTGCGTCATATCGTTCCTAACGTGCTGGGCGTGGTGGTGGTGTACGCCTCCCTGCTGGTGCCAAGTATGATCCTGTTTGAATCTTTCCTGAGCTTCCTGGGATTAGGTACGCAAGAGCCGTTGAGTAGCTGGGGCGCTCTGTTAAGTGATGGCGCAAACTCCATGGAAGTGTCACCGTGGTTACTGCTGTATCCGGCGGGCTTCCTGGTCGTCACCCTGTTCTGTTTCAACTTTATCGGCGATGGCCTGCGTGATGCCCTCGACCCGAAAGACCGTTAAGGAGCGCCGTCATGACCATTATTGAAACGGCAACCGCGCCACAGGCGCAACAGCGGACCAGCGCACTGCTGGACGTTAAAGACCTCCGCGTGACGTTTAAAACCCCTGACGGTGATGTTACTGCCGTTAACGATCTCAACTTCGACCTGCGTGCCGGTGAAACGCTGGGCATTGTGGGCGAATCCGGTTCCGGTAAATCCCAGACCGCATTCGCGCTGATGGGCCTGCTGGCGTCAAACGGCGTGATCGGCGGTTCGGCGACGTTTAACGGGAAAGAGATCCTGAATTTGCCGGAACATGAGCTGAACAAGCTGCGCGCCGAGCAGATTTCAATGATTTTCCAGGATCCGATGACGTCCCTGAACCCCTATATGCGGGTGGGCGAACAGCTGATGGAAGTGCTGATGCTCCACAAGGGGCTGGGCAAAGCCGAAGCGTTTGAAGAGTCCGTCAAAATGCTGGATGCGGTGAAAATGCCTGAGGCACGCAAGCGCATGCGCATGTATCCGCACGAATTCTCCGGCGGTATGCGCCAGCGCGTCATGATCGCGATGGCATTGCTTTGTCGGCCAAAACTGCTGATCGCTGATGAACCAACCACCGCCCTGGACGTGACCGTCCAGGCGCAGATCATGACGTTGCTGAACGAGCTGAAGCGCGAGTTCAACACCGCCATCATTATGATCACCCACGATTTAGGCGTCGTTGCCGGGATCTGCGACAAAGTGTTAGTCATGTATGCAGGCCGCACGATGGAATACGGTAATGCCCGCGATGTGTTCTATCAGCCAGCCCATCCGTACTCTATCGGGCTGTTGAATGCCGTTCCGCGTCTTGATGCGGAAGGGGAGTCGCTGCTGACTATCCCGGGTAACCCGCCAAACCTGCTGCGTCTGCCAAAAGGCTGCCCGTTCCAGCCGCGTTGTCCGCATGCGATGGAAATCTGTAACAGCGCACCGCCGCTGGAAGCGTTTGCCCCAGGCCGTCTGCGCGCCTGCTTTAAGCCGCTGGAGGAGCTGGTATGAACGCGATCGACGAAAAAAGAAATGTGCTGCTCGAAATCGCTGACCTGAAGGTCCATTTCGATATCAAAGACGGTAAACAGTGGTTCTGGCAGCCAGCCAAAACCCTGAAAGCGGTGGATGGCGTCACGCTACGCCTGTACGAAGGCGAGACCCTGGGCGTGGTAGGCGAATCCGGCTGCGGCAAATCGACGTTTGCGCGTGCGATCATCGGCCTGGTGAAGGCCACCGACGGGAAAGTGGCCTGGCTTGGCAAAGATCTGCTGGGGATGAAGCCGGATGAATGGCGCGACGTGCGCAGCGACATCCAGATGATTTTCCAGGATCCGCTGGCGTCCCTGAACCCGCGTATGACCATTGGCGAAATCATTGCCGAGCCGCTGCGCACCTATCATCCGAAGATGCCGCGCCAGGAAATTCGCGATCGGGTGAAAGCGATGATGCTCAAGGTGGGTCTGCTGCCTAACCTCATCAACCGCTACCCACACGAGTTTTCCGGCGGTCAGTGCCAGCGTATCGGTATCGCACGCGCGTTGATCCTTGAACCAAAACTGATTATCTGTGATGAGCCGGTTTCGGCGCTGGACGTTTCCATCCAGGCCCAGGTGGTTAACCTGCTACAGAAACTGCAACGGGAAATGGGGCTGTCGCTGATCTTCATCGCCCACGATCTGGCGGTGGTAAAACACATTTCGGACCGTGTGCTGGTCATGTATCTGGGCCACGCCGTGGAGCTGGGCACGTATGATGAGGTGTACCATAATCCTCTGCACCCTTATACCAAAGCGCTGATGTCTGCGGTTCCCGTTCCGGACCCCGATCTGGAAAAAAATAAAACCATTCAGCTTCTGGAAGGTGAACTGCCTTCGCCAATCAACCCGCCTTCAGGCTGCGTATTCCGTACTCGATGTCCAATAGCCGGGCCGGAATGTGCAAAAACACGGCCGGTTCTGGAGGGCAGTTTCCGACATGCGGTTTCCTGCCTGAAAGTAGACCCGTTATAATCGCAAGGGCTGACATGATGTCAGCCCTTATTTTTCGAGGTTAATGTGTCGCGATTATTCACGTCGGCCCGCCAGCGGCTGTATCACCTTTTATTTGATCCTGAAACGGTTTCCGGTCGCCGCTTCGAAGGTCTGTGTGGTTTATTTGCGCTGATTAGCGTCATTATTATCTTTATCGAATCCGGCGCCGGAACGCAGTACCACATGACGTATGAGGAGTGGCACGTTTTCGTCTGGCTGGAATTGATTGTCACGCTGGTGTTTACTGCGGAATATGTGCTGAGGGTCATTAGCTGGCCAAATCCGGCGAAATACGTTTTCAGCTTCTGGGGATTTATTGATTTAGCCACCATCCTGCCGCTGTATGTCATGTGGCTGTGGCCTGAGATCAGCTTGAATTATGTGTTTGCCTGGCGTGCAATGCGGGCGATTCGTGTGTTACGGATTCTCAAACTGCTGCGCTTTATGCCGTCGCTGCGGGTTTTTTGGGTTGCCATTGTCAGCGCCCGCCACCAGCTGATTCTCTTCTATTCGTTTATTGCTATCGTGATGATCGTTTTTGGCTCCCTGATGTATTTAATCGAAGGGCCGAAATACGGGTTTACCACGCTTAATGCGTCTGTTTACTGGGCTATCGTCACGGTGACCACCGTGGGCTATGGCGATATTACCCCGCATACGCCGCTCGGACGTATTGTGGCATCGGTTCTTATCCTGATCGGCTATTCGGTGATAGCGATTCCGACGGGGTTAATTACCACCCATATGAGCAGCGCCTTCCAGAACTGCAAGCAGCAACGCAAATGTCCGAATTGTCAGCAGGGGAATCATGAACCCGGCGCGCGGTTTTGTCACCGCTGTGGAAATGCCTTACCGGATTAAATAAAAAGGCTGCGCGGGCAGCCTTTTTTATTATTCGCGCCAGAGGATATGGCACAGTTTGTGATCTTTCTCGCGGCACAGCAGGACGCGGGCAAAGATGTCGTTAATTTCTCCGCCGTCTTCATCTGCAAGGCCAATCACCACCTCGGCGAAGAAGTCCGGGTTGAGATCAAAATCGACATGTTCGGCCCAGTCTTCAGCCGGATCGAACAGCTCAGCACCGCCACGCTCTTCGAATTGCAGGTTGAAAAGAATGACGTCAGCAGGGTCGAGATTATCGACCGCCAGCTCGAGAAAAATATCGTAGGCCTGTTCGAGCGTTTCGTCTTCGGTCAGGCGATTGTTCAGATCCATTTCCATGATGACTACCTGTTAAACATCGTTGGGCACGTTTTACAGCAACGGACTAAAGAAGTAAAACAGTCGTTCGGCAATTCGCTGCCAGAGCGGACGTTTCGCCCACAATCTGGCGTCCAGCAGGCGTGAGCGGGAGATATAATCGTCCTGAACCGCCGCCAGATCGCCACCGAACCCGGCGTCATCAATGACCAGCGTAATTTCAAAATTCAGCCACAGACTGCGCATATCGAGGTTGACGGTACCCACCAGGCTCAGCTCTCCGTCCACCAGCACGCTCTTGGTGTGTAACAGGCCGCCTTCGAACTGATAAATTTTAACGCCTGCGGCCAGCAGCTCACTAAAGAACGCGCGGCTTGCCCATCCCACCAGCAGCGAATCGTTCTTGCGCGGCATAATAATGCTCACATCCACTCCGCGCTGTGCCGCTGTACAGATGGCATGCAGAAGGTCGTCGCTGGGAACGAAATAGGGCGTGGTCATGATCAGATATTCCCGCGCGGAGTAGGCGGCGGTAAGCAGTGCCTGATGGATCAGATCTTCCGGGAAGCCAGGACCGGAGGCGATAGTGTGGATAGTGTGCCCGCTGGCTTCCTCAAACGGCATGATATTGCCATCCGGCGGCGGGGGAAGAATGCGTTTCCCGGTTTCAATTTCCCAGTCGCAGGAGTAGACGATGCCCATTGAGGTCGCGATCGGTCCCTCCATCCGCGCCATCAGATCGATCCATTGCCCCACGCCGGAATCCTGCTTGAAGAAGCGGGGGTCAACCATGTTCATGCTGCCGGTGTAGGCGATATAGTTATCGATCAGAACCATTTTCCGGTGCTGGCGGAGATCCATGCGACGCAGAAAGACGCGGAAAAGATTCACTTTCAGCGCCTCGACCACCTCGATACCGGCGTTGCGCATCATGCCTGCCCACGGGCTACGGAAAAAGGCCACGCTGCCGGCGGAGTCCAGCATCAGGCGGCAGTGGATACCGCGACGTGCAGCGGCCATTAGCGATTCGGCGACCTGGTCCGCCATGCCGCCCGGCTGCCAGATATAAAACACCATCTCGATATTATGCCGGGCGAGCTGGATATCACGGATCAGCGCCTGCATCACATCATCAGAAGAGGTCATCAGTTGCAGCTGATTGCCTTTTACCCCAGCAATCCCCTGGCGGCGTTCGCACAGCTTGAACAGAGATGCGGCCACGCTACTGTTCTCTTCAGCGAAGATATGCTTGCAGGCTTTAAGGTCGGCAAGCCATTTCGCCGTGGAGGGCCACATGGCGCGGGCGCGTTCGGCGCGGCGTTTACCCAGATGAAGTTCACCGAAAGATAGATAGGCGATGATGCCCACCAGCGGCAGAATGTAGATAATCAGAAGCCAGGCCATGGCGGAAGGTACCGCTCTGCGTTTCATCAGAATGCGCAACGTCACCCCGGCAATTAACAGCCAGTATCCTAAAATGACCAGCCAACTCACCACGGTGTAGAAGGTTGTCATAAATAAAAAATCCTTTTGAAAGCGTATTGTTATGAGTTTACGCATCAGGATTCATCTGGCAAATAAAAACGGCAGATAAAAGCGCTGGTTTGCCGCCTGCTTAGGCATATAATGGCATCTCTGTTAGAGAAAGAGTTGTAGACATGAAGCGCAGTAGAACTGAAGTTGGGCGCTGGCGCATGTTGCGACAGGTGAGTCGTCGTAAGGCTCGTTGGCTGGAAGCACAATCCCGCCGCAATATGCGTATCCACGCCATCAGAAAATGTGGCCTGAACAGACACCGTAACGCGCTGTTGTTCGCGGTCCAAGACATCTGAAAAGCATGAAGGGCACCGTAAAGGTGCCCATTAAACATCCAGGCTATCAATTTTTGCAGTCTCTTCCCATCTGCTTCCGCGATATACTAACTTCCCATAACGTCATGATATTAAAAGATGAATCCTTATCTCTGGATTTTTATTGTACTTTTGGCGCTGGATGCGCTCAGGGAAGATTTAGGACTTTCGTCATTTTCCTCATTGGCAGATTATGTTTTCGCATGGGGAATACATTTTTATTAAAGGAAAAAAGGATGAACGGAAAAGTAATGGCAGCACTCTTTGGGATTGCGATATTAAGCGGTTGTGCCAGCAGCAAAACCTCACCCGAACGGCACGCGTTTTATTTCGTGTCGCATCAGTCCAGCTTTACTGGCGGCAATTACACCTCCAGCGTGCAGAAAAATTATCAGCTGAACGTGGCGCAGTTCCGCGAGCTTTATGCCCGGGGCAAAGCTGACCGCGCGGAAGGGCGGACTGAGGCTGAAGCCAGTGAATACGCGCAAAGCATTCGCGATCAGCTAAAAGAAAATGCGAAGTCGCAGGAATTGTTCGCAGGCAACGCGAAGGATAAATGGTCTTCGGACATGGACAGTAAAGACGCCCTATTATTTGGTAACGAACTGGCCGCGACTTATCTTGATGGCTATAACGGCGTACAATAGCGCAACTGATTCAGGGGATACCGTAATTACCGGTATCCCCGCTGTTTTTGAGCGAAAGGAGTGAGACGTGTTTGCGGAGTTTGGTGTACTGAATTTCTGGACCTATGTTGTCGGCGCATTTTTTATCGTGCTGGTTCCAGGACCGAACACCTTGTTTGTGCTGAAAACAGGGATTGGCCACGGCGTTAAGAAAGGCTATCTGGCAGCCACCGGTGTGTTTATTGGTGATGCCGTGCTGATGTTTCTGGCCTGGGCGGGCGTCGCCGCGTTGATCCAGACCACTCCGGTTTTATTTAATATTGTCCGCTATCTGGGCGCGTTTTATCTGCTGTGGCTGGGCGGAAAAATGCTCTGGTCCGTTATGACGCGTCAAAAAAATGCGCACGAAAGTAGCGCCGAACCGGCAAGCGCAATCCTTAAGCGTTCGCTGGTGCTGAGCCTGACGAACCCGAAAGCGATTCTCTTTTACGTGTCGTTCTTCGTGCAGTTCATTGATGTCAATGCGAAGAATACCGGCACGTCGTTCCTGATCCTCGCCACAACGCTTGAGCTGATCAGCTTCATGTACATGAGCTTCCTGATTTTCTCAGGCGCGTTTGTCACGCGTTACCTCAAAACCAAAAAGAAACTGGCGAAGCTGGGGAACGGGCTGATAGGTCTGCTGTTTGTCGGATTTGCGGCGAGGCTGGCGTCGCTGCACTGAATGAAGAAAAGGCTCCCGAGGGAGCCTTTCGTTTCAGAATACTTTTTTATACGGACGAACCGTGACTTTCTCGTACACGCCGGCTGCGACGTACGGGTCTGCTTCTGCCCAGGCCTGCGCGGCTTCCAGAGATTCAAACTCGGCAATCACCGTGGAGCCGGTAAAACCCGCCGCGCCCGGATCGTTGCTGTCAACGGCAGGCATCGGGCCTGCGGTCAGCAACCGACCTTCATCCTGTAGCAACTGTAAACGCGCCAGATGAGCAGGGCGAACGGAAAGACGTTTTTCCAGAGAATCAGGTACATCTTCAGCGTAAATCACGTAAAGCACGGCAAAGCTCCTTAACCGGTAAAAGTGACAATTACGTTATGTGAAAGCACAAATGACTGCAATGTAAAGATAATAACAATGTTAAAACCCTGATCTGGATGCCCCTTTTTTGCCCTCATGTACGCTTAAATTGCGCCAGGACAAAGTGTCTTATTGAATATGATTGCTATTTGCATTTAAAATCGAGGTTCGGTTTTTTAACGTTGATGATTATGACTTCGATGACCCTTGATTTACCTCGCCGCTTTCCATGGCCGACGCTGCTTTCCGTCGTGATTCACGGTGCTGTCGTGGCGGGTCTGCTCTATACCTCGGTTCATCAGGTTATTGAAATGCCGGCGCCTGCGCAGCCAATTTCTGTGACCATGGTATCGCCTGCGGATCTTGAGCCGCCGCAGGTTGCGCCGCCGCCGCCACAGCCCGTTGTTGAACCCGAGCCGGAGCCAGAGCCCGAGCCGGTTCCTGAACCGCCGAAAGAAGCGCCGGTAGTGATCCATAAGCCGGAGCCGAAACCTAAGCCGAAGCCAAAACCCAAGCCGGTCAAAAAGGTGGAAGAGCGTCCGAAACGCGAAGTGCGTCCGGTTGAGCCACGCGCCACGCAGCCGGTTGAAAATGCCGCCCCGTCACGTCCGCTGATGAATAACACCACGACCGCGACAAAACCGACGGTAACGGCGCCCGCGGGCCCGCGCGCGCTGAGCCGTAACCAGCCGCAGTACCCGGCACGTGCCCAGGCGTTACGTATTGAAGGGCGTGTACGGGTGAAATTCGACGTTACGGCCGATGGACGTGTCGATAACGTGGAAATCCTGTCCGCACAGCCGGCGAATATGTTTGAACGCGAAGTTAAATCGGCCATGCGCAGGTGGCGCTATGAAGCCGGTAAACCCGGCAATGGGTTGATTGTGAACATTGTCTTCCGCCTGAACGGCGGGGCACAGATGGAATAAAAGAAGCCTCCGCAAGGAGGCTTTTTTTACCTGAGGATCAGCTCCGTGGGAGCTGGCGGGGCTTACCGTCGCTATCCACCGCCACATAGATGAATAATGCCTCCGTCGCCTTATAGCGCTGACCAATCGGCTCAGAAGAGACTTTTTTCACCCATACTTCAATGTTGATGGAGACAGACGTATTGCCGCGTTTTACGCAGCGTGCGTAACAGCACACCACGTCCCCCACCGCGACAGGGCGCAGAAAGGTCATGCCATCGACCCGGACTGTCACCACGCGCCCGTGTGCAATCTCTTTTGCCAGGATTGCACCGCCCATATCCATCTGCGACATCAACCAGCCGCCAAAAATATCGCCATTGGCATTCGTATCCGCAGGCATTGCCAGTGTGCGTAAAACCAGTTCGCCCTGTGGGGCGTCATTTGTTGTCATTGTTTTTAAACTCGTAACTGAAGACTTCAGGCGGGATGCTACTATGATTTCTGGCTGGAGAGAATAGGGTTAGCGCCCGCAGAGCAGGCGCCAGCGGGTCAGAAGGACAGGGTCACGCCTGCGTAATACGCACGGCCTGGTTCGTTATAGGTCGATGCACCGTCATTTTCTCGGTAAATCTGCTTATCAAAGAGGTTGCTGATCCCGGCATTCAGGCGGAGATCTTTTGTCAGCTGATAATTGCTGCCGATCCCAACGATGGAATAGGCGCCAATCTCTTTATCTGACATCGCATTCTGCTCTTTGCGGATTTCAGCATTTTCTCTTGGCTTCTGGCGGCCATAAATCGTCCAGCTAAGGTTCGCTGAAAGTTTGCTGCTAACCTGCCAGTCGAGCATTGTGTTGACGGTATATTTTGGAATAATCGACAGAGGGTTGCCGGTGTCCTTACTTTCAGACTGAATCATATACGTCGCATTGGTACGCCAGGTTAGCGTGTCGCGGATAACCGGGACGGTGAGGTTGCCTTCCAGTCCCTCAACAACAGCCTTTCCTCCGTTCTGCCACTGAAGGATATTTGCGCCGCTGCTTGTCTGGCCCAGCACATCCGTTCCTGAAACGATCTTGTTTTTGTAATCGTTGCGGAACCAGGTTATGCCAGCCTCGTAGCCTTCCAGCGCAAAGGCCAGGCCAATCTCTTTGTTCACGCTGATTTCAGGATCCAGATCCGGGTTACCTAACAGGTAACAGCTTCCTTCGGAAACGTTGTTCGGGCAACCATTACCGCGGGTGGAAAGCAGATAGCCTTCGCTGGATTGATACAGGTTTGGCGCTTTAAATACCCGAGCGATACCCGCTTTAACCTTGAACATGTCACCCAAATCCTGAGAGAGGTTCAGGCTCGGGCTCCAGTTGCTGCCAAACTGATTGTGATAATCAAAGCGGAGCCCTGGGATCAGGTTGGTGCCCTGACGCGCTTCAATATTGTCCTCAAGATAGATGCCAGTGAGGTCAGCGCTGTTTTTGCTGTTGCGCTCAGAAGCCGTGCCGGGAACGCCGTTAATCACTTCTCCCGACACATTTGTCGCCTGCATTGAGGCCGGATCGTTCAGTTCATCACGGTTCCATTCTGCACCCACGGTTAGCGTCTGTTCGACCAGCCAGAAGAAAGGAATGTTCAGTTCACCCGTTGAACGGTATGACTCCAGCCGGCTGGTATCGTATTTATCGCTATTGATCATCCCCTCAACTTTGCCCGTAGAGCCTTCTTCCAGGCGGGTGTTGTTGGTCTTTTCATAATAAACACCGAACTTAGACTGACCCCAGTCCCAGATGCCGTTGTGCGTAATGCCATAGGACTGGCGGTACATTCGGTTCGTTTCGTGTCCATACAGGGACGACACCAGACCGTCAGGGCTGACGTTGCTGTTGCTGTATTGAGTATCACCCGCGTAGATATTGCCCTGGCGGCTGTAGCTGTAGTCGAAATCGATAATCTGCTGTGGCGTGAGTTTCCAGGAGAGCAGGGCATTAATGTCCTTGTTGCGCACGCCTTCACGTCCGGCGGCGTAAGAGCCGTTTTGCGCGGTGTTGATGTCCTGAGCATCTGCGTCAGTTTTGTTGATATTCCCGTACAGGCGCATCGTTAACGCATCGCCCGCAAGGGGGCCGCTCAGATCAAAATTAGCGCGTTTCGTCGCTCCCTCTTTATCATTTTCAGGCTGGTTAGTGTACAGGGAGAGCGAGCCGTGCCAGTCGTTGGTCGGGTGTTTGGTAATGATGTTGACGACGCCGCCGCGCCCCCGAACCATAGCGGGCGGCAGCAGGTCCCCGGAGCACTTCAATGCGCTCAACCATCTCTGGCGGAACCCAGTTGGTATCCCCGCGGGTGTCGCGCTCCCCGCGCCAGCTGTAGCGCACCGAGTTACGTGACGTCACCGGCACACCGTCAATCAGAATCAGCGTGTTCTCCGGCCCCATACCGCGGATGTCGATCTGGCGGTTGTTACCGCGGCTGCCTGTCGCGCTGTTTCCGGTGAGGTTAACCCCGGGCATTTTGCGAATAATTTCAGAAAGATCGTTAACCGGTGGATCCTTTTCTATGTCCTTTGCCGTGATGATGGAAACCCCCGGCTGTTGCTTCAGCGCCTCTTCAGCGGTGGCCTGAACAACCATTGTTTCACCATCGGCGAGAGGATCTTCCGCTGCGTGTGCGCTCTGATAAAGCGTTGAAAGAATGGCGAGCGTAAGTGTAGCCGGGGCAAATCTTATTATGTTATTCATCAACTCATTTCCATTTGTTAAAAATGCGATGACGAATATTAATGATAGTCATTCTCATTACAATAAAGTGACAGCAATCTCCATAAAATCTTCATGATTCAGACATTTTCGCAGGAAGGATGTAGAGAAAAGAGAAGGCGGGAAAAGAGGCCAGACCGCGCGGCGATCTGGCCAGAAGGATCAGTGCTTGTCATCCTGCGGCATGTGGCGATAAATATAAACGCCGCTGAGCAGGGTGAAGATAAGAGTCAGCGCCGTCAGGCCAAACACCTTGAAGTTGACCCAGATATTCTGCGGCAGCCAGAATGCGATATAGATATTCGCCAGACCACACAGAATAAAAAATAGTGCCCAGGCGATATTCAGACGCCCCCACACAGCCTGCGGCAGGGTCAGTTCTTTCCCCAGCATGCGCTGGATCAGCGGCTTCTTCATCACCCACTGGCTGATGAGGAGTGCGCCCGCAAACAGGCCGTAAATCACCGTGACCTTCCATTTGATAAATTCATCATTGTGGAAGAACAACGTCAGACCACCAAACACCGCCACCATCAGGAAGGTGATGAGCGCCATCTTTTCAACTTTGCGATAGCGAACCCAGCTGTAAATCAGCACCACAGCCGTTGCCACAATCAGCGCCAGCGTGCCGGCATAAATGTCGTACAGCTTATAAAAAGCGAAAAATACGATCAGCGGTAAAAAATCAAGAAACTGCTTCATTCTGCGATCCCAGTTACTGACGAATTAACATGTACAGGCGGAACAAATAGACCAGCAGCACGGCTGAAATCAGATTGCTCAGCGTATTGGCGACAACCGCTCCGACGTTTGGCGTTAACACCGCAAAATTCGGCGCAAACAGCAACAGCAGAGTTTTGGCCAGCAGCCAGCTGATAACGGCCGGGGCGACCAGTCGCATATTGGCCCATGCGAGCCTGATGCTGCTGCGCATGGCGGTGAAAATGCCCATTTTGTCCTGCACAATCATTACTGGCGCGAATGAAAGCACGATAGCCAGCAGCACGCCCGGAACGACAACCAACATTATCCCCATCTGAACCAGCAGCGTGGTCAGGAAGATGAGGATAAACAGTTTTGGCAGCACCGGAGCGCTGGCCCCGATTGCACGTAACGCGCTGACGCGTTGGCCGGCAGACACCAGCTGGATCATCAGCAACACGCCACCCGCCAGAATGGCGTTGCCAATCAGGCCCGAGAAGGTAGATGCCGCAGATGCGCGCAGCAAGATTTGCTGTTGCTCTGGCGTCATATTCTGCACAAGGTCAAACAACCCTGCGCTGCCTGCAAGATTTTCCCCCTGGCTCAGCGTGGCAATCTGTTCATCACTGGGTGAGAACGCATGACCCAGCACCACCGTAATAAAGGCGCACAACAACGCGATCAGTAAAAAGGTAATGAACTGATTGCGGAAAAAATTTCCCGTGTCACGGTAGACAGACTTCGCCGTGATAGACATGCACTCTCCTTGAGTATTGCAGGTGTTAATTAGCCGGCAATTGTACACCGGATAACACGCTGGTGGCAGCATCAAGGCTTGTATGGAAAAGCATATCTTTGTAAAGCGGCGGTAATCCATAGCGGGCGCGGGCGCGATTGCATGCCTCATTGACCTGCCCATCCTCTCCCGACATCGCGAAAGTGCGACACGGGCTGGGGCGATCCGCGTAAATGGAACAGCGGGTGGATACCCCAGGCTCACCTTGCAGTGCCACACAGCGGCTCTGTTTTTGGTTGGTGCCGCGCATACAGCGCAGAAAAGGGGTTAACGGTTCAGTGAGATCAACTGGAACGGTGCCGCCGCCATCGCTGGCTTCAGCCCAGTAGAAAGAGACTCGAAAATACGCACAACAGGCTCCGCACGTCATGCACGGGTTATGATCACTCATGGCACACCTGCAAAAGTAGAACGCATCAAATCACATTGTGAGAGCGATAAATTATCCAGCCGCTACAGGAAGCGCAAGAGAGGGAAAACAGAAAATTTTGTAACCATGAAATGCCAAAAATTGACGCGGTAACAACTTATTGCTTTATGAGGCGTCACCAAAAATTAACCTAGATCAATGAATGTTAACTTACTGGTTTTAATGTGATCTGTGTTAGATCACTTATTACTCATTTGTGAGTATATTCTCCTCCGCAATTAAAACCACAACGATGGAGCGGATATGAAAAAATTAGCGGTGGCAGCCCTTATCTTAAGCAGTCTCTCTGGCGGCGCGTACGCGCATGAAGCAGGCGAATTCTTTATTCGTGCCGGTTCGGCAACGGTACGTCCAACGGAAGGGTCCGATAATGTACTGGGTATGGGCGGGTTTAACGTCAGCAATAACACCCAGTTAGGCCTGACGTTTACGTATATGGCAACGGATAACGTTGGCGTCGAGCTTTTAGCCGCCACGCCATTCCGTCACCGCGTCGGTTTAGGACCGACCGGGGACATTGCCACGGTTCACCATTTGCCACCAACGCTGATGGCGCAGTGGTACTTCGGCGATTCCAGCAGCAAGGTGCGCCCTTATATTGGTGCAGGGGTTAACTACACCACCTTCTTTGATGAGAAATTTAACGATACCGGTAAAAAGGCCGGGCTCTCCGATCTCAGCCTGAAAGACTCGTGGGGTATGGCGGGGCAGGTTGGTCTGGATTATCTGATTAACCGTGACTGGCTGATCAACGCCTCGGTCTGGTATATGGACATTGATACGGACGTGCGCTTTAAAGCTGGCGGGCAGCAGCAAAGTATCAATACCCGACTGGATCCGTGGGTATTTATGTTCTCAGCAGGCTATCGTTTCTGACAGAAGATATATCCCCTGTCAGCCGGTGATTGCTGTATGGTGGTTGTTCCATACACCTGGCTGGAGGGGATATCCCCAACATCAAATTTGAGTGTCCGGTTTGTGCAGGTAAACAGTTTCAGTTCACGACGTTCAGCCCAGCACATAGCCTACCTCACGGTGCTATCTGTTCCGTTTGCGGAACACGTCTCACCATTCATTCATGCCTGCCGAAGCTCAGACGACGACGGTGGCCAAAGCCAGTAAACTAGAAAAGGCCTCTGAGAGGCCTTTTTCGATCGTGAAGTCACTTCTGAATTAAATAACGAATGGTTGGTCCGTCCTGCTGGATATCCAGCACGGTATAGCCGTGATTTTTGGCATCAAGAGGAATGTTATTGATCGACTGGGGGCAATCGCTCACCACTTCCAGAATTTCACCTTTCTTTAGCTGCGGTAGCGCTTCAAGCGTGGCGACGGCCGGGTAAGGGCAAGGTTCACCCACCATATCGAGACGATAATCAGGCACGATCTCTTTCATGCGGCATTCTCCTGAGTTTCAGTTTTGGCGGTGGCGCGTCGGAAGAAGCGCTTCTCTTGTGCAACAACCAGTAAGAAGGCGATAAGCAGCAGGGCATAGGTCACCAGGAGCCCCCCGAGTGGACCAAAGGTATTCAGCAGGTTGACCTTGTCCCAGTTTGTTGCCAGTACCGGAGAGACGTCATCCCAGTAGTAGGCCAGAATGGTAGAGCCAATCACGTTACCCAGACCCACCCACCAGTAATGCACCTGGCCTTCCACAGCGCGATACATCCAGCCGGTTTCACACCCGCCCGCCAGCACGATGCCAAAACCAAACAGCAGTCCGCCAATGACGGCATTTGGGCCCGCCCACATGATTTTCGGTTCCACGCCGAGCTGAACGTAGCTGAAGATGCCGATCGCGCTCACGGCCATACCGGCAATGATCGCCTTCGCCATCATGCTTCGTCCGGTGATCCACATATCGCGAAACGCGGAGGTAAAGCAGATCTGCGCGCGTTCAATCAGCAGACCAAAACCGACGCCGAACAGCATGGCCAGGCCGAGTTTTGGCTGATTCATCGCCGTGCAAATCGCCCAGGCAACCATGGCAAAAAAGACCAGCATACCGAGGCGGAAGCGACGACGCGCCTGATCGGGTTTTTGCGTTAACGGAGAGGCAGCGCTAACTTTCGTCATTTTCACCGGAATGCGGAACAGCGGCAGCAGGGTGAATTTAGCACCGAAGTAGGAGCCGATGGCGGTGGCGACGGCAAAGAACCAGGCATGCAGCGAGAACTGCGGAATACCGGTAAAGAACGCGGCCAGATTACAGCCCATCGCCAGGCGGGCGCCAAACCCGGCAATGATGCCGCCGACCACGGCCTGCATAATGCGGATGCGGCTTTTCGGCATGCGCAACTTAACGTTGTTGGCCCACAGCGCGGCCGCAAAACAGCCGCCGAACATGCCAATGATCATCATCCCGTCGATGCGGGTCAGCGGTGTGCCCTCAAGATGGATCAGTTTGAAGTAGCCCCACTCTTCGGCATGGACACCTGCCAGCTGTAATAGCTGCCCACCCCAGCGGGTAAACTCGCCCGTAACAGCCCAGAAGGTGCCGGTAATACCGAAATAATAAGTAGAGAGAATGCCTGCCGCGATAACGGCCGGAACAGGTGACCAGAACTTAACCAGGTAAGTCTGTTTGAAGGAATGCCATGACATGAATAACCTCTGAACTCAGAAGGGTAACGCTAAAAAGAGCCCAGATCATACGCTTACGCGAAAGTTTGGAAAGTCATTCACACCGAAAATATTGACAGGATCAATTTTGACCTGCTTCTTTCAGGAAGAGAGAAGGGAAAACCGCCTGACGCCGGGGCCAGACGGTGTTAACGGTTACGCCTTGCGCGTGGCCGCTTTCATGGATGTGACGAATGCGTGTAACTCAGCCAGCATCTGCTCTGGCTTATCCACGTTCTTCTCGATGATTTTCACGATAGCCGAACCGGAAATGGCTCCGGCGGCTTTCGCGTCAATTGCCGCAGTAACCTGATCCGGTGAGGAAATGCCAAAGCCCTGAAGCGGCGGTGCAGCATGGTATTCTGCCAGCTTCTCCACCAGATGATGCAGCGGCAGCGCGGCTTTGTTTTCCGCACCGGTGACGCCCGCACGGGAGAGCAGGTAGGTGTAACCTCGTCCGTAAGAGGCAATCTGGCGCAACAGATCGTCATCGGCATTCGGTGGACAGATGAAAATCGGCGCGACGTTGTGGCGCATTGCCGCCTGACGGAATGGCGCAGACTCTTCAACGGGCACGTCAGCCACCAGCACGGAGTCAACGCCCACGCGGGCGCACTCTGCGTAAAACGCATCAATACCGCGGCTGAACACCAGATTGGCGTACATCAGCAGGCCGATCGGAATGGTCGGGTGCTTCTGACGGATCGCCGCCAGCATTTCAAAGCACTGGCTCGGCGTCACGCCCGCGGCAAACGCGCGTAGCGTTGCGTTCTGAATGGTCGGGCCATCCGCCAGCGGATCGGAGAACGGAATACCGAGCTCCAGCGCGTCGGCACCGGCATCAATCAGGGTGTCGATAATCTTCAGCGACTGCTCCGGGCCGGGGTCGCCCAGCGTCACGAAGGGAACGAAGGCGCCTTCCTGGCGAGCTTTCAGTTGTGCAAATGCGTTGTCGTAGCGTTCCATCAGATTTCCCCTCGTGCTTTCAGAATATCGTGAACGGTGAAGATATCTTTGTCACCGCGCCCGGAAAGGTTTACCACCAGCAGCTGCTCTTTTTCCGGGTTTTCCTTCATCATTTTCAGCGCGTGCGCCAGCGCGTGGGAAGACTCCAGCGCCGGGATGATCCCTTCATTGCGGCACAGCGTTTTGAAGGCCTCCAGCGCTTCGTCATCGGTGATGGAGACATAATCCGCGCGGCCGGTGCTGTTGAGGAACGCGTGCTGCGGCCCTACGGACGGGAAATCCAGCCCGGCAGAGATTGAGTAAGACTCTTCAATCTGCCCTTCATCGGTCTGCATCATCGGGGCCTTCATGCCGAAGTAGATCCCCACGCGGCCATGCTTCAGCGGCGCACCATGCTCGCCCGTTTCAATACCGTGGCCGGCAGGCTCAACGCCAATCAGCCCAACGCTGGTTTCGTCGATAAAATCGGCAAACATGCCGATGGCGTTAGATCCGCCGCCAACGCAGGCGATCACCGCATCCGGCAGGCGACCCTCTTTTTCGAGGATCTGCGCTTTAGTCTCTTCGCCGATCATGCGCTGGAATTCACGCACGATGGTCGGGAACGGGTGCGGGCCCGCGGCGGTACCGAGCATGTAGTGGGCGGTTTCGTAGCTGCCAGACCAGTCGCGAAGCGCTTCATTACAGGCATCTTTCAGCGTGGCAGAACCGCTGTGCACCGGGATCACTTCCGCCCCCATAAGACGCATACGGAACACGTTTGGCGACTGGCGCTCAACGTCCTTCGCCCCCATGTAAATGCGGCATTTCAGACCGAGCAGGGCGCTGGCGAGCGCTGAGGCCACACCGTGCTGTCCCGCGCCGGTTTCGGCGATGATTTCGGTTTTACCCATCCGCTTCGCGAGCAGCGCCTGGCCAAGCACCTGGTTAGTTTTATGCGCGCCACCGTGCAGCAGATCTTCACGCTTAAGATACAGCGTAGTTTTAGTGCCTTCGGTCAGGTTGCGGCACTTTGTCAGCGCCGTCGGACGACCGGCGTAGTTTTTCAGCAGGTCGGTAAACTCCGCCTGAAACGCCGGATCTTTCTGTGCGCTCACGAACGCTTCTTCCAGCTGGCGCAGCGCGGGCATCAGGATTTGTGGGACATACATCCCACCGAACTCACCAAAATACGGGTTAAGTAATGTCGTCATCTTCTCTTCCTTAATATGCACGCAGAGTTTTAAATACCGATGCCAGCTTGCTGGCGTCTTTAATGCCCGGTTGGGACTCTACGCCTGAATTGAAATCGAGGCCTGCGCAGCCGGTTTTGGCCGCTTCCACACAGTTATCGGGGCTTAATCCCCCCGCCAGCAGGACATTGTCCAGCACTTCGCCACGCAGCAGTGACCAGTCAAAACGCTGCCCCGTGCCGCCCTGGCCGTTGTCGAGCACGTATTTATCAACATGCTTCAGGTTACGCGCGGGCAGGGTGGCGCCAACGCTTTGCGCTTTCCAGATCTGAACCTGAGGCGCCAGAACATGTCGCAGAGCATCGATGTACGCCTGATCTTCATCGCCGTGCAGCTGGATCGCGCTCAGGGATAACGCGTCCGCTTTTGCCGCAACTTCGTTAATATCCGCATTGCGGAACACGCCCACGTAGCTCAGTGGCGCAGCCGCCATCACCTTGCGCGCCTGTTCTTCATTTGCTGCGCGAGGAGAGGACTCAACAAAGATCAGACCACCATAGATTGCGCCCGCTTCATATGCGGCCTGCGCATCCTGTTCACGGGTCAGGCCGCAGACTTTGTTCTCACCCAACAGTACGCGGCGCACGGCCGCGTTAAGGTCTTCGTGTTCCATCATTGCGGAACCTATCAGGAAACCGTTGGCAAAGTGGCTGAGTTCGCGCACCTGAGCGTAGCTGTTAATCCCGGATTCGCTGATCACCGTGACGCCCGCGCCCAGACGCGGCGCAAGCTGGCGCGTACGGTTGAGGTCAATCGACAGGTCGCGCAGGTCGCGGTTGTTAATGCCGACCACTTTGGCTTCCAGCGCGATGGCGCGCTCCAGCTCCTCTTCGTTGCTCACTTCGGTCAGCACGCCCATATTCAGGCTGTGCGCGACGGCGGAGAGCTGGCGATACTGCTCGTCATCCAGAACGGAGAGCATCAGCAGGCAGGCATCTGCCTGGTAAAAGCGCGCCAGCCAGATCTGATACGGGTCGATAATAAAGTCTTTGCACAGAATCGGCTGCGGCGCGATGCCGCTGACAACGGGCAGAAAATCGAAGCTGCCCTGGAAATATTTCTCATCCGTCAGCACAGAAATGGCAGACGCATGATGCTTGTAGATACCGGCAATACGCGCCGGGTCGAAATCGTCGCGGATCACGCCTTTGGACGGAGACGCTTTTTTACACTCCAGAATAAACGCGGTACGCGCGCCCTGGAGCGCATCATAAAAACGACGGCTGCTCGGAACGACGTCATTCTGAAAACTGGCGAGCGGCTGCTGTTGCTTACGGGCTTCCACCCAGATGGCCTTATCGGCGACGATTTTCGCTAAAACGGTCTGCATTATTTACCCTCTTGCCGCAAGTGCGGTAACGCGATCGTAAGCTGCACCGGAGCGCAGTACGTCCAGAACTTTTTGGGCGTTGGCTTTCAGATCTTCCTCGCCATGTAAACGCATCAGCATGGCTACGTTGGCCGCCACGGCGGCCTCATGGGCGGCCTCACCTTTACCTTGTAATAAGCGCGTGAGAATGTCACGGTTTTCTTCCGGCGTGCCGCCCGCCAGGGCGTCCTGATGGTACGGGGTCAACCCGAAGTCAGCGGCCTCAAGCTGATAGTTCAGCACTTCGCCGTTATTCAGTTCCGCCACCAGCGTGGGCGCATGCAGGGAAACTTCATCCATCCCGCCGCTGTGTACCACGGCGGCGCGTTGGTAACCGAGGACGCGCAGCGTCTCCGCAATCGGCAGGACCAGTTCCGGGCTGTAAACGCCAATCAGCGCCAGCGGCGGGTGCGCCGGGTTAATGAGTGGACCGAGCACGTTAAACAGCGTACGGGTTTTGAGCTGCTGGCGAACCGGCATCGCGTGGCGGAAACCGGTGTGATACTTCGGCGCGAACAGGAAACAGACGCCCAGGTCATCCAGCGCTTCACGGGAACGCTCGGCGTTCATGTCCAGGTTGATACCGAAAGCCGCCAGCAGGTCGGACGATCCTGAACGGCTGGACACGCTGCGGTTGCCGTGTTTCGCCACCTTCAGACCGCATGCCGCGGCCACAAAGGCGCTGGCGGTGGAAATATTGATACTGTTACTGCCGTCGCCACCGGTCCCGACAATATCGGCAAACGGATAGTCCGGGCGCGGGAACGGGGCGGCATTTTCCAGCAGCGCGGTTGCCGCGCCGGCGATCTCCTGCGGGCTTTCGCCACGTACCTTCATGCTCACCAGCGCAGCGGCCAGCTGCTCAGGCTTCAGCTCGCCGCGCACGACGGCGGAGAATAGCTGATGGCTCTCCTGCTGGCTCAGGGTCTGAGCCTGATACAGTTTTTCCAGAATCGGTTGCAGGGTGTTGGTCTGCTCCAGCTTTTGTAGCGCCCAGTCGAGCGTTTGCTCCAGCAGACGCGCGCCGTTGGACGTCAGGATAGATTCCGGGTGGAACTGCATCCCGCAGACGCGATCCGCATCGTGACGCACCGCCATCACCATCCCTTCAAACGAGGCGTTAATGGTCAGCCCGGCCGGAATGTTGCTGCCGACCAGCGAGTGGTAACGCGCTACCGGAAGCGGGTTCGGCAGACCGGCAAACATCGCCTGACCGTCATGTTCAATACTTGACGCTTTACCATGGAGGATCTCCCCCGCCTGACCCACGTAACCGCCGTAGGCTTCGACAATCGCCTGGTGGCCGAGGCAGATGCCGATAATCGGCAGCTTGCCGCGCATACGGGTCAACAGCTCAGGCATACAGCCTGCTTCGCTCGGTGCGCCTGGGCCCGGGGAGAGCATCAGCACCGGGTTTTGCATGGTCGCCAGACGGTCAATTAGCGTCTGGGCCGGAACGTGGTTGCGATAGATAACGACATTGTGACCATTCGCACGCAGCTGATCTGCCAGGTTGTAGGTAAAGGAGTCGATATTATCGAGCAGCAGAATGTCAGCCATCAGAAAATCTCCTGTGCATGGTGTGCGGTAGCAATGGCGCGCAGTACCGCGCGCGCTTTACTGCGGGTTTCGTCGGCTTCCGACTGCGGAACAGAATCCAGCACAATTCCGGCCCCGGCCTGGACGGTGGCAATGCCGTCCTCAACGTAGGCGGAGCGGATCACGATGCAGGTATCAAGGTCACCGTGAGCGGTGAAATAGCCCACGGCACCACCGTAGCTGCCGCGACGGCGTCCTTCCGCTTCGGCGATCAGCTGCATGGCGCGGACTTTCGGCGCGCCGCTCAGGGTGCCCATGTTCATGCAGGCGCGGTAGGCATGCAGAACGTCGAGGTCGTGGCGCAGTTCACCCACCACGCGGGATACCAGGTGCATGACGAAGGAGTAGCGGTCGACTTTGGTCAGGTCCGCCACGTAGCGGCTGCCTGGGGTGCAAATACGTGCCAGATCGTTACGCGCCAGGTCAACCAGCATCAGGTGTTCGGAGAGCTCTTTATGGTCGGTACGCATTTCCAGTTCGATGCGGCTGTCGAGATCGCGGTCCAGGGAGCCATCGGCACGACGGCCGCGTGGACGGGTTCCCGCTATCGGGTAGATCTCAATCTGGCGGCTGGTGGCGTCGTACTTGAGGGAGCTTTCCGGCGACGCGCCAAACAGGGTGAAATCATTGTCCTGCATAAAGAACATGTACGGGCTTGGGTTGCTCTTTTTCAGCACATCGTAAGCCGCCAGCGGCGACGGGCAGGGCAGTGTGAAGCGACGGGACGGCACTACCTGGAAAATCTCCCCGGCACGAATCGCTTTTTGCATCTGACGTACCACCGCGCCGTACTGATCGTCGGTCTGACTCACCTCGCAGGTCATCTTTTCAACACGCTGCACCGGGAGCGCGGGCGGTGCTTCTGACATCTGCTGTTGCAGTTGGGCGATGCGCTGCGCGAGGCGATTTTTCTCAGACTCAGACGGAGTGAAGAGGCTGGCCTGGATGCGAGTATATTTTTTCTGATGGTCGATCACCAGCAGGGTTTCGGCCAGGTAGAAACAGTAGTCCGGGCAGCGGTTTCCCTGCTCGGTTTCCGGTAAATCTTCAAAGCCAGCAACCAGGTCGTAAGCAAACAGCCCGCCAAAAAACATTGCTTCGCGCTCAACTTCCGGCACGGCCACCAGATTTTGCAGCAGGCGAAAGGCGTCAAAAACGGAGAGCGAGCAGAGGCGGGCATCCTCATCCAGCAGCTGGCTCACCGGCGGGAAATGCAGAATACGCAGGTCCGGGTGGCGTTCATTTTCAATGCCTGAAGGCAGCGCCGCATCCAGCAGCGGCAGGAGCGACGCGCCATTGTCAGACAACGCCCTGATAGTGACGGTGTCACCTAACGCGGTAATGCGCAGCGCGCTGTCAACCAGCAGCAGGCTTTTGAGGTCGTCCTTACTGTCGATATCAGCTGACTCCAGCAGCAGCGTCGCGGGACGTGCGCCGCACACCTGATGAAACAGCGCGGTAGGGTTATGGCGATAGGCCGCCTCGCAGGTCAGCAGTTCGAGGTGGGGTTTGGCTGTTTGCATGTTGTTGTTCTCATATTCTGTTCAAAAAAAAGCCCGCTTGGGAGCGGGCCGGGTATCTGTTTGCTTATCGCAGACGTGTGACACTGCCCGAAGATCAGGAAGTACGCCACCAACCGTGCAGAGCGAAATGTGCTGTCATTTTCAGATACCTTTCTCGTGTGAACTTGCGTACTAGTTAACTAGTTCGTTGGCGTGTTGTCAACCCCTGATTTCAGTATTTCACGGTTAGTCGGTATCATAGGGGCTTCGGATGTCTCCAACCTGTTATGGGAAGTGCTTTGAGCGATACCACCTACGCCGTAATTTATGATTTACATAGCCATACGCAGGCTTCAGATGGCCTGCTGACACCCGAAGCTCTGGTCCATCGCGCCGTTGAAATGCGTGTCGGCACGCTGGCAATAACCGATCACGATACCACTGACGGCATTCCCGCCGCGCGCGCCGAGATTGCCCGCAGCGGACTGGCGCTGGATCTGGTGGCCGGGGTTGAGATCTCGACGGTCTGGGAAAACCACGAAATTCATATCGTTGGCCTGAATATCGATACAGAACATCCGGCCATGCGTGCTTTTTTGCAAGAACAAAAAACACGCCGCAATCAACGCGCGGAGATGATTGGCGAACGTCTGGAAAAAGCGCATATTCCCGGTGCACTGGAAGGCGCGCGAACGCTGGCGAACGGTGGGGCGGTGACGCGTGGCCATTTCGCCCGTTTTCTTGTGGATGCCGGTAAGGCGACGACCATGGCGAATGTCTTTAAAAAGTATCTGGCGCGCGGGAAAACCGGATACGTTCCCCCACAGTGGTGTACAATAAAACAAGCTATTGATGTGATTCATCATTCTGGCGGTAAGGCCGTGCTGGCCCATCCGGGGCGGTATAATCTTTCTGCTAAATGGCTGAAAAGACTGCTGGCACACTTTGCCGAATGCGGCGGTGAGGCGATGGAAGTTGCCCAGTGTCAGCAGGCACCCAATGAGCGTTCGCAGCTCGCGACCTACGCCCGTCAGTTTGGTCTGCTTGGGTCACAGGGTTCAGATTTCCATCAGCCCTGCGCGTGGATTGAATTGGGGCGCAAGCTCTGGTTACCCGCGGGCGTTGAGCCTGTCTGGCAGCTCTGGGAACAGCCACAGCAAATTGAAGAGAGGGAAGTATGAGTCAGTTTTTCTATATCCATCCGGATAACCCCCAGCCACGTCTGATTAATCAGGCCGTGGAGATCGTCCGCAAAGGCGGCGTTATTGTCTACCCAACCGATTCTGGCTACGCGCTGGGCTGTAAAATTGAGGATAAAGGGGCGATGGAGCGCATCTGTCGCATCCGCCAGCTGCCGGATGGCCACAACTTCACCCTGATGTGTCGCGATCTCTCTGAGCTGTCGACCTATGCTTATGTTGATAACGTGGCCTTTCGTCTGATTAAAAACAACACGCCGGGTAACTACACCTTCATTCTGAAGGGGACAAAAGAGGTGCCGCGTCGTCTGTTGCAGGAAAAACGTAAAACCATCGGCATGCGCGTGCCGTCGAACCCGATTGCCCAGGCGCTACTGGAAACCCTCGGCGAGCCGATGCTCTCCACATCGCTGATGCTGCCGGGCAGTGAGTTTACCGAGTCCGACCCGGAAGAGATCAAAGATCGTCTGGAGAAGGTGGTGGAGCTGATTATTCATGGCGGCTATCTTGGCCAGCAGCCGACCACCGTGGTGGATCTCACCGAAGACGCGCCAGAAGTGATTCGTGAAGGCGTGGGCGATGTTAAGCCTTTCTTGTAAGGGTGTAAGCAGATATACTACGCGGCCATCAAAGCAGGGCGCCGCCCTGTTTTTGACCTGATTCGACGCCTGTGAAGGCGACACCTGAGGAAGCTCAATGAGCGAGAAGTTACAGAAAGTGCTGGCGCGCGCCGGCCACGGTTCGCGCCGTGAAATCGAAGCCATTATTGAAGCAGGCCGCGTGAGTGTGGACGGTAAAATCGCCACGCTCGGTGACCGCGTTGAAATCGTACCGGGGCTGAAGATCCGCATTGACGGCCATCTTATCTCCGTGAAAGAGTCTGCTGAACAGATCTGCCGCGTACTGGCTTACTACAAGCCGGAAGGCGAACTGTGTACCCGCAACGACCCGGAAGGTCGCCCGACGGTGTTTGACCGTCTGCCAAAATTGCGTGGCGCCCGCTGGATTGCCGTAGGGCGTCTGGATGTGAACACCTGCGGCCTGCTGCTGTTCACCACCGATGGTGAACTGGCAAACCGTCTGATGCACCCGAGTCGTGAAGTGGAACGTGAATACGCCGTTCGTGTTTTCGGCCAGGTTGATGAGAACAAACTGCGCGATCTGTCGCGTGGTGTTCAGCTGGAGGACGGCCCTGCGGCGTTCAAAACCATCAAGTTTACCGGTGGTGAAGGCATTAACCAGTGGTACAACGTTACCCTGACAGAGGGACGTAACCGCGAGGTGCGTCGACTGTGGGAAGCGGTCGGTGTCCAGGTGAGTCGCTTGATTCGCGTCCGCTATGGCGACATTCTGCTGCCGAAAGGCCTGCCACGTGGCGGCTATACCGAACTGGATCTGACGCAAACCAACTACCTGCGCGATCTGGTTGGCCTGACGCCAGAAACCACGTCGAAAGTGGCGGTAGAGAAAGATCGTCGTCGCATGAAGGCGAATCAAATCCGCCGTGCGGTGAAACGTCATAGCCAGGTCAGCAGCAATCGCCGCTCTGGCAGCCGTAATAACAACGGTTAATTGAAAAGCCCGGTGAATATACCGGGCTTTTTTTTCAGTAATCAATCCCAATTTGCGCTTTGATACCCGCATCGAACGCATGCTTAACCGGACGCAGCTCGCTGACGGTATCGGCCAACTCCAGAATGTCCCGATGACACCCGCGCCCCGTGACGATCGCCGTTTGCTGTGCAGGGCGGTTCCTGAGGGCCTCCAGCACGGCTTGCAGCGGCAGGTAGTCATACGCCACCATATAGGTGATCTCATCCAGCAACACCATGTTCAGCGACGGGTCTGAAAGCATTCTTTTGGCATGCTCCCAGACGGCGAGGCAGGCTGCGGTATCGGTTTCCCGGTTCTGGGTATCCCAGGTAAAACCGGTTGCCATTACCTGAAACTCAACGCCATGCGGCTCGAGCAGATTACGCTCGCCGTTGGGCCATTCACCCTTGATAAACTGGATCACGCCCACTTTCTGCCCATGCCCGACTGCGCGGGTGGCGGTCCCAAATGCGGCGGTGGTTTTGCCTTTGCCGTTGCCGGTGAACACGATGAGGATACCGCGCTCGTCCTGAGCGGCCGCCACGCGTGCATCAACCTGTTCTTTCAGACGCTGCTGGCGCTGCTGATGCCGATCATCACTCATTGCGATATCCCCGGTTTGCGGCCTGGCTGGGCATCGAAGGTCATTCCGGTTTTGCGACGGCTGTCGTCACCCATCAGCCACAGGTAAAGGGGCATGATATCGGCCGGGGTTTTAAGCTTCTGCGGATCTTCTGTCGGGAAGGCGCTGGCGCGCATTTTGGTGCGCGTACCGCCTGGATTAATACAGTTAACCCGCAGGTGGCGGCTTTGGTACTCTTCGGCCAGCACCTGCATCATTCCTTCGGTGGCAAATTTTGAGACGGCGTAAGCCCCCCAGTTCGCACGCCCCTGACGCCCCACGCTGGAGGAGGTAAATACCAGCGAGCCGGAATCGGAGTTGAGTAATAAAGGAAGCAAGGCCTGGGTCAGGAAAAACGTCCCGTTGACGTTAACCTGCATCACCTGTTGCCAAATTTCCGGATCCTGTTCATCCATCGGGCGCACTTCGCCCAGTAACCCCGCGTTGTGCAGTACGCCGTCCAGACGCGGATAATGTGTGCTGATCCGCTGGGCAAGGGCCTGACATGACGCTGGCGTGCAGGTCAGCAGATCGAGCGTATACCAGGGCGTGGGGGTACCGCCGGCGTTTTCGATTTCACGGGCGACGGCCTTGAGCTTTTCTTCATTACGTCCCAGCAGAATAAGGCTCGCACCGTATTCAGAATAGGTCAGCGCCGCTTCGCGACCAATCCCGTCGCTGGCACCGGTAACCAGAATGATGCGGTTCTGTAGAAGGTTTTTTTGTGGCTGATAATGCACGGTGGCTCCTCAGGCGAATTGGGCGTGACTTGCACCTTTATTTATGACTTTTCGGCTTTATGCCCGAAACAGCGTCAGAATTCAATCAGTCTACAGGACAGAACGCTGGGAAATTAACAATTTGCAAAGATTTAAACCAGAAGCGGGGGATTCCTGAAGCCGCCTCGCAGAGGTAATGTCCAGAGCGAGACGCCTGCGCAGGGCTGTTGTACACTGGCGTGAAAGATTCGTGGTTAAATCAAGGTGGAACGCGTGGAATTACTTTCTCAGTATGGGTTGTTTTTGGCCAAAATCGCGACGGTGGTTATTGCTGTCGCGGTGATTGCCGTCCTGATTGTCAACCTGACGCAGCGTAAGCGTCAGCGTGGTGAGTTACGCATTACCCGCCTGAGCGAGCAGTATAAAGAGATGCAGGAGGAGATGTCTCTGGCGCTGCTTGACGATCATCAACAGAAGTTGTGGCTAAAAGCCCAGAAGAAAAAACATAAGCAGGACGCCAAAGCCGCGAAGGCGAAAGCTAAGCTCGCCACGCCACAGGCTGACGCAAAACCGCGCGTCTATGTGCTCGATTTTAAAGGTAGCATGGATGCGCATGAAGTCTCCTCTCTGCGTGAAGAAGTGACGGCGGTGCTGGCCGTGGCGACAGCCCAGGATCAGGTGGTGGTACGCCTTGAAAGCCCGGGCGGCGTAGTGCATGGGTATGGACTGGCGGCTTCGCAGTTACAACGTCTGCGGGATAAACAGATCCCACTCACCGTTGCGGTAGATAAGGTCGCGGCGAGTGGCGGCTATATGATGGCGTGCGTGGCGGATAAAATCGTCGCGGCACCGTTCTCCATTATCGGCTCGATTGGGGTGGTCGCGCAGCTCCCTAACTTCAATCGTTTCCTGAAAAATAAAGAGATCGACATCGAACTGCATACGGCGGGTCAGTACAAACGTACGCTGACGCTGCTCGGCGAAAATACCGAAGAGGGACGGCAGAAATTCCGGGAAGATCTGAACGAAACCCACCATCTGTTCAAAGATTTCGTGCACCGCATGCGCCCAACGCTGGACATTGAGCAGGTGGCTACGGGCGAACACTGGTACGGCACGCAGGCGCAGGAGAAAGGGCTGGTGGATGAAGTGGGTACCAGCGATGACCTCCTGCTCAACCTGATGGAAGGCCGTGAGCTGGTGGGGGTGCGCTTCACCCGACGCAAGCGCCTGCTCGACCGTTTTACCAATAGCGCGGCAGAAAGCGCGGATCGCCTGCTGCTACGCTGGTTGCAGCGCGGACAAAAGCCGCTGCTGTAAAGAAAAACGCGAGGCAGATGCCTCGCGTTTTCGTTTTAATCGACCAGGTGGTACTTCTCTGAGAGGGTATGCGCCAGGTATTTAAACATGTTAAACACGGCGGTGCTTTTCGGGGTGGGTAGCCCTTGTTCATCAAGGAAGTATTCACCGCTGAACACCAGCACGCCATTACGTTGTTCCACGCCAGTCGCTTCAATTCCCGCCAGGGTGTCTTCATGGTCGCGAATGAGTTTGTTTGCTTCGATAAGCAATGAAGCTCGGTCAATGGGTTGGGTCGTATTCTGCATATTCCACTCCTTAAACAGTGACAATAGTCTACGCCTGGGTCGCTTCGGGGGCAAATTTTCCCTGTTATCCGAGGGGATAAGAAACAGGGGCTGGCTGGCGGGATTTGCTTTTGCATGCTAATAAAGTTGCGTAACGAATTTTATCAGGTACAGTGTGCGCTTTCGTCATTCTGGCAACAGAATTGCTTGACATTCGACCGGGAATTCGTCACGAATGAACTTTGATGTGAGAAAAATACCCGAAAACTCAATGACCTGGATGTCGCCATTCTGACGTTCGGTAACACATAGGGGTTGATATCCCCTGACGATGTCGCAATATCAATGGCTCGTCGTCAGCGGAAGGGAAATCAACGTGCGGCGTATTCCTGGAAGAATTAAATTAGGTAAAGGTGAATATGGGTAAAGCTCTCGTCATCGTTGAGTCCCCGGCAAAAGCCAAAACGATCAATAAATATCTGGGCAATGACTACGTGGTTAAGTCCAGCGTTGGTCACATTCGCGATTTGCCGACCAGTGGCTCAGCCAGCAAAAAGAGCGCAGACTCTACCTCCACCAAAGGGGCTAAAAAGCCTAAAAAGGATGAACGTAGCGCGCTTGTCAACCGCATGGGTGTTAACCCATGGCACAACTGGGATGCACATTACGAAGTGCTGCCAGGCAAAGAAAAAGTCGTTAACGAGCTGAAACAGCTTGCTGAAAAAGCAGACCACATTTATCTCGCAACCGACCTTGACCGCGAAGGGGAGGCCATCGCATGGCACCTGCGGGAAGTGATCGGGGGTGATGACAAACGCTACAGCCGTGTAGTGTTCAACGAAATTACAAAGAATGCGATTCGTCAGGCGTTTGAAAAGCCGGGTGAACTGAATATCGACCGTGTTAACGCTCAGCAGGCGCGTCGCTTTATGGACCGCGTTGTAGGCTACATGGTCTCGCCGTTGCTGTGGAAAAAGGTCGCTCGCGGCCTGTCTGCGGGGCGTGTGCAGTCTGTGGCTGTTCGTCTTGTTGTAGAGCGTGAACGCGAGATCAAAGCGTTCGTCCCGGAAGAGTTCTGGGAAGTGGATGCGAATGTCACCACGCCGGGCGGCGATGCGCTGCCGTTGCAGGTGAGCCACCACAACGACAAACCGTTCCGTCCTGAAAATCGCGATCAGACCATGGCCGCCGTGGCGCTGCTGGAAAAAGCGCGTTATCAGGTTCTGGATCGTGAAGATAAACCAACCAGCAGCAAGCCTGGCGCACCGTTTATCACGTCAACTCTCCAGCAGGCGGCAAGTACCCGTCTGGGTTACGGCGTGAAGAAAACCATGATGATGGCCCAGCGCTTGTATGAAGCGGGTTACATCACCTACATGCGTACTGACTCCACCAACCTGAGCCAGGACGCTGTCAACATGGTGCGTGGCTATATCGAGGACAACTTCGGTAAGAAATACCTGCCGGACGGGCCTAATCAGTACGCCAGCAAAGAGAATTCTCAGGAAGCGCACGAAGCGATTCGTCCTTCTGACGTTTCTGTTCTGGCTGAATCGCTGAAAGATATGGAAGCGGACGCCCAGAAGCTGTATCAGCTGATCTGGCGCCAGTTCGTAGCCTGCCAGATGACGCCAGCGAAATACGACTCCACCACGCTGACCGTCGGCGCGGGTGATTTCCGCCTGAAAGCGCGCGGCCGCATTCTGCGCTTCGACGGCTGGACAAAAGTGATGCCAGCGTTGCGTAAAGGTGATGAAGACAGAACGCTGCCTTCAGTCAACAAAGGTGACGAGCTGTCGCTGGTTGATCTGGTCCCGGCTCAGCACTTCACCAAGCCACCTGCGCGCTTCAGCGAAGCATCGCTGGTGAAAGAGCTGGAAAAACGCGGCATCGGTCGCCCGTCCACCTATGCGTCAATCATTTCGACCATTCAGGATCGTGGATACGTTCGCGTCGAGAACCGTCGTTTCTATGCTGAAAAAATGGGTGAGATTGTCACCGACCGTCTGGAAGCGAACTTCCGCGAGTTGATGAACTATGACTTCACCGCGCAGATGGAAGACAGCCTCGATGAGGTCGCCAGCCATAAGGCAGAGTGGAAGAAAGTTCTCGACAGCTTCTTCAGCGATTTTACCAATCAGCTTGAGAAAGCCGAGAAAGATCCTGAAGAGGGCGGCATGCTGCCTAACCAGATGGTGCTGACCAGCATCGACTGCCCAACCTGTGGCCGTAAAATGGGGATCCGTACCGCGACCACGGGCGTGTTCCTCGGTTGCTCTGGTTATGCGCTGTCGCCGAAAGAGCGTTGCAAAACCACCATCAACCTCGTGCCGGAGAACGAAGTTCTCAACGTGCTGGAAGGTGACGATGCGGAGACCAACGCACTGCGCGCCAAACGCCGCTGTAAGAAATGCGGCACGGCGATGGACAGCTACCTGATCGATCCCAAACGCAAATTGCACGTTTGTGGCAATAACCCGACCTGTGATGGTTATGAGATCGAAGAAGGTGAGTTCCGCATTAAGGGCTATGACGGTCCAATCGTTGAGTGTGAGAAATGTGGTTCCGAAATGCACCTAAAAATGGGACGCTTCGGTAAGTACATGGCATGCACCAACGACGACTGTAAAAACACGCGTAAGATCCTGCGTAACGGTGAAGTTGCGCCGCCAAAGGAAGATCCGGTTCCGCTTCCTGAGCTGCCGTGCGAGAAGTCAGACGCGTATTTCGTGCTGCGTGACGGCGCTGCCGGGGTATTCCTGGCGGCCAACACCTTCCCGAAATCGCGCGAAACCCGTGCGCCGCTGGTAGAAGAGCTGTACCGCTTCCGCGACCGTCTGCCGGAGAAACTGCGTTACCTGGCCGATGCGCCACAGCAGGATCCAGAAGGCAACAAAACCGTGGTGCGCTTCAGCCGTAAAACGAAGCAGCAGTACGTGGCGGCAGAGAAAGAGGGCAAAGCGACCGGATGGTCAGCCTTCTTTGTCGACGGGAAATGGGTTGAAGGCAAGAAATAATCTTCCCTTACCGTAACTTACCTGTAAAAGGGCCGGACTTCCGGCCCTTTTTTATTACGTAGTTATTATTTTTTTTTCCGTACTATACAGCCTGGCTATAAATGATATAGTGGTTATAGTTAACCCGTTTCTTATTATCAAATCGTCTTAAGCGATTGACGCATGCGCTAAATCGGATGGTCTGGCATGAAATTACAGCAGCTTCGCTATATCGTTGAGGTCGTCAATCATAACCTCAATGTCTCTTCCACCGCAGAAGGTCTTTATACCTCTCAGCCCGGCATCAGTAAGCAGGTGCGTATGCTGGAGGATGAGTTAGGTATTCAGATATTTGCCCGCAGCGGTAAGCACCTGACTCAGGTCACCCCGGCAGGACAGGAAATCATACGCATCGCACGGGAAGTGCTCTCCAAAGTCGACGCCATTAAATCCGTCGCCGGGGAACATACCTGGCCGGATAAAGGCTCTCTGTATATTGCCACCACGCATACACAGGCGCGTTATGCGCTTCCCGGGGTGATCAAAGGCTTCATAGAACGCTATCCCCGCGTTTCCCTGCATATGCATCAGGGATCACCGACGCAAATCGCAGAGGCCGTGTCTAAAGGCAATGCAGACTTCGCTATCGCGACGGAAGCGCTCCATCTGTACGATGATCTGGTCATGCTCCCGTGCTACCACTGGAACCGCTCTATTGTCGTGACCCCGGATCACCCGCTGGCGGGGAAGGGCGAAGTGACAATCGAAGAACTGGCGCAATACCCGCTGGTGACCTATACGTTCGGCTTTACGGGCCGGTCTGAACTGGACACCGCGTTTAACCGCGCCGGATTAACGCCACGGATTGTCTTTACGGCGACGGATGCGGACGTCATAAAAACGTATGTACGTCTGGGCCTGGGCGTTGGGGTTATTGCCAGCATGGCGGTGGATCCTGTCTCAGACCCGGATCTGGTGCGTCTGGATGCGCATGATATTTTCAGTCACAGCACCACCAAGATAGGTTTTCGTCGCAGCACGTTCCTGCGCAGCTATATGTATGATTTTATTCAACGCTTTGCGCCACATTTAACGCGCGATGTGGTGGATACAGCTGTGGCGTTACGCTCCAATGAAGACATCGAAGAGATGTTTAAAGACATTAAACTTCCCGCCAAATAATCACTCCCGGTATCTTTCTCTTGCGGAAAGATACCGTCATTCCGCTTTAAACCTGAATTAGAATTATCATCATCTACGCCCACTGTCATATATCGTCATAACCCATTTGATGACTATGGTTTTACTGTCGCAAATTTGCGACAAAAGTAGAAACTAATTTACAGCTGTGCAAATTATTCTTTTCAATTATTTATTTCGGGTCAAAAGATTGAATTTTCCCGGGCTCGGATACGTAAATTCACTGGCTTTTCGGCTAAAGTTTCTTTAGGATTTATCTCATCAGATGATTACTTGTGCCAATTGTTTGGTCTCTAAATGATAAGCGATATCGATTGTATGAGGTTAGCAATGCCGTCAGGAAGTGAAGAACCGCAAAGGGATCCCGCGCTTAAGCGTAAAGCCTGGCTGGCGGTCTTTCTTGGCTCTGCCCTGTTCTGGGTGGTGGTTGCTCTTCTTGTCTGGAATTACTGGGGTTGATTATGGTCATGACGGTGCGTACAGAAGCGAGAAAAGAGATGTGTCAGCTTCGTGACAATGCTCACAAAGCCCGTAAGGCGCCAGCAACCAGCGTGCCAGCTTCCTGGAAACTGACGCCGCAGCAGCAGGCCTTTATTGATGTGTTCGCGGAAGACGAACCCAAAAAACAATAATTTTGATTTTTGCGTAATGATGCAAATAGTCTGAATATAGACTGTGCACTTTTGTACTCCTTAATAAATACACATCAGCAATATAGAACGAGGGCAGACCTCGCAACCTTAAATAATTAAAGTCTGGTGTCCCTATGATGAATAACATGACAACCGTAAAATACTGGTCATGGCTCGGCGTATTCTCAGCGTCGATCCTCTTCTGGTGTCAGCTCCTCTGGCTGGCCTTGCACTAAATCGTAAAACCTCGCCACGGCGGGGTTTTTGTTTTATCCCTCGCGTTGGACCATTCCTAAATTTATCAATTTGGGTTGTTATCAAAACGTTACGACATCTTTGTGTTATCTTTAATTACAGCCCTGATGATTGTCAGGACATCCCTGTTTTTAAGGAGGAGCTTATGTCGTTAACCCTACGCGAAGCCAGTAAGGACACATTACAGGCGGAAAATAAAACCTGGCGCTACTACAGCTTACCGCTGGCTGCCAGAACGCTTGGGGACATTTCGCGGTTACCCAAGTCGTTGAAAGTCTTACTGGAAAACCTCTTGCGCTGGCAGGATGGCGACTCGGTTACCGAGGAGGATATCCAGGCTCTGGCAGGGTGGCTGAAAAATGCTCATGCAGACAGAGAAATTGCCTATCGCCCGGCCAGGGTGCTGATGCAGGATTTTACCGGCGTGCCAGCGGTTGTGGATTTAGCTGCCATGCGTGAAGCCGTAAAGCGTCTCGGGGGCGATACAGCTAAGGTTAACCCCTTGTCCCCGGTAGACCTCGTCATTGACCACTCCGTCACCGTCGATCACTTTGGTGACGACGATGCTTTCGGCGAAAACGTCCGTCTGGAGATGGAACGTAACCATGAACGCTACGTATTTCTGAAATGGGGTCAGCAGGCGTTCAGCCGCTTCAGCGTTGTTCCACCGGGCACCGGCATTTGTCACCAGGTCAACCTGGAATATCTCGGCAAAGCCGTCTGGAGTGAATTGCAGGATAAAGAGTGGGTGGCTTACCCTGATACGCTGGTGGGCACCGATTCACACACCACCATGATTAACGGCCTTGGCGTTCTGGGCTGGGGCGTCGGTGGTATTGAAGCGGAAGCGGCCATGCTCGGCCAGCCGGTATCAATGCTCATTCCCGATGTGGTGGGCTTTAAGCTGACCGGTAAGTTGTCCGAAGGCATTACCGCCACGGATCTGGTTCTGACGGTCACCCAGATGCTGCGTAAGCATGGCGTGGTGGGTAAATTCGTTGAATTTTATGGCGATGGTCTGGATTCACTGCTGCTGGCGGACCGGGCCACCATCGCCAACATGGCGCCAGAATATGGCGCGACCTGCGGCTTTTTCCCGATTGATAGCGTTACGCTGGAGTATATGCGCCTCAGTGGTCGCAGCGAGGAGCAGGTGGCTCTCGTTGAGGCCTACACCAAAGCGCAGGGCATGTGGCGTAACCCGGGTGACGAGCCGGTATTTACCAGTACGCTGGAGCTGGATATGGGCACCGTTGAGGCAAGCCTCGCAGGGCCAAAACGTCCGCAGGACCGCGTCGCCCTGAGCAACGTTCCGAAAGCCTTTGCCGCCAGCAATGAGCTGGAAGTTAACGCCGCACAAAAAGATCACCGTCCGGTGGACTATGTTCTGAACGGGCATCAGTATCAGCTCCCTGACGGCGCCGTGGTGATCGCCGCTATCACTTCCTGTACCAACACGTCCAACCCGAGTGTGTTAATGGCTGCCGGGCTGCTGGCAAAAAAAGCGGTAGAGCTGGGGCTCAAGCCACAGCCTTGGGTTAAAGCCTCCCTGGCGCCTGGTTCGAAAGTGGTATCCGATTACCTGGCACAGGCCAGACTCACGCCTTACCTCGACGAGCTGGGCTTTAACCTGGTGGGCTACGGCTGTACGACCTGCATCGGTAACTCTGGTCCACTGCCTGAACCTATTGAAATGGCGATCAAGCAGGGGGATTTGACCGTTGGCGCGGTACTTTCCGGTAACCGAAACTTTGAAGGGCGTATTCATCCGCTGGTGAAAACCAACTGGCTGGCCTCGCCGCCGCTGGTTGTAGCCTATGCGCTGGCCGGAAACATGAACATTAACCTGGCGACCGATCCGATTGGTCACGATCGCAAAAATGAACCGGTCTATCTGAAAGACATCTGGCCATCATCGCGCGAAATTGCGCGCGCGGTAGAGAAAGTTTCCACCGAGATGTTCCGCAAAGAGTATGCGGAAGTGTTCGAAGGCACAGCGGAGTGGAAAGCGATCGACGTAGTGGGTTCCGATACCTATGACTGGCAGGATGATTCCACCTATATTCGCCTGTCGCCATTCTTCGACGAAATGCTGGCGGAGCCTGAACCGCTGAAAGATATTCACGGCGCGCGCATTCTGGCGATGCTGGGCGATTCCGTCACCACCGACCATATCTCTCCGGCGGGGAGCATTAAGGCGGACAGTCCGGCAGGTCGGTATCTGCAAAGTCGTGGCGTGGAACGTCGCGATTTCAACTCCTACGGTTCGCGCCGCGGTAACCACGAAGTGATGATGCGCGGGACCTTTGCCAACATCCGCATTCGCAATGAAATGGTCCCAGGCGTGGAAGGGGGTATGACGCGCCACCTGCCGGATACAGAGGTCATTTCAATTTATGACGCAGCCATGAAGTATCAGCAGCAGGGTACGCCGCTGGCCGTTATTGCCGGTAAAGAGTACGGCTCCGGTTCCAGTCGCGACTGGGCGGCAAAAGGTCCGCGTCTGCTCGGGGTTCGCGTGGTGATTGCCGAATCCTTTGAACGTATCCACCGCTCAAACCTGATCGGGATGGGGATCCTGCCGCTGGAGTTTCCGCAGGGCGTAACGCGTAAAACGCTGGGTTTGACCGGGGAAGAGCAGATTGATATCAGCGGTCTGCAAAATCTGCAACCGGGTAAAACCGTTCCGGTGAAGTTAACGCGCGCAGATGGAACGACAGAAGTGCTGGATTGCCGGTGTCGTATTGATACGGCAACAGAGCTGACCTATTATCAGAACGACGGCATTTTACATTATGTGATTCGTAAGATGTTGGACTGATAAAACTCGCCCGGCACATGTGCCGGGCGTTTTGCGTTTACTCGCTCAGCAGATGCCCCATTTTGGCAGCTTTGGTATCGAGGTAGTGCGCGTTTTTCGGGTTGCGGCCGACAATCAGCGGTACGCGTTCCACAATATTGATGCCCGCTTCAGTGAGGATTTCCACCTTTTTCGGGTTATTGGTCAACAGACGCACTTCGTCCACGCCCAGCAGCTTGAACATATCCGCGCACAGGGTGAAATCGCGCTCGTCAGCAGCAAAGCCGAGCTGATGGTTCGCTTCGACGGTATCGTAGCCCTGATCCTGCAACGCGTAGGCGCGGATTTTATTCAGCAGTCCAATATTGCGACCTTCCTGACGGTGATACAGCAGAACGCCACGTCCTTCCTCTGCGATATGAGAAAGGGCGGCTTCAAGCTGAAAACCGCAGTCGCACCGCAGACTGAACAGCGCGTCACCGGTCAGACATTCTGAATGAACGCGGGACAGCACCGGCGTTTGCCCCGAAATGTCGCCGAACACCAGGGCGACGTGATCTTGCCCGGTTGCCAGTTCTTCAAAACCCACCATCAGGAAATCGCCCCATGGGGTTGGCAGTTTGGCTTCTGCCACACGTTTAAGCTGCATGTGATTCTCCAGACCAGGCTGACACGTTTCGTGCCTTTGCCCCATTATGCTTTCTGTATCGGACTATTTTGCCACAAGCCCGGCAACTTCACCTAATCACCACCACGCTTTACAAACGTTAAACGCACAATCCGACATATCCACCTGAATGATGAAATTCAGTTATGATTGTGGTGCTTAGTGAAAAAGGAGAGGACATGCTTTCAATTGCCAGACGAACGGCCGCAGGCGCCGCCGTATTGCTCGTTATACCCCTGGTCGTTTGGTTCTCCGGCTGGATGTGGCAGCCCGGACAAAACGAGACGTGGCTGAAAGCCTTATACTGGATAACCGAGACGGTCACCCAGCCGTGGGGGATTATTACGCACGTGCTGCTCTGTGGCTGGTTCCTGTGGTGCCTGCGCTTTCGCCTTCGCGCGGCGCTGGTACTGTTCGCTATTCTCGGCGGTGCCATACTTATCGGGCAAGGGGTGAAGTCGTGGGTCAAGGATCGCGTGCAGGAACCCCGTCCTTTCGTCGTCTGGCTGGAAAAAACGCATCATGTTCCGGTGGATGAGTTCTACAATTTAAAGCGTAAAGATCGCGGTGCGTTGGTAAAGGAGCAGCTTGCAGAACAGCAGGATATCCCGACCTTTTTACGCAAACACTGGCAAAAAGAGACCGGCTTTGCGTTTCCTTCCGGGCATACGATGTTTGCTGCCAGCTGGGCGCTACTTGGCGTGGGACTGCTGTGGCCGCGTCGGCGTACCCTCACGATTGCGATTTTGCTGGTCTGGGCGACAGGCGTAATGGGCAGCCGGATGCTGCTGGGGATGCACTGGCCGCGTGATTTGGTGGTGGCAACACTGATCTCGTGGGTACTGGTGACGCTGGCAACCTGGCTTGCACAACGTTTTTGTGGACCATTGACGCCGCCGCCGGAAGAGAAGGAAGAAATAGCCGAAAGGGAGTCTGGCGGAACCTGAAGGTTGATATTCCGCATTTTGACCATAAATCCATGTAGGGCGCGTTACTTTTTCCATTTCGCGCCCGCCACTAAAATGGTAGCTTATAAGGCTGATTGCAGTGAGTTGAACACGCTTTATACGCTCGAACCACATAACGGGAAGTCATGTGAAATATTTACTCATTTTCTTACTGGTGTTGGCGATTTTTGTCATTTCAGTCACATTGGGCGCGCAAAACGATCAACAGGTAAGTTTTAACTATCTGCTGGCGCAGGGCGAGTACCGGGTGTCGAGCCTGCTGGCGGTGTTATTCGCGGCGGGTTTTGTCATCGGCTGGCTTGTATGCGGCCTGTTCTGGCTTAAGGTTCGTGTTTCTCTTGTTCGCGCTGAACGTAAAATTAAACGACTTGAACATCAACTTACGCCTGCGTCTGACATTCCGGCGAGCTCTGGTGTGCCGGTAGTCAAGGAATAATCGAATATGCTGGAGTTGTTGTTTCTGCTTTTGCCTGTCGCCGCAGCCTATGGCTGGTATATGGGCCGCAGAAGCGCGCAACAAACAAAACAGGATGAAGCAAACCGACTCTCCCGTGACTACGTAGCGGGGGTGAACTTCCTGCTGAGCAATCAGCAGGATAAAGCGGTGGATCTGTTCCTCGACATGCTTAAAGAGGATACCGGCACCGTTGAGGCGCATCTCACCCTGGGAAACCTGTTCCGCTCGCGCGGAGAGGTTGACCGTGCCATTCGTATCCACCAGACCCTGATGGAAAGCGCTTCGTTGACCTATGAGCAACGGTTGCTGGCCGTGCAGCAGCTTGGGCGGGATTACATGGCCGCGGGGCTTTACGATCGCGCCGAGGATATGTTCTCTCAGCTGGTGGATGAGACGGACTTCCGTATCGGTGCGCTTCAGCAGCTTCTGCAAATCTATCAGGCCACCAGCGACTGGCAAAAAGCGATTGATACCGCCGAACGGCTGGTCAAACTCGGTAAAGACAAACAACGCGTCGAAATTGCCCACTTCTATTGCGAGCTGGCTCTCCAGCAGATGGGTAGCGATGACATGGATAAAGCCATGGCATTGTTAAAGAAAGGCGCTGCGGCCGATCGCAACAGCGCGCGCATCTCGATCATGATGGGGCGGGTCTTTATGGCTAACGGTGATTACGCCAAAGCCGTGGAGAGCCTGCTTCGCGTTATCGATCAGGACAAAGAGCTGGTCAGCGAAACGCTGGAAATGCTGCAAACCTGCTATCAGCAGTTAGGTAAGCAGGACGAGTGGGTTGCGTTTCTGCGTCGCTGCGTTGAAGAAAACACCGGTGCCACAGCCGAGCTGATGCTGTCCGACGTCGTTGAAGAGCACGAAGGGAGTGATACCGCCCAGGTATACATTACCCGTCAGTTGCAGCGTCATCCTACCATGCGTGTTTTCCATAAGCTGATGGATTATCACCTTAATGACGCAGAAGAAGGGCGTGCTAAAGAGAGCCTGATGGTGCTGCGAGACATGGTGGGTGAACAGGTGCGAAGCAAACCGCGCTATCGCTGCCAGAAATGCGGCTTCACCGCCTATTCGCTTTACTGGCATTGCCCTTCCTGCCGGGCGTGGTCCACCATTAAGCCAATCCGAGGTCTGGACGGGCAGTGATTTTTTAAAACGCCGCATTTTAGTTACAACATACTAATGCTTGCAGTGATTTCGTCAGCACCGTGCGGTCTGGGGTTCGGCAGGAAAATCATTCGATTCTGTTCATTTACCCCGAGGGCAGGTAGAATGCACGCCGTTTATCTGTTCCGCGCCGCTGCGCGCCCATAGACGAAAAGGGCTGGTCATGACGTCTGTTACATCCTCCACTTCCCGCGTAGTTACCGATTCTCCCGTAGTTGTCGCTCTGGATTACAATAACCGTGACGCCGCACTGGCCTTTGTTGATGGCATTGATCCCCGCGATTGCCGTCTGAAAGTAGGCAAAGAGATGTTTACGCTGTTCGGCCCGTCAATCGTCCGCGATCTGCACCAGCGTGGCTTCGACGTTTTCCTCGACCTGAAATTCCACGATATTCCGAATACCACTGCGCACGCCGTAGCTGCGGCGGCTGAACTGGGCGTGTGGATGGTTAACGTTCATGCATCCGGCGGGGCACGCATGATGACGGCTGCGCGCGAAGCGCTGGTGCCGTTTGGTAATGACGCTCCGCTTCTAATCGCCGTCACCGTGCTGACCAGTATGGATGAATCCGACCTGCACGATCTGGGTGTGACGTTGTCACCTGCCGAACACGCGGAGCGTCTGGCGCGCCTCACGCAACAGTGTGGTCTCGATGGCGTGGTCTGTTCGGCTCAGGAGGCGGTTCGCTTCAAATCTGTGCTAGGCCGCGACTTTAAACTGGTAACGCCAGGTATCCGTCCGGCAGGCACCGAGTCTGGGGATCAGCGACGCATCATGACGCCAGAGCAGGCGCTGAGCGCGGGTGTAGACTATATGGTGATTGGTCGCCCGGTGACGCAATCCGCTCATCCGGCAGAGACCCTGAAAGCGATTAATGCATCACTGAAAAAGGGGGCATAATGCGTGACGCCAACAGTCGTCTGGTCTATTCAACGGATACCGGGCGCATTGAAGAGCCAAAAGAGAAAGCTGAACGTCCAAAAGGCGATGGCATCGTGCGAATTCAGCGCCAGACCAGCGGCAGGAAAGGTAAAGGGGTTTGCCTTGTCACTGGCATTGATCTGGATGATGCAGACCTGGTAAAGCTCGCCGCTGAACTTAAAAAGAAGTGCGGATGCGGTGGGGCAGTAAAAGACGGCATTATTGAGATTCAGGGTGATAAACGGGATTTAATTAAAGCGCTGCTGGAAGCCAAAGGAATGAAAGTCAAACTGGCGGGCGGCTAAAATAAATGAGCCACGGACATTGCCGTGGCTCTTTTTTTTTACGTGCGTAAGTCAGACCTGAAAATACAAAATATATTATTATACCGGTGAGAGCCGTTATGGTGATTATTTGCCCACCTGGTGACCGATAACACCACCTACGGCAGCACCACCTAATGTACCCAGCGTACTACCATCCGTTAATACTGCACCACCAAGCGCACCAGCACCGGCACCAATCGCGGTGTTACGGTCACGTTTAGACCAGTTAGAGCAAGCGCTCAGGGACATTGCTACAGTGATTGCCAGAACAGCGGCGGCTAATTTTTTGCTGGTAAAGGTCATAATACTTTCTCCTGAATTATCGATTCACGGAAAGGAATGCACTTTAAGTATAGACAATATCCATACTTAAATTCTGTTCCCGTGAAAGCTGGTCGCGCAGGCGTTTCATCATCACGCAGGTGATAGTCACTTCCTGTTATATCGCTAATATTAATTTTACGTGTTTAGAACGGTTTCAACAGGTAAAAACTCTTAAAGGCAGGGTCGGAATACTCTCAGAGAAAGGTTTAAGTGCGCCCATTATTCGGGCGCAGCAGGATAATCAGGCCGTTTTTTTCACAATATCGACAGTCAGGCCGTCTTGTTCTAATTGCTGGCGATGTTCATCGCGCAAACGCTCATCCGTAATCACACGGCTGAAGCGTGAAGCCGGACCCATCGTATAAGGGTGTACGGCGCCAAACTTAGAGCTGTCGGTCAGCACAATCGCTTCACACTCTTTGGCGAGCACTGCGTTAACCACGTCTGAACGCATCATATCGCGACCGGTAAAGCCGGTGTCGGGCTGCCAGCCGTCAATACCAATGAATGCCTTACTGAAGTGAACCTGCTGAACATATTGACGCGTTAATGGCCCCACCATGCTTTCGCTTTTCTTCTGGTAAATGCCGCCCAGCAGTATCACCTCGCACTGAGTTTCCTTCAACAGATGGGCGATATAGCTGCTTACGGTGATGATGGTAACGTCTTTTTGATCGGCGAGCGTGCGCGCCAGAAGGGCGTTACTGCTGCCATTTTCAATAAAGACGGTCTCACCGTTATTCACTAAGGATGCAGCAAACTCCGCCAACTCCCGCTTGAGCGCATAATTGTTCATCATGCGGGTTTCGACGTCGTCGCTGTCCAGTGGAACGGCATATCCGTGTGCACGCCGCAGGTAGCTCTGTTTTTCCAGCAGATTCAGATCCTGACGAATGGTGACTTCAGAAACGCCGGTGGCTTTAGCGAGATCGACCACGCTTACGCGTCCCTGATCGATCACCATCTGCAAAATGATTTGTTGTCGGGAATTCATAGCATCCATTTAAAAGGCAAGGGCGGAAACGACGTGGCTACACTTCCCACGGGGCTTTAGGTTGAGTGGATTCTGGAGCGTTATCAGCGCCGTTCTCAGCCAGCAGTTCAGACTTGAGGATTTCAAGGTTACGGATAGCAGAGTGATAATCGCCTGCGACAAGAATATCCAGCACAGTATCAATACGCTGTGCCACGGCTGTTGCATCAATGTTAGACATAAGCTCACCCTGAAGCGAAAAGTTAATATTATCAATGATGCAGAAAATTGATTCAAAAGAGAAGGTAAAAAATGCAATAACCAAAGTTCATAAATGAAAGTGATAAATTTGGCCCCCGTATGCTGCGGGTTGTAGGGGTGGATTAGTCTAAAACTGCGCGCAACGCGCTTTTTTATAAGAGGAATTCGACTATGACAGTTATCAACCAGACAACCTGCACATTGTTTACTGATGCTGAACGATTCACTCAACTGGCGGCTTATTATGAGGCCGAACGGCGTACGGTGTGGATGATGTTACGTGCCACGCCACGGCCTTGCTTCAATCATGCGCTGATCGAGGAGATCATGAATCTCTCCTGGCTGGTTCGACAGTCCGGATTTGTCGTTGATTTTTGGGTCACCGGATCGCTGGTCCCTGACATCTACAATACCGGCGGTGATTTACAGTTCTTCGTTGAGTGCATCAAAAACAACCGACGCGAAGCGTTACGCGCCTATGCCCGGGCCTGTGTGGACTGCGTTCATGCCGCCTCGCGAGGGTTTGATACCGGTGCTGTCACGCTGGCTATGGTGGAAGGAAGCGCGTTAGGGGGCGGGTTTGAAGCCGCGCTGGCGCATCATTTCATTCTGGCCCAGCGCGATGCCCGATTAGGCTTTCCGGAAATCGCGTTCAATCTGTTCCCGGGCATGGGCGGCTATTCACTGGTGGCGCGTCGCGCCGGCATGAAAATGGCGGAGGCGCTGATCTACAAAGGTGAGACGCATACGGCGGAATGGTATGAGCAGTATGGTCTTGTGGATCTCTTATTCGAGCCGTTACAGAGCTATGTTTCGGTGCGGACGTTTATCGACACGCTACAGCCGAAGCTCAACGGCGTAAGGGCCATGCTGCGTGCGCGTACGCGCGTGCTGCCACTTCCGCGAAGCGAGCTGATGGACATTACTGAGGATTGGGTTGATGCCGCCTTCTGCCTTGAACCGAAGGATATCGCCTACATGGAGCGGCTGGTTATGCTGCAAAATCGCCATCAGGCGACGGGCTTACGCAAAGCCAGCTAACGGACATTTCTGGCCTGATAGCGCTTTAGCCATCGCTCGAATGCGGCAGCGGGCATGGGCTTAGCAAAAAGATAACCCTGCCGTTCGTTGACGCCATTCTTCGTCAGAAAGGCGTCTTCTTTTGCACTTTCCACCCCTTCAGCAATGACCTGCAAATTTAACGCCTGCGCCACGGCGACTATCGCACGCACCAGCGACTGTGAAATGGACTGCTTATGGATGTCCCGCACGAAAGCCTGGTCAAGCTTAATGGCATCGATAGGGAAGCGCGCCAGCTGCGACAGGGAAGAGTACCCCGTACCAAAGTCATCCAGGTGAATTTGCGCTCCCAGGCGGCTAAATTGCTGGATCACTGACAGGGCCAGCTCTTCATTTTCAATGAGACAGCTTTCGGTCAATTCCACGTCAATCGGGCAGTATTCAAAACTCAGGTCTTTCAGCGCCTGCTTCAGGTCGCTGAAGATGGTCTGGTCCGCCAGCTGACGGGCGGAGACGTTGACCGCGACGCGAAGGTTGATCCCCTTGTCGCGCCATTTTGCCACCTGGCGCACCACATCAAGCATAACCCAGCGGCCCAGGGGCACAATCAGCCCTGACTCCTCAGCATAGGAGATAAACTCCATCGGCGGGATCAGGCCACGCTCTGGCGACTGCCAGCGCACCAGCGCCTCCAGACTTCTGACTTCGCCGCGCCAGGTTATTTTGGGCTGGTAGTGGATTAACAGCTGATCGTTATCCAGCGCTTTACGCAGGTTGGTATCCAGCCACAGGTATTCAAATACGCGCTGGTTCATCTCTGGCGAGAAGACGCAGAATTTGCCCCGGCCATTTTCTTTGGCGGTGTACATGGCGGTGTCGGCATTACGAATGACGCTTTCGCGATCGTTACCGTGCTGGGGCGCAAGCGCGATGCCCAGCGAGCAGCCGGTGTAAACCTCTATCAGCCCGATGCGGAAAGGCTGACGAAGTCGGGTCAGTATGCGCGATGCCATGGCTTCCAGCGCGCCCTGCGAGGTATCGGTGGCCAGCACGATAAACTCATCCCCACCCAGGCGCGCCAGGGTTTGTCCTTCGTCCAGGCAGCTCAGGATCGCCAGCGCAACGGCCTGTAGCAACTGGTCGCCAAACATATGCCCATAGGCATCATTCACTTTTTTAAAATTATCCAGATCGAGATAAACCACGCCTACCTGGGTGTCACCCCTAGCGGTGATGGCATCAAAGATCAGCTCATGGATGGCGTTTCGGTTAGGCAAACCGGTAATCGTATCCGTATTGGCGAGTACGCGCAGGCGCTCCTGGGCCCGACGCTCTTCGGTTATGTCGGTACCTGAACAGATGAGGAAAATTTCATTTTTCCCGCTGCCGCTGTGAACAAATTTATTTCTGAAGAGAAACAGGCGCTGCCCTTTGCGGGTCTTGATCCAGCGTTCAACTTCGTACGAGCTGCCGTTACGAAAAAAACCGGTGATGTTGCGTTTGGAGGCCGCGGCTTCGCTACGGCTCATAAACAGTTTGAACACGTTTTGCCCGATAACTTCCTGTTCCTTCAGGCCCGTATATTCTTCACTTAAACGGTTGAAGCGCTGAATATTCCCGTTCTGGTCGAGGATCACAATCACGGAGTTAGCCTCGGACACTACCTGTTCGGCGAAGGAGAGCCCCTGCGCCAGGTCCCGCGCCACGGAAGGAGTATCGTTCCAGGCTGATGCCGTTCCTGCCCACTCATTTTTGTTAATTTTACGGCCGACAAGATGAACCGGAACGTCCACACCGTACAAGGGCAGGGTCATGGCAATGCTGGAGGTTATCACGGTGAGCTGGCGGATCAGCGCGGCCTGCTCATCATCCAGCGCCACCACCTGAATGATGTCAGCGCTTTCACTGGCAGCAAGATGCAGAGCATTGCTGTCTGCTGTCAGTCGCCACCAGGGGCTATGCGTACCCATGTAACGAAACAGCAAATTCTGCTCCAGATCGTCCATCACGTTTTCTCCCGCGGCTGCTGAGTAGCGCACAAATTATTCATTTGCAGTCGACAATGACGGCTCTCTTTTACTGTAGATAATTCTGGCGAAATGTGGCGATGGGAAACAGAAAAGTGTGAGAAAAAACGATGATTTTGCGGGAGATAATACAGAAGAGAACTCCCGGCCACCCCTTAACGGAACGGCCGGAAGTTTACGCAGTTATCAGGCGACAGGGCGCGCGATAATACTGCGGGTTTCCATGCGCACTTCAGCGATGGTGACATCAATCACGTCAGTGACCTTGTAAACCGTTTCGCCTTTAATTTGCACGGTCCCGTTTTCCTGGCTACAAACCAGTTCGTCGCGAACGGCATGCAGGAACGGGGCAGGAATAAAGGCAACGGCGCCATTATCCACCAGACGAACGCGCATACCGCCGCGGCTGATGTCAATGATTTCAGCCGGGAAACGGGTGTCAGTCCCTGCCTTATCATTCAGGAAGCGCGCGTATAACCAGTCGCCGACATCACGCTCCGCCATACGGTTCAGTCGGCGACGTTCTGCCATCTGCAACGTCGTATCATCCTGTGGGCGGGCAACAGATTCCCCTTTGATGATCGCTTTCAGCAGACGATGGTTAACCATATCGCCGTACTTACGGATCGGGGAGGTCCAGGTCGCGTAAGCCTCAAGGCCAAGGCCGAAGTGCGGGCCTGGCTCGGTGCTGATTTCCGCAAAGGACTGGAAGCGGCGAATACGGCTGTCAAGGAACCCTGAAGGCTGCGCGTCCAGCTCGCGGCGCAGTTTGCAGAAACCTTGCAGGGTCAGCACTTCCTCAGGATCGACGTGTACGTCATGGGTTTTCAGCAGGGCAGCCAGCGCTTCGGTGTTCGCCGGATCAAACCCGGTGTGCACGTTATAAATGCCAAAGCCTAATTTGTCGCGCAGCACGCGGGCGGCACAAATGTTGGCGGATATCATCGCTTCTTCAACGATGCGGTTGGCAATACGGCGCGGCTCAGCGACAATATTCAGCACTTCACCTTTTTCACCCAGCACAAAACGGTAGTCCGGACGATCTTTGAAGACCAGCGCGTGAGTTTGACGCCATTCGCTGCGGCTCAGGCAGACGCGGTGCAGCAGACGAATTTGTGCGGCAATGTTGTCGGACTCAGGTTTCCAGCTACCCGTGTTCTCCAGCCAGTCGGACACGTCGTCATAGGCCAGCTTGGCTTTGGATTCGATGGTGGCGGCGAAGAATTCAATATCTTCTTCAATGGTACCATCAGCCGCAATGGTCATCCGACAGGCCAGCACCGGACGCACTTCATGCGCACGCAGCGAGCAAAGATCGTCGGAGAGTTCACGCGGCAGCATCGGAATGTTAAAGCCCGGCAGGTAGTTGGTGAACGAGCGCACTTTGGCCATCTCGTCCAGCTTGCTGCCTTCGACAATCCATGCGGTAGGGTCGGCAATGGCGACGGTCAGATGCAGTTTGCCATCGGCTGTATCTTCGGCATACAACGCATCGTCCATATCCTCGGTGCTGGCGCTGTCGATGGTGACAAAGTTCAGCGCCGTCAGATCGCGACGTTCCAGACCTTCGTCCTGCATTTCAGTCGCCACGCCCTCAGGCGCTTCTTTTTCGAGGTTGTGGCGCGCCAGCGTCACCCACCATGGGACGAAATGGTCGTCGCCGAAGGTAATGTATTGGGTAAGCTCGGCGTAAAAACCGCGATCGCCTTTTAAAGGATGACGGCGCATCTCAGCAACCGCCCAGTCACCCTCAACAAAATCATGCTCAACGCCACGCGCGGCGCGGCACGGAATAGCATCTTTCAGGAGAGGATGGTCCGGCACGACAGAAAGACGAGCGTCTTTTTTATGCACTTTCCCGACAAAGCGGGTCAGGAAAGGTTCGATCAGTGCTTCCGGCTCGGCAGACTCTCGTTCCTTTTCGGTATGAATAACGGCCGAAATGCGGTCGCCATGCATCACTTTCTTCATCTGAGGAGGCGGAATGAAGTAGCTCTTCTGCCCGTCAACTTCAAGAAAGCCAAAGCCCTTTTCCGTGGCTTTTACGACCCCTTCTGCACGCGGCGTCTGGGAATGCAGTTGCTGTTTAAGCTGCGCTAGCAGCGGGTTGTCCTGAAACATAATGTTCTATTTTCGTAGCCATTGAGCGGCTGACAGTTTTACGCGAATCTCACTGCTACAGCAAGCGCTCTTTAGGTAAAGAGTATGGTTATTCCTCTTTGCCGAGCGCCACGCGCAGACGGTCCAGCCAGCCATAAAATGCATCTCGGGTAAGCAGGTTGATGGCCTTCTCTGGCAAGAGACCTGACCCGGTCAGGGGCGTTAACTGGGCGGCGCTAAAGCGATCCGGAGAGGCGACAAGCAGCGCACGAGCGGCTGAGAGCATCGAAGACGCGGGACCTTCACTTCGCGGATGGTTAAGCAGAATTTCGCCCGTCAGATCAAGCAGCATCGGCTCATGGCACAGTACAGGGGTGAGCGCTTCAAGCGCCGGTTCCGCCTGCCAGCGTGAGAGCGCCTCAAGCTGAAGCGCACTGGCATATTTTAGCTCAACCACGGGTAGCGTGGCGGTCCATCTGCTGAAGCTGAGCGGCAGCGTATGGGGCTGAATGTGGTGCCCGGGCAGCCAGCGTACCGGATGGCCAAGCAATGCCTGAAATACCGCGACCACTCGCGCCTGAAAACCGACAAAGCCGATGATCTGGTTGATGAGCACAATGTCATACGTTGTGAGTCCAACCTCATCAAGCTGGTTTTGGGCTTTATCATCGATGACATCGGGTGAGCTGGCTAACTGGCGGGCATACTGGGTAATTTCTGCAAGGCGTCGATTGCTTTCCCGGGAGGAGTCCGGCCCTGGAAGAGGGGCGAGCAGAGCAGCGTAGTGGTTACAGAGCCGCTGAACGCCACACGCCTGGGCAACCGTTAATGCCGTGCTCAGCCTGTCGTAGGCGCTGAGCGTATGCAGACGGTTCACGGGAGTATCAAGTGGGAACAAAAGATGACAGAGGGTTCGGGCAGGCGTAAGCCAACCAGCACAGCTTGCGAGAATGTCATCGGGCAGGGCTAGATCGAGCAAAAAACGGTCGTCGACGTTAGCGGCTTCGGGCACCAGCGGCAGAACGTCCGTCTGCGAATGATTCGACTGGGTTTCATGATACCAGTGGCCTTTGCCGGAAAAACGGCGTTGTTCCATGGGCGTTCCTTGATCTCAAAATGGCGATCAATATCCTGGCGTAAGGCGGATGAGCGGAAAAATATTGTTAGGTGATAACAAATAGCTGAACGGAATAACGAGGGGCGGGGCGGGAGGAAACTCTCTTCCCTGGCGGGAAGAGAGTGACAAGCTTATTTGATTTCCAGCTCGTTCATTGCAGCGATGTTGAAGCCGCCGTCAACGTGAACCACTTCGCCGGAGATGCCCGCGGAAAGGTCAGAGCACAGGAATGCCGCAGAGTTACCCACATCTTCGATGGTAACGGTACGACGAATCGGGGTAACCGCTTCGCAGTGTGCCAGCATTTTACGGAAATCTTTGATACCGGAAGCGGCCAGGGTACGGATTGGACCCGCAGAAATAGCGTTAACACGCACGCCTTCAGGACCCATCGCGTTCGCCATGTAGCGCACGTTGGCTTCCAGAGACGCTTTCGCCAGACCCATAACGTTGTAGTTAGGGATAGCACGTTCTGCGCCGAGGTAGGACAGAGTCAGCAGGGCTGCGCCCGGGTTCAGCATCGCGCGGCAGGATTTTGCCATTGCAACGAAGCTGTAGGAGCTGATGTCGTGGGCGATTTTGAAGCCATCACGGGTAACCGCGTTCACGTAGTCGCCGTCCAGCTGGTCGCCAGGAGCGAAGCCGATGGAGTGAACAAAACCGTCGAATTTCGGCCATGCTTTTGCCAGTTCAGCAAACATGCCATCAATGCTTTCGTCTTGTGCAACGTCACATTCCAGAACAATGCTGGAACCCAGCTGCGCGGCAAATTCTTCAACACGGCCTTTCAGCTTGTCGTTCTGGTAGGTGAACGCCAGCTCAGCGCCTTCGCGATGCATTGCCTGTGCGATGCCGTATGCGATGGACAGTTTGCTGGCAACGCCAGTCACCAGAATGCGCTTACCGGAAAGAAAACCCATAGCTTTAATCCTTATATTCATTGCTTATTTTGCCTTGTAATTCATAGCGTTACAGGCAGTATTTCAAAATCATTCGAAATTAGCTCGAAATTATAGCCCACTCACAGCCCCTTGTGTCACGATATTTCTCGCTCCTGCGCCGTGAATGGGCTCACGGAAGAGGTTGAACTGACTCTTCATCAGGCTGTTTCGTGTGTATCCCAGCAGTATATCACCGCACGCGGGGTTCGCCTCATCCAACCAGCGGGCACCGTGACGCCGCCCTCATGCTGATGTGTCCAGCGCCTTTTGCGCAAAATGATCCGTTTAGCCCTTTAAACGCTTTAAAATTGCGCGAGGGTTGATAACGGCTATGCCATTTTGCGTCTTTATCTGTGTGCGGTAAGAAGGAAGATGAAAAATATTACGTTGGCCGAAAAACTGATCATGCTGTCAGGTGCGGTGCTTTTCGCACTAATGATCGCGGTGAACTCCTTTTGCGTGAATGATAATCCTGGTTTCAGGGTGCCTATGACCACCTATTTGATCGTCATGATTGCGCTGTTCTTTCTGGATACCATTATCTTTATTTTTATCCAGATGCTGTATGCCTCCGACCGAACGCGTTTTTCATTATTCATTCTGAGCCTGGCATTTCTTAGTGGGCTGGTTTATTTTATTGAGACGATCATTGTTATTCAGCTTCCGGAGCATGCTGGTTTTACCCAGGCGGCAAAAACCAACGATACGGCGGTATTCTATTTTTTCCGGCAGCTGAGCTTTATCGTATTACTGGCGCTGGCGGTCCGTGTGGAGAAAATCACGATACGATCTACGCTCAGATTCCGAAATAAGATCAGCATGACGTTAGCATTAATGATGTCACTGGTTATGTTTCCGATGCTGGCCCATTATCTCAGCAGCTACCATCCGGCCTGGACATTAACGATTGCAGCATACGAAGATGAACATCATCATCCTGTCTGGGATATCAGGTACGTAAACGTTCTGATCCTGCTCTGGTCGGTTTTACTTTGTTATATGATTTCAGTGACACGCCTGGCGTCCGGGATCTGGAACAGTATAATTGTGGTCTGCCTTTCCGCCATCGTTTACAATTTTTTCCTCTTACTGCTTGATACCTACAATCTGTCGCTCTGGTATATCAGCCGGGCAGTAGAGGTTCTCAGCAAATTATTTGTGATTTGTACCTTAATGTTCCACGTCTTTAACCTGTTGAAAATTTTCGGCGATCGGGTTGATCGCGATCCGCTTACTCAGATCTACAACCGTAAATATTTTTACGAGGCACTTCCGCGGGTCCGCTCGCTCAGGACAGAAAAGGGGGCCAGCATTATGATGCTGGACATCGACAACTTTAAGTCGATAAACGATAACTGGGGCCATCTTGTGGGGGATCGCGTGATTCTGGCGGTCGTGGATATTATCAAAGACAGCATTCGCGATAACGACATCTTTGCCCGACTGGGAGGCGAGGAGTTTGGTCTTCTGCTGCCGGATACCGACGGTAAGCAGGCTATTGCCGTCGCGGAGCGTATTCGCCAGAACGTTCAACAGCGCACCGGGCCGGGCTACCATTATGCTCTCCCTGTAAAGGTCACATTAAGTATCGGCGTGTGCTCAGCCATTCAGAATAACGTCAACAGCAATGATATTATGCGTGACGTGGACGAGGCGTTATATGAGGCTAAGCACAACGGTAAAAACAGAATCGTTATCAGACAGGCTGAATGCAGCTGAGGTCACAGGATGGGGATGAAAACATCAAAATCGACACGCTCATCGCTGTACGCATTAATTTTCATCAGGTAAATACCGTCACGCAACGTCAGGCGTTTATTTACCATCGCCTTAACGAAGCCAATCTTGTTAAACGCGCTGTAGCTTTCCCAGCTACCGCTAAAGGGCATTCTTGCGTATCTCCCACACACAGCGCAGAATTTTTTATTTTTCACCGTGTCGCTTTGTAAAGCGTACGATATTAATACCTCGACCAGATACGATCGGCTTTTGCCTAACTCGGGTCGGCGGGGCATCAGAATAATTCTATCGATATCATGGCGGTTTTCTGTCAGGAGCTTTTTGATTTTTTGAGTAATATCATGCACCGAGGTATCAAAAAGATGATCGTGCTCGATAATTTCATGTGTATAGACAAACGTTTCATTCAGATAGCAGACCTCTAGCTCAGGCGTTTCCAGTTCGCTTAATAAAAAAGAGGGCTGTAAGATGTCAAAATTCCACCCTCTGGCACATCTGTACTCAGAGGGTGTCAGCCCCATCATTTTTTTAAAGGCTCTGGAAAATCCCTGGCTGCTCTGGTAATGGAATAAATACGCAATATCCGTCACCGGAATCGACGTCATTCTCAGCATAATGGCGGCACGGCTTAACCTCCTTCGGAGAATATACTCACCTAAAGAGAGCCGATACTTCTCTTTAAACAATGTTTCGATGGTTCTTCTGCTGTATCCAATATCTGCAACCAAATCATCAATGTGTAAAATAGTAAAGTTATTTTCTTCTACCCAGGAGAGAATATAGTTACTGATGCTGTCTTTCATTTGTGCGTCAGTGATAGCTTAACGGTAAATCAGTTTGCAGCCTTATGTTAATTCGCGGGCGTAGGGATCCTGGCGATAACCTTAATTTCGAAATCAAAACCCGCAAGCCAGTTAACGCCTATTGCTGTCCAGTTTGGGTAAGGAGCGTGCGGAAATGCCAGTTTTTTCGCCGCCATGTTGACGGGAAACTGGTTTTCAGGATCGGTATGAAACGTCGTGACATCGATCAGATCGTCAAAAGTACATCCTGCGGCTGCCAGAGTCGCCCGTAAATTATCGAACGCCAGCTGCACCTGAGCGGGAAGGTCGGGTTCAGGTGTGCCATCGCTGCGGCTGCCAACCTGACCGGAAACAAATAACAGATCGCCAGAGCGGATTGCAGCTGAATAGCCATGCTCTTTATAGAGGGCATGTCGGTTAGCCGGGAAGACGGGATCACGTGAAGGCATGGCTTTTCCTTTTCTGTCAGAGGTATTGTTGTGCTTACGCGGTAGAAGTAACATACGCGATGTATGTGAAAAATGTAATTCACATACGTCGCGTATGTCAAATTATAGTTATCGCTTAATTAAGGAAGTCCCATGGCAACAAAACGTCGCGCTGAAACGGCCCAGGAAAATCGCGAGAAAATGATTCAGGCGGCGCGAAAGGCATTTGCTGAAAAAGGCTATGCCGCAGCGTCAATGGATGAACTCACGGCAAGCGTGGGGTTAACACGCGGCGCGCTATATCATAATTTCAACGACAAGAAGGGATTACTGGCGGCGGTGGTCGCGCAGATAGACAGCGAAATGGCAGCAAACGCAAAAGCGATTGCCGCCGCCGCCGAAGATGACTGGGAGCGACTGCTGGCGGAGGGCATCGCCTATATCAAAATGGCGCTCGTTCCGGAAGTTCAGCGTATCGTCCTCCTTGACGGCCCGGCTGTTCTGGGCGACCCGACGCAATGGCCCAGCCAGAACAGCTGCCTTGAGTCGACCCGTCAGACCATCGAAAAAATGATGGAGTGCAACGTAATCAAAAAGATGGATGCCAGAGTCGCAGCCCATCTGCTGAATGGCGCTGCTCTGAATGCGGCTCTGCTGATTGCCGCGAGTGATGAACCGCAGAAGACCCTCCCGCATGCCATAGAGGTGTTTACTCTGCTGGCAAGCGGGTTACGCAGCGGCTAACGATCTTTACGCCACGCGTCCGCCGTCAACGCTTCACCAAAGTGTCCGGCAATCAGGCGTTTTGTCAGGTCGTGGAGCGGGGAGGCCAGTACGTCAGCGGTACTGCCGCGCTCAACCACTTCTCCCTGGTGCATTACCAGCACCTGATCGCTGATGTGCTTCATCATGCCCAGGTGCTGAGTCACGTAAATATACGAGATCCCCTGCTTTTCCTGTAATTCCAGCATCAGGTTAATGAGCTGCGAACGCATCGACATATCCAGCGACGCCAGCGCTTCGTCGGCGATGATGACCTTCGGGCGCAGGATCAGCGCGCGGGCCAGACCGAGACGCTGTTTTTGGCCTGGGGCCAGCATGTGCGGGTAATAGCTGACATGGTCGGGCAGGAGGCCTACCAGACGCAGGGTTTCGACAATCCGTTTGCGACGCGCTTCCGGCTCCAGGTCGGTATTCAACCGCAGCGGGAAATCCAGGATCTGGGAAATACGCTGGCGCGGGTTCAGGGACGTCGACGGATCCTGAAAAATCATCCGGATGCGCTGACTGCGAAAAGAGTAGTCCCCAAATTCCAGAGGATGATCGTCAATCAGTATTTCACCGCCGCTCGGCTCGACCATACCCGCGAGCATTTTTGCCAGGGTCGATTTGCCCGAGCCGTTTTCACCGATAATCGCCAGCGTCTGCTTTTCGCGCAGCGTAAAGCTCAGCGGTTTAACAGCCTCGACGGTCTGACGGTGAAACAGGCCGGTGCGATAGCGAAAGGTCTTACTCAGGTTACGTACTTCCAGTAAGGTTTCGACCATTTCACTCTCTCTCCATGTTCAGCGGGAAATGACAGGCAAACAGATGGTTTTTCGGCCCTGTCAGGCGCGGTGTTTCAATGCATTTACGCTGAGCATACGGGCAACGCGGACCCAGACGGCAGCCAATGGGCAGCGATTCCAGCAGCGGTATCGCGCCAGGCAGCGTATTCAGACGGCTTTTGTGCGGCATCGCGCTGCCAAAGTCCGGGATCGCCCTGATCAGCGCCTGCGTGTAGGGATGATGCGGCGTCGTCACCAGGTCTTCGCTTGGCGCGGTTTCTACCGTCTGGCCGCAATACATTACGTCAATTTTATCCGCCCACTTGCTCAGCATTTGCAGGTCATGGCTGATCAACAAAATGGTGGTGTTGTTATTCTGGTTCAGACGCGTGAGCAGGCGGAAAATCTGGGCCTGGGTGGTTGGCTCCATCGCGTTCGTTGGTTCGTCCGCAATCAGCAGACGCGGCTGATTCGCCAGGGCGATGGCAATCATCACTTTCTGGCATTCACCGTCGGTCAGTTCGTAGGGGAAACTGCGCATCGCGTCTTTATGGTCTTTGATCCCGACACGGTGCAACAGCTCAATGGCACGGCGTTTACGCCAGCCGAAACGTTGCCACCAGCGGCCTTTATAGGTCCAGCCGGGAATGTTCTGCATCAGCTGTTTCCCTACGCGCTCGGACGGGTCGAGACAGGATTGCGGCTCCTGGAAAATCATCGAGACGTTATGGCCCACCAGTTTACGGCGTTCGCGCGGGGAGAGACGCAACAGATCGATGTCGTCGAAGCGCATACGATCGGCGGTCACCCGCCAGTTGTCCTTCGCCACGCCGCAAATGGCCTTGGCGATCAGACTTTTCCCCGAACCCGATTCGCCCACCAGCCCGCGGATTTCGCCCTCTGCGAGCGTAATACTGATGCGATCCACGGCCTTGACCCAGCCTTCGCCCGTTTTAATTTCGATCGTGAGGTTGCGGATATCGAGTAACGGCATTATTGCACCCCCGCATTGATTGCGCGGCGGATCCCGTCGCCCAGCAGGTTAACGAGCAGCACGCTCACCATGATGGCCGCGCCCGGCAGCATGACCGTCCACGGCGCAACGTAAATCAGCTCCAGCGCATCGCCGAGCATGGCGCCCCATTCCGGGGAGGGGAGCTGCGCGCCCAGGTCCAGGAAGCCCAGCGCTGCGATATCCAGAATCGCCATCGACAGGGCGCGGGTGATCTCCGTCACCAGCCCGGCGGCAATGTTAGGCAGCACGGCAAACCACAAAATATTAAACGTGGTGGCGCCATCCAGACGGGCGGCGACGACATACTCTTTCTCCAGCTCGTCGTGAACCAGGCTGTAAACCGAACGCACCATGCGCGGCAGAATGGCCAGCCAGACGGCGAACATCGCATGGGTGAGGTGCGGCCCCGCGAAGGCCACGACGATAATCGCCAGCAGCAGCGAAGGAATAGAGAGCAGGGTATCAAGAATATGATTAAGCACAGCCGACCGCAGCCCGTGGGTTGAGCCGGCAAAAATGCCCAGTGCCAGGCCGCAGATCGCGGCAGCCAGGGTGACCACGAACGCGCCGCCTACCGTCGGTGCGGCGCCGCTCAGCAAACGACTTAGCACGTCGCGTCCGAGATCGTCAGTCCCCAGGAAGAACGAAACCTCCCCGTAACGCGACCACGACGGCGGTAATAGTTGATAACCCAGGAACTGCTGATCGATGCCATACGGCGCAAACCACGAACCCAAAACGCACAGCAACACGAGGCCAATGCAGCCGTAAAAGCCGATCATCGCCGTGGTGTCGCCGTAAAAATTACGCCACACGGTACGTAGCGCACCGGGCGTGCGCTTTTCGCTGTAGACGTTATCGTAAGGCATACCATTCCTTATGCTTCAATGGGTTGGCCATGGCACCCAAAATATCGGAAACAACGTTAACAATAATGACCAGGGAGCCAATCACCATCACGCCGGCAGAGATCGCCGCGTAATCCTGCTGGCGAATGGCGTTGATCATCCAGCGCCCAAGGCCCGGCCAGCTGAAAACCATCTCAGTGATCATCGCCAGCGTCAGCATGGTTGAGAATTGCAGCCCAAGACGTGGGATTACGGGTGGCAACGCATTGTGCAGCACATGGCGACGTAGAATCGTCAGGCGAGACAGTCCGCGCGTGGCGGCGGCTTTCACATAGTTTTGATCGAAGACGTCGATAGTGCTGATGCGCATCAGGCGGATCACTTCGGTCGTCGGCGCGACGGCCAGCGTAAGCACCGGCAGCACCATGTGGCGCAGCGCGCTTACGATCATTTCGTCGCGCCAGACTGAATCAGAAAGCCAGGCGTCAACGATGGCGAAGCCGCTCACCGTTTGCACGTTATACAGCAGGTCAAAACGGCCAGACACCGGCAGCCAGCCTAACGTCAGTGAGAAGAAGAGGGTAAGCAGCAGCGCCAGCCAGAAAACAGGGATGGAAAAGCCAATTAAGGCAAGCGCGCTGATGAATTTATCCTGCCACTTATTACGATAAATACCCGCCAGCATCCCCACCGGGATCCCCACCATGAGGGCAAAGCCAAAGGCGAGTATACATAGCTCCATGGTGGCCGGGAAAACCACTTTCAGCTGCTCGGAGATGAGCTGTCCGTTGATGCTGGACACGCCAAAATCCCAGTGCAGCAGGCCATTAAACCAGAACAGCCAGGCGTCCCAGAGGGATGAGCCCTGAAGCGGGGCGTGCGGCGTAAAGTAGCTCAGGCTAAAGCCGACAAAGGTCAGGAAGAACAGGGTGACCAGCAGTAACAACAGCCGACGCAAGGTAAATATAATCATGGTTTCTTCACCTCTTGTTCTTTCTCACGGGTCACGCCCGCGAAGGAGGCGTTACCAAACGGGCTGAGTACCAGCCCTTTAATATCGTAACGGTAGGCCTGGAGGCGCAGGGAAGAGGCAAGCGGCAACACGGGAAGTTCTCTGGCCAGAATATTTTGCGCTTCATCGTAGGCCTCAATGCGTGAGGCAAGCTGTTGAGACGCCAGCGCTTTTTGCAGCACGGCATCAAATTCCCGGTTACACCAGTGGGCGTAGTTGGTCTGGGAGTTGATTGCCGCACAGCTCAGCAGCGGACGGAAAAAGCTGTCCGGGTCGTTACTGTCGGTGGACCAGCCAGCCAGCGTTAAGTCGTGATTCATGTCCATCAGACGCGCCTCCTGGAAACGGCCTTCGACAGGCACGATGATCACCTTAACGCCCACCTGCGCCATATCAGCCTGCAACAGCTCAGCCGTTTTCAGCGGGCTGGGGTTCCACGCCTGAGAGCTGGTGGGCACCCACAGCTGTAGCGTCAGGTTTTCTGCCCCCAGCGCTTTAAGCTGTTCGCGCGCTTTCGCCGGATTATATTCCGTAATCTTCGCCTCGCCGTCATAGGCCCAGGAGGCGCGCGGAAGAATAGAGGCGGCGGTTTCCGCGGTACCGTAGTAAATCGACTGCATCAGACGCTGGTTGTTGATCGCTAACGCCAGCGCATGGCGCACGGCCGGATTATTCAGCGGCGGCTTATCGGTGTTAAACGCCAGATAAGCGATGTTCATGCCCGGGCGCAGGGTCAGGCGCAGGCGTGGGTCGTCGCGCAAAATGGTCAACTGGCTGGCCGCAGGCCAGGCAAGCACGTCGCACTCGCCGGTCAGCAGTTTGGAGAGTCGGCCTGTTCCACCTGAACCCAGATCAACAATAACCTGCGGCATCAGCGGCTTGCCGCGCCAGAAACGATCGTGGCGTTGCAGGCGAATGTATTGTCCGGCGCGGTACTCTGCTAACTGGAACGGACCGGTGCCTACAGGCTCACGATCGAGACGTTCCTGACGATCCTTTTTCGTCAGCTGATCCGCGTATTCGGCTGACATGACCGAGGCGTAGTGCGTCGCCAGATGCCAGAGGAAGGAGGCATCCGGGCGATTCAGACGAAACTCAACCGTACGGTTATCCAGTTTGCGAACGCTTTTGACCGAGTCCGCGAATTGCAGACTGTCGAAATAGGGGAAGTTCCCGCCATTAACGTTATGCCACGGATGATTGCGGTTGAATATGCGCTGGAAGGTGAAAACCACGTCATCCGCGTTGAGCTTACGGGTTGGGGTAAACCACGGGGTGTGCTGAAAAGCGACGTCATCGCGTAAACGGAAGCGGTATGTGGCGCCGTTATCCATCACTTCCCAGCTCTCGGCAAGTTCCGGGACCAGCCGATAGGTGTAAGGATCGACATCAAGCAGGCGATCGTAGAGCTGTGCGGCCAGCGTATCGACAATCAGGCCGCTCCCCGCTTTTTGCGGATTAAAAATATCAACTTGACCGCTGACGCAGTAGACGAAACCACTATCACGGATATCAGGAGGCACAGCGCGATCGGGCGCAGCAAAGGCCAGATTGCTGAACAAACCGAGTGCAAACAGGGACGATAAAACCAGGCGCATAGTTTTTAAGGTTTTTAGATTCGATCTGCAAAGTGTATCGCACTTACGCCTGCTTCGTAAAAATGTCTGGGGGTAAGTGCTGATAATGTCAGCGCATTTGATGTTTTTTGAGCAATGCCCTTAACTGATGGTAGGTCAGGCCCAGCAGTTCAGCCGCCCGTTTCTGATTATATTTCGCCTCTTTCAGGCTCTGCTCAAGCAGCTGTTGCTCCTGCTGATGCTGGAACTGGCGTAAATCGAGCGGCAACGCCGGAGCCTGCTGGCGCGTCGCCGGAGCCGGGGGCTGTTTATCCTCACGCCGAAACGGATCGAGAATAATGTTGTCCAGTTCGGTCTCGCTGCTGCCATGCCGGTAAACGGACCGTTCCACCACGTTTTTCAGTTCACGAATATTGCCCGGCCAGTGGTAACCGAGCAGGGTCCCGGTGGCCCGTTCGCTGAAGCCCGGAAAGAGAGGCAGACCCAGTTCCCGGCACATCTGAATGGCAAATTGATCGGCCAGTAGCATGATATCGCTGCGCCGCTCCCGCAGCGGCGGCAGCTGTACAACATCGAAAGCCAGCCTGTCCAGCAGGTCGGCGCGGAATTTGTCCTCAGCCACCATCGCGGGCAGGTCGGCGTTGGTGGCGCATACCAGGCGAACGTTGACCTGGAGGGGCTGACTGCCGCCAACGCGTTCCAGTTCACCGTACTCAATGACGCGCAGGAGCTTTTCCTGCACCAGCATCGGCGCGGTCGCCAGCTCGTCGAGAAAGAGCGTTCCGCCATCGGCGCGCTCAAAGCGTCCGGGATGCCGTTTTTGTGCGCCAGTGAAGGCCCCAGCTTCATGACCAAACAGCTCGGTGTCGAGCAGATTTTCATTCAACGCGGCGCAGTTAAGGGAAATAAAAGGACCGTCCCAGCGGCCAGACAGAAAGTGCAGGCGGTTAGCGATAAGTTCTTTACCCGTTCCGCGCTCACCGATAATCAGCACCGGTTTATTCAGCGGTGCGAGCCGCGATACCTGTTCAAGCACTTCCAGGAAGCTGTTAGCTTCGCCAAGCAAATTATCTTTATATTCAGCCATGATGAAATTAACCACTCCTTAGTGATATTCACCAGGTGAGAATAGCCGCTGGCTGGATAAATATCAATCACACTCAGTAAAATCAATAAGATAAAAAGTTGGCATGGGATTTGTATTAACTACTCAGCAGGGCATCGCCCGATAACAGAACTATGAGGATTGAATTATGGGTATTTTTTCTCGTTTTGCCGACATCGTGAACGCCAACATCAACTCGCTGCTGGAGAAAGCGGAAGATCCGCAGAAGCTGGTGCGCCTGATGATTCAGGAGATGGAAGACACGCTGGTTGAAGTACGCTCCACGTCCGCCCGCGCGCTGGCAGAGAAAAAGCAGTTAACGCGTCGTATCGAGCAGGCAACTGCCCAGCTTAACGAATGGCAGGAAAAAGCGGAACTGGCGCTGCGTAAAGATAAAGAAGATCTGGCTCGCGCTGCGCTGATTGAGAAGCAGAAGCTGACCGACATGGTTGCCACGCTGGAACACGAAGTGACGCTGGTGGATGATACTCTGGCGCGTATGAAGAAAGAGATTGGTGAGCTTGAAAACAAACTCAGCGAAACCCGTGCACGTCAACAGGCGCTGGCGCTGCGCCACCAGGCTGCAAGCTCGTCCCGCGACGTGCGTCGCCAGCTGGACAGCGGCAAGCTGGATGAAGCGATGGCCCGTTTCGAATCGTTTGAACGTCGTATCGACCACATGGAAGCGGAAGCCGAGAGCCACAGCATCGGTAAACAGAAAACCCTCGATCAGCAGTTTGCTGACCTGAAAGCCGATGATGAAATTAGCGAGCAACTGGCTGCGCTGAAAGCCAAAATGAAACAAGACAACCAATAATAATTCCTGCGGCACCTGAGCGTGCCGCATCGTAAGACAAGGAGTACACATGAGCGCGCTTTTTCTGGCTATACCCCTGACCATTTTCGTGCTGTTTGTTCTGCCCATCTGGTTATGGCTGCACTACAGCAACCGCTCTTCACGCGGTGAGCTGTCGCAGAGTGAACAACAGCGGCTGGCGCAGCTCTCTGCCGAGGCAAATAAAATGCGCGAACGTATTCAGGCGCTGGAAGCGATCCTGGACGCGGAACACCCGAACTGGAGGGAACGGTAATGGCTGGACTGAATCTGAATAAAAAACTGTGCCGGATCCCACAGCAGGGCATGGTTCGGGGCGTTTGCGCCGGGCTGGCGCACTATCTGGATGTTCCGGTAAAACTGGTGCGTGTGGTCACCGTATTGTCGATTTTCTTCGGCCTGGCCTTTATTACGCTTGTGGCATACATCATTCTGTCGTTTGTACTCGATCCTATGCCGGAAGGTGAGCTGGATGCGGAGAACACGCCAACCAGCAGCGATCTCCTGAACGCGGTGGATGAACAGCTGAGCGCAGGGGAGAAGCGATTGCGCGAGATGGAACGTTATGTCACCTCCGATACCTTTACGCTGAGAAGTCGTTTTCGTCAGCTTTAAGAGAGAACTTACATGAAACAAAACTGGCAACAGGCCGGTCAGAAGGTAAAACCCGGCCTGAAAATCGCAGGTAAACTGGTTCTGATGACGGCGTTACGTTATGGCCCGGCCGGTGTGGCGGGTTGGGCGATCAAGTCTGTTGCCCGCAAGCCGGTCAGAATGATGCTGGCGGTCGCTCTGGAGCCGCTGTTACAGAAGCTGGCAAAACGCGTTTCCCGGCGCTACCTGTCACGCTAGTTCCTCCCGCATAAGCCCTTTCTCGCCCAGAGAAGGGGCATGACTTTCCCTTCTGCGTTTCTTCTGCTTTTCTGCTTTCTTTGCGGCAGCTCACAATAATGCGTTGCGCTGCGCTGAGATTGCTGCTTTCTGCCCCCGGGTCCGTTGACAGATATTTTTCATGGGAGTAGATTGCCACTCCGTGGGACCGCTACCATGGAAAATAATGTGAACGCAAAAATTAAAAAACTTATCAATCATATTTACGGTGAATCATTTTCAGATGCACACCTTAACGTGTTATTAACTAAGCTTGAAAAGGTGGCGGTTAATATTACGGAAAAGCGTAAGTCAGGCTGGGATGAAAAAGACGTTGTGCTGATTACCTATGCCGATCAGTTCTCCGCGAAAGGGGAGAAAGCGTTGCCGGTATTTACCCGGTTCTATAATGAATGGCTTTCTCGCACGTTTTCCCATGTCCATCTGTTACCTTTTTATCCGTGGTCTTCGGATGATGGATTTTCCGTTATTGATTATCACGAGGTTGCATCTGAAACCGGAACCTGGCGAGATGTCGCGGAATTAAAACAGTCTGCCAGCTTAATGTTTGACTTCGTTTGCAACCATATGTCAGCGAAAAGCGAATGGTTTGCTAATTATCTGGCGCAGAAGCCGGGCTACGAAGATTTCTTTATTTCTGTCGATCCCGAAACCGATTTATCGGCGGTGACGCGTCCACGCGCATTACCGCTGCTGACGCCGTTCACGCTTAATGATGGCAGCGTTCGTCATCTGTGGACCACATTCAGCGATGACCAGATCGATCTCAATTTCGCCTCGCCGCAGGTGCTGATTGCCATGGTTGACGTTCTGCTCCATTACCTCATGGAAGGGGCGCGTTATATCCGTCTGGATGCGGTCGGGTTTATGTGGAAGATCCCGGGAACCACCTGTATCCATCTGGAACAAACCCATTGCCTTATCCAGCTGTTCCGCGCCATTACGGACGCCGTGGCGCCTGGAACGGTGATCATCACTGAGACAAATGTTCCCCACAAAGACAATATCTCTTACTTCGGTGATGGTGAAAATGAAGCCCAGATGGTCTATCAGTTTTCCTTACCACCGCTGGTGCTGCACGCCGTTCATCGTCAGGATGTTAAAGCCCTGTGCCGGTGGGCGGGCTCGCTGGCGCTGCCTTCAACTTACACCACCTGGTTTAATTTCCTGGCTTCACATGATGGTATCGGATTGAACCCGTTACGCGGCATCCTTCCGGAATCAGAGATCCTCTCGCTGGTCGAAAAGCTTCAGCAGGAAGGCGCGCTGGTCAACTGGAAAAATAATCCTGACGGAACGCGAAGCCCCTATGAAATTAATGTCACCTATCTTGATGCGTTGAGTTTGCGAGACAGCTCAGATGATGAGCGCATTGCGCGGTTCATCCTGGCGCATGCTGTGTTGTTAAGTTTTCCTGGCGTACCAGCTGTATATATTCAAAGCATTCTTGGTTCGCGTAACGATTATGAAGGTGTCGAACGTCTCGGATATAATCGTGCGATAAACAGGAAGAAATACACCGCAGGTCAGGTTGATCGGGAGCTTAATAATAAGAAGAGTATTCGTTATCAAATTTATTCTCGTTTGAATGAGCTTATTGCTATTCGTCGCGGCGAGCGTGCGTTCCATCCGGATAGTCAGGCTATTTTTGACGCAATCGGTGAACATATTCTTAAAATTGTTCGTGTTGCTGAAAATGGCGAGCGAATGACAGCATTATTTAATTTTAGCAATAAAATGCAGACCGTTTATGGACAAACGCTCTTTGGTAGGGAATTACTCTCAGGACAAGATATTAGCGGTACGGAACTGACCCTCAATCCATGGCAGGTAATGTGGATTAAAGAAAACTAAAAAGGACCCTAAAATGAAAATGCCCAAAATTGTGCTGTTATCAGCACTGGTTTCGTGCGCCCTGTTATCAGGCTGTAAGGACGATAAAGCATCTCAGGTCACCATTGAGTTTATGCACTCGTCGGTAGAACAGGAGCGTCAGGCAGTTATTACGAAACTGATCGAAAAATTCGAGAAAGAAAACCCGACTATTACGGTGAAACAGGTCCCCGTTGAGGAAGATGCCTATAACACCAAGGTCATTACGTTGGCCCGTACCGGCGCGCTGCCGGAAGTGATTGAAGTCAGCCATGACTACGCCAAAGTCATGGATAAAGAGCAACTGCTGGACCGTGACGCGATCGGCAACGCGATTAAAGCCGTCGGTGAAGATACCTTTTACGACGGTATTTTACGCGTTGTTCGCACCGAAGACGGCAAGGCATGGACGGGGGTGCCGGTTAGCGCGTGGCTGTCCGGCGTCTGGTATCACAAAGATGCGCTCGCGGCAGCGGGAATCGAAGAACCGCACAACTGGGAGCAACTGCTGAAAGCCAGTCAGGCGCTCAACGATCCGGCGAAAAAACATTACGGTATCGCGCTTCCAACCGCAGAAAGCGTCATGACGGAGCAGGCCTTCTCGCAGTTTGCGTTGTCAGGCGGAGCCAACGTCTTTGATGCAAACGGCAACGTGAAAATCGATACCCCTGAAATGTCGAAAGCGCTGGCGTTTTATCGGGCACTGGCCGCGAACACCATGCCGGGCTCCAATGATGTCATGGAGATCAAAGACGCCTTCATGAACGGCTCTGCGCCGATGGCCGTTTACTCCACCTATATCCTGCCCGCGGTCTACAAAGATGGCAATCCGGCCAACCTGGGGTTCGTGGTCCCGACGGAAAAATCATCAGCCGTGTACGGCATGATCACCTCGTTGACGATCACGACCGGCCAGACCGAAGAGGAAACGCAGGCGGCAGAAAAATTTGTGACCTGGATGGAGCAGGCTCAAAACGCGTCTGACTGGGTGATGATGTCCCCTGGTGCGGCGCTGCCGGTGAACAAACTCGTGGTGGGCACTGAGAGCTGGAAAAACAACGACGTGATCAAAGCCTTTGGCCAACTGCCTTACGAGCTGATTGCGCAGTTCCCGAACGTCCAGGTATTTGGCGCCGTAGGCGACAAAAACTTTACCCGCATGGGAGACGTTACCGGCTCCGGCATTATCAGTTCCATGGTGCATAACGTGACGGTGGGACAAAAAGATCTCAATGCGACGTTAAGCAACAGCCAGAAGAAACTGACTGACCTGATATCACAACGATAGGAGCGCTTTGCGAAGGGAATTATGAAGACGTTGTTTTCTGGTCGTTCAGATATGCCTTTCGCCATGCTGCTGTTGGCCCCCAGCCTGATTTTGCTGGGGGGCCTGGTGGCCTGGCCAATGATTTCCAACATTGAAATCAGTTTTTTACGTTTACCGCTGAACCCGCGCATTGATGCGGTGTTTGTCGGCCTGGATAACTACATTCGCATTCTGGGCGATGCTGCGTTCTGGCACTCCCTGTGGATGACGTTCTGGTACACGGCGCTGGTCGTCCTCGGCAGCACCGGGTTGGGACTGGCCGTAGCGATCTTCTTTAACCGTGAATTCCGCATGCGGAAAACGGCACGTTCACTGGTGATCCTGTCCTACGTGACGCCGTCTATTTCACTGGTATTTGCCTGGAAATACATGTTCAACAACGGCTACGGGATTGTGAACTACCTGGGCGTGGATCTGCTGCATCTCTACGATCAGGCGCCGCTGTGGTTCGATAATCCTGGCAGCAGTTTTGTCCTGGTTGTGCTGTTCGCCATCTGGCGTTACTTCCCGTATGCCTTTATCTCGTTCCTCGCGATTTTACAGACCATTGATAAATCGCTGTACGAAGCGGCAGAGATGGACGGAGCGAATGCCTGGCAGCGTTTTCGTATCGTGACGTTGCCCGCCATCATGCCGGTGCTGGCCACGGTGGTCACGCTGCGAACCATCTGGATGTTCTACATGTTTGCGGATGTGTATCTGCTCACCACCAAGGTCGACATTCTGGGCGTATATCTCTACAAAACCGCCTTTGCGTTCAATGACCTGGGTAAAGCAGCCGCCATTTCCGTTGTGCTGTTTGTGATCATCTTCGCTGTCATTCTGCTGACCAGAAAAAGGGTAAACCTCAATGGCAACAAATAAACGCGTTCTGGGCCGTATCGGTTTTTATCTGGGACTGGCGCTATTTCTGATTATCACGCTGTTTCCGTTTTTTGTGATGTTGATGACGTCGTTCAAAAGCGCGAAAGAGGCGATCTCGCTGCACCCGACCATTTTGCCGCAGGAGTGGACGCTACAGCACTACATCGACATCTTTAACCCGCTGATTTTCCCGTTTGTGGATTACTTCCGTAACAGCATGGTGGTGTCGCTGACCTCCTCGGTCATTGCGGTGTTTCTCGGCACGCTGGGCGCGTATGCGTTATCCAAACTGCGCTTTAAAGGGCGCACGACGATCAATGCGAGCTTCTACACCGTCTATATGTTCTCCGGGATCCTGCTGGTGGTGCCGCTGTTCAAAATCATCACCGCGCTCGGCATTTATGACACCGAACTGGCGCTGATCATCACCATGGTCACGCAGACGTTGCCTACCGCGGTCTTTATGCTGCGCAGCTATTTCGACACCATCCCGGACGAAATCGAAGAAGCCGCGATGATGGACGGCCTGAACCGCCTGCAAATCATCTTCCGCATCACCGTGCCGCTGGCGATCTCGGGTCTGGTGTCGGTCTTTGTCTACTGCTTCATGGTGGCGTGGAATGACTATCTGTTCGCCTCCATTTTCCTGTCCAGCGCCAGCAACTTCACGTTGCCGGTCGGGCTGAACACGCTCTTCAGTACGCCAGATTACATCTGGGGTCGCATGATGGCGGCATCGCTGGTAACGGCACTTCCGGTCGTCATTATGTATGCCCTGTCTGAACGTTTCATTAAAAGTGGTTTGACCGCCGGCGGCGTGAAGGGCTGAGGCGGCCGATTTTAACAAGGAGTCAGTCATGAAAAAATTAGTTGCGACAGCGCCTCGTGTAGCGGCGCTGGTGGAATACGAAGATCGTCCTGTTGCAGCACATGAGGTGAAGATTCGTGCCCGTTATGGCGCCCCGAAACACGGCACTGAAGTCGTGGATTTCCGCGCGGCAAGCCCGTTCATTGATGAAGAGTTCAACGCTGAGTGGCAGATGTTTACCCCGCGTGAAGAGGGTGCAGCGCGCGGCATCGAATTTGGTAAATTCCAGCTGGGAAACATGATCGTCGGCGACATCATCGAATGTGGTGCGGACGTGACGGAATACCAGATCGGCGACAGCGTCTGCTGCTACGGCCCGTTGCAGGAAACGGTCATCGTTAACGCGGTGAACAACTATAAGCTGCGCAAAATGCCGCAGGGCGCATCCTGGAAAAACGCCGTTTGTTACGATCCGGCGCAGTTCGCCATGAGCGGCGTGCGTGATGCTAACGTCCGCGTAGGGGATTTCGTCGTGGTTGTGGGGCTGGGCGCGATTGGCCAGATTGCGATTCAGCTGGCGAAAAAAGCCGGCGCGTCAGTGGTTATTGGTGTCGATCCTATCGAACATCGCTGTGAGATCGCCCGCCGTCACGGTGCAGACCACTGCCTGAACCCAATCGGTACCGATGTCGGTCTGGAAATTAAGAAACTGACCGGCAAGCAGGGCGCAGATGTGATCATCGAAACCAGCGGATTTGCAGATGCGCTGCAATCTGCGCTGCGCGGTCTCGCCTACGGCGGCACCATCTCCTACGTGGCTTTCGCCAAGCCGTTCGCGGCGGGCTTCAACCTTGGTCGCGAAGCACACTTCAACAACGCCAAAATTGTCTTCTCCCGCGCATGCAGTGAACCCAACCCGGATTATCCGCGCTGGAGCCGCAAGCGTATTGAAGAGACCTGCTGGGAATTGCTGATGAACGGTTATCTCAATTGTGAAGACCTGATCGACCCGGTCGTCACCTTCACCACCAGCCCGGAAAGCTATATGAAGTATGTCGATCAGCACCCGGAACTCAGTATCAAAATGGGCGTCACTTTTTAAGCTAAGGACAGCAAATCATGAAAATCGCAACACAAAACCAGGCCTTTTTCCCGACCGCTATCATGGAAAAATTCGAATACATCAAAGCGATGGGATTTGATGGCTACGAAATCGATGGCCGACTGCTGGTGGAAAACCTCGACGAAGTAAAAGCGGCTATCAAAGCCACCGGCCTGCCGGTCACGACGGCCTGTGGCGGATACGATGGCTGGATCGGGGATTTCATCGAAGAACGCCGCCTGAACGGTCTACAGCAGATTGAACGCATTCTGGAAGCGCTGGCAGAAGTGGGCGGAAAGGGGATTATCGTTCCGGCTGCCTGGGGGATGTTTACCTTCCGTCTGCCGCCAATGACTTCGCCACGTAGCCTGGACGGCGATCGCAAAGCGGTCAGCGCTTCCCTGCGCTGGCTGGATGAGGTGGCAGCGCGCACCGGTACTACCGTCTACCTGGAGCCGCTGAACCGCTATCAGGATCATATGATCAACACCCTGGCCGACGCGCGTCGTTATATCGTAGAGAACGGCCTGAAGCACGTGCAGATCATCGGTGATTTCTACCACATGAATATTGAAGAAGACTCCCTGACGGAAGCGCTGCATCACAACCGCGACCTGCTGGGTCATGTGCACATTGCTGATAACCACCGCTATCAGCCGGGCAGCGGCAGCCTCGATTTCGCCAGCCTGTTCGATCAGCTGCGTGCCGATAACTATCAGGGTTACGTCGTGTACGAGTGCCGGGTGCGTGCCGACGATCCGGCTCAGGCCTATAAGGACTCTCTCACTTACTTGCGTGAATGCTAAGGATGACGAGCGTGATGAGTGCTTCTACACCTTTGCCTCTGCGCGTCGCCATTATTGGCGCCGGGCAGGTTGCAGACAAAGTGCATGCCTCGTATTACGCCACGCGCAGTGATGTTCAAATGGTGGCTGTCATGGACAGCCGCCTTGAGCAGGCACAGGCGTTCGCGGAACGTTATGCTATTCCATCGGCATGGCAGGACGCTCACGAGATGTTGCAGGAAGTAAAACCGGATGTGGTGAGCGTCTGTTCGCCTAACCGGTTCCATTTTGAACATGTGATGGCGGCTCTCGAAGCAGGCTGTCATGTGATGTGTGAAAAGCCGCCGGCGATGACGCCGCACCAGGCAGATGAGATGCGTCTCGCGGCGCGCAAGGCCGGAAAAGTCCTCGCGTACGATTTTCACCATCGCTTTGCCCTGGATACCCTGCTCCTGCGCGAGGCGGTAATGAACGGAACGCTCGGTGAAATTTACTTCACCTCCGCGCAGGCCCTGCGTCGCTGCGGTGTGCCGGGGTGGGGCGTGTTCACCAATAAATCGCTCCAGGGCGGCGGGCCGCTGATCGATATCGGCATTCACATGCTGGATGCCGCGATGTATGTGCTCGGCTTCCCGACCGTGAAACGGGTAACCGCGCACAGCTTCCAGAGACTGGGGAACCGGAAACACACCGGCCAGTTTGGCGAATGGGATCCTGCGCAGTTTACCGTGGAAGATGCCCTGTTTGGCACGATTGAGTTCTGCAACGGTGGCATTCTGCGTCTGGACACCTCTTTTGCGCTTAATATCCGCGAGCAGTCGATCATGAACGTCTCTTTCTGCGGTGAGAAGGCGGGTGCAACGCTGTTCCCGGCACACATTTATAACGACGAAGCCGGTGTTTTACAGACGCTGACCCAGCGGGAAGAGGCTGACGATCGCCGACATCTGCGCAGTATGGACGCGTTTGTTCGCCACGTATTGGGCGAGCCGGTCATGATTGCCGATGCGGAGCAGGGGCTGGTGATCCAGCAATTAGTCGCGGCGTTATATGAAGCCGCGGAAACAGGGGAAAGCGTGACGTTATGCTGAACCAGTCTGTATTAACCGATCCGGGCTTTTGCCCGCATAGCCTGAATAAGTACGCGTCCATTATGGCCTGCGGCAATGGCTACATGGGCATTCGCGCCACGCATGAAGAAGATTACACCCAGCAGACCAGAGGCATGTATCTCGCGGGGCTGTATCATCGCGCGGGACGCAACGAAACCACTGAGCTGATCAATCTGCCGGATGTCACCGGGATTGAAGTTGAGCTGGACGGCGTCAATTTCACGCTCCTTTCAGGCGAAATTCTTGAGTGGCAACGCGAGCTGGCCTTTGCTAACGGCGAACTGCATCGTAACGTTGTCTGGCGTTCGCCGGACGGAAAACGCTATCGCCTCGAGAGCCGTCGTTTTGTTTCGCTGGACCAGTTGCCCTTAGTGGCAATGCAGCTCTCGATCACACCGCTTGACGGCGCCGCTCAGGCCGTGCTGAAAACCGGCATAGATGCGACACAAACGAACAGCGGCAGGCAGCACCTGGATGAAATCTCGGTCAGGGTCTTTGACCAGCACTACATGCAGGGTGTGTATGAAACGCAGGACCGGGCGTCTGAAGTTGTTGTTTCGGCGTTTTGTCAGCTCTCCGCTAAGAGCGACAGTTGTTTCACCGCCAAAAATCGTTGCCTCAGCGTTCATCATTCTCTGACTATCTCGCAAGGTGACACTGTCACGCTTGAAAAAATCGTCTGGCTGACGCATCGCTGCGATAAATCGCTCTCGCAGGAGTCTTTCGCCCGCAACGCGCTGGCCGATCTCAAAGTCTGCGCCGCAAGAGGCTACGATGCGTTGCTTGAAAGCTCAGCGTACGCCTGGAAAGCGGTATGGCGTGACGCTCGGGTGGAAGTGACGTGTGCAGAACAGCAGGATCAGCTGGCGCTGGATTACGCCGTCTGGCATCTGACGACAATGACGCCTGCTCATGATGAGCGAAGCAGTATTGCGGCTAAAGGGCTGACGGGTGAGGGGTATAAGGGACACGTCTTCTGGGATACCGAAATTTTCCTGCTGCCGTTCCATCTGTTTACCCGTCCACAGATTGCCCGCAGCCTGCTGCGCTATCGCTGGCTGAATCTTTCGGGTGCGCGCGAAAAAGCACGGCGTAACGGTTGGCCGGGCGCGTTGTTCCCGTGGGAAAGCGCCGCCAGCGGACAGGAAGAGACGCCAGAATTCGCGGCCATTAACATCCGCACCGGGGTTCGCCAGAAGGTTGCTTCCGCACTCGCTGAACATCACATCGTGGCAGATATTGCCTGGGCCGTAGTCGCTTACTGGCAGGCAACACACGACGATGTCTTTATGCGCAATGAGGGCCTGACGCTGCTGATGGAAACCGCTTCGTTCTGGATGGGACGCGCGACGGAAATTAATGGTCGTCTTGAGATCCATGACGTGATCGGACCGGATGAATACACCGAGCATGTCAACAACAATGCCTACACCAACTATCTGGCCTGGCACAACGTTGCCTGCGCGCGTCAGTTTATGGCGATGTTTGGGCGTGAAGATGCGCGTTTTACGGAGAATGCCGGGAAGTTCCTGGCGCGCCTGTGGCTGCCAGAGGCCGATGCAGACGGTGTGATCCCGCAGGACGATACCTTCATGGCGAAACCTGCCATCGATCTGAGCCGCTATAAAGCCAAAGCGGGTAAGCAAACCATTCTGCTTGATTACTCTCGCGCGGAAGTGAACGAGATGCAGATCCTGAAGCAGGCCGACGTGGTGATGCTTAACTACCTGCTGCCGGAACGGTTTACGCCGCAGCAATGTGCCGCCAATCTGGCGTTCTACGAGCCACGCACGATCCATGATTCATCCCTGAGTAAAGCCATTCACGGCATTGTGCTCGCACGCTGCGGTGACACCGACGGGGCGTATGCCTTCTGGCGTGATGGGATTGCCATCGACCTGGGGGACGACCCGCACAGCAGTGATGATGGTATTCATGCCGCCGCCACCGGTGCGATCTGGTTAGGCGCCATTCAGGGATTTGCTGGCCTGCACATTAGCGAAGGGGAGCTGCATCTTGCGCCGAAGCTGCCTGCTCACTGGCAGAAACTCGCCTTCCCGCTGCGGTGGCGGAACGCAACAATGCACGTTACCTGTGAAGATGACCAGTTAACCATTGAAACCACCGCACCTGTCACGTTGACGCTGTGGGATAAAACGCTGCACGTATCAGGGCGAAAGGTCTGCGCGCGTAAGGACTTTCTTGCATCTGTTAATGGGACCGCTACCACGGAGGGGCGCCATGACGCTTAACGCTGTTGTATTCGATCTGGACGGGGTGATCACCGATACCGCGCATCTTCACTTTCTGGCCTGGCGCGCCGTGGCGGAGGAGATTGGTATCACCTTCGATGAAGTATTTAACGAACAGCTGAAGGGAATAAGCCGTATGGACTCCCTCCAGCGCATTCTGAAACATGGCGGGAAAGAGGGGATGTTCAGTGACGAGCAGCGCCTGGCGCTGGCGACGAAAAAAAACGCGCTTTACGTCCAGTCGCTGGCATCACTGACGCAGGATTCACTGCTCCCGGGGATTCGCGACGTGCTGGCGGATATTCGCGCCGCGAAGGTCAAAATTGGCCTGGCATCCGTATCGCTTAATGCCCCCGGGATTTTGCACGCGTTGGGTATTCATCAGGCTTTCGATTTTTGCGCCGATGCTTCGCGTATTAACCGCTCAAAGCCGGACCCGGAAATCTTCCTTGCGGCCTGTAAGGGACTGAACGTACGTCCTGAAGAGGCCATTGGTATCGAAGATGCCGCCGCAGGGGTAGATGCGATCAACGCCGCAGGAATGCTGTCGGTCGGGATTGGGCCTGGCCTGAACCATGCGGGATTACAACTTCATTCAACGCAGGAACTGACCTGGGAACGCCTGACGGCGTTCTGGGCATCCCGGGCGTATTGATAAGGAATTAATAATGGCTCAACTGTCTCTGAAACACATTCAGAAAATCTATGATAACCAGGTCCACGTGGTTAAAGATTTCAACCTCGAAATTGAAGACAAAGAATTTATCGTCTTCGTCGGTCCATCGGGCTGTGGGAAATCCACGACGCTGCGAATGATTGCCGGCCTCGAGGAGATCAGCGCGGGTGAACTGATTATTGACGGGGTTTGCATGAATGATGTTCCCGCCAAGTCCCGTGATATTGCGATGGTCTTCCAGAACTATGCGCTCTATCCGCATATGACGGTCTACGACAACATGGCGTTTGGCCTGAAAATGCAAAAAATTGCGCCCTCCGTCATTGAAGAACGCGTTACCTGGGCGGCACAGATCCTGGGCTTGCGCGACTATCTCCAGCGTAAACCTGGCGCGTTGTCCGGCGGTCAGCGCCAGCGCGTGGCGTTAGGCAGGGCGATAGTGCGCGAAGCGGGGGTCTTCCTGATGGATGAGCCTTTATCCAACCTCGATGCCAAACTTCGTGTGCAGATGCGCGCTGAAATCAGCAAGCTGCACCAGAAGCTTAACACCACCATGATTTACGTGACGCACGATCAGACGGAAGCCATGACGATGGCGACCCGCATCGTGATTTTAAAGGACGGCATCATTCAGCAGGTGGGTGCGCCGAAGCAGGTCTACAACGAGCCAGCGAATATGTTCGTTGCAGGGTTTATTGGCTCACCGGCGATGAACTTCATTCGTGGCGCGATCGACGATCGCTACTTTGTGACGGAAACGCTGCGCCTGGAGATCCCGGAGGACAAGCTGGCCGTACTGAATGCGCAAGGTTACCAGCGTAAAGCGGTTGTCTTTGGGATCCGTCCGGAAGACATTCTCACCGCACAGCGAAGCGGTGAAAACATCACGGCGAAGATCAGCGTTGCTGAGCTGACCGGGGCTGAATTTATGCTTTATGCCACCGTGGGTGGGCATGAACTGGTTGTCCGTGCGGGAGCGGCGGATGATTACGTTGCCGGAGAGAATATCGGCATCCAGTTCGATATGAATAAGTGCCATTTCTTCGATGCTGATACTGAAACAGCTATTAGATAAGAAAGGTGTTCGCCGGAAATGAAAGTTTCCGGTTTTTTGTGTGTTAATTATAAAGGAATATTTTAATGAGTACTCTACTAAGAAGTGCTGCGCTCGTCCTGTGCGCAGGGGTGAGCTGCGCGCAAGCAACAGAATCAGCCAAACAGTGGGAATTTAATATTGGCGCCATGTATGAAATTGAAAACGTCGAAGGTCAGGCCGACGATAAAGATGGATTATATGAACCCTCCGTGTGGTTTAATGCCACATGGGATGCCTGGACCATTTCGCTGGCTATGTATCAGGAAGGGCCGGTCGATTACAGTAGCATGACGCGCGGCACCTATTTCGATCGTCCTGAAGTAGAATTACGCTATCGTTTTATCGGCACCGATGATTTTACGTTCGGCCTGACCGGTGGCTTCCGTAATTATGGCTATCACTTTAAGGATGAGCATGGTGCTAAAGACGGTAGTGCTAATATGCAGCGCTATAAAGTTCAGCCTGACTGGGATATTAAACTAACCGACGACTGGCGTTTTGGCGGCTGGTTTGCCATGTATCAGTTTGCCAACGATCTGGAAAAAACCGGCTATTCTGACAGCCGCGTCGAGACCGAAACCGGTTTTACCTGGACAATTAACGAAACGGTCTCGGCAAAAGTTAATTACTATTTAGAGCGCGGTTTTAATATGGACGGCTCACGAAATAACGGTGAATTCTCCACTCAGGAAATTCGCGCCTATCTGCCGATTTCATTGGGTCAGACGACGCTAACGCCTTATACCCGTCTGGGACTCGATCGCTGGTCAAACTGGGACTGGCAAGACGATCCTGAGCGTGAAGGACATGATTTCAACCGTTTGGGTATGCTGTACGCCTATGATTTTAACAATGGTTTATCCATGACGCTGGAATATGCCTACGAATGGGAAAACCATGACGAAGGGGAAAGTGACCGCTTCCACTATGCCGGTATCGGCGTGAATTACGCGTTTTGATAACACTTCACCAGGGGCGTTTGCCCCTGGTTTTTAGCGTAATGAAGCCGCATCTGAAAAATGCGTTTCAACCAATATCTTATGCGGGGCAGGTTTACCCGCTATGCACCTGAACAACACATCGCAGCTCTCTTCGCCCAGCTTTCTGGTGGGGATATCAAAGCCGCCAGGCGCAGGGGTTAAAATGAGAGATAGCATTGGGTCGCTGTATCCTGCCATTGCGACCTGTTCCGGGATCGTCAGGTTTAGCGCATCCGCGGCACGATAAAGACTCAGCAATTTCATACTGTCTGTCGCAAAAACCGCATCGGGCGGGTTGTCTGAAGAGAGTAGCTGACAGGCCGCCTGAAGCGCGCTTTCATGGGTATACCCGCCATCAATAACCCAGTCCGGGTTAATCGCAATACCCTGCTTCTCAAGGCTCGATTTATAGCCCGCCAGGCGATCGATAGAAACGTGATAATCGAGCGGGGCATGCAGGCAGGCAATTTTAGTGCGACCATGTTTGATAAATGAGTCGGTTAATATGGCGCTGTCGCGGAAATTATCCGTGTCGACAGAATAGATATTCTGGTAATTACCTTCCACTTTACCAATAACGACCACGGGCACGCCATATTCGTCCAGCGTCTCGAAAAAAGACTCGTTCGCCGGGGAGCTTAGCATGATGATCCCCTTGATCATCTTCTGCTTTATTTTACCTACGCATTTTTGCAGATCATCTTCGCTGCTTTTGGACGTTTGTAAAATAACATCAAAACCCTCTTCTTCTGCTTTTGCCGTAATGGCATGTAGTACATCAGAGAAAAACGGATTGCCTGCGGTGGTTTTGGTTGAACGGGTCGAAATAACCATAATGGCGTCGAAGCCAGAAGAGGTGAGTGCGCGGGCAAGTTTATTCGGTTGATAATTTAATTCTTCTATCGCCTTCAACACCTTTTCGCGCGCTTCAGGAGAAATATTCGTTTGTTTATTCAGAACGCGCGACACGGTTGATTTCGAAACGCCAGCAACGCGGGCAATATCATAGATGGTGGGTGACATACACCTTACTCACTCCAGACGGACAGCAATTGCGCCCATCTTACTGGAGAGAAAACGGCAATAGCAATAATTAAGAATTGATAATCAACGATCTGCCCCAATTTACTGTATTCTGAAGTGACTTTTTTCAGGGTTCCAGGCAATGAAGGACGGCGATGAAGCGACTTAAAAACGAATTCAATTCTCTGGTGAACCGTGGCGTTGATCGCCATCTGCGTCTTGCCGTGACGGGGCTGAGCCGCAGCGGTAAGACAGCATTCATTACGGCGATGGTCAATCAGCTGTTGAACCTGCATGCAGGGGCGCGCCTGCCACTGCTTAGCGCAGTGCGCGAGGAGCGGTTGCTTGGGGTGAAACGCGTACCGCAACGTGATTTTGGCATACCCCGTTTCACCTATGATGAAGGTCTGGCGCAGTTATATGGGGAGCCTCCCGCCTGGCCCACCCCGACGCGTGGCGTGAGCGAAATCCGTCTTGCGCTTCGTTTCCGCTCGAATGAATCCCTGATGCGTCACTTCAAAGAAACGTCCACGCTCTATCTCGAAATTGTGGATTACCCGGGAGAATGGCTGCTCGATTTACCGATGCTGGCGCAGGATTACCTGAGCTGGTCCCGACAGATGACCGGTCTGTTGCAGGGGCAGCGGGCAGAGTGGTCGACCAAATGGCGCCAGCTTTGCGAAGGGCTGGATCCGCTGGCACCGGCGGATGAAAACCGTCTGGCCGTCATAGCCGAAGCCTGGACGGATTACCTGCATCAGTGCAAGCAGGAGGGGTTGCATTTTATTCAGCCGGGCCGCTTTGTTCTGCCGGGTGATTTAGCCGGTGCTCCCGCGCTACAGTTTTTCCCGTGGCCGGAAGTTGACAGCATCGGTGAATCGAAGCTGGCGCAGGCGGACAAGACCACCAACGCCGGTATGCTCCGCGAGCGATACAATTATTACTGTGAAAAGGTGGTTAAGGGCTTTTATAAAAATCACTTTTTACGCTTTGACCGCCAGATCGTACTGGTGGACTGCCTGCAACCGCTTAACAGCGGGCCGCAGGCGTTTAATGATATGCGGCTGGCGCTTACGCAGCTGATGCAAAGCTTTCATTATGGCCAGCGTACGCTGTTTCGCCGTTTGTTCTCGCCGGTCATCGACAAGCTGCTGTTTGCCGCCACAAAAGCTGACCATGTGACGGTCGATCAGCACGCCAACATGGTATCCCTGCTGCAACAGCTGGTGCAGGATGCCTGGCAGAATGCGGCCTTCGAAGGGATCAGCATGGACTGTCTGGGGCTGGCGTCCGTACAGGCTACGCAGAGTGGGTTGATTGACCTGAATGGCGAAAAAATTCCAGCCCTGCGGGGCAACCGTCTCAGCGACGGTGAGCCGCTCACGGTCTATCCGGGGGAAGTCCCGGCGCGTCTGCCGGGCCAGGCTTTCTGGCAAAGCCAGGGTTTTCAGTTCGAAGCCTTCCGTCCGCAGAGCATGAACGTTGACCAGCCATTGCCGCATATCCGTCTGGATGCCGCGCTGGAATTTTTAATTGGAGATAAATTGCGATGACGGAACCGTTAAAACCACGCATTGATTTTACCGGCCAGCTTGAGCAGTCCCCGCATGAGGCGTTTAAAACGGCGCAAACCTTCAGCGGCCCGCAGGCCGACAACTTTGCTCCCGTGCTGGCAGACGAGCCGATGGTTGAAGAGGGGCAGGCGGAAGCGGTGGTTGATGCGGCACTGCGCCCGAAACGCAGCCTGTGGCGCAAGATGGTTACCGCCGGGTTAGCCCTTTTTGGTGTGAGCGTAATCGGCCAGGGCGTGCAGTGGGGCGTCAATGCCTGGCAAACGCAGGACTGGGTGGCGCTGGGGGGATGCGCCGCCGGGGCGTTGATTGTTGGTGCGGGCGTTGGCTCGGTCGTCACCGAGTGGCGTCGCCTCTGGCGTTTGCGTCAGCGTGCCCACGAACGCGATGAAGCGCGGGATCTGCTGCGCAGTCACGGCACAGGAAAAGGGCGTGCTTTTTGTGAAAAGCTTGCGGCTCAGGCCGGGATAGATCACTCTCACCCGGCGCTTCAGCGCTGGTATGCGGCGATCCACGAAACCCAGAATGACCAGGAAGTGGTCACGCTCTATGCCCACATTGTTCAGCCGGTGCTGGATGCGCAGGCTCGTCGTGAGATCAGCCGCTCGGCGGCGGAATCTACCCTGATGATCGCCGTCAGTCCGCTGGCGATGGTGGACATGGCCTTTATCGCCTGGCGCAACCTGCGTCTGATCAACCGTATCGCCAGACTGTATGGCATCGAGCTTGGCTATTACAGCCGACTGCGCCTGTTCAAACTGGTATTGCTGAATATCGCCTTCGCCGGGGCAAGCGAACTGGTACGGGAGGTCGGGATGGACTGGATGTCGCAGGATCTTGCGGCGCGTCTCTCTGCCCGGGCGGCGCAGGGGATTGGTGCCGGTCTGCTGACGGCACGCCTGGGCATCAAAGCGATGGAGGTTTGTCGTCCACTCCCCTGGATCGATGGCGATAAGCCGCGGCTGGGGGATTTCCGTCGCGAATTGATTGGCCAGCTTAAAGAGACGCTCAATAAAAAAACTGCTCAGTGAGGTTTTGTTTACTAATCGTGCGGGCTGTCAATATTTGTTGACAGCCACCTTCCCGAATACCGTGATCTGACATATCATTTTACTGTTATTGGCTTAAACGGTGAATTTCCCATGCGTCTGGAAGTCTTTTGTGAGGACCGTCTCGGTCTGACCCGCGAGTTACTCGATCTTCTTGTTTTACGTAGCATTGATTTACGTGGCATAGAGATCGACCCTGTCGGGCGAATTTACCTCAATTTTGCCGAAATTGAATTTAATACCTTCAGTAGCCTGATGGCGGAAATCCGCCGTATCGCTGGCGTTACGGATGTACGCACCATCCCCTGGATGCCGTCCGAGCGGGAACATCTTGCGCTGAGCGCGCTGCTGGAAGCAATGCCGGAGCCGTTTCTCTCTCTCGATCTGAAAAATAAAGTCGAGCGCGTTAACCAGGCCAGCTGCCAGCTGTTTGCGCAGACTCAGGAAAAACTTATCGGGCACCACGCTACGCAACTGATCACCGGTTTTAATTTCCAGCGCTGGCTGGACAGCAACCCGCAAAATACCCATAGCGAGCATGTCGTTATCAACGGACAGAATTTCCTGATGGAGATCACGCCGGTCTACCTGAAAGGGGAAAATGCCGCGCGGGTGCTCACCGGCGCGGTGATCATGCTGCGCTCCACGGTGCGCATGGGACGCCAGTTACAGAATCTTTCCAGCCAGGACGTCGGCGCATTCAGCCAGATTATTGCGGTGAGCCCGAAGATGCGTCATGTGATCGACCAGGCGCGCAAGCTGGCAAATCTTACGGCGCCGCTGCTGATTACCGGGGATACCGGTACGGGGAAAGATCTGCTGGCGCATGCTGTGCACATGGCCAGCCCGCGTGCGGCAAAACCGTATCTGGCGCTGAACTGCGCGTCTATTCCTGAAGATGCGGTGGAAAGTGAGCTGTTCGGGCATGCGCCGGAAGGCAAAAAAGGCTTCTTTGAACAGGCGAACGGCGGCTCGGTGCTGCTGGACGAGATTGGCGAAATGTCGCCACGCATGCAGGCGAAACTGCTTCGTTTTCTCAATGACGGCACGTTTCGCCGCGTGGGGGAAGATCATGAAGTACACGTGGATGTGCGCGTCATCTGCGCCACCCAGAAAAACCTGGTGGAGCTGGTGCAGAAAGGGGTATTCCGCGAAGATCTCTACTATCGTCTCAACGTTCTGACGCTCAATATTCCGCCGCTGCGCGATTGCCCGCAGGACATCATGCCGTTGACAGAACTGTTCGTGGCCCGTTTTGCCGACGAGCAGGGCGTGCCGCGTCCGAAGCTCTCTGCCGACCTGGGCACCGTGCTGACGCGTTACGGCTGGCCGGGCAATATTCGTCAGCTTAAAAATGCGGTCTATCGCGCATTAACTCAGCTTGAAGGGTATGAACTGCGTCCTCAGGATATTCTGTTGCCGGATTACGATGCCGGGACGGTCTCGGTAGGCGAAGAGGCAATGGAAGGCTCGCTGGATGACATCACCAGCCGTTTCGAGCGTTCAGTGTTAACGCAGCTTTATCGCAGCTATCCGAGCACGCGCAAGCTGGCTAAACGTCTTGGGGTGTCACATACCGCGATTGCGAATAAGCTGCGCGAGTATGGGTTAAATCAGAAGAAGGGTGACGAATAAATAAAAAAGCCTCTTTGCAGAGGCTTTTTTACGTTTAGGCTTTAAGCGCCTCAAGTGCAGCGGTGTAATCCGGTTCGGTAGTGATTTCGTTAACCAGCTCACTGAAAACAACGTTGTCGTTTTCGTCGATCACCAGCACCGCACGAGCAGCCAGACCTTTCAGCGCGCCTTCGGAAATGGCAACACCGTATTTTTCCAGGAAATCCGGGCTGCGCAGAGTGGAAAGGGTGATGACGTTGCTCAGGCCTTCAGCGCCGCAGAAGCGGGACTGGGCAAACGGCAGGTCAGCAGAAATGCACAGCACTACGGTGTTGTCCATTTCGGTCGCCAGCTGGTTGAATTTACGCACTGATGCAGCACAAACGCCAGTATCGATGCTTGGGAAAATGTTCAGGACTTTACGTTTGCCAGCAAACTGGCTCAGCGTGACGTCAGACAGATCTTTAGCCACCAGAGTAAAAGGCTGTGCTTTGCTGCCAGACTGTGGGATGGAACCTGCAACAGCAACCGGGTTGCCCTGGAAATGAACGAGTTGTGACATAGATATCTTCCTGTTTACAAATAGTTAACGTCGTGGCTAGTGTATGTCATCCGCAGTTAGCACGGCAAACCAATTTTCTGCCTTTCCGGCCTGCAAGGAGTCAGTGATGAGAAGCGTTAAGGTCTATGAAGAAGCCTGGCCATTGCACACCCCGTTTGTGATCTCGCGCGGCAGCCGTAATGAGGCCTGTGTGGTCGTGGTTGAATGTGAAGAGGACGGCGTAAAAGGCGTCGGGGAATGTACCCCTTATCCTCGCTACGGAGAAAGCCTGGCGTCAGTCATGGCGCAAATTATGACGGTGGTGCCCGAGTTGCAGGCGGGTCTGACGCGCGAGGCTCTTCAGCTTCGGTTGCCGGCCGGCGCGGCACGCAACGCGATTGACTGCGCACTCTGGAGTCTGGAAGCGGCGAAACAACAAAAACCGCTGCCTGCGCTGCTGGACGTTGCGCTGCCGCAATCGATCGTCACCGCGCAAACGGTGGTCATCGGTGAACCAGAGCAAATGGCCGCCAGCGCTCAGGCGTTGTATGCCACCGGTGCAACATTATTAAAGGTGAAGCTCGACGATCGTCTGATTAGCGAACGCATGGTCGCCATTCGTGCGGCGGTGCCTGATGCCACTCTTATCGTCGATGCGAACGAATCATGGCATAGCGAAGGGCTGGCAGCCCGTTGTCAGCTGCTTGCCGATCTGGGCGTTGCCATGCTGGAGCAACCCCTCCCGGCAGAAGACGATGCCGCCCTGGCGAATTTTATTCATCCGCTTCCCGTCTGTGCAGATGAAAGCTGTCATATCCGTGAGAGCCTGTCAGCTCTCAAGGGACGCTACGAGATGGTGAACATTAAGCTGGATAAAACAGGTGGATTAACCGAGGCCCTGGCACTGGCACAAGATGCGCAGGCGCAAGGCTTTGCTCTGATGCTGGGCTGCATGTTGTGCACGTCCAGAGCGATCGGCGCTGCGCTCCCGCTGGTGAACAGCGTGCGTTTTGCCGATCTGGACGGCCCAACCTGGCTGGCGGTTGACGTATCACCCGCCCTGAATTTTACCACCGGCGTACTTCATCTTTGAGGCTGCCAGCGCAGGAGATCTGTCATCGCCCGCAGGTATTTTTCGCTCGCTTCATCCGAGGAGATGGGCGGAAACTCTGCGGTGATACAGTGAAGGCTGAGGTCTGCGCACCAGCTGCCAAACGACCCGGGTGTTTCATAGCCAACGCTGCTCACCAGAGGTAGAGCAAACGCATCCGCCAACCACTGCCCGAGCGCCGTATTACGAGGATCTTCAATACAGGCGAGGGGATCGTGGAAAGAGACAACCCAGGCCGGGTGGATCTTATGAATAAGCTGGCACAATGCCTGAGTCTCCGGTTCGGAACCGGGTTTGTCTCCCGTGAGCAGGACAACATCTCGCTCCTGCGCCGAACTGTTCCAGCGATACACCGTTTCACCGGCGCGCCAGTTTGCCGCCGGGAAGTTCCTGTTCAGGTCAACGCCGCGTGCATTCGCCCGTAATCCAAGCTGACAACCGTCCGGATTGACGGTCAAAATCACATGATGACGTCGTAAATCGGGGGCCAGCGTACGTAGCGCGCACGAGAGCGTCACGACAGACGAGTTTTCATCGCCATGCGTGCCCGCAATGATTAAGCCGCTATTGCGATCGGCCTCGGGTGCCGGAAACCAGATCAGCGGCGCGCCTAAAAACGAGCGTCCATAATGTTCAGTCCCGGGCGGGAAGGCGCCGCGTTCCGTTCTTGGTCGGGTAGTTGCCATAGTAAACCCTGATCATAAAGTCACTTCTGGCAGTGTTGTGCAAAAGCCGCGCTTAATCAAATAGTTTCCGTGTGTGTGGAAAATTGCCTGACATCAACTTTCCGGAGGAAGCATTTGCATTTCTCCGTTTCGAAACAAATAATTACGCATCTGCCTGTTACCTGACATCATTAAGGGGATCGTATGAAGCATCCTGTTTCGCTTCTTTGTACTGCGCTGTGGCTGTGCGGGCTTTCTTCACTTTCATATGCCGCGGAGGTTCCCGAAGGAACGGTTCTGGCGCAAAAGCAGGAGCTGGTTCGACATATCAAAGATGAGCCCGCTTCGCTCGATCCGGCAAAAGCGGTGGGATTGCCCGAGATACAGGTGATCCGCGACCTCTATGAAGGGCTGGTGAATCAGAACGAAAAAGGGGAGTTAGTTCCCGGCGTGGCGACGCGCTGGCAGAGCAATGATAACCGCGTCTGGACATTCACGCTGCGGGATAACGCTAAGTGGTCTGACGGAACCCCGGTGACGGCACAAGATTTTGTCTATAGCTGGCGTCGTCTGGTTGATCCTAAAACAACGTCACCTTTCGCCTGGTTTGCGGCGCTGGCGGGCATTAACAATGCCCAGGCCATTATCGACGGCAAAGCTGCTCCGGATACCCTCGGCGTGACGGCGGTGGATGCTAAAACGTTGCGCGTGCAGCTGGACAAACCGCTGCCCTGGTTCAGCAATCTGACGGCTAACTTCGCGTTTTATCCTGTTCAAAAGGCCAATGTGGAAAGCGGTAAGGAATGGACGCGCCCTGGCGCGCTCATTGGCAACGGTGCGTATGTGCTGAAAGATCGCGTGGTGAATGAAAAACTGGTGGTTGAGCCGAACTCTCATTACTGGGATAACGCCAGGACGGTGCTTAAAAAAGTCACCTTTGTGCCGATCAACCAGGAGTCCTCAGCGACCAAACGCTATCTGGCGGGCGATATCGATATTACAGAATCGTTTCCGAAAAACATGTACCAGAAGCTGCTTAAAGATATTCCGGGACAGGTATACACACCGCCACAGCTTGGGACCTATTACTACGCGTTTAATACGCAAAAAGGCCCAACCGCGGATGCCCGCGTACGTCTCGCGCTCAGCATGACTATCGACAGACGTATTATGGCGGAAAAAGTCCTGGGGACCGGCGAGAAACCGGCCTGGCATTTTACTCCCGATGTCACTGCGGGTTTTACGCCGGAAACCTCGCCATTTGAGCAGATGTCGCAACAGGAGCTAAATGCGCAGGCGAAAACGTTGTTGCAGGCGGCAGGCTATGGCCCTCAGCGCCCGCTTAAATTAACGCTGCTGTACAACACGTCTGAAAACCATCAGAAAATTGCGATTGCCGTTGCATCCATGTGGAAGAAAAATCTGGGTGTTGACGTTAAGTTGCAGAATCAGGAGTGGAAAACCTACATCGACAGCCGCAATACCGGGAATTTTGACGTCATCCGTGCATCGTGGGTAGGGGACTACAATGAGCCGTCAACATTCCTGTCGCTGCTGACATCCTCCCATAGCGGGAATATCTCACGATTCAACGATCCTGCTTACGATAAGATTATTCATCAGGCGACGCTCGAAACTACTGAAAAAGCGCGTAATGCCGACTACAACATGGCCGAGAAGATCCTCACCGAGAAAGCACCGATTGCCCCTATTTATCAGTACACCAATGGCCGTCTCATCAAGCCATGGGTTAAAGGTTATCCGATAAATAACCCAGAGGATGTTGCGTACAGCCGTACAATGTATATTGAAAAGCACTAAAAAGAGCTCAGGGCGCTACGTGATTATGGTTAACATCCATTAACCGCATAAGCGCCCGCTCTCAGGGTTGATTGTTTTACAGCCTGGTTATTTCCGAATATCCCCTTCATATCAGCCCATCACTCATTGTCATGATGAATATCTTCAGAGAGATTCTTCCTCCCGTATATCGAAAAACGCGTAGTCATTTATTCGCCATTCCAGTAGCAGTGTAGTCATTACTTTTTTTAAGATTAAATTTGTCCGATACAGGATTTTTCATATTCAGGCCATTTATTGAATTAAAACCTTATTTCTCTGCACTGTTAAGGGACGCGTTAATAAATGCATTGATGTAAATCAATTATTCAACCTCATGGAACAATAAGTTCAATATTTCCAATCAAAGCAGTCATTTCTGCCAAATTAATGTGAATAAATAGTTAATTTTTACTGCGTGTCATGTATCTATGGCATTTATGAGTACAATAATTTAGTGGAATATTCTTAAGAAAAGTCTAATGGTAGATCTTTGATCTGATAAGTTGATTTTAAATGGGCTTTTGCTCTAATATGGTTTTGTAAAGAAACGTCACTCACTTAACATTTATTTCTTTTAAAGAAAGGGACTGCTATGGCCGATTCATTCCAGAATGAGGTGCCCAAGGCACGCATAAACTTAAAGCTGGCTCTGCATACAGGTGGCGCGCAGAAGAAAATCGAACTGCCGCTTAAACTCCTCACCGTCGGTGATTTCAGTAATGGAAAAGAGAATCGTCCATTATCGGAAAGGGAGAAAATTAACGTCAATAAAAATAACTTCAACAGCGTACTTTCGGAATTTAACCCGGAAGTGAATCTGACGGTTCCTAACACAATGGCCGGGGATGGTTCGGAAGAAAGCATAAAACTGAATTTCTCCGATATTAAGGATTTCGAACCTGAACAGGTTGCCCGCCAGATCCCCCAGCTCCGCGCCATGCTGGCCATGCGTAATTTATTACGCGACCTCAAATCCAATCTCCTTGATAACGCCACTTTCAGAAAAGAACTCGAGAAAATTCTTAAAGACCCGGCGCTGTCTCAGGAATTACGCGACGAAATGAGTGCACTGGCCCCGAAATAAGCGGCATGTGTAATTTAATGGATTAACCGGGAATATGCTGATGTCTGTGAATACTGAAACCGCCTCCGCGCAGGGGCAGACCACCGTACTGGAAAAAGAGGGCGTTTACGCCTCCCTGTTTGAAAAAATCAACCTGACCCCGGCCTCCAGCCTGGGGGATATCAATGCGTTTCTGGATGACGCCGCGCTTTCTGACGCTCCGGCGGGTGAACGCCTGACGGCGGCGATGCAGGTGTTTATGGACTGCATCCGCAAATCCGGTCAGCCGGTGGAGAAGCTCGACAAAACGCTGATTGACCACCATATCGCTGAGCTGGATTTCCAGATTAGCCGTCAGCTGGATGCCGTAATGCATCACCAGGAGTTCCAGAAGGTGGAGTCCCTGTGGCGCGGCCTGAAGCAGCTGGTGGACAGCACCGACTACCGCCAGAACGTGAAAACCGAAATTCTGGATGTGTCGAAAGAAGATCTGCGTCAGGACTTTGAAGACGCGCCGGAACTTATCCAGAGCGGCCTCTACTGGCACACCTATACCGCCGAATACGACACCCCGGGCGGCGAGCCGATTGGCTCCGTGATTTCATCCTATGAATTTGACGCCAGCCCGCAGGATGTGGCGCTGCTGCGCAACATCTCTAAAGTGTCAGCTGCCGCACATATGCCGTTTATTGGCTCTGTCGGTCCGAAATTCTTCCTGAAAGACTCCATGGAAGAGGTCGCTGCAATTAAGGATATCGGCAACTACTTCGACCGCGCCGAGTACATTAAGTGGAAATCCTTCCGCGACACCGACGACGCCCGCTACATCGGCCTCGTGATGCCGCGCGTGCTGGGGCGTCTGCCGTATGGCCCGGACACCGTACCTGTACGCAGCTTTAACTACGTTGAGCAGGTGAAAGGCCCGGATCACGAGAAATACCTGTGGACCAGCGCGTCGTTCTCCTTTGCGTCAAACATGGTGAAGAGCTTCATCAATAACGGCTGGTGCGTGCAGATCCGTGGCCCGCAGGCGGGCGGGGCGGTGAAAGACCTGCCTATTCATCTGTACGATCTGGGTACCGGCAACCAGGTGAAAATCCCGTCTGAGGTGATGATCCCGGAGACCCGCGAGTTTGAGTTCGCCAACCTCGGCTTTATCCCGCTCTCGTATTACAAAAACCGCGACTATGCCTGCTTCTTTTCGGCGAACTCCGCGCAGAAACCGGCGCTGTACGACACCGCAGATGCCACGGCCAACAGCCGCATCAACGCACGTCTGCCGTACATCTTCCTGCTGTCGCGTATTGCGCACTACCTGAAGCTCATCCAGCGCGAGAACATCGGCACCACCAAGGACCGCCGTCTGCTGGAGCTGGAGCTGAATACCTGGGTGCGTAGTCTGGTGACGGAAATGACCGATCCGGGCGATGAGTTGCAGGCTTCTCATCCGCTGCGTGACGCGAAGGTGGTGGTGGAAGATATCGAAGACAACCCGGGTTTCTTCCGCGTGAAGCTGTTTGCGGTGCCGCACTTCCAGGTGGAAGGCATGGATGTGAACCTGTCTCTGGTGAGCCAGATGCCGAAAGCGAAAGCGTAAGGCGGTAACAGGGATGAAAATTTATCGTCCGCTGTGGAACGAGGGGGCGTTGCTGTCCCCTCAACAATTCCAGCAACAGTCCGACTGGGAAACGTTTCGCAGCACAGGCGTGGCGGCGCTCTCCTCGCCGTTTGCGTGGGGCGTTGAGCAGGTGGAATTTGATGAAAGGCTGCTGGGTACGGGTCTGATTCAGATTACCCAACTGCGGGTCTGGCTGCCGGATGGCACGCTAGTGGATACGTCAGTCAGCGATCTGCCTCCGGAGCCGCGCGAACTGGATTTATCGCAGCATTCAGACGCGGTCACGGTGGTAATTGCCCTGCCGTTAATGCAGTCCGGACTGAATAACGTGCTTCAGGAAACGGCAGTGGCCGATCGGCCTCTCCGTTACCGTGAAGAGTGGGTGCATGTTCAGGATGCGTTTGGCAGCGAAGAGGAGTCCGTCGCTGTTGCCCGCTTTAATCTGGCGATCCGTTTTGAGCATGAGGATAACGCGTCGTGGCAGTGCTGTCCGGTTGCACGGCTGATCCGGGACGGGCAGGGGAGCTGGCGTCATGATCCGGCATTCATTCCGCCTATGGCCCTGTTTTCTGCCAGCCCGGCGATGCGGGAAAGGCTGGTGTTACTGAACCGCCAGCTTCGCTCCCGCCGCCAACGGTTGATGTCCATGCGTCGGGAAAGTAATGAGCGCCTGGCGGATTTTGCTGTGGCGGATGTTTCTCTTTTTTGGCTTCTCAATGCGCTTAACTCTCATGCCAGGGTGCTGGTGGAGTTTGAACGTTTTCCGGCTCGCCATCCGGAACAGGTGTGGGCGGAGCTTGCGCGGCTTGCGGGCAGTATGCTGACGTTTTCTCTGGACAGCGATCTGGACGCAATCCCTGGCTATGACCACGCCCGGCCTGAAATGACGTTTCCACCGTTGTTTGAACTGATCGCCGGTTTACTGGAAGCTAGCCTGCCGTCCCGTGTGATAGCGCTGGAGATGTCCCGTCCTGACGCCCAGACCTGGAAAGCCTCGCTGCACGACATCCGGCTGCGTGAAGAAGCCGATCTCTGGCTCTCTGTCCGGTCTGACGTTCCGGCCTGGCAGGTGGCGGAGAAATTCCCGACATTATGCAAGGCGGGTTCCCCGGATGATGTGAATGCGATTTCCACCGTTGCGCTGCAGGGGATCCCACTCATTGCCGTGAATCGCGTGCCTGCTGCGTTACCGGTGCGAATGGAGAACCAGTACTTCGCGCTGGACATGGAAAGTGCTGCGGCACGGGACATGCTGGAGCAGGGGATATGTATGTTCTATGTGCCTGCTTTGCTGGGACAGCTTGAACTTGAACTGTTTGCGGTACTGCGATCATGAGAAAAGAAACCGATATCGATGCTCTGATGGCGGAGACCTGGCTCACCGTCACCCTGCTTAAGCAGGGGGCAACAACGCCTGACGGGAATGTGCTGTACGACACCTGCTGCAAACATGTGGAAAGCGTGCGCGAGGCGCTGGATCGTGCAGGATATGATGAAGCCAGTATCGATCATATCTCTTATGCGCAGTGTGCGCTACTTGACGAAGTGGTCATGAGCAGAAAACTGCCTGACGGGGCAGATGCTGATGCGGGCCAGGTAGCCTGGCGAAAAGCGCCGCTACAGGCGCGCTATTTTGGGTCGCTGCACGCAGGTGAAGCCCTGTGGGATCGTATTGCGGAAGTATTGCGCCAGCCAGCGCCAAACATGGCCGTTCTGACCTGCTATCACCGGGTGCTCGCGCTGGGATTCCAGGGGTTGTACAGCATGGGTTCTGTCAGCCAGACCCAGCGTGAAGAGGCAATGAAAGCGCTTGCTGAGCGGGTTCCGCCTCTTGATGCCGGCCTTTCTCTGGTGGTTCGCAGGACCGGAAAACACCGTTACAGCCTGCTGCGCTCTGTCTGGTTCTGGATCGCGGCGGCGGCGGTAATCACCGGTGCCGTATGGTGGGGCGGTCATCTCTGGCTCCAGGCTCTGCTGTCCGCGCAGTTACCGGAGTTGCCCCATTAATGCGTAAATCGGTCATGGTTTCTCTGATATTCCACGTACTGGCGGGTGCCGCGGCGCTTTTATGGCTTCTGTGGGGCTTCGTTCCGGCAGGCTCACTGTTTAAAGGCGTGATGACGCTGTGCATTGTTGCGCTGGCAATCTGGCAGATCCGGCGAAAAAGCCGTTTTAGCCAGGCTCAGGGCAATGGCGGGTCTGGTTTTGATCTGCCCGTACTTGCTGATGCGGGTCCGGTTGTTCTTGTCTGCGGAGACAGACTGGATGCCCTGTTCGGGGAGCATACTCTGCGTAAAACAGCGCATGGCTGGTGGCTGCGGGTGAATGACGTCAGCAGGCTCAGTGATATCGTGCGCGATATTCAGGAGCGGCAGCCGCGCCAGGCCGGACAGATCGCCGTTATGTATGCCACCCACCCCGACGGGCACCAGGATGAAGCGGTGCTGCGCGCGACCCTGAAAGTGTTGCGCCAGCAGATGAAACAGCTGAGCCTGATCGCCGGATTCTCACCGCCGGTGATCCTGAGCGGTGAGTTTTCCGGCCCTGAAACCCCGTGGGTTATTGTCCATGGCGACAAACCGGTTGTTTACCCTGTTGATGAGACGCCACAGGCTACGGACGACTGGCAACAGGCAAATCGTCTGGCGCTGATGCCTGTGCTGCGGGAAGGCTTTGCTTTTATGCGCACCCTTCTTATGGATGAACTGGCGAAAGAAGATCGGTTATTTCCGCCGGTCCACCCGTTTGCGGTGGCTCTGAAAAGCGGGGGCGCTTCAGCCAGCAATACGTCTTTATGGGCACTCTGGCTTTGTCGCCTGACACACCTGCTTCTGCCGCAGACAGACGAAATAGCGGCGGCATCCGGTCGTTTTCCTGATGCGGTACTACCGTTGCTCACGCCTTACTGCGCACCTGTTCAGGGCGGGAAGCGCACCCGCCGTCTCATTGTGTGGGTCCTGGCCTGCGTTCTTGCTGCCCTTGGTTTTTCTGCCATGAATAACGCGGCGCTGATCCGCCAGGTGGGAATGAATCTACAGCGCTGGTATGCCATCCCCATGAACCATTATGAGCCGAAGGCGCAGTCACTTGCCGCACTGAAACAGGACGCCCTTCTGCTGGAGCGCTGGCAGCGGCAGGGGGAACCGCTCAGGTATGCGCTGGGCTATTACCCCGGTCAGCGTCTGTGGCTGGCGTTACAGAAGGCGATTGACACGTATGTGCCGCCACCGGCTCCCGCCATGGAACCGGTACCGAAAATCATCCGCCTCGACAGCATGTCACTGTTCGATACCGGAAAGTGGGCGCTTAAACCCGCCTCAACAAAGCTGCTGGTGAACTCACTGGTGGGGATCAAGGCGAAGCCCGGCTGGCTGATTGTGGTGGCGGGCCATACCGACAGCACCGGGGATGACCAGTCCAACCAGGTGCTGTCGCTTAAGCGCGCGGAGTCGGTGCGCGACTGGATGCGGGATACAGGCGACGTGCCGGAAAGCTGTTTTGCGGTGCAGGGCTATGGTGAAAGCCGTCCTGTCGCCACCAACGACACGGCGGAAGGCCGGGCGCTGAACCGCCGTGTCGAAATCAGTCTGGTACCGCAGGCGAATGCCTGTCAGGCGCCGGGCACGACCCATGCGTCATCGCAGGATGATGGCGCTGGTAACAATGTAACGGAGTAATTAACATGGCAATTCCAGTCTATCTGTGGCTGAAGGACGACGGCGGCGCGGACATCAAAGGTTCCGTGGACGTGAAAGACCGTGAAGGCAGTATCGAAGTGGTGGCCCAGGAGCACAACCTGTACATCCCGACCGATAACAATACCGGCAAGCTGACCGGCACCCGTATCCACACCCCGTTCCTGTTCACCAAGGAAATCGACTCCTCCAGCCCGTACCTGTACAAGGCGGTGACGACCGGCCAGACCCTGAAATCTGCTGAGTTCAAATGGTACAGAATCAATGACGCAGGCCAGGAAGTTGAGTACTTCAACACGAAGCTTGAGAACGTGAAGCTGGTGAAAGTGAATCCGAAGATGCATGACATCAAGGACCCTGCTTTCGAGAAGCACAACCACCTCGAGCAGATTGAACTGCGCTACGAAAAAATCACCTGGACCTACAAGGACGGCAACATCATTCATTCCGATTCCTGGAACGAACGCGCCACTGCGTAAGAGCCCTGAGCAGACGGTCAGCCGTCTGCTTTTTTTGCTGAGCGCCTGCACTGACGGGTGGTCAGCAAAGAAAAACACAAACTGCCTGCCCGACCTGATGCGCTTTGGGTTCCTGAATAACAGGGAACAGCGACGGGCGGTAGCGTGTCCGGAACTGATAAAGAGAGAGTCTCATGGAAAATCCAGCCATCCTGTTACGCCGTCTTAACCCTTACTGTGCCCGCGCGATGGAGGGGGCCGCTTCCCTGTGCCAGACCCGCGCCCATGCGGAAATCCTGCCTGAGCACTGGCTGCTGAAACTGCTGGAGCAGGGTGAGGGCGACCTGACGGTGCTGGCGCGGCGCTACGAATGGGATATGGATACGATATGGCAGGATATGCTGGGTTTTCTGGACAGCCTGCCACGGTCAGTGCGCAGCCGTCCGCAGCTTTCGGAGGGCGTGCAGTCACTGATGCAGGACGCCTGGCTGCACGCCTCGCTGGCGGGGGAAGAGCATATCCGCAGCATTCACCTCCTGATGGCGCTGGTGGAAAAACCGAAACTGCTGCGCTGCGACGGCCTGTGGCCGCTGCTGACGCTGGCGCAGAGCCAGCTTGAGCGCCTGCGTGGACTTCTGGATGCGCAGTCGGATGAACGCCCGGAGGTGCAGCAGGAAGCGGAGCTTACGCAGGGTGATGAGGTGGAGTTTGTCGGCCGTCCGGTGAATGCGGATATAACAGGAGAGCTGAACCCGGCGTTGCAGAATGCGCTGGACAGGTTCACCCTCGACGTCACCGCCCGCGCCCGTGAGGGCAGAATCGACCCGGTCTATGGCCGCGACAATGAAATCCGCCAGATGGTGGACATTCTTTCCCGGCGCCGCAAGAACAACCCGATTCTGGTCGGCGAACCGGGCGTCGGCAAGACCGCGCTCGTGGAAGGACTGGCGCTGCGCATTCATGAGGGCAATGTGCCGGACCCGCTGAAGCCGGTCGCGGTGCGCACCCTTGACCTCGGCCTGTTACAGGCCGGGGCGGGTGTGAAGGGGGAATTCGAGCAGCGCCTGAAAAACATCATCGACGCGGTGCAGCAGTCACCCCTGCCGGTTCTGCTCTTCATTGACGAGGCGCACACCATTATCGGCGCGGGCAACCAGGCGGGCGGCGCCGATGCGGCCAACCTGCTGAAACCGGCGCTCGCCCGCGGTGAGCTCAGAACCATCGCCGCCACCACCTGGAGTGAGTACAAACAGTACTTTGAGCGCGACGCCGCGCTGGAGCGTCGTTTCCAGATGGTGAAGGTGGACGAACCGGACGACGACACCGCCTGCCTGATGCTGCGCGGACTCAAGTCACGCTACGCGGAGCACCATGGCGTGCATATTACCGATGAAGCGGTTAAAGCTGCCGTCACGTTGTCCAGACGCTATCTGACCGGACGCCAGCTTCCTGACAAGGCGGTGGATTTGCTGGATACCGCCTCTGCCCGTGTCCGTATGAGCCTGGATACGGTGCCGGAGCCGCTGACCCGCATGAAGGCGCAGCTCACGGCACTGGCTATGGAGAAGCAGGCGCTGCTGGAGGATATCGCGGTGGGCAACACCGCCCACGGCGAACGTCTGGCGGCCATTGAACAGGACGAAATCCGCATCATCCTGCAACTCGACGAACGGGAAATCCAGTACGGCCAGGAGCTGGCGCTGACGGAACAACTGCTGGCCTGCCGGGCTGATATCTCCCGTCAGGCGGAGATGGCGGACCTGCAACAGCAACTGAGCGATATACAAAAGCATACCCCGCTGCTGGGGCTGGATGTGGATGCGCGTACCGTCGCCACCGTTATCGCCGACTGGACGGGCGTACCGCTCTCTTCCCTGATGAAGGACGAGCAGACGGAACTGCTGAGCCTTGAGCACAGTCTGGCGAAACGCGTTGTCGGTCAGGACAGTGCACTGAATGCCATTGCGCAGCGCCTGCGCGCCAGCAAAACCGGTCTGGCGCCGGAGAACGGCCCGCAGGGCGTGTTCCTGCTTGTGGGGCCGAGCGGCACCGGCAAGACCGAAACCGCCCTGGCGCTGGCCGATGAACTGTTCGGCGGCGAGAAGTCCCTTATCACCATCAACCTCTCGGAATACCAGGAGCCACACACCGTCTCGCAGCTCAAGGGCTCACCGCCGGGCTACGTGGGTTACGGTCAGGGCGGCATTCTGACCGAAGCCGTCCGTAAGCGCCCCTACAGCGTGGTGCTGCTGGATGAAGTGGAAAAGGCGCACCGGGATGTGATGAACCTGTTCTACCAGGTCTTTGACCGGGGCTTCATGCGCGACGGCGAGGGACGGGAAATTGACTTCCGCAACACGGTGATTCTGATGACCTCTAATCTCGGCAGCGACCTCATCATGCAGATGCTGGAGGAACAGCCGGAGGCGACAGAGCCGGATCTGCATGAACTGCTGCGCCCTGTCCTGCGGGACCACTTCCAGCCCGCGCTGCTGGCGCGCTTCCAGACGGTGATTTACCGTCCGCTGGCGCAGGCAGCGATGCGCACCATCGTGGAAATGAAGCTGGCGCAGGTCAGTAAACGCCTCAACCGTCACTACGGTATGAAGACCGATATCCACGAAAGTCTGTACGACGCACTGACCGATGCCTGCCTGCTGCCGGACACCGGGGCGCGCAATGTTGACAGCCTGCTGAACCAGCAGATTCTGCCGGTGCTGAGCCAGCAGCTGCTGATGCATATGGCGGCGGGGAAGAAGCCGCAGCATCTTACATTGGGTTGGGATGAGGAGGAGGGGATTGTGCTGGCATTTGACGAACAAGCAGAAGGAGAAGCCTCATGAACAGTTCCCTGGTCAACCAGGCAACCGATGCGGTACAACAGCTGCTGGGCCAGTCACGTTACCGGGTTGATGTGCATGGATGCGGCGATTTCCTGGATGTTCTGCGTTACAACGCGGTTGAGTCACTCAGCCAGCCATGGCGGTATGATGTGACAGTCACCTGTTCTTCTGCGGATATTGCCTGCGACACGTTACTGCTGAAACCGGCGTCATTTACTTTTCAGACCCCGATGTTTGACGGGGCACCGGCGCTGCCGGTCCGGACGGTTTATGGGGTGGTGGCGTCATTTCGCCGGATTTCCACGTCAAATGACGAGACCCGTTACGCACTGAAGATCGTTCCCCGCATCGCGCTTTTGGGTTTTACAAAGGGCAGTCAGATTTACCTCAACCAGTCGGTAACGGAAGTGGTTGAACAGGTACTGTGTAAACACGGCCTGGAAGGACCTGACTTTGAGTTCCGGCTCTCAAGGGAGTACCCGGCTCGGGAGCTCATCACCCAGTGGCGGGAAACTGACCTTGAATTTATTCAGCGCCTGCTGGCTGAAGTCGGTATTTACTGGCGTTATGAAATGGACAGCCGTCTTGAACAGGATGTGGTAATTTTTCAGGACAGCCAGCAGCAGTATGAATTTGGCCTCACGCTGCCATTGCGCAGCCAGGCCGGGATGAGTGACTGCGGCCAGGAGAGCATCTGGGGTATTCAGACCGCATACAATGTGGTGAGCGGGAGTGTGGTCACCCGTGACTACAACTACCGCGAAGCGCTGATGCCTCAGGACAGCGCCGAAAGTATTTTCAGCAAGGAAGGGATCACCACCGGGGAAACGTACCATTACGCGGAACCCTTCCTGTCAGCAGGTGATACTGAAAGTACAGAGACCGGGGCATACTTCGCTCGTCTGCGTCACGAACGCATTCTGAACGCGCAATATCGCGTCAGCGGGCATTCTTCCAGTCCGCTTCTGGTCCCGGGTCAGGTACTGGAAACGGACGGCACGTTACCCGATGCCGTCAAGGAAGGCATCGTCATCACCACGGTGCGCACTCGCGGTTCACGCAAAAGTAGCTTTACGCTGAGGTTTGAGGGTATCCCCTACAGCGAAACCGTCTGCTGGCGTCCGGCACTGCTCAGTCGTCCGGTGATATCCGGTTCGTTGCCTGCCCGGGTGGAAAGCACACAGAAAGGTGACACCTATTCCTGGCTCGACCCGGACGGGCGATACCGGGTAAAACTGGACTTTGACCGCAGCAGCACTGAACACGGTTATGCCTATTTGTGGCTGCGGCTGGCTAAACCGTATGCCGGTGATACGTACGGATTCCACTCCCCGCTTATCGACGGAACTGAAGTGGCCGTCGTTTTTGACGGCGGAGACCCGGATCGTCCCTACATCGCTTATGCCCTGCATGATTCAGAACATCCGGACCATGTCACCAGTGACAATCATACGCGGAACGTGTGGCGTACCCCGGCGAACAATAAGCTGCGGATGGAGGATAAGCGCCAGGAAGAGCATATCAAGCTCGCGACAGAATATGGCAAAACGCAGCTGAATATGGGTCATCTGGTCAACGGCCAGCGAGAAAAACGCGGTGCCGGTTTTGAATTGCGTACGGACGAATTTGGTGCAGTACGTGCGGCAAAGGGTCTGTTCCTGACGGCGGATGCCCAAGCCAAAGCCCAGGGGCCGGTGCTGGAAATGGCTCCTGCCATCAACCAGATTAACCAGGCCAACAGCCAGATGCAGGCGCTGAATAGTGCTGCTGAAGCCGCCGGAGCGCTGGTCTGTGATATCAGTACCCAGATTAGTCTTGTGACGGACAAAATCAAAGATCTCCAGTCTGCGGTCCTGCTGGGTAGCGCTCCGCAGGGGGTGGCACTGTCCTCAGGTGAACACCTTCAGCTCAGTAGCACCCGCAACACCATGATCAATGCAGGTCAGCATCTTGATATCGGTGCGATGAAAAATCTGTCCGTCACGGCAGAAAAAGCTCTCGGTCTGTTTGTCCATAAAGACGGGGCTAAACTGGTTGCGAATCAGGGAGATATTGAAATTCAGGCTCAGCACAACACGATGGCCCTGTTTTCAGAAAAGCAGCTGACGGTGACCAGCAGTGAAGACGAAATCATCATCAGCACCCCGAAAACGCTGACGCTGAACGGTGGTGGGTCTTACCTGAAGCTGAACCAGAACGGGATAGAGCATGGCTCAGAAGGGATGATGATAATGAAAGTTGCAATGTATCTGGTTCCCGGTACTCCTGCGAGTCTTCCCTACGACACTCCCGATTTTCCGTTAACCTCTTTAAATCTGGGCGCTAACAACGAGCCAGGAACGGATAATTCGGACTCATCGAAAAATGGTGATCAAAATCGACAGAAACAACCTGAAAAGGATTCTGTTAAAGGTTCTGCAAAACGGGCATGTGATTAACACGGAGGTTTTTTATGGCAGCAGTTATACCTAAACAGAGTTTTCCCGTTCCTTCAGATGCTAAAGGCCAACCGTTCACTTCTGCAGAAGAACTGTTATCGAAGCTTGAGCGGGAAAGTTCAGGTCTGTATCTGGTAGGAAGCCAGGGAATGTGGCATGGCGGTATTCATATTACCGATGCCACCATCCCCTGGTGTGCCCTTGGGACGGAGAGTGCGGAAGAAAAAGCCTACCGTAACGGGGAGCCTTATAAAGGGGAGCAATTTATCCGTTGCATGGCTGATGGTGAGATAGTCGCATGGCGCGTGTGTAAGGACTATGAAAATGCCGCTATAGAGTGGCGAGGTGAAAACCTGTTTTACTCAACCTCGTTTGTACTGGTAAAGCATTACATCCAGCCGGGTGAGACAAAAGACAGCGAACTGACATTTTTCACCCTATATATGAACCTGGCCCCTTTTGCTGCATATAAACAGTTGGATGATCTTCATGGCAGAATAGTGTCGAGCCGCCAGCGCTATTATAAAAGCAAGGATGATCTGCAGGGGGGGCGGGCAGCTGGAAATCTGAGAGCAGGCACAATTGTCATGCTAAGCAACAATATTGTAACCCGCAGCAGCGACAGACGTCAGTTCACGGAAGTTTCTATTTCTACTGAGACGAAAAATGCAGCCGGAGAAATACTCGTCGCGGGCACTAAGGTCTGGACGGTTTCTGACCAAGGTTCTCTGAAAGCATCTGTGTCGGCCCCCGTTCCGTCATGGTGGACAAAATGTACGCCACCTTACACTAATCAGCCGGAAGGTGCGATTAACTGCACTTCGCGTACCGTCCTGAATTACTATCTGAGTAGTGAAGATGTATTGCAATACACCAGTGCAGGCACATTGCCGGCAGATATTCCGCTCTCTTATGAATCCGGTAATACCACGCAACAACTTACCCGCCCCGGCAAAAACGCTGAAGACGCATCCAGAACATTCAGTCTGGTCACTCTTGGACGCGATCTGGGTAAGATGAAAAAGGGCGATCGGGTATGGGTGGTATCCGACGATGACAACCTTGCGCCAGTTACTCCGGCAGCATCAGGCAGTGCGCCTGTCTTTAATGATGTGCATGTTCCGGCCACGCCAGTGCCTGTCAGTGCCGGAGACAGTCTCGGGCATATGGGCTTTTGTCAGCTACCGGAAGAAAA